>NZ_AP019797.1:177500-2577500 GCF_009936275.1 Rhodothermus marinus
GCCGAGTGTGCGGGAGGTAGAGCACTGGTTGGGCTAGGGCCCTTCACCGGGTACCAAACCCAGTCAAACTCCGAATGCCCGCACATGCTCTGCGGCAGTGAGGGCATGGGCGATAAGGTCCATGTCCGAGAGGGGGACAACCCAGACCGACAGCTAAGGCCCCGAAGTCCAGGCTAAGTTGGGCAAAGGAGGTCGGGCTGCTAAGACAACCAGGAGGTTGGCTTAGAAGCAGCCATTCCTTTAAAGAGTGCGTAACAGCTCACTGGTCGAGCGGCCCGGCGCCGAAAATTGTCGGGCATCAAGCCTGGCGCCGAAGCTTCGGGTTTGCAGCCTTCGGGCTGCAAGCGGTAGGGGAGCATTCCAGTTGCGCTGAAGTCGTCTCGTGAGGGGCGGTGGAGCGACTGGAAAAGAAAATGTAGGCATGAGTAACGAGAAGACGGGTGAAAAACCCGTCCGCCGTAAGCCCAAGGGTTCCTGCTCAACGCTAATCGGAGCAGGGTTAGCCGGGTCCTAAGCCGAGGCCGAAAGGCGTAGGCGATGGGAAACGGGTTAATATTCCCGTGCCACCCGAAGGCGCTAACCTGAGGCGTGACGCAGGAGCGTAAGGCCCGCGCCCTGACGGAATAGGGCGTTGAAGCCCGTAGGCTGGGTGGTAGGCAAATCCGCCACCCGCTAAGGCCGAAAGGCGACAGTAGGGGGACCCGCAAGGGAAACCCATAGAGGCCCCAAGCACACTGCCAAGAAAAGCGTCGCAGGTTGTCTTCGGGTGCCCGTACCGGAAACCGACACAGGTGGGCGAGGCGAGTATCCTCAGGCGCTCGAGTGATCCGTGGCTAAGGAACTCGGCAAATTGGCCCCGTAACTTCGGGAGAAGGGGCGCCTCCTCCCATCCAAAAGCGGGAGGGGGCCGCAGTGACCAGGCCCAGGCGACTGTTTAACAAAAACACAGCTCTCTGCGAACTCGTAAGAGGACGTATAGGGAGTGACACCTGCCCGGTGCCGGAAGGTTAAGGAAGGGGGTTATCCCGGCCTCGCGCCGGGAGAAGCTCCCGACCGAAGCCCCGGTAAACGGCGGCCGTAACTATAACGGTCCTAAGGTAGCATCCGCTGCCTGCCCACAGGGTAACCTGTGGGGCAAGCCCGGCTGTATGCGGGAACGCCCTGAGAGCCACTTCTACGTCTCCCGCCCAAGGGCGGGCGTAAAAATGAAGTGGATTGGGTAACCCGCAGGAAACCCCGCCGCAAGCGGGGGATCCTCAGAGGCCATACGCCGGGTATCCAGTACCAGTCGGGCCTGAAATAAAACCAAACCAATACTTTCATGCAGCTCACTGCCGATTGGGTGGTCGGCTTTGTCGACGGTGAAGGTTGTTTTCACGTGGGCATTGCCGAACACCCGGAGATGAGCACCGGCTATCAGGTGCTCCCGGAGTTCACGGTGGTCCAGCATGAGCGCGACATTCAGATCCTGTATGCGCTCAAGCGGTTCTTCGGCTTCGGGGTGGTTCGGAAAAATCACGCAGATCGCTATGCCTACCGGGTGCGCAAACTGAAGCACCTGGAGCAGCTCTGCGAGTTCTTTCTGAAACACCCGTTGAAGACCCGCAAGAACGTGGACTTCCGGAAATTCCGACGCGTTGTGCTGATGATGAAAGAAGGACGCCATCTGACGCGGGAAGGCCTGGCCGAAATCATCGATCTTGCAAGTTCGATGAACACCGGCGACCGACCGCGTCTGGAAGCGATCAAGGCCCAGCTGGCTGCTGGATAAAGAGATGGTCCACCCCCGCTGGAAACAGTGGGATCAGGGTGAGCGAAATTCCTTGTCGGGTAAGTTCCGACCTGCACGAATGGTGTAACGACCTGGGCACTGTCTCGGCCACGGGCTCGGTGAAATTGTGGTGCCAGTGAAGACGCTGGCTACCCGCCGCGGGACGGAAAGACCCCGTGCACCTTTACTGCAGCCTGGCATTGACGCCGGCCAGGGCGTGTGCAGGATAGGCGGGAGGCTGTGAAGCCGGGGCGCCAGCTCCGGTGGAGCCGCCCTTGAGATACCGCCCTCGCTCTGGCTGGCGCCTAACCCACGGCCGTTATCCGGTCGGGGAACAGTGTCAGGTGGGTGGTTTGACTGGGGCGGTCGCCTCCTAAAGCGTAACGGAGGCTCCCAAAGGTCCCCTCAGCACGGTCGGTAATCGTGCGTAGAGTGCAAGGGCATAAGGGGGCTTGACTGCGAGACACACAAGTCGAGCAGGGGCGAAAGCCGGGCCTAGTGATCCGGCGGTTCCGAATGGAAGGGCCGTCGCTCAAAGGATAAAAGGTACGCCGGGGATAACAGGCTGATCGGGGCCAAGAGTTCACATCGACGCCCCGGTTTGGCACCTCGATGTCGGCTCATCGCATCCTGGGGCTGGAGAAGGTCCCAAGGGTTGGGCTGTTCGCCCATTAAAGCGGTACGTGAGCTGGGTTCAGAACGTCGTGAGACAGTTCGGTCCCTATCTGCGGCGGGCGCAGGAGGCTTGAGCGGAGCTGCCCCTAGTACGAGAGGACCGGGGTGGACGGACCTCTAGTGTACCAGTTGTGCCGCCAGGTGCACCGCTGGGTAGCTATGTCCGGAAGGGATAAGCGCTGAAAGCATCTAAGCGCGAAGCCCACCGCAAGATGAGGCCTCCCCTGCGGGCCGTCCGAGACCAGGACGTCGATAGGCGGCAGGTGTAAGCGGGGTAACCCGTTGAGCCGAGCCGTACTAATCGCCCGCGTGACTTAATCCCTACCCCTTTTACAGGCAAGCAACCGTGCGCTTTTTGCCGCGCCCGGTTTGCCGCTACCTTGCGGCGTGTCGCATGTCATGAGTTTGCGGGACGCGCTTCGGCGCGTCCGGGTCTCTGGTGCCTATAGCGCGGGGGAAACACCTCTTCCCATTCCGAACAGAGAAGTTAAGCCCCGCAGCGCCGATGGTACTGCCCGAAAAGGGCGGGAGAGTAGGTCGGTGCCAGGGACCTTGAATGTCACGCGCGGATCTGCCTGCGACTGCAGGCCGGTCCGCGCGTTTTTATTTTACCCCTTTCAAAAAATCCGCAAACGCCGGATAGATCGCGCGCCTTGCGCGTTCTCTCGCCGTCACCGACGCAATCCCCGAACCTATGGCCGAAACGCTGCTCCACGAACCCGAAGTCACGCTCGAACTGGCCCGCCAGCACGGCCTGACCGACGAAGAATACGGCTGGATCGTCGAAAAACTGGGCCGCACACCCACCTTTACAGAGCTGGGTATCTACTCCGTCATGTGGAGCGAACACTGCTCCTACAAAAACTCCATTGCGGTCCTGAAGACGCTGCCGCGTGAAGGACCGGCCCTGCTGGTGGGCGCCGGCGAGGAAAATGCGGGGCTGGTGGACATCGGCGACGGACTGGCCGTGGCCTTCAAGATCGAAAGCCACAACCACCCGTCGGCCGTCGAACCCTACCAGGGCGCGGCTACCGGCGTGGGCGGCATCCACCGCGACATCTTCACGATGGGCGCCCGCCCGATCTGTGCGCTGAACTCGCTTCGCTTCGGGCGGCTCGACAATCCGCGCGTGCGCTACCTGCTCGACGGCGTCGTGCGCGGCATTGCCGACTACGGCAACGCCTTCGGCGTCCCCACCGTGGCGGGCGAGGTCTATTTCGATCCGTCCTACGAGGGCAACCCGCTCGTCAATGCGATGAGCGTGGGCATCGTCCGCGTCGGACAGACCGTCTCGGCCGCCGCGCGGGGTAAAGGCAACCTGGTTTACATCGTGGGCTCGGCCACCGGACGCGACGGCATCCACGGGGCCACGTTCGCTTCCGAAGAAATCACGGAAGAAAGCGAGGCCAAACGGCCGAGCGTCCAGGTGGGCGATCCCTTTACCGAAAAGCTGCTCCTGGAGGCCACGCTGGAGGCCATCCGCAAAGGGCTTATCGTCGGCATGCAGGACATGGGCGCGGCCGGGCTCACCTGCTCTTCGTGCGAGATGAGTGCCCGCGGTAAAAGCGGCATGGTGCTTTACCTGGAGCGGGTTCCGGTGCGTGAGCCCGACATGACGCCCTACGAGATCATGCTCTCCGAAAGCCAGGAGCGCATGCTCGTGGTATGCGAGCCGGAAAAGGCGGCCGAACTGGAAGAAGTGTTCCGCAAATGGGACCTGCACGCCGCCTGCATCGGTGAGGTGACCGACGACGGCCGCGTACGCGTCTACTGGCACGGCCAGCTCGTGGCCGACGTCGAGGCCGAACATCTGGTGCTCGGTGGCGGTGCCCCGGTCTACTACCGGGAAGCCCGGCGTCCGGCCTACCTGGACGAAACGCTCGCCTTCGATCCCGCCACGCTGCCGGACGTCACGCCGGAAACGGCGGGCGATGTGCTGCTGCAACTGCTCGGAAGCCCCAACATCGCTTCCAAACGCTGGGTCTTCGAGCAGTACGATACGATGGTGCGCACCAATACGGTGGTCGGACCCGGTCCCAGCGATGCGGCCGTCATTCGTATCAAAGGTACCCGCAAGGCGCTGGCCGTCAAGGTGGACGGCAACGGCCGCTACGTGTACCTGAATCCCCGACGGGGCGGACAGATCGCCGTGTGCGAGGCGGCCCGCAACGTCGTCTGCGCGGGCGGACGCCCCGTGGCCATCACGAACTGCCTGAACTTCGGCAACCCGTACAAGCCGGAGGTCTACTGGACCTTCAAAGAAGCCGTCGCCGGCATCGGCGACGCCTGTCGCGCGCTGGAAACGCCTGTCACCGGCGGCAACGTCTCGTTTTACAACGAAAACCCTCAGGGTGCCATTTTCCCCACGCCCACGATCGGGATGCTGGGCGTGCTGGAAGACGTGACGCGCGCTACCACGGCCGATTTCAAGCAGGCCGGCGATCACATTTACCTGCTGACGCCGGCCGCCTGGCTGCACCGTAACGATCTGGGGGGCTCCGAGTACTTAGCCTATGTACACGGGATCACGGCGGGCGATGCACCGCACCTGGACCTGGAGGAGGAGAAGGCCGTGCAGCAGGCGCTGCTGGCATTGATCGAAGCCGGACTGGTCCGCAGCGCGCACGACGTGGCCGACGGCGGACTGGCCGTGTGCCTGGCCGAATGCGTGATCTTCTCGCCGGGACTGGGCGCGCGCGTCGAGCTACCGGGCGCGCCGGAGGTGCGGCTCGACGCGCTGCTGTTCGGCGAGGCGCAGTCGCGCATCGTCTTCACCGTGGCGCCCGAGCACGAGGCGGAAGTAGCCCGCCTGCTGGAAGGACGGCCGGTGCAGGCGCGGCGCATCGGGACAGTCACCGACGCCGAACACCTGGAGCTGCTGGTGGACGGTCAACCGATTCTGAACCTGGAGCGCGCGCAGCTGGTGGCGCCCTACGAGACGGCGATTCCGTCCCGGATGCCCACCGTGTAGCGCCGAAACTACCCCGGACCACACCTGTTGAACCCGACGAACTTTCTGTCTAAACAGCTAAATGGAAGCCATCATGGGTGAGAACGTCAAGTACGTGACGCTGACCGACGACAACTTCGAGCAGGAAGTGCTGCAGTCCGACGTGCCGGTGCTCGTCGATTTCTGGGCGGTCTGGTGCGGGCCGTGCCGGATGATCGCGCCGATTATCGAAGAGCTGGCGGCCGAGTACGAAGGCCGGGCCAAAGTGGGCAAGCTGGATGTGGACCACAATCCGCGCACGGCCATGCAGTACGGCATTCGCTCGATTCCCACGCTGCTGTTCTTCAAGAACGGTCAGGTGGTCGATCAGCTCATCGGCGCTGTGCCGAAAAAGGTGCTGGTCGAGAAACTGGAGGCGCTGGTTTCGGCCGAAGCCGCCTGAATGCTGTTCACAAAGCGAACGGGGAAGCCATGACGCAACCCGATCTGTCGGCCTTCGAGGGCATCGACTTCGAAGGTGCTGAACACCACACGCTGGTGATCATCGGGACCGGACCGGCCGGATTGACGGCCGCACTCTATGCCGCACGGGCCAACCTGGCTCCGGTGGTGTTTCGCGGGCCGGAGCCGGGCGGCCAGCTCATCACCACCACCGAGGTCGAAAACTATCCGGGCTTTCCGGAGGGCATTCTGGGACCCGAGCTCATGCAGCGCTTCGAGCAGCAGGCCGCCCGCTTCGGGGCCGATCTGCGCTACGGCACGGTAACGGCCGTGGATTTTTCGCGCCGGCCGTTTCGCCTGCTGGTCGATGACCAGACGCCGGTGCTGGCCGATGCCGTGATCATTGCCACCGGCGCCTCGGCCAAATACCTGGGGCTGGAAAACGAGCGGCGGCTGATCGGCCGTGGCGTTTCGGCCTGCGCTACGTGCGACGGTGCCTTCTTCCGGGGCATGGAGGTAGCCGTCGTGGGCGGCGGCGACACGGCCATGGAAGAAGCGCTCTTCCTGACGCGCTTTGCCACGCGCGTGTACGTCATCCACCGGCGGGATCAGCTCCGGGCCTCGAAGATCATGCAGGAACGCGCCTTCAAAAACGAAAAGATCACCTTCATCTGGAATACGGTGGTCGAGGACGTGCTGGGCGAAAACGAAGTCGAAGGTGTGCGCCTGCGCAATGTGAAAACCGGCGAAGTCTCGGTACTGCCTGTGAAAGGGCTCTTCATTGCGATCGGCCACAAACCCAACACGGAGGTCTTCCGGGGCTGGCTGGAAATGGACGAGCAGGGCTACATCAAGACGAAAAACTGCTCGACGCACACCAACATTCCCGGTGTCTTTGCCTGCGGCGACGTGCAGGACCGCGTCTACCGCCAGGCCGTGACGGCGGCCGGTTCGGGCTGCATGGCGGCCATCGACGCCGAGCGCTGGCTGGCCGAACAGGAACACGCGGCGGCATCGACGACCGTGGCCGGATGACTGAACGCCGGGGCTGGATCGTCGGACTGGGATGGACGCTGATCGTGGCGGGGTGTGCTCCGTCGCCGGAGCATCCAGGTGCGTCGGCGGCGGAGCATCCTCGCCCGGTTGAAGCCGTGGACCCGCTGCCCGCGCAGCCTCTGCCGAAAGCATCGTTTTACATCCCCTCTGATACAGGCACGGTCGCCCGGCATGTGCGGGACCGGGCGCTGGCCACGCAGGTGTTGCTGGCATTGAGCGACGTGCCGGAATTGCGTGCGTATCTACCGACGGTGGTCGTGCAGGAAGGCCGGGTTACGCTGCGCGGCGTGGTACCGTCCGAGGCGCTTCGCCAGCGAATGGCACAGGTAGCCGCGCGTGTGCCCGGCGTAGAAGCGGTCCTGAACGAACTGGAAGTAGAAGCCGCCGATGACGCATCGACCCGGTATCACACGGTGCGGCCGGGCGAAACGCTGTGGGACATCGCGCGCCGCTACGGCCTTTCGGTGCCGGAACTCCGACGGCAGAACGGCCTGCGCACCGCCACGATTCGGCCCGGGCAGCGGCTTCGCGTGCGATAGCTCAGCGGCGGAACAGGTTCTTCACTACGAACCAGACATTCTCCTTGCGCTCGCGCAGTCGCCGGTAGAAGTAGGGCAGCCACTCGGTCCCGTAGGGCACGTACACGCGCATTCGATAGCCCTGGCGGACCAGTTCACGCTGCGTTTCGGGCCGAATGCCGTAGAGCATCTGGAATTCGAAGCGATCGCTCCCGATCTGGTGCTCGGCGGCGAAGCGTTTGGTGGCCTCGATCAGCACGTCGTCGTGCGTGGCAATGCCCGGATAGCGTCCTTCAAGCAGCAGGCGCTGCATGTACTCGATGAAACGAGCACGGATGGTCGGCATGTCCTGGTAGGCGATCTCAGGCGGTTCTTTGTAGGCGCCCTTGCAGAGGCGCACGCGCGCCTTCAACTCACACATGCGGGCAATGTCGCGGGCGGTGCGCTTCAGATAGGCCTGGAGCACAGGGCCCACATGGTCGGGGTAGTCCGGGTAGACCTGCTCGAAAATCCGGAGTGTGGACTCGGTCAGGTCGCTGCCTTCCATGTCGAGCCGAATGAACACGTCGCGAGGCCGGGCCGCTTCGAGGAGCTGGCGCAGGTTGTCCAGGCAGAACGCTTCGTCGATTTTCTGGCCCAGCGAGGAGAGCTTGAGCGAAACGTTGGCATCGCGCAGGCGTCCGGCATCGCGCTCGTTGGCCAGCACGTCGATCAGCCCCAGATAGGCGTCACGGGTGGCGAGAGCCTGCTGGCGATCATGCACGTACTCGCCCAGGCGGTCAACCGTGACGTAGAGCCCTTCGGCGCAGAGTTGCCGGAGGACCGGCAGCGTGCCTTCCAGCGATTCGGCCGCCACGAAGCGGCGCGCCAGTACAAACGGGAGTTTTACAGGCATGGCCGGACAAACGGGTTGCAAGCGCTTCCGAAGATAAAAAATGCGGCGCTGTCAATCTTCCAGCGCCTGCGAAAGATCTGCCAATAAATCATCAACATGTTCCAGCCCGATCGATAGGCGCAGCAGGTTCGGGGGAGTTCGGGTAGGCGGTGTCTCGATGGAGGCCCGGTGTTCGATCAGGCTTTCGGTGCCGCCCAGGCTGGTGGCCCGCATGAAGACGCGCGTACGGGCGGCCACGGCCAGCGCCTGCTCGGCGTCGCCGTCCACTTCAAACGAAAGCATGGCGCCGAAGTCGCGCATCTGACGCCGGGCAATCTCGTGGCCGGGATGTTCCGGCAATCCCGGGTAGTACACGCGCTTTACCCGTGGATGGTCGCGCAGGAAAGCTGCCAGACGGCGGGCGTTTTCGCATTGCCGTTGGAGCCGAACGGCCAGCGTGCGCAGGCCACGCAGCGTCAGCCAGGCGCTGAATGGGTCGAGCACGGCGCCGGCCGTCTGCTGGATCATGCGAATGCGGGCGAAAAAGTCGTCCGCTTCGCGGGCGATCAGCGCACCGCCCATCACGTCGGAGTGGCCCGAGAGGTACTTCGTCAGCGAATGCAGCACCAGGTCGGCGCCCAGGTCCAGCGGGCGCTGAATGGGCGGCGGTGCCCAGGTGCTGTCGACCACCAGGCGGGCGCCGACCTCACGGGTCAGGCGGGCCAGCCCGGCCAGATCGGTAATCTTCAGCAGCGGATTGGAAGGCGTTTCCGCCCAGATCAGGCGCGTGTTCGGGCGCAGCGCAGCTCGGACGGCTTCGAGATCGGTAAAATCGGCCGTGCTGTAATGAAGGCCCTGGCTTGCAAAAACATTTTCAAGTAAATTTCGAACGCCGTAGTAAACGTCGTCCGGGATCAAAACGTGACTTCCGGGTTCCAGCGTCTGAAGCAGGGCCGTGGCGGCCGCCATGCCCGAGGCGAAGGCCGCGCAGGCCTGTCCGCCTTCGAGGCGGGCCAGCGTGTCTTCCAGTTGATGGCGGGTGGGGTTGTCGTGACGGCTGTAGATGTAGCCGTGCGGGTAGCTCCCATCAGGTGCACGTGTGAAGGTCGTGCTCAGGCAGGGCGGCGAGACGACGGCTCCGGTGGCGGGGTCCGGCTCGCACCCGGCCTTGGCCAGCAGGGTTTCAAGGTGAATTCGGTCGTGGTACATGTTTTGTGGTTAGCGGGTCTTGATGGACCGCTTCGCTGAAATATAGAACGACAGACGCGCCACTCTCACCATAATCTGTTGAAGAAAACATGCGACGGCTTCTCCCGGAACATGAAGCGCATCATCCGGCACCAAACAGGCAGATCTACGGGGTGCTGCTGGGCGGCGTGTTGTTGAGTGTAGGAGTGGCCGTGTTGTCGTGGTTGCGGGGATGGGAAAGCGTCGGCCTGTTGGTGGCGCTGCTGGTGGCGACGGCGGCCTGGAGTACGGGGCTGTGGCTTATGGGCCGACAGCGCGCCGAGGTGCTGGCGACCTATCAGGCCTTTTTCGAGCATGCGCTGGAAGGCATTTTTCAGGCTGATCGAAAGGGCAAGCTGCTGGCGGTCAATCCGGCGCTGGCCCGGATGCTGGGCTACGAACAGCCGGAGCAACTCCAGGGGCTGCATCTCGCTACCGATGTGCTGGCCGAGGCAACCGAGTTCGAGCACCTGCTGCTTCAGCTCAAGGCGCACGGTGCCGTGCGCAACCGTTACCTTCAGCTCCGGCGCCGTAACGGAGAAGTCTTCTGGGCGCGCATGAATATCTGGAAGCGAGAGGAACTGTTTGAGGGGACTGTTGAGGATGTTTCGAGTCTGCAGGAAGCCGAGGCTGCGCTTCGGGCCAGCGAGGCGCGCTACCGGACGTTGCTGGAACATCTACCCGTGGGCGTTTACCGGAGTACGCTGGATGGTACGATCCGGGCTGCCAATACGGCTGCCGCGCGCATGCTGGGCTACGACTCGGTCGAGGCGTTGCTCCGGGCCAATGCGCGTTCGTTCTATGTTGATCCGGCGCAGCGCGAAGCCTTTCTAAAACGACTGCGTGAGAAAGGGGAGGCAACGGCCGAGCTGGCCCTGCGGCGTCCCGACGGCACCATCATCTGGGTGCAGGATTACGCCCGCTGCATCGTCGAACAGGACGGGCAGGTGTACTTCGACGGGGTGCTGATTGACATTACCGAGCGAAAGCAGGCCAGACAGGCCCTTCAGGAAACAGAAGAGCGCTATCGTCAGCTGCTGGAACAGTTGCCCGAGTCGGTGGTCGTGCACGACGGCGAAACCATTCTCTATGCGAACGCGGCGGCCGCCGCTTTTGCCGGACTGAGCAGTCCCGAAGAACTGATCGGGAAATCGATCTACCAGTTTCTGCGAACGGAAAAGGCCGACGCCATTCGGCGCTATCTGGAAATGGCCGTGCAGCAGGGCCGACAGCTTCCCCCCATGGAGCAGCAGATGGTGCGGGCCGACGGGGCCGTGCGGGACGTCGAACTCGTCAGTGCCCCTGTGCAGTATCAGGGGCGCCCGGCCTTTCAGGTGGTCCTGCGCGACATCACCGAGCGCAAGCAGTACGAGCGGCACCTGCTGGAGGCCAAGGAACGGGCCGAGGAGATCGCCCGGCTCAAGTCGACGTTGCTGAGCAACATCAGCCATGAGATTCGCACGCCGCTGGCCGGTGTCATCGGGTTCGCCGAGGTGCTCGAAGAGGAACTGGATGAGCCGCATCGTGAACTGGCCGCGCTGATCCGCGACAGTGGCCGTCGGCTGCTGGAGACGCTCAACACGCTGCTGGATCTGGCCCGGATCGAAGCCGGTGCCTTTGTGCTCACGCCGGAGCCGTTCGATGCGGCCGACGAAGTGCGCCAGAGCGTCCGCATCTTTCAGCGTATGATCGACGACAAGGGGCTTCGGCTGGAGCTGGACCTGCCGGACGGCCCGCTGCCGGTCTATCTGGACCGCAACGGCTTCCACCGGATCGTGGTCAACCTGGTCTCGAATGCCGTCAAGTTCACCGATGAAGGCATGATCCGCGTCGGGCTGGCGGCCGAAGGGGATCGGCTCCGCCTGGAGGTGCAGGATACGGGCGTGGGCATCGATCCGAAGTTTCTGCCGCATATTTTTGAAGAATTTCGTCAGGAAAACAATGGTCTGACACGCACGCACCAGGGTAGTGGGCTGGGACTGGCCATCACGCACCGGCTCGTCGACATGATGGGCGGCCACATCGAAGTGCAGAGCGAAAAGGGTAAGGGTACCACGTTCACCGTCTGGCTGCCGCTGCGCCTGACGAACGGAACGAAGACCGAGACCACTTCCACCACGGCAAATTCAACAAAGTCGAACGCCTGAGGCGAACCAGACGCGTTATTTTTGGACCGAAGTATCTTTTTCTTTTCAACAAGTTCGCCCAGGTTTATTATGAATCCGGAAATTGCCCGTCTGCGCCGGGAATATGCCGGACAGCCGCTGGACGAAACGCAGGCACCCGACGATCCACTGGTGCTCTTTCGGCGCTGGTTCGAGGAAGCGCTCCGCGCCGAGCTGACCGATCCGAACGCCATGGTACTGGCCACGGCCGACGCTTCGGGGCGGCCGTCGGCTCGCGTAATGCTGCTCAAGGACTTCGACGAGGCCGGGTTCGTCTTCTACACGAACTACGAAAGCCGCAAGGGACGGGAGCTGGACGAAAATCCCCGGGCGGCGCTGGTATTCTGGTGGGCGGAGCTGATGCGTCAGGTGCGGATCGAGGGACGCGTTGAGAAAGTGCCCGCCGAGGAGTCGGACGCCTATTTCCAGACGCGGCCGCGGGAAAGCCAGCTCGGCGCCTGGGCTTCGCCGCAGAGTCAGGTGATTCCAGATCGGGCTACGCTCGAACGCCGGGTGGCCGAACTGGCCCAGCAGTACGACGGTCGTGAAGTGCCGCGCCCTCCGTACTGGGGCGGCTACCGGGTGGTGCCCGACGTGATCGAGTTCTGGCAGGGACGGCCCGGCCGCCTGCACGATCGGCTACGCTACCGGCGCACGGAGCATGGCTGGGTGCGGGAGCGCCTGGCACCGTGAGGCGCTCGCCTTCAGCGAAACTGCCGGTCGGTGAGCCGTTCCACTTCGGCCCGCGTGATTACCTGCCACCGGGGGGTGCTCAGCCGGCCCGTCGTGGTGCGGCTGAAGGTGGCGCGAAGGAAAAGCTCTTTGGACGAAGCCCGGGCACCGGGAAAGCTGAAGGCGCCCCAGTGGAAGATCCAGTAGGCGTCGGCCGGATCGAAGCCGAAGTGGCGGCTCAGGCGCTCCACCAGGTAGCGGGCATCGGCCACGGTGGAAGGACCCGGGTTGTCGGCCAGCTCCTGCAGCACCACCACGTAGGCGCGGTCGGTGCCGGGCGGCGTGCGAAAGAGCTGCACGCGACAGCGGCCTTCCTGCCGGTAACCCTGCCAGACGAACAGCGTGTCGGCGAGCGGCTGGGCGCGGAGCAGGCCGATCGGCAGGAGCAGCACAAAAAATGCAAAACGCAGCGTAGACATGGCGGTTGTCGTTCCTGAATGGCTCTGCAATAAAAGATACGAACGATGGCTTTCACGACGCTGATCGATCCAGAAACGCTCCAGGCGCATCTGGGTGATCCCGACTGGGTGGTGGTGGACTGTCGGTTTTCGCTAAGCGATCCGGCGTACGGACGCCGTGCCTATCAGGACGCGCACATTCCGGGTGCCGTCTATGCCCATCTGGACGAGGATCTGTCCGGGCCGATCGTGCCCGGCCGGACCGGCCGCCATCCGTTGCCCGATCCGGAGCAACTGGCCCGGAAGCTGGGGGCCTGGGGTATCGATGAGCGCACACAGGTGGTGGCCTACGACGATGCCGGCGGGGCGTTTGCCGCCCGGCTCTGGTGGCTGCTGGGCTGGCTCGGACACGAGGCCGTGGCCGTGCTCGACGGCGGCTGGCCCCGCTGGGTGCGGGAGGGACGGCCGGTGCGCAGCGGGATCGAGACGCGACCGGCCCGGACGTTCGTGCCGCAGATCCGGCCGGAACGGGTGGTCTCGGCCGACGAGCTGCTGCGGCACCTGCACGATCCCGCCTGGCGACTGCTCGACGCACGGGCGCCCGCGCGCTACCGAGGCGAGCAGGAGCCGATCGATCCGGTGGCCGGCCACATTCCCGGGGCTGTGAACGCGCCGTTCGCCGAAAATCTGACGCCCGAAGGCACCTTCCGTCCGCCTGAACAGCTACGGCAACGGTTCGAAGCATTGCTGGGGGACGTGCCGCCCGAGCGGGTCATCTGCTACTGCGGTTCCGGTGTGACGGCCGCCCACAACCTGCTGGCCATGGCCCATGCAGGGCTACCGGGCGCCCGACTGTACGTGGGCTCCTGGAGCGAATGGATCACCGATCCCCGGCGGCCCGTGGCCCGCGGAGCCGCGCCGTGAAAGAGAACGTCCGTATGAAGTGGCAGGGGAATATTACCGATCAGTCGGCCGGATACTTTTCTGGCCCGGCGTTTCCGTTTCGGACGTGAGCCGGCGGTAGAGGGCTTCCACCTGCTGCCGAAGCGTCTCCAGTGAGCCGGTGTTTTCGAGCACGAAGTCGGCGCGGCGGCGGAGTTCTTCCGGGGGAAGCTGGTGCTGCATGCGGGCGCGCACCTGCTCGGGCGTGACGCCGTCGCGTGCTACTACACGCCGGATGCGCTCCGCCTCGGGTGCGTCCACCACCAGCACGTGATCGACGAGGCGGTCGGCGCCCGACTCGAACAGCAGGGCCGCTTCCAGCACCAGCAGCGGCACCTGCTCGCGGGCAGCCTGCTCACGAGCCTGCTCGAAGGCTTCGAGCACGCGCGGATGTACCAGCGCGTTGAGTCGGCGCAGCGCCTCGGGATCGTGGAACACCCACTCGGCCAGATAGGCTCGGTTGAGCCGGCCGTCGGGCAGGTAGCTTTCGGGGCCGAACGCCTCGACGATGGCCCGGCGCAGCGCCGGATCTTCGGTCATCAGGCGCTTCGCTTCTTCGTCCGCATAGAACACCCGGGCGCCCAGTGCTTCGAGCAGGCGGCACACCGTGCTTTTGCCGCTGCCGATGCCGCCGGTGACGCCCAGGGTCCGCACGTGCGGCGCGTTCATCGTTGCCATGTGAGTGAAAACGTCAGGTTGGGTATGCGGGTGCGGGGGCCGTTCCAGGCGGCCTCGCGGATGCGGTCGGCCGAGGCTTCGGGAAGCGGTCCGTAGAGGCGACGATGGAGGCGCTGGAGCATCAACCAGCCCTCCAGCGAAAAAGTCAACGAGCCGTGTTGCCAGTGCAGGCCGCAGGTGGGACCTACCTGCACGATCCAGAGCTGGCCCGGTCGGTTCACCGTAGCCGGGGTGCCCTCGGCGGTCGTGTAGGCGATCAGGAGGCCGCCCATGTAGTCGCGTCGGAGAAAGACGCGAAAGCCCACGCTGCTGCGTAGCCGAGCCGTCTGCGCCTCCAGCCGGAGCCAGCCGGTGTAGGTGCGAAGCGTGTCAAAGGGGATCTCGGCAAACCGATCCCAGAGCAACCGACCCAGCCGCAGTTCGCTGTAGGAGCCGTCGAAGCGCGCGCGAAGGCGGGGCGAAAGCACCTGCTCGGCCTGCAGGCGGTAGCCCAGCTCGCGGGCGGACTGGTCCTGACGCTGGCGGCCGGGCAGCACGAAGTCGTCCACGGTGTAAGCGGCGCGTACCTCACCCTGTAGCCACAGCCGTGTGGTCGGCGCAGGCGTCCACGTCAGCCCGGGCTGCAGCCGGAGCGTGCGCTGCACATGGTTTTCGGCCGAGCGGACGGCATTGAGGTAAACCAGATGGTAGTAGCCGCCCTCCAGACCAAGGTCGAGCTGCAGCGCTCGGGTCAGCCGGTACCGGAGGTCGAGGCGGGCCTGTTGCTGGAGTTCGTCGCGGTCGTCCGGGTTGACTTCCGGCGTGTCGTGGCGCAGGATGGTGGCGTAGGCCCGCAGGCCGACGGTCAGGCGTCCGGCTTCGAGCTGACTCCGGCCGCTCAGCGTCAGGTAGCTGCGGGCGTAGTCGGCCTGCTGGAGCAACAGGGCCTTCTGGGAAGCCTGCGCGGCCGGTAGATCGGCCCGGTTGGTCAGCGTGCGGATTTCTTCCTCGGCGCCGGTTTCCAGCTCGAGTTCCAGGTTCAGGCCGCCTCGTCCGTAGAGCAGGGCCAGGGCGCCGTCGAGCTGGCGGTGATCGAAGCGTGTGTTGAAGAACAGTGCGTCGTCGGGCGCCCGGAGGAAGCGCACCTGTCGGCGGAACCACTCACCGCCGAGCCGTCCGCGCAGGTGCAGGTGGGAATGCAGGGGCAGTTGCACGGCCAGCAGCCCCTGGAGTGTGTCGCTCCAGGTGGCCTCGACGCTCTGCGGAGGCGCGGCGGTTGTTCGGTTGAGAAACGAAACGGCCTGGTAGGTATCGCGCCGAAAGCGCGCGCCACGAAGCTGCAGGAGCACGTCAACCGCCTCCGCCCGTCGCTGAAACAGCAGATCGACGTAGGCGGTGAGGCCCCGACGCGGTGTCAGGTATTGCAGCAGGCCGCCGCCTTCCAGGCGCAGCGTGTAGCCGGTCGGCGTCTGCGGACGAAAGCCCAGTTGCAGGCTGAGCGCCGGGCCGTAGTCCGTCTGGAGCGGTGGTTGCGCAAGTCCTCCTCCGGCGCCCGGTCGCTGGTCCAGCGCGACGCCCAGGGCCGGCTCCAGCCAGAGGTCGTTTCGGGGGCGATAGCGCAGGCCGGCCAGCGCCTGCTGCATAAGCACGCGGCTCTGGTTGAACCAGGCCCACTGGCCGAACAGCCGGGGCTGCAACGTGGTATCTCCCGCCGGTGCAAGCGTCCAGGTCGTCCAGGATTCATCCCGAAAGTCCAGCCGATCGGTCCCGTACTGGAAGGCGTCGCTCACGAACTGCTGCTGCCAGTGCAGCGTCCAGGCGCCCACCGAAGGCGTGAGGTCCAGTCCGGCCGTCCACCGATAGCGACTGACATCCCGCACGAAGCCGGTCCGGACGGTCCAGCCCGACTGGGCCATTGCCGCCTGGCTCAGCAGCAACAGCCATCCGATGCCGAGCAGCCCGAAGCGCATGTGCCATTAGCCGGGCGGCCAGGTGAACTTGCGGCCGCCCAGCAGATGCAGGTGCAGGTGATAGACGGATTGCTGCGCGTCCGGACCTGTGTTGAAGACGGTCCGGTAGCCGGTGCGGGCGATGCCCTCGCGTTCGGCCATCTGGCGGGCCACTACGAACAGGTGCCCGATCAGTGGGGCGTCTTCTTCGGTCACCTCGTTCAGCGAAGGAATTGGCTTACGGGGAATAATCAGCAGATGGACGGGCGCCTGCGGGTTGATGTCGCGGAGCACCACGCACTGCTCGTCTTCATAGACGATGTCGCCCGGCAGCTCGCCGTCCATGATGCGTTGAAACAACGTCTTTTCCGCCATGGCTCAGGGGATGGTTGTCCGGCTGCAGATCGCTTCAAATATAGGGCACGGCGGGCACTTTCGCCTGTAACGGATCGGCGATTCGTTGCACCAACCGGAACGCGTTCCGGGAGCGTACGTTTGTGGCAACCGATGTGCAAACAATCCGATGGCTGGAGGATGCCCACCGTTTACGTGACCCGTCGCGTGCACTTCAACGCGGCGCATCGCCTGCACAATCCGGCCCGCTCGGAAGCGTGGAATCGGGAGACCTTCGGCCCCTGCAATCATCCGAACTGGCACGGCCACAACTACGTGCTGGAAGTCACCGTGGCCGGCGAGCCGAATCCGGAAACCGGCTTCGTGCTGAATCTTTCCCACCTGAAAGAGATTCTGGAGACGCGCATTCTGCAGAAGCTGGATCATAAGAACCTGAACTTGGACGTCGATTTCCTGCAGGGCGTGATTCCGACGACCGAAAACCTGGCCGTCGCGATCTGGCGGGAGTTGGAAGACGCGCTGCCGGCCGGACGCCTGCACCGGATCCGGCTCTACGAGACCGAACACAACTACGTGGAATACTATGGTGAAGAATAAATCGACCGGGGTGCTTGTGCGCTCGGGCGCCCACCTGGAGCTGGACAGCCACCCGATCGATCATTTCGAGCGGGTGGATCGGTACCCGGCCGAGGCGACCGAAGCCATTCAGCAGCACATGCGCGAAATCCTTCGCTGGATCGGCGAGGACCCGGATCGCGAAGGGCTCCGGCGCACTCCGGAGCGGGTTGCGCTGGCGCTCCAGTACCTGACGCAGGGATATCACCAGGATCCACGGGCCATCCTGGAGTCGGCCCTCTTCGAGGAAGACTACAGCGAGATGATCCTGGTGCGAGATATTCAGATCTATTCGCTCTGCGAGCATCACCTCTTGCCGTTTTTCGGCAAAGCGCATGTGGCTTACATCCCGAACAAAAAGATCGTCGGACTGAGCAAGATTCCCCGTGTGGTGGACGTGTTCGCCCGGCGGCTTCAGGTGCAGGAGCGGTTGACGATTCAGATTCGGGATGCGCTGGAAGAGGTGCTTCAGCCGCTGGGCGTGGCCGTGGTGATCGAGGCGCAGCACCTGTGCATGATGATGCGCGGCGTGGAAAAGCAGCATGCGATCACCACCACCAGCGCGATGAGCGGTGAATTTCTGAAAGAGGCCACGCGGGCCGAGTTCATGCGGCTGATCAACGGAGGGTGAGGCCGTGTCCGTCGTTGTCATTACCGGCGCCAGTCAGGGAATCGGAGCGGCCATTGCGCGGGCGTTTGCCGAGGAGCCGCAGGCACGCCTGGCGCTGGTGGCCCGTCAGCAGCACAAGCTGGAGGCGGTGGCCGCCGATTGCCGGGCGCGCGGGGCCGACGTGCTGGTGCTGCCCTGCGACGTAACGGACGAAGCGGCCGTGGCAGCCATGGCCCGACAGGTGCTCGACCGCTGGGGCGCGCCCGATGTGCTCGTCAACAACGCCGGGCAGTTCCGGCCGGCCCCGCTGCGGGAAACTTCGGTCGAGACGTTTCGCGCACAGCTCGAGGCCAACCTGACCGGTGCCTTTCTGGTGACACGGGCTTTTCTGGAAGCGATGATTGCCCGGCGGCAGGGGCATATCTTCTTCATGGGGTCGGTGGCCTCGATCCGGGCCTATCCGGGCAGCGTGGCCTACTGCGCGGCCAAGCACGGCCTGCTGGGCCTGGCCCGCGTGGTGCGCGAGGAAACGCGCACGCTGGGACTGCGCGTGACCGTGCTGCTCCCCGGCGCCACCTACACGCCGAGCTGGGAGGGCGTGGACTTGCCCGAGGAACGCTTCATGCCGGCCGAGGACATTGCCCGGACCGTACGGGCGCTGTACCACCTGTCGCCCCGGACCGTGGCCGAAGAGATCGTGCTGCGGCCCCAGGAGGGCGACATCTGATCAGGTTTCCTGCTGCATCAGTCGGTGGCGGACGGCCTCGCCCAGCGCCTGCAGCCGTTCGCTGATGTGCACCGGGTAGGGCGGATCGGCTTCTTCGAGCGAAAGCAACCGTTCAGGCAGGCGGGCCAGGCCCCGGCGGGCGCGCTCGCGGGCCGCCTCCAGCGTATCGCGACCGGCTTCGGTGCGCCGGCCACCACGCATCACGCAGCGCAGCAGCGGCTCACCACCCTCCAAGTGTTCGTCGTGGCAGGCGATCACGTCGTGGGTAGCGCGTCCGTCCTCGTCGTAGAACCGAAAGACCTGTTTGCGTCCGGGCAGGTTGGCCTTTTCCAGCGACAGCTTCATGCGTCCCTCGCCCTCGAACTCACTGAGCTTGTAGGCGCTGTCGAGGTAGGGGCGGTCGCTGATGGTGCCCATGCGCGTGCCCACTCCGAAGCCGTCGATGGGCGCACCCTGGGCCAGCAGCTCGGCAATGCGGTATTCGTCGAGGCTGCCGCTGGCGAAGATCTTGATGTGCGTCAGGCCGGCCTCGTCCAGCATGCGTCGGGCTTCCTTCGCCAGCGCGGCCAGGTCGCCCGAATCGATCCGGATCGCCCCTACCTGAAACCGGTCGCCCTGTTCTTTGCAGAGGGCAATGACCTTCCGGACGCCTTCCAGCGTGTCGTAGGTATCCACCAGCAGCGTCGTGCCGGGGTAAAGGCCGGCGAATGCCCGGAAGGCGTCCTCTTCCGTGGGGTGGGCTTCGACGTAGCTGTGCGCCATGGTGCCGGTGACGGGCACTCCGAACATCTGGCCGCCCAGCACCAGCGAGGTCGCCTGAATCCCGGCGATGTAATAGGCGCGGACCGCCTTCAGCGCAGCGTCGGCGCCGTGCATGCGGCGGGCACCGAAGTCGGCCACGAGCCGCCCCTGAGCCGCCTGTACCACCCGACTGGCTTTCGAGGCAATGCCCGTCTGGAAGGTGATCTGGTTGAGCACGAAGGTTTCGATGAGCTGGGCCTGTCCGATGGGCGCCACCACCTGGAGCAGCGGTTCCCCGGCAAAGACCGGCGTCCCCTCGGGTACGGCGTACACGTCGCCCGTGAAGCGAAAGCGTGCCAGGTAATTCAGAAAGTCCGGTTCGAAGCGCCCCAGCGAGGCCAGGTAGTCGAGCGCTTCCTGCGTGAAGTGCAGCGTCTCCAGGTAGTGGAGCACCGTATCGAGGCCGCAGGCCAGCAGATAGTTGCGGCCGGGCGTCTGGCGCACGAACAGGTCAAACGTCGCTACAGCCGTGTCCAGGCCTTCCCGGTAGTAGGCCTGGAGCATGGTCAGCTCGTACAGATCGGTAAACAGTGCGGCGTTTTCGTCGGTTACCCAGTGCATAGGGCGGAAAAATTTGCTATTGCAGGATCGGATAAAAGATACGGCAACAGGGGCGCACTTTAAGGTCGCTACTTCAGGTCTTTAGGTTTCGCATAAAAAAGTGAAAATTAGCCGGTTTGCATGAAAGAAGGCATTCTGCAGAAAGCGGCACCTTTCTTGTATTTTGTGCTAACGAATCCAGAGCTAAACAACGCACGCCATGCGCAGAGCCGCCCGACTGATTCTGATCAGCGGTGATGAGGGGCTGGAAGCTCAACTGAGCAGCTGGCTTGAGCGCGCCGGGGTGCAGGTGTGCGAACGGTTTCCTTCGCTGCAGGCGCTGATCACTCACTGGCATGCTCTGGAAGCAGATCCGCCCGATCTTGTGCTGGTCGATCTGAACCTGCCTGATTATCAGGGACTCGATGCGTTTGCCGAGGTCAAAGTACGCGCCATCAACATTCCGGTCGTGGCACTGATCGACCGGAGCGAAGCCATGCTGGGGCCGCACCTGCTGCAGATGGGCACGGCCGACTACCTGCTCCGGGATGCGCTGAGTGCGCCGCTGTTGGAGCACGTGGTACAACGGGCCTGGGAGCGGCAACGCGTGCAGAACAACCTTTCGGAATACCTGCAGGAGCTGTACGCCAGCGAAGCCCGCTTTCGGGCGATTCTGCAACATTATCCAGACGGGTTGCTGATTCTGGATGCCGAAGGGCGCATTCTGATGGCCAACGAGGAGGCGCAGCGACTGCTGGGTTACGCCGAGGCGCATCTGGTTGGGCAGCCGCTCGAAGCCTTTGTACAGGAAGAAACACCGGGCTTTGTCCGAGCGCTCCGAGCACCCGGGTCGAGCCGGCTTCGGCTACGCATCATTCCCTGTGAGGAGGATGATCCCTGCCAGTTGGTACTGTTGCGACCACTGACCGAGGCCGAACAACAGGAGCGGTTTGCGTCGAACGCTTCCGAGACGCTGCCGGAGGTCATTCTGGAAGCGCTCGACGAAGCCGTGCTGGTGGTCGATGAAGTCGGACGTGTGGTGTATGCCAACCGCACGGCACGGACGCTGCTGGGCGAGCCGCATCGCCAGATCACAGGCCGGCCACTCAACGGAATGCTCACGGCGCTTATGCCGGGCGAGCGGTTCGATCGGATGATGTCCTGGCTGGAGTTGCACGGAGGCATCTGGCAGGGAATCCGAAGACTGGAAAGCCGGAGCGGTAGCGTGCAGACGTTTCAGGTGCAGCTCCGGTTGCTTTCGGAACCGATATTCGGGATGGTGATCGTGCTGCGTCCAGTGGTGGGCGAGGTGCCGATTGGTTGATCGGCCGACGTCAGTTCAGGCGGGGATCGTCCGGAAAGTTGGCCAGCAGCGCATACTCGCCGCCCATGCGGCGCAGCACCGTGCGCCAGAGCTTTTCGGGCGTGTCCTCAAATACGTTGGCCGCGTGGGCCGGGGCGAGAATCCAGCCGCCCGCCTCGTATTCGGCTTCGAGCTGTCCCGGCGCCCAGCCCGAATAGCCCAGGAAGAAACGCATGTCGTCGGGCTCCGGTGGATTCGTGCGCAGCCGGTCCAGCAGGGCTTCCACCTCACCGCCCCAGTAGACGCCGTCCACCACGGGTTGCGCCTCGGGAATTTTGTCGCCCAGCCGGTGCAGGATGTGCAACGTGTCGGGTTGAACGGGGCCTCCCATGAACAGCGGATAGGAGACGGGCACGTCGAGCACCTCGCGAAGCGTCAGCGTAGTCGGCCGGTTCAGAATCAGCCCGAAACTCCCGTCTTCGCCGTGCGCGCACAGCAGCACCACCGTGCGCCAGAAGTTCGGGTCTTCCAGCATGGGGGGCGCGATGAGCAGGATTCCGGGACGCAGCGTCGGCGACTCCATGGGCACGGTTACGACCTGGTTGTGGAACGCAGCAGCGCTTTGAGCGCACCGCACCACCAGTCGGCGTTGCGGGTGATCGACGCCACCGTAATGTGTTGAAAGTGGGGCATCAGACGAAGCAGGACGGACGGGATGGCTTCCCAGCGATCCTGACGAATCAGCCGCTCCAGTTCGTCGGCGGCCGTGCGGGTCCAACGCCAGTTTTCCCGCAAGGATTCGGCCTTGCGCCAGTAGCCCCGGTTCTCCCAGCTCTGTGCGCTCTCTTCGATGGTCTGGGCAATACTGCGCAGGTTGAACACAAAAAAAGCCACCATGTCGCGCGCCTCGTCGTCGAAGTGCGCGCGCTTTGCCAGCAGATGCAGCACCTCGGCACAGGAACGCAGATATTGGTGGCGCCGACTGGCCGGCGTATCGCCCGTCCGGATGACCCGTCCCATACGCAGCGCGGTTTTTTTCGGGGAAGATCGGAAATCTCCCGCGAAGCGCCAAGGCTTCCGCGCTCCCGTTGCGCCGCTCGTCCGCGTTCGCTACCTTGAGACGAAGTTTCATCCAACCGATGGATCAATCCGATGCAGACGTATCGCATCCCGCACACGGATCTGGAGGTCTCGCGCCTTGCCTACGGCTGCATGCATCTGGGCGGACCCTGGGAGGCCGAGACCCTTTCGGACGAAGTGCGCCGCCGGGCCGCCGAGGCCGTGCAGACGGCCCTGGAAGTCGGCATCAACCTGTTCGATCACGCCGACATCTACAGCCGGGGCAAATCCGAGGCGGTCTTTGGCGAGCTGCTGAAAGCAGGGCTCGTGCGGCGCGACGAGATCGTGCTCCAGACCAAATGCGGCATTCGGTTCAAGGACGATCCGCCGGGCACGCCGCAGCGCTACGATTTCAGCTACGAGCACATCGTGCGCTCGGTCGAGGGCAGCCTGCGCCGGTTGCAGACGGATTATGTGGATCTGTTGCTATTGCACCGGCCGGATCCGCTGATGGAGCCGGAAGAGGTGGCGCGAGCATTCGACGAACTTCACCGGAGCGGCAAGGTGCGTTACTTCGGCGTGAGCAACCATACGGCCGCCCAGATGGCGTTGCTGGCTCGATACGTGGATCAGCCGCTGGTAGTCAATCAGCTCGAACTCAGTCTGCTGCATGCCCACCTGATCGAAGACGGCATCGTGGCCAACCACGACAACGCCTCGGCCTATGCCGGCGTGACGGGGTTGCTCGACTACTGTCGGTTGCACGAGGTGCTGGTGCAGGCCTGGTCGCCGGTAGCCAGAGGGCATCTGATCGATCCGCCGGCCGAAGCGGACGGCCGCACGCTCCGCGCGGCCGAGGCCGTGGCGCAACTGGCCGAGGCGCGGCAGACCACCC
Organism: Rhodothermus marinus; assembly: GCF_009936275.1. Taxonomy (NCBI): domain Bacteria; kingdom Pseudomonadati; phylum Rhodothermota; class Rhodothermia; order Rhodothermales; family Rhodothermaceae; genus Rhodothermus; species Rhodothermus marinus. Next base: position 200,760 of record NZ_AP019797.1, read on the forward strand.
GCGAGGCCGTTGCGCTGGCCTGGCTGCTTCGTCATCCGGCGCCCATTCAGCCGATCATCGGCACGTTGCGGCCCGAGCGCATCCGCGCCAGCGCGCAGGCCGACGCCGTTGCGCTGACGCGCGAGGAGTGGTACGCGCTGCTGACGGCGGCCCGCGGCGAGCGCGTGCCCTGAGCCTCAGCGCACCACCTGCAGGCGTTGCACACTTCGCCGTCCGCCCGCTTCCAGCACGCACAGGTACAGGCCACTGGCCCAGCCGCTGGCGTCCAGGCGCACCGTGTGCGTGCCGGCCGGTTGCGGGCCATCGACCAGCCGGGCCACCTCACGGCCCAGCAGATCGAAGACGCGTAGCCGCACGGGACCGGTCTCCGGCAGGTGGTAGCGCAGCAGCGCGGTCGTGCGGAACGGGTTGGGATAGGGCGGCTCCAGGGCCAGTTCACGCGGCAATTCGGCCACCGGTTCGGACGGCACCGGCTCGCTTCCGACCAGGAATTCGACCCGAATGGGAATGATCCGGCCGTTGAGCGAGGTACCATTGGTGAGTGTGACATCCCAGAGCGCCCGCCAGCCCTGCTGGGTCGGGCCGATGAATGAGCGGTTTTCGGGGGTATAGCTGGAGGTCGCCAGTACGATGGAATTGGTGTCGGTTCCGGCGTCCCGGTAGCCGATGAACAGCACCTCGGGCAGGTCGCCGATCTGGGCGGCATAGGGAAAGAGGTCAATTTCAGCAAACTGCAGGGTGTTAGAGGTAACTCCTTGATAACCGCGCGGATCATCCATGGTGGTTTCAAAGAGTACGTCTCCCGGGGTGCCGTCGGGCTGGGCGGCCCGCACGGTCAGTGTGAAGTCGCGGGGTTCGGTGGCAGGCGGTCCGTTGCTGAACTGGCTGTAGAAATACAGGGGCAGATAGACGCGCCCCAGGAGCGTGTAGCCCGGTTGCGGATTGTCGAAGCGGGTGAGCAGCTCCAGGCCACCGGAAAGGATAAACTCAAGGGCCTGGCCGTTGTCGAACTGGGCAATCTGGCTGGTGAAGGTCTGGTCCGAGCTCCAGGTGGCGCTGTAGGTGACCTGCGAGCTTCCGGAGGTGGAAGTGCGCGTAACGATCAGCACCACCTGTTCGTACGCGCCGGTAAAGGTGAAGGGGGAAGTTCCGGGATCCAGGTCTTCAGCCACAATGCCTCCGCCTTCCGGATACTTCAGCGCGCGGATGACCAGCGTAGGGCCAGAAAGCGTGACCTGCAGATCCCGCACATGCTGCCACACCAGATACTGCACACCACCGGCGGCTACCGTAATCGTCGTATCGGGCGTCTGGGTAGCGATACGGCCGTTGTAGACGACCGAGGGGGCAGCTCCCAGGTTCTGAAAGTCGGTGCGGCTGTAACCGTACGCGGGATTCACACTGCGATTGTTCAGAAAGTTGGCCGTGTGAAAGTCCAGAAGAACCGGGTAGAAGGAAAGCCCCCGAGAAGAGAGGGCATTCTGATAGGTGAAGAATCCACTCTGGGGATCTCGGGTGATGGCTCCCACGGCCTCCCAGCCGATGCGGTCTTCCAGATAGGTGGTGAACAGCCCGGCACGTTCGTAGTCGTCCAGCACGTTCACGTTGTCTTCAGACCAGCGGAAAATGGGCACGTTGTAGTGGGAGACGTCGCTCAGGTAGCTCATGGCCCGTCGGCCGTAGCCGTTCATCACCTCGGCCCATTCGGAAAGCCCTTCATTGACAAAACTTTCTTCATCAAGATCGTAGTTGAAATGAATCAGGTGCTGGTACTCGTGGGCGGCCGTCGAGAGGAGCGATTCGATCGGGCGGTTGGTGGACAGCGATGGGTTCGTGTCCAGGTACAGGATGTCCCGACGGTTCCCATTTCCCAGAGGGCTCAGGTCGCCTCCGTACACAAAGCCGGCCACGAAGCCGCCGCTACTTTTGGGATCCCAGCCGTCACGAATGTCCACCAGCAGCACGTCAGTTTTTCCGTCGCCATCCACATCGGGCGGGTTGCCGAAAACGTCTTCGTCGTTGGCGATGATGCCCTGGTTGGGATTGATGGAGCCGGCCGGGGTGGCGTCGGCCAGCGCCGCCCGCAGCGCCTCCAGCTTCTCGTCGGTCACCCAGCCGCTGTCGAGCGAGGCCACTTCGACCCACAGGTAGAAGCGGTCTTCAATGACGCGCAGCTCGAACTCGCGGGATTCGGTCGTTTCGGTTTCAAAGTTGTACACTTTGAACGGCTGGCGATCGCCTACCTGCGGGGGTGCCTGGATGGTCGGGGTCGCCGGCAGCAGGCCCAGCGCCTTGCGCCGGTGAAAATCTTCCAGCGCCTGACGGACTTCCGGCCGGCGGTTGAGCCGGTCGGTCACGTGCAGGATGTAGCTGTCCGGCTCGGGTCGGGGCGAAAAGGGCTGCAGCTGCTGGGCGAAGGCGGGGACGCAGAAAAGCAGCACAAGCCCTGCAAGGATCCGGTACATGGGAAAATCTTCGGGTTCTGGTGGCATGGAAGTTTTATTTTTACGAAAATACTGCAAAGCGTTCCGGACAATCTACCCCTGGAGCATTTCGCCATGCGTTGTTATGGATTACTGCTGCTGAGCATGCTTTTTGTGATCGGATGCGCCACGCAGCCTCCACCAGCACAGCCGCCGATCGTCGTGGAGGGCGAAGTGGTCTCGCGGGGCCAGGCGCCGTTTGCCGCCCTGGTGCTGGAGACCGCCGCGCACAACTACTATCTGCTGGTCTTTGAAAACGAGGCCGATCGGCAGGCGGTGGCCGCCGAAGCGCCGGTCCGGCTCCGGGTCGAGGGCACGCCGTACCTGGATCGCTGGCAGGGGATACCCTATACGCACCTCCGGGTGCATCGGTGGGAGCGGCTACGCTGAGGGCGGGCGGCGTCGGAGCAGCGTGCGCAGCTCGGCGGGGGTGACCACGCGGAGCACGGGCAGGGCGGCCGCCCATCCGACGAGCAGGAGCAGCTCGAAAAGGGGCCGCTGCAGCGCCGGCCACGTATGCCAGACGCCGAAGAGGAGCGCGCTCCAGGCGCCCAGCGCCAGCACCTGACCCCATCGGTAGGGTACCGCGTAGTGCAGGCGGGTCAGTCCCCAGAGCGCAAGTGCCATGGTGGCATAGGCCAGCGTGGTGGCCCAGGCGGCTCCCAGCATGCCCAGCCGGGGCACCAGCAGCGCGTTGAACAGCAGCGCCACGGCCGCTCCGGCCAGCGTGGCCGGAATGAACAGCGCTGTGCGGTGTCGGAGGTAGGCGCCCACCGAGAACACGTAGTACCAGCCCTGAAACACATAGCCCAGCAGCGCCACCGGCACGATGAACAGCCCCGTCCAGTAGCGCGGGTTGATCAGCGCGTAGCCGCCGGGCAGGGGCAGGCGGACGATCTCGTCGGCAAAAAACGAGACGCTCAGCAGCACCAGCAGGCTGACGGCCGTCAGCAGCGAGAAGACGCGGGCGAAGAGCTGAGGGGCGTCCGGATCGCGGGCGTGCTGCAGGAAGAACGGTTGCCAGGCAAACCGGAACATCTGCACCACCAGCATCAGAAAGATGGCCAGCTTGAGCACGCCGTTGTAGACGCCCACCACGTGGTTGCCGTAGACGGCCTGGGCGGCCTCGGCCATGCGCTGCTGCACCTCGGGCGTCAGTACGCCGCTGGCCCGTTCCAGCACGGCGCGGGCCGCCCGTTCGGCCTCGTGGGCGAGCGCCTCCAGATCGAACCGATCGCCGTAGAGCCGGCGTACCTGCTCCGGCGTCATGCGCTTCAGAAACAGCAGGTTGATGCGATCCGTGATGGCATAGCCCAGCCCGCCGGGCAGAAAGGGCAAGCCGAAGCGCAGGAGTTGGCGCCAGAGTCCGGCATCGAACACCGGGCGCCAGAGCCGCAGAAATTCCGGCGTCAGCAGCAGCAGGGTGGTGGCCGACGCTGCAGCGTTTGCCATGAAGACGCCCGCCACGCCCATGTGCAGCCCCACCAGCAGCAGCACGTTCAGGCCGATGTTGACCGCCACGCCGGCCAGCCGGATCAGCGCGAAGCGCCAGGCGCGGTTGCGCAGCCGCAGCTCGGCAAAGGGTACGACGGCCAGTGTGTCGAGCACCAGAATCGCGGCCATGTAGTAGAGCAGCCATCGGTAGCGGGCCTCCAGATCGATCAGGGCGGCCACGGGCGCAGGGAACAGCACGATCAGCGCAGAGAGCACCAGCGAGGTGCCCAGCAGCGAACCGACGGCCGTGCTGAAGACGCGTCGACGTCCGTCCTCGTCGGCCTCCACGGCAAAGCGCAGGTAGGCCGATTCCATGCCGTACTGGTAGACGATGTTGAAGAACAGGAAAGCCGTATAGACGATAGAGATGACGCCATAGGCGTCGGGTGCAAAGACGTGCGAGTAGAAGGGAAAAAGGAGAAAGTTGAGCAGCCGGGCCAGGATGGACGACAGCCCGTAGATGGCCGTTTCGGAGGCGAGCTGGCGCAGGCGTCCCGCAGGCATGGCAGCTCAGCGATAGGCGCGGCGTCGGCGGATGCGAAACAGCACGCCGTCGAGTACCAGGTGGCTCAGGTAACCCACGACAGCCGCCCCGTAGAAGGGCAGGCCGTAGAGCGGCCGCTCCGGGAAGAACAGGTAGGGTAGCAGGAGCAGCGGCGAGGGGATGAGCAGCATGGCCCACCAGGTGTGCGTCCAGCCCCGGTGCTTGCCCAGTACGGGCAGGATGGCGAACAACCCCAGGTAGGCGGCTTCCTGGAAGTGGCGCGTGGCAATCAGCACCACGTCGACCAGGAAAAAAATCCAGTAGAAAAGCGTCTGGCCCAGCGAATTCGTATCTACGTCGGGCCAGAGCGCAAACATCAGGCAGAGGCCGAACAGGGCCAGCGGGTAGGCCACCAGCTCCAGCAGCGTGAAGCGGGTGTAGGCCGCGTCGATCGAAAACACGTAGAACAATCCGGCCAGGTACACGGCAAAGAAGGCCGTGGCCCCGGCCAGATGTCCGCGATAGTTTGCCACGGTTTAGCGTTTGGGCTTCTGGCGCGCACGTTCTACAAGATACTCAATCGCCAGCCGGTAGCCGATAGCTCCCAGGCCGACGATCTGACCCTCACATACGGCCGCCGTCAGCGAGTGTTGCCGGAAGGGCTCCCGAGCGTGCAGATTCGAAAGATGCACCTCCACCACGGGCACCGAGATGGCCGCCACTGCATCGCGGATGGCCACCGACGTGTGCGTGTAGCCGCCCGGGTTGAAGACGACGCCGTCGAAGTGCTCGGCTTCGGCCCGGTGGAGTTGATCGATCAGCTCGCCTTCGTGGTTGCTCTGCACGAACTCGAGCGTGACGTCTGGAAACGCTTCCCGGAGCATTTTTTCTAATTGCTGCAGCGTGATGCGTCCGTAAATGGCCGGCTCGCGCTTGCCCAGCAGGTTCAGATTGGGACCGTTCAATACGAGAATTTTCATGGCAGATGATTCGGTTGGTGTTCAGAGGCTGCAGGTTCGCCGTGAAATTACAAAACGGCGCACACTGCACTGTTAAGAAGTGGTGAGGCGGCAGGTGAACTGCAGGCCATCGTAGGCCAGGTTGATGCTTTCAGGCAGGCGGGCGTCCACTTCGGCGTGCAGCACCTCGTGGGTCATGTGGATGAAATAGGTCTGGCGGGCGCCGATGCGTCGGGCCACCCGGATGGCTTCGTCGATGGAAAAGTGCGTGGGATGGGGCCGCTCGCGCAGCGCGTCGAGCACGAGCACATCCAGATCCCGAAGGCGTTCGTAGCTGGTTTCCGGAATGCGGCTGGCGTCGGTCAGGTAGGCAAAGCGGCCGATGCGGTAGCCGTACATGGGAAGCTGGCCGTGCAGCACCTCGATGGGCTCCACGCGCACGCGGCTGCCGTCGCCGTAGCGGCTGGTGACCTCGAAGGGGCCTTCGACGGCGTGCAGGCGCAGCCGGGGCACGCCGGGATAGGTGCCGTCGGCGAAAATGTAGGCGTACATCCGGTAGAGCACGCGGGCCGTGTTGGGCGGGGCATAGCAGGGGATGGGACGGTCGTTCTCGAAGAAGAACGGCCGCAGGTCGTCGATGCCGGCCACGTGGTCGAAGTGGTGATGCGTGTAGAGCACAGCGTCCAGACGCCGGATGCCCTCGCGCAGCGCCTGCTGGCGGAAGTCCGGGCCGGTGTCGATCAGGATGCTCAGGCCGTTGGCCTCGATGTAGCAGGCGCAGCGCGTGCGTTTGTCGCGCGGGTCGGAGGAGCGGCAGACGCGACAGGTGCACCCGATGACCGGCACGCCGGTGGACGTGCCGGTGCCCAGCAGCGTCACCCGCAGGGTGTCAGTCGAGCGCGACATCCAGCACGGCGTCCGTGGAAGGCGAGGAGCGATCCCAGGCTTCTTCGAGCGCGCGGCGGACGGCCGGCTTCAGGTAGAGCGTGTCGAGCGGCCGCGTGCGCAGCGCCTCGGCCAGCAGGGCCAGATGCACTTCGGGCGGGTGCTGCCGGTTGAGCACGACCAGCTCGTCCCCCTGCTTGACGCAGTAGCCACCCCGGAACGGTCCGGACTCTACGCGCACCTCCAGGCCGAGCTGGCGGGCGACGGCGATCAGTTCGTCCACCAGTCGGCGTGTGGCAGCGTGCCTGCTGTCCCGGCTGCGGGCCATCGCTTTCAGGCAGGTATTTTTTCCGGGTGCTGTCCGTTCTGGAAGATCGTGAACCGTTCGGTCAGGTCCTCGCCGGTCGCAGGATCCTCGAAGCGGAAGCTCAGCGGCGGCTGGTTCGGGTCGGATTCCAGCCGGACGCGTACCAGGTGCTTGAGCAACCAGCGCGTCGGGTAGGTCGGCACGCGTCGCGTCAGGTAGGCGGCCGTGAACGGATGCACCCGCAGCGTGACGTTCCGGCGTCCGCCCGCGTGTCGGTAGGCCTGCAGCCAGCGCTCCATGGCTTCCAGCAATGCCTCCGGGGTGGGCTGAGATGGAGCCGGCGGCAGAATTTTCTCGCGGGCGAGCCGCTCGGCCATCTTGTCGAACGTGGTGGTCAGGCTGGGCCGCAGCCGCTGGCGCGTGATCTGGACCAGGCCGAAGTCGCTCATGGGCAGAATCTTGGTCACGGCCCGGTCTTTCCTGAATTCCTTCTTGAGCTCGTCGTAGACCTTCTTTTTGTTTTTCTCGTCTTTCAGATCGATGAAGTCGATCACGATGATGCCGCCCAGGTCGCGCACGCGCACCTGCTGGGCGATGACGCGGGCTGCCTCCAGGTTCACGCGCAGCGAGTTTTCCTCCTGGCTCAGGCCGCGTCCGGCCCGTCCCGAGTTCACGTCGATGACGTGCATGGCCTCGGTGTGCTCGATGTAGAGGTAGCCGCCCGAGGGCAGGTCGACGCGGCTTTCGAAGGCCTGGGCCACCTGCTCGGCAATGCCCGTGGCCTTGAAAATGTGTTCTTTGCCCCGGTAGAGCTGCACCACCTCCACCTTGTGCGGGGCCACCGCCTGCACATAGCTCCGGATGTTGCGATGCAGGCGGGGATTGTCCACCAGGATGCGCGTGCAGTCCTCCGAGAACAGGTCCCGGATGACCGACGAGACCATGTTCACGTCCTCATGGAGCAGGACGGGCGGTCTGGGGTGCTCGGCCAGCTTCTTTTCGATGCGCTCCCACTTCTCCAGGAGCAGGCGCAGGTCGGTGTCGAGCGCCTTGGCGGTCTGGCCTTCGGCCACCGTGCGCACGATCACACCGAAGCCTTCAGGGAGCAGGCTCCGGGCCAGTGCCCGCAGCCGCCGCCGCTCCTTGTAGGAGGTGATCTTCTTGGAGACGGCCACGTAGTTGGCAAATGGCACCAGCACCAGAAAACGCCCGGCCAGCGAGATGTCGGTCGAGACCCGGCTCCCTTTGGACGAAATGGGCTCTTTGATGATCTTGACAAGCAGCGGCTGGTCGCGTTTCAGCAGCGTCTCGGGCGAAACGTCGGTGTGCGGTGCCGCCTCGGCCTCGGTGGTCGTCGTTTCGGCCGAAGTCTTCCGCTGCAGCCGGCGCTGCGCCGAGCGTCGTCGCCCGCGCAGTCGGGCGTCCAGCCGCCGTCGCCGCGAGGATTCGGCTGCTTCCGTTGTTTCGTCTTCGTCGGACGCTTCGGACTTATCGGCGCGGTGCGGCCGTGGGTGTCGGCGTCGAGCCAGGCTCTGGTGATGCTGTTCGATTTCGGCCGCCAGTTTGCGAACGCTCGGTTGCGGATCGGCCAGAAACTTCAATTGCAGGGGCAGGCTCGGTGCAATGTCCGAAAAGTGCAGGAAGGCGTCCTGCTGCTGACCGATGTCCACAAAGGCGGCCTGAATGCTGGGCATGACGCGGCAGACCCGGGCCAGGTAAATGTTGCCGATGGTGCGTTCGTGCTCGGGATCCTCGATGTAGAACTCGGCCAGGGTCCCGTCCTCGACGATGGCAATGCGCGTCTGATCCTTCTCGGCGTTGATGATGATCTCCTTGGCCATACAACTCCTCTTTCCATGGGCCCCGAACCGGGTGCGGTCGGAAACGAGCGCGCAGAGAGGCGGAACCGCCGGCAGGCAGCGACGGCGAGAATGGCGGCTGAAGGAAGCTCGGCTGGGAAACTCGCGGTTTCCAGATCGCCCGCCGGTTCGAGGCGGTTATTGCGGTTGGCGGATACAGGATAAAGCAGGGGTGCTGCACCGCCAGAAGGTGCAGCAATGGCGAAAACACTATGCGCAGCAGACGTAAAACCATGCGGTGGCTGGCAACCCCACAAAAAACAAGGCGGCAGGTGGCCGCGCTTTCGGACCGGCAGAGCGGCTGGCAAAAGCGGGGCCTTTGCCGATAGCATCCGGGAAAAGTCCTGATCCCGGTAAGGAAATAAATCGCCCGTGTGGATAAAATGATCCCCTCGCCTCGGGAAAGGCTTTAACGTAAATTCGCAAGGAGCGAAGCAATGGCCTGATTATTTTCCTTCTGGTTTCTTAAAATTAGATGGAAGTCCCGCGAAGCGGTACCGGATTGAAACGCAAACCTTTAAGGTGATCATGGCGGTTGAAACCGTTGAACCGGAGGTCCGGCGCGTTCGGCGTCTGCAGCGCTACCGCATCCGCACGGGCATGCTGGCCTGGCTGCTGCATCGCCTGACGGGTATCGGACTGGTCGTCTATCTCATTCTGCACGTGTGGGGGTTACGGGCGCTTACCGATCGGGAAGCGTTCAACGAACTGATTGCCACCTACCACGCACCGATTTTTAAGATTGGTGAGTTTCTGCTGCTGGCAGCCGTGGCCTATCACGCGCTGAACGGCCTGCGGATCGTGCTGATCGATTTCCTGGGCTGGCATCCGCATTCCAAGAAGTTGTTCTGGACGCTGGCCGTCGTCTGTCTGTTGATCATCGGCGTGGGCGGCTATCCGTCGCTCTATGCCGTGATCACGTACCTGACGGGTTCCTGACACCAAAACGCAGCGGGGATCATGGCTATCCAGTACGGCAAGACGTCCCGATCCTATGCGACGAACTGGTTCCTGCACCGGATTACCGGGACGTTTCTGGTGTTTCTGCTGATCACGCATTTCTGGGTGCAGCACTACGATGCGCAGACGGCCAGCGTGGCGGCCCAGGTGCTCTCGAGCGAACAGATCGAGGCCGGCGCGCTGCCCGACTATCCGGAGGCGGCCAAAGAGGCGGTGCGGGCCCGCTATGGCCCCGACGCCGAGGTCACACCCTACGACGTGGTGATGCTCCGGCTGGCCGATCCGGTCTATGCCGTGCTCTGGAAGGGATTCAACATCCTGTTTCTGATTTTTGCGCTGCATCACGGGTTCTACGGGCTCAACAACATCCTGACCGACTACATCCGCAATCCGATCGGGCGCGTGCTGGCCCAGACGCTCTCCTGGACGCTGGCGCTGGTGCTGCTCATTGTGGGGCTGTACTCCATCATCGTAGCCGGTTGGGGTTATACGCCCGCATCGTGAATGCCAACGGGGTTCTGACTGCTAACCGAAGACGGCCATGATTTTCTCACATGACGTCGTCATCGTAGGAGCCGGTGGTTCGGGCTTGATGGCGGCGCTTTATGCCAAAGAGGGAGGGGCGGACGTCGCGGTGATCTCGAAGCTGCACCCGCTGCGCTCGCATACCGGGGCCGCGCAGGGAGGCATCGGCGCGGCGCTGGGCAACGAAGAGGAAGACCACTGGCTCTGGCACGCCTTCGATACGGTCAAGGGGAGCGACTACCTGGGCGACCAGGATGCCATCGAGATCATGTGCCAGGACGCCCCCCGGACCATCATCGAGCTGGAGCACTACGGCGTGCCCTTCAGCCGCAACAAGGAGGGGAAGATCGCGCAGCGGCGCTTCGGCGGCCATACGCGCAACTTCGGCGAGGCGCCGGTGCGGCGTACCTGCCACGCCGCCGACCGGACCGGTCACGCCATCCTGCATACGCTCTACGACCAGTGCGTCAAAAACCAGGTTCGCTTCTACGACGAGTTTCAGGCGCTGGACCTGATCATGACGCCCGACGGGGTCTGCTGCGGGGTGGTGGCCTACGAGCTGCTCACCGGCGAGATTCACATCTTCCATGCGAAGATGGTCTGCCTGGCCACGGGCGGCTACGGGCGCGTCTATAAGACGACCTCGAACGCCCACGCCAGCACGGGCGACGGCATGGCCATCGTGCTCCGCAGCGGCCTGCCGCTTGAAGACATGGAGTTCGTGCAGTTCCATCCCACGGGCCTGTACCGGCTGGGCATTCTGGTGACCGAAGGGGCTCGCGGCGAAGGCGGCATTCTGCTCAACGATAAGGGCGAGCGCTTCATGGAGCGCTACGCGCCCACCGTGAAGGATCTGGCCCCGCGCGACCTGGTTTCGCGGGCCATCTACCGGGAGATCCGCGAGGGCCGTGGCATCAACGGCAAGGACTACGTCTATCTGGATCTGCGGCACGTCGGGCGCGAAGTGATCGAGACGAAGCTCCCCGAGATCGCCACGTTCAGCCGCACCTATCTGGGGATCGATCCGGTGAAAGAGCCGATCCCGGTGGCGCCCACCTGCCACTATGCAATGGGCGGCATCCCCACCAGCTACGACGGGCAGGTGGAGCGGGCCGGTCGCGGCAGCATCGTGCCCGGCCTTTACGCCGTGGGCGAATGCGCCTGCGTGTCGGTGCACGGTGCCAACCGGCTGGGCTCCAACTCGCTCGTCGATCTGGTCGTCTTCGGACGCCGGGCCGGCATCCACATGGCCGAGACGCTGCGCAAGGAAGGGCGCAAAAAAGAACCGCTGCCGGAAAATCCGGACCGACGCGTCCGCGAAATGCTGGAGGACATTCTGAGCCGGACGCAGGGCGAGCCGGTAGCGGTCGTGCGCGCGGACCTGCAGCAGACCATGATGGACAACGTCTCCGTTTTCCGCACCGAGGAGACGCTGAACACGGCGCTGGAGGATCTCAAACAGATCCGGGAGCGGGCCCAGCGCGTGGTGATCCGCGACAAGAGCAAGCGCTTCAACACGGAGCTGATGGATGCTGTCGAGTTGGGCTTTCTGGTCGATCTGGCCGAAGTGATCACGCGCTCGGCCCTGAACCGAACCGAAAGCCGCGGCGCCCACTCGCGTGAGGATTACCCGAAGCGCGACGACGAGAACTGGCTCAAGCATACGCTCATTTACCGCGAAGGGGAAGGCGAGTACCGATTCGACTACAAACCGGTGACGATCACCCGATTCCAGCCGCAGGAACGGAAGTACTGAGCACCCTGCCCGTTTCGTTCAGGGTTGCCCAACTGACGAGACTGTAACCATGAAAGTCAAGGTCAAAATCAAGCGGTTCAATCCGGAGACCGACGCCGAGCCGCACTGGGAGACCTACGAGGTCGATGCGGATCCGATGGACAGCGCGCTGTCGCTGCTGCTGCACATCAAGTGGCATATTGACGGCTCGCTTACCTTCCGCAAGAGCTGTGGTCACGGCGTCTGCGGCTCGGACGCCATGAAGATCAACGGCGAAAACCGCCTGGCCTGCTCAGTGCTGGTCAAGGATCTGGTGAAGGGCGAGGGCGACACGATCACGTTCGAGCCGCTGCCCACGGCGCCGGTGGTCAAGGACCTGGTCATCGATCAGAGCCGCTTCTTCGAGAAGTACCGGGCCGTCAAGCCCTGGCTGATCACGCGTACGCCACCACCCGAACGGGAGCGGCTGCAGAGTCCGGAAGAATTTGCGCTGATCGATGACGCCACCAAGTGCATCATGTGCGGGGCCTGCACGCATGCCTGCCCCAGCACGTGGGCCGATCCGGACTACCTGGGGCCGGCCGCCCTGCTTAAAGCCTATCGCTACACGTTCGACTCGCGCGACGAAGGGGCCGAGGAGCGGCTGCCGGTGGTCGATTCGCGCGAGGGACTCTGGAAATGCTACACAATTTTCAACTGCAACGAGGCCTGCCCCAAGGAGATCGACATTTCCCGCTGGCTCTCGGCGCTGAAGCGGCGGGCCGTGATGGAGGTGGCGGCGCGGTAATCACCGGGGCTGGCCCCGGTGGCAAAGCCAGTCGCCGGACGGAATCGGCCGCGCCCGCGACAGGTCGCCGTTGTACAGGTAGATCCAGGCCGAAAGCGCCCGGCCATCGGGGAGCAGTACGGTGTCCATTACGCGCCGGTATTCGCCGGCTTCCGGGCGCTGTGGATCGCACCCTTCGTAAGCGTCCAGATACGTGAAGATGCGGGAGGCTTCGTCGCGTCGGATCGCATACAGCTCGCCGTGCACGAAATGATCGGGATCCGGCACGACGCCGGGGTAAGCGCCGAGATCATACAGCCGTCCCCGGTAGCGGGCCGGTCCCAGCAGGTGCACCGCGTGGTGCAGCGTGGCCGGAAGAAATCGTCGGATCTGCCCGCGCAGCGTGCCGTAGACGAAAAGCAGCGTGACCGGCGTACAGCGTGGCGGGTACCACATGCGGCTCATGTTGCCGCTGCATCCGTTTCTTCCAGGTGCAGTCGGGCAAAGTTGAACGGCGGCGAAGGCCCTTCGAGGTGCAGTCGGATACCCAGCGCCTGATAGGCCCGCTGCAGGGAAGCCACTCGGTTTCGGAAAGCGTCGGTCTGGCCAGTGGCGACCAGGTAGGCTGTGCGAAGCACCGGACGTTGGCGGACGTCGAGCTGGTGGATTTCGCTGCGGTCGGCCAGTGCCGAGAGCGTCTGGTGGCAGTGTTCGGCCGCCATCTGAAGCAGTCGGTCGGCTTCGGCTTCGAGCGAAGGATCGTCGGGCCGCGTGCCGTGCACCAGCGCGATCGCTTCCTTCAGGCGGGCACGGTCGGCACCAAGCCGGAGCGTCCATTCCTGGCGGCCGTGCAGCAGTGCCAGCGTGGCGCAGAAATCCTCGTAATTGGCTTCGAGCAGGGCTTCTACGTGCGCTTTTTCCGGACAGATCGTGCCGAAGCGCAGCGGCAGCAGCGGTCCCTCCAGCTGGAGGGCGGCCAGCAACCGATGATGCGCACGGAGCTGTTCGCGCACCCATTCCGTGTCCTGCAGCCGCCGCCGGAGGACGTCCAGCCCATATTCGTGCGCCGGGACGCGGCGCACCAGCGCCTGCAGGTTGCGGAACGGAATGGCCTCCAGCGGTTCCGGCCCTTGCACCGAAAGGCCCGCCCAGGTGACGCCGTAGACGTAGTAAACCTGTTCTTCCGGCGCCGGGATGGGCTCCAGATGCCGGCCAATCTGCTGCAGGATGGCCTCCAGCCACCACTGCTTGAGCAACGCTCGCGCCTGCGCCAGCGCTTCCTGTCGCGAAGCCTCGGTCAACTGGAGGATTTCCTCTTCGGGAAAGTGCCAGCGCAGCGCCGGTTTTTCAGGATTCATCCGCATAGTCCGATGCTCCCGGGCCTGATCCGCCGGCACGCTTCAGCCATTCTTCGTTGGCGCTGAGCTGCTGGCGTAGGTTTTCGATCTCGCGCAGGATCTTGCGGGCCCCGTCGATTTCGGCGCCGTTCTGCTCGGCTGCTTCTACAGTGGCCGGCTCAGGACTGGGCCGGGATGTTTTTTTTTCCGGCGCAGGAGGCGTTTCCGGGCGACTGACCAGCGTCACCCGGGGTGTTTCAAAAGGGGAGCGCTGCGCCGGTTCGGGCTGCCGGGGTGAGGAGGTCGGTGCGGCGGCGGAGGAAGCCGGTTGGGCTGCTGCGGACCGGGTCTGCAGGCGAGCCGACTGCTCCAGAATGGCCTCCAGCATCTGCTCCTTGATGATGGCGCGCGCTTCGGCCAGGGCCTCGGCCTTCGCCTCCTCGATCAGTTGCTGAATCTCTTCGCTCGAAAGCTCCAGAAACCTGGCCCGGAACTGTTCGATCAGCCTGCGAATCTGTTCGTCGTGCATGGTGCACTCTCCGGATGGATGGGAGATTCGGTCCGTAGTTTTACCTACAAGCGCCGTGCCTGCATAGACGAACGATAGCCCGAAACATGGGTTTCGGCCTGCAAGGGAAAAGCTTTCCGATCTGCGGGGCAAAGAAAGCCTTTCATGAGAAAATTTTCAGGCGCTGGCCCGGATAAATCCGGCTGGAACGCAGCCCGTTCCACCGTTTGAGGTCGCGCACCGAGACGCCGAAGCGCTGGGCGATCTCGCTGAGCGTGTCGCCGGGACGCACATGATAGATGGTGTAACCCTGTGTGGCGCCAGCTTCCGGATAGATGGTCAGGCGCTGGCCAATCCGAATGGTATTGCTGGAGAGGTTGTTCCAGCGTTTCAGGTCCTGCACCGAGACACCAAAGCGCTGGGCGATCTCGCTGAGCGTGTCGCCCCGGCGTACTGTGTACACCACGCGCTCGGGCGTTACCGGTTCGGAGAGATAGAGGACTAACTCCTGGCCGACGCGGATGGTGTTGCCGGAGAGGTTATTCCAGCGTTTGATGTCGGCCACCGAGACTCCGTACTTCTGAGCAATTTCGCTGAGGGCGTCACCCCGACGCACGGTGTATACGACACGGGTAGGAGCTTCGGGCGTTCGGGCTTCGTCGACGGTTGATTCTGCATCAGACGGGGGTTCATTTCGCTCCGAGGACGTTTCCAGTGCGGTCGGTTGTGCCGTGGTAGCGGGCGCCCTCGTCTGGATGGGTTGCGTCGTGTAGAGCGGGCGGACGGCCCGGCTGCCGTACTGCACGCTGACGGGCTTGGCCTCGGCCAGTTGCAGGGCGTTTGTGCTTTCGTAGTGGGGGACCGGCACAATCAGGCGCTGGCCCGGACGAATCACCGTGCTGCGCAGCCCGTTGGCCCGCATCAGGGCCGAGACGCTCACGCCGAAGCGCCGGGCAATGATGCTGAGCGCGTCGCCCCGACGCACCGTGTAGGTCGTGACCGGCCGCTTACGATCTTCCGGCAATCGGGCGTAGGCCTCCGCGAAGCGTGCGTAACTACCCAGCGGCAGGCGGATGAAGTAGGGGCCCCGGCTGGGCGGTAGCGTGTTCTGGCGCAGTTCGGGGTTCAGCGCGCGCAACGTGGCCACGTCGGTACCGGCCAGGTGCGCGATCTCTTCCAGCGAGAGCATGCCCTGTACGGGCACGTAGTCGTATTCGTAGCGCGGGCCCGGCTCGACTGTCAGGTTCAGTGCGGTGGGATTGGAGGCTACCAGCGCTGTCGCAATGAACATGGGCACGTAGTTGCGGGTCTCGCGCGGCAGGTACGGGTAGATGTCCCAGAAGGTGAGCTGGTCTGTGCCGTGGCGCACCGCAGCCTGATTAAGTGCCCGTTGGACCCGGCCGGCTCCGGCATTGTAAGCGGCCAGCGCCAGATGCCAGTCGCCGAACATGGCGTACAGGTCCTTCAGGTGACGGGCGGCCGCCCGCGTGGATTTTTCCGGATCCCGTCGCTCATCCACCCAGGGCGTAATATTCAGGTTGTACAGGCGGGCCGTTCCGGCCATGAACTGCCACATGCCCACGGCGCCGGCCCGGCTCCGAGCATAGGGGTTGAGCCCGCTTTCGATCATGGCCAGGTACTTCAGTTCGTCCGGCACGCCCTCTTCCTCGAAGATCTGCTCGATCATCGGGAAGTAGGTTTCGGCCCGGCTGAGCCAGCGCAGCAGGTGCTTTTCCGGCTCGCGCAGCAGATAATCCATGCTGGCTTTGACGAGCCGGTTCATGGTGAGCGGGACCGAGCTGGCAGGGACCGTGAGGTTCGGGGTGAAAACGTCTTCCAGCAGCGGCTCGCGTACAGTCTCCATGGCCGCGAACATGGCCTCGCGGAAGGCGAAGATGTCGCCGTAGCTCAGCGTCAGCGTGTCCGGCGGCGTGCCGTAGAGCTGCTCGTATTCGACAAGAAGCGAGCGGTACAGTTCACGAAACCGGACGTCCGCCTCGATGCCGGGCTGACGACTCAGTGCGGCCAGGGCTTCCAGCGCTTCATCCAGGAGTTGGGCGGCCTGATCCAGATCGCCGTCCGCTTCCGCTTTGAGAATACGTGCCTGTTGATCGTACAGGCGGGCCAGGTATTCGAGAAGCTCCGCTTCACTCAGACTGTCGGCTGGTGGAAGCAATCCCGCCAGCCCGGCGCCGAGCAGCCGTACCCGGCGGGCAAAGGGAATTTCTTCGGAAGGATACGCCTGAAGTCGTTCCAGCGGAAGTGGCGGAGCGATTCGCCTCGTATCCTGCGCATGTCCTGTTCCGACCAGACTCCACGCAAGTAGCAACAGGAATAGCCCTCGTAACACAGCCGCCCTCATTTTTGACCGTTCACGTATCACTTCAACACGTTGCCCAACAATACACACCGGCCGCGTTTATTGCAAGGGGGACGCCTGATTTTTACGGTATCGGCGTTCGACGGCGTCGGTAAAGGCGACGGCCGGTTCGCTGTAGATATTCACCTGATAGCGGCGGAAGACCTCGCGGGCGATGAGCTGCGAGGCCTCGGCCCAGGTGGGCGTGTCGCGCAACAGGCGCAGCACGCGGAGGTAAGCGGAACGGTCGCCATCGAACAGGTGCGTGATGAACAGCTCCCGGTTGCGCAGCCCCGTCTCGCCCAGCACTTCGCGCTCCAGCTCCGCCGTGGGCGGCGCCGGCATCTGCTCGGCCGGGGGTTGCTGGTAGAACTGCATCCAGCGAGGCAGGGCGGCGGCTTCGTTGGCGGATCGGGCCTCGCCTGCGCCGGCCTGCTGCAGCTGGAATCGGCGCCAGAGTGGCAGAGCTTCCGCTTCTTCTTCGGCGACAGGGGCGGTACCCGGAGCCGATGGCTCCTTGCCGGCAAGTAGCCGCTCAAGCGCCTCGGCCGTGAGCAAGGCGGTGCCTTCGGCCTGAAGGCGCTGCACCAGATCCGGTCGCTGTTTTTCCGTGAAGAAGGCGATCAGCAGCGAGGCAGGTAGCACGACGGGACGTTCCGGCAGCAGGGTCGCCAGTTCGTAGAGCGGGCGCAGCAGGCGCACCCACGCTTCGGCGTCGAAGTCGGCCGTCAGCTCGCGGTCGACGCGCACGAGCAGGCTCTCGAAGCGGTCGCGCTCCAGGCGGGTTACCTGCTTTTCCTCGACGTAGAGGGCGACGGCCTCCCGGAAGTAGGCATAAGGCTGAAACCAGTGCATGCGGCGCAGCGCTTCGGCGGCCGGGACCGAATCGGCCTCGTCAAAAATATGGGCCGTGAGCGTACGGATGGGCTGGATCAGATAGCCGGTCAGCGCCTGAAGGCTTTCGCCGAGCAATTCGGGCCAGACCGAAGCGGGGATGCGCACGTGTGAGCGAAGCCGGTTGCGAAGTTGCTGAAAGGCTTCCTGGACGTCCGGCGCCTCGGTTTCGAACCAGGTGTCGTCGAGCACCGGCAGCATGGTTTCGGCCCGGGCGATCGCCTGATGCTGGAGGTGGTGCACCAGTGCGTCGGGCAGGCCCAGCCGGCGAAGCTCCTGGATCGAATAGGCACGGGTGGGCGGCAATGTCGCCTGAAGCTGGCGGTACAGCAGCCGGACAAATTCGGTCATGGCGCTATGGGCCCGATTCGTGGACGGGTTCGCGCCTTATAAAGTCGCCTACAGACTGAGTTCCAGCGACAGGTCGAGTGCCTGTACGGAGTGGGTCAGGGCGCCGCAGGAGATGGCTTCGACGCCGGTGGCGGCGATCGCCTCGGCCGTTTCGAGCGTGATGTTACCGGAAGCCTCCGTGTGGAAGCGGCTGCCGATGCGCCGGACGGCCTCTCGGAGGGGCTCGACGTCGAGCGTGCCGTCGGGTAGGCGCCGGGCGAAGTTGTCCAGCAGGATCCAGTCGACGCCGCCCGTAGCGAGAATGGCATCGACGTCTTCCAGCGATTGCGCTTCGATCTCGATGGGAATGTCGAGCCGGTGCTGCTCCCGATAGCGTCGGGCGGCTTCGATGGCTTCGCGGATGCCGCCGGCCGCCACGATGTGGTTGTCTTTGATCAGGATCATGTCGTAGAGGCCCAGGCGGTGGTTGGTGCCGCCGCCCAGGCGCACGGCCCATTTGTCCAGCAGCCGGAGTCCCGGAGCGGTTTTGCGGGTATCGAGCACTTTGGTGCCGTAAGGCCGTACGCGTTCCACCAGGCGGCGGGTGGCCGTGGCGATGCCGCTCATGCGCTGCAGCAGATTCAGCGCCAGGCGCTCGGCCATGAGCAAGCTGTGGGCGCGGCCTTCCACCGTGCCGAAAATGGTACCGGCCGTCACGCGCGAGCCGTCGGCCTGGTGCCAGCGGACGTGCACGTCGGGATCGACGAGCTGAAAGACGCGCGTGGCCACCTGGAGTCCGGCCACGACGCCGTTTGCTTTCGCCAGAAAAAGCCCGCGGGCCTTGCGCTCGGGTGGCACGGTGGCCTCGGTGGTGACGTCGCCCGGACCGATGTCTTCGGCCAGCCACTGCCGGATCAGACGGTCCAGCGTGGCTTCGTCCACGTAGGGCGGCCAGGTGGTCGAGGTGGTCGGCTCGGCAGCCATAGGCTCAGCGCTGACCGTCGGGCGAAAGCGAGGGTTCCAGAGCTTTCTGCAGCACGTCCAGCAGCGCCTGCGGGGCCCGGACGGGACGGTTGCGGGCGCGATCGACAAAGCAGAGCGTCACGTGTCCGGTCGCCAGCAGCTCCTGCGTTTCGTGGCGGCGCACTTCGTAGTCGAGGTGCAGCCGGGCGCGGGGCAGCTCACGGATCATGGTGATCACGTCCAGCAGCTCGTCGTAGTAGGCCGGTCGGTGAAAGCGCAGGCTCAGGTCCACCACGGGCATGATGATGCCGGAGGCCTCGAGTTCGCGGTAGGGCAGACCCAGATCGCGCAGCGCTTCGGTGCGGGCCGCTTCCAGATAGTCCACGTAGTGGGCGTGGTAGACCATGCCCATCGGATCGCATTCCCGATAGCGCACCCGGTGCTGATAGACGTGTCGAATCATGAGGCTCCGGTTTCGGTCGAGGGCGTGGCTTCGGGCTCTTCGCGGTAGACGCCCATCCGGGCGAATTTTTCGATACGGGCGTCGATCAGCACGCGCGGCTCGAGGCCTTCCAGTTCCTGCAGCGCTCGGGCGATGGCGGCACCGACGGCCTGGAAGGTCGCTTCGGGATCGCGATGGGCCCCGCCGATGGGTTCGGGGATGATCTCGTCGATGACGCCCAGCTTGAGCAGGTCGGCCGCGGTGAGCTTCAGCGCACGGGCTGCCTCTTCTTTGTAATCCCAGGAACGCCAGAGGATCTGGGAGCAGCTTTCGGGGGCGATGACCGAGTACCAGGCGTTTTCCAGCATCAGGATGCGGTCGCCCACGCCGATGCCCAGCGCACCACCCGAGGCCCCTTCGCCGATCACCACCACCACGATGGGCACAGGCAGGCGCGCCATTTCGAACAAGTTGCGGGCAATCGCTTCGGCCTGTCCGTGTTCTTCGGCTTCGATGCCCGGATAGGCGCCCGGCGTGTCGAGCATCGTCACGACGGGCTTGCCGAACTTGGCCGCCAGCTTCATCAGCCGGAGCGCCTTGCGATAGCCTTCGGGGTTGGGCATCCCGAAGCGGCGGTATTTCCGGCTTTTCGTGTCGCGCCCTTTCTGATGGCCCACGAACAGCACGGTGCGGTCGCGGTAGCCGAAGCGGCTGCCCTGAAATGTGGCAAAGCCGCCCACGATGGCCGGATCGTCCCCGGCACAGCGGTCGCCGTGCAGCTCGACGAAGCCCTCCGAGAGCGCCCCGATGTAATCGAGCGTGTAGGGGCGGTCGGGATGGCGGGCGATCTGCACCCGTTGCCAGCGCGTCAGGTTGCGGTAGACCGACTCCCGCAGGGCCGCCACCCGGGCTTCAAGGGCCGATATTTCGGCAGAAAGGTCCACCTCGGGATTTTCGGCCATCAGGGCGCGCATCTCGTCGAGCTTCTCCTCAAGCTCGGCGATAGGCTTTTCAAAATCAAGCAGGTATTGCGAGGATTTTCGAGCCATAAGTCTGGTCAGGTTGTCTGCAGCAGCCGACGGAGGGCCTGCAGGAGCAGGCGCAGCTCCAGCCAGGCGGTTCGCTGTTGTATATAATAAGCATAAAGCTGGCGAATATCTTCCGGCGTGCGTGGCGGGGTGGGGCGGGCTTCGCTGACGGCAAACAGGCCGGGCCGGATGCCCCAGCTTTCGGGCAGCAGCGCGCATTCGTCCGGGTGGCAGCCGACGAGCGCGCGGCGCCCACGCAGC
Source organism: Rhodothermus marinus (assembly GCF_009936275.1). Lineage (NCBI taxonomy): Bacteria > Pseudomonadati > Rhodothermota > Rhodothermia > Rhodothermales > Rhodothermaceae > Rhodothermus > Rhodothermus marinus. Next base: position 221,339 of record NZ_AP019797.1, read on the forward strand.
ACATCGGGCAGGCCGTCGAGGCGCCGGACCAGTTGCCGCAGGCCGGGTCGGGCGCTCAGGCGGGCCATTCCCTTCAGCAACGGCCGCAGAGCCAGCCCCACCAGTGCCAGCCCGCACTCCAACGCGCGGCCCAGGGGGAGGCTCCGCAGCGTGGGCAGGGCGGCCTCGGCGTCGACGAGCGAGGGCGGCTCAAGCGTTTCGATGTGCGCTTTGCCGATCACATGGGGGCGGCCTTCGGGCAGGATCTTGAATTGCACGGGCAGGTCGCGCAGTTGCTGGATGAACTGCAGCACGGTGGTGTGCGACAGGCCCGCCGTGGCGAAGATCACGGCATCCACCTGGCGCAGTCGCACCAGGTCGCGCAGGTGGTGCAGCGCGCCCAGTCGTGGAGGTGTGTCCCGATCCGTACCGTCCGGCTCCGGCGATACATATCCGATGAGCTGAAAAGAAGGCCAGGGAGCGGCCTCAAGTAGCCGGTGCAGGCGTCGGGCTTCGTCGGCGGGGCCCACCAGCAGCGCCCGCTGCAGCCGGGCGGCATGGCGGCGACGCCATGCCAGTCGCCAGCCCATTAGCGCGGCCAGCGCGAACGGTGCGCTCAGCAGCACTACCATCCGGGAGAATGCGATGTCGGGCACCAGAAACGACAGCGTACCCATGAAGAGCAGGGCGATCAGCGTGCCGTAGAAGACCGGACGCAATTGCCATATGCGGCCGCGCCGGTAGCCACCCATCAGTGCAATGCCGGCCACCGTGCTCAGCGCATAGGCCGGCACCACGCTGAGCAGAAAGAGCGCGGCCAGAGGGCGTCCGGCCGCCAGCGAGCGCAGCCATCCGCCCAGCGTGACGATCAGGGCGGTCAGCAGGCCGTCGATCACCGGCGGAGCCAGCCGGCGCGCGCCCCGGTGCAGTGCCGAAAGCCCGGCCCGCAGGGCAATGCCGAGCCGCAGCAGAGCCAGAAAGGTCGGCGAGTACCGATCGCGGAAATGCTTTTCGACGAACCGCAGCATCGCTCCGTAGAACAGGCGCACGTAGCGCAGTTCGCCTTTTTTGGTGCTTTCGCCCTTGTAGTGGATGATCTGCGTGCGGGGCGTATAGACGATCTTCCAGCCGGCCTGCTGAATGCGGTAGCACCAGTCCAGGTCTTCACCATACATGAAAAAGTCTTCGTCGAGCAGGCCCGCGCCGCCGTCCGGTTGCAGCCCGTCGGGCAGCAGGTGCGCGGTGGGGCCGAGGCCTTCCCGGCAGAGGCGCTCGTAGGCCGTGCGAGAAAAGTAGAGGGCGGCGTGCCGGACGAACATGCAGGAGCCGCTGAGCGCGTCGACTTCGGTTTCGACCTCGGGCGACAGGTAGGTCAGGTTGTAGCGGCCAAAGCGGCGGCTGTGTGGAAACAGGCGGCTGAGCCCCACCATGCGGTAGAAGGCGACGGCCGGTGTAGGGAAGGCCCGGCGGCTTTCCGGCGCGAACGAGCCGTCCGGGTTGAGAATCTTGCAGCCGGCCGCGCCTACCTCGGGATGCGCGTCCAGAAAGTCCACCATCACGCGCAGCGTGTCTTCCTGCACGATGGTGTCGGGATTGAGCAGCAGCAGGTAGCGGCCGCGAGCCCGGCGGATCGCCTGATTGTTGGCGCGGCTGAACCCGACGTTTTCGGTATTGGCGATGAGGTGTACCTCGGGGAAATGCGCACGCACCATCTCAACGGAGCCGTCCACCGAGTTGTTGTCCACCACGAAGACTTCCAGTTTCAGGTCGTCCGCGGCCCGGAAGACCGAGCGCAGCGCCTGTTCGAGCAGGTCGCGCACGTTGTAGTTGACGATGATGACCGACAGGTCGCAGGGCGCCGGTGTGGCCGGGTTGGCAGGAGCGGATATGGACGACGCGCACGACATCGATTCGGGGCGGCAGATCGCTACGGCACGGCCGGGTTCAAAGATAACACGAAAGCCTCAGGCCTTCGGCCCAAGGGTTTGCAAAAAAGAAAACGGCGGCATACTTTCTGTCCGGACCCGCCGATCGGCGAGATGTGGGCGGATTGCGGAAGCTCTGTCAACGATTCCCGAAAATCCTGCAAGGAATCTTCGGGGTGGTTGATTTTTTCGTGCTAAGTCCTGTAGTGTTAGGGCTGTTTTTGCAAAGAAATGCTTTTTATCCGAATTTCGCAGGAAAGGGCTCCCGCATTTTGCGGGAAACTGTAGATTCCTTCCTTATCCGAGAGTGTAGCCTGAGGCCTGGAACGTTATGCCGCAGATTTTTTCCAGAAAGACCAACCGGCTGCCGGCGCTTTCGCTGGCCGGTTCCGTCTTCGGGGGCGTGCTGGCCGTTTTTCTGGTCTGGTACTACTTTTCGCCCGAGTTTTACGAGGTAGGCTATGCGCCGGAGCAGCCGGTTCCCTACAGCCACCGCATTCACGTAGGCAAGCTGGGGCTGGACTGCCGCTACTGCCACAACTGGGTGGAGGTCTCCGACAAGGCGAACATTCCGCCCACGCAGACCTGCATCAACTGTCACAGCCAGATTCTGACCGACTCGCCCCGGCTGCAGGCCGTGCGCGATAGCTGGGCGACGGATCAGTCTATCGAGTGGGTGAAGGTGCATCACCTGCCCGACTACGCGCACTTCAGCCATGCCTCGCATGTGAACAACGGAGTGGGGTGTGAGACCTGCCACGGCCGGATTGATCAGATGGACGTGGTGCGCGTGGTCAAGCCGCTCTCGATGGGCTGGTGTCTGGAGTGTCATCGCCAGCCGGAGCTGTACCTGCGGCCGCAGAGCGAAATCACCACGATGGGTTATCAGCCGCCGGCCGATTACATCGAGCGCAACCTGGAGCGCATCCGGAAAGAAGGGATTCGTCCTCCCACGAACTGCTCGGCCTGCCACTATTGAGCCGGGCTTTCTTGTTTTCTGTGAAGGAATCTTGCGTTTGTCGGTGGAGAGCGTCCTATGATTGAACTGCCTGTGGTCAATCCTGACGGTGCCGAGACGCCCGGTTCGGGCAAGCGCCTCTGGCGCAGCACGGCCGACCTGCGCCGGGATCCGGAATGGGTGAAGCTGGCGCACGACGAGTTCATGCCGGGGGTGGCGGAGCCGCCGAGCGGCACCTCGCGGCGCCAGTTTTTGCAGATCATGGGGGCGTCGATGGCGCTGGCCGGACTGACGGCCTGTCGCCGTCCCGTCGAGAAGATCCTGCCCTACGTGCGCCAGCCCGAGGAGATCATTCCGGGCATTCCGCTCTACTACGCCACGGCCATGCCCTTCCGGGGCAGCGTGCGGCCGCTGCTGGTCGAAAGCCACGAGGGGCGCCCGACCAAGATCGAGGGCAACCCGGATCATCCGCTCAGCCGGGGCGCGACGGGCGTCTTCGAGCAGGCTTCGCTGCTGAATCTGTACGATCCGGACCGTTCGCAGCAGGTGCTCCGCAAGGGCGAGCCGGCTTCGTGGGGCGACTTCGTGCAGTTTGCCCGGTCGCTGGCCGCCGAGGCGGGGTCGAAGCGGCTGGCCGTGCTCTGCGAGCCGAGCAGTTCGCCCACGCTGGCCGCGCTGCGCCGAGAGCTGGAGCGGCGCTACGCACAGGTGCGCTGGGTCACCTACCGTCCGGAGGGCGACGACCACGAGGCGCTGGGATTGCAGCAGGCCTTCGGCCGTCCGGTGCGGGCCCGCTACCGCTTTTCGGAGGCCCGTGTGATCGTCAGCTTGGACGCCGACTTTCTGGGACCGACCGACCGCAACTTCGTCGAGAACACGCGTGAGTTTGCCGCCAGCCGGCGCATGGAGCGGCCCGAAGATGAGATCAGCCGCCTGTATGTGATCGAAAGCACCTACACGGTCACGGGCGGCATGGCCGACCACCGGCTGCGGCTGCGCGCCGGCGACATTCCGGCGTTCGCCGCGGCGCTGGCGGCCGAGCTGGGCGTCGGCGAACTCCGCGAAGCGGGCGCCCGTTTTGCCGGGCATCCGTACGTGGTGGAGATTGCCCGCGACCTGCGGGCGGCCGGTGCGCGCGGCGTGGTGCTGGCAGGCGAAACGCAGCCGCCGGCCGTGCACGCGCTCTGCGCCGTCATCAACGACCTGCTGGGAAGCCTGGGCCGCACGGTGATCCTGCATGCGCTGGAGGAGCCGGCCACCGCTCAGCATGCGGCACTGGCCGAGCTGGTGCAGGCCATGCAGGCCGGTGAGGTGGACGCGCTGCTGCTGCTGAACGTCAACCCGGTCTACGACGCTCCGGCGGCCCTGGGCTTTGCCGAGGCACTGGCGCAGGTGCCCGAGGTGATCCACCTGGGACTGCATGTGGACGAGACGGCCCGCCGGAGCACCTGGCACCTGCCCTCCACGCACTACCTGGAAGCCTGGGGCGACGGACGCGCCTACGACGGCACGCTCTCGGTCATCCAGCCGCTGATCGCTCCGCTCTACGAAGCTGCCCACTCGCCGCTGGAGGTGCTGGCCCTGCTGGCCACCGGCGAAGAGCAGAGCGCCTACGACCTGGTGCGTAACACCTGGCGGCGGCTGCTGGCAGGCCGGGGCGCCTTCGAGCAGGCCTGGCAGCGCGTGCTGCACGACGGCTTCCTGCCGGACTCGGGCTATCCGACCGTTTCGCTGCGCCCGAACCGTCAGGCACTGGCCGACTGGCCGCAGGCGACGGAAGGCGGTCTGGAGGTGGTCTTCCGGCTGGATCCGACCGTGCTGGACGGCAGCTTCGCCAACAACGCCTGGGCGCAGGAGCTTCCCGATCCGATCACGAAGATCGTATGGGATAACGTTGCGATCCTGAGCCCGAAGACGGCCGCGGCGCTGGGCGTCAAAGCCGAATACCACAAGGGCGTCTACATCGCGGACGTGATCGAGCTGTCGCTGGACGGCCGCGCGGTGGAGCTGCCCGTCTGGGTGCTGCCCGGCCATCCGGACGACTCGATCACCGTCTATCTGGGCTACGGTCGCGAGATCACCTCGACGCGGCCCGAGCGGAAGACTCCTTTCTTCGACCTGGACGACTACACGGACATTTACGGCCACGGCGCCATTGCCACCGGTGTGGGGGTGAACGTAGCCCCGCTACGGCGGCCCGAGAACCCCTGGGTGGCCTATGGCGCACAGGTGCGCAAGACGGGACGCACCTACAAGATCGTGACCACGCAGGACCACGGCTCCATGGTGGGGCGGCCGCTGGTGCGTATGGCCACGGTGGAGGAATTCCGGAAAAACCCGGACTTCGCAAAAGAGGCCGAGCCGCCACTCGAGGGCCTGGAACCGTGGGATCAGTATCCCACCCTCTGGGAGGAGGCCCATCCGAGCAAGCAGCCCGCCTTCCAGGACAGCGATTACTACCGCAACCAGTGGGCGATGGTCATCGACCTGAACGCCTGCACGGGCTGCAATGCGTGCATCGTGGCCTGCGATAGCGAGAATAACATTCCGATGGTGGGCAAAAACGAGGTGGGCCGCGGGCGCGAGATGCACTGGCTGCGGATCGACCGCTACTTCGTGAGCGACGAGGCGCATGCCGACGATCCGCAGATCGTCGTGCAGCCGGTGCCCTGCATGCACTGCGAGAACGCGCCCTGCGAGTCGGTCTGCCCGGTGGCCGCCACGGTGCACTCGCCGGACGGGCTCAACGAAATGGTCTACAACCGCTGCATCGGTACGCGTTACTGCTCGAACAACTGCCCCTACAAGGTACGGCGGTTCAACTGGTTCAACTGGGTCAAGACGCTGCCCATTCAGGTGCAGATGGCCCAGAACCCGGACGTGACCATGCGCTTCCGCGGGGTGATGGAAAAATGCACCTACTGCGTGCAGCGCATCCGCGAGGCGCAGCGGCAGGCCAACATCGAAAAGCGGCCGCTCAGGGACGGCGAGGTCAAGACGGCCTGCCAGCAGGCCTGCCCGGCCGAGGCGATCACGTTCGGCGACCTAAACGATCCGAATAGTGCCGTTGTCCGGCAACGCAAGAACGTGCGGCGGTACGAGATGCTGGCGGCACTCAACGTCAAGCCGCGCACTTCGTACCTGGCCCGCATTACGAATCCGAATCCCCGGCTGCTGGAGCAGGAACCAGTGGCCTGATCGATAGGCAAGCAGGATCGAGAACGCGATGGCGCACGCAACGAAAGACCTGTCGGCGCTGGCCCGCACCGATGAAGAGGTGCTGGTGCGGGGTGGACTGACCTTCCACGACATCACGGAGCTGGTTGCCCAGCATACCGAGAAGAAGACGCCGAAAGCCTGGTGGGCCGCCTTTTCGGTGGCCTTTCTGGGCATGCTGACGCTGGTGGCCATGCTGGCCTACCAGGTCTGGAACGGCGTGGGCGTCTGGGGCAACAACATCCCGGTCGGCTGGGGCTGGCCCATTGTCAACTTCGTCTTCTGGGTCGGTATCGGTCACGCCGGGACCCTGATTTCGGCCATCCTGTTTCTCTTTCGCCAGCGCTGGCGCACGTCCATCAACCGGGCGGCCGAGGCGATGACCATCTTCGCCGTGATCTGCGCCCTGATCTTCCCGACCTTCCACGTGGGCCGCGTCTGGGTCATCTACTGGACGCTGCCCATCCCGAACCAGATGGAGATGTGGCCGCAGTTCAAGAGCCCGCTGCTCTGGGATGTGTTCGCCGTTTCCAGCTATTTCATTGTGTCGCTGGTGTTCTGGTACGTCGGGCTCATTCCGGACCTGGCCACGCTCCGCGATCGGGCCGCCCTGATGGGCCGCCGCCTGCGCGCCAGGATTCTGGGCTTCTTCGCGCTGGGCTGGTGCGGGGCCAACCGCCACTGGCGCAACTACGAGAAGGTCTACATGCTGCTGGCCGGTCTGGCCACGCCGCTGGTGCTTTCGGTGCACTCGGTCGTGTCGTTCGACTTTGCCGTCTCGATCATTCCTGGCTGGCACACCACGATCTTCCCGCCCTACTTCGTGGCCGGCGCCATCTTCTCCGGGTTCGCCATGGTCGTAACGCTCATGGTGATCGCCCGCAAGGCCTATGGCCTGGAAAACGTGATCACCATCGACCACCTGGAGAAGATGAACATCATCATGCTCGTGACGGGCACGATGGTGGGCTTTGCCTACATCACGGAGTTCTTCATCGCCTGGTACTCCGGCGTGCCCTACGAGCAGTACGCCTTCATCAACCGGGCCACGGGGCCGTACGCCTGGGCCTACTGGACGATGATGTCCTGCAACCTGATCTTCCCGCAGTTCTTCTGGATCAAGAAGCTGCGGCGAAACATCCCGTTCATGTTCATCGCGTCGATCGTGGTCAACATCGGCATGTGGTTCGAGCGGTTCGTGATCACGATCACGTCGCTGCACCGGGATTATCTGCCGTCGAGCTGGGATTACTTCGTGCCCACCTGGGTGGACGTGCTCACGCTGATCGGCTCGTTCGGGTTGTTCTTCACGCTGTTCCTGCTGTTCCTGCGCTTTGTGCCGATGGTGGCGATTGCCGAGGTGAAGGGCGTGCTGCCCGAGGCCGATCCGCACTTTTACGAGACGCACGGCGACGGCCACGGCCGTCCGGCCGAGGTCCAGGTAAACCGGGGACGCTCGTCCTGAGCAACGGAGAGACGCCATGCTGAAGGAATTGCTTCGCTCGCTGAAAGCTTCGATGGGCATCTACGAGGCCCGCGACGGGTCGATCTACGGCCTGCTGGCCGAGTTTTCCGATCCGGCGGCGCTGTTGCATGCGGCCCGTCAGGTGCGCAAGGCCGGCTACCGCCACTTCGACGCGCACAGCCCCTTCCCCATTCACGGGATGGACGAGGCCATGGGGCTGGGCAACTCGAAGGTGGCCTTCATCACGTTCTTTACGGGCACGATCGCCGGCTTCGCACTGGCCTGGTGGATGCAGTGGTGGATGGGCGCCGTCGATTACCCGCTGAACATCAGCGGCAAGCCGTTCTTTGCGCTGCCGCCCTCGGTGCCCATCATCTTCGAGCTGACGATCCTGTTTTCGGCGCTGGCGGGGGTGGCCACCATGCTGGCACTCAACGGCCTGCCGCGTCCCTACAACCCGCTGTTCTACTCGAAAAACTTTGCGCGGGTGACCGACGATGGGTTCTTCCTGTTCGTCGCCGCCAGCGATCCGAAGTTCGATCCGACGGCCACGCGCCAGTTGCTGGAGCAGCTGGGCGGCTACAACATCGAGGTCATCGAAGACCGGGGCGAGGAGGACGTCACGCCGGCGACGGCACCGGCCGCCGAAGCTGCCGTAACCACGAGCTGAGCCACCATGCAGAACATCACAGCAATGCCGCGCACGATCTGGACGGGACTGCTGCTTGGCCTGCTACTGGCAGGCTGCCGGGGCATGATCTCCAGCAAGCCCCCGGTACATCCGAACCTGAACATGGACTTTCAGGAGAAATTTGAAGCGCAGGAGCTGAACCCGTTCTTCGCCGACCGCCGGGCCATGCGTCCGCCGGTACCCGGCACGGTACCCCGGGGGCTGCTCAAAGAGGATACGCCGTTTTATTTCGGTAAGACGGCCGACGGCGCCTACGTCGAGCGCATTCCCGTGGCCGTCACGCCCGAGCTGGTGGCTCGGGGGCGGGAACGCTACAACATCTACTGCGCCGTCTGCCACGGACAGGCGGGCGACGGCCAGGGCATCATCATGCGCGGCAACTACGGCTACACGCCGGCCCCGACGTTCCATGACGACCGGCTGCGCAACGTGGAGGACGGCTACATCTTCGACGTGATCAGCCACGGCGTGCGCAACATGCCCGCCTACGGCCATCAGATCCCGGTGGCCGATCGCTGGGCCATCGTGGCCTACGTGCGGGCGCTGCAGCGCAGTCAGCACGCGACGGCGGCCGACGTGCCCGAGGAAGTCCGGGCTCGGCTTCAGGGAGAATAAGCGAGATCAATCATCTGGCTGAGATACGATCATGGCCGAAGTGAATGCGAACGGTTTTCCGGGCTGGCTGCTGGATCCGTTGCGGCCCACGCGGGAAAAGGCAGAGCCGCGCTACCGGCTGCCCGAAGACGTGCGGATCTGGGCCGTACCGCTGGCCATCGGCGTCGGGCTGCTCATCGTCAGTCTGGTGGGCTGGGCCATCGATGCGCGCCAGTTCTACTTCTCCTACCTGGTGGGCTGGACTTTCTGCCTGACGCTGGCGCTGGGGAGCCTGTTTTTCGTAATGATCCAGCACCTGACGCGTGCGCAGTGGGTGGTGGCCGTGCGCCGATTGCCCGAGGCGCTCGTCTGGACGTTCCCGGTGCTGATCGTGCTGTTCATCCCCATTCTGTTCGGGCTGCACGATCTGTATCACTGGACGCACCACGAGCTGTACGATCCATCCAGCCCCGAGTACGATCCCATCCTGGCCGGCAAGCGGGCTTACCTGAACGTACCCTTCTTTCTGGTGCGGATCGCCTTCTACTTCTTCATCTGGACGCTGCTGGCCTACAAGCTCTATACGCTCTCGGTGCGGCAGGACGTGGATCCGGATCCGTCCATCCCTGCGCAGCAGCGGAAGGTCAGTGCCTGGGGCATGCCGCTTTACGGCGTGACGGTAGCCTTTGCCAGCTACGACTTTCTGATGTCGCTCGATCCGCACTGGTACTCGACGATCTTCGGCGTGTACTTCTTCGCAGGATCGTTTTTCGTGGCGCTGGGCTTCATTACGACCTGCTACGCGATCCTGGTGCGTCGGGGGGCGCTTCAGGGCATCGTGCGCACGCCGCACTTTCAGGACCTGGGCAAGTTGATGTTCGGCTTTACGGCCTTCTGGGCCTACATCGCCTTCAGCCAGTACATGCTGATCTGGTACGGCAACCTGCCTGAAGAAACGCTCTGGTATCGGCATCGGCTGGAGCACGGCTGGGAGGTGTTGAGCCAGACGTTGATCTGGGGGCATTTCGTGCTGCCCTTCCTGATCCTGCTTCCGTGGGCGGCCAAGCGTACGCCGCTGCTGGTGGGCACGATGGGCATCTGGTTCGCCATCATCCACTGGATCGACTTGTTCTGGGTGGCGATGCCCGTGCTGCATACCGAGCACATGACGTTCCACTGGCTGGACGTCACCTGCTGGCTGGGGCTGCTCGGGGTGGTGGTCGGGTTGCTCTTTTACCGGCTCAGCCGGCACAGTCTGGTACCGCAGAACGATCCCTACCTGGCACGCTCGTTGGCCCTGCATTAAGAACTTTTTTACAGGCCCTTTGCAAAAAAGGACAACCTGCAATTTTATCAGGCGTTCGTTCTGTTGAACTGCGAAAGCCATGGCCGAACAGGAAAAAAAACAGCCCGCCGTAGCCGAAGCGGAACTGCCGGCGGTGCAGCCGGACGAGGCGAACTTTGAGGCGCCGCGTCTTTACCGGATGATCTGGATCACCGTCGTACTGCTGGCGGTGATTTCGGTCGGGCTGGTGGTGCTCACCCAGTGGCAGATGCAGCGAGATGCAGAAGTGGCGGCGGCAACGGTGCGCTATCCGCTGCGGGAAGAGACGGAGGCGCACGCGCGGCAACTGCTCGAGGGGTATGGCGTAGTGGATGCCGAACAGGGCGTCTATCGCGTGCCCATCGATCGGGCTATGGAGGAGATCGTGGAGGCCTACGGCGGAGATTCGGTCTGGACGCTTCCGCAGCCTTCAGCGGTTTCGCGGCGCATGTAACCCGACAACGATTTTGCAATGCGGTGGTGGGGCAAAAGGTGGTGGTTGTTGAGCCTGGTATGCTTGCTGGCATTTCCGGCGCAGGCTCAGCGGAGCGGTCAGCATCTGGCCATCTTTGAGGGCGTCGGGATCGAGGAAAAGCTGGGCGAGCGGATTCCGCTGGACCTGACGTTCCGGGATGAAGCGGGGCAACCGGTGACGCTCCGCACGTTCTTTGACGGTCGGCGGCCGGTGCTGCTGACGCTGGTGTATCACGACTGCCCGATGCTCTGCAACCTGGTGCTGGACGGACTGGCAAGGACGCTGCGCCAGATGTCGTGGACGCCGGGCGATCAGTTCGAGGTGCTGGCCGTCAGCTTCAACCATCGGGAGACGCCCGAGCTGGCCCGTCGGAAGAAGGCCCACTATGTGGAGATGCTGGAGCGGCCGGAAGCGGCGGCCGGGCTGCACTTTCTGACAGGCGATTCGACGACGATTCGAGCGTTGACCAATGCCGTCGGGTTCTCCTTCCGCTGGGTGCCTGAAAAACAGCAGTTTGCGCATCCGGCGGCCCTGATTTTCCTGAGCGGCGAAGGGAAGATTTCACGCTACCTCTATGGCCTGGAGCATGATCCGGGCGATGTGCGCAAGGCGCTCGTGGAAGCGTCGGAGGGGAAAGTGGGGACGGTCGTCGATCAGGTATTGCTCTACTGCTTTCAGTACGATCCGAACGAAAATTCCTACGTAGCCAACGCATACAACATCATGCGGCTGGGTGGAGCGGTGACGGTGGTGGTGCTCGGCATCACCCTGTTTCTGTTCTGGCGGCGGGAGCGGCGTCGCCAGCAGCAGGCGCTCCAGACGGCCGGCTAACCGAAGCGAAGGTTCGCAAAGCGATGTCCGGGATGATTCTGCTACAGAATACGGCCTGGTTGCCCGAAGCGGCTTCTTCGATCGCGCCGGAAGTGGACAGCCTGTTTCACTTCTGGACGCTGGTGAGCGCGATTATTTTCGTCGGCGTCGTCGGCGCCATGACGTTCTTCGTGGTGCGCTATCGGCGCCGCCGGCGCGACGAGGTGCCGGAGCCGGTCAAGGAGAAGAAGGTGGTCGAGCTGGCCTGGATCGTAGTCCCGACGATCCTGGTGCTGATCGTCTTTGCCTGGGGCTTCCGGGTGTACATCAAGATGTACACGGCGCCCCCGGATGCCTACGAAATCCTGGTACACGGCTATCAGTGGTACTGGGAGTTCGAATATCCGAACGGGGTCAAGACCACGAACGAGCTGCATGTGCCGGCCGGCCAGCCGGTGAAGCTCCGCATGACCAGCGCCGACGTGATTCACAGCTTCTACGTGCCGGCCTTCCGGGTCAAGCAGGACGTGCTGCCCGATCGCTACTCGTCACTCTGGTTTGAAGCGACCAAACCCGGCGAGTACACGGTCTTCTGCACGGAGTACTGCGGCACGCAGCATTCGGGCATGCTGGCCAGAGTGATCGTGCATCCGCGCGAGGAGTTCGAGCAATGGCTGGAGAGCGCCGGCATTCCCGAAGACATGCCGCTGGCCGAGCTGGGCGCCCGGCTCTATCGGGAGAAGGCCTGCTTCAGCTGCCACAGCATCGATGGATCGCCCTCGGTAGGTCCGACTTTCAAGGGACTCTACGGGCACGAAGTGGAACTTGAAGACGGCTCCACTGTCATTGCCGACGAGAATTATCTCCGCGAATCCATTCTGCAACCTGGGGCTAAAATTGTGAAAGGGTATCCGAACGTCATGCCGGCCAGCTATGCTTCGTTGAGCGAGCGCGAAGTGGCCGCGCTGATCGAATTTATCAAGCAGCAGCAGTAATTGCTGAGGAGGGGTGCCATGGCTACGCAGACGATCGCCGCCCAGAAGACAGCACAGTCCGAGATCAATTACCTGAACCACGCGCGTGGGCTAAAGTCCTGGCTGCTGACGCTGGACCATAAGCGGATCGGGATACTGTACCTGATCTCGGTGGTCTTTTTCTTCATTGTCGGCGGTATTCTGGCGCTGCTGATTCGGGCCGAGCTGTTCGAGCCCGGGCAGACGCTCATGACCGCCGATACCTACAACCACATCTTCACGCTCCACGGCGCGATCATGATCTTTCTGTTCCTGATCCCGGCCGTTCCGGCCGTGCTGGGCAACTTCGCGTTGCCCATCATGATCGGCGCCAAGGATGTGGCTTTCCCCCGGCTGAACCTGGCCAGCTGGTACATCTTCTGGCTGGGAGCACTTACCATGCTGGTGGGCATCGTGACCAGCGGCCTGGACACGGGCTGGACGTTCTATACGCCCTACTCGACGATGACCAGCTCGGGAGTGACCTGGGTCGTGCTGGGTATCTTCATTCTGGGATTTTCGTCGATTCTGACGGGTCTCAACTTCATCGTGACCGTGCATAAAATGCGGGCACCCGGGCTGACCTGGAGCCGGTTGCCGCTTTTCGTGTGGGGGCTCTACGCGACGAGCATCGTGCAGATTCTGGCCACGCCGGTGCTGGGTATCACGCTGCTGCTGCTGGCGCTGGAGCGCATTCTGAAAATCGGCATTTTCGATCCGGCGCTGGGCGGCGACCCGATTCTGTTCCAGCACTTCTTCTGGTTCTATTCGCACCCGGCCGTGTACATCATGATTCTGCCGGCCTTCGGGGTGATTTCGGAGCTGATCGGGACGTTCTCGCGCAAGGGCATCTTCGGCTACAAGTTCGTGGCGCTCTCCTCGGTGGCCATTGCCTTCCTGGGCTTTCTGGTGTGGGGCCACCACATGTTCGTTTCGGGTCAGTCGGCCACCGCGGCGACGGTCTTTTCGCTGCTGACCTTCCTGATCGGCGTGCCGACGGGCGTGAAGGTGCTCAACTGGGTGGCTTCGCTCTACCGCGGGTCGATCTGGCTCCGCACGCCGCTGCTCTACGCGCTGGCGTTCCTGTTCGTCTTCCCGATCGGTGGATTCACGGGCATTGCGCTGGGAACGCTGGGGCTGGACGTGCCGCTGCACGATACCTACTTCGTGGTGGCACACTTCCACTACGTGATGGTCAGCGGCGGGCTGCTGGCGTTCCTGGGCGGTCTGCACTACTGGTGGCCCAAGATGTTCGGCCGCCTCTACAATGAAAAGCTGGCTCAGATCGCGGCGTTGCTGATCTTCGTGGGCTTCAACGTGACCTTCTTCCCGCAGTTCATCCTCGGAACGCAGGGCATGCCGCGCCGCTACTTCGACTACGTGCCGGAGTTCACCACGCTGCACCAGCTTTCGACGGTGGGTTCCTGGATTCTGGGCCTCGGGCTGCTGCTGGTGGCCGTCTGCCTGCTGCATTCCCTCTTCAAGGGTCAGCTGGCACCGGCCAACCCGTGGGGCGCCGGCACGCTCGAATGGACGCATACGGGACGGCTGCCCTCGCCGCACAACTTCGAGCGGACGCCCGTGGTCACGCGCGGTCCCTACGACTACCACCTGGCCGAGGAGATCTTCGGCAACGGCCACGGCGACGGGGGTGGGACCCCGGCGGTCATTCCAGCGCAGGGGCAGGCGCAAAGCTGAAACGGAAAGTTGACGTCATCAACAACGTAGAAGGGTTCTCATGGCTGGCGTTCCGGAAGCTGCAACGGGGCACGCGGAGGCGCACGCGCACCATCCGCCGTATCTGCAGCATCACTTTGTGTCGGCCGAGCAGCAGTTCGATGCAGCCAAGCTCGGCATGTGGCTCTTTCTGGTCACGGAAATTCTGCTGTTCAGCGGGATGTTTGTAGCCTACGCGGTCTACCGCGTCTGGCATCCCGAGGTGTTCCAGGCGGCCAGCAAACTGCTCGACTGGCGGCTGGGCGGTCTGAACACCATTGTCCTGCTGACTTCGTCGTTTACCGTAGCACTGGCCGTGCACTATGCACAACTGGGGGATAAAAAGCGGCTGGTGCAGAATCTGTGGCTGACGGTCGCGCTGGCCGGCGTGTTCATGGTGGTGAAATACTTCGAGTACTCGGAGAAATTCCACCACCACATCTTTCCCGGCGGCAACTATGCCTATGAAGGGCTGCAGCTTCCCTACGTGGGACAGTTTTTCAGCATTTACTTCGTGATGACCGGTATCCACGGGCTGCACGTGCTGGTAGGTATGGGGGTGCTGACCTGGGTGGCCCTGAAAGCGCAGCGAGGGGTCTTCAGCAGCGAATACTACACGCCGGTCGAGATCTCGGCGCTCTACTGGCACCTGGTGGATATCATCTGGATTTTCCTGTTCCCGCTGCTGTATCTGATTCACTGAGGCAGACGGAAAGGCATCATGGCACACGCGACACACCATATCATTCCCCGGCCGCTGTTGCTCAAGGTTTTTCTGACGCTGGTGGCGCTGACCATCATCACGGCGCTGACCGGTCAGGCGGACCTCGGCGCCTTCAACTTTCTGCACGTGCCCCTGGCCATCGGCATTGCCGTGATCAAGGCCGCGCTGGTCGTGCTGTTTTTCATGGGACTCAAATATGATAAGCCGATCAATGCGCTGGCTTTCATCATCGGCCTGCTGATGGTAGGGGTGTTTCTGGCGTTTACGCTGCTGGATGTATTCTATCGGGGCGACATCGGAAACCTCAGCCCGGAGCCGATTCGCGGGCCGCAGATAGAGCAGGTGGAGGCCCCGGCCGGCCACTGAGCGGCAGAAAACCAGAGGAATTTCAAAAGGCGTCGGTTTCATGGCCGACGCCTTTTTTGTGGATCCTGACCGTCGTCCGGGCGTGTCTATGGAAAATCAAGGCGAAGCCATGTATCTGCTGCCGGCGCTGGTTTTCGTCCCCGTACTGTTTTTCATGCTGGTCTGGGCCGTGGTGACGGCCGGACGCATTCTGTTTCCGGAGCGGTCGCTACCCTTCGATCGTGAGTTTTCGCTCCGGGGCTGGACGATGCGTCCCCGCCACCGGGCGCCGGTGCACGTGGCCGCCCCCCGTGCCACGACCATGCCACACGTTGCGCAGGCCGTCTATCACTTCGAAGAAGGCCACTCCGATGGCTTGCCCGAGGTCTGGGTGGACGATCTCTGGCTCCGGCGAAATTGACCGTTCTTTTCTGAACCTGATCGGACAAGCGCGGTAGAAGGCGGCGTTTGCAGAACCCGCCCGTCGTGCCATGAAAGTCATCGAGATTCTGGAGCAGGCGACCGGTCCGCTGATCTCCTACGAAATCATTCCGCCACGGCGAGGGGGCTCGCTGGATGAAGTGCTGGCCGTGGTGGAAGAGTTGATGCCGTTCGATCCGCCCTTCATTGATGTAACCAGCCACGCCGCCGAGGTCGAGTACGAACAGTTGCCCGACGGCACCCTGAAGCCCCGCGTCAAACGCAAGCGGCCGGGGACGATCGGCATCTGCGCCGCCATCAAAAGCCGCTTCGGCGTCGAGACCGTACCCCATCTGCTCTGCCGGGGCTTTACGCGCGAGGAGACCGAAGACGCGCTGATCGAGCTGCATTACCTGGGCATCCAGAACGTCATGGCGCTACGGGGCGACTCGCCCAACTATCAGAAGCCCATCCCCCCGGATCGAACGGTGAACGAATACGCCGTCGATCTGGTGCGGCAGATCGTCAACATGAACCGCGGCATCTACCTGGAACCGCTCGAAGACGCCGTGCCCACCGACTTCTGCATCGGGGTGGCCGGCTATCCGGAAAAGCACTTCGAGGCGCCCAACCTGATCTGGGACATCATGAACCTGAAGCGTAAGATCGAGGCGGGCGCCCACTACGTCACCACGCAGATGTTCTTCGACAACCGGCACTACTTCCGGTTTGTGGAGCGGTGCCGGGAAGTGGGCATTACCGTGCCGATCATTCCCGGATTGAAGATCCTGACCAGTAAACGCCACCTGCAGCTCCTCCCCAGCCGGTTTCACATTGAGATTCCGGAGGAACTGGTGGCCGAGGTGGAAGCGGCCAAACCGGAGCACGTTCCGGAAATCGGCATTGCCTGGGCGCGGCGACAGGCCGAAGAGTTGCTGGAGGCCGGTGTGCCCTGCATTCACTTCTACATCATGCTCCGCGCCGACTACGTGCGCGAGGTCGTGGCCTATTTGCGCAAAATAGCTTAGCGGAACTAACGCCAAAAGATCGGCACCCCCTGCGTTTTTCGCGCAAAGTAGTCGGAGTGGTTGCTTATGCGGACCTTTCTGTGTAGAATAGGTAAAGATTGACAGCCGACGGATCGACGGCTATCTTACGGATAGATAGCGTCTTGCGCCTGTAGTCCCCGGGCATCTCGGCCAGCGAGAGACGGGGAGGCCAAGCTTCCGACGGGAAATATGTACCAGTGTAGACAGCGGGAGGCCTCCCATGGCAGCACGTCGTGGCGTCGTCAAGTGGTTTGACGCAAAAAAGGGGTACGGCTTCATCATCCACCCGGAAGGAGGCGCCGATATTTTCGTGCACTACTCGCAGATCATCAGCGAGCGGCGCTTCAAGACGTTGCGAACCGGCCAGATCGTCGAGTTCGAGCTGCACGAAGGCCCCAAAGGGCTCCATGCCCGTAACGTGGTGCCGCTCGACGAAGCGCAGCGAAAGGCGGCCTCGGGCGAACGCGCTCCCCGGCAGCAACAATCCCATTCGCTGAGCCGCTCCTGAAAAGCGCCGGAGGCATTGTTTTTCGTTCGTCGTGCGGCTATCTTGCAGCAGTCAGGGGCTGCAAGATAGCGGAAGACCATGGCGTTTACCTTTTCCGACGAAGACATTCAGCGCATTGCTGCGGCGCTGGGCGTGGCGCCGCAGATCGAAGGCTCCAGCGTGCGGTTTTCGCTGTTCGATCCGGAAAGCGGACGTCGCCTGACGCTCGAAATCCAGCGTGCGCTGCAGTTGCCCCCGGCGCTGCAGGAGGTCATGCCACCGAATCTGGTTTCGGTCTACACGCCCAGCTCGTTTCTGCAACTGCAGGGCTGCACGGGGTACCTGGCCAGCCAGGAGCTGGGCGAGGTGATCTTTTTCGGACGCCAGCAGGGATTTGTCAGCGGGCTGGTGGTCGAGCGCGAGGTGGGCTGCTCGCTTTATGCCAACGTCCATGAGCGGCTGCTTTCGGCCGACTTCATGCAACTGCCGCCCGAAATGGTCATGAGCAGCGTGGCGCTCTCGATGAGCGAAACGCTCTTCAACGATCTGGACGAGTCGTCACAATGAAAGCTCCGGAGACGGAGGCGCTGGAGATCGTCCAGGCACACCCCTCTCGTCGATTGTCCAACGCGCTGCTCCGGCGTCTGGTGCAGGCCGTGCTTGCGGGCGAAAAGGCCCGTTTGCGCTATTTGAGTCTGGTGCTGGCCGATCACGCCACCGTGCGCGAGCTCAACCGCACCTATCTGGGCCACGACTACGACACGGACGTGCTCTCCTTTCCGCTTTCCGAAGAACCCGGCGTGGTGGAAGGAGAAATCTACGTCGATCTGGACACGGCGGCCGAGCGCCACGCCGAGTTCGGTGCCACCTTCACACAGGAAGCCTGTCGCTACGTGGTGCACGGCCTGCTGCACCTGCTCGGCTACGACGATGCCACGCCCGAAGCCCGGGCGCACATGCACCGGCTCGAAGACCGTTACCTGCAGGCCGCCGGGCTGCTGTAGGCGCTACTGTTCTTCGCTGGTGTCGCCGCGCAGGAATTGCTGCATTTCCTGACGCAGCTGGTCCGGCGTTTTGCGGAAGCTGTCGTCGCCCAGCACGTCCGCCAGCCGGTTGCTGAAGGCCGCCGCCGCTTCATAGTCGCCGGCCATCATGTAGGTGAAGCGGATGATCTGCACGAACTGGGCGGCCATGTCGGCCTCGCGCTGGGAACGAGCCGTGCGCAGCGTGAAGAGTACGAGCGGTTCGGCCTTCTTCCAGATGGCCACGGCCTTCTCGGGCGCGCCCACCTGCTGGTAGGCCTGGGCCAGGAAGTAGTAGGAGCGCAGGTCGGCCGGGATCGTCTCCAGCGGCACGCGCACCATGATCGTGTCGAGCAGCGCCTCGCCTTCGTCGGCCAGTCCCTGCTGGGCCAGTTGCGTGGCGATGTGGGCGTAAATGCTCCGGTAGTTATCCACCATGCGGCGGATGTTTTCGTCGAAGTAAACATCCGGGTTGTCCAGGTTGGTGAACCGGAAGTGCCGGAGCCGCTCCAGCGTGATCGAAGGCACAACGCGCCCGAGCGTCACGTTGTGGCGAATGGGCACCACGCGGTAAGCCTGACCTTCGAGCTGGAAGAAGTTCTGCAGGTCGAGCTGGCCGTCGGGACTGACCGTGACGGCAAAGTAGATGGGACGCTCCCAGTCGCGCTCGGCGTTGGTGCGGAGCATGTCGAGCACGGCGATGTCGGCCGCATAGAGCAGGTGCAGATCGCGCGTGTAGGGCCGGCCCTCCAGACGCCAGCGCATCGGGCGCATGACCCGGCCGCTGTCTTCCGGGGCAATGCCCAGGCGTTCGTAGTCGGTGGCCGGATTGAGCCGGACCGGCAATTCGATCTCGCGTGGCTCCCAGGCCACCACGCTGAGGCGGTCGATCTGGGCATCGCTCAGCGAGATGGGCAGCGGCGCCGACTTGCGGGCCCACTGGTGCTTGAGCTGCTTGATGTACCAAGAGGTGTTCAGCAGCGACAGGTTGGCCACGCGCACGTCCTGACGCACGCCTTCGACTTCCTGCAGGTACCAGAGCGGATAGGTGTCGTTGTCGCCGTTGGTGAAAACGATGGCGTTGTCGTCCAGGCTCATCAGCAGATTCCATGCGTAGTCGCGGGCCACGTAGCGGCCGCTCCGGTCGTGGTCGTCGTAGTTCTGCAGCAGCATGTGCAGCGGCACGGCGGCAAAGATCACCACGGCCGCACCCCAGAGCAACGGTCGCCGCAGCGTCTCTTTGAGCCGGTCTCGCAGGATTTCCAGCAATCCGGCCGCGCCGATACCCACCCACAGGCTGAAGGCGAAGAAGCTCCCGACGTAGGAGTAGTCGCGCTCGCGCGGTTGCAGCGGCGTCTGGTTCAGGTAGAGAATGATCCCCACGCCGGTGACCAGAAACAGTACGAGCACGCTGAAAGCCCGCCGCCAGTCGTGGTTGAAGTGGAACGCCATGCCCAGCAGGCCCAGCAACAGCGGCAGCGCGTAGTAAACGTTGCGGGAGGCGCGCTCGCTGGGCGTCTGGAAGAAGTAGAGATCTTTTTCGCCGGGCAGAAAGCCCGTGATGGCCGGGGCGTCCTGCACGTCGCTGGCCTTTCCGACAAAGTTCCACAGGAAGTAGCGGATGTACATGTGGCCGAGCTGGTAGCGCAGGAAGAAGTCCAGGTCCGAGTCGTACTGCGCGTAGACGCGCAGGTGGCTCGGGTCCGGCGACCAGCGACGCGGAAAGAGCACCTGACGCGACTGGTCGATCTGGCCCGTCTGGTTGTTGTAGGTGGCGCCGCGCAGCAGGGGCGTCTCGCCGTACTGCTCGCGCTTCAGGTACGAGACGAAGGCATGCGGCGTCTCCGGATCGTTCAGGTCGATGGGGGGATCGACGCTGCTCCGGATGATGATGAGCGCGTAGCTCGAATAGCCCAGCAGGATCATCGCCAGGCAGAGCATGGCCAGGTTGGCCGCGGGCTTCCGCCGGCGATGGGTGTAGTAGACGCCACCTACGACCAGCGCCAGCACCACCAGGCCGAACAGCAGCGGATCGCCACTTTTACCCGCCCAGTCGGGCAATTCCTGAATGATGCCGGGATAGATGATCAAAAAGATGATCGAAGAGACCACCAGCGCCCCGAAGATGCGCAGCCAGCGTTGCGTGGAGGTCCATTCCGGCCGCTCGAACTCCGTGAAAAAGACCAGCAGCGCCACAAAGAACAGGGCCAGCAGGCTGAGCAGGTGCACCCCGATGGCCAGCCCGAACAGGTAGGCGATGAGCACCAAGTAGCGGTTGGCCGAAAGGGCCGAGAGCGTACCGCCGCGCCGCAGCGTGGCCACTTCGGCGGCCGCCTGCTCGCTCCACCGCAACCCCAGCCATACCACCAGCGCGGTGAAGAGCATGGACATGGCGTACACCTCGGCCTCGACGGCATTGAACCAGAACGAATCGGTCACGGCGAACGTGCAGGCGCCCACCACGCCGCCGGCCAGCGCGATGAAGTCGTCTGTCCACGTGCGCTGGTCGGCCGGCGGTTGCCAGTAGCGGATCAGGCGCACGATGATCAGGAAGGTCAGCAGGACGGTGACCACACTCGAAAGCGCCGAGACCCAGTTGACGGCCAGGGCCACCAGCTCGCGCGACGGCGCCAGCATCGAGAAAAGCCGGGCCACCAGCATGTAGAAGGGCGCGCCCGGCGGATGCATTACCTCCAGGCCAAAGACGCTGGCAATGAACTCGCCGGAATCCCAGAACGAAACGGTCGGGGCGATGGTCAGGCCGTAGAGAACCAGCGCGTACAGAAAAACCGCAGCGGCTACGAAACGCTCAATCAGGGTGCGACGCATCGGGGCAGGGGTTGGTCTTTTCCCGAAAAAACGCCTTTCTAACGCCGCCCTGCAGGGCGGGTTGCCGTCAGGGCGTCGTTGTTGTCCTGCCGGTGGTCGGCTGCAGCGCTTTGCCCTCGACCGAAAGCGTGCGTCCCTGCAGTTCCACGGCCACGTTGAAGAACAGCTCCACGAGCCAGCAGCTCGAAGCCACGTGGTCGGTCACTTCGGGCACGTGGTAGAGCGACGTTCCGTCGGCCAGTGCGACATAAGGGATGAGCTGGTCGGCCAGATGGCGATCGACGGTGGCACCACTGCGCAGGTCTTCGAGCAGCATGCGGGCCACGTTGTCGGCGATGGCCTCCGAAGGGCGGCCGGGTGCGCCGGCCTGATCGGCGCCCAGCAGCGCGCCGGTGTCGGTCTCGACAAAAACGGCCAGCGCGGCGCCCGGCTGGTAGGCGCTCGTGTCGTCGATCGTCTCGATGTGTGGCTGGGGCAAACCGGCTTCAAGCAGGCGCTGGCGGCAGCGGTCGGCCATGCGCCGGGCCACGCGGCGTTGCTTCAGGTGGGAAGCCAGCGCTACGCCGAAGACGCGTACAGGGCGCCCCTGCTGCTCCAGCCGGAGCGGACGCAGGGGCGCCCGGAGCGGCGTCACCTCCAGCAGCAGCTCGCCGCCGCCCCGGGGCACGTAGCCCGGCCGTAGCATCTCCAGTCGGGCTTCCAGTCCCATGCGGTGCAGCAGGGGCAGCAACGCATGGCGCAGGTGGAAGTAGGTCGGGGCAAAGTCCTGAAACAGCCCGCCGCGGATGAGCGCCCGGCTCGGACCGTCGGCGAAGGCCAGCACGGGCAGCACGGTCTGCACCAGCAGCGTGGCGGAGCCGGCCGTGCCGATGTCCCACTGGTACGTGCCTCCGCGCGGACGACGTCGGGGCACGAACGTCAGCCGTCGGCTTCCGACCTCGGCGCCTTCCAGGCGGGCGTCGACCAGCTCGGCCACGGCCTCGACGGCTTTCAGGTGCTGGGGACGCAGGCCCGGCGGCTGGCGGCGGGCCCGCACATTGTAGAGATGGAGCGGACGGCCTACCAGCGCCGCCAGTGCCACGGCCTGGCGCACGAGCGTGCCGCTTCCGGAGTGCCGGCTTCCGTCGAGACGCAGCGGTGCAGGGGTGCTCATGAGGCGGCCTCCGAGGTGTAGGACGAAACGACCATGGCCTGGTCGCGCGGCCAGTCGGGATCAGGCCGGTAGCCGGTCCCGGCTACCACGAGCACCAGCTCGCCCCGGACGCGCGGTTGCGCCGCATAGTACGCGTGGAGCGTGCGCAGCGTGCCCCGCGCGAATTCCTCGAACGTCTTGGTCAGCTCGCGGGCCACGACGGCCGGACGTTCGTCGCCCAGCGCACGGGCCAGGTCGTCCAGCGTGCGCAGCAGCCGGTGGGGCGATTCGTACAGCACGATCGTGCGTGGCTCGGCGGCCAGCTCGGCCAGACGTTTCTGGCGTCCTTTTTTGACTGGCAGAAAGCCCTCGAACACGAACCGATCGGTGGGCAGTCCGCTGACGGCCAGCGCCGGCACGAAGGCCGTCGGGCCCGGCAGTGCCACGACCGGAATGCGCCGCCGCAGGCATGCGCGCACCAGGTAAAAGCCGGGATCGCTGATGCCGGGCGTGCCGGCATCGGTGATCAGCGCCACACGTGCTCCGGCCTCCATGCGGGCCACCAGCTCGGCCGCTTTGCGGGCTTCGTTGTGGGCATGGTAGCTCGTGGTGGGCGTCGTGATGCCGTAGTGCCGGAGCAGCTTGGCCGAGGTGCGCGTGTCCTCGCAGGCGATCAGATCCACCTCGCGCAGGATGCGCAGCGCCCGCAGCGTCAGGTCTTCCAGGTTACCGATAGGCGTAGGAACGAGATAGAGCATGGCGCAGCGTCTTCAGTTTTCGGCCCAGCCAGGTCAGCGGGCGCGTCACGCGCAGGTCGAACGAAACGTACACGAACAGCGCTACCCCGAGCAACCCCATCACCAGATTGGGCAACCACATGCCGATCCAGGGGGCCAGGTAGCCCCGGTCGGCCAGCTTTTCGCCCTGCACGAGCGTGATCCAGTAGAACAGAAAAATGCCCAGCGCCAGTCCGCCGGCCAGCCCCAGACCGCCCCGGCGCACGCTCAGCCCCAGCGGCATGCCGATGAGCACAAAGATCAGGCAGGCGACGGCAATGGAAAACTTCTTGTGGATCTCGACGCGGTAGCGGTCGGCCCGGCGTTCGGTCCACTGGATCGAGCGCTGCAGGTCTTCGATTTCGGTCTGAAGCCGTCGGGTCTGCTGCAGGGCCAGCTCGTAGAGCCTGGCCTGCTGGCTTTCCGAAAGACCCCGAAGGGCCGGTCGCGTGGCCTGACGGGCGGAGTCGGCTGCAGCCCGTTGTAAAGGCGGCGGTTCAGGTGCAGGCGCAGCGCTCACCGTGTCGCCCAGCACACGCAGCAGAAGCCGACGAATGCGGGTCCGGTTGCGTTGCACCTCCGCCGCCATCGAATCGACCAGCGCCAGCATCTGCGGGGTAGGCGTCGTGCGGTCGGTGCGGTAGCCTTCTTCCTGGCTCCGGGTAAACACGAAGTCCGACAGGTCCAGCCGCAGCCGGTAGCGGCCAAACGCCAGCCGCTCGTACCGCTCCTGGCCTTCGAGGCGGCGCAGCCGGTGAAATTCGCCGTCTTCCAGAATCAGGTCGATGAAGCGTCCGCCTGCAATGGGCTGCAGCAGACCCTGTTGTGCCTTCAGCACGACATGCTCGCCGCTGTTGCGGTAGTCGTAGATCGTGACGTCCCGAAGCGAGTCGGTTTCGGGATCGCGGTGCTGCACGAGAATGCTGTAGCCTTCGATGCCGTCGTAGAAGACGCCGGGCTGCAGCTGAAAGCCGGGCTTTTTGCGCTGGATGTCGATCCAGAGGTTGCGGGCGCGGTGATTGGCTTCGGGCAGGATCAGGTTGTTGAAATACATCATGCCGCCGGTCAGCAACAGCCCCACGATGAGCAGCGGCCAGGTCAGCTGCGGCAGCGAGATGCCCGCACTTTTGATCACCTGATAGGCGTTCGATTCGGCCAGCCGCCCGAACGTCATGATCATGGCGATCAGCGTGGCCATGGGCACGGCCAGCACCACCATGTAGGCCAGGTTGTAGCTGATCAGCTCCAGGATGACGCCCAGCGGCAGGCCTTTGCCGACCAGATCGGGCAGGTACTTGATGAGAAACTGCATGACGAGCAGAAACATCAGCGTGCCGAACCAGCCCAGGAACGGGCCGGGCAGCATGCCGAGCGTCATGCGGTGGAGCCGCTTCATGGCAGGCCGTTCAGGCGCGGCGCAGCGTGATCAGCGTGATTTCGGGGCGGATGCCCAGCCGGAGCGGTGGTCCGACGGTACCCACGCCCCGGTTGACGTACAGGTACTGACGGCCCCGGCGGGATGGTGCGGGTTCCTCGTAGAGGCCGGCCCAGCGCTGGTAGACGAGCCGGGCCAGTCCCCAGCGCAGCGGACCCAGCTCGACGCCAATCTGGCCGCCGTGCGTGTGCCCGCAGAGCATCAGGTCGATGTCGGGGTAAGAAGGCCGCACTTCCAGGTCCCAGAACGTCGGATCGTGCGCCAGCAGCAATCGGAATTCTTCGCCGTTCGGGTCGGCCTCCAGCCCCTGCAGTGCCCGGGGCAGGTCGGCAAAACGCTGGCGGAAGCCCGTGTTGTCGGTACCGATCAGGTGCAGGCGGGCTCCGTCGATCTGGAACGTATGGTGGGCATTGATGAGCAGCCGCAGCGGGGTCTGCTCGTGCAGTCGTCGCACCACGTCGGGCGTGTGGGCGTAATGGTCATGGTTGCCCAGGCAGCCCCAGACGCCCAGCTCGGCCTTCAGCTTCCGGAGCGCTGGCAGGATGATGGGCAGTTCGTCGGCGTCGTGGTTGACGTAGTCGCCGGTGATCACGACCAGGTCGGGCTTGAGCGCCAGCAGCAGCTCGACGGCCTCGTGGGCCGGCCGCTCGTCGAAAAACGAACCGGCGTGCAGGTCCGAAATCTGACCGATGGTCAGCCCGTCGAGCGCTCGGGGCAGGTCGGGGATGGGCAGCGTCACCCGATGGACGGTAAAGTCGTACAGCGTGCGCAGCACGCCGTGACCGACGGCCAGGAACGGCAGGGCGGCGGCCGACCAGCCCAGCTTCTGCAGAAATTCGGCGCGACTCATGCGGCGGGCAGAGTTCGTTGAGGGGGTGGAGGGGGCCGGTGGGGCCGGGCGCAGGCGCGCCATCAGGCGGGAAGCCAGCCGCACGCCGTCTTTCAGCAGCAGCACCAGGGCGATGGGCACCTTGGGCACGTAGTAAAAGGCCCAGAGGCCAAAAAACAGCGCGCGGGCCAGCTTGGGCTCCACCTCCCACCAGCGAAACAGCAGAAAGTAGCCCGGCAGCGCCAGCGGCATCGTCCACAGCAGCACCCGGTAGATGGCAAGCGTCCAGCGCAGCGCCGGTCGGGGTCGGGCAAAACGACGCCAGTTCACGTACACGTATCCGTCGATGGCCAGCGTCAGCAGCACGAGCCCGACCGAAAACAGCGCAAACCGCCCCATACGTACGACGTCGTTTCCCTCCGGTCGATGGCCTAAGCAGCACGGAAACGCCCCGGAGATGTTCCGCTTCGTGTCGGACGCTGCGTGAAAAACCGGTCAGCCGCTTTCAAAAACGCCGTCGGCGTGATAAGTTTGCCCGAAACGCGACAATCCGGCGCCATGAAAATTCATCGCTTCACGTTCAATCCGTTTCAGACGAACTGTTATATCTGTCACGACGGTGACGAGGCCGTGCTGGTCGATCCGTCCTGCCACACGCGCGCCGAGCAGCAGGCCGTGGTCGATTACCTGGAGCGCAACGGATTGCGCTTGCGCCATCTGCTGCTGACGCACGGCCACATCGATCACATCTTTGGCTGTCGGTTTTTCAGCGAGTATGCGGGGAAAGGCTTCTGGATGCACCGGGCCGATGTGCCGTTTCTGGAGCAGGCCGAAGCACAGGGGCAGTTCTTTGGCGTGCCGGTCGAGGCGCCTCCGCCGCCGGAAGGCTTTCTGGACGAAGGCGACACGATCACGTTCGGCCAGACCACCTGGACGGTGCTGCACACGCCGGGCCATTCGCCGGGCTCCATCAGCTTCTACGATGAAAAACACAAACTGGTGATCGTGGGCGACGTGCTCTTTCAGGGATCGATCGGACGCACCGACCTGCCCGGCGGCAGCCTGCCCGTGCTCATGCAGTCGATCTTTCAGAAGCTGGTCCCGCTGGGCGACGACACGCGCGTCTATCCGGGGCACGGACCCGAGACCACCATCGGCCGGGAGCGGCGGCACAATCCGTTTCTGACCGGGGCTTTTCCTCTGTGAAAAAAGGCGGCGGCGCGTGCTTTTCGTTCAGGGGTGGCCCATAACGGCCCGGAGGTAGAAAGCCACCGAGGCCGGACGGCTTCGCTCGAGCACGATCTGCGTGGAGCACCATACCAGTTCGCCCATGGTCAGGCAGCGCTCGAAGCGGGCGTCGCCGTAGTGCTCGGCCAGTTGCACACCCAGGCGGCGGACGTTCTCCTCGGGTGCGATCAGGTCTTCCTGCATCACCTCCATGAGCGCCTGGAAGCGCCCGTGCGAGACGCGCATCCGGTTGGCGATCAGCGCCCGCTCTTCCTTCTGGTACTGGATGATCGTCTCCTCGGGCAGGTACTCGGCCACCAGTTCCACGAAAGGCGCATTCTGCGGGAAGCATTCGGGCAGATAGACCTCCTTGCGCCAGTGGTGGCTCTGCTGGTCAAAGTCGATCGGCCGGATCCGGTAGTGCCACTTTTCGAGATCGGGCGTGCCGTCGATGACGAAGTTGCCCGCGTGCATGTCGCCCAGCAGCCGCACGAAGCAGCGCTCGTTGAATTTGACGAACTCTTTGGCCAGCCGCACCTGGTCGAATCGGTTCGTCGGCATGTGGTCTTTCAGGAAGTCGTCGCCGGGAATGCCGATGATGTGCTCTTCGATGATCGTGTCGCCCCAGATGAAATAGTTGATGCGGTTGGGCGAGAGAATGTGCTCCAGCTCGAGGCCGTAGATGCGGTTGGCATCGACGCGCTTGACGTAAAAGTAGTCGAAGTTGTCGTTGAGGGCGTTGACGATACGCACGCGGAACGGCGAGGTGTTGCCGTAGAGGCACAGATCGATGCGGTCGATGTAGAGGTGGTCGGCGATAGAGAAGTCGCCGTCGGCCTTCAGGAGCGCGTAGGTGAGCCGCAGGCGGTCGTGGATTTCTTTCTGCTCCAGCTCCGGGTAGAAGACCGTGGACCAGAGCGTGTCGCGGCCCTGTTCGTCGTAGAACGGGATGGCGTTGTTGTAGCGAAGCAGGTCGTCGTAGCGGATGCCGCCGTCGTAGATGCGGCCGTAGCGCTCCAGATAGGTGCGCAGGTAGTCGCTGATCGGGTAGGCCGGCTTTTTACGGCTGATCAGATGCGCCATGATCGTCAGACCATGCGGGGTGCGGCCTGGGCCAGCACCTGCTCGTAGTAGGCTTCGTAGCGGGGAACGATGCGCTCCGTGTCGAAATGTTCCACGGCGCGGCGGCGGGCGGCCCGGCTCATGCGCGCCCAGAGTTCGTCGTCGGTGAGAATGCGACGGGTGCGTTCGGTGAAAGCGTCCAGGTCGCCCAGCGGGCACAGGAAACCGGTCTCGCCGTCGACGATCAGCTCGGGCAGGCCGCCGATGTTGCTGGCCACAACGGGCACACCGCAGGCCATCGCTTCGAGCGCGGCCAGGCCGAACGTCTCGGAGCCGCTGGGCATCAGGAAGACGTCCGCAATGGAAAGAATCTCTTCGACCGGATCTTGCTTACCCAGAAAGCGCACGTCGTCGTAGACGCCCAGCTCACGGGCCAGGTGCTCGGTCGGGACGCGGTCGGGTCCGTCGCCCACCAGCAGCAGCTTGACGGCCAGCCCTTCCTGCCGGAGCCGGTGGAAGACGCGTACCACTTCCGGCACGCGCTTGACCGGCCGGAAGTTGGACACGTGCACGATCACCTTTTCGCCGTCAGGACACAGGGCCTGTTTGAAGTGCAGCTTGTTCAGCCGGCGAAAGCGCCGCGTGTTGACGAAGTTGGGAATGACCTCGATGGGACGGGTGATCTCGAAGTGCGTGAGCGTTTCGCGCCGCAGGTAGTCGGAAACGGCCGTGACGCCGTCCGATTCGTTGATCGAATAGGTGACCACCGGGTTGAACGATGGGTCCTGCCCCACGATCGTGATGTCGGTGCCGTGCAGCGTGGTGATGACCGGCACATAGAGGCCCTGTTTTTCCAGAATCTGACGGGCCAGCACGGCGCTGGTGGCGTGCGGAATCGCATAGTGGACGTGCAGCAGGTCCAGCTTTTCGTACTTGACCACGTCCACCATCTTGCTGGTCAGCGCCAGATCGTAGGGCGGATATTCGAAAAGCGGGTAGGTGTTGACGTTGACTTCGTGAAAATAGATGCGCTCGGTGATGTGCGAGAGCCGAAACGGCATGGAGTATGCGATAAAATGGATCTCGTGGCCGCGGGCGGCCAGGGCTTTGCCCAGCTCGGTGGCCACCACGCCGCTGCCTCCGTAGACCGGGTAGCAGGAAATTCCGATGCGCATGGGGATGGCGGGTGGTATTTTCTCAAGGCGGCGTGTTAGCATGAACCCGATGCCGGAGTTCAGGTTGCACCGCAGACGTAACCATTCACCAAACCGGAACAGAAAGGCTTATGGTCAGACAGACGGTTGCTTCGCGTTTCTTTTCGTATGGGTTGCTTTTGGTGCTGCTTGCGTTACCGACCACCGCGCAGGCGCAACTGGGCGTTTCGCTGGGGCTCAACTTCAACCAGCTCAGCGACATCAAAACCGGTGATACCCGGGCCACGTTCGACAACAGCCAGGGCTGGCACGTGGCCGTCTGGTTCGATCTGCCGCTGGGACCGGTGGCCATTCGCCCCGGATTGCGTTATATGGACGCCGGGTCTCTGTACCGGGGATTCCGGGAAGATCTTTCTGATCCATCAGTTCAGGAAGGCTTCGACGTGTCCCTGCTGGAGATTCCCATCGATGTGCGTTACCGGATGACGCTGCCGTTTCTTACGCCGTACGTGATGGCCGGTCCGGTGCTGCGTTTTCCGTCTGGTGACGAGGGCATCAAGGATAATCTGAAAGAATTCAGCCTGGCCGGTAGTCTGGGCGTGGGGGTGGAGGTGAGCCTGCTGGGACTGCGGCTCTATCCTGAATTGCAATATACTTTCGGCATCACAGAGTTTACCAAAGGATTTGAAGTGGCCGGGGTCGAGATCAATCCCGACGCCCGCCAGCACCTGAACGTGGTGATGCTGCGCGTGGGGGTAGCGCTTTAAGCCCGTGAGCGATCTGCGACAAGAAGGCCGCTCCAACATCGGAGCGGCCTGCTGCTTTTCAGCGGGGGGCCAGTATGACCACTATGGGAAAATGGTCGGTGACGGTGCGCGGGTCGTAGGCCTGCACATAGTGTACCTCGCGCAGGCGGGCACGAAGCCGGGGCGAAAGCAGCACGTGGTCGATGGCGGCCAGCTCTGGCCATTCCACCTGCCAGTCCTCGTCGGCGTCGTAGAAGACGGTGAAACGATCGTGCTGGGGCACTTCGGCCATCACGTTGTAAAGGTCGTCGTCGGGTCCCGGTCCGGCCGCTTTGACCAGCGCCAGCGTGCGGGTGATCGGCCGGTGGCCGTTCAGGTCAGGGATTGCGTCGTCGTAGTCGTTGAAGTCGCCGAGCACAGCCACGGCGCGTCCGGCGGCCAGTTCGCGTTCGACCAGTCGGCGGATGACCTCGGCCTGGGCTTCGCGGCGGGGCTTGCGACGCGAGTCGTCTGGCTGCGCCAGAAAGTGCACGCCGATGATCGTAGCGGGCAGATCGCCCAGGTAGAGACGTACCCAGATGTTTTTGCTTACGCCGTAGGTGTCGTCGGTCCCTTCTACCGGCACGCGCTCCTCGGTGCGGCCGATCTTTTCGACCGGAAGGCGGGACAGCACGGCCACATCCTGGCCGGTGAACGTATCGTGTCCCTGCACGAAATGGACCTCATAGTTCAGATCGGGCAGGTCCTCGGTCACCATGCGCCGGAGCACCTCTTCGTTTTCCACCTCCTGGAGGACGACAAGGTCCGCGTCGATCATGCGCAGTACCTGTGCAATGCGTGCGCGATGGCGACGGGCCGCTTCGGGATTGCCCTTGTGCGGAAAATCGGCCTGGCCTTCGTCGCCGTAGCCGTCGAACAGGAAGAACGTGTTGAGCGTCGCGATCCGGATGCCCTCGGCCCGATACTCGGGGGGCGGTTCGGGCACGAAAAGTCCTTCGCGCGGATATTCGACGATTTCCGGTTCCGGCTCGGTCTGCCGACAGGCAGGAACCAGCAGGAAGATGGTCAGCAAAAGGGGCGTCAGACGGCGCAGCATGGGACGTTCGGAATGTCTGCTCTCGGAACAAAAAAGGCCCGCGTCTCTGTAGCGCGGGCCTTCAAGTTACGGAAAGCGTGGCGATGTGTCAGGAGATATCTTCGTAAAACCGGAAGCGCTGTGCGTCCACCCGGTAGCGCATGGGTTGTACGGGATGGACACCTTCGGCCCAGACGGGCAGCAGGCGGCCGGTCATAGACTGCTCGCTGTAAAAATGGCGCGTGCGGATGGAAAACGGCCGATGCGTTGTATCCGCAAAGCGTACGTAGTAGGCGATGCTGAGCGCCTGCTGCCAGCCGGGCGCCCTGGAATGGGGCGTCAGGCGCATGTAATACTGCCGGCGCGGGTTGTAGGGAATGAAGGCACTGAACTGGAACGGATCGAGCACCACGTCCCGGTAGGTGGCCTTGCCGCGGAACCGCGTCTCGACGCGGTTCCGGACCACCCAGGCCACCAGTTCCATCTCCTCGGGACGCTTCGTCTCGGAGTAGATGACCCGTGCCAGCCAGAGTGTCTCTGAGTCGATTGCTTCAGGCGGCACCGGCGGCAGCCGACGCGCACCCAGCCGAACCAGGTGCGCCCGTACCGTCTGTAGCGAGTCCAGTTCTATGTACACCTGCGCTGTATCCTCAACCCTGGGGGAGGTGTCACCCAACAACCGATCCGTATGTAACGCCAGAACGCCGGTCATCAGCAGGAGCAGCGCCAGCAGCAATAAACCTGCTGTTCGCCTGCTTCTCATAGTCGTACCGGGTTGGTTCATAAAACAAACCGAGTCGTCAACAGCCAGACAGCCTGCGGCTGTGATGAACCTGCCTGTTGACGACCCGGCAGCCCTTGGCGGCACTAATGACGCAGTGCGTCGGTAGTTTCGCTAAATGCCAAGTATTGGTGAGCATGTGGCGAAAATCTGATGAATGCACGCCAATACTTTGGTCAAAACCTGTGCCGACACGCGGGCTTGTCTTTGAAGGGCAATGTTCCGTATGCTATACAGACAGATCCATCAAATGGAATAAAACAATGCGGGCATTGCTACTGGGAGGCTGGCTGCTGATTGTTGTGAACGCACAGGCGCAACCGCTGGGACCGTTCGAAGCCCATGGCGATGTCGGCGAAGTAAAGCGACCGGGAACGGTCGCCTATGACCCTGAGGAGCAGGTTTTTGTGGTGGCCGGCTCGGGTGCCAACATGTGGGGCGATCGGGATGCATTCCACTTTCTCTGGCGGCGCATGACGGGCCGCTTCATGCTGCAGGCGCGCGGCCACTTCCTCGGGGAAGGGGTGGATCCGCACCGCAAGATGGGCTGGATCATCCGGGCCGGACTGGGGCCGGACGATCCCTACGTGGACATTGCCATTCACGGCGACGGACTGGCTGCGGTGCAGTTCCGCCGCGTCCGCGGTGGTCCCACCGAAGAGATTCGCTTTGCCGTGAAGGGACCGGACGTTTTTCAGCTGGAACGCGACGGGGATCGCTACGTCGCCTCGGTCGCCCGTTTTGGCGAACCGTTCGTTCAGCAGGAACTGAGTGGCTTGGCGCTGGGCGATACCGTCTATGCCGGTTTGTTCGTCTGTGCGCACAACGATACGGTACTGGAGCGGGCCCTGTTCGATAACGTCCGACTGATCGTGCCGGCCCCTGAAGACTTCGTGCCCTACCAGGACTACATCGGCAGCCTGCTGGAAGTGCTGGACGTGGAGACCGGCCGCCGCAAGGTGCTCTACACCAGTGAGGCGTCCATCCAGGCGCCCAACTGGACGCCGGACGGACGCGCCCTCATTTACAACCAGGACGGTCTGCTCTACCGGTTCGATCTGGCCACACGAAGGCCTTCGGTGATTCCGACCGGCTTTGCCACCCAGAACAACAACGACCACGTGCTTTCACCGGACGGTCGCTGGCTGGGACTGAGTCATCATGCCCCGGAGTACGGTGGGCGTTCCATCATCTACGTGGTGCCGATCGAAGGCGGCACGCCCCGTCAGGTAACGCCCACCGGTCCGTCGTACCTGCATGGCTGGTCTCCGGACGGCCGCTATCTGGTCTACACGGCCGAACGCGACGGTGACTACGACATCTACCGCATCCCGGTAGAAGGTGGCGAGGAGGTACGGCTGACGGACACACCCGGGCTGGACGACGGGCCGGAGTACTCGCCGGATGGCCGGTATATCTACTTCAACTCGGTGCGGAGCGGCACCATGCAGATCTGGCGTATGCGGCCGGACGGGACCGAGCCCGAACAGTTTACGGATGACGCGTTCAACAACTGGTTTCCACATGTTTCTCCGGACGGCCGCTGGGTGCTGTTTCTCTCGTACCTGCCGGACGTCGATCCGAGCGATCATCCATTCTACCGGCCGGTGTAC
The DNA here is from genome assembly GCF_009936275.1 of Rhodothermus marinus. Taxonomy (NCBI): domain Bacteria; kingdom Pseudomonadati; phylum Rhodothermota; class Rhodothermia; order Rhodothermales; family Rhodothermaceae; genus Rhodothermus; species Rhodothermus marinus. Next base: position 254,211 of record NZ_AP019797.1, read on the forward strand.
CTGCGCATGATGCCGGCAGCGGGCGGTTCCCCGCGCGTCGTGGCTTATCTCTACGGTGGGCAGGGTACGCTGAACGTGAACAGCTGGGCGCCGGACAGCCGCCATGCCGCCTTTGTAAGCAACAGCGACAGGTTGCGGCCCTGAAAAGGGACGGCCTCTGGCGTTCGGGACATTTCCTTTGTACTTTTAGGAAACCCAGGCAATGGCCGGACCCATGTTGCTGCACCCCGGGCTGCAGCGCCCCCTGCGCATCGTTGCCGACGAGAACATCCCCTTTGCACGTGAAGCTTTCAGGGGGTTCGGGGTCGTGCGGCCGTTGCCCGCTGATCAGATCACGCCGGCTACAGTGCGCAATTGCGACGTGCTGCTGGTGCGTAGCGTGACCCGCGTCGATGCGGCCCTGCTGGAAGGCAGTCGTGTGCAGTTCGTGGGCTCGGCCACCAGCGGGATCGATCACGTCGATCTGGCCTATCTGCAGAAGCGGGGTATTGCGTTTGCCCATGCGCCCGGTGCCAATGCAGATGCCGTCGTCGAGTACGTGCTGGCGGCGCTGCTGGAGCTGGCCGTGCGTCGAAACGTGTCGCTGCGGGGGCGGGTGGTCGGCATCGTCGGCTGTGGCCACATCGGGGGACGGCTGGCCCGACGGCTACCCACGCTGGGTCTGGAAGTGCTCTGCTGCGATCCGCCGCTGGCCGAACAGACCGGACGCACCGACTTCGTGCCGCTCGAGACCATCCTGGCCGAAGCCGACATTGTAACGCTGCACGTGCCGCTGACGCGCACCGGCCCGCATGCCACCTATCACCTGATCGACGCGGCGGCACTGGCCCGCCTGCGTCCTTCGGCCTGGCTGCTGAACACGTCGCGCGGGGCCGTCGTGGACGGAAGGGCTCTGCTGGAAGCCCGGAAACAGGGGCGTCCGGAGGCGGTCGTGCTGGACGTCTGGGAAGGCGAACCGGCGCCCGATCCGGAACTGGTCGCCCATGTGGACATCGCCACGCCACACATCGCCGGGCACTCTTACGACGGCAAGGTGCGGGCCACGCTCATGCTGGCCGAAGCGCTGGCCCGGCATCTGAACCTGCCGCTGCGGGCGGACGACAGCGAGCTGCTCCAGCCTCAGCCCGGCGATCGGCTGGACCTGATCCCGCCCGATTATCGGCTGCCTGAAACGCAATGGCTCGCCGAGCTGGTGCGCCAGATGTACGACATTGCCGCCGACGATGCCCGCTTTCGAATCGTCATGCAGAACGGCACGCCGGAGCGACGGGCCGAGCGCTTTCTGGAACTGCGCCGCACCTATCCCCGTCGCCGGAGCTTTTCGGTGCACCGGATCGACCGCGCCTTCGTCCCGGATTCGCTGCAGGAAGCTGTGGCGGTCGGGCTGGGCGTGCAGCTGGTCGCGGCGGAAACAATGGCTCAGTAGCCGTAGGAGCGCAGCAGTCGGTCGCGGTTGCGCCAGTCCTCGCGCACCTTGACGTGCAGTTGCAGGTAAACCGGCCGCCCCAGAAACGCCTCGATCTCCTGACGGGCCGCCGTACCCAGCCGCTTGAGCGCCTGACCGCCTTTGCCGATCAGAATGGCCTTCTGCGTGGGGCGCTCGACGATGATCTCCGCATCGATGAAATCCTTGCCTTCCGGCCGCTCTTTGTAGTCCACGATGTTGACCTGCGCGGCATAGGGAATCTCTTCGCGGAACTGCTCGAAGATTTTTTCCCGGATAATCTCGGCCACGAAGAAGCGCTCGGGATGCTCGCTGAGCTGGTCTTTAGGATAAAACGGCGGACCCGGCGGCAGGCGATGGATGATCTCCTTGAGCAACACATCCAGGTTGTAGCCGGTCAGCGCTGAAATGGGCACCACCGCCTCGAAAGGATACTGCTTCATGTAGGCGTCCACGAGCGGCAGCACCTGCTCCTGGTTACGCACCAGGTCCATTTTGTTGAGGGCCAGAATGGCCGGACGATTTCCCAGATGGCTCAGGCTGATCGTATCGGGCGTCTTCTGCGTGGCCTCGGCCATGAACAGGACGAGATCGGCGTCGGCCACCGCCCGATCGACGGTGCGGAGCATGTGCTCGTGCAGTTTATAGCGGGCCTTCTTGAGCACGCCGGGCGTGTCCAGGAAGACGATCTGGTAGGTGTCGCCCGAGAGGATGCCCAGAATGCGATGGCGGGTCGTCTGCGGCTTGGGGGTGACGATCGACAGCTTGTGGCCCAGCAGGGCGTTCATCAGCGTGCTTTTGCCCACGTTGGGCTTACCCACGATGGCGACGTAGCCGCTCCGATGTTCGGGCGGGAGCTGCGAGGGATCGATCAGCAGCGAGGGTTGTGATGGCGTTTTTTCCGGTTCCATGGCGTATGAATCAGTAACCCTTCACGAGCCGACGCATTTCGCGCACGGCGGTTTCCAGCCCCACCAGTACGGCCCGGGCGATGATGGCAAAGCCGATCGACACTTCGTGGACGTGGGGGACGGTTTCGCGAAAGAGCGGATAGTTGTGGTAGTCGAGGCCGTGTCCGGCGTGGACCTGCAGGCCCAGCTCGTGCGCCACACGGGCAGCGGCGGCCAGCTTTTCGGCTTCGGCGCGGCGGGCCGCTTCGGTGGGCGCGTTGGCGAAGTCGCCCGTATGCAGCTCGATGGCATTGGCGCCCACTTCGCGGGCTGCCTCGATCTGGCGCGGATCCGGATCGACGAACAGCGCTACTTCCTCGATGCCGGCGTCGAACAGACGGGGAATGACCTCCTGCAGTCGGGCCCGATTGGCGAGCACGTCCAGCCCCCCTTCGGTGGTGATCTCTTCCCGGCGCTCGGGCACCAGCGTGGCCAGGTGCGGCCGCACCTGACAGCAGATGGACACGATCTCTTCGTTGGTGGACAGCTCGAAGTCCAGTTTGCCCTGGACGACTTCCTTCAGGCGGAAGACGTCGCGGTCGGTGATGTGCCGCCGGTCTTCCCGCAGGTGAAAGACGATTCCGTCGGCGCCGGCCAGCTCGCATAGCACGGCCGCCTGCACCGGATCGGGAAACGTCTCGCGCCGGGCATTGCGCAGCGTGGCTACGTGGTCGATGTTGACAAGCAGACGGGTCACGGCAATCATGCTTCGGTTTTACGGACCGGCCCCTTTAACCGGAGCGCAGGCAGGCGGGTTGCAGGGCGGGCGGAAACACCGCGTCCGTGAAAAGAAAGTGGTTGCATTTCGCGGACGTGTCCTGTATTTTCCGAGCCGACATGGCCTCCCATGTCACTTTTTCTTTCGGCAACCGTTAAACGATTCAGCCATCAGAGGAGCACGCAACGCATGGCTACCCGTGGTCAGATTACGCGCATTGTTCTGCAGATTGTGCTGGGTGTGGTGATCGTGGTCCTGGCGTACTACCTGTATCTGTCGATCACCGAGCCCTACAAGGCGGTGAAGCGTGAGCAGGAGTTGACGCGCCTGACACGTGACCGCATGAGCGACATTCGCACGGCCCTCATCCGCTACGAGCTGCTGTACGATCACTATCCGCCGACGCTCGACTCGCTGGTGGCCTGGATCCGTCAGGATTCGTTCATGATGGCCAAGGCCGACAGCATCTTCGGGCCCGGTTTCAATCTGGATTCGCTGATCTACTCGCCGCGCGACGGCAAATTCGAGTACGTGGTGAACGACACGGGGCGTGTAGAAATCTATTACCTGAAGGATCCGGCCTCCGACGATCACATCGGTTCGCTGGAGCCGGACGTTACCAAGCTGAATGCAGCCAGTTGGGAATAAGGCCGTCCACAGGCGGCCAGGAGCGCTGGCTTATGGAAGCCCGGGCACGGGCGGGGATTGAACTACACGACGCGGTCCTGCGCTACGCCGAGCTGGAGCGACGCGGTGATCGCTATCAGCTTCTGCGGCTGGGAAGCTGCGACTTCGACTTCGGCGTGCTGGACGAACTCCAGGCCGAGGCGCCGCGCTACCTGGACATCGTGGGGGAAGCCTTGCGGGACGTGCTGGCCGGTCTGGTCGCCGACGAACTGGACGTGGCGTTGCACCCGACGCATGGCGTGACGGCCTTTGCCAGCCTGCAGCCCGAGGCGCTTGAACCGGATGCGCTGCACGGCCGCCTGCTTGCCGAAGCTTCCTGGATTACCGGTCGACCGGCCGACGCGCTGCACCTGCACGTCGAGCCCGGCATGCACCAGCCGCTGACGGAAGACGAACGGGCGCGCTGGTATCAGGTGCTCGTGCTGCCCCGCCACATGCAGGCGCATCTGGAACGCGTGCTCCAGCAGGCACCCTGCAGCCGACATCGCATCCGACTCAGCGCGGCCGGTGCGGCCGAGACGTTACGCCGCCTGCCCGGTCCGGAACCCGAGGTGCCGCCCGAGGTCGGGCTGGCCATCGGTTGCTACAAGACGCACACCGAGTTTACGCTCTGCCGTCGGGGCCACTGGTACCTGAGCCACTTCGCGCCCGGAACCGAAGACGTAGCCTATTTCTCCATGGCGCTCCTGCATCGGCTCGGGCTGAGTGCGGTCATGGTCGAACAGGTGGCGCTCTACGGCTCGCATGTGCCCGAAGCGCTCTCGGAGCAACTCCGGCTGCTGTTTCCGGTGGAGCCCATGCTGCTCAATCCCGTAGTGCTGACCACGCTGGACCCGAAGGCGTTGAACCCGGCGGAAGCCGTGGCGTACGTGCCCTGCATCGGGGTTGCTTTAAGCTGAGCGAGGAGACGTCGCCATGCGGATCATTGCCGGACGATTTCGCCGTAAAACGCTGCGGGCACCCAAGGGACACCTGACCCGCCCCACCACCGACCGCACGCGCGAGTCACTCTTCCATCTGGTCGAAAGCCGGATGGACCTGGAGGGTGCCGACGTGCTCGATCTGTTTGCCGGCACCGGCGCGCTCGGGCTGGAGGCCATCAGCCGGGGCGCGGTAGCCGTGACGTTCGTCGAACTACAGGGGCCGGTGCTGGTCTGCGCCCGAGAAAACGCACGGGCGCTGGGCGTCGAGGATGCCTGTGAATTCATTCGGGGCGACGCCGTCGAGTACCTGCGCCGTTACAGCGGGCCGCCCTTCGACCTGATTCTGGCCGATCCGCCCTACGATCTGCCCGAGCTGCCGCAGCTTCCGGAGCTGGCATTCCCTCACCTGAAGCCGCACGGCCTGTTTATCCTTGAGCACGACAAGCGCCATAACTTCGAGGGCCATCCGCATCTGGATACCAGCCGACGCTACGGTCGCACGATCGTCTCGGTGTTTCGTCCGCAACCCGTCGAACGCTGACGCCCATGCGTGAACGCCTGGCCCTCTACCCCGGCTCGTTCGATCCGTTCACCTACGGCCATCTCGACATCGTCGAGCGTGCGCTTCGGATCTTCGACCGGGTAGAGGTGACCGTGGCGGTCAACATCGGCAAGGAGCCGCTGTTTTCCATCGAGGAACGCTGTGAGCTGATCCGTCAGTGCACGGCGCACCTGGACCGCGTCGAGGTGGTGGCTTTCGAGGGGCTGCTGGTCGATCACGCGCGAGCCCGCGGCGCCACGGCGCTGGTGCGCGGATTGCGTCAGGTGAGCGATTTTGAGTACGAATTTCGCATGGCGTTTGCCAACCGTCGCCTGTACCCCGAACTGGAAACGGTTTTCTTGATGACCTCCGAAGAATATGCAATGATCAGCTCTTCGATCGTGCGCGAGATCCATCGCTGGGGCGGCGACGTGAGCCTGTTCGTGCCGCCGCCCGTTGTTGAAGCGCTGCGGAAGAAACGTGCAGCCCGTTGAAGCCGGCGCATTTTGCATTTAACTTTCCGCGCAAATCTTTGCCGTAAAAATTCCTACCCAATCGAGAGCGTCCATGTCGCTGCAGCTCGACACGTTCAATCCCCGGGTGATGGCCGTGCAGCCGTCGGCCACGCTGGCCATGACGGCACGGGCCAAGCAGTTGCGTCGTGAAGGCAAGCCGGTGATCAGTCTGAGCGCCGGTGAGCCGGACTTCGACACACCGGCACCCATCGCCGAGGCCGCCATTCAGGCCATCCGGGAGGGCTTCACACACTACACGGAAAACGCGGGCATGCTCGAGCTCCGCGAGGCCATCTGCCGCAAGCTGGCCGAGGAGAACGGGCTGACCTACGAGCCGGACCAGATCCTCTGCACGAACGGGGCCAAGCAGGCCGTGGCGATGGCCATCGAGGTGCTCTGCCGGCCCGAGGACGAAGTGCTGATCCCGGCGCCTTACTGGGTCAGCTACCCCGAGATGGTCCGGCTGGCCGGGGCCACGCCGGTCATCCTGCCCACCTCGGTCGAAACCGGCTACCGGCTGACGCCGGAGCAGCTGGAGGCGGCCATCACCGAGCGCACGCGTCTGCTGATTCTCTGCTCGCCGTCGAACCCGACGGGGACGGTCTACGCGCCCGAAGAACTGGAGGCGCTGGCCGACGTGCTGCGCCGCCACGAGCACGTCTACGTGCTTTCGGACGAGATCTACGAATACATCCTGTTCGACGCAAGGCACGTGTCGTTTGCGAGCCTGCCCGGCATGAAGGAGCGGACGATCACGGTGAACGGCTTCTCGAAGGGATTCGCCATGACGGGCTGGCGGCTGGGCTATCTGGCGGCCGAGCGGCCCATCGTCAAAGCGGCGGCCAAGGTGCAGAGTCAGTTCACCTCGGCCCCCTGCAGCATCTCGCAGAAGGCCGGGCTGGCCGCGCTGCAGATGGACAAAGGGCCGATCCGGGAAATGGTCGCCGCCTTCCGCCAGCGGCGCGACTTCATGCTGGAGCGGCTGCAGGCCATTGACGGCATCACCTGTCCGAAGCCGGAAGGGGCGTTCTATCTCTTTCCGCAGGTGTCGGCCTTCTACGGGCGGCGCACGCCGGACGGCCGGACGATCACCGACAGCGAGTCGCTCTGCCTGTACCTGCTGGAGCAGTGCCATGTGGCGCTGGTACCCGGCCAGGCCTTCGGCGATCCGAACGGCGTGCGCATCTCGTATGCCGCCTCAATGGAAAACCTGGCCGAGGCCATGCGGCGCATCGAAGCCGGGCTGGCGGCCCTGCAATGAGCACCGGGAAGCATTCGGGCGCTCGGATCGTATGAGCGGGTCGATGTCGAACGAAGTCGGAGAGACCTTTGGAGCCGATTCCGGGCATCCGGTGGCGTGAAACGGTCGCGGCGCCCCCGCGGCGGCCGCAGCGGGTGTGGCTGCATCTGCTGCTGTTCGTGCTGACGCTGGTGACCACCACGCTGACCTGGCCCGACTGGGCCGGTCGCTGGCTGCTTTACGAACGGATGGGATACGGCGCGTTGCTGGCCGACGGGCTGCGCTTCAGCCTGCCGTTGCTGCTGATTCTGACCGTGCACGAGTTCGGGCACTACCTGGCCGCCCGCTCCCATCGGATCGACGCCACGCTGCCCTACTACATTCCGTTTCCGTTCAACGGCATCGGAACGTTCGGGGCCGTCATTCGCATCCGGGAGCCGATCCCCGACACGCGCTCGCTGTTCGACATCGGCGTGGCCGGGCCGCTGGCCGGATTCGTCGTGGCGCTCGTTGTGCTGTTCTATGCGCTGCTGACGCTCCCGCCGCCCACGTACCTGCTGGACGTGCCCGGCCACGAAGCGCTCAAGGCCTACATCCTGGCGCACGGGCGTTTTCCGTCCGCCCCGCTCCCTTCCGAGGACCCGACGAGCGTCACGCTCGTGCTGGGCCATACGCTGCTGTTCGACACGCTGGCCCGCTTTTTCCCGAACGTGCCGCCCATGTACGAGCTGTACCACTACCCCACGCTGTTTGCGGCCTGGCTGGGACTGTTCTTCACGGCCCTGAACCTGCTGCCGGTGGGCCAGCTCGACGGCGGACATGTGCTCTATGCGCTGTTCGGACGCCGCTGGCATCGGCGGCTGGCCCGTGCCTTCGTCCTGCTGCTGCTCGTGTCGGCCACGATCGGCTTTGCGCTGGAGACGCTTCCGCCCCTGCTGCAGGAGGGCATCTGGTGGCTGGAGCCGGCCGCCTGGTTCGGTCTGGCAATGGTGCTTTACCTGTACCTGCACCGGCTGTTCGACGGCGATCACCGCATTGTGGCGCCCGTGCTGCTGGGGCTGATGGCGCTGGCCGCGCTGGCGCCCCGCCTGGCCAGCCTCGTCGGCTGGATGGGACACAGCGGCTGGTTTCTCTGGAGTCTGATCATTCTGTACCTGATCCGGGTCGATCATCCGCCGGTATGGTACCGGGTGCCGCTTTCGCGTACGCGGCGGGCGCTGGGCTGGGTAGCCATCGCGATTTTCGTGCTCTGCTTCAGCATTCGCCCGCTGTACCTGATCTGATGGTGCATCGAAGCCTCCCGTTTTTTATCTTTGCAGAAAAGATCCGCCCGCGCCTATGACGCTTCGGTACCACGCAGGCTGCTGAACAGACGTACGGAGCGGTGTCGATGCGACACGTCTTCTGGTTGCTGGCACTGGCGGGCGGATTGCTCTGGGGATGCGATACACTTCCGGGCGCGCCCTCGCTGGAGGGGCGTCCTCCGGTGGTTTCAGACCTTTCCTTTGCGCCGGATTCGGTCGACTTCAACACCTTGCCTTCGGAGCAAATCCGGGGCGATACGGCACTCATCCCGCTTTCGCTGGCGGTGACGGCGCGCGATCCGGACGGCCGGATTGCCCGCGTGGCGTTCGTCGTACGGGCGCCGCTGAACACCACCGAACCCGTGGCCATGGGCACGCTGGAGGCGTCCGGCACGGATCGCTACACGGGCGAGACGACGCTCCGGCTGCATCGGGCGCAGGTGGGCCCCTACACGGTGCTGGTCTATGCCGTGGACGACGAGGAGCGCCTGAGCAATCAGGTGCGCGGTACGCTCTGGTTCTGGGCGACCGGCGGTCCGCCCGTGATCGAGGAGGTGCAGGTGCCCGACACGCTCCGGCGTCCGGCGCCTGGCGAGCCGCCCGTTGTCTTCCAGGTGGTGGCGCGGGTTTCGGACCCCGACGGTCTGGAAAACATCCTGCGCGTGGAGCTGCGCGTCAACAACGGCGCGCCGATCCTGCTGTGCGACGATGGGGGTGAAGGCCTCTGCGGCGGGATCCCCAACAGCGGCGACGCGGTGGCCGGCGACGGGCTGTTCACCATGACGCTTTCGCTGGCCAGCGACAACGTGCCGGGCACCTACACGTTCGTCTTCCAGGCCATCGATCGAACTGGACTCACCAGCGAGGAGGTCCGCCGTCATGTGGTCGTGGAGTAAGCGGCTGATCTGGGGGGGGTTGCTGCTGGGCCTTACGGCCGGCGACGGGCGGGCGCAGTCGAAAGCCGACTGGAGCCGGCGCGTGGCCGAGCTGATTCCGGTGCCGGGCATCGCCGAAAACTTTGTCAGCACCCTGGCCGCCCGCGGCGACTCGCTCTGGGTGGGGCCGCGCCTGGACCTGACCTTCGACGGGGGACAGACTTGGTACCGGGCCGACGTCGATTCGATCACGCAGGGACGCGGCCGCGTCTATGCACTGCTGGTAGTGGGCGACACGATCTGGGCCAGCCTGGGCACGCGCTACCAGGCCGACCTGAACGGCGACGGCGTGGACGACGACGTGTTCGAGGCCGTGGGGCTGGTCTATTCCACCGACGGCGGCAACACGTGGGGCTTCCGCTTTCCGCCGCTCGACGCACCCACCGACACGGTGATCACCTACGGCGTCTCGCGGCTCCCGGCCGAGCCGGTCGTCTCCCCGCAGCTTACCACGACGTTCGACCTGGCCTACGATCGGCGGCGCGGCCGGCTCTGGGCGGCGAGCTGGTACGGCGGCCTGCGCTACTCAGACGACTTCGGCCGCACCTGGCATCGGGCCGTGCTCCCGCCCGACTCGCTCGACGCGCTTCGTCCCGATCAGCCCTATTTCTTCCGCGTAGCGCCGCCCGTAAGCGCGCTGGACCGCTACGACAACTACTTCGCCTTTTCCGTGCATGTGGACGGCGAGGGGACCGTCTGGGCCGGCACGGCCGGAGGCATCAACCGCTCGGTGGACGGCGGACTGAGCTGGGATCGGTTCTTCAACGACGGCCGGCCCAATGCGCCCACCGGCAACTGGATCGTGGCCATCGGCGAGCAGCGCCGACCCAACGGTCAGCGTGTGCTGTGGTTCGCCACGCGGCCGGCCGGCGCCGCACCCGGCGAGACGTTCGGCATCACGCGGACGGCCGACGGTGGCCGCACCTTCCAGCAGGTGCTGCTGGGCGAGCGCATCAATGACTTCGCCTTCCGGGGCGATACCGTCTACGCCGCGGGCGACAACGGGCTGTTCGTCTCGACGGATCAGGGGCGCACCTGGCGCACCATTCGCGACTTTTACGATCCCGCTTCGAACCGCATCGTGCGACCCGACGTGCGCGTGCTGGCCGTGGCCGTGACGCGCTCGCATCTGTGGATCGGGACGTCCGACGGCCTCCTCCGCAGCGACGACGGCGGGCGCACCTGGCGGCTGTTCCGAGCCGATGTGCCGCTTCGCCCCGACAATCCCTCGCCGGCCGTCCCCCGCGTCGATACCTACGCCTACCCGAACCCGTTCTCGCCCGCACTCGATGCGTTCGTGCGCATTCGCTACGAGCTGGACCGAGAGGCCACGGTGCGCGTGCACGTGTTCGACTTCGGCCTGCAGCGCGTGCGCACGCTCTTCGAAGGAACGCAGCCGGCCGGCCCGCACGAGGTGATCTGGGACGGACTCGACGCCCGCGGCGTGCGCGTGGCCAACGGTGTGTACTTCTACGCGGTGGAGACGGGCTCGGCCACCTACTGGGGCAAAATTCTGGTGATCGAATGAAGCGGATCGCGCTGCTGATCGTGCTGAGCTGGGCCGTTGCGGCCCGGGCGCAGGAAGCGGGCGTCTTCGCCCGGATGGGGCTCGACGCGCGGGCGCTGGCGCTCGGACAGGCCCTGGTGGCCGATGTCGAAGGCGCCGCCGCCTACTACAACCCGGCGCTGGCCGTGTTTACCGAACGACCTGTGCTGGCGCTCAGCACGGCGTTTATGGCACTCGATCGCGAGCTGCAGAGCGCACAACTGTCCACGCGCATGCCGCCGCGCGCGGGCATCGCGGTCGTGCTCCGGCACGCCGGGGTGCGCAACATCGACGGACGCGACGCCAGCGGCTACCACACGCAGACCTACAGCACGGACGAGTACGCGCTGCTGGTGGCCTTCGGCACGCGGGTGAGCGATCGGCTCACGCTGGGGCTCGGCCTGCAGTTCTTCCGGGCGGATCTGTTCGAAGGGCTACGGCCGGTGCAGAGCATCGGGCTCGACCTGGGGCTGCTCTACCGCGCCACCGAAACGCTGCACCTGGGACTGGCCGTCGACGATCTGCTGGCCCGCTACACCTGGAACACGTCGGATCTCTACGGGCCGCAGCAGGGCAGCACCACGTCGGATCGCTTTCCGATGCGCGTGCGGCTGGGCGCTTCGTGGACGGCCCTGGCCGGGCGACTCCGGCTGCTGGGCGAGTACGAGGCGTCGTTTACGTCCGTCGAGGTGCGACAGCGGCGCGTGCAGCTCGTGGGCGACACGCCCCGCGAGGCGCTGGTCTCCGAACGGCGCTGGGCACGGGGCGGGCAGCTCCGGCTGGGCGCCACCTATCGGCTCAGTGAGGCGTTCGCGCTGCTGGGCGGACTCGACCGCATCGGTCGCCTGCCCGAGGCCGGCGGCTGGCAACCGGCGCTGGGCTTTTCGCTGGCTACCCGGCTCGGCAACCTGCCCTTCCAGGCCGGCTACACGGTGCAGCTCGAACACACCGCCCTTCCCCCGATGCACATGCTGTCGGTGGGGTTGTTTCTCTGACCGGGGCGGTTCGGCACTCCGGGATCCAGGTGCGTTTCGGTAGCGGCCTCGCCAAAGCGTCGCAGATCAGGGGCATGAGGGCGCAACACAGGTGCCCTGGTGTGAGGCGCGGGTACGCAGGGTGCACGCCGCGATTTCAGTCCGGGAAAGGAAGCAGGAGGCGCAGGAACTCCTATCAACGCGCCACTTCGGCGCCGGCACGGGCCAGGTCCTCGAAGCCGCCGATGTTGTAAAGCTGGCGGAAGCCCATTTCACGCAGGATTTCGGCGGCCCGCTGACTCCGGCGACCGGAGCGGCAGTAGAGGTAAACGGGCCGGTTCGGATCCAGTCCGAGCGCCTGGATCTGCTCCCGGAAGTCAGGCGCCTTCACGTCGATATTCAATGCGCCCTTCAGGTGACCCTGTGCGAATTCCTCGGGCGTGCGCACGTCGATCACGACGGCGTCCGGCGTGTAGCGGGTCAGAAACTCCTCGGCCGTGAGACGCACAATTGCCGTCGTGTCGGCCACCACAGTTGTGGTGGTCTGTGGTGGTTCGGTGCGTTCGGTCGTGCAGGCGGCCGAGCCAGATAGCAATGCCAGCAGCAAAAGGATACGGGTCTTCATAGCAACCGAGTGTTTTCAGCGGACGATGGTAGCTCCGGCACGGGCCAGGTCTTCCAGCCCGCCGATGTTGTAGGCTTCCAGGCCGCGTTCGCGCAGCAGCCGTGCGGCCTGTCCGCTACGATTGCCGGAGCGACAGTAAAGATAGTACGTCCGGTTCGGATCGAGGCGCGCAATTTTTTCGTGGAAGTCAGGCGCCATCAGATCGAGATTGATCGCTCCTTCCAGATGCCCCTGGGCGAATTCCTCGGGCGTGCGCACATCGATCACGACGTCTTCCGGACGCCGGCGGTGTAGAAAAACTTCCGGCCGTAGCACGTCGTGCGTTTCAGCCGGTCGCGTCAGTGATTCCAGCAGGCGAGTCCACATGGTTGTTTTCGTTGAAAATGGTTTCGGGAGACGGTAAATCCGCCCGGATTCCTGCTGACCAGACAGGGCGTCTGGTTCAAAAAGATGTCTGCAGCAGCGAATCCGGTACGAAGACGCTGTACAGGCCGCGCAGATCGCCGGGCCGGAAGTCGTAGGCCCGGTCCTCGGGATAGTTCTGCACGATGAAGGCTGGGCGCCGATCGCGCGGGCCGTGGCAGGCCAGACACTGAGGCCGGACCGTGATGCGGCGCAGGTAGCGCCAGCCCGGCGTACCGCTCCAGGTGGCGCGGACCCAGAGGCTGTCGAGCGACGGGTCGGCCTCGAAGCGGGCAAACAGCGCGGCCGCCTGGGAGTCGGGCCGATGCGCCGGGTTGCGGTACTTCACGGCCAGTTGCTGCACGATCCAGCCGTTCGTTTCGCCAAGTTGCCGCGCCTGCTGGCCTACGGGGCGGCAGACGCGGTTGAACGTGGCCTCGTCGATCGTCTCGCCGGCCGTGATGGTTCGGGCCAGTCCGGCCCGCATGGCGTCGAGCGCCCGGATCGCTTCTTCCACCTGTTGCCGGACCGCCGCGGGCGGCGCTTCCGAGGCGGGTTCTCGCCCGCAGGCGGCCAGCAACAGCGCGGCCATTACGATGAGGGTTCGCATAGCCGATCGCTCAGGCTTCAGGACGCGCTCGGTTCCGGCACGTGCTGCTGGAGCCAGCGACGAACGGCCGGCTCGGGCAGCGCCCCCACGAACTCGTCCACCACCTCGCCGTTGCGGAACAGTTTGACGGTCGGAATGCCCCGCACGCCATAGTGCATGGCCAGTTCGGGGTGCTGATCCGTGTTGATCTTCACCAGGCGCCAGGCCCCTTTGCTTTCCCGGGCCAGCTTTTCAAGCACCGGCCCGAGGATGCGGCAGGGGCCACACCAGGGCGCCCAGAAGTCCACTACCACAGGCTTTTCGTGGCTTTTTTCGATCACCTCTTTCTGAAAGAATTCCGGAAGCGTCATGGCTTTTTTTTCTTTGGTTTTGTTGAGAAAAGGATACACGCCGTATGTTATCCCGTCAGCACGCTCAGGTTCTGGTAGAGAATCCAGAGACCCATAACGACCAGGAAGACGGCAAAGCCGCGCTGCAGTCGATGCTGGGGGATGCGTCCGCCGATCCAGTTGCCGGCGAACGATCCGGCAATGCCCACGGCGGCAAACAACCCTACCACTTCCCAGTTGACGGCCAGGCCCAGGTCGGCCAGCACGTCGAGGTACTTCAGATAGCCGGCCACACTTTTGAGCGCGATGATGACCAGGCTGGTGCCGACGGCCCGGCGCATGTCGAGCCCGCCCAGCAGCACGAGCGCCGGCACGATCAGAAAGCCGCCGCCGACGCCCACCAGTCCGGTGAGCACGCCCACGCTGACGCCTTCGAGCATGATTTTCCAGGCCGCGTGCTTTCGGATAGCCACGCCGCCCGCGCTGGAGACGGTCGGGGTCGGTCGGGGTGTGCTCCGGCGATACATGAGCACGGCGGCCAGCAGCATCACGCCGGCAAACAGCACGAGCTGCACCGGTCCCGACACGAAGCGCGACAGCCAGGCACCGCCGTAGGTGCCCGCGATGCCCGGAATGCCGAAGAACAGCACGCTACGCCAGTCGATCGTGCGCTGGCGGGCGTAGGGCAGGGCGCCGGCCGCCGCAATGGCCGCCACGATACCCAGACTTTCAGCGATGGCTACCTTGTCGGGCTCGCCCACCAGATACACCAGCACGGGCACCGTGAGGATGCTTCCACCCGAGCCCAGGAGGCCCAGCGAAAGTCCCACCAGCAGTGCCCCGATCAGCGCAATCCACATGGTCGTATGCACGTTGTGTTGCTGAAAAAAACTCAGAGGCAACCTTCCCGGCCCCCGCCCCGCACGTGCGGGGCGGGGGAACCCAACCGGAGGAAGGTCCTGGTGCTGTCGCGTCAGGCCGTGACGGGCTGACCACTTTCCACGGGCCCGATCTGCTGATAGGTAGCGAAGTCGTCCGCGACGTACTGCACGCGGTAGCCCTGAGCGGCCAGGAACGAGGCGGCCGCCGCGCTCCGTCCACCCGTGACGCAGTGCACCAGCAGCGTGCGGTTTTTCGGAATACGATCCAGGTATTCCGGCAGCCGGGTGTAGGAGGCGTTGATGGCGCCGGGGATGTGACCGGCTTCGTATTCCGAAGCGTAGCGGACGTCCAGCACGGCCACGTCGGGCTGCTCGCGCAGGCGGACGACGTCTTCGAACGTGATCATCGGGATCGAAGCCCGGGCGCCGCCCTCGTTGAAGTAGCGCACAAGCGTCTCCGGCGTGGCGTAGGCTTCGATGCGGTCGTAACCGATGCGGACCAGATCGCGCACGGCCTGCTCCACGTCTTCGTCGTCGATGATCAGCACGAGCGGCGTCTGATCATCGGCCACGAGTGAGCCGACCGTCGTATTGAAGCTCTTGTTGAAAGGCGCATAGAGGGCGCCGGGGAGATGCGCAAGCATGAAGGCCGCGCGGTCCAGTCGCGTGTCGACGAAGGTCACCTCGCCCTGCTTCACCAGCCGGTCCAGTTCGGCCACCGACAGGCGGCGTGGCGCAGGCAGGCGGCCCAGCAGGGGCACGCCGTCGCGGTTGTAGGCCTTCATGCGAGCGTAGTAGAGCGGCGGTTCGGGCTGGCCACTCAGGATGGCCTGCACAAAGGCGTCTTCACCCTCACGCGCCGGGGCCAGCGAGGCGTTGAAGCGTTTCTCGTAGCCCACCGTCGATTCGGGTACGGCACCCAGCGCCTTGCCGCAGGCCGATCCGGCGCCGTGGCCGGGCCAGACCTGCAGATAGTCGGGCAATTCCAGGAAGCGCAGCACGGACTGATAGAGCCGGCGGGCCGAGGGCTCCTTCATGCCCGAAATCCTGGCGGCCGATTCGAGCAGATCCGGGCGT
Organism: Rhodothermus marinus; assembly: GCF_009936275.1. NCBI lineage: Bacteria > Pseudomonadati > Rhodothermota > Rhodothermia > Rhodothermales > Rhodothermaceae > Rhodothermus > Rhodothermus marinus. The sequence goes on from NZ_AP019797.1 coordinate 269,912, forward strand.
CCCAGGTCGCCCACAAACACGAAGTCGCCCGTGACGATACCCATGGGTTCGGTGGCGCCGCCGCCCCGGTCGGTCACCAGGTAACACAGGTGCTCCGGCGTGTGGCCGGGCGTGTGGACGGCCCTGAATTCGATGTTGCCGATCCGAAACGTGTCGCCGTCCCGCAGGAAGGTGACGTCGTAGCGGCCGTTCCTGGCCCAGTTCGACGCCCAGCCGTCCGCTTCGCCTTCGGCCGAAAGGTAGAGCCGGGCACCGACGCGTTCGGCCAGTTCACGCGCGCCCGAGAGGAAGTCGGCGTGAATGTGCGTCTCGGCCACGGCCACGATGCGTAGCCCTTCCTCCTCGGCCAGACGCAGGTACTGATCGACATCCCGCTCCGGATCGATCACGATGGCCTCTTTCGTCTGCTGGCAGCCGATCAGGTAGGCATACTGGGCCAGCTTGGGGTCGAAAATCTGTCGGAATAGCATGGCAGTCGTGCAAGTTGGTTTACATGTTATTACAAGTTACTCAATAAAAAGACCGCTCCAGAAGCGTATGCATTTCCAGTGTTGATGTCAACCCTCAGTGGGGCAGGCGGGGGCGCAGCACGGCGTAGGCCCAGGTGCCCAGCATGGCGCTGGCGAGGGCCACCACCATGACGGTCACGCCGCTACCCAGCAGCGCGAACATCGGTCCCGGGCAGGCGCCCAGCAGGCCCCAGCCCAGCCCGAAAAGGATTCCGCCCAGCCAGTAGCGAACCCCTTTGCCCCAGACTTTGGGCTGGATCTCGATCGGCTCGCCGTGGATCGTCTTCAGCCGCAGCCTTTTGATGAGCTGCACCGACACTCCGGCCACCACGACGGCCGAGCCGATCACGCCGTACATGTGAAAGCTCTGGAAGCGGAACATCTCCTGGATGCGAAACCAGGAGGCCACCTCGCTTTTGATCAGCACGATTCCGAAAAAGATGCCCAGCAGCAGGTAGGCCAGCAGGCTCCCCGGCCGGTTGCCGGTCTCCTGCGCCTGTGCTTCGTAGTCCGGCGCTACCTGCTCGACGTCGATGCAGGCTTCGGGCCGGGTATCACGTACCAGTTCGGCCATGGTCTTTTGCACGGTTGAAGGTTACAGAATCAGGGGCAGAATCAGGTAGGTGGCAATCAGGCCGCCGATGAAGAAGCCGATCGTAGCCACCAGCGAGGGCAGCTGCAGATCGGCCAGGCCCATGATGGCGTGTCCCGAGGTGCAGCCGCCGGCGTAGCGGGCTCCGAAGCCGATCAGAAAGCCCCCGAGCACCACCATGATCAGGCCCGGCAGCGTGGTCAGGCCCTTCCAGCTGATGAACTCCGAAGGCACCAGCCCCCGGAAGTCCGTGATGCCCAGCGCGGCCAGATCGGCGCGCGTGGCCTCGGAGATGTGCACGTAGGGATCCGGCGAGGCCAGCAGCGTGGCGGCGATGAATCCGCCGAGTACGATGCCCAGCGCGAAGGTCAGATTCCACAGTCCCTGTCGTTTCCAGTCGTAGCGCAGAAAGTCCACGCGCGTCGGGAGCACCGCCGCGCACAGGTGGCGCAGGTTGGCCGACACGCCGAACGACTTACCGCCGATCAGCAGCAGCAGCGGCACGATCAGGCCGATCAGCGGACCGGCCACGTACCAGGGCCACGGTTGTGAAAGCCACTCCAGCATGGTTTGCTCCGGGTTGGGTTAAGCGTGTTCGAGGGCGTCGAACAACCATTCGGTTATATTGTTTCCGCCATTAGCCAAAATTTAATGTCTTTAAACTGATTTTGTTAACATATCGGAGAAACAAATATAACTGACCAGTTATTTCATGGCCTGCATGCGAGTTGAATGTTGAAGGAGATCGATGAAAACACTGATTCCGCGCGAGCAGCTCGACCAGGTGGCCCGGCGCTTTCGGCTGCTGGGCGATCCGGTGCGGCTGGAGATCCTGAACCTGTTGCACGTACGGGGTGAGATGACCGTGCAGGACCTGGTGGAAGCCACCGGGCAGAGCCAGGCAAACGTGAGCAAGCACCTACGGCTGCTCCGCGAGGCCGGACTGGTGGCCCGCCGCCAGGAAGGGCCCTATGCGTACTACCGGATCAACGATCCGATGCTGGCGGCCCTGTGCGTGCTCGTCTGCAGCCAGGTCCCGGAAGCCGCCGCTCAGTAGTCAATGAGCGCGCAGCCGGGATCGTAGGTGGCTTCCAGCAGGCGCCGGGGCGCTTCCAGCACCTGCTCCAGCAGGCCGATCGGCGCGCCGGGGGGCAGGTTCAGTTCAGGCGCGCCCGGCTCGTCGGGCGTGTAGGGACGCTCCAGAAAGCGCCGGATCCAGTCGCGATGGAAGCGCCGGTGCGCCCGCGTGGCCGCGTCGGTGCCCGGGTTTTGTCTGAGCCAGTCGGCCAGTCGGTGCAGATGGGCTTCCAGCTCGACGCGCACATCCACGGGCGTGCGGGCGTCCCGTGCCCGCTCCAGCAGGCCGGCCGTCCAGGCCGTCTGCACCACGCGCTGCAGGTGGGCGTCGTAGGGATCGTCGGGCACGGGCGCGGCCCAGACGCTCCGGCTGACCTGTTCCAGCACTTCCGCCAGCGAGGGAAGCGATGGATCCTGCAGGGCCTGATCGTACAGGCGGCTCAGCCGCTCCGGCTGCAGCAGTAGGTCGAACACCTGACGCGCGGCCGCCTTGGCCGGTGCCACCGGATCGAACAGCGGGGCCGTCTGGCGGGCAAACAGCTCGCGGAGGGCCGGATAGCCCGGCGGCCGCGGCGGAATGAGTCCGCGCAGCGTCTCGGGCAGCCGTAGCGTGGCCGGTTGGACGACCGTAAGCAGGGCCTCCAGCGCCGCCCGTTGCGTGGCACCCGGCACCGGACGGACTACCGGCGCTTCGGGCATGTCCGGCGTGCGCACCGCGTACGTGTAGAACGCCCCGCCGATCAGTTTGACCGTGGCCTCGGTCTGATACCGGTGCCACAGGTAGATGGGCACCAGCACTTCTTCGAGCGTGGCCAGCGGACGTCCCGCTCGCAGGTTCCGGAGACCGAAGCGTTTCAGCGCCACCCTTCGCACCTGCAGCTCGCGGTGCAGGGCCGCGACGGCGTCGGTGCCGTTGTCCCACAGGTGCGCCAGCGGATGGGCCCCGCCTGGCGGCCGCGCATCGGCGTCGGTAATGAAGTGCAGGCCCTGGCGTGCGGCTTCTTCCAGAATGGCTTCCAGCGCGGCCGCCTCGTCGGTACCGGGCGGGAATTCGCTGTAGGCGTAGCGGATGGCGATCTTATCCCAGGCGCCGATGCCCGTGTCGTAGGCTTCCGAGACGTCCAGCGAACCGTCGGGGCGCACGCGCACGTAGGGCGCCGGATAGTCCATGACCGAGGCGCGGTCGTTCACCGAGGCGGCGAAGTTGTGCTGCAGGCCCAGTGTGTGGCCCACTTCGTGCGCGGCCAGTTGCCGGATGCGGGCCAGCGCCAGTTGCAGCATGGGGTCATCCTCCGGTGGATAACCGTGGGCGTATGCGCTGTCGTAGGGTGCCAGCAGGCCTTCGAAGATCAGGTAGTCCTGGCGGATACGCAGCGAGCCCAGCGTCACATGGCCCTTGATGATCTCGCCCGTGCGCGGATCGACGATCGTACGGCCATAGCTCCAGCCGCGCGTGGCCCGATGCACCCACTGGATCACGTTGTAGCGCACGTCGAGCGGATCGGCCGTGTCGGGCAGCACCTCCACGCGGAAAGCGTTGCGAAAGCCGGCCGCCTCGAACGCTTCGGTCCACCACGAGGCGCCTTCGATCAGCGCCTGACGTATCGGCTCGGGCGCGCCGGGATCCACGTAGTAAACGATCGGCTGTACCGGTTCGCTGACGGGCGCATTCGGGTCTTTTTTCTGCAGCCGATGCCGGACGATCCATCGTCGGGCCAGCGGCTCACCCACCGGGCTCGTGTAGTCGTAGAAGGTGATGTAGAACAGACCGCTCCGTGGATCGTGTGCGCGAGGCCGATAGCCCGGTGGCGGCAGGGCCACAAACATCAGACGCTGGCGGAGTGTGACGTGCTCGGGCACGGCCGCCACCTGGCGCACAAAACGGCCCGGTTGCTCGCTCGAAAACGTGAGCAGCGCTTCGATCACCGTGTTGCGGGGAAAGGCCTTGACCGCCTCGAAAAGGATCGTGCTCCGGTCGCGGTCCAGCCGAAACGTGCCCTGATCGGTCTGGCGCAGGCGGCCGACCACGTCCATGGCGTCGTGCAGGGCAAAGTCGGTGGCGTCGATCAGAAACCGATCGCCCTGGCGCGCCACGATCGGAAAGCGCCACAGCACGGAGGCCGCGAAGGCTTCCTCGACGGCCCGCCGGGCCGGCGCATCGCCTTCGAGCGCCCGGTAGGTCAGGTTGGGCGCGTAGAGCAGGATCTGGTTGCCGGTCCGTCGGAACTGCACGACGCGTTCCTTGCCGAACAATCCCCGGTCGAGTCCCACGTCGTTGGAGCCCAGTCCGGCCGGGAGCGCCGGCACCAGCAGCAGGTCCTCGCCCGAAGGGACGACTTCCAGGTAGAGCTTGCCCTTCAGCGTGTCGAGGTACACCGGGAGCAGCCCGTCCCGATGGACCATATCGCGGGTGAAGGTGTCGATGTCCGGTAGTTGCGCAACCGACAGGCGAACCCAGAGCAACGACAGCGTCGCGAGCAGGAGGCGGCGCAGCATGTCGTTTTCGGTTGATTTTGCAGGGAGGTACGGCCTGCATCAAAATAACAAATCGCGTATTTTGATAAGCGCTTTCTGGAAAAACCAGACCTGCAGGCCGCCATGCGTCACGCAGTCTTTTCCCTGCTGCTCCTGCTGGTGATTGCTCCGGCAAGCCGTGCGCAATCGGACCGACTGACGCTGGAGCGCTACCTGGAATGGGAAGACGTCAACGATCCGCAGATTTCACCCGACGGACGGCGTATCGTCTTCACGCGTCGCTGGGTGGACAAGCAGAAGGACCGCTGGCAATCGGCACTCTGGATCATGAATGCCGATGGTTCGCAGCAGCGGTTTCTGGTCGAGGGAAGCTCGCCGCGCTGGTCGCCGGATGGCACGCGGATCGCTTTTATTGCCGAGGACGAAAACGGCCGGCCGCAGATTTTCGTCAAGTGGGTCGATCTTCCCGAGCCACCCACGCAGTTGACGCACCTGACGGAAGCGCCGGGTAGCATCACCTGGTCGCCGGACGGCCGGATGATCGCCTTCACGATGAACGTGCCGGTCGAGGTGCGCTGGAACGTCGACTTACCCAAGCCGCCCGAAGGAGCCACGTGGACCAAGCCGCCCCGGCTTGTGCGGCGCCTGCACTATCGGGCCGACCGCCGCGGTTTCATGGAAGAAGCCTACACGCACCTGTTTGTGATCCCGGCCGAGGGCGGCACGCCCCGTCAACTCACCGAGGGCACCTGGCACGTGGGACCGCGCTTTGACGGACTTCCGGCCGGTGCGACGCTGAGCTGGACCCCGGACGGACGCACGATCGTCTTCGACGGGTTCAAGGCCTCGGCCGACTCGGTGGACCGCAATTACCGGAACGCCCACCTTTATGCCATTGATGTGGCCACGCGGCAGCTTCGCCAGCTCACCCGCGAGCCGGGACGCTGGACGCAGCCGGCCGTCTCGCCGGACGGGCGCTGGGTGGCCTTCACCGGCTATGCCGAGACGCGCCAGACCTACCATGCCGCCGATCTCTGGCTGATGCCGCTCGACGGCAGCACCGCGCCGCGCAATCTGACCCGAACGCTCGACCGGGACGTAAGCAATCTGCACTGGGCCCCCGATGGCTCAGGCGTCTACTTCACGATCGACGACCGGGGCACGCGCAACGTCTACTTCGCCTCGGTCCGGGGCGAGGTGCGGCAGGTCACGCGCGGCGTGCACATGCTGACACTCTCGTCGATTGCCCGCAACGGTATTGCCGTCGGCGTACGCACCAGCTACCATGAGCCGGACGACGTCGTTCGCTTTATGCTGGACCGGCCGGATCAGATCGAACGCCTGACGGCCGTCAACGACGACGTGCTGCAGGACGTAAAGCTGGGCGAGGTCGAGGAAATCTGGTATGCGTCGCGCGACGGCACGCGCATTCAGGGCTGGATCGTCAAGCCGCCGGACTTCGAGCCTTCCCAGAAGTATCCGCTGATCCTGCACATCCACGGCGGCCCCCATGCCATGTACAACGTGGGCTTCAACTATTCCTTCCAGAATTTCGCCGCCAACGGCTACGTTGTGCTCTACACGAACCCGCGCGGAAGCACAGGCTACGGCACCGAATTCGGCGCGGCCATCAGCCAGGCCTATCCGGGCGTGGACCACGAAGACCTGATGGCCGGGGTCGATGCGGTGCTGGCGCGGGGCTACATCGACCCGGATCGGCTGTTCGTGACCGGATGCAGTGGCGGTGGCGTGCTTTCGAGCTGGGCGATCGGCCAGACCGATCGGTTCGCGGCGGCCGCCGTGCGCTGTCCGGTTACCGACTGGATCAGCATGGCCGGCACGACCGACGTTCCGCTGTTCACGTTCAACTGGTTTGACCGGCCGTTCTGGGAGGATCCCTCCGACTGGCTGGCGCGCTCGCCGCTGATGCTGGCCGGCAGGGTGAAAACGCCCACGCTGCTGATGACCGGCGAGCTGGACCTCCGCACGCCGATGAGTCAGACCGAGGAGTACTATGTGGCGCTGAAGATGCGGGGGGTGCCGGTCGTGCTGCTCCGCTTCCATGAAGAGTACCACGGGACAGGTTCGCGGCCGTCCAACTTCATGCGGACGCAGGCCTACATCATGGACTGGTTCGAGAAGAAAGGCCGCATTCCGGGCGTGACCGTCGAGGCGGAGGAGTAGCCGGGGTTACTCGGGCAGGCGCTCGGCTTCGAGGCGGGCTTCGAGCGCCAGCGCCGCTTCGATGAGCTGCTCGCGCAGCGGGTGCAGCTTTTCGTGCTGGTCGATGTAGCGCGAGAGCGCCTCGCGCAGCGAGCTGTCGCGCTCGACGATCGTGCGGCGCTCGCGCACCACGGGCGTGACGGTGCGCTCGACGCCGGCAATGTGGGCGGCCGTGCGCAGCGCCTCGCGGATGCGGCGCACGTCGACGCGGGCCACCTGGTCTTCGTCCACCTGGTAGCGCACGCGCACGATGGCGTCGGCCACCGGAGTGCGAGCGATGGCGCTCAGGATGCGTTCGGTGGGTTCGTCGCTGTCGCGGGCGTCTATGTGCAGGTCCACGAAGCGGCGGGCGGGCGTCTCCACGAAGCGGTAGTGCGTCTGCTTGCGCGTGCCGTTGGACTGAATTTCCACCAGCACGAAGCCTTTCGGGTCATCTGCTTCGCGGAACGTGACGCGCTCGATGCTGCTGCTGTAGACGACCGGGATGCCGTCGGGATTGAGGTTCTGATGCCGGTGAATGTGGCCCAGCGCCACGTAGTCGATAGGCGGCAGCGCCAGCTGACCCACGGTGAACTTCGGCTCGTGGGCGATCAGGCTGGTGCGCTCCGAGCCGGAAAGCTCGGCGCCCTGCACGCTGAAGTGTCCGGCCAGCACGGTGGGCAGCGACGGATCGAGCCGCTCGACCGCCTTCTGTACGTATTCGACGTAGAGCTGCTCGATCACCTCGCGCACCTCGGACGCCGATTTCCGGCGATATTCCTCGCGGGTCAGCAGCAGGCTCCGTACCGGCCAGGGCAGGGCGATGAGCTGGAGCGGCCCGCTTTTCGTCTGGATGGTGGCCACTTCGGGCCGTCGGAAGACGCGGGCCTGGCCTTCCAGATAGCGGAAGATGTCGATCGACGAGGCGCGGCCAAAGGTGACCGGGTGGTCGTGGTTGCCCACCAGCAGGACGATCGGGATGCCGCGCTCGGTCAGCGGCTGCAGGCACTCGGCAAAGATCGTCTGCTCGGTCGGGGAGGGATCGGGATTCCGGAAGGCGTCGCCGCAGAACAGAAACAGATCGACATCTTCGGCGAGCGCCTGCGCCACCATGAACTCGAAGGCGCGGCGGAAGTCCTGCAGCCGCGAGTTAAGCCCCGTCGATGGATCGACGCGGCCGTAGGTGGTGATGCCCAGGTGGATGTCAGCCGTGTGCAGGATCTTCATGGGAGAAAGACGGGCTGGCGATCAGCCAGAAGATACGGCAGCGGTCGATCGGATGCCAGCACGCTTTACCAGCCCACGCGTCGCTGGTTCAGCTCGGGCGTAATCCGACGTTCCTGGCGGAGCGAGTCGGCGCCCGGCATGTGCAGGCCGATCGGGAGCGGGAACGTGGCGTTGCTGATTTCGATGTCCGGCGCCTGCTCCATGCGTCGCCAGAAATCACCCACGATAAACAGGGCATTGTGGGCGCCCTGGCCCCACCAGTGCGTGCGGAACGTGACGCGCGGGTCGTTGAAGCCCACCCAGGCGCCGGTGACCAGCTCGGGATGCATCAGGATGAACCAGCCGTCGGCGCTGTTCTGCGTGGTGCCCGTCTTACCGGCAAAGTCGTAACGCGTCAGCCCGAACTGCCAGCGGATGCGTGTGCCGGTCCCGTAGCGAATCACATCACGCAGCATGTCGACCACCGTGTAGGCGGTCTCTTCAGAGATGGCCTCGCGCGGTACCGGCTGGGCTTCGTAGAGCACGTTGCCGCTGGCATCTTCGATGCGGGTGACCACCGTGGGTTCGTAGTAGAGGCCGCCGCTGGCCAGCGTGACATAGGCCGAGACCAGCTCCAGGAGCGTCACGTTGCTGGTGCCCAGCGCCAGCGAGGGCACTTCTTCCAGCGGACTTTTGATGCCCATGCGCCGGGCGTAGAAGGCCACGTTGCGCGCGCCCACCTGCAGTACCAGCCGGGCCGAAACCGTGTTGACCGAGCGGGCCAGCGCCTCACGCAGTGTGAGGAGCTGGCCGGTCGATTCCCCCTCGGCGTTTCTGGGCTGCCAGACGTTTCCCGCCGGGTCCACGTAGGTGACCGAGCTGTCGGGCAGCACGTCGTAAGGCGACCAGCCGTTGTCGATGGCCGCCGTGTAGAGGAAGGGCTTGAACGTCGAGCCGGGCTGCCGACGCGCGATGGCCACGTGGTCGTACCAGTCCCGTGTCAGATCGCGGCCGCCCACCCAGGCCCGGACGTAGCCGTTGCGCGGGTCGATCGCTACAAAACCGGCCTCCAGACGCGTCTTGACCGCTTTGAGCGAATCCATGAAGGCCCGGTCGGCCCGGAGCCGACGGAGCGCTTCGTCGGGGGCCACGCCGCCGGCCACCAGGCGCCGGTACCGCTCCGTCTCCCGGATGAACTGATCGACCGTGTCGCGCTTGCTGGACCAGTAGTAGGCGAACGGCTCGTAGTTCTTTTGCTGGAGGTACAGGTTGACGTCCTGGCCCAGGAAAAACCCGCTGCGGCGGCTCCATTCGTAGTCGACGACGGCCTGCAGGCCGCGCATCTGTTCGTCGACGGCCTGACGGGCCAGCTCCTGCAGTCGGCTGTCAAGCGTGGTGTAGACGCGCAGACCGTCCGTGTAGATGTTGTAGCCGTGCGCTTTCGCCCAGTTTACGAGCCAGCGTCGCACGTATTCGGCAAAGTAAGGAGCGATGCTGGCCGTAATCGCCGAGGTGCGAAAGTCCGTGACGATCGGATCGTCCTTGTGCGCTTCGAAGAAATCCCGGTCCAGGTAACCGTGCCGGACCATCTGCCAGAGCACCACGTTGCGCCGCTGGCGGGCGCGCTCCGGAAAGCGGATCGGGTTGTAAAGGGCCGGGTTGCGCAGCATGCCCACGAGCGTGGCCGCCTCCAGCACGTTCAGGTCCCGGGCCGGCTTGTTGAAGAACGTGCGGGCCGCCGACTCGATGCCGAACGCATTGTAGACGAACTCGACCGTGTTCAGGTACATTTCGATGATTTCGCGCTTGGTGTAGCGGCGCTCGAGCTCGACGGCCGTGACCATTTCCTTGAGCTTGCGCTCGATCGTCTGCGCCCGACCGATCTGCTCGTTGTACAGGTTGCGGGCGAGCTGCTGCGTGATGGTCGAGCCGCCCTGCACCTCGCGGCCCAGGCTCAGGATCGTCTGCGCCACGGCCGAGGCGGTGCGAAACAGATCGATGCCCCAGTGGTCGTAGAAGCGGTGGTCTTCGGTAGCCAGCAGGGCCTGGATGACGTAGGGCGAGATCTCGTCGTAGGAAACCCAGGTGCGGTTCTGGCGGGCGTAGCGGGCCAGCTCTTTGCCGTCGGCCGTGTAGGCGATGGTGGCCAGTTCGAAGGTGGGATTATCGAGCTGCTGGAAGGAAGGCAGTTCGTCCGAAAGTGACCACACGTACAGGCCCAGCGCCAGCGTGCCCAGCAGGATCAGCCCCACCAGCACGCTCAGCACCAGGGCGGCCTGCGCCTTCCGCGGATCTCGAAAGCGCCGATAGAAAAAGCCAACCAGCCCCCGGCGTTTCTTTGTCGCGTGGCCGTCGTCCCGCAACCGGGCGTGCCGGAAGTTCGGGTCGCTGAAATACCGCCGCAGTTCCTCCTCGGTGTGCGTCCAGCGATCAGGCATGGATCGATCGATGCCGTTTTTCGGCTCAGGATAGTGCGTATCGGATCAACGTCTGTGGGCCGTCCGGGGTCCAACGACAGAGGGACAGCGCGTTGTCCTCCAGCAGCCCGAAGGTCTGATCCCGGTACCAGCAGCCCGGGTTCAGGTACAGCCCGTCGGGCCAGCGGAGCAGCTCGGCCTGATGGCTGTGGCCCAGTACGACCACGTCGGCCCGTTTTTCCTGAAGCACCCGCCGTGCGTAGCACCGCAGTCGCTCGACGGTGACCGGGTTTAGCCGTTCCGGCCGCCACTGCGTGACGCGCCGCGCCAGCGCGAGCCCCAGATCGCCGGGCAGCAGCGTCCGGTAGAGCCAGACCGGCACCGGGTGACGGAGCAAGCGGCGCAGCACGCGTGCGAGCGGCCGGGCGATGGCCAGATCGCCGTGGTCCAGAAAGACACGATGTCCCAGCAACGGAACGACCGCTGCCTCGTGGAGCACACGTACGCCTAGCTCTTGTTCGAAATAATCCCGGTGCCAGGGATCGTGGTTGCCCACCACGTAGGTGACCGGAATGCCGCGTGCGGTCCAGTCGGCCAGCAGCGCCTGAAAGCGCACAAAGCCGCGGGGGACAAGGTAACGGTATTCGATGTAGTGATGAAAGACGTCGCCGACCAGCACCAGGTGCTGCACCCGCTCGGCCAGCGCAGTCAGGCAGGCCAGCAACGCCTGCTCGACCGCACGCTCGGTAGCGGGATCGGCGCGTCCCAGATGCAGATCGGCGAAAAACAGGACCACGGGCAGCTATGCAATAGATCGCGTAAATTGTTAATGGCGCCGCCCTTGTTCGCGCAAGCCGTCGGTGGGGTTCCAGAGACGCACCCTTTCGGCGGTTGAAGCGTTGGAAGCGCGTCTGTCAACCGGTAGCCAGCCAACGGATCATGTACCGCGACTACGACTACTATCAGCCGCCCACGCAGTTTGCGGTTTTTCCGCCGGTCGTCAAGAACCTGCTGATTCTGAACGGCCTGGTGTTTCTGGCGCAACTGGTGCCTACCACCGATCGGCTGCTCATCGAATGGTTTGCGCTCTGGCCGCTGGGCCTTCCGGATTTCTATCCGAACTTCTGGCCCTGGCAGCTCATCACTTACAGCTTCCTGCACGGCGGCTTTGCCCACCTCTTTTTCAATATGTTCGCGCTCTGGATGTTCGGCGTGCCGATCGAGCGGGCCTGGGGCTCCCGGCGCTTCGGCGTGTACTACTTCGTGTGTGTGGTGGGGGCGGGCCTGACGCAGTTGCTTGTCGTCACGCTCAGCGGGGCAGTGTACCCGACGGTAGGTGCTTCGGGCGGCGTGTTCGGGATCCTGCTGGCCTTCGGGATGATGTTTCCCAACACGCCCATTTACCTGTACTTTCTCTTTCCGATCAAAGCCAAATGGCTCGTGATCGGCTACGGATTGCTGGAGCTTTGGGCCGGCGTGACGAGCACCCAGTCGGGCGTGGCGCACTTTGCCCATCTGGGGGGCATGCTGTTCGGCTTTCTGCTGATTCAGTACTGGCGGGGTAAGCTGCCCTGGCGACCGTCGCGGCGGCTGTACTGGTAAGGCAAAACCTTTCTCCCGTCCATGCAGTACACAACAGCAGATCCGTGGAACCACCCAGCTTGAGCGATCCGTGAGCCGGTTTCTGGTCTGGTATCGCATGCAGCCGCCCGCGTTGCGGGCCCTGCTGACGATCAACGTGGGGGTCTACCTGCTGTGGATCCTGGCGCTCATGCACATCGACGCCGTGCGCCGGTTTGTGTGGATGCAGCTGGCGCTGAACCCCGACTGGCCGGCCATCCTGACGCACCCCTGGCAGCTCGTCACCTACAACTTTCTGCACCTGCAACCGGGCTTCTGGGGGCTGCTGCACATTCTGTTCAACATGCTCTGGCTGGTGTGGATCGGCCGCGAATACGAGGAGCTACACGGCTCGCACCAGCTCCTGGCGCTGTACCTGATCGCCGGCGTCGGCGGCGGGTTGCTCACCGTGCTGCTGCATGCGCTGTTTCCAAACGTGGGCGCCTTCGGCGGGCTGGTGCACGGCGCCTCGGCGTCGGTGCTGGGCGTGCTCATGGCCGTGGCCATTCTCTACCCGTTCAAGAGCGTGGCGCTGTTTCTGTTCGGGCCGATCCGGTTGCTCTACCTGGTGCTGATCTTTCTGGCGCTCGACGTGCTGTTCATGGCCGGCAGCGGCACGGCCGTCGGGGCGCACCTGGGCGGTGCGTTGTTCGGCTTTCTGTATGCGAAGGCGGAGCAGCGGGGGCTCGATCTGGCCGGTTGGGCGCGCATCTTCTTCCAGCCGCGCCGCGCGCGTCGGCGGCAGCCCGTCACGGCCGAGACCGGCCATATGCTGCGCCGGGTGGGCGCCTGGATGGAACAACGGCGCGGTGCTGCGGCCGAAGGGCGGAGCAGCTCGGCCGAAGAACGCTCGCTGGAGGAAGAGGTGGATCGCATCCTGGATAAGATCAGTGCGCACGGGTACGATTCGCTCACCGAGGAAGAGAAGCGGATCCTTTACGAAGCCAGTCGGCGTTGAAGCCCGGAGCCAACCGAGAACGCAACCCCTGATGTGATCATGGAGCGACCGCGTCGCTGGTCCCGGCCCGTCATGGTCGGGAATGTGCAGATAGGTGGTGTGGCCCCGATCTCCGTCCAGTCGATGACGACCACGAAAACGCACGATGTGGAGGCCACGCTGGCGCAGATCCGACAGCTGGCCGAGGCGGGGGCCGACATCGTGCGCGTGGCCGTGCCGCGCCCGGAAGACGCCGAGGCGCTGCGCGACATCGTGCAGGGCAGCCCGGTGCCCATCGTGGCCGACATCCACTTCAACTACCAGTATGCACTGAAGGCCATCGAGGCCGGGGTGGCCAAGGTGCGCATCAACCCGGGCAACATCGGCAAAGAGGAGTGGGAACGTGAGGTGCTGCTGGCCGCCAAGGAGAAGGGCATCCCGATCCGTATCGGCGTCAATTCGGGCTCGCTCGAGCGCGACCTGCTCGACAAGTACGGCTACCCGAAGCCGGAGGCGCTCTTCGAAAGCGCCATGCGGCACGTGGAGATCTGCCTCAAACACGGCTTCGAGGACATCGTCATCTCCGTCAAGCACTCCGACGTCTACTACATGATCCAGGCCTACCGGCTGATTGCCGAGCGCACGGACTTCCCGCTGCATCTCGGCGTGACCGAGGCCGGGTCTTTCGTCAGCGGTAGCATCAAGAGCGCCATCGGGATCGGGGCGCTGCTGGCCGAAGGCATCGGCGACACGATCCGGGTCTCGCTGGCCACGGATCCGGTCAAAGAGGTGGAGGTGGCGCACCAGATTCTGAAGGCGCTGCGGCTGGGTCCGCCGGGCGTGAACATCATCGCCTGCCCGACGTGCGGCCGTCTGACCGGCGATCTGTTCTCGATCGTGGAGGCCGTCGAGGAAGCCGTCAAGGCGCGCAAGTTCAAGAAGAACCTGAACGTGGCGCTGATGGGTTGTGCGGTGAACGGTCCGGGCGAGGCGGCCGGCGCCGATCTGGGCATTTCGCTGGGGCGCGGTCGGGCGCATCTGTTCATCCGGGGCAAGGTCGTGCGCGTGGTACCCGAGGACCAGATCGTCGACGCCGTACTGGAAGCGATCGAGCAGTGGGAGGAGACGCCGGACGAGACGCCCGCACAAGCGAACGGACAGGCGGATGCCTCTTGACGGGGGCGATCCGCCACGTCGTCGGGCTGGCGGAAACGCATTGTGTGAAAGGTCGGCTGGCTTACATGCCCGGTTTCACAGGCAGGTTGCCTTTCTGTCAAAAAAAGATGAAAGGCCGGAGTCCGGGTAGAATTTTTTCTGCCGAAGCGACGCGTTGGGCTTGACAGGAGGCGCTTCGATGTTTTACTTATAGACTGGTAAGCGCTTACGCAAGTTTGGATCAATATGCCCGGCGCATGGGACTGACCATCTACGACATCGCCCGTGAAGCAGGCGTCTCGATAGCGACCGTTTCGCGCGTCTTCAACAACAGCCCCCGTGTGGCGCCGCACACGCGCAAGCGGGTACTGGAAGTGGCCCGGCGACTGGGCTATCAGCCCCACGTGTCCGCTCAGAGCCTGGCCCGGCGGCAGGCGCAGACGGTGGCGGCCATCGTCCCCATGCTGACCAACTATTTCTTCGTCGAAGTGCTGCGGGGGCTGCAGGATCGGCTGGCCGAGACGAACTTCGACCTGCTGGTCTATGCCGCGCCTACGCTTTCGGACGTGGATGCCCACCTGGAACGGGCGCTGCAGCGGGGCCGTTCGGCCGGCGTGATGATTTTTTCAACGCCGATCACTCTGGAGCGCGTCGAGCGCCTGCAGCGCAGCCGTCAGCCTGTAGTGCTGGTGGATTCGTTCCATCCGGATTTCGACTCGGTTTCGATCGACAACGAGCAGGGCGGGTATCTGGCGGCGCGCCATCTGCTCGAGCACGGCTATCGGCGCATCGGACTGCTCATGGCGCATCCCGACTCGGTCCCGGCACGGGAACGCCGTCACGGCTACGAGCGGGCGCTGCGCGAGGCCGGCCTGGAGCCCGATCCGGACCTGATCGTCGCCAGCACCGACCCGCACAACCACGGCTACACGGAGGAAGGGGGCTACGAGGCGATGAAGCAACTCCTGGAGCGCTCGCCCCGTCCGGAGGCCGTGTTCGTCGTGTCCGACATCATGGCGCTGGGCGCGCTACGCGCCATTGAGGAGGCCGGGCTCCGGGTGCCGGACGACCTGGGACTGATCGGCTTCGATGACCTGCGCGTGAGTCGCTTCCTCGGATTGAGCACGCTGCGCCAGCCCATGTACGAAATGGGGAAGCTGGCCGCTGAAAAGCTGCTCCGACGCATTGCCGAGCCGGAGCTGCCGGTGACCAGCACGGTTTTCGCCCCCCGGCTGATCTGTCGCCGCACCTGTGCGCCGGGCGCGCGGGACGGTCAACCCGAAACGGCAACGCTCTCCCGAAACCAGACATGAAGGCTACGGGCCTCATCGCCGTTGTGGGTTTGCTTTGGCTGGCCGGCTGCCACGCCGGTTCGGCCCAGCAGACGCTGCTGGCCGAAGGGCCGGGCGTGCACATCACGGCCGACGCCTTCCGGGAGGCGTACCTGGACTACCTGCTGCGCTCCGGCCAGACCGACAGCCCGCGGCTGCGCCGACTGTTTCTGGAGCAGATGATCCGGGAGGCCCTGGTGGCCTACGAGGCCCGGCA
The DNA here is from genome assembly GCF_009936275.1 of Rhodothermus marinus. NCBI lineage: Bacteria > Pseudomonadati > Rhodothermota > Rhodothermia > Rhodothermales > Rhodothermaceae > Rhodothermus > Rhodothermus marinus. Next base: position 285,650 of record NZ_AP019797.1, read on the forward strand.
GCAGGGGCTGGATCGCACCCCGGCCTACGAAGAAGAGGCCCGGGCCGTCGAGACCAAACTGCTCGTGGAGGCCTACGCCCGGCACGTGCTCTACGACACGGTACGGGTGCGCGAAGCGGAGCTGGCCGAGGCGTTCGTGCGCATCAACACCGAGGTGCGGGCGCGCCATCTGTGGGCACCCACCCGGGCGGCCGCCGAATCGCTCTACGCGCGCCTTCAGGCCGGCGCCTCCTTCGAGGAGCTGGCCGCCGAGGTCTTCCGCGACACCGCACTGGCCCGGAGCGGCGGCGATCTGGGCTGGTTCTCGTTTGACGAAATGGATCCGGCCTTTGAGGACGTGGCCTTCCGGCTCAGGCCGGGCGAGATTTCGCCGCCGGTGCGCACGGCCTACGGCTACTCGATCATTCAGGTGATGGATCGGTTCACGAAGCCGATCCTGACCGAGACCGAGTTTGCGCAGAAGCGGCCCCTGCTGGAGCGTTACCTGCGCTACCGGAAGCAACAGGCCGCCCGGGAAGCCTGCGCGCGTAGTCTGGCCGATTCGCTGCAGATTCGCTTTCACGAGGCGACGCTGCAGCGACTCTACGCCCGGATTGCGGGTCGTGTGGAGCAGGAGGCAGAGGGCGAACGGGAAGGCTGGCTCCAGGCGCCGCTGCTGACGTTCGGTCCGCCCACAGAGCGCGTGACCTGGACGGTGGCCGACTTCCGGGAGCAGGCGCGGCTGACAGGCAGGGCACAACGGGAGGCGGCCGCGCGCTCGCCAGAGGCGCTGCAGGAGTTCGCCCGCGGGTTGGTCGTTCGCCACGTACTGGCCGAGCGCGCCCGCGCGGCCGGTCTGCACCGCAGCCCGGCCTTCGAGCAGGCCCGGCAGGAGGCGCTCGACCGCTGGCTCTACCGGTATGTGCGGCAGCAGGTGGAGTCCGGGGCCACGGTGCCGGAGGACACACTGCGGGCCTTCTACGAGGCGCACCGGGAAGATTTCCGGATGCCCGCCCGGCGGGCCGTCTGGGAGATTCTGGTGCCCACCGAAGCAGAGGCGCAGCGCATCCGGACGCTGCTGGCGACCACGCCGTTCGAGGAACTGGCCCGGCGCTACTCGCGGCGACCGGGCGCGGCGGCGACGGGCGGCTATCTGGGCTTCGTGGCCGAAGCACAACTGGGTGAGGTGGGGAAGGCCGTCTTTGCCGCCGGCGAGGGAGAGGTGCTGGGACCGCTGCGGATTGCCGACGGCTACGTGCTGCTGAGAGTGGGTGCTGAACAGCCCGAACGCCCCATGACCTTCGAAGAGGCGCGGCCGCTCATCGAACGCCAGCTCCGGCCTTTCTTTGCGCGCAGACGCTGGCAGGAGCACCTGGCAGAACTGGCCGCGCGTCACGCAGACCGGATCACGCGCCATCTGGCCCGACTGGACACGCTACACCTGACATCCCCCACCGACGCCTGAATGGGACCAACCGCGTTGTTACAGGCCATCATGAAAACGCAAGCGATTGTAAGTAAAGCGCTTACATTTCTGGGTGGATTGCTGCTGGCCGGTGGGCTGATCGGTTCGGCTCTGGCACAGACCACGGGGAAAATCACCGGCCGCGTCATCGATGCGGCCACGGGTGCGCCGCTCCCCGGTGTGAGCGTTTACATCGAGGGCACCACGCTGGGAGCCGCCACGGACGTCGACGGCGAATATGTGATCATCGGCGTGCGGCCGGGCACCTATACGGTCGTGGCCTCTTTTGTGGGCTATGCCACCGAGCGCCGTGAGGGCGTGCAGGTGGGCAGCGGCCTGACCACGCGCGTCGATTTTGCGCTCCGCGAGGAGGTGATCGAGGGCGAAGAGATCGTGGTGGTTGCGCCGCCGATCACCGTGCGCAAGGACCTGACCAGCTCCGAGGCGCGCGTGACGGCCGAGACGATCGACCGCCTGCCCGTGCAGGAGGTGAGCCAGGTGCTGACGCTACAGGCGGGCGTGACCGAGCGGGGCGGCCTGCACATCCGCGGCGGCCGCGCCAGCGAGGTCGTGGTCATGGTCGACGGCGTGCCCGTCACAGACAACTTCGACGGCTCGACGGCCGTGCAGCTCGAAAACGAAGGGATTCAGGAGCTGCAGGTCATCTCGGGCACCTTCAACGCCGAGTACGGCAACGCCATGTCGGGCGTGATCAACGTGGTGACGAAAGAAGGGCGCTCGGACCGATGGGCCGGTTCGATCAAGACCTACAGCGGTTCCTACCTGGTCTTCGGCGAAGGGGGCGAGGCTTACCTGCGCGGCGTCGAGGTGGAGCGCTACACGCGGCAGGGCATTCAGTACCGGGACGTCGATCCCTACAGCTATCTGCCGATCAATCCCACGCACTACTACAACTTCGAGGCGGCGCTCGAGGGGCCGATCTTCACGCCACGGCTGACGCTTTTCGGGCTCGTCCGCTACTTCCACAACGACGGCTGGCTCTATGGCGCCCGCATGTTCAACATGGACGGCACCTACGGCGACTCGTCGCTGGTGCCCATGAACACCTATTCGAAACTGAGCTGGCAGGGTAACCTGCGCTTCCAGGTGACGCCCAACCTGTTTCTGAACCTGATCGGCCTCGGCTCGGTCACGCGCAGCCGGCCTTACGACCTCTACTGGCGCTGGAATCCTGACGGTCGCACGCGCAACTACGACCTGGGCTACAACCTGAAGCTGCAGCTCAAGCACCTGCTCAGCTCCCGTACCTTCTACACAGTCCATCTGGCCACCTTCCGGCGGCACGCCTGGAGCCGGCGATTCGACGATCCGCTCGATCCTCGCTACAACGGGTTGGCCATTCTGCCGCCGGACTCCATCGAAGTCGCGCCGGGTGTCTGGGTACCCTACGTGACGGGTGGAGGACGCTTCGCCCGCGGCGGCATGGACATGAACCACTTCGAGCGTACCTCGCAGGCTTACTTTGCCAAGGCCGACCTGACCAGCCAGGTGGCGCGCAACCACCTGGTCAAGCTCGGCGCCGAGGTGCGCATCGACCGGCTGGACTTCACGGCCTTCAGCCTGATTCCGGCCACCGACGCCGAGGGCAACGTCATCCAGCCCTTCCGGCCGGCCATCCCGCCCGAGACGTCCCCGCGGTACCAGCACTACGAGGACGTCTCGCCAGTTACGGCCAGCGCCTACGTGCAGGACAAGATCGAATTCGAGGACTTCATTGTGAACGTGGGGCTTCGCTTCGATTACTTCGACGCCCGCACACCGGTCCCGGCCGATCCTGAAGACCCGAACATCTACTTTCCCTTCAAGAAAATCCACATCTACAGAGACCTGAACGGCGACGGCGTGATCACCGTCGACGAGGAACGCGAGGACAATCGCTACACACTGGAAGAACGCGAGGCGTTCTGGTGGAAGTATCCGAAGCCCAAGTTTCAGCTTTCGCCTCGGCTGGGCATTTCCTACCCGATCACCGAGACCGGCGTGCTGCATTTTTCCTACGGGCACTTTCTCCAGATTCCCACGCTGAACCTGCTTTTTGCCGGCTACGGCTACAAGATTCAGAACCAGTCGGGCCAGTACGGGCCTTACGGCAACCCGGACCTCGACGCGCAGCGGACCGTCATGTACGAGATCGGCTTCCGCCAGGGGCTGGGTCCCTTCCTGTTCGACGTGACGGCCTACTATCGGGACGTACGCGACTGGGTCTCGACCTCCACCCCGATCGAGACAGAGATCCCCGGCGTCGTCTATGTGATCTACACGAACCGCGACTATGCGAGCACGCGCGGCGTGACGGCCACCTTCTCGCGGCGCTTCGAGCACGGCTGGGGCTTCGACGTGAGCTACACCTACCAGGTGGCCGAGGGCTCCAACTCGAACCCGGACGAAGAATTCTTCGCGCGGCTGAACAACCAGCAGCCCGCGCTGACGCTGCTGCCGCTCGACTGGGACCAGCGGCACAAGGTGGCCGCCGCCTTCTATCTGGGCGGAAAGAACTGGGGCGCCTCGATGGTGAGCGTCTGGGGTTCCGGCTTCCCCTACACGCCGTCGTTCCCCGAAGCGGCCATCGCCGGACCCGACGTGCCCCCGACCTTTCCGCGCAATGCACGCCGCATGCCGTCCACCTGGCAGGTGGACCTCTACGCCTACCGGGACTTCGAGATCGCCGGGGTGCGGCCGCGTCTGTTCGTGCAGGTGTACAACCTGCTGGATCGGCGCAACCCGGTGGCCGTCTTCAGCGACACGGGGCGGCCCGACGTGACGCTGCCCCAGCAGCAGGCTGCCTCGTTCGATCCGGGCTACTTCGTCCGGCCCGAACACTACAGCGAGCCCCGACGGCTTCACGTAGGACTGGAACTGCAGTTTTGAAAGTGTAACCGCTATGCGTAAGCGTTTACTTCTGATCCATGGCCTTGTCCTGATCCTGCTGGCCGGAGCCGCCGGCCGGAGCGTGGTACGTGCCCAGACAATCGAGCGCGGGCACGTCCCCAGTAAAGAACGCGTCGATCCGCTGGAGCGTCGGCGCGACGACATCGACGGCAACAACGTCCGCGCCACGATCACGAACTGGCTCCAGACGGCGCAGTCGGGCAATCCCGGTGACTTCTGGTACGAATGGCCCAAAAACACGCGCCGCATCTACGTGTCGTTGACGCAGCTCTGGGTGGGCGCGCAGGTGAAGGCCAATGTGGGGAGCAACCCGGGTCAGACGCTCTACATCGTCGATGTGGCCGACTTCCGCCAGAATCGCTTCGGCGGTACGAATTCCTGGACGTTCGAGCCTATCAAAGGCTACGTCAACCCGGCCGGAAGCGAATACGGCATCGCGCAGAGCGACGACCCGGAGAGCTGGCCACCCTTCTGGCCCGACAAGCTGGCCGACAAGAACGATCCCGGCTGGCGCGGCTCGTGGAACGGTTTCTTTGGCAAGAACATCTTCAACGCCGACCAGGAGTTCTTCTTCAAAGCGGGCGACGACCAGTACGACCGCTACCTGAACGCCTACCGGCCCGACTCGACCGATCCCTCGCGTGGCGGACTGGGGCTGATCGTCGAGGCCCGCTACATGGCCTGGACGCAGATCTTGATCGACGACGTCGTCTTTCTGCTCTACGAGGTCAAAAACGACGGCACCGAAGACCTGGAACGCGTCGGCTTTACGGTCTGGCTGGCCGACTGTGTCGGTGGCGACTGTGGCGACGACATTCCCTACTTCGACATTCTTGAAGACGTCGCCTTCATGACCGACCGCGACGGGGTGGGCGACCAGAACTTCGGGCCGGATCCCGTCGGTGTGGCGGCCATCACGTTTCTGGAGACGCCCGGCAACGGCATCGACCGGATCGACAACGACGCCGACGGCTCAACGGGCAACCCGGACTGCTCGGTGGCCGAATGTAACAGCCCCGTCGTGCCCGAAGCTTTCCTGGAAGGCGAAAACCCGCTGAACGGGATCGACGACAACAACAATGGCCTGATCGACGAGAACGCCTCGCACGTGCCCTTCCAGGCCGAGCAGGGTTCCAGCCCGGGCGTGGGCTATGCGGACTACATTGACAATGACGACGATGGAGAAGTAGGGAGCCCTGTTGTGACGCCCGAAATGGTGCTGGCTGCCGCTGGTGATCGCTGGAACCGCTGGCCGCCGAATCCGGAGTCCGATCCGCTTCAGCAGCGTGCCAATGGTCGGCCGATCGTGCACCTCGTGGGCGTGGGCCAGGAAGACGTGGGGCATGGCTTCAAGGACGGAATCGACAACGATAACACGTGCGACGCACAGGGGCACATTCTGGCCGAGCCGGGCTCGCCGCGTGTGACGCAGGAGATGATCGACGCGGCCGCCACCGATCCCTACCGTCGCTACCGCCTGCCCGGCACCGACATCATTCTGTACGACGTGGGGCCGGAAGATCTGGGCAGGTGCTATGCGGACGGCGTGGACAACGACGGCGACGGAGCCGTGGACGAGGGGATCGACGAAGGCATTGACGAGATGATTGACGAGCGCCGCGACGACGGACTCGACAACGACGGCGACTGGAATCCGCTCCGCGACGACACAGGCCTCGACGGTGTGCCTTACTCTGGCGATCCGGGCGAGGCCGACGGGCTGCCCACCAGTGGCGCCGGCACGCCGTTCCCCGGCGAGCGCAACATCGACAAAACCGACGTGGCCGAGTCGGACCAGATCGGCATCACCAACGTGCAGGTCTTTCCGGCCGGCTCGCTGAACCTGACGCAGACGGCCGACCAGACGCTCTTCAACACGTTCATGCTGCCCGGCGAGCTGGAGCTGGAGCGGCCGCCTGCCGGCGATAACGACCTGGCCGTCTCCAGCGGGCTGTTCCCGCTCCGGGCCGGACAGATCGAACGCATCTCGCTGGCCATCGTGCTGGCGGCCAATCGAACCGAAGCGCTTAAGGGCCGCGACTACGCACTGAGCGCCTACTCGGAGGATTACCAGTTCGCCCAGGCGCCGCTGACACCCACCGTGGTCGCCGTGCCGGGCGACGGCCGCGTGACGCTCTACTGGGATTCGAAAGCCGAGGAGTCCGTCGACTCCTATCTGGAAAGCATCGGGCTCAACGGTCGGGACTTCGAGGGCTACCGGATCTACCGGGCCACCGATCCGGCCTTCCTCGACGCGCTGGTCATCACCGACGGCTTCGGCAACCTGACCTTCCGCAAGCCGATCGCCCAGTTCGACCTGAAAGACGGCATCCGGGGCTTCCATCCCGTCGACATCAACGGGATCAAGTTCTACCTGGGCGACGACACCGGCATCCGGCACGTGTTTGTCGACACGACCGTCACGAACGGCATCACCTACTACTATGCCGTGACGGCCTACGACTTCGGCGCGGCCGAGGCGAACATCGCCCCCACCGAGACGCCCATTCGCATCCGGCGGTTGCCCGACGGCACGATCGAGACCGGCCCGAACGTGGTGCGCGTGACGCCCACGGCGCCCGTGGCCGGCTACCGGAATGCCGAGCTGGAAAACGTCGACGGCTTCCTGCCGCGCGTGCAGGGCTTTACGACCAGCCGCATCGGCTATCAGATCATCGACCCGCGGGCCGTGCGCGACGGGGCGCGTTATCGCGTCGTGTTTGAGGACACGTTGATCCCCGGCACGCGCACCGCGCCCGACACGCTCACGACGAAGAACTTCTCGCTGATCGACATCACGGATCCGGACAACCCCGACACGCTCATCCGTCGCTCGACGGCCTTCAAGCCCGGCCGCGAGGTGCCCATCGTCGACGGCTTCCAGCTCATCTTCTTCCCGGATCCCTACGTGGTGCAGGACCGCACAAAGTCGGGCTGGAACAACCCGGACGTGTACGATCCGGTGATGGAGCCCTTCGTGCAGCCGCCGTTCATCAAGGGGCTACGAAATCCGGCCGACTATCGGGTCGAGATTGTGGGTGACGGCGAGGTGATGTCCGAGCCGCTCCGGATCGGGGCGCAGACCATCCCGGCGCGGCCCACGAACGTCCGGGTGGTCAATATTTCCACCGGCCAGGAAGTGAAATTTGCCTTCCTGGATCGGGACAACACGGACGGCGGCATTCTGTCGGATACCCCGGCGCGCTTTACGGCCAGCCCTGAAGCCAATCCTCCGGCCAGCGACTACCTGGTGCTGATCGAACCGTTGCCCGGCGGCGGCGAGGGCGTCACCTGGCGCATTTCGCTCGACATCACACAGACGGGGCGGCGCAATCCGCAGCAGGGCGACGTGGCCACGCTGATCACGCGCAAGCCGTTCCTTTCATCCGACGTATTCGAATTCACGGCCCGAGGACCGACGGTGGATCGGGAGGCCGCCCGCTCGCTGCTCGATCAGATTCGCGTGGTACCCAACCCGTACATCGCCACGAACCGCTTCGAGCAGCAGAACCCCTACACGACGGGGCGGGGCCCGCGGGCCATCCACTTCATCCACCTGCCGCCACAGGCCACCGTGCGCATCTTCACGATCAGCGGACGGCTGGTGCGCACGCTTCGCCTGAACGAGGGCTCCAACGATGGGCTCGATGCCGCCTCGCTGATGAACGGAACGCTCGTGTGGGACCTGCTCACCGAGGACGGGCTCGAGGTCTCCTACGGCGTCTACCTCTACCACGTGGAAGCGCCGGGCATCGGCGAAAAAACCGGAACCTTTGCCATCATCAAATGAGCGCCATGCGTGGACATAGATCGATTGCGGCAATGCTCTGGCTGCTGGTGCTGACCGCCGGCGTGGCGCAGGCGCAGTTTGCCAGCGAGACGCGCACGGTCACGCGGGCCGGTACGGCCGCGGCAGAGTTTCTGAGCATTCCGATCGGAGCGCGTGCTACCGCCATGGGTAGCGCCGTCAGTGCAACGATCGACGACCCGACGGCCATCTACTGGAATCCGGCCGGTCTGACCGGGCTGACGCGCGGCACCTTCACGGCCGAATATGCGCAGTGGCTGGCCGACATCTCGGTCAACTACGTGGCCGTGGCGACGCCGCTGGGCGCCGGCACGGTAGGTATCGGCGTGACGGCCGTGCGCACGCCGGAAATGGAAGAAACCACCGTCGAGCAGCAGGAGGGCACCGGACGCACCTTCACGGCCGCCTCCTATGCCGTGGCGCTGAGCTATGCGCGGGCGCTCACCGACCGGTTCTCGATCGGCGGTTCGGTCAAGTTCATCACCGAGCGCATTTCCTTCTCGACGGCCAGCGGACTGGCGCTCGACATCGGGACGCTGTTCGTGACGCCGTTCCGGGGCATTCGCCTGGGGGCGGCCATCACGAACTTCGGCACGAAGATGCGCATGCGCGGCGACGACCTGCTGACGATCGTCGACATTGATCCGAACAACCGGGGCAACAACACGAGCAACCGGGCCGAGCTGCGCACCGACCCGTTCGATCTACCGCTGACGATGCGCATCGGGCTGGCCGGCGAGGTCTGGCAGCGCGACGGCTACCGGCTGACGCTGGCCGTTGATGCGCTCAGCCCGAGCAACAGCAGCCAGTACGTGAACGTGGGGGCCGAGCTCGGGCTGCTGGGCGACCTGCTCCTGCTGCGCGGCGGCTACAGCGAGCTGTTTCTGACCGACAGCGCCCACACGTTCTCGCTGGGCGGTGGCCTGCGCTATCGGTTCGGTGCCTTCTACGTGACTTTCGACTACGCCTACGAAGGCTGGCGCTATTTCAACGGCGTCAACCGCTTTACGCTGATGGTCGGCTTCTGACCATACCCCGAACCAGACCCCAACAACCAAACCGGTGAAACCGCCATGGTAAGCGCTACCACAAAAATCGGCGGCCGCCTGGCACTGCTGCTCCTGGCGGCGGTGCTGATGGCCGGCCAGGCGCTGGCGCAGCGCACCGTCACGCTGCGCCTGAACACGGCCACGCTGCCCGACACGACGGGCACGGCCGACGGCCTCATCCAGGTGCGCGGCCAGATTACGAACCAGGACTGGCCCTTCACGCTGCCCGACGGCAACGTGATCTCTTGGGACGATCAGACCACGCTCAAGCCCATGAACGTGGGCGGGGACTACTGGGAGATCAGCTTCCAGATCCCCGACAACGAAGAACTGCAGTTCAAATTCTTCTCCTCGCAGGCCGAGGCGACCGGCATCGGCGGCTGGGAAGATGGTGGTAACCACGTACTGGCGGCCGGTACAGGCGACACCACGCTGGTGCTCCACTTCTTCGAGAAAGGTGGGGACTTTGCCTACGACTGGCGGCCCTGGCAGCAGAAACCCGACACGATCGCCGTCTGGTTCCGCGTTTACGTGAGTACCGAGGAAGGCGCGGCCGATGGCTACGATCCGAACGCCGACAGCATCGTCGTGGGCGTGCGGGGGGATCCGCTCAACGGGGCCGGTCCGCTGGACTGGGGCACGACCCGGGTAATCCTGCAGCGGGAGTCCAGCGACAAAAACATGCCCGGCTACCATCTGTTCTCCGGTGTGGCCTACTATCCGGCCTCGCTGGCAGGCACGACCCAGGAGTACAAGTTCTTCATCGAGCCCAACGGCTGGGAAGAAGGCAATCTGAGCGGCAACCGGTCGTTCGTCATCCCCGACAAAGACACGACGCTGCACTGGGTCTACTACGGCAATACGAAGCCGGTGGACCTGCTGGGCCAGCAGCGCGTGACGGCCAACGTGATCTTCACCGTGGATATCGACCCGCTGGTGAACGCCGGACTGTTCGATAAGCAGCGAGGCGACACGCTCATCGTGCGGGGCGACTTCAACGGCTGGGGTAACTGTCTGGATGCCGGCAACCCGGACGACTGCGCCCTGTTCGAGTCGGTCGATCCCACCCAGTACACGACCTCTATTCCGATCACCAACTTCCCGAATACGGAATTCAACTACAAATTCTACGTGGACTTTGAGGCCGAAGGATGGCCGGAGGGCTGGGAAGAACCGCTGGACTACGGTGGGAGCAACCGTCGGCTCGTCTTTACGGGCGAGGACCCGCTGGATCTGGGTGTGCAGTTTTTCAACGACGTGCGGGAGGGGAACGTGATTCCGGAGGGCACGCAGATCGACGTGACCTTCCAGGTCGACATGAGCCCGGCGCTGAACTTCCAGGTCAAGCGGGCCTTCGATCCGGAAAAGGACAGCGTCTATGTGGTCTTCGAGGATCCGCTCTGGCGGCTGACGCAGGCGATGCCGCTGGGTCTGAGCGACCTGGAGCCGCTGCTGCTCTCGGATGACGACGGCGACCTGATCTACACGGGCACGCTCACGGTGACCGGTCCGACCTACAACGGCATCGGCTTCCGCTACCGCTATGGCAACGTGGTGGATGGTTACGTGGATGAAGGGGAAGGCGGATTCGATCCCGGTCGGCGTCGCTATCAGTACATCCTGCCCTCGGCGGCCAAGAACTGGCCGACCGAATACACGATGCCGCTGGTGCAGTTTCAGGAAAGCGGCCTGCTGCCGTTCGAGTGCAATCCGACGGCCGACGTGGCCTCGCTGCCGCAGGACGTGCAGGACCTCTGCTATCCGGCCGGCACCTCGCCCACGGCCGTCGAGCCGATCGACGGCACGCGGCCCGAGCGCTTCGCGCTGAGCCGCAACTACCCGAACCCGTTCGCGGACCGCACGACGTTCGAGTACACGCTGCCCGAGACGCAGCCCGTGCGCGTGCGCGTCTACGACCTGCTGGGTCGCGTGGTGGCCACGCTCGTCGACGAGGTGCAGCCGGCCGGCACCTACCGGGTCACCTTCCGCGCCGACGGGCTCTCGAGCGGCATCTACGTCTACCGACTGGAGACACCTTCGGGCATCTTCGCCCGCAAGATGATGATCGTCCGGTAAGCCCGGGTGCATGAAATGGGCGGGGTCGGGGCAATACATACCCATACCCGTAGGTCCGGCCGCCTCGACCCCGCCCGATTTTTTCTGAAGACTGTTTGGTGCAAGCCACGAAGGCGCAGCCGAAGTGGCGCCGGGAGACGGCGCGCCGCTTATACAGGCATGGGCGAATTCGTGAAGAAAAATCCGAAAGTCATGCGCAGGTTCTGGCTGTTTGCGCTGCTGTTCTGGTATGGCGCGACCGCTGCGTTGGCACAGGTGGTCTGGACCGATCCCGCCGTGGTGCGCGTGGACCGGCCCGTTACGATCTACTTCAATGCGAAGGAAGGCACGGGCGGGCTGGCCGGCTACACGGGCGATGTCTACGCGCACACGGGCGTCATCACGAACGAAAGCCGCACCGACACCGACTGGCGCTATGTGAAAGCGGACTGGGGCGAAAACCGTGCGGACATCCGCATGGAGCGCATCGGCGAAGACCTCTATCGCCTGCACATCCCCGACATTCGCGCCTACTATCAGGATTACTCGGGCACGCCGCCGCCCGGGGCGCCGCCGTGGGACAACATCTACGACGAGCAGATCCTCAAGCTGGCTTTCGTCTTTCGGAATGCCGACGGCTCGCGTGAGGGCAAAGACGTGGGCGGCCGCGACATTTTCGTGGACGTGGCGCCGCCCGGTCTGGCCGTCACGTTTGCCGCGCCGAGCGTGACGCCGCTGCGACCGCTCATCGCACCGCGCGACACCAGCGTGGAGGTCGTCGCCGTGGCCGATCCGGGGGCCGGCGCCACGCTGACGGCCTTCCGCCTGCTGGTCGAAGGCGTCGAAGTAGCGCAGACCACCGACGACACGCTTCGCTACACGCTGACGCTGAACGTGCCCGGTCGTTTCGACGTGCTGGCCATCGCCGAAAACTCGCTGGGCGAAGCCGATACAGCCGCCTTCTACGCCGTTCGCAACCCTGCCGTCGAGGACCGGCCGCGTCCGCCCGGCATCGAAGACGGGATCAACTACGACCCGAACGATCCCACACGGGTCACGCTCTCGCTTTATGCGCCGGGCAAGTCGTTCGTCTACGTGATCGGCGACTTCACGAACTGGGAGGTGGACCCGGCCTACTTCATGTACCGCGACGCACCGCGGCCCGACAGCGTCCACTGGTGGATCACCATCGAAGGGCTCACGCCGGGGCAGGAGTACGCTTTCCAGTATTTCATCGACGGCGAGTTGCGGCTGGCCGATCTGTTCGCGCACAAGGTGCTCGATCCCTGGAACGATCCGTTCATCCCGAGCAGCACGTACCCGAACCTGAAACCCTACCCGACCGGCAAGACCGAAGGGATCGTGGCCGTGCTGCAACCCGGCGCGCCACAGTACCAGTGGCAGGTGACCGACTTCGAGCGGCCGCCCGCGCACGAGCTGGTCATCTACGAGCTGCTCCTTCGCGACTTCGTGGCGAAGCACGACTACGCCACGCTTATCGACACGCTCGACTACCTGGAGCGCCTGGGCGTCAACGCCATCGAACTGATGCCCGTGGCCGAGTTCGACGGCAACATCAGCTGGGGCTACAACCCGGCCTTTCATCTGGCGCCCGACAAGTACTACGGTCCGGCCGACGACCTCAAGCGCTTCGTGGACGAGTGCCACCGCCGCGGCATTGCCGTCATCCTCGATGTCGTCTACAACCATGCCACGGGCAATTCGCCGCTGGTGCAGCTCTACGGCCCCACCGCAGACAATCCTTTCATCAACATCCCCGCCCGCCATCCCTTCAACGTATTCTACGACCTGAACCACGAGCACCCCTACATTCAGTACTGGCTCGACCGGGCCAACCGCTACTGGCTGGAGGAATTCCGCGTGGACGGCTTCCGCTTCGACCTTTCGAAAGGCTTTACGCAGAAATACACCGACAACGACGTCGGTGCCTGGAGCGCCTACGACGCCTCGCGCATCCGGCTGCTCAAGCGCATGGCCGATGCGATCTGGGCGGTCGATTCCACGGCCTACATCATTCTGGAGCACTTTGCGGACAATCAGGAAGAAAAAGAACTGGCCGCCTACGGGCAGGATCGTGGACGCGCCGGGATGCTACTCTGGCACAACCTGAACCGCGCCTTCAGCCAGAGCGTGACGGGGTACCTGAACGACCCGAACTTTTCGTCCGATCTGACCACGATCTATTACAAAAACCGGGGTTTCCCGACGCCGAACCTGATCGCCTACATGGAAAGCCAAGACGAGCAGTGGCTCATGTACCGGATGCGGGCCTACGGAGCGCGGCAGGGATCCTACGACGTGCGGAGCCTGCCCGTGGCGCTGGATCGGATGAAGCTGGCCGGGGCGTTTTTCTTCACGGTGCCCGGACCGAAAATGATCTGGCAGTTCGGCGAGCTGGGCTATGGCTACGGCGAGCGCGGCGAGCAGTGCCTGGAAGGCGCGGGCGATAGCTGTCCGTCTATTGCACCCGGCCGTATCGATCCGAAGCCCATCCGCTGGGACTATCGCAACGATCCGCTCCGGATGAAGCTGTACAAGACCTGGGCCGAGCTGCTCAGGCTCCGGCGCGAACATGCCGTGTTCCGCAGCCCGGAGACGCAGGTGCGCATGCGATTGCAGCACGGCGTGCCCGGTCGGTGGCTCTCGCTCACGCATCCGGAGCTGAGCGTTGTGGTGGTGGGCAACTTCGGCCTGGAGCCGCTGGTGGTCACGCCCACGTTCCCGCAGACGGGCACCTGGTACGACTACTTCAACGGCGACTCGCTGGTGGTCGACGATCCGAATACAGGCATCGAACTGCTGCCCGGCGAGTTCCGGCTCTACACGAACCGTTATGTGGGGCAGGCCGAGCCGGGCCTGATCACCGTGGGCCTTGCTTCGGGCGACGTGTCGGTGCGGCCGGAGCGCGTGCGGCTGGAAGCGCCGTTTCCGAATCCGTTTCGCACACAGGTTACGCTTCACTACGCGCTGCCCGAGCCGATGCGGGTGAAGCTGGCCGTTTACGACCTGCTGGGGCGTCGGATCGCCACGCTGGCGGACGGCCTGCAGGCGGCCGGACGGCACACGATCACCTGGACGCCTGAAAAGCTGGCGGCCGGGCTGTATCTGGTGCGGCTCGAAGCCAGCGGCCACGCGGAAACCCGACCGGTGCTGTTTGCCCCCTGAAGATCGACCATCTTCTGCACAGAAGACCTTGCCCCATGCGACGCCTGTTGCTGCTGGCACTGCTGCTGATCGGATGCGCGCCGGAGCGTCCCTCCGGTCCCCGCGTGCCCGACTGGGCGGCCGATGCCGTCTGGTACCAGATTTTCCCCGAGCGCTTCTGGAACGGCGATCCCACGAACGATCCCACCCGCGAATCGCTGGAGTATCCGCCCGCGCTGCCCGAGGCGCCGCCCTCGTGGCGGATTTCGCCCTGGACCGGCGACTGGTACGCCCGCGACGACTGGGAACGGGAAATGGGCGATGACTTCTACGAAAGTTATGCGGTCTTTCACCGGCGCTACGGCGGCGACCTGCAGGGCGTGATCGATCGACTCGACTATCTGCAGGAGCTGGGCATCACGGCCATCTACTTCAACCCGGTCTTCTACGCCCGCTCGCTGCACAAGTACGACGGCAACACCTATCACCACATCGACCCGTACTTCGGGCCCGATCCGGAAGGCGACCTGGCACTCATGGCGCAGGAAACCGAAGACCCGAACACCTGGCACTGGACGGCCGCCGATAGCCTGTTTCTGCGACTGATCCGGGAAGCCCATGCCCGCGGCATCCGCGTGATCATCGACGGCGTGTTCAACCACACGGGCCGCGACTTTTTCGCCTTCGCCGACCTGCGCCGCCGTCAGCAGGACTCGCCCTACAGGGACTGGTACATCGTCTACAGCTTCGACGACCCGGCCACCCCCGACACGAACGAGTTCGACTACGAGGGCTGGTGGGGCGTCAAGACGCTCCCTGTCTTTGCCGACAACGAGGATGGCACCGACCTGCATCCCGGCCCCAAACGCTACATCTTCCACGCCACGGCTCGGTGGATGGACCCCGACGGCGATGGCGATCCGTCCGACGGCATCGACGGCTGGCGGCTCGACGTGACGAACGAGGTGCCCGTGGGCTTCTGGGCTGACTGGAACGCCTACGTGCGGGAGCTGAATCCGAACGCCTACACGGTCACCGAACTCTGGCAGGACGCCAGCGAGATGATCGTGCAGGGCGGCTTTTCGGCCACGATGAACTACTATGCGTTTGCCTTTCCGGTGAAGGCGTTTCTGATCGACTTCGGACTGGAGGCGCCCGAGTTTGCCCGCCTGCTCGACGAACGCCGCAATCGCTATCCGGTGGCCGTGCAGTACGCCATGCAGAACCTGATCGACTCGCACGACACGGATCGGCTGGCGTCGATGATCGTCAACCGGGATCCGGCGGATGTGCACCGCGAACAGTTCGGCTACGATCGGGATAACTCGCCGCGTCACAACCCGGATTACGACGTGCAGGCGCCTGATGCCACCGACCAGGCCATTCAACGCCTGGTGGCGCTTTTCCAGATGACCTACGTGGGCGCGCCGATGATCTACTATGGCACGGAGGCGGGCATGTGGGGTGCCGACGACCCGGACGATCGCAAGCCCATGGTCTGGCCCGAGCTGACCTACGCCGACGAGGCGTCCGATCCGCTGGGGCGGCCGCGCCGGCCCGATCCGGTGCGCTTCGACAGCACGCTCTTTCGTTTCTACCGGCAGGCAATCGCCCTGCGGAAGCAGTCGGCCGCGCTGCGTCGCGGTACGTTCGAGGTGCTGGTGGCCGACGGCGGGCTGTTCGTGTTCCGACGGGCGCTGGCGGGCGAGCAGGTGCTGGTGGCGCTCAACCGGGAGGAAAACGCGCGGGAGGTGGCCCTGTCGTTGCCTGAAGCGGAGCGTTTCCAGGTCCGACTGGCGACGGTGTCCGAAGGCTATGCCGTCACCGCCACAGCCGATACGCTTCGTCTGACGCTACCCCCGCTGAGCGGCCTTGTGCTGGCCGGGCAGTGAGGAAGAACGGCAATCCTTTACGCTAAATACTGGATGGAATAAAGCACAAAATCCTGTTTACCTGAGAAAGGCAAACAGGAGGGCAACGAGTGTTCCGATCTGTCCCACCCAGAAGATAAACATCCACCGGATCAGGTCGGCGCGTGTTGCGGCCATCTGGGTGCTCAACCTCGTCTCCAGACGAGCGACTTCTTCGGTGAGGCGACGGTCCAGCCGAGCTACCTCCTCCGTGATTCGGTTATCCAGTTTGGCAATTTCCTCGGTGATCCGGTTGTCCAGCTTGGCCACCTCCTCCGTGATTCGATAATCCAGACGCTTTTCCGTCTCGGCTATCTGCACTTCCAGCCGCTTACCTTCCTCCGTCACCCGCCGCTCGAAGCGTTCCTCCAGGATGCCCAGCAGGTTGTTGCGCTCGTGATGGGCCGCTTCGTTCAAAAGCGCGATGAGCGCCTCGACGCCATCGTCGCCGAGTTTTTCGCGGAGCACTTTAGGAACGGTCAGAATGGCCATGGCACCTGGCGATCAGCAGCTACTTTTGCAGAACTTGTGATGTTGTGATAAAGGTTCCGGCTCAGGAAGGCAGCACTTTCAGAACGACCAGGGTGAAGTCGTCGTCGCTGTTGGCCGGGCGACCGGTGAACTGCTCGACGGCCTGGCGTACGGCCTCGACGATGGCCCGGGCCGAGGCGTGGCGGTGGGCCTGCAGGCAGGCCAGCAGGCGGTCTTCGCCGAAGGGTTCGTCGCCGGGTCCCATCGCTTCGGTGACGCCGTCGGTGAACAGCACGAGCAGGTCGCCCGGCGCAAGGGAGAGGCGTTCGGCTTCGTAGCGGGCGTCGGGAAGCACGCCCAGCAGCAGGCCGCCGCGGCTCAGCCGCTCCGCCCGGCCGGACGCGCGGAGCAGCATCGGCGGATTGTGGCCGGCGTTCACGTAGGCAAGCTGACGGGTGGAGGGGGTGTAGCGTGCCTGGAAAAACGTGATGAAGCGGTCGGCCTCGGTGTTTTCGCAGACGACGCGGTTGATCTGGGCCGTGCTCCGTTCCAGCGTGCTTTCGAGCGGCACGAGCACGTGCAGGCAGGCCTGCAGGTTGGCCATGAGCAGGGCGGCGGCCATGCCTTTGCCGGCCACGTCGGCGATGGCCAGGCGCAGACTCCCGTCGGGTTCGCGCAGTACATCATAATAATCGCCGCCCACCTCCTGGCTGGGCAGGGCACAGGCGGCCAGCTCCACGCCCGGCACTTCGGGCAGTCGCCGGGGCAGCAGGCGCTGCTGGATCTGGCGGGCCTGCTGCAGCTCACGCTCCAGGTGCTGGCGTTCGATCTGGGCTTCGATCAGAAACGTGTTGCGGATGGCCGAGGCGGCCAGCGTCCCCAGCGCGTAGAGAAACTCCAGTTCGCCCGGACCGTAGGGCGCGCCGTTGATGCGCCGGCCCAGGCCCAGCACGGCCTGGGTGATCCCCTGTTGCCGGATGGGCAGCACCAGGTAGAGTTGAAAGGCCCGCAGCCAGTCCCAGGCGGGGGGCGCTTCTTCCAGCAACAGCGGCTGTTCGAGGCGGCCCAGTTGTTCGATACGCTCCGGAGGCAGTGAGGAGGGCAGTCCGCGGCTGGCAAGTACCTCGAACGTGGCGTTGCCGTCGGCGGCCTCGATGCGGACCAGCAACAGATAGCGGTTGATGAGGAGCTGGCCCATCAGCGCCAGCGAGAGCAGATGCGCCAGCCGGTTTCGATCGATCGTCGCATTGAATTCCTGTGCCAGCTCGAACAGCGTGTCGAGTTGCTGCAGGCGCAGATCCAGGTCCCGGTTGGCCTGTTGCAGTTCCTCGATGAGCAGCGCGTTGTGCAGCGCGGCGGCCGACAGCGTGGCCAGCGCCTGCACGAACTCCAGTTCGCGCTTCGAAAACGGCTGGCCCGTAGCCTTACGGCCCAGTGCCAGCAGACCCAGCAGCCGGTGGCGAAACATCAGGGGCACCAGCAGGCAGAGTCCCCGGGCGCGCAGGGTTTCGGGCACCTCCGCGTCGTGCAGCAGGCGATCCGTATTCGGTAGCGGCAGCGCCAGTTCGGTGCCCGGTGCCAGATCGATCGGTCCCCGGGCGTCGGCCACCCGGAAGCGTTGCGTCAGCGGGTCGAACAGCAGCACGGCACCGCGTGTGACCAGCAGCTTGCTCAGCGTCGAGAGCAGCAGGTTGCGCACGACGGCCGCCCGGTCGTCCGAAGTGCTCAGCAGGCGGCTCGCTTCGTAGAGCGCCCGCAGGTCGAAGCGGTCGGTCGGTCTGACCGTGGTGGTGTTGCTCATGGCGCCGACGCTTCGGGGATTTCATCCAGATGCACGACTTCGGCCTGGCGCGCGCGGCCGTCGGCCAGGTGCAGCCGCACGCAGGTCTTGACGCGGTGAAAGCCCTCGCGTCCGGCCGCGCCCGGATTCAGGTAGAGCATGCCGCCCAGCGAGGGGACGCGCTCGATGCGCAGGATGTGGCTGTGGCCGCAGATGAACACGTCCGGCCGCTCCTGACGCAGACGGGCGGCGATGCCCGGCGCCCAGCGCCCGGGACGTCCGCCGATATGCGTCATCCAGATACGCAGGCCCTCCATCGTCAGCCAGAGTTCAGACGGAAGGCGCCGGCGCAGTTCGGGGCCGTCGATGTTGCCGTAGACGGCGTGGACGGGCGCCAGCGCTTCGAGTCGCTCGAGCACCTCCGGAGAGCCCACATCGCCGGCGTGCAGAATCAGGTCGACGCCCGCGAACGCCTCGGGAAGCGCCGGATGAAAAAAACCATGCGTATCGGAGAGAATGCCGAGGATCATCGCACCGAATACGACCGCTTATTCGCCTGCCGTCCCGATACGCCTTCAGCGCAATGTCAGGCGCAGGCCTGCCTGCACACGCGGCGCGGCTTCTTCGGTTTCCGAAGACCAGAACAGCAACGGAAGCCCCACGAAAGGCGAAAGCTGATAGGACGGCCGGTTGTATTCCAGGCCACCCTGCGCCCAGACGATGCCGCCGTTGTAGGTGCGTTCCCAGACGGTCGCTTCCTCGGCGCCGCGCTTGCCGGCTCCTTCCGTTACGGTGCGCGTCTCGCGGGCCGACTCCATCAGGTTGTAGTAGCGGGCTGTGCCGGTCAGGCCCACGAAGACGTTGCTGCGGGCCGGGTTGAGCAGCAACGCATAGCTCATCAGCAGGTGCAACTCCCAGCCGAAAGCCTGCTGGTAGGTGATTTCGAAGCGCGGCGGAGGGTCGGCGGCAATCAGTACGGCGTTCGGGGACGTCTCGACTTCCTCCAGCGGCGTCCAGCGCTCGTAGCCGGTGCGGACGCGGCGCAGGCCGATGGCGTAGTTGGCCACTACGAACGGCGAAAGCAGCGACGAGGTGAGCAGCGCCACATCGATCTGTGGAAAGCCCAGCATGCCGTCTACCGACGGATCGACGGCCAGCCGAAACGCATAGCTGTCGTTTTCCGAAGCCTGATAGAACTTGAGCAGGATCCAGTCGACGGCCAGCGTGCGCCCTGTGGTGCTGCCGCTGGCGTTGAGCACGGCGCCCAGATCGAGCCGGTCACCCAGCGCATAGTTCAGGTGAAAGCGCAACCCCAGCGGCAGACCGAACAGGCCGCTGCTGGCCGGACCGCTTTCCTGATTGAGCGTGCGGGCGCAGCAGAACAGCTCGGTTCCCACGGCATAGCCGTCGAAGAAACTACGGCGGGCCGTTTCGCTCTGATACAGCCCGTCGTTGAGCTGGGCGGGCGCCTGCGCTGCGGCCGGGTCGCTCAGACCGGTGCCCAGCAGCAGCAACATGCTGCCCGTACGGGCAAGCCGACGCAGCGCCTGAAATCCAGCGCCTCGCATGGTGGGGGATGGCTGGTGAAGGCAAAAGGGGTACGGGATCGGACCGTACCCGCAACCACAATTTACAAATTATCTGCAAAAAGTCCAGCCCCTTAGAGCGTCAGGCTTTCGCCCGGCTTCATGACCTGCACTTTGAAGCCCTCCTGCTCCAGACGCTTGCGGCACTGCTCGATGTCGATCTGAATGGGCGGGAACGTGTTGTAGTGAATTGGAATGATCAGGCCGGGTTTGAGCATCTTGGCGGCCCGGACGGCCCCCTCGACGCCCATCGTGAACAGATCGCCCACCGGCATGAGCGCCACGTCGATGTTGTAATCCTCACCGTACCAGGCCATCTCGGCGAAGGGGCAGGTGTCGCCCAGATCGTAGATCACCTTGCCTTCGATCTCAAGGATATAGCCGTTCGGGTTGCCGCCATAGGTGCCGTCCGGGAATGACGACGAGTGCCGGGCGTAGGTCTGCGTCACGCGGCCCCACGGGAATTGCCAGGAGCCGCCGGTGTTCATGGGGTGGACGTTGCTGTGCCCGTGCTTCTGGGCATACTGAGTGATCTCGAAGTTGGCGATCAGCAGCGCGTTGGTGCGGCGGGCGATGGACAGCGTATCGCCCCAGTGATCGCCGTGCGCATGCGTGAGCAGAATCACATCCGGTCGCAGCTGGTCGGCCGTCACGACGCCCTGCGTGTGCGGATTGCCCGTGATGAAGGGGTCGAAAAGCAGCGTCGTGCCGTTCGTCTCGATCTGGAAGGCCGAATGTCCGAAATACGTGAGCTTCATGGTGATCCTCTGGTTTGCGTTAAGACCGGATCCATCCTCTCTAATAAACGAGAAGGCCAGGTCTTTTGCCAGTCCGAGCGGCCGAGGTGCCTGTTACGATCCGGCTACGAGGGGTTGATTATTCGGGAAGTTTGCGAAAGCGAACACGTTCAGGCTGCAAAACGATAAAGGCCCCGGCCAGTTGATTCTCGTACCGCTGAATTAGCGAGAGAAGCGCCGGGCACAGGTCGGCTCGACGGGAGGCGGGAAAGCGCACCAGCACAACGCCTGTTTGCGTCTGTCGCTGCGCATAAACCAGACGTCCAAAATCTTTATCTTCCGTGATAACGATGCGTTTTTCCCGCCAGGCGTATTCAGCTACTTTCTGGTCTTCAGCGCCGCGTAATGACTCCGCAACCGCCAGTACATCGTGGCCAGCTTGCCGAAGCGCTTGAACAACTATGTAGTCGCAACTTTCGTCAACCAGGAAACGCAGTGGCATGAATTAAAGCGTTAAGGACTCTTCGTTGGCCAATAGGGCGGCAGCGAAAGCCAGGGCAGCCCGAATGTCCTCACGCGTCAGGTGGGGGTAAGCTTCCAGGAGCATTTCTTCGGTGGCACCTTCGCTTAATTTGCGCAGAATGAGTTCTACGGGAATGCGTGTGCCGCGAATGACCGGCTTCCCGAGCATGATGCGCGGATTGACTTCAATACGCGTCCACAGGGCCTCTGGCTTTTCCATGGGTTGTGCAGGCAAGATGTCAACGCTCAGGCTGAATTACGCATAAAGGACACGGAGGATCGCCGCATGTTTTCGATGCAGCAGGTGATTACGTACGCGCGACGCGGTAGAGCCAGTACACGAAGCCGAGGAAAACGAGCACGCCCAGCGTGTGGGCCACGGGGGCGAAGCTGTCGGGCACCAGGCGCAGCACGTCGGTGCTCTGGGCCAGCGCGAACGGAATGGCCAGCAGAATGCCCACGAGCGCCTCGCCGGTAATCAGCCCGGAGGCGAACAGCAGCCCGCGCGACGACTCCTGGCGCCCGCCGAGTGCCCGTCCGGCCGCATACGAGACGAGTCCGCCCACGAAGATCGGCACCGACAGCTCCAGCGGCAGGTAGATGCCCACGGCTACGGCCAGCACGGGCATCCGGAAGCTGCTGCCACGCGCCTTCAACACCTGATCGGCCGCAATGATGGCGACGGCGATCAATGCGCCGATCCCGATGATCGTCCAGTCCAGGCTCCGGGCAAAGACGCCCTGCGCCACCGATTGCATGAGGCTGGCCTGGGGAGCTGCGAGCATCTGGGACGGATCCATGCCCTCGCGCGGAAAGACGCCGCCGAGTCCGTAGGCATTGAAGAGCAGCTCCAGCACGGGTGCCAGCACGAGCGCACCGGTCAGCACGCCCACCATCTGCATGATCTGCTGTTTGTAGGGCGTGGCGCCCACCAGGTGGCCGGTTTTGAGGTCCTGCATGTTGTCGCCGGCGATGGCCGCCGCGCAGCAGACCACCGCGCCGATCAGGATGGCCGTGGCGGCCGCCGCCGTGGCCCGTTCGGCGTTCACCTGCAGGTCGATCTGGCTGCCCAGCAGCAACAGCAACAGCAGCGAGGCCGTCAGGATCGTGGCGATCGTGACGCCGGAGATCGGGTTGTTCGACGAGCCCACCAGACCGGCCATGTAGCCGGCCACCGATGAAAACAGAAAGCCGGCCACGAGCGCAAACAGGACGCCGAAGGCGATGGTCGCCGCGTAGGTGCCGTCTGAGGCGCCCAGGTGCGGTTGATCGATCACGTGCAGGAAGACGAACACCAGCGGCAGCGCCATGGCCAGCGTGCCGGCCAGCACGAAATGAATGGGCGTGTCGCGTTCGGTGCGGGGGATGGCCACCTGATGCCCCTGGCGGGCCTCCCGAACAGCCTGCCACGAAGCCCGCACGCCGTCGCGGATCGGACGGATCAGCGACAGCAGCGCCCACAGGCCCCCGACCGCCATGGCACCCACGCCCAGGTAGCGAATCCTGGTGCTCCAGATCTGCAGGGCGGCCTCGTAGCCTTCAGCACCCTCGGGCAGGCCGTGCAGCGCCGTGTAGATGGGAATCCCGAACAGCCACGAGATCAGTCCGCCCGCGAAGACCAGCGTCGCGATGCGGAGCCCCACGATGTAGCCCACGCCCAGCAGCGCCACGCCCAGCTCGCTCCCGAAGCCGAACAGCGCGCGGCCCACCTGCACGGCGCCGTCCACCGTGCCGGCCAGCACTCGGAAGCCCGTCTGGGCCAGCTTGACCAGGCCGCCGGCAACGGCCGCCACGGCAATGTCGCGCACGCCCCGCCCGCCTTCGTCGCCCGCAATGAGCACCTCGGCCGTGGCGATGCCTTCGGGAAAGCGCAGGCCCCCTTCGATGATGAGCGCCCGTCGCAGCGGGATCGTGAACAGCACACCCAGCACGCCGCCGGCCGCCGCCACGGCCAGTGTGTCGAGATATGGAAAGCCCTGCCAGTAGCCCAGCAGGATCAGCGCCGGCAGCGTGAAGATCACGCCGGCCGCCAGCGACTCGCCGGCCGAGGCGGCCGTCTGCACGATGTTGTTTTCCAGAATGTTCGCGCGTCGAAACAGCCGCAGCACGCCCATCGAGATGACGGCGGCCGGAATCGAGGCCGATACGGTCATGCCCACCTTGAGGCCCAGGTAGGCGTTCGCCGCGGCGAGCACGGCGGCCAGAATCACGCCCAGAATCAGCGCCTTGACGGTAATCTCCGGCAGCGATCGATCGGGCGGGATGTAGGGACCTGTCGAAACCGAAGCAGGACGTTCCATAGGCTCAGCGGACCAGGATCATCTTGTGCGTCTGCACGCCCTCGGGCGTCTCCAGGCGGAGAAAATACGTACCGCTGGGCAAATCTGTAGCGTCGAAGGTGAGCGTGTACCGTCCGGGGGACTGCACGGCATCGACCAGCACGCGCACTTCGTGGCCCGAGAGGTCCCAGATCGACAGCCGGACGGGCATCGGCTCGTGCAGCTCGTACTGAATGGTGGTGCGTCCCTGGAATGGATTCGGGAAGTTGCCCACCAGCAGTGCGCGTCCGGACTGCACGGGCGCCCTTCCCAGCTTGAGCACGGCGGAAGGGTAAAGCACGCCGCCTTCAAGTTCCTGCTGGATCCGATAGTAGAGCACCGGGGCGTCAGGCGGCGACGGATCGCGGAACGTAAAGGGCAGGCCCGAGCAGTCGGCCGGCACGCGGGCAATCATGGTAAAGTCGCGACCGTCGGTGGAGCGCTCCACCACAAAGGCGCGGGTCTGCCGGTCCGTGCACGTCCAGCTCAGCAGCACCTGGCCGTCGTCGGTGCTCAGCGCCTGCAGGTGTTGCAGGGGCTCAAAGAAAAATAGATCGGCGCGGCGACGACGCATGCCCGGCGGCAGGCGAAGCGTAGCCGCCTCGAAGTCGAGACGCAGGCCGTCGGCGGGCGGATCGGCCCTTCGGAAGAGGCGGCGCACCTGAGCGGCCGACCAGGCATGTCGATCCAGCACGATCGCATCCAGCAGGCCCCCGAAGTCGGTTTCCATCTGGCCCGGGCGACCGCCGAGGGCGAGCGCTTCCGGCGGATCGATAGACGCGACGTCCGGTGCGTAGAGCGAGTCGACCGCGCGGCCGTCCAGATAGAGGCGGGTCCAGCCCGAGACCGGATCGTAGCTCAGCGCGATGTGATGCCAGCTTCCGTCGGCGACGGGACGTGGCGTGATCAGGCCCTGGTGCAGGCCGGGGCGGCCCCGGTAGGCCCGCAGAAAGCCGGCCGCGTCCAGCACGAGCTCGATCGGATAGGGCTGCTGCTCGTCGCCGCGCCAGGTGGAGAGCACCACGGCGTCGCGGTCGGTGCTTTTGAGCCAGAGGGCCACGGTGAACGGA
Source organism: Rhodothermus marinus (assembly GCF_009936275.1). Classification (NCBI taxonomy): domain Bacteria; kingdom Pseudomonadati; phylum Rhodothermota; class Rhodothermia; order Rhodothermales; family Rhodothermaceae; genus Rhodothermus; species Rhodothermus marinus. The sequence goes on from NZ_AP019797.1 coordinate 310,475, forward strand.
TGCCGCAGGTCCAGTCGGCGCAGCAGCGTGTCCGTCACCAGGAGCGGCCGGGCGCCGCGCCGCACCGCCAGCACGTAGTTGCGCGGGTTTTCCGTATCGGCCGGTTGCACGAAAAGCGCCTGTCGCTGCACTTCGGCCGTCCGGGGTTCGAGCTTTTTTGCGGAAGACTCGGAGGGCTCAAGCGATGCCAGTTGCCAGAGCGTCAGGCCGGGACTGCCCGGCGTCGTCTCGATGCAGAGCACCAGTGGACCGTCGATCGGCCGATCCGGCCGCAGCCGGAAGCGACCGCTTGCCAGCGTGTCGAGCCGAAGGAGAATCGGTCCGAGGCCCGGACGCACGGCCCATGCCCGGCGCACGGACCAGTCGGGCGGCACGTCCAGCAGGGTTCCGTAGAAGGGCACCGTACCCTCCCAGCGGGCAAACAGGTTGGCCGTCTGGCCAGCCTGCAACCGCTCGCCGCTCCAGAGCGCCTGCAATTGCGCCCGGGCCGTGCCCGCCCGCAGACACGAGGCCAGCACCGCGGCCAGCAACAGCACACGCGCCCGCGTCTTCATGGAAAAGCGCCGGCAGAGCGGCGATTCGGTGGGGGATTCGTTACCAGTTGGAAAAGATAGGCGCGGACCCTTCGCCTGTCAAACGGGGTTGACCCTTTGAAGCCCTGAAAAACATACGGTGCTACCAGCCATGCCGCGACGTTTACGCATCGGCCTGCTGACCGGCGGCGGCGATTGCCCGGGCATGAACGCCGTCATCCGCGCCGTCACCAAGAGCCTGATCCTTCAGGCCAACGCCGAGGTGATCGGCTTCGAAGACGGCTACGAAGGACTCATCGAAGGTCGATTTCGGACGCTCGAATTTCAGGACGTCAGCGGCATCCTGACGCGGGGCGGTACGATTCTCGGCACGAGCAATCGGGCCAATCCGTTTCGCTACTACCGACGGGGGGAGGCCGACGTGTCGGCCGAAGTCATCGCGCTGTACCGCGAGCTGGAGCTGGACGGCATCGTGGCCATCGGCGGCGATGGCACGATGACGATCGCCCACGGACTCTCGGAGCGAGGACTTCGTTTCATCGGCGTGCCCAAGACGATCGACAACGACATCTGGGGCACCGAGCGTACGTTCGGATTCGATACGGCCGTACACATCGCCACGGAGGCCATCGATCGACTGCACACCACGGCGCAGAGTCACCACCGCGTGATGATCTGTGAGACGATGGGACGCTATGCCGGGTGGATCGCGCTCTATGCGGGTGTGGCGGCCGGAGCCGACGTGATCCTGATCCCCGAGCTGCCCTTCGACGTGGAGGTGGTGGCCGAGGTGTGCCGCGAGCGCGAAAGCGACGGCCGTCGCTTTACGATCGTCGTGGTGGCCGAAGGGGCGCGTCCCGAAGGGGGCTCCTTCCACGTGCGGGAGCGCGTGCCCGAAAGCCCCGACCCGATCCGGCTGGGCGGGATCGGCTACGAACTGGAGCGCCAGCTTCGCGAGCGCCTGCGGAGCGAGGTGCGCACCACCGTGCTGGGCCACGTGCAGCGGGGCGGCACGCCCACAGCCTACGACCGCAGCCTGGCCTCGGCCTTTGGCGCCTACGCGGCCGCGCTGGTGCAGGCCGAACGGTATGGCTGTATGGTGGCACTTCGCGACGGCCGACTGACCACCGTCCCGCTGGCCGAGGTGGCCGGACGCACGCGTACCGTACCGCTCGATCACCCCATGCTGGGGGCCGCGCTGGCCGTGGGTACGTCGCTGGGCGTCCGGGCGCTGACCTCGCCGCTGGTGGGCGCCGAGCCGACCACGCCGCTGGCCTGAGGTGCATTAATGCTTCCAACCATGGCCTGAACCATGAAAGTCTATCTGACCGGTGCCACCGGATTCGTCGGACGCTACGTGCTGCAGGCGCTGCGGGCGGCCGGCCACGAGGTGCGGTGCCTGGTGCGGCAGCCCGACCATCCGCTACCTTTCGAGGAGGAGGGCGTCGAGAAGGTGGGCGGCGATCTGCTTCGCCCCGAGACGTTCGCGGGCACGCTCGACGGTTGCGAGGCCGTGGTGCACCTGGTGGGCATCATCGCCGAAAAGCCCCGCCAGGGCATTACGTTCGATGCCGTACACCGTCGGGGCACGCTGCACATGGTGGAGGCGGCTCAGCAGGCTGGCATTTCGCGCTTCATCCACATGAGCGCCAACGGTGCACGCCCCGACGGCACGACGGCCTATCAGACGAGCAAATGGGAAGCGGAGGAAATCGTCCGGCATGCCGGCTTTGCGCACTGGACGATCTTCCGGCCTTCGATCATTTTCGGCGATCCGAAAGGGGCCCCGATGGAGTTCGTCACGGAGCTGGCCCGACGGCTCGTCCGGCCGCTCCCGGTACTGCCCGTCTTCGGCGACGGGCAGTATCGGTTGCAGCCGGTGGCCGTCGAGGTGGTGGCGGCTGCTTTTGCGCAGGCGCTGACCAGGCCGGAGGCGCGTGGCCAGACCTACTGCGTGGCCGGCCCGCAGCCGCTCGCCTACGACGAGATCCTGGACGTGATCGCCCGGGCCCTTCGCGGACGGCCGAAACCCAAATTGCATTTGCCGTTGGGGCCGGTGCGTCTGCTGGTCGGCACGCTGGGACGCATCGGCCTGCTGCCCGTCACCCCGGAGCAACTCGCCATGCTGATCGAAGGCAACACGTGCGATCCGTCGGCTTTCTACCGCGACTTCGACGTGCCGCAGGTACCCTTCACGCCCGAGACGATCGCCTACGTGCGCCGGGCGGCCTGAGGACGTATGCTTTACCTGAGAGAAGCTGGTTGCGCAGGCGTGGTGGCATCCCTACTTTTCCCGTAACGCGGATCACAAACGGCTCGGATCATGTCGGTCCCGCAACCGGTCGTGGCCATCGTGGGAGCCGGCGCCGTCGGGCGGGCGCTGGGGCAATCGTTGCGGGCGGCCGGCTACCCGATCGCCGCCGTGATCAGCCGCAATCCGGTCTCGGCCCGCGAGCTGGCCGCGCAGGTGGAAGCACCGGTGGCGTCGGCGGCCCTGGAAGATCTGCCGGGTGAAGTGCGCCTGGTGTTCTGTTGTGTGCCGGACGACGCGCTGCCCGGCCTGGCCGAACAACTGGCACTGGTGCCGCACGACTGGCCGTGTACGGTGGTGGCGCACACCTCGGGCGCGCTCCCGGCGCGCGTGCTGGAACCGGTGGGACGCCGCGGCGCCCTGCTGCTGAGCTTTCACCCGGTCCAGTCGTTTCCCCGTCAGGGGCCACCGCCCTCGCTGGCGGGCGTTGCCGTCGGGCTGGAAGGCGATCCGGAGGCGGTCGCGCTGGGACGCGAGGTGGCACGGGCGCTGGGGGCCCGACCGGTCGAACTCTCGGCCGAGACGAAGCCGCGCTATCACCTGGCCGCCGTACTCGCCTCGAACGGGCTGGGAGCGCTCATGGCCATGGCCGGCGAAGTGCTGGCCAGCATCGGCCTTTCGCGACCCGAAGCGCATGCCATGCTGCTGCCGCTGGTGCAGGGCACGCTGCACAACCTGGAGCAGTTGCTGCCGGAGGAGGCGCTGACCGGACCGGCCGTGCGGGGCGATCTGGGGCCGATCACGCAACACCTGGAGACGTTGCAGCAACACCTGCCCCACCTGCTGCCCGTCTATGCGGCGCTGACCACCGAGATGATCCGCGTGGGCGTGCGCAGTGGGCGTCTGGCCCCCGAGCGGGCGACAGCCCTGCTGGATCGGCTGCAGGAAGCGCTCGATACGCGGTCGGATATACCGCCGGAACGTCTGCCATAGCGACAGACCGGAACATCCCTTGCCCTGCAAAGTTGGGCGCCGTCGGACTAAGTGACGGAGAATGAGTTGTTTGAAATATGCGCATACGACGCCGTCGCGCTGCGGCTTTACGAAAGAGCTGGACGCAATCTTCCGAAACACCAACCGTTGAGCTTGCTACGATCGAGCATCCGGCCCTGGAACGACTGGAAACCCTGCTGAGGGGTGAAGAAGCGGCCACGCTGGCATTCCAATCGGTGCTGGCCGCGTTGCTGCCCATGCTCGAGCGCGTGCTGCAGCGCGAGCAGCAGGCGGCAGACGCCTCGCTGTCGCTGGCCCAGCGGGAGACGCTGCAGGAGATGACCGAGACGCTGGCGACCGCCATCCAGATGCTGCGCGGGGCGCTGAACGAACGCGGGCAGCAGGTGCTGCGCTACGAGCGGCCCGTCGAATCCGGACCGCCGGAGCGGTCGTGGTGGTTCGCTCTGTCCGAAGCACTCGAAGCCGTCGAAGACGCGCTGCAGCGTATTCCACCGCTCGTCCGGGCGCAACCCCGGAGCAGCCTGTCCCGTCGCGTTGGAGCGTTGCTGCTTCGCCTGTTGCGACAGCATCAACGACATCTCCTCCATGAAGCCCGTGAGTGGATCGAATAACACGGAACCGATCGCGCGCTGGCTCGCCGAGGCCGATCAGGAGCTGGAAGCGCGGTGGGCGTGGCTCCTGGCGCATCTGGAAAATCTGGTGGGCCGAACGCCAACCGGCATCGAACAGGTGCTGTTTCTGATCGGCATTCAGGAACGGGGGCGCGGCTTCGAGCCCGGAATGTCCCGGGAACAGAAGCAGGAGGTGATCATGGAAGGCGCCCGGCATGCGTTTGCCGCCATCGGCCTGTACCGGCGCGTCGCGAACGATCCCACGGCCTGGGAGCCCGCCTTTTCACCCTGGCCCGAACTCTCGCGCGACGATCAGGAAAAGCTGCTGCGCATTGCCATTCTGGAATACTTCAAACCCTTGCTGTCATGAACATACGATGGCTTGCAGGCGTGGCGCTGGCGTTTTTTGTAGCAGCCTGTCAGTCGGCCCCGTCCACACCGTCGGTCGAAGCCGATAGCCTGGCGCAGGCGACCGACACGCTGGCGCTTCCCGCCACCAACTACTACGAAATCCGTACGCCGCTGGGCCGTATGGTCGTGCGGCTCTACGACGAAACGCCGCTGCACCGGGACAACTTCAAGCGGCTGGTGGCGGCAGGCTTCTACGACAGCACGACGTTTCACCGGGTGATCGACGGGTTCGTCATTCAGGGCGGCGATCCGAACTCGAAGGACGCCGACCCGTCGAATGACGGCACCGGCGGGCCGGGCTACACGCTTCCGGCCGAGATTCGTCCCGGCCTGTTCCACAAACGCGGCGCACTGGCCGCCGCCCGTCAGGGCGACGAGGTGAACCCCGAGCGGCGCTCCAGCGGCAGCCAGTTCTACCTGGTCGTCGGGCGCACATTCGACGAGGCCACGTTGGACGAGATCGAAGTCTACCTGCGGGAGCAGATCCCGGCCCCGGACTTCGCCTTCCCGGACTCGGTCCGGCAGCTTTACCAGACGGTGGGCGGGGCGCCGTTTCTGGACGGACTCTACACGGTCTTCGGTGAACTGGTCGAAGGCTTCGAGGTGATGGACGCCATCGCGCGGGTGCCCACGCCGCGAAGCACCGGTCGGCAGGCTCCGCCGACAATGCTCGATCGGCCGCTGCAGCCCGTTCCCATGACGATTCGCCCGCTTGAAAACTATTCACCCGGCTCCTGAAACCCGTTTTGCCGGCGTACGGTACCACCTGCTACCCGGTTTTCCGGCAGAAAGGACGTAGCTCGTCGGGCTGCGTCTTTTGTTTTGTTTTTCCGAAAGTCAGGCCGTCGGATCGCAAGCCATGAAGCGCGTACTGACCGAACAGGAACTGGAACGGCGCCGGGCGCGCCAGCAGCTCGAAGCGATGGGGATCAATCCGTACCCCTATCGCTGGGAGGTTACGGCCCATGCGGCCGAGATCCTGCAGAACTTTGACGATGAACGGCACCAGCCGCGGGAGGACGGGCCGGCGCCCGAACCCTACGAGGTGTCGATTGCCGGCCGGATCATGACGCGGCGCATCATGGGCAAGGCCGCCTTCTTCGATCTGCAGGACGAAACCGGCCGCATTCAGGTGTACGTCCGGCGCCAGGACCTGCCCGAAGGCTTCTACGATCAGGTCTTCAAGAAACTGCTGGACATTGGCGACATCGTGGGCGTGGAGGGCTTCGTGTTCCGCACGCGCATGGGCGAAATCACCGTTCACGCCCGACGCCTCGAGTTGCTGGCCAAAGCGCTCCGTCCGTTGCCCGTCGTCAAAGAGCAGGACGGGAAGGTGTACAACGAGGTGACGGACAAGGAATTTCGCTACCGGCAGCGGTACGCCGATCTGATCATCAACCCCGAAGTGCGGGAGGTTTTCCGCAAGCGGGCGCGCATGATTACGACGATCCGACGGTTCCTGGACGAACGGGGCTATCTGGAGGTCGAAACGCCCATTCTGCAGCCTATGTACGGGGGCGCTTCGGCCCGGCCCTTCATCACGTACCACAACGCGCTCGACATGCAGCTCTACCTGCGCATTGCCGACGAGCTGTACCTGAAGCGGCTGATCGTGGGCGGCTACGAGGGCGTCTACGAGATCGGTAAAGACTTCCGGAACGAAGGGCTCAGCCGCTTCCACAATCCGGAGTTCACGATGCTCGAGCTGTACGTGGCCTACAAGGACTACTACTGGATGATGGACTTCGTGGAGGAGTTGCTCGAGCATGTGGCCACCGAAGTGACCGGCTCGCCGGAGGTGCAGTGGGGCGAGCACACGATCTCGTTCCGCCGGCCCTGGCCGCGCATCCCGATGTTCGAGGCGATCAAGGAGCGGACAGGCTACGATCTCTACGGCAAGTCGCGCGACGAGCTGGCCGAGATCGCCCGCAAGCTGGGGCTGGAGATCGACGACACAATGGGCAGCGGCAAGATCATCGACGAGATTTTCGGCGAATTCGTCGAGCCCCACCTGATCCAGCCCACCTTCATCATTGATTATCCGATCGAGCTGAGTCCGCTGGCGAAGCGCCACCGCGAAAAGCCCGGGCTGGTCGAGCGCTTCGAGGTGATCGTGGGCGGCAAGGAGCTGTGCAATGCCTTCAGTGAGCTGAACGATCCGGACGATCAGCGGGCACGCTTCGAGGAGCAGGCGCGGTTGCGGGCGGCCGGCGACGAGGAAGCCATGCAGATCGACGAAGACTTCCTGCGGGCACTGGAGTACGGCATGCCGCCGACGGCCGGGCTGGGCATCGGCATCGACCGGCTGGCCATGATTCTGACGAACCAGCCTTCGATTCGGGACGTGATTCTGTTTCCGCTGCTGCGGCCCGAGCAACCGGCCGTGCCGGCCGGATCCGACGGGGCCGAAAAGGAGACGTCCGAGGCCTGAGCGTCCCATGGAGGCCGCTCCGTCCCGGCCGGTTGGTCGCGCCGCCCCGGCGACGGGTTATGTGGCGCTGGTGCGCCGGAACGTGCATTTCCGCCGGTTGTGGCTGGGCAACCTCATCTCGCTGCTGGGCGACTGGTTCAACACGATCGCTCTGTACACGCTGGTTTCGGAACTGACCGGCTCGCCGTTCGCGCTGGGCGGCGTGTTTCTGACAAAGCTGCTTCCCTGGGCGCTGGCTTCGCCGCTGGCCGGGCTGCTGGTGGATCGGTTCGATCGGCGGCGGCTCATGATCGGGGCCGATCTGGTGCGGGCGGTGATCGTGCTGGGCTTCCTGCTGATCGACGAGCCCGGCGAGGTGTACCTGGTCTATGTGCTGACCACGCTGCAGGTGGTCGTGACGGCCGTCTTTCAGCCGGCCAAGAGCGCATCGATCCCGAACATCGTCCGCACCGACGAACTGTTGACGGCCAACGCGCTCATGTCGGCCACCTGGTCGGTGATGCTGGCGCTGGGCGCGGCATCGGGCGGACTGGTGACGGCCTGGCTGGGCACGACGCCGGTGTTCGTGATCGACAGCCTGACCTATCTGGTCTCGGCCTTTTTCATCTACCGGACCGTCATCCCGCAACAGACGGCCCCGGCCGCGGGCGGCCTGCTGCGGACGGCCAGGCGCGAGCTGCTGGACGGCTGGCGCTACCTCACCACGCACCCCGGTGTCGGGCGCATCGCCCTGGCCAAGAGCGCCTGGGCGCTGGCTGGCGGAGGGCTCGTCTACATGCTGGCGCTGATCGGCGAAGCGATCGAGCCGACGGCGCAGGCGGCCGGGATCGGCTGGCTGTTTGCCGCACGGGGGCTGGGCACGGGAATCGGACCGGTGCTGGCCCGGGCGATCTTCCGGGATGCGCGGCGCTGGCCGGCCGTGCTGGGCTGGAGCATCGTGCTCAGCGGCCTCTGCTATGGCGTGGTGGGGTTGCAGGACTGGACCTATGCCGTGGCGCCCGCCGTGCTGCTGGCCCATGCGGCCAGCGGCGCCAACTGGGTGCTGGCAAGCGTGCTGCTCCAGCAGCGCACGGAAGACGCCTTCCGGGGACGCGTGTTTGCCACGGAGTGGCTGGGCGTGCTGTTTTCGGAGAGTTGCTCGATTCTGGCGGCCAGCATGCTGCTGGAGTGGCAGGTGCTCTCGCTGCGAGAAGCCGTGCTGGCATTTGCGCTGGTGCAGGGACTGATCGGGCTGGCCTGGCTGGCCGTGATCGTACCGCGGGAGCGACGGGCTTACTCGGGCGTCTGAAGCGTGGCGCGGCGCACGTTCTGCAGCGCGATCCGCACGTTGCGCTTGAAGCCGTCAAACTTGGCCCGTTTGACGGCGTTTTTGCGGAATTTCTGGCGGAACGCTTCCAGGTCCAGTTCTTCCCAGCGTTCCAGCGGCGTGTCGGGCAGGCCGGGGCGCGGCATGAAGCGCGGTTCGCTCGTGGCGTACTTGAACTTGTTCCAGGGGCAGACGTCCTGACAGATGTCGCATCCGAAGATCCAGTTGCCCATTTTTTCCTGCAGCTCCGGCGGGATGTCGTCGCCCCGGTGCTCGATGGTCAGGTAGGAGATGCAGCGGCGGGCGTCGAGCACGTAGGGTTGCACGAGCGCGCCGGTGGGGCAGGCGTCGATGCAGCGCGTGCAGGTGCCACAGTAGTCCGGGATGGGTCCGTCAGGTGGCAGGGGCACGTCCACGATTAGCTCGCCGATGAAGAAGAACGAGCCCATTCGGCGGTTGATCAGGTTCGTGTTTTTGCCAATCCAGCCCAGGCCGCTGCGGCGGGCCCAGGCCTTGTCCATGACCGGCGCCGAATCCACAAAGGCGCGGCCGTGCACCTCGCCCACCTGCGCTTCGAGCCAGGCGAAGAGCTGGTAGAGCTTTTCCTTCAGCACCTCGTGGTAGTCGTCGCCCCAGGCGTAGCGGCTGATCTTGCCGGTCTCGGGCGAGGGGTCGTGTGCGACGGGCTGGTAGTAGTTGTGCAGTACCGAGATGACCGAGCGGGCGCCCTCGACGAGTCGGGTCGGGTCGATGCGTTTGTCGAAGTGGCGCTCCATCCAGTACATGGTGCCGTGGTAGCCCGCCTTCAGCCAGGCTTCCAGGCGACGGGCTTCTTCGTCGAGCGGCTCGGCCTTCGAGATGCCACAGGCGTCGAAGCCGAGCCGCCGCGCTTCGGCCTTCAGGGCCTGCGCCAGCCGTTGCTGTGCGTGTTCGTCGAAGCCGGGCATAGGGGGAGGCGGTTGGCGTACGCGTAGAAAACAACGGACGCGGTCGCCCGGAGATCCGGCGCCATAAAAAAGCGGGCTTCCCCCGAAGGAGAAGCCCGCTGCTGTTTTCAGCCTGAGGAGGCGATTACATGCCGCCCCGCACCGGGATGGTGTCGGCGCGACGGTACTGCGCCAGCCCTTCCTTCTTGCTCGTCACGCCGGTGACGCGGCCCTTGCCTTCCACCACCAGGCGGCTGGCCGGGATACCGTTGCTCGTGTAGAACTGCTCCACGGCACGGGCACGGTCGGTCGAAAGCTGCTGCGGGTTGCGCTCACCCGGCGCGGCCCAGCCCTCGATGCGCACCGACAGGTTCGGGCAGTCCTGCAGGATCTGCAGGTTCTCCTGCAGGGCCTCGCGGGCGGCGTCGTTCAGCACGCTCGAGTTCCGGTCGAAGAAGACCGGGTTCATCTCCGTCACGTCGGCGCAGTACTCCGCCTCGTAGGGGCGCACGGTGATCGAAAGCGTGCGCGAGTCGGAGCCCGCGTTGTTCGACACGTTCAGCGTGACGGTGTAGGTGCCCGGACGGCTGTAGGTGTGCGTGGGGTTGGCACCCGAGCCGGTGCTGCCGTCCCCGAAGTTCCACTGATACGTGATGGGCTGGTCGCCGCGCACGTTCGCGCTGAAGCGCACGGCCGTGCGCGTATCGGGCTGCATCGGGTTGGCCGTGATCGAGATGATCTCGGCCGGCACGGGCGGGCGGTAAACGACCACCGAGGTCGAACCCGTGCTCGTGGACTTGCCGCCCCGGTTGGAGGCCGTGACGGTCACCGTGTAGGTGCCGGGCTCCGTGTAGGCGTGCGTGACCGGGTTGCCCGCCGCGGAGCTTCCGTCCCCGAAGTCCCAGCTGAATTCGACAGGCGGCTTGGCGTCTTCGTTGATCGTGGCCGTGAAGGTGCCGCTCTGGTTGACCTGCAGGCTGTCGGGGCCTTCGACGCCCAGCACTTCGACCGGAGTCGAACGGCAGCCCGTCAGGCCCAGAATGGTCAGGGCCGTCAGCGCGGTCAGCAGAAGGTAGCGTTGGGGTTTCATCGTGTGCATGGCTGGTTGAAGGTTACTGGTTAACAAGATTCTCTGGATACAATTTACAAAAGCGAAAGCGAAAGCAAGCTTTCCAATGCCGAACAGGAAATCGTTAACAGGATTTTCAGTAGGTACGAAACTGAATTTCCATACTGTCTGGAAGAGCCGTCCCGCTTTGCTCACAACCAGCTATATCATACGCAAAATTTCGCGTAGAGTAAAGCAACCGATTTGTAATTTTTGAAAGGAAGGTACAAAAAAAGCCCACCCGCAGGCAGGCTCAGGAGGGCAAAAGAGCCCCGCTTCAGGCCAGCTGGTTCACGTACTTTTCCAGCTTGCGCTTGTAGTTTGCGGCTTTGTTTTTGTGTATAATGCCCTTAACCACAAGGCGATCGAGCAGGCTTTTAGCCTGATTGAGCAGGGGAAGGGCCTCTTCGCGCGACTGGGCTGCCCGTACTTTTTTGATCAGGGTGCGCATCCAGCTACGGTAGTAGCGGTTACGGGCGCGCCGCTTGGCGTTCTGACGAATGCGCTTGATCGCCGACTTATGGTGTGCCATGGATCTCCTGTAAGGTTCAGTAACGTGACGGTTTGAGAAAAAAATCCTGCCGATGGCGGCTTTCGTAAACCGGAATGCCGGCCGGTTTGTTGCAGGCGTGTTGCAAAAAATCTTAAAACGTAGCCATGTGGCCTTTTTTCAAAAAGTTGTTGGCGCGCTGGGATGAAGAAGTCGTGGTCCTGGTAGTGGAAGACGCCTATGCCGGGGCGCCCGTGCCCTATACGCTGCGGCCGCTTCGTTTGCTGGCACTGATCGGGGGAAGTGCGGTGCTGCTGGCCGCCATGCTGGTGGCGCTGGTGCTGCTGACGCCGCTGCGCGAGCTATTTCCCGGTGTGGCGACTGAGGAAATGCGGCAGCGGGCGCGGCTGAGCAGTATGCGGGTGGCTGCGCTGGAAGATTCGCTGGCGGTCCAGCAGGAGTACATTGCCCGGTTGCGTCAGCTTATCCTGGGAGAAGTGACGCCGGCCGGGGAAGGCGAGGAGCGGCCGGAGTCGCCCGGCGAAACGGGTGTGATGCTACCCGAGGCCGCACCGACATCGGAAAACTGGCAGGAGCACCAGCCGCCTGCCCTGCCGGTACTGGAACTGACGGTTCCGACGACGCCGAAGGTGCAACCGGCCGTGCTCCGGAGCGATCCACTGTTGCAGCTTCAGTTTCCCGTGCTGCCGCCGGTGGCAGGTTTTCTGACTCGAGGCTTCGATGCCCGCAGCGGACACTACGGGGTCGATCTGGCTGTGGAGGAGGGCACCGTGGTACGGTCTATCGGCAGCGGCTATGTGATCTTTGCAGACTGGACGCAGGCGGGCGGATTCGTTATTATCGTACAGCATGCCGACGGCTACGTCTCGGTCTACAAGCACAATCAGCGCCTGCTCAAGCAGGTGGGTGATCGCGTGCGCGACCGCGAGGCGATTGCATTGAGCGGCAATACGGGCGAAATTACCACCGGCCCGCATCTGCACTTTGAACTCTGGCGCCACGGACTGGCGCAGGATCCGTTGAACTATTTTGTCATCCAGTGATCGTTATGGCCTTATTTAAAGGAAACACAAAGGAGGCGACCATGAGCCGCGCATCCGGCACGCCGGCACCCGGCCAGTTGAATCTGGTGGGCGAAGGCACCGTTTTCGAGGGGACGCTGCGCACGCCACACGACATCCGCATCAGTGGGAAGGTGATCGGTACGCTGTACGTGCAGGGGAAGGCGATCATTGCGGCCGAAGGGGTGCTGGAAGGACAGTTGCATGCCCGAAGCGCCGACGTCGCCGGTCAGGTCCAGGGCGATCTGATCATCGAAGAGACGCTCCTGCTCAAAGACTCGGCCCGGGTGGAAGGACGCATCCAGACTGGCCGGCTCGTTGTGGAGGCGGGTGCCATTTTCGACGGCGAATGCCGCATGGGCAAGATCGACCGGGTCATCGAGACGAAGGCGACGCCTTCGGCCGACAAAGAAGCGGCGACGCCCGCGCGGGATGCTGCGCGTGCCCGAAAGGCGGATGTTGAACCAGGCGCCGGGGCATGAAGGCCCGAAAGAAATCCGGCGAGGCGACTTCCTCCATGCAGGAAGCGCTTCGGGCGCTGGGGCCTTACATGGGACTGGGGTTGCAACTGGCCCTGGGGATGGCGTTTTTTGCGGTCGGGGGCTACCTGCTGGACCGCTGGCTGGGCACATTGCCCTGGCTTACGCTGGTCGGCGTCGTGCTGGGGCTGGTGGCCATCGTGGCCAAGCTCTGGCAGGTGAATACGCAACTGCAACGACGGTCGCGCCGGCCGGAGCACGACGCGGCTCATGAAAAATAAAACCCCTATTTATTCAGAATTCATTGCGTTGGGCCCAACCGGTGGGGTCTTTCGTTTTAGTTTTTACGTTCCAGGCGCGCGTCGATCGTTCCGGCGGGTTCATCGTCCGGGCTTTAGCATGGAAGACCTCTGGATCAGCCTGATGGCGGGAGCCGGCCTGGCCGGGGGTTACACGGGGGTGGGCCTCTGGGGCGTCCGACGGGCCTGGCGCTGGCCCATGGCGCGCTTTACGCGCTGGGTGCTCGGCGGCATGCTGGTGCGGATGATCGGCGCGCTTTTGCTGCTGGCCGTGTGCATCAGGGTGTTTAATCTGCACACGACGGCGCTGCTGGGAGGATTTGGGGGGGTGTTTATCCTGGGATTGATTCTGGAAATCTGGAGCTGGCATCGAACGGCTTTGCAACGAACGCATGGGTGATCGTACGCACATTCAGCAGGGGTGGCGTCGGACCGGTCTGTGGCTTGCCGTCGTCGCGTTGTTCGGATTGATACCGCGTCCGCTGCTGGCCGCCGAAGAGGGCGAAGGGAACGAGAACATCAGCGAGGTGCTTATCCATCATACAGCCGATGGTTACTACGTCGCGCTGGAGCCTTTCGTGACGATTGAGTTGCCCCGGATCTTCTTGGTGCGAACGTCTGAGGGCTCCTGGCGACTGGACGCCTTCGGCAGCACGGCCTCGGCGCTGCACTCCGGTCGCTACGTGGCCGACTACGAGGGGCGTCGCTACGAGTCGCCCGCCGAACTGGAAGAGTTGATCGCGGCACATCATCACCTCTATGCCGAACTGCATCCACGCGAGGGCGAGCTGGTGCTGGATCTGTCGATCACCCGCCACTACGTATTCGGCCTGATCGCCGCCCTGCTGGTGCTGGCGCTGTTCATTCCGGTCGCGCAACGCTATCGCAAAGGGATTGGCCGCACCACGGCACCGCGGGGCGTGCTGCAGAATCTGGCCGAGGTGTTCATCGTTTTTGTCCGCGACGAGATTGCCCGGCCCAACATCGGCGAGAAGGCCGACCGCTTTCTGCCCTACCTGCTGACGGCTTTCTTCTTTATCCTGTTCTGCAATCTGCTCGGCCTGGTGCCCAACCTGGGCGCCGCCACTTCGAACCTGGCCGTTACGGGCGTGCTGGCGCTGTTTACGTTCATCATCGGCACGATCTACGCCTCGAAGGATCACTGGAAGCACATTTTCTGGCCGCCCGGCGTGCCTGTTTTCGTCAAGCCGATTCTGATTCCCGTGGAAATCATGGGGCTGTTCACCCGGCACGCGGCGCTGGCCATCCGTCTGTTTGCCAACATGACGGCCGGCACGCTGGTGATCCTGAGCCTGATCGGCCTGATCTTCATGATCAACGCGCTGTTCGGGGCACTGGCGGCCTGGATGAGCACGCTGCCGAGTGTGCTGCTGACGCTGTTTATCTCGGCCATCAAGCTGCTGGTGGCCTTCATTCAGGCGTACGTCTTTACGCTGCTTTCGGCGCTCTTCATCGGCATGTCGGTGGTCGAGCACGACCATGAACATCACGAGCATGAAGAGGAAGCGGGCAACGAGCCGGTCGTGCATGCGGTGCCGACCTCCGATGGGGCGCGTGTGGTCGTCCATGGATAACGACAACCAACTTCTTTTACAACCAGCAACCCTGTAAAACCAACCATACGTAAGGAGCTATGGAACCAACTGCTCTGGCATTCCTTGCCGCCGGTATCGGTGCGGGCATTGTGGCCATCGGTGCAGGCGTGGGTATTGGCCGCCTGGCCGCTTCGGCCATGGAGGGTTCGGCCCGCCAGCCCGAGGCTGCCGGCGACATCCGGACGTCGATGATCATTGCCGCCGCCCTGATCGAAGGTGTGGCGCTGTTCGGTCTGGTGATCTGCTTCCTGCTGGCGATCAAGTAAGACGCGCTCAGGGGGTGCCTGAAGCAGGCTGCCCCCGGAGAGGTAGGCCGAGGCTGCCTCTCCGGGGGTACAAGCGTGTGTGATACAGACCCAAGACCACAGGGCAACAATGAACCTGATACTGGCAGCCAACCTGGTCTCGGTTGAGCCGGGACTGATCTTCTGGAAGAGCCTGACCTTCCTGCTGCTGCTCTTCCTGCTCTACAAGTTTGCCTGGAAGCCGATTCTTCAGGCGCTCAAAGAGCGGGAAGAGAGCATCGATGCCTCACTGCGTCGCGCGGAGCGGGCGCTGGCCGAGGCGCGCCAGATCCAGGCCGAAAACGAGCGGATCCGCCGCGAGGCCGAGCAGGAAGCGCAGCGCATCCTGCGCGAAGCCCGTGAAGAAGCCGAGCGCCTGCGCCAGGAGGAACTCCAGAAAACCCGGGTGCAAATCCAGCAGATGCAGGCGCAGGCCCGGGCCGAGATCGAGCGCGAAAAGCAGGGGGCGCTCGACGAACTGCGAGCCGTGGTGGCCGACCTGGCCATTCAGGCTGCCGAGAAGATCCTTCGGGAAAGCCTGGACGCCGACCGGCAGCGGCGGCTGGTGGAGCGGTTCCTGGAGTCGCTTCCGGCAAGCAAAAACTGAAGCGTGATGCAGGGAATCAGCCATCCGGTAGCCCGACGCTACGCCCGGGCGCTGTTCGAAGAAGCACGGGCGCGGGGTCAGGCCGAGGTGATCGACGCCGACGTGGCCGCGCTGCACGAAGCCTTCGCGGCCTCGCGGGAACTGGCCCGCGTGTTCGAAAGCCCCGTGATCCCGCGGGAAAAGAAGAAAAAAATCATCGAGACGCTTTTTACCGGGCGGCTGCAGCCGCTGACCATCCGCTTTCTGGAACTGCTGGTAGAAAAGGAGCGGGAAAACCTGCTACCGGCGATCGTGGCGGCCTACCGGGCGTTGCAGGACGAAGCGCAGGGGATCGTCGAGGCGCACGTCCGCACGGCCTTCCCGCTGGATGAGGCGGGCGCCCGGCCGCTCGTGGAAAAGCTGGAGCGGCTGACGGGGAAAAAGATCCGCCTGCAACTCAAGCAGGATCCTTCGCTCATCGGGGGCGTGGTGGTCCGGGTGGGCGATACGGTCTACGACGGCAGCGTGCGCCAGCAACTGGCGGCGCTGCGTGAGCGCCTGCGGCGCAGGGCAACGTTTGTAAACGGCAGCAACGAATCGAAATAGAACCATGGCAACGATTCGACCGGACGAAATTACCGAGGTGCTCCGACGGGAGCTGGGCGGCTTCGAGGCTGAAGCCGACGTGTACGAGGTGGGCACCGTTCTGCAGGTGGGCGACGGGATCGCCCGCATCTACGGGCTGCGCGGCGTGGGAGCCGGCGAGCTGATCGAGTTTCCGCGCAGCGGCGTGACGGGCATGGCGCTCAACCTCGAAGAGGACAACGTGGGCGTCGTGCTCTTCGGCGAAGTCGACAAGGTCAAAGAAGGCGACGAAGCACGCCGGACGCGCCGCGTGGCTTCGATCCTGGTTTCCGAAGAGATGCTGGGCCGCGTGATCGACCCGCTGGGCAATCCGCTCGACGGCAAAGGTCCCATCGGCGGCGAAAAGTACGAGATGCCGCTCGAGCGCAAGGCCCCGGGCGTAATCTACCGCGAGCCGGTGCGTGAGCCGCTGCAGACGGGTATCAAGGCCATCGACGCGATGATTCCGATCGGCCGCGGCCAGCGCGAGCTCATCATCGGCGACCGCCAGACCGGGAAGACGGCGGTGCTCGTCGATACGATCATCAACCAGAAGTACACGCACCAGACCGACAAGCCGGTCTACTGCATCTACGTGGCCGTCGGGCAGAAGGCCTCGACGGTGGCCCAGGTGGTGCGGGCGCTCGAAGAGCACGGCGCCATGGAGTACACGGTGGTGGTGAACGCACCGGCATCGGCGCCGGCCCCGATGCAGTTCATTGCGCCGTTTGCGGGCGCCTGCATCGGTGAATTCTTCCGCGACACGGGCCGCCACGCGCTCGTCGTCTACGACGACCTCTCGAAGCAGGCGGTGGCCTACCGCGAAGTGTCGCTGCTGCTGCGCCGTCCGCCGGGACGCGAGGCCTATCCGGGCGACATCTTCTACCTGCACAGCCGTCTGCTGGAGCGTGCCGCCAAGATCATCAGCGACGACGCGGTGGCCCGCCAGATGAACAACCTGCCGCCTTCGATCAAACACCTGGTCAAAGGCGGCGGCTCGCTGACGGCGCTGCCGGTCATCGAAACGCAGGCGGGCGACGTGTCGGCCTACATCCCGACGAACGTGATCTCGATCACGGACGGCCAGATTTACCTGGAGTCCAACCTGTTCAACGCGGGCATCCGGCCGGCCATCAACGTGGGTATCTCGGTGAGCCGTGTGGGTGGTAGCGCCCAGATCAAGGCCATGAAGAAGGTAGCCGGTACGCTCCGCATCGAACTGGCCCAGTACCGCGAGCTGGAGGCCTTCGCGAAGTTCGGTTCGGACCTGGACCCGGCCACGCAGCGGCAGCTCCGGCGCGGCGAGCGGCTTGTCGAGGTGCTCAAGCAGGGCCAGTACCAGCCGATGCCCGTCGAAGAGCAGATCGCGATCATCTACGTGGCCACGCAGGGCCTGCTCGACCGCCTGCCCGTCGAGAAGGTGCGGCCCTTCGAGCGGGAATTCCTGGAGCGGTTGCGCCTGCGCCACGCCGACAAGCTGAAGGCGCTGGCCGAGACGGGTGACCTGACCGACGAGCTGACCGAAATCTTCCGCAAAGAGGCCGAAGCGCTCATCGAAGTCTACCTGAGCGGCGAAACCCAACCGGTCTGAGCTGAGCGCACGCCATGGCAAGCCTTCGGGACATCCGCAACCGGATCAATTCGGTCAAGAGCACGCAGCAGGTCACGCGCGCCATGAAAATGGTGGCGGCGGCCAAGCTGCGCCGGGCGCAGGAGCGCATCTTCCAGACGCGTCCCTATGCCTTCCAGCTGGCCGAGGTGATCAGCCACCTGCAGGGGCACGTTGATCCGAGCACGCACCCGCTCTTTCAGCCCCGCGCCGAACGGCAGGCGGCGCTGCTTGTGGTGGTCACGGCCGATCGCGGACTGGCCGGTGCCTTCAACGCGAACATCATCAAGCTGACCGAGCAGACGATCGCCCGCGACTACGCCGAACTGGAGCAGGCCGGCCGTCTGTACCTCTACTGCGTGGGGCGGAAAGGCTACGACTACTTCCGCCGGCGGAACTACCAGATCGTGGCGAACCGGCAGGGCTTCTTCGATCGGCTCACTTTCGACATCGCCCGTGAAATCTCTGAGGACATTGTGAGCGGCTACCTGGAAGGGCGGTGGGACGAGGTGCGCATCGTGTACAACGAGTTTCGTAACACGATCGCGCAGAACCGAATCGTGGAGCCGTTCCTGCCGATTCCGCCGGAGCGTTTCCTGACGCCTATCATGGAGCGTGAGCTGGGGCGGCGGCCACAGCTCCGGCCCGGCTACCGGGTGGATTACATCTTCGAGCCGAGCTCGCAGGCCATCCTGGACGCGCTCGTGCCCCGCTACCTGAACTATCAGATCTGGCGCATCCTGCTGGAGTCGTACGCCGCCGAGCAGGGCGCGCGCATGGTGGCCATGGACAATGCCACCACGAACGCCGAAGAGTTGCTCCATCAGCTCCGGCTCAAGTACAACCGGGCGCGCCAGGACGCCATCACGAAAGAAATCCTGGAGATCACCAGCGGTGCTGAAGCGCTGGCAAAAGGTGGCGGTTGACGTTGCGAAACGTGGCCGGGAACGTTATTTTTCGAACATCGTACAGCACGCGGCTCCAATACGGAGAGGTGGGTGAGCGGTCGAAACCAGCGGTTTGCTAAACCGCCGTACCGCCAAAAGCGGTACCGAGGGTTCGAATCCCTCCCTCTCCGCAACTCGCTGAAAAGGCAGGCCCTGTCGAAAAGCGACAGGGCCTGTTTGTTTTCGGACTGGCATCGGGCGGGCGCTTCGCTTAACTTTGGGCCAGACGCAAACCGGTGCCACCGCCATGGCTTTTCTGGCCGATCTGCACGTACACTCGAAGTACTCCCGCGCCACCAGCCGCGATCTGGATCTGGAGCACCTGGCGCTCTGGGCCTACCGCAAGGGCATCGCCGTCGTGGCCACGGGCGACTTCACGCACCCGGCCTGGATGGCCGAAATCCGCGAAAAGCTCGTGCCGGCCGAGCCGGGCCTGTTCCGGTTGCGCGACGAGCTGGACCGCGAGGCGCGTCGCCTGGCCGGCGTGCCCGCCACGACGCCCGTGCGCTTCATGCTGGAAGTGGAAATCTCCACAATCTACAAGAAAGGCGATCGCGTCCGGAAAGTCCACCACCTCATCTATGCGCCGGATCTGGAAAAGGCCGAACGAATCCGTGAGGCACTCGGGCGCATCGGCAACCTGAGCGCGGACGGCCGGCCCATCCTCGGGCTGGACTCCCGCGATCTGCTCGAAATCACGCTCGAAGCGGGCGAGGGCTGCTACCTGGTGCCCGCGCACATCTGGACGCCCTGGTTTTCGGTGCTGGGCTCGAAGTCAGGTTTCGATTCCATCGAGGAATGCTATGGCGATCTGGCCGAGCACATCTTTGCCGTGGAGACCGGCCTGTCGTCCGATCCGCCCATGAACTGGCGGCTTTCGGCGCTGGATCGCTACACGCTGGTGTCGAACTCCGACGCCCACTCGCCGGCCAGACTGGGCCGTGAGGCCTGCCTGTTCGACACCGAGCTGGACTATTTCGCCATCAAGCGGGCGCTGGAAACGGGACAGGGCTACGGCGGCACCGTCGAGTTCTTTCCGGAAGAAGGCAAATACCACCTGGACGGCCACCGCGCCTGTGGCGTGCGGCTGGAGCCGTCCGAAACGCGGGCGCTGGGCGGCCACTGTCCGGTCTGTGGCCGCCCGCTCACCGTGGGCGTACTGCACCGCGTCGAGGAGCTGGCCGACCGCCCCGAGGGGACACCGCCGACGCGACCCATGCACTTCGAGAGCCTGATTCCGCTTGAAGAGGTGCTGGCCGAGATCGAAAACAAGAGCGCCCGAACGAAGGCCGTCCAGCAGCGCTACGAACGGCTGCTTCGGACGTTCGGTCCGGAGCTGACGATCCTCCGGGAGGTGCCGCTGGAAGAACTGCAACAGCGCGCGGGATCGCTGCTGGCCGAGGCGATCCGACGCATGCGGGCCGGCGAGGTCATCCGCGAGGCGGGCTACGATGGGACCTACGGCGTCATCCGGCTGTTCACCGACGCCGAGCGCAAGCAGGGCAACGCCGTAGGGCTGCTGTTCGAGCTGCCTGAACCGACACCTCCCCGTAAGAAACGTCCGGCCACTTCCGAGCCCCCGCTGCCGCGTCCTTCCCGGGTGGCCGAGCCGACTCCGCCGCCGCTTCACACACCGCCGCGCAACGGAAGCGGTGGGCTGCTGGTCGGACTCGACCCGGAGCAGCAGGCGGCTGCCACGTACACCGACGGGCCGGTGCTTGTGGTGGCGGGGCCGGGCACGGGCAAGACGCGCACGCTCACCTACCGGCTGGCCTATCTGATCAAAGAGCGCGGCGTCGATTCGGCGCATTGCCTGGCCGTCACGTTCACGCGCCGGGCCGCTGACGAAATGCGCACGCGCCTGCAGGCGCTGCTGGGCGAAGCGGCCGCCGACGTTACGGTGACCACCTTCCACGGCCTCGGGCTTGAATTGCTGCAGACCTGCGGCGACCGGCTGGGGCTGCCGCAGCCGCTCCGGGTGGCGACCGAAGCCGAGCAGCGGGCCGTGCTCGAAGCGCAGGGCCTTTCGCCCACGCAGGCGCAGCGCCTGCTGCCCCGCATTTCCTACCGAAAACGGACGGGCCAGCCGGGCGACGAGCGTCTGGAAGCCACGCTGCAGGCCTACGACCGCGCCCTTCGTGAAAGCGGCCGCGTGGACTACGACGACCTGATCGGCCTGAGCGTGCGCCTGCTGAAAAGCCATCCCGACGTGGCGGACGCCTGTCGCGAACGCTTCCGCTGGATCGCTGTCGATGAGTTTCAGGATGTGGACGCCAATCAATACCGGCTACTTCGGCTGCTGGCGCCGGAGGCCGACGCCCGGCTGTTCGTCATCGGCGACCCGGACCAGGCGATCTACGGCTTCCGCGGCGGCGACGTGCGCTGCTTCCTCCGGTTTGCCGACGACTACCCGGCAACCCGGCGCGTGATCCTTCGTCAGAACTATCGTTCGACGCAGGCCATTCTGGAAGCGGCCGCTCGGATGATGGCGCGTGCTTCGCTGGTGCCCGATCGGGAACTGGCGGCCGTGCGTCCGGGGGGCGTGCCCGTCGAAGTCGTGGCCTGTCCGAGCGAGCGCTCTGAGGCCATTTTTGTGGCGGAAACGATCGAAAAGCTCATCGGCGGCACGTCGTACTATGCGCTCGACAGCGGCCGGGCCGACGGGGAGGAGCACAGCTACACGTTCGGCGACGTGGCCGTGCTCTACCGCACCGAAGCGCAGGCGGCCGAGCTTCAGGAAGTGCTCGCGCAGGCCGGCATCCCCTATCAGAAGCGCAGCCACCGGCTGCTGGCCGAGCTGCCGGAGGTTGAGGCGCTGCTGGCTTATCTGCAGGAAAACCCCGAAGGCCCGCTGACCGAGCGCCTGGAGCGCTGGGCGGCAACAAGTACTCCGGAGCGCGAGGCGCTGCTCGGTGTGCTTCGTACGCTGGCCACGCAGTGCGGCGACGATCTGGAAGCCTTCCGGAACGAACTGACACTTCGCAGCGAGGCAGACCTGTGGGACGCGCGGGCCGAGGGCGTTTCGCTGCTGACGCTGCACGCGGCCAAGGGGCTGGAATTCCGCGTCGTGTTTATTGTGGGCTGTGAAGAGGGACTGCTGCCGCTGACCTACGACGGCCGCCTTGATCCGGAGCAGGAGGCCGAGGAGCGTCGGCTGTTGTTCGTGGGTATGACGCGGGCGCAGGAGCGACTTTTCCTGACGCATACGCAGCGACGGCGCTGGATGGGCCGTGTGCGCACGCCCGAGCCGTCGCGCTTTCTGGCCGATCTGCCCGCACGGTTCGTCCGCCGCAGGACCCACACCGTGCGGCGCGTTCCCACCGGCGGCCGTCAGCTGGAACTGTTCTGACCTGCAGGGATAATCACCGCACCCGCAGCAGGGGCTGTGTGCGCGCCTCAACCCGGCCGTCCGGCCACACTACCTCCGCCCGCACCATGTACCACCCACTCCGCCAGTGCCGTCCATCCAGCACCACCCGGTGCCAGCCCGCCGACTGCCACCCCTCCAGCAACACCCCCACCTCGCGCCCCAGCACGTCGTAGACCACCACCCGCACCCGCGCCGCCTCCGGCAATCCCAGCACCAGCGTGCCCCGATCCCGAACCGGATGCGGATAGACCGACAGCGTCAGCGCCTCCGGCTTTGCCGCCACTTCCGCCGCCGTCACTTCCGGCGCCGCCTCCAGCCGCTTCGCCGTTGCCTCCTCCGCGGCCGCCTTCGCACCCAGCGCCTCGGTCAGCACCGACCACGTCGCCCGCTCCGCCTCCGAAGCCTCCGCCTGCAGCGCCGCCAGCTCCGCCTGCGCTTCCGCCAGCCGACCCGCCTGCTCCAGCAACACCAGCCGCGCCCACCGCAGCTCCTGCCGATGGGCCGGCTCGCGAATCCACCGATCGTAGAACTTCAGCCGGGCCGCCGCCTCCGCATACTGTCCCGCCGCCAGCAACGCCCGCAGCTCCAGCAGCAGCGCCACCTCGCCGGCCCGTCGCCCCGTCGCCGACAGCCGCTCGCCCGCCAGCAGGCGACCGGCCAGCCACGTCCGCACCTGACGGTTGGCCGCCCGTTCGCCCAGCCGGTCCCACCGGTCCGCCTGTTCCAGCGCGTACAACTCGCGCAGCCACCGGTCCGCCTCCGGCGCTTCCGGCGCCGCCAACAGCCGCGCCCGCAACGCCCGCATCTGCGCCCGAAGTGCCTGCGCCGCGTCCTCTTCGGCTACCGCTGCCGAGACACTCATGCCCGGCGAAGCCGCCACCGAGGCGTTCAACCCCGCCGTCGCCACCTCGGGTGGCGCGTCCGAAGCCACCCGCGCCGGCACACCCCCTTCGTAGGCCCCCGAACTCCCCGTCGGATCGTAACTCAGCGGGTAGGCCCGATCCACCGTCCCGTAGAACTTATCCGCCCCGGCGCCTGCCCAGTAGTTGCAGCGCGCCACCACGTTCGTGCTCGTCCCGTTGTAGATGAGCCGCTCGTCGCCGGCCTGCGGCCCGTCGTCAAAAATGGCATTGTAATCCCCCAGGTGGAAGGAGCCCATGGGACCGCTCGAACAATAACCCAGCCAGGCCCCGTCGGCACTGGAGGCCAGATACACCTCGTGGTGCGCATTGCGCGCCACCCGGTTGACGGCCGGTACAAAGGAGCTCGTGTAGTAAAACTGCACGTAGCTGTTGTAGTGCACCTCGATTCCGCTCCGATAGGACGCACCGGTGCCGTTTTGTTCGATCACACTACTTCCTACGGTCCCGTAGCCGTCGTAGAGCCACAGACCGGCCTGGCCGTTGCCGCGCACCGTCACCTGCTGCAGCGTCACGTCGGCGTGGTAGGCCACCACCCCGACGGTCTGGTTGTTTTCCACGATGCTCTGTTCCAGCCGGAAGCTGCTCCGCCCCTGGTTAGCGGGATACTGGTAGAAATTCGAGCTGAGGCCCCGCCAGCCGTTGCGAAAGCGACAGAAGCGGAACATGTTCTCGCGGCTGAGAATCTCGACCGTCTTGGTGCCACCGTCGAAGACCACGTATTCGAAGCGGTTGCTGTCGGCCCGCAGCGTGAGTTCTTTCCAGGGCTGGGAGGGGTCGAGCCGTTCGAACCGCACCGGATGCGTCGCCGTGCCCACCACCTCGACCGGCCGCTCGACTACAAGTTGCGCATTGGATCCCAAACGAAATGTCGTTCCGGCAGGTATCGGAGGCGGTGCTCCTGTACCCTGTAGCACCAGTGCTCCCTGAAGCGACCAGACGCCGGTGGTATTCCGGGCTACCGTCTGACCGTCGAAGCCATAATTCGTGGTCAGGCGTCGCGTCTGAGAAGCCGCGGGAAAGTCACCCCAGATCGTAAACTGAAAACCATTGCCTGAACGCGTGATGTCGGTCAGGGCAAGGCGTCCGTCCAGGGTGCTGTTGCGATGAAAATCCCGCAGGTACCGGGAAAACGGCGTATAGGCATCACCGGGACCAAACGCCACGCTGGCTATGGGAGAACGACTTCCCCATCGAAACGATTTGTCGACACGTCGGTGATCAAAAGCCAGGCCTGTATTTTCCATACTGGAAAAGCGAGGATTTCCATTAAAGTCATAGCCACAGCCACTCCCGGACGGAGAGGGTGCTTTTTCTATGTAGAGCCCTTCCGGCAAATAGGTGTCTTCCCAGTCGCCGTCGGCATTGAACCCGTCTGGGGGACGGTCCCAGTAATTGGACCAGGTCCGTGCTTCCACCACCACGTCGCCGCATTGAGGACTGCCATCGTAGAGGTAGAGCACCTGGTTCGAGAGCGTCCCGTCGATCAGTTCGTAGCTGAGACGGCCTCCGTGCTGGTTCCGAATGTCTTCCAGATTGATCATCACAGCCTCCACCCAGCCCAGCTTGAGCCGATCGCCCGGCCCCATGACCGAGTAGCTCCCGCCCATCACGCTGAAAGCCGATTGATAGGCAGAAGACTGTCCATCAATGGTGTGATAAAGACCAAAATGGCGATGGCCGAGCTCGTGGACGGTGATGGCAATGGCTCCTTTATGCGTGTGGGCCGCCCCAATAATGCCTGAACCCGCCGTGGTATTGTCGATCACCTGCAGGTCGTGTATCCAGAGTCCCTGACCGTTGTTCACCCGAGCAAAACCGTCGCCTGAAGAAGACGTGGATCCCAGGCTTGTAATTGACGATTTGTCTCTTTCCTCGGGTCTGGAGCTAAAATCAAACTTAGAAAAGCGCCAGAGGATCACGATCATATCGAACTTTCCGTCCGGGGTCAGGTTGTCCCCCTGGCCGTTCGTATAGCGATCCCAGAGTGAAGAGTTCGCCAGAGGAATCCCGTGTGGATGATCCCGCACGTACGTGATGATCTCGTAGGAGGCAGCGGCGGCTCCGTTTACGAAAAACCGGGCCTGGCTGTCGATCGAATCAGCTTTGTAATGGTCTTGCCCGTACTCGGTTACATAGACCCGCGGCCAGACGTAACCGCGCACGTCAAGCTGCCCACCCGACATGCGATGGTAGAAATCCGTCAGGCTTCCCGGGGTAATGCTTGTGACGCCAGGGGGATCGATCAGGCGTGTGCCCTTTGCCCATTCCGGCAGCTCGTGTTCGTGCGCATTGTACACCTGGCGGTCCCTGGAAGGATCGCCCGTAGCAACGGGCCATTCCGTAGCCGGATCGTCCGTCCAGGACTGAAAGCCCCCCACTTCGAAGCTGTCACCATTACGGTTGGCGCAGAACGCCTGGTAATTGCGTTCCTCAAAGATGGGGTAACCGGTCGCATCGTAGCCGGTAATTTCGGCGCAATGCTCGTAGTTGTCGTCGCGAAACCTGGCCAGAATGAACAGCACGTTTACCTGTCCGGTCACTGGAAAATGCCTGGCAGCAGTATAGGAAGGCTGGGTGCCGGTCAGCTGTACGCCCTGTGTAACCGCCTCGCCACTTCCGGAGGCGCAGCTCAACTCCGGCAAGCCCGACTGGGCAAGCGTTTCGGTAATGCCGAGCGAACAGACAAGAAGTACAAGGAAGACAAGTCGTTTGCCTGCATGCATGGCTGGAAGCGTTTTGGTGGTTGCGGAAAAAGCGGCTATCGCATGCTTATCAGGGTTCGAAAGGCCAGCAAGCGTCCGTCGCGGAAGATGCCCACCAGGTACACGCCCGAAGCCCCGGCCCGCCAGGACCATTCCCGCCGGGCGCCCGGCACCATCTGGTAGCGCCAGCGCGCCTGCTCCCGCCCCAGCACGTCCCAGATCACCACCTCGTACAGACCCGCCCGCCGGGCCGACAGCGCAAGGTGCACACGCTCCCGAAACGGTTGCGGATATGCCTGCAGCTCAAGCCCCTCCGCTTCCACAGGCTCTACCGCCGAAGGACTCAGGCTATCCCAGCTCACCGCCAACCACACCGTGTCCGGAAAAGGCACCTGCTGATAAAATGCGAAAACGTCCGGAATATCGATCGCGTCGGCCTGTACGTTGCCCGCACCAGACCGCTTACACATCGGGCACATGTCCACGCCTCGAATCAAAAACCAGAGCGTGTCCTGCACTTCCAGCTCCAGGGTGATGGAATGAAAAGCAACGCAGCCTGGTACAGGCTGGGATATTCCGTTTTCATCCTCGTAGGTACATTTTGCAAAGCAATCGTCTGGACCGTAGAGAAACCCCTCTATCTTGTAGTCGGGAGCTTTGAAAAGCGTTACCCAGTAATTTCCCCAGCCATAGTAGATGTACCAGATTCCCTCGGGGTCATCGCACAGCATGCCGAGGCTGTCGATACGGACGGGTTCGGTCCCGCGGTTGATCAGAGCGGCCCGGCCCTTGTAGCAGGCTTCTTCCTCGCCAATCCACATGCAGCCTGCCTCGTCGTGGAGAAGGAGTGTATCGGGCACCACCTGGAGCAGCGACTGGGCGTGGGAGGAAGGCGGGCCGAGGGCCAGGGCGCCCAGCAAACCGATCGCGCACAGCCACCGACTTGGCATGGCCCGAGATCCGCAGGCTCTGCCTCTAATCATGCGGCCGGACATGGCTTCTGAAAGTTGACGGTCTGCAGTTCGACCTGCCGCCTGAAAAGCACTGGCTCCGACAGGCCGACGGGTTTTGTACGAAGCTCTACATACAAGTTGTAAAAAAAAGCGTCTGCGAGGAAAGTGTTTAATGGTTAAGAAATTGTTAAGATGTGGTTTGAGGTAAGAGAAAGTCGGCCGCAGGAAGGTTGGGGGGACGATCGAAGACGCTGAAATGAGCAGCCGAAGCGGCTTTTCCCGAAAGACGATCGGGTTCGTTGGGGCATGTGCGGCCGGGTCGGCCTACGGTACGCCGAGGATTTTGTGGGTCTGGACGGAGACGCGCCAGTCGGGATGGGCCAGCGCCAGTTCGACGGCGCAGCGCCGGGCTTCCGCCAGACGGGGACCGTCCTCGGGCTGTAGCCACAGCAGCGGCACGCGCCGGCCGCCCGCCCGGTGCGGGCGCGCCCGCCGCGCAAAACGTGCATACTGCTCGGGCCGGTAGTCGGGCATGACCAGCTTCAGCTCGTCGAAGTACTCCAGTGTCAGCCGATCCTCGGGCAGCTTCGGACTGCACACGATCCAGTCGGGTGCCACGACCTGGCCGGTCTCCGGATCGGTGCAGGCCTGGCGCAGACTGATCGTTCCGTTCGTCTCGATGGCCACGAAGTACCCGGCCGCCTTCAGCGCGCGCATCAGCGCCGCGTCGAGTTGCAGCAGCGGCTCCCCGCCCGTGAGCACGCAGAAACGAATCGGACCGCCCACTTCCTGCATGGCCGCCACCAGCTCGTCGGCCGTATAGGCGCGGCTGCCTTCCTTCCGAAAGTCCGTGTCGCACCAGCGCGGACAGTCGGCGCCCGTGCGCCGGGCGTCGCGCTCCCGGTCCTGTTCGTAGCCCGACCACAGGTTGCAGCCCACAAAACGCACGAACACGGCCGGGCGTCCGGCAAAGAAACCCTCGCCCTGCAGCGTCTTCCAGATTGCTTTGATCCGATAGCTTCGCATGGTCAGTCGAGCCAGCCGCGGGCTTTCGCCTCCTCGTAGCCGCGGGCGCGCAGGATCGAGGCCGGGTTGTCGAGCCGGCCGTAGCCCCACGCATGGCGCTCGGAGCGGTCGCCGTTGTAGTCGGTGTGCGTCAGTTCGATGATCACGTCCAAAATGCCCAGTTCGCGGGCAAGACGCCAGGTTTCGGCTTTGGTCAGGTGCATCAGCGGCGTGTGGATGCGAATCGTCGTGTCGAGCGCCAGCGAAAGCGCCCGCTCCATGGCGTCGATGAACGGGCGGCGGCAGTCGGGATAGCCCGAGTAGTCGGTCTGGCACATGCCGCCGACCAGGTCGTGGATGCCGCGCGTGAAGCCGTAGCTGGCGGCCAGCGTCAGAAACAGCGCGTTGCGGCCGGGCACGAACGAGGCGGGCAGATGGGGGGCCAGCGGATGGGCGGCCGAGACGTCCTGGTCGTGCTCGGTCAGGGCGCTGCCGCGCAGCAGGCCGCGCAGGTCCAGCACGGTGAAGGGCACGCCGGCCTGTTCGGCGATCTTGCGGGCCTGCTCGAGTTCGACGGCGTGCTTCTGGCCGTAGTGGAAGCCGATGGCCTCGACCTTCGGGAAGTAGTGCAGCGCCCAGTAGAGGCAGGTGGTCGAGTCCTGCCCGCCGGAGAGCAGCACCAGGGCCGTCTCGCCGTGCTCAGCGGGCTTCAGCGTGGGCAGCAGGTTCGGGGCGGACATCGCGGATCAGCGCGCATTCGGTTTCGGCAAACGAGGTCTCGGTTTCGGCCAGGCGCACCCACAGCCGCCGGACGCCCCGTGCCCGGAGCCAGTCGCCGGCCTCCCGGATCAGGTAGTCGGCCACGTAGGTGCACAGGTTCTCGGCCGTCGAGTCGAAGGGCAGTACCACGTAGCGCGAGCCGAGCGCGTCCAGCGCTTCCTGCAGCGCCGTGTCGTCGGAGGCTACCAGCGTGGCGTGGTCCCACGTGTCGATCAGGGGCTGGACCAGCCGTTTCAGGTCCTGAAAATCCACCAGAATGCCCCGTGCGTCGGGATCGCCTTCGAGCCCGACGACGAGCCGGTAGGAATGTCCGTGCAGGTGGCGACAGGCGCCCGGGTGCCAGGGCAGCCGGTGCGCCGCCTCGAACCGAAACCGTTTGGCAACTTTCATGGGATGCTCAATTTTTCAAGCACTTGCACGGCATACAACGCGCGATGGCGCCGGGGGTGTCGGCTCCGGGAAAATTTGAACCATCGCGAAGCCGAAGCGTTTGGCAGCGAGGCGTTGTAAACAGAACCCCATGCAGGCGATGACCGAGCAGGAGCGGCAGGCGCTGGCCGAGAAGCTGGCGGCGCTTCGCGAAGAGGCGCTGGCGCACACCGAACAGGCCCTGGCCTACATGGCCCGCTTTGGCGTGCGGCCCGAAGGGCGCATTCAGCCCTTCTTGCCGCCGGAGGCGCGGCAGCAGCACATCGATCGATTGCCCTACGAGCACGCCGTGCGTCAGGTGGTCGTCTACGAGACCGAACCCGGCGAATTTTCGGCCGTCTGTCCATTTTCGGGGTTGCCGGATTACGGCGTGCTCCGGATCGAGTACGTGCCCGGAAGCTGGATCCTCGAGCTGAAAAGCCTCAAGTACTACATCGTCTCCTGGCGTAACATCGGCGCGGCGCAGGAAGACCTGACGGCCATCATCTACCAGGACCTGATGCGCCACCTCGAAGACCCCGAATATCTCCGCGTGACCACCGTGTACAACGTGCGCGGGGGAATCCGGACCACCTGCACGATCGACAGCCGCGAGCAGGGCCGTTAACCGACAGGCACCGCTTTTTCGATGGCGGCCCGCAGGCGGCGCGTCTCGCGCTCGAGCGCCTGCAGCGCCTCGCCGGTTTCCTCGACCAGATGCTGCTCGTGATGCACGAACTCCCGGTAGGGGGCCAGTGTGGCCGCCAGGCGTTCGAGCAGGCCGTCCACCTCGCGTTCGAGTTGCTGCTCCAGCGCCGCCAGGAGTTCGGTGCGGAGCTGCTCGATCCGATCGCGAAATTCACGCAGCGCGCGGCGCTTCTGGATGGGCAGCACGACGAGTCCGACGACGGCCAGCGCCCCGGCCGCCACGAAGCCGCCCGTCACGTCCAGTCCGGCCGCCGTGATCACCATTGTCACGAGCGCCCCGAGCCCGGCCAGCGCTTCGGTGCCCAGAAAGAGCGCCACGGCGTCGCGCGTGTTTTCCAGAATGCGGCGGGCCTCTTCGCGCAGGTCGTAGGTCTCGAGCTGGCGGGTCGCCTGACGCACGACGGCATCGAAGAGCTGGCGGCGATCGTAGAGCAGATCGGCCCGTACCTGGGGCGTACGACGCCGCACCACCTGCTCGACGCGCTCGGTAAATTCGCTCAGCGTCTGATTCCAGAGCTGTAGGCCCTGCTGCAGCAGGCGATCGACGGCCTCGGCCAGCGTCGTTTCGAGCCGGTGGTCCAGATCGCGCACCACCTGGCGGGCGAACTCCTCCTTGAACCGGTCGCGGTCGCGCAGTAGTCCCAGACGGCCGATGCGGATCGTGTCCTGCAGAAACTGCAGCCCGCGGCGTTCGACCTGCAGGAGCTGGTTGTCGATCTCCGAAAGGTAAGGCCGCACGGTGGCAATCAGCTCGGTCCGAACTTCCTCCAGCCGGGCTTCGAGGCGCTCCAGGTTGGTCCGGTCCTGTTCGAGGAGCTGGCGGCGCTCCGCCAGGTGCGCCTGCAGGCGCTCGATCAGCTTCTCGGCCACGTCGAGCGGGGCCGTCAGTTTGATCCGAAGCCGCTCCGGACCCGCCAGCCGATCGAGCAGCAGGCGCTCGAAGTCTTCAAAGCCGCTGCTTTCCCAGAGCCGGGCGCGCTGCTCCGGATCGTCGCTCGTGCGCGCCTCGAAGGCGCGGGCCGCGCTGATCGGAAAGATTTCCGGTTCGAAGCCCATCAGCTCCCGACAGCCTGTCCGAATGTGCGCGAGCACCTGCTCCAGATCCGCTTCGCTTCGGGCCAGATCGGCCTTGTTCAGCACGAACACGAGCCGCTTGCCCCACGTGTCGCGAATGTACGAGAGAAACTGACGTTCGCTTTCGGCCAGCGGGCGGTCGAACGAGGTCACGAACAGCACCAGATCGGCCCGCGGGATGAAATGCTCGGTCAGTTCCTGGTGGCGGCGGATGATCGAGTTGGTGCCGGGGGTGTCGACGAGCACCAGATGGCGCAGCCGCTCCGAGGGATGGTAGCGCTCGACCAGATATTCCGAGCGCGGCCGCTCCATGGGCGTTTCGCCGTAGCGCAGCAGCGTGATCTTTGCCGTGGTGGGGATCGGTCCTTCTTCCAGCAGTTTTTCACCGAAGAGCGCGTTCAGGACGGTCGATTTGCCCGCGTTGAACTCGCCCACGACGACCACCACGAAGAGCGCGTCGAGCGCCTCGATCACTTCCGAAAGCCGTTCGCGCAGCGACTCGTCGGCCCCTGTGCGCGCCAGCACCCCGTGCAGACGCGCCAGCAGGTTGCGCTCGGCTTCGAGCAGCGCTTCGTGTTCGGCCGTCAGGAGGGCTTCCATGTGGTGAGTGGATGATGATCGGGGAACGATAAGGTACAAAAAAGTCCGCAACCGGCGCTACCGGTCGGCATCGTCGGGCAGGTAGCGTTGCAGGCGTTTTTGCAGGCCTTCGGCCAGATCGCGCTGGCGCCAGGCGGCCAGCCGCTCGGCGATGACGCGCTCGTAGCCCTGATCGGATGGTTCGTAGAAGTAGGTGCCCTGCATGTGCTCGGGCAGGTACTGCTGGGGGACGTAGTGCTCACGGTAGGCGTGCGGGTATTTGTAGCCCTGGCCGTGGCCGAGGCCCTGGCGGTCGCGGCTGGCGTCTTTCAGGTGGGTGGGCACCTCGCCGGACTGCTCGCGCTCGACGTAGGCCAGCGCGTTGAAGTAGGCCATGGTCGCATTGCTTTTCGGCGCGGTGGCCAGGTACAGGCAGCACTCGGCCAGAATGAACTGGCCTTCCGGCATGCCCACGTAGTCGAAGGCCTGGGCGGCGGCCGCCGCCACCTGCAGCGCCCGTGGATCGGCCAGCCCGACGTCCTCGGCCGCAAAGATGAGCATGCGGCGCAGGATGAAGCGCGGATCTTCGCCCGCGTAGATCATGCGGGCCAGCCAGTAGAGCGCCGCGTCGGGATCGGAGCCGCGCAGGCTTTTGATGAAGGCGCTGATCGTGTCGAAATGCGCGTCGCCTTCTTTGTCGTAGAGCACGGCCCGGCGCTGGATGGACTCTTCGGCCACCGGGAGCGTGATGTGGATGCGTCCGGATGCGTCGGGCGGGGTGGTCTCGACGGCCAGCTCCAGCGCGTTGAGGAGCGAGCGGGCATCGCCGTTGGCGACGTCGATCAGGTGGTCGAGCGCTTCGGGATCGATGACGACGTTCAGGCGGCCGTAGCCGCGTTCGGGATCGGTCAGCGCCTGCTCGGCAATGCGGCGCAGGTGCTCGGGCGTGAGCGGCTTCAACTCGAAGACGCGCGAGCGGCTCACCAGCGGCTTGATGACCTCGAAGTAGGGGTTTTCGGTGGTGGCGCCGATGAAGATGACCGTACCGTTTTCGACGTGCGGCAGCAGCGCGTCCTGCTGGGCCTTGTTGAAGCGATGGACTTCGTCGATGAACAGGATGGTGCGCTGCTGGTGAAGCCGCAATCGTTCCTGGGCCGCTTCGATCGCGTCGCGGATGTCTTTGACGCCGGCCAGTACGGCGTTGAGTGCGGTGAAGTGCGCCCGGGTGGTGCGGGCGATGATGCGGGCCAGCGTGGTCTTGCCCGTGCCGGGTGGTCCGTAGAAGATCAGCGACGAGAGCCGGTCGGCCTCGATGGCGCGGCGCAGCAGTTTACCCGGTCCCAGGATGTGCTCCTGGCCGACGAATTCGTCGAGCGTGCGCGGCCGCATGCGTTCGGCCAGCGGCGCCTGCGCGGCCAGCAGCCGCTCGGCCGCCTGTTGAAACAGGTCCGCCATCTCGTTCCCCGCTCAGAGCTTCCCCACGGAAACCACCTCAGGTGGTGGGAGATCCCGCGGGTTGGGGTTCGCCGATCGGGGCGTCGGTGATGCAGCCGCGCGAGGCGTCCTGCACGGTCTGCACGTAGCGGAAGAGGGCGCCGCGGGTGACCTTGAGCGGGGGCGGAGTCCAGGCGGCACGCCGCCGGGCCAGCTCTTCGTCGGACACGTCCATGTGGATAAGGCCGGCCTCGGCGTCGATCGTGATTATGTCGCCATCGCGCACGAGCGCGATGGGACCGCCCTCCTGGGCCTCGGGTACCACGTGGCCGATGATGAAGCCGTGGCTTCCGCCGCTGAAGCGGCCGTCGGTGATGAGCGCCACGTCTTTGCCCAGGCCGGCGCCCATCAGCGCCGAGGTGGGCGTGAGCATTTCGGGCATGCCCGGACCGCCTTTCGGTCCTTCGTAGCGGATGACGATCACGTCGCCGCGCTGAATGCGGCCCGCTTCGAGCCCGGCCAGCATGTCTTCTTCGGAGTCGAAGACGCGGGCGGGACCGCTGAAGCGGAGTCCTTCTTTGCCCGTGATTTTGGCCACGCAGCCGCCGGGCGCCAGGTTGCCGTAGAGGATGTAGATGTGGGCGCTCGACTTGATCGGGTTGTCCCAGGGGCGGATGATGTCCTGATCCTCGGGCAGGTCGGGCACGTCGGCCAGGTTTTCGGCGAGCGTCTTGCCCGTCACGGTGAGTGCGTCGCCGTGCAGCACGCCGTGCTCGAGCAGCAGCTTCATGACGGCCGGCACGCCGCCGATGCGGCACAGGTCTTCCATGACGTAGCGGCCGCTGGGCTTCATGTCGGCCAGAAGCGGCACGCGCCGGGCGATGCGCTGGAAGTCGTCGAGCGACAGCGGCAGGTCAAAGGCGTGCGCGATGGCCAGCAGGTGCAGCACGGCGTTCGTTGAGCCGCCCAGCGCCATGACGACGGCGATGGCGTTTTCGAGCGAGGCGCGTGTGACGATGTCGCGCGGCTTGAGGTCCCGTTCCAGAAGCTGGCGCATGACGTGCCCGGCCCGGCGGCACTCCTCACGTTTGCGCGGGTCTTCGGCCGGGAGGCTCGAGCTGAAGGGCAGCGAGAGGCCCATGGCCTCGATGGCCGCCGCCATCGTGTTGGCCGTGTACATGCCGCCGCAGGCACCCGGGCCCGGACAGGCGTGGCGGATGATGGCGCGCCGCTGCTCGTCGGTGATTTTGCCCGCCAGGTACTCGCCGTAGCTCTGGAAGGCGCTCACTACGTCGAGCTTCTGGCCGTTGAGGCAGCCGGGGCGGATCGTACCGCCGTAGATCATCAGGGAGGGGCGGTTCAGCCGGCCCATGGCGATCACGCAGCCCGGCATGTTCTTGTCGCAACCGGGCAGCGCGATGAGACCGTCGTACCACTGGGCGGCCATGACCGTCTCGATGGAATCCGCAATCAGGTCGCGCGAGGGCAGGCTGTAGGACATACCCTCGGTGCCCATCGAGATGCCGTCGGAGACGCCGATCGTGTTGAACCGGAAGCCCACCATGCCGGCTTCCTGCACGCCGGCCTTCACCTCGGCGGCCAGGTCCAGCAGATGCATGTTGCAGGGGTTGCCCTCGTACCAGACCGAGGCGATGCCGATCTGGGGTTTGTCCAGGTCTTCTTCCTTCAGGCCGGTGGCCAGCAGCATGGCCTGCGACGCCCCCTGGGACTTCGGCTGAGTGATGCGACGACTGTAGCGGTTGAGCGGCGGCATGGCGGAACCTGGGCTTGGGTTACGCGGACAAACAGCAACGGCTGCACACCCCGGCCGCGCATTTCGGGTTCCCGCAAGATGGAGGATCGATGAATCGGAAGCGCTTCTTTCTGCTTGGCTTAACGCTCCTGCTGGTCGGACTGGCCGTGGCGCAGGAGCGGCGTTTCCGGATCTACCTGATCCACCACGGCTGGCATGCCGGGATCGCCTTCTGTCAGGCCGATCTCGAAGGGACCGACTGGCCGGCCGAGGCTTTCTTTCCGGAGCGGCGCTTCGTCGAGGTGGGCTGGGGCGAGGCCGGCTACTACCCCGATCCGGACCCCGGTGCGGGCGATGCGCTTCGCGCGGCGCTCTGGCCCACGGACGCCGTGCTGCACGTGGCCGCGTTCGACCACCCGCCGGCTCTGATCTTCAAAGGACCCGTACGTCAGATCGACCTCGACAGCACGGCATTCCGACGGCTGGTGGCCTACGTGGCCGATTATTTCAAACGGGACGCACAGGGCAGGCTCAAGCCCGTTGCGCCGGGATTGTACGGAATGGAGAGCCAGTTCTACGCGGCAGAGGGGCGCTATCACCTTTTCAACAACTGCAACCACTGGGTGGCGCGGGCGCTTCGCGCGGCTGGCCTGTCCGTTCATCCCGCCCGCGCGCTCACCCTCGGTGACCTCTGGCGTCAGCTTGAACCGTTGAGCCAGGCGGCCAGCCCGGAGGCGGCCGGGTGCCTGTCGAACATCCGGTAGCCAGCGAATCGGTGGAAGGCGTATCTTCCAAGCGCCAGATGAAGTAGTTCGACGAGCATTTTGCCGGCGGGCCGGGAGAGACATAGTGCTGTCACCGAGCATGTGCCAGCTTAGAGGCTGTGTGTTAGCCGGGAGGGCGGACAAATACCTGTTCGCGCTATCGTGTAACCCGGCGGCACCACAAAGCAGGCATTGTCAACGTGTTCAAAAGGTGATCGGGCATGAGTCGGGAGCCAGGTACGCATCTCGTTGCACATGGCTATGAGCGCGCGACGTTGCTCGCGTTGTTGAAAAAGACCGGGCGTTTTCGAGAGGATCTGACGGGGAACGCCTCCGCTGCACCGCCGCGGGCACAGGTGCTGGGCGTTTTGGAGCTTGAGGATATAGCTGTTCCGGTGTTGGAGGTGCCGGTTGCAGATGCCGAGCGTAAGCGATTCGAAGTGCGGTAGGACTTGATATTATCAGATGCAGCGGTGCCGGTTGCAGATGCCGAGCGTAAGCGATGGAGCGACTGGGAAGCTGTGTGCGCCTGGTTACGTGCGCAACAGGGTGAAGCCGCACTGTGTGTGTTTTACGATGCGCGCAGGGCGTTTCGTCTGGCTTTGATAGGCCCACGTTCTGGAAAGGCACGTCCCCCCGTATCGGGAAATTTCCGACGCTGGAGCCTGCTGGTGCAGCAGGGTTATCCCAATCGAACCTTTAGCGAACGCGTACCCCTGTTGATGCGGGCGGATAGCCGGGAGGCTTTGCTGGAAGTTTTCGATGCGGAAGCCGTTGGACATGCTTTCTACGCAGCCTATGTAAAGATTTTTCAGAAGAGCGTAGTCTCCGGTATCTATGGGGAAGGCTCCCGGCAAGAATATCAGGATTGTTTCCTGGCCTTTACCGTACGGGTGTTGTTTTTGAGCTTTGTGGCCAAAAAGGGATGGCTTGGGGATCAGGGGGCGCGTTTTTTGCTCTGGCTCCTGGAACGCTACCAGACGGTCGCTCAGCAAGAGGAGGCGACCGGTTTCTACAACAGGTGGCTTCGGCCGCTGTTTTTTGAGGCGTTTCGTGCAGCTCCTTCGGCCAAAACGGCACGTTTCCGTACGCTTCCCGAAGACATCGCGATCATCTACCGAGACGCCCCTTTCCTCAACGGGGAGCTGTTTCGCCGTCAACCCTTCGATGCCCGTCTTGCGCTTACCGATGAGGCGATTGCCCGGTTTTTTCCTTGCTCTATGGGTTCAATTTTATTCTTGTAGGACTTACGCAGTTGACCGTGATGATGTAACTTTGGGAGGCACACTGGGACAACGCTTTAGTCTGGGAGGCCAACCGTGAACGCGTCGAAAGTGGATGAGTTAGATTACATTCATTTCTTGGTTGCGGCCCAACGGGTCTTCACCACCACCGAAGCGGCTCGGATTCGGGCAGGGGAGCTCAACGCCCCGGCGCATGATGCCTATACGCGTCTGCTGAAGCGGATTCCGCCCGATACGGAAGCCCTGTGGCAGGAGGTGGCCCCCTTTGTCCGGCCAGACCGTGGGGTGTTGGTGGTGGACGATACCACGCTGGACAAGCCCCATGCTCGGAAGATGGCATGGGTGACACGCCATTGGTCGGGCAAGCACAAGCGGGTGGTCCAGGGCATCAACCTGATCTCGCTGTTGTGGACCGAAGGCCAAGCACGCCTGCCTTGCGATTTTCGCCTTTACAACCGGGCAGAAGACGGCCTGACCAAGAATGACCACTTTCGAGCCCTGCTGCAAACGGCCCATGCGCGTGGCTTTCAGCCCCGGTTGGTTGTCTTTGACAGTTGGTATGCCAGTCTGGCCAACTTGAAGTATGTGCGCCAGCTGGGATGGGAATGGTTCACGCGTTTGAAAGCCAACCGGTTGGTTTCGGTAGAGGGCGAGCGCCGGAATCGTCCGGTATCGAGTTGGCCGATCCCTGCTGAAGGTTGTGTGATGCATCTGAAAGGGTACGGCTGGGTGAAGGTGTTCAAGACGGTGACCCCAGACGGTCGCGAGGAATACCGGGCCAGCAGCCGCCTGGATATGACCCTGGAAGAAACCGCCGCGTATGGCCGGCATGCCTGGCAAATCGAGGTGTATCATCAGGGTCTGAAGCAGTTCACAGGGATCGAACGGGGGCAATTTCGTGTGGCTGAAGCCCAGCGCAACCACATTGGTTTGGCCATTCGAGCCTTTTTGCGCTTGGAAGTGGCCCGTTTGCAGCGTGGTATCAGCTGGTTTGAGGCCAAACAGGCCATCCTTCGGGAGGCTATCCGTCATTACTTGGCCTCTCCCTCCCTGATCCTTCATTCAACTGCGTAACTCCTACTTGAAGAAAGCACGCATGAGGACGTCGATCTGGAGCTGACGCCTGAACTGCTGGGTCTGATCCTGGAGCAGCTCATCAATGGGGTGGGCATTACCGGAGCGAAAGAACAGGTGGGGGCCCACTATACGCCCCGGGTCGAAGTCGATCTGATGGTGCGGCTGGCGCTGATGGAAGCGCTGGTGCAGCGTGCGGTGCTGGATTGAGCGGCGGCGGCCCGCTTTGTGTTCGAAGGGAAGCTTGAGAGCGATCAGGCGCTGGCGGTACGCAAAACGCTGGAAGATCTCAAAGTACTTGATCCGGCGGTTGGCTCCGGTGCCTTTCTGGTCGGCATGCTTCAGGTGCTGGAAGAACTACTGGACCGCACCCATGAAAGCCTTGGAGATCGGTGTGCGGACCGGGTGCAACGACGGCGCCGCTTGATCGCCGAGGTGCTGCATGGCGTGGATGTGCTGCGCTGGGCGGTATGGATGACCGAACTGCGGCTCTGGCTGGCCCTCCTTGTCGATTTAGACGACAGGGTGCGGCATACTTCAGGACCGATTCTTCCCAGCCTGGGTCTGCGCGTTGTGCAGGGCGATGCGCTGATCCAGCGGATCGGCAAGCGGCTGCTCCCGATGCGTCCCGACGGGCCGCTGTGGAATCGCCCGGAAATCAGAGCACCGCTCCAACAGCTCAACGAATACCGCCGCGCTTACTTTGAAAATAAGGCGTCGCTGGAGCAGGTGCGTGCCGCCGAAACAGCGCTCTTTCAGGCGATGGTGCAGCAGGAGCGTCGCAGGTTGCAGCAACAGGCCAGCAGCACGGGCGAACTGTTCCAGAAAGCGCGCCGCAGCTCAGGCGATGCAGAAACGCAGCAGCAATTGACCGCGCTACAGGAGCTGCTGGATGCTGCAGCCATGGGGCACCGCCCCTTCGTCTGGTGGGTGGATTTTTCCGATGTGATGGTAGAGCGGGGCGGTTTTGATGTGGTGATCGGTAACCCTCCGTATGTGCGCCAGGAGCAGATTTCGGATGTACTGGGTGACCTTACGCCCTCGGCTTACAAAGCAATGCTGGCGGCCGCTTACCGAATGGACTGGGAAGCGATCGCTGGTTCCCGTTTGCCTGCAGTGCAGCGGCGCGCTGACCTCTACGTCTACTTCTATGTCCGTTCACTTCGGCTGCTGAACGATCGAGGGGTGCACGTTTTTATCGCGTCGAATTCCTGGCTCGATGTAGACTTTGGGAGCTGGCTGCAGGAGTTGTTTCTGCGATATGCGCCCCTGCGGCTTGTGCTGGAAAATCGTAGCTATCGCTCTTTTGCCGCCGGTATCAACACCGCCATCACGGTAGCACTCGCTCCCCGTCCGATTGTGCATCGTGAGCCGGTGCGCTTCTACGCGCTTTACAGAGCCTTTGAAGAGGTACATCCGGCCGATATCCTCCAGATCGTAGAGGCTACGCAGGATCTGCGTCAGGAAGCCTTCCGCGTGCTCGTGCGGGCGCCGAACGTGCTGTTGCAAGAAGCCGGGCGAACCGGAAAGTACTCGGGGAGCAAGTGGGGGGGCAAGTACCTGCGGGCTCCCGACATCTTTTACACCCTTTTTGAGCAGGGCCAGCGTCGGTGGGTGCGATTGGGAGAGATAGCCGAAGTGCGCCGTGGCATTACGACGGGCGTCAACGAGTTTTTCTATCTGGAGCCTGTAGGACAGACGGTCGAGGAGGTCGCAACGCTCGCAAAACAGGACCCATCGGCACGTGTGCCGGTGCGGAACAGCCGCGGGTGGGAAGGGCGCCTTGAGGCCGCCTGGTTGCGTCCCATCATCAAAAGCTCGCGAGAAATCCGCACGTTAAAGGTTGGTCTGGAAAATCTGCGATATCTGGTATTGATGCCCCCTGAGGAGGTGCGCGCTCATCTTGAAGCGAATCTGGATCCGCCACTTGCTCGGTATCCCGGTATCCTCGACTATATCCGATGGGGGGAAACCCGGGGCTATCCGAAGCGCCCCACGTGTAGCAGCCGCCGGTGGTGGTGGGATCTCGGCGAGCGGCCGATCGGCCAGGTGCTCTGCATGATGACCTACAACGATCGGCATCCATTCTGGGTCAATACGGTCGCGTTGAGCGATAACCGGCTCTACGATCTCTATGTGAAGACGACCGACCCGCTGCTTCTGGCCGCGCTGATGAATACCACGCTTGTCCCTCTACAGATGGAACTTCTGGGACGCATCAACCTGGGCGAAGGGGCGTTGGATTTCAAAGTGTACGAGGCGGCCGCGCTGCTGTGTCCCGCCCCAGACGTGCTTTCGAGCGACGAGCAGGCCCGGTTGCTAACCGCATTTCAGGCGATGGTAGATCGGCCCGTCCGCAGTCTTTTTGAGGAGCTGGGTTTTCCACGGTGCCGCCGTTCCCGATGCGCCCATCCTGATCATCCGTATGAGCACGTGGTGCCCGAGATGCTGACGCTGGACCAGGTACGACAGGCTTCCCCCGAGCGCTTTCAGATGGACACGGTGGTATGCCGGGCACTGGGGCTGAACGATAGGGAACAGCTTGAAGTGTATCGCGCCGTCACGCAGCTTGTGCTCGAGCGATTGCGCCGGGCGCGCACGGTGCACCCCTGAAGGGCAACCGGTAAAAAAACAGGCCCGGCGGTAAAGCCAGGCCTGTTTTTGTTCGATCAATTGGAAAAGGTGCCCGGGACTGGACTCGAACCAGCACGCCCTTAACGGGCACCGCCCCCTCAAGACGGCGCGTCTACCAATTCCGCCACCCGGGCATTACCGTGACCCCGGCAGGATTCGAACCTGCGACCCCCTGATTAAAAGTCAGGTGCTCTACCAGCTGAGCTACGGGGTCCGCTGGTAGAGGCATGCCAAATTACAGCAGACCTCTCCCTTCAGGCAAGACCGCTAAACGCACAACACGCGTCAAAGGATTCGGGCCGGACGGAGCCTGCGCGCAATTAGGCAAAAATGCAAACGCGGCTCAGAGGTTCTGTTGAAAGAGTCGACGCAGCAGGGCCACGAACGCGTCACGATCGACGGTGCCCGTCGGCGGGCGAATGCAGAAAAGGGGCAAACCGGCCTGTTGCAGGATGCGGGCTTTGAGGGCGTCGCGTTGCCGGCGCTCCGGCGCGCCGTGCAGCGGACTGTCCAGCTCGAAGCAGTAGCGGGGACGGTAGCCGTCGTCCGGGTCGAACACGGCGCAGTCTACCAGTGCCTGGAGTGCATAGCGGCGTTCCGCTTCGCTGAGCACATCGGCCAGGCGCTCATAATCGATCAGGCACGAGAGCGCCACGTTCGGATAGACCAGATAGGTGGGAAACACCTCCCGCACCGCCTGGAAAAACACGAACTCCTGCTGCGAACGAAAAAGCGAGGGCGATCTGACCTGCTGGATGGGCTGGTGCCGTCGAACGGCAAAGCCGTTCAGCTCTTCCCAGGGCGTCTCCGTGGTGGGTGTTGCGAGCAGACGGGCGCATTCGGGGTGCGTCGGGCACCAGCGGGCATAGCGCCGGGCCAGCTCAGGACGGTCGGCGTGGCGACGGACCAGCTCGGCCACCAGGTCGGCGAAAACCGTCTCCGGAAGGGCGTAGAGTCGGCCGGTGTGCAGCAGAAACAGCCGTTCCAGCACGGCCTCGCCGACTTCGGCCAGACGCGGATGCAGCTCCCGGACGAGCACGTCGGCCGCATGCCGCCAGAGCGGATCGACCGCAAGCAGCGTCCGGTGCCGGTAAACCAGCTCCAGCGCCGGCGTCCAGGCCTGTGCCTGCACGTGGCGGTAGAGTGTTTCCACATCAGCCGGCGTGGAGGAGGTCGCCATATTTTGCACGGGCGACTTATCTTGCGGGCGTGTTGTCATCGACCAACAAGCCGGATCACACTCATGAAACGTCTGACGGCCGGATGGATCCTGCTGCTGATGCTGGGCGGCGTGGCCTGGGCCCAGCCGCAGCTCACCGTCGAGAAAATCATGCAGGATCCGAAAACCTGGATCGGCGACTGGCCCGACAATCCGTTCTGGTCCGAGGACGGCCAGTACCTCTACTTCTGGTGGAATCCCAAAGGACAGTTTCCCTCCGACTCGCTCTACAGGGTGTCTCGGAGTGGCGGAGCGCCGGAGAAGGTCACGCCCGAAGAGCGCCGCAACCTGCCGCCGGCCTTCGACGGCTGGCATCACGGCGAATGGGTGTACGACGCGGACTTCCGGCGCAAGGTGTTCGCCCGTGACGGCGACCTGTACCTGTATGACCGCACTACACGTCGGCTCACGCGCCTGACCCGCACGGCCGAGTGCGAAAGCAACCCGCGCTTTACGCCGGACGGCCAGGCCGTCGTGTTCGTCAAAGAGAACAATCTGTTTCAACTGGATCTGCGCACGGGCGCGCTCACGCAGCTGACCGACCTGCGACGGGGTCAGGAGCCGCGCGAGCGCAGGCCCGACGCGCAGGACGCCTTCCTCGAAGCGCAGCAGCGAGCCCTCTTCGAAGTGATTCGCAAACGGGTGGAAATGCGCGAGGCGCGCGAAAAGGCACAGGAGCGTGATCGGAAGGCCGAAAATCCGCCGCCGACCTTCTACTACGGCGATAAAAACGTTGAACAACTCCAGCTCGACCCCACCGGGCGTTTCGTAACGTTCGCGCTGACGACCGACGAACCGCGAGAAAAGGCCACGGCCGTCATGGATTATGTGACGGAGTCGGGCTATGCGCGGGAGTTGCAGGCGCGCCCCAAAGTGGGCGTGCCGCCGGGCAGCTTCGAGCTGTATGTGCAGGACCTGATGCGCGACACGACCTACCGGGTGAATCTGCACCAGGTGCCGGGCGCCTACGACGTGCCCGAGTACCTGCGCGAGCAGGGTGTCGAGCCCGATTCGCAGAAGACGAAGCGGTTCCTGTACGCATACGGGCCGTACTGGAGCGGCGACGGGCGCTATGCCGTGCTGGAGGTCCGGGCGCGCGACAACAAGGACCGCTGGATCGTCCGGCTCGATCCGGAAACGGGACGGCTGACCGTGCTCGACCGCCAGCACGACGAGGCCTGGATTGCCGGTCCCGGTATTTCCTGGTTTGGCGGACGCAGCACGATGGGCTGGCTACCCGACAATCGGCACTTCTACTTCCAGAGCGAGCGCACCGGCTACAGCCACCTGTACGTGGTGGACGCCGAAACCGGCCGGATCCGCCAGCTCACCGACGGGGAATTTGAGGTGTTCGAGCCGTTCGTTTCCCGTGACGGCCGCTACTGGTACTTTATCAGCAGCGAGGGCTCGCCCTTCGAACGCCATTTCTACCGGATGCCCATCGACGGCGGATCGCGTGAGCGATTGACCACGCTGACCGGCCGCAACGACGTGGTGCTGAGCCCGGACGAGCAGGTGATGGGGATCCTGTATTCCTACAGCAACCGGCCGCCGGAAATCTACCTGCAACCGCTCCGGCGCGGGCGGCCGGGCGAGCCGCAGCGTATCACGCACTCGCCCACCGAAGAATGGCTGGCCTATCCCTGGCGGGATCCGGAGATCCGGTTCATCCCGGCCTCCGACGGCGCGCAGGTGCCGGCCCGCGTCTACGAACCCGACTCACTCAACGGCGCGGCCGTCTTCTTCGTGCACGGCGCCGGCTACCTGCAGAACGTCCACCGCTGGTGGAGCAGCTACTTCCGCGAGTACATGTTCCACAACCTGCTGGCCGACCGGGGCTACCTGGTGCTGGACCTCGACTACCGGGGCTCGGCCGGCTACGGCCGCGACTGGCGCACGGCCATCTACCGCCACATGGGCGGCCGTGACCTGCAGGACTACGTGGACGCCGCCCGCTACGTGCAGGAGCGCTATGGCATTCCGCCCGAGCGCGTCTTCATCTACGGCGGTTCGTACGGCGGCTTCCTTACGCTCATGGCGCTCTTTACCGAAGGCGAACACTTCGGCGGAGGGGCCGCGCTTCGGGCCGTGACCGACTGGGCGCACTACAATCATCCCTACACGTCGAACATCCTGAACACGCCCGAGACCGATTCGATCGCCTACGTGCGCTCCTCGCCGATCTACCATGCCGAGGGGCTCGAAGACCCGCTGCTCATGTGCCACGGACTGGTGGACACGAACGTCCAGCCGCAGGACATCTTCCGGCTGGTGCAGCGGCTGATCGAGCTGGGCAAGGAGAACTGGGAACTGGCCGTCTACCCGGTCGAAGGCCACGGCTTCCAGGAGCCCTCGAGCTGGACCGACGAGTACAGACGCATTCTGAAACTGATCGAAACGACCGTGGGCCCAGGCCGACGGCGGTAAGAGTTGCCCTGAACGCAAAAAGCCCCGCCCGGACTCCGGGCGGGGCTTTTTTGCAGGTGAGAGCCTCAGGCGTTAGAACACGTAGCGCACACCGAGCTGGAGCTGCCAGCGCGAAGCCAGGTCGTCCGTGATGAACAGATCGTCCCGGTCCTGCACCGGCGTGAAGCGCACGATGGCCCGGCCCTGATCGTCGTAGCCCAGGAAGTCCATCAGCCGGACCGTATCGAAAAGGGTGTAGCGAACTTTACCCCAGTCGCTGTTGAGCAGGTTGAGCACGTTCAGCAACGTGGCGGTAATCTCCAGACGCTGGGTACCCAATGTCTGAATCTCTTGAATGAGCTGCAGGTCCAGCAGGTTACGCCAGGGAGCCCGGGCCGAGTTGCGCGGCACGATCTGGCCGCGGTACTTCCGCAGGCTGGGTTCGCTTTCGATGAAGGCATTCAGTTCGTCCCAGCCGCCGGGCGAGTCCGACGTGAAGACGATCTCGTCCGGGCTGGCCGGCACGTAGATCGGGTCGTTATCGCGGCGCGTATCGGCATTCGCGTTGCCGTTGTAGATCCAGGTGAAGGGACTACCCGAGCGTCCTTCGTAGATCAATGTGACGGTGGTGGCAAAGCGCTGCTGGTAGCGCACGCGATAGGACAGGTGGGCCAGAATACGGTGGCGCACCTCGAAGTCGGCCGTGCCCAGCTCCGGATTGTTCACGTCGCGGGCTTCGTTGTACTGCCAGTTCGAGATGGCGCGGCTCGAGGTGGCGTTGTTGACGTTTTCGGCCCGGTTCCACGTGTAGAACAGGGCGCCGCTCAGCCCTTCGGCCTGGGCTTCACGTTGTACGCCCACCGTCAGGCTCGTGCTGTAGCCCTTGTCGGTATTTTTGAGCAGGATGGCGTTCGTGAAGCGCGGGTCTTTGCGGGCGGTCGAACCGTTGAAGCTCGGTGTGCCGTACAGCACGCGGCCGCCCTGGGCCGTACCGGTCCGGACGATGTTCAGGTTCTCGAAGACCACATCGTTGATCGTCTTCGAATAGAGGAATTCAATGGTACCGATCAGCCCGTAGGGCAATTGCTGGTCG
This sequence comes from Rhodothermus marinus, assembly GCF_009936275.1. NCBI lineage: Bacteria > Pseudomonadati > Rhodothermota > Rhodothermia > Rhodothermales > Rhodothermaceae > Rhodothermus > Rhodothermus marinus. The sequence continues at coordinate 355,205 of NZ_AP019797.1, forward strand.
AGCGCCAGGTCGGTACGCCAGACCTGCGGGAACTTGAAATCCTCGTCGATCAGGTTGACCTCGGTGGTCGTGATGGGCGCCAGACCGCAGGTGGTACCCAGCGCGGTGCCCGGACGCGGCTGGGCGGCGGGATCCGGTTCGGGCACGAAGCAGCCTTCGGGTAGATTCCGTGCGTCGACGCGTCCGAAATCTACACCCGTGTTGCTGTACTGGTTGGAAATCCACACGAAGGGCGTGCGGCCCGAGAAGATGCCGGTTCCACCCCGGAGCTGGGTGGTACGGGCCCCCTTCGACAGATCCCAGTTGAAGCCCAGGCGTGGCGACCAGAGCAGGTTGCCGCTGGCCGTCGTGGCGGTACTGTAGCCGGGGAAGGCCTCCGGCACGGCCGGGTTGTAGAGCGGCTTGTCCGGATACAGCGGTACGTCCACGCGCAGGCCAACCGTCACGCTCAGGTGAGGCGTCGCCTGATACTGGTCCTGTACGTAGAAGCCGAGCTGGTAGGCCGTGAATTCGGCGCGCGGCTTGGGATCATCCAGCAACGAGTAGCTGAAGAAGTAGCGCGAGGGCCGCCCGGCTTCGAAGTCGGCAATGCTGTTGAATTCGTAGGCGCCGTAGTAATCCTGAATGAACAGGTTGCTGAAGCGATAGATCTGGTTGCTGGTGCCTACGGTGATCGTATGCTTGCCGCGGAAGTAGGTCAGGTTGTCGGTGAACTCCCACAGGTCCTGGTCCAGCGCATTGGCCTGGGAGAAGCGGTCAATGCCCAGGTTGACCGTGTAGCGGTTGTTCACCAGAATGCTCACCTGCGGGAACGGCTGGGCTTTAACGGTCCGCTTATCCCGGATGCGCGTATAGACCAGCCGCGCTTCGTTGAACAGATTGGTGCCAAAGGTGCTCTTCAGTTCCAGTACCGTCGAATTCTGGACGCTTTCGAAGATCCAGCGCCGGTTCGACAGGTCGAAGCTGAACGTGCCCCGGCTGATGCCCTCGTCCTTGTCGGCATTGACGTAGTTGTGGCGCAGCGTCAGCCGATGGTTGGGCGCCAGATTCCAGTCGATTTTGGCCAGCAGTTTGAAGTTGTCCGTACCGTTGGAAAGCGGATCGAAGCCGCCGGGGTCGTAGCCATAGCGGGTGCGCGCTATCTCGATGATCCGGTTCAGCGAATCCAGTGCTACCGGAAAGATGGTGGCGGCCCGGCTGCCCTGCACGCCCACGTCCAGCGGTGTTTTGCGGCGCTGGTATTCCGCGTTGACAAAGAAGAAGGCGCGGTTGGGCTGAATGGGGCCGCCGAGGTTGCCTACCAGCGTGTACTCCGAAAAGTCGCCGAAGGGGACCGTCTCGCCGTCGGGTGTTTTCAGATCGCCCACGAAGTTCTGGTTACGGCCCAGGTAACGCACCGAGCCGCTCAAACGATTCGTGCCGCTTTTCGTGACGGCGTTGATGGATCCGCCGGTGAATCCGTTGTATCGGACGTCAAAGGGGGCGATGTCGATGTTGAACTCCTGGATGGCGTCCAGCGAGATGGGCTGGGCGTCGGCCTGACCGCCCGGCATCCCGGTGCCCGAAAGGCCGAAGACGTCGTTGAGCGTGGCGCCGTCGATCTGGATGTTGTTGTAGCGGTTGTTGCGGCCGGCCAGCGAAAAGCCTCCGGTGGCCTGAGGGGTCAGCCGGGTGAAGTCGGCCAGGCTTCGCGTGATGGTGGGCACCCGCTCGATGGTGGCTTCGTCGATGTTGGTGCGGGCGCCTGTGCGGTCGGAGTTCAGTACCGAGCTGCGCACGCCGACCACCTCGAGCGCCTGGAGTTCTACGGTCGCTTCGGCGAGCGTGAAGTCGAGCACGCGCGTCTGTCCCAGCGGGAGCATCAGGTCGGTTTCGCGACGGGTCTGGTACCCCACGAACGAAACCGTCACGGTATAGGGGCCGCCGGGCAGCAGGTTCAGCAGCGCATAGCGGCCGTCGATCTGGGTGGTGGTGCCGTACTGGGTGCCGGTGGGTTCATGCACGGCCACCACGTTGGCGCCCGGCAGGGGGTCGCCGCGTTCGTCGGTGACCGTGCCCGTCAGGGCGGCGGTCGTCACACCCTGGGCATAGCCTGCCAGGGGAAGCCCCAGCAGGCAAAGCAGTATCAGACTGATTCGTCGCATGGCGGTAAGCACGGGTTTGGTTGAACCGATTCGCTCGCCAAATTACACAACGGCGCGTTCGCTATTGTTGAAGAGTCGGTTCATTTAGAATATTTAATTTTTAAAACTTTGCGCATAACATAAGCTTAACCTGAAACGGAAGCGGTCGTGCTTTAAATTGCCCGCCGCATTGTATTCTATGCGGCAACCTCGTACATTAAACACGGTATCAACGGTCGTTCGAGCAGTGCTTCCACAGATGAAGATGTGCAGGACATCTTGGGCCCTGAAGATATGGAAGCGCTTCCTTCTTGTGATGTGGCTGGGGTGGTGGAGTGCCGGAACGCTGGCGCAGGGCTTCGAGGAAGCGGTGGTGAACATCGGCAACGTGGGGCTCACGATCACGAACGCGGGCTTCGTGGGGAAAGCCAACGTGCGGAACAATCCGGCCGGACCGCCTTCGTTCGAATATCCGCTCGACTCGGGCGTCGAGCACCTGTTCGAGGCCGGGCTCTGGATCGGTGCCATCCGCAGCGACGGCCTCATCACGGTGCGCACCGGGGCTATCACTTCTTCTGGCGGCTATCGGCCCGGTGCAGCGGGCTACGAACTGGCGCCCCTGGAACCGATCATCGAGCGTTCCACGCTGCCCACCTCACCTGTCTTTACCCGTGCAGCCGTCAGCCATCAGGACTTCGTGACCGCCTACACCGACACGGCCCGCTTTCTGCCCGGCACGCTCATTCCCATGCCGGATCCGGCCGGGCAGCTCGGCGCCAAGATCATCCAGACCAGCTACGCCTGGAATTTTCTCTTCACCGAAAGCTTCGTCATCATCAACTTCGACATCATCAACATCAGCGACCAGCCCTGGGACAGCGTTTACGTGGGGCTTTACCACGACCTGGTCGTGCGCAACGTGAACACCACGCAGGATCAGGGCAGTGCTTTCTTTAACAAAAACGGCGTCGGCTTCATCGACAGCCTGCAGGCCACCTATGCCTTCAATGCAGGCGGCACCGAGGAGTCGATCAACACCTACGGGGCGATTGCCTTTCTGGGGGCCGAGTGGCGGGATCCGCGCACGGGACAGTACCGCTTCTTTCACCCGAATGTAGCCGACGAATACATCCGGGACGGCTACACGCCGCCCATCGTGAACCCGCGCTGGTGGCTGTTCAGCGGCGGAACGGACGAGCGCTCGCGGCCCGGCGACGACCGCACGCGCTATCAGCGCATGGGCACCCCCTACCCGAATCCGGCCGACTATCCGGGCTGCCGGGGCGTGCAGGATCTGGCCTGCCAGGATTCTTCGTACGTGCAGGCCGTGCGTGCCTGGCGTGAAGAGTTGCGCACGGCCGGCCAGCGCTCGCAGGGTAACTGGATCGGCCTGACGCCCGTCGGGCCGTTCCGACGCGTGCTGCCGGGCGATACGCTGCGCGTGACGTTCGCCTTCGTCGGAGCGCTCAAGCCCGAAGCCTATCAGGGACTGGCCGGGCGTCCCATCGACAACGCCGAAAGCCGGAGCCTGCTGCGCACGAACCTGTTCTGGGCCCGCCGCACCTACGCGGGCGAAGACCTGAACTACAACGGCCGGCTGGATCCGGGCGAAGATGTGAACGGCAATGGTCGGCTCGACCGTTACCTGATTCCTGAGCCCCCGCCGCCGCCTCGCGTGCGCGTCGAGTTCACCACCGACACCGATCCGCAAACAGGCCGCACGCGCACGGGCGTGGTGCTCTACTGGGACCGGAGCGCCGAGTCGGCCATCGACCCGGTGACCGGCCGTCGGGACTTCGAGGGTTACCGGATCTACCGCACGAATCCGGGCGACGATCGGTTTGGCAACCTGCTCGACCGGGCCGTGCTGATCGCCCAGTACGACAGACCCGGCAACCGGACCGGCTTCAACAACGGATTTGAAGCAATCCGACTGCCCGAGCCCGTCACGTTTTCCGACGACACGACGCGGTACTGGTACCGCTTTGAGATGTCCGATCTGAAGGCGGGCTGGCAGTATCTGTTCATCGTGACGGCCTTCGACGAGGGCGACCCCGATACCGGGCTGGAGCCGCTCGAATCGTCCCGAACGGCCGGGGCGGTGCGCGTCTTTCCGGGCACGACGCCTACGCGGCGCGGGCCGGTCGGCGTCTACCCGAACCCGTATCGGGCCGGAGCAGCGTGGGACGGCGGCACCAGCCGCACGCGCAAGCTCTACTTCTACAACCTGCCGCCTCGTTGCGAAATCCGCATCTACACGCTGGCCGGCGAGATCGTCAAAACGCTCTACCACGACGCGGCCACCTACACGGGCGACATCCGCTGGTTCAACGACTTCAGCGGTCCCGGCCGCCGGCTCAGCGGAGGAGAACATGCCTGGGACCTGCTCTCGGAAAACGGCCTGGACCTGGCTTCCGGACTCTACCTCTTCACCGTGAAGGACCTCGATACCGGCGAGGTCCAGCGCGGGAAGTTTGTAATCATCAAATAGACCTCAACAACCAGACCCCTTACTGCCATGCGACGCATTGCTACCACGATGCTCCTGCTGCTGGGCATCGGGCTGCTGCTGCCGGCCCGCGCCCAGATCAAAGACGTGACCGTGCGGGAGATCAACCAGATTCACCCCGACAGCCTGGCGCTGCTCAAACAGCTCGGTACTTCCCTTACTACAGATCGTATCGAAAGCCTCATTCAGTCGCCGCTCACCGGCGACACGGTGCGGTTCACGGCCGTGGTGATGAGCGATCCACGCAAGTCCGGCCTGGCCAGCACGAACCAGGATGGCGTACCCTCCCGGCTGCACGTGTTCGTACGCGACACGTCGGCCGTCTCGCAGGGTAAAGATGGGATGACCATTCAGATCGTGGACGGCGCCTACGAGACGACGGGCCTGAAGAACCTGACAAAGGGTGATGTGGCTACGTTTACGGCCGTTGTGGACTATTATTTCAACACGATTCAGTTAGTGCCCATCTCAATTGAATTGCTGGGAGATTATAAAAGTCTCGGATTGCCCGACAGCCTGCTCGATCCGGTGGTGGTCACCACGGCCGACCTGAACGTGAACGTGGACGTAGGCAAAGTGCAGGTGAACTGGGACAACTTCGCCCGGCTGAACAATCAGTACGTCCGGATCGAAAACGCCACGATGCTGCGCAGCACGCTGGCCGACCAGGGACGCCCCAACTGGCTGTTCTCGTCGGACGGTGGCGAGACGTTCGTGCAGGCCGACGACATCTCGCTGCGCTTCCGGAATGACCGCGCCGGCTACCCGGACGAGTACAACAAGCGCGCTCCGAACGATCCGTTCCGCCCGCCGCCGCCGGGCGCACTGATCAACGTGCAGGGCTTTGTGGTTTTCCGCGGGTATTTTGAGGCATTCGATCTGGGGGCTATTCCGCCTGGCGCCATGCTGCGGCTGGCCCCCTTCGAAGACACCGACCTGGAGGTGCTTGAGGCGCCGCCGACCATCTCGGATGTGGGGCGCCCCGACTTTGTGCCGGGCAACGAGCCCGTGACAATCACCTTCGACGTGGCGGCCGACCCGAACCGTCAGCTCACGAGCGTCGAGCTGCACTACTACACCAGCTCGCAGCCCGACACGCAGGTGGTGCAGGCTTCACCGGCCGCTTCGAAGGCGGGCGCGCGGGGTACGCTGGCGCTCTACGAAGCGCAGATTCCGGCCGCACCGGACGGCGATTTTGTGACCTACTGGGTCGAGGCCGAGGACAACACGGGTGCCCGCACGCGCTCGGACGATCAGTACTACCGGGTGCTCTATGGCGGCATTACGCAGATCGCGCATGTGCAGGAAACGCCCAACGGCGGTCCGGGCGACAGTCCGTTTGCCGGTGTGACCACCGACATGGATCTGCATGTGGTGGTGCAGAGTCAGCCGTCCGTTTCGGGCCTGGTGGCCGTGCAGGACGACGCCAACCTGGGGCCGTGGTCGGGCATCCTGCTGAACCTGCCTTCGGCCGCCCGCGATACGATCCAACGGGGTGACCGGCTGCACATCACGCGAGCTTACATCCAGGAAAACCAAGGTGTAACAGAGTTAGACAGCCTTACGTTCACCAAAGAAGGCACGGGCGACTTTCTGGGCTACAAGACGATGACTACGAACGACCTGGTCGATCCGTCGATTGCCGAGGCCCACGAAGGCATGCTCGTGCGTTTCGAGAACGTGACGATCATCAATCCCGACGAGGGCTATGGCGAGTGGTCGTTCTCGTCGGACGGCACCGAGGAAAACAAGGTAAAGGCCGACGACCGGTCCAGTGCCATTTCTTCGGACTTTGCCGTGAACACCTTCCAGGCGGGCGATCTGGTGGAATTCATTCAGGGCATCTGGTGGTACTCGTTCGGCGAGTACAAGCTGGTGCCCGAGGATCCGAACACGGACATCGGTCCGATCACGACCGACGTGGAACCCGGCGAAAACCTGCCGGCCGCCTTCACGCTGGCCCCGAATTATCCGAACCCCTTCGCCGAGGTCACCACGCTGCGCTACGCGCTTCCGCAGGCCGGTCCGGTGCGCCTGGAGGTGTTCGACCTGCTGGGCCGCCGGGTGGCCGTGGTGGTCGACGGTGTGCAGCCGGCCGGCGTGCACGAGGTGAAGCTGGACGGCCGCGGGCTGTCGAACGGCCTCTACGTGGTGCGGCTGACCACGGAGGCCGGCACGGCCACGCGGATGATCGTTCGCATGAAGTAACGTAGCGTCGGGAACGGGGCGGCGGTCAGGCGGCCGCCGCCCCGCCCGGCAATTACTTGAGCAGGAGACCGTGACGTACTCGCTGCGCGCGTTACCGGGACTAATTGCGCTGATCGTGCTGCTGGGCGGTTGCGACGCCGGCTTCACGGGGGAGCCGCTACCCAACCAGCCGCCCGAGACCTACCTGAGCGTGCGCGACAGCTCGCTCGTCGATAACCTGTCGGACGAGGAGCGGCTCGTCAGCACCGTCTACGTGTCGTGGACGGGCGACGACCCGGACGGCTATGTGGCGGCCTACGAGTTCCGCTACTACGATGCCACCACGGGACCGGCCGACGTCTTCTGGACGCGCACGATCCGCAACGACTCGCTCGTCCTGCTGCCCATCCCGCCCGGGAGCGCCACGGCCAATGTGGTGTTCGAGGTACGGGCCATCGACAACGAAGGGCTGGCCGATCCCACGCCTGCGCGCACGGTCTTCCCGATCCGGAATTCGCCGCCGGAAATCCGGCTGGTCAGCTTCGAGCTGCCGCCCGACACGACGTTTCCGATCTTCTCCTTTAGCTGGCAGGCTGAAGATCCGGACGGTGCCGTCAACCTGGCCCGGATCGAAGTCAGCTTCAACGACTCGACGCAGTTCGTGGCGCTGCCGCCCGACGTGGACTTCGTGACGTTCGTGGCGAACTTCGACCGCGACGATCCGACGCAGACCGAAGTAACGGCCCGCGTCTATACGGGACGTGCCTTCCGGTCTACCACGATCGAAGTGCCGGGGTTGCGGCTCGACGCCGAAAACACCTTCTACGTGCGGGCCGTGGATCAGGCCGACACGAGCAGTGCGCTGGCCCGGCACACGTGGTTCGTCAAGAAGCCCCGGAGCCGGGTGCTGCTGGTCAACGACTACCGGAAGGCGACGGGTTCGGTCGTGATGGCCTACCATCGGGCCATCCTGCGCGACTTTCTGCCGCCGGGTATGCCCATCGACGAGTGGGATATATCCCGCCCCTACGTAACCGGATCGGCCGGCAACACGCCGCGCTCCGACGCGCTGCCGCCCGTGCCCGACCCGACGCTGCGCCAGACGCTGGCGCTCTGGGACTACATCTACTGGGTCTCGACGGCCACGGTCAACAGCGTGGTTGGCAACAACCTGCCCTATGCCGCGGCGGTGATGGACCTGTTCTTCGAACGGGGTGGGCGTATCCTGGTGCACAGTCCGGTCACGCAACCGCGCGACCCCGAAGCGAACCTGGGCAACCCGGCCATCCTGATGCTGCCGCTGAGCGACCTGCTCGTGCTGCCCGATTCGGTGCGGCGGCTGGAGCTGCCCTCCGGCGCAGCCATCACGCCCGTCAGCGCACCGCCGGGCGTGGCCGAAGCACTGCCGCCGCTGCAGAGCAACCGGTTCTTCATCAACGAACTGCCTTACTTCGCCGAAGGGGCCACAATCATCCCGCTCTACGAGGCGGATTATCGGTACCTGAGCCGGAGCGGCCGGCGCGGCACCTGGCCGTATCCGCGTACCGTGGCGTCGATCAGCGCCGACGCCCGCGTGGCGCTTTTCGGGCTGCCCCTGGTGAACGAACTCAGTGGCGAGCCCGAGCTGGTCGGGGCCGACGGCGACCCGGAGGCCGGTCGCCGGGCCGTCATGCTCCTGCTCCGAAGCCTTGGCTTTCCCGAACGATGAACCGACGGACAGCCGGACGCAACGCGATCCTGTGGTTGCTGCTGACGCTGGTCGGGGCCCTGCCGGCCCGCGGCCAGGGAAGCATTGCGGGCACCGTGCGTGACGAGCGCGGCGAGCCGCTGCCCGGCGTGAACGTGGTGGTGGTCGGCACCAGCTACGGGGCGGCCACCGACCTGGACGGACGCTTCCGTATCGATGGATTGCGGCCGGGCGAGTACTCGGTGCGCGTCTCCTACGTGGGATTCGAGACCGTGCTCTTCACCGGCGTGCGCGTCCGCGACGGCGAGACGACCACGCTGGACGTTACGCTCCGGGAGCAGGTGGTGGTCGGCGAAGAGGTGGTGGTCGTGGGCGAGCGGCCGCTGGTGGACGTCGAACAGTCGTCGAGCGCCTACATCGTCTCGCGTGAGCAGATCGAGGCAGCGCCGCTGCGTTCGGTGCAGGAGGTGGTGGGCCAGCAGGCCGGCGTCCTGCGCGATCCGACGGGCCTGTACATCCGCGGCGGCCGCGCCTACGAGACCGGCTACTACGTGGACGGCGTCTCGGCCCGCGACCCGCTGGCCGGCACCGGCTTCGGGCTCGACCTGGGCACGAACGCCTTCCAGGAAGTGGAGGTGATCACCGGCGGACTGGACGCCCGCTACGGCGACGTCACTTCGGGCGTGGTCTCGATCCAGACCCGTGAGGGCGGCGAGCGTCTTTCGGGTAGCTTCACGCACAAACGGGATAACTTCGGGAGCCTGAACGAAAGCTGGGGCAGCAACTTCCACGAAGACCTCTACGAGTTGACGCTGGGCGGACCGCTCGGCACCGACCGGCTTCGCTTTTTCGTGGCCGGTCAGGTGCAGCTCTCCGACGGCTTTACCCGGCACGTATCGGATCCCGACTCGGTGCGCTCGTCGCTGGTGAAGTGGGACTTCCTGCTGCCCCGCACGGGCAACCGCTGGAATGGCTTTCTGAAACTGACCTACACGCCCTGGCCGGGACTGAAGCTGCAGGCCGCCTACCAGCGCTCGCTGACGGTCAACCAGAACACGCGCATGCTGCAGGTGACGGGCAACGAGGCCGTGGTGGCACCCGGCTTCCAGTATGCCTTCATCCTGCAGCCTGAAAACGCCAACACGTTCGCCCACGACAACGTGCTGGCCTACGTGAAGGCCTCGCACGTGATCAACGAGCGCTCCTTCTACGAAATCCAGATCAGCCGTCTCTTTACCCGGCTTCGGGCCGATGCGAACGGGCGACGCTGGCGCCCCCGTGCCGTTACCACCGAGCTGGACCCGCGAAGCATCGTCACCTACCCGGCCACGATCTTCGTGGACGAAAACGGCCAGCCCTTCGACCCCAACGCGCTCTTCGTGTTGCCCGGCCCCGGCCTGTACAACAACGGCGGGATCGCCACGCGCTTCCACGATCACTTTGCCGAGGAGTGGACGCTGCTGGGCACCTACACGCTGTTTTCGACGGACCGCAACCGGCGGCTGAATGCCGGACTGGAGCTGAAATTCAACGACTACCAGTGGATCGACATCATCCGGCCCTGGGTGGGGGCGCCCATCGGCTCCGAAGCGGCGGAAGCGACCGGACGCCTCGGTGAAAGCGCCGACATCTGGCGCGTCAAACCGCGCCGCGGTGCACTCTTTACGACGGGCCAGGTGCGTTACCGGGGCCTGATCCTGAACGCCGGGCTTCGGCTGGAATGGTGGTCGCCGGGGCGGTACGTGGACCGGCTCGTGGACGATCCGCGCGCGCCGATTCTGGAGACCGTCCGCCGGGCCTACAAGGACGACACGGTGCCGTTTTTCGGGCTCCGGACCAAGTTCTTCCTGCTGCCGCGCCTTCGCGTCTCGTTCCCCATTCGCGAAAATCAGGTGCTCTTTTTCAACTACGGGCGCGCAACGCGCCTGCCGCACCCGACCTTCGTCTATGCCGGGCTCGATCCGTTCTACCAGGACCGCTCGTTCTTTGCCGACCTGGGCAATCCGAACCTGAATCCGGAGGTGGACATCTCCTACGAGCTGGGGCTTCGCTACCAGGTCACGAGCAACGACGTGCTGAGCGTGACGGCCTTCTGGCGGGACAAGTTCGACTTTATCACGATCGAAAACGTGATCATCCGCGACCCGACCGGCCGCGAGACGGTACGCGCCTTCCGTATCAACGGCGATTTTGCCCGCGTGCGTGGTCTGGAGGTCAGCTACCTGAAGCGCATCGGCGACTGGTTCCTGGGCCAGATGGCCGGCTCGTTTTCGCGGGCCACCGGCTTGAGCTCGACGAACAACGACGCGCTCGTGCAATTTCTGGCCCGGGGCGACATCGAAAACACCTTCGAAACGCCGCTGGCCTGGGACCGACCGATCGATCTAAAGGCCAGCGTCACGCTCACCTACGATCGGCCGCGGCCGCTGCTGGGCCTGCCCGGATTGAACCGGCTGCAACTGTTCCTTTCGACGACGTTCCGGAGCGGCCAGCGCTACACGCCCGCCGAATTCAAAGGCTACCAGACGAATCCCTTCACGGGCGAGGCGAACTGGCGGCCCATCTACGAGATCGTCTCGGATCCGGCCGCCCGCTACAGCCGCATCGGAGCGCCCTGGTGGTGGTTCGATCTGGCCCTGCGCCGTCGCATCCGACTGGCTGGCAACGACCTGGAGCTTTCCGTCGAGATCACAAATCTGTTCAATCAGAAAAACAGCGTGATCGTCAATCCGGTGACGGGTAAAGCCTATCCGGATGTCGATCCGGAGAAGACCGATTTTACGAAGCTTCGGGGCAATCGAGACTTCGATGTGCCCATCAACGTGCGCGATCCGCGCTACGAGGATCCGACCACGACCGGGTTGCCGCCGTTCAACCCGGCGCGTTTCCTGCCGCCGCGCCATGTGATGTTTGGAATCTCCTATGCGTTCTGAGCGAATGACACGGATCTGCCTGCTGCTGGCACTGCTGCTCGGGGCGTTCGGCGAGGCCCGGGCGCAGCTCCTGCCGTCCTACGGGCGAGATCGGGCCGGCACGTCGGGCTTCCAGTTTCTGAAGATTCCGGTGGATGCCCGCTCGGCCGCGCTGGGCGAGACGGTGGTGGCCGAGGCATTCGACGCTTCGGCGCTGTTCTGGAATCCGGCGCTGGCCGCGCAGATCGAAAACGTGCAGGTGGGCGTCGGCCACACCGCCTATTTCGTGGACATCCGGCTCGACTACCTGTCGCTGATCTATCCGCTCCGCTGGGGCGGGCTGACGCTGGGGCTGAGCCTGGAGGCGCTCGACTCGGGCGAGATGCCGGTGACGACCGAGTTCGAGCCCTATGGCACCGGCGAGATGTTCAGCTTCCGGGACCTGGCGCTGGGGCTGAGCGTGGCGCAGCCGCTCACGGACCTGTTCAGCTACGGCATCACGGCCCGCTACGTGCGCGAGAGTGTGGCCGAGCTGGTCACGCAGACGCTTCTGTTCGACCTGGGCATTTTCTACCGGGTGGGCGATACCGGCGTGCAGATGGCCGTGGCGATCCGGCATTTCGGGTTTGACGGCCGCCCTGAGGGCAAACTGGCGCGTACGGTGATCGCGCAGACGGGTCCGGCCAAGCGGGCTGCCGATCCGGAGCCGATTGCGACGACGCCGGATCCGAGCGTGCGCATCGAAACCGAGTTCGAGACCATCACGCCGCCCACTACGTTTCTGCTGGGCGTCAGCTACACGCTGCTCCGGGACAACCCGCAACATCGTCTAACGCTGCTGGGCCAGCTCACCAACCCGAACGACAACGCCGAGACCTTCAACGTGGGGGCCGAATACACCTGGAATCACACGCTGATGGTGCGGATGGGCTATCGGTTCGGCGTCGAGGAATTCCGCACCCCCGCGCTGGGCGTAGGGCTTCGATTGCCCGAACTGGTGGCCGGAGTGCAGGCCCGCTTTGACTACGGGTTCCAGCATCTGGAACGCCTCGGCACGGTGCATCGCGTGGGGCTTAATCTGGAGTTGTGACCATGAGCCGTTTCCGTAGCGTGGCACGTCGGTGGACAAAGACCTGGGGCGCGTTGCTCGTACTCGGACTGCTGCTTGCCGGGTGCGACGCCCTGCTGGGCACCAAGCAGGATCCGACCACCGAGGAGATTTTCCGCGTGGGACGCACCGAGCCCGGCCTGTTACGCGAGGTCGAGTATGTGCCGCTCTTTCCGTTCTACACGCTGGGGGGTGACGGCGCGCCGCTGGAAGCGCCAAAGGACGTGTACGTGGGCTTCGATACGTTCATCTACGTGGTGGACGCCCGGGGCCTGCACGTGCTGGACCAGGCGGGCCGACCGGCCGTATTCATCCCGATTCCCGGTGGGGCAACTTCGGTCATCCAGGACCGGCGGCTGCACGTGTACGTAACGGCCCGGCGCGATACCACGATCGGAGGACGCACCTGGAATCTGCCCGTCGTGCTGCACTATGCGGGCATTCCTACGGGCAATCCCCGCCTGGTGGACATCCTCTGGCATCCGTTCGACGACCGCTCGCGTCGGCTGAACCGACCCGATCCGATTCCCACCGACGAACAGGTCGAGTTCACGGGCGTGGCCGTGCTGGCCGACAACTCGATCTACGTGGCGCGGCGCGGCCCGGTCAACGATCCGGCCTCGGTCATTCTGCCCCACAACACGATTCTGGAGTTCACGCCGGACGGCATCAACACGCAGGCGCTCGTGACGCTCGATCCCCGCCAGCCGAGCCTTCGCAGCGCCATCAACCCTTCGGATGTGCTGACGTTCGTTCATCCGCCGCAACGTACGACGTTTCCATTCCTTCGCGACTTTTACATCGCCCAGACGCCCCCCGAAGGGGAGCGGCTCCGCTACGCCGTCCTGTCGATCCGCGCCGTCGAGACGCCCGACGGGATCGAATACCGCCCGGACGCCGACAAAATTCAGATCGTGGGCGACACGACGCGGGGCGACGGCTTCCTGTACGAGGATTTCAAGTTTGGCTGTCCTTCGGACCTGGCCTTTGCGGCCGACGGCACCAACTACCTGTTCGTGCTCGACGCCTGCAAGGATAGCCTGTTCGTTTTCACGTCGGCGGGTGTCGAGGGCGTGGCGCCGCCGCCCGGGGCGGCCAGTACGAAGCCGGTGGTGGTATCGTTCGGTGGGCGTGGAGACGGCTCCCGCCAGTTCAATAACCCGCAGGGGGTGGCCTACGACCGGCGCATCGTCTACGTGGCCGACACCGGCAACAACCGCATCGCCCGCTTCCGCCTCAACACGGACTTCGAATGAAGCGCGCGCTGCTCGTCCTGCTGCTCGGCTGGGTCCTTCCGGCGTGGGCGCAGATCCCCTCGGTGGGCACATCCGCCACGCTGGAGGTGGGCACCTGGAACGTGGAGTGGTTCGGCGATCCGGATAACGGCCCCTCGGACGAAGCGCGGCAGCAGGCGAACGTCCGCGCCGTCATCGCGCAGAGTGGGATCGACCTCTGGGCCCTGCAGGAGGTGAGCGACCCGGCCGCCTTTCAGGCATTGCTCGATAGTCTGGGAAGCGATTACGAAGGCGTGCTGGGCGAAACGGCCTCGCCGGGCGTGACGCAGCGGCTGGCTTTCGTCTACCGCCGCGACGTGGTGCAGCGCCGACGCGTCGAACGAATCCTGACCGAGTTCGCCGAAGCGTTCGCCTTCCGGCCGCCACTTTTGCTGGAAGCTGCCGTACACCTGCCCGATACGACGGTCGTAGTCACCTTCATCACGCTGCACATGAAAGCCGGGAGCGGTCTGGACGACTACGACCGACGGCGCGAAGCGGCACAGCGTCTGAAAAGCCGGCTCGATCTGCTCTATGGCACCCGTCCCGTCATCGTGCTGGGCGACTGGAACGACGAGCTGCACGCGTCGATCCTCACAGGCCTGCCGTCGCCCTATGAAAACTTCCGCTCCGATACCGACGATTACCGCTTTCTGACCGAAGCGCTGGACGCGGCCGACCTGCCCACCTGGTGCGGCAACAGCAGTACGTGCCGGACGGGATCGACACTTGACCACATCCTGATCACCGACGAACTGTTCGACGCCTACGAGGAAAGTTCGGCGGACCGTTTTACGGCGCTGCTCGATGCAATCCCGGGTTACGTGTTTTCCACGTCGGACCACCTGCCGGTTTATGCCCGCTTTCGGTTTCGGGGGGCGTCCGGCGTGGCCGTTTCCGGCGAGCCGGAGATTGCCCTGCAACTGTACCCCAATCCTGCACGCGGCCAGGTCCGGGTCGTCTGGGAAGGCCGGGGGGCGCCGGTCGCAATTCGAGTATGGGATGTGCTCGGACGTCTGGTGCGTCGGTGGGAGCGACCGGCGGGCGTCGGTCAGGTGCGGTTTTACATCGATCTGGAAGGGCTGGCAGCCGGAGTGTATCGGGTCGAGGTGGCGGAGGGCGATCGGCGCGTCAGTCGGACGTTGATCCGGCTTCCGTAGCCTGAAGGCGGGAGGCGACGCGTTCGGCTTCGCGCAGCACGCGCAGCAAATTGCCGCCCAGGATTTTCTGAATGTCCGTCTCGGAGTAGCCGCGGCGGTAGAGGCCGTAGGTGATCCAGGGCAGACGCGTCACGTCTTCGAGTCCGGCGGGCAGGTCGAACACGCCGTCGAAGTCCGAGCCCAGCCCGACGTGGTCGATCCCCGCCACCTGCACGGCGTGGTCGATATGGTCGAGCACGTCTTCGAGCGTGGCGCCCGGCAGACCCCGCTCGCGCCGGACCGCATAGACAGCATTCCAGAGCTGGCGCAGGTTGCCGCCTGTGCGGCGCTCGGCCTCGGCGTAGACGTCGGCCGTCAGGTGCGGATTGACCAGCGCGTCGAAGAAGTTGATGAGCACGACGCCGCCGTTGCGAGCCAGCGCCCGGAGCATTTCGTCGCTGGCGTTGCGGACGGCGGGCACCAGCGCCCGCATCGAGGAATGCGAGAGAATGACGGGGGCCTCGGAGATGGCCAGCACGTCGAAGAAGGTCGCGTCGGACGCGTGCGATAGGTCGATGAGCATGCCGAGGCGGTTCATTGCGCGGACGATCCGGCGGCCTTCTTTGCTGAGGCCGTTCCAGCGCGGGCGATCCTGGGAGGCATCGGCCAGCCGATTCGTGTTGACGTGCGTGAGCGTGACATACCGAATGCCGGCTTCGTAAAGCGCCCGGAGCGTGTCCACCGAGCCGGCCAGTGCGTGGCCGCCTTCGAGCCCCAGCAGGATCGCTTTGCGGCCGCTTCGTGTGATGCGCAGCACGTCGGCGGCCGAGTAGGCGAGCGCGACGCTGTCGGCGTGGGCGGCCACCTGGCGGCGCACTTCGGCGATCAGGCGACGGGCGTAGCGGACGGCCGCCGCGCCTTCGCCGTAGGCGGCGGGTACATAGATCGAAAAGAACGCGGCGTCGAGTCCGCCTTCGAACATGCGGGGCAGGTCCACGTGACCGTCGGCCCGGCGGTGGCGTCGTCCGAAGTCGAAGCCCTCCAGCATGCGGGTGGGCGTGTCGATGTGCCCGTCGAAGACCAGCGTGCGGTAGTGGAGCGCCAGCACCCGTGCCCAGAGTGTGTCCAGACGCAGCAGGGCGTGGTAGCGGGGTGGCGGTAGCGCAACGGGACCACCGTCCTCGGCCCGGAGCGTGTCGGCCGGGAGAGGCGGCGTCGGCGTGGGCGTCTGGGCCCGACAGGCCGGCGCCAGCAACAGCAGCAAAAACGCGAGACGCATCAGCATACGGTCCACCACGGTGCGGCCAGTACGTCCGGCGCCAGCCATTCGATCCGGGAGCCGATCAGGTATGTGAAGCCGGGGAATAAAAATGATTCACGGCGTGAATAGCTTGCCGATCCGCAGCCTGGCTCCATACAGAAAAGCCCCTCCCGCGCGGGAGGGGCTCACGGATGGCTATGCTGTGCAAGGAGCGCTCAGGCCATGGCGGCTTCCTCGTGTTCGATGCGCAGCCCGAGCACCTTGAAGAATTCGGCCAGCCAGCGCGGATGGGCCGGCCAGGCTGGCGCCGTCACCAGGTTGCCGTCCACCACGACCTCATCGACCGGCACCTCGACGTACTCGCCACCGGCCGCCTTCACCTCGGGACCGACGGCCGGGTAGGCCGTGCAGCGGCGGCCCTTCAGCACGTCGGCCGCCGTCAGGATCTGCAGCCCGTGGCAGATGGCCGCGATCGGCTTGTTGTTCTGAGCGAAGTGGCGGACGATCTCCAGCACGCGGTTGTTCAGGCGCAGGTACTCGGGCGCCCGGCCACCCGGAATCACCAGCGCGTCGTAGTCCTCCGGACGGATCTCGTCGAAGGTGGCGTTGAGCTGGAAGTTGTGGCCGGGCTTTTCGGAGTAGGTCTGGTCGCCTTCGAAATCATGGACGGCGGTGCGGACCTTTTCGCCTTTCCGCTTGCCCGGGCAGACGGCATCGACCTGGAAACCGACGGCCTGCAGCGCCTGGAAGGGGACCATGATCTCGTAGTCCTCGCCGAAGTCCCCGACGATCATCAGAATTCGCTTGGCAGCCATGGCGCCTCCTCTGGATTGGTGGATGGGGATGGGATTAAGCGCTTCCGGAGAAAGCACGAAGAGCGGCCGGGGCTGTTCCGGTCGGGCCGGTTACGAAATCGTTACCTGTTGGCGGGCGCGGCGCGCGTCGAGGCTGTAGCGGCCGGGACCCGTGAGCATCAGAGCGATGAAGACAATGGCCAGCTCCAGTGGATACCAGGGACCGCCGGGGATCAGGCCCGTCAGGTGTCCGAGCGCGGCCACCAGGAGCGTGAGCGTCGGGAAAATCAAGGCCCAGGGGAAGAACAGGCCCAGCAGGAGCAACAGACCGCCACCGACCGCCTCCGAGAGCGCGGCTACCAGACCCCAGAAGGTCGGCGCAAAGTCGATCCCGAAGCCCTGCATGGCACCACCGACGCGCGCCCAGCGCTCCGGTCCGCCCAGCAGTTTGGGACCGCCGTGGATGAACAGAAACGTCAGGCCCAGACCGATCCGCACGATCAACAGGCCCAGATCGCGACGCTTTTCAGGATCACGCCACATGGTTTCGCAATGGGTTGGTGAACCGGTGCCGGAAGATAGTCGCGACGCGCCCGCAAGACAAGCGGAGCGCTTCTGAACCGATACGGATGGCACCGGCGGCCGAATGCGCGTCAGTTTCGAGTTGTGAAATAAATTTATCTCTGACAATTCGTTTCGTTTCCATGTAGCGAACGAGCTGCAATGTCGCATGAGCGAAGCTATACCCTGACGTGCAACAGAGGTGCTGGAACGACGTGGCATTCCGCTGGCCTGGGTGTTTCATCCGTATCGTATCGAACCGGACCGTCAGGATCCGAGTCTGGAGCATCGCCTGGGACCAATTGCTGCATTTGGAAACCGAACGCTTAGAGTGGTGGTCAACGTGAAGGTAAATCCAATTCGTGTGGTTACGGCTTACTTCGATCGTCGAATAACGCTTGTATGAGGCTGAAAATTGACGAACAGGCCGATGCGCTTTATCTGGCGCTAAGTGATCAGCCGGTTGCCTATACGGAAGAGGTAGCTCCCGGAATTCTGCTCGATTATAACAAGGACGGACAGGTGGTCGGCATAGAATTGCTCTACCTGTCGCGGCGCGTTGCTACCGAAGAACTGCGCCGCCTGCTGTTCGAGTCGGTTCCGGCCGGCGGCGAGACGTCCTGAACGGCGTGCAGGTCGAAGCCCTGTCTCAGGGCCTTTCCTGCTCGAACAGGGAGAGCTGGGCGCCGTCGCGGCGGAAGCGGTCGGTGCGGAGCACGGGGCGCGTTCGGTTGAGGCCCAGTCGTCGGCACGTCAGGTGGAAAAGCTGAGCCAGCAGGTCGGCCTCCTTGCCCGATCCGTGCAGGCGGCGGCCGGCGCGCGTGTCGTTGAGCGAAGGGCCACGCATGGCTTCGAGGCGGCGCACGACGCGGTCGTAGCGTTCGGGGAAGTGACGCCGGAGTGCATCCAGAAAGATCTCGCGTACGGCTCCGGGCAGGCGGAGCAGCGTGTAGCCGGCCCAGCGGGCCCCGGCGCGGGCGGCCGCCTCCAGGATGGCCGGCAGCTCTTCGTCGGTCAACCCGGGGATGATCGGGGCGGCCAGCACGCCCACGGGCACGCCGGCCCGGCTCAACGCTTCGATGGTCTTCAGGCGCAGCGCCGGACGTGCCGTGCGCGGCTCCAGGCGGGCCGTGATGTCCGGCTTCAGGCTGGTGACCGAGATCCACACGAGCACCAGCTCCTGGCGGGCCATTTCGGCGAGCAGGTCCAGGTCGCGCCGGATGAGCGCGTTTTTCGTGACGATCACCACCGGGTTGCGATAGCGCAGCAGCACGTCCAGACAGGCCCGCGTCAGCCGCAGGCGGCGTTCGAGCGGCTGGTAGGGATCCGTCACGCCGGAGAGCGAAATGGGCTGTGGCTCCCAGGAAGGGCGGCGGAGCGTCTGTTCGAGCAGGCGGGCAATGTCGCGTTTGACGACGATCTTCGTCTCGAAGTCCAGTCCGGCCGAAAAGCCCAGGTATTCGTGATAGGTGCGGGCGTAGCAGTAGGCGCAGCCGTGCTCGCAGCCCCGATAGGGATTCAGCCCGAAGTTGAAGGGGATGTCCGGGCTGTCGTTGCGGGCGAGCGCCGAGCGCGTGTGGTCTTCCAGGATGGTCGTGGGTACCCGGTAGGGCGTTTCTTCCCGGATGATCGCCTCCGGGTCCGGTTCCAGATGGCGTGGTTCGAAGCGGCTCGGCGGATTGAAGGCCGCCCCGCGGCCTTTGGGGGCTGGAAGCTGGGCCATGCAGCAGGGTTGTTTTGTCGGAAGTACCGCCTTCGGCCCTTCAGGTTGCCGCGCTTACGAAATCCGGAGCGTCTCCAGCACGATGAACAGCAGGAGCAGGATCGCAGTGAGGATGGTGACCACGGCGTGGTAACGAAGGTTACGCACGACGGCCAGCGAGCCGAGCAGCACGACGCCCGCCAGGTTCAGGAAGGTCGCCTGTCGGTCGTGCACCGATAGCGCCCGGAGCCCTTCCAGCACGTTGACCGCAGCGAGCGCCGCAAAAAACGGCCGTTGCATTTTGCGGTAGTGGTCCAGCAGGTCGCAGGGATCGTCCGGGATCCTGTTGGGGAGGACCAGCGCGGCCGCCAGGTAGAGCAGGACCGGCACAAGCAGAATCAGCAGAAATGAAAAGAAATTCCAGGCCACCTGGTGGCGCAGGCCGAAGGCGGCCCACCACCACTGAACCAGGGCCACGAAGACGAGGCCGCTCCAGGTCAGCGGCAGCCAGTGAAAACGAACCCGATCGCGCTGGTGCACGAGGCGCTGCACGCCGGAGAGCAGTTCGGTGAGTCCCAGACCCAGCACGATCGAGATCAGGACCGACAGGTAGGCGAAAGGCGTCATATGGGATCGCTGATTTACTGGTGCATGAGGAGGCCACACCCCGTGTGGCGGACGTGATCCGGCGGGTATGATCGGGCGGATACAGGGGTCCGCCCCTACGGGATAGGGAAAACGTCAAGGATCTGTAGGGGCGCACCGCAGTGTGCGCCCGTGCTTTCTCACATGCACTATGATTTCCCGGAAATCATATCATGAGCGCTTTTCCCGGAAGCGGGCGCGTCGAGCGTGCCGGTGCAGAAAAGCAAAGGGCGATGGGAGCACCGCCCTTCGCCAGGCAGTTCGGTGCGCTGTGCCGGTTTTATTCGGTGGCTTCGGCCGGTTCGGGTTCGATGACCCAGGTGTCGCCGCTCTGGAGCAGGGCCTGCAGGTCGCCTTTGCCCTTGCGCGCCGTCACTTCGGCGATCTGGCGGTGCAGCAGGTCCTCGTAGGTGGGCCGCTCCTCCCGGTAGAAGACGCCAAAGGGTTGCGGCAGGTCGGGCCGGAAGAAGATTCGCGCCATGATGTGCGCCAGTTCGCGGTTCGTCTCGTCGTAGACGAGGCAGTCGTCGAGGGACCACCGGCCGTCGGTCAGGTCGATCACCTCGGGCCGGAAGCCGTCGAGCCGGATCCCCTTGCGGCCTTCGTCGAAGACGAGCGGCTTGCCGTGCTCCAGGAAGAGCGCCCGGTGCGGCTTCGTGTCGCGCTCGGTAAACTGGAAGAAGGCGCCATCATTGAAGATGTTGCAGTTCTGGTAGATCTCGACGAAGGCGGCGCCCCGGTGGTCGTGCGCCCGGCGGAGCATTTCCTGCAGGTGCTTCGTGTCGCGGTCCATGGAGCGGGCCACGAACGTTGCGTCGGCCCCCAGTGCCAGCGCCACCGGATTGAAGGGGTGGTCGATCGAGCCGTAGGGCGAGCTTTTCGTGATTTTGCCTTCTTCCGAGGTCGGGCTGTACTGACCCTTCGTGAGGCCGTAGATCTGGTTGTTGAACAGCAGAATCTGCACGTTCAGGTTGCGGCGCAGGATGTGGATCAGGTGGTTGCCGCCGATCGAGAGGGCGTCGCCGTCGCCCGTGATGATCCACACGTCCAGCTCCGGCCGGCTGGCCTTCAGGCCCGTGGCGATGGCCGGTGCCCGGCCGTGGATAGAGTGCATGCCGTAGGTGTTCATGTAGTAGGGGAAACGGCTGGAGCAGCCGATCCCGCTGATGAACACGATGTTCTCGCGGGGCACGTCCAGCTCGGGCAGCAGACGCTGGACGGTGGCCAGGATGGCATAGTCCCCGCAGCCCGGGCACCAGCGCACGTCCTGATCCGAGGCGAAGTCCTTGCGGGTCAAGCGCGGCTTGCCGTCGCCGGCCGGTTTGGCCCCCGGCGGCATGGCCGGTTTGGAACGTGGCGGCATAGCGGGACCGGCCCCCGGTGGCATGGCCGGTTTGGCCCCGGGCGGCATGGCGGGCCTGGCCCCCGGCGGCATGGCGGGACGCGTACCGCGCGGGGCGTTTTCTTCCGGACGCTTGGAGTCGGACATGGCAACTACCGCAGGGTTGAAATTTCAGGACGGCATCAGGTCGGCCACAAACTCCTCGATCTCTCGGGCCTGGAAGGGCAGGCCCTGGATCTTGTTCAGCGGCACGAACGGCCGCAGGTAGGCGTCGCGCAGGACGCGTACGAGCTGGCCGTTGTTCAGCTCGGGCACCACCAGATGGTGGTAGCGCTCGAAAATGGCCGGCAGATCGGGCGGCAGCGGATTCAGGTAGCGTAGGTGGACGCTGCCGACGCGCAGGCCGCGAGCCTGCAGGCGCTCGACGGCCGCTTCGATGGCGCCGCGCGTCGAACCCCAGCCGATGAGCAGCACGTCGCCCTCGGGATCGCCAAAGACTTCCGTGGGCGGGATCTCCCGAGCCACGCGGGCCACCTTTTCGGCGCGGAGCTTCACCATGCGCTGGTGGTTGGCCGGGTCGTACGAGACGTTACCCGTCTCGTGCTCTTTTTCGAGGCCGCCGATGCGGTGCTCCAGGCCGGGCGTGCCCGGACGTGCCCACGGGCGCGCCAGCGTCTCGGGGTCGCGGCGGTAGGGCAGGAAGCGCACGTCGCCGTTCTGGCGGAAGTTGGGCTCCGTGGCAAACTGCACCGCGAAGGGCGGCAGTGAGGTGACGTCCGGCACGCGCCAGGGTTCGGCGCCGTTGGCCAGGTAGCCGTCGGCCAGCAGGATCACCGGGGTCATGTAGCGTACGGCGATGCGGCAGGCTTCGTAGGCCGCGTAGAAGCAGTCGCCGGGCGAGCTGGCCGCCAGCACGGGCAGCGGGGCCTCGCCGTGGCGGCCGTAGAGTGCAAAGAGCAGGTCGCTCTGCTCCGTCTTGGTGGGCAGACCCGTCGAGGGACCGCCGCGCTGCAGGTCGATCACCACGAGCGGCAGCTCGGTCATCACCGCCAGGCCGATCGTTTCGGCCTTGAGCGCCAGACCCGGGCCGCTGGTGGCCGTCACGCCCAGCGCCCCGCCGAAGCTGGCGCCCAGCGCCGCCCCCACGGCCGCAATCTCGTCCTCGGCCTGGAAGGTCATCACGCCGAAGTTCTTGTGCCGGCTCAGCTCGTGCAGCAGGTCCGAGGCCGGCGTGATCGGGTAAGAGCCGTAAAAGAGCGGCAGGCCGCTCTGGTGGCTGGCCGCGATCAACCCCAGCGCCAGCGCCTCGACGCCCCGGATGGCCCGGTACAGACCGGGCTCCAGGCGCGCCGGCCGCACTTCGTAACGGACGGCAAACAGCTCGTGCGTCTCGCCGTAGTGGTAGCCTTTGTGCAGGACCTTCAGGTTGGCGTCCCGGATCTCGGGCCGGTTTGCAAATTTCTGCGCCAGCCATTCCTCGACGGGTTTCAGCGGGCGCGAGTAGAGCCAGAGCACGAGCCCCAGCGCAAACATGTTCTTGCAGCGGTCGATCTCCTTTTTGTCGAGTTCGCTGTCGGCCAGCGCTTCGTGCGTCAGACGTGTCAGCTCGACGGGGATGACCTGATAGCCTTCGAGCGAGCCGTCTTCGAGCGGGTTCGTCTCGTAGCGGGCCAGCTCCAGCCCGCGTCGGTCGAAGGCGTTCACGTTGATGAGCAGCGTCCCACCCCGACGCACGCGCGGCAGGTGCACCTTCAGCGCGGCCGGGTTCATGGCCACCAGCATATCGACGGCATCGCCCGGCGTGCGTACCGGGACCGAGCCGAAGTGAAGCTGGTAGCCGCTCACGCCGTAGGTGGTGCCGGCCGGCGCGCGGATCTCGGCGGGAAAGTCGGGCAGCGTGGCCAGGTCGTTGCGGGCCAGGGCGGTGGCCCGGGCGAACTGCAATCCCGTCAGCTGCATGCCGTCACCCGAGTCGCCGGCAAAGAGCACGGTCGCCTCGGGGAGGACCTCCACAGGTTTTTCAAAGACGGCCATAATCTGGCAAAAAGACGACGGATTGATAACGGCTATCTATCGGAACGTCCGATATTTCGCAAAAAGATGCAACGCAAAAAGATGCGGGGAGTTCAACGGCTACATCGCTTCGTGCGATGCACCGGCCACTGAACAGCACAGAAGCGCGGGGCAGACATGGTTCCCTATGCAGCGACAACGCGGGGTGTGACGGTCACCGTACGTCCGGTCTATCTGGATGATCCGTCCGACTTTTTCGAAAAGCGGTTCGTTTTCGCCTATTTCATCAGCATCGAAAACCACACGGACGAGCCGGTGCAGCTCCTGCGTCGCTACTGGCGCATCGAGGAAGCGGACGGCTCGGTTCGCGAGGTGGAAGGCGTCGGTGTGATCGGCCAGCAGCCCGTCATCCGGCCCGGCCATGCGCACATCTACAGCAGCTACTGCATTCTCTCGTCGCTCAGCGGCACGATGGAAGGCTACTACCTGATGCGCTCAGCCGACGGACGCCGCTTCCGGGTGACGATCCCTCGCTTCGATCTGCGCGTGGCGGCCAACTGAGCCTCAGAACATCTTGACCTCGATGGTCAGCTCCGGCGTGACCAGCTCGATCACGCGGTTTTCGTCGGTTAGCCGATACTCCTGGATCTCCGGCGGTAGCAGCTCCTTCGGGGTGTGCATCCGGAAGAGCGTGTCGGCCACGACGAACCAGTCCTCCTGCGTCAGAAAGACCTCCGCCCGGCCGTTTTCGGCCACCATGGGCGCGTAGGACAGCACGCGCTTCAGGTGGTTGATTCCCTGTTTCTGGTGAAGCGTCGGATCCATATTTCCTGTCGGCCCGGTTGTTCGTAGATTGTGGCAGTCCGCCCGAAGAACGAGAGCCATCCCACGACGTTCCGCCACACCATGCGCCAGTATCACGAGTTTCTGCGCTACATCCTGGAACGCGGCACGCGCAGGGAAGACCGCACGGGCGTCGGTACGATCAGCGTATTCGGCTACCAGATGCGCTTTGACCTGCAGGAAGGCTTTCCGCTGGTCACGACGAAGAAGATCCACATCAAGAGCGTCGTGCACGAACTGCTCTGGTTCCTCCGGGGCGACACCAACCTGCGATACCTGCACGAGCACGGCGTGACGATCTGGGACGAGTGGGCCACCGAGGAAGGCGAGCTGGGACCGATCTACGGCAAGCAGTGGCGACAGTGGCTGGCGCCCGATGGACGCGAGATCGACCAGATTGCCGAGGTGGTGCGCTCGATCCGGGAGCGCCCCTGGTCTCGGCGGCATGTGGTGAGCGCCTGGAACGTGGCCGACCTGCCCGACGAGCGCCTTTCACCGCAGGAGAACGTACGGCGGGGCCGGATGGCCCTGGCACCCTGTCACGTGCTGTTTCAGTTCTACGTGGCGGAGCGGCCCGAGTGGGAGCGCCCGCGGCTTTCCTGCCAGCTCTACCAGCGCTCGGCCGATGCGTTTCTGGGCGTGCCTTTCAACATCGCCTCCTACAGTCTGCTCACGCACATGATCGCCCAGCAGACGGACCTGGACGTGGGCGAGCTCATCTGGACCGGGGGCGATTGTCACATTTACCTGAACCACCTGGAGCAGGTCGAGGAGCTGCTCTCCCGCGAGCCGTACCCGCTGCCGAAGCTGGTCATCAAAAGGCGCCCGCCGTCGATCTTCGACTATCGGTACGAGGATTTAGAATTCGTGAACTACCGGCATCATCCGCCGATCAAGGCACCCATTGCGGTGTGAACAGGGGAAACCCGGGTCAGGTGTACAGGGTCTCTACAGAAAAAACCAGGGATGATATGCGGGTTGTTAACATCAGAGAAGCCCGGGTGCATCTTTCTCGGTTGATCGCTGCGGTGGAGCAGGGAGAGGAGGTCATCATTATGCGGGCGGGGCGTCCGGTCGCCAGACTGGTACCCCTGCGGAAGCCGCGAAAGCTGGGTGTGCTGGCGGGACGCATGACTATTCCCGAAGATTTCGACGCACCGCTGCCGGAAAAAATTCTATCCGCTTTTGAAGGAAATGCCTGAGCGCTATTTGCTCGATACACATGTATTGCTATGGGTGCTTTTTAGTCCAGAACGAATTCCTGAACGAGTACGCGAACGTCTTATTGATCCATACTTTGAGGTGTATTTCAGTGCAGCAAGTGTGTGGGAAATAGCTATAAAAGCACAGATAGGGCGACTGAAACTTACTCTCGACTTGAATGCCATTGTTGAAGCAGCGGAGGATTCAGGATTCGAACCCCTGGCCATTCGTACAGAACATGCTACGAAAATTATAGATCTTCCTTTGTATCATCGAGATCCTTTTGATCGAATACTGGTCGCTCAGGCTATTGTCGAAAAAGCCCGGCTTTTAACTGCGGACAGCGCATTGATTAAGTACAAAAATGTGGAGCTGATTTAAGGATTTTTCTATGTCTTTGTCTTCATCGGTAACATCCAGACGTCCGGAGATTGTCCTGATTGCAGCGCTGGCCGAGAAGAACCGGGTGATCGGGCGCGACGGCCGGCTTCCGTGGCATCTGCCGGAGGACCTGCGGCGCTTCAAGCGGCTGACGATGGGGCACCCGCTGTTGATGGGCCGCAAGACGTTCGAGTCGCTCCTGGAGGAGTTCGGCGGGCCGCTGCCCGGTCGGCGACACCTGGTGCTCTCGCGGAGTCGGACCTATCCGGGCATGGCGAACGTCGAGGTGTACCCGGACGTCGAGGCGGCGCTGAAGGCCGTGGGCGATGTGCCCGTGCTGTTCATTGCAGGAGGGGCCGAGGTGTATGCCCAGTTTCTACCCCGGGCCGATCGGCTGGAGCTGACGCTCGTCGAAGGCGACTACGAGGGCGATACGTTCTTTCCTCCCTACGAGCATCTGATCGGCTCCGTCTTCGAGGAGGTGGCCGTCGAGCGCCATCCGGGCTTTCGGTTCGTCACCTACCGGCGGCGTCCCGACGCGCCGAAGCCGTAACGAATCGGGCACTTTTCCGGCAGGCCGGCTTCTTCTTCGCGGCAGGGCAAATCTCTGCAGGTGCTACGGCGTTTTACTGGCAAGTCATGCACTGACAGGAGCATAGGCCATGGCAACGGAAGTGCTACCGGATCTGGGCACGCACTTTCACGAGCCGGTCTCCTGGCACGTCTGGGACGCGAAGTACCGTTATCGTGAAGGCAACGTCGTGCGCGATCAGACGATTGAGGACACCTGGCGGCGGGTGGCCCGGGCGCTGGCGGCTGCCGAACCGGAATCGGAGCGGGCGCGCTGGGCCGAACGCTTTTACCGGGTACTCTACGGATTCAAGTTTCTGCCGGGCGGGCGCATCCTGGCCGGTGCCGGCACGCGCCACCGCGTGACGCTCTTCAACTGCTTCGTGATGGGCATCATTGAGGACTCGCTCGACGGCATCTTCGATAGTCTCAAAGAAGGGGCGTTGACCATGCAGCAGGGCGGGGGCGTGGGCTACGACTTTTCGACGCTGCGGCCGGCCGGCACGCGGGCGCGCACGACGGGTACGATCGCCTCGGGGCCGGTTTCGTTTATGCACATCTGGGACGCCATGTGCGCCACGCTGCTTTCGACGGGCGCGCGGCGCGGCGCCATGATGGCCACGCTCCGGTGCGACCACCCCGACATCGAAACCTTCGTCACGGCCAAGCACCGGCCCGGCGTGCTCACGCACTTCAACCTGTCGGTGCAGGTCTTCGATGAGTTCATGGAGGCCGTGCGGCGCGACGCCGACTGGCCGCTGGTCTTTCCGGCCGCCGCGCTGGAGGACGAAGGCATGGGCGACGGGCCGATCGTGTACCGGCGCTGGACGGGCACCGACGGTCCTGTGCCCTGCCGCGTGCTCCGGGTGGTGAAGGCGCGGGCACTCTGGGAGCAGATCCTGCGCTCTACCTACGACTACGCCGAGCCCGGCGTGCTCTTCATCGACACGATCAACCGGATGAACAACCTCGCCTACCGCGAGCACATCACCGCGACGAACCCCTGTGTGACAGCAGACACGTGGATTCACACTTCTATGGGGCCACGTCGTGTGGCTGATTTGATAGGTCAACCATTTTTTGCCCGGGTCAACGGTCAGGATTACATGTGTCCTAAAGGATTTTTTGCCACAGGTGTTAAAAAAGTATATCGATTAGAAACACTGGAAGGTTATAATCTTCGCTTAACTGAAGATCATCCTGTACTTCGAGTTCGTAAGCGAACTCGCTGGAGTACTACAACAGAATGGATTCCTGTTAAATATCTCCAAATAGGAGATGGGGTTGTGTTAAATAATCATCGAGGATGTTTTGAATGGCCTGGGGAAGGTTCTGAAGAAGAAGGGTATTTACTTGGATTATTAGTAGGAGATGGAACACTTAAGAAAGACAAAGCTGTACTTTCAGTATGGACTAACAATGATTCGATAGAAAGTTTAAGTACAATGATGGCATATGCTGAATCAGCTGTTCGAAGTTTTCCTCACCGTAAAGATTTTCGTGGCTGGATAGCCATTCCAGAACGTGGCGAATATCGATTGGCAACTGCTTCATTGCGTTCTCTTGCTTATCGTTTTGGTCTTCGACCTGGCGCAAAGATAATAACTTCGAAAATAGAAAAAGCTTCTTCTGATTTTTACAAGGGATTTTTGCGTGGACTATTTGATGCAGATGGCAGTGTACAAGGATCGCATTTTAAAGGGATTAGTATTCGACTTGCGCAAAGTAATTTAGAAATTCTAAGAGCAGTACAACGTATGTTATTGCGTTTGGGGATTGTTGCTAAAATCTATTCTAACAGAAGGCCCTCTGGCAAATATTACTTACCAGATGGTAAAGGAGGAGTTCGACTATACCATTGTAGAGCACAATATGAATTAGTAATTTCAAAAGATAATTTGCAGATATTTGCAGAAAGAATAGGGTTTTCACATTATGAAAAGGCAAAAAAGCTAAAAGAAGCTTTGCAAAGCTATAAACGCTCACTGAACAAAGAAGTATTCATTGCCCGAATAGCCCGCGTCAAGTTTGAGGGTTATGAAACTGTATATGATGCATGTGTGCCTGGAATCAATGCTTTTGATGCAAATGGTTTTGTTGTGCATAACTGTGGCGAGCAGCCGCTGCCGCCCTACGGGGCCTGCGACCTGGGTTCGATCAACCTGACGCGCTTCGTGCGGGCGCCCTTTACGCCCGAAGCCGATCTCGACTGGGAGGGGATCCGGGAGACCGTCGCCGTAGCCGTGCGCATGCTCGACAACGTGATCGACGTGTCGGGCTTTCCGCTGCCGGCCCAGGCCGAGCAGGCCCGCGGCACCCGGCGTATCGGGCTGGGCATTACCGGACTGGCCGACGCGCTGATCATGCTGGGCCTGCACTATGCCTCGGAGGAGGCGCGCCAGCTGGCCGCCCGCGTCATGCAGACGATCTGCCACACGGCCTACCGGACGTCCATTGCACTGGCCCGCGAAAAAGGCGTCTTCCCCTTCTTCGAGCGGGAGCGTTATCTGGAAAGCCCCTTCATTCAGGCGCTCCCCGAAGACATTCGCAAAGGCATCGCCACCTACGGGATCCGGAACAGCCACCTGCTTTCGATCGCGCCCACAGGGACGATCAGCCTGCTGGCCAACAACGTGTCGAGCGGCATCGAGCCCGTCTTTGCCTATCGCTACACGCGCTACATTCTGGGACTTGATGGCGAGCGGCGGGCCTACACGCTCACCGACTACGCCCTGCGGTTGTGGCAACGGCTGCACGGCGACAGCGAGATGCTTCCCGAGGCGTTCGTCGATGCCCAGCACCTGGACCCCTACGATCACCTGAAGATGCAGGCAGCCCTGCAGCCCTACGTGGACGGGGCCATTTCAAAGACGGTGAACGTGCCGGCCGACACGCCCTTCAGTGCCTTCCGCCAGCTCTACGACTGGGCCTACGATCACGGCCTGAAAGGGTGCACCACGTACCGGCCCAGCCCGGTCCGGGGCGCCGTGCTGGAAGCCGTCACCGCCGGCGTGGCCGAAAGCACGCACTGCTGCAGCATCGAGCGCGAGGCCGACTGAACGTACGCAGGAAGCCCCTCGCCAGATGGCGAGAGGCCCGTTCCGCAGGCATGGGCACTGCTGCTGGAAGACGAGCGAGTACGGGAGGATACCGTCAGCTTTCAGGGAAGCCGGCCGGCTTCGGTTCCGAGTCGGTCCGGGCAAAGGTGAAGCGGGTGACGAGCTGGCGGAGGCTTTCCATACGCTCGGTCAATTGCTCCATGGCGGCGGCGATCGACGTGTTGCCGGCGGCCGCCTGTTCCGTGACCTGTGCGATGGCTTCGACATTTTCGCTGATGTGCTGGATGGTGGCCGCCTGCTCTTCGCCGCTTGTGGCCACCTGGGCAATCCGTTCCTGCACCTGGCGGGAGCGTGCGATGATTTCTTCCAGCAGCGTGCCCACCTGATCGACGCGTGCCCGGCCGGTATCTACTTCCTGGTTGACCCGGGCCATGGCGGTCACGGCGCGGGACGTATCGTGCCGGATGCGGGTGGTCATCTGTTCGATTTCTTTCGTGGCGGCCGCCGTGCGCTCGGCCAGTTTGCGTACTTCGTCGGCCACGACGGCAAAGCCGCGACCCTGCTCACCGGCC
Source organism: Rhodothermus marinus (assembly GCF_009936275.1). NCBI lineage: Bacteria > Pseudomonadati > Rhodothermota > Rhodothermia > Rhodothermales > Rhodothermaceae > Rhodothermus > Rhodothermus marinus. The sequence continues at coordinate 385,090 of NZ_AP019797.1, forward strand.
CGGGCCGCTTCGATGGCGGCGTTCAGCGCCAGCAGGTTCGTCTGATCGGCGATCTCGTCGATGATGCGGGCCATTTCGCCGATTTTCTGGCTGCTTTCGTCCAGCGCCTGAATGATGGCCGACGAGCGGGCTACCGCTTCGGCCACGTCGTTCATGCGGCCCACGGCGTCCCGGGCCACCTGGCCGCCTTCTTCTGCCTGTCGCAGGGACTGCTCGGCCAGTTCGGCCACGTGGCTCAGATTGCGGGTGGCCTCCGAGATCGTACGGGCCATTGCTTCGATGGCCTCGGCCACCTCGCCGGTTTGCCGGGTGAGCTGTTGCACCCCGGAGGCCAGTTCGCCGGAGTTCCGGTAGATTTCCCTGCTGGTGTCGGCCGTGGCCCGAATGACCGAGGCGACTTCCCGAAGGATGGCCTGCATGTTGGCCACGGCCCGGTTGAACCCGGTAAACAGGCGGCCGATGGCGTCGTCCTGCATGGCCGTGAGCGTGACGGTCAGATCGCCCTGCGAAAACCGCTCCATGGCTTCCAGAATCCGGAGTACGCTCTGCTCCAGATACTCCTGCTGCTGCTGGAGTTGCTCGCGGGCGCGGCGGTCGTGCTCGGCCGCCTCTTCGCGGGCCCGGCGTTTTTCTCGCTCAGCCTCGGCGGCATGGCGCATTTCGGCTTCGAGCCGCCGGTTGATGGCCTCCAGTTCGGCATTGATGGCTTCCTGGCGTTTGCGGCGACGACGTTCCCGATGGACGACCCCGACCACCGCACCCACCAGCGCCAGACCCACCAGCAATCGGAACCACCAGGTCGCCCAGAAAGGCGGCGTAATGACGATGTGCAGCGTGGCGGGACGGGTGCTCCAGACGCCGTCGTTGTTCGTGCCGCGTACGAGCAGGACGTACTCGCCCGGATCCAGGTTGCTGTAGGTGGCCGTTCGCTGTGTGCTTACCTCGTTCCAGTCCAGGTCGAAGCCTTCGAGCTTGTATGCGTAGCGGTTCTTCGAGGGCGCCGTAAAGTCCAGTGCTGCAAACTCGAACGTCAGCACGTTCTGCCAGTGGGCCAGCGTGAGCGTGCGGGTGACGCTGATGTGCGCCTTTAGCGGGCTGTCTTTGGTGCCGACGCGCACTGGCTGGTTGAAGAGCCGGAAGTCGGTCAACACCACGGGAGGTGGGGTCGTGTTGGGCTCGAAGCGATCCGGGTAGATGACGTTGAAGCCGTTGAAACCGCCGAAATAGAGGGATCCGTCCCGCGCCGTGTAGTCGGCAAAGCGATTGAACTCGTTGCCCTGCAGCCCGTCGGCTTTCGTGTACAGGGTGCAGGTTTTTTCCTGCACGTTGTAGCGGCAGAGGCCCCGGTTGGTGGCCACCCAGAGAAAGCCCTGGCGGTCGCGTGCCAGGCCCACGATCGTATTGCTGGGCAGGCCATCTTCGCGGAAGAAGCGCGTCACGGTGCCGGTCTGTCGATCGATCCGGTTGAGGCCGTACTGCGTGCCCACCCAGAGCGTGTGGGCATCGGCGACCAGGATCGAAAGCACGCTGTTGTTGCTCAGGCTGTTGGAACTGGAAGGATCGTGGCGGTAGTTGGTGAACGTCTCGGTGCGCGGGTCGAAGACAATCACGCCCGCGTCCTGCGTGGCCAGTACGAGGCGTCCCTCCGGGTCGTGCCCCATGCGAAGAATCTGATTGCTGCGCAGCGCACTGTTTTCCGGGGTGTAGACCTTGCGCTGACGGGTGTTCAGGTCGATCCGTACCAGGCCTCCGAGGAAGTTGGCCACCCAGAGCCGGTTCTGCGCATCCACCAGCGCATCGAACACATGGGGCGTGAGCAGCATGCCGTTCTGGTCATTGAAAAACTCCAGGAAGCGCCCCTGTCGGGGGCTGAAGCGGCCGATGCCGCCGGCCCAGCCGCCGACCCAGAGGTAGCCGTCCGCATCGGTGGCCATGGCGAAGACCGCATCGGTGCGGGCGTTGGTGTTGGCCATGCTGTAGCCGTAGAAGCGACCGGTGCGACGGTCGAAGCGATGGAAGCCGCCGCCGTCGGTGGCCACCCAGAGGTTGCCCTGCGGGTCTTCGTAGAAGCGGCTGACGGCGTTGGCGTTCAGGCTGTAGGGATCGCCGGGCACGCTGCGGTAATGTTCGATGGCCTGGCTGTTGCGCTTGAGCACGTTCAGGCCCCCGGCAAACGTGCCGAACCACAGGTTGCCGGTGCGGTCCTGATAGATGGCCCAGATCGATTCGTTGTTCAGGCTGTTCGGATCGGTGCGGCTGTGGCGATGGTGCCGGAACGTTTCGGTGCGGTAGTCGAACAGGTCCAGTCCGCCGTTTTCGGTGCCGACCCACAGGCGCCCTTCACGATCCACGTAGAGCACGCGCACCCGGTCGATGGCCAGGCTGCGCGGGTTGTGCGGATCGTGCCGGTAGCGTTTGAAGCCCTGCGCGATGTGGTCCAGATCGAGCCGGCCCAGGCCACCGCCGTCGGTCGATACCCAGAGATGGCCGTGCGCATCTTCCACCAGGTCGAAGAGCACGTTGTGCGGCAGGCTGCGTGGATCGCGGGGATCATGGCGGAAGTGCTCGAAGACGCCCGTGGCGGGATCGAAGCGGTCCAACCCCCCGGCCGTAGCCACCCAGAAGTTGCCCCGGCTGTCGATCAGCAACGCGCGCACGTCGGCGTGGCTCAGGCCGGTGGGACTTTCAGGATCGGCTGCGTAGTGCGCGAAGGCTTCACGCTTCGGATCGAAACGGTACAGTCCGTTCGTACTGGCTACCCAGAGGGAGCCCCGCGCATCTTCGATCAGGTCCTGTACGGCACCGCCCTGAAAGCCCGTGCCGTCGCCGGCCCGGTAGTTACGAAAAGCGTCCTGCGCTGGCAGGTAGCGGCTGAGGCCGGCGTCGGTCCCTACCCACAGGGTACCGCGGCGATCGACATACAGGCAGCGGATGTAGCTGTTGGCGATGCTGGTCGAATCGCGCGGATCGTGCTCGTAGAGTGTGAAGCGATAGCCGTCGTAGCGGTTGAGTCCGCCGGCCGTCCCGATCCAGAGAAAGCCCGGCGAATCCTGCGTGATGGCCGTTACCCACGAACGCGAAAGCCCGTCGTCGCTGGTCAGATGCGTAAACCGAAGCCGTTGCGCCAGCACCGGGGTGCTCAGGACGCCGGCCAGTAGCACGATTGCTGCAATTCTACGACCCATTGAACGCATGCATTCAGGACACTGGAAGGATTCAAGTACGCAAGCCTACGGATCTACTATCGACTAAAAAATGCAGACATTTAGCGCATTTAGCGTAATGTTCAATCATGAGAGAAAATTAAATCGATTCAATTTGTGACTTTACTTTCAAAGCAGAGCATTAACCACGGCGTCTTGCATTTGAAAAGCATACTGGTTAAATATTTGTGAAGCAAAACGCAAGACAACGAGCCATGCGACGCTACGGAATTGTCTGGGCACTGCTGCTGGCGTTGAGCGCGTCGGCGGCAGCAGGTCAGGATCTGGCCGCCTACAAGCAGGAGGCGCTGCAGGAAACGGAGCAGCTCCGAGAAACACTCCGGCACCTGGCACAGGAACTCTGGCGCTATGCCGAGACGGCGCTTCAGGAGCAGCGCTCGGCCGCCTTGCTGGCCGATGCGCTGGAGGCCGAAGGCTTTCGGGTGCAGCGGGGCGTGGCCGGCATGCCGACGGCCTTCATCGCCGAGTGGGGGAGCGGTCGGCCCATCATCGGCATTCTGGCGGAGTACGACGCACTGCCCGGGGTGGGGAATGCGCCCGTCCCGGAACGCCATCCCAGAGAGGATGAGGTCAGCAGCGGACACGGCTGCGGGCACAACCTGTTCGGGGCCGCTTCCACCGTGGGAGCGATCGTGCTGAAGCGCATGATGGAGCGTCACCGGATCCCCGGCACGGTCCGACTCTACGGGACGCCCGCCGAAGAGACGGTGGTGGGCAAGGTGTACATGGCGCGTGCGGGCGTTTTCGATGATCTGGACGCGGCCATCGAGTGGCACCCGGGCACGGAGACGGCCGTGCGCAACCAGCCGGGGCGGGCCATGAACAACTTCATCGTGCGGTTCTACGGGCAGGCGGCCCACGCCTCGGCCGACCCCTGGAACGGCCGCAGCGCCCTCGACGCCGTCGAGCTGATGAACCACGCGGCCAACATGATGCGGGAGCACGTGCACCCCACCGCCCGGATCCACTACGTGATCACCGATGGCGGCGAGGCCCCCAACGTGGTGCCGGAACGCGCCGAGGTCTGGTATTATGTGCGCGACATCAACCGGGAGCGCGTCGAGTTCATGTACGAATGGCTGAAAAAGATCGCCGAAGGGGCGGCCCTGATGACGCGTACGGAGTACGAGATCGAGTTCATTACCGGCGTGCATGAAGTGCTGCTGAACCGGCCGCTGCAGGAAGCGGTGCAGGCCAACCTGGAGCTGGTGGGGCCGCCGCAGTTCGACGCGCAGGAGCAGCAGTTCGCCCGCCGTCTGCAGGAATTCCTGAAGATCGAACCGGTCGGGCTGGATACGACGATCAAGCCCCTGCCGGAAGGGCCGGAGCCGCCCAGCGGGGGATCGACCGATGTGGCCGAAGTGAGCTGGATCACGCCGACGGTGGGCTTTACGGTGGCGACGGCGGCCAAGGATGTGCCCTGGCATAGCTGGGCCACGACGGCCTGCCACGGTACGTCCATCGGCTACAAAGGGGCTGAGGTAGCCGCCAGGGTCATTGCGACGACCGGCCTGGACATGCTGCTGCGCCCCGAGCTGCTGGAAGCCGCCCGGGAGGAGTTTCTTCGCCTGACCGGCGGCAAGCCCTATCAATCGCCGCTGCCGCTCGATCAGCCGCCGCCTCTGCCGTCCCGCACCGACCGTTAATGATTAGCGGGCGGTCGCGTAACATGCGGTCGAGGAAGTCCACGGTGGCGTGGTAGGCGCGCAGCCAGCAAAAAGCGGGCAGCACGAGCAGTCGACATGCACGCCGCGCGCGCGTAGCCACTGGGCCTGAAAGGGGCGCCGAAAGCGAAGGCGGAGGACATACCGCATGATCAATGCGTGGCCATACGATTGCTCGGGTAGCATGGGCATGTGTGCTGTAACCCCTTTCTTTTCCGGGCTGAAAGCGCGGGCGGCGCGCCTCTCCTATCGGACAAACGGCAACGTTTCTACCCCGTAGGGACAGACCGCTGCGTCCGCCCTGTCGTGTCCGCGCGTCGGTATCAGCGCATTGAAAGATCAGCTTCGCACCAGCACGGCCGCAAAGAAGCCGTCGGTGCCGTGCGTGGCGGGTTCGATGCGCAGAAAGGCGTCGGTCTGATGGGGAAGCGCGATGCCCTGACGGGCCAGCACTTCGGCAGCCGGAATCAGCGTAAACTCCGGATGCGCATTCAAAAAGGTGTGGATCTGCTGTTCATTCTCGGCCGGGAGCAGCGAGCAGGTGGCGTAGACGAGCCGCCCACCCGGCCGTACAAGTGGCGCGTAGGCTTCCAGGATCTGCCGCTGCTGCTCGACGAGGGCGGTCACCCGCTCCGGAGTGATCTTCCAGGCGGCGTCCGGGTTGCGTCGGAGCACGCCCGTGCCGCTGCAGGGCGCATCGACCAGTACGGCGTCCGCTTTGCCGTACAGGCGGCGTACGATGGAAGCCCGGTTGTGCGGCAGCACGTGCAGGCGGATGTTGTGTACGTCGGCACGACGGGCCCGGGGACGCAATTCCCGTAGCCGGGCTTCATGAATGTCGAAGGCGTACAGGCGTCCCTTCCCCTCCATGAGCGCGGCCAGATGCAGCGTCTTGCCGCCACCACCCGCACAGCCGTCCACCACCACCTGACCGGGACGCGCCTCGGTAAGCAGGCTGATGAGCTGGCTGCCTTCGTCCTGCACCTCGAACAAACCTTCCTGGAAGGCGCGGGTGCGAAAGATGAAGGCTTTTTCTTCGAGAATGAGCCCCACCGGGCTGTAGGGCGTCGGGCGGCTCGGGAAGCCTTCCTCCAGGAGCCGCTGCTGCACCGTTCCACGGTCGGCTTTGAGTGTGTTGACGCGGACGGTCAGCGGGGCCGGTGCTTTCAGCGCGGCGCAGCGTGCTTCGACGGTTTCGCGGGGCAATACTTCCAGCCAGGCCGCCACCAGCCAGTCGGGCAGACTGTACAGGATCCCGAGGGCGGCGGGATCGTCCGGTAAGTCCGGCTCCCGGAAGCGCCGGGCGGCGGCTTCAAGCGCCCCGCCCTCTCCGGGAGGCACGGGCAGGTCCAGCTTCGCCTCGCCGAAGCCGAACACTTCCAGGTAGAGCAGGGTCAGGAAACGCAGATCGTCGGCCCGGCGCCGGGCCGCATGGGCCAGTCGACGATAATGCCGGAGCATGCCGTAGACGGTCTCGGCCACAAACGCGCGGTCGCGCTTGCCCATCCTCCGGTGCTTCCGGAAGAACTGTTGCAGCACGGTGTCGGCCGGCAGGGGGGAACGGAAAATTTCCCGCAGGACGGTCGCCACCGCCTCGATCCACACCGGATAGACGCGCAGTGTGACGGTTTCGGTCGCCATAGCGTCAGCTCCTACACCCTCAGTCTTCCAGAGACGCCACGTTCGTGCAATGGTTCGCCGAGGGTCCGCGCCGGAGCGTGATCACGGTGACCTCCGGCCAGGCGCCCAGCCGAAGCGGCAGCCCCCAGTAGTTCGACCCGGGATGTACGTAGAGCACGGCATCCCGGTAGCGGTAGCAGCCCATGGCGAAGCGCACGAACGGCGAGGCCAGGCACCAGCGCAGCGCCGGGATGGAGACCTGGCCGTGGTGGGTGTGGCCGCTGAGCGTCAGCGCCACGCCGCGGCGGGCCAGCTCGGGCCAGAGGGCCGGATTGTGGGCCAGCGCCACCACGAAGGCGCCATCCGGCACGTGTTGTAGCGCACGTGCTACGTCGGGCACAGCTTCGGCACCGCCACCGTAGGGCCAGAACGAACCGGCCGGGTCGCCCAGACCCACCACCCAGAAACGGGCGCCCCGGTACGAGACCGCGCGTGCTTCGTTGACGGGCACGATAAAGCCGGCCGATTCCAGGGTGTGCCGCACTGCATGCCAGCCCGCGAAGATGTCGTGGTTGCCGGCGATGGCCCAGACGCCCAGCGGCGCCCGCAGCGAACCGAACGCGTCCACAAACAGACGAGCGTCAGCCGCATAGTCGTCCACCTGGTCCCCGGTGAAGACGATCAGGTCGGGCGCAGCCGCTTCGACCGCCTGCGCGATGCGACGCAGCAGCCAACGTGAGGTATGCGGTCCGATGTGCAGGTCGCTGAGCTGGACGATGCGCAGCCCGTCGAGTGCTGGCGGTAGTGTGGGAAAGCGGAACGTCCGGTGGTGCACCACCAGCCGGTAGGTGCCCGCATAGCCCGCCAGCACCACCAGCAGGTAGAGTCCCGCCATGACAGCCAGTGCGTAGCGTGCCCCTACCAGGCCTGCGCTGAACGGCAGCCCCGCCAGCCAGCCCAGCACGGTTGCAGTGCTCAGCAGCGGCAGGGCCAGCTGCACGTACCAGAACGGCCGGAATACCCAGCGCCGAACGGTCGCCGACGGGTAGAACCTCCCCTGAAATGCCCGGAGCAGCACGAAGGCTGGTCCGATGCCCAGTAGCCAGAGCACCGCCGCGCCCACAAGTCCCGGCCAGCCGTAGCCGGCCAGAAAGAGCGCCAGCACGCCCGCGTGCGCCGTCGTCCAGAGAACCACGCCACGGGCCAGCCGCCGGAGCGCGGCGGCCGGTGGATGAGGCGGGGCGGAAGCGCCCGGGCGTGAAGCAGATACGGCGGATTCCTGCATGGCGCCCCTGAGACGGCAGCGTCGGGTCCCGGTTCCGGTAAATGCCGGTGAATCAATTGCCGGAAATACATTGATTGGCGTATTATGCGCCACCGCTGGCATGGCACGGGTGAGTTATGAAGACGCGCACGCTGCGTTCGGATCTGCTGATTCTGCTGGCGACGGCCATCTGGGGCTTTGCGTTTGTGGCGCAGCGCGTGGGCATGGAGCACATGGGACCGTTCTGGTTCAATGCGCTGCGCTTCGCGATGGGCAGCCTCGTGCTGGTACCGCTGCTCGGGCGGCGCGAGCCGTCCGACGTGCCGCCCGCCGTGCAGCTCCGCGTGGGACTACTGGCCGGATTGATCCTGTTTCTCGGTGCTTCCGCACAGCAGATCGGACTGGTTTACACTACGGCCGGCAAGGCTGGCTTCATCACGGGACTCTACGTCATCTTCGTGCCGCTGCTGGGTGTCTTCTGGCGGCAACACACCTATGCGGACGCCTGGCTGGGGGCGGTGTTGGCCGTCGCCGGCATGTACCTGCTGAGCGTAGCCGAAACGCTCACGATCAATCCCGGGGACGTGCTCGTGCTGGCCAGCGCCGTCTGCTGGGCCTTTCATATTCACCTGATCGACCGCTACGCGCACCGCATGTCGCCCTTCCGGCTGGCCTTCACGCAGTTTGTCGCATGTGCCGTCCTGAGCGGCCTGACGGCCGCGCTGGTGGAAACGCCCGTGCTGCCGACCGCTCGCGAGGCCTGGGGCGCGTTGCTCTATGCGGGTTTTCTGTCGGTGGGGATCGGCTACACGCTGCAGGTGGTGGCGCAGCGGGAGGCTCATCCCACGCATGCCGCCATTCTGTTCAGCTTAGAGGCCGTCTTTGCGGCACTGGGGGGCTGGTGGCTGCTGGACGAGACGCTCTCGACGCGCCAGCTTCTCGGCTGTGGGCTGATGCTGGGCGGCATGCTGCTCTCGCAACTTCGTCCCTTCACACGCCGAGCGACCGTTTCCCTTTCATGAAGGGTTTAATTAAGGCACGAAATGTACGATATTTAGGAGAGATGTCTTTCAACGTGTGGGGGTTACCATGCGTCCCGGCGATATTGGCTGGATGCCCCGGGTGGCGGAAGTGGCGGCCGATCGGGAGCAGTACCGGGAAGAGGAAGAACCGACGCACCGTCGGCGTCGGAAGAAGACGCGTGAGGAGACGCCGGATGCGTCCGGTGCACCTTCCGTCGGCGATACCGGCCGTCACATCGATCTCCGGGCATAATCGGCGTGCGATTGCCACGGATCCGGAAAACGAAAGCGCAGCAGCCGCTTGCGTTCTCCTGAGCGCAGGCTGAGTCCTTTCGTCTGCAACGAGTCGAGCCAGGCCGGTGGTCGAAGCGGACGACAGGCCAGGTTGCGGAAATGTGGCCGAAGGCCGGGTGCCGGACGGAAGGTGCGCATTTTCGGTCGGAAACGAGGGTCCGGCGGAAGAATCATCGCCCGGTCTACCAGAGGCGTCGCCAGTACCTGTCCGGGCGGGCAGGGACAGGCCCGATCGAGGAGCCCTTCAAACCCGAAGATACGCGGCGCGTCCTGCGCCAGCGCGTCGACCATCGAAAGCAGCCCCAGCAGGAGCACGGAGCAGACCGATCGCATGATCTGTACACGGCGATTCTTGAGGCACCATGTGCTAACGGTCGGTGACTGTCGATTCGTATGCATCTTGTCGGCGTCGGGGCACTTCAGGCGCTGAGGGATAGGGCAAAGGCCAGGGGCCGAAAAGTTTGGCGGCGGGCTACGGGCGCAGGACCGTTCGGAACCGTGGGCCACCAGATGCGGCGGAGGTTCGCGCTGTCGTGCTCGGAGCATAGCAGTCACTGGCTCATCATGCTTCGGATAATCCCCTGTAGCAAAGGCCTTGACAGAAAAAGAGCGATCGCTTACCTTTAGTAAAACGGTTCGATAAGCGCTGGACAACATGAGAAGCGCTCGGAGTACGATTCGGGATGTGGCCCGGGCGGCCGGTGTGTCGATTTCGACCGTCTCGCTGGTGCTCAACAACAAGGGCAACGTCAGCGAGGCGACGCGTCGGCGTGTGCTGAAAGTCGCCCGGGAGCTGGGCTATGTACCCTCACGCGCGGCGCGCGACCTGTCGCTGCAGCGCACCGGCAACGTGGGCTTCGTGCTTCGCGAAGATCACTTCACTCGCAGTGAACCGTTTTACACCTACATTTTCCTCGGGACCGAATTCGAGGCGCGGCTGCACAACCTCTACGTGCTATTGACCACCATTCCGCGGGATTATCGCAAGGGCGAACATACGCCACGTTTTCTGCGGGAGCGAAGCGTCGACGGTCTGCTGATCGCGGGCAAGGTCAGCGAGGCGTTTCTGGAGGAAGTGCGGGCGATGAAGCTGCCCACCGTGCTGATCGATTATGAGTCGGAAGGTTTTCCGGCGGTGGTGATCGACAACCAGGGAGGCGCCCGCATGGCCGTCGAGCACCTGATCCAGCAGGGGCACCGGCGCATTGCCTTTGTCGGTGCCGACATCCGGCATCCGAGCATCGCCAACCGGCTGGAAGGCTACCGGATTGCGCTGGCGCGGGCCGGGCTGCCGATGGATCCGGCGCTGGTGCTGGTTGTTGAGGAAGCCGAGCCCACGCGGGCGACGGGCCAACGGCTGGGCGCACAACTGCTGGCGCTGCCGGAGCGTCCCACGGCCGCCTTTTGCGCCAACGACGCGCTGGCGCTGGGCGTGATGGAAACGCTGCTGCAGGCGGGACTCCGGGTGCCCGACGATGTGGCCCTGGTGGGTTTCGACGACGTGCAGGGGGCCGCCCAGGCACCGGTGCCGCTTACCAGCGTGCGTGTCTTCAAGGAACAGATGGGCGAACTGGCCATGCGCCACCTGGCCGAACGGATCGGACCGGAGCAGACCCGCCGTCCTTACGCCCGCGGCCAGCACACGATCGTGGCTCCCACCGAGCTGATCGTGCGCGCTTCGTCGGTAAAAAATGCATGAGCCGGTAGCAGATTTTTTATGCCGGAGAATTAAACCGCTTTACTATAATTCGATTTCAGAAACCGCTTCGTGCATGAAAAGGCCATGTAAAAAAACGATAACCTTCACCAACGGAGCACGGCGATGAAGACGATGCTACGACACACGGGTCGGATCGGGCGGGCGCTCTGGCTCGGCCTGATCCTGACAATCGGCGGCTGGAGCATGGCCGCGCAGGCGCAGCAGACGCTGCTGGATCTGCTGACGGCCGATTCGCCCATGAATCTGCTTTCGGACGGTGGGTTTGAGTCTGGGATACCGAGTTACTGGGAGCCGGTGGGCGATGGGGCGGCGTGGACGCGGGAGCGGTCGCGCACGCCGGAGTGGAGTTTGAAGCTCAGCGGGACGGGGGCGTCGTCGTGGGTGCAGTCGGAGGCGATTCGGAACTGGACGCCTCGGATTCCGGGGAATCTGGAGCTGGTTGTTGGGGGCTGGGTGTGGACCGAGGGGGTGAACACGAACCCGCAGACGGACGAGGAGAAGTTTCAGCTGGTCTTTACGTTTTACAACATAGGACTTACGCAGTTGACCGTGATGATGTAACTTTGGGAGGCACACTGGGACAACGCTTTAGTCTGGGAGGCCAACCGTGAACGCGTCGAAAGTGGATGAGTTAGATTACATTCATTTCTTGGTTGCGGCCCAACGGGTCTTCACCACCACCGAAGCGGCTCGGATTCGGGCAGGGGAGCTCAACGCCCCGGCGCATGATGCCTATACGCGTCTGCTGAAGCGGATTCCGCCCGATACGGAAGCCCTGTGGCAGGAGGTGGCCCCCTTTGTCCGGCCAGACCGTGGGGTGTTGGTGGTGGACGATACCACGCTGGACAAGCCCCATGCTCGGAAGATGGCATGGGTGACACGCCATTGGTCGGGCAAGCACAAGCGGGTGGTCCAGGGCATCAACCTGATCTCGCTGTTGTGGACCGAAGGCCAAGCACGCCTGCCTTGCGATTTTCGCCTTTACAACCGGGCAGAAGACGGCCTGACCAAGAATGACCACTTTCGAGCCCTGCTGCAAACGGCCCATGCGCGTGGCTTTCAGCCCCGGTTGGTTGTCTTTGACAGTTGGTATGCCAGTCTGGCCAACTTGAAGTATGTGCGCCAGCTGGGATGGGAATGGTTCACGCGTTTGAAAGCCAACCGGTTGGTTTCGGTAGAGGGCGAGCGCCGGAATCGTCCGGTATCGAGTTGGCCGATCCCTGCTGAAGGTTGTGTGATGCATCTGAAAGGGTACGGCTGGGTGAAGGTGTTCAAGACGGTGACCCCAGACGGTCGCGAGGAATACCGGGCCAGCAGCCGCCTGGATATGACCCTGGAAGAAACCGCCGCGTATGGCCGGCATGCCTGGCAAATCGAGGTGTATCATCAGGGTCTGAAGCAGTTCACAGGGATCGAACGGGGGCAATTTCGTGTGGCTGAAGCCCAGCGCAACCACATTGGTTTGGCCATTCGAGCCTTTTTGCGCTTGGAAGTGGCCCGTTTGCAGCGTGGTATCAGCTGGTTTGAGGCCAAACAGGCCATCCTTCGGGAGGCTATCCGTCATTACTTGGCCTCTCCCTCCCTGATCCTTCATTCAACTGCGTAACTCCTAACAACAGTGCGGGGCAGGATTTGCTGGGCGGTCCGCTGGTGATCGATGTGCCGCAGGATCAGCCGTCGACAGGCGGATGGGTTCGGATCGACAACACGTCGCTGGGTTCGTTGATTTTGCCGGAGGATGCGACGAGCGTGCGGATCGAGTTTCGGAAGGGTTCGCAGGCGACGGGTACGGTGTATCTGGACGATGTGTTTGTGCGGAAGGCGGATCCGAGTGCGGAAGGTTGGGAGGGGGACTTTTTCAATGCGAACGTGGATGTGAGTGGAGGTTGGTATTACTGGTGGCCGGATTTTCCGCGGGGATTGGATGGATGGCCGGCCAGTCAGGAGTTTGCGGTGACGGTGACGGAGGCAGATGCGCACCGTGGGCGTCGGTCGCTGCGGATCGAGGATTTGCAGGGGACGTCGCAGTACGAGGCGGTGGCGATCAGCGAGCGGGTGCCGGTGGTGGCGGGTGAGCCGGTGTTGGTGAGTTTCTGGGTGCGGTACGAGGGGGTGGCAAGTCCGGAGACGATTGGAGAGGGGAACAACAACATTGGGTTGACGGCGCTGTGGTACAATCAGATGGAGAGTGGCGCGGCGGGCTGGGGGGAGATTGGGGGAGTGGATATACGGCTCAACGGGGAGTACAACGAGCAGGTGATACCGTTGGCGGAGCGGGTGGATTCGACGGGATGGCGTCAGTATGCGTTTGTGGTGTATCCGAAGGAGGGGGCGGTGGGGATGGAGTTGCGTTTGCGTTACTGGCATGAGTTCACCGGCACCACCTACTGGGATGATGTCAGCATCGTGCGCATTGGTGGCAGTGCGCTACTGCCCACCGGTGTCAGCGAGGAAAGCTCGGTCGAGCAGCCGCAGCGCTTCCTGCTCCATGCAAACTACCCGAACCCGTTCCGTCGCAGCACGACGCTGTCGTTCTCGTTGCCTGAGCCCACGCGGGTTACGCTGGCGGTGTACAACCTGCTGGGCCAGGAAGTGGTCACGTTGATCCGGGACGAACTACTTCCGGCCGGCACGCACCGGGTGGTGTTCGACGCGCGCGACCTTCCGGCCGGTCTCTATCTGTACCAGCTTCGGGCCGGTCGGTATGTCGAGACCCGCAAGATGCTGCTGGTGAAGTAGTCCGGCTGCAGGCCGGGAGCCGTCTGTCGGGCGGCTCCCGGCCCTTTTTCTCTGTCCCCAGAAGCTGCTGGCTGTCGAACGATGACCGGACTTGTAACGCGTGGCGCGGGTTGGATCGGGCTGCTCCTGCTGCTGAGTACCCTTCCGCTTCGGGCGCAGACGACGGGAAAGATCGTCGGGCGCGTGACCGACGCCCAGACCGGTGAGCCGTTGCCCGGTGTGAACGTGGTGATCCTGGAGACACAGCAGGGCGCTTCGACCGACGCCGACGGCTACTATGTCATCCTGAACGTACGGCCGGGCACCTACACGCTCCGGGCCTCCATGGTCGGCTTTACGCCGCAGGTGGTGCAGGAGGTGCGCGTGCAGATCAACCTGACCACCGAAGTCAACTTCACGCTCCAAGAGGAGACGATCACCGGCCAGGAGGTGGTGATCACGGCCACGCGCCCGCTGGTGCAGCGCGACCTGACGGCCACGGCGGCGGCCGTCTCCCGCGAAGAACTGGCCGTGTTGCCCGTGGAGAACTTCACGGACGTGGTGAACCTGCAGGCGGGCGTCGTGGAGGGCCATTTCCGGGGCGGCCGGATCGGGGAGGTGGCCTACCTGGTCGATGGCGTTCAGATCAACGACGTTTACGATCGCTCCTTTGCCTTCCAGGTCGAAAACAACGCGATCCAGGAGATCGAGGTCATCACCGGGACCTTCAACGCCGAGTACGGAAGCGCTCAGTCCGGTGTGGTCAACATCGTGACCCGCGAGGGAAGCGAGCGCTATCAGGGGTCGCTGGGCGGCTACGTGGGCGACTACCTGACGACGGCTACCGACCTGTTCATGGGACTGGAGCGCATCTCGCCGCTCCATGCCCGCTCGATCCAGGGAGACCTGAGCGGCCCGCTGATTCCGGGCTATTCGAACGTAACCTTCTTTGTGGCGGGGCGCTATGTGCACAACGACGGCCACCTGTACGGCCGGCGGATCGTGTTGCCGGTCGATCAGGACGATCCTCGTGCGCAGTACGTGACGGTCGATGGCCGCCAGGTCTTCGTGCCGGCGCTGGGCGACTCGGCGCTGGTGCCCATGAACTGGAGCGAGCAGCACACGCTGCAGGCCAAGCTGACGGCCCGCCTCTTCGGACAGCATAAGCTGACGCTCAGCGGGCTCTGGCAGGGCGATCGGGGCAAGAACTACAACCACCTGTTTCGCTACAACCCGGACGGCACGCCGACGGTCTACGGCCGCTCGCGCTCGTTACTGGCCACCTACACGCACATCTTCTCGTCGCGCACGTTTGCGGAGCTGAAAGGCGCCTATTTCACCAACGAAGTGCGAGAATACGTCTACGAAGATCCCCTGGACCCCCGCTATCCGCGCGACGATGCGTTGCGGCTGCTGGGCGGCAACTTCTCGTTCTACCGGGGCGGTGCCATCATGCGGCATTTCCGGCGCAAAACCGAGACGTTTACGGCCCGCTTCGACATCACAAGCCAGGTGACGTTGCGCCATCAGATGAAGGCCGGCGTGGAGTTCAAGCAGCACACGCTCACGGTGCGCGACTTCGAGGTCAAGCGCAACCCGTCGACGGGCTTCCAGCCGGCCATTCCCCCGGTGCACACGCCCGACCACGTCTACTACCACAAGCGACCGATCGAGCTGAGCGCCTACGTGCAGGACAAGATGGAATTCGATTACCTGGTGGTAAACGTGGGGCTCCGGTTCGATTTCTTCGATCCGCGGGCCGAAGTGCTGGAGGATTTCAGTCGGCCACGCACCTCTCCGCGCCGTCCGGCTCCGGTACGCTGGCAGCTTTCACCACGGCTGGGCCTGTCGTTCCCGATCAGCCAGAACGGCGCCGTGCGACTGGCCTACGGGCATTTCTTCCAGATGCCCGCCTTCGACTACCTGTACACGAACGCCGACTACATCTACGATCCGGAACGCGGCCTGAGTCGGGCTTTCGGCTATGCCGGCCTGGAGCCCGAGCAGACTGTCGCCTACGAAATCGGCCTGCAGCAGGCGTTTTCCGAATTGATCGGGCTGAATCTGGTGCTCTATTACAAAGACATCCGCAACCTGCTGAGCACCCGGATCGAGGTCATTGCACCGGGCTTCGACGAGCCGTTCCAGCTCGAAAAGTACGGCCGTTACGTGAACCGGGACTACGGACAGGTCAAGGGCTTTCTGGTGTCGCTGGAACGGCGCATGGCCGGCGGCTTCGGACTCGGCATCGACTACACCTTCCAGATTGCCCGGGGCAATGCGAGCGACCCGCGGGCCGTGCTCATCGACGAAATGTCGGGCATCGAGCCGGAAAAGCAACTGGTACCGCTCGACTGGGACCGGCGCCATCAGCTCAATACGAGCCTGACCGTGGGCGAGGCGGGGCGCTGGACCGTGACGCTGGTGGGGCGTCTGGGGTCCGGACTTCCCTACACGCCATCGATCGCCGACGAACGCATCGGCGTGGAAAACTCGGCCCGGCGGCCCGGCTTCGTGCAATTCGATCTGTACGCCAGCCGTCTCTGGAAGCTCGGCCCCGTCGGTGTGCAGCTTTTCGCTCGGGTTTACAACGTGTTCGACCATCGTAACGAAATCCAGGTGTACACCGATACCGGCCGCGCTTTTCCGAACCTGCGCTACTACTCCGGTGAGCCGCAGGGATTGAATTCCAAAGAAGAATTCCTCCGGCGGCCCGACTTCTACTCGGCGCCGCGGCTGGTCAACATCGGCATGAACGTAACCTTTTAGTGCGGGCATGATGCGGGTATCTGCAGGACGGTTCTGGGGGATCGGATTGCTGGCAGGCTGGCTGCTGGCCGTGCCGTCGCTGGCGCAGCGCACGCCCGATCCGAACAAAGGCGACCCCCGGCTGACGCAGTGGGGGATCATGGACGGAAACCGGGTGCGCACGCTCTATGCCAACCACGGCGAGGTGGCCCGCTGGCCCGATCAGCCTTCCGGCGAGTGGCCCAAGGGCTCCGGTCACTCCTACGTGGACGGCGTGGCGCTGATCGTCTCGGCGCGGACGCAGGACAGCCAGGGCCGCACGATCTACCCCATGAGCACGAACTACCGGGAGTTCATCGACCGCGACCCGGTCACCAAGCTTCCCTGGGGCTGGGCCCCGCTCCCCGGCTATTCGAATCCGCGCCAGTCGTCGCCGGCCCGCAGCGACGACCCGAGCACCTGGCCGGCCGAGTGGCCCGATCGCCCCATCGAATGGGCAGGCTACTGGAACGGCTACTTCGGCCGGGGCATCATGAACGCCGACCTGGAGACCTATTTCGTCTTCGACGACGCGCACGACTTCGAGTGGACGCAACCACCCCACCGGTTCTTCCCGTGTCGGAATGATACCACACGCGGTGGGCTCGGTATGGAGGTGGCCGCGCGTGGCTTCCAGTGGACGCATGTGCTGGCCCAGGATGTCATCTTCTGGCACTACGAGATCACGAACGAATGCGACGTTTTCTACCCGGACATTTTCTATGCCCAGTACATCGACTGGGGCGTGGGCGGCACCGACGATTCGGGTGATGACGAAGGGGCCTACAACACGCGGCTCGATCTGGCCTTCGCCTGGGACTTCGACGGCATCGGCACGCCGGGCCAGTGGGGACCGGTGGGCGTTGCAGGATATGCCTTCCTGGAGTCGCCCGGTAATCACACAGATGGCATCGACAACGACCAGGACGGCATCACCGACGAGCGGCGCGACAGTGGTCCCGGTCAGCTCATCGAAGGTCAGGAAAACATCCGGGCCTATCTGGAGCAGCATTACAACCTGCAGGACTTCGAACGCTTCTACGGGCCGCTGGAATTGCGTCCGGCCTACCGGGCAGGGCGCTGGTGGACGAGCGACGAGAACCTGACCTGGGTGGGTTTCACCGACCTGAACGGGAACGGCATCTGGGATCCGGGCGAGCCCACTAACGACGACTGCGGCGAGGACGGGGTCTGTCCGGGCGATCCGGGCTACAACGGCGCCGATCGAGGCGAGACCGACGGCCGCCCCACACCCGGCGAGCGCAACTTCGACGCGACAGATAAGGACGAGTCGGACCAGATCGGCCTGACCGGCTTCGAGATTTTCGATGTGCACCGCTACGAGCTGATCGACGACGAGGAGGACTACCGGGTCTTTTCGCGCGCGTTGCCGCCGCTGGAAGACATCCTGCTCGAAGGCGGGCGCAACCTGGGCATGTTCTTCTCGTCGGGTCCTTTCCCGCTGCAGCCGGGCCAGACCGAGCGCTTCTCCATGGCGCTGCTGTTTGCCGGCCACGACTTCACGGACCCGCGCAACATGGAGAATACGTCGCTGGCCCGGAAGAAAGAGACCGTGCAGCAGATCTACAACGCGAACTATCAGTTTGCGCGGCCGCCCGATAAGCCCACGCTCATTGCCATTCCGGGCGACCGTCAGGTAACGCTCATCTGGGACGACGTGGCCGAGCGCTCGTTCGATCCATTCCTGCGCGAGAACGACTTCGAGGGCTATCTGATCTACCGCTCCAGCGAACCCAATTTCAACGAGAACTTCCTGATCACCGATGCCTACGGCACGCTGACCTACCGGAAGCCGATCGCACAGTTTGACCTGAAGAACGGCATTCGCGGGCTTCATCCGGTGGCCGTCAACGGCGTGCACTTCAACCTGGGCAACGACACGGGCCTGCGGCACGTCTACGTCGATCGCGACGTGCAGAACGGCCAGACCTACTACTACGCCGTGGTGGCCTACGACCGGGGCTATGTGGCCCGCGACGAAAACGGCAACATCGTGGTAGATCCCGAGGGCTTCATCCGGGGCATTGCGCCGAGCCTGACCACGGCCACGATCAAGACCGACCTGGCCGGACAGGTGGTTTCGCTTGACATCAACACGGCCGTGGTGACGCCCCGGGCGCCGGCGGCCGGCTACGTACCCCCCGAAGTGACTGCGTTCGAGCGTCAGACGATCGGCACGGGCTCGATCGATCTGCAACTGGCCGCACCCGAGGCCGTGCAGGAAGGCGCCACCTACGAGGTGGTGTTCGAGAATCCGTTGCTCTGGCAGAATGCGCCGGAGGTCAACTACCGCGTGCAGCGTGAGACGGGCGAGGTGCTCCGGGAGGGGACGCTGCGGGCGGGACTGAACGAACTGGCCGTGCTGGAAGGCGGCTGGGTGCTGACGCTCGATGAGCCGGCCGGCGTCAGCATCGACGGTAGCTCACTGACTTTCACCGACGAGCAGACGACCTACGCGGGCATCGTGCAGCCGGCTTCGACCAGCTCGGTGGTGGGCACGGCCCGGTACGTGCCGCTCCCGGCCGATTTCGAAGTGCATTTTACCGAGACGTTCGCCGATACGTCGTTGCGGCTGGCGCTGGGTATGCGGCAGATCCCCACACCGTTCTACATCGAAAACCTGACCACGGGCGAACGGCAACCGTTCATCATCGTCGAAGACCGGCCCGAACTTCAGAACGGACAGTACGATCATGGTGACCTGATCATCCTGGTCATGGGCGAGACGCCTGATAGCGAGCCGCAGATGCAGGGAGGGCGCTGGCGGGCGTCCTGGGCCATTCGTTTCCTGCCACCTGACCCGGTGGCGGAGCCGGACAAACCCGACCGGCCGCCCCGGCCCGGTACGAGCTTCCGGTTCCGGACGATCAAGCCGTTCCAGACGGGTGACCGGATCCGGTTTACCATTCGGCCGCCGGCCTTCGACGCCAGCAAAGCGCGCCACGACCTGCGCAACATCTACGTGGTGCCGAATCCGTACGTGGCGACCAGTACGTTCGAGCCGTCGAGCGTCTACCGCATCGGCCGGGGCGAGCGGCGCATCTACTTCATGAATCTGCCGCCCGAGTGCACGATTCGCATCTACACGCTTTCGGGCCAGCATGTGCAGACGCTGGAGCATCACGGCGGCATCGACAACGGCCAGCTGGCCTGGGATCTGACCACCAAGGACGGAATGCAGCTCGCCTACGGCGTCTACATCTTCCACGTGGAAGCGCCGGGCGTGGGCGAGTACGTCGGACGCTTTGCGGTCATCAAGTAGAAAACCACCATGCAGACGGGCATACGACAGGGGCAATGGCTGGCCGCGATCGGCCTGGCGCTGGTACTGGCGGTGCCGACTCGGGCACAGACCGTCTCGAAGGCGGGCACCGTGGCCGGCGACTTTCTGCAGATCGGCGTGGGCGCCCGTGCGATGGCCATGGGCGGCTCGTTCGTCGCGGCGGCCGACGACGTGTCGGCCCTTTACTGGAATCCGGCCGGGCTGGCCCACCTGGAGGGCGGCGAGGCCATGGCCGTACACAGCCGCTGGCTGGCCGACGTCAGCTTCGACTATCTGGGGGCCGCGTTGCGGCTCGGGACGCTGGGTACGCTCGGCGTCTCGGTCACAATGCTTTCGGTGCCGGACATGCTCGTGCGCACCGAAGACCGGCCGGAAGGTACCGGCGAATGGTTCGATGCCGCCGATCTGGCCATCGGGCTGTCCTACGGCCGCTTCATTACCGACCGCTTCGCCATCGGCGCCACGGCCAAGTTCATCCAGCAGCGCATCTGGCACAGCTCGGCCGTGGGCTTTGCCGTGGATCTGGGCGTGCAGTTCCACACCGACTTTTTCGGCGGGCTGACGCTCGGGGCGGCCGTCTACAACTTCGGCACCGACATGCGGATGAGCGGTCGGGATCTCCGCACGTTTGTCGATCCGGACCCCACCCGTGAGGGCAACAACAACCGCATTCCGGCCAATTACGAAACGGATAGCTGGAGCCTGCCGCTCAACTTTCAGTTCGGCGTAGCGCTGCGTCCAATCCAAACGCGCATGCATCAGCTGCTGCTTACGGCCGACGCACTGCATCCTTCGGCCAACTACGAAAGCGTCAACGTCGGCGTGGAGTACGGCTTTCAGCAACGGATCTTTCTGCGTGGCGGCTATCACGCGCTGTTTCTACCCGAGGCCGAAGGCGGGCTTTCGGCCGGGCTGGCCGTACATCAGGTGTTGCCCTACGCGGGCGGACTCGCCAAGCTGGAGTACGCCTACCGCGACAGCGGCCGGCTCGGTGGCGTGCATATCGTAGGCATCGGCATTACGTTCTGACTCATGCGCCGCCTCTTCCGACATCGCTGCTGGATCGGGCTGCTGGCCGGGGTGCTCCTGCTGGCCGGCTGTCATCGTCCGGCACCGACGTCCGGACCGGAAGACGGAAAGGTGCGGCTCGTCTACTGGACGGCGCCCAACCCCGACGAGCTGGCGCTGGCCCGTGAGCTGGTGGCCGAATGGACGGCGGCCCACCCGGACGTCGAGGTGATCGTGCAGCCCATTCCGGCCGGACAGTCCAGCGAGGAGGTGCTGCTGGCCGCCGTGGCTGCGGGCACGACACCCGATCTGTGCTCGAACATCTGGCCGGGTATCGTCGAAGACTTCGTCGAGGCCGGAGCGCTCGTGCCGCTGGATCGCTTCCCGGACTTCGACTCGCTGCTCGAAGCCCGTATCCCCGAGACGGTGCGCGAGCCGTTCCGCTCCCGCGACGGGCACTTCTACCAGCTTCCCTGGAAGACGAACCCCGTCATGATGTTCTACAACGTGCAACTATTGCGGGCGGTGGGGTTCGAGCGGCCGCCGCGCACCTACGGCGAGTACCTGGAGGCCGCCCGCCGCGTCACGGCCGACACCGACGGCGACGGGCTCATCGACCGATGGATGGGCTACCGCGACATCCGACCCATCTGGTGGCAACGCTATTTCGACTACTATGCCTTCTACATTGCCGCTTCGGGCGGGCGCACGCTCTTCGATCGACAGGGACGGCTGGCCGTCGATACGGCCGCTTCGAACCGGGTGTTCGATTTCTTTGCCCGCCTGTATGCCATGGGCGCCTTCCCGAAAGCCGTCTGGACCAGCGCCGGAAGCCGCTTTCTCAAAGGCCAGCTCGCCACCGACTTCACCGGCCCCTGGCACCTGATCTGGCTGGAAAAAAACGCCCCGCCGACGCTGCGCTACGATGTGGCGCCGATTCCCGTGCCGGACGATCACGAAGGACCGGTCTACACCTATGGCGACTACAAGAACATCGTGATCTTTTCGACCACGCGGCATCCGGACGTGGCCTGGCGGCTGGCGCGCTTCCTGGTGTCGCGCGAGGCCGACCGGCGCTTGCTGGAGCGCACGCGCCAGATCCCCGTGCGCCGGGGGCTGCTCGACGATCCATACTTCGCGTCCGTGTTTGAAAAATACCCGATCCTCCGGCGCTTTGCCGAACAGGCCGCCTACACGCGGAGCGTCGACAGTGCCCCTGATCTGAAAGAAATTCTGGACGCGTTCGCGCAGGAGTTCGAGGCGGCCGCCGTCTTCGGCGTGCGCTCACCCGCCGAGGCAACCCGTCGTGCGTTGCGTCGCATTCAGATGATCCTGGACTGGAATGCCTGAGCTTCGAGCGACATTACGGCGCCTGCAGATCCGCCTGCGCGGCGAGCGGAGCGGCTATGTGCTCGTGGCCCCTTACCTGCTGCACATGGCCGTGTTTTTCGGCTATCCGCTGCTGTTTGCGTTCGTGCTGATGTTCCATCGCTGGGACATCGTCACGCCCATGGAGTTCGTGGGGTTGAAGAACTTCGTGCGGCTGGTGCGGGACGATCTGTTCTTCCGGGCGCTGCTCAACACGGGCATTTTTCTGACCATCCACATCCCGCTGCAGATCATTGTGGCGCTGTTTTTTGCGGAGCTGCTGAACCGTCCGCTCAGGGGCCGGGGCTTTTTCCGGGCGACCTACTTCATGCCCGTGGTGGTTTCGGGCGTGGTTATCACGATCCTGTTTCAGCAACTGTTCGCCTTCGACACCGGCCTGATCAACCGGATGATCCGGGCGCTGGGCGGGGAGCCGGTGCCCTGGCTGGTGTCGCCGGCGCTGGCCATGCCTTCGATTGCGCTGATGGCGACCTGGAAGAACGTGGGGCTCTACATCGTGCTGTTTCTGGCCGGGTTGCAGCACATCCCGAAGCACCTGTACGAGGCGGCCGAACTGGACGGCGCCAACGCCTGGCAACGCTGGTGGCACGTGACGCTTCCCATGCTGAACCCCACGATGGTAACGGTGGTGGTGCTTTCGACGATCGGTGGATTCTCGCTGTTCATCGAACCCTACATCCTGACGGGCGGCGGACCGCTCAACGCCACGCTCTCGGCCGTGCTCTACATCTACAACCAGGCCTTCTACTTCAACCACATGGGCTATGCGGCCGCACTGGGCTTCTGCTTTGCCATTGTGATCTTCATCGTGGTGCTGCTGCAGCGACGTTTCGTGGAAACCGACACCTGGAGCTGAATCATGCGCCGGCTGGGACTGTACCTGCTGCTCGGGATCGGACTGGTGGTGTTCGCCTATCCGTTCGTCTGGATGGGCATCGCCACGTTCACGCCGGAGGCGGAAATTCCCGAGCTGACGCTGCTTCCGTCTCGCTGGACACTGGACCACTACCGGCTCGTCTTCGAGCGGCTTCCGGTCTGGCGCGGGCTGCTCAACAGTCTGGTGGTGGCGCTGGCCGTGACGGCTTCGGTGCTCGTCTTTACGTCGATGGCCGCCTATGCGCTGGCCAAGCTGCACTGGCGCGGCCGCGAGACGGTCTTTTCGATCATTCTGTTCACGATGATGGTGCCGTTCCTGCTGCTGCTGATTCCGCTCTACACGCTGGTGGTGCGGCTGGGGTGGACCGACTCGCTGCTCGGGCTGATCGTGCCGTTCATGATGAACGCCACGGGCGTGCTGATTCTGCGCCAGAGTTTTCTGACGATTCCGCGCGATCTGATCGATGCGGCCCGGATCGACGGTTGCGGCGAACTGCGCATTCTGTTTACGATCATCTGGCCGCTGTCGGTGCCGGCGCTGGTGACGGTGGGGCTGCTCACGTTCATCGGGAGCTGGAACGAGGTGCTCTGGCCCATTATCGTGGTGCGCGAGGTGCAGTGGATGACGCTCCCGCAACTGGTGGCACTCTTTGCCGTGGGCGGCGGCGCTGAAGGCCAGCTCGGTCCGCAACTGGCGGCGGCCTTCCTGCTGGCGTTGCCCATCGTGCTGGCCTACCTGTTCTTCCAGCGCTACTTCATCCAGAGTTTTGCTACCGGTGGATTGAAAGGATAAGGAGATGCTCATGCGACGGCTTCTGTGGGTCATCCCGGGCTTTTTTGTGCTGGCGGCGGCCGGTTGCCTGACCGCGCCGGAAAGCCGTCCCGTCCCGGACGCGTTGCCCATCAACCTGGCCCATCTGGAGCACCTGAGCGAAGACGTGGTGCGGGGCGACTCGGTGCTGCGCATCGTGCACATCTACGCCGAAGCGCCGGACTACCACTGGGTGGACGACCCCGACGAAGGAACCGCCTGCGTGGACGACGTGGCCCGGGCGGCCGTGCTCTACCTGCGACTCTACGAACTGACGGGCGACGAGGCAGTGCGGCGTACGGCCGAAAAGCTGCTACGCTTTGTGCTCTACATGCAACGGGCCGACGGGCTGTTCTACAACTTTGTTTACTCGAACCGACTCGACATCAACACGACGCACCAGAACAGCCGGGCCGAGCCGTTCGGTTGGTGGGCCGGACGGGCCGTGTGGGCGCTGGGGACGGCGGCCGACGTGCTGCGTCGGGCCAATCCACGAATGGCGGCGCAGGCGGCTGCGGCGGCGCGTCGGGCGCTGGTCCACCTGGACCGCACCTGGCTGGTGCACTATCCGCGCACGCGGCGCGTCGGCGGACGCACCGTACCGGAATGGCTGGTGTACCGCTACGGATCGGACGCTTCCAGCGAGCTGCTGCTGGGGCTGGTTCGGCTCCAGAAGGCCGCTCCCGACACTTCGCTGGCCCGCATGATCCGGCAACTGGCCGAGGGGATGGCGCTCATGCAGTACGGATCGATGGCGCGCCACCCCTACGGCGCCCATGCGTCCTGGATCGACACCTGGCACGGGTGGGGCAATGCGCAGACGCAGGCGCTGGCCGAGGCCGGCTATCTGGAATCGGCCATCTACGAGGCCGAGCACTTCTACCCGCGGCTGCTCGTCTACGGCTGGATGTATGCCATGTCACTGGACGACTCGACGCAGGTGCAGCGCTACGAACAGATTGCCTATGCCGTGCGCTGTGTGGCCGTCGGGCTGATCCGACTCTACGAGCGGACCGGCGACGTGCGCTACGCCACGATGGCGGGGCTGGCTGCAAGCTGGCTGACGGGCAACAACGAGGCGGGCGTGCCCATGTACGACCCGGCCACCGGGCGCGGCTACGACGGCATCACGGGACCGGGTACGGTCAATCGCAATGCCGGGGCCGAATCGACCATCGAGGCGCTCTACACGATGCTGGAGGTGAGCCGGCACGAGCCGGCCCGGCGCTGGCTCTATGCACGGGGCGCCCCGCCTGTCGAGGTCACGCACGAAGGGACGCGCTACGCCTACCGCATCTTCAACGTGCAGGAGAAAAATGCGACGCGCTCGGTGGCCGTCGTGCTCAACCTGAGCGCGGAGCGGCTGGCGCTGCTGGAAGGGGAGGCGCTGGCGCGGTTTCTCCGAGAAGTAACCACCGAACCCGTTCACCACTAAAAACGAAAGGGCTTATGCCACAGGATTTCGAAGCCGTTACGTTGTTTCGACGTCATCCGGAGCCCATCCTGACGCCGGTGCCGGAGCTTTCGTGGGCGTCGGGGGCCGTGTTCAATCCGGGCGCCTGGTACGACGGCGCGCGCGTGCACCTGCTTGTGCGCGGCGTGCCGGCCGGTTACCGGCGCATTCGACTTACCGATACGCGTCCGGGCGAACCGGAATGGGGATTCGAGCCGTATGTGTCGTACATCGGCTATGCCGAAAGCACCGACGGTGTGCACTTTTCCGTCCGGTCCGAACCGTTGATCCGGCCCGACGCGCCCTACGATCACTTCGGCGTCGAAGACCCCCGCATCAGCCGCATCGACGACCTGTACCTGATCACCTACACGGCGCTGGGGGCGCCCGCTTTTGCCCGACCGGGTTGCGTGCGCATCGGACTGGCTTCGACCCGGGATTTTCAGTCGGTTACAAAGCACGGCATCGTGGGACCGGACACGACGGACAAAGACGCCGTCATTTTTCCCCGGCGCATTCGCGGGCGCATCGCCATGCTGCACCGTATCGTGCCGTCCATCCAGCTCATCTACTTCGACGACCTGGAGCAGCTTTTCCACCCGCCGAAGGCGCTGTGGGAACGACATCTGGCCACGCTGGACGAGCACGTCGTGCTCCGGCCCGAATTCCCCTGGGAGGCCAAAAAGATCGGGGCCGGTCCCACGCCGATCGAGACCCCGGAGGGCTGGCTGCTCATCTATCACGGCGTGGATGCGCAGCATGTGTACCGCATGGGCATGGCGCTGCTGGATCTGGACGATCCGCGTCGGGTGATCGCCCGCACGCCGGAGCCTGTGCTGGAGCCCGAGCTTCCATTCGAACGCGAAGGCGATGTGCCGAACGTGGTCTTCCCGGAAGGGGCCGTGGTGATCGACGACGAACTGCTGGTTTACTACGGGGCGGCCGATCGGACGATCGGCCTGGCGCGGGCATCGCTTTCCGACGTGCTCGCCCACCTTCGCGCCTGCTCGGTTCGTGTGTCTTCCTGAAGTGCCAAGACCGGTAGTACTATGGTCGATTCCTTATCGGTTCGTACGATTACAGCGGTACCTCCCGTACAGCCTGCTCGCCTGCATGATGGTCGTCCGGTGCTGGAACCGAATCCACAGAACGCATGGGAATCGCGCGTGGTGTTGAATCCGGCCGCCGTGCTGATTACCGAACCCGAGGAATGGGCGTGGCTGGCCGACCGCTGGGCGCTTTCTCCGGAGAAGCGCCGGTGCATCGAAGCAGCCGGCGGCGTAGTGGTGCTGCTCTACCGGGCGCAGGGTGCCTTCGATCCAGAACGCAACCACGCTCCCTCGCGACTGGGGCTGGCCCTGATGACGCCCACACTGGAACTGATTCATCGCTTTCCGTACCCTGTGATCGATGCGGCGGCCGACTTCCACAACCTGGGCGTCGAAGATCCGCGCTGCACGCGCGTGGGCGATACCTTCTACCTTTTTTACACGGGCTATTACACGGAAGCACCCGGCGACCCGGACGCTGAGCGGGCTGTGCAGATATGCCTGGCTTCGACGCAGGACTTTCTGGAGTGGACGCTGCACGGCCCCCTGGAAGGCGATCTGAACCGCGTGGACAACAAAAATGCCGCGCTGTTTCCGGAGCCGGTCGACGGACGCTGGCTGCTACTGCATCGCCCGATGGCCGGACCGGACGCCATGACGATCCACCTGGCCGAGGCCGATGCGGTGACCGGCCCCTGGTACACGCGGGGTATGCTGATGCCGAGCTATCCCTACCGGGAGTTTGCCCGCTCCTGGATCGGGGCCGGCGGACCGCCGATCGCACTGGGCGACGGACGATTCCTGATGATCTACCATCAGGGACACTACACCCACGAGGGAACGCGCGAGTACGATCTGGCGGCGGCTCTGCTGGACTTCTCGCGGAGGGAGGCGCCGGTGGTCGGACGCATCGAGCCGCTGATGCGTCCCGCCGCTGCGGGCGAGTTGCACGGCGATCCGGAACTGGGCGTGGACAACGTGCTCTTTACCTGTGCCGGCTACGTCTGGGAAGGACAGGTGATCATTCCGTACGCCGGTGCCGACAGCCGGATCTTTGGCGCTTCGGTGCCGCTGGATTCGCTGGTGCAGGCCCTGGAGCAGAACGGCGCATGAGATACCTTACCTGCATAGCATTTGGCCTTGCAATGCTGGTCCCAGCGACGATCCGGGCACAGGAGGAGCGGGTGCCGCTGGCCCGCGTGGGAGCGACCGTCATCGACCGGGCCACGTTTCTCAAACGCTACGAGAACGCCGTCTGGATCGGCAAGGAGCGAAGCGGGGTCAGCATCGTGCCGAAGCATGCCTTTCTGCTGGCACTGATCGCCGAGGAGTTGCTGGCTCACGAAGGCGAGCGGCGCGGGCTCGATCAGGAGCGGCCTGTGCGGCCGATTCTGGAGGAAATCGAGCGTATGCTGGTGCTCGATGCCCTCTACCGGACCGAAGTGCAGGAGCCGATCCGGCTGACGGAGGCCGAGATCGACTCGGTTGCGCGACTTCGGCTGGCGCCGGTAACTTTTGCCTACCTGACCATTGGCGATTCGGCTCGGGCCTGGCATGTCTACCGACAGGTGCAGCAGGCGTCCGATCCGATCGCCGCTTTCGATTCGCTCCAGCAGGCACTGGGGCAGGCCGGGCAGCTCAGGACGGCCCGCTGGGGCGAGCTTTACGAGCCGCTGGAAACCTTCCTGTATGCCGGAGCGACGCCCGGCCAGGCAGGCCCGCCGGTGTCGGTCGATAGCCTGTACTATCTGGTGCAGCTCCGGGATCGGGCTACGCCCGCGCTGATTACGCCCGACGCCTGGCAACAGGCCCGCTACGAGGCCGGACGCATCCTGCAGGAGCGGCGCGAACGTGCCCGCTTTAAGAATTTCATGCGACGCTTCGGGGCGGGCAAAACCGCGCAGGTCAACGATACGCTGTTTTATCGGCTGGCTGACGCGATCCGAACCCAGCTTACGCTGCGACAGGTGCAGCAGGAACGCCGGAATCGTCCCCGCTATCCGGTGGCCCTGCTCGAAAGCGACCGGGAGGCGCTCCGTCTGGAACTGGACGACGTGCTTGATGCCCCGCTGATCGAAGCTCCCACGTTTACGCGCACGCTGGGTTACGTGCTGGACCGACTTTCATTTCGGGGATTTGAACTCCGAAGCGAGCGACAGTCGGTGCCCTACCGGTTGCGTGCGTTGCTCTGGGAGATCATCGCGGAAGAATTTCTGCTGGAGGAAGGGTATGCACGAGGGCTTGATCGCCGGCTCGACGTGCAGCAGGACCTGACGATGTGGCGAAAGGCCTACCTGGCGCGGGGTATGCGTAAGGTGCTGGTCGATTCGTTGCGGGAAGCCTGGCGTGGCCAGCTCTGGCTGGTCAACCTGTGCCGGGCTACGCTGAGCACGAAGGAGGCGGCCACACGCCTGCAGCAGCGCTGGATGCAGATGCCGGAAAGCTGCAAGGCGGACAGCACCCCGGTCGATACCACCGGCTACCGGCTGGCACCGACGCTGGGCCCTGTCGGCGCCGTAGCCGTCACCGCCGCCCCGGGAGCCGTACTGGGGCCGTTCGCCGAGTCCTGCTTGCCGAAATCGGCCCCCTGCTGGCGAGTCTACCGACTGCTGGATCGTCGCCGACCGGACGACCCGGAAGCCGCTTTTCAGGAAGCGGCCCGGGAAGAAGTAAACGCCTACATTGCCCGGCTGGCCGAGCAGCGGGGTGTCACGATCGACCTGGAAGCGCTCGAAGCAACCCGCGTGACGCCCATCAACATGGTGCTGGTACGGCTGCTGGGCTTCGGGCATCGCCTGCTGGCCGTGCCGACGGTCTATCCCCTGATCGAATGGTTCGACCGAATGGACAAACGGCGGCTTTACGCCCCGCTATGAGCCGTCCACGGCCTGTCGGTGGGCCTGTTCGGCGGCCCGCAGTGCCACGTGCAGGCTTTGCAGGGCTTCATCCAGCAAGATCTGAGGACGATGGTCGGGTTGCGTGGCGGCCTGCACGAAATCCCGCAGCACGGCCCGAAGGCCTTCCCGGTAGACTTCGGCCTTGGAGGCCGCCAGGGCAAATGTGGCTTCGATAAACGTATCGATGTGATAGGTGTGCGTACCGACGCGGACACGCGAGCGGCCTTCGGCTTCGGCGACCGTGAGCCCCCAGCCTTCGGGGCGCGACTCGTCGGGCAGATCTACTACTGGCACGCGTTGCACCACCTGCAGGCCGGGCAATTCCTGCAGATGAGTTTCGGTTTCGGGCGATACGAGCGCAACCAGACGACCCACTCGGGGAATCCAGCCTATCAGCTCGACGCGGGCCAGGTCGAAAACGAACCGGATCGATGTGTGCTCGAAGAAACCCGGTCCGGCGAAGGCGTGGTAGTGGGTAGCCACCAGTCCATCTTCGTAGACCACAGTGGCCAGCACACGATCCATCTGGTGAGTACTGCGACGTACGCCATAGCCAGCCACATGTACGGGAGCGGCCACCGTGCACGCGTTTACCAGGTCGATGAAGTGAATGCCATGCTCCACCAGGATGCCGCCGGATTGCGTCGGATCCCAGAACCAGTGCTCCGGGGGCAGCGTGGCATCCTGCGCATAATTTTCCACAATTACGCGCCGCAACGGTCCGAAGAGGCGCGTCTGACTCCAGCGTTGCATCAGGGCAACCAGCGGCGTATAGCGCAGCACGAAGTCCACCAGGGCGACGCGTCCGGTGCGGGCCTGGGTTTCCCGGAGACGCTGCGCTTCGATGGGTGTAAGCGCCGGAGGCTTTTCAATCAACACATGTTTGCCGGCCTCCATGGCCGCGCAGGCAATGGCAGCATGCGTGTGGGGTGGTGTGGCAATCGCTACGCCGTCGATTTCGGGATCGGCCAGCAACGCTTCCCAGCTACGCACGCCGCGCACACCGGGTGGGGGCGTGTCCAGTGCGGGATCGGCCACGGCCACTACGTGAACATCCGGGAGCGATTGCCAGGCGTGATGCAGAAAGCGGCCAAAGCCGCCATATCCGATAAGTCCCAGCCGAAACATCAGCATGCGTAGCTTTAGGATACACAAAAGTACGATAGCGCAACGTAAGCAGGCGACAAAAATGCATGAAACGATGTCGTCGAACGGGGTCAGTCTGGAGCAGGTCTGGAAGATTTACGACAACGGCTATGTGGCCGTGGCCGATGTGACGTTCGAAGCGGCCGAAGGGGAATTTCTGGTGTTGCTCGGCCCTTCGGGCTGTGGCAAGACCACGCTGCTGCGCCTGGTGGCCGGACTGGAGACCGTCTCGCGGGGCACGATCCGTATCGGTAACCAGGTGGTCAACGATGTGCCGCCGCGCGATCGGGACATTGCCATGGTCTTCCAGAACTATGCGCTCTACCCGCACATGACGGTCTACGAAAACATGGCCTTCGGGCTGAAGCTGCGCCGGGTGCCGAAGGCCGAGATCGACCGTCGCGTGCGGGCAGCCGCCCGCGTGCTGGAGCTGGAGCACCTGCTGGACCGGCGGCCGCACCAGCTTTCGGGCGGGCAGCGCCAGCGCGTGGCCGTCGGACGCGCCATCGTGCGCGAACCGCGCGTGTTTCTGTTCGACGAGCC
Source organism: Rhodothermus marinus (assembly GCF_009936275.1). NCBI lineage: Bacteria > Pseudomonadati > Rhodothermota > Rhodothermia > Rhodothermales > Rhodothermaceae > Rhodothermus > Rhodothermus marinus. The sequence goes on from NZ_AP019797.1 coordinate 415,879, forward strand.
CCTGTCGAACCTGGACGCCCGCCTGCGGGTGGAGATGCGGGCCGAGCTGGCCCGATTGCACCGGGAACTGGGCCGCACCATGCTCTACGTGACGCACGACCAGGTAGAAGCCATGACGCTCGGCCAGCGCATCGTGGTGCTCAACCAGGGGCGCGTGCAGCAGATCGGCACGCCACTGGAAGTTTACCACCGGCCGGCCAACCGCTTCGTGGCCGGCTTCATCGGAAGTCCGCCCATGAATTTCATCGAAGGGCGACTGGAGCATCTGGACGGACTCCGGTTCGTGGGCGAAGGTGGACGCGTGCAGATCCCGCTCGTTGAAGCCGAGTGGCCGAATGCCCGGCCCGGACAGCGCGTGACGCTGGGCGTGCGGCCCGAGCACGTAACGCTGGCTGCTTCCGATGAGGCCACCATGCAGGGCCAGGTGGAGACCGTCGAGGTGCTGGGCGCCGTAGCGCACCTGTACGTGCGGGTGGGGCAGACGACCGTCGTGGCGCAGGTCGATGCCGCCGCGCGTCCGGAGCCCGAACAGACGGTGCATCTGCACATTGACCCCGCCCGCATTCACCTTTTTGACGCCGAGACCGGTCAGGCACTGCCCCGTGCCGAGGCCGCTTCGGCCTGATCCAGTTCGCGCCGCAGCGCTTCGAGAAAAGCCTGTAAAAACACGGTGCGGCGCTGTGCTTCGCGTCGGCCCGCCTCGGTCTGCATCCGATCGGCCAGGTGCAGCAGTTTGGTGAACAGGTGGTCGAGCACGTAGCGCCGGTCGTCGGGCGGGCGGTTGCGGGGAACGGGTTCGGCCGGATCATAGAGCGGCCGTCCGGTGGCACCGCCCAGCATGAGCATCCGGGCCAGTCCGATGGCGCCGAGCGCGTCGAGCCGGTCGGCGTCCTGCACGACGCGGGCCTCGAGCGTCCGGGGCGGAATGCCGGCCGAGAAGCTGTGTGCTTCGATCGCGTGATGGATGGCAGGCAGCAGGTTTTCCGGGTAGTTGGCTTCGCGCAGTAACGCCACGGCCCGGTCGGCGGCTTTCCGGGAGGCGAGCGGACGCTCCGGATGGTCCTTGGGCACGAGCACGCAATCGTGCAGCCAGGCGGCCGGAAGCACCACGGCGAGGTCGGCCCCTTCGGCCAGCGCCAGACGCCGCGCCCACCGGACCACACGCCGCACGTGCTCCAGATCGTGCGCCGGATCCGACGCGTCCGCCCAGGCCCGTTGCAACAGTTCCTCGAAAATCGGCTCCCAGGCCGCCAGCGATCGTGTGCCGATCAGCAGGTCGGTCATGGTCGGTTGTCGCGATGCGCATCGATCCAGTAGGCCCAGGGAATGAACAGCCACTGAAGCTGGGCAAACCAGGCCAGGGCTACCGGATCGGGAGGTGGCGGTCCCGTCAGGTTGTTCAGATGCACCAGTAGGAGAAAGCCCACCAGGCTCCAGAAAGCCCACCGTCCAGTGCGATCGCGGGCACGAGTGGCAGCCACGTAGAGCCAGACGCCGGCAACGTACAGCAACAGTTCCAGCGGCAGGGCTACGGCGGGCAGGTTCCATAGGCCCAGACCGACCCGAGGACCACCGGGGTACAGCGGTAGATCCGGGCGGTGGACGAGCAGGTCCAGTACCCAGTGGCTGACCACCAGCAGGCCCAGAACGACCGCGCCCCGGCGGTCTTGGCGCATCCAGGCATATACGGCGCCAAAGAGGAAGCCCCAGCCCACCACGGCCAGCAGGCTGTGCGTGTACGGATAGGCAACGAAATGCAGTGGGGTCATGCGCGTGGCGCCCGGCTCGATGGCAACCTGTTCCAGTCCGAGCAGCAACATCGTTGGCCAGAGCAGATCGACAAACTGAGCGGCCAGCAGCAGCGTGCCCAGCGACGGACGTGGGGCCGCGCGACGGGCGGCCAAGCCCAGTCCGAAATGTCCGATGAACATAGGGCGGCTCGGTGCAAGTATGAGGTGCCGGAACTTACGGAATAAGACGGCCCGCTGCAAATCGCCGGCGCCGCTTTTGCATTGACGAGCGGCCGAAAACCCGTTATATTGAAGCAACCGGAATGTAAGCGCTAACACAGAGAGGGTTATGCGACGGTTTTTGCCGGTTTTGCTGCTGATCGTGAGCCTGGCTGCAGGCGTCCGGGCCCAGACGGCTTCGGTAGCCTCGCCGGACGGCTCACTCGTGGTAAGCTTCACGCTTGAAGACGGACGACCCACCTACCGGATCGATCGCTTCGGCCTGCCGCTCATTCTTCCTTCACGCATGGGCTTTGAGTTGCAGGAGCAGCCACCGCTGGTCGGACCGTTCCGGCTCATCGGCGTCGCGCGCGATACGGTTGATACGATCTGGACGCAGCCATGGGGCGAAAAGAAAGACATCCGGAGCCACTACCACGAACTCCGGCTGCAGCTTGAAGAGACTTCCGAGCGGCCCCGGCGCATGGACATCGTCTTCCGTGTCTTCGACGAAGGCGTGGGCTTCCGCTACGAATGGCCGGCGCAGCCGAATCTGGACCGGTTCGTCATCATGGACGAATTGACCGAGTTCCGGCTGGCGGGCGACCATATGGCCTGGTGGATTCCGGCCTACCATCCAAACCGCTACGAGTATCTGTACCGCCATACGCCCGTCAGCCAGCTCGACACGGTCCATACGCCCGTCACGATGGAGACGGCCGACGGGTGGTTTCTGAGCTTCCACGAGGCGGACGTGGAGGACTACGCCACGATGACGCTGGCGCCGAAAGATTCGCTCACGCTGGAGGTGGACCTGGTGCCCTGGTCCGACGGCACGCGCGTCAAGGCGCAGACGCCGTTCCGATCGCCCTGGCGCGTGCTGCTCGTGGGCGACGACGCGGGCGAGCTGATCACCAACTACACGATCCTGAACCTGAATCCGCCCAACCGCCTGGGCGACGTTTCGTGGGTGCGGCCGGCCAAGTACGTGGGCATCTGGTGGGAAATGCACATCGGCCGTTCTACGTGGGGCTCCGGCCCGCGTCACGGGGCCACCACCGAAAACGCCAAGCGCTACATCGACTTTGCCGCCCGTCACGGGTTCGATGCCGTGCTGATTGAGGGCTGGAATGTCGGCTGGGACGGCGACTGGACGCAGAACGGCGACAAGTTTCGCTTTACTGAGCCCTATCCGGACTTCGACATCGAAGAGGTCGCCCGCTACGCCCGCGAAAAAGGCGTCCAGCTCATCGGCCACCACGAGACGGCCTGTCACATCACGAACTACGAGCGCCAGATGGAAGACGCCTTCGCTTTCTACCGGCGGCTGGGCATTCACATGGTGAAGACGGGCTATGTGGCCCATGGCCGCAACTGCGTCTGGATCGACGAGCAGGGCCGAGAGCATCGCGAGTGGCACCACGGCCAGTTCATGGTGCGCCATCATCGGCGCGTACTTGAAACGGCCGCCCGCTACCAGATCGCCATCAATGCGCACGAGCCGGTCAAAGACACGGGTGAGCGCCGCACCTATCCGAACATGGTCAGCCGTGAAGGCGCCCGCGGCCAGGAGTACAACGCCTGGAGCGCGGACGGCGGCAATCCGCCCGAGCACACGACGATCCTCCCCTTTACGCGGCTGCTGGCCGGACCGATGGACTTCACACCGGGCATCTTCGACATCCTCATCGAAGACCGTCCCAACAATCGGGTCAACACGACACTGGCCAAGCAGCTGGCGCTCTACGTGGTCATCTACAGCCCGCTTCAGATGGCAGCCGACCTGCCGGAGCACTACGAGGCGCGGCCCGACGCCTTCCAGCTCATCAAAGATGTGCCCGTCGACTGGGAGGACACGCGCGTGCTGCACGCCCGCATCGGCGACTACGTGACGATCGTTCGCAAGGACCGCCACAGCGACGACTGGTATCTGGGCAGCATCACCGACGAGTACGGCCGCACGTTGCAGGCCTCGCTCTCGTTTCTGGAGCCCGGCCGCAAATACGTGGCGGAAATCTACCGCGACGCCCCGGATGCCGACTGGCGCACGAATCCGCTGGCGATCGAAATCACCCGCCAGATCGTCGATGCCTCGACCGTGCTGACGCTGCGCCTGGCGCCGGGCGGCGGCACAGCCATTCGTTTCCATCCGGTAGAAGAATGAGCGGCTCGGCCCACCGCATGCGGGACCTATTTTTCAGTAACTTCATAAAAGCAATGAACCTTCGACCAGACCTTCGGACGCATGCGGTGGGTGATTGTCGGGCTGGCGCTGCTGCTCGGCGGATGCGTCGGGTCGCGCAAGGCGCAGGAGTCGGAAAACGGCCTGCACGTATGGAAAAGCGACACGCCCTGGGGTGAGGTGACCGTGCGCCAGATGCGGAGCGATAAAGGGCTCTGCACCTTCCGGGAGGTCACGCTCCATCGGCAGGTCGGGCTCTACATCGACGGGCGGCCTACGTTCGTGCGGGCGACCGATTACCTGTGCGACGACGTCTTCGACGACTGGCGTTTCCGCTCGGCCATCGAGCAGCAGCGGGCCAACTACTGGGACCTGTCCGGTCTGTTGCTGCACCTGATGTACAGCACGATGCCCATCGAGGAGCATCCCCGCTGGTAGGCGCGGTGGTGAGGGCTGTTCTGTGGAGATCGCGGGCGGGAACGGACCGCTCCGGGCGGCGTGAGACTGCCGGTACCGATTTAAGCGGTACGGCTATCCGCGGTGTCGCATTTCGATGCCGCGGTTCTTGCGTGTAAATATCCGGAGTCGCGAATTGCCATGTTTGACTTTCTGAAAAAGCTGTTCGGGGATCGCAACGAGCGGGAGCTGCGGAAACTCTGGCCCATTGTCCATAAAGTCAACGAGTACGCCGAGCAGTTCAAGGCGCTCAGCGACGAAGAGCTGCGCGCCAAGACCGACGAGTTCAAGCGACGCATCAAAGAGGCCGTGGCCGACATCGAGGCGCGTAAGGCCGACATCGAGGCGCGCCTGCGGGGGGAAGTGCACGACATCAGCGGCGACGGCCACGCCGAGGTCGAAGAACTCTCGCCCGAAGAGCGCGAGCGGCTCTACGAAGAGCTGGACGACCTCGAAAAAGAATGGCTGGAGCGCGTCGAGCGTAAGCTCGATGAGCTGTTGCCCGAGGCGTTTGCCGTCGTGAAGGAAGCCTGCCGCCGTATGCTGGGCAAGGAGTGGATGGCCGGCGGGCAGAAGATCGTCTGGGACATGGTCCCCTACGACGTGCAGATCCTCGGCGGCATCGTGCTGCATCAGGGCAAGATCGCCGAGATGAAGACGGGCGAGGGGAAGACGCTTGTGGCCGTCATGCCCGTTTACCTGAACGCGCTGGCCGGTCGCGGCGTGCACGTCGTGACGGTCAACCCCTACCTGGCACAGCGCGATGCCGAGTGGATGGGGCCGATCTATGAGTTTCTGGGCCTGACCGTCGATGTCATCGACAAGTACGAGCCGCATTCCGAAGGGCGGCGCCGCGCCTATCAGGCCGACATCACCTACGGTACGAACAACGAGTTCGGGTTCGACTACCTGCGCGACCACTCCTTCGTGATCGATCCGGACCAGCTCGTGCAACGCGGCCACCACTACGCGATCGTCGACGAGGTCGACTCGGTGCTCATCGACGAGGCGCGCACGCCGCTGATCATCTCGGGTCCGGTGCCCCAGTCGGGCGACGAGCGCTTCACCGAGCTCAAGCCGGTCATCGAAAAACTCGTCTACCTGCAGCAGCGGCTGGTGGCGCAGCTCGTGGCCGAAGCCGAGCAGAAGCTGAAGGAGCGGGATAAAGCGCTGGAAGCCGGCGATCGCAAACGGGCCAGCGAACTGGAAGAGGAGGCCGGACTGGCACTGCTTCGGGCTGCGCGAGGCTTTCCGCGCAACAAGCGCTTCATGAAGCTCAAGACCGAGCCGGGCGTCGAGACGCTCCTGCAGCGCACCGAAGCCTTCTACCTGCAGGACAACGCCAAGAACATGCCCTTCGTCGACGAAGTGCTCTACTTCGCGCTCGACGAAAAGAACCACACCATCGAACTTACCGAAAAGGGTCTCGACGAGATCGCCCGCATCGCCGGCCAAGACCGCGACATGTTCGTCTTGCCTGACCTGGGTGAGGAGACGGCCCGGCTTGAGCAGGAATACCGGGAAAAGCTCCGCAGGCTGGAAGAAGAACTGGCGCAGCGCACCGACCTTTCCGAAGAGAAGCGCCAGAACAAGCTGGAAAACGATCGGCGCCTGCTGCACAAGGAACTGGAGGAGCAGAAGCGGGAGCTGTACAACCGGTACGCCGAGCGGGCCGAGCGCCTGCATGCCGTCGAGCAGCTGCTGCGTGCTTACACGCTTTATGAGCGTGACGTCGAGTATATCGTCCAGGACGGCAAGGTCCTGATCGTCGACGAGCACACGGGCCGTGTGCTGCCCGGTCGCCGCTATTCCGATGGACTGCACCAGGCCATCGAGGCGAAAGAGGGCGTCAAGGTGCAGGCGGCCACGCAGACCTACGCCACGATCACGCTGCAGAACTACTTCCGCATGTACCACAAGCTGGCCGGCATGACGGGTACGGCCATCACCGAGGCGGAAGAGTTCTACAAGATCTACGGCCTGGACGTCATCGTCATCCCCACGCACAAGCCCGTCATTCGCGTCGATCACGAGGACCTGGTCTTCCGCACCAAGCGCGAGAAGTACAACGCGGTCATCCAGAAGATCAAGGAGTACCACAGGAAGGGGCAGCCCGTGCTGGTGGGCACCACGTCGGTCGAAGTGTCGGAGATGCTCAGCCGCATGCTCAAGCGCGAGGGCATCCCGCACAACGTGCTGAACGCCCGCCGGGATCGGGCCAAGCAGGAAGCGCTGATCGTGGCACAGGCTGGTCAGAAGGGCGCCGTGACGATCGCCACGAACATGGCCGGTCGCGGTACCGACATCAAGCTCGGGCCGGGCGTCAAGGAACTGGGCGGACTGGCCATCATCGGCACCGAGCGCCACGAAAGCCGCCGTATCGACCTGCAGCTCCGGGGCCGCGCCGGGCGCCAGGGCGATCCGGGCGAAAGCCAGTTTTACGTCTCGCTCGAAGACGACCTGATGCGCCTGTTCGGCTCCGACCGCATCGCCCGTATTATGGACCGACTCAAGATGGAAGAGGGCGAGGTCATCACGCATCCGTGGGTGACCAAGAGCATCGAGCGGGCGCAGAAGAAGGTCGAGCAGAACAACTTCGCCATTCGCAAGCGGCAGCTCGAATTCGACGACGTGCTCGACGCGCAGCGCCGCGTCATCTACAGCCGCCGCCGGCACGCGCTCACGGGCGAGCGTATCAGCCACGATGTGCTCGAAATGCTGCGCGACGTGCTCGGCCAGATCGTCGAGCGGCACTACAAAGAAGGCGACCTGGAGGGGCTGCGCGACGAGGTGCTGCGCACGTTCGCCTTCGACTTCGAGATGACGCCGGAAGAGTTCGCCCGCCTGGGCGACGACGGCGTCTTCGACCGGCTCTACCAGGCCGCCCTCGACTTCTACCGCCGCAAGCGCCAGATGCTGGCCGAGCCTTTCTACGAGCGGCTGCAGGCCTTCCTGAACCAGGACGGGCTGGAGCAGAAGCCCGACCGGGTCGTGGTGGACTTCACCGACGGCCGCCGCGTGCTCCGGGCCGTTGCCCGCGTGGACGAAGCGCTGCGCACGCGCGGCCAGGAGATCAACAACGCGCTGGAACGGGCCGCGCTGCTGCACTTCATCGACGAGCACTGGACCGAACACCTGCGTGAGCTGGACGAACTCAAGGAGGGCATCAACCTGCGGGCCTTCGGACAGCGCGACCCGCTCGTCGAGTACAAGGTCGAGGGTTTCAAGCTCTTCCAGCAGACGCTCGACAAGATCAACCGCGACGCGATCTCGTTCATCTTCCGGGCCGGGCCGCTGGTGGAGACGCGTCCGGCCGCACCGGCGAGCGCGCCGCGTCGGCGCCTGGACCCGTCACGTGCGCGGGTGCAGCACGAAAGCGTTGATTCCTACGGCGTGCACGTGCGGGCGCAGTCGCCGGCCGACTCGGCCGCGCGGCGCGATCCCACGGTCAAAGAACAGCCGGTGGTCGTGGGCGAAAAGATCGGTCGCAACGATCCCTGTCCCTGTGGCAGCGGCAAAAAGTACAAGCACTGCTGCGGACGCAACCGCTGAGCTGACCGCCACGTGCGGCGTGGGCTATGCTGCGGACGCTTTACATCCGGGACTACGCGCTGATCGAGGAACTTGAGGTTGAATTCGGCAGCGGACTCAACATCCTCACCGGCGAGACCGGCGCGGGGAAGTCCATTCTGATCGGCGCGCTCAAGATGATTCTGGGCGAGCGGGCCGATACGGAAATGATCCGCAGCGGCGCCCGCAAGGCCGTCGTGGAAGGCGTCTTCGACGAGGCCGACACGCCCCGCATCCGGGCGCTGCTCGAGGCGAGTGCCATCGACCCGATGCCCCAGCTCATCGTGCGCCGCGAGATCCTGCCCGGCCAGAGCCGCGCCTTTATCAACGACACGCCGGCCACCGTCCAGCTCCTTCGTGAGGTGGCGGCGCAGCTCATCGACCTGCACGGCCAGCACGAACATCAGAGCCTGCTCCGCACCGAAACGCACCTGGAACTGCTCGACAACTTCGGCAGCCTGGGCGGACTCCGCGACACCTACCGGCGCCACTACGAAGAGGTGGCCCGCCTGATCCGGGAACGCGAGGCGCTCATGGCCCGTCGCCGCGAGCTGCAGGAGCAGAAAGAGCGCTACGCGTTCGAGATCGAGGAAATCGACCGGGTCAATCCACAGGAAGGCGAGGAGGAGGCGCTCGAAGCCGAGCTGCGCATCCTCGAAAACGCCGAGCAGCTCTACGAGGCCACGGCACGCCTTTACGAACTGCTCTACGAGTCGGAAAACGCCGTGCACGATCAGCTCGTGCTGGCCCGGAACGAGCTGCAGGACCTGGTACGGATCGACCGGAGCTTCGAGGAGGCGCTCCAGGAGATCCGTTCGGCGCAGATCAGCGTGGCTGAGATCGCCAAGTTTTTGCAGGACTACAACGCGCGAATCGAGTTCAACCCGGAGCGGCTGGAAGAAATCCGCGCGCGGCTGGTCGAGCTGGAGTTGCTCAAGCGCAAGTACGGCGGTACGCTGGAGGCCGTGCTGGCCCATCGCGCCGAGATCGGCCGCAAGTACGAGCTGGCCGTGGACTTCGAGGGCGCGTTGGAGCGGCTGGATCGCCGGCTGGCCGAAGCCATGCAGGCGCTTTCGATGGCGGCGCAGCGCCTTTCGGCCAAGCGGCGTGAGGTGGCCGAGCGCATCGAACAGGCCATCGTCAGCGAACTGGCCGTGCTGGGTATGCCCGACAGCCGCTTCGAGGTGCGCTTCACGCATCGGCCCGACCCCGAGGGCTGGATCGTCATCCCCGTACCGGGTCGGGAGCCCGAGCGCTACGCGGCCTTCACAACCGGCATGGACCAGGTGGAATTTTACATCACGACCAACCCGGGCGAACCGCTCCGACCGCTGGCGCGCGTGGCATCGGGTGGCGAAGTCAGCCGGATCATGCTCGCGCTCAAGACGATCCTGGCCAAAAGCGACCGCCTGCCGATCCTGGTCTTCGACGAGATCGACACGGGCATCTCGGGCGCCATTGCGCACCGGGTGGGTGAGCGGCTGCATGACCTGGCCAGCTACCATCAGATCATTGCCATCACGCACCTGCCCCAGATTGCCGCCTTCGGCGACGTGCACTTTCTGGTCGAAAAAGTGGTCGAAGACGGCCGCGCCAAGACGCGCATCCGGCGGCTTTCGGACGAAGAGCGGGCGCGTCAGGTGGCCGCGCTCATGAGCGGCGCCGAGGTGACCGAAGCTGCCCTGGAAAGCGCCCGCGAGCTGATCCGCCAGGTGGCCGCCCGCGAAAAAACGCCCGAAGCCTGAAGTGGCTTCTACAAGTTCTGAAATTCAGAGCAACCAGGAATCGATGATGGCCGAAACCACGACGTTACTGACGCTGCTTCCGGTTACGGCGGGTGCCGAGGAGCGCGCCCGGCACTACGAGGCCGTACGCCGGCATATCGACGCATTGCTCGAAGGCGAAACGGACTGGATCGCCGCCATGGCGACCGTGGCCTGCGAGCTGCACCACGCTTTCGACTACTACCACTGGACCGGCTTCTACCGGGCCGTTTCGGACGATCTGCTCATCGTGGGGCCCTACCAGGGCACGCACGGATGCCTGCGCATTCCGTTCAGCCGGGGTGTGTGTGGCGCCGCCGCCCGTATGCGACAGACGCAGCTCGTGCCCGACGTGCATCAGTTTCCCGATCACATTGCCTGCTCTGCCACCACGCAGTCGGAGATCGTGGTACCGGTGCTGACGCCGGAAGGTCGCCTGCTGGCCGTGCTGGACATCGATTCGGACATACCGGCCGCCTTCACCGAAGTGGATCAGCGCTACCTGGAACAACTCTGCGCCGAGCTGGGGCGCCGTTTTGCCGATACGCCGCAGCGGTGAAACGCAAAACGCCGGGCCCGAAGGACCCGGCGTTGTCGTTTTGCAACTGGCGGCTGCCTCAGTGAGCGGGCACCTCTGCAAAGCCGAGCTGCTCGATCGCGTTGTGCACGTAGGCTTCGGCCAGTTCGGGCGTGGGCGCTTCGGCATAGACGCGCAACAGCGGCTCGGTGCCCGAAGGCCGGATCAGCACCCAGCCGCGGTCCGTGATATGCTTGAAGCCGTCAAGCGTCTGCACCTCGCGCACGGCATCGCCCGCCACTTCCTTCAGGCCACCCGTCTGGCGCAGATGATCCAGCGCCGCCTGCTTTTTCTCCTCGGTCGTGTGCAGGTCGATCCGGTAGAAGTGGTGCGGCCCGAATTCATCGAACAATTCCTGCACCAGCTCCGAGAGCTTCTTGCCCCGGCGCACCAGCAGCTCGGCCACCAGCAGCCCGATGTAGATCCCGTCGCGTTCGGGGATGTGGCCCTTGACGGCGATGCCGCCCGATTCTTCACCGCCTACGAGCACGTCGCGCTCGACCATCTGCTTGGCAATGTGCTTGAAGCCGATGGGCGTCGTCTCGACGCGCAGCCCGTAGGCCTGTCCCATCTTGTCGAGCAGGTGCGTGGTCGAGAACGTTTTGATGATGTCGCCCTTTAAGCCCTGCTCCTTGTGCAGGTACTTGACCAGCAGGGCCAGAATCTCGTGCGAGGTCACGAAGCGGCCGTTTTCGTCGAACAGGCCGATGCGGTCGGCGTCGCCGTCGTTGGCCATGCCCAGATCGCATTTTTCGCGGACGACCACTTCGGCCAGCTCCTTCAGGTTGCGCTCGATGGGTTCCGGCGGCTGGCCGTGGAAGCCCGGGTTCCAGTCGCAATGCAGCTCGACCACGCGGTCGGCGCCCAGCAGGCGGCTGACCAGTCCCTGTGCGGCACCGAACATCGCGTCGTGCGCGACCTTCAGGTTGCGGGCGATGCCGTCGATGTCCAGCTTCTCCCGGAGCAGGTTCAGGTAGGCCGTGTTCAGGTCGAACAGTTCGATACGGCCGTCACTGACCAGATCGTCGAAAGCGGGGAGCTCGGCCGGTGGCTCGGCGTCCGGCAGTTCTCGCTCGACTTCGGCGATCATCTCCGGCGAGGCCGGCCCACCGAAGTCCGCCTTGATCTTGAAGCCGTTGTATTGGGGCGGGTTGTGGCTGGCCGTGATGACAATGCCCGCGTTGCAACCGAAGTGCTTGGTGGCCCAGCTCACGGCCGGGGTGGTGGTGAAGGTGTCGGCCATGCGGACCGAAATGCCCTGTGCGGCAAAAATGCGGGCCACATGCTCGGCGAACTCGCGCCCCAGAAAGCGCGTGTCGTGGCCGATGACGACTTTCGGGTGGTCGCCGTAGCGCTTCTTAAGCCAGCGGACCGTCGCCTGGGCGACGCGGCCCAGGTTCGCAAACGTGAAATCATCTGCAATGACGGCCCGCCAGCCGTCCGTGCCAAACTTGATCTGTGCCATCGGTTGCATTCGGGTTTGGTTTCAGGGAAAGCGTCAGGAGAGGTAGGAAAAATAGGACATCCCCGCCGGAAATCGTTCCCGATACCGGCCGGAATTTACGCCGTGGTTAAAACTTCGGCTTATTCCGAGGCGGCAGCCACCGGAATGCGCACTTCGGTACGATCCCAGCGCAGATACAGGTAGGTCTGGCCGTCCTCTTCCTCGAAGGTGATCGTGAAGCCCTCGTAGAGTTTATCCGTCCGGCGCACGGGCACGTCAAAGCGGAAGAGGTCCAGTTCCGGGTTGTAGTTGAAGGCGCCCCACTGGCCCAGCGCCCGGTTGACGATGATCGTCCAGCGATCCGGATAGGGAATGGTGTAGAGGCTGTAGGTACCGGCCGGAAGGCGATGGCCGCCGAAGATCAGATCGCCCGTCGTGGTGATTTCGGTGGCCTCGTTGGCCCCGGTACGCCAGACTTCCCCGTAAGGGACCAGCGCACCGAAAATTTCGCGGCCGCGCTTGCGCGGTGAGCCATAGACGATCTTCACGTAGGTGCTGTCGATCCATGTGGCAGCCAGTGCCAGCGGACTACGCTCCAGGCTTCCCGAGCGCGGCGGGGGCACGACTTCTACCGAGTCCTGGGCGCGGGCCAGCGCCGGACCCATCAGATAGACGAGCAGGGCGAGCAGGCAAAAGCGACGCATGGCGGAGGCCGGTCAGGTTATCGGGGAAGGACTTCCAGCGAAATGCTGGTGCGCGAGCGCTTGTGGAGCTTCAGCACCGGCTCGAGCGCCTGGTTCACGCAGGCCGCGATGGTGCGCTCGTACTGTTCTTTGGGGGTGCGCCAGGCTTCCGTCACCACCTTGGTAACGAACGCTTCCGCGTCGCGCAGCGTGGCCGACGTCCAGCCCATCTGATGAAACCGGCGCAGGAGCGCCGATGCGACCTGTCTGGCCAGGTCCTGGCAGAGCTGTTCCAGCGTAATGGTCATGGCCGGAGCCTGTTGTTCCTGTGTCGTCATGGCGTGTGGCATGAAGGTGAACGGTGCAAGGAAAATACGATGAAGGGACCTTTGTTTCGTGCACAGGTTAAAAAAACGTTACAAGCGGAACGTCCGAGCCCGCCAGGACAACAACACTGGAAAAAAGCTCATGGAAAAACTGCGCGTTCTGTTTGTCTGCACGCACAATTCAGCCCGCTCGCAGATGGCCGAAGGGCTGTTGCGGGCCATGGCGGGCGATCGGTACGAAGTTTACAGTGCCGGGACCGAGCCGCGCGGCGTGCATCCGCTGGCCGTGCGCGTCATGCAGGAGATCGGCATCGACCTGAGCGGCCACCACTCGAAGCACGTCGATACCTACCGCGACGTGTCCATGGACTACGTGGTGACCGTGTGCGATTCGGCCCGGGAGCATTGCCCCTACGTACCGGCGCGGCGACGCAACCTGCATCAGAGCTTTCCCGATCCCTCGGCCGTCGAAGGGGACGAACCCACCCGTCTGGAAGCCTTCCGCCGCGTCCGCGATCAGATCCGCGCCTGGCTCGAGGAAACGTTCGTGCGCCAGGTGCCCTCATAGTACGAACAAGGCAGCCAGACACCTCGATGAATCATGACATGGTATTTTGCTTATGGCTCGAATATGGATTCAGATCGACTGAAAAAGCGCATAAGTAGGAATCAGGTAGAGGCGAGAAGAGGATGGCTCGAAGGATATACCCTGACATTTGACAAGCTTGCCAATGATGGCAGTGGTTATGCAAACATTCGACCTGCCGAGTCAGAAACCGTCTACGGAGTCCTCTACAAACTGACCGAAGAAGAATTGCGGAAACTGGACAGATGTGAGGGGGTGCCCGATCACTACGTACGCCGGTCTATCAGGGTTGAAACCGAACAAGGCAGCGTACAGGCCGAGTGCTATGTGGCCTCGGAGAAAAAAATCCGAAAAGGGCTCAGGCCGAGACGCGATTACCTCGATCACCTGATCAGAGGAGCGCAAGAACACAGTCTGCCACCTGAGTATATCGCAAAACTTCGATCAGTTGAACCTCTGTGATTCCGATGCCTGTCGACAGCATCGCATCCGTGCCCGCACGCAATAACAGGGAACATCGGAATGTTTAACGGGAGCTGTTTACATTCCGGTAAAACCATCCCGTCTTTTTGATACCACGGAACGCGTTTATGCCCGCAGAGCATGAGGTTGTCCTCCGTCCTTTCCGGCCTGACGACCTTCCGGCGCTGGTGGATGTCTACATGGCTGCGTACCGGGATTTTCCCGAGTACGGTGAGCCTGACGAAGTGCATGCGCTGCGTTATCTGCAGTGGTTACAGCGTCATCACACGCTGTTTCTGGTGGCCGAAGTGGAAGGGCAACCGGTGGGCTTCATTGTGGTGGATGCCAACTGGCGGGACTGGAATGGTCGTCGGATCGGGGAAATTCACGAACTGGCGGTGCATCCGGAATACTGGGGCCGAAGCATTGCCCGTCGCTTGCTGGATGCTGCGATGAATCATATCCGCGCGGAGGGCCTGCAGCAGGCCGGGCTATGGGTGGGCGTGCGGAACGAGCGAGCTCAGAGTTTTTACCGGCGCATCGGATTCCGGCGTTCAGGAAAACCCTGGGGCGCGTGGATTAAAATGGTAAAAAGCCTGTAAAGGACCCGAGCCGTAGACATCAGCTCTGTCACGGTGATGTGCTCATCCGGGCTGTGGGCGCGGGCCAGGTCGCCGAAGCCGAAAATCACACAGGAAGCGCCTGCTCTGGCAAAGTTGGCCGCGTCGGTCCAGGAGGGCATCGTGTCGTACTGAGGGCGGCGGTCCAGAGCTTCCACGTACGCTTCCTCCAGAAGCGTCACGCCCGCATGGTGCCCGAAGTCCAGGGGATTTTCGGCGTCCACGCGGCGGTATTCCACCTCGTCGCGGAACATGGTCCGGGCCAGTTGTTGCAGCACTTCTTCGGCGGGCTCCCATTGCTGATCGGCCGGGATGATCACTTCCACCAGAGCCCGGGCCTCCGGAGGGGTGGCGTAATGATCCCAGCCGCCCTGAAACGAGAGCACGTTCAGCGGGCGTTGCAATGCATTTTCGGCAGCCTGTAGATAGGCCATAAGGGTGCGAATGGGATGCGGGCCCCGGTGAAAGAGTGCCGCGTGGCGAGGGGTGCCATAGCTCCGCACCTCGAATTCCAGGGCACCGGCCTGGCGGGTGCAGATGTAGCCGTTGGTAGGCTCCAGTACCAGCACGTAGTGATCCGGTCCCAGCAGGCGGGCCAGCGCGGCCGAACCGGCCGCTGACGTGTTTTCTTCGTCCACCGTGAAGGCCACCGACACGGGAATCTGGTCGTAAGTCTGGTAGCAAGCTTCCAGCGCGATCGTCAGCGCTGCGATGAGACCTTTTGTGTCCACGGCCCCGCGGCCGTAGATCCGATCTTCCTCACGACGCGGACGAAAGGGATCTGCCATGCCCAGCGGAGGAACCGTGTCCACATGGGTGTTGACAATGAAGGGCTTGGCCGGATCGAGGTGAATCAGGTTGTACTGCGGTCGTCCGCCGACCTGCTTGCCTGCGTCCTGACGTTCCCAGCGAAGGAAATCGAGGCGCTTCTCCAGGTAGTGCAGAATGGGCGTGCAATCCTCATGGCTCGGGATGGCGATGAGCTGTTCCAGTTCCTGAATCAGGGTGCTCGGCTGCATGGGCTGTTGTTCAATAGGTGGGGTGTCAGGGTATGCCGGAAAGCGCCTGTGGAAACTCGCCAGGAGAACCGCACGGCATAAAAAAATCCCGCCTACTGGCGGGATTTTTGAGCGCCCACAAAAATTCTGGTTGTAAATCGATTAAAAATAAAAAACTTACAAGGGCTATCTGGTGGAGATGGCGGGAATCGAACCCGCGTCCGGATGGCCGCCCAGTCAGGCGTCTACGTGCGTAGCCGGCCTATTCGTTGTCGTCCATGCCGTATGCCGGCCGGCGAGGCCAGGCATGGACCCAGGCTGATTGGAATCTCGCTGCGCCGGTTCAGCCGGCACCGGCTACAGCCAGTCCGCCTCCGACGATGCCTCGCCGCGCGCGGGCGGACGCGCTGCGCGGGAGACAGATGGCGGGCTTAATTAGGCCGCCATCGCGTACGAGTAGTCGTTCGCACTTATTTTTCCTGGCGAGATTAACGAGCATGCCAGGCAGCTCGGCACGCAGCCTGCCGTGCGTCTACCACCCGTCGAATCCAGTTCATCCCCATCAAAGAACGCATGCCTTGATACGATCAAACTGCAAAAAGTTCCCTACCAGCGCGGCCGCACGTGGTCCCGCTGAAAGGCCGTGCCGGCCGGTTCCAGTCCTTCGGCCTTCAGCGCCGCGTGCAACCGGGGCAATAGCGTGGCCCGCAGCCCGGCCGGCAGGTAAGGAATCTTGCTGCGGCGGCCCGTGATGTAGTGACGATAGGGGTGGATGAACACGCGCACAAAGCGCCCGTCCACCGGTACGGCCTCCAGACGCACCACCACCCGATACAGCCCCCAGTGCTGCAGCGAACGCGGTGCGGTCTCCAGGTGCAAAGAGTCCGACTGCGACACCTCCCAGCCTTCCGAGGCCAGCGCCCGCGCTACCGGCTGCAGCGAGGGGCCGGTTGTGTCGGGCAGGCAGTAGTCGTAGTAGAGCGGTACCAGGCGCGGACTGCAACCCGTCCCCGCAAGGCCCAGGAGCAACACCGGGAGGAAGAAAAGAAACCCGCGCATCGCGATCGGTCGGCTGCACCAGCAGCCATACCGAAAACGCGCGCAAGAAGATCCGCATAAAAGCATCGGGCAGGTACGCTCACCCTTCGTACCTGCCCGATCGGCGGAGGCTCACCGCAATGTGGCATGCAACACCCAGGAGGCAGAGCGCGCAGCCACATTTGATTCTGTGCAAGCAACATGCCAGACGCTCAGCTTCACGAATCTGGGGTAGGAGCAGAAGGAGCTGGCGCCGAGGTGTCCGCTTTCGCAGACCGGGGGCGTCCGTTCGAAACAACAGTCGGACAGTGTTGCTGCAGAAATGCCAGTAGCAGCGCGTTGAACTGCTCCGGCCGCTCTATCATAGGCGCATGGCCGCACCGGTCGATGAAGTGCAGCGTGGCGGCCGGCAAATGTTTTCGGAAGGTTTCAGCTACCTCCGGCGGAGTGATCCGGTCGTTGCGTCCCCAGATGAGGAGCACGGGCATGGTGAGCTCGCAGAGACGATCGGTGACGGTTTCCCGCTGGGCCGAACGGGCCATGCGGATCAGCCGGATCGCCTTCTGGCGGTCGTGAATCGTGGCCTGCACGCGATCGACCAGCTCGTCGGTGGCGTGCCGGGGGTCGTAAAACGTCAGGGCTGCCCGTTCCCGGATGTACGCGCGGTCGTAGCGACGCAACGTGGACGTGCCCAGCTCGACTTCGTAAATGCCGGAGGCGCCCGTCAGCACCAGCGCCGCCACGCGCTCCGGATGGCGCAGGGCATAAAGCAGTGCCAGATGGCCGCCCAGCGAGTTGCCCGCCAGCACAACGCGCTCACATCGCATTGCATCCAGAAACTGCTCCAGAAAGGCGACCAGGCCCTGCAGGTTGCTTTCACGAACGGGTAGCTCGTAGATCGGAAGCAGGGGAATCCACACGCGGTAGCCGTTTGCGGCCAGCGCTTCGGCCGTGGCCTCCCAGTTAGACGGCTCGCCCAGCATCCCGTAGAGCAGGACCACCGGCGGCGAAGCCGACGCCGGGCCGGCCTCCAGATACGCATACGGCTCGGTATGGGAGCGAAACGGTGCGGGCATACAATTCTGCACAGGCTACTACGGCAGGCGATCCCAAAATACGGCTGCTTTTTCACAGACGCCAGTCAACTGCAGGAGAAACCGGTTCATCAGCCTCAGCGTTTACCCTGCTCAGCATAGCATTTTCACCACCAGCCCTGAACGTAGTGACCTATGCCTTGCGGACGGAAACGGAAACGGAAAAAGATCGCCACGCACAAGCGGAAAAAGCGGCTTCGTAAGAACCGCCACAAGAAGAAGAAACGCTAATAAGAAAAGCTGCGGTCGGGTTCCGACGTAGCTTTTCGTTTATTTGAACACAGGCAACGCCAGATTGGAATGAAAAAGACGTACACGACAGGCGAGGTGGTTCGCGCCGGACTACTGGGTGCGCTGCTGGGTGGGGTGGCTGGCTTTGTAGTAGGATTGCTGGTTGCTCCCGAGACGGGCGGACAGATGCGCCGCCGCCTCACCTATCAGCTGGAGCACCTGGGCGAACGGCTCCAGCGGCTGAGTGAGCAGCTCCTGCATCCGCCCAGGCCGGGTGAAGCGCGCCGCAGTGGCGAAGCCCTGGTGGCCAGTGCCCGCGCCGAGGCCGAAACCATCCGCCAGGATATCGACGCGTTGCTGGGCGATCTGCGCCGTAAACGGACCTCCGCAAACTCCTGAAGCCTGTACCGCCTGGCTTACCGGGATCCATGCCTGAATTCGCCATTCTGCTTCCTCCGGCCGAAGGCAAAAAACCCGGCGGCAATCCGCTGGCGCCCGACATGTTCGACTATCGCGCGTCGAACACGTTCAACTACTTCAGCGAGTTGAATCCGGAGCGCCGGCGGCTGATCGATGCGGTGCAGCAGGCCATTCAGGCCGGGGACGATCTGGAGAAAATCTTCGGAGTGAAGGGACCGGCGCTGGAAGAAGCCATTCAGGTCAACCTGGAAATCTACAAGGCGCCCCGTATGGCGGCGCTCGACCGCTACAGCCCCGGCGTGATGTACCAGGCGCTGGACTTCCCCGGATTGCCCACCGGCGCGCAGCGCCGCTTCCTGGAAAACACGATTATCTTCTCGGGCATGTTCGGGCTGCTCCGGCCCGACGATCTGATTCCGAACTATCGCCTGCGCATGGACGCCGTGGTGCCCGGCATCGGCAAGGTGTCGCGCTACTGGCGTCCTTACATCAGCCCCATTCTCAACGAGCTGCTTAAAGACCGCTTCGTCTGGAATCTGCTTCCGGCCGCCCACCAGGAGGCCTGGGAAGACGCCCACACCTACCGCCAGATGGTAGAGATCAAGTTCTTTCAGGAAGAGGGAGGCCAGCGGCGGCCGGTTTCCCACGGCGTCAAACCGCTGCGCGGCCGTCTGGTCAACTTCATCGTACGCGAAGGACTTGAAGACATCGAGGGCCTGAAGGCCTGGCGGGATTCGGAAGGGTTCGTGCTGGACGAAGAGGCCAGCGAGTTCGACGAGGCCACCCGCCGGGCCGTGCTGGTGATGGTCAAGCGAGGCTGACAGGATGAGGGGACGACCGGTGGTGATCGGCATCGCGGGGGGCTCGGGCTCCGGGAAAACCACAGTGCTGCGCCGCATCGTCGAAGCCTTCGGACCGGATCGGATTGCCGTTTTAGAGCACGACGCCTACTATCGCGACCTGAGCCATCTCCCCTTTGAGGCCCGCACGCAGGTCAACTTCGATCATCCCGACGCGCTGGAAACGTCGTTGCTGCGCGCGCATCTCGAGGCGTTGCTGGCCGGACGGCCCGTCGAAAAGCCCGTTTACAACTTTACCACGCACACGCGTGAGCCCTACACGGTCCGCGTCGAGCCGCGCCCGGTCATCATCGTCGAGGGCATTCTCGTGCTGGCCGAGCCCGAGCTGCGGGAGCTCATGGACATCAAGCTCTACGTGGATGCGCCCGACGATGTGCGGCTGATCCGACGTATTCGGCGCGACCTGCAGGAGCGGGGGCGGAGCATCGAATCCATTCTGGAACAGTACGAGCGGACCGTGCGGCCCATGCACCTGGAGTTCGTCGAGCCCTCGAAGCGCCTGGCCGATGTGATCATCCCCGGCGGCGGGTACAACCAGGTGGCCATCGATATGGTGCTGGCCCGGATCGCCGCGCTGCTGGAGCAGCACGCCACGTCAGGGTAGGCCGCGGTCCGGGTTGTGCTCCAGCAGGAGGTAAACGCCCCGGAGCACCAGATGGGGATCGTGCACGTCGACCTGTTCGCTCAGGTGCGTCTGCAACAGCGAAGCCCAGCCGCCGCTGAGGATGACGAGGGGCGCAGTCGCAAGCGTTTCGGCTACCCGGCGCAACAGTCCCCGTGCGCTTTCCACGAAGCCGTAGAGCAGGCCGGCCTGAATGGCCGTGCGCGTGGAGCGTCCGACAGGTGAAGGCGGCCATTCGAGCGGCACTTCGGGAAGCTGCGCCGTGCCCCGGGCCAGGGCCTGTTGCATCAGCGAAGGACCGGGCGCAATCACGCCCCCCTGATAGCAGCCGTGTTCGTCGATCACTTCGATCGTGAGCGCCGTGCCCGCCAGCAGGGCCAGTACGGGGCGTCGCTGCGGATGCCCGTAAAGCTCCCAGGCGGCGACGGCGGCCGCCAGTCGGTCGGTGCCCAGTGTGTGCGGGGTCTCGTAGGCCAGCGTGAAGGGCAGGTGCCAGTCCGGCCCGATCAGGGCCGGTCGCACGCCGGTTAGCTGCTGCACGACTTCCTGCACGACGGGCGTGCGGGCAGGCACCACCGACGCCATGGCCGCCCGGGTTGGCCGGTAGTTGCGCAGGACGGCGGTCAGCTGCTCCTTCAGCCCGGCCGCGTCCGGCTCGGCCACGCGGAACGTATGCATCAGGCGACCCGCTTCGAACAGCCCGCCCTTCAGCGCACTGTTGCCCAGATCCAGTGCCAGCCAGCTCATCGGTCGTCAGGCTTCAGGGCCATCAGGTCCTCGAACGGATGTTGGCAGAAGGCCGGGAGGCGCGGAAGGCTGTCGGCTGGCGCCTGCGTGCCATAAATGTAGCGCGTCTCCAGACAGAATCGATAGGGTGGGCGGCCGGGCGGATCGAGCTCCAGGAGCACCTGCTCCCGGAGCAGCCGACCGTCGTGCGGGTGCAGCCACACGCCCAGGAGGCGACGCTCCGAACCGAAGAGCGTCGCGTGTGCTTCCTGCAGACGGGCACCGACGAGCCGCCGGGCATCAAGGTAGAGCAGGCCCTGGAAGGCGTCCGGTCCTGTACGCTCCGGGTCGGCGGGCCGCACGTGCAGGCGGGCTACCCTTCGGCCGAAAAGCACCGTGTCGGGAAGCGACCGAAAGCGGTAGGCGTCGCGCTGGCGCGGCTGAAGAAACGGCAGCGGGTCGGGCCAGAGTGCCTGCGTAGCCGCCAGCGGCGTGCGTTCTGCACGGCTGATTGCATGATCAAAAGAGCCGGTGGGGAACGTGCCGCTCCGGTCGACGCGAAGCCATTGCAATCCGGAATCGGGACGGTAAAGGCCCGTGCGTACCTCCCGACCCAGCAATTGGCCGCTGCTGTCCAGCACCACCAGCGTGCGGGTCAGGCGGAAAGTGTCCCGGGCCAACTGCTCGAAAGCCTGGCGGACGGTGGTAGCTTCCAGTTCGGCCCCCGGAGTTCGGGCAGCCGGCGGACCGGAAGCCGAAGGGCGGCAACTCAGGCTCAAAACACACAGGAAACCCACCCAGTAGAGGGAACGCATACATGCCAGGGGTTTAGAAGGCGAAGCGCCGAAAGAACGACCAGAGCAGACGATTGGCTCCGCATGATGGATGCCCACACGCTTTACGAAGAGGCCCGTGAGGTGGCGGCCCGGCTGGCCCGCGAGGCCGGACAGATCGTTCGCTACTATGCCGGTCGGGTGACCGTCCGCGAAAAAGGCTACAACGAGCTGGTCACGCAGGCCGACGAAGAAGTACAGCGCTTTCTGATCGAGCAGATCCGCCGGCATTTCCCCGAGCATGCGATTCTGGCTGAAGAGAATCTGTCCGATATGCAGGACGGCAGGGAAGGTGCGTCGTTTCGATGGATCATCGATCCGATCGACGGCACGACGAACTTCACGCATGGCGTGCCGCCCTACGGCATCAGCCTGGCGCTTCAACATGAAGGCCGGACGGTCGTCGGGGTCGTCTACGACGTGCCCCACGACGAGCTGTTCACTGCGGTGCGAGGCGGCGGGCTGTACGTCAACGGGGTGCGCGCCCGGGTCAGCCAGACCGAAACGCTCCGGGAGGCGCTCATCACGACAGGCTTTCCCTACCGGGAAGTCGTGCATCTGGAAGAATATCTGGAGGCGCTCGGGCGTGTGATTCGAGCGACGCGAGGGGTGCGTCGGCCGGGCGCGGCTTCGGTCGATCTAGCCTGGGTGGCCTGCGGACGCTTCGACGGATTCTTCGAGACGGGCCTGAGCCCCTGGGATGTGGCGGCCGGCATCCTGCTGGTCGAAGAAGGCGGAGGACGGGTGACGGACTTTCACGGGCGGCCCGATCCGATCTTTGCCCGCCAGATGCTGGCCACGAACGGGCGCATCCACGAGGCGCTCTGCGAGCTGGTCGCGCCGCTGCACCACGTCTACGCCTGAGTGGCGCCGACTTTTCTTCGAGGGCTGCGCCGTGCTATCTTCGAGCATTCCTGTCCACAAAACGCAAGGAAGTCCTATGGCGGAAAAAAGCTATGGTCTGCTGGAAGGCAAAAAAGGCGTCATCTTCGGGGCGCTCAACGAGCAGAGCATTGCCTGGGCGATTGCCGAGGCGGTGCATCGCGAAGGAGGACGCTTCATTCTGTCGAACGCACCGGTAGCTAAACGGCTGGGCACGCTGGAAAAACTGGCCGAAAAGACCGATAGTCCGATCATCTGGGCCGACGCCACGAACAACGACGACCTGATGGCGCTTTTCCAGCAGGCGCGGGAAACATTCGGGCCGTTGGATTTCATCGTCCACTCGATCGGCATGGGGCTCAACATCCGGAAGAATCGCCCCTATGAAGACCTGAACTACGACTGGTACATCAAGACACTTGACATTTCCGCCATCAGCCTGCACCGGATCATTCACTGCGCCCTCAAGCAGGAGGCGCTGGCCGACGGCGCGTCGATCGTGACGCTGAGCTATATCGGCGCGCAGCGCACCTTCTCGAAGTATTCGGAGATGGGTGATGCCAAGGCGCTGCTCGAAAGCATCGTGCGCTCGTGGGGCTACCGGCTGGGCAAGCGGCGCATTCGGATCAATGCGATCTCGCAGAGTCCCACGCCCACCACGGCCGGCTCGGGCATCGAAGGGTTCGACGCGATGTATGAATTCGCGCAGCGGGTGGCGCCGCTCGGGAACGCCGATGCGAAGAGCTGTGCCGACTACACGGTCACGTTGCTGAGCGACCTGACCCGCATGGTGACCATGCAGACGCTGTACCATGACGGTGGCTTCAGCAGCATGGGCATCTCGGACGAGCTGATCGAGACGCTGGCGGAAGCGCTGGGCGTGAAGCAGTCGAACGAAGCCGGATCGTGACCAACCACGCGCACAGGGGACGGACGCGCCCCGGCAGATGGGGCGCCTGGCTGGTGATTTTGCTGTGGGTCGGGTGCAGCGCACCGAAGCGTCCGGCCTACCTGCCGCCGGTCGGGATCGATGTGCGGCACTACGACGTGGCGCTCCGGCTGGACCCGGAAAAGCGGCGTCTGGAGGGACAGGTAACGCTGGAGGTGCGCCGCACGCAGGCGGCCACGGAGCTACCCCTGTGCTTCGGGACGCTGGTAGTCGATTCGGTCCGAGTGGGCGGACGCGCCGTGGCGCCCGTTCGTCGTGGGCAGCGTCTGATCGTCCCGCTGAACGGGGAGCTGCAGACCCAGGTCACGCTTGCCTATCACGGCACGCCGTCCGAAGGCCTCTATGAGGCCACTTATCTGGGCCAGCGCGTCGTGTTCACCGATTCCTGGCCCTACCGGGGATGCGGGTGGCTCCCGGCCGTCCACCACCCGTCGGATCCGGCCACGCTGGCGCTGACGCTCACCGTGCCGCGTGGCTATCAGGCGGCCGGCAGCGGCCGACTGGTGCGCATCGACACGCTCGACGATGCGGTGCGCTTCCGCTGGCAGCTCGACGCCACGGCCCCCACCTACAGCTTCGCGTTCGCCGTGGCCGACTATGTGCGAACCGATTCCGTCGCCGACGATACGATTCCGATTCATTACTACCTGCTTCCGTCCGATCGCGATCGGGTCTATCGCCTGCGCCGCACGCCCGATGCACTGCACTGGCTGAGCCGCTGGCTGGGGCCTTACCCGTACCGGAGCTATGCCGTCGTGCAGGTGCCGATCGACTATGCCGGCATGGAGAACGCTTCGGCGCCCTTTTTGCGGGCCGATCTGTTCGACATGGGCGATGTGGAGGGCGTGCAGGTGCACGAACTGGTGCATCAGTGGTTCGGCAACCGGGTCTCGATCGCGGGATGGCGCGATCTGTGGCTTTCGGAGGGCACGGCCACGTATCTGACCACGATGTTTTATGAGGTGTACGACGGCCTCGAAGCGGCCCGCCGGCAGTGGGTGGACATGGCCCGGCTGACGCCCGAGGCGCTTCGGCTGCACGGCGCGCTGGTGCCCGGCCGCTACGTGGATCCGGAGGCGCATCTGACCTGGGTACCCTACCGCAAGGGCGCCTGTGTGTTGCACCTGCTCCGGTTGAAGCTGGGCGACGCGACGTTCCGGCGGGCGCTGCAGACCGTCTACCGGCGTTTTGCCGGCAAGCCGCTTTCCACCGAGGGCTTCAAGGCCGTGCTCGAAGAGGTCAGCGGCCGGGATCTGGACGCCCTGTTCGACTACTGGGTCTACGGCGATCGCCTGCCCGAACTCCGGGTTTACTGGGAGGCCGCGCAGCGCCGTCTGACCTGGCGCGTCGTGGGTGATGAGGGGACGCTGCAGGACGTCCCCTTCCAGCTGGCCGTCCAGCAGGGCGCGCGAGTCCGGTACGTCGATGCCCGGGCCAGCGCGCTGCAATTGCCGGAGGCTACCGAACGGCCCGAGGTGCATCCAGTGGGCATTCTGATGAAAGTCGTCTATCCCTGAACTGAAAACACGCGCTATGATCCGGCTGTTCGTTTCCGACATCGATGGCTGTCTGGCCGAGCCCTATCGGCCGTTTGCCCTGGATCGGTTTCAGGAGCTGGCCCGGCAGGCACGTCTGGCTGGACGGCCCGGCGATCACCCCGTGCTTCCGGCGTTCTCGATCTGCTCCGGCCGGCCCTATCCGTATGTGGAGGCCGTAACGCAGGCGCTGGGGCTGCAGGTGCCCGTGCTGTTCGAGGCAGGCGCCGGGATGTTCGATCCGCGCGAGGTGGTCGTCCACTGGCATCCGGCCTTCACCGACGAACTGGCCGAGCAGGTCGAAGCGCTGCGTCGCTGGATGGTCGAACGCTGCATTCCGGGCACGTCGCTCATGCTCGACATCGGCAAGCGCACACAGGCCGGCATGGTCAGCCCCGACACCGAGGAGATTCTGCGCTTCGTGCCGATCGTCGAAGAGTACGTCGCCGCGCATTTTCCGGCCTTCCATGTGTTTCACACGCATATCTCCATCGACGTCGTGCCGCGTGGTTTTACCAAGCGGGAAGGCCTGCAATGGCTCATGGAAACGCTGGGACTCGAAGCGGACGAGGTGTCGTACATCGGCGACTCGAACGGCGATCTGGGGGCGCTGGCGCTGGTCGGCTACGCGTTTGCGCCGGCCAATGCCGCCGAGTCGGTGCGCCAGCAGGTGCCCTACGTGATGGATGCGCCCGACATCGAAGGCGTGCTGGCGGCCTATCGCTGGTGCGTCGCCCACAACGAGGCGTGCCGAAAGGCCGTGGCTCCGTAGCATGTTGGCCCGCTTTGCCTTAATTTTAAAACCCACGTTAACCTGACGCGGCCATGATGGGCATCTGGCTCGGTATGCTGCTGGCGTTGAACCTGCGGGCGATAGCGCCCGACTCCGCCCTGACGCTCTACTACGTGGCGGCCGAGCAGACGCTGCTGCACGCGCAGCCCGGCGAGGGCGCCTACCTGATGTTGCATCGGCGCGAGCCGGTGCACGTGCTCGATCGGGTCGGTCTCTGGTGGCGCGTGCGCACGCAGGACGGTGCCGAAGGGTACGTGGTGGCGCACGATCTGTCGAACGTCTGGCTCCGGGTCTCCAAGCGCCAGCGACGTCTGTTCGTATACCGGGGCACGCGGCTGGTGCGGAGCTTTCCCGTGGATCTGGGTACGAACCCGTTTTCCGACAAAACGCGACGGGGTAGTGTGGCCAGTCCAGACGACTGGCGCACGCCAGAAGGCGTCTTCTACGTGGCGGCCAAGAATGCCCGGAGCCAGTATTACAGGGCGCTCGTGCTGAACTACCCGACGGCCGACGACGCGCTGCGCGGCCTGCGTGAAGGGCTGATCAGCGAGGCCGAATATCGGGCCATCGTTGAGGCCGAGGCGCACTTTCGCATGCCGCCGATGAACACGGCGCTGGGCGGCTGGATCGAAATTCACGGCGACGGCACCGGCCAGCAGGTGACCTGGACCCAGGGGTGCGTGGCGCTCCGCAACGAGGACCTGGATGCCATCTGGCCGCTTGTGGTGGTGGGCACACCCGTACTGATCGAACCCTGAGCGGCATGCAGGTATCCGGCAACGCGCGGCGCTACACGGTCGACAACCGGCTCTATCGCTGGCATATTCAGCAGTTTCTGAACGAACTGGGGCGACTGGTCGAGGCGACGCGGCCCCAGAGCATTCTGGACGTGGGCTGTGGCGAGGGATTCGTGGCGGCTTTTCTCAAAAGGCGCTTGCCGGAAGCCGAGATTACGGGCGTCGATCTCTCGGAAGCGGCACTGGCCTACGCACGGGCGCATTTCGGGGAGCTGGCGACGTTCCGGCAGGCCGACATTTACCGGCTCCCGTTCCCGGATCGGTCGTTCGACACGGTCGTGTGCAGCGAGGTGCTGGAGCACCTGGACGATCCCGATCGGGCCGTGCGCGAGTTGAAGCGCGTGGCGCGACGCTACGTCGTGATCACGGTGCCGCTGGAACCCTATTTCAAATGGCTGAACATACTCGGCCAGTGGTTGGGCGTAAGCGAAGATCCCGGGCACGTGCAATTCTGGAATCGTGACGGCTTCGAAACGTTTATCCGCCGACATTTTCCGGAAGCGGAAATCTCGCGCAAGCACATCTATCAACTGGCCCGGGGACGCGTTTGAACCTTCCGGAAAAATTTTGCGTAGGCGGAGAAGACTTCAGCCAGCCATTTCCTGCTATGCGACGCGTTTTCCGGAGGGCCTTCGGGTTGCTGGCGCTGCTGAGCACGACCGCGATCGGTCGTGCCTCGGAGGGGCCGGTCTATGTGGTGGCCGTCGAGGGCATGGTCGATAACGTGCTGGTGCAGTACATCGAACGCGCTATCCACGAGGCCGAAGCGGCCGATGCCGCCGCCATCGTGTTTCGGATCGACACGTTCGGCGGGCTGGTGGCTGCGGCCGATCAGATCCGCCAGCTCATTCTGGACACGCCGCTGCCCACCGTGGCCTTCATCGACCGCAACGCGGCCTCGGCCGGGGCGCTGATCGCCTACGCCTGCGATCGCATCGTGATGGCGCCGGGCGCTTCGATGGGGGCGGCGACGGTGGTGGAGGGCACCACCGGCGAGGCAGCGCCCGACAAGTACCAGAGCTACATGCGCGGACTCATGCGGGCCACGGCCGAAGCCAACGGCCGCGATCCCCGCATTGCCGAAGCCATGGTCGATCCGGACGTAGCGATCGAAGGGCTGGTGCCGGCCGGCAAGGTGCTGACGCTTTCGGCCCGCGAGGCGCTGGAGCTGGGTGTGGCCGATGCTCTGGCCGCCTCGGTGGACGAAGCATTGCAGGTGCTGGGCTACGGACCGCATCCGGTGGTGGCCTTTGCGCAGACGGGCACCGAACGGGTGCTGCGCGTGCTGGCCTCGCCCGTGCTGCAGACGCTGTTTCTGCTGATGATGCTGGGCGGGCTTTATTTCGAATTGCAGACGCCGGGCGTGGGCGTTCCCGGCCTGATCGCGCTGGCCGGTGCGCTGCTGTTTTTCGCCCCGAACTATCTCTCCGGCCTGGTCGAGTTCTGGGAGGTGGTGCTGTTTCTGGTGGGAGTCGGGCTGCTGCTGGTGGAGCTGCTGGTGATTCCGGGCTTCGGCATTGCCGGGATTGCCGGGATTCTGTTCATGCTGGCCGGATTGCTGGCGGCGCTGATCGGCAACGTGGGCCTGTCGTTCCCCTCGGCGCGCGAGATCGGTCGGGCGATTGCCACGCTGACGAGCACGCTGATCCTGCTGGGCGTGGGCATTGCGGTGCTGGGGCGCTACCTGCCCCGCACGCGACGCTTTCAGGAGCTGGTGCTGGGGACCGGCCTGTCGCGCACGCAGGGCTATACGGCGGCAGCCACTGAGGCGCAACTGACGGGCAAACGCGGATGGGCGGTAACCCCGCTGCGGCCGGCCGGCGTGGTCGAGATCGCGGGCAAGCGCTACGACGTGGTGGCGTCTGGTCAGTTCGTCCCGGCCAGCACGCCCGTCGAAGTCGTGCGCGTGCAGGGCAGCCGGATCGAAGTCCGCCCGCTTTCCGAAGCAGAACACCAGACTTCCTGAACGTTCCAAACCGCCGAGTGAACCTTGGAGCTGCTGCTTGCCATCACGTTGATTCTGATCGGCCTGGCGCTGATCGTGGCCGAAGTGTACCTGATCCCCGGGATGAACATTGCGGGGATTCTGGGGGTGGTGCTCGTGCTGTTCGGGCTGGGCTATGCGTTCACGGCAGCCGGACTACTGGCCGGGCTGGCCGTGCTGTTCGGCACGCTGGTGGCAGGCGGTGTGCTGTTTCTGGTGCTCTGGCGTAGCGGTGCCTGGCGGCAGTTCGTGCTGGCGACCTCGCTGAAAAGCGAGTCGGCAGAGCGGCCCGGCGAGTACCGCGCCCGCTATCTGGGCAAAGAGGGCATTGCCGTGACGCCGCTGCGGCCTGTGGGGATCGTCGAGATCGACGGCGAACGCATCGAAGCGGCCACCGAAGGCCAGTACATCGCGGCAGGTAGCCGGGTGCGCGTGGTGGCCATGGACCGCCGCCGCTACTTCGTGCGGCTGGCGACGCGTTCGGAAGCTTCGTCTTCACCCGACTCCACCGAATCCTGATCGGTGCGCATTTGTGCTTCTGATCGGCCGCCCGTATCTTTGCAGGCCGAGTGCCTTCCACCAGACCAGTTATTTACCGATGTCGATGCGTGTTCGCCTGTCGCTGTTGACCGTATTGCTCGGCCTGCTGGGTTGCCAGTCGTCGCCGTCGCTGGAGCCGCCTGCAGGATGGCTCAGTACCGATGGGCGCTGGTGGCGTACCGGAGTTGATACGACGCTGGCTTTTCGCGATCTGAGTTCGCTGGCGGCAATGGGACTGGAAGGGGCGCCGATGGCCTCCATTTCGCGAACGTACGCCACCGGCGAGGTGCTCGTGCAGGCCGTGCGACGCAGCCTGACGCCGCTGTTTCGCGTCCATCCCGAGATCGTCGATTCGCTTTTCAACCGGCACATTGCGCCCGAGCTGGCGCAGGCGTCGATCTCCGGTGACCTGGAGGCCGAGGTGGACCGGCTTCGTCAGGAAAGCTATCGCAAACTGCAGCGCTACTTCCGCGAGCCGCGCCCCATCACGCGGCTGGGCGAGGACGTGCCCATCGTGTATCCCGACAGCCTGATCGAAAAGGGCGTGGCCGGCACGGTCGAAATGCAGGTCTATCTGGACGCCGAGGGGCAGCCTCAGGCGATCATGTTGCTGGAAAGCGTCCATCCGGTGCTCGACCGGCTGGCCATGCAGGCCACGGCGCAGATGCGCTGGCAGCCGGCCTACGTCCGCCGGGGCGACGAATGGGTCGCCGTGCCGTCGTGGGTGCGCTTCAACATCCGCTACCGGATTCCCGAGGGCTGATCAGCCGATCAGCACGCCCGCGATCGTGGCCGTCATCATGTTGGCCAGCGTGCCGGCCAGCACGGCGCGGAGGCCCAGTTCGGCCAGCTCCGAGATGCGCGAGGGCGCCAGCGGTCCGATCCCGCCGATCTGGATGGCGATCGAGGAGAAGTTCGCGAAGCCGCACAGCGCGAACGTGGCCATTACAACGGCCTTGTCCGAGAGCGCATTCTGGCCGATGAGCGTCGAGAGATTCAGGTAGGCCACGAATTCGTTGACCACGAGCTTGGTCCCCACGAGCGCGCCGAACTGCGCCGCGTCGCTCCAGGGCACGCCGATCAGCCAGGCCACGGGCGCCAGCGTCCAGCCGAACAGCCGCTCCATCGACAGCTCGACGCCCACCAGGCCGCCGGCCCATCCCAGGAAGTAGTTGAGCATGGCGATGAGCGCGATGAAGGCGATCAGCATGGCACCGACGTTCAGCGCCAGCTTCAGGCCGTCGGAGGCGCCCGCGGCGGCCGCGTCGATCACGTTGCGTGTGGTGCGCTCGATCGACACCCGCACGGTGCCGGCCGTGAGCGGCTGACCGGTCTCCGGAATCAGCATTTTGGCCAGTAGCAGCGCGGCCGGCGCCGCCATCACGCTGGCGCCCAGCAGGTGCTCGGCAAACTGCAGCCGGGCCGCTTCAAGCGCCAGCCCGCGGGCCTGCGCATAGGGATCGCCCAGCAGCTGGATGTAGGCCGCCATCACCCCGCCTGCGATCGTCGCCATGCCGCCCGTCATCACAGCCATCAGCTCCGAGCGCGTCATCTTTTCCAGATAGGGACGAACGACCAGCGGCGCTTCGGTCTGTCCGACGAAGATGTTCGCCGAAACCGACAGCGACTCGGCCCCGCTGGTGCCCAGCGTGCGGCTGACCACCCAGGCTACCGCCTGCACGATCCGCTGCATGACGCCCAGGTGGTAGAGCACGGCCATCAGCGAGCTGAAAAAGATGATGGTGGGTAGCACCTGAAAGGCAAAGAAAAAGCCCAGGCTGTCGTCGGTGCCGGGGCTGAGTGCCAGGTTGCCGAACACGAAGCGGGCGCCTTCGGTCGTGAAGTTGAGCACGAGCACGAAGAACGAGCTGACCCAGGCGAAAAACTCCTTGGGCCAGCCCAGCGGTGCAAACCAGGCGCCCATCTCGCGGCCTTTCAGGATGAAGATGGCCAGCACGATCTGCAGCAGCAGCCCGCCGCCTACCGTGCGCCAGTTGATGTGGCGACGGTCGCTGGAGAGCAGGTAGGCCAGCCCCAGAATGACGGTCAGTCCGAGAATCCCCCGCAACAGGGCAATCAGGCTCATGGCACGACGTCAGGTTGGTTGGGCAGACAGTAAAAAGGGGCGGCGCCACATGGCGCCGCCCCGGAAGGCTATTCGGTAGAAGTAGATGCAGGCCAGAGATTGTTCGTGCGGTCGATGTCGGGCAGCAGATGGTCCGGATCCAGCTCCACCTGCATGGCTTCGCCCGGGATTTCGACAGTCTGGCGGGCGCCGGTGGCCCAGAGTTCTACGGGGAAGCGATAGCGGGCCTTTCGGCCGTCGGCGTAGGTGGCTTCGACGACGACAGGGAAGACCAGCCCCTGGCGGTTGTGCAGGTAGAGGCGCGTCTGGCCTTCAGCTACGCGCACGCTGTCGATGGCCTGGTCGAGCAGGTCGGTCGAATAGAACCAGCCGCGCCAGAACCAGTCGAGGTCTTCGCCCGCCACGTTCTCGATCGTGCGGAAGAAATCGGCCGGCTGCGGATGTTTGAAGGCCCAGCGGCGGATGTAGGTGCGGAAGGCGCGGTCGAAGCGTTCCGGCCCCAGCACATATTCGCGGAGCAGCCGGAGTCCGAAGCCGGGCTTGCGATAGGCCACGAAGCCCAGCGCCTGCGGCCGGATCTGGTCCGGGTAGGTCATGATCGGCTGGTGCACCAGCGAGTCCTGCATGCGCCGGACGATGTAGTCGGGCTGCAGACGCTGCGTGCGGGCAGCTTCTTCGCCGTAGAAGGCCAGGTTGGAGTAGTAATTGATGAACGTGTTGAAGCCCTCGTCCTGCCAGGCGTAGCGGCGCTCGTCGCTGCCCACGATCATGGGGAACCAGGTGTGGCCGAACTCATGGTCGGTCACGCCGAACAGCCCCTGGCCGCGCGCCCGCACCGAGCAGAACACGATCATCGGATACTCCATGCCGCCTACGATGCCCGCCACGTTGATCGCCACCGGATAGGGGTAGGGGTACCACATTTCCGAATAGTGCGCGATGGTGTGGCGCACGTAGCGGGTGGATTCTTCCCAGCCCGGCTGCTCGGGCGTGCCGAGTCCTTCTTTCGGATAGACCGACATCAGGAGCACGTCCTGCCAGGAGGCAGCGTCCCAGATAAACGCCTGCGAGGCCGCCCAGGCAAAGTCACGCACGTTCTCGGCATGGAAGCGCCAGGTCAGCGGCCCTTCGCCGGCCGGACGCGTCTCGGGACGGCCGACTTCTTCCGGACGGATGATGTGTACCGTCTCGGCGCTCTGGCGGGCCTGCGCCAGCCGCACCCGCTGCGCTTCGGTCAACACCTCGTCGGGGTTCAGCAGTTCGCCCGTGGCCACCACGATGAAGTTGCGCGGGACCGTGATTTCCACGTCGAAGTTGCCGTACTCCAGGTAGAACTCGCCCTGGCCCAGGTAGGGCGCCACGTTCCAGCCGTTCACGTCGTCGAAGACATACAGACGCGGATACCACTGGGCGATTTCGTACACGGTGCCCTGTTCGACGCGGAGGCGGCCCATGCGGTCGGCGCCGTATTCCGGCACAATGAAGCTGAAGTCGATCTCCAGTTGGAGCTGACCGCCCCGGGCGGTCAGGGGTGTGTCCAGGTCGATGCGCATGCGCGTGTCGTCGATCAGGTAGTGCGGCGCATAGCGGCGGCCGTCCTGCACCACCTCGACGCGGGTGATCCGGAAGCCACCCCCCTCGAAGGCGCCGCGCCAGCGCGAGCCGGGCTCGATGAGCGCGTCGCCCAGGCTGCCCGCGGCAAACAGGTTCTGGTCCAGTTGCAGCCAGAGTTCCTGAAGGGCCACCGGGGCGTTGTTCGTGTAGGTGATCGTCTCGGAGCCCGTGATCCGGTGCGTGGCGGTGTCGAGCGTCGCGCGAATCCGGTAATCGACGCGCTGCTGCCAGTAGTCCGGTCCGGGTTCTCCGGAGGCCGTGCGGTAGGTGTTAGGAGCAGGGAGGTCCAGCGGCGCAAAAGCCGAAGGCTGCGCCTGCAGGTTTCCGACGAGCAGAACTCCACACAGCAACAGGATCCATCGCGTACGCATGACGACAACCGGGTCTGGTCAAACGAACGGCACAATATACAGCGATCGGCGGAAAGAAGGGGAAACATCGTCCAGCGCTTCTGACCGGGACAAAAAAGCCCGGTCGATCAGGCCGACCGGGCGGGATAGAGGCGAACCCTTCAGTTTCAGGCTTCCTGTGCCTGCAGGCGGCCGACTTTGAGCTGGCGGGCGACCTCGGCCACGTAGCGTCCCTGGAAGCGGGCAATGCGGCGCTCGACCTCCGACGGCATGCGGCTGCCATCGCCGCCGGTGATGGTGCCGGCCCCGTAGGGCGAGCCGCCGGCCACTTCGTCAATCTGAGTCAATTCGGCGCAACTGAACGGCACGCCCACTACGATCATTCCATGGTGCAGCAGCGTGGTGTGCGCCGAAAGAATCGTGCTCTCCTGACCACCGTGCTGCGTGGCGGTGGCGGTGAACACGCTGCCCACCTTGCCGATCAAGGCCCCTTTCGCCCAGAGCGGTCCGGTCTGATCCCAGAAATTGCGCATCTGCGCCGCCATGTTGCCAAAGCGCGTGGGCGTGCCCACGATGATCGCGTCGTACTCGGGCAGCTCGTCCACCGTGGCGATCGGGGCCTCCTGATCCAGCTTGACTCCGATCTGGCGTGCCCGTTCTTCCGGAAT
The DNA here is from genome assembly GCF_009936275.1 of Rhodothermus marinus. NCBI lineage: Bacteria > Pseudomonadati > Rhodothermota > Rhodothermia > Rhodothermales > Rhodothermaceae > Rhodothermus > Rhodothermus marinus. Next base: position 449,517 of record NZ_AP019797.1, read on the forward strand.
CAGCTCGGGCACACGTTTGACCACGACTTCGACGCCCTCCACTTCGGCGGCGCCGGCCGCCACCTCCCGGGCCAGCGCTTCGATGTGGCCGTACATGCTGTAGTACAGCACCAGCACCCGTGTTTTCTCCATGGCTGACGACAACTGGTTTTTGAGAAGGAATGATTGTTTGTTTGAACAAATGAATTTTGAGTGTGGCAACCGGTTTCGTGAAAGGTTGCGAAAAGATGCAACCGTGCTGTAATGGAAGCCCTTCGCCAGGGGCATGGCCGAACCGGAAACCGAGGGCGGTCCGAGGCTTTCTTCAGTCCGAAGGAAACGGCGGTGTGTGATGGAGGAGCGGTCGGTTGCGCAGCAGGTGAACCGGGAGCGTGTGGTGGTGCTGGGGTGGGGGCGGGCGCTATTGTGGCAACTGGCCCATCCGCTGGTGGCCGTCGCCGTGGCGCGGCACTCGGACTTTTCCCGTTCGCTGCGGGCCGCCTGGCGACGCTTTACGCGCACGGTGCAGGCGATGCGGCGCTTGAGCTTCGGCACCGAGGCGGAGGCCGACGAGGTGGCCCGCTGGATCCGACAGGCGCACCGCCGCGTGCAGGGCAGGCTGGCCGAGCCGCTGGGGCCGTTTCCGGCCGACACGACGTACCGGGCCGACGATCCGGCGCTGCTCACCTGGGTACACGTGACCACCGTCGAGGCGACGCTCCATGCCTACGAGACGTTCGTTCGGCCCCTGACGCCTGAGGAGCGCGACCGTTACTGTCGGGAAGCCCGGACGATGGAAGCCTGGCTGGGGCTTTCGCCGGGCACCTTTCCGGATTCGTGGGCGGCGCTGACGGCGCATCTGCAGGCCGTGCGGGACAGCGGAGTGCTTCAGGTGACCCCCATAGCGCGTCAGATGGCCGAACATGTGCTGGCACCTACGCCGTGGGTGGCGCCGCCCACGAAACCCTGGCGGCTGCTGACGCTCGGCCTGCTTCCGCCGGAGCTGCGCGCGGCGTACGGGTTCGCCTGGAGCGAGCGCGACGAGCGGGCCTTCCGGCGACTTGTCGCGTTCATTCGCCGGGGCGTGTCGCAAGCGCCGCGTCGCGTCCGCTTCTGGCCCGAGGCTCGAGGGTTGCGCCTCCCGCCGAGTCGTTGACGCAATCCTCGCTGGCATTCTCGCCGAAAATGTGTTTTCTTTCAGGACTCCTGATCAGGCAGCCATCCGAGTTTCCATGCGTACGTTTCTGCTCCAATCCGACCCGAATGCTGAGAACGAGACGCCCGAGCCGTTGCCGGAAGCCGCCGCGCGCATTCTGGAGGGACTCAATCCCGTGCAGCGGCAGGCCGTGCAGGTGACCGAAGGGCCGGTGCTGATCATTGCCGGACCGGGTTCGGGCAAGACGCGCACGCTCACGCATCGGATCGCCTATCTGATTGCCACCGGACGGGCCCGACCGCACCAGATTCTGGCCTTGACCTTCACGAACAAGGCGGCCCGCGAGATGATGGAGCGCATTGAGCGCCTGGTGGGCCCCGAGGCCGCCCGGCACATCTGGATGGGGACCTTCCACGCGATCTTCGCCCGCATCCTGCGCCGCGAAGGGCACCGCATCGGCTACACGCCGGACTTCAGCATCTACGACACGGACGACGCGGAGCGACTGCTGCGCGAGCTGATGGCGCGTTACCACATCGATCCGCGCCAGTACAGCCCGCGCACGATCCGTCATCTGATCTCCAGCGCCAAAAACCAGATGATCGGGCCGGAGGAATACGCCCGTCTGGTGGCTTCGCCCGTGCAGGAAAAGGCGGCAAAGCTCTACGGCCCCTACCAGGAGGCGCTGCGCCGGGCCAACGCGCTGGATTTCGACGACCTGTTGCTCAAGCCCATCGAACTGTTCGAGCAGCATCCCGACGTGCTGCAGCGCTACCAGGAGCGCTGGCGCTATTTGCACATCGACGAGTACCAGGACACGAACCGGGCGCAGTACGTGCTGGCGCGCAAGCTGGCCGAGGCGCACCGTAACCTGTGCGTGGTGGGCGACGACGCCCAGTCGATCTATGCCTTCCGGGGGGCCGACATCGGCAACATCCTGTCGTTTCAGCGAGACTATCCCGACGCAACCACGATCCGGCTGGAGCAGAACTACCGCTCCACGCGCCGCATCCTGAAACTGGCCGAGGCGATCATCCGGCACAACCGGGATCAGCTCGAAAAGCGGCTCTGGACCGAAAACCCGGAGGGCGATCCGATCGTGCTGATCGAGGCGCTTTCGGAGCGCGACGAAGCCCAGAAGGTGGAGCAGCGCATCCGGGACCTGCACGTGCGCTACGGCTATGCCTTTCGCGATTTTGCCGTGCTCTACCGCACGAACGCCCAGAGCCGTTCGCTCGAAGAAGCGCTCCGGCGCGGCGGCATTCCCTATCGCGTGGTGGGCGGGCTGTCGTTCTACCAGCGCAAGGAAATCAAAGACGTGCTGGCCTACCTGCGCCTGCTCGTGAACCCGCACGATGCGGCCAGTCTCCAGCGCGTGATCAACTACCCGGCGCGCGGGATCGGTCAGCGTACGGTCGAGGCGTTGATGGACTATGCCCGCCAGCACGGTCTGAGCCTGTGGCAGGCCATCGAGCGCGTGGAGGAGGTTGGGCTCCCGACGCGCGCGCAGAAGGCCGTGCAGGAGTTTCACTTCCTGATCGCCCGCCATGCGGCCAAGATGGACGCCATGCCGGTGGACGAACTGGCCCGCTCGCTGCTGCAGGAAAGCGGTCTGTTTGAGGAGTTGCGGCGCGAGGGTACGCCGGAGGCCCTGGCGCGCTGGGAGAACGTGCAGGAGCTGCTGAACGCCATCGCCGAGTACGTGGCCACGGCCGGCGAGCAGGCCACGCTGAGCGGCTTCCTGCAGGAAGTGGCGCTGCTGACCGATCTGGACGAAATGCCCGAAGACAACCGCGTCACGCTCATGACGCTGCACGCCTCGAAAGGGCTGGAATTTCCCGTGGTGTTCATCACCGGTCTGGAGGAGGGGCTTTTCCCGCTGGCGCAGGCCACGCAGGACCGCAAGGACCTGGAGGAAGAGCGGCGGCTGTTTTACGTGGGCGTGACGCGGGCGCAGCGGCACCTGTTTCTCTGCTATGCCCGCAGCCGCTATCGCTACGGCGAGCAGCAGCCCAGCGTCCGTAGCCGCTTTCTGGAAGAACTCGATACGGACGTGATCGTGACCGAGGCCGGGCTTCCCTTCCGCCGCGGCGAAGTGCTGGACCGTCACCCCCGGAGCGAGCGGTACGTGGAGATGGACCCGCACTACTACCGCCGGCCGTTGCAGCAGCGAAGCAGCTCCGCCGCAGCGCGGCGCGTGGTATACGACGAAGGGGCCGGCGAGATCGTGCCCGGTGCCCGCGTGGAGCATGCGATCTTCGGCGAGGGCAAGGTGCTGGCGCTGGAGGGACAGGGCGATCAGGCCCGGGCCATCGTCTTCTTCCCTGAAGTGGGCCAGAAGAAGCTCGTGCTCAAATTTGCCCGCCTCCGCCGCATCGATTGAATCGAGTATCGCGCGGGCGAGGTTGTCATAGCAGCCTGTCTGGAAAGGAAGCGGTGTGATCGGCCTGTCAAAATTATGAAATCGCCGATTCACTGGTGCATGATGGCTCAATATCGATCTACGGACATGACAGGGCGGACACTGAGGGCCGCCCCTGCGTTCTCACATGCACCATGACGTCTGGGAAATTCTATTTTCTGTAAATGGTGATCGGCCCGTCAACAGGCACCGAGTTGAGAATCAGCGAATCCCGATTGACGCCCCAGAGCAGGGGCGTGTCCAGAAATTCCCGAAGCGTCTCGCGGTAGGCCAGCGTGTCGTTGCGGTACACCTCGACGATGCCTTCCGGCCGGATGATGAGCGTTTCGGTGTATCCCGCCGAGCAGGACGTCCAGACGGACGGTGGTCCGCTCACCGTGAAGAAAACGGCCGTCTTTACCCACCGCCATTCGCCCCAGAGGATCGATGTGTCCCGGGAAAAGCGGCCCATGTCGATCCGGGGCGGCGTTTCGTCGCATTCGGATTCGGAAGGGCGCTCGATCGACACTTCCGGCTCGATCAGGGCACATCCCGTCAGCAGCAGGACCGCGCCCACAAGTGCATAGAGGCCGGCGCTTCCTTGCATCGGGGAAGAGCAGAAGAGTTTGATTTTCTATAAGATAAACTCAGGGCGTACTTGTTTCAAGGGCCAGCAGCAGCTCTGTGGCTTCCGGCGATCCGTCGTTCGGCGCCGGGGTGAGGTCCAGCAGCCGGCACATCAGGGCGTAGAGGTGGATGTTTTCGACGGAAGGAACGACCCGGCCGCGGGCGAAGGCCGGTCCGTGCGCGATCAGGATGCCGTGCATCGAGGGCAGCGTCGGGTCGTAGCCGTGCATGCCCATCGGGAAGCGGTCGGGCTGTTGTTCGAAGCGCGTGCGCGTGGTGATCGTCCAGCCTTCGTCGGCCAGCCCGACGATCGGCGGGATGCGGGGATGCGTGCCGAAGTGCAGGTGCGCCGGGAGTTCCGCTTTGCGGTACACGTGCAGGTGCGGATGGGCCTGCTGGAGCGCCTGTAATACGGCCTCGAAGCGGCCGGGACGCGGCGTAAGCATGAGCACCGGCGACCAGCTGACTACCTGCACGTCGTCGAGGGCGATGTAGTCGTCCAGAAAGATTACCCGCTCGCGGGAGGTGGCCGTCATGCCGTGGTCCGAGACGACGAGCAAATTCACCCGGTCAAGCAGCCCCCGTGCCCGCAAGCCGTCCACGAGCAGCCGCAGGTAACCGTCCACGCGCTGCACCGCTTCGGCCACCTCTGGCGCATCCGGGCCGTGTTCGTGGCCGGCGTGGTCCACTTCGCTGAAGTAGAGCGTCAGGAAGCGCGGGCGCAGCGAGTCGGGCAGGTCCAGCCATTCCAGCACCTGGCGCACGCGCGTCTCGCCGGGAATGCTTCCGTCATAGGGCACCCAGTAGGTGGGGCGAATGCCGCGGATTTCGGCTTCGGAGCCGGGCCAGAAATAGGTGGCCGTGCGCAGGCCCTGGCGTTCGGCCGTCACCCAGATCGGCTCGCCGTCGCGCCACCAGCGGCCGTCGGACACGGCATCGCGGTCGCTCAACCGAAACCATCCCAGCGTCGAATCGAACATCGTGTTGGCTACGATTCCGTGATGGTCCGGGTACAACCCCGTGACGATCGTGTAGTGATTGGGAAAGGTCAGGGACGGGAAGACCGGGATGAGTGCCTCGGCGCGTACGCCCTTGCGGGCCAGCGCGGTCATCGTGGGCGGCGCGTAGCGATCCAGATAGTCGGCGCGGAAGCCGTCGATCGAAATCAGCAGCAGCGGAGGGGGGCCGTCGTCCACCGGGGTCGTGCGGGTGGTACGGCATCCTGTGAGCCACCCGACAAGGAGCGTGGCAAGCAGAACGAGTCGGAGCACAGCAGCGTGTCGGTTCATGGCAGGCGAACGATTTCGTAGCCAAAAGGCGTCAGCGCCAGGCGGGCCAGTTTCAGGTGCTGGAGGGCGAACGGAATCCCGATGATCGTGATCGCGCAGACCAGCGCCGCCGCCAGGTGGGTGAGCGCGATCCAGACGCCGCCCAGCAGGAGCCAGAGCACGTTCATGGCCAGCGCCAGGCAGCCGGTGGCCGGCGGCTTTTCGCGCACGGTGTGGCCGAACGGAAAAAGCGCCAGCAGGGCCAGCTTGAAACACTGCAGGCCGAACGGGATCCCTACCAGCGTCAGGCACAGCAGCAGTCCGGCCAGCGCGTATTCAAGCGCTACCAGCAGGCCGCCCAGCACCAGCCAGAGCAGGTTTCCCAGCAGGCGCATCGCGTACTATCGGCCGAAGAAGTAGTACAGAATCAGACCACCGACCGGGAAGAAGATGATCAGCAGTGCCCAGAGCGCCTTGCTGGAAAACTCACGCTGACTGTTGGCCAGCTCGATGAGCGCCAGAATGTCGAGCACCACGATCACGGTGCCGCAGAAGCCGAGCGCCCAGAAGTTCTGAAGACGCTCGATCAGGTTCGGGCCACATCCGGCCAGCAGCAGCGCAGTGGCCCCGAGCAAAAGCAGTACAGGCAGACGACGCATGGTCGGTTCTTCGTTGGTGATGCAGCGTAAGAAATCGTGTACGTTGCAGAAAAGCAACCTGCTTTGAGACGCTACGAAAGATCTGACGATTCGGTTACAGACGGAACAGGAGGCGGGCTTCCCGGTAGGAGGCCGCGATTTTGAGCGTTCGAAGGCTAACCACCGATGAAATATGCGCATCGGGACGATCGAACTGGGCGAGCGGCCCCTGTTTCTGGCGCCCATGGAGGACGTGAGCGATCCGCCGTTCCGGCTGCTGTGCAAGCGCTACGGGGCCGACATGGTGTTCACCGAGTTCATCTCATCCGGTGGACTGGTGCACGAGAGCGAGGACGCGGTCAAAAAGCTGGACATCTACGACGAAGAACGCCCCGTCGGCATTCAGATCTTCGGGGGCGAGCTGGAGCAGGTGCGCGAGGCCGCCCGCATCGTCGATCAGATCGGCCCGGACGTGATCGACATCAACTTCGGGTGCCCGGTGCGCAAGGTGGTCTGCAAGGATGCCGGAGCCGGCGTGCTGCGCGACCTGAACAAGATGCGGGCGCTGACGGAGGCCGTCGTCGAGGTCGCCACGCGACCGGTGACGGTCAAAACCCGGCTGGGCTGGGACGATCAATCGATTCGCATCCTGGAGGTGGCCCGAATGCTGGAGGATTGCGGCGTGCAGGCGCTTACCGTCCATGCGCGCACGCGGGCGCAGATGTACAAGGGCACGGCCCGCTGGGAATGGCTTCGGCGGCTCAAAGAACTCGGTCTCTCGATCCCGATCATCGGCAACGGCGATGCACTGACGCCGGAAAAGGTCAAGCAGATGTTCGACGAAACCGGCGTCGATGGCGTGATGATCGGGCGCGGGGCGATCGGCAACCCGTGGATTTTCCGGGATGCCAAGATCTACATGGAAACCGGCGAACTTCCGCCACCGCCCTCGTGGGAGGAGCGCGTGCGGGTGGTGGCCGAGCACCTGGAGTTGAAGTGCCAGTGGCTGGGCGAGCGCAAAGGCGTGCTGGAGATGCGCCGCATGTACGGCGGCTATTTCAAGGGCTTTCCGGGCGCCAGCCGGTTGCGCCAGCTTCTGATGGACAAGGAAACGAAAGCCGAGGTGCTGGAAATCCTGCTGAACTTCCGCCCGGACGATCCCGAAATTCAGGTGGCCGTGCCACGTGCGGTGCGGGCCGTACCGGTCGCGCTGACGGCCCGTTTGCCTGCGCCAACACGCCAGAAAGCGCAGACCGTTGAAGCGGCATAAAATCCGTTATTGACCTTCGCCTCCAGGTCCCGTATTATTACGGACACCTACGAACCAGGCGGAACGGATCATGGCCGAACGGGAGGCGAAGGACGGGCGCGCCGAGGTGGGATTGAAGCTGACGCTGAACGAGCTGCAACGGCGCCTTCGGGACTTTCAGCAGGAGTATCTGAAAAACAAAAGCCCGGAGACGGTCGGCACCTACCGGCGGGCGCTGCATGAATTCGAGCGTTGGTTTGCGACGCAGCGAGGGCAGTTTCGCTTTCGGGTGGCCGATGTGCAGCGCTACAAGCAGTACCTGATGCGTGAGAAGAAGCTGCATCAGGTGTCGGTTTCCACCTATCTGACGGCGCTACGCCGGTTCTGCCAGTACCTGGTGGACATCGGGCTGCTTTCGGAAAATCCGGCCCGCACGGTCAAGGGCAATCGGCGACCGTCGAGCCATTCCCGTTCGGTGCTCACGCGTGTGGAGATCGAACAACTGCTGGCCGTGCTGGATCAGGATACCTCGCAGATTGGCCTGCGCGATCGGGCCATCGTGCACATGATGTTGTTTGCGGGATTGAGTGAGGTGGAGATCGTGCGGGCCGACGTGCGCGACCTGGACCAGACGCTGCTGGGCTGGTACCTGCGCGTGCAGGGCAAGGGGCATACGGCCAAAGACCAGCAGGTGCCGCTGGATCCGCCCGTGGTCGAGGCGCTGCAGGCCTATCTGAACACGCGCGTGCCGCTGCATCCGAGCGAGCCGCTTTTCGTGTCGCACGGGCATCGCTCCGAGGGGCAGCGACTCAACACCCGCTCGGTGCGCAGCCGCATCAAGCAGCACCTGGAGGCAGCCGGCATCACGCGACGCGGCGTAACGCCGCATAGCCTGACGCACACGGCTGCGCTGATCTGGCTCAATCAGGGCATGTCGATCGAAGAAGTGCAGCGCCGCATGCGCCACGGCACGCTGGAAACCACGATGATCTACTACCGCAAGCAGGGCCTGCTCAACCGGGATCCGGAAGAGCTGAAGCGCCTGCTGGGTTAAGGCGTGTCGGGCACGCGGCCGCCGATCACGAAGAAGTCGTCCACGCGCCAGGCGCAGTCCACATCGACGAACCCGGTGCGTTCGAGCGCCTTCAGGTGGCGGTACAGGGGCAGCACGCCTACGTGGTCGCCGATGATCAGATGACCGCCGGGCGTGAGCGTATCCCGGATGCCCTGCAGGAGCAGTTCGTAGCGGGTTTCGACCTCGGCCGGATCGCTGCGCTCCGAGTCGTGCCCTACCAGCACGTGCAGGGCCAGCGAGGCGAGCACGACGTCGTAGGGGCCGCCGGGCAACGGCTCGCCGTCGGGTACGATCGTGGCCTGAATTGTGACCGCATCCGGGCAGTAGTCGGCCACCTTGTCGTAGGCGATGGCCAGCAGGTCGGGGTCCTGGTCGATCAGGGTCAGATGCACGAGCGGGTAGGCCGAGACAACGGCCGCGGCGGCGTTGCCGGTGCCGCAGGCCAGGTCGCACACGCGCGTGCCCTCGCGCAAAGGTGGCAGCGCCAGCACCATTTCGTCGATCATCTCCAGGGCCAGCGGCATGCGGCGCTCCAGGTGCAGATCGTACCAGTAACCGTCGCGCCAGAAGCCGCTGTGCCGCTGCAGGTTCTTCCGCCAGCTCGGGAGGTGGGTCATTGCCGGTCCGGTCAGAGCGATTGGTTCGGGAGCGGCACTTCGACTGCAGGGTGCGCGCTCAGGATCCCGGCCGCAGCGTCTCGAACAGCCGCTCGGCCACGCGTCCGCTGCGCGTGGGAAAGCCTTCGGGAACGTGGTGGTGCAGGTAGGCTTCGGTGAGCTGGAGCAGTTCGTGGCGATGGGAGGGGTTCAGGTGTAGCCGCAGGGCCGTGTCGGGATCGGTCCGTGCCAGAAAGGCGAAGGCCCGCAGCGCCGCCCGCGAGGCCGGTTGCGTCGGCTCCGGGTCGGCCGAACGCGGACGCACCTGTCCGCTGGCCAGCGCCAGCTCACCGCCTTCCGGACCGATCTGTTCGACGAGCGCGCGTTCGATCCGGGGCGCAAAGCCCAGCGCGGCGGCCAGCCGGAGCTGAAACCACGGCAGCAGGTTCCAGGCACGGGTCGGAGCTGCATCGAGCCGGGCCAGCACCTGCCAGAACGTCTCAAAAAACTCCGGCATAGGCTCCTCAGGCGGCAGTAGCGCATGGACCAGCTCCACCATGCGCAGGCTCAGTGTCAGTTTTTCCAGATTGCGACCCAGCTCGGACAGATACTGTGCAAAACTGCTTTCGCTGAGCGTCTGAAGTTCGCGGGTCGGGCGGTAATAAAAGACCACCTGCAGGCAGGAAGGCGGCTGCAATGTGCCGCCGAACCGACTGCCCGGCAGCCGCGCCCCTTTCGCCATGACCGAAAGCCGCCCTTTCGCCCGCGTGAAAAGCGAGGCGATCAGGCTCGTCTCCCCGTAGGGCAGCGTGCGGAGGACGATGGCTTCGGTGCGGATGATCATGCGCCGTGGCAGATGGCTTTATCCAGAAACGCACGCCTGCGCGGAAAGTGTCGAGAAAACGACCGATGCGTGCCAACGTCCGGATTTATCTTTACGTTGAAAGACAACCTGTTGCCATTCAGCCATGAAGCTGCTTCGACGCTGGCTGTCGAACCTTTCGCTCACGCGCACCGAGGCGGGCGTGCTGCTGGGATTGCTTGCGCTGTTGCTGGCGGGGCTGGCCTATCGCTGGTGGCAGCGTCAGCAGCCGGTGCCGCCGCCGACGGCCGAGGAAGCCGCACGCTTTCGGGAAGGGGCGGCGCGCATGCAGCAGGTGCTCAAGCCCGAGCCACTGAACGTCAACACGGCCACGGCCGAAGAGCTGGAACGCCTGCCGCGCATCGGTCCGGTCCTGGCCCGTCGGATCATCGAATACCGTGAAACCCACGGCCCCTTCCGCCGCATTGAGGAGCTGGAGGCCGTGCCGGGTATCGGGCCGAAGACGCTCGAGGAGCTGGCCCCCCTGATCAGGGTCGAGTAGGCGGCTCGGGCGTTTCTTTGTCGTGGTCGGCGCCGTTCGGACGCGCAGCCTGCTGACGTCGGAGGTATTCGGCCGTAAAGCGGCGGGCGGCTTCGTCTTCACGCTGCAGAAACCGGTACACCGGCACCAGCAACAACGCCGCCAGCGCCAGAAAGCCGATCAGCGCACCGAGAATGACCAGCGTGTAGTAGTCCATGGGGAACGTTCGGTCTCTTGCGAATCTGAGTCGAAGCGCTTATTCTGCACGTTAACCGTTTATGTTCGTCTTCACTAAACCCTGCTACACCCATGCATAGCTCTTCCACAACGCTATGGGGGCTGAGCTTGTTGCTCCTGATCGCCCTGGTCGCGCCCCCGGCTCGTGCGCAGGATTGCAGCTGCACGACGCAGACCGGCTTTCTGCTGCGCACGCTGGAGTACAACGGACAGACGCACCACTATCAGGTCTTTGTGCCGCCCGATTACACGCCGGAGCGCACCTGGCCTGTGATTCTGTTTCTGCACGGGGCCGGCGAGCGAGGTACCGATGGCTTCAAGCCGACGGCCGTCGGGATCGGGCAGGCCATTCGGATGAACGTCGAACGCTTTCCGGCCATTGTGGTCTTTCCGCAGGTGCCGCCGGGACGCGCCTGGTTTGGCGAGCAGGCCGAGGTGGCCATGGCGGCGCTGGACGAGGTGATGGCCACCTATTCGGTTGATCCCGAGCGGGTCTATCTGACGGGGCTGTCGATGGGCGGTCACGGCACCTGGTACGTCGCCTATCACTGGCCGGATCGCTTCGCGGCCATCGTGCCCATCTGCGGGTTTATTGTGTTTCCGGAGACGGCCCGAGGATTTTTCGGGGAGCTTCCACCGGGCCAGATGGAAATCCAGTCGGCCGAAGATCCGTACCGCAAGGTGGCCGAACGCATCAAGCACCTGCCCATCTGGGTATTCCACGGGGCCGACGATCCGGTTGTGCCGGTCGAGGCCTCCCGCCGCATGGTGGAGGTGCTGCGCGAACTGGGCGCCGACGTGCAGTACACCGAGTACGAAGGCGTCGGACACAACGCGTGGGATCCGGCCTACGCCGAGTTTGCACTCATGCCCTGGCTGCTTTCGCATCGCCGCCCGAAGGAGTGAAGCGTATCGTATGATGATGTGCGAGCTGGACCGTGTAGTACTGGTGCAGGACCTCCCCGGGCATGGGCTTGAAGCAGGGGACGTGGGGACCGTCGTGCACGTCTACGGTAAGGGCGAAGGCTACGAAGTGGAGTTTATCGGCGGAGAAGGGGAGACCGTGGCGGAGATCACGCTGGGACGTGAAGACATCCGCCCTATGCGGTTCTAAAAAAAACCCGCCGTCGGCCGACGGCGGGTTTTTTTTAGACAGACGAAGCGTCATCCATCATTTCGCTGCACAGCCTGCCAGGCCCGGACCAGCCGGTGGTGTAGGCGGACGATCTCCTGCTGCTCAGGGGTCAGGATTTCGCTCAGCGCCCTGCGGTCGGGGCCCGGCTGCAGCGCCAGCGCGGCCAGTTGTTGCTGCTGCGCGTCGGTGAGGCGAAGCACTTCCAGCATGGCCTTCCGACTGTTTTCCGGCATGGCCTCCAGTCGGTCCAGCCGCTCCTGCTGCTCCGGCGTTAGCAGCTGGCGGAAGCGGGCGCGGTACTGCTCGCGGAGTTGCCGGGCCTGTTCCCGGAACGCTTCGGCCGAAAGCGTGCCTTCGCGCCGCTGGCGGAGCAGTTCGCGCATGGCATCGCCCTGGCGGCGCCGGAGCACGGCCAGCGAATCGCGCTGTGCTTCGGTCAGGTTCAGGTAGTCGGCCAGCCGTGCGCCCCGGGCGACCATCCAGGCGGCCCGACGGGCCGGAGGCCGATCATCCCGGCGGTGCAGCCGTTCGCGGCGCATCCGGCGGTCCGGTCGATCCTGACGCTCCCGCCATCTCCGCCGGGCCGGGCGTTCCCGCTCGGCGCGCAACGGTTCTTCCCAGAACTCTGCGCGCTGTTCGTCGTTGAGTCGGCGTTGCAGCTCGGCGGCCACGTACCAGAAGAAGCCGCCCTGCTCGTAGCGGTCGGCGTGACGCGCGAAGGCCTCGCGGAGCGCCTGCGCGGTCGCCTCGGAGAGCTGCAGCCGCTCGGCCATCCGCTGTGCCACCGCGTTCAGGTCCGGTTGCGACTGGGCCAGCGCGGTCGGCGCGGCCCACACGAGCAGGCCGAGCACCATGGCGCGAATCTTGTTCATGGCATTCCTGTGTTTGGTGAGACGGTTCTGGGTTGCATAACGGAAGCCATGGCGCGCGAGTTGTCACGGTTCTGTGGCGAGTTTCTGGAAAAACCTGACGGACGCATGGTCGAGACGGTCGTACGGGTGGTCGATGTGTACGCGTATCGGCTGGAAGAAGGCCGACCGCGGTTTCTGCTGCTGCGACGGGCGCCGGGCGTCAGCTACGCCGGTCAGTGGCGCATGATCGGCGGGAAGATCCGGCGCGGCGAAGCGGCCTGGCAGACCGCGCTGCGTGAGATCGAAGAGGAAACCGGCCAGCAGCCGCGTCGGCTCTGGGTGGTCCCCTCGCTCAACGCCTTCTACGAGTGGCAGCACGATCGCGTCAATCTGATTCCGGCTTTTGCCGCCGAGCTGACCGACGATCCCGTGCTCAACGACGAACACGACGCCTTCGCCTGGCTCGACGAAGAGGAGGCCGTCGCCCGTCTGCCCTGGCCCGAGCAGCAACGCCTGCTCCGGCTGACCGCCCGGCTGCTGCGCCAGGGCCTGCCGCCGGAAATTTTTGTATTCGAATGCGAAAATGCTCAATGAAATATTGAATACTATTTTGTCTTATTTTTGCGCTTGTGCCGAGAGAAATCCTATCTTGAGGACAGGTTTTCAAGATGAACCTGTCCTTTTCTATGGAAAGTGGAAAACTGACCCGTCGCGAGCTGCTGCAGCGGCTCAGCGCGTTGGCCGGCGGGCTGATCCTGACCGGTCCCATTTCCGGATGTGAGGGCTTCTGGCGTCGCGAGCCGGCCATTCCGGTCGATAGCTGGCACAAAGGGGTCTGCCGGTTCTGCGGCACCGGTTGTGGCATCATGATCGGTGTGCGGGATGGCAAGGTGGTCGACGTCAAAGGCGACGAGTACGCGCACAACCGGGGGCGGATCTGCATCAAAGGGGTGCTGAATCGCGAAATTCTCTACGTCCGCGATCGGGCGCTGTACCCGATGATCCGCCGCAACGGGCGGCTGGAGCGGGCTTCTTGGGACGAGGCCATGTCGTTGGTGGCCGAACGCTTCCGGGAGGCCATCGATCGCTACGGGCCCGACAGCGTGGCTTTCTACGGCAGCGGCCAGCTCTTTACCGAAGAAAGCTACACGGCCAACAAGCTCTTCAAGGCCGGCATCGGCACGAACAACGTGGACGGCAACCCGCGGCTGTGCATGGCTTCGGCGGCGGCCGGATACATCTCGGTTTTCGGAAAAGACGAGCCGATGGGTTGCTACGAGGACATCGATTATGCCACGTGCTTCTTCATCACGGGCTCCAACACGGCCGACTGCCATCCCATCGTCTGGGAACGCATCATGGACCGCAAGCGGAGTCGGCCCGAGACGGTGATCATCGTGGTCGATCCGCGGCGCACGCGCACGGCGCGCCATGCCGATTACCATCTGGCCATCCGGCCGGGCACCGACGTGGCGCTCTACAATGCCATGATCTACGAGTTCATCCGGAACGGCTTCATCGACCAGGACATGGTCGAAAATTACCTGACGTTCCGGGAAGGCGACGCCGAGCGCACGTTCGAGGACCTGAAGCGGCACGTGGCGCAGTACACGCCGGAGCGGGTAGCGCCTGTCTGTGGGGTGGATGCCCGGCAGATCGAAGAGGTGGCCTATCTGTTTGCCGCCTCCGAGGCAACCATGTCGATCTGGACGATGGGGCTCAACCAGCAGGCGCAGGGCACGGCGGCCAACCGGCTGGTCAACGCCATGCACCTGCTCACCGGGCATATCGGGCGGCCGGGTGCCACGCCGTTTTCGCTGACGGGGCAGCCGAACGCCGGCGGCGGCGTGCGCGACACGGGCGCGCTGGCCCACGCGTTGCCCAACGGCCGCGTGGTGGCCAATCCGCAACATCGGGCCGAGATGGAGGACCTCTGGGGCGTGCCGCGTGGCCGCATCAGCCCGAAGCCCGGCTATCACGCCGTGGCCATGTTCGAAGCCATGGCGCGGGGCGATCTGAAGTGTGTACTCATCATGGGGACCAATCCGGCCCAGTCGCTCCCGCACGCCGAGCGCTACCGCGAGGCCATGCAGCGGACCTTCCTGGTGGTGGCCGACGCCATCTATCCCACCGAGACGGCTCAGTTTGCCGACGTCTTTCTACCGTCGGCCATGTGGGTCGAAAAAGGCGGCGTCTTCAGTCAGTCGGAGCGACGCTACCATCTGGTGCCCAAACTGGTCGAGCCGCCGGGCGAGGCGCGCTCGGACCTGGAGATTCTGGTCGAACTGGCCGATCGCCTGGGCTACGGCGACCTGATCAAGGCACGCACGCCGGAGGAGGTCTGGGACGAGTGGCGGCAGATTTCGGCGCATTCGCCCTACAACTTCGCCGGCATCACCTACGAGCGGCTGAAAAAAGAGCGGGGGGTTCTCTGGCCGGCCCCGACAGAGGACCATCCGGGCACCTGCCGGCGCTACGTGCCGGGTGAGGACCCCATGGCAAAAGGCACCGGCCGCTTCGACTTCTACGGGCGGCCCGACGGACGGGCGGTCGTCTATCTGGAGCATCAGCAGCCGTCCAGCGATCCGCGCTCGGACGAATACCCGCTCACGCTGGTGACCGGGCGCGTCTACGAGCACTGGCACACACTGACGATCACCGGCAAACTCGAGGAGCTGGAAGACATCACCACCGACTTTCTGGTAGTGCATCCCCGCGATGCCCATCGCTACGGCATCCGTGACGGCGAGCCCGTGCTGGTCGAGAGCCGACGCGGGCGTGCCGTGCTGAAGGCGCGGGTGAGCACCGACATCACGCCGGGGGTTGTTTTTGCGCCTTTCCATTCGCCCGAGGCGTTGGTCAATCGGGTGGTGAACAATACCGTCGATCCGATTTCCAAAGAACCGGCCTTTAAGGAGAGCGCCGTGCGTATTCGTCCGGCCTCTTCTGCGGCCTGAAACGTCGGTTATTCCTATGAACCGTCTACAACGCATCCTGCTGCGGGTACTGGTGGTCGGCTGGCCCGGACTGGCCTGGGCCGCCGAGGGTGAAACGCCCGGTATCACGTCGGCCGAACTGTTTCGGATCATCGGCATTGTGGCCGCGCTGCTGGGCATCGGCTGGCTGGTGGTGAGCCACTGGCTGCTGCGCGACCGACTGCCCCGCACCTTCTACCACTGGGCCATGCTACTGGGGCTCTTTGCGCTGCCGGCCCTGGCGCTGATGGGGGCCGTCGAGTTCGTCTTCGAAGAGACGAAGACGGTCGCCTCCTGCAATTCGTGCCATGTGATGGAGCCGTTCGTGCGCGACCTGCAGGATCCGCACAGCGCTACGCTGGCCGCCCGGCACTATCGCAACAAGTGGATTCCGGAAAACCAGTGCTACGCCTGCCACACGACCTACGGCCTGCATGGCTCGTTCGAGGCCAAGCGGGACGGCTTTCGGCACTGGTTGCTCTATGTGACCCGGAGCTGGGACGAGCCAATCCAGTACAGCGGATCCTATCCCAACATCAACTGCCTGAACTGTCACGGCGAGACCGATGCGTTTCAGCGCGTACCGTCGCATGGTGCGCTGATGACCGAGCTGCAGGCCGATCGGGTAGCCTGCACAAGCTGTCACGGTCCGCCGCATCCGACGCCGCCCGAGCGGACGCGCCTGCTTTCGGCTGCTCCCGTACACTCATCCCGCGAAATGCCATGAACGCTGCTGCTTCTGTCGATCGTCTGCTGCGTACGGCCGTCGTGCTGGCCATCGTCGGCCTGAGCTGTCTGCTGATTTTCCTGCTCAGCGGCTTTGCCGCCTGGAGCGTGGGCCTCGGGATCTTTCTGGGCGTGCCGCTGCTGATGGTGGCGCTGGTGCTTTACGTGCTCGTGGTGATTCGCGATCTGCGGCGGCGCGGGGCGCTCTGAACCGACCGGATCAGCCGGGCCGGCTCGGGCGTTCGAGACGGGCTGCTGCTGTGGACTGGTTGGCGTATGGGGACGCTCGCCCGGCTGAATCCGTACTTCTGGAAGTACCGGCGGCTGTTTGGCCCCGGCTTGCTCTGCGCCATCGCGTCGGCGCTGTTCGCGATGCTCGCGCCGGGCGTCGTCCGCCAGGCCGTCGATAGCGTGCCCCGCTTCGTGGCCTACTATCGGGCCGTCGAGGGTACCGAAGCCCAGCCGTTCTTCTACGCCTATGCGCTGACGGGCCTGCTCTTCTACGGCGGCGTCATTCTGGGACTGAGCCTGCTCAGCGGGCTGTTCACGTTTCTGATGCGCCGGACGCTCGTGGTGGCCTCGCGCCACATCGAGTTCGACCTGCGTAACGCGCTCTACGAACACCTGCAGCGGCTGCCGCCGAGCTTCTACCGGAAGTTTCCTACGGGCGACGTGCTCACGCGCGCGACCAGCGACATCGAGCAGGTACGGCGCTACGTGGGACCGGCCATCATGTACGCCACGCGGGCCGTGGTGCTCATGGTGGCCGCCATTACCGCCATGCTGCTGATCTCGCCGGAGCTGACGCTCTACACGCTGCTGCCCATGCCGCTGCTGGCGGTAGGCGTCTTCTGGGTGGCGCACCTGGTCCATCAGCGAAGCGATGCATTGCAGGCCCAGTATGCGCGCCTGACCAGCCGGGTGCAGGAAGCGCTCAACGGCATCCGCGTGCTGAAGGCCTACACGCGTGAGGAGGCCGAAGCCCGCGCCTTCGACGCCGAAAGCGAGGCCTACCGTCGCCGCATGCTCGACCTGGCCCGCGTCGATGCCTTCTGGTCGCCGATTTTTCTGCTGCTGACAGGACTTTCGACGATCCTGGTCGTCTGGAAAGGCGGCCAGCTGGCCATGGCCGGCGCCATCACGATCGGTAACATCGCCGAGTTCATCATCTACGTGGCGCTCATGACCTGGCCGGTGGCGTCGGTGGGCTTTGTCCTGTCGATGATTCAGCGGGCGTCGGCCTCGATGAATCGGCTCGTCGAGATCTTTGATACCGAGCCGGAAATCCGGGACGATCCGGCCTGGACAGACGATTCGATCCGGCAGATCGAAGGGCGGATCACGTTCAAAAACGTGTACTTCCGTTACGAGGAAGACGGCCCCTGGGTGCTCGAAGACATCAGCTTCGACCTGCCGGCCGGCGGCGTGCTGGGTATCGTGGGACGCACCGGAGCGGGCAAGACCACGCTGGTCGAACTGATTCCCCGGCTCATTGAGCCGGTGCGTGGCGTGGTGGAGATCGACGGGCACGACGTGCGGCGCATCCCGCTGGCCGTGCTGCGCCGCGCCATCGGCTACGCGCCCCAGGACGTGTTTCTCTTCAGCGACACGGTGGCGGCCAACATCGCCTTTGGCGAACTGGAGGCCGACCTGGCCCGCATCGAAGAAGCCGCCTGCGAGGCCGATCTGCTGGAGAACGTGCGGCACTTCCCGCACGGCTTCGAGACGTTCGTCGGGGAGCGCGGCATCACGCTCTCGGGCGGACAGAAGCAGCGCACGGCGATCGCCCGGGCGCTCATCCGGCGGCCCCGTATTCTCATTCTGGACGATGCGCTCTCGGCCGTCGATACTGAGACGGAGCGACGCATTCTGCGCCAGCTGCGTCGGCACTACGGCAAGCGGACGGTGGTCATCGTCAGCCATCGCATTTCGGCCGTGCAGGAGGCCGATCTGATCCTGGTGCTCGACGAAGGCCGGATCGTCGAGCGCGGGACGCACGCCGAGCTGCTCAAACAGGACGGTCTCTACGCCCGCCTGTACCGGCAGCAGTTGCTGGAGGAGGAGCTGAAACAACTGTAGCGCGATCGTGGAGCTGTTTGTCATTCCGCTGGGGACCGCTTCGGCCGTTCCTACCCGCACGCGGCATCTGTCGTCGGTGGCGCTCTGGCGGGCCGGCCGGCTGCTGCTGTTCGACTGCGGCGAGGGCACCCAGTACCGATTGCTGGCGGCCGAGCTCAAGGCCCCGCGCCTGGAGGCCATCTTCATCACGCATTTTCACGGGGACCACTTCTTCGGGCTGTTCGGCCTGCTGGCGACGCTGGCGATGCTGAACCGCACCGAACCGCTGGTGGTCGTGGGACCGGAGGGAATCGGACGCCTGATCGAGTCGATGCCCGGGCTGTCGGAGGCGGAGCGGGGCTTCCCGATTCGCTACGTGGAGCTGGCGGAGGGATTCGAACACGCGGTGGTGTTCGAGACAGCCGACTACGTGGTGACGGCGCGGCCGGTGGAGCACCGGGTGTTCACGGTGGGGTATCGGTTCGAGGAGCGCACGCGGCCGGGGCGTCTGCATGTGGAGCGGGCACGGGCGCTCGGGGTGACCGAACCCGAACAGTACCGAGCGCTCAAAGAAGGGCGTCCGGTGCGGGTGGGCGATCGGTGGGTGCGCCCCGAGGAGGTGCTCGGGCCGCCCATCCCGGGGCGTACGTTCGCCTACCTGACCGACACGCGTCCCTGCGAGAACGGCCGCCTGCTGGCCAAAGGGGTGGACCTGCTCTACCACGAGGCGACCTTCGGCGAAGTGCACCATGCGCTGGCCGTCGAACGCGGCCATGCCACCGCCCGCGAAGCGGCCGAACTGGCCCGGGCGGCCGGGGCGCGACGGCTGCTGCTCGGGCACTTCAGTGCCCGCTACGAAGACCCGGCGCCGCTGGTGGCCGAGGCCCGCGCCGTCTTCCCGAACACCGAAGCGGCCGAGGAATTGAAGCGCTACGTGCTGCCGCCGCACGCGCCGCGGCGGGCGGCCCTGCAGGCAACGGCCAACATGGCAGACGACCGTGAGCGATAAAACGACACGCGACGAGGCGCCGGGACTGGACCGACGGCTGCTGTGGCGCCTGGCCGGCTACCTGTGGCCCTACCGGGGCTGGGTGGCGCTGGCCTTCTGCACGGTCATGGCCGAGGCGTTTCTGGGACCGCTCCGGCCCAAACTGGTGCAGGTGGCCATCGACCGCCATATCGTCGAAGGCGACTGGAGCGGCCTGCAGCAGATCATCCTGTTGCTTGTGGGCGTGCTCGTCGTGGAAGCGGCGCTGTCGTTCGTGAACGACTACCTGACGCAATGGATCGGCCAGCGGGCGATCTACGACATTCGCACGAAGGTCTATCGTCACATTCAGCGCCAGTCGCTGCGGTTCTTCGACCGGACGCCCGTCGGGCGACTCATCACGCGCGTCACCAACGACGTCGAGTCGCTCAGCGACATGCTCTCGGCCGGCGTGGTGCGCATTCTGGGCGACCTGTTCCGGATCGTCTTCATCGCTTCCTTCATGTTCATGCTGGAATGGCGGCTGGCGCTCGTGACGCTTGCGGTCATGCCGCTCATGATGGCGGCCGTGGCCTGGTTCCGGCGCAAGGTGCGGGAGCAGTACCGCGAGACGCGGCGTCAGATCGCCCGGCTGAACGCCTTCCTGCAGGAGCACATCGGCGGCATGAAGATCGTGCAACTCTTCAATCGCGAGGCCGAGGAGCTGCGCCGCTTCCGCGAGATCAACGACGCGCATCGCCAGGCCCAGATCAAGACGGTCTTCTACTTTGCGCTCTTCTGGCCAGCCGTGCAACTGGTCTCCGACACGGCGCTGGGGCTGGTGCTCTGGGTGGGGGGCCTGCGGGCGCTTGAAGGCACACTGACGCTCGGTGTGCTGATCGCGTTCATTCAGTACGTGCGCCAGTTCTTCGAGCCGATCCGCAACCTGTCGGACCAGTACAACATGCTGCAGAGTGCCATGGCCGGGGCCGAGCGCATCTTCGGATTGCTCGACCAGGACACGGCGCTGCCCGAGCCGGCCCGTCCCGTGCGCGTCGAACGCCTGCGCGGCCACATCGAATTCCGCAACGTCTGGTTCACCTACGACGAGCTGCCGACCGACGGCCAGGAGCCCAACTGGGTACTGCGCGACGTCTCGTTCACCGTCGAGCCCGGCCAGCACCTGGCGATCGTGGGGGCCACCGGTGCCGGCAAGACCACGATCATCAACCTGCTGCTGCGCTTCTATGACGTGCAGCGCGGCCAGATTCTGGTGGACGGCCACGACGTGCGCGACTACGCCCTGCGCGACCTGCGTCGCCACATCGGCCTGGTGCTGCAGGACGTGTTTCTTTTCTCCGGGACGGTGCTCGACAACATCACGCTGGGCGATCCGTCCATTCCTTTCGAAAAGGTGCAGGAAGCCGCCCGCCTGATCGGGGCCGATCGCTTCATTGAACGCCTGCCGAACGGTTACTTCCAGGACGTACGGGAGCGCGGGTTGACGCTTTCGCACGGCCAGCGCCAGCTCCTGTCGTTTGTGCGCGCGCTCGTCTACGATCCCGAGGTACTCGTGCTCGACGAGGCGACTTCCAGCGTCGATACCGAGACGGAGCAGCTCATCCAGCGGGCCATGGAGACGCTGCTGCGCGGGCGTACGGCCATCATCATTGCGCACCGACTCTCGACCATCCAGCACGCCGATCAGATTCTGGTGATGCACCGGGGCGAAATCCGCGAGCGCGGCACCCATCAGGAGTTGCTGGCCCGCGACGGCCTCTACCGGAAGCTCTACGAGCTGCAGTTTATGGAGCAGGCCCGCTCGGCCGCCTGAGTCCTGCTTGTATTTTCCGGCCGGATGTTATATCATTGTTTATCGTCGAAAAACGATTTTTCAGGAAAAACATGGCCCGAAGCGAAACGAAACGATTCCTGCCGCCGGAGGAGCGCATGGCGGCGCTCATGCGGGCGCTGGGGCATCCGGCGCGAATTGCGATCCTGAAGCTGCTGGCCGAGCGGGGCGCCATGCCGTGCTTCGAGCTGGTGGAGGAGCTTCCGCTGGCTCAGGCGACCATCTCGCAACATCTGCGCACGCTGCGCGAGGTGGGGCTCATCACGTTCCAGACCGACGGACCACGCTCCTACTACCGCATCCGTCCCGAGGCGCTGCAGGAGCTCGACCGCGCCTTTCGCTTTCTCATGATGCAACTGCGCCCGGCCCTTTCCCCCGAACCCGGCTTTCCCCCGAACGTCGCGTGAAAGTCATGGAGGCGACATTGGATCAGATTCGAACTGCAATTCGCGAGGTGTTCCAGGAGCATGGCCTGGAGCCTGATCAGATTCTGCTATTTGGTTCGCGGGCGCGGGGCACGGCCGGACCTTACAGCGACTGGGATGTGCTGATCGTCACCTTCGAAGCATTGACGGTGCCTCAAAAAATGCAGCTCAGCCGGGAGATACGCCGACGGCTGGCCGCCGCGCTACTGGATGTCGATGTACTGATCTTTTCTCAGAAAGAGGTTGCCCGGCTTAAAGAGGTACCGGGTACCGTCGTGCAGGCTGTGTTTACAGAAGGCAATGTTTTAAAGTTATGAAAGAAGAAGTGCGTCTCTGGGTCATAAAAGCGATCGAAGACCTGAGGCTTATGACACACGAAATGCGTTTGCCTTCGGAGGAGGTGGTAACCAGCGGAGTTTGCTTTCATGCGCAACAGTTTGTCGAGAAGTTGTTGAAGGCTTATCTGGTATCCCGGGGTATTGCCTTTGGGCGAACACACAATCTGGAATATTTGTTGGCCCGCTGTCAACAGGTGGATAAAGATTTCGCTCAGATCGAGGTGGGGAATTTGACAGATTATGCCGTTCAGGTCTGATATCCGGATGATTTCTATGCTCCTTCCTATGAGGAAGCATGACAGTGCTATGCGTTGGCATTGCAGATCAAGGAGTTCATGTGTGCAAAGCTTCCGGAATTGAAACAGCTGGGCGGTTCTTGTTAACACCTCGTCACGTTTGGTGCGAAACCGTTGTCCCGGGAAAGTTCTCTCTTAAGAAGACCTGTCAACACCAACCCGGAGGCAACGATGAAACTGCTGGCCATAAGCGATCTGCGCGAAGCGTTCGACTACATCGACCGGCTTCCCGAGGTCGTGCAGGAAGCTCGTATTGATGCTGTGCTTTTTGCCGGCGAGATTCTGCAGGCTGAGGCCCGCAAAGCCGAGTGGGAACGGGCCGTGCGCGAGCAACGGCCGCCGGATCGGGCCCGGCCTGAGGTGGTCGAGGAGCGCAGGAACGACGCCGAGTCGCTGATGACCTTCTTCCGGCGGCTGAATACGATCGGCGTGCCGGTGTACGTGATTCCAGGCCGGAACGACGCGCCGGAGCGTTTCTTCATGCAGGCCGCCTTCAACAGCGAGATCGTGACGCCGCATGTGCACATGGTGCACCGGAGCTTTGCGCCGCTGGGCGGCCGTTACATGGTGGCGGGCTTCGGTGGTGAGGTGACCGTCGAAGCCCGGGATCACGAGTTCTTCCTGCGCTATCCGGGCTGGGAGGCGATTTTCTCGCTGGACTTTCTGCGGCACCTGGATCCGCCCAAGATTCTGCTGTTCTACACGGCGCCGGCCGATCGTTTCGAGGAACCGGCCGACCAGAGCGGTCCGGCCGCTGTGGCGCACCTGATCAAGACCTACGATCCGCACTTTGTGGTGTGTGCAGGCGTGGGCGGCCGCAAGGAAAAGAAGCAGCTGGGGAATACGCTGGTGGTCTTCCCCGGCTCGCTGGCCGAAGGCGACTACGCGATCATCGACACGCGGGAGAAAGAGGTGGCCTTCGGGAATCTGCGATAAGTTGCGAAACGCACACGAACGCCGCGTCGCGCTGTCAGGCGACGTGGCGTTTTCTTTATCTGTA
The DNA here is from genome assembly GCF_009936275.1 of Rhodothermus marinus. Lineage (NCBI taxonomy): Bacteria > Pseudomonadati > Rhodothermota > Rhodothermia > Rhodothermales > Rhodothermaceae > Rhodothermus > Rhodothermus marinus. Next base: position 472,709 of record NZ_AP019797.1, read on the forward strand.
CGGGCCTTTGCTCAGAGGATCAGGAGCGTCTCCTGAGCCGCGCTACGAGGTCGGCGCCGCCAGCCCCAGCCGTTCGGCCTCGGCCTGCATGCCGGCGATCACGTGGGCGATGTGTTCTTCGAGCGGAAGGCCCAGCTCTTCGGCGCCCCGGTAGATGTCCTCGCGGCTGACGCCGGCCGCAAAGGCTTTGTCCTTGAGCTTCTTCTTGACGGATTTGACCGTCAGCCCTTCGAGCCGCGTGGGGCGCACGTAGGCCACGGCCGTGATGAAGCCCGCCAGCTCGTCGACGGCGAACAGCGCCCGGGCCAGAAGCGTGCGGCGCGGCGTGCCCGTGTAGTCGGCGTGGCCGAGGATGGCCTCGAGCATTTCTTCGGGATAGCCCAGCTCGCGGAGCACGCGCACACCCACGTACGGATGTTCCTCGGGCGTGGGATGGCGCTCGTAGTCCAGATCGTGCAGCAGACCCGTCATGCGCCAGAGCGTTTCATCTTCGCCGAAATGGCGAGCGTAGTGCGCCATGGCCGCTTCCACGGCATAGCCGTGGCGCCGGAGATTTTCCGATTGCGTCCACTCGTGAAAGAGCTTCAGGGCGTCTTCGTAGGTCGGCATGGCTCACACGTCACAGATGGCGATGGCACGACGAAGCGATTCCAGCGGATCGTCGGCGGTGGGAATGAATTCCTGGGCCACGAAGCCGTCGAATCCTGCATCGGCAATGGCCCGCATGATGGCAGGATAATACAGTTCCTGCGAATCGTCAATCTCGTGGCGGCCCGGCACGCCGGCCGTGTGGAAGTGGGCGATGTACTCGATGTTCTCTCGGATCGTGCGGATGATGTCGCCTTCCATGATCTGCATGTGGTAGATGTCGTAGAGCAGCTTGAAGCGCTCGGAGCCCAGGCGCTTGACGAGCCGCACGCCCCATTCCGTATGGTCGCACATGTAGTCGGGGTGGTCGATCTTGCTGTTGAGCAGTTCCATACAGATCGTGACCCCGTACTTTTCGGCCGTTGGCAGGATTTCTTTGAGGCCGATCACACAGTTTTCCAGCCCCTCCTCGTCGTCCATGCCGTTACGGTTGCCCGAAAAGCAGATGATGTTGGGGATACCCGCTTCGGCGGCCTCTTCGATCCGCTTTTTGAACTGCGGGATGAGCCACTCATGGTTTTCCCGTCGGTTGAAGCCGTCCGGAATGCGGGAAGGACCGTTCCCCATGGCACAGGTGAGGCCGTACTTTTTGACGATGGGCCAGTCGGGTGGGTCCAGCAATTCGATGGACTGCAGCCCCATTTTGACGCCTGCCGCTGCCAGCTCCTCGACGCTCAGGTTCGGGTAGCACCACTTGCAGACGGAATGTTTGATGCGCCCTTTGAACTGCGGGCGATTGCGGGAGGTCAGCACCAGGGGAGCACCCATGCTGCCGAGCGCGGCCGCTCCGGCCAGCGTGCGCAGTGCCTGTCGGCGGGTCAGAGCCATGGCCTTTTATAAACCGGTCTGGTGAACGAAGCACCGTTAAAAAACGACATGATGGATTGTTGCGCAAGGGATCGGGAGAATTTATAAGGAGCCGCCCTGCGGGGCCTCATCGGATAGATGCCTTCTTTGTTATCTTGTAACGCCGAACCGTTGGGGCGCCGCCCATGGCCGGTGCACTCGGACGGCCTCTCTGTGCGCGATTTTCCAACGACAGGCGACTCGTATGGAGTCCATCGTACTGGGCATCGTGGCCGTGCTGGTGCTGGGCGTGGGCGCTCAGTGGCTGGCCTGGCGTTTCCGCTTGCCTTCGATTCTGCTGCTACTCACCTTCGGATTTCTGGCCGGACCGGTAACCGGACTGCTGCCACCCGAGGCGTTGCAGGGCGACTGGGTGTTCGCGTTCGTTTCGCTTTCGATCGGGATCATCCTGTTCGAGGGCGGACTGAACCTGCGGCTGTCGGAGCTGCGCGAGGTGGGCAAGGCCGTCCGCAACCTGATCACGATCGGGGTGCTGGTGACCTGGGTGCTGGCCGGACTGGCCGCCTACCACCTCGTCGGGCTGAATCCGAGCCTGTCCGTGCTGGTGGGCGCCATCCTGACGGTGACCGGACCGACCGTGGTCATTCCACTGCTACGCCACGTCCGACCTGCGGGGCGGGTGGGCGCCGTGGCCAAGTGGGAAGGGATCACGATCGACCCGGTGGGGGCCATTCTGGCCGTGCTCGTGCTGGAGACGATTCTGCTGCTGGAGGCGGCGCCGGGCGCGGGCGAGAGCCTGAGCGAAGCGGTCTGGCATGCCGTCGAGGGCCTGCTGCTGACCATCACGATCAGCGTGGGTATCAGTGTGCTGGGGGCGGCCCTGCTGATTCTGCTGCTCTACCGACGGCTCATCCCCGACTATCTGCAGAGCCCGATCGCACTGATGATCGTGGTGGCGACATTTGCGCTGTCGAACGTGCTGCAGGAAGAATCGGGCCTGCTGGAGGTTACGCTGCTGGGCATCATTCTGGCCAATCAGCGCTACGTGCCGGTGCGGCGCATCACGGAGTTCAAAGAGGACCTGCAGGTGCTTCTGATCTCCAGCCTGTTCATCGTGCTGAGCGCCCGTCTGGACATCGAATCGCTGCGCTTCATCGAAGAGGAAGCTCTGCTGTTTCTGGCGGCGCTGGTGCTGGTGGTGCGGCCGGTGGCCGTGTGGATCTCGACGCTGGGCACGAACCTGAACTGGCGCGAAAAGGTGTTTCTGTCGTGGCTGGCGCCCCGCGGGATCGTGGCGGCGGCCGTGGCCTCGCTGTTCGCCTTTCGCATGGAGGCCGTCTATCCGGGCCAGGCACAGACCATCGTACCGCTCGTCTTTCTGGTGATCGTGGGCACCGTCGCGCTCTACGGATTGACGATCGCACCGCTGGCCCGCTTCCTGAAACTGGCCGATCCGAACCCGCAGGGCGTGCTGATTCTGGGCGCTCACCTGTGGGCGCGGCGCCTGGCGACGGTCCTGCGCGATCTGGGCTTCAAGGTGCTCCTGATCGACTCGAATGCCGACAACATTGCGCGGGCGCGACGGGCCCGGCTACCGGCAGCCCGGGTGAACGCGCTCTCGGAAGAGGTGCTGGACGAGCTGGATCTGAGCGGCATCGGGTATTTTCTGGCGCTGACGCCCAACGACGAGGTGAACGCCCTGGCGGCGCTGCACTTCGCCGAGGTGTTCGACAGCACCTCGGTTTTTCAGCTGGCCATGCGTTCGGAAGACGGCGAGCAGGACTTGCCCGCCCACCTGCGGGGACGGCCGCTCTTCGGCGGGAAGGTCACCTATGCGACGCTCACCGAGCGCTTCAACCAGGGCGGGGAAATCCGGGTGATCGAGCTTTCCGAGAAGCTGACCTACGAGGCACTACTGGAGGAGTACGAGAACGATCTGATCTTGCTCTTCGTGGTGCGGGGCAACGAGCTGCTTGTCCATGCCGAGGAGGGACAGCTCACGCCGCAGCCCGGCGACAAGGTGGTGGTGTTTCTGCCGCCGCGGGCCCGCGAAAAAGAGGAGGTCGAGGCGGTTTCGTTCGAGCAGCTTGTCACGCGGGCCTTCGTGCGCGATCTGGACCGCTGCGCGCCGTTCGAGGAGCTGGTCGAGGACGTCTCGGCGCTGCTGGCGCAGCGGTTGCCGGTGACGGCCGCCCGCCTGAGCCGGGGCTTTCTCGACGGCGCCCGCTACGGGTTGATGCCGATCACGCACGGCGTGGCGCTGGCGCACCTGCGCGTGCCCGAGATCGAGGAGCCCGAACTGCTGCTGGTGCGCTGCCGCGAGGGCGTACAGATCACCGTCGACGGCGAGGCCGTGGAGGCGCCAGCCTCGGGCCAGCCGGAGACGGTCTATGCCATACTGTTTCTGGTCAGTCCCGAGGAAAACCCCGGCAAGCACCTGCGCACGCTCGCCTACCTGGCCTCACGGATCGACGAGCCCGACTTCCTGGAGCGCTGGCGCAACGCCGCTGACGAGCTGGAACTGAAGGCGACGCTGCTGGACCCCGAACACTTCCTGATGCTGACGCTACGCGCCGACGACGAGACGGCCGCGTGGATCGGCCACGACGTGGACGAACTGGAACTCCCGCCCTCGTGCCAGGTGGCGCTGGTGCAGCGCCAGCAGAAACGCTTCGTGCCGGGGCCGTACACGCAGCTGCAGGAAGGGGATCGGCTGATTCTCATCGGCGAGGCGTCCGCCATCCGGTCCCTCCGCCAGCGCTTCCCCTCCGCCCGCCCCACTTCCGCCTCGGTGGAGAGATGATGCGGGAAACCGGTAACACTCCAATTCGTGCCAGTACCCTGGAGATGAGGTGATGGGAGAAGGTTATGCAAACGAATACGGTTGAACTTGCAGAAGTCCTCCGGCAGGCCGTTGCCATTCTAAAAGCTTTCGGCGTTCGAAAGGTTGTTTTATTTGGGTCGGCGGCACGCGGTAAGCCGGAGATATCCTTGCAGCTCGGAGATCTTGATCTTGCCTGCGAGGGATTGCCAGCTACGCGTTTTTTTGAGGCACTGGGGCGTCTGCTTCGTACGCTTCCCATACCGGTAGATCTGATCGATCTGGAAGACCCGGCCTTACCACAGACACTTCGTGCCAGGGTTTTACAGGAGGGGATCATACTTTATGAGGAAGACACACCTGATGCGGCTTCGGTCGGAAATTGAGACGGAATGGCCGCGCCTGGAGATGCTCGTTCAAGAATTGCAGCAGCTTGTAGCGGGCTTACCCGCTCAGGCTGAACCTTCGCACAGAGATAAGGCTGCGATTGGTGCTTTTCTGCATAGCTTTTATAACGGGATAGAGAACATCCTGAAGCATTTGGCCCGGGAGATTGATCAAAATGTACCGAAAGGAGAAGGATGGCACCGCGCGCTGCTGCAACGTATGTCCGTTGCAGTACCGGGAATTCGGTCCGCCATTCTTCGGCCAGACACGGTAATCATGCTTGAGCCTTATTTGGGATTTCGGCATTTCTTTCGGCATGCCTATACCTTTGAAATTGACTGGAATAAGCTGCAGCCGTTGATTACGCATGTAGCGGTTGTTTTGAAACAGGTCAGAGCAGATATCTCGGCATTTTTTGAAGCGCAATTAAATCCCGGAGCGCGTGGAAAGGAATTCTGAGCGATGGGGCCTTGAAGGACCGCCTGGACGTTTCAGCCCGATGGTGGCTCACATAGCCTCCGCTGTTACGCGGGCGCGCAGGCGGCGGGCGGCTTCCACCATGTGGCGCAGGGCGGGCTCGACTTCGGCCCAACGGCGCGTTTTGAGCCCACAGTCGGGGTTGACCCACAACCGCTCGGCCGGGATCACCTCCAGCGCCCGTTCCAGCAGCGTCTCGATCTCTTCCACCGACGGCACGCGCGGCGAGTGGATGTCGTACACACCGGGACCGATGGCGTTCGGGTAGCGGAAGCGCCGGAAGGCCTCCAGCAACGCCATGCGCGAGCGCGCCGCCTCGATGGAGATCACGTCGGCGTCGAGCGCGGCAATGGCCTCCAGGATGTCCTCGAAGTCGGCATAGCACATGTGCGTGTGGATCTGGGTCTCGTCGCGCACGACGCAGGAGGCAAGGCGGAAGCATTCGACGGCCCATTTGAGGTAGGCAGGCCGTTCGCGGCGACGCAGCGGCAGCCCTTCGCGCAGGGCCGGTTCGTCGATCTGGATGACGGCGATACCGGCGGCTTCGAGGTCGGCCACCTCGTCGCGGAGTGCCAGCGCGATCTGGCGGCAGGTGTCGGCCCGGGGCTGGTCGTCGCGCACGAAGGACCACTGCAGGATCGTCACGGGGCCGGTCAGGATGCCTTTGACCGGGCGTGCGGTGCAGCGTTGCGCAAAGGTAGTCCAGCGTACGGTCATGGGGCCGCGCCGCGCCACGTCGCCGTAGAGAATGGGCGGGCGCACGCAGCGCGTGCCGTAGCTCTGCACCCAGCCGTTGCGCGTGACCAGAAAGCCCTGAAGCTGCTCGGCGAAGTACTCCACCATGTCGGAGCGTTCGGGCTCGCCGTGCACGAGCACGTCCAGCCCGATGGCCTCCTGGCGGGCGATCGTTTCGGCGATGGTGGCTTCCAGAAACTGCTCGTAGGCCGCGCGGGACAGCTCGCCCCGCCGGAAAGCCGCACGCTTCCGGCGCAGCTCGTCGGTCTGGGGAAACGACCCGATCGTGGTGGTGGGCAGCAGGGGCAGCTTCAGTCGCGCGCGCTGCAGCGCGTAGCGCTCGGCAAAAGGACGGCCCCGGCGGGTCATCTCGGGCGAAAGCGCAGCCAGGCGCCGGCGCACTTCCGGATCGATCCGACGCGGGGAGGTCAGACGTTCCTGGCGCGCCCGGCGGGCGGCTTCGAGCCGATCGTGTACGGCCGCCTCGCCCTCGTTGATCAGGCGTTTGAGCGTGACCAGCTCCTCGAGTTTCTGGCGGGCGAAGGCCAGCCAGGGACGGATTTCCGGGTCGAGTTCGGATTCGGCGTCCAGGTCGATCGGCACGTGCAGCAGCGAGCAGGAGGGACCGATCCAGACCCGCTCGCGGCCGAGCGCGTCGACGGCCCGCCGCAGCATGGCGGCGGCCGCGTCGAGATCGGTGCGCCAGACATTGCGGCCGTCCACCAGCCCCAGCGAGAGGATGCGGTCTTCGGGCAGGTGGGCCAGGGCCGGCTCGAGCTGCTCGGGCGCGCGCACCAGGTCGAGGTGGACGGCCGCCACCGGCAGCGAGCACGCCAACGGCAGGTTTTCCTCGAGGCCGCCGAAGTAGGTGGTCAGCACGAGTGCCGGGTGTTCGGGCCGGCTCAGCGCCGCATAGGCCTGCTGGAAGGCCTGGCGAGCGCCGGGCGGCAGGTCGCGCACCAGACAGGGCTCGTCCATCTGCACGTAGCGGGCGCCGGCCGCCTTCAGGCGGCACAGCACCTCGGCATAAACGGGCAGCAGACGATCGAGTAGCGTCAGCGGGTCGAAGTGGGCCACCGTCGCCCGGCCCAGCAGCAGGAACGAGACCGGTCCCAGCAACACCGGCCGCGTTTCGATGCCCAGTGCCTTTGCTTCCAGATACTCGTCGATGGGTTTCGTGAAAGCGAGCCGGAAGGTCTGCTCCGGGTGGAATTCAGGCACCAGGTAGTGATAGTTCGTGTCGAACCACTTCGTCATTTCCAGCGGCGGCACGCCGGTGCCTTCCAGTCCCCGGGCTTCCAGCTCTTTTTCCTGGACGCCCCGGGCCATGGCAAAGTAGGTGGCCAGGTCGACGGTATCGCCTTGCCAGCCGAAGCGTTCGGGCACGGCGCCCACGAGCGCGATCGTGTCGAGCACGTGGTCGTAGAGCGAGAAGTCGTTTGAGGGAATCTGGTCGATCCCGGCCTCCTGTTGCCATTGCCAGTGCCGGGCGCGGAGCCGGCGTGCCGTCTCCAGCAATTCGTTTTCCGAGACCTGTCCGGCCCAGTAGCCCTCGACGGCCCACTTCAGTTCACGCGCGAGCCCGATGCGGGGAAAACCAAGATTCGTTGCCTGGATCATGGATCGTTTACGTTAAAGGGTTGAAGGAGTACTACGGCAAGGATCTGGTACACGGCCAGTAAGCCCCGGAACCGGTCGCTGACACTTCGTGCCTGACTGCAAGCAAGTCTCCGCCGGTAGTAAGCCACGGAGGCGCAGCCGAAGTGACGTCGGAAAACGGCTTTTTCCTGGGCAGATGGCGCGCGTTCGCGACATCCTGGCGGCCCGATGCCGCAGTGCGATTATGGCTGTTCCGAAACATGCCAGGCCGCATAGGCAAGCGCCTGGTAGATGTCTTCGGCTTCCAGCTCCGGATAGGCTTCCAGCACCTCCTGTACGGTTTTACCCGAGGCCAGCAGCTTCAGGATGGTGCTGACCGTGATGCGCGTTCCCCGGATGGTGGGCTGACCCAGACAGATTTCCGGGTTGATCGTGATGCGATCCAGTGGTTTCATCTTGCTGTTTTGTTTTGCGTTGAGACCGGCTGGTTCCAATCCAGTTCCTCCTGCTCATTCATCCCACGAGAGTGCAGCGGCCTGCTGGTATTCGGTGACCCGCGTCTCGAAAAAGTTCTTTTCCTTGAGCAGGTCGATCGTTTCGCTCATCCAGGGGAACGGGTTTTTCGAGCCGTAGCGGGCTTTCAGACCGATGCGCTCCAGACGTCGGTCGGCGATGTACTGGACGTACTCCCGGAACATGGGCGCCGTCAGGCCCAGCACGCCGCGCGGCAGGCAGTCGTAGGCGTAGGCCACTTCCAGCTCGACGGCCTCTTCGATGAGCTGCTGCACCTCGCGCTGAAACTCGGGCGTCCACAGTTCGGGATTTTCGGCCTTGATACCGTTGATCAGGTCGATCCCGAAGTTCAGATGGATCGTCTCGTCGCGCAGGATGTACTGAAACTGCTCGCCGATGCCGGTCATCTTGTTCTGGCGGTGGAAGGAGAGGATCATCGCGAAGCCGCTGTAGAAGAAGATCCCCTCCATGATCACGTAGTAGCCGATCAGGTTTTTCAGAAAGGCCTGAGCGCCTTCGACGGTGGCCGTGGTGAAGTCGGGCCGCAGCACTTCGCGCGTCAGCTCCATTTCGAATTCGTCCTTGCGGGCCACGGCCGGGATTTCGCGGTACATGTTGAAGACTTCGCCCTCGTCGAGGCCCAGGCTTTCGACGATGTAGAGGAAGGCGTGCGTGTGGATGGCTTCCTCGAAGGCCTGGCGGAGCAGGTACTGGCGGCACTCCGGGTTCGTGACGTGGCGAAAGATGGCCAGCACGATGTTGTTGCCCACCAGGCTTTCGGCCGTGGCGAAAAAGCCCAGGTTGCGCAGGATGACCAGCCGTTCGTCGTCGGTCAGCTTATCGGAGCGCCACAGCTCGATGTCGCGGGCCATGGGGATTTCGCTGGGCATCCAGTGGTTTTTGCAGCCGTTGAGGTAGTGCTCCCAGGCCCAGGCATACTTGATGGGCATGAGCTGGTTGACGTCCACCTCGTGGCAGTTGATCAGGCGCTTGTCTTCGACGCGGATGCGGCGCGATCCGAAAGCGGGAAGCTCCATCATGGCTGTACTCGGTTTTGGTGTGGGACGGGAATGTTGAACAGAGATCACTGGCAGGCTTCGCAGCTTTCGTCGTCCGGCGAGCAGGCGGGGCCGTCGCGGCGGACGACGATGTCGCTCGACGGTGAGCGGCTTTTCATCCAGCGGGGCTGGATGCCGCGGCGGTTGATGTCGAGCGTGGATTTTTCGATCTGGGTGGCGGCCAGCGCCCGCAGGTAGTAGGTGGTCTTCAGGCCGAGTTGCCAGGCGAGCTGGTACATCTCGCTGAGCTTGCGGCCGCTGGGTTCGGCCAGATACAGGTTGAGCGACTGGCTCTGGTCGATCCACTTCTGGCGCCGGGCCGCGCACTCGATGAGCCAGCGCGGTTCGATTTCGAAGGCTGTCCGGTAGCGCGCTTTCAGCTCGGGCGGGATGCGGTCGATTTCCTGCACCGAGCCGTCGTAGTACTTCAGATCGTCCAGCATTTCCTCATCCCAGAGGCCCCGCGCTTTGAGATCGCGCACGAGGTAGGGGTTGAGCTGGGTGAATTCGCCGGACAGGTTGCTTTTCACGTACAGGTTCTTGTAGGTGGGTTCGATCGACGGGCTCACGCCACAGATGTTGGCGATGGTGGCCGTGGGGGCGATGGCCAGCACGTTCGAGTTGCGCATGCCCTGGCGGCGGATTTTCTCGCGCAGCGCGTCCCAGTCGAGGCGGGCCGTGCGCGGGACGGGCACCGGCTCGCCGCGTTCGGCTTCGAGCAGGTCGAGCGTGTCGAGCGGCAGCAGGCCGCGATCCCACTTGGAGCCCTTGAACGTGGGGTAGGCGCCCCGTTCGGCCGCCAGGTCCGACGAGGCCTCGTAGGCGCAGTAGGCGATGAATTCCATGAGTTCGTCGGCCAGCTCCACGGCGGCCTCGCTGGCGTAGGAGAGTCCCCGACGGTAGAGCACGTCCTGAAAGCCCATCAGGCCCAGACCGATCGGCCGGTGGCGCAGGTTCGACGTGCGCGCTTCCGGAATCGGGTAGAAGTTGAGGTCGATCACGTTGTCGAGCATGCGCACGGCCGTGCGGATCGTGTCGCGCAGCTTTTCCCGATCCAGCTCGCCCTGCTCGTCCACGTGCGCCACCAGGTTGATCGACCCCAGGTTGCAGACGGCCACCTCCTCGGGCGAGGTGTTCAGCGTGATCTCGGTACAGAGGTTCGAGGAGTGGACGACGCCCACGTGATCCTGGGGCGAGCGGATGTTACAGGGATCCTTGAAGGTGAGCCAGGGATGGCCGGTCTCGAACAGCATCGAAAGCATTTTACGCCAGAGATCGACGGCCTCGACGCGGCGCCAGTTGCGGATGCGGCCGGCCTCGGCCTCGCGTTCGTAGTGCTCGTAGCGCTCGCGGAAGGCGCGGCCGTACAGGTCGTGCAGGTCGGGCACCTCGTCGGGCGAAAAGAGCGTCCAGTGCCGGCGCTCCCGCACGCGCTGCATGAACAGGTCCGGAATCCAGCAGGCTGTGTTCATGTCGTGCGTGCGGCGGCGTTCGTCGCCCGTGTTGCGGCGCAGCTCCAGAAATTCTTCGATGTCTAAATGCCAGACCTCCAGGTAGGCACAGACGGCTCCCTTACGCTTGCCGCCCTGATTGACGGCCACGGCCGTGTCGTTGACGATCTTCAGGAAGGGGATGACGCCCTGGCTGCGGCCGTTGGTGCCCCGGATGTGGGCGCCCAGGGCGCGGACGGGCGTCCAGTCGTTGCCCAGCCCGCCGGCCCACTTCGAAAGCAGCGCGTTGTCGCGGATGGCCTTGAAGATGGCGCCCAGGTCGTCCTGCACCGTGGTCAGGTAGCAGGAAGAAAGCTGGGGATGGGGCGTGCCCGCGTTGAAGAGCGTGGGCGTGGAGTTCATGAAGCGGAAGCTGGAAAGCAGCTCGTAGAACTGGATGGCGCGGGCGGTGGGATCGTCTTCGGCGAGCGCCAGCCCCATGGCCACGCGCATCCAGAGGTACTGGGGCAGCTCGAAGCGGCGGCCTTCGGGCTCGTGCAGCAGGTAGCGGTCGTAGAGCGTCTGCAGCCCCAGGAAGGTGAACTGGCGATCGCGTTCGGGATGCAGCGCGGCAGCCAGGCGGTCGATGTCGAACGTCCGGAGCAGGCGCTCGTCGAGGCGGCCCAGGCGGACGCCGTGCTCCAGGTACGCCCGGAAACCGGCGCGGCAGGCTTTGGCCTGCTCGGAGGGAGGTATCGGGCGGCCGAAGACTTCGCGGTAGAGCGCGTCCAGTAGCAGCCGGGCGGCCACGTACGTGTAGTCGGGCTCGCGTTCGATGTGCGTGCGGGCCGCCAGAATCAGCGCCCGGTCCAGTTCGTCTTCGGGAATGCCCGGATAGACCGTGCGGAGCAGCTCTTCCCGGACCAGCTCGGGATCGACGTCGTCCAGTCCGTCGCAGGCCGCTTCGATGCGGGCACGCAGCGCCTCGTGCGGGAACGGCGCCTCGGTGCCGTCGGCGCGGCGGTAGGTGAGCTGCTGACGGCGGCGCGCTTCGGCGCGGGCCTCGCGGTAGAGGATGTAGCGACGGGCGACGGCGTAGCGCCCGGCCCGCATGAGCGTGCGTTCTACTTCGTCCTGAATTTCTTCGACGGACACCTCGGCGCGGTCCCGGCACCAGCGCACCACGGCGCCGGTGAGGGCCTCGATCTCTTCGGACAGCTCGGCCGAAAGAGGTGCGTCGGCAGGTAGTTCGAGCGTGGCGCGGAAGGCTTTTTCGAGGGCGCGCCGGATGCGTTCGGGGTCGAACGACACGCGTCGGCCGTCCCGCTTGACGACGGTGGGCAGCGTGTCGGTGACGAGGGTATGCAGGGTGGCCATGGCGGTACCTCGGGTTGGTGAAACGTTCAGGATCGAGGTCCCCCGCGGCCAGAAGGTGGAGAAGGGCAGCAGCAGCCGATGCGAACGGCGACGGTGGGTCGCCCGAGCGGCAGAGCCAGAACGCAGCAGCCACGTGCAGCCGATCACCACCCTGTGACGCGCAGGGTGTGCCGGATCGCCCGCAGTGGGCGCCGGCCGTGATCGCACTTCCGGGCGGGCATTCGGGCTTTTACCGTTGCGCGACAGCGCCGGAATTCCACCGGCTTCCCCCGTGACGCCGGCACCGCCTCGGGCGGTACCGGCCGCCGTGCCACGACAGCACGGCCCCGGAAGTGGCAGGGCCTTGTGGCGGCAAGTATAGCACGCCCGCAAGGCGACGGCAAGGGGTGTGGAAAAAATCTGGATTTAATATCCGTTATTCGTCACGCCTCCCTGGTTCTGACAGGGGATTGTGGAAAAGTGTTGTCCAATCTGTTTCCGTTATTCCGCAAACCCGGATCAACGATAGCGTCGAAATAGCCGTTATTGAAGAAGATTGGGTGGCGAACCGTGTGGTAGTGCCTGGTATTGCGAGCAGGTCGCTGTCGGGTGTGTAGGAGTTTCCCCGACATCCCTGTCAGAGATTGCCCGGCATAGGATTGCAGGTAGCGCCTACGCAACCGATCAAGCTTTGCTTTCGGCGCGAGAACCCATCTGTTCGTTGTTTGAACGCGCAACGTGAAGCCATCAGGGAGGCGATCATGAACAGGATAATCCGCACGATCTGGATCCTGGCACTGGGGCTGCTGCTCCCGCTCGGGTTGCGGGCGCAGCCGGTGGTGCTGACCTTCGAGACGGAGGGGAGCACCTTCCGCGTGACGGGCACCTCGACGCTGCACGACTGGGAATGCGCGGTGACGGACTGGCGGGGTCGGGTAGAACTGGGGCAGGCCGGTGAGCTGGCTTCGCTGCAGGCGACGGAGGTAGTGGTGCCCGTGGCGGCCATCTCGTGCAAGAACGGCACGATGGATCGCAAAATGCGGGAGGCGCTGAAGGCGGAAGACCATCCGGAGATTCGCTTTGTGCTGACGCGGGTCGACTCGGTAGCGGCCGCAGCGGAGGGCTATCGGCTCCAGGTGCAGGGACGGCTGACGATCGCCGGTGCGGAGCAGCCGGTGCAGATGCAGGTGCTGGCCCGCCCGGAAGACGGCGGTTGGCGCTTTCAGGGGGAGCAGCCCCTTTCGATGAAGGCCTTCGGGATCAAGCCGCCGACGGCCATGCTGGGCACGCTTCGGACGGGCGACGAGGTGGTCGTGCACTTCGACGTGGTGGCGCGCCCGACTTCCGGCAACCCGTAAATCGCGAAGCGCCATGCGTGTGATCGGTCTGTTGAGCGCGGTGTTGCTCCTGCTGGGCTTCCGGGGAACGCCCTGCTACGTGCCCGATCCGGTGGCGAGCCGGGTCTGGATCGAGGGACGCTCGACGGTCAACCGCTTCACCTGCGCGGCTACCCGGGTGGAAGGGGTTGGCGAGGTCGAAGCAGGGCGGGCGGTGCAGGCGCGGCTCGTGGTGCCGGTTCGGGCTTTCGACTGCGGCAAGCAGGCCATGAACCGGGACCTGCAGGAGGCGCTCCAGGCCGATCGCTTTCCGGAGATCCGCTTCGAACTGAGCGAGGTGGCCGTGCTGGAGACGCCCGCGGCCGACTCGGCCCGGCTGGAAGTGGCCGGGACGCTGACGATCGCCGGCACGACGCGCACCGTGCACTTCGAGGCGGCGGGGCAACTGCTGGCGTCCGGGCGCGCCCGGCTGGTCGGCTCGCTTCCGCTGAAACTGACCGACTTCAACGTAAAGCCGCCCACCGCGCTGCTGGGATTGATCCGGGTGCACGATCAGATCACGGTACACTTCGACCTGGTCGTGCAGCCCGTGGCGTGGCGGCCGTGCGCGGTGGCCGCGGCGGATTCCCTGAACCAACCCTGAACAACCAACCAGGAGGAAACAGCCATGCGTACACGGTTAACCGGTGGCATCCTGGCGCTGATCGCGCTGCTGTTGTGGACCCTGCCGGCCGCAGGCCAGGATAAAGACCAGCCGAAAAACGAGGGGCCGGTGGTACACGGCTTCATCCGGCCCGACTGGCTCATTCAGAATGTGGACGACCCGTTCCGGGATGACCTGCGGATCTATCACTTTCTGAGCCGGACCCGCGTCTACCTGAAGGGGACCTACGAGGGCGTGCGCTATCGGGTCGAGCTGGGGCTCTCGGGTCCGGAGGTCGAAATTCCGGTCTCGCGTTCGGGCTTCTGGGGCATGCCGCAGATCCTGCAGGACTTCTATGCGGACGTGCCTTTCCCGGGCGTCGAGAACGTCTATGTCCGGCTGGGCCAGTTCAAGGTGCCGGCCGGGGCTGAAGGGCTGACCTACTCGGCCTACCTGCCCTTCGTGGAACGCTCGATCGCACAGAAGTTCGTGGGGCTGCTGCGGGACTACGGCGCGGCGCTGCACGCCTATCCGAGCGAGAACGTCTCGCTGGCACTGGCGCTGCAGACCGGTCTGGGCCGGAGCATCCCGAACCGGTATCTGCCCGAGGTGTTCGGCTTTCCGTTCGTGACGGCGCGCGTGCAGTTCGGTCCGAACCAGGGGCATGACCTCTTCCGGCTCAAGCCGATGCCCTCCGGCGACGAACTGGAGGTGCGGTTGGGCGCCAACGTCACCTACTATAAAGACGTGATCGCCGGGCATTCCTCGGCGCTGAACGTCTGGAACAAGGAAAAGCCCATCCTGCTGCAGAGCGGCTGGAATCCGCACATCGCCCGGCGTGAGGCCGGTCATCTGAAGGCCGGGGAGCTGCTCATCGGGGGCGGCGACATCGCGCTGGGCTATCCGACCGCGCAGGGCGCGCTCTGGCTGGAGGGCCAGGTCACCTACGGGCAGTACAAGAACGACTTCGGCGATGTGGCCGTGACGGCCGTCCGCGCGCAGGCTACCTACAGCCTGGAGACCGTCGCCTTCGGTCTGCGCTACGCGCTGGTGCAGCTCGACGAGCTGGGCGGCGATGCCGTGGGCGACGATCCGATCCACGAAGTGACGCCCATGCTGACCTACCGGCTGCAGAAGAACGTCAAGATCATCCTGGACGGGAGCATTCTGCTGGATGTGCCGGTGGCCGTGGAAGAGGGCGTGGGCGCCTATGTGCTGACGGATCACCCCGAGGAGATCACAGCGGAAGGTGTTACGATTGAGCGGCAGAATGTGATCAACCTGCGGGCGGCCGTGCAGATCAACTTCTGACCGGTCTGGCCGCGGAGGGCAGCGTGCGGGGCCCCGGCAATCATGCCGGGGCCCTGTTGTTTTCCGACCACAAAAAACCCCGGCGATCACGGGGGAAATCGCCGGGGAAGGAGCACGTCCCGGGGGGTGAGGCGCGCCTTCAACGATACGGAGGCGCCGGGTATTCGTCAAGATGAAAGGCAAATTGGCGCCATCAAAACGCGCCGTTCCCGCCGATTTGTGCCGCAGCAGAAGCGCAATTATTCGGGAAGGTCTGGATTATAGCTGCGTCTGAACGGTCAGATGATGGAGCGTGCCCAGCGAGGACCAGGAGCTGAAGGCATAGTCGAAGTGCAGGCCGGCAAGGCGCAATCCGAAGCCCGCGTTGAAGCCGGCCAGGTCCAGCCGGGGGCGGATTTTGAGCATTTCGTGGCGGCGGTAGCTGTAGCCGAAGCGCAGTTGAAACGAACGGCTGGCGCCCAGTTCGGCTCCGAAGTTCAGGTGATAGAACAGGCGACCGAGCCAGGTCTGATTTTCCGGGCGCTGCCAGAAATGGGGCAGGTCGTAGGCGGTCAGGGTCAGTTGCAGCGGCAGGTAGCGCAGGCGCTTGCGCAGGCCCAGACGCACGTCGAAGGGCAGGCGGTCGGGAGTGGTCCCCAGCGTCTGGAGCGTGACGCCCAGGTGGTGCAGGCTGGCGCCGAGCGTCAGCAGGTGCTCGGGCAGCTCGTAGCGGAAGCCGGCGTCCAGCGCCAGGGCCGTCGCCCGTCGGTCGGCCAAGGTCGTGTGGATCAGGTGCAGGCTGGCGCCGTAGTGCAGCGACGGGCCGGCGGCGCGTCCCAGGCCCACCGTCAGGGCCAGGTCGATAGGCCGAAAGGTGCCGTTGCGGTTGCCTTCCAGGTCGGCCTCGTCGATGGCGCCCCAGTCCAGAAAGCGTAGCGCCAGGCCGAGCGTTCCGAGTTCGCCCCGGTGCCAGCCGTAGGCGATCGTACCGGCACGGATGTCGCCCAGGTGGTTCAGGTAACTCACCTGCAACTGGCGGTGCTGCGCGGGGTGCAGCAGGGCCGGATTCAGCAGAAACAGCGCCACGTCGTCGTCGGCGACGGTTGTGGGCGTGTCGCCCAGCGCGGTCACGCGGGCCGAGGGCGCAAGACGCAGAAAGGCAAAACCGCCCAGCGGGGCATCCTGCGCCCGGACCGGTAAGGCCAGACACAACCAGAGCACCGGCAGGAATCGCCACCCCTTCATTGGCACAGCTTGCTTGCTCGGAGTGTGGGCACGTCGCGTTGTAGCAATCGGATCGCTTTCCTGCCGGGCTGGTGAGATCGGGGGTACTTTCCAAATATAACACCGCCCGGGCACAAAAGCGAGGTCCGGCGGATGTATCCAGAGGTGCCATCAGAAATGCGCCAGAGATGCCATGGCCAATGCGGAGAAGCTGCTACGGCCTGTGCCGTGGGATTCCTAAGCTATTTTTAGAATTTGTTGCACCAGATACAGGCACGCATGCGTCGGTGGCAGGTTGTCGGATTGCTGCTCGGGCTGCATCTCGGATTCGTTACTGGGATGGTAGCGCTTTTGAGCCGTCTGCTGGGTACCGGTCTGCCATCGGCCGAAAGTCTGCTGGTAGCCGTCTGGACGCTTCCCCTCTCTGTATTTGTCGCCTGGTTCATTGGGGGTGATCTGCTGCAGCTCATCCGGCGGCGACCGCTCCTGCGTCCCGCCCTGGCTCAACTGCTGCTTCTGGCCTTGCTGTTGCTGGTGTGGGCGGTCGTGCCCACCTGAGCGGTATGTGAAAAGTGAATCGCTTCTTTTATTTCACTTTTCGTGCGCCTTGCTATTGAATTCCAGGGCCGGATCTTGTATTCTTACAGGCGAAAAACGCGGGACACGATCCGGTTCATCATGTTATTGCTGGGTTTCGACGTCGGCAGCTCGTTCATCAAAGGGGCCCTGGTTGAAGCGGAGTCCGGGCGCGTGCTGGCGGCTGTAACGGTTCCCGAACAGGAATTAAAGATTGAATCGATTCATCCTGGCTGGGCTGAGCAGGATCCGGAGCAGTGGTGGCAGTGCGTGCAGCAGGCCGTGGCTGCCTTGCGCCAGCGCCACCTGTTCGATCCCGAAGCGGTTGGCGGCATCGGCATCTCCTACCAGATGCACGGGCTGGTGCTGATCGACCGGGAGGGGCGCGTGCTGCGCCCGGCCATCATCTGGTGCGACAGCCGGGCCGTGCCTGTCGGCGAACGCGCTTTCCAGGAGCTGGGGCAGGAACGCTGCCTGCGCCACCTGCTCAACAGTCCCGGCAACTTTACGGCCGCCAAGCTGCGCTGGGTGCTTGAAAACGAGCCGGACATCTACCGTCGGGCCTACAAGTGGCTGCTTCCGGGCGACTATGTGGCCTTTCGCATGACCGGCGAGCCGACTACCACCGTTTCGGGCCTTTCGGAAGGGATCTTCTGGGACTTCCTGGAAGAAAAGCCCGCCGATTGGCTGCTGGACCATCTGGGGATCGACCATGCACTCATGCCCCGCCTAGTGCCCACCTTCGGCCGACAGGGCGAACTGACGCGGGAAGCGGCTGCGGTGCTGGGGCTCCGGCCCGGCACGCCGGTCACCTACCGGGCCGGTGATCAGCCGAACAACGCCTTCTCGCTGGGCGTGCTGCATCCGGGCGAGGCGGCCACAACGGCCGGCACGTCGGGCGTCATCTACGCCGTGGACGATACGCCGCGCTATGATCCCCAGACGCGCGTCAACACGTTCGTGCACGTCAACCACACGCCCGAGCGGCGCCGCTACGGCATTCTGTTGTGCCTGAACGGCACGGGCATCCTCTACCGCTGGCTCCGACAGGACCTGCTGGGCGGTACGCTGAGCTACGAAGCGATGAACGAGCAGGCTGCTTCGGTGCCGGTCGGCGCTGACGGCGTGCGCGTGCTCCCCTTCGGCAACGGAGCCGAGCGCATGCTCCGCAACCGAAACCTCGGCGCTTCGGTGCACGGCCTCGACTTCAACCGCCACGGCCGGGCGCATCTGCTCCGGGCGGCCAAAGAGGGAATCGTGTTCGCACTGGCCTACGGCCTCGAAGTGATCCGTGGCATGGGGCTGGCCGTCGAAAAGGTCCGGGCCGGACGCGCCAACCTGTTTCTGAGTCCGCTTTTTGGCCGGATCTATGCGACCGTCAACCGGACGGTCGTGGAACTGTACGACACGGACGGAGCGGCCGGTGCCGCTCGGGGTGCGGGCGTCGGGGCCGGCGTGTACGCCTCGCCCGAGGCGGCTTTCCAGGGCGTGCCGCCGGTGGCCACGATCGAGCCCGATCCGTCCTGGCAGGAACCCTATGTGGAAGCCTACCACCACTGGTCTGAAATCCTCTCCCGTCAACTTCAAACGGCTGACTGAACAATGGTAAACGCACAGACCTTCCACAGCATCTGTCGCTGGACGTTCAATGCGGGCAAGGGCGGCTTCGTCCCGGCCAACGTTCGTCCGGCCTGGGCGGCCGATCGCTTCGACACGGTCGCGTTCATCTATCTGGTCAAAGAGAAGATCGCACCGCGCCTGCCCGATACGATCACGCTGGGCGTTGAGCTGCACTACGACAACGAGATCAACGAGCAGAACGCCGAGGCGGTCGCGAAGGCGCTGGCCGAGACCGGGCTGCATCTGGCGATGATCACGCCGGGCGCCCATATTCATTTCGGCTATGGCGGCATCTGCTCGCTCGACCCGAAGGAGCGGGCGGCCGCCGAAGAACTGGGCCGGCGCACGGTGGAGCTGGCCTACGGTCCGCTGCGCAAGGTCTGGCATCCGGACCCCGACAGAGCGCCCACGCTGGTCATCTGGAACGGCTCGTTCGGCTACGACCTGGCCACGGTGGGGGTGCGCCAGATGTACCGTAACCTGAAGGAAAGTCTGGCGCGCCTCTGCCAGCTCGAACAGGAAAAAGGCGGGCTCATGTACATCGGCATCGAGCCCAAGCCGAACGAAGGACATCCGGCCATGCTGTTGCCGACCGTGGCCAGTGCGCTGCTCATCTGGCGCCAGCTCGCCGACGAGTACGGCATCGATCGGTCGAAGAAGGGGGTCAACATGGAAATCGGCCACTCGGAGATGATCGGTCTCGATGCCGTCTACGATGTGGTGGAGCAGCTCGAAGAACGGGCCATGGTCCACTTCCACCTGAACAGCCAGGGCTACAACGACGGCATCATTCTGGGCGGTCCGGGGCGCTACGACATCGACCACGGCACGCGCGTCAACGGCATGAACATCGCGCTGGCCGGTCTGCTGGAGCAGGACGGGTACAACCGCTGGCTCGGGCACGACATGCAGCCCCGGCCCTACGACAACGAAGAACAGGCCATCGACCGCGTGGTGCGCAGCATTCTGAGCTGGGAGGCCTGCCGCCGCGCCGCACAGCAGCTCGACGTGTCGGAGCTGCTGGCGCTGCTGGCCCGGCGCGAGACGGCGCGTGCCGAAGACCTGATGCGGGCGGCGCTGGTCGAAGCACAGCGTCAGTTCGACGCGCTCTACGAGCCGACCGTCAGCGCCTGAGCACGCGCCTGTTTGCAGAGCGAAGTCCCGTTCAGGCCCCTTCTTCGGAAGGGGCCTTTTTTTCGAGGGATTCCAGGAGACGGGCGGCCTCGCGGTGGTCGTGGAGCGTCTGGACGGGGTCGGGAGGCGTCGGGGCGTAGCAGGCGGCTTCGCAGGCGGCCAGCAATCGGGCCATGCGGGCCACTTCCGCTTCGGGCAGGCCGCGTTGGCGCAGGCGGTCGCACAGGCGGGTGCGCGTCAGGCCGCGCACGTCTTCGTCCAGGTAGCGTCCGGCCGCCCGTCGCAGCATTTCTTCCAGCCGTCGGTAGAAGAGCCGGGGCTCCAGTGTGGACGGTGGAAGGGCGTCGGGTTGCACGGGCGACGGTCGCGGGCGGCGGGCCGCGCGCCGTCGCTGCGCCAGCAACAGCAGCAGTAGGATCACCAGAAGCCCTCCGCCGGCATAGGGCAGCCACCGGATCCATGAAAATGACCGAGAATGAACGGCCGCCGGGGAAGCGGTCGCCACCGGAGCAGTGGGCGTGGCCGAGGCCGGATGCACGACAAGCTCCGGCAGCGGAGCCGTCAGCGTGCGATAGACGCCGCCCTCCGGATCGAAGTAGGCGAGGCGCACGGGTGGCAGCGTGAAACGCCCGGCCCGGCCGGGCACGAGCACGTAGGACAGCGTGCGGGTGCCGGTCAGCCGCGCGCCGCGGCGGTCGAGCGTCAGCGCATCGTCGGCGGGATAGACGGCGAAGCTGGTGTCCACGTCCGGCCGGGGCGGCGTCAGCGTGGGCAGGTTTCCTGATCCGGACAGACGGATCGTGACGGTTACCGGCTCGCCGACACTTACTTCGGTAGGTGAGGCTTCGGCTTCCAGCCGGAATCGTCCCACGGCATCGACGAAACCCGACGGCGCTCCGTCCGGGAGCGGACGCACCGTCACGGTGAGCGCCGGAGCCGTCACGCGCTGCGGTTCGCTCGGACCCGGACGCAGCAGCGAGGCGAAGGGATCGAGCGGATCCGGCTGCAGCGAGACTTCGCTTTCGATGGTGAGCGGATCGATCTGAAGCATTCCGCTCCGCGTGGGAAACAGCGCGATGCGCTGCAGCACGAAGGTGTAATAGGCCGCGCCGTTGCGAAGTACCCGCTCGGGCAGCGGCCGATCTTCCACCTCAAGTTCCTCGCGCCAGAACCCTTCCGTTTCCCAGGAGCCCACCAGGCGGCTACGCCAGACCTGCAGCCCTTCCCGGAAGAACAGTCGGTATTCGAGCACGGTCTGTTGCCCTTCGTAGGGGATGGTGGGCTGCAGGGTGGCCTCGATAAACAGGTCGGGTGCAGCGGATGCGTTCGGCGCCACTTCGGCGGGCGGTGCCGTGGGTGCATCGTAGACGGTCAGTTCGATCGGATCGGTGGCCAGCGTCTGATCGCCCACCTGAAGCCGGAAGGCGCCGATGCGGGCTTTGCCGGGACGCACCGGCCGAAACCGCCAGCTGTAGCGGATACGTTGCTGGATGCGCCCGCCGATCAGCGAGTACTGGCGGTGTACGGTGGGCGTCGGATAGACGAGCGCCAGCCCTTCGGTCGGGGGCGGCTCCGGCATGCGCAATCCGTCGGGCAGGGCGCCGATGATGTCGACGGTGTAGACGACCGTCTCGCCCATGCCCACCTGGGTGCGACTGACGCGGGCCTGAACTTCTACCGTCCAGCGCTGCGCGGCCGCCGGGATGGCCCCCACGCTCAAGAACAGCATCGAAAGCAGCCAGCGCCGCATGTCGCTCACCAGTCTTTTTTGACCGTACGGGGATGGGTGGGCAGCCGCAGGGCACGCCGGAGGGCCTCCTGTTCCTGGCGTTGCAGGGCGTCGAGCAGGCGGGCGGCCGCCTCGGGCGAGAGCTGCGCCGATGAGGTGGGTGTCTGGGATTGTCTTTCAGAGGCGGCGGAATCGGACGGGTCGTTCTGCGCAGGCGCACGCTCCGCATTGTGCCGGCGGTTGCCGTCCGCCACACCCTGTCCGGGTGCGTTCTGCGTGTTGGCGTCGTTCGGATCGTTCTGTCCGGCCCCGCCTGCCGACGGAGGGGGCGGGCTGGAAGGCGGCAGGTGTCGCAGGATGTATTCGTAGTTGAAGCGGGCATCTTCGAAGTCGGGGTCGGCCAGCAGCGCCGTGCGGTAGTAGTGGAGGGCCGCCTGCAGGTCGCCCTCGGCGAAGGCCGCGTTGCCGGCGTTGTAGGCGGCGCGTGCCCGTGCGGCATCGTCGGGGGCCATGCGGAGCGCCGCGTCGAGAGCGGCACGTGCGCTTCCCGCCTGGCCCAGACGCAGCAGGGCCGCCCCCAGGTTGTGCTGCAGCCCGAAGCGCGTGGCTGGATCCTGCGTCAGCAGCAATCCCTGGCGGTAATGCTCGGCCGCCTCGGCGTAGCGTCCGGCCCGGTAGGCCGCGTTGCCCCGGCGGCCCTGGCGGGCGCCGTCGTCGGCAAGCAGCAACAGCAGCAGCGCAAGTCCGATCAGTAGGCGCATCGTCTCAGGCGGTCTGGAGCGTTCGGCGGCGTTCGGGCAGCAGCGCTTCGAGCACCAGCAACAGCAGGGCCAGCGCCAGCGGCCACTGATAACGCTCGGCGAAGGTTTCGAACGTCTCGGTCGCGATCGGGGTCCGGGCGAAGCCGTCCAGCCGCTTCAGCAGGGCTGGCACGACCTCGCCGGTGCGTCCCAGATGGAAGTAGCCGTCCGGTCCGGCCAGCGCCTGTAGCGTGGCCGGCTCCAGCCGCGTGTGTACGACACGGCCTTCCGCGTCGCGCCGGACGCCCACGCGGCGGCCGTCGCGGTACACGGGAATCGGGGCGCCCGCGGTTTCGCCCACGCCGACAGCCAGCCGCTCGATGCCGGCCTCCTGAAGTTGGCGGAGCGCCTGCTCGAAGCCCTCCGCGTGGTTTTCGCCATCGGAGACGACCAGTAGCACCCGGCTACGTGGTACTTCGTCCGGTTGCGGTGCCTCGAAGGCCTGCAGGGCCACCTGGATCATGCGGACGTAGTCGGTGCCCGGCGTGGGGATCAGCGACGGATCGGCCACGTCCAGAAACAGCCGTACGGCGCCGTAGTCCGTGGTGAACGGACATTGCAGAAAGGCGTCGCCGGCGAACAGAATCAGGCCCACGCGATCGCCTTCCAGATGCTCGAGCAGGCGATAGAGTTCGTATCGGGCGCGGGCCAGTCGACTGGGCGCCACGTCTTCGGCCAGCATGGAGTTCGACACGTCCAGTGCGATGAGCAGGTCGAGGCCTCGCCGTTCGGCCTGGCGGGGTTGCAGGCCGAGGCGGGGACCGGCCAGCGCCAGCGCGAGCAGTGCCACGGCGGTCAGGAGCAACGCGGCCCGCAGCCGGGCACGTCCGGGAGCCGGCGCGGCCAGTTGGGCGATCAGCACCGGATCGCCCAGCCGCTCGAGATCGCGCCGGCGCCGACGCGCCGCCCACATCAGCAGCAGCGCGGTGCCCGGCACGGCGGCCAGCGCCCAGAGCCATTCGGGATGGAGCCAGTGCAGGTTCATGTGACGACCAGGCGGCGGAGTCGGGTGGTGCGCAGGATCACTTCCAGCAGAAGCAGCAGCAGGGCCGGTCCCAGAAAGATCGCGTACCGCTCCCGGGCGGTTTCGTAGCGGGTGACGGCCACCGGACTTTTCTCCAGGCGGTCGATCTCGGCGTAGATGGCCTCCAGCGTACGGGCATCGGTGGCGCGAAAGTAGCGGCCGCCGGTCTTTTCGGCCACCTCGCGCATCATGGCCTCGTCGATCTCGACCGGTACGGGTTGCGGTCGGGTGCCGAAAGGCGTCTGCACCGGATAGGGGGCCTCGCCCCGGCCGCTGAGGCCGATCGTGTAGATGCGGATGCCCGCCTGACGGGCCAGCTCGGCGGCCGTCAGCGGATCGATCTCACCCCGGTTGTTCTGGCCGTCGGTCAGCAGGATGATTACCCTGCTGCGGGCTTCGGAGTTTTTCAACCGGTTGATGGCCGTGGCAATGGCGGTGCCGATGGCCGTGCCGTCTTCAAGGCGTCCTACCTGCAGGCGCTGGAGCATGGTCAGCAGAAAGCGATAGTCCAGCGTGGGCGGCACCTGTGTGAAGGCCTGTCCGGCGAAGACCACCAGCCCGATCCGGTCGGCCCGGCGCCCCTGGACGAACTGGATGGCCGTGCGGCGTGCCACCTCGAAGCGGCTGGGCGAGAAGTCCTGCGCGAGCATCGACGACGACAGATCGAGTACGAGCATCAGATCGCGTCCCTCGACCGTGCGTTTTTCGAAGACGTGCCGTTCCTGCGGGCGGGCCAGCGCCAGAATGCCCAGCGTCAGCACGGCCAGCCGGAGCGCGAAGGGCAACCCGCGCAGGCGAATCCAGAGCGTGGCCGGTGCCGCTTCGACCAGCGCCGCACTGCTGAAGAGCAGGTCCCCGCCGCGACGGCGCGCACGCCACCAGCGCACCAGCGCCAGGATCGGCACCAGTGCCAGCAACCAGAGCCACTGTGGCTGCGCAAACGTCATGGACAGGGGTGTTAGATCGTGGGATCTCACGTGAAGCAAGTGCTGGGGTTTCCCGATGCGTCTGGCAAAAGCGAACGGGACTGCTTGCTGAGTACTGGACGAATGGCAGGCCGGCTACCCGATGGCCGGCGGGCGAACGAATGCGCTCGAAGGGCGTACTTTTTGCTCTGCACGATGAGAGTCCGAAACAGCAGGAAGTACGTACCGATGGGTGGTTTACCACAGCAGAGCTGGTGGGATCGATTTCAGGAACTTCTGGACGATCAGAACGAGTGGCCGGCCGAGTATCTGTTCAAGTTCATTGCCCCTTCCAGTGAACGCGAGGCACTTCGGGCCGTTTTCGGACACTACCCGGTCACGATCCGCGAATCCCGCAAGGGCAATTACATCAGCCTGACGGCGCGCATGGAGGTGCGGTCCAGCGACGAGATCATTGCCATCTACAAGGCGGCGGCCCGCGTGCGCGGCGTCATCGCGCTGTAGCTCAGGAGTTGAGCGTCAGCGCCGTGGCCAGTTCCTCAAACAGGGCCGACAGCGTAAACGGTTTGCACAGATAGCCGGCAAATCCCAGCCGCAGGACGGCATCGCGATGGCGTAGCGTTCCCACGGACGTCATCGCAACGGCGGGGGGTTGGTGATCGGGCGGCGCTTCCCGGATCAACTGCATGGTGCGGTGGGCATTTTCTTCCAGCGGCCACGTGGGGTGGCCGATCGACTCCAGCGAAATCAGCGCCACGTGATAGTGGTGTTGCGGTAGATGCTCTCGAAGCTGATCGGCGTTGACTACCGGGTGGCACATCATGTAGCGCAGCGAGGCATAGGGCGCCCGGCGAAGGGCAGCCTGAATGAAAGGATGGAGGGCCGTGTCGGCATCCACCAGGAGCAGCAGACGACGCTGCCCGTTGACTTCGCTGTGGGCCATATACCGTGGGAAGCAGGCTTTTGATCAAAAACTCGTGGTTTTGCGCTGAACTGGAAAGTACTATTGGCGCATTATCCCCCGGATTTCTGGCAGAAAAGGCGTTGCGCCAACTAAAGCGCAACGATTTTTTTCAGAGCGCAGCGGGATCCGAACCGGAAAAAGAAGGTCTTTACAGAGAAACTTTTCTAAAGAACCGGGGGGCGCTATGGCTGAGGCAAATCCGAACCGGGCGATGCACGTCCACTGGCCGCGGGTAGTGCCGGACGGGGCGGCCGAGCAGGAGGCCGTGCAGGTACTCGAGCAACTGGCCCGCGAGCTGCAGGCGCTGGCGCAGGAAGTCGAGCAGGCGTACGCCGACGGGGGCCGACTTCTTCAGTACGTGCAGACGAACCTGCGGCCGGATCTGTGGCGTAACGCGGCGCACCTGCAGGTCCGGCTGGAAGGGCTGAAGGACCAGGTGCGGGCAGCCCGCGAGCTGGTCGAACGGCTCCGGGCAGCCACGCAGGAAGATCGGCCCCCGATCGAAGGACGGGGTGTGCGGCGGACGGAGACCGTAGCTTCAGCCGAGGTTGAGCCAGCGTAGCAGCTCCGGCCAGTGAGCAAAGACAAAGACGCTTTCGGGAACGGACGCCAGCGCGGCAGGCGTGAACCAGGCCACCTGCCAGCCGGCGTTTTTTGCACCGAGCACGTCGCTTCCGAACGAATCGCCGACGTAGAGGATCGCTTCCGGCGTGACACCGGCCGCGCGGGTGGCATGGGCGAACAGTTCCGGATGGGGTTTGGCCACGCCCACTTCTTCGCTGATGACCAGCGCCTTTGCATGCTGGCGAAGCTCCGGAAAGCGCGCCAGCTTGGCGTGCTGTACGGCGGCAAAGCCGTTCGTCAGAAGGCCCACGGGCAGATGGCGGGCCACCGTCAGAAATGCCTCACGGGCGCCCGGTACCCAGCGCCAGTGCCGGCGGTAGCGCTCCATGTAGCAGGCGTTGAGCTGCTCCGAGGTGACGCCCTGCAGCCCGAGTGCTTCGATCAGCCGCGCAAAGCGGGCGTGCATCAGCGCCGGACGGTCGATTTTTCCCCGCTGGTATTGCTCCCAGAGTTCGGTGTTGATCGTGTGATAGGTGTGGTGCAGCTGCTCCAGCGGGACGTGGGCGAACACGTCCGGAAAGGCGGCCTTCACGTCGGCCAGTGCCGCCTGCTCGGCCGCCCGATGATCGAGCAGCGTATCGTCCAGGTCGAAATAGACGAAGCGGATCGTTTCAGAGGGGTTTTTCGAAGAGGGCATATTCTTTATCCACCACACCCCCAAGGTGTTCGAGGGCGTTCAGCAACACCTTGTTCGTGTCGAGCACCCAGCTCATCTCGCAGGCTTCGTAGCCGCGGCGCTTGCCGCGCTGGATCGTTTCCAGCACGAGCAGGGCATCGAGCCCGCGGCCGTGATACTTTTTACGAATGCCCATCAGGGGCATGCGGGTTTCGTAGATGGCGCCCAGGTTGGCGGCCAGCAGGATCTTGATCAGTCCGAAGGGAAACAGCCGGCCGTCACGGGCATGGCGCAGCGCCTGGTTCAGGTTGGGCAGCAGCAGCGAAAAGCCGACGGGATAGCCGTTGTCTTCCAGAATGAGGACCAGCTCGGGATCGACGATCTGCTTCAGGGCGCGGGCCAGGTGCTGGAATTCGTGTTCGGTCATGGGCACGTGGCCCCAGTTTTCGGACCAGGCTTCGTTGTAGATGTCCAGCACCGTCCGCGCCTCCTCGTCGTAGCGGCGCATGTCGAGCGTGCGCAGCGTGATGGTGGGGTTGCGCCGCCGGACCAACTCGACGCCCCGCTCCAGTTTTTCGGCCTTCAGGTATTTTTTGTGGACGTAGTAGGCCCACATGGTCATGACGCGCGTAAAGCCCGCCCGCTCCAGAAAGTCGGCGTAGTAGGGCGGATTGTAGGGCATCAGGATGGAGGGGGCGCGGTCGAAGCCGTTGACCAGCAGGCCGGCCATGTCGTTGAGCGAGGGGTTGGTCGGGCCGCGCATGTGTTGCAGGCCCTGCTGGCGCAGCCAGTCGGCGGCGGCCTTGAAGAGCGCCTCGGCCACCGCGAAATCCGGCACGCACTCGAAGAAGCCGAAAAACCCGACGCCGTCGTCGTACTTCTTCAGGTGCATGCCGTTGACGATGGCCGCAATGCGGCCGACGACCCGTCCCGACGCGTCCAGCGCCAGAAACGGCTGAATCTGGCCGTGCTCGAAAAAGGGATTCTTGCGGGGCGAAAGGATCTGGGCCACGTCCCGGCGCAGCGGCGGGACCCAGTACGGGTTGTCCCGGTAGAGCCGGTAGGGCAGGTCGATGAATTTGCGCAGCAGGCGCCGGCCGCGAACCGGCACCACCTGCACCGGGGGGGCGACGCGGACTTCCGGGAGCGTTTCAGTAGCTTCCATTGGCCTGAATGACGCCCAGTCGCTTTCCGACGCGATGGAAGGCTTCGAGGATGTAGTCGAGCTCCTCGTCGGTGTGCGTGGCCATGAAGGACGTCCGCAGTAGCGCCTGGCCCTGTGGGACGGCCGGCGGCACCACCGCATTGACGAACACCCCTTCTTCCAGCAGCTCGCGCCAGAAGCGGAAGCAGGTCATCATGTCGCCGATCACGACCGGAATGACCGGCGTCTGGCTGTTCCACACGTTGAAGCCGGCGCTGCGGAAGCCCTCGCGCATGTAGTCGGAGATCTTCCAGAGGCGTTCGAGCCGTTCCGGCTCCTGCTCGATGATGTCGAGGCACTTGAGTACGGTGGCTACGTTGGCCGGCGGCATGGAAGCCGAGAAGATGTGGGCCGAGCTGGTGTGACGAATGTACTCGATCACGTCGCGGTCGCCCACGCAGAAGCCGCCCAGCGAGGCGAAGCTTTTCGAAAAGGTGCCCACGGTCAGGTGCACCTTGTGCTCCAGGCCGAAGTAGGCCGCCGAGCCGCGTCCGCCCGGACCGATCACGCCGACGGCGTGGGCGTCGTCCAGCATCAGCGCGGCGCCGAACTCTTCGGCCAGCTCCACCAGCTCCGGCACCCGTGCGATGACGCCGCTCATGGAAAAGACGCCGTCGGTGACGATTAGCTTGCCGGCCTCCGGCCGCTCGGCCTGGGCGCGTTCGAGCAGGCGTCGCAGATGGTCCAGGTCGTTGTGCCGGTAGCGCACCGTGTCGGCCAGGCTCACCTGGGTACCGGCCACGATGCTGGCGTGGTTGTCTTTATCCGAGAAGATGATGTCGTTTTTGGAGGTGAGCGCCTGGATGACCCCCATGTTCGTCATGTAGCCGGTCGAAAAGACGATGCAGGCTTCCCGTCCCATGAAGCGGGCCAGGCGCTCTTCCAGCTGCAGGTGCAGGTCCAGCGTACCGTTGAGGAAGCGGCTCCCCGTACAGCCTGTCCCGTACTTGCGGATGGCCTCGATGGCGGCCTCTTTGACCCGGGGGTCCGAGGTCAGCCCGAGGTAGTTGTTCGAGCCGGCCATGATCACCTCCCGGCCGTTGATGATGGCACGTGTGCCTTCGTTGCGCTCGATGGGTCGGAAGTAGGGGTACAGGCCGGCCGCCTTCACCCGGGCGTAGTCGCCCTCCGGCGCGAAGAACTTGTGGCACTTGGCGAACAGGCTGGGTTCCGAAGTCGAAACCTGGGTCTCCAGCCGTTCCTGTGGCGTACGGGCCGCGTCCGACATGGGCATATCGTGCAGGTTGTTATGTCTGGGGCAGTATCCTCAAACTTGCGCTAAAACGCAGCATACTGTATAAGGATCTATGACGCGTCGTTTTTATTCGGTTTAGATGAACGAAAGCGCGGTATTTTCACGGGGGGTTCGCGCAGGGCGTCCGCGATAGCGGGGCGTTTCCAGGCGCTGCAGCAGCCGTTCAATGAAGTTCAGGGCCATTTCGTTGCCGCATCGCAGCGAGCGTTCCCGCAGGCGTTTTTCGTAGTGCGGGCAGGCCTCGAGGAAGCGGCGCACGTCTTCGCTCCGGAGTTCGCGATCGAAGACGGCCATGCCCAGTCCCTCACGCTCCAGAAACAGCGCGTTGAGCGTCTGCTCGAAGATGCCCCGGTTGGGCACGACCAGCAACGGTTTGCCGAGGTAGAGCGCCTCGCTCATCAGCGTGAAGCCGGCCGTGCAGAGTACGGCCCGGCAGCTGGCCAGATCTTCCAGAAAGCCGTCGATGGAGGGCGCCTTGAACGTCAGGTTCGGGTACTTTTCCGCTTCAGGGGGGCGCGGGACGTTGTAGAGCACGAACGACGCCGGCAGGCGCGCGAGCACTTCGGGTAGATGGTCCACGCCCTCGGGCTGGTTGAAATAAACCAGCACGTGCGAGCCGGTGGTGGGCCGCAGCGCCTGCACTTCGTCGCGAATGATCGGAGGAATGAGCGTGACGCGTTCGGGATGGCGCAGCGGCGGAAAGTAAAACGAGGTCAGCAGCACGTGCAACGGACGCCGGGGGACAATCAATTGAATGGCCAGATGGGCCAGCAGGGCGTCTTTCCAGTAGCGGAGGGGGAGCCGGTAACGCGTTTCGGTCACCACCTGCTGGTGGTTGAACGACAGTACCGGAAGACCCAGGCGGGCCGCCGCACGAGGCGTCAGCGCCTCGAAGTCGGTGATGACCAGATGGGGGCGGAAGTCGGCCAGCTTTTCGGTCAACTCGTCGAGCAACGGGCGCAGCCGACGCATCACCGGAAGGTTGGCCCGCAGGGTGGCCAGCAGGCGCATGCGGTTGCCGTGCAGCACCTGGCAGAGCGAGGGCACGGGCCAGACGGTCTCGCCGCAGGCTTCGAGCACCGCACGGGCGGTGCCCCCGCCGCAGAAGCGCAGCTCGTGGCCGCGCGCACGTAGCGCCCGAGCAACGGCCAACACGCGCGAGGCATGGCCCCGTCCCTGGCCGCTCAGTGCGTAAACGATACGTGCCATGAAGCTTCAGCTCCCCCTGCAGACCGGATGGTCAGGGCATTTTGCCGGAAGATCGTAAAATTTATGCAGAAAAGAAAATCAAAATTCAAAATTTTAAAATTGTCCCTGCAGGCGCAGCGCGGCTCCGTTCGGGCGGGGTAGCAGGCGAAGCTGCAGGTTTTCGCTCACGTCGAAATCGTACAGGTGGGCATGTACGTAGGCATCCAGCACGGTCAGTCCATACCATAAGCCGAGCGCAATGTAGGAAAGGTCACGGTTGCGGCGGTAGCGGTCGCGGTACTGGCGCAGCAGGTCGGCGCGTCCGGCTTCGATCACGGCGCGGAAGCGTTCGCCCTCGTCGCGATACTGGGGGTAGCGATCCGGGGCGATGGCGTACAGGTAAGCGTGGCGGTAGAGCAGGTAGCGTTCGTTCATGAAGTGGGCCAGCGCCGCAAAGCCGCCCAGTCCGGCATAGACGAACGGCACCTTCCAGTACTGGCGGTTGTAGATCTGGCCCCAGCCGGGAAGCACCAGAGCCCGCCAGAGCGCCCCTTCGGGCGAGTGGGTGCGGGTCGAATCGGGCGACGGCGGCGCGGCGCCCGCCGGAAGCAGCAGGCACGCCAGCAGCAGCCCGGTCATGTGCCCAGCAGCAGGCTTAGCAGGCGCTCCAGTTCCTCGTCGGAGAAGTAGGCAATCTCGATGCGGCCGCCGCGGCCCGAGCGGTGCCGGATACGCACCTGGGTCCCCAGCCGTCGCCGCAACTGGTCTTCGTAGTCGCGAATCTGGAGCGTCTCGGGATCCGGTTCGGCCGGCGTGGTAGCGGCTTCGCCCGTCGTCTTGCGCTCCTGCCGGCGGTGCCAGGCCCGCACCCGTTCTTCGACTTCGCGGACGGAAAGCTGCTTCGTTTCGATCTCCTGCAGCAGCCGGAGCTGGACCGGTTCGGGCAGGCCGATCAGGGCGCGGGCATGGCCAGCCGTGATCGTGCCGTCGCGCAGGCTGGCCTGAATGCGGGGTGGTAGTTTGAGCAGGCGCAGAAAGTTGGCCACCGTTGCGCGGTTCTTGCCCACCTTCTCGGCCACCTGCTCCTGGGTCAGGCCGCATTCCTCGATCAGCCGCTGATAGCCCAGCGCCACCTCGATCGGGTTCAGTTCTTCGCGCTGGACGTTTTCGACCAGCGCCATTTCCAGCATTTCCTCGGTGTCGGCCTCGCGCACGTAGGCCGGCACGCGCTTCAGGCCGGCCCGGCGCGCCGCGCGCAGACGCCGCTCGCCCGAGATCACCTCAAACTCGTTGTTGCCCAGCGCCCGCACGGTGATCGGCTGGATGATACCGAGCTGGGCGATCGAGCGGGCCAGTTCGTCCAGCGCCTCCTCGTCGAAGTCCTTGCGCGGCTGGTACGGGTTGGGGCGAATCCGATCGATGTCGATCTCCGCCACTCGTCCCAGCAGCCGAAGCCGCTCCTCGAAGTGATAGAGGCGGCTCTTGGGCGTCTCGACGCCCGTCACCTCTTCGGGGGGCGTCGCTTCCTGGTTCACACTCGGAAGCAGGGCGCTC
Organism: Rhodothermus marinus; assembly: GCF_009936275.1. NCBI lineage: Bacteria > Pseudomonadati > Rhodothermota > Rhodothermia > Rhodothermales > Rhodothermaceae > Rhodothermus > Rhodothermus marinus. The sequence continues at coordinate 504,248 of NZ_AP019797.1, forward strand.
AACCCGCGCCCCAGGGCTGCTTTCTTCGTGGCCATAAACCGTTGGTTGCTTGCTCAGGCGTCTTGTTCGGGATGCGGTCGAAACGGCGCGGCGTCGGACGAAGGCGAACGACGACCGGCCGGAATGGACAGGCCGTTCGTCGAAGCCTCTTCGGTGGTCGATTCCGGCAGCAGAAACCGCTGGTTGTTCTGGACAATCTCTTTGGCCAGCGCCATGTAGTTGCGGGCGCCCACGCTCGTGATGTCGTAGAGCAGCACCGGCCGACCAAAGCTGGGCGCCTCCGACAGCCGCACGTTGCGCTGCACGATGGTACGAAAAACCTTGTCGCCGAAGTAGCGGCGCACCTCTTCGGCCACCTGGTTGGACAGGCGCAGCCGCGTATCGAACATCGTGAGCAGCACCCCTTCAATTTCCAGTTCCGGATTCAGGTGCTGGCGCACGATCTTGATCGTGTTCAGGAGCTGACCCAGCCCCTCCAGCGCAAAGTATTCCGCCTGTACGGGAATCAGGACCGAGTTGGCCGCCGTCAGTGCATTGAGCGTCAGCAGACCCAGCGACGGAGGGCAGTCGATGATGATGAAATCGTACTTGCGGCGGGCGCGGCGCAGCGCATTGGCCAGAATCCGCTCCCGCTCCATGACGTCGATCATCTCGATTTCGGCGCCCACCAGATTGATGTGGCTGGGCACGACTTCCAGAAACGGCAGCTCCGTCGGCTGAATGGCCTCTTCCAGCGAGATGTCGCCGATGAGCACCTCGTAGGTGGATTTCTGGACCGTCCGCGGATTGATGCCGACGCCGGAGGAGCAGTTGGCCTGTGGATCGATGTCGATCAGCAGCGTGGGATGTTCGATGGCGGCCAGCGAAGCGGCCAGGTTGATCGCGGTGGTCGTCTTCCCTACGCCCCCTTTCTGGTTGGCAATCGCAATAACTTTACCCATGAGCTATCTGTGAGCTTGCAGCCACCGGATCTACGAACCGAGCAGAAACGGACGGCGGCCGGCCTTTGTTGCACAGGCGGCAGCGCACGCAACCTGCAGGTTCTTTAATCTATAAAGAAACGCGCACGTAAGCCAGTCCCGCGACAAAAAAGCACCGAACCGGATCACACGCTGTCGCCTCGCGTTGAGAATGGGCAAAACCCGCTCGCATCGCTCGAAATGGCGCGCCGCTTTGTACTGAAGCCGGAAGCCGAAGCCCCTACCACCCGCCTGACCGTGGACTATGCCGGCCAGCTCAACCCGCAGCAGTATGCGGTGGTGACGGCCGGGGGCGGACCGATCCTGGTGGTGGCCGGGGCCGGCACGGGCAAGACGCGCACGCTGGTCTACCGCGTGGCCTATCTGGTCGAGACCGGCACACCGCCCGAGGAAATCGTGCTGCTGACCTTCACGCGCCGCGCCGCCCGCGAAATGCTGGCGCGGGCCGCCGCGCTGCTCGACGGACGCTGCGAGCGGGTGCAGGGCGGCACCTTCCACGCTTTCTGTCTGGGACTGCTCCGACGCTATGCCGGCCGGCTGGGCTACCCCTCGAACTTCACCGTGCTGGACGCTTCGGACGCCGCCGACGTGATCGATCTGCTCCGCACCGCACACGGATTGCATCGGAGCGGCCGTCGCTTTCCCCGCAAACAGACGATCCAGGCCATCTTTTCGGCGGCGGCCAGCCACCCCGACGCCGATCTGGAAACGATCCTGGAGGCCCGCTATCCGCAGTTTCTGGAGCATCTCGAAGCGTTGCAGGCGCTACGCGAGGACTATGCCCGCTACAAGCGCCAGCACGGCCTGATGGACTACGACGACCTGCTGGCCTGCACGATCGAACTCTTCCGGCAGCACCCCGACGTGCATCGCCAGGTAGCGGCGCGGTGCCGCCATGTGCTCGTCGATGAGTACCAGGACACCAACCGCCTGCAGGCGCAGATCGTGCAGGCGCTGGCCGCCGTGCACGGCAACGTGATGGCCGTGGGCGACGACGCGCAGTCGATCTACCGCTTCCGCGGTGCCGACTTCCGCAACATCTTCGAGTTTCCGCGCCTGTTTCCGGGCACGCGTATCCTGAAGCTGGAGCAGAACTACCGCTCCACGCAGCCTATTCTGGATCTGGCCAACCGGATCATTCGGCGGGCGCACCACCGCTACGACAAGGTGCTTTTCAGCGAGCGCAAGCAGGGCGAGCGGCCGGCCATCGTCCCGGCACCGGACGAGCGTACCGAAAGCCGCTTCGTCTGTCAGATGATTCTGGCACTTCGCGAGCAGGGCGTGCCGCTGCATCAGATGGCCGTGCTGTTCCGGAGCAGCCATAATGCGTTCGATCTGGAAATGGAGCTCAACCGCCGGGGCATCCCCTACGTGAAGTACGGCGGGCTGAAGCTCAGCGAAGCGGCCCATGTGAAGGACCTGCTGGCCTACCTCCGACTGCTCGAAAACCCGAAAGACGCGGCTGCCTGGAACCGCGTGCTGCAATTGATCGAAGGGATCGGCCCGCGCACGGCGCAGCGACTGATCGAATGGATCACGTCGGCCGATGCGACGCCGTTTACGCTGGAAGAGCGACCGTTTTCGCCCCGCTACGCCGAGGCGCTGATCCGGCTCTTCACGCTGCTGCGCCAGCTCTGGGAGACCGAGCTTCCGCTGGAGGCGCAGCTGACCGAGCTGTTGCACTACTACCGGCCGCTGTGCGAGCGCCGTTACTACGAGGACTACCCGAAGCGGCTGCAGGACCTGGAGCACCTGGTCAGTCTGAGCGCCCGCTTTCAGAGCCGGGCGGCGTTTCTGGAAGCACTCGTGCTCGATCCGCTGGAACTGACCGCGCTGGAGGTCGAGCCGCTCGTCGAAGACGAACCGCCGCTGGTGCTCTCGACGATCCATTCGGCCAAGGGCCTGGAGTTCCACACGGTGTTCATCATCCACGCGCTGGAAGGCATTCTGCCTTCGGCCTATGCGCTGAACGATCCAGAAGCGCTTGACGAGGAGCTCCGGCTGCTCTACGTGGCCGTCACCCGCGCGCGGGAGTATCTGTTCATTTCCTATCCGATGGTGCGTTACCAGGCCGGCTCCGGCTCGTACCTGACCAGCCCCAGCCGCTTTCTGGAAGACCTGCCGGAAGAAATTCTGGAGCCCTGGGTGCTCGTGGAGGAACCCACGGCTTCTTCCGCCTATGAACTGCCGGGTTCGAGCGCATCTGCCTTACCGCCAGGCGATTGAATGATGGAGCTCTACCGCGCACCGGTCCAGAACGGCGCCGTCCTGACCATCGAAGAAGTCGGGCTGGAGCAACTGGACGTGATCCGGGAGCTAAACCGGGCCATTTTCGACGAGGAGCGTATCATCAACACGTTCGATCGGGACGACCTGATGATCCTGCTGGCCCGGGTCAACGGCGTGCCCGTCGGTTTCAAGATCGGCTACCGCGAAAACAGCCGTACGTTCTACAGCGCCAAGGGCGGGGTACTGCCCGAATACCGGCGTCAGGGCATCGCTCGCCAGCTTCTGTATGTGATGATGGAGCGGGCCCGCCAGAAGGGTTATCGGCGCTTCGCCTACGACACGTTCCCGAACCGGCATCCCGGCATGGCCGTGCTGGGCCTGACCGAGGGCTTCCGGGTCACCCGCGCCGACTACAACACGTTCTACCGCGACTACCGCCTGCGACTGGAGAAGGATCTGTAGTGTCGGAGGTTCTGAACTGGACATGGACGCCCTTCACCGTCGCACCTCCACGCGGAAGCGGCCGATCAGCCGCCGGTCCGGCTCGTCCGACAACCGGATGTAGAGATGAAAAGCTTCGTCCCGTCCCAGCACCGGACCCGGAAGCTCCAACGCCTGCTGCCAGGCGCCCGACAACGAGACCAGCACTCCATGTGGCTCAATCTTACTGTCATCCCATCCTTTCATTGAGTAATAATCTGACTTTTTGTTAGCAAAAAAAGCTAAAATCAAAGTGTCTGCCACAAAAAACACTTCGAAAGTCTGTGATGTCCGCAACATTAAGGATTCCCATTTCTTTCGATCGTTTATGGCCAGATTTGCAGGTATATCTTCATTCGGAGAATGCCATTCAGGATGTTGAAAATACACGCTTTTAAGAAACACACCTCCAGTATCTGAGAGCGCATAAATTTGAATCTCTGGAGAAAGACTGTATCCTACAGCTGCAATTCTACGGTTTGCATTCACATCTATGCGTGGAGCTCTGGTTGCCAGGTTCTTTTCAAAATACAGCGTTGGGTAAAAGCCAAATCGACCTTTTACATGGGTAAAGGAAGTGTCGAGAATAGAAACCGTTCGTGTCTCCTTACAGGGCTTCCCAAGAGGATCACTGCAGGGTTCCCTGATATCTGTTGAAGCTACAACAATATGTTGATCATCCAGAACCCTAAGAGGAAACTCTGGATAATAAAATTCAGGCATTCTCTTTTGAGATAAAAATCTTCCTGTTCGATCAAAAACAACGATTCTGTTAAATATTTCCTGAACATATACCTTATCATTTAATAATGTTACATACAGAGGCCCCAAGAGAGAGCCCGGTTCTTCAAAGCCGGGATATCCGAAAGTCTGCACAGGCATTCCGGATTTGTCATATACAACGATACGCCTCAGTCGTCTGTCGGGCACGTATAGTCGAAAAGGATCTAAGGAAACCGCAACTGATCTGAACTCCCCCAGAAAGAGTGTATCCGGCTCTTTTAGAAATATTGTATCTACAGGTAATAGTGTAGCAGAAAAGACAATTGTCTCTTCTTTTAGCAGGCAACTACATAAAACAAGGAGGGTTCCGACAAGGGCATAAACCGCACATTGTCGAAACCCTCTATTCGTAATTCCACACTTCACCTTCACTTCGGCTTAATGATTATTGGACAGAAGCAATTGACAGGAACGCCACCACAATCATTAGGGACCGTAAAGTCGTTAGAGCAAATGTAATCAGGCGGATCTGCTACAACATTATCAGGCCGATACACCCACGGCACCAGGCTCAGACCCAGCGCCAGCACCAGAAACAACGTCGCCAGTCGATCCTTCCAGCCTTTCATCGCTCACCTCCTTTTGTTTTGGTGAAACATACGCCCTCTATCCGATCACCGGTGATCGTCCAACAACAACAGCCGCACCGACGAAGCATCCCCCACCGTGCGCAACACCTCCGGACCCAGCTCCACCACCACCCGACCCTCCCGCCGCACCAGCGCCCGCGGCAACAACGCCTCCCCGAAATGCCGCCCGTACCACCCCAGCGAATCCCACCACACCCCGAACGGAAACCCCATCACCGCCGCATAGCGCCGCGCCAGCTCCCGACTCCGATCCTCCAGAATCCCCACCACCCGAAAACCCAGTGCATGGGCCCCTTCAACCCAGGCCTGAGCCGTGCGCGCCACGGTCTGGCCGCATTCGTTCGGGCTGAAAAACAGCAGCACCTCGCCCGCTGCGTCCGTCGGCTCGGGGTTTCCGGCCGGGGTCCAGACCGGCACGAAGGCCTCGGAGGGGAAGGGCACCTCGGGCACGCTTCGATGCAGGCGCCAGGCGTGCAGGCCCCAGCTCGGCGCCAGAAGCAGCAGGCCCAGGCCGATTTTCTGCACCGCCGACATGGCCCGAAGTGTCCGGGTTGGTGAAAAGTCCTTGCTTTTGAGAAGCTGCCGTTAAGTTACACACGCACACACACAATCTGTCAAGAGGAAAAGTGCCTGTAAAATTGTAACTTTTATCTGTTTGGGCGAAATTCGTTTGACGGTATAACCTGTAAAAAACGGGACAGGTCATGAGCGAACCCTGGTTGATGCCGGACCGCGCGCGTGGGGCGGAGGCCCGGCGGGCCGATCTGCTCAAGGGCTTGCAGCAGGTGCAGTACTGGATCGAGGAGGCGTTGCATCAGCTTCCGGATGAGGCGGCGCTGTGGTGGGAGCCGGCGCCGGGCGTGCCGTCGATCGGCGCGCGCGTGCAGCACATCCTGGGCGCCAGCCGCCGACTGGCCGCCTATGCGCTGGACCCGGCGCCTGATCCCGAGGCGCTGGCGGCCGAAGCACGCACCGACTGGACGCCGCGAGGCGATTCGCGGGAGCAACTGCTGGACGCGCTCCGACGGCAGTTTGCGGCGCTGGCCGAGCGCATCGAAGCACTCTCCGACGCCGAACTGGACGCGGTGCGTCCCGTGGGACGGCGTCGGCTGCCCGTGCGGCGCGCCACCATCCTGCACCACCTGATCGAACATGCCGCGCATCACAGCGGCCAGCTCATCCTGCTTGTGCGCCTTTATGCGCGTCGTTGAGCGACGCAACCCGGCCGACTTCCGCTCGTAGGCTACGACAGTCGCACCGGGAAATCGACCGACGTATGTCGCTGCTGCTGTTCGAACTCTGGGAGGGCCTGATGGCCGCGCTCCGGGCCATCGCCGCGCACAAGCTGCGGGCCGTCCTGACCACGCTGGGCATCATCATCGGCATCGTGGCCGTCACACTGATGGCCACGGTGATCAACGGCATCGAGCGGGACTTCAACGAGTCGCTCTCGGAGCTGGGCACCGACGTGCTGTATGTGGAGAAGTGGCCCTGGATCGTCGGGCCCGGCTCGCGCTGGTGGGAGTACATCAACCGCCCGGACATCACGCCCGAGCTGGCCGACGTGATCGAGGAGCGGGCCCGCTACGTGGTGGCCGCCGTGCCGGTGCTCGATCGCATGGGCACGGCCCGTTATGGCGGCACCACCGTCTCGTCGCTGACCATCGTGGGCGCCGAAGCCGACTATCCCCGGGTGCACGCGGTGGACCTGGCGCTCGGCCGTTTCTACACCGAAGTGGAAGAGCGAAGCGCCCGCGCCGTGTGCGTGCTGGGCGCCGAGGTGGCCTCCCGACTGTTTCCCGTCGAGCAACCGCTGGGCAAGTTCATCCGGCTCAGCGGGCATCGCTGCCAGGTGATCGGCGTGCTGCAGCGCAAGGGAAGCGGCCCCGACAGTCCGGCTTCGACCGACACCCAGGTGTTCATTCCGTTCCGGACCTACGCGCGGTTCTTCGGCATTCGCAACCGGAGCGTGTCCATTCACGTCAAGGTGGTCGATCCGGAGCTGATGGCGCTGGCGAAGGACGAACTGACGGGGGTCCTGCGCGTGGCGCGCCGGCTGGATGCGCTGGAAAAGAACGACTTCGAGATCAACGAGCAGCAGGCGCTCCGGGAACAACTGGCGCCGGTCAAGACCGCCATCTACGGCGTGGGGCTGTTTCTGACGGGTCTGTCGCTGCTGGTGGGCGGCGTGGGCGTGATGAACATCATGTTCGTGTCGGTCAAAGAACGCACGCGCGAGATCGGCATCCGCAAGGCCGTGGGCGCCACGCGCCGGGCCATTCTCGTGCAGTTTCTGATCGAGGCGATCCTGGTCTGCATGATCGGAGGCGTGATCGGCGTGCTGCTGGCCATGGCACTGACCGGCGTGGTCAACCTGTTCATCGACGCCTTCCTGCCGGCCACGACGGTCGCCCTTGCCTTCCTGATCTGCGTGCTGACCGGTATCACGTTCGGGCTGGCGCCGGCCTGGACGGCCGCCCGTGCCCAACCCATTGAAGCGTTACGCTACGAGTGAGCCATGGAATTTGTCGAAGCCTTCCGGATGGCCTGGACGGCCCTGCGCACCAACCGACTGCGTTCGGGACTGACGCTGCTGGGCATGGTGATCGGCGTCTTCGCGATCATCAGCTCGGTGACGGCCGTCGAAGTGATCGACGTGTACTTCCGCGAGTCGATGAACTTTCTGGGGTCGTCCACCTTCACGATCAGCCGCTACCCGAGCATCCGGGTGAGCAACGAGCAGTTCGACTACCGCCAGCCCATTACGTACGAACAGATCGAACGCCTCAAGCGGAGTCTCTCGCAACCGGTCTTCATCAGCATTCTGGAGGATTTCGATCTGGGGTCCGTGCGCTACGGGGACCGGGAGACCGAGCCGAACGTGCAGCTCCTGGGCACCGACGAAAACTTTCTGGAAAACTTCAGCTACGAGCTGGCCGAGGGCCGCTTCATTACGGCGCAGGATGTGCACTACGCGCGGCCGGTCATTGTGCTGGGCTCGGTGATCGCCGAGGAGCTGTTTCCGAACGAGACGCCGCTGGGCAAGGTGGTGCGCTTCGGCGGGCATCGCTACGAGGTGATCGGCGTGCTGAAAACCAAGGGAAGCTTTCTGGGCTTCAGCCAGGACCGGCGCGTGCTGATTCCGATCACGACGGCGTTTGCCCGCTACGGACAGCCGGACCGCAACCTGGCGGCCGTCAGCGTGCGCGTCAGCAGTCCGGAACGGCTGGGTGCGGCGATGGACGAGGTGATCAGCAAGTTTCGCGTCATCCGCAAGGTGCCGCCCGGCCAGCCCAACGATTTTGAGATCAGCACGAACGACTCGATGCGAAGCGTTTTCGAGGCGTTCACGCGCACGCTTTCGATCGGCGGGGCCGGGATCGGGCTGATTGCACTGCTGGCGGCCGGCATCGGAATCATGAACATCATGCTGGTGTCGGTCACCGAGCGCACACGCGAGATCGGCATCCGCAAGGCCGTGGGCGCCCGGCGACGCGACATTCTACGGCAATTCCTGCTTGAAGCATTTTTCTTGTGCCAGATCGGCGGCCTTGTCGGTATCTTACTGGGTGCGCTGGGGGGCAATCTGGTGGCGGTGTACTTCGACATTTCGGCCGTCTTTCCCTGGGACTGGGCGCTGGGTGGTATGCTGCTGGTGACGCTGGTGGCCGTGGTGTTCGGTAGCTACCCGGCGTACAAGGCGGCTCGGTTGAATCCCATTGAGGCATTGCGCTACGAATAGCCTATGGAAGAGACGCTGTCGGCGGCCGATCGGGCCAAGAAGGCCGCGGGCGAAAAGGTGGCGGCCATGGTGGAGCCGGGCATGCGGCTGGGACTGGGAACGGGCTCGACGGCTGCCTGGGCCATCCGGGCGCTGGGGCGGCGCGTGCGCGAAGAAGGGCTCCGTGTGGTGGGCGTGCCCACTTCGTATGCCGCGGAGCAGCTGGCCCGTGCCGAGGGCATTCCGCTGGTGACGCTGGCGGACGTCGAGGCGCTGGACCTGGCCTTCGACGGGGCCGACGAGGTCAGTCCGGAGCTGAACCTGATCAAAGGCCGCGGGGCCGCCCACACGCGGGAAAAGGTGGTGGCCTCGCTGGCCCGGCGCTTCGTGGTGCTGGTGGACGCGTCGAAGCTGGTCGATCGGCTGGGCACGCGCTGGCCTGTGCCCATCGAGGTGTTGCCGATGGCGGCCGAGCCGGTGCTGCGACAGCTCCGACGCATGGGGGCCGAGCCCGTGCTGCGGATGGGCAAGTGCAAGGACGGGCCGGTGGTGACCGATCAGGGCTTCTGGGTGATCGACGCGCGCTTTCCCGATGGCATCGACGATCCGCATGCGCTGGCCGTCACGCTCTCGACGATGCCCGGCGTGCTGGACCATGGCCTGTTTCTGGGACTGGCCACCGACGTGCTGGTCGGGCAGGCCGACGGCCAGGTGCGTCACATCCGGCGTCCGTAATATGGAATCGTTGTTTTACTGGTGCATGAGGGGCCACACCCCATGTGGCGGACGTGATCCGGCGGGTATGATCGGGCGGACACAATGGTCCGCCCCTACGGGATAGGGAAACTGTCAATGATCTGGTAGGGGCGCACCACAGTGTGCGCCCGTGCTTTTTCGCATGCACTACGATACGATTTTTCAGAAATCGTATAAGCGTCTATTCCCCTGACGCTGTGCAATAAAAAAGCGCGGCCCATCGGACCGCGCTTTTTTGTTTCGACAGACCTGATTATCACTGTAGACGGAAGATCACCGGCAGCGTGAAGCGCACGCGCACCGGACGCCCACGCTGACGTCCCGGCTTGAACTTGAGCTGGCTGACGCACCGGAGCGCTTCTTCGTCGAGGCCGGCTCCGACGCCGCGCAGCACCTGCGGGTTGGTCACGTTGCCGTTTTCGTCCACCACGAACTGGATGATCACGCGGCCTTCGACGCCTGCCTTGCGGGCAATTTCCGGATACTTAATGCAGTCGTAGAGCGCCTTCTGGCCGCCGATGATCTCGGGCATCTCCTCGACCACCACGAACACCTCCGGCTCGGGCTCTTCTTCTTCCTCAGGAGGCGGCGGAGGCGGCGGGACGTTGGTGACCGTCTCGTTGATGTCCAGCGCGGCGTCCAGGTTCAGGTCTTCCTCCTCCAGCGTCGTCTCATCCGGCACCTCTACCGGGACGGGCGGCCGCGGCGGTGGCGGTGGCTTGACCTCCTGCTTGGTCTGCACGATCTCTTCCATCTGCACCACTTCCTGCTCCTCCATCACAAATTGCATTTCCTGCTCGGGCCGCCAGTCGACGCGGAAGGCGACGATCAAAAGGAGCAGCGTGATGATCAGACCGATCTCGATATAGAGCGGATACCGCTTTCGCAGATCGGCCTCTTCCGTCTTCCGAACAATCCCCATGACAGATAGCTACTGGTTGGTGTAGCGGCGAAGATACAGTGTTTTCAGCATGGAAGCAACCGTGCTTATGCATGAAGGATTGCTGAAGTTCCATTCAGGAACGGGTGGTGGGAATGATCAGCCAGCGATCGAAGGCATAGCCGGCCAGCAGGCCCAGTCCGTCGGCCGCCAGGTCGAACCACTCGGCCGAACGGCCGATCGACAGCACATACTGGCCGACTTCGGTAAACAGGGCCAGCAGCAGACCCGTCCCGAGCACCAGCGCAAAGCGACGATTTCCGGGAAGGGCCGGGAGCCAGAACCCGGCAAACCCGGCAAACAGCACGAAATGGGCGATTTTGTCGATCCATTCGAAGACGATGGGCTCGACGAGTTTGCCGGGGATGAAGCAGGCGACCAGCACGCCCAGCGTCCAGCCCACCGCCAGCAGTCGAAACAACCGCATGCTTATCGGTCGAAGCGTTCGCGAAGGACAACGGGCAGGTGCGCAAGCAAGTCCAGTGCCATCATGGAAGCCGTGCCGTAGTGGGCCGCGTAGCGGTCGGCTGCAGCGCCACCCACGTGTAGCGCGCAGACGGCCGCCTGCGTGGGCGGCAGGCCCTGGGCTACAAGGCCGACGCACAGGCCAGCCAGCACGTCGCCGGTGCCGGCCGTGGCCAGCGCCGGATTGCCCGTGGCATTGATCCAGACCGTGCCGTCGGGCCAGCCCACCACACTGGGCATTCCCTTGAGCAGGAGCACGCAGCCCCACGCCCGCGCATACTCCTGCACAACTTCGATACGCCGGGTCAGATCCACCTCGCCCGCCAGCCGGCGAAACTCACCCGTGTGTGGCGTGAGGATCCAGCGCCCCTGCGCATGCTCGCGGATCAGGTCGGTAAAACCGACCAGCGCGTTCAGCCCGTCCGCATCGATAACCGTGGGGAGTTGCGTCCGTTCCAGCAGGGCACGCACGAAGCGCTGCGTGTCGGGGTGGCGGCCCAGGCCTGGTCCGACGAGCAGCGCGCGGGCGCGTTCCAGCCAGCCGTCGAGCACGTCGAAGGCGTCTTCCTGGTCGATGCCGCCGCGTTCGGTCTCGGGCAGGCCCAGCAGGGCCACTTCGGTCAGCTTGGTGGCCAGGATCGGGCGCACGTCCGAAGGACAGGCGCAGAGCACGTAGCCGGCGCCGATCCGGGCCGCCGCCGTGGCAGCCATTACCGGCGCGCCGGTGAACTCGCGGGAGCCGGCCACGACGAGCGCCATTCCGGCGCTGTACTTGTGGGCGTCGTGCGCCCGGCGCGGAAGCCATTGCCGGATGAGTGCGTCGGTGGCACGCCAGGCGCAACCCGGTTGTCGGGCGACCTGCTCCAGCACGTGGCGGGGAATGCCGATCTCGATCACGTCGATGGCGCCGCACAGGCGGGGTCCTTCGCCCAGCAGCAGGCCCACCTTGAGCGCGCCCATCGTCACGGTACGGGTGGCGGCAACGGCCGCACCCAGCACTTCGCCGGTATCGCTGTCGAGCCCGGTCGGAATGTCGATGGCCAGCACAGGCGCCGCCCGTTCGTTGAGCCACTGCACCAGCTCCCGGATGGGCGAGCGGAGCGGACTGGAAAGCCCCGTGCCCAGCAGGGCGTCCACGTAGAGATCGGCTGGCGGCAGGTGGTCCAGCCCGACCAGCGCGTCCAGGCGGTGCAGGTGCAGGCGTCCGGAAGCGTCGGCCGCGGCCAGTTGCTCCAGCAGTCGGTAGTTGGCCGCGGCATCGTCGCTCATGGCCGAGACGTCGGCCAGCGTCACCACGTGCACGCGGGCGCCCCGGGCATGCAGCACGCGCGCCAGCACGAAGCCGTCGCCCCCGTTGTTGCCCCGGCCGCAGAGGCACACGACGGTGCGTCCGGCCACCGTGCCCAGCATGCGGGCGGCCACGTCGGCCGCGCCGCGTCCGGCCGTTTCCATCAACACCCGGCCCGGCAGGCCCAGCTCTTCGATGGTCCGGCGGTCGGCTTCGCGCATGGCCCGGGCCGTGAGTACCGGCTCGGGCAGGGCTTCCGGCATGGCTTCCATGGGTCTTTTCGGAACAGGCTTTTCAAAAAAAGAACGCACATCAGGGCGTCTGGCGCAAATGAAGCGACGGAAAATGCAGCGTGTCGGCCGCAGCTACTTCCCAGCGGGGACGCGTCTGCAGCGGCTCGGGCAACCGGCGCAGCGGTTCGGGCGGCTCGTAGGGCAGCAGTTGGCCGCCGTCCCAGCGTCGATTGCCGTTGCGGTCCAGAAAGGCCCGCACGCGGAAGCGCCCTTCGGGCAATTGTTTGAAGTGAAACGCACCGCCGCCGGGCGGTAAAGTCTGTCGGCGAACGGGTAAGGTAGGCGTTTCCGGAAGCAATTCGACGACGATCGGCGCGGTGGTGTCGGCCGCCTGCACGACGCCGCTCAGGCTGCCCAGCATGGCGGCGGGCATCCGGGCCAGCGTGGCGCGCCAGAGCGTGTCGGGCCGGCCGACGATCCGCCCCTCCAGCACCAGGTGCAGCCGTTCGTCTGGGCGCAGCGGCGGGTCCGGCCACAGCGCATAGGTCGTTCCGTCGGCGCTTTCCAGGTGGAAGGTCCGGGGGGCTCCGGCCGTATCGGTCAGGCTCAGATAAGGCGTCAGATCGGGCGGGGGCTGGTTGAACCGAAGCCGAAGCGGTTGGTCCGGCAACAGCAGGGCCTCGGCGGCCGGCTCGAATCCCAGAAAACGAAGGCGGAGTGTGTCGGGCCGTTCGCTTCCTGTAAAGCGGAGGGTGTCCGGCCGCACCGGATTGCCGGCCGTGTCCACCACGCCGCCTGGACGCAGGAAATACGTGGTGGCCCGAAGCGGAGCCGTGTAGAGCAGCACGTCGAGCGGTCGCTCGGGCACCTGGTACACGACGTCGACGGGCACGGTGGCGTCCCCGGTGAATAGCCGCCAGCGGGAGGGGTCGCGCGTCTGAAGCCGGACCGGTTCCGAAAAGCGCACCTGCAGGCGCCGATTCGAAAGCGGCTGCACGCGCTGCGGCGCAGGAGGCATGGTGTCGAGTCGGGTCAACAGCCAGGGCTCAGGGAATGGCCGATCGGTGGTGTCGGCCACCAGCGTCGGAATCGGCGGCGCGGCAAAGGCCTCGCCGGGGTCCGGGTGGCGGTTGCGGTTGCGGTCGGCCAGCGCTACCACGAAGTAGGGCTGCGGGCTCAGGTAGGTGAACCGGAACTGCCCTTCGGGATCGGTTTGCGTGCGGTAGTCCGGAGCGGTTGGCCACGCATGCGGCGGGAGCGTATCGGGCAGGGCGTAGGCGTACACGTCCACGCCGGCAACGGGACGACCGGAGGCGGCGTCGAGCACGCGTCCGGCCAGCTGGCCCCGGTTGATCGTGGGGCCGGTAGAGAAGGCCAGCACGATGGGTTCACGGAGGGCGACCCCGTGCAGATCGCGGAGATTGGTGTCGAAGGTCAGCACGTAGGTGGTGTTGGGTCGTAGCGGCGCGGGGAGCGTAAAGGTGACGGTGCGGCCCCGGACGCGCACTTCGGGCAGGCGCTCCGGGGTGGGCGTGATCGAAAGGGCCCGGGCGACGGAAGCCGGATCGATCCCTTCCGAAAAGATCAGCCGAATGCGCGGGTCCTGTACGCCGGTGGCGTTGGGCGGTGGCATGCTCTCCACCAGCGCCGGCGGGGTGCGGTCCGGGGGGCCGCCGGAGGGCGGTACCGGGTTGGCGCACGCCGCCAGTCCCAGCAGCAACCACAGCAGCTTACGGACTGGACGCATCGCCAGAACGACTCCGGAGGGTGAAAAGCAGATAGACGCTCAGCGTGGTCGCTACCAGCGCCACGGCCGGGATCACGTAGCGTTCGAGGAGGCCGGGACGTTCGGGAGGCAGCGGGGCCTGCGTTTCCGGGAAGGCCGGGTGCTCCAGACGGTCGCGCAGCGCCTGCGCGATGGTATCGACGGCCACCGGCTGGCAGGCGCGCACGTCGAGCAGGCGTCCCCGGGGATCCAGCAGTTCGGCCTGCAGCGCCAGCGTCACGGTGCGCTGCAGGCGGTCGTGGTCAAGGCGGGCGTATGCCACGCGGGCCGCGTCGATCCGGTAGCGCACCGTGGGCAGCGCCGAGGTGTCGCGCCGGTACACCCGGCGGCCTTCCTGCAGCCAGCGGGCTTCGAGGGCGGTCCGGATGTAGGGCAGCGTGTCCGGCGCTTCCAGTCGGAAGGCCCGGAGCGTGTCCGGAAGCGTCAGGCAGGAGCGGGCCAGCTCCTGGAAACGCGCCAGGTTGGTGGGCTGGGCGCCGGCCGGAACGCCGAGGCCCCAGCAGAGCAGACCGAACAGCAGAAAGCGTCGCATGCGAACCGTGCTTTTGCCTGAAGATCCGAATTTCCGAAGCCAAAGTCATCCGGGGGCGTTCTGTAGAGGCTTCCAACCCGTCGGATTTCGTATGGCTTCATGCTCACGCGACGTCGCTTGAAGGAACTGGCCCGACTGCACCGACGCAAAGACCGGGAAGCGCTGGGACAATATCTGGTGGAAGGCGTGCGCCTGCTGGCCGCGGCGTTGGAGGCACAGGCTCCGCTGGTGGAGGTGCTGGTGACCGCGACGGCCCGCAGGCGGCCCGAGGTGCAGGCGCTGCTGGCACGCGTCGTGGTGCCGGTCGCGGAAGTGTCCGAGCAGGAAATGGCCCGGCTTTCGGAGGTGGAGACCAGCCAGGGCGTGCTGGCCGTCGCCCGAATGCAGTGGCAGCCGGAGGCGCACCTGCTGCGCTGCCGTCGCATTCTGGCGCTCGACGGCCTGCAGGACCCGGGGAATGCCGGTACCATCCTGCGCGCGGCGGCCTGGTTCGGGATTGAGGCCGTCGTGGCCGGGGCCGGCACGGTGGACCTCTACAACCCCAAGGTGGTGCGGGCGGCCATGGGAAGCCACTGGGATCTGGCGCTGGTGCGCACGGGTGCGTTGCCCGACTTGCTCGCACAGCTTCAGGCAAACGGATTCACCTGCTATGGGGCCGATCTGGAGGGCACGCCGGCCTCCCGGTGGCAGCCCCGCGAGCCGGCCGTGCTCGTGCTGGGCAGCGAGGCGCACGGGTTGCAGCCGGCCGTGCGGGAGCGGCTGACGGCACGCGTCACGGTGCCGGGCTCGCCGCGCCGTCAGGCGACCGAGTCGCTGAATGTGGCCATGGCCGCCACGGTGTTGCTGTACGAATGGCTGGGCCGCACCGGGTAGGCACGTCGGCATACCGGGAAAATCCTGAAAAGAAAAAACTTTCCCGGCCGGTAAAGCCGGCCGTTCCTTCTTTTTTAAGGGGCGTTCGTCGTATATTTGAAGAACTATAGCAACCAGTAAGGTGGCCGTCGCTGCGTATGGAGATCCCCGCCCTTCAAGGGATGACCATCGGTCAGGCGCTTCTGCCGATGGAGAAGCCGTTGCGGCTTCGCGAACAGCACCGCTCGTTGCGGATTGGCGTGCCCCGGGAAGTAGCGAACGAGGAGCGTCGCGTGGCGCTGGCCCCCAGCGGAGTGGCCACGCTGGTCGCCAACGGGCACGAGGTGTACGTCGAGCAGGGCGCCGGGGTGCTGGCGAACTTCCCGGACGCGGAGTACATGGAGGCCGGGGCGCAGATCGTGGCCACGCCGGAGGACCTTTACAGCCAGTGTGAGCTGATCGTCAAGGTCGGGCGGCCTACCGACGACGAACTCAAGCTGCTGCAGGAAAACCAGGTGCTCATCTCCGCGCTGCACCTGGGCAACACCACGCCCGATTTTCTGCGGCGGCTCATGGAGCTGGGCGTTACGGGTATTGGCTTTGAATTTATCCGTGATTCGGACGGCACACTGCCCATCGTGCGCATGATGCACGAGATCATGGGGTCGATGGCCGTCCAGATCGCCGCCCGCTATCTGGAGAGCAACGAAGGGGGCAAAGGCGTCATGCTGGGCGGGATTTCGGGCGTGCCGCCGGCCACCGTGGTGATCATCGGCGCCGGTGTCGTCGGGGAGTGGGCCGCCCGCACGGCGCTGGGTTTCGGTGCGCACGTGGTGGTGCTCGATACCGATCTGGGTGCGCTCCGGGCCATTGAACACTACCTGGACCGACGGGTTACCACGGCGATGGCCTCGGTCGAATTCATCCGCAAGGCGGTGCGGTCGGCCGACGTGGTGATCGGGGCCAAAATGGGCGAAGGACAGCGGGCGCCCATTCTGGTCACCGAAGACATGGTGGCCGAAATGCAGCCCGGCTCGGTGATCGTCGATACGATGATCGATCAGGGCGGATGTATCGAAACGAGCCGTCCCACCACGCACTCCAATCCGGTCTTCCGCAAGTACGACGTCATCCACTACTGCGTGCCGAACATGCCCTCGAACGCGGCCCGCACGGCCACCTATGCGCTGAACAACGTGCTGGTGCCCTACCTGATCGAGATCGGTGAGAGCGGCTCCATTCACGAAGCGCTCTGGCGCAACGTGGGACTGCGCAACGGCACCTACGTCTACCGCCGCCACCTGACCAAGAAGAGCCTGGCGGCCATGTTCGGCCTCCCCTACCGCGACATCGAGCTGCTGATCGCCTCGGGCCTTTAGGTCGAGGGCTGCAGGGCGCGCGTCGTGGCGCGAAGCACCAGCTCGAAGTCCAGATGCACCTTTTCGATCGGCACGGGCTGATCCGCCTCGATATTGCGGATCAGAATTTCGGCCGCCTTTTCGCCCATCGTTTCTTTGGGCACGCGCACCGTCGAAAGCGGCCAGGGCGTGTAGCGGAGGAAGGCCAGGTCGTCGAAGCCCATGACCGATACTTCGTCGGGTACCCGGATGTCCAGTTCCTGCAGTGCGCGGAGCACGCCGAGCGCCACCAGGTCGTTGTAGCAGGCGACGGCCGTGGGCATGGGATCGGGCCGCTGCGCAAAGTATGCCCGGGCAGCTTCGTACCCGTCGCGGGCATGCGCGCCGGCGTAGATGACCTGATCGTCGCGAAGCGCCCGGTTCGAGGCGCTGAAGGCCCGGCGCACGCCTTCCAGGCGTTCTTCCGTGTGGAGCGAGTAGCGCGGGCCGGCAAAATAGACGATGTGCGCGTGCCCCTGCTCCATGAGGTACTGCACGGCCGCCTGTGAGGCGCGCACGTTGTCGATGTCCACCAGGTTGGCCTGCAGCCCGCGGATCCCCTCCAGCAGCACGAACGGAATGTTGCGGCGCTTGAGTTCGAAGATGTGCGAGAGGTCGGCCTCGTCGTCGATGACCGGCGTGATGATGAAGCCGTTGACGTCCTTGGCCGTCATGAGTTGAATGATCTGCTGCTCGGCGCGGAACGAGCCTTCGGAGCTGGCCACCAGGATCGTGTAGCCTTTGGACTCGGCCACGCGCCGGGCGCCGGCGATCAGCTCGGCATAGTACGGGTTGTCGTCTTCCTTGATGATGAAGCCGATGCTGCGCTCACTGTCGGAGCGGAAGCGGTGGCGGGCGAATTCGCGCGGCCGGTAGTTGAGCTCGCGGATCACGGCCAGCACCTTTTCGCGGGTAGCCGCGCTGACCGTATCCCGATCGTTCAGCACGGCCGAGACGGTGGCCTTCGAGACGCCGGCCAGACGGGCAACGTCCGAGATGGTAGGATTGCGCCGCTTCTTCATTGCAGGTAAACTGGACCGTTAAATCGGTTCAAATTCCGTCGTGGAATAAAGGACCCCGGGGCCAGGTTCCCGGAAGCCGTGCGAAGCCGGCGCGGGATGTTTTCAACGGCCGTTTTCCAGGCGGTACAGGTCGGGCAGTTCGTCTTCGAAGTAAATGAGCGGGTGGGCCTTGAAGCGACGAAAGTCCTCGGCGCTGGGATGACCGGGATAGGGGGCGAAGTAGTGGCCGGGTCGGTTGTAGGCGTTGCGCCAGGTGAGCACGTAGATGATCTGGCGCGTCGTGTCGTCGTGATCGAGCGCCCGGAGCAGTTTGCCTGTCCACCAGGTGCTGTCGGGAATGGCTTCGTAGCCGGTTTCGGTCAGGGCGGCCAGTTTGCCGCGCGCCCGGGCCATGCGAACCACGTCGTGCAGCTCACGGATCAGGAAGGGGAGCGTTTCCTCGCTTTTGTGGGAGTGGTAGTCGTCGAAGCCCAGCAGGTCCACGTAGTCGTCGCCGGGGTAGCGTTCCAGGTAATCCTCGGGCGAGTGGAAGCGATCGGAGGAGTAGGCCAGGAGCAGGTTGTGCAGGCCCTTTTCCCGGCGCAGGTAATCGACGGTAAAACGCCAGAGCTGGATGAATTCGTCCGGGGTGCAGTGGCCGCGCCCCCACCAGAACCAGCTACCGGTCCACTCGTGGTAAGGGCGGAAGATGATGGGGATGGCGACGGTGTCGGTGCGGCCGGGCGGTACGCCCCGGAGCGTGCGGACGAAGTCGGCGAAGCGGTCCAGCCAGCTCCGGAACAGGGCGTGTTGCGGGCCGCCGGGCAGGATGGCATAGACCGCCCGCGTGGTGTCCCAGGCGTTGCCGCCGCTGACCGGGTTGTCCATGTGCCAGCTGATCGTGATGACGCCGCCGCGCTGGAAGCCTTCGATGATCCAGCGGCGCATGTCGTCGAAGCGCACGCCGTCAAGGTTGCGTTCGGCCCCGTGTTCCAGGTCGCCCACGTCCCAGCCGTAGACGGCCGGATAGGAGCCGGTCACTGCTTTCACGTCGGAGCGGCCGGGTTCGGCCCACCAGGAGACGCCGTAGGCCAGGTCGTCCTGATGGCCGTAGAGGATGGCGCGGGGGGCCAGACGGTACAGGTTGTGAAAGAGCGCGCGTGTTTCCGCGGTGGCCTCCGGATCGGAGGGGGCGACGGACGGCTGCGAATCGGCCGCATGACAGCCGAGCAGGAGCAGTCCGAGCAGCAACAGCGTGCGAAGCATGGCGCGGGATGGAAAGCGGTGGCGGTGGCATAACACAGGGTTACTATAATCCATTCATTTTACAAAATAAATCTGCTTCGGTTTATTCACAGGATCTTTACAAAGTGGCTGTCCGGTGAAAAGCCGGCCACAGGCTTGCTTAACAAAAAGAGGTTTCCTATTATTGAATCGCTTCGCTCATTACCTAAACGCTACCTGAAATCGCTTTTGCTGTCACTGTAAAACCCAGGGAGGTGCAACGCATGGTTACACTGGGGGTGCTTATCGGCAACCGGGGCTTCTTCCCCGCCCATCTCTGCACCGAAGGCCGCCAGAAGGTATTGCAGGTGCTGGAATCGGAGGGGATTCGGGCGCTCATCCTTCCGGAAGAGGCCACGCGCAACGGTGCCGTCGAAAGCCTCGAAGAAGCGCGGAAATACGCCGAGTTTTTCAGGGCGCATCGGGACGAACTCGACGGCGTGCTGGTCTCGCTCCCCAACTTCGGCGACGAGCGGGCCATCGCTAACACGCTGCGCTGGGCCGGGATCGACGTGCCCGTGCTGATTCACGCCTTTCCGGATCGGCCTGATCGCATGTCGATCAACTTCCGCCGCGACAGTTTCTGCGGCAAGATTTCGGTCTGCAACAACCTGTACCAGTACGGCATCCGCTACTCGCTGACGACGCTGCACACGGTCGATCCCGACAGCGAGGCGTTTCGGGCCGATCTGCGGCGCTTTGCGGCGGTCTGTCGCGTGGTGCGCTCGCTGCGCGGGCTGCGGATCGGACAGATCGGCGCGCGGCCGGCCGCCTTCAACACCGTGCGCTACAGCGAAAAACTGCTCGAGCGGACGGGCATCACCGTCGAGCCGCTGGACCTTTCGGAGCTGCTGGGCTGGATCCGGCGCATGAACGATCAGGACCCGCCGGTCCAGCAGAAGCTTGAGGAAATCCGGGCCTATACCGACACGCAGGGCATCCCTGAAGAAAGCCTGTACAAGCTGGCCAAGCTGGGCGTGGCCATCGATCGCTTTCTGCAGGAGAAAGAACTCAAGGCGGTGGCCATTCAGTGCTGGACGGCCCTCGAGGAATTCTACGGCGTGGTGCCCTGTACGCCCATGAGCATGCTCAGCAACCGGCTGATCCCCAGCGCCTGCGAGGCCGACATCCCGGGCGTGCTCAGCATGTACCTGTTGCAGCAGGCTTCAGGCAAACCCGCGGCGCTGCTGGACTGGAATAACAACTACCGAGACGAGCTGGACAAGGGCGTCGTGTTCCACTGCAGCAACCTGCCGGCCGCCTTTTTCGAGTCGCAACGCATGGATTATCAGGAGATCATCGCGGGCACGGTCGGTAAGGAAAACACCTACGGCACGCTGGTGGGGCGCATTGCACCGGGGCCGTTCACCTTCTGCGGGCTGACTACCGACGAGTTCAGCGGCCGCATCCGCACCTATGTGGGCGAAGGACGCTTCACGGACGATCCGCTCGAGACCTTTGGCGGCTACGGGGTCTTCGAAGTGCCCGGCCTGCAGCAGCTGCTGCGCTACGTCTGCGCCAACGGCTTTCCGCACCACGTGGCCGCCACGCTGAACCATGTGGCCGACGTGCTGGCCGAGGCGCTGGGGACGTACCTGGGCTGGGACGTGTACCGCCATCAGGCCTGAACCACACCGGAGGAAAACGCCATGCAACCGACGTTCGCCATCGGACTGGACTACGGCACGAATTCCGTCCGGGCTCTGATCGTCAACGTGCAGACCGGCGAGGAAGTCGGCACCTGCGTGTTTCCGTATCCTTCGGGCGAGCAGGGTATTCTTCTGGACGCGTCCGATCCGGATCTGGCCCGTCAGTATCCGGGCGACTACCTGCAGGGCGCCGAGGCAAGCATTCGGGGAGCGCTGGAGCAGGCGCGGCGCCATCTCGACTTCGATCCCGCACGCGTCATCGGCATCGGGGTCGACACGACAGGTTCGACGCCGCTGCCGGTCGACGCTGAGGGGCGTCCGCTGGCTTTCGACGAACGCTTTCGCAACAACCTCAATGCTCAGGCCTGGCTCTGGAAGGACCATACGAGCCATGCCGAGGCGGCCGAGATCACCGAAAAGGCGCGGGCGTTGCGGCCGCACTACATTGCCCGCTACGGCGGCACCTACAGCGCCGAGTGGTTCTGGGCCAAAATCCTGCACTGTCGGCGGGTGGATCCGGAGGTGTTCGAGGCGGCCTACACGTGGGTGGAGATCGCCGACTGGATCCCGGCGGCGCTGACCGGCACCGAGCATCCCGCCCGGCTTCGGCGCTCGATCTGTGCCGCCGGCCACAAGGCGTTCTTCAACCCGGACTGGGGCGGCTACCCGGACGAAGAATTCCTGGCCGCCATCGATCCGGCGCTGGTGCGCGTGCGGCGCTCGTTGCCGGACCGGGCCTATGACGTGTCGCAGCCGGCGGGGCGGCTCACGCCCGAATGGGCCGAGCGGCTGGGCCTTCCGGCCGGCATTCCCGTGGCCGTCGGCGCCTTCGACGCCCATCTGGGGGCCGTGGGGGCGGGCATCGAACCGGGCGTGCTGGTCAAGATCATCGGTACGTCCACCTGCGACATCATGATCGCTCCGGGCGATCAGCCGCTGGCCGACATTCCCGGGCTGTGCGGCATCGTGCGCGACTCGGTGCTCCCGGGCTACTACGGGCTGGAAGCCGGCCAGTCGGCCGTGGGCGACATCTTCAACTGGTTCGTGCAGGTGGTGCGCCCGGAAGGCCAGGATCATGCTTCGCTGACCGAGGCGGCCGCGCGGCTGCATCCGGGCGAAAGCGGCCTGCTGGCGCTCGACTGGCACAACGGCAACCGGACCGTGCTCGTCGATCAGCGCCTGACCGGGCTGATCGTGGGACTGACGCTGCGCTCGACACCCGCCGAGATCTACCGGGCGCTGATGGAAGCGACGGCCTTCGGGGCCCGTGTCATCATGGAGCGCTTTGAGGAATATGGCGTGCCGGTTCGGCGCGTGCTGGCCTGCGGGGGCATTCCGCCCAAAAATCCGCTGCTCATGCAGATCTATGCCGACGTGATGGGTCGTCGCATCGAGCTGGCCCGAAGCGATCTGACCTGTGCGCTGGGTGCCGCCATCAGCGGGGCCGTGGTGGCCGGCAAGCAGAACGGTGGCTACGATCGCTTCGACGAAGCCATCCGGGCCATGACCGGCGTGCGGCCGGAAGCCTACGAACCGGACCCGGAGCGACGGCGCGTTTACGACGAGCTTTTTGCACTTTATAAGAATTTGCACGACGCCTTTGGGGTATCCGGCGTCGAAATGGATCTTTATCCAGTGATGAAGCGCTTGCTTCAAATCCGTGACGAGGTATGGCGTTCGAAAAACTGAAGGCGGCGGTCTGGAAGGCGAACCGGGATATCGTGCGGAGCGGGCTGGTGCAGCTCACCTGGGGCAATGCCAGCGGGGTGGATCGCCAGGCCGGCGTCATGGCCATCAAACCCAGCGGCGTGGACTACGACCGACTGCGGCCGGACGACATGGTGATCGTCGAACTGGAAACCGGCCGCGTGGTGGAGGGCACGCTGAAGCCCTCGACCGACACGCCCACGCACCGCTACCTGTACCTGGCGTTCGAAGAAATCGGCGGCATCGTGCACACGCACTCCCGACATGCGGTGGCCTGGGCCCAGGCGCGCCGACCGATTCCGTGCCTGGGGACGACCCACGCCGACCATTTCTACGGAGAAATTCCGGTTACGCGACCGTTGCGGCCGGAAGAGGTCGCCGAAGCCTACGAGCACCAGACGGGCGTAGTGATCGCCGAGTGCTTCCGGGAGCGCGGGCTCGATCCGCTGGAGGTGCCCGGCGTGCTGGTGGCCGGGCATGGCCCTTTTGCCTGGGGTGAAACCCCGGAAAAAGCGGCCGAAAACGCGCTGGTGCTCGAGCTGGTGGCCGAAATGGCCCTCTACACCTACCAGCTCAATCCCGAAGCGCCCGTGCTCGAGCGGTACGTGCTGGACAAACACTTCCGGCGCAAGCACGGAAGCCAGGCTTACTACGGACAGCGATAGACTCCTTCCCCAACGAACCTTCTGGAGCCCTATGACGGTACTGGACTGGTTAATCGTGGCGGCCTATTTCGCGATCCTGGCCGGGATCGTCTGGTGGTCGGCCCGCCGCGTCAAAACCACCACGGACTACTTCCTGGCCGGCCGCGACGTGGGCTTTTTCGTCATCGGCGCCTCGATTTTTGCTTCGAACATCGGCTCGGAGCACATCGTGGGGCTGGCCGGAAGCGGTGCGGCCAACGGCCTGGCCCAGGCGCACTGGGAGCTGCACGCCTGGATTCTGGTGCTGCTGGCCTGGGTGTTCGTGCCGTTTTACTACCGCTCGGGCGTCTTCACGATGCCGGAGTTTCTCGAGCGGCGTTTCAACAGCCGCGCGCGCTGGATTCTGGCGATTGTGTCGCTGACGGCCTACGTGTTCACGAAGGTGTCGGTGACGGTGTATGCGGGGGCGCTGGTGTTTCGGACGCTTCTGGCCGACGTGTTTGGTTCGCCGGACCAGGCGTTCTGGGTGGGGGCGATTGCGACGGTGCTGGCCACGGGGATTTACACGATCCTGGGGGGGCTTCGGGCGGTGGTCTACACGGAGGTGTTGCAGACGGGGTTGTTGATTCTGGGGAGTGTGTTCATCACGGTATTCGGGCTTTCGGCACTGGGGGGCTGGGGCGAGCTGCGGGAGGTAGCCCGCCTGCAGGGCGAGCAGTGGGCCCTGTGGCGCTCGAACAGTGATCCGGTGTTTCCGTGGCTGGGCGTGATGATTTCCTCGCCGATCGTGGGCATCTGGTACTGGTGCACGGACCAGTACATTGTGCAGCGGACGCTGGCGGCGCGTTCGCTGCAGGATGCGCGTCGGGGCGCGCTCTGGGGTGGTTTTTTGAAGGTGTGGCCGGTGTTCATTTTTCTGGTGCCGGGGATGATCGGCTATGCGCTGCACCAGAAGGGGTTGATTCACATTCCGACGGACGCTTCGGGTCAGTTGTTGGGGGACATGGTCTTTCCGACGCTGGTGGCGGAGCTATTGCCGCTGGGCTTGCGGGGGCTGGTGGTTGGGGGGTTGCTCTCGGCGCTGATGTCGTCGTTGTCGTCGCTGTTTAATTCGTGCGCGACGCTTTTCACGGTGGATATTTATGAGAAGCTGCGGCCGGGACGGCCGGAGCGGGAGCTGGTGCGGGTGGGACGGATAGCGACGGCGGTGGTGGTGGGGCTGGGTCTGCTCTGGATTCCGATCATGAAAGTGATGGCCGAGTCGAAGGCGGGGCTGTACGATTACCTGCAGAACGTGCAGGGTTTTCTGGCGCCGCCGATCACGGCGGTGTTTCTGCTGGGATTGGCCAGCCGTCGGATCAACGCGCGGGGTGCGGTGTGGGGGCTGGGCGTTGGCTTTGTGCTGGGGATGGTGAAGCTGACATTGCAGTCGATGGTGCAGAACGGGGCGCTGGATCCGGGGACGGTGCTGGGGGCGATTGGCGCGTTTAATGGCTATTACTTCTCCGGACTGTTATTTTTCGTGAGCGTGGCGATTGTGGTGGGGGTGTCGTTGCTGACGGAGGCGCCGCCGGAGGAGAAGGTACGGGGGTTGACGTTTGGGACGGTGTCGGCGTCGGATCGGTCCGAGAGTCGGAAGACGTGGGACTGGCGGGATGTGGCGTTGACGGTGGTGGTTCTGGGGCTGGTGCTGGCGATTTATCTGTACTTCTCCTTCTGGGTGTAACCTGAAAGACATAAACCATAAACCATGCAGGAACAGAAGGCGACGGAGGCGATTCGGGAAACCGACTTTTCGCCGGGCGAACTGGACAATCTGTGCATCAATACGATTCGATTCCTGGCCGTCGATGCCGTCGAGCAGGCGAAGTCCGGCCATCCGGGCATGCCGATGGGCGCGGCGCCGATGGCCTACGTGCTCTGGACCCGGCATCTGCGGCACAATCCAAGCGATCCGAAGTGGCCGAACCGGGATCGGTTCGTGCTTTCGGCCGGTCATGGCTCGATGTTGCTCTACGCGCTGCTGCACCTGACCGGCTACGACCTGCCCATGGAGGAGTTGCAGCGCTTTCGTCAGTGGGGATCGCGCACGCCGGGCCATCCGGAGTACGGGCTGACGCCCGGGGTCGAGACCACGACGGGACCGCTGGGCCAGGGCTTCGGAAATGCCGTCGGTATGGCGATCGCCGAACAGTATCTGGCGGCGCATTTCAACCGGGACGGATTCCCGCTGTTCGACCATTTCACGTACGTGATTGCCTCCGACGGCGACCTGATGGAAGGCATTTCGCACGAGGCGGCTTCGCTGGCCGGACATCTCGGGCTGGGGAAGTTGATCGTGCTCTACGATGACAATGACATTTCCATCGACGGCTCGACGGACGTCACCTTCACCGAGGACGTCGGCGCGCGCTTTGAGGCCTACGGCTGGCATGTGCAGCGCGTGGACGACGGGAACGACCTGGTAGCCATCGATGCGGCGCTTCGGCAGGCCAAAGCCGAGACCGAACGCCCTTCGCTGATCATCGTGCGCACGCACATCGGCTACGGAAGCCCGAACAAGCAGGACACGCCCGCCGCGCACGGCGCGCCGCTCGGTCCTGAAGAGGTGCGCCTGACCAAGCGCAACCTGGGCTGGCCCGAGGACAAAACCTTTTACGTGCCGGAGGAGGTCTACCGGCACATGCGGCAGGCCGTCACGCGGGGGCAGCAGTGGCAGGCCGAATGGGAGGCGCTGCGCGCCCGCTATCGGGAAGCCTATCCCGCCGAAGCTGCCGAACTGGACCGCTGGCTGAGCCGGCGGTTGCCCGAAGGGTGGAGCGAGGGACTCCCGACCTTCGAGGCGGGCAAGGCCGTAGCTACGCGCAATGCCGGCGGGGCCGTGCTCGACGTACTGGCCGCCCGCATTCCCGAGTTGATCGGCGGCTCGGCCGACCTGGCCGAGTCGAACAAAACGCATCCGAAAGGGCGCGAAGCCTTCAGCCGCGATAACCGCAGGGGCGGCTACATCCACTTCGGGGTGCGCGAGCACGCCATGGCGGCCATCTGTAACGGGCTGTCGTTGCACGGACTGCGGGCCTACGCGAGCACCTTCCTGGTCTTCAGCGATTACCTGCGACCGTCGCTGCGGCTGAGTGCCCTTTCAGAACAGCCCGTTATCTACGTGTTCACGCACGACTCGATCGGGCTGGGTGAGGACGGTCCCACGCATCAGCCGATCGAGCATCTGGCCAGCCTGCGTGCCATCCCGCACGTGGTGGTGCTGCGGCCGGCCGACGCGACCGAGACGGTGGAAGCCTGGAAGGTGGCGCTCGAGCGCGAAGACGGTCCCACGGTGCTCGTGTTGACGCGTCAGAACGTGCCGGTGCTGGACCGGAGCCGTCTGGCGCCGGCCGAAGGCGTGCGCCGCGGCGCTTACGTGCTCAGAGAAGCGCAGGGCACCTTGCAGGCGATCCTGCTGGCTTCCGGCAGCGAAGTACATGTGGCGCTGGCGGCCGCCGAACAGCTCGAAGCCGAAGGCATCGGCACGCGCGTCGTCAGCGTGCCTTCCTGGGAGCTGTTCAAGCAGCAGGAGGCGGCCTATCGGGAATCGGTGCTCCCGCCGGAGGTGACCGTACGGGTGGCCGTCGAAGCCGGGGTCGGACAGGGATGGGAGCAGTTCGTAGGGTGCCGGGGCCGCATCGTCAGCATTGAGCGCTTCGGCGCTTCGGCTCCCGGCAAGGTCCTGTTCGAAAAATTCGGCTTCACGCCCGAGCGGGTGGCCGGTGAAGTGCGTGCGCTGCTGGCGCAGAACCATTGAACTTGATCAGGCGTAAGCTTCGAAAATACAGGATAAAAAAACGAAAGGGAACCATGAAATTCTTCCTGGACACGGCCGACCTGGACGAAATCCGAGAAGCGGCGAGCCTGGGCATTCTCGATGGCGTGACCACGAACCCCACGCTGATCCGGAAAGCGGGCGCCCGTGATTTCCACGAGCATATCTACCAGATCTGCGAGCTGGTCGAGGGCGACGTGTCGGCCGAGGTGACGGCCACGGACTACGAGGGCATGTTGCGCGAAGCGCGGGAACTGGCCCGCATCCACGAGCGCGTGGTCGTAAAGATCCCGTTGATCGCCGAAGGCATCCGCGCCATCAAGACGCTGACGGAGGAAGGCATTCGCACGAACTGCACGCTGTGCTTTTCGCCCACACAGGCGCTCGTGGCGGCCAAGGCCGGGGCGACCTACATCAGTCCGTTTGCCGGTCGCCTCGACGACGTGTCGTCCGACGGCATGCACGTGATCGAGCAGGTGGTCAAGATTTATCGGAACTACGGTTTCAAGACGCAGGTGCTGGCCGCCTCGCTGCGCCATCCGATGCACGTGCTCGAGGCGGCTCTGATGGGTGCCGACGTGGCCACCATGCCCTTCGGCGTTATGATGCAACTGCTCAAGCATCCGCTGACGGATGTGGGGCTGGAACGCTTCCTGAAGGACTGGGAAGCCTACCTGCAGGCAAAGCAGGGCGTGCAGACGGCCTGACCGGTTTTACCGTGCAGAAAGATCAGAAAAGCTCCGGTCCGGTGCCGGAGCTTTTTTGTAATACGATTTCCGGGAAATCATCGTGCATGTGAGAAAGCACGGGCGCACACGGCGGTGCGCCCCTACAGATCCTTGACGTTTTCCCTATCCCGTAGGGGCGGACCCCTGTGTTCGCCCGATCATACCCGCCGGCTCACGTCAGGGCACATGTGGCGTTGCGCCATCGGCGTACCGGTGACTTGGCGATCACATATGATCCCTGTCCCATAAGGACACAAGAGGGCCTGCGCTACTCCGGACCGTGCGTTTTTTATGATGAGTGGGCCTTGACTTAATTTTGAATAGCTGCTATTTTTGGCGAAACGATTCGATTTTAGAATTGAATCGTTTTGAAATGAGAAAGCTGTGAAAAAATCAGGACCTGTAGGGGACTGCGCGTGTTTTTGCGTCCACCATCTTAGAAGCAGCTATGCGAACGTTCTGGCTCGTACTCTGCGGGGGGCTGCTGTTTGGTTGTCAGCCTTCGTCCAACGAAACCCCTTCGCCTGTGGAAACGACAACGGTAACCGTCACCGAGGAATCGTTTGGCCAGTTGCCCGACGGACGGCCTGTCACGCTTTTCCGGTTACGTAATGCCAGCGGGATGGAAGTCGAAGTCCTGAATTACGGCGCGATCATCCGGGCCATTCGGGTGCCCGATCGCGAGGGGAACACGGGCGATGTGGTGCTGGGCTTCGACAGTCTTGCGGCCTATCTGCAACCCCATCCTTACATCGGGGCAATGGTCGGTCGCTATGCCAACCGCATCGGCGGCGCCCGCTTCGTGCTCGACGGCCAGACCTACGAGCTGGCGGCCAACGATGGGCCCAACCACCTGCACGGCGGGCTGAAAGGCTTCGACAAGGTGCTCTGGGAGGCTGAGCCGTTCACGAACGGGAACGAAGCCGGCGTGCGCTTGACGTACGTGAGTCCCGACGGCGAGGAGGGCTATCCGGGCACGCTGCGGGCGACGGTCACCTACACGCTGGCCGATTCGAACGCGCTGGTGATCGACTACGAGGCGACCACCGACAAACCCACCATCGTCAACCTGACGCAGCATGCCTACTTCAACCTGGCCGGTCGCGGGGACATTCTGAACCATGAACTGCAGCTCTTGGCCGATTTCTACACGCCCGTGGACGAGCGGCTGATTCCTACCGGCGAGATATGCCCGGTGGCGGGCACGCCGCTGGACTTTCGCACCCCGCAGCGCATCGGCGCGCGCATCGACGCCGACCACGAGCAGATCCGTCGCGGCCGTGGCTACGACCACAACTTCGTGCTGCGCCACACCGAACGCGGCGCGCTGGAGCTGGCCGCCCGCGTCTACGAGCCCACCACCGGCCGCATCATGCGCGTCTACACCACCGAGCCGGGCATTCAGTTCTACAGCGGTAACTTTCTGGACGGCTCGCTGACCGGCAAAGGCGGCATGGTTTACGCCCGGCGCACCGGCTTCTGTCTGGAAACGCAGCATTTTCCAGATTCACCCAACAAGACGCATTTTCCGTCGCCGGTGCTGCGTCCGGGTGAGACCTACCGCTCGCGTACGGTCTACGCCTTCGACGTGGCCGAGTAGTGCATCGCACAGGTTTTGTCTATTCGCCTTCAACACAATCCGAGCATTGCCATGCGTGGACTGTTTTCGAAAGGGCTTTTGCTGCTGATCGTGCTGGCCTGCACCGGCAGCGTTTTGCAGGCACAACCGACGCACCGGCTCGTCATTCACGCGGATCAGGGTCGGGTGCAGATCAGCCGGCACATTTACGGGCATTTTATCGAACACCTGGGCTACGGCATCTATGGTGGTTTCTGGCAGCGGGACGCGCAGGGACGCTGGCACCTGCGGCAGGACATTATCGACGCGCTCCGGCGCATTCGCATCCCGAACCTGCGCTGGCCCGGCGGCTGCTTTGCCGACCTGTACCACTGGAAAGACGGCATCGGTCCGCAGGAGCAGCGTCGGCCGATCCTGAATGCCTTCTGGGGACAGGTGGTCGAGGACAACAGCTTCGGCACGCACGAATTCATGGCGCTGGTCGAAGCACTGGGCGCCGAGCCCTACATCGCCGGGAACGTGGGCAGCGGCACGCCCCGCGAAATGGCCGAGTGGGTCGAATACCTGACGGCCGAAGACGGTCCCATGGCCCGCCTGCGCAAGCAGAACGGTCGCGAACAGCCCTGGCGCGTGCCCTTCTGGGGCGTGGGCAACGAAAGCTGGGGCTGCGGCGGCAACATGGACCCCGAGTACTATGCGGACCTCTACCGCCGCTTTGCCACGTACCTGTTCAACTATAGCGGCAACCAGCTCTACAAAATTGCAGCCGGACCGGCCGATGCCGACACGACCTGGACCAGCGTGCTCATGCGCGATGTCTTCCGTCGCAATCCCTGGCTGATGCAGGGCATTTCCGTGCACTATTACACCTGGATCTCGAAAACGGGCCGCTGGAACGAAAAAGAACCGGCTACCGGCTTTGACGAGTGGGGCTGGTTCAAAGGATTGCAGAAGGCGCTCTTTCTGGACGAAGTGCTGCGCCGGCATGAAACCGTCATGGACCGCTACGATCCCGAAAAGCGGGTGGGGTTGATCGTGGACGAATGGGGCATGTGGCATGCGCCCGAGCCCGGCTCGAACCCGGCCTTTCTGGTGCAGCAGAACACGCTGCGCGATGCGCTCGTGGCGGCCGTTTCGCTGAACATCTTCAACCACCACGCCGAACGCGTCAAGATGGCCAATCTGGCGCAGACGATCAACGTGCTGCAGGCGCTGATCCTCACGCGGGAAGGCGAGGAAACGATCGTGCTGACGCCCACCTATCACGTGTTCGACCTCTACAAAGAACATCAGGACGCGACGCTATTGCCTGTCGAGCTGGAGGCCGGGGAATACCGCTACGGCGACGAGGCCATTCCGGCGCTGCATGCTTCGGCTTCGCGCAATGCGGAAGGGGCCGTGCATCTGACGATTGCCAATCTGGACCCCCATCAGGAGCGGGTGGTGCAGGCTCGGCTGGAGGGCATCCAGCCGGCCCGTGTGGAAGGGCGTGTGCTGACCGCCGAGGCAATGGATGCGCACAACACGTTCGAGGCGCCCGACCGGGTGCGACCGGTCGCCTTCACCGCCTACCGTGCCGTGGGCAATGGCGTCTATGAGCTACGCCTTCCCGCCAAATCGGTCGTGGCGCTCACTTTCTATCCGCGCTGACATGCGGCGCGCGTCGTTGTGGTTGACGCTGGCGCTGCTGGCGGCGGCCGCCTGTCGGCCGGCCACGGAGCGCTCGCTTTCCAGCCCGGACGGACAGCTCACCGTACAGGTGGGGCTGCAGGACGGACGGCTGTTGTACCAGGTGTGGCGCCAGGGACAGCCCGTACTGGAACCCTCACCGCTGGGGCTGGTCCGATCCGATGCCGACTTTACGGGCGGGCTCCGGCTGGAGGGCGTCAGTCCGGTGCGTCGGGTTGTCGAAACCTACACGCTGGTGGCCGGCAAGCGCCGCGTCAATCGCCATGAAGCGAACGAGCGCACCTACCGGCTGCGCAATGCCGGGGGACGGCCGCTGGAGGTGGTGTTTCGCGTCGCGAACGACGGCGTGGCCTTCCGCTATCGCTTTCCGGAAAGCGACCCGACGCCCCGGGAAATCCTTGAAGAACGGACCACGTTCGACTTCCCCGACAGCGCGCGGGCCTGGCTGCAACCGCTGGCCGAGCCGAAAAGCGGCTGGCGCCAGACGAACCCTTCCTACGAAGAGTACTACCTGCAGGACATCCCGGTCGGTACGCCCTCGCCCATGGCCGGCTGGGTCTTTCCCGCGCTGTTCCGGGTGGGGTCGCACTGGGTGCTGATCACCGAGGCGGACGTCGACAGTACGTTCTGCGGCGTACGGCTGCGCCCCGAGGCACCGGGCGGTGCCTATCGGATCGGTTATCCGGACGCCCGCGAGGCCATTCCCGGTCAGGGGCATCTACCGCGCAGCGCGCTTCCCTGGCAGACGCCCTGGCGCGTGCTCGCGGTGGGCGATCTGAAAACAATCGTCGAATCGACCCTGGGCACCGATCTGGCCGCCCCGGCCATTGCCGTCGATACCACGTTCATCCGGCCGGGCCGTGCCTCCTGGAGCTGGGCGCTGCTCAAAGACCCTTCCATTACCTATGAGGTGCAGCGCCGCTTCATCGACTATGCGGCCGAGATGGGCTGGGAGTACACGCTGATCGACGTCAACTGGGACTCGACGATCGGCTATGACCGCATGGCCGAACTGGCCCGCTATGCCGCCGCGCGAGGCGTCGGGCTCTGGCTCTGGTACAACTCGTCGGGCAACTGGAACACGACCACCTATCGGCCGAAAAGCCGGCTGCTGACCCGTGCGGATCGGCAGCGTGAATTTGCGCGGCTGGCCGCCATGGGCATTCGGGGGATCAAGGTGGATTTCTTCGGAGGCGATGGCCGCTCGATGATCCGCTACTACCATGAAATCCTGCAGGACGCGGCCGCGCACCGACTGCTGGTGAACTTTCACGGCTGCACGTTGCCGCGCGGCTGGGTCCGCACCTATCCCCACCTGATGACGATGGAGGCGGTCCGGGGCTTCGAATTTGTCACCTTCACGCAGGAAGGAGCCGATCGAGAGGCCAACCATGCGGCCATGCTGCCGTTCACGCGCAACGTGTTCGATCCGATGGACTACACGCCCCTGAGCCTGGGTGAAATTCCAGGCGTAGTGCGGCGTACGACGAACGGGTTTCAGCTGGCGCTGACCGTGCTGTTTACGTCCGGCGTCCAGCACTTTGCCGAAACGCCCGAGGGCATGCGCCGGGTGCCTGAGGCGGTGCGGGCGTTTCTGCGAGAGGTACCGGTCGTGTGGGAGGAGACGCGCTTTGTGGACGGCTGGCCCGGTCGGTTCGTGGTGCTGGCCCGCCGAGCCGGAGACGGGCGCTGGTATCTGGCCGGCATCAACGGCGAGGCGACGTCGCGGACGGTCACGCTGGATCTATCGTTTCTACAGCCCGGGCAGACCGGCCTGCTCCTGACCGACGGCGAAACCGCACGCGCTTTTCGGATCGAAACGCTGCGCTACCAGTCGCCGCTTACGGTCTCTATGCAGCCGAATGGCGGCTTTGTGCTCGCCTGGTCGCCCTGACTCACTTCAGCGGGCGCGTCGAATTCCGCACGACCAGTTGGGCCTGCAAGAAGATGCGCTCGACCGCATCCGAACCGCCCCGTCCATTGGCCCCCTCGATCTGGCGGATGAGCAGTTCGGCCGCTTTGGCGCCCATCTCCGTTTTGGGCACGCGCACGGTTGTCAGCGGGATGGGCAGGTATTCGGCGATGGCGATGTCGTCGTACCCGATGATGGAGACCTGATCGGGCACCTTGATGCCGAGCTGGTGCAGCGCCCGCATCAGCCCGATGGCCACCAGGTCGTTGTAGCAGGTGACGGCCGTCGGCGGGTTGTCGCGATGTTCCTGGAAGTAGGCCAGGCCCTTTTCGTAGCCGTCTTTCAGGCGGGCCCCGGCGTAGACGATCATGTCTTCGCGGAAGATCAGATTCGTTTCACTGAAGGCCCGCCGGAAGCCTTCAATGCGTTCTTCGGTGTGCAGCGAGTAGCGCGGCCCGGCAAAGTGGATGATGCGTTCGTGTCCGCCTTCGATCAGGTAGCGCGTGGCTTCTTTGGAGGCCGCCACGTTGTCCACGTCCACGATGTTGGCCTGCAGGCCGAGGACGTTTTCAATGAGCACAAAGGGAATGTTGCGGCGCTTGAGTTCGAACAGGTGGGAAAGGTCCGCCTGTTCTTCGAGCAGCGGATTGATGATCAGGCCATCGACGTCCTTGTCGGCCAACAGGTCGACGATGCGGTGTTCGGAAGCAAAGTCGCTTTCCGAGCTGGTGATGAGCACGGTATAGCCATGCTGGTTGGCCACTGCGCGGGCGCCCAGGAAGATGTCGGCAAAGTAGGGATTATCGACTTCCTTGACGACCAGGCCGATCGTGCGGTGCAGCGTGGGCTGCAGGCGACGGCGGGCGGCGCCGCTGGGCCGGTAGTTCAGCTTTTCGATGGCTTCCAGCACACGACGACGGGTGCTCTCCTTGACTGTACCCTTGTTGTTGAGCACGGCCGAGACGGTCGCGTTCGAGACGCCCGCGTAGCGGGCCACGTCCGAGATGGTGACGCGCTTCTGCGTGGAGGCTTCCGAGGGCATAGGACGTTTCGTAGCTACGTGCATCCTAAATCCTTGCTAAAACGGGCCAGCGCTGCAAAAAGATTCGATCGGCGTTCAGCCAGCGCATGCGGCCTGTTCTGTGAAAATCGAAAGAACGTGAAAAATTTGATTTTTGCACAGCATTTCTTCGATTGAGAAAAAGCGATTTCTCTTTCTGGAAAGGGTATTTTTGTTTTTTTGTTGACAAATTATATGAAATGATTTTATATTATTGAAAATGTTTAGGAATTCATGAAAGTTGGAAATGCGTCATTGCTTTGCGCAGTCGATTATGGATCAGTGATAGAACTCTGTCGGAGAAAGCGGTTAAGGCAGAGGCTATCTTCCAGTAACGACCACCCGTCAGATTGTGTGGTACGAGCCCTCAGGTCGAGAGGTGAACCGCTGGACGCCAACTGCTTCTTTTTCAGACCCTGACCTGTTTACTATGCCCACACGCATCTGCTGGATTTTGCTATCGGGACTGCTGCTGAGCCACACGCTGCAGGCGCAGCCGCTCACGGCCGAAACGGACGCCCGCTCCCGGGAACGCCTCCGGGCCTTCGCCTTCCCGCCGCGGGCCGTCCGGCTGCTCGACAGCCCTTTCCTTGAAGCCATGCAGCGGGACGTGGCCTATCTGTTCGAGCTGGACCCCGACCGACTCCTCAGCCGCTTTCGTCGCTTCGCCGGTCTGGAGCCGAAAGCGCCGGAGTACGGCGGCTGGGAATCGCAGGGCATCTCGGGCCATACGCTGGGGCACTACCTGTCGGCGCTGTCCATGTACTACGCGGCCACCGGCGACGAGAAGGCCCGTGCGCGCATCGACTACATCGTAAGCGAACTGGCCGAAGTGCAACGCGCACACGGCAACGGCTACGTGGGAGCCATTCCCGAAGGCGATCGCCTCTGGGCCGAAATCGCCCGGGGCGAGATCTGGCAGGCCGAGCCTTTCTCGCTCAACGGCGCCTGGGTTCCCTGGTACACCATGCACAAAATCTTTCAGGGACTGATCGATGCCTACTGGTATGGCGGCAGCGAGCAGGCGCTGGAGGTGGTGACCCGACTGGCCGACTGGGCCTACGAAACCACAAAGAACCTGACGCCCGCCCAGTGGCAGCAGATGCTCCGCACCGAGCACGGCGGCATGAACGAAGCGCTGGCCAACCTCTACAGCATCACAGGCAACCCGAAACACCGCGAGCTGAGCGAGAAATTCTACCATGCGGCCGTGCTCTCCCCACTGGCCCGCGGCATTCCGAACCTGACCGGCCTGCATGCGAACACGCAGATCCCCAAGGTCATCGGGGTGGTGCGGCAGTACGAACTGATCGGCAGCGACTCGCTGCGGGCCGTGGCCGAGTTCTTCTGGGAAGAAGTGGTGCAGCACCATACCTACGTCATCGGCGGTAACTCGCAGAACGAGCACTTCGGACCGCGCGACAGCCTCGCCAACCGCCTGGGTGAAGGTACCGCCGAGACCTGCAACACCTACAACATGCTGCGCCTCACGCGCCATCTGTTTGCGCTGCACCCGGAAAAAGTCCGCTACGTGGACTTCTACGAGCGGGCGCTCTACAACCACATTCTGGCCTCGCAGGACCCCAAACGGGGTATGTTCACCTATTACATGTCGCTTCGTCCCGGACACTTCAAAACCTACGCGACCCCGGAGCATTCCTTCTGGTGTTGCGTCGGGATCGGCATGGAAAACCATGTCAAGTACAACGAATTCATCTACTTCTACAACGGCGATACGCTGTACGTGAACCTGTTCATTCCTTCGGAGCTGAACTGGGAGCGGCGGGCGCTCCGGTTGCGTCTGGAGACGGCCTTTCCGGAAAGCAACCGCGTGCGGCTGGACTTCGACCCGGAGGTGCCGCAGCGGCTGGTGGTGAAAGTGCGGCATCCATCCTGGGCGCAGGACGCCCTCGACGTCCGGATCAACGGCGAGGTGCAATCCGTGACGAGCCGGCCGGGAAGCTACCTGACGCTGGCACGCGTCTGGCAGCCGGGCGACGAAGTGGAAATCACGCTCCCGATGCGCCTTCGTGTCGAAACCATGCCGGACAATCCCGATCGCTTTGCCATCCTCTACGGACCGATCGTGCTGGCCGGCGTTTTCGGAAGCCGCGGCATGCCCGAGGGCGGCGCCTACGCGAAGGATCAGTGGGAGTTTTTCGGCTGGCCGGCCCCGCCGGTCCCGAAGCTCTGCGGCGATCTGAACCGCGTGGAAGACTGGGTGAAACCCCTGGCCACCGGCGGCGAGTTGCGTTTCCACACCGTGGGCGTCGGTAAACCCGCCGACGTGCTGCTCAAGCCCTTTTACGAAGTGCACCACGAGCGCTACACGATCTACTGGGATCGTTGCCGCTGAGCAGCCGGCGATAGCCTGCTCCAGGCGGAACCGGCCGGAGCAAACCGGGGTGCCACCTTGCCGAGACAGGGCTTTTCGGCTTATTCCAGCTCAGGGAGATGCGCTGGAAAGGAATGCCGCTCGAAGTGGCACCGCTGCTTTTCTTCGACGTGGAGACCAGCGGGCTGCGGCCTGATCGTGGCGCCGCGATCGTCGAACTGGCGCTGCTCGGCGCACGCGAGCCGCTCCTGCTCTGGAAAGGGACAAGCGCGCAGCGACTGCAGCGCGCACAGTTCAGGGAGCTGTTCGCGCATGTTCGGGAAGGGGTGGTCGTCGGACACAACCTGCGCTTCGACTTCTGGTTCGTCACGTACGAGGCCGGACGGCTGGGATTGTCCGTGCCACCCATCCGGTTCATCGACACACTTGGACTGGCCCGGCGTTTGCTGCCCGAACAGGCTGATTACCGGCTCGTCGCCCTGCTGCACGCGCTGGGGATCGAACCGGACAACCCCCTGCATACGGCCGTAGCCGATGCACAGGCTACCCGTGCGCTTTTCTGGAAACTGGTGGAACGAGGCAAGCTGCGTACCCTGGCCGACGCCGGCATGAAGCAATTGACCTGGACTCATCGCTGAACCAATCCAGAAAAAAGCCATGGAGGGAGCCCCTTCGCCTGCTCAGTTCTGGGCCAAGCTCCGGTACACGGAGGAGCGACACCCCGAAAACATTGTGGCCTGGCATCCGCTGGTTGCCCACGCGGCCGACGTGGCGGCCGTCGTCGAGGCCTTGCTGCAACGCACGCTGCTTCGGAAACGCCTGGCCCGATTGATCGGGTGGAACGACCTGGCGGAGGTGCACGTGGCCCGACTGGCCGTGCTGGCGGCGCTGCACGATGCGGGCAAAGCCAACCACGGCTTTCAGGACCAGGCGTTCGATCCTCGCGTGCGCAGCCCGGGGCACGTGCGCCCCATCGTCGAGATCC
Source organism: Rhodothermus marinus (assembly GCF_009936275.1). Classification (NCBI taxonomy): domain Bacteria; kingdom Pseudomonadati; phylum Rhodothermota; class Rhodothermia; order Rhodothermales; family Rhodothermaceae; genus Rhodothermus; species Rhodothermus marinus. The sequence goes on from NZ_AP019797.1 coordinate 541,670, forward strand.
TCTGCGCAGATGAACCGGCCCGGTGGCTGGAGCCGCTCAAAATAGGGGAAATGGCGGGATGGTTCGTGTCGGAAGAAGTGTTCTACCACTTCCTGTTGGCCACCTGGTCTCATCATGGCCGGCCGGTGCTGCCGGAAGGGGATTTCCGGGCGCACTACTGGCGCCCTAACGCGCGGCGCGATCCTCGAGCGGCCTGGCGCCGTCTGGCCGAACTGGTGCGCCTGTGGTTCCCGGCGGCTTTTGCAGACGGCGCCGAACCATTTCCCGCAGATCCACGCTTTCAGCACGCGTTCAACGGTCTATTGACACTGGCCGACTGGATCGGTTCGGACACGCGCTTCTTCCCCTATGCCGACGAGACGGCAGATCCGATGTGTCCGATCGAGCGGGCGCGGGAGGGAGCACGGCAGGCACTGCAGTCGCTGTTTCTGGACGCTGCAGGCGGGCGCAAGGCGCTGGGGGACGTGCCCGTGGGATTCCGCGGGGTGATCGAAGCCGGTACGCCCTATCCCATCCAGCAGGCCTGCTACGACCTTCCGGTGCATCCGCAGGGAAGTCTGACCATTCTCGAATCGGACACCGGTTCGGGCAAAACCGAGGCGGCCGTGGCCCGCTTTTTCCGGCTCTATCAGGAGGGGCTGGTGGATGGGATGTACTTCGCCCTGCCTACCCGCAGCGCGGCCTCGCAGATCCACCGACGCATTACCGAGATCGTGGCCCGGGTCTTTCCGGAAGCCCATCGTCCTCCGGTGGTGCTGGCCGTTCCGGGCTACCTGCGCGTGGACGAGGCGGAGGCCGTTCGCCTGCCGGACTTTCAGGTGCTGTGGGACGACGAAGCGTTGCGCTACCGCGGATGGGCGGCCGAGCATCCCAAGCGCTATCTGGCCGGTCCCATCGTGGTGGGGACGATCGATCAGGTGCTGCTCGCGGGCCTTCAGGTCAGCCATGCCCACATGCGGGCCGCCGCACTACTTCGCCATTTTCTGGTAGTCGACGAGGTGCACGCCTCGGCCCCCTACATGACGACCCTGCTGGAGCGGATCCTGGCCTTTCATCTGGCGGCGGGAGGGCACGCGCTGCTCATGTCGGCCACCCTGGGTTCCGTGGCGCGCGTGCGTTACGCGACGAAGGGCGGTACGCCACCACCGCTCGACGAGGCGGAAGGCGAGCGCTACCCGTTGCTGACGCACGTGGATGCCGGCCGCCAGAGGCTCGAGACGGTATCCGCTGCATCGTCCGGCCGGGAAAAGCCGGTGACGCTCCGTCTTGAGCCCATCGCTTCCGATCCGCAGGCCATTGCCGAACGGGCCCTGCAGCATGCCCGCGCCGGAGCGCGCGTGCTGCTCATCCGCAACCGGGTGGAAGACTGTCTGGCCGTACAGCGGGCCCTCGAGGAAGCGGCGTGCGACGATCGTTCGCTGCTGCTGACCTGCAACGGCCAGCCCGTTCCGCATCATGGCCGCTACGCTCCGGAAGATCGCCGGGCGCTGGATGCCGCCATCGAGGCGGCCTTTGGCAAAAACAGTCCGAAGCGGGGCATTGTGGCCGCCTGTACGCAGACGGTGGAGCAGAGCCTGGACATCGATGCGGACCTGTTGATCACGGACCTGTGCCCGATCGACGTGCTGCTGCAGCGGATCGGACGGCTGCATCGCCACGAGCGCCCGCGGCCGAAAGGCTACGAACAGGCCGTGTGTCTGGTGCTGACGCCGGCGGAACGAGATCTGACCCGGACCATCCAGCCCGACGGTGGGGCACGGGGACCGCACGGCCTCGGCACCGTGTATCCGGACCTGCGGGTGATCGAGGCGACCTGGCGCGTGCTCGAAGGCCAGAACCTGTGGCAGATCCCCCGCGACAACCGCCGCCTGGTAGAACGCGCCACGCATCCGGCCGTTTTGCAGCAGATCGTCCGGGAAAAAGGCGAACGCTGGGAGGCCCATCAGCGCCACATACTCGGACAGGAAGCCGCCAATCGCTATGTGCCCGAGATTACAGGACTTCATTTCGAGCGGCCGTTCGGGGCGCATCCATTCGGCCGGGACATTGCGCCGCGTACTCGGCTGGGCGACGACGACTACCGGGTCGAGCTACCGGAGCCGGTTCTGGGACCGTTCGGCTGGCCTGTCGGAACGCTACCGGTGGCTTCCTGGATGGTCGGCGACGAGCTACCGGAAGAACCGAAAGCCCGGGACGTGACTCCGTTCGACGGCGGCTTCTCCTTTGTGTTCGCCGGAAGGCGGTTCCACTACGACCGCCTGGGCCTCCGGAAAGATTTTAATGAGGCGTTGGAACTTTCCTAGATCAACAGTAATTAAAATGAACGTGACGCCAGAATGCTGGCGATAGTCCTTACTGTTGATCTAGGTTCTACCGTAGATCAACAGATTCTCCACTCCCGTGGAGGTTGAAAAAAGCGAAACCCCGCAAGCTTCAAGCTTCGGGGTTTCGCTTCTGGCGATAGGGCTAGGTAATCCTTTAATCCAAAACGGAGGTAAAGTTATGTGCATTTCTCGTCGTTCTCAAGTGGACGGTGCCGTTTTGCGAATTCTTCTACGGCACAACGGTCAGTTAGCGGTTCGCGAACTTAACGATACCGCTGGTCACTTTATCATCAACAGCAGTACTCGAATTCTGGTTCGCTATGCCAGCGGAAAGAATGGACGATGGCGCTTCACATTGAGAGAGGAAGATATAGCTACACTTCTAAATGACTATGCACAAAGTGGTCTCTTCGGTGCGTATCTGATTCTGGTTTGTGGACAAGAGGCGGTTGGTGTCCTCTCACCTGATGAGTGGTGTCAGCTGCTTGATTTGGGAGGCAATTATAAAGTCCAGACAATCACAATTTGCAGGGATGCTCGGTGCCAGATGGAAGTAACTGGTACTAGAGGACGCTTAGCATACAGGATTCCAGCCGCTCGCTTTCCCAGAATGATTCTTGGACAACGTGGTTTTAGACGTCGGCCCCAGGTAACCTGACGATTAGGGAGGAATCATGATGCGATACGCTCTTCTGGACGAACCCCTGATCCGGGTGCGGTTCAAAGACAAGACGGTGCGGGGCTGTACGTTGCCGGAGGTGATCGTGGCCCTGCTACGCGATGCGGTGCTTGGCTTCGAAGCGCTGCAACCGCACCAGCAGCAGGCCTGGCACAGCTTTCTGGTGCAGCTTGTGGCCATGGCCGTGGCGCGCATCACGGGCGATGCCTTTCCTAAAGAGGCCGCACGCTGGCGACAGGCCCTGGTGGAGCTGGCCGGCGGCGAAGAAGCGGCCTGGTATCTGGTGGTATCCGATCTCAGCCGCCCGGCCTTCATGCAGCCTCCTGTTCCGGAAGGCTCGCTGGAAGCTGCCCGTTATAAGGCCGATGTGCAGACGCCGGACCAGCTCGACGTGCTGATTACGGCAAAAAATCACGACCTGAAGGCCCGGCGCATCGTGCAGCCCCGGCCCGAACACTGGCTGTTCGCGCTGGTGACGCTCCAGACGATGGAAGGCTTTCTGGGCCGGGGCAACTATGGCATTGTGCGCATGAACGGGGGATTCGGCAATCGTCCCCTGGTGGGGCTCACCCGGGCACTTTCGCCGGGCGCCCACTTCCGCCGCGACGTGCAGGTGCTGCTCGACGCCCGCCTGTCGTTTGCCGACCGCTACGACCTCGGGGGGCACGCGCTGCTGTGGTTGCTGCCCTGGGATGGAAAGAAGCAGAGCGGCATCCCACTCGAAACCTGCGATCCATACTTCATCGAAGTGTGTCGTCGGATTCGATTCCTGGAGGAGAACGGGCACATCGTGTGCTGGCGTGCCAACACCGAAGGGCCACGTGTTGCGGCTCCGAAGGAGCTGAACGGCGTCACAGGCGATCCCTGGACGCCCGTGGAAAAGTCGGACAAACCGAAAGCGCTGACCGTAAGCGATAGTGGCTTCACGTACCGGCTGCTCCAGCAGGTCTTCCTGTCCGGCGATTACGAACCGCCTGTAGCGCTTGCCTTCCGGGAAGATGAAAAAGACGGGGTGTACCTGGTGGCCCGTACGCTCGTGCGCGGTCAGGGAAAGACCGGCGGTCTGCACTTTCGGATCGTGCCGGTGTCGCAGGCGGCGGCGCGATGGCTCTCGGGGTCCGAGGAGCGGCGCACGAAGCTGGCCCGCCGGGCCGAACAGCGCGTCCGGTTGGCAGCAGATGTGCAGCGCAAGGTGCTCTATCCGGCGCTGGCCGCGCTGCTGAGCGGTGGACGGGATGCCCGCGTGGAGTGGGAGCAGGTGACGCCCTGGATCGAAGCCTTCGATCGCGCCGTGGATGCGCAGTTCTTCGATCGTCTGTGGGCTTCCGTGGAGCAGGACGAAGAAACTGCCCGTCGCGACTGGGAACGCTTTCTGCTGACCGAAGCCCGGCGTCAGTTCGCGGTGGCCGAGCACGGTATGCCCGTGGCGTCCGCGCATCACTGGCGGGCGCGCAGCCGGGCCCATGCGATCTTCGAGGCCCGATCCCGCGAGGTATTGCCGTATGCCTTCAATGCAACCCGTTCCCTATCAACCGAACAGGAGGTCCGGTCATGAAGACGCAGATCCAGACCGAAGGGCCGTCGATCACGCGCGGCCAGGCCGTTGGTAAGGCGGCTGGATTGCTGGCCTCAGAGGCGCTCTCGTCCGGCGAGCGCGCCGAACTGCGCCGCATCGCTTTTGAGGCGCCGTTCACCGCGGCCCTGTGGAAGGTGCTGTTCTACCTGCGCGACGAAGGAGCGCCCGTGCGTATCGGCGACGAGGCGGACGAACGCTGCTGGGCTACGCTACTCATGGGCATGGCCCATTGCATTAAGCTGCACGACTATCAGGTTCCGCTCGGGCGTGCGCTGGCCGAGGCCGGATGGTCCGAGCTGCGCTTCACGCAGCTCCTTCGCGCCCGGGGACCGCAGCTTGCCGTTTTCCTGCGGAGGATGGCGCAGTACCTCTCGGCCAAAAACCAGCTGGCCAACTGGGCCGACGTGGCCGATCTGCTTTTTGAGCAGGAAGGGGCAAAGGCCGACACCGTCCGGCTGCGCATCGCCCGGGACTACTACGCCCGGCGCTATCAACAGGAACGTGAGGCCGCCTGAGGCCCGATCGATACGTCCTTTCCATCAAAACCAAACCCGTAAAAGCCATGGTATCCGCATTCGTTCAGATCCACACGCTGACGGCGTATCCCGCCGCGCTGCTCAACCGGGACGACGCCGGATTCGCCAAGCGCCTGCCCTTCGGCGGGGCTATTCGTACCCGTGTTTCGTCCCAGTGCCTGAAGTATCACTGGCGCAATTTTTCGGGCGAGCATGCCCTCTACGGACTGGATGTGCCCCGTTCGCTTCGTTCGCGCGAGACGTTCAAACGATGCATTGCCCGGCCGCTCGTCGAGGAAGGGTATCCGTTGCGGCTGGTGGTAGCCTTCGCGCTGCATCTGCAGAAGCTGATCGTTTCGGACGAGTCGTTGAGCAAAACCGATTTCAAGAAGCTGATGAGCGATGAGGTGGACGATGCGACGTTGCTGGACCAGCTCAAATCAAACCAGGTCATCATCCTGGGCCGTCCCGAAGTCGATTACCTGACTCGGCGCATCCGGGAGCGGCTGGATGCCCTGCGCGAGGTATGGGCGGATGCCGCGGCGCCGCTTTCCGACGAGCAGCTGGAACGGGTATATCAGGAGCTGCAGGCCATCGGCAAGGGGGAGCTGAAAAAGAATCTCAAAGGGCTGTATCTGGCGGCCGGGCTGGACGCAGCCCTGTTCGGGCGCATGGCGACCAGCGACGTGCTGGCCCGGGGCGATGCCGCCATCCACGTGGCGCATGCCTTCACGACGCACGCGGAAGAAAGCGAAAGCGACTACTTTACGGCGGTGGACGAACTGGTCGCGCAGGAAGGGGAAGGCGAGCTGGGCAGCGGGCACCTCAACAACCAGGAGTTGACGAGCGGCCTGTTTTATGGCTACGTGGTGGTGGACGTGCCGCTGCTGGTTTCGAACCTGGAAGGCGTGCCGCCGGCGGCCTGGCAGGAGGCCGATCGTACGCTGGCCGCCGAAGTCGTCAGGCGGTTGCTGCACCTGATCGCCACGGTCTCGCCGGGCGCCAAGCTGGGTTCGACGGCACCCCACGCTTACGCTCAGTTTATGCTGGTGGAGTGGGGCCGATCCCAGCCGCGCACCCTGGCCAACGCCTTCCACCGACCGGTATCGCTGGACGGCGAGGGCGTGCTCGTCAACAGCTACCGCGCCCTCGGCCGTTACGTCGAGCAGATGGACCGGATGTACGGCAAGCTGACGGAGCGCCGACTGGCGGCCATCGACCTGCCCGAAGCGGTGCAACGCCAGCTTCAGGTGGACACGCTCAATGCCGTGCCGGAGATTGCCGACTGGGTTGCTGAAAAAATCCAGGGAGGGGCATGATGGAAATCCTCCTGCTACGCTTCGATGCCCCGCTGATGAGCTTCGGGGCGCCCATCGTGGATCAGTATGGATTTATCCAGCCCTATCCGGCGCTTTCCATGATGACCGGCCTGCTGGCCAATGCGCTGGGCTACACGCATGCCGAGACGGCCCGCCTGGAGCGTCTGCAGGAGCGCCTCCGCTACGCCGTGCGCGAAGACCGACGCGGTCAGCAGCTGCGCGACTTTCAGACGGTGGATCTATCGCAGCCGTTTCTGCATGACGAGCGGGCCTGGACCACCCGCGGTACGCTGGAAACCCGCCAGGGCGGTACGGCCAGCCTCGGCATCCACATCCGCCTGCGCGACTACTGGGCCGACGCCGTCTATACCGTCGCGCTCACGCTTGACCCACCGGACGAGCCGCCCACGCTGGCGGATCTCGAACAGGCTCTCCGCTTTCCGGCGCGGCCGCTGTTTATCGGCCGCAAGCCCTGTCTGCCGGCTGCGCCGCTTTTTATCGGACGCGTGGAGGCGGCCGATCTGCTGGATGCGCTGCGACGGGCGCCGCTGGACGCGCGGGCCGACCGCGCTGACTTCTATCGGGTCTGGTGGGAGACGGGCCCTGACGATCCGCCGCCCGTCGAAGGCATTCGAGAAAATCTGCGGCGGCCGGTTACCGACCGGCGTGACTGGGCCAACCAGATCCACGTGGGCAGCCGCTGGATCGCCATGGGAGAACTGTCCGTCCATCCAGCCGGAGAACGTCATGAAGGATAATGCAAGCCAGGGACGAGCCGACCCGACGCCTTTTCACATGGTGCAACTCTGGCTCGACGTCCGGCGCCTTTACGAACTGGGCCGGATGCTTGATCTTTTCCGGGCGCGCCGGCCGGTGAGCCTGTCCTACCTGGTGCACTGCGCCCTGGGCGAACTCTTCCAGGCGCAGGCCCCGCGGCCGTTTGCCGTCGAGGGGGAAAATCGGCGGGGACCCTGGGTCCGGGTACTCGGCTATGCGGATGTGCCGTGGGAGACGCTGCAGGAGCTTGCCCGGGGGTTTGCCAGCCCGGCCGTTTATGCCATCTGCGGCTGGGATCGTGGCGCTTCGAAGCCGATGCCCACGGAGATCCCGCGCGGAATGCGGCTGGCCTTCAGCGTACGGGTCTGCCCGGTGGTGCGCAAGGCCTCGGCCGGGCAATCGCCCCGGGGGCGGCGCTGGCAGAAAGGTCAGGAACTGGACGTCTTCCTCGATGCGGCCTGGAGCCAACCCGAGGCTGTGCTGGATCGCGAGGCCGTCTATGCGGAATGGCTTCGCCGTCAGATGGCCCGCCCTGAAAAAGGAGGCGCCCGGGTGGAGACCGTTCGCATGACGCGGTTTTCCATCGAACGAATGACGCGCCGGACGAACGGTTCGTCGCGTTCGGTCACGGTCATCCAGCGTCCGGACGTAACCCTCGAAGGGGTGCTGACCGTCACCGACAGTGCCGCGTTCATGCGAATGCTCCGCCGGGGCGTCGGACGCCACACCAGCTTCGGCTACGGCATGCTCAAGCTCCGCCGGGCCTGAAGAGGAGAAATGCGCTCATGGTTTTCAAAGGACGCCTCGGACTCGAATCGGCGCGGGTGCCGCAGGCCGACCGGCACGGACTGCTGTGGCTGGAGCGGGGCCGCCTGAGCGCCGAAGACGGAACGCTGGTGTTCACCACGGCCGGTACCGATCGGCTGGCCGCCGGCACCTACGACATTCCGCTGCAGCAGGTCTCCAACATCCTGCTCGGACCGGGCACCGTCGTCAGCCACGATGCGCTGCGCCTGCTGGCCCGTCAGCAGACCGGGTTGCTGGCGGTCGGCTCCGGTGGGGTACGGCTTTATGCCGTCAGCATGCCGTTTGGCCCCGACCGTTCGGAGCGAGCACGTCGGCATGCCCGTCTCTGGGCCGACGAAACGCGTCGGCTGGAGGTGGCCCGTGCCATGTACGCCATTCGGCTGGGCGGAGCGTTGCCACCGTACATTCAGGATCTGGACACGCTGCGCGGAATCGAAGGGGCACGCGTCAAAGAAAGCTATCGGCAGCTTGCGCGGCAGTTCGGCATTGACTGGCGGGGCCGTCGGTACGATCGCCAGCATCCTGAACTCAACGATCTGGTCAACAACGCGATCAACCATGCAGCCGTTGCCGTTTACGCGGCCGCCCGGATTGCCGTGGCCGTAACCGGCACCATCCCACAGCTCGGCTTCATCCATGAGGCCTCCGGCCATGCCTTTGCGCTGGACATTGCCGATCTGTTTCGAACCACGGTCACCGTACCGGTGGCCTTTCGTGCGGTGCGGCAGTTCATCACGGAGGGCGGGCGCGACATCGAATCGGTGACCCGGACGCTGGCCGGGCGCACGCTGCGGGACGAGGAGGTCATTCCACGCATGATTGACTACATCAAGGAACTGATCGATGGCCATGACGATCGCCGTGACCCGTAACACGCCTGGCCGCTTTCGGGGCTTTCTGGCTTCCTGCATGCTGGAAATAGCACCGGGCGTGTATGTGGCGCCCCGGATGCCCCGGGATGTGCGTGAGCGGGTCTGGCAGGTCCTGCTGTCCTGGGCCGAGTTGATTCCGCCAGATGGGGGTGTGGTGCTGCTCTGGCGCAATCGCAAAGCGCCTTCTGGTCTGGATATGCGGCTATTGGGCTGGCCCAAAAAGGAGCTGGTGGAGTACGAAGGATTGTGGCTGGCGTGGCGTGGGTTGACGGCGGCGCACGACGTGGAGGAGCTTGCTCGACTGGTGGAGGCCGAGGAGCCGCCGCTTGAGGCGGGAGATCCGATCCTGCGGCTGGTGGAAAGACCGGACCTGGACGAAGAGGAGGGATCGTCTCTCTAATCAATCCTTAATTGTCCTTTTTTTGCCGCGGTTATGCCATAATGGCATAGAGGTGTCCCCGCACCCGCGGGGATAGTCCCCGCCTTCCTCCACCCCGTTGACGAGCGCCTCGGGTGTCCCCGCACCCGCGGGGATAGTCCTTCGGTTCGGCTATCACTTCAGCTGACAAGCGGGGTGTCCCCGCACCCGCGGGGATAGTCCCTCCCGGTAACCGCCGCGATAGTAACGCTTCCTGGTGTCCCCGCACCCGCGGGGATAGTCCCGTGAGCCGCCAGGGCGAAGTGCCCTGGCGCTTGGTGTCCCCGCACCCGCGGGGATAGTCCCTGCTCGGCCGGATGCGGAACGACAACGGGCGGGGTGTCCCCGCACCCGCGGGGATAGTCCCTTCTCACTTGTGATCACCGACGTTTTGCCGGGGGTGTCCCCGCACCCGCGGGGATAGTCCTATCCCCGCTGTCGGCGCGCAATTCATCTGAGTGGTGTCCCCGCACCCGCGGGGATAGTCCCTGCGCCGCCGGTGGTCGATCGGAGACGGCCAGGGTGTCCCCGCACCCGCGGGGATAGTCCCTCATCTTTCACGGCCGGTTGCGGATCGGCCGGGGTGTCCCCGCACCCGCGGGGATAGTCCCGGCACGGAGATCACGCAGACGTCCACCAAGCTGGTGTCCCCGCACCCGCGGGGATAGTCCCAAAGCCACTGGCTCGCTCTGGGTGACGATCCAGGTGTCCCCGCACCCGCGGGGATAGTCCCTTAGTCCGAATCTAAATAACCGTTGCGGAAATGGTGTCCCCGCACCCGCGGGGATAGTCCCTTGTCGAGCGGATCGGTCTCAACGTAGGTGGCGGTGTCCCCGCACCCGCGGGGATAGTCCCCGCCGTCTCACCGGCGACGATGCGCCGGGCCGGGTGTCCCCGCACCCGCGGGGATAGTCCCCGGCGGCGCGGGTGATCCACTGCTCCCCCGGAGGTGTCCCCGCACCCGCGGGGATAGTCCCTTGAGTTTCACCGCCGACTCTTTCCGTTCGGCGGTGTCCCCGCACCCGCGGGGATAGTCCCAACCCGGCCGCGTCACTCGGAAGGGCGCGGAAGGTGTCCCCGCACCCGCGGGGATAGTCCCCAAGTGCTTTCCGCCGGAAGTGTTGGGGCGGCGGTGTCCCCGCACCCGCGGGGATAGTCCTTGTGATGTTGTTCCGCCCAAGCCGCTGCAGCCGGTGTCCCCGCACCCGCGGGGATAGTCCCAAACGGTGGCAAGAGTATTGCACCGGAGAGGAGGTGTCCCCGCACCCGCGGGGATAGTCCCAAAACGGAGGCGGAACCGTGAAGGTCGTAGCAGGTGTCCCCGCACCCGCGGGGATAGTCCTCTCACCAGCACAAGGAGTGATGCCGTCTGAAAGGTGTCCCCGCACCCGCGGGGATAGTCCTTTTTGCGGGTGACGGCACCGCCTACGATATTGGGTGTCCCCGCACCCGCGGGGATAGTCCTTCACAAAATCTTTACACGTCCGTGCGGGTCCCGGTGTCCCCGCACCCGCGGGGATAGTCCCAACCCGGCCGCGTCACTCGGAAGGGCGCGGAAGGTGTCCCCGCACCCGCGGGGATAGTCCCCAAGTGCTTTCCGCCGGAAGTGTTGGGGCGGCGGTGTCCCCGCACCCGCGGGGATAGTCCTTGTGATGTTGTTCCGCCCAAGCCGCTGCAGCCGGTGTCCCCGCACCCGCGGGGATAGTCCCAAACGGTGGCAAGAGTATTGCACCGGAGAGGAGGTGTCCCCGCACCCGCGGGGATAGTCCCAAAACGGAGGCGGAACCGTGAAGGTCGTAGCAGGTGTCCCCGCACCCGCGGGGATAGTCCCCTGACCGTGCCCCTGGACCGAGAGGACTACGAGGTGTCCCCGCACCCGCGGGGATAGTCCCCGATCTGGCTCCGGCGCCCGAGCGGCTTCAAGGGTGTCCCCGCACCCGCGGGGATAGTCCCTTCCCGCGCTTCCTACCACAGGCTTCGTCACGGGTGTCCCCGCACCCGCGGGGATAGTCCTCAGAGCCATCTTCGCCTACTGTTTTGTTGGTGGGTGTCCCCGCACCCGCGGGGATAGTCCCAAGCAGGCTGTTTACAGGCAATACTTGAAGGCGGTGTCCCCGCACCCGCGGGGATAGTCCTCATTCAGGATATCATAAAATCCACCTATGACTGGTGTCCCCGCACCCGCGGGGATAGTCCTTACCTTCAATCGGCACCCTTCTTTTGGACGCCGGTGTCCCCGCACCCGCGGGGATAGTCCCTTTCTGGAGCACGACGAGCTGCTCGGCGAGCGGGTGTCCCCGCACCCGCGGGGATAGTCCCGACGGAGGAGTATGAAGAGCGCCGACGTGTGCTGGAGCGGGATCGTCAGGGATTCTGACGTTGGGCGCGCCGTTCAACCAGCATGCCGACGAGCGGAGGCACCCAGCAGAGGTTGGCCGCAATGGTCTCCAGTGCGGTATACACCTGTGTTGTGGGACTGAAGCCCAGCAGGCGTGCGCCCAGCAGACCTACGGGCACCAGGAGAATCACCAGGAGACTGGAGAGCATGACAGGATGGGTAAAGTAGGTGCTCAGGGTCTCTCTGGTAGAACCCGTACGTCGCCGTAGATACACGAAGCCGGCAATGTTGGCACCAAGCTGATCGCTCATGGCATAGAAAAAAGGAATGTAAAACCCCTCAACGCCATATACATCTATCCCTGCCGCACGACTTCCCCAGTCAATGATCCAGGGTACGACCATGCCTATCGCTTTGCCCCATCCATAGGCCTGCGCCATGGAGAAGGCCTGCTGTTGCAGGCGTTTCTTCAGGGCAAAGAGGCCTTCAAAGATGCTTTCGCCCTCGCCGGCCAGCGTGCGCACAATCCACTGACCGACGGCGCTTCGCTCCATGCCCTGGACGTCAAAGAACCAGCCCACCACCAGGCTGAGGACATATCCCGGCACGGTATAACGGAGGAGTTCATCAAACTCCTCGCCTTCCAGGAGTTCTTCAAGTTCTTCTTCCTGGATCTCTTTTTCGTGTTGCCGTTTATCGGACATGGGATTAGGCAGGTTGGTAGGTAAATCTAAGCAAACGAAGGGCATTGAAGACGACGACCAGCGTTGAGCCCTCGTGAAATACGACCGCAAGGCTTAGCTGAAGTCCCAGCAAAGCTGCGGGAATGAGGATGGCCACCATGCCCAGGCTGACCCAGAGGTTCTGTTGGATGATGCGCCGCGTCTTCAGGCTGAGGGCGCGGGCAAAGGGGAGTCCGGTCAGGGAGTTGGCCATCAGCGCGATGTCGGCCGTCTCAAGGGCCAGATCGGAGCCTGCCGCCCCCATGGCAATGCCCACATCGGCCTGCGCGAGCGCCGGGGCATCGTTGATGCCGTCGCCCACCATGGCCACCGGTGGAGTCTCCGCGCGAAGGCGCCGTATGGCCTTTACCTTATCCTCGGGGAGCAGATTGCCCCAGGCCTCCTCGATGCCGACCTGCCGGGCAATGGCCTGGGCTACCCGCTGGTTGTCTCCCGAGATCAGGATCATCCGCTGAATGCCCAGGGCGCGAAGCTCCTGAATGACCGAGGGAGCCTCGGGACGCGGGTTGTCCCGCAGAGCCACGATGCCGAGAAAGCGGTCTCCCCGGTAGACCAGCATGGTGGTTTTACCGTCCTGCTCCAGGGCGGCAAGCTGCCGTTGCAGGGATTCAGGTACAGGAATCTGCTCGCGCTCAAACAGGCGAAGGTTTCCGATAAGTACCCGCTCTCCTTCCATATATCCGCGGATGCCGTGTCCGGGGATGGTTTCCACCTCTTCGGGATCCGGAAGGGAAGATAGCGTCATCTGCTGCTCAATATACTGTACGACCGCCTCAGCCAGCGGGTGATCGGAAAGCCGTTCCACGGCCAGCAGGGTCTCAAAGAGGCGTTCTTTGAGGGAGTCCTCGGTGGGCAGAATGTCGGTGACCTGTGGTTGGCCCATGGTGAGGGTGCCTGTCTTGTCGAAGGCCATGGCCCGTACGAGCGCCAGCGTTTCAAGAGGTGCGCCTCCTTTGACCAGGACGCCAAGCTGAGCCGCCCGGGCAATGCCACTGAGAATGGCGCTGGGAGTGGATATGGCCAGCGCACACGGACTGGCCGCCACCAGGATGGCCATGGCACGGTAGAATGCCAGCTCCACCGGCCAGCCGATGAGTCCGATGCCTCCAATGAACACAAGGACATCGAAGGCGAGGACGGCAGGCACAAAGATACGCTCAAAACGTTCGGTGAAGCGCTGGGTGGGCGATTTGGCCGTCTCTGCCTCCATAACCAGTTGGACCAGTCGGGCAATGGTGGAATCCTGACTTCTGCGGGCCACGAGAATTACCAGCGTGCCATTGCCGTTAATGGTGCCCGCGAAGACGCGGTAGGTATCTGAGAGACGCTCCCACTGCTTGAGCGCGGCATCGGGCTGGGGGTGCGGCTGTTTGTCTACCGGAATGCTTTCCCCGGTCACCGGGGCCTGGTTGACGCTACTCTGACCTTCCATCACGATGCCGTCGACGGGGATGCGTTCTCCGGGGCGTACCACGACCACATCCCCCACCTGCAGGGCTTCGACGGGGACTTCTTTCAGGGTGCCGTTTTCCTTGCGTAGCGCCGTACGGGGCATGAGTTCGCTCAGGGAACGAATGGCCCGCTGGGCGCGCCCCATGGCGTAATGTTCCAGGGCATGGCCCAGACTGAACAGGAAAAGAAGAAAGGCACCCTCGGCCCAGTGGCCCAGCACGGCGGCTCCGGCAGCGGCGGCCAGCATGAGAAAGTCAATGTTCAGCCGCCGCTGTTTCAGGCTCTCCAGGGTCTCGATGACGGTGTAGTAGCCGCCAAAGAAATAGGCGGCAAGGTAACTGATGCGGCTTAGAAGCGGCGGGAAACCCAGCCAGGTGGCGCCTACCCAGCCCAATACCAGGAAGAAGCCTGCAAGAAGGGCAAAGATAAGCTCCGTACGCTCGCCAAAGACTCCCCCGTGGGCATGTTCCTCTTCTTTCTCGTGCGGGTGTGGGAGGGATGTTTCCCGGGGTACAAGCCCTAACCGGTTGAGCAGGGTGCGGATATCCGCTTCGGTAAGTTGTTGGCGATCGTACTCAATCCGTACGATACCGGCGGGACTTACCTGCACATCCAGGATGCCCGGCTTGTGTTGGAGCTGGTGTTCCAGTCGCTGGGCGTGACGTACGTTTCGGATGCCGGAGACCGGCAGGATGAGATGCCCGTAGGCCTCCGTGAGGCGGGCGCCTGTCTGGCGTACCCAGCGCCGGATATCCTCCAGGCGCACCTGTTCGGGATCGTAGTGGACGCACAGACGGGCAGGTGTCCCATTCTCCGGAGGGAGCACGTGCACCCGCTCAATACCCGGTTTGGCAGAAAGGGCTTCGATGAGCCGCTGTACACAGGGGTCACGTTCGTCCGGGATCTCCGGAAGGATGATGGGGAGTTCTATGCGAATCTTGGCCATGCCACCTCCTTGGATTATACGGCAGAAGGTCCACGTTCCCCCGTTGAGATACGTATGGCATCTTCTACGGGATAGATGTAGATCTTGCCATCGCCCCGTAAGCCGGTGTGGGCCTTTTCCTGAATAATCTGGACGACCTCTTCAACCAGCTCGTCCAGGCAAACAATCTCTAATTTGACCCCGGGTACGTAGTCCACGAGATCTTCGACGATGCGATGGGGTTCATTCTCGGCCCTGCCGCGGCCGAATCCGCGGGTATCGATAACCGTGACGCCGGTGAGGGTGTCCAGCTTGCGTAGTGCGAGGGTTACGGCACTGAGCTTGTGGCGTTTGATGTAGGCGTGTATGGCTTTCATGGTGCTTGGGGTGGTTTAGAGAGCTTCGGGTTCAATGGCGAACCACTTGTAGAGTGCAGGGAGAACCAGCAGGGTCAGGATCGTGGACGTAACGAGTCCGCCGATGACGACCGTAGCCAGCGGGCGCTGCACTTCGCTCCCGGTCCCGGTGGCCAGCAGCGGGATCAGGCCCAGGGAGGTGGTAAGGGCCGTCATAAGTACCGGACGCAGACGAAGCAGTGCGCCTTCAATGGAGGCCTCATCTATCGGGATGCCGTCGCGAACGAGCTTGTTCAGGTAGGTAACCAGTACCATACCATTTTCCAGGGCAATACCGAAAAGGGCAATGAACCCCACCGAGGCGGGCACGGAGAGGTTCTGCCCGGTCAGTGCCAGGGCCACAATGCCTCCCACGAGGGCCAGCGGAATATTCAGCAGAATAAGAAGCGAGTTCTTGAGCGAATTAAAGCTGGAGTAGAGCAGGATAAAGATCAGCAGCAGCGTGATAGGTATGACGACCATCAGCCGCTTGTTGGCCTCCTGCTGCAGGCGGAACTGGCCGCCCCACGTTACATAGTACCCCGGCGGCAGATCAACCTGTGCGTCGATGGCCTGCTGGGCTTCCTGAACGAAGGTGCCGATATCGCGGCCGACCACGTTTGCCTGAATGGTGATAAACCGCTGGTTGTTCTCACGGGTAATCTGCCGGGGGCCCACAATTTCCTCAATGAGGGCGACTTCTTCCAGGGGAATGCGCAGACGCTCGTTCTCGGGAGAGGGAATAAGCAGATTCCGCACGTCCTCCACCGTCGTGCGATGTTCGGGGGTATACCGCACGTAGATATCAAACCGCCGCACGCCTTCGAAGATCTGCCCGGCTTCTTCACCGCCAATGGCCGCACGTACCGTGCGCTGCACATCCTCTACGTTCAGCCCGTAGCGGGCGATGGCCTCACGGTCCACACGGATGCGGAGCTGAGGTTTTCCGGCAATCTGGTCCGGCTGTACGTCGGCCGCGCCTCGTACCCGCTGGACCACCGCGGCGATTTCGTCAGCTTTTTCTTTGAGGGTTTGAAGATCCTCGCCAAAGAGTTTGATGGCCAGTTCGGCGCGTACGCCTTCCAGGAGTTCATCCACCGTCATCTGGATGGGCTGGGTGAAGTTGGTCAGTACCCCCGGAATTTCTCCGAGCGATTGCCGTATGAGCACTTCCAGTTCTTCCTGCGTATCCACACGCCACTCGTCACGGGGTTTGAGCAAGATGTACATCTCGGCGCTGTTGATGGGGTCGGTATGGGCGCCCACTTCACCTCGCCCGATGCGTGTAACCGTACCGGTTACCTCAGGGATCTGCATCACCTTACGCTCTACCCGGAGGGCCATTTCTTTGGCCGCCTCCAGGGAAATGGAAGGCGCCATGGTGAGCCGGAGGACCATGGTCCCTTCCTGCAGGGTAGGGGTAAATTCCGAGCCCAGGAAGGGAAAAACGGAAGCTCCTACGACCAGCAATCCAGCGGCAAGCATCACGGCCTTTTTGCGGTGATGGACGAAGTAGGTTACCACGGGACGATAGGCCTCCATCATGCGCGTGAGGATACGCTCGGCAAGCGGAGGGCGCGTGCGCTCCTTTCGTGGACGTTTCATGAGCAAACTGGAGAGGGTGGGGGCCAGCAAGAGCGCAAAGAGGAGGGAGCCGAACATGGCCATGGCCGTCGTGTAGGCCAGCGGGCGAAACGTCTTACCCTCGACGCCCTGCAGGGTAAACAGCGGAAGAAATACGATCACGATGATGGAGATGGCAAAGACGATGGGCCGTGCCACTTCCATACAGGCCCGGGCAATCACGTGCAGACGGGGTTCATCGGGATCGGCGGTGCGGAGCAGACGGTCGACGTTTTCAATCATGACAATGGTGCCGTCGACCATCATACCGATGGCAATGGCCAGGCCGCCCAGCGACATGAGGTTGGCCGATATACCGAAGTGTTTCATGCCCAGTGTGGCAAACAGGACAGAAAAGGGAATGGAGAGGGCAACCACCACACTGGGACGCCAGCTTCCCAGGAAGGCCACCAGTACCAGAATAACCAGCAGAATCCCCTGAATCAGCGCACTGGTTACCGTATGAACGGCGGCCTGTACCAGGGTCTTCTGCTCGTAGTAGGGCACGATACGGACCCCCTCCGGAAGCATTTTGTTGATTTCTGCCAGTCGCTGTTCTACCCGCCCGATAACCGTGGAAGCATTGCTCCCGTAGAGTTTAATCACCATGCCCGCAACCACTTCCCCGAGACCGTTGCGGGTCTGCACCCCGCGGCGAATGGCCCCTCCGATGCGTACATCGGCCACATCGTGGAGGTAGATGGGGGTGCCGTCAACCGTCTTGATGACGATGTTTCTGAGATCGTTCACCCCGGTGGCCAGCCCCACCGACCGGACGATGAATTCTTCATCGTTCTTTTCAAGGAACTGGGCCCCAACGTTCAGATTGTTGGCTTCAATGCGCTCAATAATCTCGTTGATGGTCAGATTGTATTTGAGAAGGGCTTCGGGATCCACGTTCACGTGGAACTGTTTCTCAAACCCCCCGATACCCAACACTTCGGTAACGCCCGGGACGGTCTGCAGGTGGTATTTGATCAGCCAGTCCTGAATGGTACGCAGCTCCGTAAGGGAGTACTTTCCCGTGGTGTCGTCCAGGTAGTAAAACAGGATGAGGCCCATGCCGGTGGAAATAGGACCGAGCTGGGGCGTACCAAAGCCCTCGGGAATCTCGGCACGCACTTCCTGCAGGCGTTCGTTGACCAGCTGCCGGGCAAAGTAGATATCCGTACCATCTTTGAAGTAAATGTTGACGACCGACAGGCCGAAGTTGGAGATGGAACGGATGCGTTCCACGTCTGGCAGGCCGTTCATGGCGGCCTCGATGGGATAGGTTACGTATTGCTCTACTTCCTGTGGGGCAAGCCCTTCCGTAACGGTAAATACCTGGACCAGGGAAGGAGAGACATCCGGAAAGGCATCGACGGGCAGCGTGGTATAGCTGTAGTAACCCGCCCCCATGATAAGGGCGCCCAGCACGAGCATGAGCAGGCGGTTACGGAGCGTAAATTGAATCAGCTTGTTCATGGCAGTTTCTCAGTCGTTTAGCGGGGACTCTTAATGACCGTGGCCTTCTTCCATCTCGCTTTTCTCCAGTTCGGCACGTAAGACAAACCCACCCTTTCGTACATACACATCCCCGGGGCGCAGGCCACCCGTAAGCTGTACCAAGGTGTCGTTTTCCAGGCCTATGGTTACCGGTACGGGTTTGAATCCCTCGCCGGTATACACGAACACGACCGGCTGCTCATTCATGTAGAGGATAGCCGTCTTGGGTACCACAATGTCCGCCTGAATGCTACCCACCTCGATCTGGCCCGTCACGAACGTTCCGGGTTTGTACAGTCCCTCCGGATTACGTACGACGGCCCGGGCAATGGCTGTGCGGGTCTCCTCGCCCAGGATGGGACGCACAAAACGAATGCGCGTCTTGATAACGGGAAGCCCATGACCCAGTTGAATGGTTACGGGCTGACCGGCCTGTATCCTCGGGAGATCGCGGGGATACACACTCAGGTCAATCCACACGGTCCGGAGATCGGCAATGGTGAAGGCCACATCGTTGGCCTCAAGCGCTTCCCCGAGGGCAAGATGCCGGTCGACGACAATGCCGGAGAGGGGGGCTCGCAGTTCGTACCTTGCCAGTTGTTCTTCCGGAAGCTGCGGAAGGCTATCGACATACGCCTGCGAAAAGCCCAGGGCCAGGAGTTTCTGCCGTGCAATCTGCAGTTCAATGGTGGCTTCGGCCAGTTGCTGCTGGGCTTCCAGGTATTCCTGCTCGGATGCGATATTCTGCCTGAAGAGCCGGGCTTCACGTTCGGCATTGGCGCGGGCAAGCTTGTAGCGTTCCAGTGCCGCAAGGTAGGCTCCCTGTAGTTCGGCCAGTTCCCTGCTTTCAAGCAGGGCCATGCGTGCCCCCTGCTGAACCCGGTCGCCCACCGTGTAAAAAGCCTGCTGCACGATACCGGGTACACGGGGGACTACATGCACGAGCCGGTCTTCGTTGACCTTGATCTCGCCGGGTAACGCCACCGTTACGGTGATCGTGCCGGCGCGGGCCGTATCCAGAACCACCCCGTAGTCCTGAAGGACTTCAAGGGGCAGCGTTACCATTTCTTCGGCATGTTCGGTCGCTGGGGTGGGGGAGGTTTCGGGTTCATCGCCACATCCGGTCAGGAAGGCGATGGTGAGTACGATGAGGAGTGCAGGGTACCGGTTCATGGCGTTCATAGGGTCTTAGTTGGAAGAGGAAAACGGCAGCAGTTGCCCGGTCAGGGCCTGGAGCTGGATGTAGGTGCGGTGATAGCGTGCCAGCACGTCCACGTACTGCATCTCGATCTCGAAGAACGTGCGCTGGCTATCCAGCACATCGAGCACGTTAAACTTGCCCTGTTGATAGCCCTCACGAATGGCCTCGTAGGCCTGCTCAGCCGCAGGTAGTGCCTCTTGCTTCAGAAGCTGGAGTTCGCGATACGTTGCAAGCAGGCGGCTATAGGTTGCCTGCAGGGAGGTTTCGAGGGCAATCCGGGCATTTTTCCACTCGGCCACGGTTGCCTGGTACGTGGCACGTGCCGCCTGAATGGCCCCCTGATTTCGATGAAACAGCGGAATGGGCAGGGTAAAACCAACCGTCAGGAACCGTTTGGGGGTATCGGCAAGCTGTTGGGTGCCTACCGTGATGCCGATGTCGGGCCAGCGCCGGGCACGTTCAAGGCGCTCCCGGGCCTGTGCGGCTTGCTGCAATGCTTCCAGTTGCTGGAGCAGCGGATGGGCCCGCAGTTTTTCTGCCAAGCGATCGTAGGGGGGAGGCGTACGCAGGGTATCCAGTACATCCTCTAACACCACATCAGGGAGGATGGGCTGACCGAGTGCGGCCGCCAACTGGCTCCGGGCGACATCATAGGACCGACGCGCTTCAAGGTACTGGGCCTCGGCCCGACTTTTCTCTACCCGAACACGTTGCTGCTCCACAGGCGATAGCTTGCCCGCTTCTACCATGGAGGTAATGGTGGCGTACAGGCGGGTGGCCAGGCCGGATAGCTGCTCGGCAAGTTGCATTCGCCGGCGGGCCACAAGCGCATTGAAGTAGGCCTCCGTGAGCTGTTGGGCCACGGTGAGCTGGACCACAAAGGCTTCGTACTGCGTGGCCTCGTACGTTCGGCGTGCAAACTGGACCTGACGGTGTAATTTGCGTCCGAGGAGTACGTCCTGGGACAGACGATAGAACAGGCCTCCAGGCGATTGGCCGGACGACCATTCTTCAGCTTCTACCTCTATGACAGGGTTGGGCCACAGGCCCGCCTGCCGGATCTGCCCCTTGGCTGCTTCTGTGCGCCACTGGGCGGTCTGTGCCGCAGGATGTTCCTGCAGTGCCTGCTGGAGGGCTTGCTCCAGTCTCAGGGTATCAGGGGGTGAGGACTGTGCAAAGGCTGGAAGTGCATAGCACGCTATCCAGATACACAGGTACACGACATACCGCATCGCTTTCTCCGGTTTTGGGGACTGAAAACCGCCATCGTTGCCCCGTGAATAGGGCGAACCGGAGAAAGCCTAAATACGCAGCACGACGGTCTGCAGTGTGGTCAGCGCGGGAGAAGCGGGAACATGTCCGGAGACCTCGAAACGAGGAAGGGAAGGGGCAGGCTCCGGAAGGGATACATACGCGGTCTGGAAGACCACGGGAAGGGATACATAGGCAACGGGTACAGATACTCGGTGCTCAACAATGGAGAGTACCAGGGGGATGTCGAAACAGGGATCCTTCTGATCTACATGACCCTGAAACGCTGCGGGGCTATCCCGGTGGGCCATGTGCTGGGTAATCGGCAGCGCAGGGAGGCAGTCGGCATTCTCCAGGGTTTCTACGTGCGTCACACCATCAGACTCTATGCAGAGGAGCAGACCTCCCCACCCCATCTGGCTCAGGGGAAAGATCAGCAGGGTAAGCGTGAGCAACAGGCTCACGCTGGGAGAAGTTCTATGTTGGGAGGCGTATGCCATTGCCGCAGCATATTCCGGGGATACGGGGAAGTTCCCGTATCTGCGGTTAAGCCTTTTTTAAGGTCGTGATATTACATTGACCCAAAAGAGCAAAGCCATGCGTTCCAGAAGATCTTTTCTGAAACAATTTGCGCTCGGAAGCACCGTTCTGGGGCTGGGAGGTGGGGGATTGCTCCTGGAAGGGTGTTCCCGCCTGGCGCCGGCCGAGGGTGCTACGCTTCCCTCTTTTGTGCCCCTGTCCGGCAGGGGCGGAGCACAGAGGTACCGGCTTGTGGCCGAGGTGGGCGAGGTGGAGGTGGGGCCCGGCGAGGTCTACCGGACCTGGCTCTATAACGGTCAGTTTCCCGGTCCGGAGATCCGCGTGCGAGAGGGAGATGTCCTTGAGGTGGAGGTGGAGAACCGCCTTCCGGAGGGTACCACCGTGCACTGGCACGGCCTCCCCGTGCCCAACGCCATGGACGGCGTGCCGGGGCTGACGCAGGACCCCATTCCTCCGGGCGAGATCTTCCTTTACCGGTTTACGGCCGGACCGGCCGGAAGCTACCTCTACCACAGCCATGTGGGGCTGCAACTGGACCGTGGCTTAATTGCCCCCCTCGTGGTGGAGGAGACAACCCCTCACGTGGCCTACGACCGGGAATACACCGTGGTACTCGACGACTATCTGCCCGGTGATCCGGAGCCGCTTACGGGCGTGATGATGGGGCCACGCATGATGCGACGTCGGGGTATGATGGGCGGGGTGGTAACGCCACCCTACCGGGGATTGCTCGTCAACGGGCGTCTGCCCTCCGCACCGGTGACCTTCGAGGTAAAGCAGGGCGAGCGCGTGCGGTTTCGGCTGATGAATCCCTCGGGGGCCACGACCTTCCGGGTGGCGCTGGCGGGCCACCGGATGTGGGTCACGCATACGGATGGGCGACCCGTGGAGCCCTACGAGGTGGACAGTCTGTACATCGCCATGGGCGAGCGCTACGATGTGGTCGTCGAGATGAACCACCCGGGCGCATGGAACCTGATGGCCCTACCCGTGGAGGTGCAGGCCCCGCCGGCACGGGCTGTCGTGCGGTATGCCGGCGTTCAGGATGCCGATCCGCCGCTGCGTGCCCTGCCGGAGGGACTTCGTCGTGGGCGTGTGCTGAACCTCTCACGCCTGGTCTCCGTGGAGCTGGAGAACACGGCGCCCGTACGGCCCGATCGCGTGTTTCGCATGACGCTCTCCGGAGGCATGATGGGAGGCCGCTGGACCATCAACGGCCAGGCCTACCCCGATGCCGACCCCTTGCTGATTGAAGAGGGGATGCATGTGGGCGTGCAGATGTTCAACATGAGCATGATGCTCCATCCCATGCACCTGCACGGGCACTTCTTCCGTACGGGACGCATCCTGAAGGATACGCTGACCGTCCGGCCTCACATGGGGCGTGGCAGCTTTGTCTTCCGGGCGGATAATCCAGGCCGCTGGTTCTTCCACTGCCATAACGTGTATCATCTCGAGGCCGGCATGGCGCGGGAGTTTCGCTACACCTCTTCGTGATCCGGGGCCGGTTTCTGTGCGCGGAGGGCCACGAAGGCGCCCCGCCCGTAGCCCGGTTCCACGGGATCGGGACGGGTCATCCGGTCGGGGAACGTGAAGATCGTTTGCACCATGGCCACGTGCCGGAAGCCCGCCTCGCAGAGGAGGTCCAGGACCTCGGAGGTGCTGTAAAAGGTGGCCTCCCGGTAGAAGGGATTACGGACCTTTTCCCGTTCATAGGTCTTCCCGAGGTGGCTCTCCCGGTCAATGAATCCCACCACAACGTATCCCCCGGGCTTCAGCACGCGGTGGATTTCCCAGAAGGCCCTTGCCGGATCGTCCAGGAAGCAGAGCGTGGTGACCATGAGTACGGCATCGAACCGATGGTCCTCAAAGGGCAGGGCCTCGCCGGTGCCGGGCACGACGGTAAGCCCGCGTGCCTCGGCCACACGCCGCATGGTCTCCGAGGGCTCCACCCCCAGGCGGATGCCCAGCGGGAGGGCAAACCGTCCGGTTCCCACGCCCACCTCCAGCGTTTCCCGTGCCTCCGGAGGCCAGAGCTTCCGGAGGGCCTCCAGTTCGGACCGGTAGGCCATTTCGTGGCGGTCGAACCAGGCATCGTAGCGCTCGGGGTATTGGTCAAAGGGTGCGGTGCGGGCCATTGCTTCGGGGTTTAAGCCTTCCTTAAGTTACGACCTCGTATGCTTGAGCCTCAGCAGGCTGTACACCTGAAAACCACAAGCCGTATGAAAAATATACCATCCTCACGGAACCGCAGAGAATTCCTCCAGGCGTTGCTGGCCCTGGGGGTTACGGCCGGACTGGAGGCGCTGCTTCCACCCTATGCCCGGGCCATCCCCCGGGTCATGGGGCCTCCAGAGCCCGTAGAGGGTCCCCGTATCTTTGAACTAGAACTCCGGGAGGTCCCCTTTACCGTGGGCGGTAAGACGGGACACGCCACGGCCATTAACGGCACGGTGCCGGGGCCGCTGCTTCGCTTCCGGGAGGGGGAGGAGGTCATCCTCCGCGTGACCAACCGCCTGAAGGAGGACAGCTCCATTCACTGGCATGGCCTCCTCGTCCCCTTTGATATGGACGGCGTCCCGGGTGTGAGTTTTCCGGGCATCCGACCTGGTGAAACCTATGAATACCGCTACCGTGTGCGCCAGCACGGAACGTACTGGTACCACAGCCACAGCGGACTCCAGGAGCAGACGGGCATCTACGGCCCCATCATCATTGACCCCGAAGGTCCCGAGCCCTATCCCTACGACCGGGAGTATGTGGTCATGCTCAGCGACTGGACGTTCGAGAACCCCATGCGGGTGCTGAGCAATCTGCGCAAGTACCCGGGCTATTACAACTTCCAGCGGCGCACGCTGCTCGATCTACCCGAGGAAATCCGGGAAAAAGGCCTGAAGGCGGCCATTCAGGATCGCCTGGCCTGGGGACGCATGCGTATGGACGTGCGCGACCTCGTGGATATTACCGGAGCCACGTACACTTACCTCATGAACGGCCGGGCACCGGGGGATAACTGGACGGCCCTCTTCAAGCCCGGCGAACGCGTACGGCTGCGCTTCATCAACGCCGCGGCGGATAGCTTCTTTGACGTACGCATTCCGGGACTGCGCATGACGGTCATCCAGGCCGACGGGCAGTACGTGCAGCCCGTGGTGGTCGATGAGTTCCGCATTGGCATTGCCGAGACGTACGACGTCATCGTGGAGCCGAAGGAGGAGCAGGCCTATACCATTTTTGCCGAGTCGCTGGACCGCAGCGGCTATGCCCGCGGGACGCTGGCACCCCAGGAGGGGATGGAAGGCCCCATTCCGCCGCGCCGGAA
Source organism: Rhodothermus marinus (assembly GCF_009936275.1). NCBI lineage: Bacteria > Pseudomonadati > Rhodothermota > Rhodothermia > Rhodothermales > Rhodothermaceae > Rhodothermus > Rhodothermus marinus. The sequence goes on from NZ_AP019797.1 coordinate 566,235, forward strand.
GCCGCCCTACCGTTCGATGAAAGATATGGGAATGATGCACGGGGATATGGAGGGCATGTCCCATGGAAACATGCAGGGGATGTCCCACGGAGGCCACGGGATGATGATGGGCGGCATGGCCATGGCCGGCAAAGATAGCCAGCCCCCGGGAATGCCGCCGGCACCCAGGGCCCATCCAAAGGACCGGCACAGCCCGACCAATGCGGCCATTCCCATGATGACCTTCAGCCGGCTCCATGAACCGGGGATTGGACTGGGGCAGGATGGCTGGCGGGTGCTCGTCTATACGGATCTGAAGACGCTCTATCCCCGGGAAGATTTTCGTCCGCCCACGCGGGAGATTGAGATGCACCTGACGGGCAACATGGAGCGCTTCCTCTGGTCCATTGATGGCAAGGCCTATTCCGAAGCGCCCGAGCCCATTGAAATCAAGTACGGCGAGCGTGTGCGCCTTACGCTGGTCAACGATACCATGATGGAACACCCCATGCACCTCCACGGCATGTGGATGGAGCTGGAGAACGGGCATGGGCGCTGGATTCCCCGCAAGCACACGGTCATCGTCAAACCCGCCGAGCGTCTTTCCGTGCTCATTACCCCCGATGAGCCGGGGCCGTGGGTGTTCCATTGCCACATCCTCTATCACATGGAGATGGGGATGTTCCGTGTCTTCCAAGTCCTTGAACCCAAAGCCGAGACGTCCGATGAGAAGTATACGTAAAGGATTACTGGTTGGCGTGCTGCTCCTGGTCGGAGGGCTTCCTGCCCTGGGACAGCAGCGCCCGCTCATCCGCTTTGCCAACGAGCACTGGCTTACGTTCATTCTGTTCGACCGGTTGGAGATGGAGCCCGCCTCGGCGGGGAATCCCCTGGCCTGGGACATGGACGGCTGGGCCGGAAAGGTCTACGATCGCCTCTGGGTGCGCAGTGAAGGGGAATTAAGGACCGACCGCCGGGAGGGCGATGTGGAGTTTCAGGCCCTCTACAGCCGACTCATCGCGCCGTACTGGGATGCCCAGGTAGGGGCCCGGGTGGAGCTGGCCCTGGCCGAGGGCGAGGTGCGTCGCCGCGTGCACCTGGCCGTGGGACTGGAGGGACTGGCCCCCTACTGGTTTGAGCTGGAGCCCCAGCTCTCCGTCAGCCAGGACGGCGACATCTCGGCCTCCCTGCTGGCCTCACACGATGTGTTCATCACCCAGCGGCTCATTCTCCAGGGGCAACTGGAGACGCTGGCCGCCCTTCAGGAGGTGCCGGAATGGGGGTGGGAAGTGGCTTGAACTTCGTCGATGCAAGCCTTCGGCTTCGCTACGAGATCCGCCGGGAATTTGCCCCCTATGTGGGATTCCGATGGCAGCGATTCCTGGGGCCAACGGCCGATCTGGTCCGTGACGAAGGGGAGCCCGTGAGTCTCAGCCGGCTGGTCTTTGGCCTGCGGGTCTGGTACTGAAAAACGAGGAGGTTACCATGGCAAACGTACGTATTCTGGCCACAAGGACCTGCCACCACCGGCCATACCTGGAAAAGGAGCTGAGTCGTCGCGGAATCCCCTACGAGGTGGTCTATACGGATGAACGCCCCGATCTCGTAGCACGGTACCACATTCGACATTCACCGGTACTGCTTGTCGATGACGAGGTCGTCTTCATGGGCATGCCGGAGGGGAAGGCGCTGGAAGCCTGGATAGCGCAATACCGTTCAGGTTCTTTTAAGCAAAGGTAGGCTATATTCCCATACAGGAAAAAACCAAACCGGAGCACACCATGAGAAAGCTACTGATTGCGGGCCTGTTGATGAGCATGCCTTTACTGGCCCTGGGCCAGCAGCACGGACATATGGGCGGCATGATGTCCCAGCCCGATACGACCAAAAAAATGATGCAGGGCGGGATGATGGGTATGATGGGTGGAGGTATGATGCAGGGTGGTATGATGGGTGGCGGCATGGGAATGATGGGCATGGTGCAGCAGATGGGAATGATGATGCAGCACCCCATGCATCGGGCCATGGCCATGGTCTTCGCGCTGCCCTACCTGGAGGAAGAGCTGGGGCTGACCGAGGAGCAGAAGAAGCAGCTCGAAGCGCTGAAGCAGGAGTTTCTCCAGCAGCATCAGGCCACCATGCAGGCCATGATGGGACTGCACCAGACCCTTATGGAAAAGATGCAGGACCCCAATGCCTCGCTGGACGACATCCGGGCCACCATGCAGGTCATGATGAACATGGGGCTCAACATGCACATGCTGGCGCTGGAGACCACCCGGAAAATGGAGCAGGTGCTGACCGAAGAGCAGCGTGAGAAGCTCCGCAGCTTTACGCCTCAGCAGTGGATGCAGGCCATGATGCGCCACATGCCCATGATGGAGATGATGCACATGATGCAGATGCACGGCGGCATGATGGGGATGGGCATGATGATGGGCGGAGGCATGGGTGGCATGATGCAGGGCGGTATGAGGCATGGACAGATGCCCATGCAACGGCAGCATTGATGTTACCGGGTGCCAGAAGCATACGCTACCTCCGACTGGCTGGCACAGGGAAGCATGCCAGGAGGTGATCCCCAGCATGGGATCGCCTCCTCGGTGCTTCCTGGATTTCGGTGATGCACAAACATAGGAGGCAACCATGTATAACGGATGCTGTGACTGGATGTGGGGATGGGGCGGTGGCTGGTGGATGATGATCTTCTGGGTCCTGTTCTGGATAGCCATCATTGTGCTGGTTATCTACCTCATCCGCCAGCTGGGCAGCCGGCCTTCTGCCCATCCGCCAAAAAGCGCTCCACTTTCCCCGCTGGAGGTACTTCAGCTCCGGTATGCCCGCGGGGAGATCTCCACAGAGGAGTACGAAGAACGCAGGCGCATACGGTGTCCCCGCACCCGCGGGGATAGTCCCGCAGTAGTCGGCTGGCGGGAGTGTCTTAAGGAGGTGTCCCCGCACCCGCGGGGATAGTCCCCTCCGGATGAGATTTTTCGCCTATGCGTAGCGGGTGTCCCCGCACCCGCGGGGATAGTCCCCGCTTCAAGCCCGACTTCGTGGGCGACGTGAAGGTGTCCCCGCACCCGCGGGGATAGTCCCGACCGTCTCCCCATCCTGCTGGGCCTTGTCGAGGTGTCCCCGCACCCGCGGGGATAGTCCTTCGATCTCCTGGTCGCCGATCCGGATGACCTGGGTGTCCCCGCACCCGCGGGGATAGTCCTTGCGCTTTGACGGACTCGGCCACCTGCACCAGGGTGTCCCCGCACCCGCGGGGATAGTCCCGTCACGAAGAAAGGCTCAGGAAGCAGGTCCTGGGTGCCCCCGCACCCGCGGGGATAGTCCTTCGAATGGTGTGGTGTATAGGTACTTAGACGCGGTGCCCCCGCACCCGCGGGGATAGTCCCTATGATCGACTTATGAAAAAGTTGAACATTCGGGTGCCCCCGCACCCGCGGGGATAGTCCCTGTTGATTACGTCCGCTTCGTAAACATCGCGCGGTGCCCCCGCACCCGCGGGGATAGTCCCAGCACCCGCTCGGTCGATCCGTCCGGGCCGCCGGTGCCCCCGCACCCGCGGGGATAGTCCCGTGATCGTGCGCTCAGCCATTCTCTTGCCGCAGGTGCCCCCGCACCCGCGGGGATAGTCCCTTCCTGCGTTTCCTACTACAGGCTTCGTCACGGGTGTCCCCGCACCCGCGGGGATAGTCCTTCCTCGATCGGCACGGCCTCGACGCTGCGGTCGGTGTCCCCGCACCCGCGGGGATAGTCCCAACAGGTGCGTCGGGGCATGTGCGCACAAAAAGGTGTCCCCGCACCCGCGGGGATAGTCCGCAAAGAGATATGTCAACTGGCGTATCGGGGGAGGTGTCCCCGCACCCGCGGGGATAGTCCCTGGATTGCACAATCGGTGCAAACTGGATTGCAGGTGTCCCCGCACCCGCGGGGATAGTCCCGATTCAGGATGCGTCATCAGGTAGAGGATGTCGGTGTCCCCGCACCCGCGGGGATAGTCCCTTGGTGAAGACGCGGCGCACCAGCCCAAAGCCGGTGTCCCCGCACCCGCGGGGATAGTCCCGTTTGAAGTTGTGATATCGGGGTAGTAGAGATGGTGTCCCCGCACCCGCGGGGATAGTCCTGCGCTGGACATAAAAAACGGAACGCTGGACGTGGTGTCCCCGCACCCGCGGGGATAGTCCCTGCTGGAGGTCTGATGCTGAGCGGCTACCGTCGGTGCCCCCGCACACGCGGGGATAGTCCTCTGCACCAGGTCGCGCATTTCATCGTCGATGCGGTGCCCCCGCACACGCGGGGATAGTCCCACGAAGTCATCAGGCACCACCGGCACCCGGTTGGTGTCCCCGCACCCGCGGGGATAGTCCTCTTCCGGAAGGTTGAACAGCAGAACGCGCGCCGGTGTCCCCGCACCCGCGGGGATAGTCCCCTTTAAAGGTTGTGGCGTTTGGTTTCGTGTGCGGTGTCCCCGCACCCGCGGGGATAGTCCCGGTTTGAAAGGCTTGGGCGCGAAGTCGGCCAGGGTGTCCCCGCACCCGCGGGGATAGTCCTTCTATCGAGTCGGGATCGATGATGCCCCGCCAGGTGTCCCCGCACCCGCGGGGATAGTCCCCAAACCAACAGAGCCATGAGATCGTCTCTCACGGTGTCCCCGCACCCGCGGGGATAGTCCCGCGGTCGATGCGGAAAAACCTCGAGACTGGCGTCGCATCGGTCGCAAATACAGAAAAAGGCTGCTGCACATAAAGCAGCAGCCTAATAGGTGACCCGGGCCAAGCACCGCGCTGCCCTCCCGGGTACGCCGCGCGCTTCGACGGGCGCGACCTCCACGCGCGACGACATGGTCTTACAAGAAGTAGCTTGACAACGGTTCCATGTCTGTACGGATCATCGCCCATCTGGACGACAAAGCCTTCCAGGCGTCGGTTCGAGAGCTGCACCGGCGCGTGCGTAACCTGCGTTCGCGGTGCCTCGCATACGCGGGGATCGTTCCGTCGAAAGGATGCCGCCGGATCGGCCGCGACTTGCAGAGAAAAGGGCTGCTGCACGTAGGGCAGCAGCCCGGAGCGTAATCCAGACGAAGCGCCGCGCCGCTTCCGGATACCCCGCGGGTTCATCGGGCGCGGCCTCCCCCGCAGGGCTACACATTACAGGTGACTGCCCGCAGAAGGTTCCATGCGGAGCGTCGCGCAGCGCGACGACAAGCCCCTCCAGGCCACAAGTGGGAAGCCGCATCGCATGAGGGCGGATAGCCTGCCCGAATCAATTCGGGCGTCCCCGCTCCCGTAAAGATCGCGCTGCGGCCTTTTGCCTGGCCGAAGTGCGGCCTGAGACACATGGAGGTCATGCCGGGTTTTGCGTGGTGCGGGCCCAGACGATGAAGTCCGTTTGTGTCGGCACTCCCTCCAGCTGGCGAACCAGCAGCATGATCTGGCCCCGATGATAGGCCCCGTGGGCAAAAAGATGGGCAAGGATGTCCGCCAGGGTGTTCCTGTGGGCGACGCCGGAAGTCGTGCGATAGGACACCGTGCGCTCCAGTTCTTCGGCGTTCAGCCGCGAAAGCAGGTGTTCCCAGTGGTCAAGTGCCCGGTCGATGCGATGGGCCGCTTCCTCCACAGAAAGGTCGGTCGGAAACAACGCCACCGCCGACTGCGCCTCACCGTCCACCCGGGCAAGCCAGCATTCAAGCGCCACCGCCAGATGTCCCAGCAGGGTAACCGCTCGTTGATAGGAGGGCTCAAGCCGACGGGCTTCCGGCACGCTCCGAAGGGCTTCGACAACCGGTCGGATGCAGTAACGCTCGTAAGCGAGCCAGCGATGCCAGGGTGTCATGATGAATCCTCCTGCAAAAGCCCGGAGCTACCGGCGGGCTCGGGAGCACATTGCCGTCAGCTTGGCGTCTCCCTCGTCGTGGACAGGACCAGGCTTCGTGCGTAATGGCCGGGACTGATCCGCGTCAGTCGCTATACCCTGTTACCACCCAGCGTTGACCGGGTTCTCGATCGGAAAGACTTGACTTTTAAAACCGGTTTACTTTGTTTAAAGACCGGTAATCAGTTCATCATCGGCTACGCTCATGAAGCGATCGCGATTCCTGAAAAAAGCGCCCTGGATGCTGATGCTGGTGGCGCTGGCCGTGCAGGCGCAGGCGCCCGAACCGGTCCGCACCTTCGTCGATGCGCAGGGCGTCTGGCGCCGGACCGACACCGGGGCCGAACTGGCCTTCTTCGGGGTGAACTACACGACGCCCTTCGCCCATGCCTACCGGGCCCATAGACTCCGACGCGTGGACCTGCGACGGGCCATCGAAGCCGACGTGGCCCATCTGGCGCGGCTGCGCCTGAATGCCTTCCGCATTCACGTCTGGGACCGCGAAATCTCCGATCACCGGGGCAACCTGATCGAAAACGAACACCTGGACCTGCTCGACTATCTCATCGCCCGCCTCAAGGACCACGGGATTGCCATCATTCTGACGCCGATCGCCTGGTGGGGGACGGGCTACCCCGAACCGGATCCAAAAACCGACGGCTTTTCGGACCATTATTCCAAGTGTGAGCTGACCGCCGATACAACCGCCTGGCGCATTCAGGCCAACTACCTCCGGCAATTCATCCGGCACGTCAATCCGTACACCGGCCTTTCCTACCGGGACGATCCCGACATCCTGGCCGTCGAACTCTTCAACGAGCCCTGTCACCGGACCACGCCCGATACCACCACGCGCTACATCAACACGCTGGTGGCGGCGCTTCGGGAGGCCGGGCTGCGCAAGCCGATCTTTTACAACATCAGCGAAGGCTACACCGACGCGCACGGGCGGGCCGTCTGCGCCGCCGATGTGCAGGGCATTACGTTCCAGTGGTATCCGACGGGGCTGGTGCGGGGGCGGATGCTGGAGGGCAACATGCTGCCCAACGTCGATCGCTACGCCATGCCGCCGGCCGCCTTTCCCGAATGCCGCAACAAAACCCGGATGGTGTACGAGTTCGACGCGGCCGATGTGGGCGGTGCCTACATGTATCCGGCCATGGCCCGGAGTTTCCGGGCGGCGGGCTTCCAGTGGGCCACGCAGTTCGCCTACGATCCGCTGTTCATTGCTGACGCGAACACGGAATACCCCACGCACTACGTGAATCTGGTCTACACGCCCGCCAAGGCGATCAGCCTGATGATTGCAGCCGAGGCGTTTCGGCGGTTGCCGCGTGGCGTCGAGACGGGCACGTATCCGGAAAGCGCCCGTTTCGGACCGTTCCGGGTGGATGCTGCGCGGAATCTGAGCGAAATGGTGACCGACACGGCCTTTTTCTACAGCAATACGACCGACACGCGTCCGCCGCGCCCGGAGCGGCTCCGGCACGTGGCCGGGGTGGGTAGCTCGCCGGTCGTGCAGTACGAAGGAACCGGCGCTTACTTTCTGGATCGGCTGGCGGACGGCGTGTGGCGGCTGGAGGTGTACCCCGATGCGTACTGGGTGCGTGATCCGTTCGGGCGTACCGGTCTGCACCGACCAGTGGCGCGGCTGGTGCGCCGCCAGCGTCGCATGACGATCCGATTGCCGGATCTGGGCTCCGATTTTTCGGTGCAGCCGCTGAATCCGGGCAATGCGCACCGGCCGGCCGTCGTGGCGGGTGCTTTCGGCATTCGGCCCGGCGTGTATCTGCTGCGGGCGGCCGGAGCGGCCGCGGTCGATTCGAGCTGGCTCCGGCCTGTGCCGTTCTATCTGCCGCCGGTCGCCGAGGTCGGATTGCAGGTGCTGCACACGCCGCCCGTCGAGCTGACGGCCACCGATACGCTCCGGGTGCAGGTGGTGGCCGACGCAGCGCCCGATTCGGTGCGGCTCTACGTGCAGCGGCCTGGCTGGCGTGGCTTTGCGGCGGTGCGCATGGTACCGCTGGGTGGGGATCGCTACGGGGCCACGCTTCCGCCGTCGGTCGCGCAGCCCGGCGTGCTGACCTATGCTGTCACCGTGTACATCGGCGGACGGGCGCACACCTTCCCGGCCGACGAACCCCGGGACGTGCGCGACTGGGACTTTGCCGGTCGTACGTTCTGGCAGACCGCGCTGGTGACGCCGGAGGCGCCGATCGTGCTGCTGGACCCCCGCCGCGACGCCGACCGGCTGCTGCTTCCCCGCTTCGGGCGCGGCTTCCGGTTCGCGGTCGAGCCGGTTCCGACCGACGAGCCCGGCCGGTGGGCCCTCCGGGCGACGGCCTCGGGTCCGGATCCCGAAGCGCAGGGGTTCGTGTTCCGGACCGAATTGCCGGCGACGTTACGTGATCGGCTGGCCCGGGGGAGCTGGACGCACCTGCGCGTGCGGGCCCGTGCGCGTCAGGGGGTGCGGCGGCTCGAGGTGGCGCTGGTCGATCTGGATGGGGTGGCCTGGGCAGCCACGGTCACGCTGCGCGAGGACTGGCGCGACGTGCGGATCCCGCTCCATGCGTTACGGCCCGTCGAACTGGCGCTGCTGCCCCGGCCCTATCCGCCGTTCCATCCCTATTTCTTCAGGACGACTCCGCGCGCGGACCGGATCGATCCGGCGCGGCTGGACGGATTGCAGTTTCGCGTGCGGGCAGCGGAGGGCGCGCTGGCGTTCGAAGTGGCCGAGGTGGCGCTTGTGCCGTAAAACGGCTATTCCTCGGAAGCCCCCGCTTCGTCGCCTTCGGAGGTCGAAGAGACCGGCAGGGCGGCCGTTTCCGGCCAGATGGGGCCGGCCTCGACGTTGTGATCCAGCGGGTAGAAAGCCGGTTGTCGGCCAAAAGTCGCCTCGTAGGCCCGGGCGACGCGCTGCTCGAGTTCGGGCAGGGCGTCGCGGTGAACGAGCACCACGGTGCAGCCGCCGAAGCCGGCTCCGGTCAGGCGCGCGCCCAGCACGCCCTCGACCTGGCGCGCCGTATCGACGATCAGATCAAGCGCCGGGGAGCTGACCTCGTAGAGGTCGCGCAGGCTGTCGTGCGAGGCGTTCATCCGCTGGCCGAAGGCTTCCAGACGGTCCTGTTCCAGATCGACGACGGCTTCCTGCACGCGTCGGTTTTCTTCCACCACGTGGCGGCAGCGGCGCCAGATCGTCGGCGTGGGCTGGTCCGGATGGGCCCAGAGCAGCTCGGGCGAGACGTCGCGCAACGCCCGGATCTCCGGATCGAAGCGGCGGAAAAAGGCCACGCCGGCCTCGCATTCGGCCCGGCGTTCGTTGTAGCGCGAGGCGGCCAGCTCGCGGGGCGCCCGGCTGTCGATGATCACGAACAGCCAGTCTTTCAGGTGCACGGGCACATGCCGGTAGGCCAGGCTCCGGCAGTCCAGAAACAGCGCATGGCCCCGGCGTCCCAGCCGTGCGGCGAACTGGTCCATGATGCCGCACTGCACGCCCACGTAGGTATGCTCCACGTACTGGCACAGGCGGGCGGCTTCCTCGCCCGACATGGCAAAGCCGAACAGATGCTGGAGCGTCACGAGCGTGGCCACCTCCAGGGCGGCCGACGAGCTGAGGCCCGAGCCGAGCGGTACGTCGCCGTAGAGCACGCCCTCGAAGCCGGACGGCAGTAGCGCGCGGCGGTGCAGTTCGGTCACCACGCCCTGCACGTAGGCCGCCCAGCGGGGCGTATCGGCCGGTGGCGTGCCCATCTCGAAGCGAATCGCTTCGTCAAAGTTGAGCGACAGCAGTCGCACCTGTCGATCCGGACGGGGGCGCACGGCCAGATAGACCGCCCGGTCGAGCGTCATGGGCAGGACGAAACCGTCGTTGTAGTCCGTGTGGTCGCCGATCAGGTTGACCCGGCCGGGCGCCCGGGCCACGACGGCCGGCGCAGGGGCGCCGAAGTGCGCCGCAAAAGCTTCGAGCAGTCGTGTCACGATGGATTCCGTTGCAGCAGAAGGCATGGTTTGACGCGCGTTACCAGAACAGCAGGTACAGCAAGGCGGTCAGTCCCACAATCCCGAGTCCCATCCAGCGCAGACGGGGAGACGTTTCCATGGGGATAGGTGGGGCGTCGGGCATTTTCGGCGGCTCGGGAAGCGGGCGAAGCTTCGTCACGATCCACATGAACGCGGCCAGCACCAGGAACGTGATCATCATGTGGTGCAGGAAGGCCACGTGCGGCAGCTTCCAGAGCAGTAGGCCATAAACCGGAATGCCCAGGAGCATGGCGCCGATGGCCGCTTCGGGCGGCGTGCGCTTCGAAAACAGCCCGAACAGGAAGGCCGCCGTGATGCCCGGTGAGATGAAGCCCCAGAACATCTGAATGTACTGGAAGACGCTTCCCGTACGTCCCACGATGGGGGCCCACAGGCAGCCGAAGAGCACGAAGGCGGCCGTGGCCACGCGGCCGATGGTTACCAGCTCGCGCGGGGTGGCCTGGCCCTTCTTCCAGTGGCGCTGGTAGAGGTCGATCGTGAAGATCGTGGCGGCCGAGTTCAGCATGGAGTCGAGGCTGCTCATTACGGCGCCGAACAGCGCGGCTAGCATGATCCCGCGCAGTCCGACCGGCAGCAATTCGCGGATCAGGACCGGATAGGCCTGGTCGGCCTGCGTCACTTCCTGCGGGTAGAGGATGGCGGCCATGATGCCGGGGAAAACGATGATGAACGGGATGAGCAGCTTGAGCAGGGCGGCCAGCATGATGCCCTTCTGGCCTTCTTCGAGGCTGCGGGCACCCAGCGTGCGCTGCGTGATGAACTGGTTCAGTCCCCAGTAGAACAGGTTGGGAATCCAGAGGCCACCGATGAACACGGCCACCCAGGGCATTTCCGGATGGTCCCAGGGCAGCACGGTGTGGAGTTTGTCGCCCGCCTGGGTGAAGAACACGTCCACGCCGCCGAGCGCCTGAAAGCCCAGCACCGTCACCAGCAGGCCGCCCAGCAGCAGAGCGGTGCCCTGCAACAGGTCGGTCCACACCACCGCCTTCAACCCGCCGTACACCGTGTAGAAGCCGGCCAGCAGGCCGATGAGCCAGATGCCCAGCACCGTGTCGAGCCCGAAGATGGCTTCGAGCGCCAGTGCGCCGGAGTAGAGCACCGTGGCCAGCGCCACGAACACGTAGGCCAGCATCATGAAGGTGGCCATGATCGTGCGCGCCGTCGTGTTGTAGCGGTATTCGAGGTACTCGGGCATCGTGTAGATGCCGGCGCGAAGGAACTTGGGCAGAAAGAAAAAGGCCACGATGACCAGCGTAACGGCCGCCATCCATTCGTAGCTGGCGATGGCCAGGCCCAGCTCGAAGCCACGTCCGGCCATGCCCACGAAGTGCTCCGTCGAAATGTTGGAGGCAATGAGCGAAAAACCGATCAGCCACCAGGTCAGGCCGCGCCCGGCCAGGAAGTAATCTTCGCCCGTCTCTTCCTTGCGGGAAGCATAGAGCGAGACGCCGATCACGATGGCGATGAAGCCGACGAAAGCGATCAGGTCAACGATTCCGAACGTCATGCTTCGGTCGGGTTGATGAGTGTCAGAAAGCCGTTTGCATGCGGTAATGTACTTCGGAGAGGGCGCGCAAGCGCGCGGCGGCCATCTCGGGCGTCAGGTCGCGCTGCGGCATGCCCAGCATTTCGTAGCCCACCATGAACTTCCGGATCGTGGCCGAGCGCAGCAGCGGCGGATAAACGTGCAGGTGCAGGTGCCATTCAGGATGCGGCCGGCCGTCGGTGGGTGCCTGGTGAAAGCCGGCCGAGTACGGAAAGGAAATCTGGAACAGGTTGTCGTAGCGCACCAGCAGCCGCTTGAGGAGGTCGGCCAGGCCGTCGCGTTCGGCGTCGGTGAGTTCGAGCAGACTGGGCACCGGGCGTCGGCTTATCACCAGCGTTTCGAAGGGCCAGACGGCCCAGAACGGCACCAGCGCTACGAAGTGATCGTTGGCACAGACGATCCGCTGGTCCAGGCGCAGCTCGAGCGCCAGGTAGTCGGCCAGGAGCGTGCGGCCGGTACGCTCGAAGTACGCCTGCTGCTGGTGGCATTCCTTGCGTGGCTCGTTGGGGATCGTCTCCTGCGCCCAGATCTGGCCGTGCGGGTGCGGGTTGCTGCACCCCATCAGTTCGCCTTTGTTCTCGAAGATCTGCACGTAGCGGATTTCCGGACGCTCGCCCAGCTCCCGGTACTGTTCGGTCCAGACGTCCACCACGCGTCGGATGGCGGCCACGTCCATTTCGGCGAGCGTCAGGTCGTGGCGCGGCGAAAAGCACACGACGCGACAGATGCCGCGCTCGGCGTGGGCTTCGAGCAGTTCGTCGGCCGTCCAGTGCGCTTCCGGCGCATCGGGTTGCAGCGCGGCGAAGTCGTTGTCGAAGACGAACGTCTCGGTGTAGGGGGGATTGCGCCGACCGCCGGCGCGCGCATTGCCCGGACAGAGATAGCAGGTGGGATCGTAGGCCGGGCGCGTTTCGGCCGGGATCGACTCGACCAGCCCCTGCCAGGGGCGGCATGCCCGGTGGGGGGAAACCAGCACCCACTCGCCGGTCAGCGCATTACGTCGCCGATGAGGGGTTTCCGCCAGCCAGCTTGCTTCCATGAACGTCGGAGGCCGTCGCGTTTTTTCAAACGAATGATCGGTATTTAAACCGGTACATATCACATCTGACCGGTAAGCTATGTTTCGGGTCGGTGCTTTTCAAAAAGCCCTGTGTTAAGTGTGAATGAAAAGTGAATGGCGAAAGGCCCGCCCTGCTCGTTACCGAAATTTCCCGGCCGCGGTTTTCGGGACTTCGAATCTCTGTGGCCTGTCCGACGTTGATCGGCCGCTTGAAGCCAGACCATCTTCGAACGAGCCTATGCATCCGCTGTGGCAGACCATCGGGTTGCTGATGCTGTCGAACCTGTTCATGACCTTCGCCTGGTACGGGCACCTGCGGCATCTGGGCGATCGCCCCTGGTACGTGGCCGTGCTCGTGAGCTGGAGTATCGCCCTGTTCGAATACATGCTGCAGGTGCCGGCCAACCGCATCGGGTTCACCGTGCTGAACCTGGCCCAGCTTAAAATCCTGCAGGAAGTGATCACGCTCAGTGTGTTCGTGCCCTTTGCCGTCTTCTACATGAATCAGCCGATCCGGCTGAACTACCTCTGGGCCGCCCTGTGCCTGCTGGGGGCCGTGTACTTCATCTTCAAAGGCTGAGCGGCTTTCCGCCAGCACAGGGCGGGTTGCTTTTCTCCATGGCTTCTGATATATTACTGATGTCTGAACTGGTACTTCGGAAAAACATAGGCTTACATGGAGACACCCGGATCGAACTGGCAGGGCGTTTTTCCCGCCGTAACGACGCCGTTTACCGAGGACGACCGCGTGGACGTGCCCGGTCTGCACCGGCTGGTGGATTTTCTCGTCGAAGGCGGCGTGGACGGACTGATCATGCTGGGGACGCTGGGTGAGGGCAGTGTGCTGACCCCGGAGGAAAAAGAGCTGGTGCTGCGGGAGGCGCTGGCGGCGGCCGACGGACGCGTGCCCGTGCTGGCCGGTGTGGCCGAGACGACCACGCGGGCGGCCTGTCGCTTCGCCGAGCGGGCAGCCGCGCTGGGCGTGCAGGGCTTCATGGCACTCCCGGCGCTGCTTTACAACGCGTTGCCGCACGAAACGCTGACCCACTTCCGGACGCTGGCGCGGGCGACCGAGCTTCCCCTGATGCTCTACAACAATCCGGTGCTCTACGGGGTGGACGTGACGCCCGAGATGCTGGACGAGCTGGCCGACGAGCCGCATATCGTGGCCGTCAAGGAATCGTCGGAAGACGTGCGGCGCATTACGGATATCCGCGTGCATACGGGCGACCGCTACCGTCTGTTTGTGGGCGTGGACGATCTGGTGCTGGAAGGGGTGGCCGCGGGTGCCGACGGCTGGGTGGCCGGGCTCACCAACGCCTTCCCGCGTGAGAGCGTGGCGCTGTTTCGGCTGGCGCGGGAAGGACGGCTCGACGAAGCACGGCGGCTCTACCGCTGGTTCATGCCGCTGTTGCATCTGGACGCTTCGCCGCAACTGGTGCAGCACATCAAGCTGGCGCAGGCCTTGGTGGGCGTGGGCAGCGAGCACGTGCGACCGCCCCGCCAGCCGTTGCAGGGTGAGCGGCGTCGGGCGGTGGAAGCCCTCATCCGCAAGGCGCTGGATACCCACGCGGAGATCGAAGACCTGCTCTGAAAACTCGAAAGACTGAGCCATGCAGACAAAGATCTACGGGCACTTCATCAACGGCGAATGGGTGGTGGGAACGGAGACGTTCCCGAACGTCAACCCGTCCGACACGCGCGACGTCATCGGCCACTACGCGCAGGGCACGGAGGCCGACGTGCGGGCGGCCGTCGAGGCGGCCGCGGCGGCCTTTCCGCGCTGGGCGGCCTCGACGCCCCAGGAGCGCTTCGACGTGCTGGATCGGGTGGGCAGCGAGATTCTGGCCCGTGCCGAAGAGCTGGGCACGCTTCTGGCCCGCGAAGAGGGCAAGACGCTGAAGGAGGCCATCGGCGAGGTGAAGCGGGCCGGACAGATCTTCAAGTTTTTTGCAGGCGAGGCGCTTCGGATGAGCGGCGAGCACCTGCGCTCGGTGCGTCCCGGCGTGGAGATCGACCTGATCCGGGAGCCGGTCGGTGTGGTGGGGCTCATCACGCCCTGGAACTTTCCCATCGCCATTCCGGCCTGGAAGGTGGCGCCGGCGCTGGCCTACGGTAATACGGTGGTGCTGAAGCCGGCCGAGCAGGCGCCGGCCAGTGCCTGGGCGCTGGCCGAGATCCTGTCGCGATCCGGTTTGCCGCCGGGCGCCTTCAACCTGGTGCTGGGAGATGGTTCGGTGGGCGCCGCACTGGTGGCGCAGCCGGGCGTGTCGGCCATCAGCTTCACGGGCTCGCGCGAGGTCGGGCGTCAGGTGGCCGAGGCATGCGCCCGCCGCATGATCCGCGTCCAGGTGGAAATGGGCGGCAAAAATCCGCTTGTGGTGCTGGACGATGCACCCTTAGAGGCGGCCGTCGAGGCGGCCGTGAACGGCGCGTACTTTTCGGCCGGGGAACGCTGCACGGCTTCCAGTCGGCTGATCGTCACCGAGGGCATTTACGAGCGCTTCCGCGCGGCGCTGCTGGAGCGTATTCGGCAGCTTCAGGTCGGGCCGGCGCTGGACCCGAACACCGACGTCGGGCCGGTCATTGACGAGGCGCAGATGCAGCGCATTCTGCATTACATTGAACTGGGAAAGCAGGAAGGTGCCGTACTGGCCTGCGGGGGGCAGCGACTGGAGCTGGAAACACCGGGGTTTTACCTGGCGCCCACGCTGTTCGATGAGACGGACAACCGCATGACGATCAACCGGGAGGAAATCTTCGGACCGGTGGCCGCGCTCATTCGCGTCCGTAACTACGAGGAGGCGCTGGCAGTGGCGAACGACACGGAATACGGCCTGTCGGCCGGGATTTTCACGCGCTCGCTCAGGTATGCCCATCACTTTCGGCGCCACGTGCAGGCCGGTACCGTGATGGTCAACCTGCCGACGGCCGGACTGGACTATCACATTCCATTCGGCGGGCACAAAGCGTCCGGCTACGGTCCGAAGGAGCAGGGGCGTTATGCCCAGGAATTCTACACGGTAGTCAAAACCTGTTATGTCGCACCGGAGATTGCCTGAACCATGAAAGTGCAACGCGCAAGTCTGGCCGATCGGGCCTACGAGGTGCTGGAGCACCGCCTCGTAACGCTTCAGCTGGTACCCGGGACGGTTGTCACCGAAAAGGAATTAATTCAGGAAGTCGGCGTAGGACGCACGCCGCTTCGGGAGGCAGTGCTCCGGCTGGCGCAGGAGCAGCTGGTTACCATACTGCCCCGCAAGGGCATCTACATCTCGGAAATCAACCTGACCGACCAGCTGGCCGCGTTGGAGGTGCGGCGGGAGCTGGACCGGCTGATGGCAAGGCGGGCGGCCCGACTGGCACGTCCACAGGAGCGGGTCCAGTTTGCGGAGCTGGCGCAATCCATGCGCAAGCTGGGGGAAGAAGATCTGGATCTGTTCATGCATCTGGACCGTCTGTTCGACCGGCTGGTCGAGAAGGCCTGTCACAACCGATTTGCCGTGCGGGCGGCGGCGCCGCTGCATACGCTGGGCCGGCGTTTTTGGTATGCCTATCACCACGAAGGCGATCTGGAGGCGTCCATTCAGCTGCATGCGCATTTGATGGAACAGATCGCCGAAGGCGACGCGGAAGCAGCCGAGGCGGCGGCCGTCGAGCTGGTGGATGCCATGATAGGCTTTACGCAGCGTGTTCTACAACAAACGATTGAACCCCGATGAAGACGCTTCGATGGAGCGGACTGGTGCTGCTGGTCGGTCTGCTGAGTGCCTGTCGGCCGGCGCCGGATCCGGCGGCACAATTTCGCGCACTGCTGGACGAAAGCTGGGCGTTTCTGCTGCGTGAGAACCCGCTTATGGCCACCTACGTGGGCGTGCATACCTACGACGACCGGTTGCCGTCGGTGACGGCGGCCGATCTGGCCCGGCGCGACTCGTTCTGGGCGCAGGTCGAGCAACGACTGGACGCCATCGATCCGGCGCAGCTTCCCAAAAACGATCGCATCACGTACGACATTTTCCGGCACTGGCTGACGCATCAGCGAGCCGTCTATCGCTATCGCGGATACCTGATTCCCATTACTTCGGACGAGGGCTTCCACATCGCACTGGGGCGGCTGCCCGAATGGCTGGTGCTGCGCACCGAGGCGGATTACCGTAACTACCTGGCCCGGCTGAAGGCCGTGCCGACCTATATGGCCCAGCACATCGCGCTGATGCGCGAAGGTCTGCGGCAGGGCATCACGCAGCCGAAAGTGGTGCTGCAGAACTACACGGCCACCATCACGGGCTATATTGTGGAAGATCCGGCGCAGAGTGTGTTTTTCCGGCCGTTTCGGGAGTTTCCGCCGGGCATCCCGGATTCGGTGCAGCAGCAGTTGCGGGCGGAGGCGCGCCGGGTGATCCGGGAACAGGTGATCCCGGCCTATCGGGACTTTCTGCAGTTCATGGAGACGGAATACATCCCCGGGGCGCGAACGACCACGGCGCTTTCAGATCTGCCCGACGGGCGGGCCTACTACGAACACCTGGTGCGCTACTACACCACGCTGGAGCTGACGCCCGAAGAAGTGCACGAGATCGGCCGGCGCGAGGTGGCCCGCATTCGCGCGGAGATGGATTCGGTCATGCGGCGCACCGGCTTCCGCGGAAGCTTTCAGGAGTTTCTGCAATTTCTCCGGACCGACCCGCGCTTTTATGCCCGCTCGGCCGACGAGCTGCTGCGCGAGGCGGCCTGGATTGCCAAGCAGATGGACGGACGCCTGCCCGCGCTGTTTCATGTGCGCACGCTGCCGCGCCAGCCTTACGGCGTGGCGCCGGTGCCGCCGCATCTGCAACCCCGCTATACCGGCGGCCGCTACATCCCGGCCCCACCGGAGTCGCGCACGGGGGCCTACTACTGGGTCAATCCCTATCCCCTGAACGGTCGGCCGCTCTACGTGCTGGAGGCGCTGACGCTGCACGAGGCCGTGCCCGGTCATCATCTGCAATATGCAATTCGGCAGGAACTCACCGATGTGCATCCCTTCCGGCGGTGGGTCTCTTTTTCGGCGTTCGGGGAAGGCTGGGCGCTCTACGCCGAGAAGCTGGGCAAAGAGGTGGGCTTCTATGCCGACCCCTATCGAGAGTTCGGCCGCCTGACCTACGAGATGTGGCGGGCCTGTCGCCTGGTGGTCGATACCGGGCTGCACGCGCTGGGGTGGACGCGCCGGCAGGCCATCGACTACATGGTCGCCAACACGGCGCTTTCGCTGCACGAGATCACGACCGAGGTGGACCGCTACATCAGCTGGCCCGGACAGGCGCTGGCCTACAAGATGGGCGAGCTGACGATTCTGCGCCTGCGCCGGGAGGCCGAAACGCGACTGGGCGATCGCTTCGACCTTCGCGATTTCCATGAAGTCGTGCTACGCCAGGGCGACGTGCCGCTTGGCACGCTGGAGCGTCTGGTTCATACTTACATTGAACAGAAGGTGGAGTGATGGCGCGCTACACGTTCTCCTGCATCGATGCACACACCTGCGGCAACCCGGTGCGTGTGGTGGTGGGCGGTGCGCCGCAATTGCAGGGCGATACCATGGCCGAAAAGCGGCTGGACTTCATGGCGCGCTACGACTGGATCCGCACCGGGCTGATGTTCGAGCCACGCGGGCACGACATGATGTCGGGCAGCCTGCTCTATCCGAGCCGACGGCCCGACTGCGACATCGGGCTCGTCTTCATCGAGACGAGCGGCTGCCTGCCCATGTGCGGCCACGGGACCATCGGGACGGTTACCGTGCTGCTGGAGCACGGGCTTGTACGTCCCCGCACGGAAGGCGTCGTGGCGCTGGAGGTGCCCGCCGGCCGCGTGGAAGCCTACTACAAAAAAGCGGGCGAGTACGTCGAGTCCGTTCGTATCGTCAACGTGCCCTCGTTTCTCTACGCCGAAGGGCTCCGGGTGGAGTGCCCGGACCTGGGCGAGCTAACGGTGGACGTGGCCTACGGCGGTAACTTCTACGCCATCATCGAGCCACAGGAAAACTATCCGGGACTGGATGCCATCTCGGCGCTGGACATCCTGCGCTGGAGTCCGGTGATCCGGGAGCGCCTGAATGCCGCCCATCGCTTCGTCCATCCCGAAGACCCGCGCATTGCGGGGCTCAGCCACGTGATGTGGACGGGACCGCCGCACCACTCGGAGGCTCATGCCCGCAATGCTGTCTTCTACGGCATGAAAGCCATCGACCGTTCGCCCTGCGGGACGGGCACTT
This sequence comes from Rhodothermus marinus, assembly GCF_009936275.1. Lineage (NCBI taxonomy): Bacteria > Pseudomonadati > Rhodothermota > Rhodothermia > Rhodothermales > Rhodothermaceae > Rhodothermus > Rhodothermus marinus. Next base: position 584,997 of record NZ_AP019797.1, read on the forward strand.
CGGCCCGGATGGCCCAGCTCTATGCGAAAGGCAAGCTCCGCGTGGGCGACACCTTCGTGCATGAAAGCATTATCGGCAGCCTGTTTGTCGGACGTGTCGAAGCGGCCGCACAGGTAGGCGACTTCCCGGCCATCGTGCCCAGCATCGAAGGATGGGCACGGGTGACCGGATTCAACACGATTTTCATTGATGAGCGCGATCCCTATTGTCACGGATTTCAGGTACTTTAAAAGCAACGTGGATCGCTTCAGGTAACCATCGGGCCGACAGGACATGCCATCGGTTGTCATCATAGGGGGCGGCGCCATCGGGCTGGCGTCCGCCTTTTTTCTTCGCCAGCGTGGCAACTTTTCGATCACCGTGATTGATCAGGGGCCGATCGGGGATGGCTGCTCCTACGGCAATGCCGGCTTTATCAGTCCCAGTCATGTGGTGCCGCTGGCGGCGCCGGGCGTGATCGGCAAGGGCTTGCGCTGGCTGTTGAACCCGGAGAGCCCGTTCTACATCCGGCCCCGGTGGGATCCGGAGCTGTTCCGATGGCTCTGGCTTTTCCGGCGTTCGGCCACCGAGCTCCATGTGACCCGAAGCGCGCCGGTCCTGCAGGCATTGCTGGAGCGGAGTCGGGAGTTGACGGCCCGGCTTCAGGAGACGGTGGGCGATTTCGAGTTTCGGCGGGACGGATTGCTGATGCCGTTCCAGAGCGAGGAGGGACGGCACGAGTGTGAGCAGCTGGCGCGTGAAGCCGAACGACTCGGGATGGCGCACGAGTGGATCCCGGCCGAACGGCTGGCGGAGCTGACCGGCACCGAGGTGCGGGCGGAGGGCGGCCTGTTCTTCCCCGGGGATGCGCATCTGCGGCCGGACCGCTTTACGGCGGCGCTGCATCGCTACCTGGAGCAGCAGGGCGTGCGGTTTCTGCCGGAGACGCCGGTGACCGAACTGGAACGTCGGGGAGGGCAGGTGACGGGCGTGCGCACGCCTGACGGTTTGCTCTCGGCTGATCAGGTGGTGGTGGCGGCCGGTGCCTGGTCGGCGCGTCTGGTGCGGGCCGTCGGGTACCGATTGCCGCTGCAGCCGGCCAAAGGCTACAGCCTGACCTTTGCGCCACCGCCGGAGGGCGTGCCCCTGCGCCCGCTGCTGCTGACCGAGACCAAGGTGGCCGTGACCCCGTTCCGGGAGGCGTTTCGCCTGGCCGGGACGCTGGAGCTGTCGGGGCTGGAGCTGTCCATCCGGGACCGAAGGGTGCAGGCCATTTACCGGGCGGCCGGCCGTTACCTACCTGCGCTTCGGTTGCCTGCCCGAGAACAGGCCGAGCTCTGGGCGGGGCTGCGTCCCTGCACACCCGACGGCCTGCCGGTGATCGATCGTGTGCCGGGCACCGAAAATCTCTGGCTGGCGACCGGCCATGCCATGCTGGGCATCTCGCTGGCGGCCGTCACGGGCGAGCTGGTGGCGGCGCTGATCGGAGGCGTCGAACCGCCCGTCGATCCGGCGCCGCTGCGGGCCGACCGGTGGCGCTGACGGCGGTCGCATTTAAGAAAAAGTGCGTACCGGCCGATTCCAGAAACATCCTTTCGGGCAAAAATCGCCTGTCATGGCACCGCGCATGTCCGGGACGCGACAGGTTGCCACAGACGAGCATTTTCGGTTCGACGTGCCGGGCTGCTATCGCACGCAGGCCTTCCAGGCGCTGCTGGCGCGCCATCCGGAGGCGTTGCAGCTCTATGCCCGGCACGTGGAGGCGCAGGCGCATGAACCGGCTTACCTGCAGCGGGTGCGGCAGCTCGTTCCCCGGCTGGTTCGCTGGCTCGGGGAAGAGGTGGCCGCCGACGGGCGGCCGGGGCTCTGCGTGCAGACCAGTGCGCTGCTGAGTCGTCTGCTGGAGGAGCTGGGCATCTGGAATTACGTGGTGGCCGGAGGCTGCGTACTCTCGTTTGTGCCGGCCGACGTGCGACCGCGCGTTTTCTATCTGTTCGACCTGCAGCCGGTGGAGGTCCCGCACGCCTGGGTGGTGGCGCCGCCTTACGACGTGATCGACCTGACGCTGCGTCAACAGCGCTATCCGGGACCGGAGGGACGGCGCATTCCGACGCAGGTGCTGAGTTGCCGGGCGCCGCAGGTAACCGTGCAGCCCGAAGACGTGTGCACCCCGGCCCTGTTGCAGGGGTTGTTGCTTCGCGGGTGGACCCGGGAGGTGTTGTTGCGCCGGGCATTTCCGGAGTTCTGGCATTTTCTGAAGCAGTTTCCGGCGCGTCGGGTGCAAACGCCAACCGTGTCCGTTACGTACATTCCGGCCCGGTTGCTGCTGCCGCCCTGGCATGAAGCCTGGGAGCGCATGCCGCTGATCAACGGCAAATCATTTGTACAGTTTAGAAGCGAGATGGCGCTGGTGCTGAGTGGCAACGGCGCAGCCTAAAGGGCAAGCTGTGTCAGGAGCTGCTCCACGGCCATGCACCAGCCTTCGGGTCCGGGTGCCGGAATGGGCACCAGACCGGGCACATCGACCGACTCCCAGGTGCCGTCCGGCCGCTGCACCAGAAACGGCCGATCGACGGCGCGGAGCATGGGCACGTCGTTGGGGCTGTCGCCCAGGCCGACGGTGAGGATGGCGCCATGTTGCTGGCGGTAGAGCTCGGCCAGCCGATGCACCGCCTGTCCCTTGTCGGTGCCAAGGCCCACCACCGTGTGGAAGCGACCGCCCGCGAAGCAGACCAGCCCATGCGCCACCAGCGCGGCGTTGAACCGTTGCCAGTCGGCCGGTCCGAAGTCCACGATGATCGTTTCGCTGTACTCGCGGGTCATGGCGCGGCGCGCCGCCTCGGGCGGCAGGCCGGTCAGTTCGGCCACCTCCTCCACCGTCATCTCGTGATAGCCCCGGAACGACAGGCCGGTCTCTTTGCGGATTTCCCGGAGTGCCCGGCGGATTTCGGCGGCGGGCCGCCCCAGTTCGATCACCTCCAGGCCGTGCGAGGTGGGACGCGCCTCATGCGGTACGGTGAAATACCCGCGGGGGATGAAAATGGCCGCGCCGTTTTCGACGATGAACGGATCCCGGATGCCCAGTTGCCGGCGGTAGGCGAGCTGCTCGGCCCGTGTCTTGGAAGAGCAGAATACGATCGGGATGCCGCGCTCCTGCAATCGGGCGACGGCTTCACGGGCTGGACCGGGATCGTACGTGTGCAGATCGAGCAGCGTCCCGTCCAGATCCGTAAAAATGACCGGCAGGGGCGTAGGCGTCCGGTTCATGCGGGCGTGGCGACCTGTTCGGAGCCGTCACCTTCGGGCGGTGTGACCGTCGGTCGGGGCAGCCGGCGACGATAGCCCCGCGTCTGGGCAATCGTCTCCAGTTGTTCGCTGTAGGGGGCCCGCATCAACGCATCGCGGAACGCCTCCAGATCCACATGCAGCAGGGCCGGATAGATGCGGGGGGGCGCCGGCTCCTCGCCTTTCGACAGAATGCCCCGGCGATACAGCTCGCGCAACACCTCGCGCTTGATGGGCTCCGGACAGATTTTCGAGTGATAGATGACCTGCAACGAGGCAAGGATCATGTCGTCGATGTGCTCTTCGCCCTTCGATTCGTGCAGGTGCGGGTTACGCGATTCGATCTGAAAGACATTGACCTGATGCTGCATTACTTCCGGATGGGCGCTTTCGATCACGCCACCGTACTTTTCCAGCAGGTCGATGTAGTGATAGGGCTCGATGGCGTAGCCCGTTGCATAGTCCAGGAGCATCGCCAGCTCCATGGTCATGGCGTGCTCGCCCGCATTGCCCGTGCGAATCACCTCGGTTTCGAAGCCCGTGTAGTAGCTGATGAGCTGGTTCAGGAAGCGGTTGGTCACCACCGACGTGCGTCCATATTTGGCGAAGAAAAGCTGCGACTGGACCACCTTGGGTTTGCTGTGCCAGGCGATGCGGACCATCGTGTAGGGTGACTTGCTCAGCGCAAAACCGGCCGCGTACTCGTGCACGTACTCGTAGACCGCGCCCGGGAAGTAGTTGTCCGCGTCGATGAAGCCGATGTAGCGCTTGCCCAGAATGCGCGCCAGGAGCGTGGCGACGATCATGCCCTCGGCCTTGCCATCGGCCACCAGGTCGTTTTCGTCGAGGATGTACGGATAGCCAGCTTCGGCCAGCGCCCGGGCGATGAAAGGATCCTTCTGGTGGACGAGCAACAACTGCTTCTGGGTGAAACGCGACCAGGTCTCGACGGCGTCCTGTTCCATTTTGAAGCGATCGACCGGCGCGCGGCGGCTGTTCGACACGATGATTACCGTGCACTGATGGGGAATGCCGAACAGCACGCCTTCCAGCAGCTTGAGCCGTTCGTCCCGGATGGGGACGACGATGGCCATGTCGCGCTCGATTTCGTAAAGCGTCTCGTAGGGAAGATTCTGAATCACGCTGTTTTCCGAAGCCGGTGCATCCTGGCGCAGGCCGGAGTCCAGTTCATAGACCTTCTGTACGCCATAGATGTGATTGGCGCCAAACCGTTCGGCTTCCCGTGGTATCTCGATACGCATGGTGATTTTCCCGTTTGGTGACCGCCTGAAAAGAACAGACGAATAGCGGCATGCTTCTTTAATCCAGAAACGGCGGAGCCTACCGCTCAGGTTCCAGAATCGGATGCGCCGGAGCCGTCAGAGGCCTTGCGCCAGAAATACCCCTTTTTTCGAACCAATGGTGAAGTTGTTTTGCGCCTTGTTAAGCTTTGGTGAAAACATCCGATAACCTATCCTGCACATACCGGAGCAGTTTACGTCGTAATCTATGGGTACAGCCACGGCCTTGGAGGAACAGGCGCGTCAGATTCTGGAAGCCAACTGGACAGGTCGTTTCACGAAACCGGCGCCGCGCCTGTATCCGCATCAGTGGTCCTGGGATGCCGCCTTCATCGCGCTGGGGTGGATGCACGAGGATCAGGAACGGGCGCAGCAGGAGTTGCGGCATCTGTTCCGGGCGCAATGGAAGAACGGGCTGGTGCCGCACATCGTGTTTCACCGAGGGACACGCGGGTATTTCCCGGGGCCCGGTGTCTGGGAAACGCACCGTAGCCCGGACGCACCAGTCCGGATCGCCACCTCCGGAATCGTACAGCCGCCCGTGCATGCTACGGCCGCCTGGGCCATCTATCAGCAGGCACGTGACCGAAGCGCGGCGCGGGCTTTTCTGGAGGAGCTGTTTCCGAAGCTGGCGGCCTGGCATGACTACCTGTTCCGGGAGCGGGACTACTACGGCGAGGGGCTGGTCTACATCCGGCATCCGTGGGAATCAGGCATGGACAATGCGCCGCTGTGGGATGGAATTGCCCAGCGGATGCATCTGAATCCGGGCGACCGTCCGCGCTACCGCCGTGTGGATACGACGCTGGTGGCCGAGGCCGATCGCCCGACAAGTGCCGAGTACGACCGCTATCTGTACCTGGTGCGACTGTTTGCCGAGGCCGGCTATGACGAGGCGCGTATCCGGGAGGCGTGTCCGTTTCTGGTGCAGGATGTGCTCTTCAACACGCTGCTCTGCCAGGCCGAGCAGGATCTGGCCGAAATCGCCGCGGAGCTGGGCGAAGATCCCGAGCCGTTCTGCCAACGAGCCCGTCGCGTAGCCGAGGCCGTCAACCGAAAGCTCTGGGACGATCGGCGGGCACTGTATTTCGACTACGATCTGGTGCTGGATCGACCGATCTGGGTGCGCATGGCCGCCTGTTTTACGCCGCTGTTTGCCGGCATCCCGGACGGGCTGCAGGCCGCCCGGCTGGTCAGCCACCTGGAAGCATCGGGCTTTTTCAACTGGGACGGATCCTATTACTCCGTGCCGAGCTACGATCCCAACGGACTGGGTTTTTCGCCGGTGCAGTACTGGCGGGGACCGGTCTGGATCAACATCAACTGGTTGCTGATTGAAGGGCTGGCCCGCTACGGCTATACCGAGCACGCCGCGCATCTCTGTCGCACCGTCCGGCTGCTCGTCGAACGCAACGGCTTCTACGAGTACTACCATCCGTACACGGGCGAAGGGCACGGCTCGGAGCAGTTTTCCTGGACGGCCGCGCTGGTGCTGGACCTGCTGGCACGCCGGCCCGAATGGATGCAGTGGGGCGTGCGCTCGACGCGTCGGCGCGCCGTGGCCTGAACGGAATCTCCGCCTGGCTGTTAAAAAAGGACGCATCAATCGTCCGAAGGGAAAACAGCCATGGCGGAATTGCGCTTTGTCAAGATCCACGACTATCTCTGGGAGATTCCCAAGACGGGCGGCATGCGGGTGCCCGCCCGCATCTACGCCAGCGAGAAGATCCTGCGTGAACTGAAGGAAGACCAGGCGCCTCAGCAGGCCGTCAACGTGGCGCACCTGCCGGGCATCGTCAAGTACTCGCTGGCCATGCCCGACATCCACTGGGGCTACGGCTTTCCCATCGGCGGCGTGGCCGCGTTCGATCTGGACGAAGGGGTGATTTCGCCCGGCGGTGTAGGCTACGATATCAACTGCCTTACCGGCGAGGCGCGGGTGCTTCATGCCCATGGCTACTATCGCACGATCGCCGAAATCGTTGAGGCCGACACGAACGATCCGCTCTGCAGCTATCGGTTTGCGGTGCGTCGGCCCGAGTCGGCCCGGATCATTTATCGTTTCGGGGAAACGCCGCGTACGCGCGTCTGGCGCGTCTGGACCCGGAGCGGCGACAGCGTGGAGGCTACCGAAGACCATCCGTTCTGGACGCCACAGGGAATGGTGCCGCTGCGGGAGCTGCGTCCCGGCGATCGGGTGGCGTTCTGTCCCTTCGAAGGCGTGCCCTACGAGGCGCCGTCATCCGAGACCATTCTGAGTCCCGAGGCTTTCTGCGAAGCGCTGCGGCAGTGGGGCATTCCTGATCGCGGCCAGCGTTACCGGCAGCTCGTGCGCTATCTGACGCGTCGTGGTCTGCTGCCGCTGCGCTACGATTCGCCTGCGCTACCGCTACTCTGCAAGCTGCTGGGCTATCTTCTGGGCGATGGCACCTGCTACCGGGAGCGCAACGGCCGTATCCGACTGGTTGCCTACGGCCGCGCGGAAGATCTGGAAACGATGCGGCGCGATCTGGAGGCACTGGGAATCCGTGCGGCCCGAGTGTACCGGCGTCGCCGTCGGCATCGGGTGCAGACGGTTTACCGCACCTATGCCTTCGAGCGTGAAGAGGTCAGCCTGCATATCACCAGCCGGGCATTTGCCCTGCTGCTGGTCGCGCTGGGCATGCCAATCGGCGACCGAACCGCTCAGGACTTCGAGGCGCCGGCCTGGTTGGAGCGGGCGCCTCGCTGGCAGAAACGCCTGTTTCTGGCCGGACTGTTCGGGGCCGAGCTTTCGATGCCGCGGCTCATGAGCGGGCATGCGCGCACGTTTGCGGCTCCGGTGCTGACGCTGACCAAGCGGGCGCCGTTTGCCGAAAGCGGCCGCCGTTTTCTGGAGACGCTGGCGCGCTGGGCGGCCGCGCTGGGCGTGCGCACGCAGGCCATCGAAGCCCGCCGTGAGCTGCTTGCTACCGGCGAGCGCGTGCGCTGGCAGTGGCGGCTGGCATCCGATCCGGCCAGCCTGCGGGCACTCTGGGGCCGCATCGGCTACGAGTACAATCTGCGGCGGCAGCACGAAGCCGCCTGCGCGCTGCAGTACGTCAAGTACAAAGAACAGGTGGTGCGGCAGCGCCAGGAGGCGGTGCGGCTGCTGCGTCGCTGGAAGACGGCCGGCGTGTCGGTCGGAGAAGCGACGGGGCGGCTGGCCGACCAGGGCATCAACCGGCGCTTTGTCGAACGCACCTATTACGAGCAGCGTAGCGGCGCGCCTCGCATCGGCGATGCGGTGTGCAGCTATGCGGCATTTCGTCGGGAGCGGCAGGACGGCCAGGAGCCCCTGGGCTGCGTCTGGGAAGAGATTGTGCGCATCGAGCCGGTGGAGCGTCCCGACCTCCGGGTGTACGACCTGACCGTCGATCATCCCGATCACAACTTCGTTGCCAACGGCTTTGTGGTCTCCAACTGCGGGGTGCGGTTGCTGGCCAGCCGACTGACCTACGAGGAGGTCGAGCCGCATCTGGAACGTCTTGTTGAGATTCTCTTCCGGCGCGTGCCCACCGGCGTAGGGGCCTCGGGTGCGCTCAAAGTTTCGAAGCAGGAGCTGCGGCGCGTGGCCGTCGAAGGCGCGCACTGGGCCGTGCGCCATGGATTCGGTTCGGAAGTCGATCTGGAGTTCATCGAAGAAAACGGGCGCATCGAAGGGGCCGATCCGGCGGCCGTCTCGGAGCGTGCCTACGAGCGGGGCGCGGACCAGCTCGGCACGCTGGGTTCGGGCAACCACTTCCTGGAGGTCGGCTACGTGGCGCAGATCTTCGACGACGAGGCGGCGCGGATCCTGGGGCTGTTTCCGGGGCAGGTGACCGTCATCATCCACACCGGCTCGCGCGGCTTCGGCTACCAGATCTGCGACGATTATCTGGCCGTCATGGACCGCGCGCTGGCCAAGTACCATATCCGGTTGCCGGATCGCCAGCTCGCCTGCGCACCGCTGCGCTCGCCGGAAGGCCAGCAGTACCTGGCCGCCATGCGCTGCGGGATCAACTTCGCCTTCGCCAACCGCCAGATCATCGCGCACAACACGCGCGAGGCGTTCGCCGAGGCGCTGGGCATGCGCGAAGAGGACATCGGGCTGCGAACGGTCTACGAAGTGGCACACAACATCGCCAAGATCGAAGAGCACACGATCGACGGCGAGCGGCGGCGCGTGTGCGTCCACCGCAAAGGCGCGACGCGGGCTTTCCCGTCGGGCCATCCCCAGATTCCGGCGGCCTACCGGAGCATCGGCCAGCCCGTGCTGATTCCGGGCGACATGGGACGCTACTCCTACGTGCTGGTCGGCACCGAGCAGGCCATGCAGGAGACGTTCGGCAGCACGTGCCATGGGGCCGGTCGCCAGCTCAGCCGGACGAAGGCCAAGAAAGTGGCCAGTGGCCGCCACGTGGCCGAGGAGTTGCGCGCCCGGGGCATCATCGTGCGGGGCGCCAGCATCCGCACGATCAACGAGGAAATTCCCGAGGCCTATAAAGACGTGGCCGAGGTGGTCGAGGTGTGCCATCGGGCGGGTATCTCCCGCAAGGTGGCGCAGCTCCGGCCGATCGGCTGCATCAAGGGATAAGGATAAAAATTCGAAAGGGGATCCCGGCGCGGGATCCCCTTTCGCGTGCTCCCTCATCCCGGCTTCCGGCGCGGGACGGGTCGATCACCCCCCTTGCGTTGCAGAGACACAAAGAACATGCCGGTCCGCACACAGGAAAAAATACCCGGTAATATGGGATCGCTGATGTACCGGTGCATGAGGGGGCCACACCCCGTGTGGCGGACGTGATCCGGCGGGTACGACGGGGCGGACACAGGGGTTTGCCCCTACGGGATAGGGAAAACGTCAGGGATCTGGTAGGGGCACACCGCCGTGTGCGCCCGTGCTTTCTCGGGAGCGATGTGCATATCGCGGACCGCTCCCGTGCAAAACGTGCACGCCTCAGAAGTGCCAGCGCATTTCCAGCCCGGCTCCGGTGCCCGACACGTAGGGGCGCACGACCGGCGAGGCAGTCGGGGCAACGGGTTGCAGCAGGGCGTCCAGGTAGCTGTAGGCCCACACGGCCGCCAGACCCATGAGCAACCCGTTGCGGGCTTTGAACCAACGGTTGGCCGTGCGGTAGCGGCGCTCGATGCGGGCGGGGTCGGTTTCGCCACGGTAGCGGTCGTAGGCGCGTGTGTACTGCAGATGGGCGGTCAGGCTCGCGCCGAGCAACAGGCCCCAGCTTCCGGTCAGGATCCAGCCCTTCAGGTGCTGGCCTTTGTAATGCTGCCCCCAGCCGGGCAGCAGCAGCGAGCGCAGCGCCGCCTCCGGGCGCGGATCGGGCTGAATCACGTAGCGAATGGTGGCCTCCGAGGAGGCCGTGACCGGAAGCGCTGATTGCATTTCCTGACGAATCTGCTCGAAGAAGTCCCGGACTTTGGGCGAGGCCAGCACCGGGTCGAGCTGAAGCTCGGAATTCAGCGAAAGAGCGGCCTCGAAGTGGCGTCGGGCTTCGGTGGTTTCGTTGCGCGACATGGCCACCAGCGCCAGCACCGTATGCAGTTCGACGAGCTGGTCCGGCGTGAAGTGTTGATAATCGTTCAGCGCATTCCGGGCCAGACTGTCGGCCTGCTCGTAATCCAGCGCCTGGTAGGCCCGCCAGACGGCCTGCAGGAGCTGCTCCGGCGTACGGACGGGCTGGGCCAGGGCGGTTATCCCGAGCAGGATCCCCGGCAGGATCGGCAGGCAGCGGCGTACGACCCGGCACATGCGCTCAGCGAATCCGAATCAACAGGTGTTCCCGGTGGTAGGGCCCCTGCGTGAGGCGTACCAGGTAAACGCCAGCCGGCACCGGATGTCCCGCCGCATCGGTGCCGTTCCAGGAAAGCACGTGGCGGCCGGGCGGTAGCGGCCGATCCAGCAGCCGCGCGATCGGGCGTCCCAGCAGATCGTACACGACCAGCTGCACCGGGGCGTCGGGCCGTCGGGCACTGACGCTCAGCGTGAAAGTGACCTGTTCGCGGAAAGGATGGGGCGTGGGCGGTGCCAGACCGAAGTCGGCGGGCAGTGTCGGAGATTCACGAGGCGTCAGGATGGAAGCGGAGGCCGCTTCGGCCGAGTCCAGCGGATGGCCTTCGGGTTGATCCAGCCCCCCGAAGACAAAAACTGTGTCGTTGTACGAGGCGGCCGCAAAGCTGAAACGTGCCTGTTGCAGGCCGGGCAGGTCGCGGAATTCCGGGCTTCCTGAGTTAAACTGCAGGGCATAGACGTTTGCCAGCGGCGTGCCCCGGGCGCCGCCCAGTCCTCCGAGCAGAAGAATCTGATCACGATAGGTCAGCGCAGCTCCGGCCCACCACTCCTGCGGCAGCGCGATCGTCAGGGGGACCACCTCGTTGGTGGCCGGGCGATAGCGCTGGATCAGCGTGACCGGAATGTTGCTGCTGAGCCCGCCGATCACATAGACGTCCTCGCCCAGAAGCGCGGCGGCCGTGAATGCAACGGCCTGCGGCAGCCGGGCCACCGTCTCCCACCGGTCCTGTTGCGGGTCATACACTTCGATCGTACTGAGCGGCGTCGGCTGTCGATTCAGTCGATCGTTGAAAAATTGCGCTTCGCGCGACAGCCCCCCGATCGCGTAAATCTGACCTTTGAACACGACGGCCGCCAGTCCGTAGCGGGCTTCTTCAAGAGAGGCCACTTCTTTCCAGCCACTTTCCGGATCAAAGACGAGCACGTCGTCGGTTGCCTCAGCATGGGCCAACGTGTCGCCTTCCAGCCCACCGATCAGGTAGAGGCGGTCTTCCAGCACGACGGCGGCAGCATACGCGCGGGGCTCGTCCAGCTGGGGCACCTCATAGATCCAGACGCCGCGTGCCGGGTCGTAGACTTCGACGGTAGTCAGGAGGGCATCGTTTTCACCGATGCCGCCGATGACGTAGAGGTAGCCGTCCAGCTCGGCAGCGGCGGCCGCATAACGTGGCGTGGGCATGGGGGGCAGTTCGTGCCAGACCTGCGCGTGCAGCGGCAGGGCAATCAGCAGCAGACTGCAGAGCGTTAGCAGACGCATGACGCAGAGGTTTCCTGTGCAGCCCGGTAACGGCGGCTGCGCAGGCTTTGCACGACGGTTGCGACAATTTTTTAGCAGATCCAGCATGTAAATGTTTGGTCAAACAATTAGCGTTCCGGTTGTCGTCGCCGCAGCAGATCGATTCGGAGCGTCTGTTCTGTGCCGGCCTGAAGCTGGATCAGTGTGTCGCGGGTGCCCAGCTCCGGATGCACCAGCCGGAGGCGGTGCAGGCCCGGTGCCAGAATGAATGGTCGCTGCTGAGGCGGGACGACATCGTAGTAGCGGTTGTCGATGTACACATGGGCCCACGGATGAACCTCCAGCCACAGACGGGCTACTTGCATCCACAGCGAAACGGCCACCAGGGTGTCCTGGCCGGGGCGGAGCGTCAGCGTCAGCCGGTAGGGGGGGAATTCCGGATTGCGCACATGCAGCGTGTAGCTTCCGGGAAGCAGCGTCAGCGGAGCATCCAGCGGGGTGGTGCCCAGCGAGTCGAGGCCGTCCGGGCGTTCCAGCAACACATAGGCCCAGGGCGTGACTTCCAGCCGGAGCCGGGCCGGGCGAGGAGGCGTCCGGGACGGAGGAGCTGCGACCGAGGCCGAAGCGTGGGATGCACCTGCGGGCGTTTGGGTGAATTCAGATGATCGATCCGTGGTCGAGTTGAGAGCAGGCCGGGAGTGGGGGACGGTTGTGTCCGTCGCCGGGTGCGATTCGGCATCCGGTGTTGGTTGCTCCGGCGTTGTAGTCAGCGATTCGTCTTCCGGCGCAGTGCGGACGGAAGCGGCCCGAGAGGAGGGCGCCGTACTTTCCCTTCTGACAGACAGGCGCTCCCAGAACAGAAACCCCAGCCCGAGCAGCAGGGCGACGGCAACGGCGGTGGCCGGCAACCACCGACGACGACGCCGCGCAGGAGGTGGAGCGGGCGGTTCGGGTTGCGCCGTCGGGACCGGAGTGCGCGGAAAGGCCGTTGGATCTTCCACATAGGCCGCCAGGTCTTCGGCCGTGGCGTGCAGTTCGGGCCGACGACGCAGTGCCGCCAGGTCCTGCAGCAGCGCGGCGGCATCGGGATAGCGCGTCTCCGGACGTTTGGCCAGCAGCCGGGCGCACAGGGCCACCACGTCGTCCGGCACGGCCGCCAGGTTGCGCAGGCGTGGAATGGGATCGTGATGCAGCACCGCGTCGAAGATTTCACCGGGCGTCTCGCCTGGAAAAGCCGGGGTGCCCGTCAGCATTTCGAAGAGCGTGGCACCCAGGGCGAACAGGTCGGCGGCCGGCCCGGGCGCTTCGCCCAGCACCTGCTCGGGCGCCAGGTAGCCGGGCGTGCCGCGCACTTCGCCGTCGCCGCACGCAAGCAGCGAGGCCATGCCGAAGTCGGTCAATTTGACCTGGCCTTCGAGCGAGATCAGGATATTGGCAGGCTTGAGATCGCGGTGCAGCACGCCCTTCTCGTGGGCGGCCTTCAGGCCGCGGGCCACCTCGGCCGCGATGTACAGTGCCAGCGCCGGGGGCAGCGGCCCATGCGCCAGCAGCTCGCGCAGCGAAACGCCCTCGACGAATTCCGTGGCGAAGTAGACGTGCGGCCCTTCGCGGCCGAAGGCATAGACGGCTACCACGTTCGGATGCTGAACGCGCGCCGCCAGCCGGGCTTCTTCCTCGAAGCGCTGCACGAAGGTCTCATCTTCGGCCAGTTCCGGTCGCAGAATTTTCAGCAGCACGAAGCGGTCCAGCGACGCCTGATAGGCTTTGTAGACGGTGGCCGTGGGGCCCGAGGCCAGCTCCGCAAAGGGCTGCAGGTCGCCTATGCGTTCTGGACGTCCCATTCCTTCAGCTTGTAGTGCAGCCAGCGACGCGATACGCCCAGCACGCGCGCCGTTTCCGAAATGTTGCCGCCGTGCCGTTTCAGCGTGTGCAGCACCACGCGACGCTCGACTTCCTTCAGCGGCAGGTCGGGCTCGAAGGGATCGGCCCCGTCCGTGTCGGGCAGGCGCAGGTCTTCCGGCGTGATCAGCTCGCCCCGCGCCAGCACGACGGCCCGCTCGATCGTGTTTTCCAGCTCGCGGACGTTGCCCGGCCAGTGATAGCGTTCCAGCAGCTCCAGCGCCTCCGGCGTGAAGCCCTTGATGTGCGCGCGTTTTTTGACAGCGTATTTGTCCAGAAAGTGATGGGCCAGCAGCGGGATGTCGCCGCGCCGATGCCGCAGCGGCGGTACCGTGATCTGAATCGTATTGAGGCGGTAGTAAAGGTCTTCGCGGAATTTGCCCTGCTGGACCAGTTCGCGCAGCGGCTTGTTCGTGGCCGAGATGACCCGGACGTCCACCTTGCGCACCTGGGTGTCGCCCACGCGTCGGATCTCGCCTTCCTGCAGCACGCGCAGCAGGGCCGTCTGCATGCGCGGGCTCAGGTCACCCACTTCATCCAGGAAGACCGTGCCGCCGTCGGCCACTTCGAAAAGGCCTTTTTTGTCGGACAGGGCTCCGGTGAAGGCGCCTTTTTTGTGGCCGAAGAGTTCGCTTTCCAGCAGCTCGTCGGGCAGCGAGCCGCAGAAGACCACCACGAACGGTTTATCCTTGCGCTCGCTGTTGTAGTGGATGGCGCGGGCAATGAGTTCTTTGCCGGTGCCGCTTTCGCCTTCGATGAGCACGGTGGCGTCGGTATCGAGCACGCGGGCCATGGTGTCGAATACCTCACGCATGGCCGGGCTCTGGCCGACGATTTCGTCGAAGCCGTGCAGGCGCTGGATTTCGCTGCGCAGCCGTCGGTTTTCTTCGCGCAGGGCCTGGTAGAGCTGAGCGTTTTCGATGGCGATGGCCGCCTGGTGGGCGAAGGCTTCCAGAAACGGCAGGTTGTCGCGGGTGAAGCGACCACGCTGGGAGAGGCTGTCGAGGTAGATGGCGCCGATCAGTCGCTCCTTGATGCGCAGCGGCACGCAGGCGATCGACTGAATGCGTTGCAGGACGATGCTTTCGGCCTTCCCGTAGCGTTCGTCCTGCTGCGCTTCATAGACGAGCACGGGCTCGCCCTGGCGCAGGACTTCGCGCACGACGCTGGTCGAAATCCGGACCAGTTCGCCCAGTTGCTGCTCGGTAAAATTGCGCTGGCTCCGGATGGCGAACCCTTCGGGGTGCTGGGGCGCCTTCAGCAGAATGAAGCCGCGCTCGGCTTCGAGTGTCTCCATGGCGATCTCCAGCACCTTTTCCAGCACGGCCTCCGGATCCCGGAGCGTGTTGATCGTCTGGGCGATTTCTACCAGCGCATCCAGCGACGTCCGCGGGGGCGAAACACTCATGGCACCTGAAATCCTGCTTCTTTGGAGCGACTGCGGTTACCGAAAATATCGACCACAGAAACCGTCCAGTAATATACGCCGGGCATCAGCGGTTGCGGCACGCGTACCGAATCGCGCGTCGAAGCCAGTCCTTCGAGCGTCAGGATCGGGATGTCCAGATCGGCTTCGCGCCGCACCAGGTCGATGCGGTAGGTGAAGGTGAAGGGCAGACTCATCGGCTCCCAGCGTAGCACGGGGCGAGTGGTGTCGACGGCGGCCAGTCCGCGCGGATCGAGCGCGACGGGCACGGCCTCGATCACACGGGCGAGCTGGAAGGCCGGGGTGTAGACCGTGTCGCCCGTGCGGTCGCGGGCGCCCAGGTACAGTGCGTAGCCCAGCAGGTTGTGCAGCGAGCCGCCTGGCAGCTCCTGCTGAAGCAATGCTTTGAAAAAGCGACCGGCCGGCTGCGTGGCCTCGAGCGTGTCGGCAAAGCCCAGCGCGGGAATCTTCAGCCACACGCGCACGACGTCGCGCACGTCGTCGGGGTCGGTGACGGTGGCTTCGACTTCGAGGCGGTACAGGTCGGTGGCCGGCCACCAGCGGCTGATATGTACGGTGACGGCCGTGTAGTCGGTGAAGCGGGGCAGGGCGTTCATGCGGACGGTGACCGATTGGGTCTGGCCGGCCGCGATCGAGACGGCGAGCGTGTCCTGCAGCGCCCGGAAACCCGTGGCCTGTGCCACCAGGCGGTAGTCGCCGGATGGCAGTTCGTCGAAGGCGAAGCGTCCGTTCGGACCGGTGTAGGCCAGGCGCCCGCCCTGCAGCGAGTCGGCGGCGGGCAACAGGCGCACGGCTACGCCCGCCAGCGGCGGGTAGGGCGGATACAGCCGGGTAACCACCCCTTCCAGGCGTCCCAGCGGCTCGTAGCGATCCGACCGTGGATCCAGCGGATTGTCCCGGGGCAGATCACCCAGGCAGCCAGCCCACAGCAGCGGACCGAGCAGCACGATCAGCCAGCGTTTCCAGAGCCCCGACATCGCTTCAGGACGTGCGCCCGACTTCACGCGTCAGGATACGAATCGGGCGGGGATAGGACAAGGGACCCAGCGGCGTTTCGATGAACGGCCGCGCTTCGAGGCTGACGCGCTTCGTGACCCCTTCGGTGCCGGCCAGCGCCAGGGCCAGCTCGACAAGATCCTGCAGGTTCTTTTCGAAGAAGTCCAGCAGGTCCAGTTCGAAATCCAGCGGGATTTCCTGCGGTTCGCCGGGCGGCAGTCGGTAGGTCTGGTCCAGCGTGCCGCTGAGCGTGGGATGGTCGTCCAGCAGCAGCGTCCATTCCAGCCGCTCCAGGCGGGCGGTTACCGGGTTGTCGGCCGGATTTTCGGCGATGAGGTGTAGCCGGAAGCGTAGCGGCAGGGTGCCCCGGGCCAGCGCCTGGCTTATTCGGAGCGTCTGCTCCAGCGTCAGGTCTTCGTAGCTGCGCACATGGTCCAGCTCGACGCCGGCCAGGTTGACGTCCGAGACGCGGTCGATGTAGAAATCGACCTGGCGCAGCGCCTGCCACGCGCGCAGCGTGCGGCATTGCCAGTTCAACACGACGACGGCCGCCAGGAGCGCGATCTTCAGGACCGTTTTGTATATTGGAGCACGTCGAATGGACATAAGCCGAACGGTTTGGAAATGAAAAGCAGTCGAAAGATCGTTGCGCAATGGCTCCTGGTATTGCTGCTGGCCGGATGTAACGGCATAAACAGCCGGCCGGTTCAGCAGAGTCTGGCCTGCGACCCGGATAACGGCGGCATCACGCTCCCTGAAGGCTTCTGTGCGCTGGTGGTGGCCGACAACGTCGGCCGCGCCCGCCACATCGTGGTGCGCGACAACGGCGACATCTACGTGGCGCTGATGCGCCTGCAGAACGGCCACGGCATTGCCGCGCTGCGCGACACGAGCGGCGACGGCCGGGCCGACATTGTGGCCTACTTCGGGGACGTGCCCGGTACCGGGATCGACATCCGGGACGGCTACCTGTACTTTGCGCCCGATACGGCCCTGTTGCGTTATCGGCTTGTCGAGGGCGAGCTGCTCCCGCAGGAGCCGCCTGAACTGGTGGTGGGAGGATTGCCCGAACGCGGCCAGCACGCGGCCAAGACGTTCGCCTTCGACGAGGCCGGCTACGTGTACATCAACATCGGGGCGCCCTCGAACGCCTGTCAGTCGCGCGACCGTCAGCGGGGCGTGCCGGGCATGGATCCGTGTCCGCTGCTGGAGCGCTACGGGGGTATCTGGCGCTTCCGGACCGACGTGCTCGGTCAAC
This sequence comes from Rhodothermus marinus, assembly GCF_009936275.1. Lineage (NCBI taxonomy): Bacteria > Pseudomonadati > Rhodothermota > Rhodothermia > Rhodothermales > Rhodothermaceae > Rhodothermus > Rhodothermus marinus. The sequence continues at coordinate 602,205 of NZ_AP019797.1, forward strand.
GTCAGGACGACGGCCTGCGCTACGCCACAGGTATCCGCAACGCAGTGGCCATCGCCTGGAATCCGTTCGCCGACGCGCTCTACGTCGTGCAGCACGGCCGCGACCAGCTCGATACGCTCTGGCCCGAGTACTTCGACGCCGAGGACAACGCCAACCTCCCGGCCGAGGAGTTCTTCCGCGTGGACGAAGGGGACGACTTTGGCTGGCCTTACTGCTACTACGATCCGATTCAGAACAAAAAGGTGCTGGCGCCCGAGTATGGTGGCGACGGCCAGACCGTCGGGCGCTGCGATCAGTTTGAAGATCCGATCGTGGCCTATCCGGCCCACTGGGCGCCCAACGACCTGATCTTCTACGACGGCACGCAGTTTCCCGAGCGCTATCGGGGCGGCGCCTTCATTGCCTTCCACGGCTCCTGGAACCGCGCGCCGCTCCCGCAGGCCGGCTACAACGTGGTCTTCCAGCCCATGAATGCGGACGGCACGCCGGCCGGCGACTGGGAAGTGTTTGCCGACGGTTTTGCTGGTACCGACCAGATCCGGAGCACGGGCGACGCGAAGCACCGGCCGATGGGGCTGGCCGTAGGGCCCGACGGCTCGCTTTACATCTCCGATTCGGTCCGCGGCCGCATCTGGCGGGTGATCTATCGGGGAAGCTGAGCCATTGGTGTGGGTTCGGAAGCCGTTACCGACAGCGCAGGTAGCGCAATGCGCACCGTGGTGCCCTGACCGGGTTCTGAGGTGATCTCCAGCGTGCCCTGGTGTAGGGCTACAATGCGGGCTACAAGGGCCAGGCCCAGACCGTGCCCTTCGATGCCGGGGGCGGTCTGGGGGGCGCGGTAGAAGCGTTCGGTGACGTGTGGCAACGCCTCGTGGGGAATACCGATGCCGGTGTCGCGGACTTCGAAAAGTATGTGGTTGCCCGTGGCGCGCACTACTACGTCAATCTGTCCTTGCGGGGTATACTTGACGGCGTTGTCCAGCACGTTTCGGACAACCTCCTGCAGAAGGGTTTCGACGCCATAAAGCCGGGCGTCTGGTGCCAGCGATGCCGTCAGCGTAACACCGCGGGTGCGGGCGCGCGTTGCAAAAAGCTCCTGTTCGCGGGCGGCCAGCTCGGAGAAGTCCACCGGGGCAAATGGAAAGGCCGCCTCAGGCTGGTCCAGACGACTCAGCAGCAGCAGGTGCTGGACCAGTCTCGTCATCTGCTCGGTCTGATCGAGGATCTGGCGCAGGGTGGTGCGGTAGCTATCCGTCGAGCGTGGGCGTCGCAGGGCCAGCTCCGCCTGACCGTGGAGGATGGCCAGTGGCGTTTTCAGCTCGTGGGCTGCGTTGGCCGTAAAGCGCCGGAGTTCATCGAAAGCCCGGTGCAGACGATGGAGCAGCGCGTTCAGCGTGGCCAGCAGCTGGGCGGTCTCCCGGTCCAGCGGAGACGTCAGGCGGATGGGTTCGTGGAGGCTTTCAGGCGAAAGGGCGGCCGTCGCCCGGGTCAGTTCGTGCAAAGGCCGCAGCACGCGTCGGCCACTGACGGCCAGCAGCGTCAGAATCAATCCCGAAAGCAGCACCCAGCTTACAAAAAGGCCAAGGGCAAGCTGACGATAAAGCGCCACAAAGCCGGGTTCGAAGCGGGCCAGTTGGATAGCGCCCAGATAGCGTCCGGCTGGATCGTGTAAGGGAAACACCAGATAATAGAGGCGATATTCGCCCACCTGGAACGTCTGGAGTGGCTTCCAGAACGGTTCCTGCTGCACCGGGGCGTGCAGGAGCACTTCGGGATAGCGGTCCGAAAGGAGTCGTATGTTGGTCGACTGGCGGATCAGGTGTCCTCTGGCATCGAAGACCTGCAGAAAATAAGGATCCACGTGCCGTTCCAGCAGCCGATGGTGCGGTTCGTCCCAGTAATAGGCGTCGACGTCCAGATGGTCGTCGCGGACAATGCGGCTGGCGACCAGTTGGATTTCGTTGCGTAGCGGGAGCCGTGCCAGTTCGTTGATCCACCCGTAGGCCGCCAGCCAGGCCAGCAGACCCAGCAGGGCCAGAGCGGCGATCAGGGTACCACCGCTCTGCACAAGCAGCCTGTTCAGAAAGGATGGATGGCGGGAAGATGGAGGCATGGTTCACCCTTCGGCCGGTTCATAGCGGTAACCGACGCCCCGGACCGTTGCAATGTAGCCCGGGCAGCCTGCTTCCTGCAATTTGCGGCGCAGGTAGCTGATATACACTTCGAGCAGGCTGGTGCCGTGGTCGAAGTCGTGGCCCCACACTTCGCGGTAGATCTGCAGCCGCGAAATCGCCCGACGGGGGTGTTGCATCAGGTAGGCCAGCAGATCGAATTCGCGCGGCGTAAGGGAAAGCGGGCGTTCGCCACAGGTAGCGGTGCGGGCGTTCAGGTCGAGCGTGAGCGGACCGTCGCGTAGCAGGTGGCGGGTGGGCTGGCGCTTGCTTCGGCGCAGCAGGGCTTCGATCCGGGCCAGCAGTTCTTCGAAGGCGAACGGTTTGGACAGATAGTCGTCGGCACCGGCCCGTAGCCCGCGCACGCGATTTTCGACATCGTCGAGGGCCGTCAGCATCAGAACAGGTAGATCCGGCCAGCGCTGGCGTACCTGGCGGCACACTTCTACGCCATCCATGCCCGGCAGCCGCACGTCCAGCACCAGCAAGGCCGGCTCCAGATGCTCCAGTCGCGCCAGCGCTTCTTCGCCGGTGAGTACCCACTCGACCGTGTACCCTTCTTCTTCCAGCCCCTGACGCAACAGGGCCGCCATGGCGATCTCGTCTTCCACCAGTAAAATCGGACGAGGCATTGCGTCCGGGTTTTTTGGGCATTTATACGCCAAGAGCTGACTCCGGACCTGTTCCGGCCAAACTTTTAAAGGAAGGCTCAGCAGGTTTTAAGCCTTTTCTAAGAACTGCACCGGGTGTTTCGGCGATTGTGGAGCAAGAAACCCGGGGAGGACTTCGAAAGCAATGAGCCGTATTACGCTGACGATCCTGGTGCTGCTGGGCCTGAGTGCCTGTCGCAGGGCGCCCATCGAGGCGCTGCTTCCGGAAGCGATCGGTGTGCCTCCTTCCCTTCAGGCGGATTCCGCTTCGGCAAAGTATCGGATGGTGCGTCTGGACTCGGCTCAGCAGCGCAGGTTGCAGGTGCAGGTGGTCCCGGTGCGCCATGAGCGCGCTACGTACACCGTCAGCATTCCCGGCGAAGTCTATCCGGCCCCAGGTCTGATGGCCCAGGTTTCCACGCCGATTGAGGGCCGGGTGGCCCATCTGAACGTTCATGAAGGCGAACCGGTACGACGCGGGCAGGTGCTGCTGGAACTGGAAAGTCTGGCGTTTGCCGAGCTGATCTCGGACTTTTTGCAGGCGCAGGCCGAGGAGGCCTATCTGGCCCGGCAGGTAGCTCGCCTCCGGCAGCTGGTGACCGAGCAGCTTACGCCGCAGAGCACGCTTGATCAGACCGAGGCCGATTATCTGCGCGCCCAGGCGCGCCGTCAGGCGGCTGAAGTACGTCTGCGGGCGCTCGGAGTTACGCCCGAAGTTGCCCGGGCGCTGGGGCAACAGGAGCGCCCCCTGCTTCCCCTGCGGGCGCCCATCGACGGGTACGTGGACCAGCATCAGGTAGAGCTGGGACAGGCCGTCAGCGCCAATCAGACGCTGATGACGATCGTCGATCCATCGCGGGTGCACATCCGAGGATTTCTGGCCCCGGATGATGCGCTGGGCCTGCAACCAGGCGATTCCGTTCGGCTGGTGCTTCAGGTGCCCGATTCGCTAACGCTGGGGGCTCGGGTTCACACGATTAATCCGGCGCTGGATCCCGAAAATCGGGCCGTGGTGGTCAACATTCTGGCCAGCACCCATCAGGGATGGCCGCGGCCCGGGCAGAACGTCCGGCTATGGATCCGATTGCGTACGCCTCGTCCGGTTTACGTCGTACCCCTTGCAGCCCTGACCTACGACGGCCAGCAGGCCATCGTCTTTGTGCAACAGGCTCCCGATACCTACGAGGTGCGTCCCGTGACCGTCTGGCGCACCGATGCCGCCCAGGCGCTGCTGCTCGATGGCGTCCGCGAAGGCGAACGCGTGGTCGTTCATCCGGTCTTCAGTCTGAAGGCGCTGATGCGTTACAGCGAATTTGCCGAAGAGTGAGCCATGCTGCATCGTCTGATTGATTTCAGCCTCCGGCAACGCTTTGTCGCGCTGAGCCTGGTGGCCCTGATGGCCTTCGGCGGGATCGTGGCCCTTGAGCGCATTCCGATCAACTCGCTTCCCGACGTTACGCCCGTTCAGGTGCTCATCATCACCAAGGCCGGTCGCTATTCGCCGTACGACGTCGAACAGCTGGTCAGCTTCCCGATCGAAACGGCCATGACCGGCCTACCGCGGGTCAAAGAAGTGCGCTCGATCAGCCAGTTCGGTCTGTCGGCCGTCACGGTCGAATTCGAAGAAGGCACCGACATTTACTTTGCCCGACAGCTCGTGGCCCAGCGTCTGCAGGATGTACGGGACCAGCTCCCCCCCGACGTCTCGTCGCCTCAACTGGGACCCATCTCGACGGCGCTCGGCGAGATCTACCAGTATGTGGTGCGAGGCGATGGCTATTCGCTCACCGAGCTGCGCGAAATTCAGGACTGGATCATCGCGCCGCAGCTCCGTGCGGTACCCGGCGTGACCGAAGTCAACAGCTTTGGCGGTTTCGTCAAGCAGTACGAGGTGATTGTCGATCCGGAGCAACTCCGGGCGCTGCGGTTGAGCCTGCGCGACATCATCGATGCCATCGAACGCAACAACAGCGTCTCGGGCGGCAATTACCTGGAGCACAACCAGGAACAGTACATCATTCGCGGGTTCGGACAGATTCGCTCGACGGACGATCTGGAGCGCATCATCGTGGCACGTCGGGGCGAGCGACCCATCTATCTACGCGACGTGGCCACCGTACGTCTGGGACGGCAGATCCGACAGGGGGCCGTCACGCAGGATGGGAAGGGCGAGGTCGTCACCGGTATCGTCATGATGCTTCGGGGCGAGAACGGCCGCGAAGTCATCCGTCGCGTCGAAGAAAAAATCAGGGAAATCAATCCACGCCTGCCCCCCGGCGTTCGCATCGAGAAATTCTATGACCAGTCGGATCTGATCGCGCGCACCACGGGCACGATCAAGGAAAACCTGCTGGAAGGGGGCTTTCTGGTGATCGCCGTGCTGCTGCTGTTGCTGGGCGAGATCAAAGGCGCGCTCATTGTGGCCTCGGTCATCCCACTTTCGATGCTGTTTGCTTTTATCGGCATGCGCGCCTTCGGGCTGGCGGCCAATCTGATGAGCCTGGGAGCCATCGACTTCGGGATGATTGTCGATGGCTCGGTCGTGATGGTCGAGCACATGGTACATCGGCTCGAGGCAGACCGAAGCGGCCGCAGCCGACTGGCGCTGTTGCGTCAGGCCGCGCACGAAGTCGCCCGCCCCATCTTTTTCGGCGTGCTCATCATCCTGATGGTGTATGTGCCAATCGCCACGTTTCGGGGTATGGAGGGCATTCTCTATCGTCCGATGGCGATTACGGTGGCGTCGGCCGTGTTCGGCTCGCTCTTGCTGGCGCTGGTCTATGTGCCGGCCATCGCTACTCTGGTTTTTCGCCGGGGCGTTCGGGTACGTCGTAACTATCTGATGGACTGGTTGCGGCCGCGTTATCGGCGCTTCCTGGAAAAGAGCCTGGAACGGCGCAAGACGACCCTGGCCGTTGCCCTGCTGGTATTCGGCGCAGCGCTGGCGCTCCTGCCGTTTCTGGGCACGGAGTTTCTGCCGGAACTGGACGAGGGGTCGATCCTGATCGAAGAAGTACGGATGCCGAGCGTCACGCTGGAGACCTCGGTGGAAAATGCCAACTGGCTGGCCGGACAGCTCATCCGACACATCCCGGAAATTCAAACCGTCGTGCCCAAAACAGGCCGTAGCGATCTGGCCAACGACTGGATGGGCGTGCATCAGACGGACGTATGGATCATACTCAAGCCACGCGAACAGTGGCGGCCGGGTATGACCAAAGAAAAGATCATCGAGCAGATCCGGCCATTTCTCGAAACCGAGCCCGGTCTGGCTTACAACTTCACGCAGCCCATCGCAATGCGCGTCGACGAGCTGACCTCAGGGGTCAAAAGCGATATTGCAGTCAAACTCTACGGCGAAAACCTCGACACGCTGGCGGCGGTGGCGGCGCGCATCGCCCGACTGCTTCCGGACCTGCCCGGCACCGACAACTTCTACGTGGAAAAATTCGCCGGTCAGCCGTATGTGAACATCGAAATCGATCGCGAAGCCATTGCGGCCTTCGGCCTGAACGTCGAGGACGTGCAGCAGGTGATCGAGGCCGGATTGGGCGGTGCGCCGGCCGGACAGGTCTTCGAAGGGCAGCGGCGGTTCGATATCGTCGTGCGCTTTCCCGAAGCGTACCGAAATAACTTCGAGGCCATCATGGAGGCACCGGTGACGCTGCCGGGGGGCGGCACCATTCCGCTACGCCGGGTGGCGCACATCCGGGCCGAAGAGGGACCCCGGGAGATCGCTCGCGAAAACGGCTGGCGCCGGCTCGTGGTGGGCATCAATATCAAGGGCATAGACATCGGGACCTATGTGTCGAACCTGCAGCGGGCCATTGAGACGCAGGTCAAGCTGCCGCCCGGCGTCTTTCTGGAGTACGGCGGAACCTTCGAAAATCAGCAGCGCGCCATGCGTCACCTGTATGTGGCGGTTCCGCTGGCTTTGCTCATCATCATCGGGTTGCTCTATTTGATGTTCGGTGAGATGCGCTATCCGTTAATGATTCTCTCGGTGTTGCCGCTGGCGCTGGCCGGAGGAGTGTTTGCGCTGTGGTTGCGCGGCATGTACCTGTCGATCTCGGCGGCCGTCGGCTTCATTGCCCTCTTCGGGGTGGCGGTGCTCAACGGTGTGGTGATGATCGCGCACCTGAACGCGCTTCGGCGTCAGGGACTGTCGGTGCGTGAGGCGGTGTTGCAGGGGGCCACCGACCGGCTACGGCCGGTGTTGATGACCGCACTGGTGGCCAGCCTGGGCTTTGTGCCCATGGCCTTCAATACGGGGCCGGGCTCCGAAGTGCAGCGGCCGCTGGCCACCGTGGTGATCGGTGGGCTCATTACGGCCACACTGCTCACGCTACGCGTGCTGCCCACCATCTACGACTGGCTCGAGCGAGACGACCGGCCGCCTCGTGGTCCCGAACCGGAGTGGGAGGAAGATGGACAGATGGCGGCCTCTGTGTCGGCTGCAACTGCTCAGACGTAACCGGAACAAGTCATGCTGGGTTTGCTGCTGGGACTGAGTCTGCTGCTGGGCAATCCCAACGTCGCGCCCGCCCCGGACACGCTAGGCATTCAGGAGGCCCTGGCCCTGGCCTTGCGCCACCATCCCCAATTGCAGGCGCTGCGCGCCCGGCAGGAGGCGCTACAGGGGCGAAGGCTTCAAGCCTATGGGATCGAAACGCCACAGCTCTACTTTTTTCGCGAAGGCATCGGGAGCGGTCAGGCCTTCGCCGAGCAGCGCTGGACGCTGGTCGAGCGCATCGACTTCCCGCTGGTTACGTACTATCGCCTGCAAGCCAACGGCCTGGAATCCCGGGCGCTGACGGCCGAACTGGAAGCCACGACCGCGCGCATCCGCGCCGACGTAAAACGCGCCTATACCGACGTGCTCTACGCGCAGGAACTGGTGCATCTCCGACAGGAGGAGGTCGCCCTACTCGAGCAACTCCGAGAGGCGGTGCAGGCGCGTGTGGCGGCCGGACTGGCAACCGATCTGGAGGTGGCGCGCACCGAAATCCAGCTGGCCGACGCGCAGTCGCGGCTGGAAACCGCACGCCGCGACTTCCTGCAGGCTCGCTACGAACTGTTTCGGGCCGTCGGACTCGATCCGGAAGCGCAGCGCTACGACATTGTCTTTCCGGACACCCTCGCCTATGTGACCGTCGAGATTCCCCAGGAGGCAGTGCTGGCACGCCTCGATCAGTTGCCCGAACTACACAGCCAGCAGGCGCAGCTCCAGGCGGCCCGAGTGAACATCCGACAGGCACGGGCCTCGCTACTGCCCCAGTTGCAACTGGACGTCTATCCCCAGGATTACGGAAGCGGGTATCGATTCGTAGGCTTTCAGATCGGAATCTCACTCCCTCTGGGTTTTTTGCCGGGATATCGGGGACGTGTACGCGAAGCCCGTGCCCTCTATGAAATGCGACGATGGGAGCTGGAAGACCTGCGTCTCCAGCTCAAAAAACAGGCCGAACAGGCCTGGCATGGCTACGAGACGGCCCGCATCGTCGTTGAACGCTACGCCCGTCAGATCCGCGACCGTTCGCGCACGCTCCTGCACCGTCTGCAACGCGGGTACCGTCTGGGTGAAGTCAGCCTGATCGAGTTGCTCGACGCGCAGCGGCTTGTTCTGGAAAGCGAGCAGCGTTATTATGAGGCGCTTCGGGACTATTATCACCAGCTGATCGAACTGGAGCGATTTCTGGGACATGAACTGACCTTCACCAACCCCTGAGATCACATGAACGCTGCACACCTGCACCTGCTGACGAATCATTTGCCGCTGTTTGCGGTGCTGCTGGGCCTGCTGGTCGGGCTCTACGGCGCCTGGCGGCGCGAGGAAAGCGTCGTGCGCGTGGCGCTGATGCTGTTCGTGCTGGGCGCGCTGGGTGCCGTGGCCGCTTACTTCAGCGGGCACGGCGCCGAAGAGATCGTTGAGGAACTGGGGCGCTCGCACGATGCCATCGAGGCGCACGAAGAGACGGGCAACCTGGCCGCCTATCTGACGATCGCACTGGGCGTGCTGTCGCTGGGGACGCTGCTGCGACGGGGACCCGTTGCTCCGGCCTGGCGCACGGCGCTGTTCGTGCTGGCGCTGGTCGTGCTGGGTGTGGTGGGTTATGCGGCCAACCTGGGCGGCCGCATCAGCCACCCGGAAATCACCGGCGCTGCGCTGCAGGAAACGACGCGCTCCCCGGTGCCCGGACCGGAAGCGGCCGAAGAAGCTGAAGAACCGCACGAAGACTGATGTCCATACCGGCAAGATTCAGCGGTAGATATCCCGCCGGTGGCCAATAGCCAGAATCGTGACGCGCCGTTGTGCGTCGTCTATTTCGTAGATGACGCGGTACGCTCCGATACGCAGGCGCCAGCCTTCGCGGCCGGTCAGTTTTTTGCTTCCGGGCGGCCGTGGATTGTCCCGCAGCGCGCGGATAGCCCGGCACACGCGTTGATAGTCGCGTTCGGGTAGGTCGGCTAACGCTTTCTGGGCGCTTCGAAGGATGAAGACTTCGTACGGCACTGACGCTGCGCTTCTATTTCACGGAGCGCCTGCTCAAAAGGAATGGCTTCGTCTTCTGAAGCTCTGGCCTGGTCATAGGCGCGAATGGCTTCGAGCTCCTCTTCGGCTTCCAGAAGCTCTCGATACCGCTTAAGCGGCAAAACGGCTCGAATACGCCGTCCGCGTTGATCGGTAATGAACTGGATCCGTGCTTTTTCAGAGGGCATAAGCACCTGGTGGAGATTTTGGGATACTGGGCTTTTACACATCAGTCCGACAACCTCGTTCCTTTCAGCAGCTCAATCACTCTCCCGAAGCCAGCGCAGATAGGCGGTCTCCAGGGTGGCGGCTTCGGGCAGGTGATCGCGGAAAGCGGCCATCGGTCCGGCGAAGCGCACGCGTCCCCGGTGTAGCACGACCAGGTGATCGCAGAGGCGTTCGAGCTTGTCGAGGCGGTGGGAGCTGATCAGGAGCGTGGCACCTTCGCGGTGGCGCGCCTGCAGTAATGCGATGGCCGCTTCGATCGCCTGCGCATCCATGGCTTCGAAGGGTTCGTCGAGCACGAGCAGCCGCGGCCGGTGCAGCAGCGCCAGCAGAAAAGCGAGCTGGCGGCGCATGCCGTGCGAATAGGTTTCGATCCAGCGATCGAGCGCCGTGGCGACCTCGAAAGGCGCCACCAGCGCTTCGATCGTGGCCGTCGCCTGTTCCGGTGACAGACCGTAGAGCCGGGCGGCCAGTTCGAGCTGCTCGCGACCGGTGAGCCGCTCCATCAACGCCAGGTCTTCGAGCATGAAACCCACCTGTCGCTTGTAAGCGTGCCGCCCCCATCGAAGCGGCTCGCCCAGACGGACATACAGAAAGTTATGCAGCTTATTCCTGGCAAAGATAAAACCCCGACGGTGGAAGCATGACAGGGCGAACTGAATTCGGATTGCTTCTAAATCTGGCATTTTCTGCATCCTGAAACGTTTCCCGGCGTTAGAGCATTCCAGAAGTCGTGGAGGATGCATTGGACGAGGCGCGTGGTGGAACTTGCAACACGGCGTCTGGAGTTTCTGCTGAAAAAAACAGGTCTATGGCAATCGTCACCGTTCCCAGGGTGTTGCGCGAGAAGCTCGGCGAGGAAGGGGCCGAGGCGCTCGTCGCGCTCCTTAACGAAGCGGCCCATCACGAACGCAATAACCTGTTGGGCATCCTGGAAGAGCGCTTTGAGCGACGGGTGACAGACGAAGGCAAACGTCTGGACAATCGGATCACCGAAGTGGAGGCCCGTCTGAACGAACGAATTACTGAGGTGGAGGCCCGCCTGAACGAACGGATCACTGAGGTGGAGGCTCGCCTGAACGAGCGGATCACCGAGGTAGAGGCGAAACTGGAAAAGCAGATCGCCGAGGTGGAGGGTCGGCTGAACGGACGGATCGCTGAGGTGGAGGCGCGTCTGAACGAACGGATCACCGAGGTGGAGGCGAAACTGGAAAAGCAGATTGCCGAGGTGGAGGGTCGGTTGAATGAACGGATCACCGAGGTGGAGAGTCGGCTGAATGAACGAATTACCTCGGTGGAAGCGAAGCTTGAAAAGCAAATCGCTGAAGTCGAAGCGCGCCTCGGAGAGCGGTTGGCGGGTGTTCGGGCCGATCTGATCCGGTGGATGTTTCTGTTCTGGGTGGGTCAGATCGGCACGCTCGTCGCGCTATTGTTTGCGTTTCTCAGGTGAAAACAGATAGTGGAGGTTATTCTTGATGACCGACGAAGCTCAGGACAGGGCCTGTGCGGAGCTGGTCGAGCAATCGGCAGCCGAAGCGGACGGACTGGTGCAGGTGGAGGTGGACCCGACTTCGGGGCGCTTGACGCTTACCTACGACCGGGCGCGGCTCTCGCCGGCCGACGCCGAGCGGCTGGCGCGGCGTCTGGTGGCGGCCTTCGAGGAGCGTCCGGCCCACTGCACGCTGCACGTGCAGGGTCAGGGCGGCCGTAGTTGCGAGACGTGCGCGCTGGCGCTGGAGCGTCGGCTCCGGGCACTTCCGGGCGTGCGGCAGGCGCGCGTGTCGTTCCGAGGTGGGGTGCTTCATGTCGTCTACGACGCGACCCGGACCTCGCCGGAGGAACTGGCCCGCGTGGTCGAGCGCTTCGGCGTGCGCACGCTACCCCCGAAGCCGGAAGTCTCCTGGCGTCTCTGGCTCGAAGGCACACGACGCGAGGCGCTGTTCGTGGCGCTGACGCTCGCCGGACTTGCCACGGGCTGGCTGGCCGGACGGCTGGGCGCGCCGCTCGTGGCGGCCGTGGCCTACGGGGTGGCGTATGTGTTCGGTGGCTGGGACGGGCTGCGCAACGGGATCGACGCGCTCCGGCATCGAACGGTCGACGTGGACCTGCTCATGGTGCTGGCCGCGCTCGGCGCGCTCGTGATCGGTGCGCCGGCCGAAGGCGCCACGCTGCTTTTCCTGTTTTCACTTTCCAACCTGCTCCAGCATTACGCGATCGGCCGATCGCGTCGGGCCATTCAGGCGCTCATGGAGCTGCGGCCCGATCGGGCCCGCGTGCTGCGGGAGGGGCAGGAAGTCGAGGTGCCCGTCGAGGAAGTCCGGGTGGGTGAGATCTTCGTGCTGCGGCCCGGCGACCGGGTGCCGCTTGATGGCGTGATCGTTCGCGGCGAAAGTGCACTGGACGAATCGTCCATCACGGGCGAGTCGATGCCCGTCGACAAGGGGCCGGGTCAGGAGGTGTTTGCCGGTACGATCAACACGACAGGCAGCCTGGAGGTGCGTGTGACGCGTCCCGCCTCGGCCTCGACGCTGGCCCGCATGATCGAACTGGTCGAGCAGGCCCAGAGCGAAAAGGCGGTCACGCAGCGGCTCATCGATCGGCTCGAGCAACCCTACGCGCTGGGCGTGCTGGCGATGACGGCGCTGGCCATCGTGATTCCCGTGGTCTTTCTGAACGAGCCGTTCGCCCGGGCTTTCTACCGGGCCATGACGCTGATGGTGGCCGCTTCGCCCTGCGCCGTGGTGATCTCGACGCCGGCCGCCGTGCTTTCGGCCATTGCGGCCGGTGCCCGACGGGGCGTGCTCTTCAAGGGCGGCGTCTATGTGGAGGCGTTGGCGCGCGTGCGGGCGATCGCCTTCGACAAGACCGGCACGCTGACCGAGGGGCGCACGCGACTGGTGCAGGTGGGCGTGCGGAAAGCGGCCGGACTCTCCGAGGACGAGCTGCTGCGGCTGGCCGCGGCCGTGCAGCAGCGCTCGGAGCACCATCTGGCGCGGGCCACCGTGGCGGCGGCTCGTGAGCGGGGACTGACGATGCCGGAAGCCGAAGGCTTTCAGGCCGTGGTGGGTAAGGGCGTCCGGGCCGTGGTCGAAGGCGCCACCGTGCACGTGGGCAACCTGCGCTACTTCGAGGCGGTGTGGCAGGCGGCGGATGGGTTCGACGAAGGCCGGGCAGCCGTCGAGACGCTGGCGCGGCAGGGCCAGACGGCCGTACTGGTAGCCCGTGAGCGTGACGGACGGCGCGAAATACTGGGCTGGCTGGCCTTCGCCGACCGGTTGCGACCGGGCGCGGCCGAAACGATACGCCGGTTGCGCGAACTGGGCGTTGTGCATGTGGCGCTGCTGACCGGCGACAACCGGCATGTGGCCGAGGCGATCGGACGCGAAGCCGGCGTCGATGCCGTGCATGCCGAACTGCTCCCCGCCCAGAAGGTGGCGCACGTGAAGGCGCTGGTCGATCGCTACGGCGCGGCGGCCATGGTGGGCGACGGCGTGAACGACGCGCCCGCGCTGGCGGCGGCCACCGTCGGGATCGCCATGGGCGGCGCCGGCACCGATGTGGCGCTGGAGACGGCCGACGTCGTGCTCATGCGCGACGATCTCGGGCAACTTCCCTATGTGCTGGCGCTCAGCCGGGCCACACGTCGCACGCTACTGGTGAACTTTGCGATCGCCTTCGGCATGATGGGCCTGATGATCGGGGCCATTCTGCTGCAGGGCCTGCCGCTTCCGCTCGCCGTGGTCGGCCACGAAGGATCGACCGTGCTCGTCTCGCTCAACGGACTGCGCCTGCTGCGCTTTCGGGCGTCGTGATCATCTGTGGGCAAGTGCAGCGGGAGGGAGCAGCCGGCGAAACAGGCCGGAGGGGCCGGCCAGGTAGAGCCAGTTTCCCCGGCGATCCAGGCGTGTGATCGGCTCGTCGGGCAGATCGAGCCTTTCTGAAGAAAGGGGACGAGCCAGGTCGTATTCCATCACGCGCAGCTCCCGGAGACCACCGTGCGTATCGAAATGCGGCAGTTCGCGTAGCCAGACGAGTCCATCGTCCGTGGTCAGCAGGTAGCCGGACTCCGGCAGGTCCACCACGTCGTGGATGCGGTTGCCCGGGTGGCCGAGGTAGGCAAATTCGACGGGGTGATCTACTTCGTCGACCGGAAAGAAGCTCACGGCCTCGCTCATGATCACCCAGAGCCCCTCAGGCAATGCAACGAGCCGTTCGACGATGTTGTCGGGCAAACCGTGGTTGGCCGTACCCTCTTCCGAATAGACCAGCCAGCCGTCGGATGTCTGTCGGAACAGGCCGATACCGGTTCCCACCCATACGGTGCCGTCGGTCGTGGTGGCCAGCGCGTACACCGGCGCAGCGGCCAGCACCGGTCGCCAGCTCGTGTCGGCGCGCAGGAAGACGCCATGCTGCTCGGTAGCAACCCAGAGACGCTGCTGTGCGTCCAGTGTCAGGGCGGTCACCGAAGGGAAGCGATTCAGCGCCGGAAGCGGAACGCGTTCAGGTTGGGCCGTCGGTGCCACAAGCCGCACCAGACCCGCCCCGGTGCCCAGCCAGAGGACGCCTTCCGGATCGACGACCCCGCCCTGCACGGCCGCGGGCAGTGTCCAGCGGTGGATCGGGCGTTCGTCGCGCAGCCACCACAACACCGTCCCGCCACCCAGTAGCCAGCCGTCGTGCCAGGGGAGCAGTACGGTGGGCGGCTCGGGAAGCGATGCGGGCAGCGTGACCGTGACGGGTTGCGTCGTGCGGCACCCGGCCACCACCAGCAGCACCATCCAGAGGAGCGCGCGGGGCGTCATAATAGCAGCTCGGTTTTTCTCACGGGGAAATACGGATGGCTTGAAGCGTCCTGAAACATGCAGCGTGCAGTTTCCGGTGCTGCGAGTTTAGCATGCACAGACCGATCGGACAAGCCGCTGCCATCGGTTTAACGATTTGACTACCGTCTGCTAACGGATCGCTAACGGCCTCCTAACACCCGTTTTGCAGCAGTGCTGTAGGTTGCGGGCACCGGAAACACCGTTCACCCAACCTTCCACAAGCCCTATGAGACGCGCGTTACAATGGGCCCTGATGCTGTTGCTCTGCCTGCCGGCGAGCCTGACGGCCCAGACCCGCAAGCATGTGATCCTGTACATCGGCGACGGCCACGGCATTGCGCCGCGCACGGCCACGCGGATGGCGCTCGGACAGGGACGGCCCGGTAGTCGCTTCAGCGACGAACCCAACTTTCATCTACTGGCGCAGGACCGCCTGCGTTACAACGCTATGGTGACCACCCACTCGCTCAACTCTTGGATTACCGACTCGGCGCCGGGCGCCTCGGTCTATGCCGTGGGCAAGCGCGGCAAGATCGACAACGAGTTCATTTCGCTCGACCCGGAGACGTTTGAGCCGCTGGAAACCATCCTGGAGGCGGCCAAAAAGGCCGGTTATGCGGTGGGCCTGGTGACCACGACGCGTGTAACGCACGCCACGCCGGCTGCCTTCGCCGCGCACATCTGGAATCGGGATCTGGAAGACTATATTGCCGCGCAGTACCTGTCGGCCAGCCAGGAAGAATACGAGGCCATTTTCAACGCCGGCCCCGGCTACGATCCGGCCCGCGACTGGGTGCTGCCCGAGCCCAAAGTGGGGGTGGAGATCGACGTGATTCTGGGCGGTGGCGCTCGCCACTTTCTGCCGCGTAACAATCCCGACGTGAACGGCAATGCCACGGTGCGCGACCGCAACGGCCAGCCCATCACCGATGGCAACGGCCAGCCGGTGGTGCTGAGCGGCCGCCGCAGCGACAACGTGGACCTGATCGAAATTGCCAAAGATCGGGGCTACGTGTACGTCAACAGCCGTGATGCGCTGCTGGGCATTCTGGACCGCCTGGACGAGTTCTCTCCGGAGAACGACGCCAAACTGCTGGGCCTCTTCAGCAGCTCGCACCGCAGCTACGAGGCCGAGCGCCAGCAGCTCTATCCGTGGGAGCCGGCCCTCTGGGAAATGACCATGGTGGCCATCGAAGTGCTCAAACGCAAAAGCGACAAAGGCTTCTTCCTGGTGGTCGAGGGCGGTCGCATCGATCATCTGGAGCATGCCAACGCAGGCGGCATCGGCTACGAGGGCGATCGGTACACCGTCGTGGCCGACGTCGAGGCGATCATTGCCGACGACGTCTACGGGGGCGGAACGGATCGACTGGCCGGCGTCTATGGCTCGGATTATATGATCAAAGAAGTGCTGGACTTCGACTATGCCATCGAGGAGGGGTTGAATTTCATGAATGACGCCACCGCAGGGCAGACCCTGATCCTGAGCACCTCCGACCATGAATGTGGCGGCTTCACGGTGGTCGGGTTGCACGATGCCGAAGACGCGCAGGGGAACGGCACGTTGATTCGCACCTATGCCCGCCAGCCCGAAAAGACCGACGGCCAGTTCACGCCCGTTCCGGAAAACATCGACCGTGGCGATGATGAAATCGGTGGCTGGTTTCCGGAGTACGAACTGGTGGAGTTTCAGGGCAAATTGTGGCCCGAGCCGGCCGGACCGAACGCCCGGCGTATCGTGATCGCCTACGGCTCGAACCCGCTCGTCAACGGCAACGGCGGTACGATCGGCACCACGCCGGGCAACCACACGCCGCAGGACGTATGGGTCGGCGCCGACGACAACGTGGACGGGGCGTTTGCCAGCCGCATTACCGGCCGCGGGCTGCTCGACAATACGGACCTGTTCCCGATTATGCGGGACTTTCTGGGCGTGACCACCACCAGCAACGAGCGGCTGCCGGACGAGAAGCGGTCCGGGCTGGGTGCCGTGGAGGCTTATCCGAATCCGTTTGGTGAAAAGCTGGCCGTGACGCTGGCGATCGATCGGCCGCAGACGGTCAGCCTTGAGGTGTACAATGCGCTTGGCCAGCGCGTGCGTGTGCTGCAGTCGTCGGCACGGCTGACGCCGGGCACGCATACGATTACCTGGGACGGACGGGACGACACGGGCGCCGGCGTCGCGTCGGGACTCTACCTGGTGGTAGCCCGTAGCGGTGAACAGGTTGTCTCACGCCAGGTCGTACGTATTCGCTGAGCTTTGCTGGTTTGACGAACAAAGGGGACGGCTCATGCCGAGCCGTCCCCTTTGTCTTTTGCACAGCGTGATCGCCGATTTAGCGGTGCATGATGGTGCAATATCGATCCGCGAACATGATAGGGCGAAATAGCGCTCCGCCTCTACCTGGCGGCAACGTTGTCTTTTGTCCGGTAGAAGCGCACCACAGGGTGCCCCGTGCTTTTTCACATGCACGATGATTTTCCGGAAATCGTATCAGTCCCGGCGCGGTGCCGTTTGCTCAGAAGGCGATGCGTCGTTCGGGTCGTGGGCGTGCAGATCGGGCACGTAGCGGCGGACCAGAGCGACGAAGTCACGGAGCTGCGCATTTACCCAGGTGTTGTCGCGGCCCAGCTCGGCGGCGAGCCGATGGGCCACGGCCGGTGCCGCTTCGAGCGCGGCGGCCGCGTCCAGAAACAGCGCCCGCGTGCGCCGGGCCAGCACGTCTTCGACGGAGCGGGCCATTTCGTAGCGTGCAGCCCAGACGACTTCGACCATGCGATAGGGCAGTCGGGGATGCAGCGGAGCCGCCAGTTCGGGTTCGGCTTCCATGAGTCGGCGCAGGTGCCGGGCGTCGGTGCCGTAGACGTGCCATGGATCGGCCACATTGACGTGCCGCGTGGCACCGTGCAGGCGTAGCGTGGCGGTGGGCGAAGTGCGGTGCGGCAGACCGGCCACCTGCAGCGCCCGGTCCACCGTCTCCTCGGCCATGAGCCGGTAGGTGGTCCACTTCCCACCCGTGACGGTCACCAGCCCCCGGCGGGAGACCAGAATCACATGTTCACGCGATAGATGGGCCGTGTCTTCCTGCATCCCACCGCGCTGTACCAGCGGCCGAAGTCCGGCAAAGACGGCGCGGATGTCGGTCCGGGTGGGAGCCGGCTCCAGGTAGCGGCCGGCGTGCGTCAGCAGGTAGGTGATTTCCTCCTCGGTGGGCAGGGGCTCCAGCTCGGGATCCGGTACCGGCTCGTCGGTGGTGCCGAGCAGCACCTGTCCGTGCCAGGGGATCACGAACAGCACGCGGCCGTCGTCGGTGCGGGGAATGAGCAGGGCCGCTTCGCCCGGCAGAAAGCGTCGGGGCAGGACCAGATGCACGCCCTGGCTGGGTATGATGAGCGGGGTGGCGTTCGGGTTGTCCATACGGCGCACGGTGTCGGCGAAGACACCCGTCGCGTTGACGATCACACGTCCCCGCACTTCGAAGCGCTCGCCCGACTCCAGATCGCGCACGACGACGCCTTCCAGGCGCGACCGCGTGCCCATCAGCGCCTCGACGGGCATGTAGTTGAGCACGACGGCGCCGTGCTCGGCGGCCGTCCAGGCCAGATGCACCAGCAGCCGGGCGTCGTCGAACTGTCCGTCTGGGTAGGCCAGGCCGCCCCGCAGATGATTGCGCCGGAGCGTTGGCAGCAGGGCATGCGTCTCGACGGCGTCAAGCCGGCGGGTCCGTCCCAGCCGGCCCTTGCCGGCCAGGCGATCGTAGAGCCAGAGTCCGATGCCGTAGAGGGGCCGCTCCCACCAGCGGTAGCAGGGCACCACGAACAGGCGCGGCCAGACCAGGTGCGGCGCGTTGTGGCGGAGCCGGGCACGTTCGCGGAGCGCCTCGCGCACCAGCCCCAGATCGCCTTCCCGCAAGTAGCGCACGCCGCCGTGGATGAGCTTCGTGCTCCGGCTCGAAGTGCCTTTGCCGAAGTCGTGCTGCTCGAAAAGCACCGTCCGAAAGCCCCGGGCCGCTGCATCCAGCGCCACTCCCAGCCCCGTAGCCCCTCCTCCGATAATGAGCACATCCCACTGTTCTTGCTTGCGCAGGCGCTCCAGAAAAGCTTCTCGATGCAGAAGAGGTTGCATGCAGTCAGGGTAGAGCCGACTCGCGGGGATCCCTTTTTCAGAAAGATCTTCCACCGGTAGGGAATTACCCGGTTCCGCAGGTCTCTATCTAAAAACATGCTTTCGCAGATGCGCGCGTTGCTTTTGCTGTTGACGGGTCTGCTGCTGATCGAATCGGCACCGGCGCAGCCCCTGTCGTCGTACGTGCAGGACGCCTGTCCGGACGACTGCTTTGCTCTGGCCGAAAACGGCCGTGTCGTGTCGATCGTGGCGAGCCGGGCCGACGATCCGGTGGTGCTCCGGGCCATCGAGGATCTGGTGGCCGACCTGGAGCGCGTGACGGGGCGGCGTCCCGTCGTGCACTACGACACGTGGCCCGCCGAACCGTCCCTCGTCGTGGGCAGCCTGGCGCACAGTCCCCTGATCCGGGAACTGGTGGAGACCGGACAGCTCGCTCCAGGCGAAATCGAAGGACGCTGGGAGGCGTTTTTGCTGCAGGTCGTACCCGACGTCCGGGGAGCCGACCGCCTGGTCATCGCCGGCAGCGATCCGCGCGGGACGGTTTTCGGCATCTACGACCTGTCGCGGGCGATGGGCGTCTCGCCCTGGTACTGGTGGACCGACGTGCCTGTACCGCACCGGTCCGCGCTTTACGTGGCGCGTACGCTTCGCCGCACGGACTACCCGCGCGTGCGCTATCGGGGAATCTTCATCAACGACGAAGCGCCCGCGCTTTCGGGCTGGGCCTATGAAAAATTCGGCGGCTTCAACCACCGTTTCTACGCGCGCGTTTTCGAGCTGATCTTGCGCCTGAAGGGCAATTACCTCTGGCCGGCCATGTGGGGCCGCTCGTTTTTCGAGGAGGACAGTCTGAACATCCCCACGGCCGTCCGCTACGGCATCGTGATCGGCACCTCGCACCACGAGCCCATGCTCCGGGCGCACGTCGAATGGCAATGGCACGGCAAAGGACCCTGGGATTACACGAAAAACGCCGCGACGCTGCAGGCCTTCTGGCGGGAGGGGATCCGGCGCATGAAGCACAATGAGGCGATCGTGACGGTGGGCATGCGGGGCGACGGCGACGAGCCCATGAGCGAAGAGACGGCCATCGAACTGCTGGAGCGTATCATCCGCGATCAGCGGCGGATTCTGGCCGAAGAAACCGGCCGCGATCCCTCCGAAATCCCCCAGGCCTGGACCATCTACAAAGAGGTGCAGGACTACTACGAAAAGGGAATGCGCGTCCCCGAAGACATCACGATCGTGTTCACCGACGACAACTGGGGCAACGTGCGTCTGTTGCCGCCGCCCGGTAGTCCGCCGCGAAAGGGCGGCTACGGCATGTACTACCATTTCGATTATGTGGGGGCGCCGCGCAGCTACAAATGGATCAACACGGTGCAGATCGAACGCACCTGGGAGCAGATGCGCCTCACCTACCGGCACGGCGTCGATCGGCTCTGGGTCGTGAACGTGGGCGACATCAAGCCCATGGAGCTGCCCCTCACTTTTTTCATGGACATGGCCTGGGATCCGGAGCGCTTCACGGCCGCCGACCTGCCCCGCTACTACGAACGCTGGGCCGCCGAACAGTTCGGGCCCCGGTATGCCGCCGAGATCGCGACGCTGCTGGCTACCTACACGAAGTACAACGCCCGTCGCAAGCCGGAGCTGCTCGACGCCGACACCTACAGCCTGCACCACTACCGGGAGTTCGATCGCGTCGTCGCGGACTACCGGGCGCTGGCCGCCCGTGCGCAGGCCCTTCATGAGCGCATGCCCGCCGCCTACCGCGATGCGTTCTACCAGCTTGTGGCCTATCCGGTGATGGCCAGCGCCAACCTGTACGAGATGTACCATGCGCTGGCGCTGAACCGCCTCTATGCGCGCCAGCGGCGCGCCGCCACCAACCGGATGGCCGAAAAGGTGCGGCGTCTGTTCGCGCGCGACGCTGAACTGGCCGCCTACTACAATCACGTGATGGGCGGCGGCCGCTGGAACCACATGATGGACCAGCCGCGCATCGGCTACACGAGCTGGGACGACCCGGACGAGAACATCATGCCGGAGGTCGAAACGATCGCCGTGCCCGACACGGCCCTGCCGGCCGTGGCCGTCGAGGGACAGCCCGAGGCCTGGCCCGGACCCGACGCACCGGCCACGCTGCCCGTCTTCGACGATCTGACCCGCCCGGTGCATTACCTCGAAGTGTTCAACCGGGGGCGGCAACCGTTCCGCTTTCGCATTCAGGCCGAATCGCCCGGCCTGGTTTTCTCCTCCACCGAAGGAGAAGTGACCGAGCAGCAGCGCATCCAGGTGACCGTCGACTGGGCGAAGGTGCCGCCCGGAGCAGCGCAGCTCGTCTTCTACGTGGAAGGGCCAGGTATGCGCGTGCCCGTCGTGGCCCCGCTGGAGCGGATCGTGGACCGCATACCGCCGGACTTCGAGGGCTTCGTGGCGCGTGACGGACACCTGGCCATCGAGGCCCACCATTTCAGCCGACAGGTGCCGGCCGGCGAAGCCCGCTGGGAAGTGATCCCCAACCTGGGACGAACGGCCTCGGCCGTCACTCCGCTGCCCGTGACGATGCGGGCGCAAGCGCCCGGCGCCGACAGCCCGCGCCTGGAATACGACGTGCTGCTGCCCGCGCCCGGACGCATTCGCGTGCACCTTTACCTGACGCCTACCTACAATTTCGTCAACCGCCCCGGTGGACTCCGGCTGGCCGTCTCGCTGGACGACGCGCCGCCACAGCTCGTCGAGGTACACGCCGCCGACACGATCCCCGACTGGCGCTACGGCCGCGTGTGGATGGACGCCGTCGCCCGCAACGTGCGCATCGTCACGTCCGTGCACGAAATCACCCGACCCGGCCCCCACACGCTCAAGCTCTGGGCGGTGGACGGCGGCGTCGTGGTGGAACGGATCGTCATCGACACGGGCGGGCTGCGCCCGAGCTATCTGGGACCGCCCGAAAGTCCCTTCGTGCGCAATCGCCGCACCCACTGGCCTCCGGAACCCGAAGCGGGTTCGGCCCACGCCGCCAGAGCTACCCGATAGTCATCGGAGCGTGTGGGCAGGCGGTGATCCTATAGGATCGCTGATTTACCGGTGTATGAGGGTGACACATCCCTGGGTGCCGGACATAATCCGGCGGGTATGACCGGGCAGACACAGGGGGTCGCCCCTACAGGATGGGGAAAACGTCAGGGATCTGGCAGGGGCGTACCGCCGTGTGCGCCCGTGCTTTCTCACCTCCTTTCTTGTTCACATTGCTACATTCCGGAATTGTTACAAACCGGTAACGCCCCGAAAGGCAAGGCCCATCTCTTGACTGAGCGATGGAAAATTTTTAATTAACCGGAAGTGAAGTTGTGGTGAATAGCAGTGGTTGTGGCCTTTTGGAAGCGCTTTTAATCGGGCGAATAAAAAAAGAGGGCGTCATGCGGCACACGATTCAGGTCACGGTCAACGGGCAGACGCACCGGGTGGAGGTCGAGCCCCGCCTGCTGCTGGTCGAACTGATCCGCGACGTACTGGGGCTGACGGGCACGCACGTCGGCTGCGACACGAGCCAGTGCGGCGCCTGCACGGTGCACGTCAACGGCGAGGCCGTCAAGTCCTGCACCATGTTCGCCGTGCAGGCCGACGGCTGCGAGATCACCACGATCGAGGGACTGGCTCGAGATGGCGCGTTGCATCCGCTGCAGGAGGGCTTCTGGCAGGAGCACGGCCTGCAGTGCGGTTTCTGCACGCCGGGCATCATCATGGCGGCGGCCGACCTGCTGCGGCGCAACCCGGATCCGTCGGAGGAAGAAATCCGGCACGCGCTGGAAGGGAATTTCTGCCGGTGCACGGGCTACCACAACATTGTGCGGGCCATTCAGTACGCGGCCGCCCGCATGCGCGGCGAGGCCGTCGTCCCGCGGGGCGAAGCCGCGTCCACGGGGGCATCCTGATCGGCGCATATCCACGAACCGGAAAACCTGTCTGGAGCCATGGAAGCCAGAGGCTATATCGGCGCGCCCATTCGCCGGGTCGAAGACCGGCGTTT
The DNA here is from genome assembly GCF_009936275.1 of Rhodothermus marinus. Classification (NCBI taxonomy): domain Bacteria; kingdom Pseudomonadati; phylum Rhodothermota; class Rhodothermia; order Rhodothermales; family Rhodothermaceae; genus Rhodothermus; species Rhodothermus marinus. Next base: position 624,768 of record NZ_AP019797.1, read on the forward strand.
CGTGACAGGACGAGGGCGCTACACCGACGACATCGTCCTGCCGGGCATGCTCTACGCCTGGATTGTGCGCAGTCCCCATGCGCATGCCCGGATCCGTGCCATTCGCACCGAGAAAGCCCGGCAGCATCCGGGCGTGGTGGCCGTCTTTACGGGCAAAGACCTGCTCGACGACGGCGTGGGATCGCTGCCCACGGGCTGGCAGATCGGTCCCGACATGAAGGAGCCGCCGCATTACGCGCTGGCCGTCGACAAGGTGCGCTACGTGGGCGACGGGGTGGCCGTGGTGATCGCCGAAACGAAGGCGGCCGCCCGCGACGCCGCCGAGCTGGTGGAGGTGGACTACGAGGAGCTGCCAGCCGTGGTGGATGCGGCCGAGGCGCTCAAGGAGGGGGCGCCGCTCGTGCACGACGACGCGCCCGGCAACCTGTGCTACGTCTGGGAACTGGGCGATCGGGAAGCCACCGACCGCGCGCTGGCTACAGCGCACCACGTCACGAAGCTGGAGTTCGTCAACCAGCGGCTCATTCCGAACGCCATCGAACCCCGCTCGGCCATCGGTCATTACGATCCGGGACGCGACGAGCTGACGCTCTACACATCGTCCCAGAATCCGCATCTGATCCGGCTGCTGCTGAGCGCCTTCGTGCTGAAAATTCCCGAACACAAAGTGCGCGTGATTTCGCCGGACGTGGGGGGCGGCTTCGGCTCGAAGATCTTTCACTATCCGGAAGAGGTCATCTGTGCCTGGAGCAGCCGCAAGCTGGGCCGGCCCGTAAAGTGGACGGCCGTCCGCAGCGAGAGCTTCGTGAGCGACGCGCACGGCCGCGACCACGTCACGACGGCCGAAATGGGCTTCGATCGCGATGGCCGCATCGTGGGGCTGCGCGTGCGGACGATCGCCAACCTGGGCGCTTACCTTTCGACGTTCGCACCGGGCGTGCCTACCTGGCTCTACGGCACGCTTCTGGCCGGTCAGTACAAGACGCCGCACATTCACGTCGAGGTCAAGGGTGTCTTCACGAACACGACCCCGGTCGATGCCTACCGCGGGGCCGGACGGCCCGAGGCGACCTACGTGGTCGAACGCCTGGTGGAACTGGGGGCCCATGAGCTGGGCATCGACCCGGCCGAACTCCGGCGGCGCAATTTCATCCAGCCGGACGAATTCCCCTACCAGACGCCCGTCGTGCTCCAGTACGACAGCGGCAACTACGAGGGCGCGCTGAACAAGGCGCTGGAGATGGCCGACTACTGGAAGCTCCGCGAGGAGCAGAAGCGGGCACGTGAGCAGGGACGGCTCATCGGCATCGGACTTTCCTGCTACATCGAGGCGTGCGGCCTGGCGCCCTCGAAGGTGGCCGGCGCCATCGGCGTGCGGGCCGGCCTGTACGAAAGCGCGGCCATCCGGGTGATGCCCACCGGCAAGGTGCAGGTCTTCACCGGCACGCACTCGCACGGTCAGGGGCACGAGACCACCTTCGCCCAGATCGTGGCGCACGAGCTGGGTATCCCGCTCGAAGACGTAGAGGTCATCCACGGCGACACGGCCGAGATCCCCTTCGGGATGGGCACCTACGGTTCGCGCAGCCTGGCCACGGGTGGTAGTGCCATCTATCGCGCACTCGAAAAGATCAAGGCCAAAGCCCGGAAGATCGCCGCGCACAAGCTCGAAGTGGCCGAAGAGGACCTGGAGTTCCGCAACGGTCAGTTCATCGTGAAGGGCACCGACCGGGCCATTGGCTTTGGCGACATTGCGCTGACGGCCTACGTGCCGCACGACTATCCGGAAGGGCTGGAGCCCGGTCTGGAGGAGAACGCCTTCTACGATCCGGCCAACTTCACCTTTCCCTTCGGGACGCACCTGTCGGTGGTGGAGATCGATCCGGAGACCGGCAGGGTGAAGCTGCTCCGCTACATTGCCGTGGACGACGTGGGACGCATCATCAACCCGATGATCGTTGAGGGCCAGATCCACGGCGGCGTGGCGCAGGGCGTCGGCCAGGCGCTGCTCGAAGGGGCGGTGTACGATCGCTCCAGCGGCCAGCTCCTGACCGGCTCGCTGCTGGACTATGCGCTGCCGCGGGCCGACGACCTGCCGTCGTTCGAGGTCGGGCACCAGGAGACGCCCTGTCCGCACAACCCGCTGGGCGCGAAGGGCGCCGGGGAGGCCGGCACGATCGCGGCCACGGCCTGCGTGGTCAACGCCGTCGTGGACGCGCTCTACCATCTGGGCGTGCGCGACATCCGCATGCCGCTGACGCCCGAGCGCGTCTGGCGCGCCATGCGCGGGCTCCCAACCGACGGACACGCTTCCTGACCAACGAAAACGACCGGAACGGCCATGATTCCGCAGACCTTCGCATACAGAAAGGCGCACACGATCGACGAAGCGCTCGCGCTGCTCCGGGAGCACGGCGACGAAGCCAAGGTGCTGGCCGGCGGCCACAGCCTGATTCCGCTCATGAAACTGCGGCTGAGCACGCCGGAGCTGCTCGTCGACATCGGCGGCATCCGGGAACTGACGGAGATCCGCGAACGGGACGGTCGCCTCGAGCTGGGAGCGCTCGTCACGCACCGGACGATCGAATTTTCCGAGCTGCTCCGGCAGAAATGCCCGGTGCTGCCCGAAGCGGCCGCGCAGATCGGCGATCCGCAGGTGCGCAACAAAGGGACGATCGGGGGCAGCCTGGCCCATGCCGATCCGGCCGCCGACTACCCGGCCGTCGTGCTGGCACTGGATGCCGAAATCGAGGCGACCGGGCCGGACGGCCGCCGCACCATTCCGGCGCGCGACTTTTTCCAGGGGCTTTTCACCACGGCACTTCGGCCTGGCGAGCTGCTCACGCGCGTGCGCGTGCCGGTGATGCCGCCGCGCAGCGGCGCCGCCTATCTCAAGTTCCCGAACCCGGCCTCGCGCTACGCCGTGGTGGGCGTGGCGGCTTTCGTCAAGCTGGCACCCGACGACACGTGCGCCGAGGTGCGCATCGGGATCACGGGTGCCGCGGCGGCCGCCTTCCGGGCCACCGAGGCCGAAAAGCGGCTCGTCGGGAAGACGATCGACGAACGGACGCTGGCCGCCTCGCTCGAAGACATGGTCGATCCCGACGACCTGCTCAGCGATCTGGCCGCCAGTGCCGAATACCGGGCGCACCTGTGCCACGTGCTTGCGCGGCGGGCGCTCCGGCAGGCCTTCGAGCGGGCGCGCGGCTGACCCTCGTTCCGGCCCGGTGAACCGGCTCCCGTAGCCTGGCCTCAGGTGGAAAATACCCGCCCTTCAACCAGCCCGGGCCGCCTCGCGCTGAAGCGCCTCGTAGGCCAGGCGGGCCAGGCCGCCGGCGATGTGCACGTTGCGTTCCGAGGGCTCTTCCTGCTCCAGCCGCTCTCGGACGGCCTCGGTCGAGGCCCGGAGCAGGTTGCGCGTGGCGGCCGTCGAAAGCCCCAGAAAACGGGCGATTTCATCCACCGAGCGATGATGCTCGGCTTCGAGCACGACGGCATAGGCGGCCTCCATCAGGCTGGGCAGCCAGGTCAGGCGTTTCCGCTCGAGCAGACCGCGTGGGCCGCCCGCCAGTTCAATGGCTTTCAGAAACACCTGCAGCGCGCGCTGGTCCAGATCGACCGGTTGCGGAGTGACTTCGACCGGCATGGCTACGTCTGGTAGTTGGGTTCGACGGATGCTTCCTGATGGAATGTCTGCAGGCTGGGGCCGATGCGGACCAGCCCCGTCGGGGTGATTTCCAGCAGGTGCGTGCTGGTGTCGTGCCCGCACAGCCGGCAGCCGTCGATCCGAAAGAGCCGGACCGTCTCGCCGATGGGCACGCGGTAGAGCCGGGCCTGCTGGGCGCTGGTGATGGGTTGCTTGGCCAGCACCAGCGTACCGTCGAGAATATGGCCTACCGCATAGCCGCCGGCCGCTTCGGCCGTGAGCAGTTCGTGACCGCTGCGCTTCTGCGAGACGAGCAGCGCCGTCTGGTGCCATTTTTTGAGGAACGTGAAGATCGGCCGCACCACGTCGCGGGCCAGCATTTCGCGGGCTTCGTAAAGGCCTGTGATCGAGTCGATCACCACGGCCCGTACGTGGTAGGTTTTGATGGCGTGCGCCAGCGTGTTGAACAGCGTGGGAAGGTCCTGCGTCAGGATCGTGTGCGTGGCCGCATCGACCAGCACGATCCGGTCTTCGATGGCGTTCCAGTCGGCGCCCATGGCAGCGGCCCGCGTACGCAGACCCATCGCCACGAACGGCGCCGGGCTCTCGGTGGTCAGAAACAGGCACACCTGCTCGCGCCGGGCCTGCGCGACGGCGAACTGCTCCACGAGCAGGCTCTTGCCGGTGTCGGCCACACCGGTTACCTGCAAAACGGCATAGCGAGGAATGCCCCCCAGGGGCTTGCGCACCGGACGACCTTCTCGCCACTCCGTCGTGAAAAACAGTTCGTCCAGACCCTCGACGCCCGTTGGGACGCCCTCCAGAGGCGGCGCGGCGGCGGCCGCATGCCGCAGCGATACGATCGCTTCGACCAGCGGTCCGGCCTCGCGCGAAACAGCTCCAGCCATAAAAAAGCTACCGGCTGTTTGGGCAACCGGTAGCTCGAACGTCGTTGTGCCAAAATCGCTTCAGCGCCTATGTAATGGCTTTGTAATACGTTAGGTGGTGGCAGCTTCTTCGTCGGTGAAGATGTCGCCCTCGACGGCCGCGTTTTCCAGTGCGGGCGTGTGCAGCAGCTCGATGCGGTGGAGCGCCGAGTAGTACCAGGGCCGCTCGGGGAGGCGGTGGGTGGGCAGCCATTCCCAGGAGCGCATCGATTCGATGTAGCCCCAGTTGACGTAGGCGCTGAAATCATCGATCAGATCGGTGAGCACGACGCCGCTGTCGAGCAAGAAGCGCTGGATTTGTGCCCATTTCTCGTAGCTCGACTCTACGTGCGTCAGCCCGAAGTAGCCCGCGCATCCCGGGCCGCGCAGTGCCAGCAGCCCGCGCTCGATCGTCGTTTTGAAGCCCAGAAAACTTTCGGTCGGGTCGGTCATGAACGTGTCGAACTTCCGAAGCCACGAAGTGGGAAGTGGTTCGCGCAGATCGTAGCGAACGGCTTCGAGCCGGTCGAGCCCCTCGCGCCGGGCCACGTCGTTGATGAACTGAATCAGCCGGTCGTCGATGTCAACGGCCAGTACGTAGGCCGGTGCGCCGGTCAGCGCCGCGGCGATGCTCATCAGGTCGTCGTCGCCCAGGACGAGCAGTTGCTTGCCCTCCAGATCGCCCCGGTGCCAGGCGAACGCAATGCGCGCAAGGGTGGTCGCTTCGGTGACGAAGCCCTGGTCGTAGTCCTGAATGGCCTCGGGGCGGTGCCGACAAATTTCCGCAAAGCGTTCGACCACGTCGTCGGGGAGCGTGCGATAGTCGACGCTCCGGCCCTCGCAATGCACACAGGTGGCCTCGCGGACGGGGGCCGCGCCCAGTGCCTGGGCCAGCGCCTGACCACTTTCGGTCAGGCGCAGCGCGCCATCGTGCGCCTCCAGCAGACCCTCGGCAATCAGCTGATGCCAGAAGGCACTGAGCACCCGCAACGGCACGCGGCTCATCCGGATGGCGTCCCACAGATTGTCGGTGGTCAGCAGGGCCGCCAGTGCCCGCTCGGCGTCGCGCTCGGTGAAGGGCACCGGCACCTGCTGACGGACCGTTTCCAGCAGACGATCCCGCAGTTCGACCGCTGAGGTTTCCGGGAAGGTTTTCGTATGTGGCATAACACAGACCGGTTGTTTCGAGGGTACGCGTAAACGAATGCCTTAAGGCAAGGATGGCAATGAAGCCATGATCGACAGGAGAATCGGTAACTTACGAACCTTCAGCGCCTGAAACAACCGACTGCATGACCATATTTTGCATACGAGGCGAATTTTTCCGAAAAAGTGGATTGCGGACGAACGTTGCCGACGTGCTCCAATCCGTTGATAACGGTCCGGTGTCAACCGCCTACAATTCGATCGACTCGTTGCCCTGTGGTCGTCCGCGCGAAATACCTGAACCTGATCCGTAGGTACCCGCCAGCAGATGCATGAAGCGCATGGCTTGTCGGAGCAAGAATGAGGCCACATCCCGGATGCCCGACGCGAGCCGTGGACACGACTGGCGGAAAGGTGTCGTTTGCCTGGCAAGGGCGCACCGCCAGCTCAGCCTCGGGCGGGGTTGAATGAGGGCCAGCTACTGACGGGCGAGAACTTCCCGGGCACTCTGAAGCGCCGTGACTGCGTTCGGCCATCCGGCGTAAAAAGCCAGATGAACGATGGTGCTGATCAGTTCGCTCGGGGAAACCCCGTTTTGCAGCGCCAGGGCAAGGTGCGATCGAAGCTGGTCCGGCCGGTTCAGGGCGATCAGCGCCGCCACCGTGATCAGGCTCCGATCCCGGGGTGAAAGCGTCGGATCGGCCCATACCCGGCCGTACAGCACCCGGTCGGTTAACTCGGCCAGTTCGGGTGCGATTTCGCCAAAGAGTTGCTGCGCCCGAGAAGGCCGAAGTTCGCCCGCGGCGGCTGCGGCACCAGCCAGCGCTTCGGCGTACCGGGCATCGGTAACCGCCTCCATCCAGGTGGTCGCCGCTCCCGTTTCGGGGCGTTCCACCAGGGCCACGTGCGTCAGACGGGTGTCGGGGAATGCCCCGTGCCAGTGCTTGACGCCGGGCGGAATCACCACAACGTCCCCCGGCCGAATTTCCCGGGCCGGTCCGTTCCATTCCTGAACGATGCCTCGACCGGCCGTAACGACAAGGATCTGGCCGAGTGTGTGGACGTGCCAGTGCGTTCGGGCCCCCGGTTCAAAAGTGACCGTGGCTCCATAGGTGCGTGCAGGCGAAGCGGCCTGAAAATTTCCCCCCACACGGGCGACCCCTGTAAAATGCTGCGCCTGCGCCGTATCCACCGGAGCAACACCGCTTATGACCCGGATCGCGCCCTGTCCGTGGGATGCGTTTGCGAGCATTGCACCGGTCAGGATCAGCAAAACGAGCAATCGCACCATGTCGCCTTGCAGGTTGGTCAGCTCATTCGGTCAACCCCTTCTGCTGGAGCCATTTGAAAAGGTGGTCCGCAATTTCCACGTTGTTCAGGTCGGACATGGGAAAGTGGGTGTTGCCGTGAATCCCGATTTTCGGTAGTTCGATCAGCGTAACATCTCCGCCGTGGCGGTTGACGGCCTCCTGCCACAGGCGGGCCATGGCCAGAAAAGCCCGCCACTGATCCTGGCCCGGGTAGGGCGACGGTTCCTCAGGGATATTGTCGCCGTAGTAAAGCAGAATGGGGATCCGGGTCAGTTGTAGAAAATCTTCCAGCGGGGCCGACGTAGCCCACGCCTGGCCTCCGGCAAACGGAATGGGTTCGGGCACCTCTCCTTCCGGAAAGACGAAATTGCTACCGGGCTCGAAGGAGACGATGGCCCGAACGTTCGGGTTGCGCATGGCCACACGCCATCCCAGACCGCCGCTTGCTGAGTGCGTGACCAGAATGGCCGGGCCGATGCGGTCGAACAGGGCCGAGACGGCCTCGACGAACACCGGAGGTTCGTACGGGCCGGTGTTCGGCGTGATCTGACGAAAGAACTGCTCCAGCGCCTCCGGATCGCGCGAAAACTGCACGTTGGGAAAGAATTCCGGCCAGATTCCCAGGCGGAAGATGCCAAACCAGAACGGTTCGTCCGGTGTGGCCTGAATCGTTGTGGGCTGGGTGCTGCGACCGGCCCTTCCCCGGCGTGGCTGATCGATCAGGTAAACGGCAAAGCGACGGCGCAGGAACAGGTTCTGAAAGCCTTCCCGGCCATCCGGCGTCGTCTCCCAGGTTTTGGCCGATTGGCCGTAGCCGTGCCAGAAGACAAGCGGCAGTTTACGTGCGTCGGCCGGAATCTGATAGAACACGTAGGCGTGGTCGCCGTGCAGCGTCTGGCCCTGAGGGTCCGGCCCGGCCGGATTGAAGGCCCCCTGGCGTATGGGGTCAAACGTACCCGGGGCCGAGATGACCGTCCCGCCTACGAAAAAGCTCCCCTGTTCCTGAATGATCAGCGCGGATGGATCAACCCGATGCCTTCCGCATGCGCTGAGAAGCATTACGGAAAGCAGCGTAAGCGCGCCGCCTCTGAAGAAGGTGGGTTTCATCGTTCGAGCAATCGGGTAAAGGCCAGGGTTCCCAGTTTCCATCGGTTGTTTTCCCGCACGTACACTTCGGTCACCATGAAAGGATTGGTCACCTCGTTGCCGCCCACGACGGCATCCAGGCGAATGCGATTGAGCAGGACGGCAGTAGTCGGCGAAAGAAACCGTACGGACACCTCAAAAATCTCGGCATGTTTGTAGTGAATGCGGCCGGTTCGAATGACTTCGAGTTCCTGTTCACGAGTCAGCGTGCCGCCCATGTGCACGAAGACCGCCTCCGGATGGAACAGCACCTCCAGCGAGTCCACCAGCCGATCGGCCATCCATTGCCATTTCTTCTGCGACAGGGTAATGATTTCTGTGGCGGTGGCCTCCGAAGTAGCTCCGGCAGGCTGCTGGGCATAACTGCTCGTAACCATCCAGAACAAACAGCAGGGAAGCAACAGGCGAACCATGGCAGCTCGATTGGTGGGTGGCCGGATACGCTACAAGCATAGCAAAACGTGCGCAATACGAGGTATAACAATTTTCCCGAAGTATTGGACGATCTTCCATATCCGCACCGTGATCGATAGGGAAAACGGCGGGGGGGACTGTCTCCTGAAAAAAGACTTGCCGGAAAGAGGCCGGCGTGTTAACCTTCCCGACAGACACCTGAACCCGTCGTTTGAAGCACCATGCGCGCGTTACGCCTGCTTGTGCTGAGCCTGTTCTGGAGTGGCTGGTTGTTCCCTGCTGTGGCACAGCCGGTGGACCGGGCTCGCGAGGACTCGCTCATCGAAGCGTTGCTGGTCCGCATGACGCTCGAAGAAAAGCTCGGCCAGCTCACGCTCTACAACGGCGGCATGGCCGAAACTGGTCCGGTCGTGCGCGAAGGCGAGCCCGACGCCATACGTCGCGGCCGCGTGGGCGCCGTGATGAATTTCTTCGGGGCCGAGGCCGTCTGCGCCATGCAGCGCCAGGCCGTCGAGGAGAGCCGGCTGGGCATTCCGCTGCTGTTTGCGCTGGACGTGATCCATGGCTTTCGGACGATTTTTCCGGTGCCGCTGGCCGAGGCGGCCACGTTCGACCCGGCGCTGGTCGAGCAGGCGGCCCGCGTGGCGGCCGTGGAGGCGTCGGCGGTGGGGCTCAACTGGACGTTTGCGCCGATGGTCGACATTGCGCGGGATGCCCGCTGGGGCCGGATCGTCGAGGGTAGCGGCGAGGATCCGTATCTGGGCGCGGTGATGGCGGCGGCGCGCGTGCGGGGCTTTCAGGGGCGCGATCTCCGGGATCCGACGACGATTCTGGCCACGGCGAAGCACTTTGCGGCCTACGGGGCGGCCGAGGCCGGACGCGACTACAACACGGTGGATGTTTCGGAGCGGACGCTTCGGGAGGTGTATCTGCCGCCGTTCGAGGCGGCGGTGCGCGCCGGGGCGCTTTCGATCATGTCGGCCTTCAACGAGATCGGGGGCGTGCCGGCCACGGCCAACCGCTGGCTGTTGACCGACGTGCTCCGCAACGAATGGGGCTTCGAAGGGCTGGTGGTGAGCGACTGGACGGCCATCTGGGAGCTGCTTTTCCATGGAATTGCGGCCGACAGTGCCGAGGCGGGGCGCAAGGCGCTTGAGGCGGGGGTGGACATGGACATGGTCAGCGGGATTTACGTGCGGAAGCTGGCCGAGGAGGTGCGCGCCGGACGGCTTCCGGAGGCGGTGGTGGACGAGGCGGTGCGGCGCGTGCTGCGCGTGAAGTATCGGCTGGGCTTGTTCGAGGATCCCTACCGCTACTGTCGGGACGTCAGCCGCGAGCAGGTGTTGCTGTCGCCGGAGCACCGGCGGCTGGCGCGGGAGGTGGCGCGTAAGGCGATCGTGCTGTTGAAGAACGAGGGGGAGCTGTTGCCGCTGGCCGACACGTTGCAGCGGGTGGCGGTCATCGGGGCGCTGGCCAACGATTCGGCGAGTGTGCTGGGGCCGTGGGCGGCGGCGGGGCGTCCGGAGGAGGCCGTGACGATTCTGGAGGGGATCCGGGCGGCGCTCCCCGGGGCGACGGTGCGCTACGCGCCGGGTTATGCGGAGGTGCCTCCGGGGAGTTTTCAGGAGATGGTGGCGGCGGCGTTGAGTACGGACACGAGCGGTTTTGCGGAGGCGGAGGCGGTGGCGCGCTGGGCGGAGGTGGTGATTCTGGTGCTGGGTGAGCACCGGGAGTTGAGCGGGGAGGCGGCCAGTCGGGCGTCGGTGGAGCTTCCGGGGGTGCAGCTGGAGCTGGCGCGGCGCCTGCTGGCGCTGGGTCGGCCGGTCGTGGTGGTGTTGATGAACGGGCGGCCGCTGGCGATTCCGGAGCTGGCCGCTTCGGCACCGGCGATCGTGGAGGCGTGGTTTCTGGGGACGGAGATGGGGCACGCGGTGGCGGACGTGCTGTTCGGGAAGGCGAGTCCGGGGGGACGGCTTCCGGTGTCGTTTCCGCGGGCGACGGGTCAGGAGCCGCTCTACTACAACCACAAGCCGACGGGACGGCCGCCGCGGGCCGAGGAAAAATACACGTCGAAGTACGTGGACGTGCCCTGGACGCCGCTGTATCCGTTTGGGTACGGGTTGACCTACACGACGTTTGTGTACGACAGTCTGCGGTTGAGCCGGACGCGGCTGGGTTTGGACGACACGCTGGAGGTGGTGGTGTGGGTGACGAATACGGGTCGGCGTCGGGGGGAGGAGGTGGTGCAACTCTACGTGCGGGACGAGGTGGCGTCGGTGACGCGTCCGGTGAAGGAGTTGAAGGGCTTTGCGCGGGTGGAGCTGGCGCCGGGCGAGACGAAGGCGGTGCGGTTTCGGTTGCCGGTGCGTGCGCTTCGGTTCTGGGGTTTGGAGGGGGGCTGGGTGGTGGAGCCGGGCTGGTTCACGCTGTGGGTGGGTCCCTCGTCGGCCGAAGGGCTGCAGGCACGGTTCGAGGTGGTGGCCTCGGATTCGTAAACAACGTGACTTGCGGGGGGTGAAGCTCGGCGCTGGCAACACAATGCCGCCATGCGGAAGAACCGAATCGTCCGTTATGCTTCTGATCTGATTTTTGAGAGCGGTTGAGGGGGCAGGGTGACGACGGGCCGGGACGAAGCAGGTCGGCGCAGGCGCAGCAGAAACAGCACCAGCAGGATGAGACCGTAGGCCAGCGGCGGGCGCCAGTCGAACTTGACGGCCCACCAGTAGTGCAGCACGCCCAGCACGGCGATGGCATAGACCAGCCGGTGGAGACGGCGCCAGGTGCGTCCGCCCAGGCGGCGGATCCAGCCGGCCGTCGAAGTAACGGCCAGCGGTACCATCAGGCCGTAGGCCAGCAGCCCCACGGTGATGAACCGGCGCTCGAGAATGTCCCGGCCGATCTCGCCCCAGTCGAAGAACTGGTCCAGCCAGAGGTAGAGCAGCAGGTGGATCGAGGCATAGAAGAAAGCGGCCAGCCCCAGTCGGCGCCGCCAGCGGATCCAGCCGTTCCAGCCCGTCAGGCGCCGGAGCGGCGTGATGGCCAGCGTGGCGAGCAGAAAACGGAGCGTCCAGCGGCCGGTCTGGTGCGTGATCTCCTGGATGGGGTTGGCGCCGAGCCGATCCATCCAGAGTCCCCAGGTCAGGTAGAGCAGCGGCGCGGCCACGCCCAGCCAGACCAGCCCGTTGAGCCAGGGTGTCAGCCTGCGCATCAGAAGTACTTCCTCAGGTCCATGCCTTCGTACAGGTGCGCCACCTGGTCGGCGTAGCCGTTGAACATCAGCGTCTTGCGCTTGCGGAATTCCCCGATGCGGCGTTCGGTTTTCTGACTCCAGCGCGGGTGGTCCACGTTCGGGTTGACGTTCGAGTAGAAACCATACTCGTGCGGCGCCGCCTTCATCCAGGTGGTGATCGGCTGCTTTTCCACGAAGCGGATGCGCACGATCGATTTGATCGACTTGAAGCCGTACTTCCAGGGCACCACCAGCCGAATCGGAGCGCCGTTCTGATTGGGCAGCATTTTGCCGTAGAGTCCGACGGCCAGGATCGTCAGCGGATGCAGCGCTTCGTCCAGTCGCAATCCCTCGACGTAGGGCCAGTCGAGAATGGGGGCCTTCTGACCGGGCATCTGCTCCGGATCGTACAGCGTGGTAAACTCGACGAACTTCGCGCTGGCCATGGGTTCGGCCCTTCGGATCACCTCGGCCAGCGGAAAGCCCAGCCAGGGGATCACCATGGACCAGCCCTCGACGCAGCGGAGCCGATAGACGCGCTCTTCGAGCGTGTAGGGTTTGACGAAATCCTCCAGCTCGTAGGTGGCCGGTCGGTGGCAGAGCCCTTCGACACGGATCGTCCAGGGGCGTGTGCGCAAACGGTGGGCGTTGCGGGCCGGGTCGCGTTTGCCCGTGCCGAACTCGTAGAAGTTGTTATAGGTGGTGATGTCTTCGTAGGAGGTCCAGGGCTCGTCGGTGTCGTAGGGCCCGGGGTTCGCCTTGTGGCGTACCTGCTGGCCTTCGGCCCGGCAGCCCGGCGTCAGCAGTCCGGTGAGGGCCGCTCCGGCCAGCAGCCCGGCCTGACGCAGCCATTCCCGGCGGTTCCAGTACAGGCGCTCGTCGGTGATCTCGGACGAAGGAATCGGCGTTTCGGTGCGGATCAGCATGACGGTCTGCTTTTTACGGGCAAAGCCCGGTCGGTCTCGGAGTTCCTGACCGGGTTAGTGGCCGGCCGGACCTTTTTGTTACAGGACCATTCAATCGACGAAGCGCGGGCGTGAAGCGGCCACGCCAAAGCCCAGCATCAGGAGGGTGACGCCCAGCAACATCCCGAGTGATGCGGTAAATCGATGCGTCTGGTCATAAAGGAAGCCAAAGGCCGTCGGTCCGACGGCGGCCAGCAGGTATCCGATCGCTTGGGCCATGGCGGAAAGATCCGCTGCACGCAGGGGAGTGCGGGTGCGCAGAGGAAAGAGCGTCATGGCCAGCGAAAAACCCATGCCGGCCCCGGCGCCGGCCAGGATGGCAGCGCTCCAGAGCATCACCCCCTTGCCGATCATAAAGCCGACCACGCCGGCTATGGTCAGCAGACCTGCTGCGAGGGCCAGGGATTGTTGATGCGGCCGTCGCTCGGCCAGCACAGGCGTGATGAACAGCAGCGGAAGCTGCGCCAGCAGAAAGGCAAACAGGATCCAGCCAGCTGTTGTGGCCGAAAGGCCGCGATCCTGTGCCAGGGCGGGGATCCAGGTGATCATGCAGTAGAAAAAGAAGGACTGCAGGCCCATGAACAACGTGACCTGCCAGGCCAGCGCGGAGCGCCAGGGCAGGGATCGCCGCGTTGGTTCAGGAGACGTTGTCGGAGAAGAACGACGTGCTGGCGGAATCCAGAGCAGGGCCGCCACAAAAGCCAGCAGGGCCCAGCAGCGTAAAGCTCCCTCCCAGCCCAGTCCCCAGGTTTCGGCCATCGGTATACTGAGTCCCGAGGCCAGCGAAGCCATCAGGTGCATGGTGGCCAGATAAAGGCCGGTCAATACGCCCAGGCGGGCTGGGAACGATTCTTTGACGACGGCTGGCAAGAGCACGTTGTCGACAGCGATAGCAACACCTACCAGGAGCGTTCCGATAAACAGGTAGAAAGGGGCCGGAAACGGCCGGACCAGTTCGCCTATGGTCAGCAGTATCATCGAGAGCAGCAGCACGCGCGCCATTCCGAACCGTGCAGCCAGTCGGGAAGCCCCGAACGAGCCCAGCCCGAAAGCCAGCAACGGTAACGTCGTCAGAAGACCTACGGCCGTATGAGAGAGCGAGAGGTCGCGTTGCAGGTGCGGAATGAGGGGACCCACCGCCGTAAGCGGAGCGCGTAGATTGGCGGCGGCTGCCAGAACGCCTGCAACGATCCATCCATGCTGGATCTGCACATCAGATTCTACAGATCGCATGGCAGGTACCGACCTGTTCGGTTTACGATGTGTTTCGAGTCGGCCGGGAAAGCTGTCGCTCCAGTACGGGGCGCAGCACGCGCCAGACGTTTTCGGCCACGATGCGCTGCCCTTCGGCCGTGGGATGAATGCCGTCGGCCTGGTTGAGCTCGGGCACGCCCCCGACGCCTTCGAGCAAGAAGGGAATCAGGTGCGCGTCGTTGGCACGGGCCAGCTCGGGATAGATGGCGCGGAAGGCGGCCGTGTAATCGGGGCCCAGGTTGGGGGGCAGTTGCATGCCGGCCAGGATGATGTCGGCGTCCGGGTAGCGGGCCCGCACTTTGTCGATGATGCCCTGCAGGTTGCGGCGTGTCACTTCGGGGTCGATGCCGCGCAGCCCGTCGTTGGCGCCCAGTTCCAGAATGAGCACATCGATGCGTTCGCGGAGCAGCCAGTCGATACGGCGCAGACCGCCGGACGACGTCTCGCCGCTCAGTCCGGCGTTGATGATGCGCACGGGCCATCCCAGCGAATCCACTTTGCGCTGCAGGACGGCCGGAAAGGCTTCTTCTGGCGACAGGCCGTAGCCGGCGGCCAGACTGTTGCCCAGTACGAGCACGTTGATCGTGCGCTCCGCGCGGGCGGTGTCGCGGGCGGCCGGGGCCGTCGTATCCGGCGAAGCTTCAGGGCGGGGCGATTCGGACGCACCGCCGCAGGCAGCCAGCAGCATGAGCAGCGGCAAAAGGAGCAGTTTCAGAACCGAATCGGTCGGACCGGTTATAAGGAGGTCGAATCTGTGCATCAGCCCGATGTTTGCATGTTACAGGTTGCGCATCTGACGAAGACGTACCGGAGCGGCACCCGGACGCTGACAGTACTCCAGGATGTCTCGTTTTCGGTGGCCGAAGGAGAAATCTGTGCCGTGGTTGGCCCTTCGGGCAGCGGTAAAACGACGCTGCTGGGGTTGTGTGCCGGTCTGGACTTGCCCACGGCGGGCAAGGTGTGGCTGGACGGCCAGGACCTGACCGTGCTCGACGAAGACGCCCGCGCGGCGCTTCGCAATCGGCTCGTGGGCTTCGTTTTCCAGACTTTTCAGCTATTGCCGACGCTGACCGCGCTGGAAAACGTCATGGTACCGGCCGAGCTGCGGGGCGACCGCACGGCCCGCCGACGGGCTGTCGAACTGCTGGAACGGGTGGGTCTAAGCGATCGGCTGCATCACTATCCGCGCCAGCTCTCGGGCGGTGAGCAGCAACGGGTGGCACTGGCGCGGGCTTTCATCAACCGTCCCCGCATGCTGTTCGCCGATGAGCCGACCGGCAACCTGGACGCCGAGACCGGGGCGGTCGTCGAGGATCTGCTTTTCGAACTGAACGCGACGGCCGGCACCACGCTGGTCATCGTCACACACAACCTGGAGCTGGCCCGACGCACCGGCCGCATTCTGCACCTGCGGGCCGGACGCATCGTGGCCGACGAGCCGGTCCACGCCACCACCAATGCGACACGTCATGGCTGAGCCACGTACGGGGACGCTGCGCTGGGCCCTTCGCATGGCCTGGCGCGACAGCCGGGGCAGCCGTCGGCGGCTGCTGCTGTTTCTGTCGGCCATGGTGCTGGGGCTGGCCGCGCTGGTGGCCATCAGCGGCGTCGGGGGCAATCTGCGGCGGGCCGTGGACGAGCAGGCCCGCCAGCTGCTGGGCGCCGATCTGCGCCTGGAGCGGGAAGCGCCGTTCGGCGAACTCGAAGCGCTCATCGACTCGATCGGCGGCCGCCAGACCCGCGTGGTCTCGTTCGCTTCGATGGTCTACTTTCCGCGGACCGGCCGGGTGCGGCTGGCGTCGGTGCGGGCCGTTGCCGGCACCTGGCCCCTGTACGGACGACTCCAGACCGATCCGCCAGAGGCGGCCACGCGCTACCTGCAGGAAGACGGCGCGCTGGTCGACGGCACGCTGCTCGACGCCTACGGCGCCCGCGTGGGCGACTCGGTGCGTGTGGGGCGCCGGAGCTATCCGATCCTGGGACGGCTGCTCGCCACCCCGTCGGAGTCGGCCGCCATGGCACTGGCCGCGCCCCGCGTGTACATTCCGCTGGCCGGGATCGATACGCTGCTGCTCGGTTTCGGTAGCCGCGCCGAATACGCGGTTTACTTTCGCTTCGACGACGGCCGGGATGCCGAGGCGCTGGGCGACCGGCTCCGCCGGGAGTTGCGGCCGCTGCGCGTGCGCGTCGATACCGTCGAAGAAATCCGCGAGGACTGGGACGAAGCGCTGACGAACCTGTACCGCTTTCTCGGGCTGGTGGGCTTCATCGCGCTGATTCTGGGCGGGATCGGCATTGCCAGCGCCGTGCATGTGTACGTGCGCCAGCGCGTCGATGCGGTGGCCGTACTCCGGTGCCTGGGGGCGACGCCCGCGCAGACCGTGGCGGTCTATCTGCTGCAGGCGCTGGCGATGGGACTGGTGGCCGGTGTAGCCGGCACGCTGCTGGGACTGGGACTGCAGGCGCTGTTGCCGCGGCTGCTGGCCGAATTCCTTCCGGTCGCGGTACCGCTGCACATCGAGCCGGCCGCCGTGGGGCTGGGGCTGCTGAGCGGACCGGCCATCACGTTGCTGTTTGCCCTGCTTCCGCTGCTGCCCGTGCGCCACGTGACGCCGCTGCGGGCGCTGCAGGCTTCGGTCGATCCCGTGCCCGCCGGACGCGATCCGCTGCGCTGGCTGGCCTGGCTGCTGCTGGCGGGCGGACTGACCGCGTTCGCCATGCTGCAGGCGCCCGCTCCGGCCATCGGGGCCGGCTATGCCGTCGGGCTGATGCTCGTCTTCGGTGCGCTGACGCTGCTGGCCCGCGGGCTGATGCGCCTGCTCCGGCGCGCGGTCCCGGACCGCTGGCCGTACGTGTTCCGCCAGGGGCTGGCCAACCTGTACCGCCCGCACAACCAGACGCTTGTGCTGATGCTGGCGCTCGGGCTGGGGACGTTCCTGGTCGTGCTGGTGCTGCTCGTCGAGCGGACGTTGCTGGCCCAGGTTCGTCAGGCCGGAGGCGGCGAGCGGCCCGATCTGGTCTTTTTCGACGTACAACCCGATCAGCGCGACAGCCTGGTCGCGCTCGTCGAGGCGCACGGGGCACCGGTGCTCGAAACGGTCCCGATCGTCACGATGCGGCTGGCGGCCGTCAACGGACGCCGGATCGAGGCCCTTCGTGCCGATACCACCGTGCGGTTGAGCTGGGCCTTCCGGCGTGAGTACCGTTCGTCCTATCGCGATTATCTGACCGACACCGAAACGTTGCTGGCCGGCACCTTCACGCCTTCGGTGCCGCCCGGTACGGCCGTGCCGCCTGTCTCGCTCGAAGAAGAGATCGCTGCCGAGCTGGGCGTGACGCTCGGCGACACGCTCGTGTGGAACGTGCAGGGTGTCGAGATCCCCACAGTGGTGGGAAGCATCCGGCGTGTGGACTGGCGGCGCTTCCGGACGAACTTTTTCGTGCTGTTTCCGCGCGGCGTGCTGGAGGAAGCGCCCCAGATGTTCGTGCTGCTGGTGCGGGCCGGGGAGGCTTCGCCCCGCATCCAGCGGGCCGCCGTCGAGGCGTTCCCGAGCGTGTCAGCCATCGATCTGCAGCTTATTCTGAACGTGGCCGACGAAATCTTCGGGCGGGTGGGGCTGGTACTGCAGTTCATGGCGCTGTTCAGCGTGCTGACGGGCGTGATCGTGCTGCTGGGAGCGATTGCCGTGACGCGTGTGGCCCGCGAGGAGGAGACCGTGCTACTCAAGACGCTGGGAGCTTCGCGACGCCAGGTGCTTCAGATCACGGCCGTGGAGTACGGGCTCCTGGGGTTGCTGGCAGCGACGGTGGGACTGGTACTGGCCGTGGGCGCGGCCGGATTGCTGGCCGGGCTCGTGTTCGAGGCGCCGCCCGTGGGGGCGCCGGACGTACTGGCTGCGGCGTTGCTGAGCGCCGTAGCATTGACGCTGGGCGTCGGGCTGCTCGGCAACCGCCGCGTCTATGGCCGTCCGCCGCTCGACGTGCTCCGCGCGGCAGGATAGGCGCAACACGTCCGCCACACAGAAGGACGCCTCCTGCACGGGTAAATCATATGATTTCTGGAAAATCGTGGTGCATGTGAGAAAGCACGGGCGCACACGGTGGTGCGCCCCTACCAGATCATTGACAGCTTCCCTATCCCGTAGGGGCGGACCATTGTGTCCGCCCGATCATACCCGCCGGATCACGTCCGCCACATGGGGTGTGGCCCCTCATGCACCAGTAAATCACGATTCCATATCAGCGATCCCACATTAACGCACTTCGAGGTGCATCCGGGGCACGAAGCGCCAGCGGCAATCGGGCTCGGCCTGGATCGAGCGCCGCACTTCGAAAAGCAGTCGGTAGGTGTAGGCCCGATCCGGATCCAGGGTCAGCGTCACGGGCAGGGCCAGCGTGTCGGTTTCGACGGTCAGCGTGCCGCCGGCGTTGGGACCGAAGCGCATCGACACGTCGGATAGCCTGATCCACAGCGTGTCGTAGTGGCCGGGCGGAACGGGCGCGGCTTCGAGCAGGGTCCAGGCACGAAGGGTCGTGGCAGAGAACGTCAGGGTGCGTCGCGCGAAAGGAAACGGCTGGCGGTGGCCGTCAGAGCGGCGCAACGCCAGCGGGTGTAGCGTCAGCGTGAGCGCCTGAAAGGGAGGAGGTAGCACGGAATCGGCCGCAACGGTCAACGACAGACGGGCCGGGGCGGCGGCGCTGTCGGGCATGCCCGGCGCGGCCGGTCGGGGCGGTGCCATCACGATCTCGCGGGCGCCTCCGCAGCTTGCCAGCAGGCCGATCAGCAACGCGATCAGGTATCCGCAGCGTCCCATCCGAATTCCAGCAGCGGCAGCACGATTTCGGCAAAGCGGAGCACGGTCTGTGCGAAGTCGGGGTGCAGCACGGCTTCGTCCGGCACGTCCTGCGACACCAGAAACGAATTCCAGCGCAGGTATTCGGCGACCGGACTGTTGGCGGCCTCCTCGAAACCCCGGGGCATGCGCTTGCGCATCGAATCGGTTTCGAGGGTCAGGCCGTGCGTCTGAAGTTGCCGGACGATGTCCAGAAATGCCTCGGCCTCCTGCCACAGCTTGCGGCGCCAGCGCCGCAGGAAGGTCGCCTCGGGCTTCCAGAAGCCGGCCCCCAGAAACGAGTCGCCGGGCTCCACATGAATGTACACGACGCCCAGATCCCGGCGGCTTCCCGTGCGCGAGAGCACGGCGCCGATGTGCGTTTTGTAGGGGCGCTTGTCTTTCGAGAAGCGCGTGTCCCGGTAGATCCGGAACAGTCCCTGTTCCGGATCGCCACGTAGCGGCAGGCCCCGCCGAATCAGCTCGCGGCCCACGTCGGCCACCAGGCACTGCATGGGCCAGCGTACTTCGTCTTCGTAGATCGCCTTACGTGGCCGGAACCAGTCGCGGCGGTTGTGCTGCTTCAGCGCGCGCAGAAAGTCCAGCGCTTCAGGCCGAAAACCCGGAAACGGCGGGAAATCGTAGAGTGTGCTCATGCCGCCGATTGCAGATAGCGCCAGGTCAGATAGGCCATGAAGCCGGGCGCGATGCGCAGCGCCTCTTCGTCGATCGTAAAGCGCGGCGTGTGCAGGCCGTGCACGATGCCCTTTTCTGGATTGCCCGTGCCGATGCGGTAGAAGCAGCCCGGCCGCTGTTGCAGGAAGTAGGCGAAGTCCTCGCTGGCAAACCAGGGCTCGAGTTCCACCACCCGGTCGGGACCCACGTACTCGCGGGCGGCCTCGCGTACCAGCTCTGTGGGCTCCTCGTGGTTGTAGAGGGCCGGGTAGCCCACGACGATCTCCACGTCGGCCTCGGCCCCGAAGGCGCGGGCCGTCTGCTCGACGACGCGGCGGATGAGTGCGTGCGCCCGGAAGCGCCAGTCTTCATCCATGGCCCGAAACGTTCCTTCCATGCGCACGGTGGGCGGTAGCACGTTCGTGGCGCCTTCGGCCAGCACGCGCCCGATCGAGAGCACCGTGGGGACGTCGGGCGGGGCATTGCGGCTGACCACGGACTGCAGCGCCACGATGATGTGGGCGGCCACCAGCACGCCGTCGGCCGCCAGGCGATGGGGGGCGGCGGCATGGCCGCCTTCGGCCCGGACCGTGATGTAGAGTTCGTCGGCCGAGGCCATGTACATGCCGCTACGCACGCCGATCGTGCCTACCGGTAGATCCGGCTGCACGTGCTGGGCGAAGACGACCGAAGGCGCCGGTACGCTGTCGGACGCTTCCAGCACGCCTTCACGGATCATGGCCTGGGCGCCGCCGGGCAGCTTTTCCTCGCTGGGCTGAAAGATCATCCGCACCTGGCCGTGCAATCGATCGCGCAGCCGCGACAGGATCATGGCCGTGCCCAGCAGCGAGGCCGTGTGCGCGTCGTGGCCGCAGGCGTGCATCTTGCCCGAATTCCGGGAGCGGAATTCAAAGTCGTTTTCTTCCTGGATGGGCAGCGCGTCCATGTCGGCCCGCAGCAGGACGGTCGGGCCCGACTCGGCCCCGCGCAGCGTGGCCACCACGCCGGTACGGGCCACGCCGGTCTGAATCTCCAGGCCCAGCGGCCGCAGCGTCTCGACGACCAGCCGGGCCGTTTCGTATTCCTCGAAGGCCAGTTCCGGATTCGCATGGATGGTCCGCCGAAGCCGGACCACTTCCGGAAAGATTTCCTCACTCAGCGCCTGAATCTCGCGCAGCATGGTTCGTCGCTCAGTTGAAGCCGGTGCCCGTGACGGCCGGGCGGTTGTCCTGGTTGGCCACCTGCCAGGCCGTGCCGAAAATCAAACGGACGATCCGCGCCATGCGGTCGTAGTCGATCTTGTGCGGCTCGTCGTCCACGCCGTGATAGTCTTCGTGGGTACCTGTGAAGAAGAAGATGAACGGAATGCCGTGCTTGCCGAAGTTCCAGTGGTCGGAGCGGGCGTAGAACCGGTTCGGATCGTCTTTGCTGTTGAAGCGCTCGTCGAGCACGAGGCGCGTGCCGGTGATTTCGTTCACGCGCAGGTTGATCTCGTGCAACTCCTGTGAGATCAGGTTCGAGCCGATGATGTACACGTAGTTGGGATCGCCTTCCCGCGTGGGGTCGTGGCGGCCGATCATGTCGATATTCAGATTCGTGACGGTCTGTTCGAGCGGGAAGACCGGTTCGTGATCGGTGTAGTAAGCCGAGCCGAGCAATCCCTTTTCTTCACCCGACACGTGCAGGAACAGGATGGAACGGCGGGGTGGGTAGCCGTCGCGTGCGGCCTGCATGAAGGCTTCGGCAATTTCGAGCAGGGCGACGGTGCCCGTGCCGTCGTCGTCGGCGCCGTTGTAGATGCCGTCGCCTTCGGCCGTCGGATCGACACCCACGTGGTCGTAGTGTGCCGAGAGAACCACCACTTCATTTTTGAGCAGCGAGTCGGCGCCTTCGATGTAGGCCAGGACGTTTTCGGTCTGGGCCTGGTAGGTTTCCTGCACGAGCCGGCCGTGCACGGTGACCTCGGGCACGGCGAACACGACGGGCCGGCGGCTTTCGTCGATCTGCTGCTGCAGCTCGGCGATGGTATGGCCACTCGGGGCCAGCAGCGCGTCGGCCACCTGACTGCTGACCACCCAGATCGGCGGCAGTTGAAAGCCGCCCTGTTGCGGCGGTGTAAGCGAAAGGCGTCCGACGCTGGTCCGCGCGCGCAGTGCGGCACGGGCGGCACGTTCGGCCAGCGGCTCGTCGGCCCGCGGGGAGCGGTCGCCTACCAGAAGCACGCCGGCCACGCCGGCCTCCAGCGCCCGGCGCAGCTTGAGGAACGGCTGGGCCGTCCGGCGTGAGGGGCGGCCGTCGGGCGTCAGCAGGCTGGTCGAGTCGTTGGCCAGCGGCTCGTCGGCCAGGATCAGCAGCCAGCGGCCGGTCAGGTCGATGCTGTCGGCCGCCAGCGCGGCGTAGTCGTCGTAGCCCAGCTCGGGATCGGCAATGCCATAGCCGCCGAAGACCAGTTCGCCGGCGCTTTCGGGCCGGACGCCCAGCCACAGGTAGCCGTTCGGGTCGGCCTGCTCCGGGCCGAACGCCAGCGCGGCCAGCGTGTCGGCGCCCTGCACGGCGATCAGATGCGCTTCCTGCAGCCGCTGGCCGTAGACGGTGAACGGCTGGAAATAGGCTTCCGGTGCGTAGGGATGGTCCGGCTTCAGCGTGCCGGCGGGCTCGAGGCCCAGTTTGCGATACTGGGAGGCCAGATAGTAGGCGGCCAGCTTCTGGCCACGCGTGGTGGTTTCGCGGCCTTCAAAGTAGTCGGAGGCCACGATGAACAGGTGCGCGGCCAGGTCTTCGGGCGTGATCGTCGCCTGATAGCGCTGCACGAGCGCCGGGTTATCGAACACGGTGGGGGTGACGGCGGGACGCTGGCTCTGCGCCTGCGACAGCAGGGGCCAGCATGTCAGCAGGATTCCGAAAAACGTCCGTGCAATACGTTGCCGCATGGTTTGCCCTGTATCGGGTGAACGAATTCGCTGTGCCTTCAAGGTAGAACTTATCCGGAAAACAAGGGGAGATCCGGTAAGCTGGCGCTTTGCGCTGCATCTCAGAAGCACGTGTTTGTAGTAAGCCACGAAGGCGCTAGCCGTAGTGGCGTTACCCGGGACGGCACTCCGCTTCGCTCCGTGCCTGACTACAAGCACGTGGGTTGTGCTTCAAAGCTCAGCGGAACGCTATGCAAGGTCGAAATCGCGAATTCCCTGGACTTATTTTTCGGATGACTTCTAGTCAGGTGGTGCTTCCAGATCGTTGTCTGACGCCACTCCGCTTCGCTCCGTGGCTTACTACGAGCCGATGCATGCCGTCGTCGGATGCGAAGCGTAAACGGCAGGGCTCGACCCCGGCGGGAGCGTAGCACCTTTCCTCAATGGTGTGAAGGAAGATAAGCACGGCGCGGGCACCGATGCACGGTCTTTCAGTGCAGCCGCTGGCGTTTGTTCAGGTAGGCCAGCAGGGCGGTGTCGTAAGGCTGGCCGGTGTCGAGTTCGACGAAGTCGATCCGGTGCTCCAGACAGCGGCGACGGAACTGCTCGGTGAACGCCTGCACGGCCTGCACATAGGCGTCACGGAACTGGGCCGGATGCAGCGTCATCTCCTCACCGGTTTCCACGTCGACAAGTCGCAGCGGGCGGTCCGGAAGTTCGAAGCGTCGCTCGGTGGCGCCTTCCAGCACGTGAAACACCAGCACTTCGTGCCCGCGATGTCGCAGGTGGCGCAGCGCACGCAGCAGTTCGTCGTGTGCCGAGCGGTTGTCGAACAGGTCCGTGATCAGCACCACGAGCGATCGGCGGTGGATGCGTTCGGCCACTTCGTGCAGCACCGACGCCACGGCCGTGCGGCGCGTCTCGGCGTCTTCCAGACGCACCAGGCGCTCGAGATGAGTCAGCAGCGTGTGCAGGTAGCCCGGCTTGCTTTTCGGGGGGATCAGCGTATGCACGCGCTCGTCGAAAGCGATCAGTCCCGTGGCGTCCCGCTGACGCAGCATCAGAAAGTGCAAGGCGGCCGCCAGATAGGCGCCGTACTCCAGTTTGGTCAGGGGCGCCCGGTAGCGATAGCGCATCGACGGCGAGGTGTCGAGCACCACGTAGTGGCGCAGGTTCGTCTCCTCCTCGTACTGCTTCACGTAGAAACGGTCCGTTTTGGCGTACACCTTCCAGTCGATGTGGCGCAGCTCGTCGCCCGGATTGTAGGGCCGGTGCTCGGCAAATTCCACCGAAAAGCCGTGGTATGGACTGCGGTGCAGTCCCGTGATGAAGCCCTCGACGATCAGCCGCGCCCGCAGTTCCATGTTTTTCAGGCGCGAAAGCACGGCCGGATCGAGGTACTGCAATGCCGTCGGACGGGCCACAGGGAGCCTGCAGGTTGGTCGTGGGTATCAGAAACCGATCCTGTTAGAACCTTCGGGGGTGTGGGAGTTCCAACGTAGCCTGGTCGTTTTTGCAACAACTTCCGTCTGGAAATGAAAACCCAGATCCCTGAACTTGAAAGGCTACGGCAACAGCTGCGCGTATTGCTGCCCGAATTGCGAGAGCGGTTTGGCGTTGTTTCGCTGGCGCTGTTCGGATCGTACGTGCGGGGACAGGCCGGGGCTGAAAGCGATCTGGACGTGTTGGTCGAGCTGGACGAGCGGCCTTTCAGTCTGCTACAGTTCATTGAGCTTGAACAGTGGCTGAGCGATCGACTGGGCGTGCGTGTGGATCTGGTAGAGAAAAGTGCACTTAAAGAGGAACTCAGACCTTTCATTTTGCAGGAAGCCGTACCGATATGACCGGAATTTATCGGCGTAGAAATGCACCGCCGTGTGCTTTGGGCTCAAAGAATGAGGCGTGGTCGCGGGATTCCGTGCATATGCACCATGATGGTGATCTGTGCGTCGGTGGCGCCATCAAGAAAGCTCAGGCGCAACACCGGGGAACCCGATGACCCAATGGGTATAGCTCTCTTTCGCGTTACACATCAACCGACAGGGCGTGATGCGAACAAGCATCGAAATTGATGACGAACTGATGCGGGAAGTCCTCCGCGTAACAGGCCTGAAGACAAAGCGCGAGGCGGTGGAACTGGGGCTACGGACATTGCTGCGCCTCAAACAGCAGGAGCGCATTAAAGACTTCCGGGGTAAGCTCCGTTGGGAAGGAGATCTGGATGTCCTGCGTACCGACCGGCCGGAGCATGATCGTGGTTGACTCCAGCGTCTGGATTGATTACTTCAACGGTCGCGCCACCCCGCAAACCGACCGGCTGGACGCGTTGCTGGGGGTCGAACCACTGGCCATCGGCGACGTCATGCTGGTTGAGGTGCTGCAGGGATTTCGTCGCGAGGCCGACTATCAGACGGCGCGGTCGTTGCTGTTATCGCTGACGGTCTTCGAAATGCTGGGCGTATCGTATGCGTTGCGCAGTGCCGAAAATTATCGCCGGCTTCGTCGCCAGGGTATTACGATTCGGAAGACCATCGACGTAATTATCGCCACGTATTCCATTGAAAAGGGCACGCGCTGTTGTTTTCTGATCGGGATTTTCTTCCGTTTGTCGAACATCTGGGCCTGCAGATGGTCGTGTAACGCCGACGTGCCCTCAGGCGGGTCCGAACGTCGGGGAGGTATCAGAAGCAATATGGATCCCGGCACGACAACGCTTCCATTTCATGCGGAGATCGACCTGGCCGAGGTTCGGCGTATCCTCCGTGAGCATCTGGCCGGGCTTCCGGTACGCATCTATCTTTTCGGCTCGTTTGCCCGGGGCACGCCACACCGCGGCTCCGATATTGACGTGGCTGTCTGGTCGGAGCAGCCTATCGATCGGGAACGCTGGATTGCGCTGCGGGATGCGCTTGAATCTGCAAACATACTTTTCAAGGTGGATCTGGTCGATCTGTCAGAAGTAGATCCAGCTTTTCGTGAACGAGTGCTCCGAGAAGGAATTCCATGGAACTGAATCGCGTGCAGGAACGGCTTGCCGTGGCACGTCGTGCAGTGCGTACGCTTCAGGCGGTCCTTCAGGTGCAACCGGTCACCGACATTGTGCGCGATGCGGCTATTCAGCGATTCGCGTATTCGTTTGAAACAACCTGGAAAGCGGCGCAGCGCTATCTTCGCGTCTTTGAAGCGATCGAAGCGACCTCGCCACGACAGGTGATTCGAGCAGCTTTTCAAGCAGGATTGCTGGATGAGCCGGAAGCGCGCCAGGCTTGCATGACCGTACGCACCTACAACGAAGTGCTGGCCCGGGCGTTATTTGCCCGTCTGCAGGATTATGCGGTGCTCATGGATCGCTGGCTTCAGCGCATGGAGACCCGGCTGGACACGTCGCTTCTCTAAACGGTCGGGATCCTTGGCCCGGCTCCGGGCGTGTGGCCGACAGAATGGTTAAGCGAGCTCAGTTACCGGACACATGGAAGCTCAGGATCGCATCAAGGCACAGCTCATGGACGCGGCCGACCTGGACCGCACGCTCGAACGCATGGCCCGGCAGATCATCGAACGGGCGGCGCTCGACGCGGGCGGCGAGGAGAAGCTGGCGCTGGTCGGCATGCAGACGCGCGGCGTGTATCTGGCGCGCCGCCTGCAGGAAAAAATTCAGAAGGCCGCCGGGCTGGAGGTGCCTGTCGGCATCCTCGACGTCACCATGTACCGCGACGACGTGCGGCTGCGGGTGCATCAGCCCGTGGTGCGTCCCACCCACATTCCCTTCGATGTGACGGGCCGCCACCTGGTGCTCATCGACGACGTGATCTATACGGGCCGTACGGCGCGGGCCGCGCTCGATGCGCTCATGGACCTGGGGCGCCCGGCCGCCGTCTACCTGCTGGTGATGATCGACCGGGGGCTGCGCGAATTACCCATCTGCCCGGACATCGTCGGCCGCCAGGTGCCCACGCTGCCCGGCGAGGAGGTGCGCGTGCGCCTGCGTGAGGTGGACGATCGCGAAGGCGTCTGGCTCGTGGAAACCGCCCCCACGTCGACTCCGTGATTTTTGGTCGGAATCTCAAAGAAACGAAGCCGCGCGCTCTGGATCTTTACAAGCCCTGCCAGGCATCGCCGATTGGGCGGTGCGGCCGTCTTTGTCTGGAGAAAGGAACCGAAACGGGAATGACACGCTGGCAAAGTCTGGCGCGATGGAGCGGACGCCTCGGGCTGCTGCTGATGCTCGTGGTGGCCGGATGCGGGAAAGAGGAGCCGTCGGATAGCCCGGTAAAAGTCGAAGACTTTCGCTATCAGGAGCTGCCCGGCGGTACGCGGATCGTAACCGGCGTCGTGCGCAACCTGACCGACCAGCCCATCGCGAACCTGCAGCTCGAAATTGGCCTCTACGACCGGCACAATCGCCTGATCGGTACGATGCAGGTGCCCGTGCAGGACGTTCCACCGAAAGGACGCAAACGCTTCCGGCAACCACTCGACACCGATCAGGACGTGCAGGGCGCCCGTGTGCGCAGCGTGCTCGTGCTCTGAGCCATGGTGATCGTCGTCATGGGCGTCTCCGGCGCGGGCAAGACGACCGTGGGCCGCGCCCTGGCCGAAACGCTCGGCTGGCCGTTCTACGATGGCGACGACTTTCATCCGCCGGCCAACATCGAAAAAATGCGCCAGGGCGTGCCGCTCACCGACGCCGACCGCCTGCCCTGGCTGGAGGCGCTTCGGGCACTGATCGCACGGCACCTGCAGGAAGGACGTCCGGCCGTCGTGGCCTGCTCGGCTCTGAAGCGCAGCTACCGCGACGTGCTACGCCGCGCCGGTGAGGGCGTCCGGTTCGTCCACCTGGCGGCCGACTACGAGACGATCCGCCGACGACTGGAGGCGCGGCGGGGGCATTTTTTCGACCCGAAGCTGTTGCAGAGCCAGTTCGACGACCTCGAAGCGCCCGACGCCGACGAAGCGCTGATTCTCGAGGCCACCCGACCCGTAAGCGAGCTGGTGCGTGCGATCGTCACGCGGTGGAATCTGCAGGGCCGTCGCTGAGCGGCTACACCACCAGACTGAGCAGCAGCACCACGATCAGGCCACTCACGCCGAGAATCGTTTCCAGCACGGTCCACACGCGGAGCGTGTCGGCCTCCGAAAGGTCCAGGTAGCGGCTCACCAGCCAGAAGCCCGAGTCGTTCACGTGCGAAAAGGCCGTGGCCCCGGCGGCGATGGCGAGCGTGGTCAGGGCCAGCAGGGGTTGCGAATAGGTGCCGGTCTGCACGACCGGCGCGATCAGTCCGGCGGCCGTCACCATCGACACGGTGGCCGAGCCCTGCGCCACGCGGGCGGCCAGTGCGATCCCGAAGGCGAGCACGACCAGCGGAAGCCGCGAGGCAGCCAGTTGCTCGGCCAGCGCCTGCCCGACGCCGGTTTCGACAAGCACGCGGCTGAGCACCCCGCCCGCGCCGGTCACCAGCAGGATCAGGCCCACCGGCTCCAGCGCCTTCGAGACGATCTGCTGCACGGTGCGCATCGGGTAGCCCAGCCGCACGCCCAGCAGGTAGCAGGCCAGCAATGTGCCCAGCACGAGCGCCGTGAACGGGTGTCCGAGCAGCCGGAGCGGCGGCCGCAGGGCATGATCTTCGGGTAGGAAGGCGCCGGCCGCCGTGCCCATCAGGATCAGCGCCAGCGGCACCAGAATCACGCTCAGCGCCTGAAGGAACGAGGGCAGGGGGCGGGTTTCATCCGTCGCTTCGTCGAACAGATGGGCCGGGACGGGCACGTGCAGCCGGGCAGCCATCCAGCGTCCGAAGACGATGCCGCCCAGGATCGTGGCGGGCAGCCCCACGATCACACCGAACAGAATGACCCAGCCCAGGTCGGCGCCCAGCAGACCGGCCACGGCGACCGGACCAGGCGTCGGCGGCACGAAGCTGTGCGCCACGGCGATGCCGGCCGCCAGCGGGAGGGCGTAGTAGAGCAGCGAGCGACCCGTGCGATGCGCCAGGCTGTAGACGAGCGGCAGGAGCAGGATCAGCGCCACATCGAAGAAGACCGGAATGGCCACCAGAAAGCCCGTCAGCGCCAGCGCCCAGGGTGCCCGGTGCTCGCCGAAGCGGTCGAGCAGCGAGCGGGCGATACGGGCCGTGCCGCCGCTGTGCTGGAGCAGTTCCCCGATCATGGCGCCCAGCCCGATCACCACGGCGATGTAACCCAGCGTGCTGCCCATGCCTTCGCGCAGCACATCGGCCACGCGCTCGGGCGGGATGCCGCCGAGCAGGGCCACGAGCAGGCTGGTCAGCAACAGCGCCACGAAGGCGTGCAGGCGCACGAGCAACACCAGGATGAGGAGCACGGCGACGGCCAGCAATACCAGGCCGGTCAGGGCAAGCGTGTTCATGGTCAGCGAAGCGCGGGTGAACCGAAGCGTTCCAAGATCGAAGCGCCCCCGCGCAAATGCAAGGGAAAGAAAAGCGCGGCGTGATCCGAAAAAGAAAACGAGCCGTGGCGAGGATCAGGGCTCCGGCGACAGCACGTGGCCATCGGTAACGCACCAGACCCCGCGCTGCGCGGCCAGCGCCTGCACGTCGGTCGGAAGCGTCTCGCCGGCCACAGCGGCAATGACCGGCCGCTCGGTCGCCCGTGCCAGCGCCTGCGCCCGGTCCACGGCCCGGCGCACGTCGTCTTCGGAAATCAGCCCGGAAATCTCGGCCACCAGGTACATGTCCTGTTCTTCGCGGCGGCCCTGCAGCACCAGATCGGCCAGGAGCAGGTCGCGCCGGTCCGCTTCGGTGAGGCGTCCGGCTTCCAGCGCTTCGTCCAGGAGCTGCACCAGTTGCTCGCTGCTGAGCACCCGGATGCGCGACAGGATCGGCGCAAAGTAGGCGTGCGCCCGCTCCCGATAGCGACTTTCCAGAAAGCCACCCCAGACTTTCGACAGGCGGTCTTCCGTCTTTTCCAGACGTTTTTCGACTCCGTCCAGCCGGATTTCTACGTGCTCCAGGCGTTTTTCGACATGCTCCAGCCGTTTTTCCACCCGCTCCAGGCGCTTTTCGACGCGCTCCAGTCGGGCTTCTGCACGCTGGAGGCGTTCTTCGGCTTTGCGCTGGGCTTCGATGAGCTGTGCAACGGTGGCCTCCAGGCGGTCAAGCCGTTCTTCGGCGCGGCGATGCGCTTCGACGAGTTGGGCGACGGTAGCCTCCAGGCGGTCGAGCCGTTCTTCGGCTTTGCGCTGGGCTTCGATGAGTTGGGCGACGGTGGTCTCCAGACGCTCAAGCCGTTCTTCGGCTTTGCGCTGGGCTTCGACGAGCTGGGCGACGGTGGTCTCCAGGCGCTCGAGCCGTTCTTCGACGTGCTGGAGGCGTTCTTCGGCCTTGCGCTGGGCTTCGACGAGCTGGGCGACGGTGGCCTCCAGGCGCTCGAGCCGTTCTTCGGCGCGGCGGTGCGCTTCGATGAGCTGCTGCACCAGTTCGGGAAGGCGGAGCAGTTCTTCGCTCAGGACGAGCCGGCGCAGCTCGGCCCGCCACTCCGGATGGGCCTCCAGGAGTCGAACGAGGTCGTGAAAGTCCTGAATTTCGAAAGGCATGGCCTGTCGTTGAAGGACCTGCTGGCCCGCCAGATACGCACGCGTTGGGGGACGGTTTCGGATCGCGGTGGGGTCGCATCCTGGTGTGGGATCGCTGATTTACCGGTGCATGCGGGTACCACACCCCGTGTGGCGGACGTGATCCGGCGGGTATGATCGGGCGGACACAGGGGTCCGCCCCTACGGGATAGGGAAAACGTCAAAGATCTGTAGGGGCGCACACAGGTGCGCCCCGGATTGTTTGGGATGGGCGCGATGTTCTGGGGCAAACACATGGGGCCGCCCCTACCGGAGTGGACGTTGGGGGTGGCGATTCGTTTTGAACAGGGCCGGTTTCCTATCGTAACGCCTGGATACGGCCGCTTTCGATTCATACGGGCTTGAAAAAACGCATTTCTATCAGAAACGGGCCTTCGGGGGAAAGAGGACCGGGGTGCTGGCACGGCGTGTGTACCCGGCACCGATCGGCTTTCGGGGAGATGCGCGGCCGGGCAGGGCGCGCCGCCCGCGGCGCTTAAGCATCCGAAGCGGCCGCCGATACTTCCCGGGAGACCTGTCCAGACGAAAACCCGAACCAACATCCATTAACCAAACCAACGGAGGCTCGTTATGGGTCAGCAACAGCTTCTGCTCCTCGTGCTCGGCATGGTGATCGTCGGGATCGCCGTTGTCGCCGGCATCCAGGCCTTCTCGGAGGGGCGTCAGAAAGCCGCTACCGATGCAGCCGTGAGCGATGCGCTGCGTATCGCTACCGACCTGCAGGCATGGGCTATGAAGCCCGAAGCTTTTGGTGGAGGTGGAGGTGATCTTCAGAAAGGAGGTGAAGACGTAACTTTTGCAGATCTGGGATATCCAGAAAAGGGAGATGGTGCATATGGATATGCAGACGATAATATCTACATAACTCCTAACGGATGCTTTGAGCTTACAATTGATAACGCTGCTTCTGTACAGGCTACCATTGATGCTTACGAGTCCTTGGATGGGACTGAGTGCGGTGGTACGCACTACGCGCAGGTCAAAATTACGGGCACTGATGTGGGGGATGTGACGACGGTGGTTAACCCTGGCTCTAACTCTGGCTAATTCAGTAAGTCTTAGAGCGCTTAAAGAGGCTTCATAAGGATCTTGAATCCTTTCAAAAACCATGTTTCCCGCACAGACCCAGGCACCCGTGCTGCAGCGTGTATGGCCGGTTTTCGAAGGAGGCCGGCAGGCGCGCTTCGGGGTGGTGCTTCTGGGTCTGTGCGGGATCGTGGTGTTGCCGGCCTTTCAGGTGCTGCCGGTGCGCGGGCTGGAGCCTTACGACGCGCACCGGCTGGTGCAGGTCGGGGTCCTGTTGGCTGGAGCACTGGCGCTGGTTGTGCACCGGGGGCTCCGACAAGAAGCGGCGAAGAGCTGGCGGCGCCTGCCCGGGTGGGCCCGCCTCGGGCTGCTTGCGGTGGGCGGTCTGGGACTGGCGTCGGCCCTGCAGGCGGCCGTGCCCGTCGTGGCGTTGCTGGAATGGGGGCATCTGGTGCTGCTGTGGCTGCTGGCGTTGCTGGTGGCTGCGGCTTTCCGGATCTGGGAAGAACGCGGCGACCGGTTGCTGCTGGCCGTGGTGCTGGTTTCGGCGGGATGCTATCTGCTTCGCTTTGGCGCCACGACGCTGGTGCACCTGGGCTGGGGACTGCCGGCCTGGCCGAAAAGCGGGCTGGGGTTTTCCCATCCGCGGTTCTTCAACCAGTATCAGAGCTGGGTACTGCCACTTTTGGTGGTGCCGTTGATCTGGCGGGGCGCGTCCGTCTGGCTGAAGCGGGGAAGCCTTCTGGCGACGGTGTGCTTCTGGATGCTGTTGTTGGGCTCGGGAGGAAGGGGTACGCTCGTGGCGCTGGGGGTAGCCGGCCTGACCGTTGCGCTGCTGATGGGACGACCCGGTCGGCGCTGGCTGTTTGTGCAGCTGGGCGCTGCAGGGGCCGGCCTGCTGCTTTTTCTGGCGGGACATGCTCAGGGCTGGATTGCCTCGGGCGGACTGCTGGCACGTGACGTGCTGACCGACAGCGGCCGGCTGGCCATGTGGCGCCACGCCTGGGAATTGATGGAGCAGCATCCATGGCTGGGCGTGGGCCCCATGCATTTTGCCTATGCGCCCTATGGCTCCGGGCTGGCGCATCCGCACAGCGTACTTTTCCAGTGGCTGGCCGAATGGGGCGTGCCGGCTACGCTGGTGCTGGGTGCGCTGGTGATGATCGGCATGTTGCACTGGCTGGGCTATGCCCGGCGTCGGGTACGGCATGCGGGCACCGACTTCGAAGGCGCAATGCGGGTCGGTCTTACCGCCAGCCTGGTGGCCGGTAGCACCCATGCCCTGGTCAGCGGCGTGGTGGTCATGCCGGTCAGCCAGCTGTTGCTGGCGGTCATCATAGGACGCTTGCTCGCCGAGCTGCCCGCATATCGGGTCGAGCAGCGGCCGACCTGGAGTCGGCGGGGGGTCGCGCTGGCGGCTGTCGTGGGGCTTCTGGCCATGGCGCCGGCGCTGATCCGCGATCTGCCCGCGCTGACCGAACGCAAAGAACAGTACTACGAAGCAACGGGCTCGCTTCGGTTGAGTCCGCGCTACTGGCAACAGGGACGCTTCGGGTATGAAGCGTCGGCTTTCGTGGCATCCGAACGGAAGAAGTAGCGATGCCTGTCCGTGAGTTTCGCTTCAGTGGGATCAGTGTGAGCGGGGTGCCTGTGCAGGGCACGGTGCTGGCCCCCTCGATGCGGGCGGCCCGCAAGAAGCTCGCCGAGCTGGCCGAAAAGCACGGCTTCCGGCCCCAGCTTCTGCAGCCGCGCCGCACCTTCATCTACAAGGTGCGGCATCCCAGCGGACGGGTCATCACCGGCGAGCAGAAGGCCTACACGGCCGAAGAGCTGGCCCAGGCCCTGCGCAAGATGGGCCTGGAGGTGATTCGCATCGAGCGCAAGGTGCTCGATTTTCAGATGAAGCCGCCGCGGACCGACATCATCATGTTCGTGCGTCTGGCGGCCAACCTGCTCCGCGAAAAGCTGCCCTTCGACGAAGTTCTGAACCTGCTCGTCAACGACGTTTCGTCCAACGCGCTGCGCCAGGTCATCCGCGACCTGAACGCCGACCTGAAGGCGGGCATGGAGGCGCAGCAGGCCTTCATGAAGCACCAGCACGTGCTGGGCAAGTTTACGGCCTACATGCTCGGCCTGGCCTCGAAAAGCGGCAACATGGCCGAGATCTTCGAATCGACCGCGCGGTTTCTGGAGCGCCAGAACGAGTTTCGCAAAAGCATCCGTAGCGCGATGATCACGCCGGCCATCACGATCATCGCGCTGGTGGCCACGTTCATCTGGTACGTCTGGTACATCTTCCCGATGACGGCCGGGCTGCTGGCCGACCTGGGCATGGAGCTGCCGCCCATGACGGCCGCGACGCTGGTCTTTTCGCAATGGCTCGACCGTAACATCCTGTGGCTGACGCTTGCCTTCACGGCCGCGGTGGTCGGCTTCGTGGCGTTCGCGCGCTCGCCCAGAGGCCAGCTCATCGTTCATCGCTGGCTGATCAAGCTGCCCATCATCGGCGGCCTGCTGCACAAGCTCAACATCGAAATTTTCTGCCGGGTGTTCGCCATCCTGTATTCGAACAGCGGTGAAAACATCAGTGTGATCAAGATCGCCGCCGAGGCCTGCGGCAACCGCTACATGGAGCACCGGATCAAGACGGTCACGGTGCCGCTGATGGTGGCGCAGGGGATGGACCTGGTGCGGGCCATGGAAGCCAGCGGCGTCTTCACGCAGATGGCACTGGCCCGCTTCCGCAGCGGCTCGGAGACGGGGAACGTGCGGGGCGCGGCCGAGCAGATGGCCAATTATTACGAAAGCGAAACCACGCTGAAGCTGAAGGCGGTGGTCGAAGGCATTCAGACGATCATCGCCATCCTGATAACGATCGCCATCGCCGTCCTGACGATCATTTCCTCCGAGGTGGCCCTGATTCAGCCGTCGTCCACCGACCTGATGCGGATGGGCGGGCGATGAACGGGCGCTGGAGGGACGGTATCGACATACCAACCACGCGCAAGCGCGCCAGAACGATCGAGCCTATGAGCTGGAGTGATCTGTTCGGGCGCCGTCGTTCGCCTCGTGAATGGAACGAAGAGCTGCGGCGGCTGAAGTTCGGAACGAAGCCAGAGGAATCCGAAGAGAACGGTGCGTCCGAGGCCGCCAATCAGGCTTCGGCAAAGCACGAGCCGGAAAACCAGAAAACGCCGGTAAGCCGTAAGGATCCGCCGTTGACAGGGCTTTGGCTGGAGCTGGCCGGGGACGGGCATGCCGAGGATGCGCTGCCGGAATTGCCGGAGATCCCGGAGCCGGAGGAAGCTGAGGCCGAAACCGCGGAAGCCGAGCCTTCGGATCGGGCCGCTGCGCTGACGGACGTGTCCGCCGAAGCGACGTCAGTCCGGCCACAGGCCAGCCTGGCCGATGCCACGCCGGGACGCGAGGGGGCGCGGCAGGAGCCGCCTCGTCCGAAACAGGAACCCGCCGGTGCGCAGCTGGACGGAACGGCCGACCGTGGCAGTGTGCCGCCGGCAGCGCGCGATCCGCAAGGCGCTTCGCTGCCGGAGGGCGCCTTCATCCCCGAGTTGGCCGAGATGTTCGAAGACGACGTCGTGATGGCGCTGCTCTACGGCGGGGCGGTACGGCTGGATCAGATCGCGCGGGCCATCGTGCTGCGGCGGCGTCGGCAGGAGCAACGGCTCTGGCGTTGCCTGCTGGAAGTGCCCGGGGTCGATCGAGAGACCGTGCTGGCCGAGGCGGCCCGTGTGGGCGGCATCGCACCGGCCCCGGTCGACGAAGAGCGCCCTTCGGTCGAATTCATCAAGGCCATTCTGTTGCTCCTGCCGCCTTCGGTGCAGCATGCGCTGTTCGCGTGGCAACTGTTACCCTGCGGATTCGCTCAGGGGAAAGAAGGCGGCCGCGTGCTGCTGCTGGCCACGCACGATCCGATGCGGCCGGAATTGAAGCAGGCGCTTCAGGAACTGCGGCTTCCTGCAGAACTCCGGTACGCGCCCGAGCGCATTCTGACGAAGCGGCTGGCCGAGCTGGAGAACTTCCGGCCGCCTGTGTCCGGCCTCGAGGCACCCGCCGGCGAGGCGTCTCCTTCGGTGAAGGAGGATGATTCCGGGGCGCAGCCGCAGGCCTGGGCACCGGAGCCCGAAATCGATAGAGCGCCCGCGCAGCCAGAACCTGAGCCGCCGGAACCCGTCGCCGAAACGCCGACGCCAGATGCGGCCGATACGGATGCGGTCTGGGAAACGGCGCTTCCGGAGTTTCCGGCAGACGACGAGCCGGAGGCGGGTGTCGGCCTGCAGGAGGCCGGAACGGCCGAGGTGTCCGAACCAGCCGCGCCGGAAATCCATCCTGCGGAAGAGGTTCCCACCACTTTTGCCCGGGAGGCTCCGCCGGTCGCAGAACCTCCGGCGGAATCTCTGTTTGAGCCGTTACAGGAGGAAACCCCGGAGGAGCCCCGGGCGGAAGCTACGCTCGACGCTCAGGCCGAAGCAGCGCTCGAAGCAGCTCCGGAAGTCGCCGTGGAGACGCTGGATGCAGCCTCCGACGCGATCGGCGACGAAAGACAGGAGGCCGACGCCTCGGAAGCAGCGGACGATGGCGAGGACGTCCCGCCGCCTGTCAAGATCGTACTGGACGACCTGCCCGAGCTGAAGGCCGCCATCGCACGCGACCGGGTGGTGAGCCGGCTGCTCGAAAAAGAGGTGGTGGCGCTCCATCAGGTCTATCAGGCCTATCAGCGGCAACAGGACGAAGGGCTCAAGGAACCGCTCTGGCGCGTGCTGGCCCAGAGCGACCACGTGCCGCAGGATGCCATCTACGAAGAGGCCGCCCGGCTGTACGCCTTCCCCATCGCCAAGCTCGAACCGGGCAAGCCCAGTCCGGAGTTCGTGCGCTCGGTGATGGACACCTTCGAAGAGGAGGTGCGCGAGCGCCTGATCGAACTGCGCGTGGTGCCTTTCGAGGTCGATCTGGATGCCCAGACCGGCGCCGTCAAGCTCGTGCTGGTCACGCACGATCCCATGCGGCCCGAGGTGCACCGCCTGGTGCACCGGCTCAAGCTGGAGCGCTTCGAACTCCAGTATGCGCCCCGGGGCGTGATCATGCAGGCGCTGATGGAGGCCTATCCGCGTCGCAACGAGTATCTGGAACGCGTCAAAGAAGAAGCCGCCTACGATCTGGGCACCAGCTACGACGCCGAAACCGAACTGATCGACGAGGATGCGCTGGAGGCCGAGATCAACCGCTCGAAGCTGATCAACCTCTTCGAAGCGACGCTCGTCGAAGCCGTCCGCCAGGGCGCCTCCGACATCCACATCTTCCCGAACAATCAGAAAAAAGTCGAAATCCATTTCCGCATCGACGGGCGGCTCACGCGCTGGCACGTCGAGGATAAGGTCCACCCCGAAGCATTCATCGCGGTGATCAAGGACCAGTCGATCAACGTGGACCGCTTCGAGCGCGATGCGGCGCAGGATGGTTTCATCCAGCGCTGGATCGACGACCACCTCATCCGCTTCCGCGTCTCCGTGCTGCCGATCGCCAACGCGCTCGAAGACCTGCGCTCGGAGTCGATCGTCATCCGTGTGCTCGACGACCGCAAGGTTATCAAAGACCTGCGGCTGCTCGGTCTCAACAAGAAGGCGCTGGAGCGCTTCGAGCGGGCCATTCGCCAGCCGCACGGCATGGTGATCGTCACCGGTCCCACCGGCAGCGGTAAAAGCACCACGCTCTACGCCGCCCTCCACCAGGTCGTCAGTCCCGAGGTGAACGTGCTGACGATCGAAGATCCGGTCGAGTACATCATTCCCGGCGTGCGCCAGATCAAGCTCAACCACAAGCTGGGGCTGGAGGACGCGCTGCGGGCCATCCTGCGGCA
Organism: Rhodothermus marinus; assembly: GCF_009936275.1. NCBI lineage: Bacteria > Pseudomonadati > Rhodothermota > Rhodothermia > Rhodothermales > Rhodothermaceae > Rhodothermus > Rhodothermus marinus. The sequence continues at coordinate 661,727 of NZ_AP019797.1, forward strand.
CGACCCCGACATCGTGATGGTCGGTGAGATGCGCGACCGCCAGACGGCCGAGCTGGCCATCAAGCTGGCCAACACGGGGCACCTGACGTTTTCGACGCTGCACACGAACGATGCGCCCAGTGCGGTGAGCCGGCTCTACAAGATGGGGATCGAGCCGTTCCTGATCGCCTATGCGATCAACCTGGTCGTGGCCCAGCGTCTGATCCGCAAGGTGTGTCCGGCCTGCAAGGTGGAAGACAAAGACCCCGACTACGTGATGCTCCGCAAACTGGGTTTCACGGACGAGGAGATCGAGCGCACCACCTTCTACAAGGCCGGTCGTGACCGTAACTGCAAGGTCTGCAAGGGCGTCGGTTACAAGGGCCGGCGGGCGATCGTCGAGGCCATGTACTTCTCGCGGACGATCCGCCACATGATCGTCGAGGCGCAGGGATCCATCGACGAAGACGCGCTGCGTGAGCAGGCGATCAAAGAGGGCATGCAGACGCTGCGCGATGCCGCCCGCGAGGTCGTACTGGCCGGCGAAACGACCGTCGAGGAGATGGTCCGCGTGACGACGACCGAGGAGTAGAGAAGCAGGGGTGAGCGTAACCGGCGGATACGAACGCTGACGGGGGCGAGCCCACGGGTTCGCCTCACCATGTATCCCCTCCGAACGCGGGTCTTTCACGAAATCGATGACAAAACGAAATCGCTCGGATTACGATTGGAAACGTCGGGAAGGGGCGGAGATCGCCGATTAAATCAGCAGCAATGCGGGAACGGGCCTTGCGATCGTTTTCCTGAAACCATCGTCCGGAAAACATCATGGCCCAGTCGTTTTTCGCGTTGCTGGCGCTGGTACTGACCGTCAACTTCGCGATGTCGGTCAATCAGTGGTATGCCACCTTCCAGCGGGCGACGCTTTACCGCGAAATGGAAGAAATGGCCCAGTCGGTGGCCGTCGAGACGATGGAGATCGTGCGGACGCGGGCCTTCGACCAGGCGGTTGTGGACGGCACAACAACCGGCACGGCGGCCGATCTGACGCTTTTCAGTGATTCAACTGAGTTTGGTACGCCGGGCAATGCCACCTGTCAGGCATTCGGGGGCACGGCCACGTGTGACGACATCGACGACTTTCACGGCCAGCAGGTGTTGCGGCCGTTCGTGATGGGTCAGGATACCATCTGGTTCAGCGTGGATCTTACGGTGCGCTATGTCGACTGGGACGCTTCGACAGGCCAGGCGACGCCGGCCTCCGGCAAGACGTTTTACAAACAGGTCATCGTCAGGGTACAGGACGACTGGGGCGGCGACCTGAAGCCGTTTCTGCCCACGCCTATCCAGCTGGATCGAGTCTTTGCCTACGGATTCTGATCGGAGGAAGCCATGTGGTTCATTTTTGACAACCTGAATGCGCTGATCGTCGGCGGCATGTTGTTTCTGATGCTGCTGGGCATTCAGCAGCGGGTGGCCGAGATGAATCTGGAGCAGACGGTCAACTATATCGTCAAGCGCCAGGCGGGGGATCTGGCCACCTGGCTGGAAGACGATCTGCTGAAGCTGGGGCGCAATGTGGACTGGGAGAGCGAAACACCCTTCGAAAATCCGGTCGATTCGGCCGGCGTGACCGTCCGGTTCGTGTTTTTCCACGACTCGACCGATGCCGGTGGCAACGCTGTGCGCGTGTATGTCCGCTATCGGCTGACACCCGCCGGAGAGCGGATAATCCGCAACGATACGATCCCGGTCTATCGGCTCTATCGCGAAGAATGTGTCGGAAGCGGGTGCCCTTCAGGGGGCTGGAAGGCCAGTGGAGGCGGTCCCGGTCTGCTGAGCTATTTCAAAATCGATCTGCTCGATCAGGATGCACAGCCGGTGGCCGACCCGGTAAACAATGCCGATCAGGTGCAGAACACGCGCGTGCGCTTTACGATGGCGGCACCCTTTGAGGTAGCCCGCTCACAGGTGCTCCGGCAGGTGTACTACGGCTCGACGCTCTTGATTCAACGGCAGATGCAGCAGGGTTCTTAACCAAACCAACAGGAGGTAGCCATGGGGAAGGCAATCTTACTGGCCGTGACCGCCGTTGTGGTGGGGGCCAGCGTGATGCTGCTGGAAAGCAGCACAAACCGCCTGCAGGCTGACACCCGGCAGGCGGCGCGTCAGGAAGAGGCCCTGGCCCGTGAAATTGCGCGCTCGGCCTACAACCTGATCGTGTCGCGCGCGCGGCAGCTCGAGGTGGAACAGCCCGACATCGAGCTGGACGAGCTGGTAGCGGAGGTTAACGGCACAGCCGGTAAGCTGACCGGCGAGCTCAACGGTGGTTCCTACGAGGCCTGGATCTATCCGATCGGAGCTTCGTCCTACGGTGCCGTGGCCATCGGCCGCTACGGAGACGCCTCGCACCAGATCGGTAACCATCGGGTGTTGCGCAACGTGCTGGAGGTCGATCAGCCCAGCCAGGTAAAGGTGACGTTCCTGGAGTCGATGACTGGATGTTGTATTGCAATTTATCTGCAGAGGTATGTTCCCAAAAATAACAATGGTATGGGAAATAATCTGGGAGGGTGTGATCCAAGTAATCCAGCACATGGTAGTAGTTGTGACATTCAACAAGATATTGAATTAAAAGGAAACGGAAAAGGAAAATATATTGCTCTTGAACCTGAGCTTATTTTTGCTCCGGGAAATAATAGAGATGGAGAGCAAACTCAAGTTTCCACCATTTTAAATCCGGGTGAAAGAGCAAATATCATATTTGCGGTGCATGCGCCTTTTGATAATTGTGGAGCTAAAAAAGGTAAAAACAGAAGAGGTGATACGTCGATTGAGATAGATGATCCATTTTTTGATTATGTTCGTCCTGCTTTAGTTGAAAGTGTTGATGATTTTGCTCAAATGCAAGAAGGACCTTATGTAATGATACAGCCTCATCCAACCAAGCCTAATACATGGCGTATAGCATTTGAAGATCAGAAATTATCTGGAAACGAAAGTGATAAATTAATGGATGTAAAAAGATATGGATATGGCGATATGATATGGCAGAAAAGAATTGGGAAACAATGGGGAGAGCGTAATGGAAAGTTTAGTTATGGGGGAATGGGCTGGAATGAGTTTGATCAATTTGGGTATTATAAGTTGAAAAATTATTATAAAGTAAACGGACAAATCGTCCCCGATTTCAGCGACCAGGTGATCGAAATCGAGTTCATCCCGGTTCCGGCTTCCTGATCCCCTCGCGTTTCGCGATAGGACGGCGGCGTTACGGCAGAAGTGGGCTTCGCTGTAACGCCGTCTTTTTTTGCCCGTCGGACTTAAGCGATGGGCTTTCGAGGCGATACCTGTAAGGGCAAACCGATCTGGAGGCGTACCATGTCGAACGGCAATCCCGCGCTTGCTGAAGTGCTGGCACAGCATGCCTCGGCGGCCCAGCGGCCGCGCCTGCGGCCTGTGCCCCCATTGCCCAAGATTTGCAAGACCGTGCTGGATTCGGTACCGCCCTCTTTGGTCGGTGAAGACCGCGCGCGCTATCTAGCCGAACAGGTCAATGCCCTGTTGGATAAAGACCGCACGGTGTTGCGGGAGCACATGCAGCTGCTGGTTAAGCGCATGCTGGACCTTAATGCCAGCGACCTAGATATGGGTGGCCCGGCCTCGAACGGCTACGTCTGGTACCGCGTGCACGGCGACAAGCGGCCCTACGAAGAAATGGGCACCTACTCCTGCGACGAGGCCGCGCTGCTCATCCTGAACCTGCTCACCGAGCGCCAGCTCCAGCTCTTTTTCGAGGAGTGCTCGCTGGACTTTTCCTACGAGCTGCCCATCGAGGGCCGCAACGGCATGCCCCGGCGCTTCCGCGCCACGGTCTATTTCGACATGGACTACGTGGCGCTGAACATGCGCGCCATCAGCGACGAGATCCGCCCGCTCAAAAGCCTGGGCTTCCATCCGCTGATCGAGCGCGGCCTGATGTTCCGGCACGTGCGCGACGGGCTGACGCTCGTGACAGGCGTTACGGGCTCCGGTAAGAGCACGACGCTCGATGCCATCATTGACGCCAACAACGACGACGTTTACGCGCACGTGGTCATCATCGCCCGGCCGATCGAGTACGTGCACCGCTCGCGCAAATGCCTGATTCGCCACCGCGAGGTCGGACGCGACGTGCGCACCTTCAAAGACGGCATCGTGCAGGCGCTCCGCCAGGACCCCGACATCATCGTCATCGGCGAGATGCGCGATCCCGAGACGATCTCGGCCGCGCTGGAAATCACCGACTCGGGGCACAAGGTCTTCTCCACGCTGCATACCAGCTCGGCCGTGGAGACGATCGACCGTATCGTGGCCGAGTATCCGCCCGACGAGCAGGACCGCGTGCGCAACCGCCTGGCCGATGTGCTGCGCTGCGTGATCTCCCAGAAGCTGGTACCCAAGATCGGCGGCGGACGCATTCTGGCCAAGGAAGTGCTCTGGATGACGCCGTCGGCGCGGGCGGCCATCAAAAACAAGAACACCAGCGAAATCTACCAGATGATGTGGGAAGGCGGGGCGCTGGGCATGACGACCCTGGAACAGGATTTGTACCGCCTGGTCCGGCAGCAATTGATCACGCCGGAAGTGGCGTTCGATTTCGCCAACAACAAGCGTCGCCTGCAGCAATTGCTGCAATGAGCGGCCGTTCCGGATTCCAAAACGTTACGCCAACGACGGTTTCGTAATCCCATGAAGGCGAAGCAGCAGAAGGTCGCACGCACGAAGGCCCCTTACGTACTGGGCGTTACGATTGCGGGCCGTACGGTTTACGCCGTGCTGCTCAAGCGCGAAGGAGACGCGCTGGAGGTCGTGCGGCGCTTTACGCGCCAGCGCGTGGCCCGTTTTGCCAGCGTGCAGCAGGGGGTGCCGGAAGTCAAAGGCCAGGAAGCCGGCGGCGACTTCTCCATCCAGTTTGGCGGGGGAGGCGGGGGCGCGACGCCGTTCCTGAAGTCGGAGTTCGATCTGAGCGGCGACGGAGCCGGCGGAGAACAGGCGCCGCCTGCTTCGCTCTTCACGATGGAGCTTTCCGACATCCTGGCCGAATGCCGGGAAGCCGGCTACGGCGATCCGGAAGTGGCCTTCTGCCTGCCCTCGGTGGAGCTGGCCTATGTGGAACTCCGGTTGCCGCGGCGCGCGCGGGTGAAGGAGCAGGAAACCGGTCCGGTCGATCGCAAGGCGCTGCTGGAACTGCTGGAGCAGCAGGTAGGAACGGCGCTCGAGGAGGAGCAGGTGGCCTTTCTGCCGATGACGCCCTCCGACGCCGAGACGCATCGGTTTCTGGCCATCTACCCGCGTCCCAGCGAACCGGTGACGGCCACGCTCCAGGCGCTCAAGGCCGAGTCGAACCGAAAGCTACCCCGCACGCGGCTGTTCGAGACCGAAGTCTCGCTCTACTTGGGGCTGGTGCGAACGGCCCTGCGCCAGCTTGCTCCGGAGACGTCCGATACGCGCTCGCTGGTGCTGCGCGTGGGTTCCGACGATACGCTGGTGCTCTTCGTGCAGGGCGAGACGCTCCAGCACGCCGAAAGCCTGCGCTCGCTGACCGTGCACGACACGCCCGAGACGGTATGCAGCCGCATCCTGCTGCTGCAGGACGAGTACGGCATCGGTGAGGTGTCGCACGTCTTTCTGGTCAGCGAGCACGGAGAGACCGAGATCCATCGGAGCCTGGAAGTTTTCTTCCCGAACGCTCGCGTCGAAAACCTGCGGCACTACCTGCCACTGGACGATCAGGAGATCGGACCCGGATCGCTGGCGGCGCAACTGGCCGCGCTGCGCCTGGTGGGCGATCCGGAGTTCCTGAAGGCCTTCGAGCCGGTCAACCTCTTTCCGTCCAGCCTGCGGCGGCGCTGGGAGCTGCCCTTCGGCTGGCACGTGTGGGCGCTCTACGCGCTGCTGTTCGTCACCACGCTCTTTTTCGTGTGGCGCTACCTGACGCTCGAAGCCGAACTCAGCGAGCGCCAGGAGCGGCTGCGTCGGCTCCCGCCGGCCATTGCCGAGACCGACGCGCGGGCGCTGCAGGCCCGGATCGACAGCCTCAACGCGCGCACGCAGCAGGCGCTGCGGGCACTCGACGTGCTCGACTCGCTGCTGGTGGGGAGCGACCGCTGGAGCCGGTCCCTGGCCCAGCTTTCCCGCGAGGTAGCCGCCGTGCGGGGCATCTGGGTCGATAGCTGGAGTCCGCGCACCAGCGGCGTCGAACTGAAAGGCAGCGCCGTCGCGCGCGACCGTGTCGTCGAGCTGGCCCGGCGGCTCAACGGCATCATTCGTTCGCTGACCTTCTCCGAGATCCGCGAGTGGCCGGTTTACGCCTTCGTGATCGAAATCCCCCTGCCCAACGAACTGCCCGAGCCGGCCCGCTACCTGCGCGAACAGTTTGCCGCCAACACCCAGGCTTCGCAGTCGAAACCCTCGAATCCGTAAGCGGCCATGTGGAAGAAGTACGGAAACGCCCTGTTGCTGTTTGTTGCCTGGCTGATCCTGACCGGCGTGGGCGTCTATTTGACATACTTCAAACTGCCCGATGAGATTGCCCACTACGAGAAGCTGGAAAAGCTGGCGCACATGCGCGAGACCGAGATGGGCTCGCTGCTGGCCGAATACAGCGCCTCGGAAGAGCGGGCCCGTGAGGTCGAAAGCCGCTGGCGCTCGCGCTATCGCTACATTCCGGCCTCGCTGAGCACGCCGGAGGTGGTCGCCCGCCTGAACGAACTCTCGCGGCAGGGCTTCGAAACCTTCAACGTCCAGTTCATGGGGAGCGGCCAGACCCAGAGCGTCAATTACTACACCTTCCGCATCGAGGGCCGCGGTTACTTCTATCATCTGTACCGCTTCGTCTGGGAGATCGAAAACACGCCCGAACTGTACCGCATCCGCAATCTGTCGCTGGACCACATCGACCTGGTCAAGGCCGATCGCGCAAGCGGCAAGGAGCGGATGATGGTCATGGTCTCCTTCAACATGCAGCTGGAAGCCTACTACGGGGGGCTGCCCGACCTGCAGGTAGCCCACATGGCCGACAGCCTCTACCGGCGGCTGCCGCGGGCCGTCTTTCCGGAAAAGAACCCGCCGGTCAACCCCTTCTACCCGGGCATTCTGGAGCAACTACCGCCCAATTCCGACAACCTGATCGACATCGAAAAGGCAAAACTGGTGTCGATCGTGGGTGGTCGGGCGGTCTTCCAGGATGCTTCAGGGTTGCGTACGGTGGGGGTCGGGGAAAACGTGTACCTGGGCCAGATCACCGAGATCGATCCCATCGAAGGCCGCGTGGTGGCCCGGCTGAACCGCGGCGGGATTCTGGATGAAGTCGAACTTCACCTGGAAACCGGGGAGCGCTACCGTCAGGCGCTGGGCCCTGTGTTGCTCACGCCGCTGAACCAGTGAACGAAGCCAACCTGAAGCGTCGCCATGGAGCATGTGCAGACAAGAACCTGGATTGCGACCGCGCTCGGTCTGCTATTGATCGGGAGTCTGCTGGCCTGGCCCGGTCTGTCGCAGGACCGGCCGCCCCAGCGGGTCATGCGCACCTACGTGCCGCCCGATCAACTGGTGTCGTTTCTGCCCACGACGCCGCTGAATCAGTTCTTCGAGCTGCTCAACCCGATCTTTCAGCGGGTGACGGGCAAGCAGATCGTCGATCCCGAGGAGCGCACCGACCCGATCGGGGTTTCCATCTCGGGCATGCACTTTTTCGATGCGTTCGAACTGGTATTGCAGACGAAAGGACTGACCTACCGGGAGACCGACAAGTTTTTCATTGTCGAAAAAGCACCGGAGCGCACCGAGGTGGTGGTCGGGCCGCGCCGGGCTACTGAAGAGGTCGGTACCGTGCAGGCCGGAGCCGTGTTGCCGGCCACCGTCGATACGCGCGAAATCCAGATCAACGCGATTCTCTTCAGCGTAAACCTGACCAAGGCGCGGGACATCGGCATCAACTGGGATCAGTTTTTCGGGCTGACGAGCGGCACGGGCACCGGAACCGGAGGGGGGACCGGCGGCGGAACGAGCGGTACCGGAGGACAGAATAACGTGGAGTTTTACCTGAAGACAGAAGATATTTTCGATCCGCTGGCACCCCTGATCGAAGCCCCTAACCGCATCAGCTTTCGTCAGCTCACCAACTTTCTGCGCTTTCTGGAAACGGAAGGCATCGGCGAAACCGTTGCCAGCCCGCAGATCACGGTGCAAAGCGGGGAGCAGGGACGGATCCAGATCGGATCGGACGTGCCCATTCAGACGCGCGACTTTGCCGGCAACACGATCACGCAGTTCGTCTCGACGGGTATCATCATCGACGTGACGCCCACGCTGCTGGTCGAGCCGGCGGCCGACACGGCCGGGGCTCCGATGATCGAGTTCGTGCACCTGGACGTGATGGTCGAAAACTCCAGCGCCACGCCGTCGGCGGCCGGCCTGATCATCGATCGCAATACGGCCGACACGCAGGTACTGCTGCTCGACGGCGAGCAGACGATCATCGGAGGACTGTACTCGACGCGCGAGTCGATCTCGCGCAAGGGTATTCCCTTCCTGAAAGATCTGCCCTGGTGGTTCTTCGGGTTGCGCTACATCTTCGGGCGCACGCAGCGCACGATCACGCAGTCGGAGCTGCTGATCGTGCTGCAGGTGAAGGTGCTCGATCCGCTGACGGCGCGGGCCCGACGGCCGCTCGAGCGCAACCTGCTGGAACGCAGCCGGCGTGAGTTGATGGAACGGTTGGAACGGTTCAGCGAGCAAACGGCGCGTCAGACGCGCATGCCGCGCAACTGACATCTGTAGCAGCACCTCGAGGCAGGCGGGAAGCCCTGTGCGGCTTCCCGCTTTTTGTTTGCGGGCTGGTCGGCGAAACGCGGAGCAGGGCCTGAGGGTTAAGGCCTGACCGCCGGAATCGCCATGTACAACATGTATCGTCTGCTGCTCATTTCGGGCCTTGCGCTGGCGCTGGCGGCCTGCGGGCCGGCGCCGCGTCCGGCAATGGAGGGCCCGGTTCAACTGCATGAGCCGGACGATCCGCTGTGGCTGGCCGAGCATCTGGACGTGCTGTTGCGGCCGGAAATGCGAGGGCGGGTGACAGGGTCGCGCAGCTTCGCGCTGGCGGCGCAGTACGTGGAGGACCGCATGCGGGAATTTCGGCTGCAGCCGGCGCTGGAAGGACATTATCGTATCGTTTACGAAGCCCGCGTGCATCTGCCCTGGCCGGCCGTGTTGGGCTGGGCCGATCAGGATACGGCGGCCTTTCTACCCGGACTGGAATTCTGGCCCGATGCGCGTAGCGACACCGGGCGCGTGGTGGCCGATCAGGTGGCGCTCTGCGCGCAACCGAGGACCTGTCCCGCGGCGCCGGTCTGGGTGCTGCCGAGCGCGTCTGCAGCGGAAGCTCCGGTCCTGGCAAAGGCACGTTCGGCGCAGGCTGTGCTGCTGGTGGGGCCGCTGCGTCCCGCGCTGACCGACGCCCCGATTTCCGGGCTTCGGCTTCTGCAGCTCACACCGGAGGCGGCCGCTCGCCTGCTGGCTCTGCCGACGTCCGCGCTGCGGGCTCATCTGACCGACACGGCGTCCGTGACGCTGCGGCTCCGACGTCCGATCTTCCTCCGGGTGCGGCGCATGGGCGAAACGCGCGCAGGCGCGCTGAACGTGCTGGGCTTCGTGGCGGGCAAAGATCCCGGGCTGCGCGACGAGCTGGTGATCGTATGTGCGGATCTGGATGTTATTGCGCTGCCGGGTAGTCCGCTGCTTTTCGATGGGGCTCATCTGGGCGAAGGGGTGGCGGCGCTGCTGGAGCTGGCCCGTTTCTACAGTACGCTGGCCGCCTACTGGCCGCAGCCCCGCCGCACGTTGCTGTTTGCGGTCTGGTCGGGGGCCCGGCAGGGCCACCAGGGATTGCGCGCCTATCTCCGGCGGCCACTATGGGACCCGGCCGCCACGCGCCGGATCGTCTATCTGGACCCGGATCCCGAAGCGCTCGCCGAACTGCACCGGTTGGCCGAGCAATATGGCATGACGCTCACGCCGGTTCTACCGCCCGATTCGCTGCAGGAGGACCGACAGGTTTTCTGGCGGGTGCCCTCCGAGTGGCAACAGATCTACCGGCGGATCTACAACGCCTCGGCCGCTGTTTCAATACCTGAGCCTGAAAGACTTCGCATACGCGCATTGCAACGTGCCCGTGCGCTGGTCCGGGCGGCACAGGCGATCCTGTTACCGGAGGCGATCACCCCGGACCCGTGGGTGCCCGTGCGTGAAGATACGCTTCGCCCGCCCGTAACCGAAAACCACCCATGATTCCCGCACTGCTGACCGACACGGTGACGCTGAACCTGGATCGTGCGCTCTACCTGACGCTGCTCTGGGGCCTGGAGGGCGTGGAGCTGCGCACGATCGGCGGGCCGTCGGACCGCGTGCCGTTTGTCAATGAGGAAAAACTGCGTCGGCGTCTGCTGGAAAACGAACTGCCGGCGGTGGCCGTCGTGCCGGGCATGTTCGAAGGCTCGGTGCGCGACCGGCGCACGTGGATGAACGAGGTGGCTGCTTTCGATGAAGTGCTGAGCTTCTGCCGGCGCATCGATTGTCCCTGTGTGGTGGTGTCGGCCTTCGCGGCCGAAGAGGAAGGGGCGCCGGTAGAAGAAGCGGCGCGGGCGCTGCGGATGGCCGGTGACAAAGCGGCCGACTACGGCGTGCGGGTGGCCGTGCTCAATGAGCCGGGCGGTGCATTTCCCACGGGGCGGGCGCTGGCCACGCTGCTGGAAGCCGTGGATCACCCGGCCGTGGGGGCCGCCTGGAATCCCGGGGCGGCGCTGCAGGCAGGCGAAAATCCGGCCGAAGGGCTAAAAGCACTGGCCGGGCGTGTCTTCCTGGTGCGCTGCAGCGACTGGCGGCTTGATCCGGATCGGGGCGAGTGGGAGCCGGCCCCCTTTGGCGAGGGGGCCGTGGGGTGGCCTGCACAGCTCCGACTGCTGCGTGCGATGAATTTCACCGGGCCGTTGAGCCTCGAAGTGCATGCGGAGCCGCGCACGAAGCGGGGGCTGTACGACGCGACCCGTCTGCTGCAGCTGCTGCGTCAGGTGCGCAAACCCTCCGCTGCAACCTCCGAATAATAGACCGCAATGGCTGAACTCAGAGAAACCTCCTCTGTGGCACCGCTGCTGGCTCCGGCGTCCGTCGAGGCACCGGTCGAGGGTGCTCCGCCGGCCACGCTGTGGACCCGGCTGCACTTCTTCTGGTTCGTGCTGGTGGGCATTTTCAGCACGCTGATCATTGCCCCGTGCCAGGTGCTCACGCATCGCTTTCACCCGACGGCGGCCAACTTCAAAAAATGGGCACGGCGCTGGGCGGGCATCATTCTGAAAGCCTGTGGCTGGCGGGTGGTGTGCGAAGACCACGCACGCCTTCCCGAGGGGCAGCCCTGCATTTTTGTGGCCAACCATCAGTGCGCCCTCGACATTCTGGTGCTGTCCTACGCACTTCCTTATCCCTTCGGGTTTGTTGCCAAGGCGGAGCTGGAGCGGGTGCCCGTGCTGGGCTGGGCCATGCGGCATTCGGCCTCGCTCTTCATCGACCGCAACAATCCGCGTCGCTCGCTGGAAAGCCTGCAACTGGCCGGCGAGCGCATCCGCCAGGGGCATCCCGTGCTGCTTTTTCCGGAAGGCACGCGTGGCTACCGGAAGGAGCTGCGGCCGTTCAAAAAGGGGGCGTTTCTGCTGGCTGTCGAGGCCGGCGTGCCGCTGGTACCCGTGGTCATCTTCGACAGCTACCGCCGGCTGGACGAGCGGCGAATGGTCTCGCGGCCGGGAACGATTCGAGTAGTGATCGGCGAACCCGTCCCGACAGCGGGACTCCGACGGCGGCATCTGACCACGCTGATGGAGACCGTGCAGGCCCGCATGCAGGCGCTGCTCCGGGAGGCGGGGAACTCCGCTTAGCGCTGCGCGGTAGCGGTCGCGCCCGGCATTTGCTATCTTGCGACATCCACAACCTGACGATCGGCAAGCGATGGCGATCTCCGTCGAAGAAGTCCGCTATATTGCCCGGCTGGCCCGCCTGGAGTTCTCGGAAGAAGAGGAGCGGATGCTGGCCGAACAGATGGGCGAGGTCCTGGACTACGTGGCCAAGCTGAACGAGCTGGATACGCGCGACGTCCCGCCCATGTCGCACGTGCTGGACCTGTACAACGTCTTCCGGGAGGACGTCGTCGAACAGCGCATTTCGCACGAGGACGCGCTGCGCAACGCACCCGATGCCGACAGCGACTACTTCCGGGTGCCCAAGGTGATCGAATAACCCGTCGCGCTGCATCTATGGCTGCTTCGGCCCGCTCGTCCCGCTCCCGGAAGGCGTCCACGGTCGCCCTGCCGGCCTGGCATGGCCTCTGGGATCGCCTTCCGGAACGGCATCGGCATCTGATCTGCCTGCTGTTGCTGCTGGCGCTCTCGCTGGCCTTTTTTGCGCCGATTCATTTCGGGGGTAAGCGGCTGATCGGCAGCGATACGGTCAACTGGCGGGCCATGGCCCAGTCGGTCATCGCCTATCGCGATTCGACGGGCACCGAACCGCTCTGGGCCACGAATGCGTTCGCCGGCATGCCGGCCTATATGATTTCCTATCCGGCAAAGGTGCCCCAGGTCGATAGCCTGCTGAACTGGCTGCGAGGCTTTCTGTGGCCGACCTCCCATTTCTTCTTTCTGCTGGCCGGTACCTACTGGCTGGTGGTCTATCTGACGCGCCGACAATGGGCGGGCATGCTGGCGGCCGTGGCCTACGGACTGACCACCTACATTCCGATCATTCTGAAAGCAGGACACAACTCGAAATTCATCGCGCTCTGTTTTGCGCCCTGGCTGGTGCTGGCTTTTGTGCATGGGTTGCGGCGGCCCCGGTTGCTGTCGGGCCTGTTGTTTGCCGTGGTGCTGGCCGCCAACCTGCGGGCCGGGCACGTGCAGATCACGTACTACGTGGCGTTTCTGCTGGGGCTCTGGTGGCTGGTGGAAGGCGTGGCCGCCTGGCGCGAAGGACGTCTGGCCGTATTCGGACAGGCGACGGGCTGGCTCGCGCTGGGAAGCATGCTGGCGCTGCTGATGATTGCCCAGCCCTACTGGCCGGTCTACGAGTACAAACAGTACACGATCCGGGGTGGAAGCGAAGCCACCGGAGGGGGCGACGGGCTGGACTGGGACTATGCGATGGGCTGGAGCCAGGCGCCCGGCGAACTCGTCACGCTGCTGATTGCCGACGCCTACGGGGGCGGCAGCCCCACCTACTGGGGGCCCAAGCCGTTCACCGAGGGGCCGCACTACGTGGGCGGTATCGTGCTCTGGCTGGCCCTGCTGGCGCTCTGGCGTCGGCGGGGGCGCACCGCCTGGATCCTGGGCGCCGGCACGCTGCTGATGATCCTGTTCTCGCTGGGCAGCTACTTTCCGCTGCTCAACCGCTTCATGTTCGAGTATTTCCCGCTGTTCGATGCCTTTCGGGTGCCGGAAACCTGGCTGAGCACGGCGGCTCTGGGACTGGCCCTGCTGGCCGCACTGGGCGGCGGCTGGCTGCTCGAACAGCAGCCGGAGCGGTCGCGGACGCTGCGGCCGGCCTATCAGGTGTGGCTGGGACTGGTCGGGCTGGTACTGGTGCTCTGGCTGGCGCGGGGCAGCCTGTTTTCCTTTGAGCGACCGGGCGAAGTGGAACAGATCGCCCGGCAGGTGGCCGCCGCCAACAACGTGGCCCCGGACGATCCGCGCCTGCTGCAGGCGGTGCGACAGTACGTGGCCGAGCAGCGGACGGTACGCTCCAACCTGTTCGGTCGCGATGCACAGCGCACGCTGGTATTTCTGCTGCTGGCCGGCGGATTGCTCTGGCTCTACGACCGGCAGCGGCTGCCCGGCTGGGGGCTGATGGCCGGACTGACCCTGCTGGTAACGATCGACCTGTGGGGCGTGGGGCGACGCCACCTGAACGAGGAGGTGCTGACGGACGCCCGGGAAGCCACCGATCTGATCCCCACCTATTCGTTCGATCGTTTTCTGCTGGAGCGGCAACGGGAGGCCGGAGGACCGGGCCACTTCCGGGTGCTGTCGCTCGAAAGCGGTAACCCCATGACGAACGCCCGGCCGTCCTACTATCACGAGTCGATCGGCGGCTACCACGGCGCCAAGCTGCGGCTGTTTCAGGATTACATCGACCACCTGTTCGTCGATCCGGCGACCGGACTGCCGCGGTCGCGGGCACTGGATCTGTTGAGCGTGCGCTACGTGGTGGTACCGGCCGGCGCCTCGCTGCCCGGCATGCGCGTGGTGTTCGAGGACGAGCGCTGGCGCGTGCTGGAGAACCCCTCGGCGCTACCCCGGGCGTTTCTGGTGGGGCGGTATGAAGTGGTACCCGATCTGACAGCCCACCGGCAGCGGCTCTTGGATCCGGCGCTGGATCTGCGCCAGACCGTGCTGCTGCGCGAGGACCCCGGGATCGAAGTGACGCCCATCGATTCGACCAGCACGGCTTCGGTGCGGCTGGTGCGCTTCGGTCCCCGCGAGATCGTCTGGGAGGTGGCCACCGACGCGCCGCGGCTGCTGGTGGTGGACGAGGTGTATTATCCGGCCGGGTGGCATGCCACGGTAGACGGCCAGCCCGCCCCGATCCTGCAGGCCAACTATCTGCTTCGGGCCGTGCCGGTGCCGGCCGGCACGCACACCGTGGTGATGCGCTTCGATCCGGCCAGTCACGTCTGGGGCGTGCGAATCGCCGCGCTGGCGACCCTGCTGGCGTACGGGGGCGTCCTGTTGCTGCTGGGACTGGGCTGGTATCGACAGAGGCGGAAAGGATGAGTCGGTCGGGGAAGCGGTGGGTGCTGCTGGTCACGTATTACTTTCCGCCGGCGGGTGGGGCGGCCGTGCAGCGGTTTTTGAAGTTCGCGCGCTATCTGCCGCAGCATGGCTGGCAGCCGGTGGTGCTGACCGTTCGCCCCGAGGACGCCGCCTATCCGTCGCGCGACCCGGAATTGCTGGAGGAAGTGCCGCCCGACGTGCCGGTGATCCGTACGCGTGCCTGGGATCCGTATGCCGCCTACGCGCGCCTGCTGGGCCAGCGTAAGGAGGAAGCGGTAAGCGTGGGCTTTGCCGGACGGCCCCACCGGAGCTGGAAGGAACGACTGGCCCGCTGGATCCGGGCGAATCTGTTTCTGCCGGACGCCCGCGTGGGCTGGGTGCCGTTTGCCCTGCGGGCGCTGCCCCGGCTGCTCCGGCGGTATCCGATCGAAGCCGTGGTGACGACCGGGCCGCCGCATTCGACGCATCTGATCGGCTACCGGGCACACCGGCGCTACGGGCTACCCTGGGTGGCCGACCTGCGCGATCCCTGGACCGGGATCGATTATTACGAAATGCTTCCCATGACGCGCTGGGCGCGTCGGATCGATGCCTGGCTGGAACGTCGGGTGCTACAGGCCGCCTCGCATCGGGTGGTGGTAACCCCGGCCATGCAGCGGGCCCTGGAAGCCCGGGGACTGCCGGCCGTGTTGATCCCGAACGGCTTTGATCCGGCCGACTTCGAGGGGTTGCAGCCGCGGCCGTCCGAACACTTCTGGGTGACCTACGCCGGCAGCATGAATCCGGCGCGCAATCCGGAGGCGCTCTGGCAGGCACTGCGAAGCCTGAACGACGCCACGCAGCTTCGGGTGCGGTTGATCGGCACGGTGGATGCGTCCGTCCACCGGGCTATCGCGCAACATGGACTGACGGACAGGGTGGAGGTGCTGCCTTTTCTTCCGCATCGGCAGGTGCTCCAGTACCTGCTCGACAGCGCCTTGCTGCTGCTCGTGGTCAACCGCGTGGCCGGGAATGCCTGGATAATTACGAGCAAGTTGTACGAATACCTGGGAGCCGGACGGCCCGTGCTGGGCATCGGTCCGGTAGCGGGCGACGCGGCGGCCGTGCTGCGCGAAACGAAAGCTGGCGAGATGTTCGACTACGACGACGTGGAAGGCATCGCCGCCTACCTGCGCCGGCATTACGAAGCGTGGGCGGCCGGGCGACCGCTGCCGGGCGCCCCGCCCGAGCTGGCCCGACGCTACAGCCGCCCCTATCTTGCCGGCGAACTGGCCCGCCTGCTGGAAGAAGTAACCCACGCCGAGCCATGCGTGTCTGCAGCATCGTAGGAGCACGTCCCCAGTTCATCAAAGCGGCCATGGTGAGCCGGGCGCTGGCCGAAGCCGGCATCGAAGAGGTGTTGATCCACACGGGTCAGCACTACGACGTGAACATGGACCGCGTCTTTTTCGAAGAGCTGGGGCTGCCGGCGCCCCGGGTGCATCTGGGGGTGGGCTCCGGTACGCATGCCGAGCAGACCGGACTGATGATGATCCGGCTGGAGGCGGCCTTGCGCGCCATGCGTCCGGCGCCCGACTGGGTGCTGATCTATGGCGACACGAACAGCACGCTGGCCGGTGCCCTCGTGGCGGCCAAGCTGCAGCTGCCGCTGGCTCATGTGGAGGCCGGACTGCGCTCGTTCAACCGGGCCATGCCCGAAGAGATCAACCGCGTGGTGGCCGATCATCTGTCGCAGCTGCTGTTTGCACCGACGCCCACGGCCGTCGAGAACCTGCGGCGCGAGGGCATTACGCAGGGCGTACACCTGACCGGCGACGTGATGGAAGAGGCCGTCCGCTGCTATGCCGAAGTTGCACGCCGCCGGGTGCCGCTGGCGTCGCTGACCGCTCATGCGCCGGGCACCTACTACGTGGCGACCGTGCACCGCGCCGAGAACACGGACGATCCGGTCCGGCTGCAGGGAATCTTTGAGGGCCTGGGGCGGCTCGCGCTGCCCGTTATTCTTCCACTGCATCCGCGCACACGCGCCCGTCTGAATGGCGGCATCCGGGTGCCGGCCAATGTCGAACTCCGGGAGCCGGTGGGCTATCTGGCCATGCTGACGCTCGTGCAACACGCCCGTGCCGTGCTGACCGACTCGGGCGGTCTGCAGAAGGAAGCCGTCTGGCTGGGCGTGCCCTGCATCACGCTGCGCGACGAAACCGAATGGGTGGAAACACTCGAAGGTGGCTGGAATCAACTGGTCGGGGCCGACCCGGATCGCATTGTGGCCGCCGTCCAGCGCCGTCCCGAAGGGCCTTCCGCTTTCTGCCGGGACCAATCCGCCAGCCAGCGCATTGCCGAACTGCTGCAGCAGGTTGACGGATGAAGCCCCGTCTTCTCTTCATCTATCTGCATCCGAGCCCGTTCGTGCTGGACGATCTGGCGGTGCTGGAGGCACATTACGAGGTGCGTCCGTTTCATTTCGACGTACGGCGGGTGCGTACTCCGGGTGGGATGTTGCGCATGCTACGCGCCCAGCGGGCGTGGCTGCGGCGTGAGCTGCCCGAAGCAGCGCTGGTGCTGGGCTGGTTTGTGGACTACCACATGGTGCTACCGGTACGGATGGCCCGGCGCCGAAAGATTCCGGTGGCCGTTGTGCTGGGGGGATTCGACAGCCGCTGCCTGCCAGAGCTGAACGACGGGGTATTCTGCAGTCGCTGGCGGGCGCCGCTGGCCCGATACGTCTATCGCAACGCGTCGCTGCTGCTGCCGGTCGCCGCTTCGCTCATGGAAATGCCGGCCACGCCCTGGACCGGCAATCGGCTGCAGGGCGTGCGGGCCTGGGTGCCCGGGCTGAGGACGCCGTTCCAGGTCGTCCCCACCGGTTACGATCCGGAGCAGTGGCCGCCCGGTCCCGCGGAGCGCCCGCCGGTGGTGCGGACCGTTGCTTTTGTCGGCTCGGAGCGGGTGCTGCGCTGTAAGGGAATCGATCTGCTGCTGGCGGCCGCGACGCATCTGCCGGAGGTGCAGTTTGAGGTGGTGGGCGTGACGGCCGAGATGCAGCGGATCATTCGGGAGCGGTATGCTCCGTCGCCGAATGTCCGACTCCGGGAGCCGGTCCCGCGTGCGGAGCTTCCGGCCATCTACGGGGAGACGTCCGTGTACGCGCAGCTTTCCCGCGCCGAAGGATTGCCCAATGCGCTGTGCGAGGCCATGCTGTGCGGGTGCATTCCGGTGGGCAGTCCGGTGTTCGGAATCCCGGAAGCCATCGGCGACGCCGGCTTTATCGTGGAGCGTCCGGAGGTCGGGGCCGTGGTGGACGCCCTCCGTCGGGCGTTGCAGTGCGATGCGCGCTGGCGAACGCGAGCCCGGACACGCATCCTGCAGTTGTACCCGAAGGATCGAAGAATCCATGAGTTAATAGCCGCCCTGGAGTCGCTTCGGCAGAGCCAGAATGGTTGAACAATGGCGGACGAGCGGCCCACAGTCAGCGTGGTGATTGCGGCCTACAATGCCGAGCGCTGGATAGCTGAAACGATCCAGAGTGTACTCGGGCAGGATTACCCGGTGCTGGAGGTGATCGTGGTGGACGACGGTTCGACGGACGCGACGCGCGAAGTGGTCGCGCCGTTTCAGGGGCCGGTCCGCTACGTGTTTCAGGAAAATGCAGGCTCGGCGGCCGCCCGCAACCATGGCATTCGACTGGCCCGTGGGGAACTGGTGGCCTTCCTGGATGCCGACGACCTCTGGTTGCCGGGCAAGCTCGCCGCCCAGGTAGCCTGCCTGCAGGCACACCCGGATTGTGGCTGGTGCTACACGGATGCCTGGCTGGTGGACGCATCGACCCGGAGCAAAAAAGTGCGGCTCAGCCAGCTTGCCGCCATGCCCGAGGGAAGGGTGCTGGAGGCGCTGTTGCTGAGCAACTTCGTGCCGTTTTCCAGCGCGCTGGTGCGCCGGGAAGCGCTGGAGGCGGTCGATGGCTTTCGTGAAGGGCCGGATCGGCGGATCAGTGAAGACTGGGACCTCTGGCTGCGCATCGCAGCTCACTACCCCGTCTGTCGTGTAGCGGAGCCGCTGGTACTGATCCGGGATCATCCCGCCCGTAAGACCGGTACGGCTGCGCTGGACGAGCTGGTGCGTGCCCGTGTGCGCATCGTGGAAGAAGCGGTGGCACGCCATCCCGAGTTGCGACGGCTCCGGCGGGTGGCCCTGGCCGGCATCTACGAGGGAGCCGGGCGCAAAGCGCTGGTTCGGGGACACCGGGCGCAGGCCAGACGGCTGCTGGGGCGCGCCGTGCGAATGGATCCGGGCAGGCTCCGTCGCTGGGGCTACTGGCTGGCCGCCTGGATGCCGGCCGCGGTGCGGCGTCTGGCCGGACGGCTCCGATCGTGGTGGTGGCAACGAACACATGCAGACGAGAACGCATGAGGCTTCCCAACTGGCCGTTACTGATGCCGGCGCGCAAGCTATACCGGGTGGCCGACCGGTTGTATCGCCGGGAACTGCTCGCCTGGAGCATGCGGGCCTTTCGGCGACAACCACCCGGGACGTTGCCATCCCGCCGGTTGCTACGCGCCCTGCGTAAAGGCTGGGGCAACGAAATCTGGTCGGTCAGCGAAGAATTACTGATCGGTCTGATTCGGGAAGCCTGGAGGACACCGGGACCGGTGCTGGAGTGCGGTTCGGGACTGAGTACGCTGCTGCTGGGAGCGATCGGGATGCAGGTCGGCTGGGAAGTGTGGACGCTGGAGCACGATGCCTTCTGGGCCGAACATGTGCGGTGGGCGCTACGCCGCTTCGGGATTACGAACGTTCATCTCCTGCATGCGCCGCTTCGCGATTACGGGGCCTTTCACTGGTATGATATAAAGCCCGAAATGCTGCCCGCCCGTTTTTCGCTGGTGCTATGCGATGGGCCGCCGGGCAACACGCCAGGCGGCCGCTATGGGCTGCTGCCGGTGCTGGGCCACCGGCTCAGTCCTTCGGTCATCATTTTGCTGGACGATGCCGGGCGTCCGGAGGAACAGGCCATTGCACATCGCTGGACGGCCGAACTCGGCGGCACGATGACCATTGAAGGCGTGCAGAAACCCTACGCCCGGATTGAAGGCCCCGGATGAGTCGTACCGCTTCGCAGAGCACGCTGAACCGCCTGCTCCGGCAGGGCAGCGTTTATGCGCTGGGGAATCTGCTGCTGAAGGCCAGCGGACTGCTCCTGGCGCCGCTCTACCTCGACACCACGCTGCTTCCGCAGGCGGCCTATGGCTATCTGGTGCTGCTGGAGGCCACGGCACAGCTGCTGCTGCCGCTGCTGGGACTGGGACTGACTACGGGGCTGCTCAAGTTCGCCACCGATCCGGTGCAGCGCGACCGACAGGAAGCCGTGCCCTTCACCGTGCTGAGCGTCTCGCTGGGAGTAGCGCTGCTGGTGCTCGGGCTGAGCTGGCTGGTGGCACCCCGGTTGGGCACGCTGCTGGGCTGGACCGACGGTGAGATCATCCTGCGCCTGTTCGGGGGGTACCTGGCCGCGAAGCTTCTGAGCAGCGTTCCGCTGGCGTTTCTGCGGCTTCGGGAGCGGGCGGCGCTTTACACGACGGCCATATTGCTTGAGACGGCGCTGCTTATCGGCGGCGTGTACTACTTTCTGGCGCATGCGCAGCTGGGCCTCCGGGGCGTCGTGCAGGCCATGGCACTGGCCTCCGGTAGCAGTGCGCTGGTGCTGGTGGGCGGTATGCTGCGCGTGGTACCCCGGCGCTGGGATCCGCATCTAGTGGGGGCGCTCATGCGCTTCGGGCTGCCGCTTGCGCTGGCCGGCGTGGCGCTGCCCGTGCTGCACGTGGGCGACCGCTACCTGCTGGGCTGGCTTGCCGATCCCGAGACGGTGGCCGTCTATGGCTGGGCGGCCCGCCTGAGCGGCGTGCTCAACATGCTGCTCGTGCAGAGCTTCCAGCTGGCCTTCGCCGTGATCGGCCTGAAAGCGCTGGGTGAGCAGCCGGAAGGTGAGGCGGCGCTGCACCGCCGGACGTTCCGGCACTACACGATCTGGGGCGGCTGGATTGCGCTGGCGCTCTCGCTGGGCGCCTACGACGTGACGGCGTTGCTGGCCTCGGATGCGGCCTACCTGAAGGCCGATTCGCTGGTACTGCCGCTGAGCCTGGGCTACCTGCTGTTCGGGCTGTACAATATTTTCGTGAACGTGCTCTATGCGGCCGGAGAAAGTCGCTTTATCGCCTGGAATGTCGTGGCGGCCGGGCTGCTGAATGTCGCACTGAACCTGTGGTGGATTCCGAAGCTGGGGGCCATGGGGGCCGCACTGGCCACCGTCGTGGCCTACGGCGTACTGGCCGGAGGAACTGCCTGGCGCGCTCTCCGGGTACGTCCCACGACCTATCCCTGGCGGGTGCTGGGGCTCGTTCTGGTGCTGGTAACGGGACTGGCGCTGGTGGGATACCTGACGGCAACGCTGCCGACGGCCGTCCGGTTGGCGGTGCGCGCGCTGCTGGTGCTGCTCTATGGACCGCTGGTGGTGGCTTTGCGGCTCTATCGCCCGGAAGAGCTCCGGGAAGGCTGGCGGTGGCTGCGCCGACGATGGGAGCAGATGCGCACGCCCACCGGATGAATTGCAAAAAGCCGGCGGGGCACTCTATATTGCGAAGCCTGAACATTGAAAGGACGCCCTGAGCCCGATCGACCGTGTGGAGCGAAATCGCCCAGCGTTTCCCGCTGCTTCAGCAACTCTTCAGCCGCCGTGCGCCCGTTGGCGACGGACGCCGTCCGGAAGGCGGGCCGTCGAAGGGCACGGTCATCACCATCTGCATTCTGATCTCCACCTTGCTCTGGTTCACCTTTACGCTTCAGGAGACCTACACGGCCACGCTGGATCTGCCGGTGCGCGTGGTCAACGTGCCGCCTGATCAGGCGCTGGCCGTTCCACCGCCGCCTTTTGTGCGCGTGCAGCTCCGTGGCGAGGGCTATCCGCTCGTGCAGCTTTATTTCAACCCACCGACCATTACGCTGGACGCCCGGCAGGACGTGATCGATCTGACCACCCTTGATCTGAATCTGCCCCGGGGGGTGGTCGTGGAAAGTGTCGTGCCACAGGTGGTGGAATTGCGAAAAGAACCGCGCGTGACGCGTCGGCTGCCGGTCGAGCTGCGCGTGGTCATCGAAACGCCGCCCACGCACGACCTGCTCTACCCTCCGCGTGTCGAACCCGACAGCGTGCAGGTTTCGGGAGCTGTTTCGATTGTGAACAAGCTGAGCGCCTGGCCGACCGTGTCCATGCGGATGCGCGACGTGCGCGACTCGATCGCGATCCGGGTCCCCCTTTCCGACACGCTGCGGCCGCTGGTGACCGTCACGCCTGAAGCGGTGCAGTTGTACGCCCGCGTGGTTCCCTTTACCGAAGGGGTCCGCGAGCTACCGGTCCGCGTGACGGGGGTCCCCTCCACCGAGCGTGTGGTGACGCTGGAGCCGGCCACCGTGCGCGTGCGCTTCCGTGTGCCCTTAGACCAGTACGAGGCGGCCATGACGGCGCCCGACTTCTTCGCGACCGTTCCCTACGAGGCCATCCGTGCCGACACGACCGGCCGCGTGCGCCCCATCATTCACCTGCCCGATGGCATCGCCGTGCGCGACATCGTGGTCATTCCACCGGCCCTTCGCTACTACAACGTGCTGATTCAGTAGGCGGTCGGGTACGCAGCGGCATATCGTCTGGCGATACGACTCCGCATAAAAAAAGGCCACAAACCTTTTTCGCAGGAACGTTTGTCGCTTTTTGCTGAAGCCGAAACAAGGGCCGGGGCCTCTCGTTGGAGCGAGCGGCGCTGAAACCGAGAGGCGGCCCATGACTTCCGCTGCCGGGCAACGTACGGAGTACTACGTGGACACGCCGCGCGGGCTGTTTACGGCGGCCGGCCACTGGTTTCGCACGACCGAGGCGTTGCTCCAGGCTTATGCCGGGCCGCTTCTCGAAAAAGAGCCGCTGGACCGGCTGCTGCGCCAGGCCGACGCGTGGCTGGCGCTCCCTTCGTTACTGATGCTCTGGCCACTGCTTCCGCTGCTGTGGGGAGGCGGGCCCGCCGTGGCTGTCGGCGTTGCGCTGGCGCTGTACCTGCTGGGGCATCTGCTTCTGCCCCTGTTGATTCTTCGGCCGCTGACCCCGATACTGACGTTGCTGGCCAATCCCTGGCTGCAGGGGGCGGCCTACGTGGCGGGGTTGACTGCGCTGGCCTGGAGCGGACGGCTACCGGCCGTATGGATGGGACTGGCCGGTTTTGTGCTGGTGCGCTGGGGACTGCTCGACCGGCTGCTCCGGCCTCTGCTGGATCGGCTGCATGCGGCGCTGTATCCGTTGCCGCTGCCCGATCAGGTGTTGCGCACGCTGATCCTCCGTGCAGCGCTGGCCCACCGCGTTGCGCTCCCCGAACTGCAGGCGATGGAGCAGGAGGTGCTTCGACGCCTGCGTCAGCTTCCCTGGAACCGAAACTGAATCGAATGCATGCCTGCGACCACGTTGTACTTTGTGCGGCACGGCGAGACCGATTATAACCGCAACAGTATCGTGCAGGGACGCGGCGTCGATGCGCCGCTCAACGATCGGGGACGACGCCAGGCCGAAGCGCTCGCGCGGCGCTTTGCCGCGGTTCCGCTGGATGCCATCTACGCCAGCCCGCTGCGACGCGCGCTGGAGACGGCCGAGGCCGTGCGTCGGTATCATCCTGCGGTGCCGTTCTACCAGCTGGCCGATCTGGAAGAAATGGACTGGGGCGAGCTGGAAGGAAAACCCTATGCGCCCCCTTACGACGCGAAGATTCGTGCCATTTACGAGCGCTGGCGGGCCGGCGACTACGACTATCCGGTACCCGGCGGTGAGTCCATCCTGGACGTGCAGCGCCGTGCGCTGCGGGCGCTGGAAACCATCCTGAGCCGCCATGAGGGAGAGACCGTGCTGATCGTCGCGCACGGCCGGTTTCTGCGCATTCTGCTGGCTTCTGTACTGCCCGAGTACGGACTGGCCCGCATGGAGGCCCTTCCACACACGAACACGGCCGTCAATCATCTGGTCTATGAAAACGGCCGTTTCCGGGCGCTCCGGTTGAACTGTACGGCACACCTGGAGGAAGCGGCGGTGGACGACGGACTTCCGACGGAGGTGGCGGCATGAGGCGCATGGATCCATCGGCGGTGGAAGGGGCGTTGCCCGTATGTGCCCCGGAGGAGCTGCCCCGGGTGCTGGGGAGCCGCATCCGGCGGGCCCTGCGTCAGCCCACCGCGGAAATTGTCCAACTGCGCTGTCCCGTCGCGCCGCTCGATCTGCTGGCTTGGCTGGCCGCCCAGCCGGAGCCTGTCAGATTCTACTGGGCCGATCGTGAAAACGCCGAGGCCGTGGCCGCACTGGGTGCGGTTCTGCTGCACGAAGCCACGCATCCGCTTACCCGCGAGGCGATCGCGCCCGTGGAAGACCGACTCCGACGGGCCGACCCTGGTGTGCGGTTTTACGGCGGAGGACGTTTCGACAGCCGGGCGCCGGTGGCACCGCACTGGGAACCGTTCGGTGCCGGGCGCTTCTGGCTTCCCCGCTTCGAACTCCGGCGCGAAGCGAACCGCTACTGGCTGATCTGCAACCTGGTGTCCGAACTGGATCGGGAGCACCCTGAAGCAGTGATCGAAGCGCTGGAGAAGCTTCGCTGGCCCGAGGTGCCGCTGACTCCCGAGCTGCCATTGCCGCTGGATCGCCGGGACACGCCGGATCAGACGGGCTGGACGCGCAACGTCGAGCGTGCGCTGGACGCCTTCCGCCGGGGTCAGATGGAAAAAGTCGTACTGGCCCGTCAGGTACAGTACGCTTTTGGCGAGGTGCTCGATGGACTGGCCCTGCTGCAGCGCTTGCAGGAAGCCACGCCGGGCTGCTTCCACTTTTACTACCAGCCTGAGCCTGGAATGGCCTTTCTGGGCGCCTCGCCGGAGCGGCTGTTCCGACGCGCCGACGGGCACGTCTGGAGCGAGGCCGTCGCCGGCACCCGTCCCCGTGGCCGCACGGAAGCCGACGACGCCCGGCTGGCCGCCGAGCTGCTCCAGAGCGAAAAAGATCGGCGCGAGCAGTATTACGTCCAGCAGAGCATCGTCGAAGAGCTGCGGCCGCTGTGCGAGGCGCTGGACGCCGATCCGCAGCTTTCCGAAATGACGCTGGCCCGCGGGCGGCATCTGTACACGGGCATTCGCGGGCGACTGCGGCCCAATGTGCCTACCGGCGCGTTGCTGGAGGCCTTGCATCCCACGCCGGCCGTCGGCGGCTACCCGCGGGCTGCGGCCATGGAGGCCATCCGCACCTGGGAGCCGTTCGACCGTGGCTGGTACACCGGTCCCATCGGCTGGCTGGGCGCCGACGCGGCCGAATTTGCCGTGGCCATTCGCTGCGGACTGGTGGCCGGACGCCATCTGTATCTTTATTCCGGCGCCGGAATCGTGGAGGGTTCGGTGCCGGCGCTGGAGTGGGACGAGATCGAACACAAGATCAGTGATTTTGTGAACGTGCTGGGCCTTGAGCTTCGACGTTCGTAACCAGCAATACTGGGCCGATCGGCTCATTGACGAGCTGGTGCGCTGCGGTGTGACGCACTTCTACATCGCGCCCGGCTCGCGCTCCACGCCGCTGGTCACGGCGGTGGCCCGCCACCCGGAAGCCCGCGCCATCGTCCACTACGACGAACGGGGCACGGCCTTTCTGGCGCTGGGCTACGGCCGCGCTACCGGACGCCCCGCCGCCTGGATCACCACTTCGGGGACGGCCGTCGCCAACGGCTTTCCCGCCGTCGTCGAAGCCAGCCAGGACGAAATCCCGCTGCTGCTGCTCACGGCCGACCGTCCGCCGGAGCTGCGCGACACGGGCGCCAATCAGACGATCGATCAGGTCAAGCTCTTCGGAAGCTACGTGCGCTGGCACTTCGAGCTGCCCGTGCCCGACCCCGATCTGGACATGGCGCTGGTGCAGACCACGATAGCTCAGGCCGTTTATCGAAGCGTGCGGCCGCCGGCCGGCCCCGTGCATCTGAACTGTCCGTTCCGTGAGCCGCTGATTCCAGCACCCGGCGCGCTTCCTCCGCTTGAAGCCGCCGGGGCGCCTCGCACGCGCTATGTGGCGCCCGTCATGGCGCCCGATCCGCAAGCTGTCGCCGAGCTGGCCGCCATGCTGCGGTCCGTGGCGCGTGGATTGATCGTGGCGGGCAGGCTGCGCACGGTCGAAGCGGCGGCTGCCGTCGAGAAGCTGGCCGAACGTCTGGGCTGGCCGCTATTGCCCGACGTGACCTCCGGGCTGCGGCTGGGCGAGGGAGCCTTCCCGCGAGTGCCGTTTGCCGAGCTGCTGCTGGCCGAGCCGGAGCGGGCGGCCCGCATGCTGCAGCCGGAAGTCGTGCTGCACGTGGGCGGGCGCTTCGTCTCCAAACGCCTGCTGCAATTCGTGCAGGCCGCCCGGCTACGCGCGTACGTCCACGTGCACGACAGTCCGATCCGGCTCGACCCGGCGCATCGCGTGACGCTTCGGCTGGAGGCGGACGTCGCCCGCACCTGCGCGGCGCTGTGCGAGGCGTTGCCGGAGGCGACCGAGCCATCCCCCTGGGCGTGGCGCTGGAAGCAGGCCGACGAAGCCGTTCGGGAACGGCTGCAGCAGCAATTCCAGACGGAGGAGCTTGCCGAGCCGGACGTCGCCTGGCATCTGGCCCGGTGGATGCCCTCCACGCACGGGCTGGTGCTGGCCAGCAGCCTGCCCGTGCGGCTCGTACACGCCTGGGCCGCACCCGACGGCGCCCGACCGCCGGTGGCCGCCAACCGGGGCGCCAGCGGCATCGACGGCACGGTGGCCACGGCGGCCGGCTTTGCGCTGGGACTGGCGCGCCCCGTCACGCTGCTCATCGGCGATCTGGCGCTGCTGCACGATCTGAACAGCCTGGCACTGCTGCGCGAACGGCCCGTCGTGGTGGTGGCATTGAACAACGACGGCGGGGGTATCTTTTCATTTCTACCGATTGCCCGCCATGCCGAAGTGTTCGAACCGTTCTTCGGGACGCCGCACGGCCTGCAGTTCGCGCACGCGGCCCGTCTGTTCGGTCTGAACTACGAGGCCCCCCGGACGCTGACGGAACTGGCGCAGGCCTATCGGGCCGCCTGCGCGCGTCCGAGCGCTACGTTGATCGAAGTGCGCACCGAGCGCGCCCGCACCCACGCCCGCTGGCAGGAGCTGGAAGCGGCGCTGGCCGACCTGCGCGAAGCCTTCTACGAGCCGCTCAGCTCCTGATAGACGGCCCGGATGGCGTTCGGAATGCCCTGCGGCCAGCTCTCGACGTAATGCTCCGGGAAGTCCGGCAGCCGATCCACGGCCAGCTCATCGGCCGTCTTTCCGGCCCTGATCCCGGCTTCGACGTAGCGCCGCAATCCCTCCAGAAAGTCGCGCATCACCAGCAGGTCGGCGCGGCCGCCCACCACGCCGTACTTCGGATTACCGTGGCCGAAGATGAATTGCGTCTCGTTGTCATAGGTGGCATGCAGGCGCTCCAGCGCGGCGATCCAGCCCTCGGTGGTGGCACCACCCGGCAGGTCGATGAAGCAGGGCATCCGGTTGAAGACCAGGTCGCCCACGTGTACGATGTTGGCCTTTTCAAAATGGATGATGGCGTCGCCGCCGGTGTGGGCCGGGCCGTAATAGACAATGTGCACGCGCTCGTCGCCGGCTTCGAGCGTGAGCGATGTGTCGAACGTCCGGTCGGCGTAGGCCTGCTGGTCGAGCGTGCCCTGCTGCTCGGCGGCGCGGCGCTGCAGCTCCGGCACGTTTCGATGGGCGATGATCTGGCGTGCATGGGGCTTCAGCGCGATGTTGCCGGCCGTGTGATCCCGGTGGTGGTGCGTGTTGATCAGCGCGTCGATCATGCGCTCGGTGCGGGCGTGCAGCCCTTCCCAGCACTGCGTGGCCGTCTCGGGAAACTGGGCATCGACCACGATGAGCGCATCGGCCGTGGCCAGCCAGCCGATCGTGCCGCCGCGTCCGGTGAAAATGCCCACGTTGCGGCGAAGCAGGCGAAACGGATCTTCCTGGAGGCGAAAAACCCGGGGCGAAACAAGCGGCAGGAGCGCGGCGGCCAGCGTCTGCTGTAGAAACGTGCGGCGATTCATGGCGATGGTCTCCGTCCGGTGTCGTTCATGTCTTCCAGCGTGCCACTGGCAAAATAAGGCTTGCGCGGCACATGATGATTTTGTAAAAATGTACAAAGAAAATGGAAAAGTCGCACTTGACCGCGTGCGGCGGTCGGGGTAAAATCCTGAAGGGTAGTGGCGTTACGCGGGAAGCACGGAAGCACGCCGCCTCGTTTCGTGCCTGACTGCAAGCGCCGAGGCGATTGGCATGAAAATAAGCTCCGGTAGCGGGGAAGAAAACCTACAGCGATCATGGCACGCTTTGAACTGCTGGTCAACGGAACCCGTCACACGGTCGACGTGCCGCCGGACATGCCGCTGCTCTGGGTGCTGCGGGATGTGCTGGGGCTCACGGGCACCAAGTTCGGCTGCGGCAAGGCGCTCTGTGGCGCCTGCACGGTGCATCTGAGCGGCACGCCGGTGCGCTCGTGTGTGCTGCCGGTCTCGGCCGTGGTCGGGCAGCCCATTACGACGATCGAAGGGCTGGATCCGGAAGGGAATCACCCGCTGCAGCGGGCCTGGCGCGAGCTGAACGTGCCGCAATGCGGCTATTGCCAGGCCGGTCAGCTCATGACGGCCGCCGCGCTGCTGCGGCAGAACCCGAATCCCACCGACGAAGACATCATCGCCGCCATGGGCGGCAATCTGTGCCGTTGCGGCACCTATCATCGGATCCGTCGGGCGATTCATCGGGCCGCGGAACTCATGCGGCAGGAGGGTACGCAATGAGTGGCTTCGACCTCTGGGAATACATCGAGGCGCGACGCAATCCATTCAAGCTCAGCCGTCGCGCGTTTTTGAAGGTGGGGGTGGCCGCTACGGGCGGACTGCTCGTCGGCGGACTGGTCCCGCGTATCGGCAGCGGGAAGGAAGACGATACCCCGGTCGAACTGAACCCGTACGTGCAGGTCGATCCGGACGGGACGGTACGCATCTACGTGCCCAAGTCGGAGATGGGCCAGGGTGTGCGCACCTCGCTGGCCATGCTGGTGGCCGAGGAGCTGGACGCCGACTGGGCGCAGGTGCGCGTGGAGCAGGCCCCGCTCGATCCGAAATACGGCAGCCTGGGAACGGGCGGCAGTAGCAGCGTGCGCACGCGCTGGCGGGAGCTGCGCGAGGCCGGCGCCATGGCCCGGGCGCTGCTCGTCGAGGCAGCCGCCCGGCGCTGGGGCGTCGATCCGGCCCGCTGTCGCACGGAGCAGGGACGGGTGTTGCACCCGAACGGGCGCGAGGCACTGCCCTATGGCGAACTGGCCGCCGAGGCGGCCCGCCTGGAGCCGCCGGCTTCGGTGCGTCTGAAAGACCCGGCCAGCTTTCGGCTGATCGGGCGGCCTCAGCGCGGCGTGGACGTTCCCGACATCGTCACGGGACGGGCCACCTACGGCATTGATGTGCGCGTGCCGGGTATGCTCGTGGCCAGCATCGAGCACTGTCCGTACATTGGCGGACGGCTGCTGCGCTACGACGATACGGCCGCCCGTCAGGTGCCGGGCGTGCGTGCCGTCGTCGAGGTGCCGGCGCTCGGATCGGGCGTCTACCGGGTGCGGCCGGGCGTGGCGGTAATCGCCGAAAACACCTGGGCGGCCTTCCGGGGGCGGCAGGCGCTGCGCATCGAGTGGGAACCGGGCGACGCCGAACGGCACAGCTCGGCGGCTTACCTGGAGCAAATGCAGGCCATGGCCGCCGAACCGGGTCAGGTCGTGGGCGAGCGCGGTTCGGTCGAAACGGCCCTGTCGCAGGGAAGCCGCCGCGTCGAAGCGACCTACGTGCTGCCCTTCCTGGCGCATGCGCCCATGGAGCCGGTCAATGCGGTGGCGCACGTCGAAGGCGACCGTTGCACGATCTGGGCACCTACGCAGACGCCCGAATGGGCGGCCCGGGGCGTTGCCGAGGTGCTGGGCATCCCCGAGCGCAACGTGCGCGTCTTCATCACGCTGCTGGGGGGTGGTTTCGGTCGGCGGCTCATGGACGATTACGCCGTCGAAGCGGCCTATCTCTCGAAAGCCGTGGGCACGCCCGTGCAGGTGGTCTGGACCCGCGAGGACGATCTGCAATTCGATTTCTACCGGCCCATGGCCGTGCACCGCATCGAGGCGGCGCTCGACGCCGAGGGCAGGCCGCTGGCCTGGTACCATCGACTGGTGTCTACATCGATCCGGGCGGCGCTGGAGGGGCCCGATGCGCCCGATCAGCACCGCTCGGAAGTCGGCGGGGCGGACCGGTTGCCCTATCGCGTGCCGAACTGGCGCCTGGAGTACCGCCCGTTCCAGAGTCCGATCTTTCGCGGCTGGTGGCGCTCGGTCGAGCACACGCACACGGCTTTTGCCGTCGAAAGCTTCATCGACGAGCTGGCGGCGGCCGCCGGACGCGATCCGCTGGCCTATCGCTTGGAGCTGTTCGACATGGAGGCGCGAAGCGAAGGAGGCGGCTGGGCACCCCCTTACGAGCCGGCCCGCCTGCGGCGCGTGCTGGAACTGGCGGCCGAGAAGGCCGGCTGGGGACGCCGGCTGCCCGAAGGCCACGGGCTGGGCATCGCCTGCCACTGGGCATTTGCCAGCTATGCGGCGGAGGTGGTCGAAGCCTCCGTGGACGACGACGGTCAGGTGCGCGTGCATCGCGTCGTGGCCGTGCTGGACTGCGGCCGCGTCGTCAACCCGAGCGGGGCCGAGGCGCAGGTGATCAGCGGGGTGCTCGATGGCCTGTGGACAGCGCTTCGGGCCGAGATCGTGCTGGACGGCGGCCGGGTCGTCTCGTCCAACTTCGACAATTATCCGCTTTTGCGACAGCCTGAGGTGCCGCCGGTGATCGAAGTCCACTTTGTGGAGAGCGAGGTGGATCCGACCGGCCTGGGCGAACCGCCCGTGCCCCCTGTGGCGCCCGCGCTGGCCAACGCAATCTTTGCCGCCACAGGCCGCCGCGTACGGCAGCTACCCATCCGGCCCGAAATGCTCCGCGGCTGACGTTCCTTCCTGAGCAGCCCGGAACGGACGAGCGGCTGCGGCGTGAAGGAGGCCGTCCCCGAAAAGCAGGAAGGCAAACGCATCATGCCGGACGGATTCGGTTCGACGGCCTCGGTGCCGGCGCTGCCGCGCTGGCGCATCTGGGTGCTGGCTGCCCGCCCCAAAACGCTGGCGGCGGCCGTCGCGCCCGTGCTCATGGGTACGGCCATGGCCTGGGCTGACGGCGGTTTTCACCTGCCCTCGGCGCTCTTTGCATTGATCGGCGCCCTGCTGATCCAGATCGGGACGAACTTCGCCAACGACTATGCCGACTACCTGAAGGGCGCCGATACGGCCACGCGCAAAGGACCGTTGCGGGTGACGGCGGCCGGGCTGGTGACGCCCGAGGCCATGCGGCGTGCCACCGCGCTGACGTTCGCGCTGGCCGTCGTGGCCGGCCTTTACCTGATCTGGCGGGGCGGCTGGCCCGTGCTGGCCATCGGGCTGCTTTCGATCCTGTTCGGCATCCTGTATACGAGCGGTCGCTATGCGCTGGCCTATCTGGGGCTGGGCGAGCTTTTCGTGCTCATCTTCTTCGGTCCGGTGGCCGTGGGCGGCACCTACTACGTGCAGACGCTCACGATCACGCAGGAAGTGCTGCTGATGGGCCTGGCGCCGGGGTTGATCTCGACGGGCATCCTGCTGGTGAACAACGTCCGGGACATCGAGGAAGACCGTCAGGCCGGCAAGCGGACGCCCGTGGTGCGCTTTGGGCGGGCGTTTGGCGTGGGACTCTATGCCTGCTGCCTGCTCGGCGCGTTGCTGCTTCCGGTCGTCTGGTATCTGTTCACCTACCGACATGGCGGGGCGATGGCCGTGCTGGCGCTGCTGCCGGCCAGCGTGCGCGCCATCCGGACGCTGGCGCTCGAGCGGGACGGTGCCGTGCTGAACGCGTTGCTGGCGGCCACCGGACGTCTGCTCCTGCTCTACAGCCTGCTGTTCTCGATTGGGTGGATCCTGACCTGAGCGGCCATGCCCGAACGCACCTGGCGCCTGTTTCGCTTCAGCGTGCCGCTGGCGATGCCGCTGCCGTCCGGTGCGTCGGTGCGCCGGGGCTGGCTGGTGCAGGTGCAGGGAAGCGGGGCGGTCGGCTGGGGCGAGGTGGCGCCGCTGCCGGGCTTCAGCCGCGAGACGCCGGAAGCAGCCTTTCAGGCGCTGCAGGCATTGCTTCCACGTCTGACTTCCGTACCGGAAACGTCCACGTTTGCAGAATGGGCCGAAACCGTGGCGCCGCTGCTGGCCGACGCGCCGGCTTCGGTGCGGTGGGGCCTGGAGCTGGCGCTTGCCAGCTGGCAGGCCGCCCGCGCGGGAAAACGACTGGACACCTGGCTGGCGTCCGATCCGTTGCCTGTGGTCTCAATCAACGCACTGGTGTCGACGGACTGGCGTGAGCGTCCCGCGTGCCTGGCGGCGATTCGGACGGCCGGATACCGGACGGTCAAAGTCAAGGTAAGCGGCCGCCCCCCGGACGAAGCGGCGCGGTGCGTGCGGCGGCTCCGGGACGTGCTGGGCCGAGAAATGACGCTGCGGGTGGACGCAAACCGGGCCTGGACGCTGCGCGAAGCGCTGGCGTTCGCCGAAGCGGTGGCCGATCTGGAGATTGCCTACGTCGAGGAGCCGCTGCGTGACCCGGAGAAGCTCCGGGAATTTGTGCAGCGGAGTCCGCTGCCGGTGGCGCTCGACGAGACGCTGGCCGAGCAGCCGGAGCGGCCCCTGAGCTACTGGGAAGGGGTGACCGCTGTGGTGCTGAAGCCGGCGCAGCTGGGGGGACTGCTACACGCCTGGCGCCGTGCGGAGGAGGCGCGTGCGCTGGGGATGACGGTGGTCTGGAGCGCGGCTTTCGAGACCGGCGTCGGCACGCGCGGGTTGCTGGCACTGGCGGCCGCTTCTCGGAGCACGGCGGCGGCCGGACTGGATCCTTATCGCTGGCTGGCCGACGACGTGCTGCATCCCCGACTGGCATGGCAGCCGGAAATGTCGGTGCGCGAAGCGTTAGCCGGTCCCTGGCATCCCAACCTGACCGTACTGGAGACGATCGATGTCGTCGCGTGAGACAGTCTGCCCGCTGTTTCGCTGGAGCCGGGAGACGCCGGACCGTCCGCTGGTGCGGCTCCCGTCCGGGCCGATCATGGCGGCCGCGCTGGAGGAACGGGTCCGGCGTGCCGTCGCGCGTCTTCGGACCGAAGGTGTGGGATCGGGGGATCGGATCGGGCTCTGGCTGGACGATCCCGTCGCCACGCTGACGATCCTGCTGGCGCTCTGGCGCCTGCGGGCCGTGGCCTGTCTGCTGAGCACACGCCTGCCGGCCGCCGGGCTCGAAGCTCCGATCCGCCAGGTCGGTCTGCAGGCATTGATCACCGATCGGCCGTGCGCGACGACGTTGCTCTGCTGGCACCCGGAGGCGCTGCAGGACGCGCCACCGACTGCTCCGGAAGCACCGCCCCGGCTGGCCATGGAGCAGCACGCCACCGTCTTTTTCACCTCAGGCAGTACCGGCGCGCCCAAAGGGGTGCTGCACACGATCGGCAACCTCATCGACAGCGCGCGTGGGGTGGCGGCGCATCTGCATCTGCAGCCGGGCGATCGGTGGCTGCTGGTGCTGCCGCTCTATCATGTGGGCGGCATGGGGGTGCTCATGCGCTGTCTGCTGGTCGGTGCGGAAGTCGTGATTCCGGAGCGACGGGAGCCGCTCGGCCGGGCGCTGGTGCACTATGCGCCCACGCACGTTTCGCTGGTGCATACGCAACTCTGGCGGCTGCTGCGCGACACCGAAGGGCCGCCGCCCCGGACGCTCCGGGCGGTGTTGCTGGGCGGCAGCGCCATCCCGGAGGAGGTGCTGCAGGAGGGGGCGGCGCGGGGCTGGCCGCTGCATACCAGCTACGGCCTGACCGAAATGGCTTCGACCGTCACGGCTACGCCGCCCGGTGCTTCGCTGGAGTTGCTGCGAACCTCCGGACGCGTGCTGCCCTATCGGGAGCTGACGATCGGCCCGGACGGGTCCATCCTGGTGCGCGGGCCGGTGCGGTTTGTCGGCTATCTGGAAAACGGTCGGCTGCGCCGACCCTTCGACGAGGCCGGCTGGTTCGACACGGGCGATCTGGGATGGCTGGACGAAGCAGGCTACCTGCACGTCGAAGGGCGGCGCGACAACCGGTTCATCTCCGGTGGCGAAAACATTCAGCCCGAAGCGATCGAGCGCGCTCTGCTGCGCCTTCCCGGCGTTGCCGAGGCCGTCGTCGTACCCGTGCCCGATCCGGAATTCGGCGAGCGTCCGGCCGCCTTCGTGCGAACAGAGGAGAAGCGGTGGGAGCCCGACCGCTGGCGCGCGGAGCTGCGCCGGGCGCTGCCGGGTTTCATGGTGCCGGTGGCGTTCTGGCCCTGGCCCGCGTTGCCGGACGGAGGCATCAAGGCTTCTCGACGGCTTCTGAAAGAAGAAGCCCGACGGCGCTGGTCTCCGGCCGAAAGGGAAGACAGGTGAGCGCCCGTGCGTAGCTGCTCAGCTCAGGCGCTCCATCCAGAAGAAGAGGATGTCGTCGTCGAAGGTGTCGGTGTTGCAGCGGCTCAGAATGCCCTGCAGGAGCGTCTGGACGGGATCTTCGGCACCGACCATCTTCGGAGCCAGCTCGCACAGGCCCTGTTCGCCGATCATTTCCCCGGAAGCCGTGCGCTGCTCCATCAGGCCGTCTGTGTAGAGCAGCAGGCCGCCGCCCGCCGGGATGGTGATCGTCGCATCCTGGAACGTGGCATTGGAATCGAGCCCCAGGATCAGATCGCTGTATTCGACCACTTCGGCCGTCTGGCGGTCTTTGACCAGAATGGGACGGCAGTGGCCCGCGTTGGCGTAGGTGATCTCGTGTGTGGTGGGATCCCAGCGGAGGATCAGCAGCGAGGCGAACGTTTCCTCCATGACGGTGTCCTGCATCAGCACGTGGTTGACCCGTCGGAGGAGTTCGGCGGGCGACTGTGCGGTCTGGAGCATGGCGTAGAGCGTGCCCCGGATGTAGCTGAGAAAGCTGAACGCATAGAACTTGGCCTGCAGGCCTTTGCCCATCACGTCGCCGATCGTGATGAAGAACGAGCCGCTCGGGTGCTGCGTCCAGTCGAAAAAGTCGCCGCCGCCGTATTCCTTGGGGCTGTTGTGAAAGTAGAGTCGGTAGCCCGGAACGGACGGGAGCTGTTTGGGCATGAGCTTTTTGGAGAAGTCCTGTCCGATGCGGGCATCGAGCTGCGTCTGGAAGTACTTGGTGCGTTCCAGCAGGCGTTCGATGCGGGCCAGTAGCTGGTCGATGTCGAAGGGTTTGGTGATGTAGTCGTCGACGCCCATGCGCATGCCGCGCATGCGGCTGTGCTCGTCGGCCTTGGCCGTCAGAAAGATGAACGGGATGGCCCGGGTTTCTTTGCGGCTCTGCAGGGCCTGCTGCAGGGCAAACCCGTCCATCTTCGGCATCATGATGTCCGAGATGATCAGGTCGGGGATCTCCTCCAGCACGAGCTGGAGGGCCTCCTCGCCGTTGGCGGCCGAGCGCACCCGGTAGTATTTGCTCAGCCGGTACTCGAGCAGGCGGCGGAGCGTGTGCTCGTCCTCGACCACTAAAATGGAATATCGAGCCATGGATCTTCGTCGTTGGCCAGCGTAAAGACCAGACGGTGTCTTCCGTCCTTCAGGCGGATGTAGTTGAGTTTTTTCGTACAGGCGCGAATAAAATGGAGGCCCATGCCCCGCTCGGGAAAAGCTTCCTGAATCGACGGATTGGACTCCAGCCGTCCGTTCAGGTCGAAGCCTTCCGAATTGTCATCGATAAAGCATTCGACGATGCGACCGTTGCTGCGGATCGTTAACTCGATGGATGGCGCGCGGTTGCCAAAATGTGCGTGTTGAATTAAATTGGCCAACCACTCATGGACGGTCAGCTGGACGCGATAACGCAGGTCTTCATTTTCCGGAGGCAGCGGAAGGCCGGCATCCGGCTTCGCAAAAAGGGCGTGCACCCGGTCGATCAGATCCTCCAGGTTGTTGAATCGGTAGCGCACTTCTTTCATCATGGATTCGGGCCACGTCCAGGTAAGGGGCAGGATCAACCCGGCAGCCGGAGCCTGTCGTGCCCGTCAGGTTTGCTGCAGCGCCTCCTGCGCCGCTTCGACCGTGGGAAACTGCCGGAAAACCTTGTACGTTCGCGTCAACTGCACGACCACCTGTACGGGCCGCGAGACCGACGCGAAAACAACCTGGCCGTTGCGCGGCGAAACCTGCCGGTACAGGGAAAAAATGGCGCCCAGTCCTGTGGAGTCCAGGATGCCCGTTTCGGAAAAATCCAGAATGAAGTTGCGGACGCCGGTCTGCACCTGTTCCTGGCAGATGGCCTTGAATTCCGCCGCGTTGCGAAAGTCCAGCGCCTTGCCGACGCGAATGACGACGGTTTCCGCATTCAGGGGTTCGACCGAGAAACTCATGACCGACGGGTTGTGCATCACACGTTTGGGGGCTGGTTCCGGGTGGTTCAAAGTATCGTCCGGTCCAGGCGTGGCTAAAGCGCACGTTTCCGGACTGGACGGTTGCGACTTCAAACACCATACCACCCGGGGCACTATATAGTACAACCTTTTCATGCAAAAGGAAAGTCCGATGCCCATGCAGATTCATGTTGAAAATCAGATTCCGCGGAGCGATGCGCTGCTCGGCCTGATCCGTGCAGAAGGCGTGCATGTCGCGACCGAGCCGGAAGGGTTGGCCGAAGCGCTGCAACAGTTGCTTGCCGGGCGGCAACAATTGCCGCCCGAGCTGGAAGCGCGCCGGCAGGCCGTGCGCGATCTGCTCCGCAACGGCCGCTACAAACCCACCGGTCGCGCCAAACCGGCCAGCGAATACCTGCTCCGGGAGGCGCAGGCTGGCGGCTTCCCCCGCATCAATGGCCCCGTGGACGTGGCCAACTATATCAGCCTGCTGCACATGCTGCCGGTGTCGCTCTGGGACCTGGACCGCGCCGCCAGCACGCGTTTTCGCTTTCGACTGGGGCGTGCCGGCGAGGCCTACGTGTTCAACACGGCCGGGCAGCAGATCGATCTGACGGACCTGATCGTCGGTTGCCGTGTGGATCCGGACTCCGGTGCAGACGAACCCATCGTCAATCCGGTCAAGGACAGCCTGGCCACCAAGACGGACGCGACGACCACGCGCGTCATGGCGTGCGTCTATGCGCCCGCCGCGGCGGTTTCTGTGGAAGCGCTGGAGGCCATCTGCCGGGACTTTGCGGACTGGCTGGCCCGCTGCGGTGATCGCGTGGAGACGGCCTGGGCCGTGTTGCCGCCGGAGCAGACCGTGACGGTATGAAACGCCTGCTACAGGGCATTCTGCTGGTGGGTTGCCTGCTGGTAGCCGCCTGCCGACAGTCGCCTGCGCCCGAGGTGGTGGCGGCCGTGCAGGCCGAGCAGGAGCCCGAGCAGGAGAGCTGGCAGGTGGACTACCGGCTTTCGCTGGAGGGACGACCCCGGGCACGCCTGCTGGCCGCCCACCTGATCCGCCAGGAATTCCCTGAAAGCACCTACGTGGTGCTTGAAGGAACGGCCGAGGAGCCGGTCCGGGGATGGCTTTTCACGCCGGAGGGAGACTCGAGCGCAACCCTCCGGGCGCAACGGGTCGTGTACTACGAAAACGCCCGCCGCTTCGAGGCCGAAGGTGAGGTGGAGGTGGTCACCCGGAAAGGGCGCCGGCTCCTGACCGATCGGCTGCGCTGGTTCGAGGATCGGCAACGGCTTTATGCGCCGGGCTTTGTGCGTCTGCTGGCGCCCGACGAGCAGGTGGAAGGGTTCGAACTGGACGCCGACGAACAGCTTACGAGCTACCGGCTGCGCCGCGTGACCGGCCGCGTCGTTATCGAAGAGGAAACGTCCGAATGAGCGCACGTCTGCTCCTGCTATTGCTGATGGGATGGGGGCTTGCCCCGGCGCTCCTGGCGCAGCCGGCCGACACGAGCCGTCGCCCGGTATCGCTCCAGGCCGATTCGCTGGTCGGAGGTGTAGATGCGGCCGGCCGGCGCTTCCGTGAGCTGATCGGACGTGTTTTTCTCCAACAGGATTCGACACGACTTTGGGCCGAGCGCGCCACGCAATGGCCCGAGGAGCGGCGCATTCGCTTCGTGGGAAACGTGCGCATCGTGGAGCGCGGCGACTCGCTCCGGGCCGACACGATCTACTACGACAGTCGCCAGAAGGTCGGGCGCGCCATCGGGCGTGTGCGGCTCTGGGATGGCACGGTAACGGTGGAGGCCCCGCTGGGCTGGTACTACACCCGGGAGAAACGGGCGGTCTTTGAAGCCGGCGTACGGCTGGCCGACAGTGCCGCCGTGCTCACCAGCCAGCGGGGCGTGTACTGGTCCGACGAAAAGCGGGCGGAATTCCATGGAAACGTGCGGCTTACAGGCGAAAACCGTTATCTGGAGGCCGACACGGTCGTCTACTTTCGCGACACCAAAGTAGCGCTGGCGCAGGGGCGTGTCTTTATCGAACAGCAGGACACGTCCGAAGACGGTACGGTCACGCGCACGCTGCTTTTTGGGCGCCAGGCCTTTAACAACGAGCAGACCGGCTACAGTCGGATGACGGGCCGGCCGCTGCTGGTGCTGTTGCGGCCGGATTCCACCGGCCGAGTCGATACGCTGCTCGTGCGGGCTGGCCAGTTGCACTTTACGCGACAGGATTCGTTGCGACGACTGGTGGCCGTCGATTCCGTGCAACTCTGGCAGCGACGGCTGGCCGCCCGCGCCGACTCGCTGGTGTACGACCGTATCGTCCGGAATGGCGAAGTGGTGTGGGAGGAAGTGCGTCTGTTCGGTGATCCGATCGCCTGGTTCGAGGAAACCCAGGTCTTCGGCGATACGCTCTGGCTGCACGGTAGCGGCGAGCGCGACACGCTCCGGGTGTTTCCGAATGCCTTTGTCGTGCAGCGCGACACGGTACTCGACCGCCTCCAGCAGCTCAAAGGGCGGCGACTGGTAGGCTATTTCGAGCAGGATTCGCTCCGCCAGCTTGTGGTCGGTCCCAACGCCGAGGCGATCTACTACCTGCGCGATCGGAACGACTCGCTCCGGGGAGCCGTGCGCGTCTCCGGCGACGAGATCACCTTCTGGTTTGCTGGCGACCGGGTGCGGCGGGTGCGGGTGCAGGGGGGCGTGCAGGGCGTGCAGTACGACCGTGACCGAATTCCGGAGCCCTTCCAGCTCGAGGGCTTTCGCTGGGTGCCGGAACTTCGGCCCGATCCGGCCGATTTGCTTCGGGAAAGCTGGATCCGGCAGCGGCTGCGCACCGCACCGGAGTGGCGGCGGCCTTCGCCGCCGGTGATGCCGGCCTCGAACCCTACCGCCTATGAACGCGCCGGAAACCACTGAGCTGCGGGCCGAAGGGCTTTTCAAGCGCTATCGCAAGCGCTTTGTCGTGCAGGACGTCAGCCTGCGGGTCCGCCAGGGCGAAATCGTGGGACTGCTCGGTCCGAACGGGGCCGGCAAGACGACCACTTTTTACATGATCGTGGGCATGGTGCGGCCCAACGCCGGCAAAATTTTCCTGGGCGACCGGGAGATCACGCACCTGCCCATGTACCGACGGGCGCGGCTGGGCGTGGGCTATCTGGCCCAGGAGGCGTCGATCTTTCGTCAGCTGACCGTCGAAGAAAATCTGGAGGCCGTGCTGGAATTCCAGCCGCTGAGCCGCGCCGAACGGCGGGCTCGGGTAGAGCAGTTACTGCAGGAATTCGGGCTGGAGCGCGTGCGTCGTTCGAAGGGCTACATGCTCTCGGGCGGGGAGCGGCGGCGGACGGAAATCGCCCGGGCGCTGGCCACCCGGCCCCGTTTTCTGCTGCTGGATGAGCCTTTCGCCGGAATCGACCCGATCGCCGTCGAAGAACTCATGGCGCTGGTGGCCGATCTGCGGGCGCGCGGCATCGGCGTGCTCATCACCGATCACAACGTGCACGAGACGCTGGCCATCACCGACCGCGCCTATCTGCTCTACGAAGGACACATCTTTCAACACGGCACCGCCGAAGAACTGGCCGCCGATCCCGAAGTGCGCCGCCGCTATCTGGGCGAAAAGTTCACGCTGGAACGCTACCGCTGAATACACTTCGGGATCGCAGTGAAGGGCTGTATTCAGCCGTTAAAGCTCAGGGACCTCGATGCCCCGCGCCTGGGCGTAGGCCTTAAGGGCCGGCACCCCGCCCTTGAACGAGTAGGCCTCGTACCCTTCGCGCTGCATGACCTCGGCCACGTAAGCTGATTGCAAGCCACGCGGGCAATAGAGCACATAGACGCGATCGCGGTCCAGGTGCCGGAACTGCTGGAGGAGCTGCCAGGGATCCATGTGAAGGGCGCCCGGATAGTGCC
Source organism: Rhodothermus marinus (assembly GCF_009936275.1). Lineage (NCBI taxonomy): Bacteria > Pseudomonadati > Rhodothermota > Rhodothermia > Rhodothermales > Rhodothermaceae > Rhodothermus > Rhodothermus marinus. The sequence goes on from NZ_AP019797.1 coordinate 702,098, forward strand.
AGTGTTCGTAGAGTGCCTCGCTCTGGCAATCGATGACCACGGCGCCTTCCGGGATTTCTTCGATGAACAGGTAGGGGGTCACCAGCTCCGAGGCCGACAGCGCGCGCAGATCGTACACTTCGGCCGAGGCGACGGCCTGGTCGAGCACCGACAGGTCGAGCTTGGCCAGCTCGGCATCGACGGCTTCGGGACGCGTGGCCGTTACGGGCCGATCGGGGGTCAGCGCACAGTATTCGCGCACGCGTTCCGAGAGCGTGGCCGTACCGATCTGCCGGGCCAGATTGATGATCTCCTCCTTGTCATAGGTCAGCAGCGGGCGCAATACGGGCAGCGAGGTGCCCGCCTCGATGGCCTGCAGGTTTTTGAGCGTCTGTGAGGAGACCTGACCGAGCGATTCACCGGTGATGAGCGCCAGCGCTTCGGTCCGGCGGGCCACGGCCTCGCCGGCCCGGTACATCAACCGCTTGAGTACCACCTGCCAGTAGGCGGGGCGCACGTGGCGGCGCATTTCATCGACAACCGGCCCGAAGTCCACCGAGTAGAAACGGGGCCGTGTGCCGAAGCTCCAGGCGTCGGCCAGCACCTTGGCCACCTGCAGCACGGCGCGTTCGTAGGCTTTGCCGCCCAGGTTGCAGAACAGGTAATCGACGGCCACGCCACGCCGCATGGCCAGCCAGGCTGCCACGGCCGAGTCGAAGCCGCCGGAGATGAGCACCAGCGCCTGTCCCTGGCTTCCGATCGGGAGGCCACCCAGGCCTTTGATGATCGTGGTGTAGAAGTAGGCACGGTCTTCCCGCACCTCCACATACACCGTCACTTCCGGATTGGTCAGATCGACCCGCTCCGCGAAGGGGCGCAGTGCCGCGCCGAGCTCGACTTCGATGTCCCGCGAGCGGTAGGGGTGGTTGCCCCGCCGCCGGGCGCGCACGGCGAAGCGACGGCCGCGCACGCGCTCGGCAAACGCCTCGGCCCCGCGCTGCACGATCTCCTCCAGCGACGTGCCGGTGACCAGTTCGATCGGCATGATCGGTCCGATGCCCGGCACGTGGCGCAGTGCCTCGATGGCCTGAAGCGGCGCCTCCGTCTCGATCAGAAACCAGCTCCAGGAGCCCACGAAGCGAAACGGAATCTCTTGGCTGCGCAGCGCGTCTTTCAGGTTGCGCACCAGCAGTTGCTGGAAGCGCCGGCGCGTCCGGCTCGATTTGAGCGTCAGCTCCGAAGCCGGCCGCAGAAACAGCAGCGTCCGGGAACGTTCGCCGGTGGTTTGCTCGACCATGAATCTTTCTCGTTTATTTGAAATAAAGTAAATGGTCAAGGCGGCTTCAGGTTCGGCAAAAAACGCGCATAGATTTTTGAAGCGCCCGGAACTTTCGTATCTTTGCGCATGAAATCCCTCTCTCACAACGAGCAATGGCAAGGGGATATGGTTGTCGTGATGCAGCCCGGGGCCACCGAAGCCCAGATTCAAGCCGTGATCGAGCGACTGAACGCCTACGGGTTCGACGTGCACCGTTCGACCGGGGTCAACCAGACTGTGCTGGGCGCGATCGGGGTCAAGCCGGACTTTGACATTCGTCACATCAAAGTGCTCGATGGCGTGGCGGACGTTTACCGGGTGACCGAACCGTACAAGTTTGCCAGCCGTACCTGGAAGAAGACGGACACCCAGATCGAAGTCAACGGTGTGGTGATCGGCGGGCCCGAGGTGGTGGTGATGGCGGGGCCGTGCTCCGTCGAAAGCGAGGAGCAGATCATGGCGACGGCGGCGCACGTGGCCGCGCAGGGCGCGACCTTCCTGCGAGGGGGGGCCTTCAAGCCGCGCACCTCTCCTTATTCCTTCCAGGGACTCGGCGAAGTAGGGCTCAAGCTGCTGCGTGAGGCGGCCGACCGCTACGGCCTCCGGGTTATCACGGAGGTGATGGAAGTCAACCAGATTGAGCTGATCTATCCGTACACCGACATTTTCCAGGTGGGCGCCCGCAACATGCAGAACTTCGCCCTGCTCAAGGAGCTGGGCAAGGTGGACAAGCCGGTTTTCCTGAAGCGGGGCCCGGCGGCCACCATCGAAGAGTGGCTGATGAGCGCCGAGTACGTGATCGCGCACGGCAACCCGCAGGTGATCCTCTGCGAGCGCGGCATCCGTACGTTCGAGACGCAGACGCGCAACACGCTCGACCTTTCGGCCATCCCGGTGGTCAAGCAGAAGAGTCATCTGCCCATCGTGGCCGATCCCAGCCACGGGACGGGCCTGCGCGACAAGGTGATCCCGATGGCGCGGGCGGCCGTGGCGGCGGGCGCCGACGGCATCATGGTGGAGGTTCACCCGGATCCGCCTTCGGCCAAAAGCGACGGGCCACAGTCGCTCTATTTCGACCAGTTTACCGAGTTGATGCGTCAGATCCGGCTCATTGCCCAGGTGATCGGGCGGACGGTCCGTGAGCCGCTCTCGGAAACCGTCTGACGCGTTCGCGGTTGCCTTCCAGGTGTTGCCGGTCCGGTGGGGAAGAGGTCGCTTCACCGCCGGGCCGGCAAGCATTTTGCAGGGAGGGGCCGCGCGGCACCCGACCAGGTTTTTGAAACGCAAGCCTTTCTTCGCCTATGTGTGGAATTGTCGGATACATCGGCCATCGTCCGGCGGCCGAGCTGTTGCTCAACGGCCTCAAGCGTCTGGAATATCGCGGCTACGATTCGGCTGGAATCGCTGTGGTGGGCGACGGTCGGCTTCAGGTGCACAAGCAGAAAGGCAAGGTGGACGAACTGGCGGCTGCCCTGCGCGAGCGGCTGCCAGAAGGCACGCTGGGCATCGGCCACACCCGCTGGGCCACCCACGGCGAGCCCAACGACGTCAACGCGCATCCGCACGTCAGCAGCGACGGCGACTTTGCGCTGGTGCACAACGGCATTATCGAAAACTATGCGGCGCTGCGCAAACGTCTGCAGCAGAAGGGCTACGTGTTCCGGAGCGAGACCGACACGGAGGCGCTCGTGCACCTGATCGACGATGTGCGCCGCGCCACGGGCCTGCCGCTGCCGGAAGCCGTCCGCCAGGCGCTCACGCAGGTGGTAGGGACCTACGGACTGGCTATCGTATCGGCTTCCGATCCGGACCTGCTGATCGCCGCCCGGAAGGGGAGTCCGCTGATCCTGGGCATCGGTGAGGGCGAGTACTTCCTGGCCTCCGATGCCGCGCCCATCGTGGAGCACACGCGCCAGGTAGTCTACCTGAACGACGGCGAGGTGGTGATCGTGCGCCGCAGCGGCTACGAAGTGCGCACGATCGACAACGTGCTGCTCGAAAAGGAAGTCCACGAGCTGGAGTGGGACCTGGAGCAGATCGAAAAGGGCGGCTATCCCCACTTCATGCTCAAGGAGATCATGGAGCAGCCCGAGGCGCTGGAAAACTGTCTGCGCGGGCGGCTCGACCTGCAGCACAACACGGTGAAGCTGGGCGGACTCATCGATGTGATGGACCGCATCCGGGCGGCCGACCGCATCATCATCTGCGCCTGTGGCACTTCGTGGCATGCCGGACTGGTGGGCGAATATCTGATCGAAGAATTTGCCCGCATTCCCGTCGAGGTGGAGTATGCCAGCGAGTTTCGCTACCGCAATCCCGTGCTGCGGCCCAACGACGTGGTGATTGCCATCTCGCAGAGTGGCGAGACGGCCGACACGCTGGCCGCCGTGCGCGAGGCCAAACGACAGGGCGTGCTGACGCTGGGCATCTGCAACGTGGTCGGCTCAACGATCGCCCGCGAAACGGACGCCGGCGTCTACCTGCACGTCGGCCCTGAAATCGGCGTGGCCTCGACCAAAGCGTTCACGGCGCAGGTGGCCGTGCTGACCATGCTGGCGCTCAAGCTGGCCGAAGGGCGCACGCTCTCGGAAGCCGAAATGGCACAGGCGCTGCGGGCGCTGGCCGAGATTCCCGACAAGGTGCGTCAGGTGCTCACGCTCGACGAAGAGATCCGGCGCATCGCCCACGTCTACCGCTACGCGTCCAACTTCCTGTACCTCGGCCGCGGCTACAACTTCCCGGTGGCGCTCGAAGGCGCGCTGAAGCTCAAGGAGATCTCTTACATCCACGCCGAGGGCTATCCGGCCGCCGAGATGAAGCACGGGCCGATTGCGCTCATCGACCGCTTCATGCCCGTGGTCTTCATCGCCATGAAAGACCGCACCTACGATAAGGTGGTCTCCAACATCGAAGAGGTGGTGGCCCGCCAGGGATCGGTCATCGCCATCACCGACGAAGGCAACGGCGAGCTGGACAAGCTCTGCGAGTACGTCATCCGCATTCCACCGGCGCCGGACTTCCTGACGCCGCTCCTGACGGTGATTCCGCTGCAACTGCTGGCCTATCATATCGCCGTCATGCGGGGGTGCAACGTGGATCAGCCGCGCAACCTGGCCAAGAGCGTGACGGTGGAGTAGCCTACAGGCACCTACAGGCCGATCGCGGCGTTAGCAGCGGAAACGAAGCGCTGCGCTTATGATCCCGAAAGAGCCGCTGGAGGAAATCAAACGCCGTTACGAGGAAGTCACGCAGGCGCTGTCGGACCCGGAGGTGGCCGCCGATCCGAAGCGGCTGGCCGAGCTCGGACGCGAACATGCCAGCCTGCGCGCCGTCGTCGAGGCCATCGAAGCCTACGAGCGCCTGCTGGCCGAGCAGGAAAGCCTGCGCGAGCTGATCCGCACCGAGTCGGACCCGGAATTGATCCGCATGGCCCGGCATGAGCTGGAAGAACTGGAGGAGCGGTTACCGGCCGTCGAGGAAGACCTGCGGCTGCGCCTGATTCCGCAGGACGAAATGGACCGGCGCAACGCCATCGTGGAGATCCGGGCCGGCACGGGCGGCGACGAAGCGGCGCTGTTTGCCGGCGATCTGTTCCGCATGTACAGCCGCTTTGCCGAGCGAAAGGGCTGGAAGCTGGAAGTGCTCGACGCTTCGCCGGGCACGGTGGGCGGCTTCAAGGAGATCATCTTCAGCCTGAAGGGGCCGGACGTTTACGGCACCATGAAGTACGAAAGCGGGGTGCATCGCGTGCAGCGTGTGCCCGCCACGGAATCGCAGGGACGCATCCACACTTCGGCCGCCAGCGTGGTCGTGCTGCCCGAGGCCGAGGAAGTGGACGTGGAGATCCGGCCCGAAGACCTGCGCATCGACGTGTTCCGGGCCAGCGGTGCCGGTGGGCAGCACGTCAACCGCACCGAGTCGGCCGTCCGCATTACACATATCCCTACCGGCATTGTCGTCTCCTGTCAGGACGAAAAGAGTCAACATCAGAACAGAGAACGCGCCATGCGCATCCTGCGCGCGCGCCTGTATGAACTGGAGCAGGAGCGCCAGCGGGCCGAACGCGACGCGGTGCGACGGGCTTCCATCAAAACCGGTGACCGCTCGGCCAAAATCCGCACCTACAACTTCCCGCAGGACCGGGTGACCGACCACCGCCTCGAAGGTGAGCTGAAAAACTGGCCGCTGCACCGCATCATCGAAGGCGAGCTGGACGAACTGATCAACGCGCTGCGCACGGCCGAACACGCCGAGCGTCTGGCTCAGCTCAAGGCCTAATTTTCCGCAAAGAAGAACCACCCCTTTGCCTCCGGCGTTGAAGCGCCGTACCTTACGTACCTCCCTGCTCCCGTCCGTCGGCGGGGGCATGAACCGAAACCGGTAATCATTCCACAGGGAAGGGATCATGTCGGAAGTGAAGAACTTCTACGAGCTGACCTACATCATCAACGCGGCGCTCAGCGACGACCAGATCAAGGAAGTCATCCGCCGCGTCAACCAGTACATCGAAGAGCACGGCGGCGAGATCGTTGAAGTCGACGAGTGGGGCACGCGGCGCCTGGCCTATCCGATCCAGAAGCGGCGGAACGGCTACTACGTGAACATGTACTTCCGGGCGCCCGCCTCGTTGATCGCCGCCCTGGAGCGCTTCCTGGAGATCGACGAGCAGGTGCTGCGTTACCTGACGCTGCGCATGGACGCGAAGATGCTGCGTCACTACGAGCGGCGTAAGCAGCAGGCCGTCGAGGCGGCGCGGCCGCGTCCGAAAGACGTAGCGGTGGAAGAAGAGGAGGATGTCGAAGTGGAGGATGAGGAAGAAGAAGAGGAATAATCGTCGATCTTCACCAAAACGAAGCGAAATCGAGCCATGGCACGCAAGCGCGATCTGGAATACGTCGATTACAAGGACGTCGAGTTTCTGAAGCAGTTTATCAACGAGCAGGGTAAGATCCTGCCGCGTCGGATTACCGGCGTGTCGGCCAAGACGCAGCGGCAGATCGCCCGGGCCATCAAGCGGGCGCGCCACCTGGCGTTGCTGCCGTTTGTGGCCGAAGCGGTCAAGTAAGCCGCTGCCGATCTGGACGCATGACCCATAACCGCGATTTTGCCATGAAAGTACTCTTGTTGCAGGACGTAGAGAAGCTGGGTCTGGAGGGGGAGGTGGTTACCGTCAAAGACGGTTACGGACGGAACTACCTGATTCCGAAGGGCCTGGCCATCGAGGCGACGCCGAGCGTGCTCAAGGACCTGGAAGAGCGGCGCCGCCAGCAGGCGCGTAAGCTGGCCCGCCAGCGGGAAGAAGCCCAGCGCATGGCCGAGGAGCTGGCGAAGACCGAAGTGGTCATTCGCGCCAAGGTCGGCGAGGAGAACCGCATCTTCGGGACGGTTACCTCGACGCAGGTGGCCGACTATCTGGCGCAGAAAGGCTTCAGGATCGACCGGCGTCGCATCGAGATGCCCGAAGATATCCGTATGCTGGGCGTCTACACGGCCCGCGTCAAGCTCCATCCCGAAGTGGTGGCGCAGATCAAGATCCGCGTCGAGCCGGAGACGGCCGAAGGCTGACGCCCCGCAACCAGCGGCAACAATTGTTCGAGGCGTTCGTTTTCCCGACGAACGCCTTTTTTGTTGGCTTTCGGTCGAGCCATGAAGATCTGCAGGCGGTCGCGATACACAGGGCTTCTGATCTTACTCGCGCTGCTGGCGTCGCCGGCCCGGGCGCAGCGGGCGACCGAGATCGTGCAGTGGCGCGCCCGTACGCAGCCCGAGCGTGTGGCGCCGGGCGACTCGCTCTGGCTCCGCCTGGAGGCGACGATCGCCGAGGGGTGGAAGGTCTATGCGCTCGACTCGCCGCCGCCCACGCGGGGCGTCCGGGTGCGTCTCGACACGCTCCCCGACCTCCGACAGGCCGGATCGCCACGCCAGCAGACGCCGCTGGAAAGCTACGATCCTTTCTTTGAGAAAGTCGTCCGCTATTTCCTGAACCGGGCCGCGCTGGCGGTGCCGCTGGTGGTGACGGCGGACGCCACGCCCGGCACGCGCACGCTGCGTGCCCGGGTGGCGTTTATGACCTGCAACGATCGGGTCTGCCTGCCGCCCACCGAAGTGCCGGTCGAAGCGACCGTACAGATCGACCCGCAGGCCACCTCCAAGACTGCGCCGCCACGTTTCGAGCCGGCCGTGCCGCCCATCGAGCCGGAGGCTGCACCGCCGACGTCCGACGAGACCCCGGCTTTGACCGACGCCGCCGCGCAGGACCTGGTGCGGGCCCGTTCGGGCGGCCTCTGGGGCTTTTTGCTGCTGGCCGTAGGCGCCGGACTGGCCGCGCTGCTCACGCCCTGCGTCTTTCCCATGATTCCGCTGACCGTCTCGTTCTTCACGCGGCAGAGCGGCAGCCGCGCACAGGCCGTCCGCATGGCGCTCGTCTACGGTCTGGCCATCGTCGTGACCTTCACGGGACTGGGCGTGCTGACGGCCCTGCTCGTGGGCGCTTCCGGTGCACAGACCATCGCGGCCAATCCCTGGGTCAACCTGTTCATCGGGCTGGTTTTCATCCTGTTTGCGCTGTCGTTGCTCGGACTCTACGAGCTGCGCCTGCCCTCCGGGCTCGTCAACTACTTCAACCGCCAGAGCCAGACGCACGGCGGCTACCTGGGCGTGCTCTTCATGGGGCTGACGCTCACGCTCGTATCGTTTTCCTGCACGGCCCCCTTTGTCGGCGGACTGCTGGCCGCTACGGCGCTGGGCGAGTGGGGCTATCCTGTGCTGGGCATGGTGGCCTTCAGCCTGACGTTCGCGACGCCGTTCGTGCTGTTTGCGCTGTTTCCGCGGGCGCTCGAAGCGCTGCCGCGATCGGGCGCCTGGATGCAGACGATCAAGGTGGTGCTGGGCTTCGTGGAGCTGGCCGCCGCGCTGAAGTTTCTCTCGAACGCCGATCTGGTCTGGGGCTGGGGGCTGCTTTCCCGGCCGCTGGTGATCGCGCTGGTCTCGGTGCTGTTTTTCCTGACGGGCCTGTACCTGATCGGCAAGTTGCGACTGCCCCATGAGCCGCCCGTCGAGACCGTGGGCGTCGGGCGTCTACTGGTGGCCGTGCTGTTCTTCGGCCTGTCGCTCTACATGCTGCCCGGACTGCTGGGCGCGCCGCTGGGGAACCTGGACGCCTACCTGCCGCCGCGCCGTGCCACCGATGTGGGGCTGGTGGCGCTGCTTCAGGGAAGCGGAAACGGCGAAAATGGGGCAGAGATGAGCTGGCACGAAGACCCGGACGCCGCCTTTGCGGAAGCGCAGGCGACGGGCCGACCTGTGTTCATCGACTTTACAGGCTACACCTGCACGAATTGTCGCCAGATGGAGGCCACCGTCTTCCCGCATCCGGAAGTCGCAAAGCGGCTGCAGAACGACTTCGTGCGGCTCCGGCTCTATACCGACGATGCTTCGGTGGGGCCGGAGTGGCAGCGGTATCAGCTCCAGTTGACCGGTACGGTGGCTTTGCCGACCTACGCGATCGTGGCGCCGGAAGGCGGGCCGTTGCTGGCTCGACACACCGGGATGGCTTCGGTGGAAGAATTTTTGGCGTTTCTGGAAGAAGGAACCCGGGTTTTTCAGCAACGGCTGGCCCGGCAGCAACGCACGCAGACCGCCGAACCCACCGCCGCCCTGCGTTGACGTAGCATCATGACACGTCCCGCCACGACGCCAACCACGCGACGGGCCTTCTGGCTGATCGTGCTGTTCGGGCTGGTCAGCCTGCTGGCTGATCTCACCTACGAGAGCGCCCGGAGCCTGATCGGTCCCTACCTGGGCTGGCTGGGCGCCTCGGCCACGGCGGTGGGCGTGGTGGCCGGTGCAGGTGAGCTGGTGGGCTACGGGCTGCGGCTTGTCAGCGGCTATCTGAGCGACCGGACGCGCCGCTACTGGACGCTTACGCTGCTGGGCTATGCGGTGAACCTGCTGGCCGTGCCGGCGCTGGCGCTGGTCGGTCGCTGGGAGGTGGCGGCCGCGCTGATCATTGCCGAACGCGCCGGCAAGGCGCTGCGCACCCCGGCGCGCGACGTGCTGCTCTCGCACGCCACAGCCCAGATAGGCCACGGCCGGGGATTCGGACTGCACGAAGCGCTCGATCAGATCGGGGCCGTGGCCGGACCGCTCCTGATGGCCGGTGTGCTGCTGCAGGGCGGCGACTACCGGACGGCCTTCGCGCTGCTGCTGGTGCCGGCGCTGCTCGCGCTGGGACTGCTCGGCGTGGCCCGGCTACGCTACCCGCGACCGCAGGAGCTGGAAGCAACCCCCACGGTGGCTCCGGCGGATCGGACGTTTCCACGCACGTTCTGGATCTACCTGATCGGAGCCGGCCTGCTGGCCGCCGGATACGCAGACTTTCCGCTGATCGCCTATCACTTCCGGGAGGCCGGCGTATTGCCCGAAGCCTGGATTCCCCTGAGCTATGCGCTGGCGATGGGCGTCGATGCAGGAGCGGCCCTGCTGCTGGGGCGCTGGTTCGACCGCTTCGGCCCGATCACGCTGGCGCTGGCCGTGGCGCTGACGTCCGCCTTCGCACCGCTGGTGTTTCTGGGAGGCGCGGCGGCCGCCTGGACGGGTATGGCGCTCTGGGGCGTGGGCATGGGCGCGCAGGAGTCCATCCTGCGGGCCACGCTGGCCCGGATGATCGCGCCGGAACGGCGGGGTACCGCCTTCGGACTGTTTCACGCGGTCTTCGGCGTGTGCTGGTTTGCGGGGAGCGCGCTGCTGGGCGTGCTCTACGACATCTCGATTCCGGCGCTGGTCGGGGTGGCCGTGACGCTGCAGGTGCTGGCCGCGCTGGTTCTGGGCTGGATGAGTCGTCAGCCGAAGCGATAGTGGCTGCGGCGCAGCAGCATCAGAAAGAACGGCACGCCACAGAGGGCGGTGACGACGCCCACCGGTAGTTCGGTGCCGGGAAGCAGCAGGCGGGCGACCAGATCGGCCCAGATCAGAAAGGCGGCGCCCAGCAGGAAGCTCAGCGGCACCACCCGCCGGTGCGGCACGCCCGTCAGGGCGCGGACGGCATGCGGAATGATCAGCCCGACGAAGCCGATCGTTCCGGAAAACGCCACGAGCGTACCGGTGACCAGTGCCGAGATCAGGATCAGCAGGCGTTTGGCCAGTTCGACAGGGATGCCGAGCTGGGCGGCCGGCTCCTCGCCCAGCAGCAGCAGGTCCATAGGCCGCGTGAGCGCCAGCATGCCGAGCAGCCCCAGCAGCGTGGCCAGAGCGGGCAACGGTAGCAGCGACCAGCGGGCCCCGCTGAACGAACCCATCAGCCAGAACAGTACGGCGCGGAGCTTGTCGGGACTGGGCGAGGCGAACGTGACGAACGACGTGATCGAAGCCATGAGCGCCGAGATCGCCACGCCGCCCAGCAGCAGCCGTGTGACCGAAAGCACACCGTTCTGTCGCGCCACGAGATAGACGAGCGTCAGCGCCAGCAGGGCGCCCAGAAAAGCCGCCAGCGGCATCGAGAGCGTGCGCGACAGCAGCGGTGGGAGAAAGCCCAGGTAGAACAGCGAAGCGCCGGCACTGGCCCCGCTCGAAAGCCCCAGAATGTAGGGCTCGGCCAGCGGGTTGCGCACCAGCGTCTGCATGGCCACGCCCACGATGGCCAGCCCGCCACCGGTCAGCAGGGCCATCAGCACGCGGGGCAGCCGGAGTTGCCAGACGATCCGTTCGGCCACCGGATCGACCGCCGCGCCGGTCATGCGTCCGAGCAGCACGCGCACCACCACGTCCGGCGCCAGCGAGACGCTTCCGAGCGCAACCCCGGCCACCACCGAGGCGAGCAGTAGCCCGAGCAGCCAGCAGCTCAGCGTGAGCGGACGCAGCCTCATGGCGACAGCTTGCGGGCCAGCTCCGGGTGCAGGCAGTGCAGCAGGGCCTCCAGACCGGCCACCAGGCGCGGACCGGGCCGCAGGATCAGCGAGGGTTCGACGCCACAGATGCGCCGGTTGCGAACGGCCGGCAGCAGGTCCCAGGACGGGTGGTGCCGGAGCAGCCGGGCCGGGTCATAGTCGGCGCCGGCCGTCACGACGATCACCTCGGGCTGAAGCTGCAGCACCAGCTCGTCGCTCAGCACCGGGGCCGGATTGGACAGCGAGTCCGTCAGGCTTTTGCCTCCGGCCCGCGCCACCAGGTCGTGTACGTAGCTACCCTGACCGAAGGCGTAGAGCGTTTCGTCACTGATCAGCACCAGCACGGTGGGGCGGTGGCGCAGCGTATCGACGGCCGCCGCCAGCTTCGCCAGACGTGCCCGTAGCGAATCGACGGTGCGACGGGCGGCTGCTTCGGTGCCCAGCAATTTTCCGGTGGTCAGGATCGCTTCCAGCACGTCCTCCAGCGAATGGTATGAGAAGAAATACACGGGAAGACCGAGCGCCTCGAAGGTGGCCGCATCGCGCGGATTGTTCACCTGATCGGTGGCCAGCACCAGGTCCGGTTGCAGGGCGACGATCGCCTCGAAGTTGACCGGCAGCGCACCGAAGCGCGGCAACGTATCGACGGCCGGCGGATAATCGTCGGCCGTGGTGACGCCCACCAGCTTGGGCCCGGCCCCGGCGGCAAAGACAATCTCGGTCAGGCTCGGTGCCAGCGTCACGACGCGCTCCGGCACGTGCGGCAGTGTGATCGTGCGGCCCAGATCGTCGGTAACCGTCAGCGCACCGCTGGCAGGCCCGGACGCCTGCTGGCAGGCGCCGAGCCCCAGCAACAACAGCAGCAGGAGCAACCGGACAGGCTTCATCTTTTTGAAGGCTGGCGTGCAGGTCATCTAAAATAGAGACGGCTCGTGAAAACAGCCCGAATTCCCGGAGAGTTTCGTTTTTACTTTGCATCGAAGAAGCACACACCGAATGCCCCTTCTTTTTTACAAAACGAAGTAAAATCCGAAGAAAGCGGAAAAAGGCACGTTCAGGGGCAGCCGCAAATTTTCCGAACGGAATCGCTTGAGTTCGAAACTACTCGGCCGATACTAAAGAGGAGCTCGGCAAAAGCAAGTAGAGGCGACGGAATTTACCAATCTACACCCCCCGCGCTATGTCGAAGGCCTGTGTGTTTGTGGTGGATGACGAGCCCAAGCTGGGCGAGCTGTTTGCCAACGTGCTCCGGCGGGACGGTTACGAGGTGCATGCCTTCGTGCATCCCCAGGCAATGCTGGAAGCCATCGAAGACGGGCAGCAGCCCGACGTGGTGCTGGCCGATCTGATGATGCCGGAGATCAACGGCATCGAATTGCTGGAACGGCTTCGCAAACGTCGGCTTCACGTGCCGGTCATTATCATGACGGCGCATTCGTCGGTGCAGACGGCCGTCGAGGCCATGCGCCGGGGTGCCTTTCACTATCTGCAGAAGCCGGTCAATCTGGAAGAAATGCGCATGCTGCTCAAGAAGGCCATCGGCCGGAATGAGCGCACGTCGGTTTCACAGCCCTCGCCGCAGGGGGAAGCGGCCGCCTATCCGATCGAAGGCATTCTGGGCGACAGCGAGCCGATTCGTCGGGTGCGCCAGACCATCGAGATGCTCCGGGACGTGCCGGGTACGATCGTACTGATCCGGGGCGAAACCGGCACCGGCAAAAACCTGGTGGCCCGCACCATTCACGCCAACTCCTGCTACAGCAGCGGGCGTTTTGTGGAGATCAACTGTGCGGCGCTGCCCGACAACCTGCTGGAGGCCGAACTGTTCGGCTATGAAAAAGGCGCCTTCACCGATGCACGCACCTCCAAGCCGGGTCTGCTCGAAGTGGCCGACGGGGGGACCGTCTTTCTGGACGAGATCGACTCGATGAGTCTGGCGCTGCAGGCCAAATTGCTTTCGTTTCTGGAAAGCCGGACGTTCCGGCGTCTGGGCGGTATCGACGACATTCAGGTCAACGTGCGTATTCTGTGCGCCACCAACGTCAACCTGGAGCAGCTGGTGGCCGAGCGGAAGTTCCGGCAGGACCTCTTCTACCGGATCAACGTGGTCAATATCTACCTGCCGGCGCTGCGGGAGATGGGCCGCGACGTGCTTCTGATCGCCCGGCATTTCATCGAGCAGTTCAACAGAGAACTGGGCCGGCAGGTGAAGGGCCTGACGCCCGAAGCGGAAAAGAAGCTGCTGGACTATCACTGGCCCGGCAACGTGCGTGAGCTGCGCAACGTGCTCGAACGGGCCATGATTTTCAACAGAAAGGAGTGGATCGACGCCGACGATCTGCACCTGCTGCCTGCTACTGCGTCTTCCAACGGAGTGGCCCTGCCGCCTTCCAACGGTGTGTTCTACTTCCCCAGCGGGAGCACGCTGGAAGAGCTGGAAAAAGCCTATATCCTGCACACGCTCAAGCACTACAAGGCCAGCTTCACCGAAGCCGCCCGCATGCTGGGCATTTCCAAAAAGACGCTCTGGGAGAAGCGCAAACGCTACAATCTGGATCGCGAGCTGGCGCGCTCCTGAGGCACAAACGCTGAGCAGCGGCGTTGGCGATGCCAAATGTTCGGGCATGGATCGATGGGCGACGCGCTGCTCTGGATCGTCCTGGGTCTGGGAGGGCTCTATCTCGGGGCGGAGGGGCTGGTGCGGGGAAGTGCGGCACTGGCCCTTCGGCTGGGCGTCTCGCCGCTGGTCATCGGGCTGACGATCGTGGCCTGGGGGACCAGTAGTCCGGAAATTGTCGTGAGTGTGCAGGCCGCGCTGAGGGGAAGTGCGGATGTGGCTGTGGGCAATGTGGTGGGGTCCAACATCTGCAACATTGCACTGATTCTCGGTCTGGCGTCGGTCTTGCAGCCGCTCAGGGTACAGGCGCGTCTGCTCCGGCTGGACGTACCGCTGCTGATCGGGGTTTCGCTGCTGAGCGGAGGGCTGCTGTGGGATGGGCGGCTGGGATGGCAGGGCGGGGTGTTGTTGCTGGGACTGCTGGGTTGTTACACGGGGCTCAACTTCTACCTGAGTCGCAAAGAAAGCCCGGAACTGTTGCAGGAGGGGACCGCCACCCTGCCGCATCCGTTGCGTCATCCGTGGATCGAAGGTGCGATCGTTGTGCTCGGACTGGGGTTACTGGTGGTGGGCGGGCACTGGTTTCTGGAAGGAGCGGTAACGCTCGCTCGCTGGCTGGGATTGTCGGAGGCCTTTATTGGCTTGAGCGTGGTGGCGGTGGGTACGAGCTTGCCGGAACTGGCTACCTCGGTGGTGGCCGCGCTGCGCCGCGAAGCCGATATTGCCGTGGGGAATGTGGTGGGTTCCAATCTGTTCAATCTACTGGCCATTCTGGGACTTTCGGCCGTGGTGCGTCCGCTGCAGACCACGGACGTGCAGCATCTGGACCTGCTGGTCATGAACGCACTGACCTGGGTCCTGCTGCCGCTGATGTGGAGTGGCCACCGCATCCATCGAGGTGAAGGCCTGTTGTTGCTGGGTCTGTACGGCGCCTATCTGTTGGGGCGGGCAGCGCTTTAAGCCACTTTTAATCGATCCAAGCTCCACTTTTAATCGCACATAGAAAGAAGCGGCGGCCGACCTGGCGTATAAAGCGCCGCGTTTGGATGATGGCGGTTGGCGTCATCGTCGGCGTAAGGCTCACCCGATAAACCAACCAGGAGGCAGCGTATGAAGACGCGTTGGACATGGGGCGGACTGCTGGCTATCGGCCTGTTATGGGCGGGCTGTGCCAGTGCCCCGAACGAACAACTTGAAGCGGCGCAGCGTGCGCTTCAGGCCGCAGACAGTGCCGAAGCGGACGTTTATGTGGCCGATCTCTACCGGGCTGCGCAGGATTCACTGGCTGCGGCCCAGGCCGAAATTGAGGCGCAGAATGCCCGCTTCGCACTGGCCCGGGACTACAAGCGGGCCGAGCAACTCCTGCAGTTTGTAACGGAGACGGCGCAGCAGGCGACCCAGCAGGTCGCCGAACGCAAGGAGGCGCTCCGGGCAGAGACCGAGGCGCTCATTGCCGAGGCGCGTCAGGCGCTGATGCAGACGCATGAGCTGCTGGGACGGGCGCCGCGTGGCAAAGAGGGCGCCATCGCGCTGGTGTCGATCCGGGAAGATGCCACCAGCGTGGAAGGCCTGCTGAACGAAGCCGCGGCGGCGCTGGAGCGCGGTGACGTTTTCCAGGCGCATCAGCTGGCGCAGCAAGCCCGCGATCGTGCCGCCGGCCTGGTCAACGAACTGAATGAGGCCATTGCCAAGACGCGTCCGGGACAGGGAAGCTGACGTGTCGGATCGCCGGTCATGGCGGAAGGCCTCCGGTGCTTCCCATCGGATGGGAAGGCCGGAGGCCTTCCGCACATCTGGACGTCGCTGGGGGTATCGGCTGGGCCTGATCGGTCTGTTTCTGATGCCGCTGGCCGGCCTGACGTATGGCTACTTTGCCCTGCGCCAGAGCCCTCGAACGGCGGTCGAAGCTGCGCAGCAAGCGCTGGCGCAGGCGCGCGCCGTAGCCGCCGAGCAGTATGCGCCCACGCACTGGCGAAAGGCCGAGCAGGTCTGGGAGGAGGTGCTCCGGCGGTGGCGGCTTGCCAACCAGCGCTGGTGGAGCCTCCCGGACGACTATGCGCAGATAACCGCGCTGGCCCGGCAGGCGCAGCACGAGGCGATCGTGGCCGCCGCACAGGCCGCGCAGGTGCGCGACTCGCTCCACCGGGAAAGTCGTCAGATGCTGGCGGCCCTTGCACCGCGTCTGGATTCGCTACAGCGGTGGCTGCGGCTGCTGCCGTATCGCCCGGCCTGGCTCCAGCAGCTACAGGTCGCGCAACAGCAATATCAGGCGGCCCAGTATGCCTTTGAGCAACAGGCGCTCTGGGAGGCCGCCCGAAAGGCCCGGCAGGCCCACCTGCAAACGCTGGCCCTGACGCAACAGGTAAGCGATTATGTGCGCGATTACCTGGCCCAGGTACCGCGCTGGCGGCAATGGGTGGCCGAAGCCCGCGCCGAAGCCCGACGCCAGAACCAGTGGCTGATTGTCGTGGACAAAATGGCCCGACGATGCCTGGTCTATCGGGGCGACCGACAGGTGGCCGTCTTTCCCATAGAGCTCGGGCCCAACTGGATGGGCTCCAAACACTACGCAGGCGATCGGGCCACGCCCGAGGGACGTTATCGCGTGGTGCGCAAGCTGGGGCCGGGCGAAACCCGGTACTACCGGGCGCTCCTTCTGGATTATCCCAATGCCGAGGATCGGGCACGTTTTGCCCGAGCCCGGCGGGAAGGATTGCTGCCTCCCGGGGCAAAAATCGGGGGCCTGATTGAAATCCATGGCGAAGGGGGGCGCGGGGCCGACTGGACGGAAGGCTGCGTGGCCCTGCACAATCAGGACATGCGTCGCCTCTATGAAATGATTCCGGTGGGTACACCGGTCGTGATCGTCGGCACACTGGATCCGCCGTCGTGGGTCCAACAAATGATTGCGGTGCATGCACGATGAACATTGCGCGGATGGCAAGATGGGGCGGGTGGATGGCCGGCCTTCTGCTGTCGCTGGGATGCGTCGGCATGGCGCCGGTGCTGCGCAGCGCATTGCTATCGCTCGAGACCGCGCCGGTCTATGCCGAGGCGGCTTCGGTCGATGAGGCTACGCTCCGGCGAAGCATTGCGCGTCTGGAACGACGACTGGCAGCCCGGCGTCCCGCTGGCGCCTATCTGGTCGTCAGTACTACGGAAAACCACTTCTGGCTCTACGTGGGAGGGCGGCTGATTCGAGAAGGCCGCTGCTCGACCGGCAGTTATGTGTACCTGAAAGGAAGTGGGGGACGCAGCTGGCTTTTTCAAACGCCCCGTGGTCAGTTTTTCGTGCAGTCCAAAATCGTCAATCCCGTCTGGCATAAGCCGGACTGGGCCTTTGTCGAAGAAGGCAAACCCATTCCGCCGCCTGGTTCTCCCGAGCGGTACGAGTACGGGGTGCTCGGGCGGTATGCACTGGCCATTGGCAACGGATACCTGATCCACGGGACCCTGTATCAGCGCCTGCTGGGACTTCCGGTAACCCACGGATGTGTGCGCCTGGGCGATGCCGATCTGGAAGTTGTTTATCGAACGCTTCCCCTGGGCGCACCCGTGTACATCTACTGATATGGGATCGATGATTTACCGGTGCATGATGGCACAACCCTCTGTGCACCGGACATAATCCAGTGTGATGGGACGGACACAGTGGTCCGCCCCTACGGGATAAGGAAAACATCAATAATCTGGTAGGGGCGCACCGCAGTGTGCGCCCGTGCTTTCTCACATGCAAAATGATTGCCCGGAAATCGTATGAGCAGCCGATGAAGACGCAGGTTACTGAAAGATTGCGGAGGCTCCGGGAGCTGAGCAGGCAGGTGTTGGGGCAGCGCAGTTTCTGGATACGAGCACTGCTGCTTCCGGGATTGGTTTTGCTCCTGCTGGTCGTGCTGCCCGTGTTGCTTGCCCAGACCCCCGTACCGTCGAGCCGTACCGGAGACGGCACCATCGATTCTCTTCGGCTGCTCCAGGCTTTTTTGCAGCAGCGGCTCGAAATGGCTCGCTCTCGGCAGGTAGGGCTGGTGGTCGATCTGCCGGCCCGACGCCTGACGCTGGAGATTGCCGGCTTGCCGGTACGTGAAGTGTCGATTCAACGACTGAGTGTACCGACAACGCTTCGAAAAATGGAAGCAACGGCCCATCCGTTCGTGTGGCGGGCTTATCGCGCTTCCATTCCACGTTATCCCATTACCGAGGTAGAGGCACCGGCCGATACGCTCGAAGCGCAGCAGCGGCCACCGATCCTGCCCCCGCGGGAGGATTCCGGGGGCGTCTGGGTCTACCTGGCATTCGATCGGGGTCTGGAGCTCTGGCTGCTGTCGCCGCCGACCAGCCTGAGCGAACGATTGGAACGCTGGTTTTTTGTCGGGCGCACGCACCTGTGGCGCGAAGCCCGACTTATCGCCGCGTTGTTGCAAGGCGACGCCACGATCCCGGTGCCCATCGTGCTGGAACTGCCGCCTGGTGATATTCGGGCGGTTTTCCGGGCCCTTCCGGACAGTGCCCGGTTGGCATTGCGTTACTGAGGCGACTCCGGCGTTCGAGCCACCGGCGTGCGCCGCAGATGCAGGCGGCGTCCCAGAGCCTCCGCCTTGCGCCGCATGTGCGCAAAGGAAGGCGCCAGCACCGGAATTGGATGGAGCAGAAAGAGCCCCAGTCGCAATAGCCAGAAGGGCCAGAGGATCAGATAGTTCAGCAGGCCAAACACCTGCAGGAACGTGAAGCCGGTGGTGGCGCCCAGGGCGATACAGGCCATCGCCGCTCCCAGCACCAGGCCACTCTGAGTCAGGCTGGTGGGCCAGACGGGCAGGCGATGCGCGATCCAGCTTACCACAAAAATCCACAGTCCGACTCCGGCCGTCTCCAGCCAGCCCCGGGGCATGCGTTCCAGCAGCAGCTGCAACCAGCCGCTCCAGCCACCCTGTAGCAGTCCCAGCGATCCGGAGGCCTCGCTGGCGGCTTCGCGCCACAGGCTGGTTTCGTAGTCAGCCTGCCAGAGACTGACAATAGCCGTCAGGGCAAAACCTACCTGTGCGACGCCGGCACTCCAGGTCAGGAGAGGGGAACTGGCCTGCAGGCGTTGATGAACCGCCGGGATCAGGGCCAGTCCCAGCAGCGCCATCAGGGCGAACAGGTAGTCAAACAGTAAGTGGGGCCAGAAAGGGATCGGAGATTGCTCATCCAGGGGCGGCATCCAAGCCGTCAGGGAGACACTGGCCACAAACAGCGCAGCCATAAGCAACGCACTATACCCACCCCACCGCTCCATACGCGCCGCGTACGTCATAGAAGCGTACACCTCCTGCCTTAAATGAATGCCTTCCGGCCGGGCCGTCCCTTGGTCCGTCTTCCCGAACGGACGCCGCACGTTGCCGCCCGGCGGGCCTTGTGCAGGCCGGGATCAGCCAACCGGAATCCTGCGGCAAGTACTGCAACCGCTGAAACGCGTACCCCCGGTGAAAGTTGAGCCGAGATTGCTCCGTTACGTGTTTTTTTCCGGCGGTTCGGCGGGCAAATCCAACCGATAGCCATATCCACGAATGGTGCGGATCACATTCTTGAGGCCATGTGCTTCCAGTTTCCGCCGCAGAAAATACATGTAAACGTCCACCATGTTGGTGCCGGTGTCGAATGTGATACCCCAGACGTGGGCCAGAATCTCGTGGCGAGAGCAGGCGACCCCGGGGCGCGAGAGCAAAAAGTCCAGCAGGGCAAATTCCCGGGGTGTTACCTCCACTTCTTGATCATCAATAAAGAAGCGATGGGCGGTGCGGTCAAGCCGCAGGCGTCCCACCTGTCGTACATCATGGGGAAGGGTGGCGGCTGTGGCTTCCAAACGAAGGTCGCGCACCAGCCGCTGATAGGCTACCTGGTGTGCCTGGATCAAAGCAGGCTGGAGGGGAAAGGTCAGGGCGGCGTCGGCGCCGGCTACCAGGGCGGCAATCTGGGCTTCCGGGCCGGTTCGGCACAGAGCAATCAGGGGAGCAGTAGCCTGACGACGCAGGTAAAAGCCCAGCGTGTTGATCAGCGGTGCCTGCGCCAGTTGCCAGTCCACCAGCACAGCACTGGCCTGTCGGGCGGTTTCCAGCAGCTGCTGCCCCTGTTCCGACAGAGTATGTTGTGGGCCGCCCAGCGCCTGCCATCCGAACACCCACAGTTCGTGCGGAGGCGGACAACTCAACTGGACCGCTGTTACCAGCAGCGGATCATCGGTGATCAAACACAGCCGAAGTGGGGCTGCAGGCGGGGTGGTCGTGGACCCGGTAACATTACTTGGCATAGGCGACCGAGCGCACCTCGCGAATGACCGTCACTTTGATCTGGCCCGGATACTGCATCTCGCTCTGGATCTTTTTCGAAATGTCGATCGCCAGCTGCTCGGCCTGGGCGTCGGAGACCAGGCTGTGGTTGACGATCACGCGCACCTCGCGTCCGGCCTGGATCGCGTAGACGCGCTCGACGCCCGGGAACGAGGCGGCCAATGCCTCGAGCTTTTCCAGCCGCTTGATATAGGCTTCCAGCGCCTCGCGACGGGCACCCGGACGTGCACCCGAAATGGCGTCGGCTGCCTGTACGATGGGCGCGATCAGCGTGGTCATTTCGATCTCGTCGTGGTGGGCACCCACCGCGTTGCACACCTCCGGATCTTCCTTGTACTTGCGGCAGAGTTCCATGCCCACCAGCGCATGCGGGCGGTCGATCTCTTCCTCGACGACCTTGCCGATGTCGTGCAGCAGCCCGGCACGGCGGGCTTTGTCGGCATCCAGACCCAGCTCGGCGGCGATCAGCGAGGCGATGCGGGCCGTCTCGATGGAGTGGGCCAGCAGGTTCTGGCCGTAGCTCGTGCGGTAGCGCATCCGGCCGATCAGTCGAATCAGCTCCGGATGCATGCCGTGCAGGTTCAGATCGATGACGGTCCGCTCGCCCGTCTCCATGATCTCTTCTTCGATCTCGGCCGTGGCCTTTTCGACCACTTCCTCGATGCGGGCCGGGTGGATGCGGCCGTCCTGGATCAGCTTGGTCAGCGCCAGGCGGGCGATCTCGCGACGGATCGGGTTGAAGGCCGAAAGGATCACCGCCTCGGGCGTGTCGTCGACGATCACCTCGACGCCGGTGGCCGCCTCGAAGGCGCGAATGTTACGACCCTCGCGCCCGATGATGCGGCCCTTCATCTCGTCAGACTGGATGTTGACCACCGAGACGGTGTTTTCGATGGCGTGGCTGGCGGCCGTCCGCTGAATGGCCGTCAGGATGATCTTGCGAGCCTCGCGGTTGGCTTTCATCCGGGCCTCGTCGCGGATTTCTTTGATCATGGAGGCCGCTTCCAGCTTGGCTTCTTCGACCATCTGCGCCATGAGCGCTTCCTTGGCCTCCTGGCGCGACATGCCCGCGATCTGCTCCAGCCGACGCAACTGCTCCTCCAGCGTCCGGTCCAGTTCGGCCTGTTTGACCGTCAGTTCTTCCTGCAGGCGGTTGACCTCGGCTTCCCGTTGCGCGAGCGCCTCCTGTTGGCGGCGCAGCGACTCGAACAGCGCCTGTGCCTGCTGATGAAGCGCTTCGGCCTGGCGGAAGTTGGCATCGGCCTCCCGGCGCAGTGCTTCGATGGCTTCGGCGGCCTTGGCCAGCGTTTTCTCGCGCTCGTTGACGCGGAACGTGCGGCGGTTCAGCGCCTCCTGGCGTTCGGCAAGGCGCTCCTGCGCCTGCTGCAGCGCCTTGCGGGCTTCGGCCTGTTCCTGCTCGAACGCCTGGCGTTCCCGCCGGAGCGCCTCTTGCGCTTTTTCCAGATGTTCCTGCTGGTAGGCCTGGGCTTGGGCCTCCGCTTCGGCCAGGATTTTTCGAGCCTGCTCCCGGGCGGATTGCAGGGAACGGGTCAGCAGCCATCTATCCAGTGCAATGCCGGCCCCTACAGCCAGAAGCGCCAGGCCGGCTATCCATAACAGTTCCATAGTCGTCCGGATTAAGCGTGAAGACGTCTGATAACGGTTAAGAAGGATTAAAAAAAGACGCCCCGACAGGTTCCGTAACCCTGCCGGGGCGTGGAAAAAATCCGGCCACAAACCTGCAGCCCGGGTTCAAGGAACCCCCTCATCGACACAGTGGGTGCCGCTCCGATCGTTCCGACTTCCTCGGCCCCTTCCGGTGCGGAAGGAGATCCCGACGAGGTCGGGACTGAGGCCTGTCGTCCGGATCGGAAGGAAGGCTCCCTCGCGTACAGGTGTTAGGTCCCTTTATTACGCGTGACTGCAGGCTTGCGCCGGCCTGCCTGATGCAGGCAGCGCCTTTATATTGCATCGCTGGCAGGCTGTTCCGGCGGGGTTGCGGAAGATTCCGGATGTTCCAGCAGCTCCAGCAGCTCCTGGATCGTTTCGTAGAGCGTTTCGTCCAGCTCCCGGAGCGCCTTCTGCGCTTCATGCAGCGCTTCGGCCAGCGAAAGCGCTACGATCACGGCGGCGGTCAGTTCGGACTGCTCCGGGTGTGCTTCCCGGAAGGCCCGCATTTTTTCCTCGACCATGGCGGCCAGGCGATACATCAACGCCTCGTCCTCCGCGCGCACCCGCAGCGGGTACCTGCGTCCCAGAATGGAGATCTGGATGGATTTTTCCAGCGCCATGGCCGCGCTTTTTGATCAGGAAGCCGCAGGCGGCGGGGTGCCGGCCGCACCGAGATCCTGCTCCAGGTAATAATCGACGGCCTCGATGAAGGCCTGTACCTTCTGACGGAGCACTTCCGGATCTTCCGGAAAGACGATGCGCGCGCCACCACCGCCCGGTGGCAGGGCCGGCATTTCGGCGGCCAGCGCGCCGAGCTGCTCGCGCAGTGCGTGCTGTGCTTCGCGCAGACGGGCCAGCTCGCGGGCCGTTTCCACGACGCGGTCGCGCAACTGCTCCAGCGCCTCCAGACTCCGCAGGTGAACCGGCCCGCTCCGGTGGGGCCGCCGATGCCGCCGTGATTTTTTGTTTTTGCGGTTGCCCATAGTTGCAGCCTGTTTCAACAGGCACAATATACGATCTCAACGGCGCAGTTGTGCACTGAAGCGGCGCTCGAGCTCGCGGACGATCGCCTCGACGCGGGCATCCACCTCTTCGTCGGTCAGTGTCCGGTCGGCGCCGAAGCGCAGCGAGAAGGCCACGCTCTTTTTGCCGGACGGGATGCGCTCGCCCTCGTACAGGTCGAAGACGCCCACGTGACGGAGCAGTTCGCCGCCGGCTTCCCGGATGGTTTCGAGCAGGGGACCGACCGGCTGGTCGCGATCGACGAGCACGGCCAGGTCGCGATCCACCTCGGGGAAGCGGCTGAAGGGCCGGTAGCGGCGCTGCTGGGCTGGGTGGGCGATCTCGGCAAAGGCATCCCAGTTCAGTTCGGCGTAGTAGAGCGGGGCACGCAGTTCATAGGCCTCCTGAAGCGCGTCCGAAAGGCGGGCCAGCGTGCCCAGCACACGCCCGTCGGCCACCAGGTTCATCTGATAGGCGGCCGTCGGCTCGGGCGATTCGGCCGGGACCAGCGCGATGCGGTCGCTCAGGTGCAGCGTGTCCAGCAGCGTTTCGACCAGCCCTTTGAGGTCGAAGAAGTCCGTCAGGCGCGGCTGCACGTCCCAGCCTTCGGGAGCGTGCGGGCCACTCAGTCCGATGATGAGCGCTTCGTGCTCGGCGAAGCCGGGCACGGGCGTGTCGGTGCGGTCCGTGCGGGCAAAGACGCGCCCGAACTCGAAGAAGCGCAGCACCTGCTGACCCCGGTTCTGGTTGTAGACGAGGGTCTGCACCAGACCGGGCAGGAGCGACGGTCGCAGCACGGCCATCTCGGCCGAGATGGGGTTGAGCGTTTCGACCAGATGCGGCGCGTCGGTCTGGTGGTCGGAACCCGAGGCGGGCACGAAGCGGCGCACCACCTCGCGTGGCAGCAGGCTGTTCGTGTAGATTTCCCGCAGGCCGAAGCCGGTCAGCAGTGTGCGCACGCGGCGACGCAGCGCCTGGGCCGGCGGCTCTTCGGGCACGCGCGCCGGTACGGAGAACGCCTCGGGCATGGGCAGCCGGTCGTAGCCGTGCACGCGGGCCACCTCTTCGATCAGATCGATCTCCTCGTGCACGTCCGGACGGTAGAGCGGCACCGTGCAGCGGAAGGCCTCGCCTTCCGGCTTCGGCTCGAAGCCCAGCCGATCCAGAATGCGTCGCACCTCGTCGGACGGGATCTCGGTGCCCAGCACGCGGGCCAGACGCGGCAGGCGCAGCGTCACGGTGCGCGGCTCGAACGACCGCACCTGCACGTCCACCACGCCGGGCACGATCTCGCCACCGGCCACCTCCACGATGAGTTGCGCGGCACGGGCGGCCGCCCAGCGCTGCAGGCCGGCATCGACCCCACGCTCGAAGCGGTAGGACGAATCCGTCTGCAGACCCAGCGCCTTCGAAGTGCGCCGGATGGTGGACGGATCGAAATAGGCGCTTTCGATGAGAATGTTCGTCGTGGTGTCGGTCACTTCGGAGTTTTCGCCGCCCATGATGCCGGCCAGCGCCACCGGCCGCTCGGCATCGCAGATCAGCAAAGCGCCTTCGGGAAGCTGACGGGTCTTGCCATCGAGCGTGGTGAACTGCTCGCCCGCGCGGGCCAGCCGCACGTGAATGCGCCCGCCGATCAGCCGGTCGAAGTCGAAGGCGTGCAGGGGCTGGCCGCACTCGTGCAGCACGTAGTTGGTCACGTCCACTACGTTGTTGATCGAGCGCAGGCCGATGGCGGCCAGGCGCTGGCGCAGCCAGAGCGGCGAGGGACCGATGCGCACGTTGCGCACCAGCAGCGCCACGTAGCGCGGACAGGCCTCCGGGGCGTCGATGGTCACCTGCACCTGACGGGCGGCCTCGCCGCCGGGTTCGGGCACGGCCACTTCGGGACGGCGCAATGGCCGGTCGAGCAGGGCCGACAGGTCGCGGGCCACGCCGAGGTGGCTGGCCGCGTCGGCCCGGTTGGGCGTCAGGCTGACTTCGAGCCGGTAGTCCGGTACCGTCAGGCCCTGTTGCTGCAGGTATTCGACAAAGGGCTGGCCGACGGGCGCATCGTCGGGCAGCACGAGGATCCCGCTGTGGTCGTCCGAGAGGCCGAGTTCGTCCTCGGCGCAGATCATGCCCTCGGACACCTCGCCCCGGATCTTCGTCTTGCGGATTGTGACAGGCTGGCGGTTGCCCTCGCGGTCGGTCAGCAGCAGCGTGGTGCCGGGGGTGGCGACGGCCACTTTCTGTCCGGCCGCCACGTTGGGCGCTCCGCAGACGATCGGGACCGGCTCGCCGCTCCCCAGATCGACGCGGCAGAGCGTCAGACGGTCGGCGTTGGGGTGGGGGCGTACCTCCAGCACCTGGCCGATCACCACGCCCTTAAGGTCGGTGCCCAGCGGCTCGACCTCTTCGACCTCCAGACCCAGGCCGATCAGGGCCTCGGCCAGCTCCGAAGGGGACAGGTCCAGGTCGATGTATTGCTGCAGCCAGCGGTAGGAGAGTTTCATCGCTTAAAATTGCTCCAGGAAACGCAGGTCGTTTTCGTAAAACAGCCGGATGTCGTCGATGCCGTAGCGCAGCATGGCGATGCGTTCGACGCCCATGCCGAACGCATAGCCGGTGTACTGCTCGGGATCGATGCCCACGGCGCGGAACACGTTGGGATGGACCATGCCGCAGCCGAGAATTTCCATCCACTGGCCGCCCTCGGGGTGGTCGGGCAGCGGCCACCAGATGTCCACCTCCGCGCTCGGCTCGGTGAAGGGGAAGAAGCTGGGGCGGAAGCGCATGCGCACGTCTTCGCCGAAGAGCGCCCGTGCGAACAGGTAGAGCACCTGCTTCAGGTCACCCATCGACACGTTTCGATCCACGTAGAGCCCTTCGACCTGGTGAAACAGGCAGAAGGACTTGTAGGAGACGGCCTCGTTGCGGTAGACGCGGCCCGGAGCGATGATGCGGATGGGCGGGGCCATCCGTTCCATCACGCGAATCTGCACGGGCGAGGTGTGCGTGCGGAGCACGACGGCCTCCTGATGGGAAGCGCCCTGGTGCAGGAAGAACGTATCCTGCATGTCGCGGGCCGGGTGGTCCGGCGGGAAGTTCAGCGCCGTGAAGTTGTGCCAGTCGTCTTCGATTTCCGGGCCTTCGGCCACCGAAAAGCCGAGCTGCTCGAAGACGCGGACGATGGCTTCGAGTGTCCGGGTCAGCGGATGGAGCGATCCGGTAAACGTGCGGCGGCCCGGTAGCGTCAGGTCGGGCACCTCGGTGCGAGGGCGGGCCGCCCGGCGCAGGCGGGCACGGGCTTCCTCCAGCCGCTGCTCGGCCAGCCGTTTCAATGCGTTCAGTTGCTGGCCGATGCGGGGACGCTCCTCGGGCGGGGCCTCCCGGATGCGCTTGAACAGGTGCGTGATCTGACCGCTGCGCTGTCCCAGAAAGCGAATGCGGAAGGCCTCGGCCGCCTCCTCCGAGTCGATGGGTGTGGTTTCGATGGCGTGGCGCAGCGCCTCGAGTTCTTCCTGCATGGAAAGCGTAGCCATGGCGTGTCCGGAAATAAGAAAGCCCGCCGGCCTGTAACAGGGGCGGGCTGGGGATTGCCTGCAGAACGTTCGGCGCCCCGGTTACAGGCCAGCGGCGCGAACGCGGAAAAATCGGATGGATGCCGACCGCTTCATGCCGAAACGGCGCGCACGATCTGGCTGAACGTGTTCGGATCGTTGACGGCCAGATCGGCCAGCACCTTGCGGTTCAACTGGATGTCCGCCTGGCGAACCGCGCCCATAAAGCGGGAGTAGGTGGTGCCGTTCTGGCGTGCGGCCGCGTTGATGCGGATGATCCACAGCCGCCGGAACTGGCGCTTGCGCTGGCGCCGGTCGCGGTAGGCGTACTGGAGCGCCTTTTCGACGGCATGCTTGGCAATCGTGTAGATCTTGCTCCGCCGGCCCCAGTAGCCCTTCGCCATGTTCAGGATCTTCTTACGCCGGCGGCGTGCCGCGACTTTATTCGTTGCGCGTGGCATGGCTCTCGTTCCCTCCTGGCTTATCCCTTAAGACCGATGTGCAGCAGGCGCCGGACGCGGCGTACATCCGTGGCGTCGACCAGCGCAGGCTGGCGCAGGTGACGCTTCCGCTTTTTGGACTTTTTGGTGAGCAGGTGGCTGTGAAACGCCCGCCGCCGCTTGATCTTACCGGTGGCGGTCACCTTGAACCGCTTCTTGGCGCCGCTGTTCGTTTTGACTTTTGGCATGGCTTCCGTACGTGCTGCACGCTTGCGACAGAACCAACAGAGTCGGCCATTATACGATCCAACCCACCGGTTCGGCAAGCCGACACGCCGAACCTCCCGTGGATGGCCGGGGAATTTTGGGTGAAACCTTTACTTTTTCTTCGTGGGTGAAAGAATCACCGTCATGCGCCGGCCCTCCATCTTGGGCGGCTGGTCGATTTTGGCAATGTCCTGGAGGGCCTCGATGAACCGGCGCAGCAGATCCAGTCCGGCATCCTGATAGATGATGTCACGCCCGCGGAACTGCACCCACGCTTTCACCTTGTGCCCGTCTTCCAGAAACTGGCGGGCATGGCGCGTTTTGAACTCGAAGTCGTGGGTGTCCGTGTGCGGACGAAAGCGGATCTCTTTGATCTGCTGAGCCAGTTGCTTTCGGCGCGCCTCTTTTTCTTTCTTCTGCTGTTCGTAGCGGAATTTTCCGTAGTCGATGATCTTGCAGACCGGTGGATTGGCGTTCGGGGCAATCTCCACCAGGTCCAGCCCGCGCTGGCGGGCCATTTCCAGCGCCTTTTTCAGATCGTAGATCCCGTGATTCCCTTCGGGGTCAACAACACGAACGCGAGGCGCGCGAATCTCCTCGTTGACCCGGAATTTGTCTGCCTTAGCGATAGCTCGTACCCTGGTTTGGTTAATGGATGAACAACGCCGATCGGGGCGGACTCACGCGCAGCATGTCCGTGAGTTCCGCCCGTGACGGGGCAAATTCACGCGTTTTCCGAAACGGTTGCACGTCGGGTGGCCGCTTCGATTTCGGCGCGGAGCCGCTCGATGAATTCCTCCACCGTGGCGGGGCCCTGGTCGCCCTCGCCGTGCTTGCGGACGGCCACCGTGCCGGCCTCCCGCTCGCGACGGCCGACGATCAGCATGTAGGGAATCTTCTGCACCTCGGCCTGGCGGATCTTGTAGCCGATCGTTTCCGTGCGGGTGTCCACCTCCACCCGGAAGCCAGCCTCCAGCAGCCGGCGGCCCACCGCTTCGGCGTAGTCGTTCAATTCGTCGCTCAGCGGGAGCACGGCCACCTGCACGGGCGCCAGCCAGAGCGGGAAGTTACCGGCGCAGTGCTCGATGAGCACGCCGATGAACCGCTCCAGCGAGCCGAACGGCGCCCGATGGATCATGACGGGCCGGTGCTTCTGGTTGTCGGCGCCGATGTAGTACAGGTCGAAGCGTTCCGGCAGGATGTAGTCGAGCTGGACGGTGCCGAGCTGCCAGCGGCGGCCCAGCGCATCGCGCACCATGAAGTCGAGCTTGGGCCCGTAGAAGGCCGCTTCACCCAGCTCTTCGGTGGCCTGCAGGCCCATTTCGGCGGCCGCCTCGCGGATGGCCTGTTCGGCCTGCGCCCAGAGCTCGTCGTCGCCCACGTACTTCTCGCGGTTGTTCGGATCGCGGAGCGAGATCTGGGCCTCGAATTCGTCGAAGCCCAGCGACCGGAAGACGTAAAGCGTCAGGTCGATGACGTTCTTGAATTCGTCCTTGACCTGATCCGGACGGCAGAAGATGTGGGCGTCGTCGATCGTAAAGCCGCGCACGCGCGTCAGGCCGCTCAGCTCGCCCGTCTGCTCGTAGCGATAGACCTGCCCGAACTCGGCCAGCCGGAGCGGCAGCTCCCGGTAAGAGCGGGGCCGGTCGGCGTAGATCATGATGTGGTGCGGGCAGTTCATCGGCTTGAGCAGATAGCCCTCGCCCGTCTCCGGATTTTCGATCATGGGCGGGAACTGGCTATCCTTGTAGTACGGATAGTGCCCGCTCGTCTTGTACAGCTCCAGCCGGGCGATATGGGGCGTAACCACGGGCTGGTAGCCCCGCCGGATCTGCTCCTCGCGCAGGAAATTGATCAGCGTCTCGCGCAGCGTGGCCCCGCGGGGTAGCCAGAGCGGCAGGCCCGGACCCACCTTCTGGCTGAAGGTGAACAGCTCCAGCTCGCGGCCCAGCCGGCGGTGGTCCCGCTTGCGGGCTTCTTCGAGCCGGTGCAGGTATTCGTCGAGTTCTTTTTTCTTGGGGAAGCTGATGCCGTAGATGCGGGTGAGCTGGGGCCGGCGCTCGTCGCCGCGCCAGTAGGCGCCCGCGACGTTGAGCAGCTTCACGTGCTTGATGTAGCCCGTCGAAGGCAGATGCGGCCCGCGGCACAGGTCGGTGAAGTTGCCCTGGCGGTAGAAAGTGATCGTGCCGTCTTCGAGTTCTTCGATCAGCTCGACCTTGTAGGGATCGCCTTTCTTTTTGAAGTACTCCAGGGCTTCCTGTTTGGAGACCGGAATGCGCTCGTAGGGCACGTCGCGGCGGGCCAGCTCCCGCATTTTTTCCTCGATGCGGGCCAGGTCCTCGGCCGAGAGCTTGCGGCCGCCCAGGTCCACGTCGTAGTAGAAGCCCTGCTCGATGGGCGGGCCGATGCCAAACTTGACGCCTGGGTACAGGGCCTCCAGCGCCTCGGCCATCAGGTGCGCCGTCGAGTGCCAGTAGACGGCCTTCCCTTCCGGGTCCTCCCAGGTCAGGATGCGCACGCGGGCGTCCTCTTCAATGGGACGGGTCAGGTCGCGTACCTCGCCGTTGACCTCGATGGCCAGCGCTTCGCGGGCCAGACGCGGTGAGATCTGCTCGGCCAGCTCGCGGCCGGTGATGCCTTTGGGGAAGGTACGCTCCGATCCGTCCGGAAACGTGATGCGAATAACCTCGCGCTGTTGTCCGTTGCCTGCCATCGTCACTCCGGTTTGCATGGCCTTTTCTACCCGCAACCTTGCAGGGATGCTCCCGGCCGCGCTCAGGTTGTAACCTGTCGGGCAATGCTTCCGTAGACCGGGCCGTTCCTGAAGAGGCCTTCCGATTGGTGCCCACCGTCAACCCGCCCTCCTTTGCGATGAAGTCCTGCCGTATGCTGGTTGTGGGGCTGTGTTTGGGGCTTGTGGGAGTGTTGCAGGCACAGCCGCGCCAGGCTCCGACGCTTCGTGCCGTTCGCCTTACGGGTTCCGTAGAACTGGACGGCCACGTCGAAGAAGCCGCCTGGCGACAGGCGCCGGCCGCCACCGACTTCTGGCAGCGTGAGCCGCACGACGGCCAGCCGGCCACCGAGCGCACCGAGGTGCGTGTGCTCTATGACGACGCGGCGCTGTACGTGGCGTTCGTGTGCTACGACCGCGAGACGGACCGGATTCTGCGGCGGCTGGCCCGCCGGGATCGTGTCGTGCCCGCCGACTGGGTGGGTGTGCTGATCGACAGCTACCGGGATCGCAAGACCGCCTTTGCCTTTCTCGTCAATGCGGTCGGCACGAAGGCCGACTTTCTTATTCTGAACGACGGCAACGACGAGGATTTCAACTGGGACGCGCTCTGGGAGGCGCGCGTCGCCATGCGACCCGACGGCTGGAGCGCAGAGTTTCGGATTCCGTTCACCGCCCTGCGCTTCAGCCGGTCCGACACGTTGCGCTGGGGAATCAACTTCGGCCGGATCATCGGGCGAAAGAACGAGCAGGTCTTCTGGGCCTATGTGCCCCGGACTTCGGGCGGCTTTGTGTCCCGATTCGGCACGCTCGAAGGGCTCGAAGGTATTCGACCGTCCCGGGCACTGCTGCTGACGCCGTATGCGGTAGCAGGGGGCACGCACTGGAGCCGTGACCTGACGCCGCGCTATCTGGATCCGATCAGCCCCACCTTCCGGCTGGGCGGCGACGTGCAGTACAACCTGACCAACAACACCATCCTGAACCTGACGGTCAATCCGGACTTCGGCCAGGTCGAGCTGGACGAGGTGGTGCTCAACCTGACGGCCTTCGAGACCTTCTACCCGGAAAAACGGCCCTTTTTTCTCGAAGGCACTTCGATCTTTCAGACGGTAGGAGCGGACGACGACGGGGATTTACGAACCTATCTCTTCTACTCGCGGCGGATCGGTCGGCAGCCGCAGGGCTACTACAGCCTGCCCGACACCGGGGACGTCGAGGACTGGCGGGTGGTGGAGAATCCGTCGGCCGTGCCCCTTCTGGGCGCGGTCAAGCTCACCGGAAAAACGGCCAATGGCTGGGCCTTCGGGTTGCTGGATGCGCTCACGCAGCGTACCTACGCCACGTTTGCGCACGTCAACGGCGGGCGGCAACGCATTCGCACCGAGCCGCTGGCGAACTACACGGTCGCCCGCATGCAGCGTGAGCTACCCGCGCCCGGCTCCTACGTGGGGCTCATCGGCACGGCCACCTGGCGCGAGGCAGGCCCGGTGCGGCAGGCCTACACGAGCGGGCTTGACTGGCGCTGGAATCCCTGGGACTACGGGCTGGTCACCGAAGGACTCTTCTCCTTCAGCCGCCGTCAGCGCCCGGACGCACCGCCCCGCGTGGGCTACCAGGGGCAGGCACGTATCGGATCGCTTCGCCACCCGTACGTCGTGGGCGTGGTGGGCGCCAACTTCGCCACCCGGGACTACGACCCCAACGACGTGGGCTTCCACACGATGACCAACGTTGCCATCACCTACATCTGGACGCAGTTTCGCTATCTGCGCCCGTGGGGACCGATGCTCCAGGTGCGCCTGAATCAGAACTACTGGTGGGTGTACCGGCTCGATCCCTGGCTGCACCTGAGTCGGGGCATCAGCCCGAACCTGCACCTTCAATGGCGGAATTTCTGGTGGACCCGGCTCGGGCTGAACGTGGAGTCCGAAGGGTGGGATCTGTACGAATCGCGCGGCGCCGGGCTCTTTCGCCGGGCGTTGAGCTGGAACCTCTGGATGGGGGTTTCGACGGACGAACGCCGACCGGTGGTGTTGTATGCGAACGGTAACTACCGCGCCGATCGGTATGGCGGGCGGGCCTGGGGCGTCGGACTGGAGGCCGTCGTGCGACTGAGCGAACGCACCGATCTGGCCGTGAATCCCGGTCTGGGCTTTCGGCGCGGGGAAGTGGCCTGGGCGCGGAACGTCGAAGACCTGGAGGCGCCCGGCGCGCTCACCAGCGTGTTCGGGCGGCGCGACGTGGACCGCTTCAACCTGAGACTCCGAGGATCGCACACGTTCACGCGCGATCTGACGCTACAGGGTTACCTGCAATGGTTCTGGGCTCGGGGGCATTACCGGAACTTCCAGAAACTGGGCGATGATGGCCGACTGGCCCCGCTGGCGGTGCCGTACGATCGCACACGCTACGGCAACCCCGATTTCCAGCAGGGTACGCTGAATGTCAACCTGATCCTGCGCTACGAATATCGGCCGGGCTCGACGCTCTACGTGGTCTGGACCTGGGGCCAGCAGGACTGGAGCGCGCAGGGCACGATGGACGTCCGGGAGGCTGCGCAGCGACTGCTGGAGCGCTCGCCCACCAGCGTGCTGCTGGTGAAGTGGACCTACACCTGGGGCGCCTGAAAATGAAAAGGGCGGAGGCTTTACGCGTCCGCCCTTCAGGGTGGGTCCTAGTGGATTCGAACCACTGACCTCCACGATGTCAACGTGGCGCTCTAACCAACTGAGCTAAGGACCCACGGCGCACCGGAAAGATAGCGTGCCCGGTGCGGGCATTTCAAGCCACAAGTCGGCCGCGAGGTTCCCGGATCGGCTGCTTTCACAATAACTCAGACAAGGAAGCCCACGGCTTCAGCCGGGGAGGAATTGCTCCATACCCGTGACATACCGTTGACACCAGCACACAATACCTTCCCACAAACGCTCGCCGCCATGCAGACGCTGACGCTCCGCACCCGGCTTGAGCCCACGCCCGCGCAAGCCGACGCCCTCCAGGAAACCCTCGAGTGCTTTGCGCAGGCGTGCAATCTGACGCTGGAGGTAGCCCGTGCATGCCGCACCTTCAGCAAGTTCAAACTCCAGCGGCTCGTCTACGGACAACTCCGCGCGCTGGGCCTGTCGGCCAACCTGGCCATTCGGGCCATCGCCCGCGTGGGCCATCGCAAAGGCCATCGTGCAAAGCACTACCGTCCCACCTCCTGCGACTATGACCAACGCACGCTCTCGCTGCGAGGCGAAAGCGTCAGCCTTTCGACCACGCGCGGGCGGCTGCGCATTCCCATGCGGTTGAGTCCGTATCATCGCTACTGGCTTGCTCGGGCGCGCAGCGTGCAGGGTGGGAGGCTGCGTCGCGACCGACGCGGGCGCTGGTATGTCCACCTGACCGTTCGCGTTGCGGTGCCGGAAGCATTGCCGACCGGTCGGGTGGTGGGCGTCGATCTGGGGCAACGTCACCTGGCGGCGCTTTCGACGGGCGAGCGTCTGTCCGGGGGCGCGCTCAAGACGAAGCGGCTCCACTACCGCGCAAAACGCGCCGAGGTTCGCTTGAAGCTGGATCGCCCTTCCGAACGCACCCGGTCGCTGAGGCGGCTGTGGGCACGGCTTTCGGGGAGGGAGCGGCGCTTTGTGCGGCAGGTGCTGCATGAGGCGAGTCGCCGCATTGTGGACGGCCTTGCACCCGGCGATGTGCTGGCGATCGAAGACCTTCGCGGTCTTCGCGGACGTACGAAGCGAAAGGGCAAAGCGCGCCACCTGCACCAGTTGTGGCCGTACGGTTTGTTTCGGCACTTGCTGGAATACAAGGCGCGGCTCAAGGGGGTGCGGATGGTGGTGGTTGACCCGGCGCATACGAGCCAGACATGTCCGCGTTGTGGGCACGTTGATCGACGCAATCGTCGGAGTGGACGGCTGTTTCGGTGCCGGGCGTGTGGATTTCAGCACAATGCGGACATGGTGGCGGCGCTGAACCTTGCCCGAAGAGCGGGCTCTGAGGGCATGGGTCGTTGTCAGCCGGCCCCTGGTGCTATCCCGGCCGGTGGTCGGGAGGGCAAGCCCACGACTTCAGTCGTGGGTAGCTGACAGAAAGCCTACGCGGGGGCGTTCGTATCTTGTCGGAAGCGTAGCAGGCCGAATCGTATGGGACTGACGCCGCGCTTTACGCACCCGTGGAACCTGTCGCCGGCCGAGGCGCAGGCGCTGCAGCGAAAGCTGGCCCGCCGGGTCCGCTTCGAGGTACCGGAACGGATGGAGACGGTGGCCGGGCTGGACATAAGCGTGCGGGGCGAGCAGGGGCGGGCAGCCGCCGTCGTCTGGCATGTGGCCGAGCAACAGGTGCTGGAGCGTGCCGTCGCCGAAGGCAGGGTGTCGTTTCCCTACGTGCCCGGACTGCTCAGCTTCCGGGAAGTGCCGTTGCTGCTGGAGGTACTGGCGCAGCTCCGCACCACACCGGACGTGCTCATGGTGGACGGACAGGGACTGGCGCATCCCCGCCGATGCGGACTGGCCACCCACCTGGGTGTGCTGCTCGATCATCCGGCCGTAGGCGTGGCCAAGTCGCGCCTGTTCGGGCGCCACGCAGAGCCCGGTCCAGAGAAGGGAAGCTGGACGCCTCTTTACGACGACGGCGAGGTGATCGGGGCCGTGGTACGTACACGCACGGGCGTACGGCCCGTGTACGTGAGCGTGGGACACCGCATGACGCTGGAGGCCGCCGTGGCGTTGACCCTTCGCTGCACGACCCGCTACCGCCTGCCGGAACCCACCCGTCTGGCCGATCAGCTCAGTAGAGCTTGATACGATTGCCCCACTGTCATGGCGCATGTGTGTGGAGTCTTCGGATCATACCCCATTTCTCGGGCCCAAAGCACACTGCGGCGTGTCCCTAGCAGAGTCATTTTCCCTATCCCGTAGGGGCGGCCCCCTGTGTCCAACCTGTCGTGCCCGCAGTTCATTTCTCCGACACCTGTGGTGTTGTGCCTCATGTACCGGAGAATGGACGGCCCCATAAGCAAGGACCCTTCCAGGTAAAAAGCAGGGGGCTCGGTGAAGGGTTGTCGCTCTTTATGGTAGAAGTCATCCGGAAAATAAGTCCAGGGAATTCGCGATTTCGACTTTGCATAGCGTTTCGCTGAGCTTTATAGTCTGCCGTTTGAAGCACAACCCACGCGCTTGTAGTCCGGCACGGAGCGAAGCGGAGTGCTGTCCCGGGTGGACGCGACTACGGCTGGCGCCTTCCTGCAAACACGTGCTTCTGAGACACAGCGCAAAGCGCCAGCTTACCGGATCTCCCTTTGTTTTCCGGATAAGTTCTACTACATTAAGTCTCATAGACGTGCGAACGGGTCAGGAGCAGGGGCCTTACCGGATCGAGGACGGGATGATGTATCCGCGGCGGTGCCGGGTGGAAGGCGGAGAGGTTCGGCTTTACGGATTGCTTCCGGAGCGGGTGCCGGATCGGGAGCTGGTGGTGCTTCGGGGAGGGAAGGTGGTGGGGCAAATGTACAGAGGGTTTGGGCAGGCGCTGTCGTTCGGGTATGTGCCGGTGGGCGTCTCTTCGGGTTCGGTGGTGTTGCAGCAGGTGACGGTTACACGTTAAGCTAATGGAGTAGAGAAATGACGGTTAGGAGCAGGAAAAAGACTTCAGGGAATGCTTACTGGCTGGGGCTGGGACTGATGTGGCTGAGTTCGGCCCATGCGCAGCCGAGCCCGGTCCCGGACACGCTGGACTGGCGGCGTTACTTTCCCCTCCAGATCGGCAACGAATGGCATTATGTGTATATATGGACCAATACTCTGATGATGAGAACACAATGGTATATAATCGGAGATACATTACTGGACAATGAGCATTATTTTGTATTTCAAGTTCGAAGAAAAGGAGTGGAATGT
The DNA here is from genome assembly GCF_009936275.1 of Rhodothermus marinus. Lineage (NCBI taxonomy): Bacteria > Pseudomonadati > Rhodothermota > Rhodothermia > Rhodothermales > Rhodothermaceae > Rhodothermus > Rhodothermus marinus. The sequence goes on from NZ_AP019797.1 coordinate 737,766, forward strand.
TGTTTTGATCAAGTAAACGATACATTATTCTGGTATATCCGTTATGATACAGTCAATGCATGTGTATATCGCAAGGGTGATGGATGTTATTGGCCTGGAGGCTCTTGTAGACTGGATGCACCTTTTTACAGTCAATGCGGAGATGGGTGGAATGTAGATGTACATGGAGGATATAATATGCTGGTGGAAATAGACAAAGATACAATAAGAACAGCGAAAAAATCTTTCTCTACCTGGGATGGATCTTCTATTTCTTTTCTTGCAGATATTGGCTTATACGAAACACTGATAGGAGAAAGTCCAGGTGATAATATGGAGACGCTGGTTTATGCGCGGATAGGTACGAAGAGTTATGGCACGCCGACTTCTCTGGCGGTTGAGACGAAGGGAATGTCCGGGCGTGCGGGGATTGTGGACGTGTGGCCGCACCCGGTCCGAGGTGGTGTGCGGGTCTCGTACGTGGTGGAGCGGGCTGGTGCGGTGGCGCTGCTGCTCTATGATGTGCTGGGGCGTCAGGTGTGGCAGGTAGAGGAGGGGTTTCAGGGGCCGGGGCGGCATCTGGCGCAGTTGGGGGTGGCGGATCTTCCGGCGGGAGTGTACCTGTTACGATTGATAGTGAGCGGGCAAGTGCTGGACGACCGACCGCTGGTGGTGCTCCGATGAATCCAGCGTCCGAACCAGCCTGCTACCCGGGTCTTGGAAAGCAGCTTTCAGGGTCGGGTCGAAGGGGCGCCCTTCCCGCCGGGCGAGACGCGCTGTCTTGCTGCGTGGTTGTGAAAATAGAAAAAGGCCGCGTCGTTTAGGCGCGGCCTTTTTTGAGTCGGGGCGGCCGGATTTGAACCGGCGACCTCTTCGTCCCGAACGAAGCGCGCTACCGGGCTGCGCTACGCCCCGACAGGCAAGGGCTCAATATACGCCAGAATCGGCACGGGTTCCAGTTCTACGCGCGCCGAGGGCGGGAGTTCAAGGTTAATTAATCGCCGTCGCCGCCGAATTCGGCATACATCGCTTCGATCAAGTCCGCATAGTGCGCTTCGATCTGACGGCGGCGCGGTTTCAGCGTGGGCGTGAGCAGGCCGTTTTCGATGGTGAACGGCTCGCTGAGCAGCCGGAAGGCCCGAATGCGTTCGTGGGCCGGCGCATGTCGGTTGTAGCGGCGCAGGCTCTGCTCGAAAAGCGCCCGGATCTCCGGAAGCGCCAGCAGCGCTTCGTCGGACGCGGCCTGCAGGTTGTGCTCCTGGGCGTACTGGCGAAGCGTCTCGAAGTCGGGCACGATGAGCGCCGTCAGAAATTCCCGTCCCTCGCCGAGCACCACGATCTGGTCGATCCAGGGTTCCTGTTTGAGCTGGTCTTCGATGGGCCCCGGGTAGATGTTCTTGCCGCCCCGGGAGACGATCATGTGCTTGATGCGGTCGGTGATGACTAGGTAGCCCTGATCGAAGCGGCCCACGTCGCCCGTATGGAACCAGCCGTCGGCGTCGAACACCTCGCGCGTGGCCTCCTCGTTGTTCCAGTAACCCTTCATCACGTTCGGGCCTTTGACCAGAATTTCCCCCTCCTCGGTAGTGAGATCGCTCGGGTAGTCGTCGCCGGAGAGCTGGCCCACGATCTTGCCGTCGGTCAGGCGCTGGATGGCAATCGTCACGCCCGGCAACACCCAGCCGACGGTGCCGAAGCGCGGGCGGTCCGGCGGGTTGACGGTCAGGACCGGAGCCGTTTCGGTCAGGCCGTAGCCTTCGATGATCGTCAGGCCGATGGCCAGGAAGAATTCGCCGATGTGGCGGGGCAGAGCCGCACCGCCCGATACGGCAAAGCGCAGGTTGCCGCCCAGCCGATCGTGCAGTTTCTGGAAGACCAGCCGGTGGGCGAGCCGGTGCTGGAGCTGCAGTACCGGCCCGGGCGTGCGTCCCTCCAGCCGACAGGCGGCCATGCGTCGACCCACACCGACGGCCCAGTGAAAGATCTTCTGCTGAAGCGACGGACTTTTCTCGACGGACTTGTGGATGGCGTTGTAGACGCGCTCGAACAGGCGCGGCACCGAGATCATCACGGTCGGCCGCACTTCGAGCAGGTTCTGGCTCAGCGCCTCGATGCTTTCGGCGTAGGAAATCCGGGCGCCGCAGGCCAGTACGGCCGTGTAGCCGGCCGTCCGTTCGAACGAGTGGCACAGCGGCAGAAACGACAGGTGGTGGTCGGAGGGACCGAAGTCCACGCGCTGCAGCGCCGCCTGCACGTTCGAGCAGAAGTTGCGGTGCGTGAGCATGACGCCCTTGGGCAGGCCGGTGGTGCCGCTGGTGTAAATGAGCGCACTCAGGTCGTCGGGCTGCACCTGCTCGGCCAGCTTCGACAGCTCGGCCTCGTGTTCGGCCCAGTAGGCGGCGCCTTCGGCCAGTACGTCGTCCCAGGCCCGCACGTAGGGCGGGTGGTCTTTGCGCATTTCGCTCAGCGTGACGATCTCCTGCAGCTCGGGGCATTCGTCGAAGATCGTCTCCGCCTTACGGAGCTGCACGGCCGACGAAACCACCAGGATGCGCGCACCGGAGTCTTTGACGATATAGCCCACCTGAGAGGCTGGCAGCGACGTGTAGAGGGCCACGTTGACACCGCCCAGGATCTGGGTGGCCAGATCGGTGATCGCCCATTCCGGACGGTTTTCTGAAAGGATGGCCACGCGGTCGCCGGGGCGTACGCCCTGCTTGTACAGGTAGCCGGCCATGGCGTGCACGCGCTGCTCCAGCTCCTCCCAGGTGATGTCCACCCAAGTTTTCGTGCGCCGGTCCTTGTAGCTCAGCGCAGGCCGATGCTGGCCGCGGTAGTGCGCTACCAGTCGGTTAAAAAGCTGAGGGATGGTCTCAAAGGCAACGATGGCAGGCATAGCGCTTCCGTAACAGTTGCGTAACCGGGTTTCAAACTACACGCTGGCGGGCGAAAAAACAATTTGGGACAACACGTAATCGAATTTCACGCGTCGATGCCAACGGCCGCCTGCACCGAGTCGAAGCCGTCCTGCTCGAGCCGTCGGACCAGCCCCTGCTTGATGCGGCGTACCAGCCCGGGGCCTTCGTAGATGAGGCCCGTGTAGAGCTGCACAAGCGAAGCACCGGCGCGAATACGGCCGTAGGCTTCCTCGGCCGAGTCGATTCCTCCCACGCTGATCAGGGGCAGTTTTCCTTCAGTCAGGCGGTACAGGTAAAACAGCAGGCAACGGGCGCGGGTGGCCAGCGGACGGCCGCTCAGGCCGCCGGGACCGATGCGCGCCAGCACCTCCGGATCGGTGCGCAATCCTTCACGATCGGAGGCCGTATTCGTGGCCACGAAACCGGCGATGCCGTGCGCGCGGGCCACTTCGACGATTTCTTCGAGCTGGCTGTCGAATACGGTGCGGCTGGAGGGGGGCGGCGAGAGCTTGAGCAACACGGGCACCGACAGGTTCAACTCCCGGCGCACGGCAAAAATGGCCCGCAGCAGCGTGTCGAGCGCTTCCGGATCTTCGAACGTCTTGCCTTCGGCCGTGTTGGGGCACGAAATGTTCAGCGTCACGTAGTCGGCCAGCGGGGCCAGCAGCCGGAAACTCTCGCAGAAGTCGATCACGGCGGCTTCGCCGAGAATGTTCGGATCGTGCGTTTTGGCCAGATTGATCCCCAGCGGGCGCCGGTGGCGGAGGCGACGCAGACGCCGCGCTACCCGTTCGGCCCCGTCGTTGTTCAGACCCATGCGGTTGATCAGCGCTCGATCTTCGGGGAGCCGGAACAGCCGGGGACGCGGATTGCCCCGGCTCGGTCGGGCGCTGACCGATCCTACTTCGGCAAATCCAAAACCCAGCGCTTCCCAGAAGCGCACCAGACGGGCATTTTTATCCAGACCGGCCGCCAGTCCCACCGGATTCGGGAACGTAAGGCCCCAGCATTGCACGGCGAGCGCGGGATGCTCCTCTTTGAAAAACGGGGCCACCAGCCACGGCGCCAGCGGCTGCACCAGACGCGCAGCGGCGAGCGTCAGCCGGTGGGCGCGCTCGGCGTCCAGACGAAACAGCAGGGGGCGGAACAAGCGGTACATGGCGAACGTGGGCAGGGTCAGCCTTCAAAGACCGAAAGCGTCCCCGGGATCCGGCCGGTGGGAGCGATGGTCCCGGGCTCAAGATAGAAAAAACCCGTTCATTGCAAAGCCGGGGAACGTATGAAGCTTCCGCTTTTTCTGGTCGATGCCTTTGCCGAACGGCCTTTTACCGGCAATCCGGCCGCCGTATGCCTGCTCGATCGTCCGCGGTCGGAAGGCTGGATGCAGACCGTGGCGGCCGAGATGAACCGTCCGGAAACGGCCTTTCTGCTCCCGGAAGGCGAAGGTTTTTCGCTCCGCTGGTTTACGCCGGTGCAGGAAGTTGATCTGTGCGGGCATGCCACGCTGGCCAGCGCGCACGTGCTCTGGGAGATCGAATGCCTGCAGCCCGACGAACCGGCCGTTTTCTTTACAAAAAGCGGGCGGCTGACGGCGTGGCGCTCGGAAAACGGTACGATCTGGATGGATTTCCCCGCCGAACCGCCTGTGCCCTGTGAGCCGCCCACCGAACTGCTACGCGTGCTGGGCTCGGCGCCGATCCGCTACGTGGGACGCAACCGCATGGACTACCTGGTGCTGCTGGACCGGGAGGCCACGGTGCGCACGTTCAGGCCGGATCTGGCGCGGTTGCAGGAACTGGACATCCGGGGCCTGATCGTGACGGCACCGGCCGAAGACGTGCCCGCCGACTTCGTCTCGCGCTTTTTCGCGCCGCAGCTGGGCGTGCCGGAGGATCCGGTTACCGGTTCGGCCCACTGTTGCCTGGGACCCTTCTGGGCTGAGCGGCTGGGCCGCACGCGGCTGAGCGGTTATCAGGTGTCGGCACGGGGCGGCCGCATCGAGGTGGAAGTGCACGGCGAGCGCGTGCACCTGGGCGGCCGGGCCGTCACGGTGCTGCAGGGCAAGCTGCTCTCGGAATAGCCTACCAGCCCGGTACGAGCTGGGCGCCCAGATGCCAGCCCTTGTAGGGGCGCTGGAACGGATAGACGTAGAACAGCTCCAGTACCATGGCGCCCAGAATGTTGAACCGTGTCGAAATGCCCGTGCTGAAGACGGGCACTCGATCGCCCGTGTGGCGCACGAACTTCCACTTGGGCAGATCACCTTTCGACCAGGCCACGCCCGCGTCGGCAAAGAGCGATAGCTCGGTGGGCAGGTAGGGGAAGTTGAACAGCCCGAAGCGCTCGGTGCCAAACAGCGGGATGCGTAGCTCGGCGCTGGCTACGGCCACGTGCGTGCCCACCAGACGGGCCACTTCGGCGCAGAGGTTCGGCGTTGAGGTCGAGGGCGTGCATTCGTCCGGCTCCAGCGAGTAAAAGCCGTAGCCGCGTACGAACGTGAGCGTGCTTCCGTAGCCCAGATATTCCTGGGCAAAGGAGAGCCGATCCGAACCCTGGGGTTGGGCGCCGTAGTTGCCCACGTGCGTCAGGCGTACGGCGAACGTCAGCGGGCGGAAGAAGAAATACTTGCGCCCGTCAACCAGCACCTGTACGAAACGTTCGGTACCGATTAGCGGGGTTACCTGCAGCCGATAGCGCGAGCCGCGAACCGGCGAGGTGAAACCGAAGAACGAAAAGTCGCCCACGAACGCCCCGGAGGCCTGGAAGAAGTAGATCGGGTCCGGTGCGGGTAGGTTCTGCGTGGAGCGTCGGTAGCCGGCCCCGTAGAGGTAGTAGATCTCGGCGTCGTAGTCGAAGCCGTAGCGCTGGAATCCCACCATCAACTCGAAGCGCTGGGTGGTGTTGAGCGGATAGTAGCCCAGCACGCCGGCTTCGTCGATGTAGATGCGCTGCAGGAGCTGGATGTAGCAGTAGACCTGCAGGCCGGTGGCCGGATCCGTACACACGTCCAGATAGGCATAGCCGTAGAGCAGCGGGATGTGGCTGGCCAGCGCTCCGTAGTTCAGACGGCGACCCTGATTGATGTAGAGCACCTGGCCGCCGATGTCCTTGAAGGTGCCGTTGGCCTGGGCAGCCACGGCCAGTTGCTGATCGCCCAGCATGTCGCTGAAGAAGAAGGCCACACCACCGGCGATCATCGTCCCGAACGGCCCCCCGACGCTGGCGCCGAAGCTGGGCGGCGCCACGTAGTCGAGCTGTAGTTTGCGACGATAGGGCTGGGGGCGGAGTGCCAGTTCGTCCGGCAGGCCCGTCAGCGGATCGTTCAGGTAGCTGCTGACCAGTCCCTGGGTGGGCGGTTGCAGCGGGGGAAGCACACCGGCGCTGGCAATGCCTGTGTCACTTTCCGGCTCGACCGGTTCGCCCTGCAACTGGTCGGGTTCCAGCGAAAAGACCAGGTACTTGTTGTCGGTAAAGACCGAGAACATCATGCGGCCGTTCTGAGCGGCCACGCTCATGGCCGGCGAGATGCTCGTGATGCCGCTGACGCCGGTCTGCAACCTGGTGATGCGATAGACGGCTCCGGTGTTCAGGTCCATCCGGTAGATGTCCTTGAAGCCGTCGTGGTTGGAAATGAAATACAGGCTTCGGCCATCCGGTGAAAATTGCGGGTTGATCTGCTGGCCGCTCCGGAAGGGCCGCAGCACGCGCACCTTGCCGGTTTCGAGGTCGAGCAGGGCCAGGCGTTCGTGCCCGTAGCGTAGGATCTCGAAGTCGGTGCCGTCCGGCCCCCGGTCCGACACGAAGGCGATGGTGCGGCCGTCGGGCGACCAGGCCGGCTGCAGGTCGGCGTAGCGGTCGTCGGTGAGCTTCCGGACCTGATTCGTCTCCAGGTCCAGCAGGTACAGATCACTGATGCCGCCCGAAAGCCCCGAAAAGGCGATGGTACGGCCGTCGGGCGACCAGGCCAGGTTGTGGATGGCACCGACGCCTTCGACCGCGATGCGGCGCTCCAGCTTGCCTTTGCGCAGGTTCCAGATGGCGATTTCGTTGTTGCCCTGAGCGAACGTAATAAACGCGAAGCGCTGGCCGTCAGGCGACCAGGAGCCCGAGGAGTTGATGAAGCGGATCGCGTCGAAGTGGGGATCGCTGGCACTGCTGCTCAGCCGACGCAACACCTTGCCGGTCTCGGCGTCGGCCACGAACAGGTCGATCGTGAACAGGTCGCGCTCCGAAAGGAAGGCCACGTAGCGCCCGTCGGGACTGAGCGCCGGGGCCAGGTTGATCTCGCCCGCGTCGATGTCGGGCGCCAGCACCTTTCGTCCGGCCTGCTCGGGGGGCGTGCGATCTTTGAGCAGCGGCAGATAGGTATTCTTGACCGCCTGAATCCATTCCCTGGAAAGCGAGTCGGGCGTGATGCCCAGCGTAATCGTAATGGCCGTATCGACGCCCACGATCCCGCCCAGCTTGTACAGCTCGGTGACGGCCTGATCGCCATACTTGCCGCCGATGTAGGCCAGATAGGCCTGACCGTAACGGTAGGGGAAGTAGCGCAGGTCGCGTGTGAGCTGGCGAATGGTGGGCAGGTCGTCGCGCAGCGCTGCATCGCGCAGCCACATGGCCGTGTGCGGGTCGTTGCGTCCCAGCGACAGGTACTCGGCCATGCCCTCGACGAGCCACAGTGGCAGCAGCGCCAGGTTGAAGCGGCTCAGGCTGTCGGAGCGGTTCAGCGCAATGTCGTACTGGAAGGAGTGCACCAGCTCGTGACCGAGCACGTGGTCGTTCTCCCGATAGATGCCCGTAAATGGCATGATCACCCGCTCTTTGATGGCTTCGGTCACGCCACCGGTGCCTTCGCCGATCTCGCCGCTGATGGCGTTCGTCTGATGGAAATCGGCGTCGTCCGCGTAGAAAATGATCGGTTTGCGCTCACCGAACTCGTGCAGAAACGTGCGGCTGTGGCGCTGATACCAGCGTTCGGCCATGCGGGCCGCATCGCGCACAGCGAGCTCCTCTTCGGGGTAGTAGTAGATCTCGAAGTGCGGCGTGCGCAGCACGCGCCAGTTGAAGGATTCGTACTGGACCTTGTTGCGGCCAAAGTACTGGGCCCAGGCCGAGAGGCTCCAGCTCGTCAGCAGGAGCAGCAGGCCGGCGATGCGAAAGGCGCGCATGATTCCCTGTTCGGTCTGGCGGGGAGACGACACCGGATCAAACGAAAATCAACCGGAGCTTCTTATGTCCAAACGTAGCAGATCCCGATCGGTTCTGCAAGCTTCCCGACTTCTGTTGTCACAGACAAAAGATGCGCCATGTAGCGAACGGGTGCGCGGATGCGGTTCTTGCCGTCCGAGGTGTACAGCAAATTGTCGCGTAAATGGAACAGGCGTGCGTATAAGACCTTGAAGCAGAAAGTCAGCTCGTCTGGCCGATGATCGACTACCGGGTTCGAGCGCGGATTTTCGTCGGAGTCATTGCCCTGCTGCTGGGGCTGCTGGTGCTGCGTCTGGCCCAGATGCAGCTCTGGCAGACCGAGCTGTACGCAGGCGAGTCGCGCAGCAATGCGGTGCGCGAGCAGCGCGTGATACCGGCCCGCGGCGCCATCTACGACCGCAACGGCGTGCTGCTGGTGGATAACGCGCCGGCCTATTCGCTGCTGATCACGCCCCGGTATTTCGATCCGAAAAACATCCCCCTGCTGGCCCGGCTGCTGGAGGTGCCCGACTCGGTGGTGGCCAATCGGCTGGCGCAGGCGCGGGCCTGGAGCGCCTACCGCCCCAGTCGGGTCTTTACGGACCTGCCGTTCGAGACCTTCAGCCGCGTCGTCGAAAATCTCTACCGCCTGCCCGGGGTCCAGTACGAGATCGACCAGCGCCGCCGCTATCACACGCCGGCCCGTGCAGCCCATGCGCTGGGCTACGTGCGCGAGATCACCCGGGCCGAGCTGGAACAGCTCCGGGACGATGGCTATGCGATGGGCGATCGCATCGGTAAAGCCGGGCTCGAAAAGTTCTACGAGAAGGCCTTGCGTGGTGTGCCGGGACGGGCCTTCAAGCTGGTCAACATCCACGGCCAGGAGATCAAGCCTTATCGCGACGGGGCCGAAGACGTGCCGCCCATCAGCGGCTACGATCTGCATCTTGGACTCGACTACCGCGTGCAGGCGCTGGCCGAGTCGCTCTTCGTGGGCAAGCGGGGAGCGGCCGTAGCGCTCGATCCCAACAACGGCGAGATCATCGCGCTGGTGAGCATGCCTGACTTCGATCCGGAGGTGCTCTCCGGGCCGATCGATCCCGAGACCTGGCGCTACCTGACCTCCAGCCCCGAAAAACCACTATTTAACCGGGCCACAATGAGCGGCGTGCCGCCGGGATCGACCTGGAAGCCCTTCATGGCCTTGGTGGGGCTGCAGGAGGGCGTGATCACAGAACGCAGTACGATTTACTGCCCAGGTGGTTATCTGCTGGGAGGTCGGCTTTTCCGCTGCCACGGTGGCGCGCATGGATCGCTCGATGTGCGCGAGGCGATTCGGCTTTCCTGCAATACGTTCTTTTTCACCGTGATGATGCGCCTCGACGTGAACACGCTCCGCCGCTGGGCCAACCGCTTCGGATTCGGTGTGCCGGTGCCCATGGATATTGCCGAGCAGAATCCGGGCCTGATCCCCGATTCGGCCTACTACAACCGACGTTATCCACGCGGCTGGACGGCCGGCTACACGATCAACCTCGGTATCGGGCAGGGCGATATGACCGTCACACCCATGCAGCTGGCACGCTACGTGGCGGCCATCGCCAACGGCGGTACGCTCTATCCGCCCCATCTGGTGCGCGAGCTGGTCCATCCGGAAACCGGCGAAGTCCTTAAACCCCAGCTGCCCCCGCCCGAACACATTCCCATCAGGCCGGAGTACTTCCAGATCGTGCGGGAAGGTATGCGGCGCGTGATGGAAGCAGGTACCGGCCGGTGGGTACAGATCCCGGGCATTCCGAGCGGCGGCAAGACGGGCACGGCGCAGGCGCCCGGCGGCCGCAAGGACCATTCGCTCTTCATCATGTTTGCACCCTACGATGCGCCGAAGATCGCCATTGCGGTGTTTGTGGAAAACGCAGGCTTCGGCGCGACGGTCGCCGCGCCCATCGCCAGCCTGATGGCCGAGCTGTATCTGACCGGCGAGGTGGCCACCACGCCACAGCGACGTTACATGCTCGAACACGTACTTCGCCAGCGAAGCCAGCCGCTGGATGAACCCACCGTAACGCAGGCCGCTTCCCGATAAGCCCATGGCACGCCTTGCACGTAGACCGGACCTGCTGCTTCTGCTGCTCTGGGCCGCGCTGGTGACGGCGGGACTGGTGGCGCTCTACAGCACGACGCACGGGCCAGCCGCCGAATTCCTGCCGCCGGGCGTGCGCGACAACTTCGTGCGTCAGCTCTTCTGGGCTGGGCTTTCGCTGATGGCAATGGGCACCGTGCTCCTGCTGCCCGTCCGCTTCTTCCAGAGCATGGCCTATGTGATTTACGGCGCCACGGTGGTGTTGCTGCTGCTCACGCTTGCCGTCGGCCGTGAGATCAACGGAGCGAAAGCCTGGCTTTACATCGGATCGATCGGGTTTCAGACCTCCGAGCTGGCCAAGGTCGGAACGGTGCTGGCCGTAGCCCGCCTGCTCTCGGCGCGTCAGGCCCGTATCGATACGGTGCGCTACGCGCTGGGCGCCGTAGCGCTCATCCTGGTGCCGGCCGTCATCATCATCCTGCAGAACGACATGGGCACGGCGCTGGTCTTCCTGGCGCTGGTGCCCGTCATGCTCTACTGGAGCGGTCTGCCGGTGGCGACCGTGCTGCTGGTGATCTCGCCCGCACTGGCCGGTTACCTGACGCTTGTCTACTGGCCGGCCGCCGTGGCCTTTGCGGTGCTTTTTACGCTGGGTATCTACTGGCACACGCGCGAGACTTATATGGCCGCGCTGGCCGGGCTGTTTACCGGTGGAACGGCAGCGGTGGCTTCTTTTGCGCTGGCCTATGTGCTCAAGCCCTATCAGCTGGCCCGCGTGCTCTCGTTTACGAACCCTGAGGCCGAAGCCTACCGCAAGACCTACGGCTTCCACCTGGTACAGTCGAAGGCGGCCATCGGCTCAGGCGGCCTTTTCGGCAAAGGGTTCATGCAGGGCACCCAGACGCAGGGTGCCTACGTGCCGGAACAGTCCACGGACTTCATCTTCAGCGTCATCGGTGAAGAGTTCGGCTTCGTGGGCGCCGCCCTTGTGCTGCTGCTCTTTGCGCTCCTGCTGGTGCGACTCATCCGAATGGGAACGGAGTGCCGCCATCCCTTCGGGCTCATGGTGGCGGCCGGGGTGGCCGGCGTGATTCTGGTGCACGTGTTCATCAACATCGGCATGGCCACGGGACTCCTTCCCGTGATCGGCATTCCGCTACCCTTCCTCTCCTACGGCGGTTCGTCGCTGCTGGCCAACACGCTGATGCTGGCGGTGGTGCTCAATCTGCACATGCGCCGCGATGACTTTTCCATCTTCGTCTGAACACGCAAGGCGGCTTTTTTGTAGAAGCGCGCCGGTGTCTGTCGAGACAAACGTTCGAACCCGATGAAGGCATATATCGAAGAAGCCCTCCGCCAGGTATTGCGCACGATCGACGGGGTGCCGGAGGACTTCCGGCCGGAGCTGGAGAAACCCAACAACCCCGAGCACGGCGACCTGGCCACGAATGCGGCCATGCAACTGGCCCGTTACCTGAAGCGGCCGCCGCGTCAGATCGCCGAGGAGATCGCCGAGCGGCTCCGGGCGCTGCCGCTCGATCCGCGGCGCGTCGCTTCGGTCGAGGTGGCCGGACCCGGATTCCTGAACTTCCGCTTCGCTCCGGACTACCTGGCTCAGGTGCTGGCCGACATCCTGGCCGCCGGCGAACGCTACGGCCGCAGCGATCTGGGCCAGGGCCGGCCCGCCATCGTCGAGTACGTCAGCGCCAACCCCACCGGGCCGCTCACCGTGGGGCACGGCCGCAACGCCGTGCTGGGCGACACGATCGCCAACCTGCTCGACTGGATCGGCTACCGCGTCACGCGCGAATACTACTACAACGATGCAGGCCGCCAGATGCGCGTGCTGGGCGAGTCGGTGCGGGCCCGCTACCTGGCACTTGTCGATCCGAACCTGCCCACCAAGAAGATCCAGGTGGCCGAGGGCGAATGGGTGGAGGTGCCCGAGCCTTTCCCCGAGGACGGCTACCTGGGCGACTACATCATCGACATCGCCCGCATGCTCTACGAGCAGCACGGCGACGCGCTTCGCGACGTGGAAGACATCACGCCCTTCAAAGAGGCCGCCGAAAAAGTCATCTTCGAGGACATCCGGCGGACGCTTGCCCGCCTGGGCATTCATATGGACAACTACTTCAACGAGCACACGCTCTACGAGAACGGCAAAATCTGGGAGGTCGTCGAGGCGCTGCGCGAGAAAGGCTACATCTACGAAAAAGACGGCGCCGTGTGGTTCCGCACGAGCGCACTGGGCAAAGATCAGGATACGGTACTGGTCAAGCGTACGGGCGAGCCGACTTATCGCCTGCCCGACATCGCCTACCATATCACGAAGTTCGAGCGGGGGTTCGAGCGAATCGTGGACGTCTTCGGGGCCGACCACATCGCCACTTACCCGGACGTGCTCCGGGCGCTCGAAGTGCTCGGGTATGACGTCAGCAAAGTGGATGTGGTGATCTACCAGTTCGTGACGCTGGTGCGGGGTGGCGAGCCCGTCAAGATGTCCACCCGAAAGGCCACCTACGTGACGCTCGACGAGCTGATCGACGAGGTAGGCGAAGACGTCACACGCTTTTTCTTCCTGATGCGTTCGCCCAACACGCACCTGGAGTTCGACCTGGACTTGGCCCGTGAGGCCAGCGAGAAGAACCCGGTCTTCTACCTGCAGTACGCGCACGCCCGCATCTGCTCGATCATGCGCAAGGCGGACGAAGTGGGGTTGAAGGAGAGCCCGAACCCGGATCTGACGTTGCTCCGGCATGAGGCCGAGCAGGCGCTGATCAAGGAGCTGATGCGCTTCCCGGAGGTGATCCAGGAAGCGGCCCAGACCTACGAGCCGCACCGCGTGGCCAACTACCTGCGCGAGGTAGCCGTGGCCTTCACGAAATTCTACGACCAGTGCCGCATTATCGGCGAGCCCGAGCCGCTGGCACAGGCCCGGCTGGCGCTGGCGCGGGCGGCGCGGCTGGTACTGGCCAACGGTCTGCGTGTGCTGGGCATTTCCGCACCGGAACGGATGTAACCATGGCCGAGAAGTACACGGTGGCCTTTCAGGGCGAGCTGGGCGCCTTCAGCGAGGAGGCGATTCTGGCCTACTTCGGCGCGGAGCAGGCCGAGCCGGTGCCGCTGCCCGAGTTCGAGCAGGTCTTCGAGGCGCTCGAAAGCGGTGAGGTAGATCGGGCCATGATCCCGATCGAAAACTCTCTGTTCGGCAGCGTGCACGTCAACTACGACCTGCTGCGTGCGCACGAGGTAGGCATCATCGGCGAGCTGGAGCTGCGTATTCGGCACCATCTGCTCGGGCTTCCCGGCAGTCGCATCGAGCAGATTCGACGCGTCTACTCGCACCCGCAGGCGCTCGGGCAGTGCCGGACCTACCTGCGCACGCACCTGCAGCACGCCGAAGCCATTCCGGCCTACGACACGGCCGGTGCCGCCCGCATGGTGGCCGAAATGGGCGATCCGGAGGCGGCCGCCATCGCTGGCATCCGCGCGGCCGCTAAGTACGGGCTGGAAGTACTGGCTTCCGGGATCGAAAGCCACCCGCAGAACTACACGCGCTTTCTGGTGCTGGCCCGCCCCGAGGTCACGCCGCCCGAGGGGCCGCCGGGAACGATGAAAACGTCGATCGTGTTTGCCCTGCGCGAGAACGTTCCCGGCGCCCTGTTCAAAAGCCTGGCCGTGTTCGCATTGCGTGACCTGGACCTGTACAAGATCGAAAGCCGTCCGCTGGTGGGCGTGCCGGGCAGCTACCTGTTTTACCTGGACGTGGCGGGCTCCGTGCACGAGGAGGCTGTGCAGCGGGCGCTGGATCATCTGGCCGAGGTGGCGGCGTTCGTGCGGGTGCTGGGTTCGTATCCGCGCGGCCGACGCGTCGACTGAGCGAAAACCATGTCGCTGACCTACAGCATCCGGGAGGGACTGGCCGGCCTGCGCCGGGCCCGCTTTGCCACGGTGGCCGCCACAAGCGCCATGACCGTGGCGCTCGTGCTGATCGGCGTGTTCGCGGCCGTGGGCTACCACGCCCATCAGGTGACGAACTGGCTCCGCCAGCGCGTGGGGGAGATCGAGATTTTCCTGGAAGACGACGTGGACGAAAACGTCGCCCGGGCGCTTTACGCACGCGTGCAGGCCATTCCCGGCGTGGCCGAAGCCCGCTACATCTCACGCGAAGAGGCCCGCCAGATCTTTCTGGAAGAGTTCGGAAGCGAAGGCGAGGTGTTTCTGGACGAGCCCTTCCTGCCCGCTTCGATCCGGGTGCGCTTCGAACCCTCGATGGCCGCGCCCGACACGCTGGCCCGCATGGTCCGGTGGCTTTCGACCTGGAATCACGTCGATGAGGTGGTCTTCAACCAGCCGCTGCTGGTGAAGGTGCAGCAGAACCTCCGACTGATCACGCTGATCGGACTGGCGTTGGGGCTGCTGGTAGTGCTGGCCGCCGTCTTTCTGGTGGCCAACACGATCCGGCTGACGGTCTATGCGCGGCGGCTGCTCATCCGCACGATGAAACTGGTGGGCGCCACCGACAGCTTCATCCGCCGACCTTTCGTGGTCGAGGGCATGGCGCAGGGGCTCATCGCGGGGCTGCTGGCGGCCGGCATCGTGGCGCTGGGCTACCAGATGGTGGCGGGCTACCTGCCCCAGCTCGAAGGCAGCCAGGGGTTGTTTCTGCTCGGGCTGCTCGGCGGCATTGTGCTGGCCGGCGTCGTGCTGGGCTGGCTCGGCGCCGCCTGGGCCGCCCGCCGCTTCATCCGGCAGGTCCCGCTGCACTGACGCTCAGTGCGGCCGCGAAAAGTGGCGGTAGAGCCCCACGGCCACCAGAAACGAAACGAACAGCACGGCCGCCGGAATGACAATGCCCCAGATGGTCAGCTCGCGTCCGGCCGGTGGCTGTTGTTGCAGCAGAAGCAGCAGGTCAGCCATGGCGGTGGGTATCGTCGGTGGTGGATTTCGTCGGTTGCCGGTGATGGCGGCGGTAGGCACGCCAGGCCAGCAACAGGCCCAGGAGCGACGCCGCATAGGCGATCGTCATCCCGATGGCGGTAGCCAGTCCCTGATCCATTTCAGGCCTCCCAGCGGACGGTTTTTTCCAGTTGCTGCAGGTATTCCTTCTGCTTACGCTCGTACTCCTCGGAGATCGCTTTCAGTTTCGGATCGATGATCCAGTGCAACAGGGCCGTCAGCACGATCCCGATCCCCAGCGTGACGAATCCTTCCCAGCGCAGGAGCAGGCTCAGGGCCACGCCCAGCGTGAGCGCCACGTAGGCCAGCGGCGAGATGATGATCGCCAGCACGTCTTCTTTTGTCCACTCGTCGGCCTCGGCGGCCGTCCAATTGCGTCGAATCCAGCCCATGAGCTCAGGAAGGTCTGGTCTGATTCGGATCGACGAAAGCCGGTTGGCCCTTTGGCGTGAGCAACCCGCGGCGCTCGGCCTCCCGGCGCACGGGCCCCCACCAGCCGATCGGTCGGGCCATCACGTAGTATTTCACCAGATGGTCCATGTCTTCCGGTGGCGTCAGCAGCGTCACCGGAATGTACACGAGCGCGCCCAGCACCATCAGCAGCCAGAACTGCTCGTAGTCGGCCAGCGGCGGTAGCACGCCAAAGGCCGGCAGCACCCACACGACGAGCCAGCTGAAGCCCAGATTGGCAATCCAGGCCGAGAGATAGCCCCAGGCATTGAAGCGCCACCAGACCACCTGTAGGATGTTGGGTAGCCACACGCCCGCGGCCATGATCCACAGCGCAAAGATCAGCCACGAGGTGATCTCTTCCATCATCAGCCCGTAGATGAGCGAGCCGATGAGCAGAATCAGCGTGGCGATGCGGCCCACCCACACCAGCTCGCGCTCGGAAGCGTGCGGTTTGACGTAGTGCTGGTAGATGTCGCGCGTGGCGTAGAGCGCGCCCAGGTTCAGGTGCGTGGAGATCGTCGAAAGATGAATGGCCACGATGGCAGCAAAGAAAAAGCCCATCAGGCCGGCCGGTAGAAAGTCGAAGCCCAATCGGAACCAGCCCAGCTCGTACTCGGCCGTGTTTTCGATGTCCGGAAACATCACGTAGAACGCCAGGATAGCGACGGCCCAGAGCGCGTTGCGCATGAGCACCAGCGCGCTGCCCCACCAGATGCTGTAACTGGCGTCGCGTACGGTGCGCGCCGACTGAATGCGCTGGGCTTCGGCGAACCAGTCGATCGTCGTGCCCATGCCGAAACCGCCCAGCAGCGCGATGAACAGCATGGTCAGAAACCAGGCCACGGGAAAATCGCCCGTAAACCAGCCCGTGAAGGCGAACGGGTCGAGCCGGTGCGCCTCGCCCATCTTGGTGAGCTTCTGCACGATGGCCGACGGTCCCCCCGCCTCGGCGATGCCCCAGATCGAGACGAGCACGATTACGAAAAACGCGATGATACCCTGCTGGAAGTCCGCCACCACCACACCCCAGTAACCGGCCGCCAGCACGTAGATGGCACAGGCGCCCGAAAAGACGACCAGCCCCACCCAGGGCGCCCAGCCGAAGAGAAAGTTGCAGACCTTCCCCATCGCAATGCCCACCCAGCCCAGAATGAACATGTTCATGAAGACCTGCCAGCCGGCCATCCAGCCGCGGATCAGCTCGGCGCCCAGTCCGCCGAAGCGCAGCACGCTCCACTCGGCCTGGGTGTAGGCGAGCGAGCGCCGGAAGATCCGTGTAGAGACGAACGCGCTGATGGCGCACCAGGCCGAAAAGAACGTGTACCAGATGCCGGCCAGGCCGTAGCGATAGATGACGCCCGTCACCCACATGGGCGTGTCGGTGGCCGTGTGCGTGGCATAGACCGAAGCGGCCGGCAACCACCAGGGCAGACCGCGCCCGGCCAGAAAGAAGTCCGACTGGGAACGCTTGCCGAGCCGGTAGAAGAAAAAACCGCTGCCGATCATCAGCAGCAGGTACAGCGCCACCCACAGCCAGTCGATCCAGGTAAAGACAACCATCCGTACAGCCGTTGTGCTGATGGTGTGAAGGTGGGTTGAATGCTAAAACATGTGGATGAAATTGTCAATGCAAAAATGAACCAGGGGCATTGTCTCGCTGTCGGCCGCAGCCTATCTTGCCACAGCGTCGTATCGGTCAGGGGCAAATCGCAGGGCGATCCATGGTGATCGCCTGAAACGTGCGGGGCGGCATGCCGTCTGATATGGGATTGATGATTTACCGATGCATGATGGCGTATCCCCCTGTGCACCGGACATAATCCGGTACGATGGGGCGGACACAGTGGTCCGCCCCTACGGGACAGGGAAAACGTCAATAATCTGGTAGGGGCGCACCGCAGTGTGCGCCCGTGTTTTCTCACACGCTTCCATCGAAGCGAAACCGGCAACGACAGCAATGCTCATGCGCAAGGCGCGTTTACTTTTCTGCGTACAGGCGGCCCTGCTCGTGCTGCTGGGACTCGGGGCCTGCCGACAATCGCCCGGGGTGGGCCAGACGGAAGAAGGCGCGCTGCTGCCCGGTGCAGTCGAGGCGTCCGATACGCTGCACCGTGGCGTCCTGCTGGCCGGGCGCACGCTGGTGCTGGAGGGGTTGAGCGGTCGGGTGTCGCTGCAGGGCGCCGACGTGGACGTGGCGCGCCTGACGTTCATCCGGGTAGGACGGGGCGCCGACGCGGCGGCCGCCCGTCGGACGCTGCGCGACATCCAGCTCCGCGAGGAGGGTACGGCGGGGAGTTTCCGGTATCGCTTGGAAGCCCGGCAGGCGGCGCTGGCGCAGGTGCACGTGGAGGGCACCGTCCCGCGCAATGCCCGCCTGGTCATCACACGCGCGGGCGGCGACGTGGACCTGACGCACATTGAAGGACCGATCCGGGTGCAACTGGCCGCGGGCGAGGTGCACGTCCGCGAGGCTGCCGACAGCCTGGAGATCCGGCTCCAGAACGGCTCGGCCTCGGTGCATTTCCGGCGTCTGCCGACCGATGCCATCGTGACGATCCAGACGGAAAACGGTGACCTGTGGCTGACGCTTCCGCCGGAAGCCAACGCGCAGCTGCAGGCCGAGACCGCAGCCGGTGAGGTGCGCGTCGAAGGCCTGACCTTTACCGAGCGCAGCCTGCAGCCCCGGGAGGCGGCCGGCGCCCGTTTCGTCGGAAAGCTCGGGCAGGGGCGCGCCCGCGTCACGCTCCGCACCGCGCACGGCGACATCGTGCTCCGCAGCGGCGGCCCGAACGGTATGATTCCGCCCGATACGCTGTTGCGGCCGCTGCCTCCGGATACGGCCCTTCAGGGACCGGGCGTCCCGTAGCGCAACACCGCCGCATAATGAAAGGCGCTGCCCGCCAGCACGAACAGGTGCCAGATCGCATGGTGGAGGGGCAGACGCTCCCAGCGGTAGAACAGCACACCGCCCGTGTAGGCCAGGCCGCCCGCCACGATCAGCACCAGCGCACCCGTGGGCAGATGGCGCCACAGGACCGGCAACATCAGCACGGCCAGCCAGCCGGTGGCGACGTAGAGCGCCGTGGAGAGCCGGGGAAAACGTCCGGTAAAGAGCCCCTCGAACACCATCCCGGCCAGCGCCACGCTCCAGATCACCCCGAGCAGCACCACCCGCCAGGGCGGTGGTACGTAGGCCACCAGAAACGGCGTGTAGGTGCCGGCGATGAGCAGGTAGATCGCCACGTGATCGACGACGCGCAGCCGCCGCTTGCAGTCCGGCCGGCGCACGCTGTGGTAGAGCGTGGAAGCCAGATACAGGACGATCAGGCTGAGGCCAAAGACCAGACAGGCGATCCGTTGCCCCGTCGTGCCGTCGCGACCCGAGAGCCAGAGCCAGCCGGTTCCGGCCAGACTCAACAGCACGCCGAGGCCGTGCGTCAGTGCATTGGCGCGTTCTTCCATTTGAAGCGGTAGTTCTCGTCTTGTCGAGACGGTGCTGTAGAAAACGAGCGCCCGGGTTGGCCGATCTGTAAGAAAGACCAGGCGTGGCGCCTTCGGCAATGCATTATTCGGGCAGATCAAAAAAGAAAATGTAAAAGGGCAGCGAACTTTTTGCATGGCAACCCGTTGAGGAGGAAAAGTATCCAACAACCACACGCAAATCAGGAGCGTACACCGTGGCACAGGCAAAAGCAGGCGACCACGTCAAGGTCCATTACACCGGTCGCCTTCAGGACGGCACCATCTTCGACTCGTCTCGGGATCGCGAGCCGCTCGAATTCACGCTGGGCGAAGGGGAAGTCATTCCTGGCTTCGAGCAGGCGGTCATGGGCATGGAGCCCGGCGAAACCAAGACCGTCACCATCACGGCAGAGGAAGCCTACGGCCCCCGGCGCGACGATCTGCTCATCGAGGTCGGACGCGACCAGGTAGCGCCCGGACTGGAGCTGGCCGTCGGACAGCAGCTGCAGCTCCGGCTGCAGGACGGCCGGATCATCCCGGTAACCGTGGCGGCCCTGACCGAGGAAACCGTGACGATCGACGCCAACCATCCGCTGGCCGGCGAAGACCTGACCTTCGAAATCGAGCTGGTCGCCATCGACTGACCCGCGTTGGACACCACTGCAAAGCCGCCCCTCGGGGGCGGCTTTTTTTGTTTGGCCTGGATGGGCCCTGTTCAACAGAACCCATGCAATTTTCACAATGCCCCGGCACTTCCGGCGCCGAAAGTGTGTTAATTTAGACAGCGTCTAAAATATCCGGTGGGTTGCATGTACGAGAAGCTGAAGGAGTTCTGGAAGGCCGCGCCGGAGGGCTTCACCTTCCATCTGCTGCCCGGGCAGGGACGCTACAAGTACTTTCTGGAAGGCAAGGGCTGCCGGCTGGGCGTGCTCTTCGAGGACACGCTGAACGTGTACTACGAGTGGCTGACGGAAGACGGCGAGCCGGTGCCCTACGGGCCGGAGCTTCGCTACAAGTGGATGGCCAAGCGCGACCTGGCGCGGCTGATTCTGGAAGGGGAGTGGGAGGTGACGGAGGCCCGTCCGGAGGCCGTACCCCTCTGATCAGCGACCGGCCAGCTCGGCCGCTTCTTCAAGGCGGACGCTGACCAGCGTCGAGACGCCCGGCTCCTGCATCGTGACACCGTAGAGCCGGTCCGACAGCTCCATCGTGCGCAGGTTGTGCGTGATCAGGATAAACTGGGTGTTTTCAGAAAAGCTGCGCAGCAGGCGCATGAAGCGCTCGACGTTGGCTTCGTCCAGCGGCGCGTCCACCTCGTCGAGGATGCAGAATGGGCTGGGTTTGGTCAGATACAGGGCAAAAAGGAGGGCGATGGCCGTCAGGGCCTTTTCGCCGCCGGAGAGCTGAGCGAGCGTGCTGGGACGCTTGCCGCGGGGACGCGCCAGAATCTCGATGGGAGACTCCAGCGGATCGTTCGGATCGGCCAGCACGAGATCGGCCCGGGCGTCGCCGCCGAACAGTTCGCGAAACAGCTCCTGAAAATTGCGGCGGATCGATTCGAACGTTTCCAGAAAGCGGGCGGCAGCCGTCTGGTTGATCTCCTGAATGGTGGTTTCCAGCGTGGCCTCGGCCGATTCCAGATCCTGCTGCTGGGCCAGCAGAAAGTCGAGCCGCTCTTTTTCTTCCTGATACTGCTCGAGCGCCAGTTCGTTGACGGTGCCGAGGTTGGCCATCCGGCGGCGTAGCGTTTCGATCTGTTCCCGGGCGGCCTGCACGTCGAAGTCGGCCGGCGGTTCGGGCAGGCGGGAGGGATCGTCCACGTCCAGGTGCTCTCGGGCATGCTCGGTCAGACCGGCCAGGCGCGTGCGCGTTTCGGCGAGCTGCACCTGATACTGACGTTCCTGCTGCTGCTCCTGCTCGTAGGCGCGGCGAAGTTCGCGAAGCTGGCGCTCGACGCGCTCGAAGGCCGTGCGGAGCGCGACAAGTTGCTGGCGAAGCTGCTGTACTTCGGCCTCGACGGGTGGTAGTTCGGCGCTCCGGGCGCTTCGCTCTTCTTCGATGGCCCGGCGTCGTTCCTGATCTCGGGCCAGGCGCGTTGCCAGTTGTTCCTGCTGCTGCGCGCGTTCCTGCTGGCGACGCCGGAGACCTTCCAGCCGCTGGCGGAGTTGCTGTTGCTCGCGCCGGAGGTTTTCCAGCCGGTTGCGCGTTTCGGCCGCCTGCAATTGCACCTGGTTCAACTGCTCCATGGCGGCGCGGTACCCGGCTTCTGCCTGCTGAAGGGCGGCTTCGGCCTCCTGCAGCGCACGCTGGCGTTCGGCCACCGCCTGTTCGGCTTCCGCCAGCGCTTGCCGGAGCGTCTGCAGTTCGGTCGCAAGGGTCGCCTGTGCTTCGTCCAGTTGCGCCCGGCGGGTTTTCAGGGCTTCGAGGCGCTGGCGGAGCGACTCGCGCGTGGCCTCGTGGCGGGTGGCCTGCTGCTCCAGCGCACGCAGCGCCTGCTCGGCCTCACGCAAAGTCTGCTGTTTTGCGTCGAAGGGAAGCGCCTGTAGTTGCTGTTCCAGCGTGGCGCGCTCGTTGCGCAGGCGGGCGATCTCCGTTTCCAGCGAGGCGGCCTCGGTCTGAAGGGCGTTCAGGCGCTCGCGGCGGTCGAGGCGGCCGCTGAGGGGCGAGCGCGGCGCCTGTGCGCTGCCGCCGTGCCACCAGTTCCGGCTGTCGATCCACTCGCCCTGTGGCGTGAAGAAGCGGGCCGGCTCCGAGGTGCTCTGTGCCAGACGCCGGGCCGTTTCCAGATCGTCGACCAGATAGGCGTCGTGCAGCAGCGAGGCGGCCAGCGGTCGCAGTTCGGGACGGGCCAGCCGCACATGGTCGAGAAGGGGACGGGCGCCGGGGATCTCGGGCGGATCGTTCGGGGGCGTCAACCCTTCCAGCACGATGAAGGTGGCCCGGCCTTTTTCCGCCTCACGGAGCAGCCGGAGTGCCTGTCGGGCTTCCTCTTCGGTAGCCACGACGATCCAGGCGGCCCGCTCGCCGAGCGCGGCGTCGAGGGCCGGCTGCAGCTCGGGCGCGATGCCGAGCAGGTCGGCTACGGTCTGTAGCGGCGCATCCGTCCAGCCCGGCGTGCGGGCCAGGAAGGGGACGGCCTCCGGAAAGTCCTCGTAGGCGGTGAGTACCTGTTCCAGCAATCGCGCTTCGGCCCGGACGGCCTCCAGACGTCGCTCCTGCTGGTGCAGCGCTTCGTCGCGGGCGGCGATCTCCTGACGCAGCTCCTGTCGGCGGCGCTCCAGCACTTCGATTTCCTTCCGAAGATTTTCGCACGTCTGGCGTGCGGTCTCGCGTTTCCGGAGGATTTCTTCCTGCTCGGTTTCGAGCGCCTGGAGCTGTGCGTCGAGCGTCTTCTGCTCGGCGTCGAGGCGCTCGCGCTCCTGTTCCAGCAGTTCGCGCCGGTTGCTCTGGCGGTCGAGCTGGCGGCGCGCTTCGAGCAGGGCCTGCTCGGCCTGTTGCAGCAGGCGGCGGGCTTCCCGGACGCGCTCCCGCTGCTGTTCCAGCGCGTGCTGGGCGGCGTCTCGGTCTTCCAGCGCCCGGCGCAGGGCAGCTTCGGCCGCTTCGTGCCGGGGCATGGCTTCCCGGACGGCCGCCTCGGCGGCTTCCAGCGCCTGCTGCAGGCGCTGCTCCTGACGTGCAGCCTCTTCCGCTTCGCGTTGCAGCCGTTCCTGTTCACTTCGGGCGGCCCGCAGGCGCTCGTCCAGCAGGCGGCCTTCACTTTCGAGCGCCTGCAGGCGATTTTGCAGCGTGTGGAGGCGTTCCTGCGCGGCCTCCAGCGCCGTTTCGGTCCGGGTGAGCTGCTGCTGCAGTTCGGTCTGTTCCGCTTCGAGCGCTTCGTAGCGGGTGCGGGCCTCGCGCAGGCGCGTCTGCACCTCGTCCAGCAGGGCTTCGAGCGCGTCGGCCTGTTCGCGCAGCCGGTCGTAGTCGTGTCGCAGGAGTGCCTGTTCGAGCGTGCGCAGTTCGTCGCGGTAGCGGCGGTAGCGTTCGGCGCGGTCGGCCTGGCGTTTGAGCGTATCGACCTGGCGCCGTACCTCTTCGATCAGGTCGCGCAGGCGGGTCAGATCGTTGCGTGTGGCGTCGAGCTTGCGAAGCGTCTGCGCGCGCCGCAGTTTGTAGCGGGTGATCCCGGCCGCCTCCTCGAAAAGATGACGTCGGTCCTGGGCGTTGTCCGAGAGGATGTCCTCGATCATCTTCAGCTCGATGACCGAGTAGGCGCCGGCCCCCATGCCCGTGTCCATGAACAGCTCCTGGATGTCACGCAGGCGGCAGGGGGTGCCGTTGAGCAGGTACTCGGATTCGCCGGAGCGGTAGAGGCGGCGGCCGATGGTGACCTCACTGTAGTGGAGCGGCAGGATGCCGCGCGTGTTTTCGATGGTCAGCAGCACCTCGGCCATGCCGACGGGGCGGCGACGGGCCGTGCCGTTGAAGATCACGTGCTCCATGCGTTCGGAGCGGAGCACGCGGGCGCGCTGCTCGCCGATGACCCATCGGACGGCATCGACCAGGTTCGACTTGCCGCAGCCGTTGGGGCCAACGATGGCCGTGATGCCGGGATCGAAGTGCAGGACCGTCCGGTCTGCGAAACTCTTGAAACCTTGCAGTTCGAGCTTGCTCAGGTACATGACCGTCCCCACCTTCAGGCCGCCCAAGATAAGACGGTTCAGGAAGGGGAGCAAGCCAATCGGCGCAAAGCATTGGTGAGCCTTGTTTTTCTATGAAAATGATAATACCTTAATCTCGAACCATCTTGCGTTAGCTGTGCCGCATGCGAATTTCCAAAAGCTTTGATGGGGAATGTCGGCGGGACGGAACTGGTCGTTTCAGCTATGCGGCTGTTTTGTTTTAAATTCTGAAGAACAGGCGGTAATCCTCTTGCACTTCGTTGCTCATGAACCGGGGCCTTTCTGAGACGAGAGAGAGGACGGCCGGGCGGCGCGTCCGGAGCTGGCACGTGGCGGCGCTGGTGCTCGTGCTGGCCGTCGGCGGTTTGCTGCTCTATGCGTTCTGGCCGGTGCTTACCGGCCGCGAGGAAACCACGCGTCCCGAGGACGTGCAGGCCACAGCGCCGCCGGTGGCCGTCGAGGCCGTGGTGGTGCAGCCGGTGGACTTCCCGCTGCGGGCCGAGGCGACCGGTACGCTGGCGCCCTGGCGCCAGACCGAAATCAGCGCCGAGCTCAGTGGGCGCGTCGTGGAACGCCGCGTGGAAGAGGGAGATCGGGTACGGGCCGGACAGGTGCTTGTGGTGCTCGATGATGAGGAGGCGCGGCTGGCGCTGGCCGAGGCCGAGGCGGCCCTGCTGAAGGCCCGCAGCGAGTATGCCGTCCAGCTCAGCCAGAGCGGGGCGGCCGGGATCGACTCGACGCGCCTGGCCGAAGCCCGACGGGCCTGGCAGGCCGCCCAGGAGGCCTATGCGCGCGGGGAGATCGACGAGGCGGCGCTGGACGAGGCGCGGCAGCGCTATGAGGCGTTGCTGTTGCTCTCCGGCGCGCAGCGCGAGGCCGTGCGTCGCGTGGTGACCGGTCTGGCCGAGGCCGAACAGCGCGTGGCACGGGCCCGGCTCCAGCTCAACCGCACGCGCATCCGGGCGCCGTTTGCCGGGCGCGTGGCCGACCTGCAGGTAGAGGTCGGTCGGCATGTGAGTCCCGGCCAGGTGCTGATGCGGCTCCTGGACGACCGCCGCATGAAGGTGGAAGTCGATGTGCTGGAGGCCGATCTGGTGCATATCCGTCCGGGCGCTTCGGCCTGGGTGCGGCTCCCGGCGCTTGGCGATACGGTGGTGGCGGGCGTCGTGCACACGGTTAATCCCCGCATCGACCCGAAGACCGGGGCCGGACGCGTGACCGTGGCCGTGCCGAATCCGGAAGGACGCCTGCTGGCCGGCATGTTCGCCTACGTGGCGCTGGAGACGCGCACGCTGCCCGACCGGCTGGTCGTGCCGGCCGAGGCCGTGCTCGTGCGCCAGGGACGCGATCTGGTCTTTGTGATTCGCAACGGGCGGGCGCAGTGGACCTACGTGACGACCGGGCCGCGCTCGGGGGATCACGTGGTGCTGCTCGATGGTGTGGCGCCGGGCGACACGGTGGCCGTCAGCGGCCATCATGCGCTGGCGCACGATGCGCCCGTCGAGGTGACGGCCGTGCATCCGACCTTCGAGGTGAACGACTGAAACGGTCAGGATCCATGCGCGCGCTGGTTGGCTGGTGCCTGCGGCGTCCGGTGGCCGTCACGGCCTGGAGCCTGCTTGCCGTCGGACTGGCGGTGATCGCCTACGTGCGGCTGCCGGTGGCGCTGCTGCCCGATCTGCGCTATCCGGCGCTGGCGGTCTGGACGGCCTATCCCGACGTGCCGCCCGAACGCGTGGAGCGGGCCGTGACCGAACGCGTGGAGGCGGCGGTGGCCGGCGTGGAAGGGGTCGTGGCGGTGACGGGCCGCAGCCTGCTGGGCGGCAGCCTGGTCGTGCTTCGCTTCGGGTGGAACACGGATCTGAACCTGGCGCTGCTGAACGTCCGGGAGCAGCTCGACCAGCTCGGCGACGCGCTGCCCGACGAGGCCGAGCGTCCGGTAGTGCTCCGGCTCGACCCGAGCGACCGACCCATCATGCTGCTGGCGCTTCGCCAGGCCCTGCCGCGCGATACGGTCCGACGCGCGGCCGCCGGAGAAAGCTTTCAGGATCTGGTCGCGCTCAAGCGACTGGCCCGCGATGTGGTCGCGCGCCGACTGGAGCAGCTCGAGGGCGTGGCCCGCGTGCGCGTCACCGGCGGCTACGAGCCCGAGGTCGAGGTGCGGCTCGACCCGGAGCGACTGATTCGGTACGGGCTCACCGTGGCGCAGATTGAGCAGCGCCTGCGGGCGGCCAACGTCACGCTGCCGGGTGGACTGATCCGTCGCGGACCCTTCCGCTACGCCGTCGAGGTCAGCGGGGCCTTTACGGAGCCGGCCGACGTGGCCGAAACGATCGTGGGCTATGCGGGACGCACCCCGCTGCGGCTGGCCGACGTGGCCGAGGTGCGGCCGGGCGTGGCCGAGCGTCGCGGACTGGTGCGCTTCGACGGCGAAGAAGCGCTGCTCCTGCTGGTGGAGCGGGCCGCCGACGCCAACACGGTCGTCGCCGCCCGCCAGGTGCGCCGCACGCTGCGCGAGCTGGAAGCCGAGGTGCCGGGCGTTCGGCTCGACGTGGTCGTGGACGAGAGCCTGTTCATCCGGCAGGCCATCGCCGGAGTGCAGCAGGCCGTGCTGCTGGGCGGCGTGCTGGCGCTCGTCGTGCTGCTGGTGTTCCTGCGCCGGCCGCGCGTGCTGCTGGCCGTGGCGGTGGCCGTACCGCTGTCGCTGGCGCTCACGCTGATTGCGTTCGAGGTGGCCGACATCACGCTGAACCTGCTCTCGCTGAGCGGGCTGGCGCTGGGCGTGGGGATGCTCGTGGACAACGCGATCGTGGTCACCGAAAACATCGCCCGGCTGCGGGAGCAGGGCTATGCCCCGCTGGACGCCGCCCGGGAGGGGACCGTCGAGGTCGCTGCGGCCATCACGGCCAGCACGCTGACGACCATTGCAGTTTTCGGGCCGCTGGCGTTCGTCGAGGGACTGGCCGGGCGGCTCTTCCGGGATCAGGCGCTGGCCGTAGTCTTTTCGCTACTGGCCTCGCTGCTGGTGGCGCTGACCGTGGTGCCCGTCCTGGCCGCGCGCGACCGCCGACCGGGCCGCCTGGAGCCGTTCGGTACGCGCTGGCTGCTCGTCCACTACGAGGCGCTGCTCCGGCGTGCACTTCGTCGGCGTGGGCTGGTCGTGTTGCTGACGCTTGGCGCGCTGGCCGGGACGGCCGTGCTTGCCTGGCACCTGCCCCGGCAGGTGATGCCGCACGCCGATCTGAAGCGGCTGACGGTCCATCTGAGCGCCCCGCCCGGCACGGACCTGCCGCAGCTCAGCCGCTGGGCGGAACAGATCGAAGCCGAAGCACTCCGGCTGCCCACCGTGCAGCACGTGCTGGCCGATCTGGGCGAGCGCGACGAAGCACGGCTCGACCTGGATCCGCGTCCGCCCTACGAGGGCACGCTGACGCTCCTGCTTGATGAAAAGGTTCGCTCGGAAACGGTCGCCGAGCAGCTCCGCCGGATGCCGATGCCCCCGGCGCTGACCGTCGAGATTCTGCCCGAGCGTACGCAACTGGAAGCCCTGCTGGCCCGGGGTGAGGCCGACCTGTGGCTGGACCTGCAGGCGGATCTGCGCACCGAGGCCGAGGCAGCGGCCGATCAGATATTGCCGCAATTGCGCCGAGAGCCGGCGCTGGTCAACGTGCGGCGGGCCTTTGCCGAAGAGGTGCCGGGCTATGCGCTGCATTTCCGGCGCGATGTGATGGCCCGCTTCGGCGTAGATGCGCGGCAGCTGGCCGACTGGCTGGCGGCGGCCGCTCGCGGACTGGAGGCGACGGCGCTGCAGACCGTCAACGAGGCCATTCCCATCCGGCTTCGCCTGCCCGAAGCGCAGGCGCTGCAGCGTCTGCTGCAGACGGAGATCCCCACGGCGCAGGGACTCAAGCCGATCGGCCTGTTCGTCGAAGCCCGGCCGGTTTCGCTGCCGGCCTCGTTGCTGCGGGCGGGACAGGCGCCCGTCGTGCGGCTGCTGGCCGATGTGGCACCGGGGGCCGATCTGGCCGCAGCCCGCGCGGCGCTGACGCGGGCCCTGGAGGCACTTCCTCCGGGCGTGCGCGGCACGATCGGCGGGGCTACCGATGCGTTTCGGGAAGGGCTACGCGGCGCCGCCTGGAGTCTGCTGCTGAGCCTGCTGCTGGTGTTTCTGATCCTGGCGGCGCAGTTCGAGAGTCTCCGCCAGCCGTTCATCATTCTTTTCACCGTGCCGCTGGCTACGATCGGTGTTACGCTGACGCTGGCACTTACCGGACAGTCCGTCAATCTGATGAGCCTGACCGGGCTGGTGGTGCTTGTCGGGATCGTGGTGAACGATGCGATCATCAAGGTGGACTTCATCAACCGGCGTCGGGCCGAGGGCATGCCGCTGCTTGAGGCGATCGAGGCGGCCGGCCGCGACCGACTGCGTCCGATTCTGATGACCACGGTCACGACCGTGCTGGGGTTGCTGCCGCTGGCACTCGGACTGGGGGCCGGGGCGGCATTGCAGCAACCGCTGGCGATCACGATCATCGGCGGGCTTACCAGCGCCACGCTCCTGACGCTGATCGTGGTGCCCGTGCTCTACGTGCTCGTGGCCGGAAGCGAGCGACGAACGCTATGAATGCACCCTCGACAACCGGCGGATGGACCGGGTGGTTACGCCGTCCCGTGGCGATCCTGTCGTGGGCGACGGCGCTGCTGCTGGCCGGGCTGTGGGTGGGGCAGCAGATCCCCATCGAGTGGGTGCCGCGGGTGGAGCTGGCCGAAGTGCACCTTGCTGCCTCCTGGCCGGGGGCAGCCCCCCGGCAGGTCGAGCAGTACGTGACGGCACCCATCGAGCGGGCCGTGCAGCGCGTGCCCGGCACGGTGCACGTCGAGAGCCTTTCGGAAGAAGGGCGCGCGACCGTCATCCTGCAGGTGGCCCCGGACGTCCCGCTGGGACCCTACGTGGCGCAGGTGCGTGAGGAGCTGGCGCGGCTGCGTGGCGTGTTGCCCGATCGCGTCGTGCCGCAGCTCACGCGGGCCGTGCCCGAGCAGCTCCGTGAGCAGCAGGGCTTTCTGACGCTGCAGCTCGTGGGACCCCTCGAACCCGAAGCGCTGCGCCGGCTGGCCGACGAGCTGGTGGCCCCGCGCCTGCGGAGCGTGCCCGGCGTGGCGTTCGTGCATGTGGCCGGCGGGCGCGAGCGGGAACTGCGCATTACGCTGGATCCGGATCGGCTGGAAGCCTACGGGCTGGCGCCGGCCCGCGTGCAGCAACAGCTGTTCGATGCCCTGCGCGACCGGAGCTATGGCCGCTGGCAGACCGGCCGGAGCTCCTGGCTGCTTTTTACGCCTCCCGAGACCGATCTGGACGCCATTCGTAACCTGGTCTTGCATCAAGCCGGACCCGACGCCGCGCCGGTCCGCCTGCGCGATGTGGCCCGTGTGCGACTGGGACCGGCCCCGGCCCGCTCGATCAGCCGCGTGGACGGCCAGCCGGTGGTGACGCTGTCGATCGACCGGAAGCCGGGCAGCCACCTGCTGACGGTGGCCGAGGCCGTGCATTCAGCCGTCGAACGGCTGCGCGCCGAGCTGCCCGAAGGCGTGCGGCTGCTGGTGGTGCTGGATCGCAGCGAGGATGTGCGCAAACAACTGCGGGACCTGATGCTCCGGGGCGGGCTGGGCTTTGCGCTGCTCGTGCTGGTGCTGCTGGCATTGCTGCAGAGCGTGCGGGCCTGCGTGGCCGTACTCTTCAGTGTGGGCGTGGCGGTAGCCGTGGCGCTGCTGCTGTTCCGGCCGCTGGGGCTGACGCTGAATCTGATCACACTGGCGGGCATGGCGCTGGTGGCCGGGCTGCTGGTGGACAACAGCGTGGTCGTGGTCGAGCAGCTCCTGGTCCAACGGCGACGGCTGCGTGCCCGGAGGCTCCAGGGACTGGCGCTCGATGCCGAAGCGACGCGTCGGGCGTTGCAGACCGTCTGGCTACCGCTGCTGGGCGGCACGCTCACCACCATGGTCGTGGCATTGCCGCTCGTGTACCTGAGCGGCGAGCTGCGCACGCTGTTTCTGCCCTTTGGCGTGCTGGTGGCCTTCACGCTGGGCGCTTCGCTGCTCAGCGCCGTGCTGATCGTACCCGTGCTGGGCCGTTTTCTGCCCACGCCGCCGCCCGTGCCGGTGCGCCAGCGTCGCCGCCTGCGCCGGCTGATCGCGCTGCCCTATCGGCTGGCCGCCCGCTGGCCGCGTCTGACGCTGCTCGTGCTGTTTCTGGCCGTGGGCATTCCGCTCTGGGTGCTGCCCGACGAATGGAAGCTTCCGGACGAAGACGAGCAGGAGACCATCGAAAACGAAACCTGGCACCTGGCACAAGCGCGGCTGGCCCGGCTGTACAACGCCACGCTGGGGCACGAGCGCGTGCAGGAAGTGCGCCGGCTTGTGGAGCCGTTGCTGGGCGGCGTGCTGCTGCCTTTCTTCCAGAAAACCACCTTCGGTAGGCGCTGGCACTTCGAGGTCCGCCCCGAGGTGTACGTCTACATGGCCTTCCCACCGGGCACGCCCGTCGGACGAGCCGACACGCTGATGCGGCGCTTCGAGGCCGTGGCGTTGGCTTCACCGTCGGTGGCCCGTACCGTGGCCCAGATCACCGAGCAGGTGGCCTACCTGCAGGTGCGCTTTACGGAAGCCTCGCTGCGTACCATCGAACCCTACCTGGTGCGCGAGCGGCTCATCCAGCAGGCCGTTCAACTGGCCGGGCTCCGCTATCTATCCGTGAGTGGCCTGCTCGAGCAGGGCTACTACAGCGGCAGCGGCGTGAGTATTTCCGAATTTCGGATCGCCGCCTATGGACCCAGCTACGAGGATCTGGAAGCGCTCTGCGAGCGGCTGGCGCAACGGCTGAAGGCGACCACGCCCCGCGTGGCGGCCGTCAACTACAACGTGGACCGCTACGGCCGACCCGACGCCCGCGAAGTGCTGCAATTTCGCTGGACGCCCGAAGCGCAACTGCGCACCGGACTGACCGCCGGCGACCTGGCCGCCGCCCTGCGGCCCGTCTTCAACACGCGCTTTCCGTTCTTCCGGGCGCCTGTGGCCGACGAACCCTATCTGCCCGTGCGGATCGAAGTGGCCGGCGCCGAGCAGATCGACGTGGCGCGGCTGATCACGCAGCCGCTGCCCGTGACCGACAGCGTACAGGTGCAACTGGCCGCGCTGGCGCCACCGGAGATCGTGCCCACACCCTCGGCCATCGAACGCTTCGACCAGCAGTACCGGCGCTACATCAGCGTGGATTTCCGGGGACCGTGGCGGCTGGGCGACCGCGTCATCCGCCAGGTGGTCGAATCGATGCCGCTGCCGCCGGGCTACCGCCTGCAGTATCCCACCTACGCCATCTTCGGCGAACGCGAACTCAAACGCACGGCCGGCTGGATGCTGCCCATCACGATCGCGCTGGTATTTCTGATTGCAGCCATGGTGTTCGAGTCGTGGCGGCTGCCTTTCGTCATGCTGCTGAGCCTGCCCATGGCCGCCCTGGGCGTGGCGGTTGGCTTCCTCTGGAGCGGGGCGAACTTCGCCGAAGGCGCGTTCATCGGACTGGTGCTGCTGGCCGGCGTGGCCGTCAACGACAGCCTGCTGCTGCTCGACCGTTACCGCCAGCTTCAGGCGCAGCGGCCGCACGGGCGGCCCGCGCAGCTGATCCGTCTGGCCGTGCGCGAGCGGTTGCGTCCCATGTGGACCACCACGCTGTCGTCCGTGGTAGCCCTGCTGCCGCTGCTGATCTTTCCGGACGAAGAGGGCTTCTGGCTGGGACTGGCCGTGACCGTCATCGGCGGATTGCTCGCTGCGACGCTGCTGGCGCCCCTGGCCACCGTCGCCCTGATCAGCCGACGCAGGGGTTGAAAAAACGGCGCATAGCCGAATGCGCCGGAAACGCAGGGAAAAAAGGCCATTTCGCCCATGCACCGGCACGACCGATCGTGCAGGTTTGAGTCGGTCACCTCCCCCGAAACCATCTGTTCGAGGCCGGTCATGTGGAAAGAATTCAAGGCATTCGCCCTGCGCGGCAACGTGATCGACATGGCGATCGGCATCATCATCGGGCTGGCCTTCGGCGCCGTGGTCCAATCGCTGGTCAACGACGTGCTGATGCCGCCGATCGGATTGCTGGTGGGTGGTGTGGATTTTTCGGATCTGTTCATCGTGTTGCGCGAGGGGACGATCCCCGGCCCCTATCCCACGCTGGAAGCCGCGCGCGAGGTGGGTGCGGTTACCCTTAACATTGGTGTGTTTCTGAACAGCGTGGTGAACTTTCTGATCGTGGCCTTCAGCGTGTTTCTGGTGGTGAAGGGGATCAATCAGCTGCAGCGCAAGCAGGAGGAAGCACCGCCTGCGCCGCCGAAGCCCTCGCCGCAGGAGCAACTGCTGATGGAAATCCGGGACCTGCTGAAAGCGCAGCGCTCATAGTTGCGTCAAACTCAGTTTTTGCGTAATATTACGTAATTCCCTTCATTCCCCGGCGCGGTCGGTTGACAATCGGCCCCTCGGAGGCTGGACAGATCGGGTACGGACCATGCAGCATGCAATGCATGGCCGGCGCAGGGTGGGTTTGCACGTTGTTTCTGAGTCGGCTATCCCGCATTCGGGTGGATGGCTCCGGCGTTGTCGAGCGTCCTCTGATTGTCGCGCGATGCAGATCGGCATTGTGGTTGGAATCACGATTGAGCTGGATCGGCAATCGAGTTTTTCGCCCACGGGTACCCTGAAACCTGAAGGGAGCCATGAAACACGATCGCCTCGTCTGCCTGCTGCTGCTTGGATGGCTGCTGGCCGGGTACGGCTATGCCCAGATTCGCGGCGGTGCCGAAACGGCACAGCTCGAGCCCGGCGACCACGTGCTCTACCAGGAAGACCTTTCGGGCACGCCCATCGGCGGCCAGGTGGAAGGCTGGGAAATCGTCCGGGGAAGCTACGAGGTGGCGGAGTTTCTGGATAAGCGCTGGTTCCGTCCGCTGGAGCGGGACACCCGCATGCTGCGGCCGCTTCCGTTCCCGCAGGATTTTTCCG
Source organism: Rhodothermus marinus (assembly GCF_009936275.1). Taxonomy (NCBI): domain Bacteria; kingdom Pseudomonadati; phylum Rhodothermota; class Rhodothermia; order Rhodothermales; family Rhodothermaceae; genus Rhodothermus; species Rhodothermus marinus. The sequence continues at coordinate 770,513 of NZ_AP019797.1, forward strand.
TGGAGTTTACCACCTACCTTTCCGCACAGGCGGGAGCCCATCTCAAGCTGTTTCTCTACACGGCGCGTGATCTGGAGCGGGAGCGGATGGGTCCTGATGGCCCCTCACAGGTTTACCTGATCGTAGGTCGGGGCTACCATCCGGACCACGATTTCGTGCATCTCCGGGTGTACGATCCGACGCAGCGCCGCTATCAGGATGTGGTCTCGCCCGGCTCCTACAAGTTCACGCCGAATCAGCCGCGCCAGGTGGCGCTGCAGGTCCGCGGTGGGCAGCTACAGCTCTTCGTGGACGGCATGCGGGTCGCCCTCACGCCCTTCCGTCCCGAAGCGCCGCTGGTAGCCATCGGATTCATCTTTGATGCAGGGAGCGGACACGAACTGCCTTATAAGGACCGCCCGGCGCTCGTGGACGGCCTCCGCATCGCCGGCTACAGCCGCCCTGTGGGACGTGCCACCGGCGGCGTCTTCCTCTACTGGGCGCTGCCCGGAGCGCAGGAGGGCCTGCCGCAGCTCCTGGCCGCGCAGAGCCAGACCGTCAGCACGAGCGCAGCGCTGGACGCGCTAAAACGGCGCTACGGCTGGCAGGAGGCCACGCTGGTGGTAATCGATCTTCCGGCCAATCCCTTTGCCCCGGATGAAGTGCGGGTGCGCGCCAGTGGGCAGGCGTGGAACGACCTGGTGCAGCGCCTGAAGCGCGAGCTGGAGGTGGTGCGGCAGCACGGCGGCGGATTGCTTATCGTGGGCGATGGGGGCGACGGACGCACCGAGCGGGAGCGTCGGCTTTTAGCCAATCAGTGTGCTCTTGCCTTTGCCGCCTGGCTGGCCGGGCAGGGCATCGGCAACCCGCAGCACCTGCTGAGCATCGTGGCGGACAACGGCGGGTATGAGAGCATTTACTACGAAGTGGCAACCGGCCGCTACGAAGGCATCATGTCGCTCCGGCTGGGGCGGAGGCGGTGAGTCGAGTGGTTGTTAAACAATGAGCGGAGGCGGCCATGAAGCGCGTGCACATTGCGCTGGCATTCCTGGTGACGCTGCCTGGCGTCGGTACCGCCGCAGCCCAGCAACTGGTATGGCTGGGGACGCTGGGAGGCAATGAGAGCTGGGCGCGAGGCGTGTCGGCTGATGGCTCAGTCGTCGTTGGCGGAGCAAAAACCGCGCAGGGTTCAGATGCCGGACTGCGTGCGGCTGGTGGTCTATGACCTGCTGGGGCGTTCGGGGCGGACGCTGCTGGAGGGGCCGCTGGTGCCGGGCGTGCACGAGGTGGTCTGGGATGGACGGAGCGATGCGGGCGCGCGGCTTCCGGCCGGGGTGTACCTGTTGCGTTTAGAAACCGGCAACGGGGTACAGAGCCGAACGATCACCATGCTTCGATAGCCGATGCGACGCGGGCTGACACCGGTCGTGGCCGGGCTGCTGATCCTGTCGGCAACCCCGCCGGCCTTCGGACAGGTCTGGCGCGTGGGTGTCGCGCTGGAGGGACAGATATTCCCCTTTGGACTGACCGGGTTTTTCGAGTACCAGCAGGGCCTATACGGTGTGCAGGTCCGGATCGGCTGGGATCTGTTCGGCGGCCTGTACCTGGGGAGCGAGGGCTTCTGGGAGCCGTTTGAAAACAACCGCTACGCGCTCGGGCTGGTCGTCTATCCCGGCGTGGCCCGTGCGGCACCGGATCTGGATTTTACCGGGGTGATGCTGTTTCCCAACGTGGGCGTGCGGCGGCCCGGCAGCGGATGGGGACATCTGGGACTGGGCCTGCCGCTGCACTCGTCATTTTACGAGCGCATTCAGGGCGACTGGGGATTTCTGGCGCTCCTGCGTACGCGGCTTCAGATCGTTCGTGCATGGACCCGACCATAGATCATGTGCCGATGGCTTCTGGCGTTGACGTTATTGCTTGTGATTACTGCCCGGGCACAACCGGTGTCGCGTAGCGAGCAGCTACTTCGGAAGCTGGAAACCGCCCGCACGCCCGCCGAGGCGCATCCCCTGCTGGAGCAGCTTGCCCGGGCCCTGAAAGAGGGTGAGCTGTTCGGCGAGGAAGCACGCATCGCCCGGCTGACCCGGCGATTCTGGGAGGATCCGGCGGCGCCGTCCGCGGTGCGCTTTCAACTGCAGGAAATCTACGGCATGATCGCGCCGGCTCTGGCGGCCATGGAGCCGAGCCTGGCGGAGACGCTGTTCGTGCACGGGCCGCTGGGCTGGCTGCAGGGGAAAGATCCGGAGCGCCGGCGTTTTGCCCTCGGTGTTCTGTCCCTGGGCTGGGAAATCCTCTACGGACAAAATCTGCAGGAAGTCTTTCTGCAGGCGCTGCCGGCCGTGCTGGCCTCGGCCGCCACGTGGCCCGAGGAAGACTTTGAAGTTGTCATGTCCCTGCTGGCCGAGCGGATGGCGCTTTCCACCGAAACGCACCTGCCCGATGGTCTGCCCCCCGCCTTTGTCGAGCGCCTGCGCCGCTACCGTGGACCGCACGTATGGTACCTGCCCCGCATTCTGGCGCTGGATACCACGGCCGCAGGGACGCAACATCTCATCGCCTTTGCGCTCAATCCGCCGCCCCTGCCGCCAGAACAAGCCCGGTGGATAAACCCCCAGCGACAGCGCGAAGTGTTTCTGGAAACGCTGGAAAATCGCCGCCTGACGCTGGAGCAGAAGCGGCAGGTCGTGGCACTTCTCGCTGAGCCGGAGCTTCGGCATGCCGTGTTCCGGCTGGTGCGTACCTGGTGGTATCGGGAAGAGCCCCTGCCACTCCCGACGCCGGAAATGCTGCCGCTGCTGGAGGCGTGGGCCATCCGGGAAAATTGCGAGGAAGCCGTGCGTCTGCTGGCGGCGGCCGGTCTCGAGGGCCTGAGGCGGCTTTTTCGGATGGTGGAGGAAGACCGGCGAGACTGGAATGCGCCGATCCGGAACCCCCGGCCCTGCGAGTGGGACCGCTGGAGTACACTTTTTGAACAGGCCGGCGAAATTGCTGAGGAGATTGAAGCCGCCTACCGGGCGAACCCGGCGCCCTGGCATGTGCGCCTGCTGGCCCGCGCCGGACGCTGGGAGCCGGTTTTCGAGGCCCTGGCCTCTCCGAATGTGGCCCTCCGGCGGGAGGCGGCTTTCGTGCTGGGACTGGCCCTGGCACCCGAGGAAGACGAGCTGGCACGAACGGGGAACACCGGACACGGACGAATGCTGGCCACATCGCTTGCACAACGACCGGACCTTCTGCCTCGTGTACAGGAAGCCCTGAAGGACGAGGACCTTGCGGTTCGACGCGAGGCACTCCGGGCCCTCCTCTGGCTCGGCGACGAAACCACCCGCCCGGCATTGCTCGCGGCGCTTCGCATGGACGAAGAAAATCAGTTCCAGACGTTCCTGAGCGGCTTCCGGCCGAAGCTCACGGATTCGCTGGCCCTTGCCCTGGCACGCATCGTCCGGGAGGATTCCAGTGGGCCGGTGCGGCGCCGCGCCATTGACCTGCTGACTCGTGCACAGCCGGGCTCCTGGCCGAAGGTAGTGGAAGGCGAGCTCCGGCCGCTGCTTGGCGATCCCGAGCCAGAGGTGCGCCGCGCCGTGGCGGGCTACTTTGCCACCGTACCCGCCCGGGAAGTTGCCACCACGGTCGCCCTCCTGGAGGCCACACAGGACGCCAGCGAGTACGTGCGGCACTTTTCCGCCATGGCCCTGGGCCTGGCCCGCGGCTGGACGCCGGAACTGGTGGACCGTCTGGAGGTGCGGCTACGCGAAGGAGATCCGGACGAAAACGTCGTGCGCGGTCTTGAGCGTGCTTACCTGCATGCCCTGCGCCGGGAGCCCGGATCGGTGGATCGCCTGCTGGCCATCGTTCTGGAGCGGAAGGGTCCGGCACGCTGGCGCAAAGCCCTGGCCGAAGGACCGCCAGCCGATTCGATTGTAGTCCGGGCGCTGCTGGAGCGGCTGGCCTCTCGGCCACTCAAGGACTGGGCCTCCATGCCGCCGAAGTTTGGTCTTGAAGCCCTGCAGCGGATGATCGAATTTTTTGTCCGGGCCGAGGAAGATCCACTGCCGCTCGTGCTCATCGGGCACCTTGTCCCCCGGGAAATGCTCGATCCCTGGCTGATTCGCCGGGCGCTCGAGGATCCAAATCTATCGCTGGAACACCGACTCTGGCTCATCCACCAGACGCTGGAGATTCCGGCGGATCTCCGGGAGAACGTCTGGCGGCTTCTGATGCAGGCGCTCCGCGAGGAAGAAGGGGGCGAAATGACGCTGGCATTGTTCGGACGGTGGGGATTTGCCGGCGTGCGGCGGCTCGTCGAGGAGCGCTGGGATGAGCCGGAGACGCTCCGGCGCGTTGCACGGTATCTCCGACGCCAGGAAGAACTCGGGAAGCTTCGGGCAGCCACTGGCAACACGGGCGGTCCGCATCTGCCCAAACCGTCCGATGAAGACCTGCCCTGGATCGAGGCCACGCTGGCGCGCCTTGTGCCTGGCACCCGCGATCCACGCCTGGCGCCGCTGGTAGAATTGCTGGGCCTCTGGGACCTGGGCAATGATCCTGCTTTGAAGAAGGCCACGTTTCAGACCCGCATTCCACAGCTCCTGCTCCGACATCTTGCCGATCCCGTCGAGTGCCGTGCCGTGGCGGAGGCTGTGGGGAGCCTGTTCAGTCGGGGTATCGTGCCCCGGTGCCCGTAGAGATAGGGTTTACTTACTTCAAAAAACAGGGTGCTGGTGCCCGGGGTGGGACTCGAACCCACACGGCCGCGGGGGCCACGTGATTTTGAGTCACGTGCGTCTACCAGTTCCGCCACCCGGGCAATTGCGCTTCAGTGAACCCCGCGGCCGTGCTTTCGGTTTCGCGAAAATGCAACCGAAGGGGACGAAACGGAGCGGTAGGGTCCGGGCATGTAGGGGGCGCGAAGTAAAGCAGTGGCCGCCGAAACGCCCGGTTGACTACACGCAACCTGCAGGCGGACTCGACGTGCAGGCGAAAGGCCATCGACGTTACTCCGCTTCGGGATGTGAGCAAACAACGGGGCGGCTTCTGGAGCAACGCGATGGTAACAAGCAGGTGTGTCGGGCGCCGGTCGCCGGGGGCTACGAGGAAGCATTCGGGGCGTCGGAGGACGACTTGGCGTCGGGTGTGCTCCAGCGACGTGCGTCTTCGAGCAGGGCGATCACTTCTTCGTCGGTCACGGGCCGAAAATCCTCGTACCACTGACCGACGGCCACGAAGTCTTCGGGCATGGCCACGCATACCAGGTCGTCCACCTCGGGCTCCAGCACTTCAGCCGTCTCCGGTGCGCACACTCCGGCTGCCAGCACGATCCGGCGGGGTTGCTGGCGGCGCAGGGCCCGGACGGCCGCCAGCGCCGTGGCGCCGGTCGCCAGCCCATCGTCCACCACGATCACGGTGCGCCCTGTTACGTCCGGCATGGGCTGATCGCCCCGGTAGCGGCGGATGCGACGTTCGAGTTCCTGCTGCTCGCGTTCGGCCAGCCGGCGGGCCATCTCCGGCGAGATGCCCAGCGCCCGGAGCGCATAGGGGTAGAAGAACACGACGCCGCCGGGCGCTACAGCCCCGATGGCCAGCTCGGGCTGTTGCGGCGCGCCGATCTTGCGGGCCACGATCACGTCGAGCGGCGCCTGCAACGCGCGGGCAATCTCGTAGGCGACAACGACACCGCCGCGCGGCAGGCCCAGCACCAGCGGACGCTCGGCCCGGTAAGGCATCAGCAGGCGGGCCAGTTGCCGTCCGGCATCGCGCCGGTCGCGGAAGCGAACAAAAGCGGTCATCTCGGGCGTATGAAGGCAACGGTTTTCGGACAATGTACGATCATTGTGCTATGGAGCAAAGCGCGCCGTCCTGGTTCCGTGAACTCGATCACACGGCCGACACGGGCATCGAAGTCTGGGCCGAGTCGCTGCCGGAGCTTTTCGAGCGGGCCGCCTGGGGACTCTTCGCCATTCTCACCGATCCCGAAACTGTGACGCCCCGCGAGGCGGTCTCCTTCGAGCTGGAAGCACCCGACGTGCAGGCGCTCCTGGTGCGCTGGCTGTCGGAACTGAACTACTACCACATCACGAAACGGTGGGTCTTTTCGCGTTTCGAAGTGCAGCAGCTCAGCGAGCGGCACCTTGTGGCACAGGCCTGGGGCGAACCGATCGATCCGGCGCGCCACACGATCTACACCGAAGTCAAGGCCATCACCTATCACGGGCTCAAGCTGGAGCGGCGCGACGGCCAGTGGTACGCCCGCATCATCTTTGACCTCTGAGGGAACCGGAAAGGCTCCGTACAGATTCCGGCGCGGGCAGCAGATGGATCGAAGAACATGGATGTGAAGATTTTCACCACAGGCGGCACCATCGACAAGGTGTACTTCGACGCGAAGAGCACCTACGAGGTGGGTGACCCGCAGATCGTGGATATTCTCCGCGAGGCGAACGTCACGATCGACTGGGAGCTGGAAACGCTTTTCCGCAAGGACAGCCTGGACCTGACCGACGAGGACCGGGCGGTCATCGTCGAAAAAGTGCGGCAGGAGCCCTGCCCGCGCATTCTGATCACGCACGGCACCGATACGATGATCGAAACGGCCAAGGCGCTGCAGGGCATTCCGGGCAAGACCATCGTGCTGGTGGGGTCGCTCAGTCCGGCCCGCTTTAAGAGCAGCGACGCCGAGTTCAACATCGGCTTTGCGCTGGCGGCCGTGCAGACGCTGCCGCCGGGCGTGTACATCGCCATGAACGGCCGTATCTTTCACCCAGATCGGGTGCGAAAAAATCGGGAGGCCAACCGCTTCGAACCGATCTGACGGTCACGGGCCGTCAGACGGCAACGCTCAGGAGGCATCGCAATGGCCCGTGCGCCGAACATTTCGGCCCGGCTGGTTGCCCGGGCGCGGCAGGGCGAGTCCGAGGCGCAGAACCTGCTGCTGCGTCGGCTGGAGCCGGTGCTGCGCGCCTTTTTCTTCAAGCGACTGGGCAACGTGCCGGAAATCGACGATCTGGTGCAGAATACGCTGCTCCGGGTACACACGGGGCTTTCGGACCTGAAAGACGATGCCCGGCTCAAGGCGTTCGCCATGAAGGCGGCGCTGTTCGAGTTGCAGGATTACTATCGCGGGCGCTACCACGGGCGAGAGCAGCTTTTCGATCCGGAGCAGCCACCGCCGGTGGCCGATGATCCCGGAGGAAGCGAACCCCGGCTGGATCTGGAGCAGGCGCTGCAGGCGCTCACGCCGCATGCGCGGCGCATTCTGGAGCTCCGGGCCTACGGCTATCGCTATCAGGAGATCGCCCGAATGCTCAGCATCACCGAGGCCGCCGTCAAGATGCAGGTCAAGCGTGCCTTCGAAAAGATGCGCCGATTGCTGCCCGGCTGGTCGGAAAAGTCCTGAGCCATCCCGTTACCTGCGAAACGCATCCAGCGGCTTTATAAGAGGTACAGCGAGATTCCAAGAAGTTAGCGTAAACGCTCATGGCCGCCGATTTTGACGCATTGCCTTTCCGGGAGGAGTTGCCGCCGGAGGAGCAAGCGGCGCTGCAGGCGTTGTTGCGGCGGGAGCCGGCGCTGGCGCGGGCGCTCCGGCACTGGGAGGCGCTGCAGGCCCATCTGCGTGAGCGTGTGGAGGCGGCGGTGCCGGATCGGCGGTTGCTCGTGCTCTACGCGCTGGTTCGCAGTGGGCGCGAAGCGCTGCTGACGCCGGAAGAACGGGCCGAGCTGGAGGCGGCGCGGCCCGCGCTGGAGCGGGCGTTGCAGGCGCTACCGGGACTGGAAACGGTCGCGGAAGACATTGCGGCGGCCTGTGTCGACTTCGAGGAGGCCTGGGCGGCACATTTTCCGGCGACGTCCGGGCTGCGTCCGGCGGCCGAACGGCGGCCACGTCCGCTGCACCGTCGGCCAGCTTACCGCTGGGTGGTGCGTGTGGCGCTGAGCGGAGTGGTCCTGGCGCTGGTCGGCATTCTCTGGTGGCAGCAGACCGGGCAGCGGGTTGAATGGGCGGTGGCCGACGGCGCCGTCGAGGTGCGCACGCTGGCCGACGGTTCCACGGTGCGGCTGGTGGGACCGGCCGTGCTGCGCTATGCCGTCCGCTTCGACCGAAAGGTGGAGCTCGAAGGACAGGCTTTTCTGGAGGTACAGCCCAACACGCGACCCTTCGTCGTGGAGACGCCCGAAGCGGTTGTTACGGTGCTGGGCACGCGCTTTGGCGTGCGAAGCGCCAGGGGACGGACCGAGGTGGTGCTCGTCGAAGGCCGCGTGGCGCTAAGCGGAAAAGGACGTACCGGAGCGCCGGTCGTGCTGACGCCGGGACAGCGAAGCCTTGTGGCGGCCGGACAGACACCCGAACCGCCCGAGCCGGTGCGGGTGCCCGAGGCGCTTCGGTGGACCGGCCTGCATATCTTCGACGGGATGCCACTGGGTGAGATCGTCCGCTATCTCTCGGACTTTTACGGCGTGTCGATCACCGTGGACGCGTCGCTGGCCGAGGAGCCTATCGTGGGGACGTTCGCACAGGATCAGCCCCTTCCCGAAATCCTGCAGGCGCTGGCCGCCACGCTGGGCGCCCGCGTGGAGCAGTTGCCGGACGGTTACCGCCTGATTCCCATCGGCTGAAGGACAACTCCGGCCCCTTCCGGGCGTAAGATAGGCGCGTTCCTCCACGGCGCCCTGAAGGGTCCTGCACATGTCGCGATCGGCCTGGCAACATGTCCGTTTCGGCTGGAAGTATGGCCTGCTGGCCCTGGTGCTCGCGCTGTTCGGCGCGTCGGGTGCGCGGGCGCAGAGCGCGCCGGTGGAGATCGACGTGCAGGACGTGCCGCTGGCAGAGGCGCTTCGGAGCCTGGAGGCGCAGACCGGCATCCGGTTGATCTACGCACAGCGCGTGGTCGCGCGCCAGCGCAGCACCTGCCGCTACCGGGGCGAACGGGTAGAGGAGGCGCTGGCGTGTATTCTCCAGGGCACGAGCCTGCGGGCCCGCCGCATTCGGGATGGTCAGTACGTGCTGGTGGCCACGCGCTCGTCCCGGCGGAGCTGGGGACCTTCGACCGGGCTGCTCTCCGGCTTCGTGCTCGATGCACAGACCGGCGAGGTGCTGCCCGGAGCGCACATCTACCTGCCGGACCTCCGGCGCGGAGCTATTACGAACGCGGCCGGCTATTTCGCGCTGCCGGCGCTGGCCCGCGCCTTCTACCGGGTCCGCATTTCCTACCTGGGTTACGCGACGGTCGATACGGTGCTCTGGGCCGGCGGCGAGCCGCTGACGCTTCGACTCCGGCCGGTCACGCTGGGCATCGGCGTGGTGCGGATCGACGCCAGTCGGCTACCCCTGGAAGAGCAGGCGACGACGGCCGGGACGTTTGCGCTACCGGTCGGCTATCTGGAGCGCCTGCCGTCGTTTCCGGGCGAGCAGGACCTGTTTCAGGTGCTGCAGTGGCTGCCGGGCGTGCAGCGTTCGGGCGAGGTCAGCGGCGGATTGCTCGTGCAGGGCGGCGCGCCCGATCAGAACCTGTACCTGCTCGACGGCGCGCCGGTCTACCATCCCTGGCACGCCTTCAGCCTGATCTCGACATTCCAGACCGAGACCTTCAAGGGCGTTCGCTTCTATCAGGGCGCGTTTCCGGCCGGGCACGGGGGGCGGCTCAGCGCCGTGCTGGAAGCCGAGATGCGCGACGGCAACCTGGAGCATCCGCGCGCCCTGCTGGGGCTCAGTCCGCTCAGCGCCCGCTTCGTCGTCGAAAGCCCGATCACGTCCACCAGTTCGTTCATGCTTTCCGGACGGCGTTCCTATCTGGATCAGCTCATCGGGCGCGAGCATCCGGTCGAGGATGAAAGCGGCCGGCGCGATACGCTTCGGACTGGCTACTATTTTTATGATGTGAGCGCCAAGCTGGCCTATCGGCCCGGGGTGCGCCATCGGCTTTCGCTCAGTTACTACGAAGGCGGGGACGACCTGGACCTGCGGCTGCCGTTCGATTTCTCGCTGGATTTTTCGTCGTGGCTGCGGCCGGCCGATCTGTTTTTCGAAGTGGATCAGCGCTGGGGCAACCGGCTGCTCAGCCTGCGCTATCAGTACCTGCCCACGCGGCGGTTTTTCGTGAGCACGGTGGCCTACGTGTCGGGCTACCGGGCGCGGGAGGCCTTTTTTGTAAAACCCACCGGGAGCGCGGCCGTGGCTTCAGACTACACGGTGCGGCTGGAAGATGCAGGCGTCCGGGTGGAAGCCAGCCACTATGCCGCGCTGAAGCACGAAACGCAACTGGGTGTGCAACTCGTGCGCCGTACGTTTCGCAGCACGCTGGATGCGTGGGTGCAGCGGGCGCCCACGGCCGTCGATACGCTCGCGCAACAGAGTCACCAACAGGCGTTCGAGGCGGCGCTGTATGTGCAGCACGTGTGGCGTCCCACCACGCGCTGGGAAGGGCAAGTGGGGCTCCGGGTCAGTCGTTTCGATGCCTTGCCGGTGGAACTGGAGCCCCGGCTGTCCATGCGCTACAGTCTGAGTCCGGATCAGGTGGTGCTGCGTGTGAGCGTGGGGCGGTACGTGCAGTACCTGCACCAGTTGCGCGACCGATTCTCCTACCTTTACGATGTCGTTTCAACGCGCTGGATACCGGCCGGGCCCGGCGTGCGGCCGGCCGTTGCCTGGCAGGGATCGACGGAGCTGGAAGCGCGGCCACATCCCTGGCTGACGGTGCGCACGCAGCTCTATTACCGCCGGTTGCATGCGACGCTGTTGCCCCGGGACGCGTATCAGACCAAGGACGGACTGGATGGACCGGGTATCGAGACCGGTGTGTTGCTGGGGCAGTACGTCCCGGCCCGGGCACGGGCTTACGGGATCGAGGCGCTGATGCGGGTGGACCGTGATCCCTGGCAGTTCTGGGTGAGCTACCGGGGCGGCCGCTCGCTGAACCGGGCACCGGCACTCGGAGAGCGGTCCGACCGACCGGCCCGCTTCGACGTACCGCGGGCGCTGAACGCTTTTGTGCGCTACACCCGGCCCCGCTGGGAGGTGATGCTGGCCGGGGAGTTTCGCAGCGGCTACCCGACCACCGTGCCCGTGGCACGTTACGAACTGGGCGATCCGCTCGAGCCCGAGCCGATCGTCTATCTCTACCGGCCGGACATCAACAATGGACGCCTGCCGCCCTACTGGCGGGTCGATGCGCGTGTGGCCTATCGCTTTGGCTGGCTGGGGGCGCGCTGGCAGGTGGAATTGTACGTGTACAACCTGCTCAACCACCGCAACGTGATTGACCGGCGCTACGAGCCGACGTCCACAGGCGTGCGCATTATCGACCGGCGGGGCGTTCCGCTGCTTCCGTTGCTGGAACTGCAGATGGAGTTATGAGAAGGCGCGTTGGGCTGCTATTGCTGGCAATAGGACTGGTGGGCTGCGATACCGTGGTGCCCGGTTCGGAGCCCGTCCTGGTGGTGGAGGCGTTTCTGCAGACCGATGCGCCGCCACCGACGATCCGCCTGCGCCAGACCGGTCCGCTGGCCGGCCCCTATGACCCGAACGGCGCGCAGGCAGTCACGGATGCAACGGTAACGCTCTTTCTTGACACCCTGATCGTTCCCTACCGGGCCGATCCGGCTGCCCCTGGCTATTACCGTCCGGAGCGCAGCGATCTGCTGCTGCCACCGGAAGCAACGTTCACGCTGGAAATTACGTGGCGCGGTCGCCTGATCCTGGCACGCGATGCACTTCCACCGCCGATCCGGATCGACAGCGTACAGGTGTCGTTTCCGGACGCGCCCGTGCCGGCCGTGCTGCTCGACTCGCTGGTGCTCAACGACTCGCTGGCCATCGGCGCCCGCCAGGGGTATCTGTACCCCGTGGAGGTGACGCTCTGGTGGCGGTCTCCAGACGATCCGGACAGCACCTACTGGGTGCGGCCGCACCTGCAACCGGCCGTGCCGTTTTCGTCGGTGGTGGTAGACCTGTTTCTGCGGACCGAGCAGGTGCTGCTGGAACTACAGAGTCCGACGGACGGCAACGGACGGCGACGCTGGACCGGCGTCTATGCCGTACCGGTCGATTCGGCCCGGGCCCCGCTGCCCGCGCACACCTTACGGGTGGCGTTGCTGCGAAGCGGACGGGCTTATGCCCGGTTCGCCGCCACGCGCGAGTTTCCGGAACGCCGGGAGCCCGTCTCCAACGTCGACGGAGGGCTGGGCATCGTGGCCGGTATTGCGCTGGATTCGCTTCGACTGACGATAAACCCATGAGCCGCGCACGCACCTCGAAGGCCCCCGAACCGCCCGTGTTTCGAGAAGGGGTTGTAACCCGTCTTGAGCCGCAGACGTACGATCCGGAGCGCGTGTCGATTTTCATCGACGGGGCGTTCTGGATGGGGGTGCATCGCGACGTGCTGCGCGAGCATCCGGTGGAAGAAGGACAGATGCTGCCGCTGGCCGTGCAGCAGGCGCTCTATCGGGCCGAGCTGGTCCGGAAGGCACAATCGGTGGCGTTGCGTTATCTGGAACACCGGCCGCGCACGGTGCAGGAAGTGCGGCGACGGCTGGAACGGGCCGGTTTCCCGGTGGAGGTGATCGATCAGATGGTGGCCCGACTGGAAGCGCTGGGCTATCTGGACGATCGGGCCTACGCGCGGGCCTATGTGCAGGGGCGGCTGGCCGGGCGCGGCTACGGACCGCGGCGCCTGCAGGCCGAGTTGCGCCGACGTGGCGTGCCCCCGGACGTGGTGGAGGCGACACTGGACGCGGCGCTGGCCGAGACCGATCCGCTGGAGATCGCCCGTCCGCTGGCCCGGCGACGCTGGAAATTGCTCTGCCAGAACGAGCCCGATCGCAGAAAGCGCCGACAAAAACTGATCGCTTTTTTGCAACGACGGGGCTTTTCTTCCGAAATTGCCTACACGCTTCTGCGCGAACTGGACTGACCGATGCTGCGACTGGAACCGGAAACGCCTCTCGAACAGGCAGCGCCCGTCTCGGCCTGGCAATTCCTTACCCGGCACTGGGCGGGCCGGCTGTTGATCGGCCTGGTATTGCTGGGCGGCTTGATCTGGGTGGTCGGTTATTTTACCAACCTGGTGGTCTATCTGGTCGTCGGGTTGTTGCTGGCCTATCTGTTGCGGCCGATGGTGGATCGCGTTCAGCAACTGGGGCTGGGACGTGTCCCCGCGATTCTGCTGACGATGTCGCTGCTGGCCGGACTGATCAGCCTGGTTTTTACCTCGCTGGTGCCTTTTCTGGCGCGTCAGCTGGCCGAACTGTCGCGGCTGATTTCGCTCGAATCGCTGCAGGGAGCCGTGACGCAATTCGAGCGATGGCTGATGCGCTTTTTCCCCATCCAGCCGGGCACGCTGATGGAAACGTTGCGTCAGGGTTTCGAAACATTGATCCGAGAGCGGCAACTGGCCAGCACGATCGGCTCGATGCTGGATCTGTTTGCCAATCTGTTCTATGCGGTGCTCGTCATTCCATTCGTGACGTTTTTCGCGCTCAAGGACGGTACGCGGCTGCGGCGCTCGTTGCTTCGGCTGGTTCCCAATCGCTACTTCGAGCTGACGCTGGCCGTGCTGGATAAACTGGGGGCGAACGTGGGCCGCTATTTCCGGGCGCTTATGCTGCAGAGCCTGTCGGTCGCCACGCTGGCCAGCGTGCTGCTGGCCCTGGTAGGACTGCGCTTTGCCGTGGCCGTGGGACTTTTTACCGGCATTGCCAACACGATCCCATATTTTGGCCCGCTGATGGGTTTTCTGGCGGGCACGCTGGTGAGTATCGCCCAGACCGGGGATTTTTCCATGGTGCCGGAGGTGCTCGTTGCAATGGGACTAACCCAGATTGCAGATAACGTGCTGTTTCAGCCGCTGATATTTTCGCGGGCGGCGCGGGCGCATCCGCTCATCATCCTGTTTGCCGTGCTGGTGGGGGCGCAGCTGGCCGGCATCGTGGGCATGTTGCTGGCCATCCCCATGCTGACCATCGTCCGGGTGGCAATCGAACAGGTTCGCTGGGGGGTGCGCAACTATCGTATTTTGAACGCATCGGCCCGATGAGCAGCCGTCGTTTTGCAACGTCAGATCTGGTGCTGGCGCTGGCCGGGATGATCGGGCTGGTGCTGGGCCTGTGGCTGTTGCCGCGTCAGCATCCCGACGTGGCCCTGCAGCATATGCGGTCGGCCGAGGTCGCCCGGCATCGGGCCGCTGCTTTTCTGGCGCAGCGGGGCTACCAGGTCGACACGACGCACGCGCTCGTGGTGCTGCGGCGCGCGCCCGAGTTGTTGCGTCGCTGGCAGACGCGATGGGGGCGGCCGGAACTGGTGCGACGCCTGGAGGACTTGTCCTGGCTGCCGGTTTACCGATGGGTGGTGTACCGGTCTTCCGACGAGATGAACGGCCAGCGCTGGCAGGTGGTGCTGGCCGGAGACGGAACGATCTGGGGCTTTCGCGGACCGGAGACGCCGGGTGAAGATCCGGCCGCCCGGGCGGCCGTCGGGATTGCCGCCGAGGCTTTCGATCCACTGGCATCGTGGGGGAAGCTGTCCGGCGCGCCGGATTCGTCGGAAACACCGGAGCGGCCCGGTCCGGCGGCAGCCGTCGCGCTGGCCCGCTATCACCTGCAGCATGCGATCGGTTCGGTGCTGCCGCTGCGGCCGGACTCGGTCGGGCTGCTGGCGACGAGCAGCCCGCAGCAGGCAGTGGTGCGCTTTCGGGGCCTGTCCCCCACGGGCGACTCGGTGACGGTGCAGGTGGTGGTGGCCGCCAGCGGGCAGTTGCGCACGCTGGAAGCGACGTGGAGGACGTTGCACCTGCCGGAGCCCTCGCCGCTCGAAGAAGGACCGCCGCGGCGGGGCGAGCGCGGATTCACAGTGCACGAAGTGCAGGATCTGCTGTCCGTGCTCCTTTTTGCGGTGCTGGGCATCTGGTTGCTGACCGTGTTTCTGCGGCGGTTGCATCGTCGGATGCTCGACACCCAGGGGCCGCTGCGGGACGCCGTGCTGGGCGGGTTGGTCTTTGCCGTGGCGACGCTGGGTGGTGCATTGCCCGGGATGCTACAGGTGCCGGACCTCTGGTTGCGCCTGCTGATCCTGTTGATGTCGACGCTGGTCGTGGGCGTTTTCGGGGCGGCCAGCGTCTTTCTGCTGGCCGGTACGTCCGATGCGCTGGCGCGGGATCGCTGGCCGGAGAAACTGGCCGTGCTGACGCTGTTGCGCAACGGACAGGTGCGCAACGTGGTGGTAGGGGCTTCGCTGCTACGGGGCCTGGCACTGGGCGGGCTGCTGCTGGGCGTGACGGTCGGGTTGCTCGGACTCTGGCCGCGGGCGGCCCTGCGGCTGGATGCGGGTGCATGGACCGTCCCGTGGCCCGGCATGCAGGCGGCCGTGTGGCTGGGCTTTGCCGTGTGGGTGGGCATGCTGCTGGTCTATTTGCTGCTGGCCGTGATGGCCCGGCTGCCCTGGCGCGATGGCGGGCGGGTGGTGGGCGCGCTGACCCTGCTGCTGTTGCTGGCTGGCGTCAGCGCGATCGATCTGGAGCAGCTCGGCTTCGAGTTGATCGTGCACGCACTCTGGAGCGTGGTGCTGGCATGGGCCTGCTGGCGCTACGAGCCGGCGTGCAGCGGAATAGGAGCCATGACCGCCTGGGCGCTGTGGCGAAGTGCCTCGGGCTGGATGGCGCCGGACGGGCCGTTCGGGCCGGACGGATGGATCGTGCTGGCCATGGTGGGGACCGGGCTGGTGATCGGCTTTGTGGGCATTCGAAGCCGGCGCTCTGCAGCGGAGTTGCCCCGCTACGTACCCGCCTACCTGCAGGAACTGGCCCGACAGGAACGCCTGGAGCGGGAGCTGGAAATCGCCCGTCAGGCGCAGGCTTCCCTGCTGCCCCGCTCGCTTCCCGAGGTCCCGGGCGTCGCGATGGCGGCCCTCTGCCAACCGGCCTACGAGGTGGGCGGCGACTATTACGATGTCTTCGCGTTGCCGGACGGGCGACTGGCCGTCGTCGTGGGCGATGTGAGCGGCAAAGGCATTCAGGCCGCCTTCTTCATGACGCTGATCAAAGGCCACGTGCGGGCGCTCAGCCTCTCGACGCGCGATCCAGCCGACGTGCTGCGCCATCTGAACCGACTCTTCCGGGAGCAGGCGCCCCGCGGCCTTTTCGTGACCATGATCTACGGGGTGCTGGATCCCACGACCCGCACGTTCACGCTGGCGCGAGCCGGCCATCCGCCGGTGCTGCACTACCGGGCCTGCACGCAGCAGGTGCAGTGCCTGCGACCTCCGGCAATGGGCATCGGACTGGCCGACGCCGAGCTGTTCGACAGGGCGCTGGAAAACTGTGTGTTTCGTCTGGAAGCGGGCGACCGCGTGCTGCTCTACACGGACGGCATCACCGAGATGGCGGGGCCTGCGGGAGAGCGCTGGGGACTCGAGCGCCTGCAACAGTGGTTGCGCGAAAGCAGCGGGCATGGATACGCACCGGAACAGGCCCTGGCGGTGCTGGAGGAGCAGGTGCGCGCGTTTGCCGGTACGACCGAACTGGCCGACGACCTGACGGCCATTCTGCTGGAAGTAAAACAGTCCGGGTATGCGAACTGAAGCGTCTTTGCAGGCGGCGCTGGACTGGCTGCGGCCGAAGCTCCGGGAAGCGCCCGAAGTCGCCTTGATTCTGGGGTCCGGGCTGGGTGCGCTGGCCGAAGCGGTGAGCGAGGCCGTCGAGGTGCCGGTCCGGGAAATCCCGGGCTACCCGGCACCGACCGTCTCGGGGCATGCCGGACGTCTGGTCTTCGGCCGGCTGGAAGGGTGCCGCGTCGTGGTGCTCCAGGGACGGTTGCACTGCTACGAGGGCTATCCGCCGCAGACTGTTACGTTGCCGGTGCGGCTGGTCCATGCGCTGGGAGCGCAACGTCTGATCGTGACCAATGCGGCCGGTGGACTTAATCCGCATTTTCGGCCCGGTACGCTCATGTTTATCGTCGATCACATCAACGCCGCCTTCCGCAATCCGCTGGTGGGCCGGCTCGCCGATCGGTGGCCGCTGATGCGTGGGATGCCGGACATGAGCCGGGCCTACGACCCAGACTGGCTGGCCGAGGCCGAAGCCGTGGCGCTGCGCCTGGGCATTCCCACGCAGCGGGGCGTCTATCTCTGGACGCTGGGACCCAGCTACGAGACGAAGGCCGAGATCCGCATGTACCGCCGCATGGGGGCCGATGCCGTCGGCATGAGCACGGTCCCCGAGGTGCTGCAGGCACGCCAGCTGGGCATGAAGGTGCTGGGCATCTCCACGATCACCAACATGGCGGCCGGGCTCCATGCGGGTCCCCTCACGCACGAAGAGGTGCTGCAGGTGGGACTCCAGGTGCGCGATCGGCTGGAGCGACTGATCCGAGGCATTCTTTATCAACAATCTGCGAAGAAATTTTAGAATCGACGGGCCTGTAAACAAAAAATCAGACGGGGCATTGAGTTTTCGAGGATTTCTTTGCATATTTAAGGCCGATCGGCTTTTCCGGCCACCGGAAAAGCCGGTTCTGAGAAGTATGTATGTCCGTGAAGCAGCGAAGGGACGTTCATGAGCTACGAACCACACACCGACTACGGGTACCAGGGAGCGCACTCGGACGGGTACAACATGCAGGATCGGCGCGCTCCGCGGGAGGACCGGCATTACCGGGAAGAGGTGTACTCCAAGCGCGTACCGGCCGGTAAGCGCACCTACTTCTTCGATGTGAAGCCGACACGCTCCGGTGACGACTACTTCATCACGATCACCGAGAGCAAGCGCATCGACGATCATCACTACGAAAAGCACAAAATCTTCCTGTACAAGGAGGATTTCGGCAAGTTCATTGCCGCTATTCACGAAGTGGTGCAGCATATTCGTGAGGAATATCTGCCCGACTACGACTTCAAGGATCTGCCCGAACTGCCGCTGGCACCGCGGCGTTCGCAGGATGATGAAGTGGCCGATTGAGATAACAACATACGAAAAGATATAGAGGCAAAAAGCCGGCAACGCCGGCTTTTTGTTTTTCGGTTCTTGTTGAAGAAAGCGTCATGGAACTGCTTCCCATCGTTTCCTACGAGCAGCGCGCCGAGCGACTGGCGGCGCTCTGGACGCGCGGCGGCACGTTCGATCCGGAAGTGGAGCGGGCCGTGCAGGAGATCCTGCAGCAGGTGCAACAGCAGGGCGACGCCGCGCTGCTGGCGCTGACCGAACGGTTCGACGGGGTGCGTCCGCCCTCGCTCCGGGTGCCGGAA
The DNA here is from genome assembly GCF_009936275.1 of Rhodothermus marinus. NCBI lineage: Bacteria > Pseudomonadati > Rhodothermota > Rhodothermia > Rhodothermales > Rhodothermaceae > Rhodothermus > Rhodothermus marinus. The sequence continues at coordinate 788,718 of NZ_AP019797.1, forward strand.
GCGGAGCTGGCGGCGGCCTACGAGACCATGGACCCCGAGCTGAAGGCCATCATTGCCGAAGCGGTCGACAACATCCGGCGCTTCCACGAGCACCAGCGGCGCACCTCGTGGTTCGTCGAGGACGGCGACGGCGTGGTGCTGGGCCAGCGCATCGTGCCGCTGGAGCGGGTGGGACTCTACGTGCCGGGCGGCCGCGCATTCTACCCGTCCAGCCTGCTGATGAACGCGATTCCGGCCCAGGTGGCCGGCGTGCCGGAGCTACATCTGGTGTCGCCGCCGGGGCCTTCCGGATGGCCGCATCCGCTGGTGCTGGCCACGGCCCACTTTCTGGGCATTCGGCATGTGTACGCCGTGGGCGGGGCGCAGGCCGTGGCGGCGCTGGCCTTCGGAACGGAGACGATTCCGCGCGTGGACAAGATCGTGGGGCCGGGGAACGCCTACGTGGCGCTGGCCAAGAAAATGGTTTTCGGCCGGGTGGACATCGATGCCGTGGCCGGTCCCAGTGAAATCGTGGTGCTGGCCGACGACACGGCCGATCCAGAATTCGTGGCGGCCGACCTGCTCTCGCAGGCCGAGCACGACGAGCGGGCTTCGGCCGTGCTGGTTACACCTCACGCGCTGCTGGCCGAGGCGGTCCGGGCGCGCGTGCAACGCATGGTGGCCGAAGCGCCCCGTCGCACCATTCTGGAGGCGTCGCTGGCGCGCTACGGCGCCTGCATCGTGACGCCATCGATGACCGAGGCGTACGCGGTGGTCAACGAACTGGCGCCCGAGCACCTGGAACTGATCGTGCGGGACCCCTGGGCGGCGTTGCCGCACATCCGCCATGCAGGGGCCATCTTTCTGGGGCCGTTTTCGACGGAGCCGGTGGGCGACTACTTCGCCGGACCCAACCATGTGCTGCCCACCGGGGGCACGGCCCGCTACGCCTCGGCGCTGAGTGTGGACGACTTCGTGCGGAGCCAGTCGATCATCGCCTACACGGCCGAGCGGCTGCGCCGGACCGGTCCGCGTATCATGCGCTTCGCCGAGGCCGAGGCGCTGCCCGCGCACGCCCAGGCGGTGGCCGTCCGGCTGGCCCGCCTGGCGGAACAAGCGCCGGACTCCGCCGTGCGTTCGTCTGCCTGAAACGAAACCGACTGCGATGATACCTGTGGCCGATACGCTGGAGCAGGCCCTGGCGGCCATCCGGCCTGCCGTACGCCAGGGCAAACCGTACCTGGTGGGAACGCCGCCCGAGGCGCCCGTCAAACTGAACCAGAACGAAAACCCCTGGGATTTGCCCGAGCCGCTCAAGCGCGAGCTGCTGGAGGCGTTCTTCGCGCTGCCGTTCAATCGCTATCCGGCCGAACACCCGGAACGGTTGCGCCGGGCGCTGGCTGAGTACCTGGACTGGACCCCGGAGGGCATCGTCGTGGGCAACGGCTCGAACGAGCTGGCTTTCACGGTGGGACTGGCCGTGATCGAGGAGGGGACGCCCGTGGTGCTGCCCCGGCCCATGTTTTCGCTCTACGAGATGATCGTGCGGCTACACGGCGGCCGCATCCATGCCGTGGCACCGCACCCGGATCTGCACTTCGACGTCGAAGGATTGCTGGAGGCCATGCGCCGGCACCGGCCGGCGCTGGTGGTCCTGACCACGCCGAACAACCCGACGGGGCTGGCTATGGCGCCGGAGGACGTCGAGGCGGTGGTGGCGGCGGCGCCCGGTCTGGTGCTGATCGACGAGGCCTACGTGGAGTTTGCCGACGGGGTGGGGGCCCGGCCGCTGCTGGACCGCTACCCGCACGTGTTGCTGCTGCGGACGTTCTCGAAAGCCTTCGGGCTGGCCGGGTTACGGCTGGGCTATCTGGTGGGCCACCCGGACGTGGTCCGCGAACTCTACAAGGCACGCATTCCCTTCATGGTGGATCGGCTGGCCGAAACGGTGGCGCTCACGCTGCTCCGGCATCTGGATCTGGTGCAACAGCGCGTGGCCGAGATCAAGGCCGGCGTGCAGTGGCTCTATCGGGAACTGGCGGCGTTGCCGGACGTCGCGCCGGTGCCCTCGCAGGCCAATTTTGTAATCTTTCGGACACCGCTGGAACCCGACGTGCTGCTCGCTCGTCTGGCGAAAGACGGGATCCTGATCCGCAACATGAGCGGCTACCCCGAGCTGCGCGGGTATGTGCGGGTAAACGCAGGGCGACCCGAGGAGAACCGGGCTTTTATGGTCGCGTTGAAGAAGGCGCTCGCCGGCGACGAGACCCCGTAAGCCAGGTCGCGCAGCCGGAGGCCTGATCCAGAGGTTGTTTAACCGTTTGCGCGTGCGCGATGGAATTGATTCAGGTTGATATTGTCGGGCTTTCGACCAGTCCTACCAGTGGGGGCGCGTATGCGCTGGTCCTGGGCGAAATCCAGGGAAATCGTCGGTTGCCCATCATCATCGGTGCGTTCGAGGCGCAGGCCATTGCCCTGGAATTGGAAAAGATCCAGCCGCCGCGTCCGATGACGCACGACCTGTTGCGCGACCTGTTCGAGGCCGTCGGTGCCGAGGTGCTCAGCGTGGTGATCGACGAGCTGCGCGACGGCACGTTCTACGCCAAGATTCGCTTCGTGCACAACGGCCGGGAGCGGCAACTGGATGCGCGTCCGAGCGATGCGGTGGCGCTGGCCGTGCGGGTGGATGCGCCGATCTTCGTGGCGCCGGCTGTGATGGAAGAGGCCGGCATCCCCACCGAAGAGGGAGCAGGACTTTCGGTCGGGAGCGAAGCACGTCCGGAAGAGGAAGAACCCGAACCGCCCATGTCGCGCCTGGAGCGCCTGCAGCGCATGCTGGAGAAGGCCATCGAGGAGGAGGATTACGAACGGGCCGCTCAGCTGCGCGACGAGATCGCCCGCCTGAAAAAAGAACAGGGCCAGAACTGATACGCTCGCCCGTGTTGCTGCTACATAGAAGCGAAGCTTTCCGGTCCCTGCCGTGAAGCTTCGCTTTTTGTGTTTCTACCTGACCGAAACCGCATGCCCATGGAAGCCAACCTGCAGGTTCTGCCGCACGAGCGCGTGCCGCTGACCGCCCTGCGGGATTTTTCCACGCTGTTCGTAACCTACGCCACCGAGTACGAGCCGCTGGCGGCGTTTTATGCCGGCGATTACCGCGATCCGGCCGTGCGCCGCGAACGGGCCGTCCGGGCGGCCGCCCACCCACGCGATCGGGCGACGCTGGTCAAGGTGCTTGAGGAGCAGAACGAACGCTGGGGTCTGGATGCCGCCACGCAGAAGCACATCGAGGCGCTGCGTGATCCGGAAAGCGTGGCGCTTGTGACCGGTCAGCAGGTAGGGCTGCTGGGCGGGCCGCTTTTCACGCTCTACAAGGCGCTCACGGTGGGCAAACTGGCCCGCCAGCTGACCGACGAACTGGACCGCCCCGTGGTGCCCGTCTTCTGGCTGGCCGGCGAAGACCACGATTACGAGGAGGTCGCGTCCGTCACGGTGCTGCAGGGAGCCGAACCGGTGACGCTCCGGCTGGAGCGGCCTGATCCGAATTATGCGGGACCGGTGGGGCGACTGGCCCTGCCAGAAACGATTCGGACGCTGCTGGATGAACTGGCCGATCTATTGCCGCCTACGGAATTTCAGGAGCCGCTGCTGGCGTTGCTGCAGGAGACCTATCGGCCCGGCGTCTCGTTTCAGGATGCGTTTGCCCGACTGCTTAAACGGCTGGTGCCCGAGGACGTCGGCCTGGTGCTAATCGACCCGGACGATGCCCGCCTGAAGGCACTGGCCCGCCCGCTTTTTGAGCGGGAGCTGACCGACTGGGAGACCGCGCACGCCCGGCTCGAAGCGGTGAGTCGGGAGCTGGCGGCCCGCTATCATGTGCAGGTGCAGACCCGGCCGCTTAACCTGTTTCTGCTGGAAGGTCATCGGCGCATTCCGCTGGACGCCGAACCGGACGGATTCCACCTGCGGGGCGAAGGCCCCGTGCTTTCGCAGACCGAAGCGCTGCAGCTGCTGCAGGAGGCGCCCGAACGCTTCAGTCCGAACGCCCTGCTGCGGCCGCTCTACCAGGACTGGCTGCTGCCCACGCTCGCCTACGTGGCGGGACCGGCCGAGATTGCCTACTGGGCTCAGCTCAAACCCCTGTATGAATGGGCCGGGCTGCCGATGCCGCTCGTCTATCCGCGGGCGCTGATGTTGCTGGTGGAACCCCGGATCGCCCGCTGGCTGGAACGTTATCATTTGCGCCCCGAAGCCCTGCAGGAAGAACCGGACCGGCTGTTTCACCGCCTGGTGAAGGAGCAACTCGACGGCGAGCTGGAGGCTGCCTTCGAGGAGGCCCGGCGGCAACTCCGCGAGCTGGGCGTCCGGCTGCGGCCGCTCGTCGAACGCGTGGATCCGTCGCTGGGACCGGCTACCGAGGCCTGGGCCACCGGGCTGGAGCATGAGCTGGATCGCTTCTGGGCCCGTGTGCTGAAGGCCGGCAAACGCCGCGAAGAAACGCTCCGAAACCAGCTCGTGCGGGCACGGAACAGCCTGTTTCCCAACGGTGTGTTGCAGGAGCGCGTGCTCTCGCCCGTGTATTTTCTGAACAAATACGGGCCGGAGCTACCGCGCCGACTGCAACAGGTGCTCTCGACCGACACGTCAGCGCTGCAGGTGGTATATCTGCAATGATGGTAGGAGGAAAAGACGGACGGGCATTGTTCAGTCCTTTGGTGGAACAGGCCATCGAACTGGCCGCCCGCTGGCACGACGGAACCTACCGCAAAAGCCAGTGGCGGCCGCCGCTGATGCCTTCGCCGGACCCTGACGATCTGGTGCCCGTGCCGGTCATGGCCCATCTGACGACCGTGGCGCTGCTGGTGGACCGGGCCGGCTGGGACGACGTGACCGTGGCGGCCGCTTTTCTGCACGACGCCCTCGAAGACACGAACCGCCACGGCCAGCAGCTTCGCTATGAAGTCCTGCGCGAGCGCATGGGCGAAGCGGTGGCCCGACTGGTGCGCGATGTAACCGAACAGAAATACGACGAACAGGGACGGCGTCGGAGCTGGGAGGAGCGTAAGGCCGATTACCTGGCCCATCTGCGCACGGCCACGCCGGCCGCCGTCGCCATCAGTCTGGCCGACAAGCTGCACAACCTGTGGACGATCAACCAGAGCCTGCAGGTCGGCGTCGACGTGTTCGCCGACGGTCCCGGTCGGCGGGCGCTCAGTGCCGGACCCGAAGCCCAGTTGCGCTTCCACCGGGCTTTGCTGGAGCTGGCCGCCGGGCACGACGACCCCCGCCTGGAGCCGCTGCGCACGCGTCTGACCCACGAAGTCGAACGCTTCGCCCGCCGGGTGGCTTCCGGGCGCGGGTAGCCAGGAGCGCTGGCTTTTGATCGCTTTCCCGAGCAGGTCCTTCTGCACATTTTTCCGACAAACAATCTCTCGATTCGCGGCGTATATTGCCCCTGCTTTTGAAAAAATGGCGCAAGCGAGCACGGACTATGGCCGGGTATCCTTTCAAAGAGATCGAAAAGAAGTGGCAACGTTACTGGGACGAGCATAAAACCTTCCGGACGGCCGGTCCCAAGGAGCCGGGCTTCGATCCGAACAAGCCCAAGTACTACGTGCTCGACATGTTTCCCTATCCCAGCGGGGCCGGGCTGCACGTAGGGCACCCCGAGGGCTACACGGCCACCGACATCCTGGCCCGCTACCGGCGCATGAAGGGCTACAACGTGCTCCACCCGATGGGGTGGGACGCCTTCGGGTTGCCGGCCGAGCAGTACGCGATTGAGACGAACACGCATCCGCGCATCACCACCGAACGCAACATTGCCCGCTTCCGGGCCCAGCTCAAAAGCCTGGGCTTTTCGTACGACTGGGACCGCGAGATCAACACGACCGATCCGCGCTACTATAAGTGGACTCAGTGGATCTTTCTGCAACTCTACAAGATGGGGCTGGCCTATGAGGCCGAAGTGCCCGTCAACTGGTGTCCGGCGCTCGGGACCGTGCTGGCCAACGAGGAGGTGATCGACGGTAAGTCGGAGCGTGGCGGCTATCCCGTTTATCGCCGGCCCATGCGCCAGTGGATGCTGCGCATCACGGCCTACGCCGACCGGCTGCTTGAAGACCTGGAGCTGCTCGACTGGCCCGAGAGCATCAAGGAAATGCAGCGCAACTGGATCGGGCGGTCGGAAGGTGCCGAGATCGAGTTTCCCGTGGTGGGGCTGGATGCCCGCATCCGCGTGTTCACGACCCGGCCTGATACGCTCTTCGGTGCCACCTACATGGTGCTGGCGCCCGAGCATCCGCTGGTGGACCAGATCACGACGCCGGAGCACCGGGCCGAAGTGGAAGCCTATCGGCGCCAGGCCCAGCAGAAGTCGGATCTGGAGCGCACCGAACTGGCTCGCGAGAAAACCGGCGTCTTCACCGGCGGCTATGCCATCAACCCGGCCACCGGCCAGCAGATTCCCATCTGGATTGCCGATTACGTGCTCGGCCACTACGGCACGGGCGCCATCATGGCCGTGCCCGGCCACGACCAGCGCGACTGGGAGTTCGCCCGCAAGCACAACCTGCCGATCGTCGAGGTTGTGCAGGGCGGCAACCTGGAGGAAGGCGCCTACGAGGGCGACGGCCCGCACGTCAACTCGGCCAACGACGAGGTCTCGCTCAACGGCCTGCACAACGAGGAGGCCAAGCGCGTGATCGTCGAATGGCTCGAGCGCAAAGGGCTGGGCAAGCGCTCCGTCCAGTACCGGCTGCGCGACTGGCTCTTCAGCCGCCAGCGCTACTGGGGCGAGCCGTTCCCGATCGTGCACGAAGTGGACGAAGAAGGGCGCCGTACCGGCCGCACCTATCCGCTGGACGAGTCGGAGTTGCCCGTCGAACTGCCCGACCTGGAGGATTTCCGGCCGCAGCCGGCCCCCGATCCCGATGCCGAGCCCCAGCCGCCGCTGGCCCGCGCCGTCGACTGGGTGCGCGTCAGGGGCTGGGTGACGCCCGAGGGGACCGTCCGGCTGCTCAAGCCCGGCGTGGAGCCACCGCCCGGCGTCGAGATCAAAAACTTCCATCGCGAAACGAACACGATGCCCCAGTGGGCGGGCTCCTGCTGGTACTATCTGCGCTACATCGACCCGCACAACGACGAGCGTTTCGTCGATCCGGAGAAGGAGCGCTACTGGATGCCCGTCGATCTCTACGTGGGCGGGGCCGAGCACGCCGTGCTGCATCTGCTCTATGCCCGTTTCTGGCACAAAGTGCTCTACGATCTGGGGCTGGTCTCCACGCCCGAGCCCTTCATGAAGCTGGTCAACCAGGGGCTGATTCTGGGCGAGATGGAGTACACGGCCTTCCGCGATGCCGAGGGACGCTGGGTGTCGGCTGAGTTTGTGGACGACGGCATCGACGTGCGCACCGGCCAGAAGCTGGAAGCCGTCAAGCTCAAAGAGGATGAAGTCGAAAAGCAGGGCGACTTCTTCGTGCTCAAGGCGCATCCCGAGATCCGTGTGGAGGCCCGCGCCTACAAGATGAGCAAGAGTCGGGGCAACGTGGTCAACCCCGACGACGTGGTCGAGCAGTACGGCGCCGACTCGCTCCGGCTCTACGAGATGTTCATGGGGCCGCTGGAGCAGGTCAAGCCCTGGAGCACGCGCGGCGTCGAGGGCGTCCACCGCTTCCTGAACCGGGTCTGGCGCCTTTACGTGAACGACGCGGATGGCTCACTGCGCGTGACCGACGCCGAACCGACGCGGGAGCAGCTCCGCGTGCTGCACCGGACGCTGCGCCGGGTGACGGACGACATCGAGGCGATGCGCTTCAACACGGCCATCGCCGCCATGATGGAGTTCGTCAACGAGGCCAACCGCTGGGATACGTTCCCGCGGGCGGTGGCCGAGCCGTTCGTGCTCATGCTCAGCCCGTTTGCCCCGCACATCGCCGAAGAGCTCTGGGAGCGCCTGGGCCACACGGAGTCGCTGGCCTACGAACCGTGGCCGGAGGTGAACGAGGAGTACCTGAAGGTGGACGAGGTCGAGATCGCCGTGCAGGTGAACGGCAAGGTGCGGGCGACCGTCCGAATCCCGGCCGAGGCCGACCAGGAGACGGCGCTGGCCATCGCCCGCCAGCATGAAAACGTGGCCCGCTACATCGACGGCAAACCGATCCGGCGGGCCATCTACGTGCCGGGCCGCATCATCAACTTCGTGGTGGGCTAACCGGCGGTGCGCTCATGGAAGATCGGCGTGTGGTGCTCATCGAAGATGCCGAGCCCGGCCGGCCGCTCGACGTGCTGGCGCTGGCGGCGCATCCCGACGACGTGGAGCTGTGCGCGGGCGGCACGGTCTGCCTGCTCGCCCGCCAGGGCTACCGGGTGGGCATTGTGGACTTCACGCGGGGCGAGCTGGGCTCGCGCGGCACACCGGAAGGCCGTCTGGAGGAGGCCACCGAGGCCGGCCGCATTATCGGGCTGGCCGTACGCGAAAACCTGGGCCTGCCCGACGGACGCCTGGAGGACTCCTGGGAGCAGCGGCTGGCCGTCGTGCAGGCCGTCCGGCGCTACCGCCCCCACATCGTGCTGATCAACGCGCCGGAGTGCCGCCATCCCGATCACGGCGCGGCCGCTCGCCTGGCCGCTTCGGCGCTGTTCATGGCCGGGCTGCGTCGCATCGAGACCTTCGAGCCCGATGGCACTCCCCAGGAGCCCTGGCGCCCGCACCACGTGCTCCACTACATGCAGGCCGTGCCCTTCGAGCCCACCTTCGTGGTGGATGTCACCGAGGTCTGGGAGCAACGCATCGAGGCCCTGCTCGCCTTTCGCTCCCAGTTCTACAATCCCGAATACGAGCCGGCCGAGGACGAGCCGGAGACGTTCGTTTCCAATCCCGAGTTTTTCCGGTGGATCGAGGCGCGCGCCCGGAGCTACGGCTACATGATCGGCGCCACCTACGGCGAGCCCTTTCTGTACCGACACGGACCGGTGGGCGTCAGAGACCTGATGGCCGTGTTGCGTCACGAAAAACCGTACCGTTAACGGGCCGGAACGCCGGGCTCTCTTCGTGAAATCTCCGTGATTCGGGAGACGAAGCCCCTTCTTCGAGGTTTGCTCGGCGCCCGTCGCGCCAGCGAGGCGGTTTCGTTGACACCTGTGCGGCGGGCAGCCTATATTGATCTACTGCGTGGCGTATTTTATAGCAAACGAAACCCGTTGCACCGATGGCGGACACGAGCGATTTCCGAAACGGACTGGTCCTTGTCTGGAAAGGCGATCTCTGGCAGATCGTCGAATTTCTCCATGTGAAGCCCGGCAAAGGCGGGGCCTTCGTGCGCACGAAGCTGAAGAACGTGCGGACCGGACAGGTGGTGGACAACACCTTCCGGGCGGGCGAGCGCGTCGAGACGGCCCGCATCGAGCGCCGGCCGCACCAGTTCCTGTACGAGGACGAGCTGGGGCTGCACTTCATGAACCTGGAGACCTACGAGCAGATTACGATTTCGCCTGATCTGGTGCCCCGGCGGGGATTCCTGAAGGAGGGCGGTGAGGCCGACGTGCTCGTGCATGCCGAAACGGAGACGCCCATCACCGTCGAGATTCCCAAACATGTGGAGCTGCGCGTGGTCGAGACCGAGCCCGGCGTGCGGGGCGACACGGCCACGGGTGGCTCGAAGCCGGCCAAACTGGAAAGCGGGGCGGTCATTCAGGTGCCGCTCTTTATCAACGAGGGCGACGTGGTGCGCGTGAACACCGAGACGGGCGAATACATCACGCGCGTGGCCACGGCCGAGGCCGGGTGATCCTCCCCCAACCATCCCAGCCCTACCATGGACCTGGAACGCATCCGCGAACTGCTGAAAATCGTCGCCGAAAGCGGCGTGGCGGAGGTGGAGATCGAGGAAGAGGACTTCAAACTGGTCATTCGCAAAAATGCGCCCACGATCGTGATGCAGTCGGCGCCCGTGCCGGCCTACGCCATGCCCTACGGCATGCCCCAGATGATGCCGACGCCGGCCCCAGCGCCCGTGCCGGCCGCTCAGCCGGTGGCTGCGCCGGCCGGAGTGGGATCCAACCCGGGCTCGGCGGCTGAAGCTCCTGCGGCGCAGACCGACCAGAGCGCCGATGGAGCCCCGGCGGCCGTCAAAGAGAAGGAAAAAACCTACATTGTGCGGGCGCCGATCGTGGGCACCTTCTACCGCGCGCCGGCCCCCGATGCGGATCCGTTTGTCGAGGTGGGCGACCGCGTCAAACCCGGCGACGTGCTCTGCATCATTGAGGCGATGAAGCTCATGAACGAGATCGAAAGCGAGGTGGCCGGCGTGGTCAAAGAAATCCTGGTTGAAAACGCCCAGCCGGTGGAGTACGACCAGCCCCTCTTCGTCATCGCCCTCGACTGAGCCAGCCGTGTTTCGCAAAGTACTGATCGCCAACCGGGGAGAGATCGCGCTGCGGGTGATCCGCACCTGCCGCGAACTGGGCATCAAGACCGTCGTGGTCTACTCGACGGCCGACCGCGACTCGCTCCCCGTGCGCTTTGCCGACGAGGCGGTCTGCATCGGACCACCGCCTTCCTCCGAAAGCTACCTGCGCATCGACCGCATCATCGCGGCCGCCGAAGTGACCGGCGCCGACGCCATCCATCCGGGCTACGGTTTCCTGTCGGAAAACGCCGACTTCAGTGCCATCTGTGCCGACAACGGATTGAAATTCATCGGCCCCTCGCCCGAAGCCATCCGGCTCATGGGCGACAAAAGCCTGGCCAAAGAGACGATGCGGAAGGCCGGGGTGCCCGTGGTGCCCGGCTCCGACGGGGTGATCGAGAACGTGAAGGAAGGGCTGCGCGTGGCGGCCGAGATCGGCTATCCCGTCATGATCAAAGCGGCGGCCGGAGGCGGCGGACGCGGGATGCGCGTGGTGCAGCGCGAGGAAGACTTCGAGCGCCAGTTCAATGCGGCGCGCCGCGAGGCCGAGGCGGCCTTCGGACGGCCCGACGTCTATCTGGAGAAGTTCATCGTCCAGCCCCGCCACGTGGAGATTCAGGTGCTGGGCGACGGCAAAGGGAACGTCATTCACCTGGGCGAGCGCGAATGCTCCATCCAGCGGCGCCACCAGAAGCTGCTGGAGGAAGCCCCTTCGCCCATCATGGATGAAGACCTGCGGCGACGCATGGGTGAGGCGGCCGTGCGCGGCGCCCAGGCCGTCAACTACGAAGGGGCCGGCACGATCGAATTTCTGGTCGATGCCAACCGTAACTTCTACTTCATGGAGATGAACACCCGCATTCAGGTCGAGCACCCCGTCACCGAGGAGGTGACGGGCTTCGACCTGATCGAACAGCAGTTGCGGATCGCGATGGGCGAGCCGCTGCCGCCCCAGGAGGCCGTCCGGATCGAGGGACACGCCATTGAGTGCCGCATCAACGCGGAGGATCCGTTCAAGAACTTCAGCCCCTCGCCGGGCAAGATCACCGTGTTTCATCCGCCGGGTGGGCCGGGTGTGCGGCTCGACACGCACGTGTACGCGGGCTACATGATCCCGCCCTACTACGATTCGATGATCGCCAAGCTGATCGTGCGGGCACCCACGCGCCAGCAGGCCATCCGCCGCATGCTGCGGGCGCTCGAGGAGTTTGTCATCGAAGGGGTACGCACGACCATCCCCTTCCATCGCCAGCTGCTGGAACATCCCGACTTTCAGGCGGGGCGGTTCGACACGCGCTTTCTGGAAACAACTTTTCGCCTGGAACCCGAGCCAACCTCCTGACGAACCAGAAACCCAACGACGCCATGGAATTCCCCAGCGAATTACGTTACACGAAAGAGCACGAGTGGCTGCGGCTGGAAGCCGACGGTAAGGAAGCCACGGTCGGCATCACGGACTTCGCCCAGCGGGAGCTGGGCGACATTGTTTACGTCGAGCTGCAGCCCGTGGGGACCGAACTGGCCAAAGATGAGGTGTTCGGGACGGTCGAGGCGGTCAAGACCGTCTCGGAGCTGTTCATGCCGGTTTCGGGCACCATCATCGCCGTCAACGAGGCGCTCCAGGATCATCCGGAGCTGGTCAACCAGTCGCCCTACGGCGAGGGCTGGATGATCCGCATTGCGGTGAAGGATCCTTCGGAGGTGGAGACGCTGCTGACGGCCGAGGAGTACGCGGCCATGGTGGGGTGAGCAGGAAGGGAAACGAGCGGCAATGCACGAAAAGATCGTCATTCTCGACTTCGGCTCGCAGTACACGCAATTGATCGCCCGGCGCGTGCGGGAGGCGGGGGTCTACTCGGAGATCTACCCCTGCACGCTTACGCCGGACGAAGTGGCGGCGCTGCGTCCGAAGGGGTTGATCCTTTCGGGCGGGCCCTGCTCGGTCTACGATCCGGGCGCGCCGCAACTGCCCCGCGAGATGCTGGAGCTGCGGCGCGAAGACGGCTCGCCGATGCCCGTGCTGGGCATCTGCTACGGGCTGCAGGCGATGGCCCAGACGCTGGGCGGGGCCGTCGAGCGGGCTGATCGGCGTGAGTTCGGGCGGGCCCATCTGGAGATCGACGACGACTCGGATCTGTTCGCCGGGGTGCCTTCGGGGACCACGGTCTGGATGAGCCACGGCGACCACCTGACGCGCCTGCCCGAGGGCTTCGAGGTCATCGCCCATACGGAAAACGCGCCGATCGCGGCCGTGCGGGCCGTCGATCGCCCCCTCTACGGCGTGCAGTTTCACCCCGAGGTGGTGCACACCGACTACGGGCGCCAGATCCTGCAGAACTTCGCGCTGCGGATCTGCGGCTGTCGGGGCGACTGGACGCCGGCCTCGTTCATCGAAGAAAAGATCGCCGAGGTGCGCGAGCGGGTAGGCGACGAGCACGTAATTCTGGGCCTCTCGGGCGGCGTCGATTCGTCCGTGGCGGCCGTGCTGCTGCACCGGGCGCTGGGCGACCGGCTCACCTGCATCTTTGTGGACAACGGCCTGCTTCGCAAGGGCGAGGCCGAGCAGGTGGTGGCCACGTTCCGGGATCACTTCCACATCCGGCTGAAGGCCGTCGATGCCGGAGCGCTGTTTCTCTCGCGCCTGGAAGGCGTGGTCGATCCCGAGCAGAAGCGCAAGATCATCGGCGCCACGTTCATCGAGGTTTTCGAGCAGGCCACGGAAGAGCTGACGCGCGAGCTGGGGCGCCGTCCGCGCTTTCTGGCCCAGGGCACGCTCTACCCCGACGTGATTGAAAGCGTGTCGTTCCGGGGGCCTTCGGCCACGATCAAAACGCACCACAACGTGGGTGGCCTGCCCGAAAAACTCAATTTTGAGATCATCGAGCCGTTTCGGGAGCTTTTCAAAGACGAAGTGCGGGCCATCGGCCGTTTACTGCAGGTGCCCGAGGTGATCCTGCACCGCCATCCGTTCCCCGGACCGGGTCTGGCCGTCCGGGTGATCGGTCCGGTGACGAAGGAACGGCTGGACCTGCTGCGCGAGGCCGACGCGATTTTCATCGAAGAGCTGCAGCGGCACGGCCTCTATGACCAGGTATGGCAGGCCTTTGCCGTGCTGCTGCCCGTGCAGACGGTGGGCGTGATGGGCGACGAGCGCACCTATGAGTACGTGTGCGCGCTGCGGGCCGTGACCAGCGTCGATGGCATGACGGCCGACTGGGCCCGCCTGCCGCACGAATTCCTGGCGCACGTGTCCAACCGCATCGTCAACGAGGTGCGGGGCATCAACCGGGCCGTTTACGACATCAGCTCGAAGCCACCGGCCACGATCGAATGGGAATGAGCCGCCGCGGCATACAGGCGCTTCTGATCGGGTGGCTGCTGGGCCTGATGGGGCTCGGCGCGTGGGCTCAGCCGACCGAAATCCCGCGCATCGAAGCGGCCGAAACCGAATTCGGGCAGGCGCTGCAAGCCTTCGAGCGGGGCGACTACGGACTGGCCTACCGGCAATTCCGGCGGGTGATCGACGCCTATCCGGCGCATCGGCGCACGACGGCCGCCTGGATCATGGCCGCCAAGGCGCTCTATCGCATGGGGGAGTACGACCATGTGATCCGATGGGCCGACGAGTTCGTGGCACGGTACCCGACGAGTCGCTACCGCTCCGAGGCCGAACGACTCCGGCATCTGGCCGAAGCGGCCCTGCTGCGCCGCCGACAGGCGGCCCGTCTGATCACGCTGGGCATTTTGCTGCCCATGGACGCCGACAACGCACCGCTGACCCAGGCGCTGTTCGACGGGATCCGGCTGGCCGTCGCGGCGCACAATGCCGACAGCCTGGCCGCACCGGTGCGCATGGTGTTCCGGGATGCCGGAAACGATCCGGCCCGGGTGCAGGCGGCGCTGCGGGCGCTTCTCGATGAACAGCAGGCCGATCTGGTGATCGGTCCGCTCTACAGCGAGCAGGCACGGGCGGCCGCCGAGGTGGCCGAGCAGCGGGGCGTCGTGCTCGTGGCCCCGCTGGCGACCGACGAACGGGTTTCCGAAGCCCGCCGCTTTGTGTTTCAGGCCAACCCGACACTGACCGTGCGCGGCGAACTCATGGCCCGCATGGCCGTCTACGGGCTCCGGCTCGACAGCATCGGCGTGGTGGCCCAGTTCGGCGACCCGACCGCCGAGCGCATGGCCGAGGCGTTTCAGGCCGAAGCGCTCCGCCTGGGAGCCGCCGTCCCGTTCTACAAATTGCTGTCCGATGCGCAGGCCTGGGCACAACTGGTGCAGCACGTCGGGCGCGATACGCTGGCCCGGGTGCGGGCGCTTTACCTGCCGCTTTCAGGCGCGAACGCACCCCTGCTGGCCCGTGCGGCACTGAGCAGCCTGGATCGCTCCGGGCTCACACCGCGCGTGCTGGGCAATGCCGCCTGGCGCGACGTGCAGGCGGCCCTGCAGGCCAGCCGCTACCTGCTGACCTTCAGCAACGACTTCTACGTCGATACCAGTCGGGCCGAAGTGAAAGATTTTATCCGGCGCCATCAGGCCCTGGGCCGCACGGAGGCGCCCGACCGGCTGGTCTACACCGGCTACGATGTGACGCGCTTTCTGCTGACGCAGCTGCCGGATCGCGCGGCGCTGGTGGATCTGGCCGACCGCATCCGGACGGCCCCGTTTTACCAGGGACTGGGCATCCGGCTGCACTTCGACGGCGGCCAGGTCAATCGCGCCCTGTATTTCCATCGCTACCGTGACGGACGGCTTGAGCTGCTGCGCTGAGAGGAACAGGCCCTGCGGCGCTTCGTACCAGTCGCGGCATTTTAAAAACAGAAGCTTATGCTGAAAAGCTTTCGACAGATTGGAACCGGGTGGCTGCTGGTGATCGGCCTGCTGGTGGCCGGTTGTGCGGGAAGCGGGCGTCTGCGGCACAGCTCGCCGCAGGAGGCCTTCGAGCGCGCCATGGAATTCTATAACCAGGGGAAGTACGACCGCGCCATCGAGTACTTCAAGGCGGTCTTTACCTACGGGCGCACGCACGAATGGGCCGCCGACGCGCAGTTCTACCTGGCCCGTGCCTACTACCAGAACAAGGAGTACCTGCTGGCCGCCAGCGAGTACGAGCGCTTCATCCAGATCTACCAGATCGACCCCCGCGTGCCGCAGGCCGAGTACGAGCGGGCCATGTGCTACTACAAGCTCTCGCCGCCCTACGAACTGGACCAGACCGACACGCGCAAGGCCATCGAGGCTTTTCAGCTCTTCATCGACCGCTACCCCAATCACGAACTGGTCGACGACGCTACGCAGAAAATCCGCGAACTCCGCGCGAAGCTGGCCCGCAAGCAGTACGAGGCCGCCCGGCTGTACGAACGTCGTGAACTCTACGAAGCGGCCGCCGTCACCTACGAAGCGGTCTTCGACGCCTACCCCGACACCCCCTGGGCCGACGACGCGCTGGTCGGTGCCATGCGGGCCTACATCGCCTATGCCGAGCAGAGCGTGCGGGCTCGCCAGCCGGAGCGCTACCGGCGGGCCGTCGAACTCTACGAGCGCCTGCTCCAGATCTTCCCCGAAAGTCCGCTGCTGCGCACGGCCGAAGCGCTTTACACACAGGCCCGGCAGCGACTGACGGAGCTGGAAGGGGATGCTTCGCTGGCCCAGGGGCAACGCCAGAACTGACGCATGGCACGGCAGCGCGTCGGGCTCTTCGGCGGTTCGTTCAATCCCCCGCACCTGGCCCATCTGATCGTGGCCGAACAGGTGCGTGAGCAGGCCGGACTGGACCGGGTGCTCTGGGTGCCCTGTCACACACCGCCCCACAAGGACGAACAGGAGCTGGCCGCGCCGCGTCACCGACTGGCCATGGTGCGGCTGGCCGTCGAGGGTAATCCATTTTTTGAGGTCTCCGATATAGAAATTCGCCGGAGGGGCCGCTCCTACACGATCGACACGATCCGTGCGTTGCAGACGCAGCACCCTGACTGGGAACTGAGGCTGATCCTGGGCGAAGACAGCCTCCGCACCTTCCACACCTGGCGTGCTCCGGAAGAGATCGTCGCCCGCGTGCCGCTGGTCGTTTATCGCCGGCCCGATGCGCCCGACCATCCGGTCGATCCACGTTTTCTGGCCCGAACCACGTTCGTCGAGGCCCCGCTGCTGGAGATTTCGGCCACCGAGATCCGCCGGCGCTGTCGCGAGGGCCGTTCCATTCGCTATTTCGTACCCGAGCCGGTCCGACAATACATCATCGAACACCAACTCTACGGCGCTTCGGTGCGCTGAAAACGCATCTTCGGGTGCGCCGGAGGCGATATTTCGAAATATGAAAAATCCATTTTTTGGGCGCGTGCGTGCGGATTGTTCAGCTCTGAACGAAGAGGGGTTCGGCATGGTCACCCTGGCAGTAACATGGACGTCGTATGCCGAACACTCACCCCGGCTCCGTCGAACAGCTGCTGCAACGCGCCCTTGAACTCGGGCTCATCGATCGGTACGAGCGCCGCGGCGATCGCTTCTACCTCGAAGCCGCTTCCCTGCAGGTTGAACTGACCGAAACGCAGGCGTTGCGCTGGCTCGAAGCGGCTCTGGACGCCTTTCTACGCATGCAGGGAGGACTGCGCGAAGACTGATCGCGCGGGTGCCGAAGCCCGGGCGCATTGCCTTCGAGCAAGCACGGTCCTGCCGACGGCCGGACCATGAAAGCATCGGGCGCAGTGGCATGCTTCGGCCATGCACATCCGCTTGAAACGCCGCCGGTGCTGGATCGTTTGTTCGCTCGGGTTTCAGCATCGGTGGACACATGAGCGAAACACCTGCACGACAGGAAGTCAAAAGCCAGACGCTGTTGCAGCGGGCGCGGGCGGCCCATGCAAGCAGTCGGTTTGCCGAGGCGGCACGCCTGTATCTGGCGGCGGCCCGTCTGCTGGGCGATCGTCCCGACCGGCGCGCCGAGGCCCTGCTGGAGGCCGCGCATGCGCTGCGCCTGGTGGGATACTTTCGGCGGGCCCTGCAGCTCTACGAGCGGGTGCAGGCCCTGGCGCAGCAGCTCGGCGACGAGGCGCTCTGGATGGACGCGCGCGTCGGCGAGGGGATGGCCCGCCGTGCCATGGGCGACCTTGAAACGGCCATCGCCTGCTTCCGAGAAGCGCTGGACTACTACCAGGAACAGGACGATCCGGAAGGCATCGGCTACACGCTCTGGTGTCTGGGTGGTGCGCTGCGCCTGACCGGCGACTTTGACGAAGCGCTCGACTGTCTGCTGGAAGCGCTGGACATCTTCGAAGACGAGGAGCCTTCGACGGCCGAGGGATACGTCCGCTGCGCGCTGGGCGGCCTGAGCCGGATGCGGGGCGAATACGACGCTTCACTGGCCTACTACCAGGCGGCCGAGCGTATCCTGACGGCCTGCGACGACCTCTTCGGCCGCGCCTATGCCGCCTGCGGCATCGCCAACGCCCACCGCATGCTGGGCAACGTCGAGGCCGCCCATCATTATTTTACCCAGGCCCAGCAGCGCTACCACCAGATCGGCGATCGGGTCAGCTACGCCTACACGCTCTGGGGCGAGGGGACGCTTTTCAAGGTGACGCACCGGCTCGAACAGGCCCGCGAGCGATTCCGACAGGCGCTTACGCTCTTTCGCGCAACGGGCGACGACCGGGGCATCGCCTACGCCTACACGGGCCTGGCCGAGCTGCTGCTGCTCGAAGAACGGGCCCCCAAGCAGGCCCGGAGCTACCTGGAAGCGGCTCGTGAACGGGCCGGTCGGCACGGCTACACCTTCGAACGACTGCACGCCGAGCTGCTGTTGCATCTGTCCGGAATGCAACCGGCCGAAGGGGGACTGGAGGCGTTGCGCGAAGCCTATCGGCGTTGCGGTTCGCAATGGCTCGAAGGTGAAGTCTCCCTTCCACTCAACATTCCGTAGCCGATGGCGCGCGACTACTGGCCCCGTCCGCTGTTGCACTTCGCCCCGCCGCAGGGCTTCATGAACGACCCGAACGGGTTGGTCTACCACCGCGGCCGCTATCACCTCTTTTACCAGCACAATCCCTACGCGCCGGTCTGGGGGCACATGAGCTGGGGACACGCCGTCGGGCCTTCGCTGCTGGACTGGGAGGATCGGCCTGTGGCGCTCCCGGAGCAGCCCGACCATATGATCTTCTCAGGCTCGGCCGTCGTTGATCAGACCAGCACGGCCGGTTTCGGCGCCGACGCGCTGATTGCCGTCTATACGGCCCACTACCGGGACGATCGGGAGGCGCAATGCCTGGCCTACAGCCCGGACGGTGGGGAGCGGTGGACGTTCTACGAGGGAAATCCGGTGCTGGTGGATCCCGAGCGGCCGCATGTGCGCGATCCGCAGGTCTTCCGGTACGAACCGGACGGCTACTGGGTGATGGCCGTGGCCCTGGCCGACGACCGGCAGGTGGCCTTCTACGCCTCGGACGATCTGAAACGCTGGGAGCTGCTGAGCACGTTTGGTCCGGCCGGCTGCTGGCAGGAGGCGCCCCACTGGGAATGTCCGGCCCTGCTGGAATTGCCCGTGGACGGTTCCGACCGCACGCACTGGCTGCTGGAGGTGGACGTGGACGGCGGGGCGCCGACGGGCGGCTCGGGCGCGCAGTATTTCACCGGGCATTTCGACGGCGTACGCTTCGTGCCGGACGATCCGCCCGAAACGGTCCGCTGGGTGGAGTCCGGACCCGACTTCTATGCGGCGCAGGCCTTCAATCACATGCCGGATGGGCGCCGGGTGTGGCTGGGCTGGATGAACAACTGGCGCTACGCGAACGCGTTGCCCACCCATCCGTGGCGGGGCATGCTGACGATCCCGCGCGAGCTGTCGATGGTGGAAGTCGATGGCCGCCACCATCTCGTGCAGCGTCCCTGTCGGGAGTGCTACGCACGCATGCGGCCGGTGGAGGCGCCGCCAATCGGGCGTTCGTTTCCGCTACCCGAAGCCGGGCTGCTACGGCTCCGGATGCGTACCGACAGCGCATGGCACGTTCGGTTTTTCACCGGCACCACGCCGGGCGTGATTGTGGGCTACGACGCCGAAACCCGCCGTCTTTTTCTGGATCGCCGCGCGGCCGGCCGGACCGACTTTTCGCCCGACTTTCCCGCTCGCTTTGCGGCGCTGCTACCGCCCGATGCGCCAGAGGAACTCGACCTGGAGATCCTTTTCGACCGCTACAGTCTGGAAGTTTTCGCCCCGCAGGCCCGGCTCGTCCTGAGCGCGCTGGTCTTTCCGGCGCCCGGGGATCGTGCGGCCGTAATTCAGGACGAAGGTGAATCGATCCGGGAGGTGCAGCTTAGCGACTATGCAGTCGCTTCAGCGTCGGCCGGCTGAGCGGACGGCGGTGCGGTCGGGCGAACCCGTGAAGCAGTTCCACGGGTCGTAGTCGGACTCCGTCTGGAACGGCGCTGTCGCCGCCAGCGCGGAAACCAGATCAGAAAGCCGGTAATCGGCAGGCTGGCCACGATCAGACAGGCGAAAAACGCCAGAAGTCGTCCGGGCCAGCCGAGAATCGCTCCGCTGTGGATGTCATAGTTCATGCGGAGCACTTTGTCGCCCAGATTGCCTTCCTCGAAGCGATCGGTGGCCAGCTTTTCACCGGTGTACGGGTCGAAGTACTGTTCAATCCGTCGGTAGAAGGTGCCCTCATCCGGATAGACGTCGATCTGCAGAGGCATTGCAGGCGTTGCGGGTGCGCGTACGATCACCATATGGGCATCGGGATAGGTCCGCAGCGTGTGCAGATAGAGGCTGTCCATGAGCGCTTCGGGCGAACGGGATGCGACAGCAGCGGAAGCGGCGAGTTCGAACCGGGGCGGCTCCGGTATCGACTGGCCGCCGGAGAACAGCCAGTACACGCCGCTTTTCATCCAGCCGAAGGCCATGACCAGCCCGGTGATCGCCAGGAAAACCACAATCCAGGAGGCGTAGAATCCGAGTACGTTGTGGAGATCGTAGGTCAGTCGCTTGGGGCCAAGTCCCCAGGTAATCCGGAAGCGGGAGCGGCGGCCCTGTGGCGTGGTCCAGACCCGGCGATTGCGTGGCCACCAGAGGATGAGTCCGGTGAGCAGCAGGATCACAAAAATAATCGTGGCGCTTCCAACGACGATCCGGCCGATCTCGTGCGGTAGCAATAGCGTGGTATGAAGGTGCTCGACCGTGGCCCAGAAGGTGTCGTGATAGTTGTAAACTTCCAGAAATTCTCCCGTGTAGGGATTCATGTAAGCTCCGATCCAGTCTTCCAGATCGTTGCGGTTCCAGGCCCAGACGTGATAGGTGCGGGGTTCATTGGGATAGCTGATCAGGAGCACGCCATATTCGGGCCCGACCCGGGCCTGCATGCGGGCAAGAGCCTCGCTGGGTGGAAGCATCGGAGAGGGCTGGGAGGCCACGAAGCGCACGTCCCGATCGAAAAGATCCTGCAGCTCTTCTTCGAAGACGTAGAGGGCGCCGGTTGTGGCAACTATGAAAACGACGAGGCCGGTTATCAGTCCAAGCCAGCGATGAAGCGTGACGGCAAACGTGCGAACGGTCATGGTGGTGCCGATCCGTTTATGGGGCCAGGGAGCCTGCTCCCTGGCCCCGTTTTCATTGTTTAGAGCGTGTAGCGCACCAGCAGACGGAAGTTGCGGGGTGGCTCTACCTGCCAGTAGTAGAAGCCGTAGTAGCGCGTGCCGGTGTAGAGTGTGGCATCGAGGATGTTGTTCACGTTCAGCGCAAGCTGCAGGCGATCGTAGCGCCAGCTCAGCCCGCCGTCTAGCCGGAAATAGTCGGGAAGCGATTCCTGAGCGCCGGGCGAAGCCCAGGCCGAAGTGCGATCCCACATCCAGCGGTAGCCCAGGCTCACGCTGAAACCAGCGGGCAGATGATAGGTGGCCCATCCGTTGGTAACGTGGCGCGCGCCGCCATAGCGATCCCCTTCGCGTTCCGGGTCCGTGTCTTTGGAAATGAACGCGTCGGTGAAAGCATAATTGAGCACCACGTCGAGTCGGGGAAACAGCTCGCCTCGCAGATCAACCTCGATCCCACGGGTGAGCGTCTCACCGAGCTGAACGGAAAAGTTCGGGTTTTCCGGGTCGGTGGTCAGCACGTTGGTTTTGACAATTCGGTAGGCGGCCAGCGTGAGGTTCCAGCGGCCTTCCCCGCCGTCGTGCTTCA
This sequence comes from Rhodothermus marinus, assembly GCF_009936275.1. Taxonomy (NCBI): domain Bacteria; kingdom Pseudomonadati; phylum Rhodothermota; class Rhodothermia; order Rhodothermales; family Rhodothermaceae; genus Rhodothermus; species Rhodothermus marinus. The sequence goes on from NZ_AP019797.1 coordinate 810,270, forward strand.
AGCCGACTTCGAGGTTGTGACCGCGCACGGGTTTGAAAGCGCGGCCCTGTGCGTCGGAGCCAGCCTGTGGCAGGAAAGTTTGATCGTAGAGACCATATACATGCGTGTTTGGACGAAGCGTTACGCTGAGTCCGGCGCGCGGCGTGATGACGTGTTCCACCAGCTCTTCCCCGAACGGCGTATTGTAACGGGAATTGCTGCGTGCCTGTGTGAAACGTGCCCCCAGTGTTAGCCGCAGGCGCTCCTCGAAGAACCGCAGTTCATCCTGCACGTAGAGCGCTTCATGGCTGGCGAAGGTCACGTAATTGGCACGATTCCGAAGCGGCTGCGACCGATCGAAACGGGGCAGTTGCGCAGCAGAGAGGCCATAGGTGGGCCGGTAGATATTGAAGGGCTGCGCTTCGCTATCCAGTAGCTGATATTGCCCGAATTCGGCAAAATAGTCTTTGTCGGCCATATCCAGGCCGATCAGCAAATAATGGGTCACAGCGCCGGTTTGCTCAGTCCCCTGGAGAAATACCTGGGCTGCTTTTTGCTGCAGGTGGCTATCCCAGAGGCCGATCTGACGCAACATGTTTCCCGCCGAATCGATCGCGGCGGGCCAGATGGAGCTACCAGTGGGTCGATAGTCAAAAAAGGTTCCCTGCGCACGTAGTTGCCACCTGTCATTGAGTTGATGGGTAAAATATAAGAAAAAGCTGTTTTCTCTGATTTTAGATGGGTCCAGACTTGGATCGGCAATGGTAAACCCTTCGGGCAGGGCGTCCGGTTCAAAGCCGCGTGCGGAAAACTGATAGACACTCCCGGGATTTAGCAGGCTGGCATACTGATAAGTGTACTCCAACGTCACGGTAGTCCGAGAGGATAGACGGTAGGTGAGGACAGGAGCGATCGCCAGCCGGCTTTGAAAGTCGTGCTGCAGGAAAGATTCGGTGCGGTAGCCGAGTACGTTCAGCCGATAGAGCAGCCGAGGGCTTCCCAGCTGGCCATCCAGATCGATAGTGGCCCGGTACAGATTGAAGCTGCCCAGCGACAGGGAAACTTCCTGACGGGTGCGCCCGGTCGGTTTTTTGGTCACCACATTATAGAAGCCGACGGGCTCACCGTTGGCCAGCTTGAAGCCGGCCGGTCCTTTGATAAACTCGATGCGCTCCACGAGCGCCATATCTTCCGAAAGCGGCCCCCACGTCGACGAGACGTCCAGGCCGTTTCGAAAGGCGGCGACGCGGGCGCCGCGCATGTGCACGCGGGTGAACTGGGCCCAGTGTTCGGCTTCAATGGCCCCACTGACATTGCGCACGACGCCTTCTCGCATGTTCAGCAACTGCTGATTGCGTAGCAGGTCGGCCGTGACGACCTGAATGTTCTGGGGAATTTCGGCCAGTGGCGCCTGCAGCAGCAGCGTAGGGGAGGGATAAGCCGCGCGGTAGTTCGTGGCATATGCCGTGACGACAATTTCCTGAAGCTCGGCAATGCTTTCGCGCAGCACCACAGGAGGCAGGCTGGTGACCTCACCTGCGCGAATCGTCACACGGCGCGTCTGGGTCTCTAACCCGACCGCCGACACCACCAGCGTGTAGGTGCCCGGCGGAATCTGTGCAATGAGAAAGTGTCCGGTGGAATCGGTAACACTACCGAGCGAAGTTCCCTGAAGCCAGACGTTGATCAATTCGGCGGGTTGCCCATCGGAGGTAACGACACGCCCCTGCAGCGTGCCGAAGTTTTCCTGCGCCTGGGCTATCATCGGGGCCAAAAACAGCAGGCCAAGTAACAGCCGTCTCATAGGATACAAGAGATTTTGGGTTCGACATGAATTTAGACTCAGTATAGATAGTGAATGAGTAGCTTCAAAAGCAATCGATGGGCTTCAAGAATCCATAAAATCAGCGTATCAAGGCTCTGTGTAACGATCTGGTGACCTCTGCTCTATTTCGGTAGAGTACACCGGTTGGACGAGACCGGGCAGGTTGGGGCAGATCCGAGCGGCCTATTCGATGGTGGCTACATTGAAGCCCGCCCGGCGATTTCCCGGACATCCATGGCCCCGCTTCATTTTCCGGGCACGACAGGGCGGACACAAAGAGCCACGCTAATCGGCCAGCAGCTGCTCGGCGGTTTCGTGGTCGGTGATCAGCACCTTGATGTAGCCGCCGCGCAGGGCGCCACGGATGGCCTCCACTTTGGCCGGGCCGCCGGCAATGCCCACCACACGCGGAACGCGCCGGAGTTCTTCCAGCGTGATCCCGATCAGGTGCTGATCCAGCGACGTCCGCACGGAGCGGCCCCGGCTGTCGTAGAAGCGCATGGCGATGTCTCCGATGGCGCCGGCCGCTTGCAGTTCTTCGTAAAAACGCTGAAGCTGCTCGTCTTTCGTTTGAAAGACGGGATTGGTGTTCAGCGCGCCAATGCCGGTGTAGGCCACGGTTAGCCTGGGGAAGAGCGACAGGGCGGCCTGCACGTAACGGTCGCTCAGCAGCACCTCGCGGGCTTCCGGGCGGTGCACGATGCCCGGTGCGGGTAGCAGGGTTACCGGGGCCTGCAGGAGCTGGGCCAGCCGGCGGGAGAGATCGGCCGCATAGGCTTCGGCTTCCGGGGGACCGATGCCGCCGAGGGTCTGGACGACGTGCACCTTCGTGGTGGGCATGGCCTGCAGTTGCTGGATCATGGCCTGCAGCGTGGTGCCCCAGGTCATCCCGATGACGTCGCCGGCCTGGACGGTACGGCGCAGGTAATCGGCGGCGGCAGCACCCAGTTGCTTTTTCAGCAGGGCATCATCGCCCGGCGAGGGCGTCTCCACGATCACCGCTTCCAGCAGGCGGTAGCGCCGCTCCAGCTCCGATTCCAGTTCGACGAACTGACTGGCGCCCCGGATGGTGATCTGGACGATGCCCAGCCGTCGGGCCTGTTGCAGCAGGCGTGAGACTTTGGGCCGCGACAGCCGCAGCCGCCGGGCAATCTGCTGTTGCGTCAGGTTCTGAAGGTAATACAGCTCGCTGACCTTCGTCAGCAGCCGTAGATCAAACGGACTCCGCGGTCGAGGCATGGAGGATTTTCCAATCGTTCGGGTGCGACGCTGATGGGAGAATACAATATCTGAACATATTCTCACAAATGTCCATTTGATAATTTCATCTTATCTTCAAAAACAGATCTTGTAGAAGCTTTCAAGAAAAGATAAAATTCTATCGTATCAGATTGATCATAACTGATCAAATGATTAAAAATGGAGGCACTATGTTGAACGACCGGTACAACGTCTGGCGAAACGGCTGGAAGCGATTCGGCTTCTGGTTGGTGCATGTCTGGCTGCTCACAGCAAGCGCTTCGATAGCCCAAGCGCAGACGGGAGCGGTTACGGGACGCGTGACAGATGCCGACACGGGCGAGCCGCTTCCCGGTGTGAATGTGGTGGTGGAAGAACTGGCGACCGGAGCAGCCACCGATGTGGAAGGGCGGTATACGATCTCCGGGCTGCGGCCGGGTACCTACACGCTACGGGCCTCCTTTGTGGGCTATGAGGACCAGACGCAAGCGGTTGTGGTGCGTGCCGGAGAGACGGTGGAGGTGAATTTTGCCCTGCAGCCCACGACCCTGGGCTTGCAGGAGGTGGTCGTGGTGGGGTATGGCACGCAGCGGTGGGAGGATGTGACGGGTTCGGTGGCGGCGGTCCGTACGGAAAACCTGGCGTTGATGCCCGTGACGGGGCCCGATCAGGCGCTGGCCGGTCAGGTGGCCGGGGTACAGGTGCTGCAGGGGAGCGGCATTCCCGGTGGCGGCCCGCAGATTCAGGTGCGTGGCGTCGGTGCGATCGGCGCGGGAAATCAACCGCTTTTCGTGGTGGACGGCTTCCCGCTTCCCAGTTCGACCAATGAAATTCGCAATCCGCTCAACGACATTCCCCCCGAAGACATCGAATCGATTACAATCCTGAAGGACGCTTCGGCGGCGGCGATCTACGGCTCCCGGGCGGCCAACGGGGTGGTGATCATTACGACAAAGAGCGGGCGGGGACAGCGGCCTACCGTAACGATCACCTCTTCGATCGGCGTGCAGCAGATCCCGCCGGAGCGCAAGCCGGACATCATGAGTGCCCGGGAGTTTGCTCAGTGGATGAAGGAACGTTACGAGGATCACGTGCGGATCGACCTGGGCCGGGAGCCAACCCCGGATGATATTCCGGAGCCCTATCGCAATCCGGAAAGCGTGCAGGGCGTGGACTGGTTCGACGCCGTAACACGGACGGCCCTGATGTCGGACCTGAACGTAAGCGTCAGTGGAGGAAGCCAGCTCGTTACCGCCTACTTTTCGGCCGGTGTGTTGCGGCAGGAAGGCGTGCTCAGGAACACCGACTTTACGCGGTATTCCCTCCGGGCCAACCTGCGCTTCTATCCCAACGACTGGATCAACCTGGGATTGAACGTGTCGCCGGTATTTGCACAGCGCAATCTACCCGTCCAGGGTGGAGGTGGCATCTGGGATGAAACCTTCGCGCGCAATGCAGGGGCCATTTCGATGGGACAGATTCTGGTAACCTGCCCGATTGCCAGTCTCGACGATGTGCAGGTGGGATGCCCGGGCACTTTCTCCTGGCCCAATCCTGTTCAGGCGCTGGAAAGCCTGGCGCTTGGCACGGAGTCGGCCCGTTTTGTGGGCAGTTCCTTCGTGGAACTCGAACCTGTCTCGGGTTTGCGGCTGAAGTCGCAGCTGAATACGGAAGTGTTCGGGAGCGAGACCCAGTTCTATCGGCCTTCGACGATCGGAACAATTAACACGCCACCTCCTCTGGCGCCGCAGGGACGCTACCAGACCAGCAGCTATCTGAACTGGCTGAACGAAAATACGGCCACCTGGAATCTGGCGCTCGGGGATCATGCGGTCGAGGTGCTGCTGGGCACCAGCTTTCAGAAACACACGCAGCGGACCGGAAGCTTTACCGGCGAAGAATATCCAAGCGACGAGGTCAAGACGCTGAACGCGGCCGCGCGCATTACGGGCCAGACGCTGATCGAGGAATGGGGCATGATCTCCTATTTCGGACGGGTCAACTATGAGTATCGGAATAAATACTTCTTCACGGCGTCGCTGCGTCGCGACGGTTCGTCCCGGTTTGGCCCGAGGAATCGATGGGGGACTTTCCCGGCCATCGCGCTTGGCTGGCGCCTGTCTGAGGAAGGATTCCTGCGGGGGGTTAACTGGATTGACGATCTGAAGCTGCGGTTTTCCTGGGGCGAAACCGGTAACAACAACATCGGCAACTATGATTACATCAGCCGGGTGACCTCGCAGAATTACGTACTGGGCGGCGGCCTGGCTTCCGGCCGCGTGGTTTCCTCGCTGGGCAACGATCTGCTGGGATGGGAGACTACGCGGGAGACCAACCTGGGGCTCGATGTGACGCTGCTGAACAATCGCGTCAACCTGAGCGCCGAGGTTTACCAGAGCTATACGACGGATCTGCTTCTTGACGTAGAAATCCCGCTGTCTTCCGGTTTTACTACGATCAAGGAGAATCGCGGCAAGGTCAGAAACCGGGGGATCGAGGTGGCGCTGCAGACGACCCCGGTCAGAAGAAGCAATTTCGTCTGGATCTCGAGCTTCAACGTGTCGGCCAACCGAAATGTCGTCCTGGAGCTGGGCCCCACCGGCGCGCCCATCTACAGTGGTCGCAGCGGCGAGGCAAACCCTACGCATATCACGATGATCGGCAAGCCGGTGGGTATGTTTTTCGGGTATGTGTTTGAGGGGCTTTATCGCAACTGGGATGACGTCAACAACAGTCCGCATTTTCCGGGCGCGATCCCGGGGAACGTGAAGTACCGCGACGTAAACGGAGACGGTACGATCTCGCCGGTGAGCGACTTCGACATCATTGGAAATCCCTACCCGGATCTGGTATTCGGTATCACCAACAGTATCACCTATAAAAACCTGGATGTGCAGCTTGTGCTTACGGGGCAACTGGGCGGGGAGAAGCTGATGGCCTTCAAGGAGTCGCTGAACAACATCGACGGCGTGTTCAATGTGGAGCGCGAGATGCTGCAGCAATGGCGCTCGCCCGAAGACCCCGGAAACGGCCGGGTGCCCACGACGGCCGGGACCGCACTTGGCCGGGTCCTGTATCGCGATGTCAACTCGCTGTGGGTCAAAGACGCCTCGCACCTGGCCATCAAGAACATCACGGTCCGCTATAACCTGCCCAACCGCTGGTTCCAGTCCTGGATGTCGATCAACCGGGCGTCCGTCTATCTGAGCGCCCAGAACGTGTACTACTTCACGAGCTATCCGGGCAATCCGGAGCAGACCAACTACAACGATACAGGCAACCCCCTGCGCTATGGCAATCCCAACCTGACGCCCGGACTGGACTATGCGCCCTATCCGTTGCCCCGTACGGTGACGCTGGGCATCGAACTCTCGTTCTGAATGGCAGGATTTCAAACAGCGAGGCAAGCCATGAAACGATATACACTCATTCTGATTGCCGGCCTGCTGGGTGCTTCGTGCGACAGCCTGATCGACGTGCAGCCGCAATCGGACATTTCGACGGAGACCTTCTTCCGCACGCCTGCGCAGATTGATCAGGCGATCCTAGGCGCCTATGGCTATTTGCAGACGCTTTATGCAGCAAATGGCCCTGGTGCCTTTACTGGTGCCTATAGTCTGCTCGAAATGCGTTCCGATAACACAACGTATCAGTTTAATGTGGACAATCGGGGTGCGCTTCATGCCGAGCAGATTGACGAATTTAGAGAACAATCTGAAAATATAGAAATACAAGCTTTCTGGCAGACTTCATATCAGGGAATTTATCAGACCAATGTGATACTGGATCGAATTGAGTCGGTGGAATATGGCAATAATACTGCTTTGAAAGATCAGCATATTGGCGAAGCAAAATTTCTGCGTGCTTTTAACTATTTCAATCTGGTCCGGCTGTTCGGCGGCGTGCCGCTGAAACTGCACGAAATCAAAACGCCATCGGAAGCGTATGCCGAAGGGCGGGCTTCGGTGGACGAGGTCTATGCACAGATTCTGTCCGATGTGCAGGATGCGGTGCAGAAGTTGCCTTGGACCTATCCGGCGGAACAGGCCGGCCGGGCCACGAAAGGAGCGGCGCTGATGCTGCTGGCCGAAGTGCATATGACCCGCCAGAACTTCAGCGAGGCGCGTGCCGCTCTGGAGCAGATCGTAAGTGCGGGGATCTACGAACTGCTTCCGGATTACGCGGAGGTGTTCAACCCGGCCAACAAAAACCACCGGGAGTCCATCTTTGAGATCCAGTACAGCAACAACTACGAGGGGGAAGAGGCGGACTGGATCTTTCAGTTTGCGCCGTTCAACTCGGGCTGTGCGCTGATGCAGGGGCCGTGCCAGGGGGCGCGCGTCTTTGCCTGGAATATCCCGACGCGCGACATGCTCGACGCCTATGAGCCCGGTGATCTGCGCAAGGGTGTGTCCATCGGCTGGTACGAAGATCCCTCCAACGTGCAGTACGACGTCGCCATTGGCGATTCCATTCCCTACGTCAAGAAGTTTGCCTGGCCCTTCAACGCACTGAACCGGACGAACGAAAACTGGCCGGTTTACCGCTACGCGGAGACGCTGCTGCTTCTGGCCGAAGCGCTGAACGAAGAAGGACGTACGGCCGAGGCGGAGCCCTATCTGAACGCGGTGCGGGCACGGGCCGGGCTGCCGCCGCTCACGGGGCTGTCCCAGGAGGAATTTCGGCAGGCCGTCTGGCACGAGCAGCGGGTGGAACTGGCCTTCGAGAACAAGCGCTGGTTCCAGCTGCTCCGGACCGGCCAGGCGCTGGACGTGATGCGTGCCCACGGAGAGCGGATGCGTCAGATCTCGGAACGCCTGGCCCGCGAAAATGCCTACCAGATCGAGCCGTACCGACTGCTCTACCCCATTCCGCTGCGCGAAGTTATCTTGAATAACCTGGAACAGAACCCCGGCTATTGACAACCAACCCCGGATTTTAACATGCGAATCTGGCTTTGCTTAATGGTGCTCCTCTTGCTGGGAGGAGCGAAAGAGGGGGCTGCGCAGTCGAACCAGGCGTTGCAGGTTACTTCGCTCCGCACGGAATACCATGTCAATCCGATCGGGATCGAGGTCCGGCAGCCGCGGTTGAGCTGGCAATTACAGAGCGACCGGCGTGATGTACGCCAGGTGGCCTATCAGATTCAGGTGGCCACCAGCCGCGAAGCGCTCGCGCGCGGACGCGAGCTCGTATGGGACAGCGGCCGCGTCGAGTCGGACCAGTCGGTCTTCGTCCCCTATGGCGGACCGGCGCTGCAGAGCCGCCAGCGCTACTACTGGCGCGTGCGCGTCTGGGACAACCACGGCCGCAGCTCGGCCTGGAGCGAGCCGGCCTTCTGGGAAATGGGGCTGCTGTCGCCTGAGGAATGGCAGGCGCAGTGGATCACGTACGACTGGGAAGAGGATACCTCGCAGCCTCAACCCGCACCGATGCTGCGCCGGACGTTCCGCGTCGATGGCCGCGTGCGCCGCGCCCGCCTTTACATTACCAGCCTGGGACTCTACGAGGCGCACCTGAACGGTCGCCGCGTGGGCGACCAGCTCTTCACGCCGGGCTGGACGAGCTACCACCATCGCCTCCAGTACCAGACCTACGACGTAACGGACCTGCTGCGTCCGGGCGAAAATGCCCTGGGCGTGATTCTGGGCGATGGGTGGTACCGGGGCTATCTGGGATGGGGTGGGCGCCGCAACGTCTATGGCGACCGACTGGCACTCCTGGCCCAGCTCGAAATCACCTACGAGGACGGCCGCACGCAGGTCGTGACCTCGGACCCCGACTGGAAGGCGACGACCGGGCCCATCCGCATGTCGGACATCTACATGGGCGAGATCTACGACGCCCGCCTTGAAAAAGAAGGCTGGACCGAGCCGGGCTATGACGACAGCGACTGGCGGGGCGTGCGTGTACTGGAGCACCCGAAAGACATCCTGATCGCGCCCATCGGTCCGCCCGTGCGTCGCATTCAGGAGATCCGTCCGGTCGCGATCCTGTACACGCCCGAAGGCGATACGGTGGTGGATATGGGCCAGAACATGGTGGGCTGGGTGCGACTGCGCGTACGGGGGCCGGCCGGCACGGTCGTGACGCTCCGCCACGCCGAAGTGCTGGACAAACACGGCAATTTCTACACGGAAAACCTCCGCCGTGCCCGACAGACGGACCAGTACATCCTTAAAGGGCACGGCGAGGAAGTTTTCGAGCCCCATTTCACCTTCCACGGCTTCCGTTACGTGGCCGTCAGCGGCTATCCGGGGGAGCTGACACCTGAGGCCATTACCGGCATCGTGATCCACTCGGCCTTTGAGCCGACCGGCACATGGATCAGCTCGGACTCGCTGCTGAACCGGCTTCAGCTCAACATCCAGTGGGGCATGAAGGGCAACTTCCTGGACGTGCCCACCGACTGTCCGCAGCGCGACGAGCGGCTGGGATGGACGGGCGACGCCCAGGTGTTTGCCCGGACGGCCATGTTCAACGGGCTGGTCGGCGGCTTTTTTACCAAGTGGCTGGGTGATGTAGCGGCCGATCAGAGTGCGGAAGGAGCTGTACCCCATGTCGTGCCCAACGTCCTGCCTTCCTTTGCGGGACGGTTTCCGGGCGGTGCGACCGGCTGGGCCGATGCCGCCGTGGTCATTCCCTGGACGATGTACCAGGTGTATGGCGACCGGCGTATTCTGGAGGTGCAGTATCCCAGCATGAAGGCCTGGGTCGAGTACATGCGCCGGGAAGCAGGGGAGGATCTGATCTGGGACACGGGCTTCCACTTTGGCGACTGGCTGGCATTCGTGCCCGAAGAGAATGTGCGGCGGGCCTATCCGGGGGCGACGACCGGGCGCGATTTTCTGGCAACCGCCTACTTTGCCTACAGCACGCGGCTGCTGGCGCAGGCGGCCGAAGTAATCGGGAAAACCGACGAGGCCCGGCACTACCGGCAGTTGTACGAGGCCATCCGGGAAGCCTTCAACCGCGAATTCGTCACACCCAACGGGCGCGTTGCGCAGGCCACTCAGACGGCCTACACGCTGGCCATTCAGTTCGATCTGTTGCCCGAGCACCTGCGGGCCGAAGCCGGGCGCCGGCTGGCCGAAGACGTGCGCGCTCATAACATGCACCTGACCACGGGCTTTCTGGGCACCCCGCAGCTACTGCACGCGCTCAGCAACACCGGCCAGCTCGACGTGGCCTACACGCTGCTGCGGCAGACCACCTACCCCTCGTGGCTCTACCAGGTGAAAATGGGCGCCACCACGATGTGGGAGCGCTGGGACAGCATCAAGCCCGACAGCACCTTCCAGGACCCCAGCATGAATTCCTTCAACCACTATGCTTATGGCTCGGTGGGCGACTGGATGTATCGCGTGGTGGCGGGAATCGATACGGAAACGCCGGGCTACCAGCGGCTGCGCATTGCGCCGCAGCCGGGAGGTGGGCTGAAGTGGGTGCAGGCGCGCTACCATTCGCTCTACGGCGAGGTGGCCTCAAGCTGGGAGCTGGTCGATCCGCAGACGTTCGTGCTGGAAGTCACCATCCCGCCGAACACCACCGCCACCGTGCGCCTGCCGGGTGCGCAGCTGGCGTCGGTGCAGGAAGGCCGGCAGCCGGTGCAATCGGCGGCCGGGGTGCATCGGGCTTATCAGGACGGCGCCGACGTGGTGATCGAAGTCGGCTCGGGCACCTACCGGTTCACCTATCCGCCCTCGGCGGAGCTGGTCCGGCGCATTCAGACGCAGCCCGAGGTAGGACAGCCTGTGACGGTGAGCTTTTAGCCACACAAAACCCACCGTAACGGATGGCACAATCTTCCCGCATGCAGGCCCTGGCGGCGCGGCTCGACGCGCTCAACGAATTCGATCGCGAGCCGGTAACGCCCGATCGGCTTCAGGGGCTAGGCAGTTTTCTGGGGTTTTACGCCGGCGAGCACGTGGCGGGCACGGAGTTCGTCATCGGGCCGCTGTTCGTCGCGCACGGCGTGGCGGCGGCCGATCTGATCGGCGGATTGCTGCTGGGTAACCTGCTGGCCGTGCTCTCCTGGGCGTTCATCTGTGCGCCGATTGCCGTACGCACGCGCCTGAACCTCTACTGGCAGCTCCGCAAGATCACGGGGCCGTACCTGCTGGTGCTCTACAATCTTGTCAATGCCCTGATGTTCTGCTTCCTGGCCGGCTCCATGATCTCGGTGGCAGCCACGGCCGTCGGCATGCCCTTCGACATGAAAATGCCCGGGCTCGACGATCTGTATCCGAACAGTGTGGGCTGGGTGCTGACTGTGTTTTTCGTCGGGGCGGTGGTGACGGTCTTCGCCATCTTGGGCTTCGAAAAGATCGCCCAGCTGGGTAAGGTGGCGGCCCCGTGGATGTTTCTGGTGTTTGTGGCCTGCGCGCTGGCTGTCCTGCCGCAGCTGGGCGTGCATTCGTGGAGCGACTTCTGGCGCGTGGCCCAGGAGAAGATCTGGACCGGCGAGCCCATGCCGGGCCGCGTGAAGTTCACCTTCTGGCATGTGGTGTTTTTCTCCTGGTTTACGAACATGGCCATGCATATCGGCATGGCGGATCTGACCGTGTTGCGCTACGCGCGCAAATGGACCTACGGCTTTGCCAGCGCGGCCGGCATGTACCTGGGGCACTTCATCGCCTGGATCGCCTCGGGCATCCTGGTGGCGGCCGCGCTGGAGCAGGGCGGCGACGTGGCCCCCGGCCCCATCGCCTACCTGGGGGCCGGCGTGGCCGGGCTGATCGCCGTCGTGATCGCCGGCTGGACGACGGCCAACCCCACCATCTATCGGGCCGGACTGGCCATCCAGACAATCACGCCCAACTGGAAGCGCTGGAAGGTTACGCTGGCCGTGGGCGCCGTGACCACCATCGCTGCGCTGTTCCCAGCCATTATGATGCGGCTGCTCGACTTCGTGGCGCTCTACGGGCTGCTTCTGATGCCTATGGGTGCGGTGATCTTTGCCGATTTCTGGCTGCTGCCGCGCCTGGGATTGCGCTCCTACTATGCCGAGTGGCGCAGACTGCTTTTCAGCTGGCCCGCCGCCGTGGCCTGGGGTGGGACGCTGCTCGTGTGCGGATTGCTGAACCTGCTGCTGGGCTGGCAGATCTTCTTCCTCGGCTTGCCCGGATGGTTCGTGGCCGTGGCGCTCTACGTGGGGCTCAGCTACCTGCAGCAGCGCCGCGCGGCGCCGGTGACGACACCCGAAGTTACCGCAAACGTGACGAAATAAAACCATGTTACGCCGTCTGTTGCAGGGATTGTCTGGCCTGGGGCTGGTCCTGACGGTCGCTCCCTCGTGGCTGGTGTTTGCCGGCCGGATCACCTGGGAGATGCATGCCGATCTGATGCTGGTGGGAACGGCCCTCTGGTTTGCGACGGCACCGTTCTGGATGCGATCGAAAGCGGACATGCTCTGAAAAAAGCCATGATCGACGCGGAAATTCTGGAACGACACAACCGACAGCGCGAGGCCGCGCACCGGCGTGATCTGGAGTACCTGGCCGAGCGGCTGGCGCGAAGCGGGATCGTGCTGGAAGCGGTGCTCGACGAACTGGCCACTTTCGAGGTGGCGCTGCCCACCTGGGCCATGGCGGCCGGCGGTACACGCTTCGGGCGCTTTCCGATACCGGGCGAACCGCGCACCATCTTCGAAAAGCTCGAAGATGCTGCCGTCATTCATCAGCTCACGCGGGCCACGCCGCGCGTGTCGCCGCATTTCCCCTGGGACGTGGTAGATGACTGGGCGGCGCTGCGGGCCCATGCCGAGGCACTGGGGCTGGGCTTCGATGCGGTCAACTCGAACACGTTTCAGGATCAACCCGACCAGCCATATTCCTACAAACTGGGCTCGCTCAGTCACGCCGATCCGGCCGTCCGGCGCCAGGCCATCGCGCACAACCTGCAGGTCGTCGCCTGGGGACAGGAGCTGGGTTCAACGGCACTGACCGTCTGGCTGGCCGACGGAAGCAACTATCCGGGCCAGATGCACCTGCGCCGCAGCTTCGAGCGCGTGCAGGAAAGCCTGGCCGAAATCTACGCGGCGCTCCCCGAAGGCTGGCGGATGCTCATCGAATACAAGCCCTACGAACCGGCTTTCTACGCCACGGTCATTCAGGACTGGGGCTCGGCCCTGCTGCTGGCTCAGGCGCTGGGTGAGCGTGCGCAATGTCTGGTCGATCTGGGCCATCACCTGCCCAACACCAACATCGAGCTCATCGTGGCACGGCTCATCGGGGCCGGCAAGCTGGGAGGCTTTCATTTCAACGATGCCAAGTATGGCGACGACGATCTGACGGCCGGTTCGATCAAGCCCTACCAGCTTTTCCTGGTATTCAACGAACTGGTCGATGCAGCGCGCGAGGGCGTGCCGGGCTTTCGGCCGGCCTACATGATCGATCAGAGCCACAACGTGAAGGATCCGATCGAGGCGCTACTGCAGACGGTCGATCACCTGCAGCGGGCCTATGCGCGGGCGCTGCTGGTCGATCGCGAGGCACTCAGCCACTACCAGGAGACGGGCGACGTGCTCATGGCCGAGCGAACGCTACGGGCGGCGTTCGAGACCGACGTCGGGCCGCTGGTGGCCGAAGTGCGTCGCCGTCGCGGTGGTGCCCTGGACCCCGTACTGGCTTTCCGGGAGTCCGGTTACCGCCAACAGAAAGCCCGCGAACGAAGCACTCCGGCAACCGCACAGGCACCCGGCTATGCGTGAGCGGCGAGCAGGCTACCTGGCCTTCGATCTGGGCGCCTCCAGCGGGCGTGCCATGCTGGGCTGGCTGGAAGGGCCGGTCCTGCACATGGCCGAAGTGCATCGCTTCGAGACGCCTTTGATCGAACGGGACGGCCATCTCTTCTGGGACGTGGAGGCGCTGGAACAGGAGATCTGGACCGGCCTGCAGCAGGCGCTGGAGCAGATGCCAGCGCTGCGTGCGGTGTCGGTGGATTCCTGGGCGGTCGATTACGTGCTGCTGGACCGGGAGGGACGTCCGCTCCGGCCGCCTTACAGCTACCGGGACACGCGGACGCGCCCGATGATGGCGCGGGCCTTTGCCCGGGTCTCTCCGACTGAACTCTACGCCCGGACAGGTATCCAGCTGATTCCTATCAACACGCTCTACCAGCTGCTGGCCGACCTGGAGGAGGACCCGGCGATGCTTCGCCGGGCTGAACGGCTACTGCTGATCGCCGACTACTTCAACCAACGGCTGGGCGGGCAACCCGTGGTCGAAGTCTCGATGGCCAGCACCACCCAGCTCATGAACGTGCATACCCGCCAGTGGGACGCGGAGCTGCTGCGCGCGTTCGGGCTCGATTTTCCGTGCTGGCCCGACATTGTGCCTTCAGGCCAGGTGATCGGCCAGGTGCGGGGGCATCCATCCGTGGCCGTGATCGCTTCCTGCTCGCACGACACGGCCTGCGCGGTGGCGGCCGTGCCCGCTCGTCCGGGCACCCGCTGGGCCTACATCAGCCTCGGCACCTGGGCACTGCTGGGCGTGGAGCGTACCACGCCGATCCTGACCGACGCCGCCCGGGAGGCCGGCTTCACGCACGAGGCAGGACTTGACGGTACGATTCGCTTTTTGAAAAACCTGACGGGCCTCTGGGTGCTGCAGGAGTGCCTTCGAGCATGGCGCCAGGAAGGACCGGTCTCGTGGGAAACGCTCGAAGCCGAAGCGCGTGCGGCGCCCGCCGATCGGTGCTACCTCGACCTGGACGATCCCTACTTCTTCGAACCGGGGCAGATGCCCGAGCGCATTGTGGCCTATTGCCGGCGGCACGGCCTTCCGGTACCGGAAGGCCGGGGCCAGATGGTGCGGGCCATCCTGGAAAGCCTGGCCCAGAACTTCCGGCGGGCGCTGCGCCAGCTGGAGGCGCTCATCGAAGCGCCGGTCGATACGCTGCACATCGTGGGGGGCGGCGCCCGTAACCGGCTGCTCTGTCAGCTCACGGCCGACACCTGCGAGGTGCGTGTGGTGGCCGGTCCAGCCGAGGCGACGGCCATGGGCAACCTGCTCATTCAGGCCCGCACGCTGGGCGACCTGCCCGAAGGCTACACACTGCGTGACGTTGTGGCCCGCTCCGAGACCTGCTGGATCTACGAACCTCATCAGGAACCCATTCCGCAAACCTTAACTGAAGGATAGATGGAAACACAGATGACGTTTACGTTCGTGGAAAACCGCTGGGACGATGCGGTCGCGGATCAACTGGATCCGCTGGGACGCCTGGTGTACCGTTCCAACCTGCTGGGCAGCGACTGGCGCATCACGAACACCGGCGGTGGCAATACGTCCTCCAAGCTGATCGAGCGTGATCCGATCACCGGCGAGCCCGTCGAGGTGCTCTGGGTCAAAGGCTCCGGAGGTGATCTGCGCACGGCTACGCGGAAAAACTTCGCCTCGCTTTACCAGCAGAAACTATTGGCGCTGCAGGAAATCTACGCCCGTATGGAACCGCGTGGCCCCAAGACGCCAGCCGAAGATGCGATGGTCGAACTGTTTCGCCACTGCATCTTCAACCTGAACCCCTGCGCGCCCAGCATCGACACGCCGCTGCATAGTTTTATCCCTTATCGGCACGTCGACCATACCCATCCGGTCCCCTGCATTGCCATCGCGACCGCCAAAGACGGACCGGACCTGACACGGGAGATCTACGGTGACGAGGTGCTCTGGGTGGACTGGCAGCGGCCCGGCTTCGAGCTGGGGCTCAAACTGCAGGAACTCTGCCGTCGGCATCCTTCGGCCCGCGGGGCGATTCTGGGAGGGCACGGCCTCATCAACTGGGCCGACGACGACAAGGAGTGCTACCTGCTCACGCTGCGATTGATCGACCAGGCTGCGCAATATCTGGCTCGCTTCGATCGGGGTATCGAAACGTTCGGCGGACGGAAATATCCGGCGCTTTCCGAAGCCGAACGGGAAGCCGTGCTGGTTGAAATCCTGCCCTGGCTGCGTGGCCAGCTCAGCCAGGAGAAGCGGGTGATCGCTACCGTCGAGGCGAGCGAAAACGTCCTAGATTTTGTCAACTCGAACAGAGCGCCGGAACTGGCCGAACTGGGAACGTCGTGTCCGGACCACTTCCTGCGCACGAAGATCAAGCCGCTTTACGTGGACTGGAATCCGACGGCTGAGTCGCTGGAGGTGCTCAAAGAGCGCCTGCAGGAAGGGCTGGAGCGGTACCGCGCCGACTATCGGGCCTACTACGAAGCGCATCGCAAGCCCGACTCGCCGCCCATGCGCGGCGCCGACCCGACGGTGGTGCTCATTCCCGGCGTCGGCATGATCGCCTGGGGCAAGACCAAAAGCGAAAGCCGCGTGACGGCCGAGTTTTACAAGAGCGCCATCGAGGTGATGCGCGGGGCCGAGTCGGTCAGCACCTACACGGCGTTGCCGCGCCAGGAGGCGTTCGACATCGAGTACTGGGCACTGGAGGAGGCCAAGCTGCGGCGTATGCCGCCCGAGAAGGAACTGGCTCGGCAGATTGTCGTCGTCGTGGGAGCGGGTAGTGGCATCGGCCGTCGCGTGGCCGAACGGCTGGTACAGGAAGGCGCGGTAGTGGCTGCACTGGACCTGAACGGTCCGGCCGCCCGTGAAACGGCCGATCGCATCCTGGAGCAGGTGGGCATGGGCATCGGGGTAGCGGGTACGGGCATTTCGGCCTGCGGCGACGCCATCGGCCTGGAAGTGGACATGACCGATCGCGAGGCCGTGCGCCGGGCGCTTCGTTCGGTGATTCTGGCCTATGGTGGACTGGACCATCTGGTGATCACCGCCGGACTCTACGTGCCGCCGCCGCCCACCGGCGAGATCCCCGATGCCCGCTGGGACGACACCTTCCGGGTGAATGTGACAGGGCCGTTCATCGTAGCGGACGAAGCTCGGCGCATCTGGGAAGCCCAGGGCCTCCCGGGCTCGCTGGTGATTACCACCAGCGTCAACGCCGTAGTGCCCAAGGTGGGCAGTATGGCGTACGATACGAGCAAAGCGGCCGCCAACCACCTCGTGCGCGAGCTGGCCCTCGCACTGGCACCGCTCGTCCGGGTCAACGGCGTGGCGCCTGCGACGGTCGTCGAAGGCAGCGCCATGTTTCCGCGCGAGCGGGTCATCGCTTCCCTCCTGCGCTATGGCATCCCCTTCGACGAAAATGAAGACACCGAAACGCTTCGCCAGCGACTGGCCGACTTCTACGCGCGGCGCAACCTGCTCAAAGCGCCGATCACGCTGGACGATCAGGCCGAAGCGATCTTCCTGCTGGTGAGCGGACGCCGCCTGAGCAAAACCACCGGCCAGGTGCTCCACGTGGACGGCGGCATTCCGGAAGGCTTTCTGCGATGACCGTCGCGCTTTTTGTGCCCTGCTATATCGATCAGTTTTACCCGCGCGTGGCGCGGGCGGCGCTGACGCTGCTGGAGCGGCTGGGCTGTCGCGTGGAGGTCCCGCTGGATCAGACCTGCTGCGGGCAGCCGCTGGCCAACGCGGGTTTTGCCCGGGAGGCGCGGCCTGTCATGGCGCATTTCGTGCGAGTGTTCGCGCCGTACGATTACATCGTGGCGCCTTCGGGTAGTTGCGTCTTTCACGTGCGACATCATCTGGAAGCGGACGACGCCGAAGCCGTCCGGCACGTGCAGCAGCGCACCTACGAGCTGTGCCAGTTTCTGCGCGAAGTGCTGCAGGTCGAGCGGATTGAAGCGCGCTTCCCGCACCGTGTGGCAGTACACGACAGCTGCCACGGCCTGCGCGGCCTGGGACTGGGCCGTCCGTCCGAGCGTATGGTCCCCGCCTACAGCGTGGTGCGTGACCTGCTGCGTCAGGTCGATGGACTGGAGCTGGTCGAGCCGTCGCGCCCCGACGAGTGCTGCGGTTTCGGTGGAACGTTCGCCGTCGAAGAAGAAGCGATGTCGGTGCGCATGGGGCAGGATCGGCTCGACGACTTCCTGCAGGCCGGCGCCGAAGTGGTCGTCAGTACCGATATGTCCTGCCTGATGCATCTGGAGGGGCTGGCACGGCGGCAGCAGCTGCCCCTGCGCTTTCTGCACGTGGCCGAGATCCTTGCCGGAGCGGACTGATGGAGGGGTTCATCGAACTGCCTGTGGTCGATCATGCCCGGCTGGCCGCCCGTTTTGTGGCCGATGCCGAACGTGTGCAGTGGCACGATGCGCTGCTCTGGCAGGTGCGGCTGAAGCGCGATCGGGCCGCTGCCGAGGTGCCCGAATGGGAGGAATTGCGGCGACTGGCCTCGGAGATCAAGGCGCACGTGCTCACGTATCTGGATCGCTACCTGGAGCAGTTCGAGGCACAGGCGCGCGCCTGCGGCATCCAGGTGCACTGGGCGCGCGATGCCGCCGCCCACAACCGTATCGTGCATGAGCTGCTGGCCACCCGCCATGTGCGGCGCGTGGTCAAAAGCAAATCGATGCTGACCGAAGAGTGCGGTCTGAACCCCTACCTGGAGGCGCGTGGCATCGAGGTGGTCGATACGGATCTGGGCGAGCGCATCATGCAATTGCTCCGGCAGCCGCCCAGCCACATCGTTACCCCGGCCATCCATCTGCGTCGCGAAGAGGTGGCCCGGCTCTTTCATGAAAAGCTCGGCGTGCCCGAAAACCTGACGCCCGACGAACTGGTGGCCGTCGCCCGCCGGGTGCTTCGCCAGAAGTTTCTGGAAGCCGAGGCGGCCATCACGGGCGTCAACTTTGCCGTGGCCGAAACCGGAACGCTCGTCGTCTGCACGAACGAGGGCAACGCCGATCTGGGCATGCACCTGGCACCGGTGCACATTGCCGCAATGGGGATCGAAAAACTCATCCCGCGTCTCGTCGATCTGGGTGTGTTTCTGCGGTTGCTGGCGCGCAGCGCTACCGGCCAGCCCCTCACGGTGTACACGACGCACATCGGGCGGCCGCGTCCCGGCCAGGAAGTGCATGTGGTGCTGGTCGATAACGGCCGAAGCCGTCGGCTGGGGCTGCCACGCTTCTGGCCGGCGCTGAAGTGCATTCGGTGTGGGGCCTGTATGAACACGTGCCCGGTCTATCGCCGGAGCGGTGGTTACAGCTACGGAGCCACGGTGCCCGGACCGATCGGCGCCATTCTGATGCCCGGCTACGACGCGGCCCGCTATCGGACGCTGCCCTATGCCTCGTCGCTGTGCGGCTCGTGTCGCGAAGTGTGTCCCGTGCAGATCGACATCGACGAGCAGCTTTATGCCTGGCGGCAGGAGGTCGGTCCGCGCTATGTCCCCCGCCTGAAGCGCCTCGCCATGCGGCTGGCCGCCCGGGTGCTGGCTTCGCCGGGGCGCTACCGGAGGGCCGGACGCCTGCTGCGCTGGAGCCTGCGGCGCCTGCCGCGCCGGATCCTCTACGGCCCCTGGAACGGCTGGGGACGTGCCCGCGAGCTACCCTCGGCCCCGGCGGAAAGTTTTCTGGAATGGTATCGGAAAACCAGAGCCTCGGCCACGGCGCAACGATAACCGCTCCGGCGGGTTCGGCAGGGACGCGCCAGTACGCGCGTCCGATGAGTCGTTTTTAGAACTTATATGGGATCGCTGATTTGCCAGTGCATGATGGCACAACCTTCTGTGTACCGGACATCATCCGGTACGACGGGGCGGACACAACGGTCCGCCCCTACCTGGTAGGAAGGTCGTCGTTTGCCCAGGCCGGAGCGCACCACCGTGTGCGCCCGTGTTTTCTCACATACACCAGAGGATGATCCGGTAAGCCAGGGCTTTGCGCTGCGTGTCAGGAGCACGGGTTTGTAGTAAGCCACGAAGGCGCCAGCCGTAGTGGCATCACCCGAGACGGCACTCCGCTTTGCTCCGTGCCTGACTACGAGCGCACGGGTCGTGCTTCAAACGGCAGGCTGTAAATCCTACCGAAACGCCATCGAAAATCTACGAACGCCATGTCGGACCCGGACCGTCGGCATATGCTGGAAGCCATTCGCCGAAACCGGCCGCCCGCGGCGCCGTTGCCCGAGATTCCGGCCTTTGCAGCGGCGGGGGAGGCGGCGCTGCGGGAACGCTTCGTGGAAAAAGTCCGGCGGGCCGGGGGCGAGGTGCTCGAAGCGCCGGAGAATGAACTGGAGGCCGTACTGCAACCCCTGCTTCCGGCGCAATGGGCTTCGACGGTGCCGGGACTGGCCGGGTCGGTGCATCTGGACGCCGTGGACGATCCGCACGCGCTGGATGATCTGGAGACGCTGGTGTGCCCTGCGCGGCTGGGCGTGGCCGAAAACGGAGCCGTCTGGCTCGACGACGAAGCGCTCGTCCACCGGGCCGCCGCTTTTCTGGTCGAGCACCTGATCGTCGTGCTGGACGGTCGTCACCTTGTGGCCGACCTGCACGAAGCCTATGCCCGACTGGCGCCGACGTGGCAGGGGTTCGGGCTCTGGGTGGCCGGCCCCTCCAAGACGGCCGACATCGAGCAGACGCTTGTCCACGGCATCCACGGCCCGAGACGGTTTACGGTGGTGCTGCGGACCCCTTAAAACGTAAGGCAGGTGCGTAGAATCCCCTGACCACACGTCATTTTTCGGACCGAAAGCACGGGCGTTTCCGGCGGTACGTTGCTACCGGATAAACGATACCATTTCTACCACGTAGGACGGACCGCCGTGTCCGCCCCTACGTTCCTGCGGATTGGTTCCGGCACAGGGAGGCGATCAGCCGGGTAGCAGCCAGAACACGAGCGCGCCGCTCGCTCATAAACTTCATGGCGGGCAGAGCGGTTGTAGCCAATCCGGACCGTTTGAACGACAGGGGCCTGCGGGATCGGGCGCTTCAGCAAGAAGCTATCCCGGGCGTCCATCAAAGGGCTGCCCACATCTTTTTCACTGAAGCCCCCCGGTTGAAACCCTCGCGCGTTGTATTTTGCGACGAAAAACGTCGGGGTTCTGTGCCCCTGAGCTTTGTGGGAGCCTATGAAAATGAAAGCACTGGCCAAGATGCGCCCGGGGCCCGGGCTGGAACTGATCGAGACCGAGGTGCCACAGCCCGGCCCGCGGGATGTGTTGATTCGCGTAACGGCGACGTCGATCTGTGGCACCGACGTGCACATCTACCGGTGGGATGGCTGGAGTCAGCAGCGCATCCGGCCACCGCTGATTCTGGGCCACGAGTTTGCCGGCGAGATCGTGGCGGTGGGCGAAGCGGTCGAGGGGCTGGAGGTGGGTCAGCCGGTTTCGGCCGAAGGGCACATCGTGGACCATACCTGTGCCGCCTGTCGGGCCGGTCAGCCACACCTGTGCCGCAATGCGCGTGTGATCGGCATCGACCGTCCCGGTGCCTTCGCCGAGTACGTGTGCGTGCCGGCCGAGAACGTCTGGGTCAATGCACCCGATGTGCCACCGGAGATCGCCTCGCTGCAGGATCCGTTCGGTAATGCCGTGCACGCTGTCTACACGTTCGACCTGGCCGGTCGCTCGGTGCTGGTGAGCGGGTGCGGGCCGATCGGCCTCATGGCCATTCCGGTGGCCCGCGTGGCGGGCGCCCGGCTGATCATTGCCACCGATCCCAACGAGCAGCGGCTGGCGCTGGCCCGGCGCATGGGTGCCGACGTGGTGCTCAATCCCCGGCGCGACGAGGTGGCCGAGCAGGTGCGGGCGTTGACCGGCGGGGACGGCGTGGACGTCGTGCTGGAGATGAGTGGAGCGCCGATGGCCATTCAGACCGCGCTGGAAGCGCTTCGCCCCGGGGGACAGGTGGCCGCGCTCGGCCTGACGCCCGAGCCGATCGCACTCGACTGGAACGACCTGGTGGTGATCAAAGGCGCCACCGTCCAGGGCATCTACGGCCGCAAGATCTGGGACACCTGGCACCGGATGCGGGCGCTCCTGCAGACCGGCGCCGTCGATCTTCGTCCGCTCATCACGCACCGCCTGCCGCTGGAGGCCTACGAGGAAGCGTTCCGGCTGCTGATGAATCCCGGCGACGAAGTGGTCGCCAAGGTCATCCTGTACCCCAACGGCATGGACTGAAGCCCTGAAACCTGCTATCTTTGAAGAAACGTCCCGAACCCAACCGGAGCCTGCCATGAGCCACCCGTTGAGCTGGATCGATGACGAGCTGGCCGCGCTGAAAGAGGCCGGCCTGTACACGTACATCCGCACGATCGAGTCGCCGCAGGGCGCCTGGCTGACCGTCGACGGCAAGCGGGTGCTGAACTTCTGCTCGAACAACTATCTGGGGCTGGCCAATCATCCCCGCCTGGTGGAGGCGGCCCGAAAGGCGATGGAGCAGTACGGCGTCGGGCCCGGCGCCGTACGCACGATCGCGGGCACGATGACGCTGCACGTGGAGCTGGAGCGGCGGCTGGCCAAGTTCAAGGGCGTCGAAGCCGCCATCACGTTCCAGAGCGGCTTTGCGGCCAACCTGGCCACGATCCCGGCCATCGTGGGCCGCGAAGACGTGATCTTCAGCGACCAGCTCAACCACGCCAGCATCATCGACGGCTGCCGCCTCAGCCGGGCTACCATTGTGGCATATCCGCACAACGACGTGGACGCGCTCGAAGACCTGATCAAGGAGCACGGCCCGCAGTACCGCCGCAAGCTGATCGTGACGGATGGCGTCTTCAGCATGGATGGCGACATCGCGCCGCTGCCGCGGTTGGCCGAGCTGGCCAAACGCTACGGCTGCATCCTGATGGTGGACGACGCGCACGGCGAGGGCGTGCTGGGCCGGGGCGGCCGGGGCATCGTCGATCACTTCGGCCTGCACGGCGTGGTGGACATCGAAGTGGGCACCATGTCGAAGGCCTTCGGCGTGATGGGTGGCGTGGTGGCCGGCAGCCGTCGGCTCGTCGAGTGGCTCCGCCAGCGCGGACGGCCGTTCCTGTTCTCCAGTGCCATGACCGTGCCCGACGTGGCCGCGTGCCTGGCGGCCATCGACCTGCTGGAGGAGAGCACCGAGCTGGTCGATCGCCTCTGGGACAACGCCCGCTACTTCAAAGCGAAAATGCAGGAGCTGGGCTTCGATACGGGCAAGAGCGAAACGCCCATCACGCCGATCATGCTGGGCGAGGCGCCGCTGGCGCAGGAGTTCAGCCGCCGCCTGTTCGAAGAGGGCGTCTTCGCCATGGCGATTGGCTATCCGACCGTGCCGAAGGGGGCCGCCCGCATTCGCGTCATGCCCAGCGCCGCACACACGCGCGAAGACCTGGACTTTGCCATCCGGGCCTTCGAAAAAGTCGGCCGCGAGCTGGGCGTGCTCGTGGCGTAAAGCAGAGGGATGTGATGAGAAAAACACAGACGCCGCAAGAGATTCGCCTGGGCAAGCGTGGCCAGGTGGTGATTCCAGCCAATGTGCGTCAGCAGTTGGGACTGGCGCCGGGCGACCGGCTGATTGTGCGTGTGGAAGATGGCCGATTGATCCTGGAAAAGCGCCAGGAAGTGATCGAACGGGTGAAGGCCCGGTTCGCCCACATTCCCTCAGAGGTCTGTCTGTCCGACGAATTGATTGCGGAGCGTCGGGCCGACGCACAGCGTCCCTGATATGGAACATGGTGTTGTGCTCGATGCCTCGGCCCTGCTGGCCTGGCTACATGACGAGCCCGGCGGCGACCAGGTGGAAGCGCTGCTGGAGGTGGCGGTAATGTCTGCCGTCAACTGGTCAGAGGTGCTCCAGAAAAGCCTGGCTCGCGGCGTCGCAGTGGAGGGATTGCGAGAGGATCTGGAGGCGCTGGGACTGCAGATCGAGCCATTCATCATCCGGGATGCGGAGATTGCCGCCGGCCTCTGGGAGCAGACGCGACCGCTCGGGCTTTCGTTGGCCGACCGGGCCTGTCTGGCCCTGGGTTTACGATTGGGATGGCCGGTCGTTACGGCTGATCGGGCCTGGCAGGCACTGGGGAGCCAGGTACGCCTTATTCGATAAACCGGAGCTTCCCCAGACTTCGAAAAAGTCGGCCGCGAGCTGGGCGTGCTCGTGGCCTGACTCAATGGCGGGCGCGCTGCGTGGAAGCACACTTACGCAGGCGGCACAGGAAGAAGCCTTCCATTTCGGTGGTGGGCAGGATGCGCCGGGCATGGCGGAGTGCGGGGTGGAACGAACGACCCTCCCAGCTTTCAAGGCCGGGCAGCTGGTTGGCAAGGGGCAGGTCGACGGGTTCGACGGTCAGCACGCCGTCGAAGGTGCGCAGCAGGCGATCGAGCACGGCTTCGTTCTCTTCCGGCGCCATCGTGCAGGTGGCGTAAACGAGCACGCCGCCCGGGCGCAGGCTCTGGACGGCCGACACCAGCAGCCGGTACTGCTTGCGGGCCATCTCGCGGATTTTGCGCGGGCTCCAGTAGGCGAACGTCTCGGGATCGCTCAGGTGAAAGCGTCCTTCCGAAGAGCAGGGCGCATCGACCAGCACGTAGTCGAAGGATTCGGGCCGGTAGCGCCCCACGCGCGTGCCGTCCTGCAGGTACAACCGCACGTTGGGGGCGCCGTAGGCCTGCACGTTGGCCTTCAGGCGATAAAAGCGCGGGCGTACGACCTCGACGGCGGCAATTTCGCCCCGGCCCTGCATCAGGCAGGCCAGTTGCAGCGTCTTGCTCCCCGGCGCCGCGCACAGGTCCAGCACGCGCGCGTCCGGCTCGGGCGCCAGCACCAGCGGCGGCAGCATGCTGGCCAGGTCCTGCACGTAGATCCACCGCTCGCGGTAGGGCCTGCTTTCGAGCAGCGCTGCGCGCGCTTCCGGGGGCACCTGGAAGGCGTCGGCATACCACGCCACCGGCCGCGGCTGAAGGCCTTCGGCTTCCAGCGCGGCCTGCACGGTATCGCGATCGACCTTCAGCGTATTGACCCGGAAGGCCATGGCGCGCGGCTCTCGGAAAGCCGCTTCAACCATCGGCAACCGGTCCGGCGGCACCAGCCGCCGGAGCCGCTCCAGGAAGGCTTCCGGCAGGGCGGTGATCATTTTCCGAAGAACCGGAAGCGGGAAAAGGAGTTACGGTAGGTTGCAGGCCTGCTCCTTAACGCACCTCGCTGCCGGTAGTTTTGCCCGGTGATTGAAGAGGTTGCGCGAAGATGCCGATATTCTTACCATAGCAGGCAGGGCGCCGTGTCTTCGATCAGGTAACCTGAGAACGTAATGCGCCGAAGTGACGACACGATTCGCTGCTCGTTCTGTGGGCGGACGACCCAGGAAGTCCTTTCGATGGTGGCCGGTCCGAACGATGTGTACATCTGTGACCGTTGTATTCACGACGCGGCCGGCATCGTCCGTAACGATCTGATGGCCCATGCGGCCGCCCGTCGGCGCCCCCAGGCGCATCGGCGTCGCCTGACCCCTCCGGAGATCAAGGCCGCCCTCGACGAATACGTGATCGGCCAGGAGCGGGCCAAAAAGACGCTGGCCGTGGCGGTTTACAACCATTACAAGCGGATCGACCATCAGCACTATCTGTCCGATTACGACGACGTCGAGCTGGAAAAATCCAACATCCTGCTGATCGGTCCGACCGGTACGGGCAAGACGTTGCTAGCGCGCACGCTGGCCCGCATTCTCGACGTGCCGTTTTCGATTTCCGACGCCACGGCGCTGACCGAAGCCGGTTACGTGGGCGAAGACGTCGAAAGCATTCTGGCGCACCTGCTGCACGCGGCCGACTTCAACGTGGAGCGGGCCGAGCAGGGCATCGTCTATATCGACGAGATCGACAAGATCGCCCGCAAAAGCGACAGCCCTTCGATCACGCGCGACGTTTCGGGCGAAGGCGTGCAGCAGGCGTTGCTGAAGATTCTGGAGGGCACGATCGCCGGGGTGCCGCCGAAAGGTGGCCGCAAGCACCCGGAGCAGAACCTGATCAACATCGACACGCGCAACATCCTGTTCATCTGTGGCGGGGCCTTCGAAGGGCTGGAAGAGATCATTGCCCGTCGCCTTTCGACCTCGTCGATCGGATTTTTTGCCTCGGGGGGCAGGCGCGTCGATCCGAAAGATCCGCGTATTTTCTACTACGTCGAGCCCGACGACCTGCTGAAGTTCGGACTCATTCCCGAATTCATCGGACGTCTTCCCGTCATCACGCCGCTGGAGGCGCTTTCGGACGAGGCGCTCCGGAGCATTCTGACCGAGCCGAAGAATGCGCTGGTGCGCCAGTACCAGAAGCTGTTCGCCATGGACGGCATCGAGCTGATCTTCGAGGAGGAGGCACTCGATGCCATTGTCGAGCGGGCCAAGGAGCTGGGGACCGGCGCGCGGGGACTGCGGGCCGTCATGGAGGAGGTGATGCTCGACATCATGTTCAACATCCACACGATGCCCGACGTGGGCGTGTGCCGGATTACGGCCGCCACGGTCCGCTATGGCGAGGCCCCGATCTACGAAGAACGTCGCGCCAGCGCGTAACGCAACGGTTGCAGAAGCGGCCGGAACCCCTGGTAGCCGACGGATTTAGCCCTGGCGTTGTGCGGTCCCCCCAGAACCCGGCCTGTTTCCGGCATGCAACTTCGATGGGCGGCTTTTCGTGAGGCGTTGCGGCGTATCTGGCGGACCCTGCGCTACTACCTGGTGGGGCTCTACCATCTGCTCGACCGCAAGCCGGTCTTTCTCTGGGCGCAGGCCATCGCCTTCAAGGTGCTGGTGACGATCGTGCCCGTGCTCGTGCTGGCAACCGGTCTGCTGGGCCGTATCCTGCGTCAGGAGCGTCCCTTTCAAACCGTGGCCCGTTTCATCCGAGACTTTCTGCCGCCCTATCAGAGCGACCAGCTCATTCAGTTTCTGGAGCAGCTCCAGCGGGCCAGCGGCACCTTCACCATCATCGGTATTCTGGGCCTGCTCTACGCCACGATGACGCTCTTCACCACGCTGCGCGGCGTGCTCAGCCAGGTGTTCGACGAGCCCTGGCATCAGGGGCGCTCCATCCTGCGCGGGTATCTGTTCGATCTGCGCATGATGGTGCAGGTCGGCGGACTGTTTCTGCTGACGTTCGGCGTTTCGCTGACGATTCAGGCGATCAACGTGGCCGGTCTGGAATGGCTGCAGCGGCTGCACCTGGACTACATGTGGGTGCAGGAAGGATGGCGGCGCATCCTCCAGGTGCTGGGCCTGCTCATTCCCTATCTGCTCAGCCTGGCCATGTTCTTTCAACTCTACTACTTTACACCGAAGCCCCGGCCGCCCGTCAAGGGCGCCCTGCTCGGTGCCGTCGTGGCGGCGCTGCTCTGGGAAGCGGCCAAGACCGCGTTCGCCTTTTACGCGGCCCGCTCCACGTTTTTTGAACGCTTCGCGAATAGCGGCATTTCGGCGATCGGGCACGTCTTCGGCCTGATCCTGGCCTTCGGTTTCTGGGTGTATTATTCGGGCGTGGTGTTTATCCTGGGGGCGTTGCTGGTGCTGCTCTACGAAAAACACCAGCGCGACCGGAAGGAAATGCCGGCTACCACCGTAATTTCTGAAGTGGACGCATGAAGCGCGGGCGTTGTCGGATCGGGATCGTCGCGGCACTGCTGCTGGGGCTGGTGCGGCCGCTCATGGCGCAGGCGCCGCTGTGGTTGGTCAACGAGCGCACCACGATCCGGACCATTTCGTTTCGGTTCGTGGACACGAAAAGCTTCGAGGAGGACCAGCTCCGGGAGCAGATGGTGCTGCGGGCACCCTCGTGGTGGGATCGCGTCAAAGGCTGGCTGCCGTTCGTCTCGCCGGCCCGTTATCCGTTCGATCCGATCGAACTGGCCCGCGACGTGGTGCGACTTCGCCGCTTTTATGCCCGCAACGGCTTTCTGCATACGGAGATCACCTATCCGGCCTCGCAGCTCGACACCGTACGCAACCAGATCCACATCGTGCTGAGCATTCGCGAAGGGCCGCCGCTCGTCATCCAGGACGTGGGCTTCTTCGATCCGGAGGGACGCTATCTGGTGACCACGCTCGATCCGGAGCTGCGGGAGCGATGGCGTCGATTTCGGGATCAGATCGCCTTTCGGGTGGGCGACCGCTACACTGAAGCGCGGCGCGTGGAGATTCAGGACGCCGTGCTGAACTGGTTTCGCGACCGGGGCTATGCCTTTGCACGCGTGCGTTCCGACGCCCGTATCGATTCGACCTTCAACACGGTGGACCTGCGCTTCGTGGTGGACACGGGGCCGCGCGGCTATTTTTCGGAAATTCAGATCGAAGGCAATCGGCGGGTGAGCGATCGGGTACTGCGCCGGGAGCTGCCGTTCCGCGAAGGCGATGTGTTCGCGCAGCGTAAGGTGGTGGAAGGACAGCGCCAGCTGTTCGGGCTGGAGATCTTCCGCGTGGCGCTGGCCGACATCCCGCCGCAGCCACGCGACAGCACGGTGACCGTACGCTACCGGGTGGCCGAGTCGGCGCTGCGTTTTCTGGTGCTGCAGGGCGGCTTTGGCCGCAGCGAGGGGCTCGGGGCCGAGGTGCGCTGGACGCATCGCAACTTTCTGGGCGATGCCCGCACGCTGACGCTGAACCTGGCGGCGCAGACCGGCCTGCTGGCCCGTCGGGGACCGGGCACGCCACCCCCCCGGCTGTTTCGCTTCAGCGCGCTGTTTCGCCAGCCCTATCTGTTTTCGCGGCGGATGGAGCTGCTGCTCTCACCCTTCCTGGAGTATCAGCGCGATCCGCTGCTGGAAGACAGCGACGAGCCGCTCCAGATCAACACGCGCGAGTTCGGTCTGAACACCACGCTGTTTTATGAAATCTATCCGTTTCGCACCGTTACGTTGCAGCACGCCTTCAGCCGGGCGCTGCAGCTCACGCAGCAGCGGCGCGACACGACGAGCACGCGCGACCTGTTCGACAAAAGCATCCTGTCGCTGACGGCCACCTTCGGCCGCACGAACAACTACTTCAATCCCCGACGCGGCTATCTCGTCCGACCGTTCGCCGAGCTGGGCGGCGGACTCATCGGCTCGGAGATCGAATACTATCGGTTGGGAGCCGAGCTGACGGGCTACCTGCCGCTTACGCGTCGGAGCGTGCTGGCCGGCCGCCTGCTCTTTGGACGGCTGGAGCCGCTGGGACGCAGCCGCGAGGCGCTGGCCGGCCGTCTGGGGCGCGCCGATAGCCTGCGCTACGAGAATCGCTTCGACCCGATCCTTTTCTACGCGGGCGGTAGCAGCGACGTGCGTGGCTGGGGACTGCAACAGCTCGGACCGAAAGTAACCCGTCTGCAGATCAGCGACGGTGATACGACGATCTACTACGAGCCGATCGGGGGCAACCGGAAGCTGTTGCTGAACCTGGAGCTGCGCTTTGGCCTGCCGGGACTCGGCAGCGACTGGCAGGGCGCCGCCTTTCTCGATGGCGGCCAGCTCGGCCAGGATCGGCTGGTGCTGCGCACGACGGCTTTCCGATGGGCGGCCGGTCTGGGCGTGCGTTACCAGACGCCTGCCGGTTTTATCCGGCTCGATCTGGCCTACAAGCTCAATCCGAGCTACGAGGACCTGCGCGATCCGGCCGACGTGTACCGCTACCGCCAGGGATTGACGGATCGCCCTCCGGAGGTCCACTGGCAACGCCGCCTGCGGTTGCACCTGAGCATCGGCCAGACGTTCTGAAACGCGCCGGCACATGGAACCCACCTCGTCCATAACGCCTGCACGTCGGTGGCTGCGCCGCATCGGATGGGCGCTGCTTCTGGTGATCGGCACGCCGATCGTGCTGGTCGGGCTGCTTCTGCTGGTGCTGCAGACGTCGTGGGGTGCCGAGCAGGTGCGTCGGCTGATCGAACGTCAGGTGAACGCGCAGCTTCAGGGTGGACGGCTGGAGATCGGGGCGCTGCGGGGTAACTTCGTGCGCACGCTGGCACTCTACGACGTCGCCCTGCGCGACGCGTCCGGACGTGCGCTGCTGGCGCTGGATTCGCTCGAAATAGCCTACGTGCCCGAGGCGTTGCTTTTCGACCGGCGTGTACATCTGCGGCGGGTGCGCCTGATCCGTCCGCGCCTGGAGCTGACGCAGCAACCCGACAGCACCTGGGACCTGCTGCGTCTGTTCGGCACGGCACCCGACACGACCGCAAAGGAAACGGGAGCCGGTGCCGTCCTGGACATCTGGATCGACCACTTGGCGCTGCGCGACGGGACGGCGGCCCTGCACTTCCACACGCCCCGTGCCGACTCGACCTGGCATTTGCACCGGCTCGACGTGCAGCTCGACACGCTGCGATTGCCACCGGAAGGCTGGCCCGCGTTCTCGGTGCGCACGCTGAAAGCGGTGCTGCAGCCGCCCGGCGCTCCCGACTCGGTGCACGTCCTCACCCGACTGGCGCTGCGCGAGCGGCGCTTCCGGCTCGACACGCTGCGCGTATGGTCCGCCAGCAGCCGGGTGACCGGTGGCGGGACGCTGCTGCTCCCGGCCGATACGGGACAAATCGAAGCGGTGCAGTTCCGGCTGGAAGCGCAGCCGCTGGCCCTCTACGACCTGACGCCGTTCGTGGCGGTCCCGGATCCCGGTCGGACGCTCGCGGGCTTCGTGACCGTGCAGGGCAGCGGCCGTCTGCTGCAGGCGCAGGCCGAACTGCGTACCGGCACGGGTGGCGAACTGGCACTGGCGGCCACGTTCACGCCGTTGCTGGACGATTCGGTGCGCTATCGGGCCGACGTGCAGGTGCGACGGCTGGACCCGGCTTTCTTCGGCGGACCGGCGGGCCGCCTCGATCTGCAGCTCCGGGCCGACCTGCAGGGACCGTCGCTGGAGGCGCTGGACGGCGAGGCCAGGCTCGACGTGTCGGAGGCGCGACTGGGCGCCTACCGACTGGATCCCACCCGGCTTCAGGTGCGCTTCGTGGAGGGCGAAGGCCGATTGACGGCACAGACCGGTCTGCGCGGCGCCCGGCTGCAACTGGACGGCCGGGGGCGTCCGTTCGACCCGACGCCCACCTATCGCCTGGATGGTCTGCTGCAGAACCTGAACCCGGCCCGCTTCCTGTCCGACACGAGCTGGACGGGACAACTGAACCTGGCCTTTCAGCTGGAGGGCGAAGGGGCGACGCGGCTGGACGGGCGGCTCATGCTGCAGCCTTCACGGTTGAACCGGGCGGCGATCGACAGCGGGCAACTGGCCGTACACCGGCGGGGCGACACGCTCCGCTTTGCGCTGGAGGCGACGCTGGCCGGAGGCCGCCTGCAGGGACGCGGGCGATTGGCCGGCGCCTCGACGCCTTCCTACGAGGTGGAGCCCTTCGTGCTGGAGCGAATCGACGTGGCGGCCCTGCTGGGCGATACGCTGCACAGCGCGGTCAGCGGTCGACTCCGGCTGCGCGGGAGCGGGACGGCGCCCGAGGCGCTTCGCCTGGAGGCCACGCTCGACCTGGATAGCCTGGTCTATGGCACCTACCGACTGGCGCCCGTACGCGTGCCCGTCCGGATGGATCGCGGATTGCTAACAGCCACGCCTGAAATCGGGCTGGACGAGGGCTATGTGGCTTTCCGCTTACAGGGACGGCCGATGGCCCGGCGGCCCCGCTGGCAGATCGACCGCGGCCGCCTGGAGCGGGTGAACCTGGCCGCCGTGATACCGGACTGGTCTTCGGTGCTGAACGGCTCGTTCGAAGGATTTTACCGGGGCGCGACGTCGGCCGATGCGGAAGCCGAGCTGGTGCTGCAACTGGAGGACTCCCGGCTCAACGCACAGCCACTGGAAGCGGCCACGCTGAACGCCACGCTGCGGCGCGGGCTGCTGACGCTGGCAACCCGGGCCACCTGGCCCGACGGATCGCTACAGCTGGAGGCGCAGGCCGACTCGCTGACGACCACGCCGGTCTACACGATCGAGCGGCTGGTCTTTCGCGGCGTGGATCTGGCGGCCTGGACCGGGCAGCAGCGGCCCCGAACCCGGCTGAACGGCGTGCTGACGCTGCACGGCCGGGGCATGGAGCCGCGCGCGATGCAGCTCGCCGCAAGGCTGCGGCTCGACGCCTCGCAGGTAAGCGACCGGCCTGTTTCGGGACAGTTCCGCGTGGCCGCCGTGGCCGGACGCTGGCAGCTCGGCGGGCAGATGGGCGTGGCCGACGGACAGGCCCGCTTCGACGCCCGACTGCTGCTGGATGGACCTACGCCCCGCTACGCGCTGACGCTTGTGGCCGAGCAGCTCGACCCGATGCCCCTCCTGGGCATCGACACGCTCTCGGCCCGGCTCTCGCTTGACGCCGAGCTGGAGGGCGAAGGCTTTGATCCGGCCACCATGCAGGCTCACGGCCGCCTGCAGAGCGACGGGGCCCACCTCGACGCGCTGGCCGTCGACCGACTGGACGCCCGCTTTTCGATGGCCGAAGGGCTGCTGCGCCTCGATACGCTCCGGCTGGAAAGCAACGTGGCGACGGCGCAGGGCGGCGGCCAGGTGGCACTTGTGGATCCCGAAGGCGTGCGCATGTCGGAACTGACGCTGCAGGTGCAGCTCCATCGGTTGCAGCCGCTGCGACGCCTTGTCGGGGCGCGCCTGCTGGCGCTCGACGGCGGCCGGATCGAAGCCCGCGCTTACGGACGGCCCGGTCAGCTCCGGTTCGAGGGGAGCTGGACGCTCCAGAACCTGATCTACGACGAACTGCGTCTGGTGGAACTCGAGGGCCGCACGGCCGGCGAACTGGACCGGCAGCGTCATCTCTCGAAGGCCGAGATCCGGTCGCAGGTGCATCTGCTGACGCTGGGCACCTTCCAGATCGAAGACGCCCGGGCCGAGCTGCGCTACGACGGCCGGCAGGCCGACTACGAGCTGCGCCTCGATATCGATCGCCGGCATACGGCCCGCCTCGAAGGCCAGGTGCTTCCGGCGGAGCAGGAGATCCGGTTGACGCGGCTCGACATGCGGCTGCACGACGCCCGCTGGCGTCTGCTGCAGCCGGCCACGTTCACCTACGGCGAGGCCTATCGTATTCAGGGCCTGCTGCTCTACACCGAAGCGCAGGATCAGCAGCTCGCGGCCGACGGCGTGATCGACCCGGACGGCATGCAGAGCTTCGTCCTGACGCTCGAACGCTTCCGGCTCGAGACCGTTACCGACCTGTTCGACCTGGCCGGACTGGGCGGTGCGCTCAGCGGCACGGTGGACCTGACCGGTCCGGCTGCGGCGCCGCGGCTCGGCGGGCAGCTTCTGCTCGATCTGACCTCGGAAGGGCGGTCGGTGGGCGATCTACAACTGAATTTGCAATACGACAGCCTGCGGCTGCAGGTGGACGCCCGGCTCCAGCACCGGGCCGATGCCAGCACGATGACGCTACGCGGCACGGTTCCGATGGATCTCCGGCTACAGGTGCCGCCCGATGCGCCGCCGTTCGATCCGAACCAGGCACCGCTCGATCTGACGCTGGCCGCCGATACGTTCGCCATCGCCTGGATCGAGCCGTTTCTGGATCCCGAGATCCTCCGCGACGTGCGAGGCCGTCTGGCCGGACGTGTTCATATCGGCGGCACGCTGGCTGCTCCACGGCTCGAGGGCCAGGCCCGGCTTTTCGACGGGGCCGTCTATCTTCCCGAGCTGGGCGTCACCTACCGCGACATCCGGGCCGAAGCCCACATGGAAGGCAATCGGATCATCCTGACCGCCTTCGAACTGCAATCGGGCGGTCGCCTCGCCGGCAGCGGCACCGTCGAACTCGAGGCGCTCACGCTGGGCACGCTCGACCTGCGCATGCGGGCCCGCTCGTTCCTGGCCGCCGACAACCGCGCCTATCGCACCGTCCTTTCCGGAACGCTCCGGCTGACCGGCACGACCGAACGGCCCGAAATCGAAGGCGACCTGCAGGTGGTCAGCGCCGACATCTACCTGATCGAGCAGACCACGGTGGCCGACCTGGAACCAGTCCAGCTCTCCGAAGCCGACCTGCAGATGCTGCGTCAGTATTTCGGCGTGCGCATTACCGAAGAGGACACGACCACCTTCGACTTCTATGAAGCCTCGCGCATGCGCCTGAACCTGCGCATGGAACGCGACGTGTGGCTGCGCTCGAATGCCAACCCCAAGATGAACGTGCAGTTCACGGGCACGCTCACCGTCCAGAAGGAGCCCTATCAGGATCTGCAGCTCTTCGGGACGATCGAGGTGATCCCGGAGCGCAGCTACATCGTGCAGTTCGGCAAACGGTTCGAGATTACGGAAGGAACGCTGTCGTTCAACGGGCCGGCCGACGATCCGGAACTCAACCTGAAAGCCCGCTACGTGGTGCCCTCCCGTGAGGATCAATCCAGCCAGGTCACGATCCTGCTCTCGGTCAGCGGACGGCTGGACCGGCTCAACCTGGAGTTTTCGTCCGAGAACCCTTCGGGTCTCGAATTGCCGGACATCATCTCGTACATTGTCTTCGGCCGACCGGCCGGGCAGGCGCTCGCCTCGCTGGCGCCCGGTAGCAACGGAGCCGGCGGTGGATTGCTGGGCCGCGGAGCCGGTCTGGCACTTGGCCAGCTGGCCGGCGTCGTCGAGGGACTGGCCGGCGAAGAACTCGGACTCGACGTGGTCGAGATCGAACCCGACGGGTTGCAGGGCGCCAAGCTGACCGTCGGCAAGTACGTCTCGCCGCGGCTGTTTGCCGCCGTCAGCCGGCCGATCGCCTTCGGCAACAATGCGGCCACGCAACGAACCGAAGTCTACACGGAGTTCACCGTCGAATACACGATCTTCGACGCGATGATCGTGCGCGTGACCAGCCAGGGAACGACCATGCGGATTAACCTGCTGTGGCGCTATGCCTACTGAGTCGGAAGCGCTCGACATCCCGAAGCGTCCACCTGAGCGCATCGGCCGCGCGTTTTTCGAGAAAGCCGGTGGGCTGGTGCTGTTCATGGGCCGCTTCTTCCGGGACGTGTGGCGGCCGCCCTACGAGGTGCGTGAGCTGATCAACCAGATGGACGAAGCCGGCTCGAAGAGTTTCATCCTGACGGCCGTTACGGGCATTGCCATCGGTGTGGTGTTGGCCATGCAGAGCCGGGGCACGCTCGCCCGCTTCGGGGCCGAGGCGGTGCTACCCAACATGCTGGCGCTGTCGGTCTTCAAAGAGATCGGGCCGGTCATCACGTCGCTGGTGCTGGCCGGGCGCCTCGGGGCAGGGATGGCTGCCGAGATCGGCTCGATGCGCGTGACCGAGCAGATCGACGCGCTGGAGGTGGCCGCCCTCAGGCCCTTTCACTATCTGGTCATCACGCGCGTGGTGGCCTGCATCGTGATGTTTCCGGTGCTGACGACCTGGACGAACATGATCGCACTGGCCGGGGGCTACGTCGAGTCGGTCATCTCAGCCGACATGGACTACCGGCTGTTCTGGAACAGCGCTTTTTCGAGCCTGCGCTTTTCGGACCTGATCGTCGATACGCTCAAAACCAGCGTGTTTGGTTTTCTGGTGGGGATCGTAAGCTGCTACCTGGGCTACACGGTGCGGGGTGGCACGCGCGAAGTCGGGCAGGCGGCCATGCAGGCCGTGGTGATCTCGTCGCTGCTGATTCTGCTGGCCGACGTCGTCGTCGTGCGCATTTCGCTGTTCCTTTTCGGGGCGCTGTGAAAGGAGCCAATTCAGGACGATATGCAAGATGCAAGAAGCTCACGCTACCATTGAAGGGATCGAAGCGCCGCCCCCGTCGGAGATCGTGGTGGCATTGCGCGACGTGCACAAGCGATTTGGCGAGCGGGAAGTGCTGCGCGGGGTGTCGCTCGACGTGGAGGAAGGCACGTCGGCCGTGGTGATGGGCGGCTCGGGCACAGGCAAGAGCGTGCTGCTCAAGCACATCGTGCGGCTGCTGGTGCCCGACCGGGGCGCCGTGTGGGTGTTCGGCCAGCGCGTCGATCAGCTCGAAGGCGAAGCGCTCGATCGCCTGCGGCTTTCGATCGGCTACCTGTTCCAGAGCGGTGCGCTGTTCGACTCGATGACCGTCTACGAAAACCTGGACTTCCTGCTGGAGCGGCACACCCGACTCAGCCGGGCCGAGCGCCGCGACCGGATTCTGGAGACGCTCGACTGGGTGGGCCTGCGCCATACGGCCACGCAGTATCCGGCCGAACTGTCCGGCGGCCAGCGCAAGCGCATCGCGCTGGCGCGGGCCATCATCCTGCAGCCGAAACTGCTGCTCTACGACGAGCCGACAACTGGCCTCGACCCGGTCTCGGTCCGCACCGTCTCGGAACTGATCGTACGGCTGCGCGACGAGCGGGGCATTACGTCGATCGCCATCACGCATGACCTGCTCTGCGCGGAAATCATTGCCGACCGGGCGCACTTCCTGCACGAAGGCCGCATCCTGATGAGCGGGACGCTCGACGAGCTACGGCGGTCCGATCACCCCGTGCTGCGCAACTTCTTCGGAACCTGACGAATTCAAACCGCTGCGGCACGGCTTTTTCGGCATAACTGTTCACCAACCGCTTATCGTCATGTCGCGCGAAGCACGGGTCGGACTGCTGGCGCTGGCGGGCATCGCGCTGTTCGTCATCGCACTGTTTGCGATTGCGAACCGCTCGTTTCTGCTGAGCGACACGTTTCTGCTGCGCGCCCGTTTCAACCGGGTGGCCGGGCTGGTACCCGGAGCGCCCGTACAGTTTCAGGGCGTGAACGTGGGGCGCGTCGAGTCGGTGCAGCTGCCGCCGGAGCCGGGCGGACAGATCGAAGTGACGATGGCGATCAAGGAAGAAGCCCGGCGTGTGATCCACATGCGCACGCAGGCGCAGATCAAAAGCGAGGGGCTGGTCGGTCAGCAGATCGTCGTGCTGGTCAATCCGCCGGGCGTGCAGGGCGAGCCGGTTTCGGAGGGCGACCTGATCGTGGGGGTCGATCCGTTCGACCTGTTCGAGATCACGGACCGGGCGCTGGCCTCGGTGCAGCGCTTCGAGGACGCGGCCAACGCCTTCCGTCAGATCATGCTCGACGTGCGGGCCGGCGAGGGCACGCTGGGCAAGCTGATCTACGATCCGACGCTCTACGACGAATTCGTGGCCACCACGAACGAGACGCGGCGCGTGCTGAACAACCTGGCGAACAACGCCGAGGCACTGGTGGCGCTGGCCGAAGAGGCCACCCAGGGCGTACAGTCGATCCTGGACAAGATCGACCGGGGCGAGGGTACGATGGCCCGGATGCTGAACGACCCGGCGCTTTACGAGCGGCTGCTGGCTACGGCCGATACGCTCCGGCTGGTGGCTTCCGACCTGCGGGCCATCACAGGTGCCGCAGAAAACGCGGCCAACTGGGGGGCGCTGGGGGCCTATCGGTTCGCCGAGCTGATGGAAGCGGCCAAGCACAACTGGCTCTTCCGGCGCTACTTCGAGGAGCGCGGCTACATGGAGCGGGCCCCCTTCGAGGTGCGGGAGCGGGCCATCGAACAGGCTTACCGACAACTACAGGCCCGTATGCGTGAGCTGGACGCCTGGGAACGACAATTGCAGGAACGAGAAGCCCGGCTGAAGGCGCTGGAAACGCGCCTATCGGCCCTGGCCGACTCGCTGGCCGGTACCGATAGACGTTGAGCACGGCAACATGACGCCTCCGAAGTTCACGCCGAACGACCTGGAAGAACCGCGGCTGGGGCCGTTCGAGACGCTCCTGCTGGGCGGTGGGCTGGCGCTGTTTCTAGCGCTGCTCTACGAAATGCGGGAGTTTCTGAATCCGCCGCTGATCGCGATCGCCGCCACGATCTTGCTCTGGCCGCTACGCCGGTACCGCTCGGTGCGGGCGCTGCTGCTTTCCGGCGGCTTTCTGCTGCTGTTCTGGCTGCTGAGCCAGCTCCGGGTCGTGCTCATCCCGTTCGTGGTCGCCTACCTGCTGGCCTATCTCTCCAATCCGCTGGTCGATCTGCTGGAACGTCGGCTGCACGTGCCGCGCTGGGTGTCGGCGCTGACCGTCACCGTGCTGGTGGTGGGGGCCCTGGCCGCCATCCTGCTGCTGCTGATTCCGACCATTGTCGGACAGCTCGTCGAACTCATCCGCCAGATGCTCAACAGCGTCGGCGAGCTGCGCCGCTGGCTCTATGAGAATCCCCTGCTGGACCGGCTGGAGGAAGTCCTGCCTATTGATCGACAGGCGTTGATCCAGCAGTTTACCACGTTTCTGCAGCAGCAACTCAACGCGCTTACG
The DNA here is from genome assembly GCF_009936275.1 of Rhodothermus marinus. NCBI lineage: Bacteria > Pseudomonadati > Rhodothermota > Rhodothermia > Rhodothermales > Rhodothermaceae > Rhodothermus > Rhodothermus marinus. The sequence continues at coordinate 848,304 of NZ_AP019797.1, forward strand.
CAGAGCCTTCCCGATGCGCTGGCGACCGTCGCGCAGTCGATCGGCTCGCTGCTGGGCGCGCTGACCGTGCTGGCCATTCTGCCCATGCTGATCTTCTACACGCTCAAGGACTACCCGAAGCTGCGGGATGCGCTGATCAGCCTGTTTCCGAAGCACAACGGCCGCCGCGACTACCTGATGTACGCAGGCACCGTGGTGGGCAATTACCTGCGCGGCCAGCTCCTGATCAGCCTGATCGCGGCCTTCAACGTGTCGGTGGCGCTGCTGATTTTCGATGTACCGTTCGGACTCCTGATCGGCCTGCTGGCCGGCGTCCTGAACCTGATTCCCAACCTGGGCGCCGTGCTGACGAACATCATCGCGTTGTTGATTGCCCTGCTGTTCGGCGATCCGCCCCTGCTGGACGCCGTGATCGTGACCGGGGTGCTGCTGGGACAGGGACTGCTGGAAGCCAGCGTGCTCTCGCCCCACATTCTCAGCCACCAAGTGGGGCTGCACCCGGTGCTGATTCTGCTGTCGCTGTTCGTGTTCGGATACTTCCTGGGTGCGTTCGGGCTGCTCATCGCCGTGCCCACGACAGCCATCCTGGTGGGTTTCTATCAGAGCTACCGGGAAGCCCGCGAGAAACTCGCCGGTGCTACGACGCCCGAATCGACCGAGGTAACGGAATAGGGCCATGTCGAAAAAGCACGTGCCCATCCGCTCCTGCGTGGTCTGCCGCACGCGGCGTCCCAAACACGAGCTGGTGCGCATCGTGCGGCGGCCGGACGGACGCGTCGAGCTGGATCCCGAACAGAAAAAACCCGGCCGGGGCGCCTACCTGTGCCCGCAACCGTCTTGCTGGAAACTGAAAGCTGCCCTTCCCCGATTGCAGCGCGCGCTGCGGACCGAATTCGACGCCGAGGCGCGCGCCGCCCTGGCCGCCTGGGCCGAACGCATGCAACAGGCGACTCCGGCCGACGCCGCGACGTAAGGCCGATCCATTTCGTCCCTTGAGGATCCTCTTGCAGCGGGCTGCGTGGAAGGGCGCCGCAGACGCGCAACGCACCATGCGGTTTACGCTGGAACACGTCGATGCGGAAACGCGGGCGCGGGCCGGACGGCTCGAAACGCCTCATGGCGTCGTCGAAACGCCCATGTTCATGCCGGTGGGGACCGTCGGCAGCGTGAAGGCCGTCGGCCCCCGCGAGTTGCGCCGGGACGTGGGCGCGCAGATCATTCTCGGCAACACCTATCACCTCTACCTGCGGCCCGGGCTCGAAGTGCTCCGCCGGGCGGGCGGACTGCATCGTTTCATGGGATGGGACGGCCCCATTCTGACGGATTCGGGTGGCTTTCAGGTTTTTTCGCTGGCCGCGCTGCGCAAGCTCTCGGAAGAAGGCGTCTGGTTTCAGAGCCATCTGGACGGCTCTCGCCACCTGTTCACGCCGGAAAACGTGATCGACTACCAGCGCGTGATCGGGGCCGACATTATGATGGTACTGGACGAGTGTCCGCCGGGCGATGCGTCGCTGGAGGCGGCACGCCGGGCGCACGAGCTGACCCTGCGCTGGGCCGAGCGCAGCAAGCGTCGCTTCGAGGAAACCGCACCGCTCTACGGCTACGAGCAGGTGCTGTTTGCCATCGTGCAGGGCGGCGTATTTCCGGAACTGCGGCGCGAATCGGCCCGGGCGCTGGTGGCGATGGATTTTCCGGGCTATGCCATCGGCGGGCTTTCGGTGGGTGAGCCGACCGAACTCATGTACGCGATGGTGGAAGTGGTGACAGAGATTCTTCCCGCCGACCGGCCCCGCTATCTGATGGGCGTGGGGACGCCCGCCAACCTGCTGGAAAACATCGCGCGCGGCGTGGATCTGTTCGATTGCGTCATGCCCACACGCAACGGCCGCAACGGCACGATCTTCACCACCGAGGGCATCCTGAACATCCGCAACCGGAAGTGGCAGACCGACTTTTCGCCGCTCGATCCGGGACTGGACGGGTACGTCTCGCAGACCTTCACGAAGGCCTACGTGCGCCATCTCTTTCAGGCCGGAGAGATTCTCGGCCTGCAGATCGCCACGATCCAGAACCTGAGTTTTTACCTGTGGCTGATGCGGGAAGCCCGCCGGGCCATTCTGGAGGGGCGCTACCGGAGTTGGATGAACGAAATGCTGCCGCGCATCAGCCGCCGCCTCTGAAACCGAACCGGTCCGGTAACCGGGGCGTTAGAGCGGAGCATTCGCAGCAGGCAATCCACAACGGTCATGCCCCGGCAGTTTGACATCCCGGTTTTTTATCGCAGTCCGATCATCTCGCGCGTCAAGGAGGCCCGCCGCCGCCAGGATCCGCGCAAGAAGGATTTTTCGCCGACGGTGCTGGACTTCGGCCCGGTACGCTTCAAGCTGGCGCGGCATTTCGGGTTCTGCTACGGGGTGGAACAGGCCGTCGAGATCGCCTACCGGGCGCTGGAGGAAAATCCGGGCCGTCGGATTTTTCTGCTCTCGGAAATGATCCACAATCCGCATGTCAACCGCGATCTGGAGCAGCGGGGCGTGCGCTTTCTGCGAACCACGCGCGGCGAGCAGCTCATCCCGTTCGACGTGCTCCGGCCCGACGACATCGTGATCATTCCCGCCTTCGGCACGACGCCCGAGATCGAAGCTGAGCTGGCCGCCCGGGGTGTGGACGTGCGCCGCTACGACACGACCTGTCCGTTCGTCGAGAAGGTCTGGAAACGCAGCAGTCAGCTCGGTCAGCGCGGCTACACGATCGTCATCCACGGCAAACGCTACCACGAGGAGACGCGGGCGACGTTCGCGCGGGCGGCCCGCGAGGCGCCCGTCGTCGTCGTGCGCGACCTGGAAGAGGCGGCCGATCTGGCCCGCGTCATCCGCGGCGAGGCCGACGCTGCGTTCTTCTACGAGCGGTTCCATGACCGCTACTCGGAAGGCTTCGACCCGGAGCGCGACCTGGTGCGCATCGGCGTGGTGAATCAGACCACCATGCTGGCCACCGAGACGCAGGCGATCGCCGAGCTGCTGCGCCAGGCCATGATCGATCGCTACGGACCGGAAAACCTGCATGAACACTTCGCCGACACGAGCGACACGCTCTGCTACGCCACGCACGAAAACCAGCAGGCCACGCGGGCGCTGATCGACTCGGGCGGCGACCTGGCGCTGGTGGTGGGCGGCTACAACTCGTCGAACACGAGCCATCTGGTGGAGCTGTGCGCCGAGCGCATGCCCACCTACTTCGTGAAGGGACCGGAAGAGCTGCTTTCGCCCACGCGCATCCGGCATTACGATCTGGCGCTCGGCGCCGTTCGGGAAACCGAAAGCTGGCTGCCCGCGCACCGGCCCGTCGAGATCGTGCTGACGGCAGGGGCTTCGTGCCCGGACGCATTGCTGGAAGCCGTATTGCAGCGCGTGCTGCGCTGGTTCGAACCGGTGCGACCCGTCGAGGAGGTGCTGGCTCCCTACCTGGAAGCCGTCGCCTGAACGCGCATGGCCTGGTATCAGGAATGGTTTGACCGCGACGAGTACGAACTGGTCTACCACCGGCGCGACGAGCGCGAGGCCGAACAGGTGGTGGACCTGATCGAGCGACTGGTGCGACCGGCGCCGGACAGCGAGATCCTGGATGTAGGCTGTGGGCGTGGACGCCATGCGCGGGTGCTGGCGCGACGGGGGTATCGGGTGACCGGCATCGACGTGGCCGAGCGCGCGCTTCAGATCGCCCGCAAGCGGACCGAGGCCGAGGGGCTGCACAACCTGCTTTTCCTGCAGCACGATATGCGCGAGCCGCTCTGCCGGACCTGCTTCGACGGCGTCGTGAATCTGTTCACGGCCTTCGGCTTTTTCGAAGACGATGCCGATCACCTGCGGGCACTTCAGGCGATGGCGACGGCATTGCGTCCGGGCGGCTGGCTCGTGCAGGATTTTCTGAACGCCGAGTACGTGCAGCGTCACCTGGTGCCGCGCGATCGGTTTCAGCTGGACGGCATCGAGGTGGTGCAGGAACGCTGGATCGAAAACGGGCGCGTCAACAAACGCATCCGCCTGCGTCGAAACGGTATCGAGCAGGTATTCTACGAATCGGTCCGGCTGCTCCGGCTTTCGGATTTTCAGAAGCTGTACCGGGCGGCCGGCCTGAATCTGCAGGCGGTGCTCGGCGACTATGCCGGGCGGCCGTTCACTTCGGAAAGCCCCCGTCTGATTCTCTATGCGCGAAAAGCTGCGGTATAGCTGGGTGCTGGTGCTGGTGGGATTGCTCGGGTGCGATCTGTTCGCGCCGCGCGAGCCCGAAGCGCCCGTCGCCGAAAGTGGCACGTTTTTGCAGCCCGATACACCCGAGCGCGTCGTGGAAAACCTGCAGGCGGCCATCGCCGAACGCAATGCCGGCAACTACGGGCGCTCGCTGGCCGAGGACTTTGCGTTCGTGCCCACGGCTTCGGCGCAGAGCCGCGATCCGGCGCTCTGGGCCGGATGGAATCGGGCGCGGGAGGAGCAGTACTTCACGGCCATGGTGGTGGCCATCACGCCTTCGGCCGCGCCGCAGCTCCAGCTGAGCGACCAGACCGCCAGCTTCGAAAGCGACAGCCGTTACGTGCTGGAGGCCAGCTATCGGCTCACCGTGCCCCACACCCGCCCGGATGCGCCGACCATCGTCGAGGGACGCCTGATCTGGGAAATCACGCAGCAACCGAGTGGACTCTGGGCGCTGTCGCGCTGGACCGACCGCCAGCAGGGCGAAACCCCTTCGTGGAGCGACCTGAAACGCGCCTTCGTGAACTGAATCCGGGTTCGGGCGGACACGGAGGACAGTCCCTACAGAAAATGGCGAATTGAAGTAGGAGCGCACCACAGTGTGTGCCCGGATCATGTCATATGGGATCGCTGATTTACTGGTGCATGAGGAGGCCACACCCCGTGTGGCGGACGTGATCCGGCGGGTATGATCGGGCGGACACAGGGGTCCGCCCCTACGGGATAGGGAAAACGCCAAGGATCTGTAGGGGCGCACCGCAGTGTGCGCCCGTGCTTTCTCACATGCACTATGATTTCCCGGAAATCATATCAGCTGGCGCCTATTCATAGCGGTGGAGGTGGAGCCGCGGTGGCCGTTCGGCCGGAACCAGCTCGAACGGAATCCGCCCCAGCAGACGGCCCGTCTCGGTGCGCACCTCGACGCGCCAGCGACCCGGTTGCACGTGGCGCTTGAACGTGTAGCCCCGGTAGCCGTTGTCGCGGCCGCCCACCACCGCGTAGGCGATGGCGTCCTGCGTGATCCACGCGCGGCGGTCCGGATCGTACCGCTGCCAGACGTGCTGCACGCCCGTGCGCAGCTGCGTCGGCGCAAAAATCGCCGCGAAACAGAAGACCGTGTCGCCTTCGGTGTAATGAAAACGCGGGCTTACCCGCTGCCAGAATCGATACCAGGGGGCCGGCTCGTAATGCAGAAGGTACACGTCGCCTTCGCGGCGCACATGGTGATAGACACCACCTTCGCGCAGGGCCAGTGGGACCGGCGGAATCCAGTTCAGCGCATAGAGTCCGTTCAGCACAAGCACGAGCGCCAGCGCACTCCCAAGTAATGTGGCGGCCTGACGTCCGTGCACCACGCCGCGGCGCCGGAAGAGGTGGACCAGCAGTCCGACCGGTACCAGGCTGAGCAGGCCGGACAGCGCGAAGATCAGATCGGTCATGCGTCGGAGCACCACCGGCACGAAAAAGACGAAAAACGTGAAACTGGCCAGCGTATAGAGGAGCAGCAATACGTACAGGTTGAGCAGACGGCGGTGGATGAACTCGTTGGCGACCAGCAGGGCGACCAGTCCGACGAAAAACAACCAGTGCGCAGGCAACGTGGTGCTCTGGAAATAGAAGACCACGTAGGCACTGAAAAGTGCGCCGAAGAAGAATTGCAGGATGGCCGGAAAGTAGGGCCGAAGGCGCTTCAGGCGGGGCGCGGCCAGTTGCTCGTGCTCGACCAGAACGGCCAGGGCGAGCGCGATCCCCAGAATGAGCAGGTAGCCGAGCAGGATCAGGTTGTCGAGCCAGGCGTCGATGCGCCGCAGCGTGAGCGCATCCCAGGTGACGCCGCCCAGAAAAAATGCCGCCGGAAGCAGATGGCGAAAGCGGCCCAGCCGGGCGTCCAGCCGCTGCTGAAGCGTCTGCACGCGCTGCGTCAGCCCCATCTCACTCCGAACGTTCCGGGAAGGCCGGGCGCACGGCCTGCGCCTGCGGGGTCGGGCGCGCCTCCGGCCGGCGCCAGAGCGGGACCGACGAGCAGGGCTCGCCGTACATCACCTTGCGGGCCACTTCCTGCAGCCGGAGCACCGCCTGCACGTAGGCATCGACCGGCACGATCTTGCTGGCACATCCCTTGACCACCACAATGCGGTCCCGGTACTTCGACCAGTCCTCCCGCTCCAGCGCCCGCACGAAATAGTTGCGCAGCAGGTCTTCCCGTCGTCCGAAGGCCACGGAGCGGGCAATGCCGTGCAGTTTCGTGGCCACGAGCATGTACGCCCAGATGGGGACGATGGCGTCCGTCGAGCAGTAGATGGCCACGTGTTGATCGGCGTACTGCGACCAGTCGTGCGCCTGCACCTGCTGCCGGAAGGGTTTTTCGCGCAGGATCAACCCTTCCTCGAGAAACGGCGCCAGGTCCAGTTCGACGATCGGGCGCTCGTCCCAGAGCGCCTCCAGGTTATAGACGACAATGTCGCTCTGCGCGACGCGGTTGACGATCGGTTCCATGGCCTATAGCAGCTCAGGTGGTTGGCGTGGCGACGGAACGCTGGCGGAGCCGATGTACGGCCGCCGTCAGCTGTTCAAGGGCCTCGTCGATGTCGGCTTCGGTGGTGAAGCGACCCAGACTGATGCGGATGGCGCATTGCGCCTCGGCCTCGCTGAGACCCATGGCACGGAGCACGTGGCTGGGCTTGCCGCGACCCGAGCCGCAGGCGCTGCCGGCCGAAAGGGCCAGCGTGCGCACGGCGGCCAGCAGACGGTCTGCCCGAACGCCCGGGATCGTGATGCTGCTCGTCTGGGGTAGCCGTGGCGCCTGCGCTCCGTTGATGCGGACATCGGACAGGGCGGCCTGCAGTTCGCGCTCCAGCCGATCGCGCAGGTATTGCAGGCGGCGGCTTTCGTCGGCCATTTCCCGGGCGGCCAGTTCGGCGGCCACTCCCATGCCGACGATGGCCGGCACGTTCAGCGTTCCGCTGCGCAGCCCCTGCTCGTGCCCGCCACCGTCCAGCAGGGGCACCAGGCGCAGCGGCGGGCGGCGGCGCACGTAGAGCACGCCGACGCCCTTGGGGCCGTAGAACTTGTGGGCCGAGCAGACCAGCAGATCGATTCCCCCGACCGATACCGGAATCTTCCCCACGGCCTGCGTGGCATCGACCAGGAGCGGCACACCGTGGGCCCGTGTGCGCCGGGCGATCTCCTCGATGGGGTGCAGCACGCCCGTTTCGTTGTTGGCCCACATGACGGCCGCCAGGACGGTCTGCGGCGTCAGCGCCGCTTCCAGCGCGTCCGGATCCAGCCGTCCCTGCGCATCGACGGGCAGATAGGTCACCTGCCAGCCCCGGCGTTCCAGGGTCCGGCAGGCTTCGAGCACGGCCGCGTGCTCGGTCTGGACCGTCACGATATGCTGCCCCCGATGCCGGGAAGCCTCGGCCACCCCCTTGATGGCCAGGTTCAGCGCTTCGGTGGCGCCGCTGGTGAAGATCAGGCTTTCCGGATCGGCCCCCAGCAGGGCCGCCACCTGCTCACGGGCCACCTCGACGGCCGCCTCGGCCTCCAGGCCGTGGGTGTGGCCCCTGCTGGCCGGGTTGCCGAAGCGCTCGGTAAAGTACGGCAGCATACGCTCCAGCACCCGCGGATCGACGGGCGTGGTGGCGTTGTAATCCAGATAAACCGGTCGGCGCATGGGAATTTCGTCGGGGAACGGGACTGGAGTTGAAACGGAAGGCCTCGGGGGGAGTTTCGCAGGCAGAACAGAAGCGGCGGCGCCTTGCTGCGAAGACGCCGCCGCCTGTCCGTTCAACCGACCCGGCTGCCATCAGGTTGGTTGTCGAAATAATTTAGACTATATCTAAACAATATGCTGTGCAGATTCGGTGAAAACGTAAAACCGTACCTGGCGGGCAGCGTGTTGCTTCTGGTACTGCTTCTGGCAGCCTGCGGGGAGGTATCGACCGACCTCGAGATCGAGACCGAGCGCATCGTGGCCGGGGTGGACCTGAACCAGCTCTTTGCACCGCCCACGCCGCAGGAACGACAGCAGGTGCTCGACGCGTGGGCGGCCCGCGACGTGTCCGCCCACAACGCGCAGGAGGTTGCCCGGGCTTCGCTTGAACTCGACGGCACGCCTGTGACGCTGCAGATCCTGCACCATACGGTGCAAGGGCAGCGACATGTGGGGGCGGTGGTGGTGCCCGACAGTTTGCAGGCGCCGGCGCCCGTGCTGGTGTGGCTGCACGGCGGCGATGCAGGCGTGCAACTGGAGACCGACGTCTGGCCGCTTGTCGACAGTCTGGACCTGAGCCGCTTCGTGCTGGTGATCCCGGCTTTTCGGGGCGAAGCGCTGGCCTATCAGGGGCTTACCTTTTCGGCCGAGGGCGCGCGCAATCCCTGGGACGGCGACGTGGACGATGCACTGGCTCTGCTCAACGTCGTGCTGGCCCGGGTGCCGATGGCCGATCCGGAGCGTATCGTGGCGTTCGGTATGGATCGCGGGGCTACCGTGGCGTTGCTGATGGCCGTGCGGGACGCGCGTATTCAGGCGGCGATCGGCGCGGCCGGTCTGACGGATTTCTTCGGGGCGTTCATGCAGCAGGTCGTCGAGGAAGCCCTGCGGGGGACGGTCCGGCCCGTGCCGGGACTGGCCGCCTTCAGCGAGCAGGTGCTCGTGCCGCTTCGAGACGGCACGCTCTCGATGGCCGAAGCGCGGTGGGCCCTGCTGCGGCGCTCGCCCGTCTGGTTCGCCGATCGGCTACCGGCGGGTCAGTGGCACCACGGCCGCCAGGATCCGGTAATTCCGGCCTCGGAGGCCGAACGCCTCGCCTCGGTCCGCCCTGTCTCGTTCCAGGTGTACCTGTACGAAAGCGAAGCGCATGAGCTGATCTTGCTGCCCGGCAGCCTGGAGCGCATTCGGGCGTTGCTGGACGAACTGGCAGGCGCGAACTCATGAACGCAGCGACTTTCCATATCCATCCGGTGCGCAACGAAGAGGAATGGGCACAGGCCCGGACCATTCGGGCGCGCGTGTTTATCGAAGAACAGGGCTGTCCGCCCGAGGAGGAGTGGGACGGATTCGACGAAGTGAGCCGCCATTTTCTGGGATGGGTCGGCGGGGTGCCGGTGGCGACGGCACGCTGGCGCGTGGTGCCCTTCAACGAACGTCTGGTGGCCAAGCTGGAGCGCTTTGCCGTGCTGCCGGGATATCGTGGACGGGGCTACGGCCGCGCACTGGTGCAGTACGTGATGGAAGATGCGCGGCGGGCCGGGTTCTCGACGTTGCTGATCCACGCGCAGGCCCATCTGGAGCGTTTCTACGAAAGCCTGGGCTTTCGGAGCACCGGCCATCGCTTCGTGGAAGCTGGCATTCCGCACGTGCAGATGATCTGGCGGGAACAAAAAAGCGCCGACCGGCCGAAGCCGATCGGCGCCTGAGGTGCTGCCATGAAGGAATTATAACTGGGCCTGCACGAGCGCCGGATTGATCCGGACGGTCGCCTTGGCCAGCAATTCTTCGAGCAGGTGCTGCACGGCCTCCTGCTTGCGTTCCTGTAGGAGCTGTTCGCGGGCCTCGGCCGCGTCCATCGGCGTGCCCTGGCGACGCTCCAGCAGGCGGATCAGGTGGTAGCCGAAACGGGTGCGCACCGGTTCGGTCGTCACGTCGCCGGAGTCGCGCAGCGCAAAGGCCGCCTCCTCGAAAGGCTCGACGGTCTCGCCGCGCCGGATGAAACCCAGATCGCCGCCTTCCTGGGCGCTACCGTCCTCACTGTGGCGGCGGGCCATTTCGGCAAAGTCGGCGCCGGCCCGGATGCTGTCGAGCACGGCCTGCGCGCGGGCCTTCACGGCGGCGGCTTCCTCTTCGGAGGCGTTCGGCGCCAGGCGGAAGAGGATGTGCTGCACGTGCACTTCCTCGGCCTGCTGCTGGCGGAACTGCTCGACTTCGTCGTCGGTGGGCGGGGTGGCGCGCGATTCAATCTGTTCCCGGAACGTCCGTTGCCGGACCATCTGCGCGATCATGCCGCGCAGCGAGTCCTCGGTCAACCCGTCCTGCGTCAGCGCTTCTTGGAAGGCTTCGGGACTGGGAAAGCGTGCCCGGATCTGCTCCAGCTCCTGCTCGACGGCGGTCGGATCGGCCTGGATGCCCTGCCGGGCGATCTCACCTTCGACCACGTGGCGTACGATGAAGTCCTCGATGATGCTCTTGTGCACCTCCGGCATTAGCGCCGGGTTCATCTGAATCTGCGGATAGCGCTGCAGAATGAAGCCGAGCTGCTGGCGAAATTCCTCGGCGGTCAGCGTATCGGAGCCGTATTCCGAGGTGACGATGGCCGCCACCGTCGAATCGGACACCGGCGCGCCCACCTGATAGGAGCGATCATCGTCGCCGCTGGTGGCATTGGCTTCGGTATCCTGCGCGCGGCAGCCCAGAAGGAGCAGCAACGTCAGGCTCAGCAGGGCCGGCAGGCGAAGCAGACGGCCTGCGTGCAGCAACAGTGCGGAAAACATAAAAGCAACCTGTTGTGATGGAGGTACGGGGAAAGACAACGGCAGTGCAACGGAGCGCCCGCCGATTAGATCCGGCCGGCGGCGGCTTTCCGCAAAAAAACGTTCAAGCGAAACCCGAAAGTAGCTTTGTGCGTTTGCAGCAGCGGTTTTTCGCTATGTGCCGCGTTCGTCTAGGGGTCTAGGACGCCAGCCTCTCACGCTGGTAACACGGGTTCGAATCCCGTACGCGGTACCAAGCCCGCCGATCAGTCGATCGGCGGGCTTTTTTTGTGCGAACGAAACGGGGTTGTTTTCGTTTTAACTTTTGGAAAAACAGATTTTTTGTGGGGATGGAGAAGCAGCGAGCGAAACAGCCGACCAAAAAAGCGCAGATCCTTTCGCTTTACCGATCCGGCATTCAGAACGTGGAGGATCTGGCGTTGCTGACGGGAAGCCGTCCCAGCTACGTCGGCGCCGTGCTGCGCGAGGCCGGGCTGGCGCCGGGCTACGTGGATCTGTACACGTCGACGCGGCACCCGATGAACGTCTATTCGCGCTACTTTGCCGGCAGGCTGGGCTATCGGGACGTGGAAACGGCCCGTGAGAGTGTGGCCTTGATCGATCAGCTCTATCGGCAGTTTGCCCGCACCGGCGACCGGGCGGGGCAGCACCATGCGATGGTGATGGCGCTGACCATGTTCAACCGGGCGCGCTGGTCGGGCAAGCAGGAGGCGGCCGAGGTCTACCGGCGCTGGCTGCTGCGCCAGTTGCGGACCGCCCGGCCACGCCGTACGGAAAAGCCGGAGAACACCTCGACCGCCTGAACAAAAAAGAAGCCCGGCCCCTGCGGCCGGGCTTCTGTGGGGTGGTGGTTCGGGGGACGCGCGGCTACCGCATCAGCACCATGGAGCGCGTCTGCACCTGGTTGCCCACACGCAGGCGGTAGAGGTACAGACCGCTGGCGGCCGGACGTCCGGCCTCGTCCGTGGCATCCCAGATCACCTCGTGCTGCCCGGGCGACAGCATGCCCTGCACCAGCGTGCGCACCCGCTGCCCGAGCACGTTATAGATTTCCAGCGTGACGGGCTGCGGTGTCGTGCCGCCGAGTGTGAAGCGGATGGTGGTCTGCTGGCGGAACGGATTCGGGTAGCTGGGGGCCAGCTCGAACGTGGCGGGCAGGGCTGAAGGTTCGGCGCTGGTCGTTGAGGGCGTGCCCAGCACCGTCACGTAGTCGGCCGTGTAGGTGGTGCCGGCCGTGGTGGCGCCGGTCTTGCCGGCCGGAGCCGGTCGGCGTCCGTAGACGATCACCTGCTGGCCGGCCTGCACGTCGCTCCAGGCGATGGGCCGCTGGTGCTCGTCCACCACCACGGTCTGCGCGTCGATCAGGAACGTCATCTGTTGCACGACCACGGCATCGGCGCGCACGCTGTCGGCCTGGCCGGTGGCGGCAACGAAGTCCTCCAGCTTGATTTCCAGCGCCACCAGTCCCAGTCCGGGCTGGATCGTCGCTTTCACCTCGACGATCTGGCCGGTCTGCAGGTCGGCCAGCGTGATGGGCGTGCCGTCATGGGCCAGAATCTGCGTGCCGGCATCCACGAAGATCGTCAATCCGGCCACGATCAGGCTGTCGGCACCCAGCGCTTCGATGGTGCCTTTGAATTCCACTTCCTGCGCGTCCTCGCCGGTCAGCACCCGGATCCGCATGGCCCAGTAGGTACCGTCGGGATGCACCACGCCGCGCACGCGCACTACCATGCCCACCTGCAGGTCGCTCAGCGTGGCCTGCTGGCCCTGCGCATCGATCACGTAGATGCCGGGACGGGCATGGAAGACCAGACCCGCCACGGTCAGGGTACTGTCGGTCAGCGCTTCGATGGGACCGCGCACGTCCACGACCGGATGGAACGCTTTGCGCACCTTGATCCTGGTGGCCAGCAGCGTGCCGTCGGGCTGAATCAGCGCCTTGACCTTGACCAGCATGCCCACCTGCAGGTCGGCCAGTGTGAGCGGCCGGTCCCAGGCATCTTCGATCACCGTATTGTTGTTTACCTGGAAGGTCAGACCCCCCACGACCAGGCTGTCGCCGCCGATCGCCTCGATGCGGCCCACCAGTTCAAATTCGTGTTCGTCGACGTCTTCCACTTCGATTTTCAGCGCAAAGAGCAGCTGATGCCGTGGGTCGAAGTAGCCTTTGACCTCGACGAACTGGCCCACCTGCAGGTCGGCAAACGACAGCGGCTGGTCGTCTTCGCCGTGGATGCGCGTCAGGTTGGTCACCCGGAAGGTCAGGCCGCCCACGGTCAGCGTGCTGTCGGTCAGCGCCCGGATGAAGCCCTTGATCTCCACCTTCCGGCGGTGGACTTCTACGTGCGTCTCATTTTTGACTTCGATTTTTGTGGCCAGCAGTTGGCCATTCTGGTCGATTCGGGCCTTGACTTCGACCAGCAGGCCCACCTGCAGATCGGCCAGCGTGAGCGGCTGGTCTTCTTCGCCCTGGATGCGCGTGTGGGCGGTCACCCGGATCCGGAAGTCCCGCACCACCAGAACGGAATCCTGGAGTTGCAGGATGGGCCCGGCAATTTCGATCTCCGGCAGGTCCTCTCCGCCTTCGGCGCCCGGCATTCCGGCCTCGATCTGAAGGGCGATGAACTGTTCGTTCTGGACTTCACCTTCGATTTCCACATAGCGGTCGAGGGCCAGCTCGCCCTCGATTTCGGTCTGGGCGGTCAGCCAGAAGGTGAAGCCCTGCACGACCAGGCTGTCTTCACTCAGGGCGTGGATGCGGCCGCGGGCTTCCACGCGGTCCGGCCGGTCTTCGGCATGCTCCAGCTCGATCTTGTGGGCGTAGTAGAAACCGTCCGAGCCCAGGTAGCCTTCGACCTCCACGCGCTGTCCCACGGTGAGCTGCCCGAAGGGAATGGGCTGCTCCATCGTGTTGTAGATGCGCGTCAGCGCGGTGACCCGGAAGGTGACGCCGTGTAGCGTCAGATCGGCCTCGCCGATCGCCTCGATGCTTCCTTCCAGCGAAACGCCGGGTCGATCGTCGGCGCGGGCGGTGCCTGCCAGCAGTCCCAGCAGCAGGGCTACCGCCAGGGTCGTAGCGATGCGTTGCATGATCGCCTCCATTTGGTTTGGTGAAACACGACACGCGACGCTGAATTGCTGTCGCAACAACGATGCCAGTAACAGATCTGCACAAAATGAGCAGAAAAGCAGTGATTGGGTGCGAAAAGAAGTAATGAGGGGTGTGCAACATGTGCGCACTGCAGTTCAACAAGGATTAAAGGTTGCGCACGTGTTTCTGTGCTATCTTTAAAAAAAATGCCGCCGGAACTCCCGGCAGTGCCTCAGGTTGAGAGAAAACGCTGAGCTGATGTGCGTCTGAAACGGCCGAGGTTATGGCAGGAGAGCCGCTGCTGAAGACCGAGCGGGTACGAAAGGTCTACGATCCGCAGGAGATCGAGCCCCGCTGGTACGCCTACTGGGAGGCGAACAACTTTTTCCGGGCGGAAATCCGACCCGACAGGACGCCTTTCGTGATCATGATGCCGCCGCCCAACGTAACCGGGCGGCTTCACATGGGCCATGCGCTGCAGGATACGATTCAGGACGCGCTGACGCGTATCCGGCGCATGCAGGGCTACGAGGCGCTCTGGCTGCCGGGCATCGACCATGCGGGCATTGCCACGCAGAACGTGGTCGAGCGCGAGCTGCGCGACAAAGAGGGTAAGACGCGGCACGATCTGGGCCGCGAGGCCTTCCTGCAGCGCGTCTGGCGGTGGAAGGAGGAGTACGGCGACATCATCCTGCAGCAGAAACGCCGGCTGGGCGACTCCTGCGACTGGTCGCGCACGCGCTTCACGATGGACGAGGGCTTCACGCGGGCCGTGCAGGAGGCCTTCATCCGGCTTTACAACGAGGGACTCATCTACCGGGGCGACTACCTGGTCAACTGGTGCCCGGTGGACCAGACCGCGCTCTCGGACGAGGAGGTGGACAACGTCGAGCAGGACGGCCACCTCTGGTACATCCGCTACCCGCTCGTTGACGGCAGCGGCTACATCACGATCGCCACAACGCGCCCCGAGACGATGCTGGGCGACACGGCCGTGGCCGTGCATCCCGAAGACGAGCGCTACCGCCATCTGATCGGCAAGAAGGTGCGGCTTCCGCTCCTCGGACGCGAGATCCCGATCATCGCCGACGAGCACGTGAAGCGGGACTTCGGCGCGGGTGCCCTCAAGATCACGCCCGGCCACGACAAGAACGACTTCGAGATCGGCCAGCGCCATGGCCTGCCGATCATCAACATCATGAACCCGGACGGCACCATCAACGAAAACGGTGGGCCGTATGCCGGACTGGATCGCTTCGAGGCGCGCAAGCGCATCGTCGAGGACCTGCGGGCGCAGGGGCTGCTCGAAAAGGTGGAGCCCTACCGCCACACGGTGCCCATTTCCAGCCGCTCGAAGGCGATCATCGAGCCGATGCTCTCCCGGCAGTGGTTCGTGCGGATGAGGCCGCTGGCCGAGCCGGCCATCGAGGCTGTGCGACGGGGAGAGATCCGGTTTTATCCGGAGCGGTGGGCCAACGAGTACTTCCGCTGGATGGAAAACATCCGCGACTGGTGCATCAGCCGCCAGATCTGGTGGGGCCACCGCATTCCGGTCTGGTACTACACGGACGAAAACGGCCAGATCGACGAGTCGAAGGGCTTCGTGGTGTCGATCGAGCAGCCCGAGCCCGGCATGGTGCAGGACGAAGACGTGCTCGACACGTGGTTTTCGTCCTGGCTCTGGCCGTTTGCCACGCTGGGCTGGCCCGATCAGACGCCCGATCTGGCGTACTTCTATCCGACCACGGTGCTCGTCTCGGGCTACGACATCCTGTTTTTCTGGATCGCCCGCATGATCATGGCGGGCATTCACTTCACCGGCAAGATCCCCTTCCGGGATGTGTTCATCACCGGCATGGTCAAGGACAAGTACGGCCGGTGGATGTCGAAAAGCCTGGGCAACGGCATCGACCCGCTGGAGATGATCGATCAGTACGGGGCCGATGCCGTGCGCTACTCGCTGACGGTGCTCTGCACGCAGGGGCAGGACATCAAGCTCGACCCCTCGAAGTTCGAGATGGGTCGCAATTTTGCCAACAAGATCTGGAACGCCTTCAACGTCTTCGGTCAGTTCATGGAGACCGACGACGAGGGGCGGCCCTTGCGGGATTATCGCCGCCAGCGCCGTTTCGAGGAGCTGTCGCTCGTGGAGCGCTGGATGGTGACGCGTCTGAACCAGACGATCGCCACGGTCAACGAGGCGATCGATCGCTACCGGCTCAACGAGGCGCTGCTGACCATCTACGATCTCTTCTGGGGCGACTATTGTGACTGGTATCTGGAGCTGATCAAGCCGCCACGCGGCCAGGCCATGGACGACGAGCCGATCGCGCTGGCCGTCGAACTCTACGAAAAGATGATCCAGCTCCTGCATCCGTTCATGCCGTTCATCACCGAGGCGCTCTGGTGGCGGCTGCGGCCGCGCGGCGAACGGGAGGCGTGCATTGTCTCGCGCTGGCCCGAGCAGAACCCGGAAGAAATTGACGAGACGGCGCTGGTGCGCTTTGGCCGCATTCAGGAGATGATTTCGGGCATTCGGAACGTGCGGAGCACCTACGGCGTGCCGCCCGGCCGCGAAATCCGGGCGCTGATCAACGTCCCGGAGACGGAGGCAGAAGAAGTGGCCCACCTGGAGGCCCATCGCGACTACTTTGCGCGACTGGCTCGTGTGGGTGAGCTGAGCGTCGGGGTCGGGCTGGAGCGGCCGAAGGCCAGCGCCACCGTGGTGGTGGGCCGCTACGAGGTGTACGTGCCGCTGGCTGACGTGATCGATCTGGAGCAGGAGCGGGCACGCCTGGAAAAAGAGATCGCGCAGAAGGAACGCTTTCTGGAAAGCGTGCGCAAAAAACTCCAGAATCCGCAGTTTCTGGAAAAGGCGCCGGCCGAGGTGGTGGCCCGCGAGCGCCAGAAGGAGCAGGATGCCCGGGCCGAACTGGAGCGCCTGCAGGCCAACCTGGCCGCGCTGAGCTGAACCTGCGCTGAACCGAACATGAGTACGTCAGCCGATACGCCGCTTCAGGGCCGGCTCCGGCACCGACACCTGCTGGGGTTGGCCACCTATTCCGCCGAGGAGATCCAGCTCATTCTGCAGACGGCCCGCCAGTTCCGGGAGGTGCTCGAACGCCCCATCCGGCGTGTGCCCACGCTTCGGGGCGTGACGGTGGTCAACCTGTTTTTCGAGCCGTCCACGCGCACGCGCATCTCCTTCGAGCTGGCCGAAAAGCGCCTGTCGGCCGACGTGGTCAACTTCTCGGCGGCGGGCTCGTCGGTGGTCAAGGGCGAAACGCTCAAAGACACGGCCCGCAACCTGGAGGCCATGAAGATCGACATGGTCGTCATCCGGCATCGCTCGCCGGGGGCGGCCCATTTTCTCACGCGCTGCATCGACGCCGTCGTCATCAACGCCGGCGACGGCGCCCACGAGCACCCGACGCAGGCGCTGCTGGATTTGCTGACTATCTCGGACTACTTCCCCTCGTTCGAGGGGCTGAACGTCTCGATCATCGGCGACATCACGCACAGCCGGGTGGCCCGCTCCAACATCTACGGCCTGAAGGCGCTGGGAGCCAACGTGACGCTCTGCGGGCCGCGTACGCTCATGCCGGTGGGTATCGAGGAGCTGGGCGTGCGCGTCACCTACCGGCTGGAAGAGGCGCTGGAGGGCTGCGATGTGGCCATGGCGCTGCGGCTGCAGCTCGAGCGTCAGACGGCCGGCCTGTTTCCCAGCCTGCGCGAGTACCACGAACGCTACGGCATCAAGCTGGAGCATCTGGAGCGCTACCCGGACCTGCTCGTCATGCATCCGGGACCCGTCAACCGGGGCGTCGAACTGGCCAGCGAGGTCGTCGATCACGAACGGGCCATTATCCTGAACCAGGTCACCAACGGCGTGGCCGTGCGCATGGCCGTGCTCTACCTGCTGGCCGGCATGCCCGAAGCCGCCGATTGACGCTTCAGGCTTCGAGCGGCCGACCCGTGCGCTGCGCCGTTTCCACGTAGGTGCGGATGGCATCGGCAATGTAGGCCTGCTGCTCCGGCGTCAGCTCGGTGTGCATGGGCAGTGAGAGCACTTCGCGGGCGGCTTTTTCTGCTTCCGGAAGCGTATCGTGCGGACCGAAGTCCGCAAAGGCCGGCAGCTGGTGCAGGGGCACCGGGTAGTAGATGGCTGTGGGAATGCCGCGCTGCTGTAGATAGCGCTGAAGCCCGTCGCGGCCGCCGGGCACGTCCGGGTGAACGCGAATCGTGTACTGGTGGAAAACGTGCGTGCGTTTCGGAGCGCGGTAGGGCAGCGTCAGGCCCGGACAGTCGGCCAGCAGTGCATCGTACCGGGCGGCGGCTTCCTGACGCGCCCGCGTGTAGGCGTCCAGATGGCGTAGCTTGACGCGCAGAATGGCCGCCTGCAGCGCATCGAGCCGGCTGTTGACGCCGATCAGTTCGTGGTAATACTTGCGCCGGGCGCCGTGGTTGGCCAGCATCGACAGCCGCTCGTGCAGGGCAGGATCGTCGGTGAGCACGGCCCCGCCGTCGCCGTAGGCTCCCAGATTTTTGGACGGAAAGAACGACAGGCAGCCGATATGGCCGAAGGTGCCGGTCTTGCGGTCCCGGTAGATGGCGCCGATGGCCTGGGCGTTGTCTTCGATGACGAACAGCCGGTGGCGTTCGGCCAGCTCCAGCAGCGGTGCCAGATCGGCCGCCTGGCCGAACAGATGGACGGGCACGATGGCGCGGGTGCGGGGCGAAATCCGGGCTTCGACGCTGGCCGGGTCCAGGTTGAACGTCCTGGGATCGATGTCGGCGAAGACCGGCCGGATGCCCAGCAGGGCCGCCGCCTCGGCCGTGGCCACGAACGTAAAGGCCGGCACGATCACTTCGTCGCCCGGCTTCAGGCCCAGCGCCATGTAGGCCAGTTGCAGCGCATCGGTGCCGTTGCCCACGCCCAGCGCGAAGCGGCAGCCCAGATAGGACGCCAGCTCCTCTTCGAGGCGGGCCACGACCGGCCCCCGGATGAACTGACCGCTTTCCAGCACTTCTTCGATGGCCGCAAGGATTTCTTCGCGGATGGCCCGGTACTGGCCCACCAGATCGACCATCTGCAGCCCAGGGGGTGCTTCCGCCATGTCGTTTTGACGGGTTGGTTACAACAAAAGCAAGATACGAAACGCCAGAACTCGGCGCGGGGAAGTTTCGTAGGGAAAGCAATCCGAAAACCAGGCGCGTTATGCCATGATGAACCTGTTGCAGGGGCCGGTCTCCATGCCGACCGGGCTGGAGTGGCTTCCGATTGCCAGCGTGCTGGTTCCGGCGGTGCTTCTGATCGTGCTGATCTACCTGGCCCGCCGGGCCACCTGAAAAAGCGAAAGGCCCGCCATCGTGGCGGGCCTTTCGGTCAGCATACCGGCAAGACTTATCGCGACGAGGAGAGCTGCGACAGGTAGTGCTCGGCCGGCGCCTTGTAGCTACCGTAGAGCGCGTTGCTGAAGGCCTCGCGGGCTTTTTCCTTGTCGCCCATCAGCATGTAGGCCTCGCCCATCACGAAGTAGATCTTGGCTTTGTCCGTGCGGCTACCCCGGTGCAGCTCCAGCGCCTTCTGGGCCATTTCCACGGACTTCTGATACTCTCCCAGCGTCTTCAGCGCCTCGGCATAGTAGTAGTACACATCGGCATCGGGCGAGACGTCCTCGATCTGCAGCAGTTCGTCCAGGTAGCCGATGGCCTCACGAGCGTCTGAGGGATTCGGATTGCCGCCGTTGCGGGCCAGTGTGCTGGAGGCCAGATAGAGGTAATGGTCCCGAATGGCTTTTTCGGCGGCCTGCAGCGTTTGGCGATCCTGGGCCTCCTTGCTGACGGCCAGCGCCTGCTTCAGCGTTTCGAGCCCCTCGTCAATGCGGTTGAGCTTGAGCAGCGCCAGCCCCTTGCCCAGGTAATTCTTCGGATAGGACGGGTCGTGCTCGATCCCTTTTGTGTAATGCTCCAGCGCCTTGTCGTACTGCTCGTTGCGATAGGCCCGGAGGCCGAAGTTGTAGTCGAGCTGGGCCACAATGCGCAGCGCTTTCTGAGCGACCTCTTCATCGTTGGCCTGTTTGGCCATCTCCGCCGCCTTCAGAAAGCCCTCGTACGCCTTCTGATACTGCTTGGCCTTGGCGTCTTCGAGCGCCTGATTGAAAACCTTCTTGTACTCGTCCGCCTGCTGGGCGCGGGTGGTCACAGGGGTCAACACGACGGCCAGCAGGGCCATGCCCAGCAGAAGAACCGCGCGCATGCTTCCTTTCTGCATCATCGCTCTCTGGTTGGAGTGTTTTGGAAATTCGAAACTTGCGGCCAGGTCGCCTTTGAAGACAAGGCTTAAAGATACAAGTTCCAGCGGTAAAAAGAAAGATAACCGGTTTTTCACGAAAACTACACAGCGCTAAAAGTTAGGTCCGAGCGCACGTTCCCGGTAGAAGGTTTCGATAATCTCGGCCGCCTCTTCTGGCTCATCTGTGAGCATGAACAGCTCCAGATCTTCAGGCGAGATATTGCCGGCGGCCAGCATCTCGTTGCGAAGCCAGTCGAGAAGGCCGCTCCAGTAGTCGGTGCCCATCAGGATAACCGGGAAGCGGGAGGCCTTGCCGGTCTGAATGAGCGTCAGCGCCTCGAACAGCTCGTCCATCGTGCCGAATCCGCCGGGCAGCACGATGAAGCCCTGCGCGTACTTGACGAACATCACCTTCCGCACGAAGAAAAAGTCGAAGTTGATCAGCTTGTCGCGGTCGATGTAGGGGTTGCTCTCCTGCTCGTGCGGGATGACAATGTTCAGCCCCACCGATACGCCGCCGGCCTCCTTGGCGCCTTTATTGGCGGCCTCCATGATGCCGGGACCGCCGCCGGTGATGACCCCGAAGCCGTGCTTGACCAGACAGCGGCCCACAGCCTCGGCCATCCGGTAGTAACGATGACCGCGGGGTGTGCGTGCCGAGCCGAAGATCGACACGCACGGGCCGATGCGCGAGAGCGTCTCGAAGCCCTCGACGAATTCCGACATGATCCGGAAAATGCGCCAGAGGTCTTTGATCTGACGCTGCTGCCAGGCCAGCGCTTCGGCTTCCGAGAGCTTGCTGAGCGGATGGCGGGCGTGTCCGTCGGTTCGTGACAGCGGAAACGGCTTGTCCATGGTTCCTCAGTACGACTGTTGCAGCTCTTTCCGGTAGGCCTCACTGGCAAAAATCGCGATTTCGACGCGGCGGTTAAGCTGACGCCCCTCTTCGGTGGCGTTGGAAGCGATGGGTTCGGTTTCGCCCTTCCCCATCGTGCGGATGCGGCTGGGACGGATGCCCTGCTGCATCAGAAAGGCGGCGGCCGCCTCGGCGCGTCGCTCCGAAAGGCGCTGGTTGTATTCCTCGGGACCGGTGCTGTCGGTGTGGCCCACGATGAGCACTTCGGTTTCGGGATACTTTTTCAGGCTTTCGGCCAGGCGGCGGAGTTTCTCGCGAGCTTCCGGGCGCAGCGTGGCCGAGTCGAAGTCGAACAGGATGCCCGAGTCGAAGGTGACCAGGATGCCCTCACCGACGCGTTCGATGCGGGCGTCCGGCAGCTCCTGCTGCATTTCGGCGGCCTGACGGTCCATGCGCTGGCCGATGATGGCCCCCGCCGTGCCGCCCACGATGGCGCCCAGAATGGCGCCGCGGGCCGTGTTGCCCGTCGCCTTGCCGATGGCGCCGCCGACCACGGCTCCGGCGCCGGCCCCGACGGCAGCGCCTTTCTCCATATTGCTCAGCCGGGCACAGCCGGCCAGCAGCAGCGCCAGCATGAAAAAGATCGCTCCAGTGGTTCGCATCGCTGTTTCAGCTTTGGTTTTGCAAATTCATACCCCTTCCTTCTTCCTCAAGTTCAATGCCGAAGGCTTTAAGCCTGGAAGAGCGCGAATATTTTGCACAGATACTCCGATTGAAATTGCACAGAGGTCGCACATTCCAGCGGTCAGTGTCCTATCTTTGAGGCCAGGTTTGCGCATCAACGAAGGCAACAGGTACCATGAAGCTGATCATTCCCATGGCCGGACGGGGGACCCGCGTGCGTCCCCATTCGCATGTGACGCCCAAGCCGCTCCTTCCCGTCAAAGGCAAAAGCATGGTGGAGCGCATCGTGGACACGTTCAACCGGGTGTTGCCGCGCCATCTGGACACCGGGGTCTTCGTGCTCGGACCGGACTTCGGCGAGGAGATTCGGGCGCAGCTCCGGGACATCTGCGCCCGGCACCACATGACCGCACACTTTGCCGTGCAGCCCGTGGCCGAGGGCACGGCGCATGCCGTCTACTGCGCGGGCGATCATCTGGAGGGCGAGGGCATCGTGGTGTTTGCCGACACGCTTTTCGAAATGGAGCCCGGCATCGATCTGGAAGGGGCCGACGTGGTCATGTGGGTCAAAGAAGTGGACGATCCGCGGCGCTTCGGGGTGGCGGTGCGCGAAGGCGATCGGGTGGTGGCGCTTGTCGAAAAGCCTTCGGAACCCATTTCCAACGAAGCGCTGATCGGCATCTACTACGTACGGGATCTGGCCGTGCTGCGCCGCTACATCCAGCAGCTCATCGACCAGGACATCCGCGGCCACGGGGGCGAGTTTCAACTGACGGACGCCTTCGACCGCATGCTGAAGGACGGCTACGTCTTCAAGACGGCGACCGTTACCGAATGGCTCGACTGCGGTACCATCGAGGCGCTCATGGAAACGACGCGCTACTTCCTGCACAAAGAACGGGACACGCTGCGGCAGGGTACGGTGGAGAACAGCATCGTACACGAGCCGGTGTACGTGGGACCCGGCGCGCGTGTAGTCGATTCCGTCGTCGGGCCCAATGTGTCGATCGAGGCCGGTGCCGAAGTGCGCGGTGCGGTGGTACGCGACAGCATCCTGTTTGCCCATGCGCGCGTTGAAGGCGCCGTGCTGGCCGACTCGCTGGTGGGCCAGCATGCCGAGGTGCGCGGTCAGCCGCAACGCCTCAACATTGGCGACCATTCGACGGTCCGATGAGCCCCACCGACGCAACGCTGCACGGCTATCCCGACACGCTTGAGACGCGGCTGGGCTTCGACGTGGTGCGCGAAGCGCTGAAGGCGCAGACGCGCAGTCCGCTGGGCGCCGAAGCCGTCGCGCAGCTCCGGCCGCTGCGGGATCTGGAGGCGGTCAGGGCCGAGCTGGCCCGTGTCGAGGAGTTGCAGCAGGCGTTGCGTTTCGACGATCCTGTTCCGCTCGAAAACCTGATCGATCTACGGCCCTGGCTGGTGCAGGCTGCACCCGAAGGGGCCCGCCTCGAAGGCGAGGCGCTGGAGGCCGTGCGCCGTGTGCTGATGACGGTGCGCCTGCTGGCCCGCTACTTCCGCGAGCGGCGGAGCAAGTATCCGGCGCTGGCCGCCCTGGCCGAACGCCTGACGCCGCTTCCGGAGCTGGAGCAGCGGCTGGCTGCCGTGGTCGATGAGGATGGCCAGGTGCGCGACGACGCTTCGCCGGAACTGCAGCGGCTCCGCCGCCAGCTGGCCCTGCAGCGCCAGCGCCTGCGCGAAGCACTGCTCGAAGCGCTCCGCGACGCCATCCGGCAGGGCTACGCGACGGAAGACCAGCCCACCATTCGCAACGGCCGCATGGTGATTCCCGTGCGGGCCGAGGCGCGCCGCAAGGTACCGGGCTTCGTGCACGACACCTCGGCCTCCGGGCAGACGGTCTACATCGAGCCGGCCTCCTGTCTGGAGCTGAACAACGCGGTGCGCGAGCTGGAGCTGGCCGAGCTGCGCGAAATCGACCGCATCCTGCGCGAGGCTACTGGCTGGCTCCGTCCGCATCTTTCTGCGCTGAAGGCTTCGCTCGAAGTGCTGGGCCACTTCGATCTGCTGCAGGCCAAGGCGCGGCTGGCCGAACTGATGGACGCCCATGTGCCCGAGGTGGCCGCCGATGGCGTGATCGAGCTGAAGCACGCCCGCAACCCGGTCCTTGTGCTGCACTTCCGGCGCCTGCAGGAGACCACCGGTGAAGTGCGCGAAGTCGTACCGCTCGACCTGACGCTGGGCCGCACTTTCCACACGCTGATCATCACCGGCCCGAACGCAGGCGGCAAGACCGTCGCCATGAAAACTGTCGGCCTGCTGGTGCTGATGCTGGCCTGCGGGCTTCCCATCCCCGCCGATCCGGCCTCGCACGTGTCGCTCTTCGATCAATTGCTGATCGACATCGGCGATGAGCAGTCCGTCGAGGCCGACCTGTCCACCTTCAGCGCGCACATGACGCACATGGCCTACATGCTGGCCCGGGCCGACGCGCGCACGCTCATTCTGATCGACGAGGCGGGGACGGGGACCGATCCGGACGAAGGGGCGGCGCTGGCGCAGGCCATTCTCGAAGAGCTGACGCGGCGCGGCGCACGCACGATCGCCACGACCCACCACGGCGCGCTCAAGGTCTTCGCCTACGAGACCGAAGGCGTCGAAAACGGCTCCATGCAGTTCGACCAGGCCACCCTCAGCCCGACGTATCGCTTCCAGCTCGGAGTGCCCGGTTCATCCTATGCCTTCGAGATCGCCCGGCGCATGGGGATTCCCGAACCGGTGCTGGCGCGGGCGCAGGCGCTCGTGGGTCGGCAGCAGGTGGCGTTGGAGGCGCTTGTGCGGACGCTGGAGGCGCGCAACCAGGAGCTGGAAGCCCGGCTGGCAGCGCTGACCGAAGAGCAGGCACGTCTGGAGCAGCTCCGGCGCGAATACGAGGCGCGTCGGGCGCAACTCGAAGCCGAGACGGAGGCGATCCGGCAGCGCGCTCTGGAGGAGGCCGAACAGTTGTTGAAAGAGGCCAACGCGCGTATCGAACGAACCATCCGGGAAATCAAAGAGGCGCAGGCCGAGCGGGAGGCCACCCGGGCAGCGCGAGAGGCGCTGGAGCGTTTCCGCCGTCGCCTGCACGAGCAGCGGCGCCGGGCTCGTCCGAAGCCATCGGCCGCCGAGGAGCCGCGTCCGACGCTGGCCGTGGGCGATCAGGTGGTGCTCGACGAGGGCGGCACGCCGGCCGAGGTGCTGGCGCTGGAGGACGACGAGGCACTGATCGCCGTGGGCTCGCTGAAAATGCGCGTGCCGGTGAGCCGGCTGCGGCGGCTGAACCGGGCGGCGCGGCGTGCGCAGCGGCGTACGGCCACAGGTGCGACGCTTCCGGCCCTTCAGGCCCGCACGCGCATCGACGTGCGCGGCTATCGGGTGGATGAGGCGTTGCAGGCGGTCGAGCGACTCATCGACGAGGCGGTGGCCGGTGGCGTGCGCGAGGTGGAAGTGCTGCACGGCAAGGGTACCGGCGCCCTGCGGCAGGCCATTCGCTCTTATCTGCAGGGCCGTCCCGAGGTGGAGCGCTTTGAAGATGCCCCGTGGGAGCAGGGCGGCCCCGGTGTGACCCGCATCTGGCTGAAGTAACTCTCCACCATCGAACACAGACAGGCCTATGGCACGCATTGTTGTCACGCGACCCGTCATGGAAGAAGGGCTTCGTCCGCTGTTTGAAAACGGCCATCAGGTTGAGATCCTCGATCCGGACCCGGAGCAGCCCCTGGACGAAGATGCGCTGATCGAAGCAGCCCGGGAGGCCGACGCATTGATCACCATGCCCTCGGATCCGGTCACGGCGCGCGTGCTGGAAAACTGTCCGAAGCTGCGCATCGTGGCCCAGCATGCCGTGGGCTATGAAAACATCGATCTGGAAGCAGCTCGCGCGCGCGGCATCGTGGTCACGCACACGCCCGGGGTGCTGACCGACGCCACGGCCGATTTTACGTTTGCCCTGCTGCTGGCGCTGGTACGTCGGGTGCGCGAGGCGGATCGCTATGTGCGGGAGGGCCATTTCAAGCGCTGGGAGACGAAGCTGCTTCTGGGGCACGATCTGCGCGACAAGGTGCTGGGCATCGTGGGACTGGGCCGCATCGGGAGCGCCGTCGCCCGCCGGGCGCTCGGCTTTGGCATGCGCGTTGTCTATTACAACCGGCGGCCGGCCAACCCGACCATTGAGCGCCAGAGCTGCGCCCGCTACGTGTCGTTCGACGAACTGCTTCGCACCAGTGACGTGATTTCCATACACTGTCCGCTCAATAAAGAGAGCTATCACCTGTTCGATCGCGCCGCCTTTGCGAAGATGAAGCCGACGGCCGTGCTGGTGAACACCGCGCGGGGACCGATCGTGGACGAAGAAGCGCTGGTCGAAGCACTGGAACAGGGCCAGATTGCCGGGGCGGCGCTCGATGTGTTCGAGCACGAACCCCGGGTGCACCCGGCGCTGTTGCGGAGCGATCGGGTCGTGCTGGCGCCGCACCTGGGTAGCGCGACGGTCGAGGCGCGAACGGCCATGGCGCGAGCCTGCGCCGAGGCGGTGCTGGCCGTGCTGAACGGCGAAGAAAAGATTCCATACCGGCTGGTGTAAATGCAAATGCGGGCGGAACATCCGGCAGCATCCGGCAGCATGCGATGGCTTTGCACCGGGCTTTGCATCCTGGCGCTGTGGCTGATGGGTGCGGTGGTGGGCAGGGCGCAACCGGCCGATTCGCTGCGCCAGGTGCTGGTCGAAGCGCTGGCACGAGGCGATGCCGCCCGATTGCTGGAGCAGGCACCGCCCCAGGTGGAGCTGGCCCTGCTGGGCAGAGGACAGCTCTACAGCCGCATGCAGGCCCGCTATGTCCTGATGGACTTTTTCCAGGCCTACCCGCCGCTGCGCGTCGAACTCGACGAAGACCGACTGCTGGAGCCCCATCGGTTTCTGGTCGGACGCTACTGGTATGCACGGGCGGCTGCGCCCTTTCAGGTGTACATGCGGCTACATCATGAGGCAGGCACGTGGAGGCTTCATGAGCTGCGGGTAACGGCCGGCCGCCCGCGGCGATAGCGGGGCAGGTGCACCATGGTTGCCCGGCACATTCCCCGATGGTCCCGTCGCTACTGGCAGGTTGGCCTGCTGCTGCTGGGACTCCTGCTGGGCACCGGGGTGTTTCGCGTGCTGCGGCTGGCCTGGCTCGAACGCCATGTGGAGTCGGCGCGGCAGGCGCAACTGGACCGCATGGCCGCCCGCATCGAGGCCGATCTGATGGCCCGGCAACAGCGCCTGCTGGCCGAGGCCCGGCGGCTGGCGCAGCACGAGACGGTTCGGCATGCCTTGCAGGCGCTCCGTCGGCAGGAGGGCGAGGCATGTCCCGAAGCGCTGGTGGCACTGCTGGCCCGCCAATCGTTACCTGAACGGTGGGGCATTGAGATCTACGATGTGGTGCCCCGGCGCCTGGCCTGGGCCGGTGTGACCCTGCCGGTCGGGACCATCCCCAACACGGAGGCCTTTCTGCGGCAGGTGCAGGTGGAACTGGTGGACGATCCACCCTGGCGGCTGGCACTCAGCCTCTGGCATCCGGTGGTCGACGCGGAGGGACATGCCCTTGGAGCTGTTCGGGTGCTGGAACTGCTTCGCTGGCAGATGCCCGTCGATAATCTCTATCTCGACACGTACAATCAGCTCCGTCTGTGGGAGCGCGAGCTGGGCGTTACGGTGCAGCTCCTGTTGCCGGGACAGACGACGTCCGCCGACGGACAGGCCGCATACACGCTACGGGCGCTGAACGGACAACTGGGCACGCTGCTGCTGGGTATCCCCTCGCCTGGCCAGGTGCTCCGGGATGCGGCGCGACGCATGGATCATCTCCTGGCGCTGTGGGCCACGGCGCTGCTCATCTGGGCGTTGATCGGGATGATCCGGTGGATGTGGGCCGCGCGTAGTAGTCCGCAACGCTTGCTGAGACACGCCGCACTGGTAGGACTGGCCTGGTGGGGCGCGCGCTACCTGCTCCTGGTGCTGGACGTACCCAACCGCTGGCAGCGCGGACGCACGCCGCTGGCGCCGCTTTTCGATCCGGCTCATCTGGCCTCGGCCTTCGGCGGGGGATTGATGCGCTCCATCGGCGACCTGCTCCTGACGGCACTCTTTGCACTGGGGTTCGCGCTGGGGATATGGCGGGTAGTGGCCGAATGCCGGCGTAACACGTCCGACACAACTCCCGGCCACCCGCTACGCGCGGTGGGCGTTCGGCTGGTGGCCGCCCTGCTCATGCTGGGGCCGGTGGTGCTGCTGGGGCTGGTGGTGCGGCACAGCGTGCTCGACAGTACGCTCGACTATCTGGCCCGAACTGGCCTGTTTCCGCCCCGGCTCGTGCTGCTGGTCTGGGCCGGGCTGCTGGTACTGTTGCTGGCGCTGCTGGTGTTGCTGGCGGCGCTGGGTCGGGCGACAGGGTGGTTCGGTGGCACTGGCCCTGAAGCGTGGCATGCCCGGCTGGGATTGGCCCTCGGGTCGGCACTTGCCGTCTTGGGCATTGCTTACGGGTTGATGCCGCTCGATCGGATGGTGCCGTGGCCGGTCGCGCTGGTACTGGTGGGGGCCGGACTGGCCGCTTCGTGCTGGAAAGTGCGGTGGCCGCGGACCGGAAGCTGGCTGACGCTCCGTGCGCTGCTACCCGTCCCCTTTGTGCTCAGCCTGCTGCTGTATCCGATGCTGCAGGCAGCGCTGGATGCGCAGCGTCGCCTGCAAATGGAACGGGCCCTGGACCAGTTCGGGCAGGGACAGGACCCCCGGCTCGTCTTTGCCATCGAGCAGGCGCTGCAGGAGCTGGCGACCGACAGCCTGCTGAGTGTGTTGCTGACCACCGATCCGGATTCGGTTCGGCTCGACTCGCTGGCCGACGCGTTGCTGCGCGGCTCGCTGCTCTCGTCGCTGACAGGGACCTACGAGGTGAACCTGACCTTTTTCGATCGGGCCCGCCGGCCGGTCGGCCGCTATGAAGGGAGTCCGATCGCTTCTGGGTCGGAGGCACTGGCACAGGATGCCGCCGAGTTTGCGATGCTCTGGCAGGCGTTCCGCCGCTCTGAAGGCCGGTTGCCATTCATCAGGCAACTGAGCGGGCGGCGTGAGCCGGGCCGGCTGCAATATGCCGGCTTCACCATGGTACGCCGCGACGATGGCCGTGTGGCCGGGTGGGTCATGGTCCGGGCCGAGCCGATCAGCCCGCTCTACGGCGCCGAGACCCCGTTTCCACGCGTGCTGGTACCGGCCGGCGTGACCGGGATGCTGCATGAAGGGCTGTCGCTGGCCGAGTTTCGCGAAGGGGTGCTGGTGCGCAGTCAGGGACAGGCCTTCGTCCGCTATCGGCTCGATCCGACGGTAACGCGCCGGCTCCGGCAGCAACCGGTGCTGTGGCGCTACGAGACCGAAAACGCGCATACCTACCTGACCTGCTACCGGCGCGTGGACGATGCGGCCCAGGTCGTACACGCGGCCCGTCTTCCCGCGCTATCGCTTTTCGACCACCTGTACTACCTGCTACGCCTGACGCTGACCGGCCTGCTGCTGATGCTGGTGGTGTATGCGGGCGGGCTGATCTATCGCTGGCGCAGGGGATGGCTTCCGCTTCTCGAAGCCCGCTTTCAGGATCGTGTGCTCAATGCGCTGGTCGGGGTGGGCTTCGTGGCGGTGGTCGTCGTGGGCGTGGTCGGTGTGCGTGTGCTGGAGGCCGAAAGTCAGCGGGCCGTGCAGGCCTGGCTGCGTCAGTACCTGGACCGCGTCGAGCGCACGTTGAGCCAGGCGGCCCGTCCGGGCGAGCTGCCTTACCAGGTGCTGGACCGCGTTCCACTCGATTCGATCGCCCGCCGCACCGGGCTGGACCTGCAGCTCTACCGGGGCGGGCAGCTCATCGCCACCACACGTCCCCGGCTGGTGCGCGAACGGCTGATCGAACCGCTGATGCCCGTTGCTGCCTACGAGGCGCTTTACTGTCGGGCACAGCGGTCGGCCTTTGTGCCCGAGCGCCTGGGGACATTCGCCTACTGGACGGGCTATCGGGCGCTGCTTGACGAGGCAGGGCGGCCGCGCTACGTGGTGGCTGTCCCGGCACTGCCCGAGCAGGAGCGGCTGGAGGAGGAACGGGCGCGCACCGTGGCCTATCTGTTCGGGGCGCTGCTGGTGCTGATGTTTCTGGTGCTACTGACGGCCTGGCTGGTGGCCCGTGCGCTGGTGCGTCCGCTGGCCCGACTCCGTGAGGGACTGCAGGCGGTGGCCCGGGGCGAGCTGGACCGACCGCTTCCTGTCGAGTCGCGCGACGAACTGGGCGCGCTGGCCCGCACCTTCAACTGGATGCTCCGCCAACTGGCAGAAAGCCGCGAGCAACTGGCCCGCCAGGAACGCGAGCTGGCCTGGCGCGAAATGGCCCGACAGGTGGCGCATGAGATCAAAAACCCGCTCACGCCCATGAAATTGTCCGTCCAGCACCTGCGCCGCGCCTTTGCCCGCCGCGACGATCCCGGCCGGTTTGCCGAACTGTTCGAGCGTGTCACCACCACGCTCATCGAACAGATCGACACACTATCGCACATTGCCGCCGACTTTTCGACGCTGGCCCGCATGCCCACGCGCCGACTGGAACGGGTGGATCTGAACGAAGTCATCCGCGAGGCGGCCCGTCTGATGGAAGCCGAAGCCGGTCGGCCCATCGAGCTGGCACTGCACCCGGAGCCGCTCGTCGTGCAGGCCGATCGCGAGGAGCTACGGCGCGTCTATATCAACCTGATCAAAAACGCGCTACAGGCGCTCGTGCCGGAACGGCCGGGGCGGGTGCGGGTTACCACGCGCCTGGAAGTGGATGAGGGCGGGCGCCGCTGGGCCTACAGCACCGTGGAAGACAACGGGCGAGGCATCCCCGAGGCGCTGCGTCCGAAAATTTTTGAGCCAAATTTCTCCACCAAAACCGGCGGCAGCGGATTGGGGCTGGCCATCGTGCGGCAGTGCGTGCTGGACCTGCAGGGTGCCATCGGCTTCGAGTCGGAAGAAGGTGTCGGGACGACGTTCTGGCTGCGGTTGCCGCTGGCTTCGGACGAGCAGCCCCCGGAAGCTCCCGAAAACCAGACAACAGGCTGAAAGAACCCCATGCGCGTGGTGATCATCGGCGCCGGTGAGGTCGGGTTCGACGTGGCCCGCACGCTTTCGCTGGAGCAGCACGACGTGGTCGTGGTCGACACCGACCCGACCGTGCTGGAGCAGGTGGCGCAGCGGCTTGACGTGCTGACGGTGCAGGGCAGCGGCACTTCGATCCATACGCTGGAGGCGGCCGGCATCCGCGAGGCCGACATGCTGATTGCCGTGACCGCCATCGACGAGGTCAACCTGATCGCCTGCATGATTGCCGACCGTCTGGGGGTGCCGACCACGGTGGCGCGCGTGCGCTCCGATGTGCTGGGCCGAGCCGAGTCGGTGCTGCAGGCCAGCGAGCTGGGCATCGACCTGCTCATCCATCCCGAAGAAAGCACGGCCGCCGAGATCGTGCGCCTGATCCGCCGGGCCGGGGCCACCGACGTGCTGAACTTCTGCGACGGCCGACTGCAACTGGTGGGCATGCGGCTGGACCCCGGCGCGCCCGTGCTGGGCCGATCGCTCCGCGAACTGGCCGCCGAGCTGGCCCCCCTGCGCTTCCGCGTGATGGCCATCA
Organism: Rhodothermus marinus; assembly: GCF_009936275.1. Classification (NCBI taxonomy): domain Bacteria; kingdom Pseudomonadati; phylum Rhodothermota; class Rhodothermia; order Rhodothermales; family Rhodothermaceae; genus Rhodothermus; species Rhodothermus marinus. Next base: position 879,640 of record NZ_AP019797.1, read on the forward strand.
GCCGGGGCTTTCGCACGATTCTACCGCATGGCGATGAACGGCTGCAGCGCAACGATCAGATCTTCGTGCTGGCCCGCCCCGACGAGATTCCGGTGATCGCCCGTGCGATGGGCAAGCTGGAGGCGCCGATCCAGCGCATCATGATCCTGGGCGGCACCAAGGTGGGCGCTCAGGTGGCCCGACAGCTCGGCGATGAGAAAAATCGCCAGATCAAGTTGATCGAACCCGATCGCGAGCAGGCCGAGCAGCTGGCCGAGGAGCTGGAGCACGTGCTCGTGCTGCACGGCGACGTGACCGACATCGACCTGCTGGTGAGTGAAGGGCTGGGCGAAATGGACGCCTTCGTGGCCGTGACCGACGACGAGGAGTCGAACCTGGTCACCTGCCTGATGGCCAAGCACCTGGGCGTACGGAAAACCGTGGCGCTGCTTTCGAAGACGGCCTACGTGCCCATCAGCCAGGCGATCGGACTGGACGCGGCCGTGAGCCAGAAGCTGGCCGTCTCGCGCGAGATTCTGCGCTTCCTGCGCGGCCGGCATGTGCTCAGCGTGGCGACCGTCTACGGGCTGAACGCCGAGATTCTGGAAATCGAGGCCAAGCCCCGGGCACCCATCGTGCGCAAGCCCCTCAAAGCGCTGAAACTTCCCCGGGGTGTACTGATCGGTGCCCTGCTGCGCAACGGCCAGGTGGAAATTGCCACCGGCGATACGCAAATTCAGGAGGGCGACCGGGCGATCGTGTTCGTGACGCCCGACCAGCTGGCCGAAGTGGAACGGCTGTTCGACAATCGCTGAGCCATGGTGTTGAATCTGCGTGCGCTGGCGGCAACCCTGGGCGCCCTGCTGGGATTCCTGGCCGTTGCGCTATTGCTACCGGCGGGCATTGCGCTGCTCTACGAAGAAGCCGCCTGGAAGCCGTTTGTGCTGGCGGCCCTGCTGGCCGGAGTTGTGGGTGGTGGTCTATGGATACTCGGTGGGCGCCGTCCCCACGAGCCCGGCATTCGCGAGGGGTTCGCCATCGTGGCGCTGGCGTGGCTGGTGCTCTCGCTTTTCGGAGCGCTGCCGTTCGTGCTGGGCGACGTGCTCTCCTACACGGACGCCTTCTTCGAGACGATGAGCGGCTTCACCACGACGGGCGCTACCATCCTGGGCGGAGAGCGCACGCCGGAGATCGAGGCATTGCCTCGCGCCTATCTGTTCTGGCGAAGCCTGGCACACTGGCTGGGCGGCATGGGCATCATCGTGCTCACACTGGCCATTCTACCCATCCTGGGCGTGGGCGGCATGCAGCTCTTCAAGGCGGAGGTACCCGGCCCGACGGCCGATAAGCTGACGCCGCGCGTGCGGGAGACCGCCCGCCGGCTGTGGTTGATCTACGTGGGCATCACGGCGCTGGAGGTACTGCTCCTGCTGCCGGCGATGGACTGGTTCGACGCCGTCAACCACGCCTTCGCCACGATGGCCACGGGCGGCTTTTCCACGAAGAACGGCTCGGTCGGGCAGTTCGGCTCGGCCTACGTGGAGTGGGTCATTACCGTGTTCATGCTGCTGGCCGGCGCCAACTTCGCGCTGCACTATCGGCTGCTGCACGGGCAGTGGAGGCCGGTGTGGCAGGACACCGAGCTGCGCGTCTACCTGTCGATCGTAGCGGTTGCCACCGTACTGATCACGCTGGGCATCTGGGCGCCCCTGCACGCCGAAGAGGACTACCAGACCTATGCGGAACTGGCCGACGCACTGCGGCACGGTGCCTTTCAGGCCGTCTCGATTATCACAACGACAGGTTTCGGCACGGCCGACTACGAGCAATGGTCGCCGCTGGCCGTGGGCGTGTTGTTTCTGCTGTTTTTTGTGGGCGGCATGGCCGGTTCGACGGGCGGCGGCATCAAGGTGGTACGGCACGTTTTGCTCTTCAAAAACTCCTTTCGGGAATTGAAACAACTGGTTCATCCCCGCGCCATCGTGCCTGTACGGCTCAACGGCCGGATGGTCAGCGACGAGATTTTGCGGAATGTGCTTTCGTTTTTTGTGCTGTACTTCGGGCTGCTGGGCATGGGGACGCTGGCGCTGAGCGCCATGGAGGTGGACCTGCTGAGCGCCTTCGGGGCCGTGCTCTCCTGTCTGGGGAATATCGGTCCGGCGTTCGGGACGATGGGTCCGGCCGAGAACTACGCGCATCTGCCGGCGCTGGCCAAGTGGATCCTGGCGCTGCTGATGATGATCGGCCGGTTGGAGATCTTCACCGTGCTCATTCTGCTGACGCGCACCTTCTGGCGGCGTTGATTTATGTGAAAAATGGGAGAAGATACGCAATCCTTTCTTTTGAAGTTGACCGGTATGTGTTGTCCGTATTTTAGCAGGAAAGCGCATCCATATTCAAAAAAATGTTTGGAAAAGCAGGATCTTTCTTTATTTAATAAAACAAAAAGCGCTACCGATCCTGCCTGAAGGGTGTCTCGTGCCCGATTGGCCTTGATTCGGCGAAACGGTTGACATCCGGGCCGTTTGCGCGTTAATTAGGCCACACGTTGCACGCAAAAGCTGAAAGGTTTTTATGTCACACGGACGTCACCGGATGAACACAGTGGCTGCGTGCGGTCAGGCGACCGCGCTGGTGACGTCGTGGGCCCATCCCTTTGATCAGGGGATGACCGCGCGAGTACAGCAGGTTGTAGCCGGGAGCAGCCTCCGACTTCGGGCGCTGCCGCTGCTCCTTATTGGCCTGCTCGTACTCATTATTGGCCTTATTGGCTGATACGCACGGCGGTCAATCCCCTTGGCACTTCACAGGTAGGGCGGTTCAGAAGAGCTTGAGGCCGGGGGATTGACCCCGGAAGCCAGACCGAGCGAACCAGAAAACCAGACCAATTTTCACCGTCCAAGCCTGTGAGGTAGCCATGCGTACCGACACGATCCCGCTGGTCCGATCTGCCCGTCCGGCCCTGAGCGCCGAAGGCGAGCCTGTGGCCGCATCCACCGAACCCGTGACCGGCGCCGAAATCTTCGTACGGTCGCTGGAGGCCGAGGGCGTCGAGATCGTCTTCGGGCATCCCGGCGGCGCCGTCATCCACATCTACGACGAAATCGCCCGTCTCAAGCCGCGCTTTCAGCACATCCTTGTACGCCATGAGCAGGGCGGCACGCACATGGCCGAAGGCTATGCCAAGGCCACGGGGCGTGTGGGTACGGTACTGGTCACCAGCGGACCCGGGGCCACCAACACGGTCACGGGCATTGCTGACGCCTACATGGACTCGGTGCCCATCGTGGTCTTCACCGGTCAGGTGCCCACCAAACTGATCGGAAACGACGCCTTCCAGGAAACCGACACGATCGGGATCACGCGCTCGATCACGAAGCACAGCTTCCTGGTGCGCGACGTGCGCGATCTGGCCTGGACGATCAAGGCCGCCTATCACATTGCGCGCACGGGGCGTCCGGGGCCTGTGGTGGTGGACCTGCCCAAAGACGTGTTGCTGGCAAAGGCACCTTTTGCCTATCCGGAGGAGGTTCACCTGCGGGGCTACAGGCTGCCGGGGCCGCCGGATCCGGAACGCATCCGGGAAGCGGCGGAGCTGATCGCCGCGTCGCGGCGACCGCTGCTCTACGTGGGGGGCGGCACGATCAACGCCAATGCGGCCGATTTGCTGACCAGGCTGGCCCGCAAGGCCCGCATCCCGGTCACTACGACCCTGCACGGGCTGGGCGCCTTCCCTGAAGACGATCCGCTCGCGCTGGGCATGCTGGGCATGCACGGCACCTGGTACGCCAACCAGGCCGTACAGCACGCCGACCTGATCATCGCCGTGGGCGCGCGCTTCGACGACCGGGTGACCGGCCGCGTCGATTCCTGGGCGCCCTATGCGAAGGTGATCCACATCGACATCGACCCGTCCTGCATCTCGAAGAACGTCCCGGTCGACTGCGCTATCGTGGGCGACGTGCGCGAGGTGCTGGAGCAGTTGCTCCCGCTGGTGGAGCCCAAAGACACGAAAGAATGGCTGGCCAAGATCGAGTACTGGCGCGCCGAGTGCCCGCTCACCTATGAAAAAGGCGATGGCAAGCTGCGGGCGCAATACGTCATCGAACGCATCCGCGCCAAGACGGGCGGCCACGCCGTAGTGGTCTCCGACGTGGGGCAGCATCAGATGTGGACGGCCCAGTACTTCCGCTTCCTGCACCCGCGTACGCACATCACTTCGGGCGGACTGGGCACGATGGGCTTTGCCCTGCCGGCCGCCATCGGCGCTGCCTTCGGGCTGCGCGGGCGGAGCGACTGGCCGGTGGTCTGCATCAGCGGCGACGGCGGGTTCGTGATGAACGCCCAGGAGCTGGGCGTGGCCGCGGCGCATCGCCTGCCCATCAAAGTGGCCATCATCAACAACAATTTCCTGGGCATGGTCCGGCAGTGGCAGGAGCTGTTCCACGAAAACCGTTTCAGCCACACGGACCTGTCCGACACGAACCCGGACTTCGTCAAGCTGGCCGAGGCATTCCACTGCGTGGGCCTGCGGGCTACCCGGCCCGAGGAGGTCGACGCCGTGCTGGACGAGGCCTGGAAGGTGAACGACCGGCCCGTCGTGATCGACTTTCGGGTGGTGAAGGAAGAGCTGGTCTTCCCGATGGTGCCGGCCGGCGCTTCGACCAGCGAAATGATTACCAAGCGTCTCACCCCTAACGCTTTTGTCTGAGGTGCGCCATGCAAACGGAAATGGACATGCCGACCCTGACGCCCCAGCAGATCCTGCGCAAACGCAAGGCGGGCGAACCGCTCCTGCCGGGCGAGCCGGAACAGGTGCACCGGCACACGATCGCCGTGCTGCTCGAAAACACGATCGGGGCGTTGATCCGGGTGGTCAACCTGTTTTCCGCCCGCGGTTTCAACCTGGAGAGCGTCACCGTCGGCGAGACGGACGATCCGACCATCTCCCGCATGACGATCGTCACCACGGGCAACGACCGGATCATCGGGCAGGTGCTGCGCCAGCTCGACCGGTTGATCGACACGCTGCACGTGGAAGACCTGACCGGAAGCTCGTTCGTCGAGCGCGAGCTGTGCCTGCTCAAGGTGCGCTACACGAACGAGACCCGGGCGGCCATCATGGACACGGCCGAGATCTTCCGCGGCAAAGTGGTGGACATCACGCCCGACACGATGACCTTCGAGCTGACCGGTCCGACTTCGAAAATCGAGGCCTTCATCAAGCTGATGAAGCCGCACGGTATTCTGGAGGTGGCCCGTAGCGGCCGTGTGGCCATGCGCCGCTCCTCCGGAAGCTGGCTCACGCACGAAGACCCCACGCTGAATCTGTCCCCCGAACGCTAAAAAACGAAGGGCCCATGAACGTCATCTATGACGCGGATCTGTCGCTAATTCAGAGCAAAAAAGTTGCTGTCATCGGCTTCGGCAGTCAGGGGCATGCCCACGCCCTGAACCTGCGCGATAGCGGTGTGGACGTGGTGGTCGGGTTGCGGCCCGGCTCCTCCTCGGCCGCGCAGGCATCGGCCCAGGGGCTGACCGTCCGGTCGATCGCCGAGGCGGCCGACTGGGCCGACGTGATCATGATCCTGATTCCGGATCAGCATCAGAAGCGGGTTTACGAAGCCGACATCGCCCCGCACCTGAAGGCCGGCAAGGCGCTGGCCTTTGCGCACGGCTTCAACATCCATTACGGCCAGATCAAGCCGCCGGCCGACGTCGACGTGTTCATGGTGGCGCCCAAGTCGCCGGGGCATCTGGTGCGTCGCACCTTCCAGGAAGGCAACGGCGTGCCCTGTCTGGTGGCCGTCGCTCAGAACGCGACGGGACAGGCCCGCGAACTGGCGCTCAGCTATGCGGCGGCCATCGGCGGCACGCGCGCCGGGGTGATCGAAACGACCTTCAAGGACGAAACAGAGACCGACCTGTTCGGTGAACAGGCGGTGCTCTGCGGCGGCTCGGCCGAGCTGATCAAGGCCGGCTTCGAGACGCTCGTCGAGGCCGGTTACCCGCCGGAACTGGCCTATTTCGAGTGCCTGCACGAACTGAAGCTGATCGTCGACCTCTATTACGAGGGCGGCATCTCCTACATGTACTACTCGGTCAGCGACACGGCCGAGTACGGCGGCTACACGCGCGGCCCTCGCGTGATCGGGCCTCAGGTGAAGGAGGAAATGAAAAAGATCCTGCAGGAGATTCAGTCCGGCCAGTTCGCGCGGGAGTGGATCGCCGAATACGAATCGGGCGAAAAGAAGCTGCGGGAAACGCGGGCAAAGACGCGCCAGCATCCGATCGAAGTGATCGGCCGCAAGTTGCGCCAGATGATGAGCTGGCTCAAAGCCAAGGAAGTCCCCGAAGAGACGACGGCTGCGTGAGGAGAACGCGATGGAGACGCCCCATTACCATATCGTCGTATTGCCCGGCGACGGCATCGGGCCGGAGGTGACGCGCGAGGCCGTGCACGTGCTGGAGGCGGCCGCCGAGGCCTTTGGTTTTCGGCTGACGACCGAAACGCATCCGGTGGGCGGTGCGGCCATCGACGCGACGGGCGACCCGTTGCCCAAGCCGGTGCTGCAGGCCTGCCTGCAGGCCGATGCCGTGCTGCTGGGAGCCGTCGGCGGTCCGAAATGGGACAACCTGGACCGGGCACAACGGCCCGAGGCCGGACTGCTGCGGCTGCGCAAGGCGCTCGAAGCCTATGCCAACCTGCGGCCGGTGCAGGTCCCCGAGGCTCTGGCCGACGCCTCGCCGCTCAAGCGCGAGGTGGTAGCCGGCACCGATCTGCTTATCGTGCGCGAGCTGACCGGCGGCATCTACTTCGGCGAGCCGCGCGGCCGCAACGGCCAGATGGCCTGGAACACGATGCGCTACACGCGCGAAGAGGTGGCCCGCATCGCCCGGGTGGCTTTTGAATGGGCGAAGCGTCGGCGCGGCCGCGTCGCCTCGGTAGACAAGGCCAACGTGCTCGAAGTGTCCCAGCTCTGGCGCGAGGTGGTCTCCCAGGTGCATCGGGAGGAATTCCCCGAGCTGGAGCTGGAGCATTTCTACGTGGACAATGCGGCCATGCAGCTCGTGCGCGATCCCCGGCGGTTCGACGTGGTGGTCACCGGCAACCTGTTCGGCGACATCCTTTCGGACCTGGCCGCCACGCTGCCGGGCTCGCTGGGCATGCTGCCTTCGGCCAGCATTGGCGGGCGCGTGGGGCTGTTCGAGCCAGTGCATGGCAGCGCTCCGGACATTGCCGGCCAGGGCAAGGCCAACCCGCTGGCTGCAATCCTGTCGGCCGCCATGCTGCTGGAGACGCTCGGTCAGGAGGCCGCCGCACGGGCCGTCCGACAGGGGGTGGACGCCGCGCTGGCCGAGGGCGTCAAGACGGCCGACCTGTGTCGGGCCGGTGAGACGCCCGTCTCGACCGAAGCCGTCGGTCAGTTCATTGCGGCCTACGTGCGACAGCAAACGCCGGTAGCTTCGTAAAAACCAATTCGGAAGGAGACATGGACGAAGGGGTTGTAGCGGTACGAAGCGGCAGGGTGGGACGGCGACTTAGCCGGCGCCCGGCCACCGAGTAGGTCCGGCAACTGGGTGCCGCGGGTTGCCGACAGGCCGGGCGCGCTATGCAACCGGAGCGGCAACATCCGAACCTTCCGTCCCAAACCCTGCCAACAGCCATGAGCGACCGTATCATCATCTTCGACACCACGCTGCGCGACGGCGAGCAGGCGCCGGGCGCTTCCATGACAATCGACGAAAAACTGCGCATTGCGCATCAACTGGCCCGGCTGAACGTGGATGTCATCGAGGCCGGCTTTCCGATCTCGTCGCCGGCCCAGTTCGAGGCCGTGCAGCGCATTGCCGCCGAGGTTGAAGGACCTGTCATCTGCGCGCTGGCGCGGGCGCGCGAAGAGGACATCCGGGCGGCGGCCGAGGCGCTCAAGCCCGGCAAACGCACGCGCATCCACACGTTCATTGCCACCAGCGACATCCACATCGACGCCAAGTTCGGCGACGAGCGCTACGGGCGCACGCTGGCCGAAAAGCGCCGGACGATCCTGCGCCTGGCCGAAGAGGCCGTCCGCCTGGCCCGCACCTTCACCGACGACGTGGAGTTCAGCGCCGAGGACGCCGGGCGCACTGACGTGGGCTACCTGGCCGAAGTCGTGCAGGTGGCCATCGAAGCCGGCGCCACCACGATCAACCTGCCCGACACGACCGGCTACTGCGTGCCCGACGAGTACGCGGCCATGTTCCGGGAGGTGATCCGGCGGGTACAGCCGCCCCCGCACGTCATCTTCTCGGCGCACTGCCACGACGACCTGGGACTGGCCGTGGCCAACTCGCTGGCGGCCGTGCAGGCGGGTGTGCGTCAGATCGAGTGCACGATCAACGGCATCGGCGAGCGGGCCGGCAATGCCGCCCTCGAGGAGGTCGTCATGGCGCTGAAGGTGCGTGGTGAGCGGTTTGGTCGCCTGCAGGTAAACATTGTCACGCAACACCTGACGGAAACCAGCCGCATGGTCTCGATGGCCACCGGCTTCCCGGTACCGCCCAACAAGGCCATCGTCGGCCGCAACGCCTTCAGCCATGAGGCCGGTATCCACCAGCACGGCGTGCTGCGGCGGCGCGATACCTACGAGATCATGCGCGCCGAAGACGTGGGCCAGGAGCCCGAGCAGATCCGACTGGGACGCCACTCGGGGCGACATGGCCTTTTCAGCCGCCTGGCCAAACTGGGCATCGAGGTTCCGGAGGAGCGCAAAGAGGAAATCTACCGGCGCTTCCTGGCGCTGGCCGACCTGAAGAAGGAAATTTACGACGAGGATCTGCGCCGACTGGTAGAGGAGCAACCGGACGACAATCCGGAAGCACTCTACCAGCTCATGGAAATGCACGTCGCGACCGGTACGCACCGAGCACCGGAGGCCGAGGTGCAGATTCTCAACCGGGCGACCAACACGCTGCGCATCGAACGGGCCACCGGCGACGGTCCGGTCAACGCCATCTACAAGGCGATCGACCAGGCCGTGGGAGCCGCGCACGAGCTGGTCAGCTACGAGCTGCGTTCGGTCACCGAAGGGGCCGACGCCGTGGGCGAGGTGACCGTCGTGATCGACTTCAACGGCACGCGCTTCAAGGGCGTGGCCCGGCACACCGACGTGCTGCGCGCGTCGGCCGACGCCTACCTGGAGGCTATCAACCAGCTCGAGCAGTATCGGGCTGATCGGGAAAGCGTCTCGTTCGTGAACGCGGGCATCATGCAATCCTTTGGCGGCGCAGCCGCCTGAACCATAAACCCACAGGGGAACGCCTATGGGCATGACCATCACCGAAAAGATCCTGGCCCGCCATGCCGGGCGCGACCGGGTAACCCCGGGCGAAAACATCTGGATCAGCGTCGACATCCTGATGACGCACGACGTGTGCGGGCCGCCAACCATCGAGATTTTCAAGCGTGAATTCGGACCGAATGCCCGCGTGTGGGATCGCGAAAAAGTTGTGATCCTGCCGGACCACTACATCTTTACGGCCGATCCGCACGCGCGGCGCAATATCGAGATTCTGCGCGAGTTCGCCCGTGAGCAGGACCTGCCCTATTACTACGACGTGGGGACGTCCCGCTACAAGGGCGTCTGTCACGTAGCGCTGGCCGAAGAGGGCTTCAATCGTCCGGGTATCGTGCTGATCGGCACCGACAGCCACACCTGTACGTCGGGGGCTTTCGGCCTCTTTTCGACGGGGGTGGGCAACACGGACGCGGCCTTCATCATGGGCACCGGCAAGATCTGGGTCAAGGTGCCTGAAACCATGCGCTTCATCTTCGAGGGTAGCCTGCCACCCTACCTGATGGCCAAGGACCTCATCCTGGCCATCATCGGCGACATCGGGATCGACGGGGCGACCTACCGCGCCATGGAATTCGACGGGGAGGCCGTTTACGACCTGTCGATCGAAGAGCGCATGACGCTCACGAACATGGCGATCGAAGCGGGTGGCAAAAGCGGCATCATCGCGCCCGACGAGAAGACGATCGCCTACGTGCAGGAGCGGACCGATGCGCCCTTTGAGATCTATCACAGCGATCCCGATGCACGCTACCACTCGGAGTACGTCTACGACGTCTCCAAGCTGGAGCCCGTCGTGGCCAAACCGCACCGGCCCGACAACCGGGCGACCGTCACCGAGGTGGCCGGCACGAAGCTCGACCGTGCCTATATCGGAAGCTGCACGGGCGGCAAACTGGAAGACTTCATCGCGGCCGCCCGCATCCTGAAGGGGCAAGAGGTGCGGATCGATACCTTCGTGGTGCCGGCTTCCACCTACGTGGAGCAGCAGTTGCACCACTACAAGATCGACGGCGTCTCGCTCTACGACATCTTCGTAAATGCGGGTTGCAAGATCGGCCATGCCAGTTGCGGCGCGTGCCTGGGCGGCCCGCCCGACACGTTCGGCCGCACGCACGGCACCGAGGTGGTCATCTCGACCACGAACCGCAACTTCCCGGGCCGCATGGGCTCCAAGCAGGCCTCCGTCTATCTGGCCTCGCCGCTGACGGTGGCCGCTTCGGCCCTGACGGGCGTCATCACCGACCCGCGCGAAGTGCTGGTGTAATCCTGAAAAACACGGGGTGGAGCAGTCTCCGGACTGCTCCACCCCGCTTTCCAACCCGATACGGCTATGAAAGACATCATCCGTGGGCTGGCCTACGTCGTAGGTGACTCGATCGACACCGACCAGATCATTCCGGCGCAACACCTGGTCTACAGCCTGACGCGTCCCGAAGAACGGCGGCTCTATGGCCGCTATGCGCTCAGCGGCGTACCGGCCGAAGGCCAGGGCCTTCCGTTCGGTAACATTCCGTTTACCGAGCCGGACGCCTACAAAAGCCGCTTCAAGATCGTGGTGGCCGGCAAGAATTTCGGCTGCGGTTCCTCGCGCGAGCACGCCCCGTTCGCGCTCCAGGAAGCCGGCTGCGAGGCCGTCGTCGCCGAAAGCTATGCGCGCATCTTCTACCGCAACGCCATCGACGGCGGCTTTCTCGTGCCGTTCGAAACGCCGGTTCGCCTGATCGACAAAATCCGCACGGGCGACGAGCTGGAGATCGACACGCGCCTGGCCAAGCTGACGAATCTGACCACCGGCGAAGAATTTCTGCTCCATCCACTGGGCGAAGTGGCCGAAATCCTGCGGGCAGGCAACCTGTTCGAGTATGCCCGTAAGGCCGGCCTGATCCCCACAAACGCCTGACAGCCATGAAGATCGAACTCTTCGACACGACGCTGCGCGACGGTACCCAGGGCGAACACGTTACGCTGACCGTCGATGACAAAATCCGCATCGCCCGCCGCCTGGACGACTTCGGCATCGACGTGATCGAAGGGGGATGGCCGGGCTCGAATCCCAAGGATAAGGAATTTTTCGAGCGGGCCCGGGACATCGAATGGAAGCATGCGCAGATCTGCGCGTTCGGCTCCACGCGCCGGGCCGGGCTGGCGCCCGAAGACGATCCCAATCTGCGGGCGCTTCTGGAGGCCGAAACGCCCACGGTGGCCATCTTCGGCAAGAGCTGGACGCTGCATGCCCGCGTCGCGCTGGGCGTCTCGCTCGAAGAGAATCTGGAGCTGATCGCCTCGTCGGTGGCCTACCTGAAGGCGCACGGCCGCCGCGTCATCTACGACGCCGAGCATTTCTTCGACGGCTATCAGGACGATCCGGCCTACGCGCTGGAGACGCTGCGTGCGGCGGCCGAGGCCGGCGCCGACGTGCTGGTGCTCTGCGACACGAACGGCGGCACGCTCCCGAGCGACATCTATCGGATCGTGGGGGAGGTGCGACGCCAGTTCGACGTGCCGCTGGGCATCCACACGCACAACGACACGGGCTGCGCCGTGGCCAACACAATCATGGCCGTGGCGGCCGGCGCCCGGCACGTGCAGGGCACGATCAACGGCATCGGGGAACGCTGCGGGAATGCGGATCTGTGTGTGGTCATCCCGAACCTGCAGCTCAAGATGGGCTTCACGTGCGTGCCCGAAGAAAAGCTGGCCCAGTTGACGGACCTTTCCCGCTTCGTCAACGAGGTGGCCAACCTGACGCCGATCGATCGGGCGCCGTACGTGGGGCGGAGCGCTTTCGCGCACAAGGGCGGCGTGCACGTCTCGGCCGTCATGAAAGACCCCCGGGCCTACGAACACATCCCGCCCGAGAAAGTGGGCAACCGCCGCCGGGTGCTGGTCTCGGACCTGTCGGGCAAGAGCAACATCCAGTACAAAGCCGCCGAGCTGGGCATCGAACTCAAAGAAGGCGAGCAGGCCCGACAGGCCGTGCAGCGTATCAAGGAGCTGGAGCACCTGGGCTACGAGTTCCAGGGCGCCGAGGCGTCGTTTGAACTGTTGCTGCGCACGATCCAGGGCGAAGACACGCGTTTCTTCACGCTGGATCGGCTGCGGGTGCGAACCGAAATCGACGAGGACGGCGGCGTCTGCAACTCGGAAGCCACGCTGGCCATTCGTGTGCAGGGAGCACGCGAGCTGGTGGTGGCCGAGGGCAATGGACCGGTCGATGCGCTCTCGAACGCGCTGCGTAAGGCGCTGCGCTGCTTCTACCCGGATCTCGACCAGGTGCACCTGAGCGACTACAAGGTGCGCGTGCTCAACTCCGACGACGGTACGGCCGCGGCCGTGCGCGTGCTCGTGGAACACCGGGACGGCGAGCGCCGCTGGCACACGGTGGGCGTTTCGACGAACATCCTGGAGGCGAGCTGGCAGGCGCTGGCCGACGGCATCCGCTACTACCTGCTGAAAAAGCGGCAGGGCGAGCTGGCCGCTTCGGCGGCGCTGGCTTCGGCTCAGCGCACGTAAACGAGCGGGCGCGTCTCCACCTTGCCGCCGATCTCCAGGCGGACGAAGTACAGGCCTGAGGCCACCTCGATTCCTGCATCGCTGCGGCCGTCCCAGGTAATGGTATGGCGGCCGGTGCCCGGCACGCCGTCTACTAACTGGCGCACCCGCCGTCCCAGCAGGTCGTAGATCGTCAGGCGCACGGGTTCGGGATCGGGCACATCGTACACGATCTGAATGACGTTGCCGCCGCCGGAAGGTATGTAAACCTGCACGCCGGCCTCAGCCGGAATCACCTCCAGGTGAATACGCGGCGTTTCGAGCGTGAACATACCGTCGCTGACGGCCACGACCACCGTGTACTGGCCGACTTCCTGCGGGGTGAACGTAAACTGGCCACTCTGTGGATCGATGGTGGCGCCCACCGGTGCTTCGACCAGCGTATAGGTCAGCGGATCACCTTCCGGATCTTCGGCCCGGAACTGATAGCGGAACGTCCGGCCCACCACGAGCACCGTGTCGGTGAGCACGGCCGTAAAGGTCGGCGGGCTGTTGGTATCCTGCACGACGAGCACGGTCCGGGCCGTATCGGTGGCCAGGCCGTCCGTGACCAGCAGGCGTACCGGGTAGGTGCCGGCCTGGTTGAAGCCGGGCACAAACCGGACCTGGCCGGTCAACGGATCCACCGAGAACCCGTCCGGTCCTTCCAGCACTCGGAAGCTGAGCGAGGCGCAGGCGTCCGGATCGGTGGCCGCAAATTGCCAGTTGAGCGCTTCGCCTTCATGGGCGACCAGCGTGTCGGGCACGGACACGAAGGCGGGCGGCTCGTTGGGGATGGAGGGCTGGATGACCTCGTCCCAGAACCGTTGCGCTTCGTCGGCTGCCTGCGTGAGCGTGTCGGCATCGGCGGCCGCCAGAATGGCAAAGGCTACCGGAATGCGGCAGCCCGGATCGAGCCGGAAGGGGCCTGCCGCCATGAGCTGCGACACGTCGGTATTGCTGAGATGCGTCCGCTGCAGGCCGCCCGAGAGTGCGCTCCACTTTTCGCTCTGCGTGAAGCCGTCGTAGAGTTCCGTCGGATTGTCGATCACCCGGTAGGAGAAAGGCGCCGGGGTCAGCAGGCGAATGGCCGCCAGTGTATCGGGGTTGGTGCTTTTATCCTGCACGATGCCCAGGCGACGCGTCGGGTCGTAGCGGGCATAGTCCTGCGCGTCCGGATTCACGTCCCAGTCCAGAAAAATTCCGGCATACAGCGGAGAAAGCGTTGTGGTGCGCGTATTCTCAATGGTGTAGTGGACGATCACAAAGAGCTGGCGCCCCGGAACCGTATCGGCGTAGGTTTCCTGCAGTACGTTGATGTGCAGCGGGAAGGGCGCTGCCCGGTCGGTCAGTTCGATGGTGCCCTGCTGGGCCGTAAAGCGTCCCGGTGCGATGACTTCAAGGCTGCCGCCTTCGGTCGGCTGGAAGTCGCGGTGCTGAGTGGATCCGTCTTCGCCCCGGACAGCGTCCGAGACAAACTGGGCCGAGATGCCGGCCAATAGGCCCCCTTCAAAAAGCAAATTGTGCCCGTCCAGCACGAAGCCCACGCCGCTCGACTCTCCAGCAAAGCCCGTCCAGCCGAGATTGCCCGTAGTGGTAATCGAGGTCTGAATGCGTCCCGTTGCCAGCGTAGCGGTTTGCTCGGGGTTAACCACCAGGCGGAACAGATCGCGGTCGGCGTAGCCGCCGTCGGCCTGAATGTCGGCCAGAAAAATCGCCGTGCGGTTTTGCGGGGCATCGGAGGCAATGCTGAAGGAAAACGTCACCAGCACGGTATCGCCTGGATTGAGCTGCGACACCTGAGCCTCGCCCTGCAGGATGGTGAGGTAGTCGGCGTCGGCGCTCAACTGAAACTGCACCCCGGTGGCCGGGGCCAGATGATTCGTGAAGCGGGCGGTGAGCTGAACGGTCTCGCCGCTTTCGAGGTAGCCGTCGGCGTCGCTATCGGCCACGTCGAGATCGACCAGGCGGATGGCCGGAAAGCCGGTTTCCGTGACGGCGCGGAAGGCGTTGATGCGGCCGCGGCCCAGGCGTCCGGAAAAGCCCGGATTGACGGCGTCGATCGGGTCGGCGGTCAGGCGGATCTGTTCGCGGGCCTGATCGGGCGTGTATTCGGGAAAGCGCGTCCGCACCAGGGCGGCGATGCCGGCCGTCAGGGGACTGGCGAACGAGGTGCCGCTGGCCGATCCCGTGTAGCGGCCGTTAGGCAGCGTGCTGTTCAGGTTGACGCCCGGCGCGAAGACGTTCACGCTGCGCCCGTAGTTCGAAAAGCTGGCCTTGCCGTCGTTGTCTTTGTTGGTGGCGCCCACCGAGAGCACGCGCGGATGGCTGGCCGGACCGAACGGCACGCGGTCGTTGTCGCCGCTGTCGTTGCCGGCGGCCGCCACGATGAGGCTGCCCAGATCGGTGGCGAATTCGACCACGTCGGCTTCCAGTCTGGAAAGACCGGGACCGCCCCAGCTCGCATTGATCACCTGCGCGCCGTTCAGGGCAGCGTACACGATTCCCTGATAGCCGTAGCAGATGCTGCGATCCGTGTCAGCGCAGCTCGCATTGATCGGCATAAAGCGGGCGTTCCAGCTACTGCCCGACACGCCCCGATTGTTGTTCGTGACGGCGGCGGCCACGCCGGCTACCTGGGTGCCGTGCGCCGCGTTGAGCGGCGTGGCCGAAAGTCCGGAAGGATCGGGCGTATCGTTGGCAAAATTCCAGCCGTGTACGTCGTCGACAAAGCCGTTGCCGTCGTCGTCGATGCCGTTGTCGGGGATCTCACCCGGGTTGGTCCACACGTTGTCGATCAGGTCGGGATGACGCCAGTCGGTGCCGCCGTCCACGATAGCGATGACCACGTCGCCCTGTTCGCCCTTGACCACGTCCCAGGCTTCCGGCGCCTGAATGCGTGGCAGGTGGGTCATCTGTGGGTAAAGCGAGTCGTTGGGGACCTCCACGATCTGCCGGATCGGCAGCGGCTCGGCGTACACGACGCCGGGCAGGCGGCTCAACTCGGCCGCCACGCGCCAGGGCGAGATCGGACGGTTGTAGCGCAATAGATAGATGGTGCGCAGACGGTCCAGCGCGGGATGCGGACGTTTCCGGGCCGCCTGCTCCAGAAAAGGAAAGGCCGGCTCCAGCGCGACGGGCTCGAAGCGGGCCAGCGTGCGGTCCAGCATCGGACGGCCGGTCTTGCCGGCCTGCAATGTGATCGGCACTTCAAACTTGACAACGACAACGCCGGGCTGTACGGGCATTCGAGGAGTGCGATCGGCTCGGGCCGACCGGACGAATACACCCGTGAGCAGCAGTGCGAAAAAGACGGATCGCAGCGCAGAACGCATGGCTTTCGTCGGTTCGCGAAGCGTTTGTCGCTTCAAAATAACGCCCGTCCCGGTCTGAATCCAGACGGATGCGGCGATGCGCTCAGGAGTCGGGTTTATGCCGATCCAGCGATTTGGCCTCCTCCCAGTAGCGATCCATTTCGTCCAGATCGGCCTCGGCCGGGGTGCGGCCCTGCTCGGCCAGCCGCGCCTCGATATGCCGGAAACGACGAATGAACTTGTTGTTGGTGCGCTGCAGGGCGTTTTCCGGATTGAGTCCCAGCAGCCGCGCATAGTTCACGAGGGCAAACAGCACATCGCCCAGCTCGTCTTCCAGTTTTTCCGGGGCGGCTCCGGTCTGTGTCAGCTGGTGGAACTCCTGCAGCTCCTCTTCCACTTTCTGCCAGGCCTGCTTCCGTTCCGGAAAGTCGAAGCCCACACCGGCCGCCTTTTCCTGAATCCGGTAAGCCCGCAGCAGGGCCGGCAGATGCCGCGGCACGCCTTCGAGGGCCGAAACCTGCGCCTTGCGGGCGGCGGCCTTTTCTCTGAGCTTGATCTGCTCCCAGTTGCTCAGCACTTCCTGCACGCTCCCTACCTGCACGTCCCCGAAAACATGCGGGTGGCGCCGGATGAGCTTTTCGGTTTCGGTTTCGATCACGTCTTTCAGCGTGAAGCGTCCGGCCTGCTCGGCCATGACGCTGTGGAACACCACATGCAACAGCAGGTCGCCCAGCTCGCGCTTGAGTTCTTCCCAGTCGTTTTCTTCGATGGCCGAGACGACCTCGTAGGCTTCCTCGATGAGCAGGTGCTTGACCGACTCGTGCGTCTGCTCCCGATCCCAGGGGCAATCGCGGCGAAGCTGGCGCACGATCGCCACAAAGTCGGCGTAAGCCTCCAGCCGGTCTTCCGATTCGCGAAACGACGGATCGTAGGGTTTCTTTTCTGCTTCCGCCATGATTCCAGCGGTTAATGACCCGGGTGCAACCGACGGCACCATAACCACCCGAGGCGCGATTTGTTTTGCAGTGCACAGGGGCGGCGGGTGACGAAAAAATTTCTCGTACTGGATCAAAGGGTGTGACATACTGTTGACACTAATCGTAAATTAGCTTCCTCATTGCATCTCCTGGCGGGCTCGTGTGCGCACCGCAGGGAGGGCCGGCCTCCGGCCGGTGGACTCGTGTGCCAGCCGCCAGGACTCATGGAATCACCAACCAAAAACCAGGAGGTGCATCATGGCACGCAGCATCAACAAGGTTATTCTCGTCGGCAACCTGGGGCAGGATCCCGAACTCCGCTACACGCCCGGCGGCACGGCCGTCTGCAACATGCGTCTGGCCACCAACGAGGTCTATCGCGATGCCGATGGCAATCTGGTGGAGCGCACGGAGTGGCATAATCTGGTGGCCTGGGGACGGCTGGCAGAGATCTGCAATCAGTACCTCCGGAAAGGCTCCAAGGTGTACGTGGAGGGTTCGCTCCAGACGCGCTCGTGGGAAGACCGCGATGGCAACACCCGGTACACCACGGAGATCAAGATCCGGGAGATGGTGATGCTGGATCCGCGGAGCGAGGCCGCACCCGAGTCGGGGGCATCCATTGCGGCCCCGACACAGCGCCAGGCGGCCGCGCCGCGTCAGACGTTTGCGCCGGAGCCCGAACCGGAAGCCTTCGATGAGGACGCCTACACGCTGTCGCCGGACGACGACCTGCCGTTCTGAGTGCGCAACAGAAGCAAAAAAAGCGGGGCGCCCATTACAGGCGCCCCGCTTTGTTATGATCGCTCAGGAGCCGGGTTTCTGCAGGGCGGTGATCAGGGTGCCGCCGGATTGCGGATCGTAGAGCCGGAGCAGGAACGTGGTGCCTGGCTTGATGGCCTGGTAGGCCTTCTCGAATTCCTCCACGTTTCGCACCGGCTTGCGGTCAACTTCCGTGATGATCAGGCCGCGGCGCAGGTTTGCCTCGCGGTAGGCCGCGCTATTGGGATCGACGTCCGTAATCAACACGCCTGCTACGTCGGTGTCTTCCAGGTTGAAGCGACGGGCCAGCTCCGGCGTGATGTCGGCGATCGAGAAGCCCAGCTCTTCCATCAGGTCCGATTCCGCACCGCGGCCGCTTTGCGTGCGCCGGCGTGAGGCCGTCGCCCCTTCGGACGGGGCGGCCCCCAGTTTGACGGTAACCGTACGGGTTTCGCCGTCGCGGTTGATTGTCAGCTTAACTTCGTCGCCCGGCCGGTGCGTGCTGATGATTTTCGAAAGCTCCAGGTGATTCGTCAGCTGCTGGCCGTCAATAGCCACGATGAGGTCGCCAGGTTTGATGCCGGCCTTTTCGGCCGCCGAGCCTTCTTCGACGGTGACGACCTGGGCGGCGCCGCGCGGCAGGTTCAGCGCTTTGATCACCGAGGGCGCGGCGGCCGTGTACTGCACGCCCAGGCGGGCGCGCTCGACGTGGCCGGTTTCGATGAGCTGGGGCACCACGTACTGGACGATGTCCACCGGGATGGCAAAGCCAATGCCCTGATAGCCGCCCGTGCGGGTGTAGATGGCCGTGTTGATGCCGATCAGCTCGCCGCGCAGGTTGACCAGGGGGCCGCCCGAGTTGCCCGGATTGATCGCCGCGTCGGTCTGGATGAAGTTCTGCACGGCTGGCCCCTCGCTATAGTAGCGGTTCAGCGCGCTGATGATGCCAGCCGTCACCGTGTTGCTGAGCTGGGGCGACAGCGGCGAGCCGAAGGCCAGCACCCACTGCCCGACCCGCAGCGAACTGGCGTCGCCCATGGAGATGTAGGGCAGGTTCTCGGCGTCGATCTTCAACACGGCCAGGTCGCTCTGCGGGTCGGTGCCCACGACTTCCGCGTCGTAGGTGGTGCCGTCGTGTAGCACTACCTGCAATTCATCAGCTCCCTCCACCACATGGTTGTTCGTCACGATGTAGCCGTCGGCGCGGATGATGACGCCCGAGCCCAGTCCCTGGGAGCGGAATTCCTCGGGCATGTCGGGCATGCGAAAGTTGAAAAACTCCTCGAAGGGAGTGCCTTCGAAGGGATTCCAGCGGAACGGCCGGGTTCGAATGACCTTTTCCGAGCGAATCTGCACCACGGTGGGGTTGACGCGTTCGGCCACGGCCACGAAGGCTTCCTCCAGGGAGTTGACGGCGGCCCCTTCGATCCGTGTGCCGCCGTTTTCCTCGCGGGCCAGTGTGGGTGTCGTGGCCCGGTTGCTCAGCCCGAGCAGGTTGGCGCCGGCCGTGGTGAAAAACACACCGGCCAGGAAGGCAATCACCACCAGCGCAATGATCGAAAGCGTTCGCGTCCGTCGCATGGCACCTCAGGGTTTGATGCAACGCAGTTTCACCGTACTAACGGCAGGATTTTCTGAAGGATCAGGTCGAAGCGCTACGTTGTCGTAACGCGTGCACCTGCTGGCTGAAGCCGAAAGAAGAACGGAAAGGGAGCAGCTTTTCGTATTTCTGGCTACAAGAAAAAAGCGCGGAGCCGTGGGACTCCGCGCTTTTTAGTGGCGATTCCGTTGCGGCTCAGTGGCGGGCGATGCCCGGCTCGGTCATTTCGCGGACGTTCAGCACGCGGTCGAGCTCTTCGTCCGAGAGCAATCCCATTTCTTTGACGACCTCCCGGACCGACTTGCGCTCGGCCGCCGCCTTTTTGGCCACCTCGGCAGCCTTGTCGTAGCCGATAATGGGATTCAGGGCGGTGGCGATGGCCGGATTCAGCTCCAGCAGCTGGCGGCAGCGTTCCCGATCCGCCTCGATCCCGTCGATGCAGCGCGTGCGGAAGGCCTCGCAGCCGTTGGTCAGAATCTGGATGCTTTCGAGCATGGCGTAGGCCATGACGGGCATCATCGTGTTGAGCTCGAAGTTGCCGTGCTGGCCGCCGATGGTGATCGTCAGATGATTGCCCATCACGCGGGCGCAGATCATCATCATCATCTCGCAATGCACGGGGTTGACCTTGCCCGGCATGATTGACGAGCCCGGCTGCACGGCGGGCAGGCGGATTTCGGCCAGGCCGCTGGTCGGACCACTGGCCATCCAGCGGATGTCGTTGGCGATTTTCATCAACGCGACGGCCAGTGTGTTGAGCGCGCCGGAGACCGACACGTAGGCGTCTTTGCTGCCCTGGGCCTCGAAGTGGTTTTCGGCTTCCCGGAAGGGCAGGCCGGTCAGGTCGCTGATGTGTTCGATGGCGCGCGCGGGGAATTCCGGATGGCGGTTGATGCCCGTGCCGGTGGCCGTGCCGCCCAGCGCCAGCTCCGACAGTTCGTGTGAAACGGTGCGCAGCCGCCGGATGGCATGGTCGATCTGGGATGCATAGCCGCCGAACTCCTGTCCGAGCCGCACGGGCGTGGCGTCCATCAGGTGCGTGCGGCCGCTTTTGATCACGTCGTCGAACTGCTCGGCCTTTTCCTGCAAGCTGGTGCGCAGCCGGAGCAGGGCCGGAATCAGCTCGTTTTCCAGGGCCACGCGGGCGGCAATGTGCATGGCCGTGGGAATTACGTCGTTCGACGACTGGGACATGTTTACGTCGTCGTTCGGGTGCACGAGCTTGCTACCCCGCTCGCCGCCCAGCATTTCGGTGGCCAGGTTAGCGATCACCTCGTTGGCATTCATGTTCGTCGAGGTGCCGCTGCCGGTCTGGAAGATGTCCACGACGAACTGATCATCCAGCTCGCCGCTGATCACCCGCTGGGCGGCTTTTTCGATGGCTTCGGCCTTTTCTGGTGGCAGCAGGCCCAGCTCCCGGTTGGCGCGGGCGGCTGCCAGCTTGACGATGCCCAGTGCCTCGATAAAGCGACGCGGAAAGCGCAGCCCGCTGACCGGAAAGTTCTCGACGGCGCGTTGCGTCTGGGCGCCGTAGAGCGCGTCAGCCGGGACACGCACCTCGCCGAGCGAGTCGCGTTCAATGCGATAAGCCTGTGCCATGGCAGATTTCCTGTTGGTGGAATGCCGCGAAAACTTTTTGCCGCTACTAACTTACGACGTCCGGTATAGAAAAAAAGACGCAGCAGGACGTTCGGGCATTTTTTCGTGGTTTTTCAGTAGATTGCAGGGCTGCAAAACGAGAGTGAGCAATGGAAGTCATCCGAACAGTTCGGGAGATGCAGGCGCACGCCGACGCCCGGCGTCGGGAAGGGCGGCGTCTGGCGCTGGTGCCCACCATGGGGGCGTTGCACGAGGGACATCTGGCGTTGGTGCGTACGGCCCGCGCGCATGCCGACCATGTGACCGTCTCGATCTTTGTCAACCCGACGCAGTTCGGTCCCAACGAAGACTACGCCCGCTATCCACGCCAGCTCGAAAAGGACGTGGCGGCGCTGGAAGCGCTTGAGGTAGACGTAGTCTTTGCGCCGACCGTCGAGGAAATGTATCCGGACGGACCCGAAGCGAACCTGACCTGGGTTTATGTGGAAAAGCTCGACGCGCACCTGTGTGGCCGCTACCGGCCCGGACACTTCCGGGGCGTGACCACGATCGTGGCCAAACTGTTCAACATCTGCAAGCCCCATGTGGCGGTTTTCGGGCTGAAGGACGCGCAGCAGTTTCAGATCATCCGGCGCATGGTGCGCGACCTGCACTACGACATCGAGTTGATCGGGGTGCCGACGGTGCGGGAGCCCGACGGGCTGGCGCTCTCCTCGCGCAACACGTACCTGAGTCCGGAAGAGCGGAAGCAGGCTGTGGTGCTCTCGCAGGCCGTGGAAGCGGCCCGGCGGGCCATCGAGGCAGGGGAACAGCGCCCGGAGGCCATTGTTGAAGCGATGCGTCAGATTCTGGCCCGGGCGCCGCTGGCGCGGGTGCAGTATGCGGAGGTTGTCGACGCCGAGACGCTGCAGCCGGTCACGCGTATTCGTCCGGGACAGCGCGTGCTGGCCGGCGTGGCCGTCTTTTTTGGAGACACCCGCCTGATCGACAGTGTCTTTGTGGAAGCTCCCGGAGCTTGAAGGCGGAGCGCGTATGACGATCACTATGTTTCGGGCGAAGCTGCATGGGCTTCGCGTCACGGAAGCGGATCTCTATTACGAAGGGTCGATCACGATTGATCAGGAGCTGCTCGAGCTGGCCGGTATCCTGCCTTACGAAAAGGTCCAGGTGGTCAACGTCAACAACGGCGCCCGGCTGGAGACCTACACGTTGCCCGGCGAACGGGGAAGCCGGGTGGTGTGCCTGAACGGACCGGCCGCCCGTATGGCGGCGCGAGGCGATCAGGTGCTGGTGATCGCCTATGCGCAGATGACGCCTGAAGAGGCCCGCAAACACCGGGCGCGTGTGGTGCTGTTCGACGAAGGCAACGAACCCAAACAGACGCTGGAGCTTTCTGTCGAGGAGGCGCTGGCCGCTCCATCCGAAGCCGGCACGGTATGATGCGCGTTGCGATCGCTTTTCTGAGTCTGCTCTTTGTTGCCGGAACGGTTCGTGCCCAGACCGAGGCGCTGCTCCCGGTGGCCACCACAGCGGGCTATGGCTTTGTCACGCCGGAGGGCGAGACGGCCATTGCGCCCCGGTTCGAGCGTGTGCTGGCCTTTTCGGAAGGAAGGGCGGCCGCCCGACTCGACGGCCAGTGGGGCTTCATCGATACGACCGGCCACTGGGTCGTTCCGCCGCAGTACGAGCAGGTCTTTGCGTATCAGAACGGCTATGCCCGCGTGCGCAAAGACGGCCGCTGGGGCTTTGTCGATCGGGAGGGGCGCGAGGTAGTGGGGCCCGCCTACGAGGCCGTTCAGGACTTCGCCTATGGGCTGGCGCCGGTGGCGGTGATCCAGAAGATGCTTGGCGTGATGCGGCGCACGCGCTGGGGGTTCATTAACGCCCGGGGAGAGATGGTCATCCCGCCGCAGTTCACCCGGGCGCTGGCCTTCAGCGAGGGGCTGGCCGCCGTCGAGGTGGGCACGCAGACGCTGATGGTGACGACCGGCCGCAAATGGGGCTTCATCGACACGACGGGTCAGTGGGTCATCCCGCCTCGGTTTTCGTCGGCACGGAATTTTTCGGAAGGCCTGGCGCTGGTGCGCGAGGGAAATCGCACGCTGTTCATCGACCGAGCGGGCAAACCGGTCTTCGAAGTGCCGTACCGGCAGGTTTACAGCTTTTCGGAAGGACGCGCCCGCGTCTCGGACGGCACCGCCTGGGGCTTCATCGATCGCACCGGGGAGCTGGTCATTCCGCTACGCTTCGAGCAGGCGCTGGACTTCTCCGAAGGGCTAGCGGCCGTACGGGTGGAGGGCCGCTGGGGATACATCGACCGCGAAGGCAATCTGATCATTCCGCCGCGCTTCGAGCAGGCGCACGCCTTTCAGCACGGTGTGGCGCTCGTGGTCGAAAACGGTCGGCTGCTGTACATCGACCTGGGCGGCCGTGTGCGCTGGCAGAGCCCCTCCCCTTGAGACTGAGCGCAGCATTTCGTACGTTTCACTTCTGCGAAGTCAGGCAGGATCAGTCCGTAGGGTCCCATGGAAATTTCGACGCTTGCCGTAGTCGGCGCCGGCACGATGGGGCAGGGGATCGCCCATGTGGCGGCGCTTTATGGCCGGACGGTTCGGCTGGTGGATGTGTCGGAAGAAGTGCTGCAGCGGGCGCTTCAGACGATCGCGCATAACCTGGAGCGGCAGGTCAGAAAGGAACGCATCACGGCGGCGCAGAAAGAAGAAGCGCTCGGGCGCATCACGCCCGCAACCGATCTGGAGGCCGCCGTGGCCGACGTGCAACTGGTGATCGAGGCGGTTCCGGAAAATCCAGAGCTGAAGGCGCAGGTGTTCGAACGGCTGGACCGTGCAGCCCCGCCGGAAGCTATCCTGGCTTCCAACACATCGTCGATTTCCATTACCTGGCTGGGAGCCCGGACGCAGCGCCCGGCCCGGGTAATCGGCATGCACTTTTTCAATCCGGTGCCGGTCATGCAACTGGTAGAGATCGTCCGGGGACTGGAAACGAGCGATGCCACCTACGAGACGATCTACCGTCTGGCCGAGGCGCTGGGCAAAACCCCGGTAACCGTCAACGATGCACCGGGGTTTGTTTCGAACCGGGTGTTGATGCCCATGATCAACGAGGCCATCTACTGTGTGATGGAGGGCGTGGCCTCGCCGGAAGATGTGGACCAGGTTATGAAGCTGGGCATGAACCACCCAATGGGACCGCTGGCGCTGGCCGACCTGATCGGGCTGGACGTGTGCCTGGGCATCATGGAAGTGCTGCACCGGGAACTGGGCGAAGACAAATACCGTCCCTGCCCGCTGCTCCGAAAGATGGTCGCGGCCGGACGTCTGGGACGTAAGACCGGCCGCGGCTTTTACGAGTATGCGTCCAACTGAGCGCCGGTCGTTTGCGATGGAGAGCGTGCCCCACCAACCGGAATCGGAAGCGATGGAAAGCTCGACGATCTCGTATCGGAGGCGCAGCGTGCCCTTTTATCGACGGCCCAGCGTGGCCGCCTGGGCTGTAATCATCGTGATGGCCATTTTGCTCACGCTGTACTTTCTCAATCTGTCTTAGCGGACGCGCCGCCGTTCTGCTCGCGCTGGGCGAAGCGTTCGTAGGCTTCGATGATGTCTTTGACCAGGCGGTGGCGGACGACGTCCTCTCGGTCGAAGTAGACGAAGGCGATGCCTTCGACGCCTTCGAGCACGTGCCGCACTTCGACCAGGCCGCTACGCTCCGGACTGGGCAGGTCGGTCTGGGTGATGTCGCCGGTGACGATGGCCCGGCTATTGGCCCCCAGCCGCGTCAGAAACATCTTCATCTGCTGGGTAGTGGCGTTCTGGGCTTCGTCCAGGATGACGAAGGCCGAGTTGAGCGTGCGGCCGCGCATGTAAGCCAGAGGCACAATCTCGATTACGTTCTGCTCCATGAGCGCGCGCAGGCGCTCACGCGGTAGCATGTCTTCCAGCGCGTCGTAAAGTGGCCGCAGATAGGGATCGACCTTCTCGCGGAAGTCGCCGGGCAGAAAGCCCAGGCGCTCGCCGGCCTCGACGGCCGGCCGCGACAGCACGATGCGCTTGACCTGGCGGGCTTTCAGCGCGGCTACGGCCAGCGCCACGGCCGTGTAGGTTTTGCCGGTTCCAGCGGGACCGATGGCGAAGACGATGTCGTTTGTGCGGGCCATCTCGATCAGCCGGCGCTGATTGGGCGTCTTGGCGCGTACCGGCACCCCGGACGTAGTGAACAGAATGACATCGTCGGCAGGGGTGGGGGTGGCACCTGCGCCATCGCCCGTGGTGAAAAGCGCCAGCACGGTGTCGACGTCCCGCTCGGTGAGCTGTCCGTGCCGGTTGAGCAGGGCGATCAGTTCGCGAATGGCCCGTTCGATGCGATCCAACGTCTCCGCTTCGCCCCGCAGCAGCAACTGGTTGCCACGTGCAACGAACTGCGCTTCCGGAAAAGCCGCCTCCAGCTTGCGCAGGTGAACGTCGCCCAACCCGAAGAGCAGCACCGGGCTGGGGTGTTCGATCGTCAGTCGCTTTTCGGCCAATGCAGGCTGCTTCCTGGTTTGGTGAAACAATTCGCTTAACCTTCTTCGACGCAAACCGTTTAACGGCAGGTCGCGCACTTGGTGCCCACAGGTTGCCATCATCATGCCGAAGACCCTGGTCCTTGAGTTCACCAAGATGAACGGTGCCGGGAACGACTTTGTCGTCCTGGACAACCGGTTCTATGCCTTCTCGGACGAAGAGCTGGCCGAGCTGGCCCGGCGCTACTGCCGCCGGCGTTTCGGTATCGGCGCTGATGGATTGCTGGCGCTGGCACCACCCCGGCAGCCGGCGACGCACTACCGGATGCGGTACTTCAACGCGGACGGCAGCCTGGGTACCATGTGCGGCAACGGGGCCCGCTGCCTGGCCCGGTTTGCCCGTCTGGCCGGCATCCGCGACAACCCGATTCGGTTCGAGACGGACGCCGGCATTTACCGGGCCGAGGTGCCCGACGACCCGCAGGCACCGGTGCGGCTCTACCTGCCCCCGGCCGGTACCTACGAGCCGAACCCCCGTCTGGCAACTCCCCTGAATACTCAGTTTGAATCGGTAGCCTTTATCTGGACAGGCACGGAGCATCTGGTCTGCTTTGTGCCCTCCGTGGAGGACGTGCCGGTGGCCGAATGGGGGCCCCGACTCCGGCATGATCCGGCCCTGCAGCCCCGGGGTGCCAACGTGGATTTCGTCGAGGTGGTAGGCGAGGCGCAGGGACGCAGTGTTCTGCGCGCACGCACCTACGAAAAGGGCGTTGAGGCCGAGACGCTGGCCTGTGGCACGGGGGCCGTGGCCGCCGCCCTGGTCGCCTGGCGACAGGGGCGGGTGCGGCAGCTCCCGATCGCGGTGCACATGCCGGGAGGCGTGCTGACCGTGGGTTTCCGGCCGGAAGACGACGGCGAAACGGAGCTGTTTCTGGAAGGACCGGCGGAGGTCGTCTTCCGGGGCACCGTCGAGGTCCCGATGCCGCTCGTGCCTTCGGGGTGATATGTAATCGCCGATTCACTGGGGCATGATGGCGCCATCCCGATTCGCGGGCACGACAGGGCGCACACGGCGGTCCGCCCCTACATGGTAGAAATGTTGTCGCTTGTCCAGTAAGGGCGCATCGCGGTGTGCGCCCCTGCTTTCTCACCACGATTTTTCAGAAATCATATCTACAAGCCAGAGGCACCGGTGCGCTCGTAACCAGAGCGAGGGCCGTTCGGAGCAGGCGCAGAAAACGAAAGGCGCCCTTCCGAAGAGAAAGGCGCCTTTCGTCGGGTTGTGGTTCAGCGGGTGGCGTTACAGTTCAAACCGACGTCGATAGTCCTTGATGTCGGCCTGCTCGCGCAGCGCGGCCAGCCATTGCGTCAGCACCTGCTGGCGCCGCTGGTTGAGCAGCTGCTGTCGGATCTGCTCCCGCATCTGTTCGCCCAGTGGCGGTGGCTCGTAGAGCTTCGTGAGCTGTACTACGAAGGCCGCGTTGTCGCCTTCGACGACGCCGGACGTTGTGCCTTCCTGCAGGCCGAACACCGTGCCGATGAAGCGCGGCTCACGGCCCAGCCCGGGGATCAGCGTCTGGTTGTAGCTGAGCTGGGTGACGGTCTGCACCGTGGTGCCGAGCGCTTCGGCCAGGCCGTCGAAGCCGTGCTGCTGAAGGGCCCGGCGCATACGCGCCACCTGCACCTCTTTCTTCTTCTCCAGCAACACACGCGGGCGGATCTCCTCGCGCACTTCCTCGAAGGAGCGATACCCTTTGGGGATCACCTCGACGAGCTGCAGCACGATGAAGCGGTCGTCCAGCTCGATCACCTGGCTGACGTCGCCTTCGTCGGCACCGGCCAGAAAGTTCAGAATAGCCCGGCTCTGGCCGATGCCGGGCAGGAACTGCTGGTCTTCTTCAACGCGCATTTCCTGCACCTGCAATCCCATGCGCTGCGCCTCGCCCTCAAAATCACCGGACTCCTCGGCGTAGTAGGCCAGGTCTTCCATGCGTTCCTGGATGCGGTTGAGCGTGGCCAGCGAGGGCGCCAGGCGCATGGCCAGGTCGGCGATCTGGACTTCCACGCTGGAGCGGCCCGTCACTTCGATCAGATGATAGCCGAAGCGGGTTTCGACCGGTCCCACCACCCGGCCGATCGGCGCCGAAAAGGCCGCCTTTTCGAAGGGTTCGACCATGCGGCCACGACCGAACCAGCCCAGGTCACCGCCTTGCCGGGCGCTGCCGGGGTCGTCGGAATGCTCACGGGCCAGCGTGGCAAAGTCGGCGCCCTGTTCCAGCTGGCGCTTCAGTTCCAGCGCTTCCTGATGCGCCTGCCGGCGGGCTTCTGCGTCGCCTTCCGGTGCCCGGATCAGGATGTGCCGCGCCCGAATGACGGTTTCCTCCGAAGGCCGCACCGCCCGGATCTTGATCAGGTGGGCCAGGCCACCGGATACGACCGGCCCCACCACTTTGCCCGGCTGCGGGTCGTCGAAGACGACGTCACCGAGGGCAGGATCCAGCTCATCCCGGCGGAAGAAGGCGTCCGTGAAGGGACGCTCCGACGCGTAGCGGGCCAGAAAGAGCGAGTCGTTTTCGGTCTGCGCAAAGCGTTCCTTGAGCCGGTTCAGCTCTTCCAGCACCTGTAAGGTATCCTCGGCGGTAGGATTCTTGGGCAGGGTAACGTAGGCGACCCGGTAGGTACGCTTGCGCTTGAAATCGTCCCGGTGCTCGTTGTAGTAACGGCGCAGGTCGCTCTCGGTGACCGAGACGGAGTCGTCCGGCACTTCGGCGTAGCGAAGCGCGACGTAGCGCGCGTCGGCCCGGAGCGTGCGCCGCCGATATTCTTCTTCCACTTCCTGGTCGGAGACGTGAACGGTCGCCAGCAGAAGCTGCTCCAGCTTCTGACGGGCACGCTCGGCCCGCAGGTATTCTTCCAGCCGGATCCAGTCTTCACGGGCGGCCGGATTGTCGATGAAGTTCTGGAGCAGCGCCCGGTTGACGTTGCCGTTTTCGTCGCCGAAGTAAGCTTTGATGATGGGGTGGGGGTTGTCGCCCAGCACCATCTGCACGACTTCGTCGTCGGTCACGGTGATGCCCAGGCGCTCCATGGCCTGCTGGCGCAGGCGCTCCTCGACGAGCGCGTTGAAGACCTGCTCGCGGATCAGGTCGCTCATCTGAGGCGTCGGCGCCTCGCCCGTCTGCTGCTGATAGGCCTGCATCTGGGCCTCGACGGCCCGGACGTACTCCTGATACGAGATGGGATCGCCATTGACCTCGGCGATGGTATCCCCGGTGCGCCCGACCACGTCGAACGCGCCCGAATCCTGCAGCACCCAGATGATGCCGAAGGAGATCACCAGAATCCACAGAATGACTCCGGTGTTCTCCCGGAGTTTGTTCATCACACCCATGCGCGCAAACTCGGTTTGGTTGGCTCCCTCGCGAAAAACAAGCGGAAGTTAACAAAAAGAAAGGCACAGCCCAAGCGAAAAAAGCGGCCGCGCCACCTGCGGTGAAACGGCACCCGGGAGGATTTGTTCGACGACTCAGGCCACGCGGGAGCGGACGCGCTGCAGCTCGGTGCGCAGCGTCAGCAGGGTTTTCCCCAGGATCTGCGAGATGCGCGCTTCGGTGAGTCCGAGCAGCTGGGCGATTTCGCGCAGCGTCAGGTTTTCGTAGTAGTAGAGGGCCAGAATGTTCTGCTCGCGTTCGGGAAGGCGCTGGATGAGTTTGGTGACGTACTCGATCAGCGAAGCGCGGTCGATGTCTTCGAGTTGCTTTTCGGCGTCCTCGTTGGGGATGGTCTCCAGCACGCTCTGGTCGCCGTCTTCGCCGACGGTTTCCTGCAGGGAAAGCGCAAAGCGCCGCTGGGCGTCGGTCAGCAGCGTGTAGTATTCCTGAAGGGAGATGCCGAGGTAGTCGGCCACATCCTGATCCTCGGGTTCGCCGCCGAGCGTCTGGCGGAGCGTTTCGATGGCCTGTTGCAGCTCGGCAAGTTTGCGGCGGCGCTCGCGGGGCAGGGCGTCGATCGAGCGCAGGTAATCGACGAGAGCTCCGCGGATGCGCCCGTAAGCATAGGAAACGAAGGGGGTGCCGCGTTCCGGATCGTAGCTATCGAGTGCCTGGAGCAGCCCCATGAGGCCCACGTTTTCCAGGTCCTCACGGGTGACGAGCGGGTGATCGGGCACGCTCAGACGTCCGACCATGGAGCGTACCAGCGGGACGGCTGCCAGCACGACGGCCTCGCGGTTGGCCGACGAAGGATCGGCCACATACTGCTCAACGAGGCGTTGCAGATCGTATTTCATGGCTCAGCCACGTTCGGACGTTACGCAGCAGCCGGTGCGGTCATGCGGGAGGCATGCTCAGAGGTGTCCGTTTCAGCCCGGTCGGAGCTGTTTTCTTCGGCCGACTCATCCGCTTCGGTTCGGGGGGGCGCCAGCGTCAGAATCCACCGGATCGCCACATAGCCCACCTGCAACACCAGAAAAGCACCCAGTCCCGTCAGAGCGGCCGTCAGCAGCGCACGATCCAGCGAGGCAAACCGCCAGAGCTGCAGGAAAAGCACGAACACACTCAGAAGACCGCTGATGTAGGTGAACAGGCTCTGCATGACTCCCGACAATTACTGCTGTTACTTCGGCAACGCATGAACCGGTCAAACAAGATGCATGCCATGCAGGGTCAGGAGGTAGGGCAGGAGGCGGTTTGTTCAACGGTGCCGCGTACAAGCGCCTCGGCCAGCCGCTGAAAGGCGTTGCGTACGGGGCCAGGCGACTGCACGGCCGGCTGCTGACGGTGTACGCTTTGCCGCATCTGGACGGAAAAAGGTACCCAGCCCAGGTACATCGGCTGGTGGTGCAGAAAGTGGTGGGTGAGTTCGGCAAAGCGGTCGGCCACGCTCCGGGCTTCGGCCTCGGTGTCGGCAAAGTTGACCACGCAGCCCAGTGGATAGTGGGGGGCGCGTTGCCAGAGCAGCTTGCAGAGGCGGTAGGCGTCGGCAATGGCCGTGGGCTCCCCTGCGATGACCAGCAGGCCCAGGTGGGCGCGGTCGAGCGCCCAGCGCACCGGTCCTTCGGTGCCGGCCGGCGTGTCGATCAGCACGAACGTGTGGGTGTGGCGCAGTTCTTTCAGCAGCCAGTCGAGCGTCCGGTAGAGCGCCTCCTGATGGCCGTCGGCCTGGCCGGCTTCGGCCACGGCATGCACCAGCGTGAAGCCCGAGCGGGTCGGATGCAGTACTTCGTCCGGTTCGACCCGCCCGAGGGCCAGGTCCAGCACGCTGGCCGGGGGCGTTTCGTTGAGCAGGATGCCGCAGGCTCCCTGTCCGAAGTCGGCGTCGAGCAGCGCCACGCGCTCGCCCATCACGGCCAGCGTTTCGGCCAGGTTGACGGCGGTGACGCTTTTGCCCACGCCACCTTTCCCGCTGACGATGGCGACAACCGTGGAACGACGTTTCATAGGGCTTGCGTGTCAGAGCCGGAGCAGGTGTTCGATGAAGGCGGCCGGAGAGAACGCTTCGAGGCTGTCGGGCACGCGGGCGCCGCGCGAGACGCAGACGACCGGGCAGGCCAGCGCCACCAGCCAGTCATAGAGGCGTCCGACCCGACGTACTTCGTCCAGGTGGGTCAGTACGAGTGCGTCGGGTGCCAGCGGCAGCCGTCGGATCCAGTCCGGCGGGATGTCTTCGAAGTTGCAGGTGGCGTTCAGGCAGAACAGCACCTGCAGCGGCAGAACGGGCGTCAACAGCTGGCGCATGTGCAGCAGCAGCCGCCGCGCCGGGGCTTCCTGCAGGGGCAGCGAGGGGGTGTCGATCAGGATCTGGTCGAAGCCCTGCACGCGCCGGAGCGCGGCCGTCATTTCCTGCGGCGTGGCGACCGTCTGCACCGGAAGTCCGAAACGACGGTAGAGTTCGACGGGGCTGAGGTAGGGCTGGCTGTCGGCATCTTCGGGCAGGAGCACGAGCACGGCCGTCATGCGCCGCCCGAAAAAGCCGGCATGCCGGGCCAGCTTGAGCAGGAGTGTGGTCTTGCCGGCGCCGGCCGGACCGATGACGACCTGGGGGCCCTGCAGCGGGCGCGGCGTGCTCGGAGCCAGTTGGTGGCGCATTTCGCGGGCCAGAGCCCAGCGCAGCTGCTCGTCGGGCTGTTCGGGATCGAAGCCCTGCGCGACCAGGCGGTCGAACAGTCGGATCACGGTCGAAGGTTGCAATCCCTGGCGCAGCAGCTCGCCGGCCAGCGGGTGCCCCAGCCAGCGATGCGAGGCGCCCACCAGGGCGCCGCCCAGTTGCCGCTCGAGCCGTTCCAGCCGCCGGTGCAGGCGCTCGAGCTGATCGGCCAGGTGGGCCGGAACAGGCGATGCCGAGGTGGAAGCGGCGGACGTTTCTGCCGGAAAGAGTTGCCCGCGCCGGTCCAGGTGGGCACGGTTTCCGGACGGACGCGGTGGGCCGCCGTTGCCGCGTTCGACCGTGAGGACGGCCGTATCGGTCGTGGTCGCTGAGGCGCCCGCCCTGCGGGCCAGCCGACTGGTGCCGGCATAGCCGAAAGGCAGGCGTTCCGTTTCCTGCCGTTCGTCTACCATGATGGTGACGCGGGCCGGCTGGTCGCCCTGCGCCGGCACGGACTCCAGCAGTACCACATCGTCTCCGAACCGACGCCGTGCCTCCAGCAGCGCGGCCTGAATGCTCGGAGCGGTCAGCGTATGCAGTTTCATGGCTTGCAGGGGCTATGGCTCACGGAAGCCGCAGTTGATCGACGACTTCCACGCGGGTGTCCGGTAGCAGGTCGTTATAGGAAAGCACGTTCAGGTCCGGGATCGAGGGGGCCAGGAAGTTGTAGAGCACGGGGCGCAGCACCGGCGAGGTGAGCAGCACCGGCGGCCGCCCTTCGCTCAGCAACCGCTTGGTCAATCGCTCCGCTTCCTTCAGGAAGCGCTCGCTCTGCCGTGGCTCCAGGCCCAGCGTGCCCGGATGCAACTCCCCGGCTTCTGCCTGTTGCAGCAAGTGGCGTTCCAATATGGGATCCAGCACGAAGGCATAGATGGCGCCGTCCGGCGACAGGAACTGCCGGGTGATGGTGGGCGCCAGCGCATGGCGCACGTATTCGGTCAGCACGTCGATGTTTTTCGTGCTGGTGGCGTGATCGGCCAGCGCCTCCAGGATCGAGACCAGATCACGGATTGGAATGCGCTCGCGCAGCAGGCGCTTGAGCACCTTCTGAATGGCGCCGATGCTGAGCAGATTCGGCGTCAGCTCCTCGATCAGCGCCGGGTGGGTTTCTTTGACTTTATCGAGCAGCTTTTTGACTTCCTGGCGATCCAGCAGCAGATGGGCGTTTTTGCGGAGCACCTCGAGCAGGTGCGTGGTGATGACGGCCGGTGCCTCGACCACGGTCAGCCCCATGCGCTCGGCATCGGGCAGGTTGCGTTCGGCCACCCAGAGCGCCGGCAGGCCGAAGGTGGGGTCCGTCGTGCGCAACCCCGGGGGCGTTTCTTCCAGCCCTTCGGGCAGCAGCGCCAGGTAGTAGCCGGGGAGCACCTCGCCCTCGGCCACCGGATTGCCCCGGATCTTGATGACGTATCGGTTGGCACCCAGCGCCATGTTGTCGCGGATGCGCACCGGCGGGATGACGATGCCCAGCTCCAGCGCCAGTTGCTGGCGCAACACCTTGATGCGGTCCAACAGGTCGCCGTGCTGGTTGGGATCGACCAGCGGGATCAGACCGTAGCCGATCTCCAGCTCCAGCGGATCGACCATGAGAAGTTCGCTCGGGTCTTCGCTGGGCTTTTGTTCGGGCTCCTGTGCTTCGGGCTGGGCAGG
Organism: Rhodothermus marinus; assembly: GCF_009936275.1. NCBI lineage: Bacteria > Pseudomonadati > Rhodothermota > Rhodothermia > Rhodothermales > Rhodothermaceae > Rhodothermus > Rhodothermus marinus. The sequence continues at coordinate 913,059 of NZ_AP019797.1, forward strand.
CTTTTCTTGTTCGCGGCGCTCGAACTGGCGGCGCTGGTAGCCCAGCAGCAACGTGGTACCGGCCAGCAGCCAGAACGGCACGAGCGGCAGGCCGGGCACCAGGCCCAGCAGCGCCAGAAAGCTCCCGGTGATCAACAGCGGATAGGAGCGGCCGAAGAGCTGGCCCTTGAACTCTTCGGCCAGGTTGGCCTCGCCGCTGGCGCGCGAGACGATGATGCCGGCGGCCGTGGAGATGAGCAGCGCCGGGATCTGCGAGACCAGCCCGTCGCCGATCGAAAGCAGCACAAAGTTCTGTGCGGCTTCGGCGGCCGACATGCCGTGCTGAAACACGCCGATCAGGAATCCACCGATGATGTTGACGGCCGTGATGACCAGGCCGGCGATGGCGTCGCCCCGCACGAACTTGCTGGCGCCGTCCATGGCGCCGTAGAAGTCGGCCTCGCGGGCGATTTCTTCGCGCCGTTTGCGCGCTTCGTCTTCGTCGATCAGGCCCGCGTTCAGGTCGGCGTCGATGGCCATCTGCTTGCCGGGCAGCGCGTCCAGCGTGAAGCGGGCGGCCACCTCGGCGATGCGTCCGGAACCCTTGGTGATCACCACGAAGTTGATCACCACGAGCACGATGAAGATGATGGCGCCCACCACGTAGTTGCCGGCCACGACGAACTGGCCGAAGGCGCTGATCAGCGCGCCGGCTTTGCCCTCGCTCAGGATCAGCCGCGTGGAGGCCACGTTGAGCGAAAGGCGGAACAGCGTGGTCAGCAGCAGCAGGCCCGGGAAGATGGCAAATTCGAGCGGTCGCGCCGCGTAGAAAGCGGTCAGCAGAATGGCCAGGCTGATCGTGATGTTAGTGGCCAGCAGCACATCCAGCAGAAACGGCGGCAGCGGCACCAGCATCACGAACAGGATGAGCACGATGCTGCTGGCCAGCAGCGCTTCGGTGTTGAAGCGCCGTGCCAAGCCGCCGAACAGGTTCGGGGTGAGGGTTGCCGGAACGGAGTTGGCCATCGGGGTACGTCAGCGGGTTTAGCGGCTACCGGCACCCGGAGGTTGCTGGCCGCGCTGGCGGTAGATCTCGGCCAGAATGGTGGCGACGGCCAGGTACAGCTCTTCCGGGATTTCCTGCTCTTCGGGCACGTTGTGATACAAAGCCCTTGCCAGGGGGGGATCTTCGACGACGGGAATGCCGTGCTCCAGCGCCAAGGCTCGAATGCGCAGCGCCCGCTTGCGGATGCCTTTGGCCATGACGCGCGGTGCCGGCGCTTCAGATGGATCGTAGCGCAACGCGACCGCATAGTGCGTCGGGTTGGTAACCACCACGTCGGAGCGCAGCACGGCATGATCGAGCCGGCGCCGACGGGCCAGCTCGCGGGCTTTCTTCAAGCGCCGGCTCTTGACCATCGGATCGCCTTCGGTCTCCCGGTGTTCGTCCTTCACCTCCTGCGCCGTCATCTTCAGATCCTGCCGGTACTTCCATTTCTCGTAGGCGAAGTCGGCGGCCGACAGCAGCAGAAGTGCCCCGAGCGTGTAGGCCGCAAGCTGCAGCATCCACAGACCCGTTGCCTGCAGAATCGCCTCCAGCGAATGGGTGTGCAGCTCAAGAATCTCGGGCAGATGCCGATAGATGACCAGGAAGGCGATCGGGCCGACGATGGCGATCTTCAGCAGTGCCTTGAGCACGTTGAACAGGCCGCGTGACGAAAACAGACGTTGCAGGCCGCGCAGCGGGCTGATGCGCTCGGGCTTCGGAAGCAGCGGTTTGAGCGTAGGGTGCCAGCCGGTCTGCCAGACGTTGACGCCGAAGGCGATCACCAGCAGCAGCGCAAAGAACGGCACCAGCAGGCGTCCCAGCACCATGAGCGCTTCCTGGAGGGCGCCGATGACGGAGCCGGAGGTGAGCGGATAGAATGGAGCGCTCATCAGCGTGCGCGCCGTGAACTGACGCATCAGGCCGTAGGCGTAGGGCAGGCTCAGCGCGAGTGTGAGCAGGCCACCCAGGAGCAGCAGGACGGCGCTCGTCTCCTGCGAGCGAAAGACGTTGCCTTCTTCCCGCGCCTTCTGGAGGCGTCGCGGGGTAGGATCGAACTGCTTCTGATCGCGATCCGGCATACGGCATTTCAGGGTGGCTGCCCGTGCCTGTCGAAAAAGCGTGCCGGACGGCTAAACGAAAGGCTGAGAAGCGGACAGACGGACGTTGGCGGAAATCCTTTCCGTCAGGGCGGCAGGATGGCGCCCAGCAGCCGGAGCAGCTCGTCGTCGATATTGCTGATCAATGTGGCCATCAGCGGGAAAAAGGCCCGCATGTAGAACAGGGCCAGCGCCAGCCCGACGAGCAGCTTGAGCGGCAGCGCAATGGAAAACAGGTCGGCCTGGGGGACGACGCGCGCAAAGATGCCCAGGGCCACGTCGATCAGCAGGATCGTCACCATGAACGGCGCGGCCAGACGCAGCGCCAGCACCAGAAAATCCCAGACCCATCGGACCAGCAGCGGGTGACTGGCTGCGAGGTTCGCACCCGCCAGGGGGACGACGCGGAACGACTCGACCAGGGCGCGCAGCACCACGTGATGGCCGTCCAGCAGCACGAAGATCATCAGCGCAGCCAGCGAGAGCAGCCGTCCCAGGGGGTTGGCTGCGTGTCCCTCCAGCGGATTGAAGACCTGGGCTATGTGAAGCCCGATCTGGAAGCCGATCAGGTCGCCGGCCATTTCGACGGCCCAGAAGATCATGTGCGCGGCAAAGCCCAGCAGCAGACCGGTCAATGCTTCCAGCGCAACGGCCACGATGAATCCGAGCGCCTGATCGGCGTGGGGCGGCAGCGGGCCCGGCACCAGACCCGACAGGCTGTAGGCCAGCAGCACGGCCAGCAACACGCGCACGCGGACCGGGATCGAGAGCTGGCCGAAAAACGGGGCCGCCAGCAGCACCCCGCTGATCCGCACGAACACCAGCAGCACGCGCAGCAGGTATTCCGGGTTCAGCAGGGGCATGGCCTCAGTGCGACACGTTCGGGATGAACTGCAGCACCTGCACGGCAAAATCCGTCAGCATCTGCAGCATCCAGGGCGCCAGCAACAACAACACGAACCCCACGGCCAGAATCTTGGGAATGTAGCTGAGCGTCATTTCCTGCACCGACGTAATGGCCTGCAGCAGGCTCACGATCAGGCCCACGATCAGTGCCACGCCCAGCAGCGGCCCTACCAGCAGCAGGGCGGTTTTGAGCGCTTCCTGAATCCAGTACAGAGCGACTTCGCTGGTCATAGCCGTCAGGGATTTAAGTGCTGAGATAACCACGAACGACCGATTCTACCACGAGATACCAGCCGTCGGCCAGCACGAACAGTAGCAGCTTGAGCGGCAGCGAGATCATGACCGGCGGCAGCATCATCATGCCCATGCTCATCAGCACGCTGGCGACGATCAAGTCCACCAGCAGAAAGGGCAGAAAGATCATAAAGCCGATCTGGAAGGCGATGCGCAGTTCGCTGATCACGAAGGCCGGGACCAGAATGTAGAAGGGCACGTCTTCGGGCCGGTCGAAGGCCTCGACACGGGCCAGGTCCATGAACAGCATCAGGTCTTTTTCGCGGGTCTGGCGCAGCATGAAAGCGCGCAGCGGCGCGGCGGCCCGTTCGAGCGCCACCTGCTGGGTGATCTCGCCGTCCAGATAGGGCCGCAGCGCCTCGTCGTGAATCTGATCGAACACCGGGTACATGATGAACAGCGTCAGAAAGAGCGCCAGCCCGATCAGCACCTGCGTGGGCGGGGATTGTTGCAGGCCGAGTGCCGTCCGCAGGATGCTGAAGATGACCACCAGTCGGGTAAAACTGGTGGTCAGGATGATGATGGCCGGAGCCAGCGACAGGATGGTGAGCAGCAGCAGCAGCTGCAGCGGCAGCGCGAAGTCTTCGTTCTCGCCGAGCTGAATGCGGGGGAGCGGGCCCAGCAGCGTGCTGCTGCCGGATGCAGGGGGCGTCTGCGGGGTGGTTTGCTGGGTTTGCGTCTGCTGGGCGAGGGCCGGCAGAGCAGGCCCCGGGAGCAGCAGGCACAGCGACAGTCCCAGAAGCGACAGCTTACGACGCATGGTCGGTCTGCGAGGCTCGTGCGGACAGGGTGGTGAGCATCCGGGCGAAGGTAGAGGAAGCAGTCGCTTCGGCCGAATGCTCGTGCTGCAGTTCCTGCGGAAGCGGCATACTTTTAAGCAGCGTGATCTGCTGGGAGGTGACGCCCAGAATCAGCAGTTCGTCCCCGCAGGCGACGAGGCGGATCTGCTGTCCGGGGCCCAGCGAGAGCTGGCCAATCGGGCGTAGCAGGGCGGGACCGGGGAGCGTGCGGGTGCGGCGGTGCAGATAGAGCGCCAGGACGGCTCCGGCGGCCAGAACAAGCAGCACCAGCACGTAGCGAACGCTCGGATAGGGGGAGGCCGACTCAGAGCGGACAGGCAGGGTCAGTGTGGAATCCGTGGGGACCGGCGGAGAAGAGGCGGGCGGCACAGCAGGAGCGGAGGCCCATTGCAATGCCAGCCAGAGCAAAACAAGCCCGACGCCCAGCAGAAGCAGGCGGCGAAGCGGAAAGCCGCTGGCAGAACGCACACGAAACATCATGGCACGGTGTGGATGGGGTGGCATTACGCTATCGCCACCGGCCTGCCAACACCGTGCCAGTGATCAGAGCAGGGTCTTCTCGCGCTGGCGGCTTCCGGTGACCAGGCTGGTAATGCGTACGCCGAACTGCTCGTCGATCACGACGGCTTCGCCCTCGGCGATGAGCCGGCCGTTGGCATAAATTTCCAGCGGTTCACCGACCAGTTTTTCCAGTTCGATGATGCTGCCGGTGGTCAGTCGCAGCACGTCGGCCAGCGGCAGGCGGCGTCGGCCCAGCTCGACGACGATCTCCAGCTCGACATCGGCCAGCAGCTCCAGATTGCCTTTGACGCCGCCGTCGCCGATGCGCTCGGGGCCCAGTTCGCCAAAGGAGGCCGGACGTACTTCGACGGCCGGTTGCTCGGCGGCTCCTGCAGCCGTCGCCTTGGGTGCTCTGGAAGTCAGCTGTTGCGTCACGCTCGGAGGTAGCAGAATAAAGCCTTCGTGCCGGGCGTCGCCTATCTGGAGCGTGAACGGAAGCTGCAACAGCGAGTCGGGCAGTTCCACCGGAGGCTGGGCGGCCCCGGAACCGGGCTGCTGGACGACGAAGCTTACCTCGGGCAAGCGCACGCCTTCGGCGGCCAGTGCGTTGCGCAGCGTGCCGTAGCCCTGGGCGGCCACTTCTCCCAGCAGATCATCGGTGCCTTCGTCGCCGGGGTTGAGCGCTTCGCCGAGCATGGCCTGCGACAGGAGCGGGATCCAGTCCGGCGTCAGCCCGATGGCAAACGGCTCACTGCGGGCCCAGATCAGCACCCGGTCGCCGGCCAGCTCGTTCAGCTGGTCACTCGTAACCGTGGCAGGCGTACCCAGCTCCAGAGTAAGCTCCTGATTCAGCAGCGTCTGAAGAAATTGCTGCAGGGCCTCACGGGTAGCCTCAAGCCGCGGAAGCGTTGGATTCGAGCTCATCTTCTTCAAGCGGTAGTTCCGGGGGGACGACTTCCAGAATGCGCAGGGCGCGGTGCTTGCCGGAGCGGCCGGGGATCGCTTTAAATTTCTCGCGGTCGCCGATGTACACCTGGACGGGCTGGTTCACCCGGCGCTCCAGCACGATCACGTCGCCCTCTTCGAGCGTCATCAATTCGCTGAGTTTGATCCGGGTGCGGCCCATCACGGCGCGCAGCTCCACCTCGATTTTTTCCAGCTGTTCTTCGTAGCGCTGACGAACGGCAGGAGGCACTTCGGTGGTGGAGCTGGAGCGCCACTGCTTCATGGCGCTGTGCCCCAGCATCCGTTCCAGCAGGATGTACGGATAGCAGATGTTGATAAAAGAGCGCTGCTCGTAAATCGAAACCTCGAACGTAGCCACCAGCGCTGGCTCGACACCCGGCAGGATCTGGACGAACTCGGCGTTCGATTCGAAACCGGCTTCCTCCAGGTGGATTTCGTGAATCTGTTTCCAGGCCTTTTCCAGCTCCCGAAACGCCCGCATCATGACTTTGTCCATGATGCGGCGCTCGATCTGGGAAAGCTCCCGCGGTTTGCGCAGAAAGATGCCCGGTCCACCGAAAAGCTTCTCTACCGTGAAAATGGCCAGGCGAGGGTCAAGCTCCAGGACGATTTTCTGGTGCAGTGGATGGACGTCGACCACGTAGAGCGCCGAAGGCGGGGCGCTGGACATGACGAACTCGGAGTAGAGCACCTGGTCGATGGCCGACAGGCCGATGTCGACCAGCGTGCGGAGCTGGGCGGAAAGATAGACCGAAAGATCGCGGGCGAAGGCTTCGTGCACGTAGTGCAGGACCCGCATCTGGTCCTGCGAAAACAGCCGAGGCCGCTTGAAGTTGTAGGGGAGAATCTTCTTCTCCGCCTCGGCCGTCATCATCGACTCGAGGGCCTCGAGGTCGTAGTCGCCCTGTTCACCGATCTGGCTACGGACCTCAAGGAGTATGTCGATTTCTTCCTGGCTAAGTGGCTTAGCCATGGCCCTCCTTACTGCAGAACGTATTGCGTGAAGTAAACGCGGTCAATTTTTCCTTTGCGGAGGACAGCATTGACCGCGTCGCGCAACTCCTGTTTGAGCTGCGTGCGCAGGCTGATGTCGGCCAGTTCCTCGACGGTGCGCTGGCCGAGCAACTTGAGCACGGTATCGCGCACGACGACTTCTTTCTCCTTCAGCTCTTCCAGCACGCCACCTTCGGCGCTTTCCAGCCCCAGATTGATCATCAGGTAGCGGGTCCCGTCGGTTCCGGCCGGGTTGATGATGAAACCCTGTAGCTCCATGAACTGGCCGTACTCGACGGGCTTTTCTTCTGCTTCCGTATCATCATCCGTGCCAGAAAACTGCTCGGCGGCCTGAGCCAGGCTGGGATAGTAGAAGTAGGCCAGCCAGGCACCGGCGGCCGTAGGCCCCAGCGTCAGCGCAACCAGCAGCAGGCGGGCCAGCAGGCGGCGACCTCCGCCCGAAGATTGCTCCTGTTTCTGCGCTACTTCTTCACCGGGGGTATCAGGCGTTTCAGGTACGGATTGCTGTGCTCGTTCTGCCATGGCTCCCAGTTGAATAGGATTTCGACGCGGCGGTTACGGGCCCGTCCTTCCGGTGTCGCGTTGGTATCTCGTGGATGGAATTCACCGTACCCTACCGCCATGTAGCGCGAAGGGGGCAGGGCATTGGTCTGCTCCAGCAGAAAGCGAACGACCGCAGCAGCCCGTGCCGCCGACAGCTCCCAGTTGGAGGGGAAACGGGCGGTGTGGATGGGACGGTCATCGGTGTGGCCTTCGACGACGACCGACTCGATCCGGTCGTCGATAATCCCGGCCAGAATGCGTAGAATCGTACGGGACGGTTCGATGATTTCGGCCTCGCCGGACCGAAACATGATGGAGTCTGTGATGATCAGGTGCAATCCCCTGTCGGTCAGGTTCACCTGCACCTTGCCTTCCAGGTTGTGCTCCTGCAGGTACTGAATCAGTTCCTCATATTTCTCCAGCTGCTCTTTTGAAAGTCGACGTTGGACTACCTGATTTTTCATGGAAGGGATGACCGCTTCGCTCTGCAACATGCCGGTCCGCCCCTGAAAGAAGCTGAGCGCTTCTTTGAACTTTTTGACCTCAACCTCCGACATGGCCACGATCATGACGAAAAAGGTCAACAGCAGCGTGGCCATGTCGCTGAAGGTGGTCATCCAGAACGGAGCCGAGGGCTCCTCGTCTTCCTCTTCCTGAGGCTGTTGCACTTCTTCCGGCATGGCTCAGCGGCGGGTGTTGTTAGGCGGCTTTGGCCAGGTGCGGGGCTTCTTCTTTAGCACTGGCTTCCTGATTACCGGCAAGCATCTGAAGGCGCTTCTCGATCATGCTGGGACTATCGCCCCGGACAATGGAAAGAATGCCGACGCGGGTCATTTCGCGGGCTTTCTGCAGCAGGGCCAGCTGCACTTTGGTCTTGTTGGCCAGCGGCAGAAAAATCAGGTTGGCCAGCACGGCCCCGTAAAGCGTGGTAAGCATCGCCACGGCCATTCCTGCACCGATCTGGGTCGGATCGGTGAGGTTCTGCATCATCTGCACCAGGCCGATCAGCGTCCCGATCATGCCGAACGAAGGTGCGAACGTACCCGCCGAGTTCATGATCTTGGCAAAGAGTTGCATCGGGCGGAATTCTTCTGCCATACGAACCTGCAGCATCTCGGCGATTTCCTGCTCTTCGATGCCATCGACGGCCATCTCCAATCCGAAGCGGATGAACTCGTCCTCTACTTCAGCAAGACGCCGATCCAGCGCCAGCAGGCCTTCGCGGCGGGCCGTGCGGGACAGGTCGGTGAACAGGTGTACGTACTGGTTCAGATCGGGCGGGTTGAATTTCAGCAACCCCTGCAGCCCGGGGATAACGACTTTAAGTTCGTCAAAGGAATAGGCAACCAGCAGCGCCGCCACAGTGCCCCCCACTGTGATGAGCACAGAGGGAATATCTATGAAGGTGAGCCAGTTGCCCCCCAGAAAAATGGCGGCAAAGATCAGCGCAAAACCCAGTCCTAAGCCGATCGGCGTGGATTTCTCCATGGCGACACCGTCCCGTACTTCAAGGTGGCCGGACTCTCAGGACGTACTGCGCGCTCCAAAAGGGCAGACGCCCGGGGAAAGTATCGGCAGTTCAGGAGGCAGCTTAAGGGGAGACAGGCTGGGCGACCGGCGTGCAACCCAGGCTTCGGGCCAGGAATGGACCGATCTGCTCCAGCGGCAGCACCGCATCGCTCAGTCCGGCCTCGGCCACGGCGCGGGGCATGCCATAGACCACGCAGGTGGCCTCGTCCTGGGTGATCACTTTGCCGCCGTGCTGCTTGATCAGGCGGGCGCCTTCCAATCCGTCGCGACCCATGCCGGTCATCACGACGGCCAGCACCTTGCCCCCGAAGGCCTGGCAGACACTCTGAAACATGACGTCCACCGAGGGGCGGTGCAGCGTGGCCGGTTCGACAGGCGTTCGGATCACCGGCACGTGGCCGTTGCGGCGCTCGAGTACCAGATGACGCCCGCCGGGGGCCAGAAAGACCCGCCCGGGCTCCAGCGGCATGCCCTCTTCCGCTTCGACCACCGTCAGCGGACTGAGGCTGTTCAACCGCTCGGCGAGCGAACGGGTAAAGTGGGGGGGCATGTGCTGGACGATCAGCACCGGCACGGGCAGGTCGGCCGGAAGCGCCGGAATGACCTGCTGGAGGGCGCGGGGGCCGCCGGTGGAAACGCCGATGGCAATAGCGCGGGCTTCGCGAAAGCGAAACGCCGGCAGCGCCTCGGTGCCCGGGGCGGCGGACCTGCGACGCGTCGGTAGCGGACGCGTGCGGGCGATCGTCTTGATTTTTTCCAGCAGTTCAGCGCGAATGCGCGAGATTTCGATGGAGACGTACGAGTGCTGCTTGGGGATGAAATCGACGGCACCGGCTTCCAGCGCTTCGATCGTCGCCTGCGCGCCTTCCTGCGTCAGCGAGCTGACCATGATGACGGGCACAGGATGCTCGCGCATGATGCGCCGCAGCGCTGTCAGCCCGTCCATGCGCGGCATTTCGACATCGAGCGTAACGATGTCGGGCTTGAGTTCCCGCACTTTCTCGATGGCTTCCAGCCCGTCGCGGGCCGTGCCCACCACTTCGACTTCCGGGTCGCCCTCCAGCATGATGGAGAGCGCCTTGCGCATGAAAGCCGAATCGTCGACGATGAGTACGCGAATCATGGACTTTCTCTGCAGATAGCGGTTCAGGCTGTGACCAGCGCAGCCTGGAAGGCTTCACTGCCGCGGAGACGCTGCGTTTCCATGCGCACCAGCTCGCCCACATCCAGAATCATGATCACCCGACCGTCGCCGAGGATCGTGGTCCCGGCCACGCCGGGCACCTTCTTGAGGTAGTTGCCCAGCGGCTTAATCACGATTTCCTTCTGGCCGATCAGATCGTCCACGATCAGGCCCAGGCGATGGTGGGCGATGCCCACAATGACGGCGTAGGCGCGCTCGGGATGGTACGTCCAGCCAGGTACCTGCAGCATTTCGCCCACGCGCAGCAGTGGAATGACCGCGTCGCGCAGGCGGATGACTTCGCGGCCTTTGATGGTGTATACCGTGTCGGGCTCGAGCCCGACCACTTCAATGACCGAATGCAGCGGAATGGCGAAGGCTTCTTCGCCCACGCGCACCAGCAGGCTCTGGATGATGGCCAGCGTCAGCGGCAGCTTGAGCGTGAAGCGCGTGCCCTGACCGGGCACCGAGTGGACGCTGATGGTGCCGTTCAGTTTGGTGATGTTGGTCTTGACCACGTCCATGCCCACGCCCCGACCTGATACTTTGCTGACGCGCTGGGCCGTGCTGAAGCCGGCCCGGAAAATAAGCTCCAGCGCTTCGCGGTCGCTCATCTCGGCCGCTTCTTTTTCGGTAATGAGGCCCTTTTCCAGGGCCTTGGCCTTGAGTTTCTCCGGATCGATGCCGGCGCCGTCGTCTTCGATTTCGATGACGATGTGGTTGCCCTCCTGCGAGGCGGCCAGTCGAATGCGGCCGGTAGGCGACTTGCCCCGGGCGCGGCGTGTTTCGGGATCCTCGATGCCGTGGTCGGCGGCATTCCGGATCAGGTGCACCAGCGGATCGCTGATTTCTTCGATGAGCGACTTGTCCAGCTCGGTCTCTTCGCCCTCGATGATCAGCTCGATCTGCTTGTCGAACTCGCGGGCCAGATCGCGCACCAGGCGCGGAAACTTGTTGAACACGCGGCCGATCTGCACCATGCGCGTGTGCATGACGGCCGACTGCAGCTCGGTGGTGATGAAGTCGATCTGGGTGGTCGTGTCGGCCAGCTCGCGGAGCAGCTCGGCGTTGTCGCCGTCGGTGCTCAGTTCGCTGAGGAGCTGCAGCAGCCGGTTGCGGCCCAGCACCAGCTCGCCCACCAGATCCATGAGGTTGTCGAGGCGGCGCACCTCGACACGGATTGTCTCGGTGCTCTGATCCCGACGGGCGGCCTGTCCGTTGCCCGAAGGCGCCGAAGCGGCCGGGGTCGATCGGGACGTATCGGCTGTCTCCGAAGCAGGTGCCGTGGCCGGTGGCGTGGTCCGGGCTTCCGGCGTGGGCGCTGCAGGCGCCGACTCGGAGCGGGCGGGTGCCGGCTTGCCCTCGGCAATCGCCTGAAGTCTTTCGATGGCGGCGCCGATGGGCAGCGGTTGCAGGTTGCGGGTTTCGACCTGCTGGAGGAGTTGTTTCATCAGGTCGAAGGCGTCGAAGAGGACGTCCATCATGGTGGGCTCGAAGGCGAGCGTGCCTTTGCGGAGGCGGTTGAGGACGTCCTCGAAGTGGTGGGCCAGGAGGCTGAGCTGTTCGAGGCTGAGGAAGCCGGAGGTGCCTTTGACGGTGTGGACGGCGCGGAAGATTTTGTCGACGAGCTGACGGTCGTCGGGGGTTTTTTCGAGCTGGAGCAGGTCGTGCTCCAGGTCTTCGAAGATTTCGCGGGTCTCGACGATGAAGCTCTCGACAATCTCCCGCACCTCCTCCGAAAAGAGCGTCTCGGCCAGGGCCTCCAGGGCGGCGGCCTCCTGGGGGGCAGCAGGCGCAGATTGCGCAGGAGTCGGTGCCGATGGTTCCTGAGGAGCGGTTGGGGTCGTTTTATCGGCGCTTCCGGCTGCAGCCTCCTCGTCGGCCAGCGCTTTGAGCTTACGCAGGATGTCCTCCAGCGGAATGGGCTGGAGGTTGCGCTCCTCGACCTGGTGGAGGAGTTGTTTCATCAGGTCGAAGGCTTCGAAGAGGATGTCCATCATGGCGGGCTCGAAGGCGAGCGTGCCTTTGCGGAGGCGGTTGAGGACGTCCTCGAAGTGGTGGGCCAGGAGGCTGAGTTGTTCGAGGCTGAGGAAGCCGGAGGTGCCTTTGACGGTGTGGACGGCGCGGAAGATTTTGTCGACGAGCTGACGGTCGTCGGGGGTTTTTTCGAGCTGGAGCAGGTCGTGCTCCAGGTCTTCGAAGATTTCGCGGGTCTCGACGATGAAGCTCTCGACAATCTCCCGCATCTCCTCCGAAAAAATAGGATGCTCGCTCATGGCACCACTCTCTGGCTATTGGTGGGGACGTCAGCGATTCGAGTCGTTCCGCTTCGGATTGAACAGGGCATCGATTTCGTCCTGGGAGGCGGGAGTGCTTCCGCCGCCGAACAGGGCGTCGATTTCATCCTGGGAGGCAGGGGTACTTCCGCCGCCGAACAGGGCGTCGATTTCGTCCTGGGAGGTCGGGGTGCCGCCGCTGAACAGACCATCGATTTCGTCCTGCGAGGCGGGAGCGCTGTTTCCGTTAAAGAGCGCGTCGATTTCTTCCTGCGAGGCCGGTCCAGCGGCTTCGTCATCCTGAGACAGCGGGGCGGTGTATTGCAGGGCGTTGACCAGAGCATCGACACGCTGCTGGCGGCTACCATCCCGGTCGTAGCGGGCGTGGGGATCGAACGTCCCTTCGGCAAAGAGCTGTCGGGGTAGCTCCAGATCGTCGAGCACTTCGCTACCCAGCCGTCGGATAAGCTGGGCCATGCGATACCGCACCGACTCGATCAGGTGGTTGACGGCGGCCAGCTGCTGGGCCGTGATGTCCTGCACCTGCAGCGCCATCATGATGCGGTTCATGCGTTCGCGCAGCGAGTCAATCAGCTGCTGCTGGCTTTCCAGCATGGCCTGCAGCGTGGCATAATGCTGCCGGCGTTCTTCCAGCAGCGTCTGGAGCTGCTTGTGCCAGCTCTCCGGAAGCGGCTGCCACAGCTGCTCCTCCTGGGATTGCAGCGTCTGGAGCGCCTCGGGTGCCGCGGCCCAGGACTTTCTGAACGTATCCAGGTCATTCAGCACCACGTCGATCAGGTCGAGGATCTCCGTGGTGGCCATTTCGGTGGCCTGCGTGACGCTTTTGAGCTGCGAGCTGGCCCGCGGCATTTTGCGGGTGCTTTCGGCCAGCGAGTCGTTGACCTCCGAGAGGAGCGGGGAGATCTCCCGGAGGAAATAGACCACCTCTTCTATGAACGGAATGGCCCGTTGGCCGAGAATGAAGACGGCGCGCAGCTCGTTCAGCTTGGAAAGCAGCTCCTGTATGTGATTGGTCGTCATTGCGGCCTCCTCAGGCGGTTTTCAGAATCAGGTTGATCTTTTCGCGGAGCACTTCCGGCGTAAAGGGCTTGACGATGTAGTTGTTGACGCGGGCCTGCATCGCGGCGATCACGTCCTCCTTCATCCCGCGTGTGGTGACCATCAGGATCGGCAGGTTGCCGAAGCGGGCGTGGCTGCGAATGGCTTTCGTCAGCTCCAGCCCGTTCATGTTGGGCATGTTCCAGTCGGTGATGACGAAGTCGATGGAGCCCTGCTCCAGTTTTTCCAGGGCATCGGCCCCATCGCTGGCCTCGACCACGTCGGTGTAGCCGATCTCGCGCAGCGCGTTGCAGACGATGCGCCGCATCGTGGGGGAATCATCGACGACCAGGAACGTCATGGCTTCGCTCATGCCTTTTGATTTTTGGTCGGTTCAGGAGATAAACTTGGACACTTCGTACTGCAGTCGTTGCGCGTCGAAGGGTTTGGTCAGGTAGGCCTGCACGCCCAGTTGCTGGCTCTGGCTGACCAGCTCGGCATCTTCGAGCGAAGACAGCACCAGGATCGGGATGTGGGCGTACTCCGGGTCGGAGCGCAGCGCCTGCACCAGACCGATCCCGTCCATCTTGGGCATGTTCAGGTCGGTAATGACCAGATCGACCGGCGTCTGGGCAATTTTTTCCAGCGCTTCCAGGCCGTCGCAGGCCGTCAGCACCGTGAGGCCCTGGGCCCGCAGAGCAAACGTGACGAACTTGCGGGCCGTGCTGGAGTCGTCGACGACGAGAACCGTCTTAGCCATGGCGATACGGGCTATTTTCGGAAGCTTCGGCTTCTTTTCGGTAAACAATGGCCTTGCCAAAACGCACCGGCTGGAAGGCCTGGCTGATGCCGTAAAGGGTCTCCGAGAACCCGATAAACAGGTAGCCGCCCGGTACCAGACTCCGGTAGAATGACTGGACCACGCGGCGCTTCATATTATCGTCGAAATAGATGAGAACATTAGCGCAGATGATTAAATCGAAATTGCGCATGGCATTCATGGCGACCGCATCGGCCAGGTTCAACACCTGGAATTTCACCATCTTGCGAATTTCCTCGCGGACCTGGTAGCGATCGCCCTGCCGGACGAAATAGCGTTGAAGATATTCAGGCGGCACGTTGCGGATGGCATAGTCGCCGTAGATCCCCTGCTGGGCCTGCTGGAGCACGTTCGTGTTGATGTCGGTGCCGATGATCTCGAAGCGGGCATAGGGATGGCGCGGGAGAATGCGATCCCGCAGAAAAATGGCCAGCGTGTAGGGCTCTTCGCCGCTGGAGCAGCCCGCACTCCAGATGCGGATCTGGTGTCTGGTGCGCAGCCATTCAGGCAGGATGTGCTGCTCGAGCACTTCCAGATGGCCGGGCGCGCGAAAGAAATAGGTTTCGTTGATGGTGATGGCGTTGACCAGATGACGGAATTCCTCCCGCGCCTGGCCGTTCTGCAGAGCATGCAGGTAGGCCCGGCCGTTCGGCAGGCGGAGTTCATTCAGGCGGCGTCCGACCCGGCTTTCCAGCAGATAGCGCTTGTTGTCCTGAAAGTAGATGCCGGTCTTTTCGTAGATCAGCTGGCGCAACTGCTGGAATTCTGCGTCCGAAAGGACGCCCTGTTGTTGCGGGGTCAGGGGTAGGCGTGCCAGCAGACTCATGGCGGTACGGGGTTGTCAGGGCTGGTAGGCAGAACTACGGCGGGCCGTGCAGAGCGCGTCGTCGGCATAGTGGCGCACGGCCGGATCGGGGTCATGCAATCCCTGCTGAACCAGAGCAAAGAAGGCGGGGTGCTGCAGCTGCAGGCCCAGTGTGATGGCCGCCATTTTGGTTTCGGCATCGAGGCTTTCGAAGTGGGCCTGAAGGAACTGGGCCGCCTGCGGCAGCTGGAAGTCGTCCAGGCAGCCGTGGGTCAGGAGCGCGATGGCAAAGCCTGCGGCCGCGTCGAGCGACATCCGACCCGTTTCGGCGCAGCGGGCCACACAGGCGAATGCCGTGGGGTAGGTGGAGATGGCTTCGAACAGGGCCAGGTCCAGCTCGTCGTGCTGCCCCGCATGCTCCAGCATGGCCTCGATGGTCGCCTCGTCGAGCATGTGGCGCAGGCCACGCACGGCCGCTTTTTTGAAGCTCAGATCGGGCTCCTGAAGCATTTCCAGCAGGTAGGGACGGAGCCGTTCTGGTAGGGGAGGGATCGGCCCGGTGGCCGATTCGTAGGCCTCGATCAGGTCGTAGAGCACTAAGGGACGGGCTTCGGGCGTGGCCTGCTCGACCTGGCGCAGCAGCAGATGCAGCACTTCAGGAATCGGATACCGCGAGAGCGCTTCGGCGGCGGCGTACTGAACGACCGGATCCGGATCGTTCAGGGCCGCCTCAATAAGCTGCAGCCCGCGTGCATCCCGGAACGTCCCCAGCGCCGCCAGGATGTGCGGCCGCTCGGCTGGGTAGAACCGATAGCGTTCGCGCAGCACCGGGGCGTACTCGGTAGCCCCCAGCGCGGCCAGCGCATCGATGGCGGCCAGGCGGACGTTCGTGTCCGGATCGTCCAGCCGGGCCGCGATGCGATCGACTACGTCGTAGGCCGGGAGCTGCGCCAGGACGTCGATGGCAAACTTGCGCGCGTCCGCATCGTCGATGTCCACGTAGGGCAGGAGCGCCTGAATCGACGGCGCGCCGATGCGGACGAGCACCTCGCCGGCCAGGTTGCGCACAGGCAACTCGGGATGCTGGATGAGCGGCACCACCGCCCGGGCCGCTTCCTCGGTGCCGATGGCCACCAGATGCTCGGCCGCGGCTTCGCGAATGCCCGGATCGGGATCCTGCAGGCAGTGGGCCGCGACCGGAATCGTTTCGGCGGGCGTGTGGGTGGCCAGCAACTCGTTCAGCGCATCCAGACGAACAGACGGATCCGGATGCTGCAGACCTTCAGGCAGCATCATCGACATGGCTTTTCACCGATGGTTGTGCGATCAGGAAGCTTCGGCTTCGGCGGTCTCCTGGAGCGGCTGGAGGCGATGCTTTTCTTCGTCGGTCAGGATGCGCTCCAGGTCCAGCAGGATGAGCAGGCGATCGTCGAGCTTGGCCACGCCCGTGATGTAGTGGGCATCGATGCCGATGGCCAGCTCCGGCGGCGGTTCGATCACGCCGGCATCGACGCGCAACACCTCGCGTACGGCATCGACCATGAAGCCGACGATCTTGTCGCCCAGTTCCACCACGATGATGCGCGAGTTCTTATCGCGCTCGCGCCGCGGCAGGTTGAACCGCTTGCGCAGGTCCACGACGGGCACGATGCGCCCGCGCAGGTTGATGACGCCTTCGACGAACGCGGGCGCATTCGGCACGCGCGTAATATCGACGGGCCGGATGATCTCCTGCACGTTCAGAATGTCGACGCCAAACTCTTCGTTTTCGATCAGAAAACTGACCAGTTGGAGAATCTGCGAACGAGACGTCTGCTGCTGCATGGCCAGCGGTGGGGTTGAATCCAACAGGAATACCTTCCGGCTACCATATCGGCCAGAAAGGGCGCTTCTTTAGAGAAATATGAGGTCTTTACGTAAAAAAGCGTACCCCGGCCACAGGCCGGGGTACGCCGGGAGGTTCACCGCAAACGCTTATCGTTTGAGCTGGACGAGTTCCTGGAGCATTTCGTCGGAAGTCGTGATGATGCGGGCCGAGGCCTGGTAGCCGCGCTGCGTGACGATCATGTCGGTGAACTCGGTGGCCAGGTCCACGTTGCTCATCTCGAGCGTACCGGCCACGATCACCGTGCGGTTCAGCTCGACGCCGGCGCGTCCCAGGGCCAGATCGCCCGAGGAGCTGGTCAGGCTCCAGAGGTTGTCGCCGACCTGTTGCAGGCCGTTGACGTTGTTAACGGACCCGAGGGCCAGTTGATAGATTTTTTGCTGGTAGCCGTTGGAGAAGTTGAGTTCGACGATGCCTTCCTGGTTGATGCTGAAGCCGATGAGGGAGCCGGGGGGTTGGCCGTCCTGGTCGCGGACGGTGGCGGTGGTGGAGCCGGCGTACTGGGTGAGGGCATCGTCGGCCCCCGCCAGGTTCAGCGTGAAAGTCTCATCTAGGCCATCCCCATTGAAATCCAGAGATACCGGCAATGTGAGTTCCCCGTCACCGCTCAGATCGTCAATCAGACCGCCATCGACCGCACGGATTTCTGTGAGCGTTCCCTGGGTGTCATAAATCAACTTGGCCAGATACCCGGTGTGAAGCGGCTGACCGTCCCGATCCAGAATCCGCAATGCCCATTCGTCCTGGGGGTCGCCGTTTTCCAGCGAGTTGATCCGTGTAAATTCCAGAATTACCGACGAATCTTTCCCCTGTGCATCGTAAACGACCGTGGAAATGGTCACCTTTTCGCCAATCTCCTGGAGCTCCAGACCAATCGGGTTTGCTGGACTGCTGCTCGACAACGGTTCAAAGGTAAAAGAAATTGGGAAGGGTGTGATAGAGCCGCTACCGTCGGGATCGTAGTTGTTGACCGTCAACTGAAATGTCGAGGGATCATCCGGGTCGGAAGCCGGAATTTCAGTGATGGTCACGCCTGAATCTGAGCTGCTCATGCTGGAGATATTCCAGTCTTCATCAAACGTGATTTGAATGTCTGTGGCAATAACCTGGCCATTCTCATCGATGATGCTTCCCGTCCATTCGTAGATATCATTCCGTTCTACCTGAAAAGTAAACGTAGGATAAAACGGATTATCCGAGGAGATGGTCAACGATACGGGGTCCTGGGTGCTGGCTTCCGCATTGAGGTTGCCGCGGACGTAGATGTTTTCGGTTTGTTTGGGGGGAGCGGTGGCGCTGAAGGGAACGCGCACGTCTTCGAGCGCGGCCGAGCGCAGCTCACCGTTTTCATCGAAAGCCCAGCCCTGCACCTGCAAACCGCTGTTGGTCACCAGTTCACCAAAGCGGTTGATCGTGAAATTGCCGGCGCGCGTCAGGTAGATGCGATCCCCGCCACGGACGACGAAGAACCCGTCGCCGTTGATGCCCAGGTCGGTGGCCACGCCGGTGTTTTCGAGGGCGCCCTGGGCGAAGTTCACATCGATCGAACCCACCGAGACGCCCAGCCCGACGTAGGCGGGGTTGATGCCACGGCCGCCGGCGGTGCGGCCCACACCCAGCAGCGTCTGGCCGAGCAGTTCGTTGAAGGCGGCGCGGCCGCGTTTGAAGGCGGTGGTGTTGACGTTGGCGATGTTGTTGGAGATGACGTCCATGCGGACCTGATGGCTTTTGAGTCCGGAGACGCCGGTGCGCAGAGAGCGAATCATGGCCGTTACTTCGCGTTTGGTTTTACAGGATGCTCAGGATGAGCGCTGCAGCGTCGGTCGGTCGGCTGCAGCAACCGGCATCCCAGATGGGGCCTGCCGGTGCGTTCAGGTTCACCGGATTACACTATGAGCGCTTATCGTTTGAGCTGGACGAGTTCCTGGAGCATTTCGTCGGAAGTCGTGATGATGCGGGCCGAGGCCTGGTAGCCGCGCTGCGTGACGATCATGTCGGTAAATTCCGTGGCCAGGTCCACGTTGCTCATCTCGAGCGTACCGGCCACGATCACCGTGCGGTTGAGTTCGACGCCGGCGCGGCCCAGGGCCAGATCGCCCGAGGAGCTGGTCAGGCTCCAGAGGTTGTCGCCGACCTGTTGCAGGCCGTTGACGTTGTTAACGGACCCGAGGGCCAGTTGATAGATTTTTTGCTGGTAGCCGTTGGAGAAGTTGAGTTCGACGATGCCTTCCTGGTTGATGCTGAAGCCGATGAGGGAGCCGGGGGGTTGGCCGTCCTGGTCGCGGACGGTGGCGGTGGTGGAGCCGGCGTACTGGGTGAGGGCATCGTCGGCCCCCGCCAGGTTCAGCGTGAAGCTTTCCAGAGTGCCATCATTGTCGATGTCCCAGTCGAACGTCTGGAGCGCTTCGGTGGGATCCAGGTTGCCCTGCGTGTCGAAGGTGATCAGGTTATCGCCACTGGTAATCGTAACACCCAGGGGATTCCCGTCTTCGTCCAGCAAATTCCATTGCCATTCGTTGGGATTGGAGGTTCTTGTAAATTCAATGATGATGGTTTTGGCTTTCCCCTGCGGATCATACACGACGGTAGAGACCGTCACGCTTTCGCCGGCTGCCAATTCCGCATTGAGGTTGCCGCGGACGTAGATGTTTTCGGTTTGTTTGGGGGGAGCGGTGGCGCTGAAGGGAACGCGCACGTCTTCGAGCGCGGCCGAGCGCAGCTCACCGTTTTCATCGAAAGCCCAGCCCTGCACCTGCAAACCGCTGTTGGTCACCAGTTCACCAAAGCGGTTGATCGTGAAATTGCCGGCGCGCGTCAGGTAGATGCGATCCCCGCCACGGACGACGAAGAACCCGTCGCCGTTGATGCCCAGGTCGGTGGCCACGCCGGTGTTTTCGAGGGCGCCCTGGGCGAAGTTCACATCGATCGAACCCACCGAGACGCCCAGCCCGACGTAGGCGGGGTTGATGCCACGGCCGCCGGCGGTGCGGCCCACACCCAGCAGCGTCTGGCCGAGCAGTTCGTTGAAGGCGGCGCGGCCGCGTTTGAAGGCGGTGGTGTTGACGTTGGCGATGTTGTTGGAGATGACGTCCATGCGGACCTGATGGCTTTTGAGTCCGGAGACGCCGGTGCGCAGAGAGCGAATCATGGCCGTTACTTCGGGTTTGGTTTTGCAGGATGCTCAGGACGAGCGCTGCAGCGTCGGTCGGTCGGCTGCAGCAACCGGCATCCCAGAAGGGGCCTGCCGGTGCGTTCGTTCAGTCGTTACAGGATGTAGGCACTGTCAATCTGGGTGAAAATCCGTTGCTGCATTTCCTGGCGGTCGAGGGCCGTCACCACGGTGCGGTTCGTGACGCTGACGATGAAGGCTGCCTCAGGGTGCAGCACCAGCGCTTCGCGCGCACCTTTAGCCGACAGCTCCTGCACGGCCTCGGTGAGCTGTCGGGCCAGCAGGTCATCGAAGGCGATGCCGCGCTGGGCGATGCGCTGGCGCGCGTGGGCCGAGAGACGCACGCCTTCATCGGGCGCCTGCACCTGGCGCAGCACTTCGGCAAACGAGGAGCGCGGCGGATCGTGCGTGCGCGGCGCCTGCGTGGGCGACGTCGACGTGCCCGGCACAGGCTGCACGCGCGCGGCCAGTTCCTGTACCTTCATGGCGTTTCTTATGGTTTAATGGAAGGTCTATTCGGATTCCACGCCCCGGACGGACTGCATGGGCACCGAGCGGTCACCGATCCAGAGCAGAATGCCCTCGGGGCCGAACGTCACGCGGGTGACGCGTCCGCGCACGAAGGAGCGGGCCGCTACCGGATCGCCATCGGCATCGGTGGCAAGCACCTCGATCGTGTAAGTGCCGGCGGGAAGCGCCTCGCCCGCATCGTTTTTTCCGTCCCATTCCACGGCATGTTCACCCGCGGCCCTGGGGCCCAGGAAGATCGTCCGTACCACCTCGCCGGCCTCGTTGCGAATCTGGATGCTGACCTGTTGGGCGGCGTCGCCCAGTTCGATCCGGAAGGGGACAGGTTCTTCGCCCCCCCAGGTAAGCCGATCGCCTTCGGCTTCGATGATCTTGCCCACCAGCCCGGCCGCTACGCTGTTGTGGATGCCCTGGGCCAGCGCGGCGTAGGCGTCGGACTGGGCCGCCAGCGTCTCGTTGATGCCGATCAGCTGTTCGACGGTGGAAAACTGAGCCAGCTGTGCGGCAAATTCGCGGCTGTCCAGCGGGTTGATGGGGTCCTGATAGCGCAGCTGGGTCACCAGCAGTCGCAGGAAGGCTTCTTTGTCCAGCTCCTGCGATGGCGGTGCGGGCGCACTGGGCGTGCTCTGCAGCGCCTGCTGGCGGATTTCGTCAATGGGAGCGATCAGGGACGGCATGGCGGTACGGGTTTAACCAATCCATTCATGTCGGCTACCGGGACGCAGCACCCGTGCACGGGAAGATTCGGCCGGTGCAGGGCCGGACGCATCTGAGCCGGAAGCAAGCGGCGTACCATGAGCGGGGGCCTGCGTGAAGGCCTGTTGTTGCCGGGCGCCCTGCTCGCCGCCACCGGAGAGCGAGAACTGCACGGCGGTCTGGTACTGCGCCTGCAGCGCCTCCTGAATGCGGTCGGCGTGGGCGGCCACCAGGGCCCGGAGCTGTGGATCGCTGAGCTGGACCGACACGGCCACGTGGTCGGGATGGCGGCGCGTCTCGACGCGCAGCGTACCTTCGCCGTCGGCCAGTTCCACTTCCAGCATCTGTCCGTCGAAATGCTGACGGACGCGTTCGGCAAAAGCCATGGCCATCTGGAACCACGCGGCCGTGCGGATCACCCGCGGCAGGGCCGTTGCCTGCGGTGGGAGCGCCACCGTATGGGAGGAAGCTACCGGAGGTCGATCGATTTCGTCAGGTGCGTGCTGCACTTCCAGAGAAGAATCGGTTTCGGTATCCTGTTCAGAGGGAAGCGCAGCTTCGGCCATTGAAGCCTCAGCGTCCTGCATGGAAGGATGTGCAGATGGAGTGGCAGATTTTGCCGGCGTACCGTCCGGCTTTGCTACAGTTTCGGAGTGATCCGTGGTCTGAGATGGGGGTGTCACCGCAAGGGAGGAGGTGCTCGGTGGACGACCGGGCTTTTCGGGGGTGTGTCGTACTTCCCGGGTGATATTCGATTCGAGGTTGTGTCTGAACGCGGGGGTGGTTTCGACCCATGGGGTGTCGGATTCAGGCGTGGAAGGGTGTGCAGGCCTGTGGTCCGACATTGTTGCGGTTTGGGCACCGTCCGTCGCCTCCTCGGAAGGAGGCGCGTACGAGACGTTAGAAGCCTCCCATAGAGAAAGCAACCCTGCAGATTGCGCGGCAGGATTGCCTGTAGTCTGTTGTGCAGGCGTTCCGGCGGTTGCCAGGGGACCATCGTGGGAGGACTCGGGAAGCGCCTGCTTCTGCGCCACGGGGTTTTTCTGGCGGACAGCCGTCGCCGGGGCGGCCTCAGCTTCTGTCGGCGTCGGAGCAGAGACGTTGACGGGTTCAGACGCTTCGGCCGTAGTGGAGAGGAGGGGGTGGGACTCCAGTGCAGGCTCTCCTTGCGATGCGGGTTCGGCGGGCATCGAGGACGCAGAGCGCGACTCCGTGAGCGCTGTCGCCGTTGCTTCCTGATTGACCGCTTCTGGATTGGCCTGCAGGCGAATGGGCCGTATCCCGATAGCGGCGCCTGGGTTTACGTCTCTGCGCGATGCACTGGAGCTGGTCTCAGCGAATCGATTTTGATCGGTAGGGCCATGATCGCGGTTCGGTGCGGCTCCGGACTGTTGCGCTACGTGGGCTGCCAGTTCAGGGGCAACGGGCGCAGGCGAGTGTCTTGCTGGCTCTGGCACTGAAACACTTTCCGGTGCCATGGCCGGTGGGCGCTGCGTTTCGGCCTGATCGGGTCGCTGAGGCGCCATCTCGTGCCGGGTCTGGGCAGAGGTGGCCTGTGTAAAGCGCGCGTCATCGGAGGGCACCAGGGCTTTTGGATCGGCTTCGGCCTCAATGCTTTGCGATCCGCGAAGCGCAGCGCTGCGCAGGCCCGGAGTTTCTGGATTCGTTTTGTCCGGGGCCCTTTCGGAAAGGGACGGTTCGTCTGATTCGATCGAAGAAGGAAGGGCCGTCTGCGCAGAACCATTCGCGTTCGTTTCAGCCCGGGGAATCAGAACGGCCCCGATTTCGTCAGCAGATGCTGTTTTCTGTTCAGGCAATGCGGCATGCGGGGAAGTCGAGGTCTCGGGCGGGGAAATGGTCGGCGGAGAGGCTGTCGCCACCGCTGAAAGCACCGAAGCAACTTCGGGTGCGAGCGAGACCGACCGGGGGCTCTTCCGATCACGATGGGGGTGATGCGTTTCACCGGTCGGCGTCGAAGGTGGCGAGCCAGGTTCTTCCGGCGTTTTCGGCAGGATTTCGCGTCCGGAGCGCGTGTCGTTTTCGGATGAAGCGTTGGCCGCCGGGTTTTCATCCCCGGGGAAAAACAAAGCCAGGGCTGCTTCCAGCAGTCGGGCGAAGCGGCGCGGTCGGCCTTCCGCCTGAGGCGCGGCAGGGGCGTTCGCCAGAGGCTGATCGGGAGAGGCGGAGGGTAGGGGCAACAGGTTCATGGTCTCGGAAAGATTACGGTTACTGGCTTCCAACCGAAGTCACTATGGACTCCTGATCGCCGGATTTCTGCATCAGGCGGCTTACCAGGCGGGCCGCCTGTTCGGGGGGGAGCGACTGGAGCAGGAGGGTGCGGCCGCGTCCCTGGGTTTCCAGGTAGAGCATATCCAGAATTTCGGGGGAGAGCTGGCTCAACAAAGCGCGGCGTTGGTCGTCTTCCAGGCGTGTGATGGTGGTGGCCAGTTCCTGAGCCTGAATGCGTCGGCGTTCTAAAACAGCCAGTTGCTGTTGTGTTTGTTGCAGATGCCTTTGCGTTTGGGTAAGCGTCTGCTGAAGCGTGTTCATCTGCTGGTACAGGATGCGAAGCGAGTCGCGCAGCTGCTGCAGGGTATCGCGCGTAGCCGCGAGCGAGTCGGCCAGCAGGGCCAGTGTATCCGGTGCCAGAGAATCGGTCCGCACAGAATCGGCCAGTGCGCTGTTAAGCTGACGTAAACTATCGAGCTGCTGTTGCACCTGCTGCACGCGCTGCGGGGCGATGTAGGGCATGGCGAAGTACATCCCCACCACGCCGATGAGGAAAAAGACGATCGCCAGCGCAATGCGAAGCACGAGCTTCATGACGCACGCTGCTGCAGCTTACGGACGTAGGCTCCGGTCGCCTGCTCGTCGATCCAGGCGCGCTCGGCGGCGGCTTCGGCTTCCAGATGGCGGGCATATTGCCGCTCGCGCAGGCGTTCAAGCGATTCCTCCGCCTGCCGGCGTTCCAGTACCAGCGCACGGGCTTCGGCTTCCTGCTGCTGGAGCCGGGCCAGTTGCTGCTCCAGCTGGCGAAGCTGGCGCCGGGCTTTCAACCAGTAGGCTTCCTGGCGGCGAAGCTGAGCCGGATCGACGGCCGATTGCCGCGCCGCAAGTTCCTGGTGCAGTTGCTCCAGCTTCTGCCGGGCTGCTTCAATTGCTTCTTCCAGTTTCTGGCGTTCCTGCTGGAGGCGGATCAGCGCCTCTACGGCCTGTTCGGTCTGATGCTGCCGCAGGCGCAGCACACTTTGCAACGAAAAGCGGAATTTCTTGCCTTGCATAGGACGCTGCGGGGTACTACACGGCGGTTGTGGAGGTATCTGTCGTTAAAGCAAAAGGTCGGCCAATTCACGAAGCGCGGGCGGGCAGGCTGCGCAGCATGTCGGCCAGTTGCGCGACCGGGTCGTCGGCAACTTCGTCGACGCCCTGGCGCAGGAAAGCCATGAGCGCTGCGTGGGCCAGGATGGCCCGGTCGATTTCGGGCCGCGTGCCCATCTCGTAGGCACCGACGCGGATCAGGTCTTCCGCTTCCTGATAGGTGGCCAGCAGACGGCGGGCTTCTTCGACCAGCGCGCGGTGCTCGGCCGTCGTGACGCGGGGCATGACGCGGCTGACGCTCTGCAGCACATCGATGGCCGGGAAATGGTTGGCGTGAGCCAGGCGCCGGGAAAGCACGATATGGCCGTCGAGAATGCCGCGTACTGCGTCGCCGATCGGGTCGTTCATGTCGTCGGCATCGACGAGCACCGTAAAAATGCCCGTGATCGTACCGCGTGCGCCGGGACCGGCCCGCTCCAGCAGCCGGGGGAGCATGGCAAAGACGCTGGGTGTGTAGCCGCGCGTGGTGGGCGGCTCGCCGACTGCCAGGCCGATCTCGCGCTGGGCCATGGCCACGCGCGTGATCGAATCCATCATCAGCAGCACGTCCAGGCCGCGATCCCGGAAATACTCCGCGATGGCCATGGCCACACTGGCGCCTTTGACGCGACTCATGGCCGCCTGATCGCCGGTGACGGCCACGACGACCGAGCGCTTGAGCCCTTCCGGACCCAGGTTGTCGGCAATGAATTCCTGCACCTCGCGGCCGCGCTCGCCGATCAGAGCGATGACGTTCACATCGGCACGGGCACGGCGGGCGATCATGCCCAGCAGCGTACTTTTGCCGACACCGGAGCCGGCGAAAATACCGATGCGCTGGCCGCGTCCGAGCGTCAGGAAGGTGTCGATGGCGCGGATGCCGGTAAACAGCGGCGTGTCGATCATGCGCCGCGACAGAGGCGGGGGCGGATCGTTGCGTACGGGCTGCTCGTCGGTGACCGTCAGCGGTCCTTTGCCGTCGATGGGGCGGGCGTTGGCATCCACCACACGCCCCAGCATGGCCTCGCCGACGCGAATTGTCAATGGCAGGGCGGAGGGTTCGACCAGATAGCCGGCACGCAGGCCGCGGGTCTCTTCGAGCGGCATCAGGATCGTGGTGTTGCCGCGCAGGCCCACCACTTCGGCCTTGATGCGCCGGGCGCCGGGCTCCTGTCCTTCGTGGATATAGCAGAGTTCGCCGACGGCCGCCGGCAGCTCGGACGCCTCGATGAGCAGCCCGACGACGCTCTGCACCTTACCGAAGTGGAGCGGGCGCAGCGGATGGCGGCGCACCTGCTCCAGACAGTGCGCGACGAACGAGTTGGAGGGGGATCCGTTAAACATCGTCGGCAGAAGACTGCTGTTCGGGCGATCCCGGTGCGTCGGAGGACGGGGTAAGGCCCAGTCGCTGGCGCAGCCGCTCCAGGATCTCCTGACGGATGCGGCGTTGCATGGCTGTGGGCGTCTGGACGATCCAGTCGCCTTCGCTCAGTTCGGAATTGAGATCCCAGTGCAGGTCAGGGTGGCGGCTTTCGAGCTGGGCGATCACCCCCTGCTCCTGCAGCCGCAGAAAGTCGACCGGATGCATGGAGACCTCCAGCGGAGCCGAGCGGGCCAGTTGCTCGACGGCTTCGGTGAGCGTGCGCGCCGAAACGCCACGGATGCTTTCAGGAAGCGGGGCGTCCAGCAGCGTCTCGGCCACTTCGAGGGCCAGTTCGACGAGCATGGGCTCCAGCTGTCGGGTGTAGTCGGCCCAGGCCTGGCGCAGCCGCTCCAGCTCGCGGGCCAGTTGTTCCTGAAGCGCCTGCAGGCGCGGGGCCCACTCGGCCTCGGCGGCAGCGCGACCGGCCGCTTCGCCTTCAGCGCGGGCCTGATTTACGGCTTCTTCCAGGCGCCCCTGCCATTCGGCCTCGATCGCAGCCCGGAGGGCCGCCTCATCGAGCGCAGGCGGCGATGCCTCCTCGGAAGATTGCTCCAGCTCGGGCTCCACGCGCCACACGTCGTCCTCGGAAGTCCAGACTTCCTGAGAGAGTTCGACGGGTTGTGCCTGGATCGCCTGCGCGCGTCGTAGCAGTCCGCGATAGCGGAATTCTGGGGACTCCTCGGCTTCATCCTGTGCTGCCGGCTGCACCTGGCTGCGATGCAGGCGGGGCGGTGGACGCCGGGCCGGCCCCTCTGGAGCGGGCGAGGAACGCCGGGGATCGGATCGATCCGACAGAAAGTCGGCCAGCGACAGGATGCGGCGCCGGGTAGCCATAGATTATCAGATGACCATTTCCTGACTGTTGCGCGAAAGCGTAATCTCCTCCTGTTCTTCGAGCCGCTGGGCGGTTTCGAGGATGCGGCGCTGCGCCTCGTCGACATCGCGCACGCGCACCGGTCCCATCAACTCCAGCTCCTCCTGGATCATCTGGGCGGCGCGTTCGCTGACGTTGCGCAGAATCTTTTCTTTCAGTTCGCCGGAGGCTGCCTTGAGTGCCAGCGCGATGTCCTTCTGATCGACCTCGGTCAGCAGCCGCTGCATGTCGCGGTCGCTGATGTGCACCAGGTCGTCGAAGGTGAACATCAGCGCCTTGACCGAAGTAGCCAGCTCCGGATCGCGCTCGCGCAGCGCCTCCAGCACGGCCCGCTCGACGGTGCGGCTGCTGCTGTTGAGAATTTCGGCCACTTTTTCCACGCCACCCGACGCGCTCAGCTCGGCACCGAAAACCGAACTGATATGCTGACGAATCACGTCCTCGATGTCGCGCAGCAGCTCGGGCGACGTCTTGCCCATGGTGGCCAGCCGATAGATGATTTCGGTACGCAGTTCTTCCGGGAGATTGGAGATGATGTCGGCGGCCTTGCGCGCGTTCAGGTGGGCCAGAATCAGCGCGGCCGTCTGCGGATGCTCGTTCTGAATGAAGTTGACCAGCTGGGCGGTCTCGACGGTCTGCAACAGGTGGAAGGCCGAAACCTCCATGGCCGCTTCGACGCGCATGAGAATTTCCTCGGCACGGCGAGGACCCAGCGCGGCCTCCAGTGCCTCACGAGCAAATTGGAGGCCTCCCTGCGCGATGTAATCGTGGGCCATGGCCGAGTCGCGATAGTCCAGCAGGACGGCCTCAACGACATCGGCACTTACGTTGCGCATGCGCGCAATTTCGATCGAGATCTTTTCGACCTCTTCATCACGCAGGTGCTTGAGCACCTTGCTGGCCGCCTGCGTCCCCATGGCGATGAGCAGCACCGCCGCCTTCTGGGCGCCGGTCATGTTGTGCTGCGTCATTTCGGGGACTTCCTGCGCCTGCTGTTTGGTGGCGTTTGCCATGGCTCCCCGTCCGTTTTCAATCCTGCATGTCGGCTACCAGCCAGCTCCGGATGATTTCGGCCGCCTCTTCCGGCTTTTCGTTGACCTGTTTCTGGACTTCCTCGAACAGGATGTGCTTGGCCTTCAGGCGGGCCTTGGCTTCGGCCGATAGCCGACTGGTGTAGATGTCGTCGATCAAAACCAGCTCCTCGTCGGATTCGCCGGATTCCAGACCGGGCACCGCTTTGCCCTGCAGCGCCCCCGAAGCGCCTTCGGGGGCACCGAGCGCTCCCTGTTTACGGTCGACGCGGCCGATGAGCACCTGCGTCTCGCCGGCCAGCTCGCCCATGCGACGGACCAGCGCGCGCAGCAGCCAGACGGCCAGGCCCAGGGCCAGCACCATGAGGCCGTAGCGCAGGTAGAGATTGAGTTGCTCCTGACGGCGCTGCTCGCGGAGTTCCTGGGCGATCTGGTCGTCGATCTGCGTGTCGAAGCGCGTCTGATGAATGGCAAAGCGGTCGCCTCGCTCCGGCCGGAAACCGACGGCGTTTTTGACCAGCTCTTCGATTTCCCGGAGTTCGTCTTCGGTGTAAGGGCGTGGCTGCGGCGTGCCGTCCGGGCCCGGCTCGAAGCGCTGGTTGAGGATGACCGAAACGGTCAGGTATTCGACGTCGCCGCCGTTTTGCTGGATGCGTTCGACCGTACGGCTCAGTTCATAGTTGCGCACCATGGAGCTGGCCGAAGACCCTTCGCCACCGGTGCCGGCCTCTTCCAGACGTTCCTCGCTGATGACCGTGGCGCTTTCGGGATCGATGAGCTGTCGCTCGGTAACCGCCTGGTCGAAGTTCAACGTGGCCGAAACGCGCACGATGGCATTACCGGGGCCCAGCACGCGGTCGAGCATGGACTGGCCTTTTTCGGTCAGATGGGCCTCGAGCGCCTGACGCAGTTTGAGCTGGGTGCTGCTGAGGGCGAGTTCGGCGTTGCCGGCGTCCGGATTGGAGAGCAGGTTGCCCCGGGCATCCAGCACGGTCACGTTGGCCGGATCGAGCCCTTCGACGGCACCGGCCACCAGCGCCGTGATGCCGTCGATCTGCTCTTCGGTCAGGCGCGCGCC
Source organism: Rhodothermus marinus (assembly GCF_009936275.1). NCBI lineage: Bacteria > Pseudomonadati > Rhodothermota > Rhodothermia > Rhodothermales > Rhodothermaceae > Rhodothermus > Rhodothermus marinus. The sequence continues at coordinate 941,921 of NZ_AP019797.1, forward strand.
GCTTTTGAGTGAGAGCAGCACCGAAGCACTGGGAGCCACCTGGGTTTCGCGGAACGGGCTCCGCTCCGGTAACACCAGATGGACCTTGGCCAGCTCGACCTGCTGCAGGCTCATGATCGTGCGGGCCAGCTCGCCCTCCAGCGCCCGTTTGTAATTCAGCCGCTGCATGAAGTCGGTCATGCCGAGCGTGTTTTTGTCGAAGAGCTCGTACCCGACCGGTCCGTCGCTGACGAGCCCTTCTCCCGCAAACCGCAGGCGCAGTTCGTAGACGCGATCGCGCGGGACCCAGATGGCCGTGCCGCCTTCTTTGAGCTGATAGGGGACGTTTTCTTCCTGGAGCGTCTCGACAATCCGACTGGCATCCGAGGGGGAAAGGCCGCCGAACAACAGGGCATATTCCGGCCGTCCGGCCCAGTAGGCAATGCCCAGCAGCAACAGAATGCTGCCGATCGTAACGGCGCCCAGCGCCAGCCGCTGGCCAGGAGAGAGCCGACTCAGAAACTGCTTGAGCTGCTCGAACATCTTCGTACTACCAACTCCAGCCTGTGGATTGGGAGACAACTACGGGGTGGTGAACAGAGGCCGGCGTGGGCCTGTCCGCATCAAATCTGCGTGCGCATCAATTCCTGGTAGGTCTCCAGCAGACGATTGCGAACTTCCGTCATGAGCTGGAAGTAGAGCCGCGCCTGGTTCATGGAGATCATCACCTCATGCAGATTTTCCTGCTCGCCGGCGATGAAGGCCTCGACCTGCTCGTCGGCGTCCTTCTGGGCGCGGTCCACTTCCTGAATGGCCTGCGCCAGTGTGTCGGCAAAGCCACCGTCGACCGATTCGCGCGAGCGCGGCGTGGGCAATCGCCGCTCGTCGCCGCCGCTCAGCTGCCGCAGACGTTGGAGCTCGGCCACGTTCATGACGAAAGCGACCAGGTTAGCCTTTCACGTCCAGCCGGGTCCCCAGTCCGCCGGGCTGCAGGGTTTGCAGCGTGCGGTTGGGACCGTAAAGACGGAGCGTCATTTTCTCGGATGGCGGAAAATGACGCTGGATCCATGTCCATTCCTCCTGGGTCACGCCCTCGGGACGCGCGTGCTGCGCCGTCGGCGTTTCCGAAGGCGTTTGCGGAGCGGACGGCGTCGGCGCCGGATCGGGCCGCCGCGTCGCGCTCGGCTCCGGCGTGTTCAGGAAGGAAGGCCAGTTGTTGTGAATGCGCAGGTCCATATCGCTAAGCGGCAATCAGCGGGGAGGTCGAACGTTTGGCCAGTCGGGGGAAAGCATGCAGGTCGTAGTCCTGCACGAAGCGGGACAGCTCTGGAGGAAAGTAGACGAGGTAGCGTCCGGCCCGGGGCTCGTAAGCGGTACCCCAGACTCGGGCGACCCGTCTGGCGGTGTCGTGTGACGCATAGGCTACGCCGCACCGGCCGACGAGCCCGTCCAGTGCCTGCGCCAGCGGGCAGCGCCGCATGTGGCCGGGCTGTCCGGTCGGCAACTGCTTCAAAGGCGCCTTGCCCAGCGCGCGACGTGCCAGGTTCACCTGACGAAGGACGGCGCGCTCGCGCGGGCGCAGCCAGCGCAACAGCCAGAAAACGATGGGAGACCGGTACGGCATGGCCTCAGATTTCCAGGGTTCGTTTGACGATTTCTTTGGCGGCCTGAATGGTGGAGAGGTTGGCCTCGTAGATCCGGTTGGCCGAAATCAGATGGGCCATTTCCTCCACCACGTTCACGTCGGGGTAGGCCACATAGCCGTTGGCGTCGGCGTGCGGATGGGTGGGATCGTACTCGTAGCGCAGCCGAAGCGTCTCGGCGATCGTGGTTTCCGGACCCAGCTCGGCTTCCGGCAGGCGCGTCAGCAGCGACGGGGAGGAACTGTGGCGGGGGTCCTGGGTGCGCGGGGCCGTACGCAGCCGGCTGAGCAGCTCGTAAAAGCGCCGGTTGCGGACTTCGGGGTTGGTGTGCACGGCCCGTTTGATGGCGTACGGCGTACCTTCATCGGTGCGGGTGGTGGCCGCGTTGGCGATGTTCTCGGTGGCCGCGCTCATGGCCATGCGCTGGGCCTCTAAGCCCCGGGCGGCCGTCCGGAAAAATGAGAAGATGCGGGTAGGCAGCGGCATGGCGGCGTTATGGGTTTATCAGCCGGTGCGTCCGGTAATGGCCGTGCGCATCAGGTCGAAGTGCTCACGCAGGGCCCGTGTGGTCAGCTGCGTGCGCATCTGCGTATCGGCCAGTTCCATGAGTTCGTCTTCCAGCACCGGCGGTGTGTTTTCCATCCGCATGCGCGGTTCGACCTCTTCCGGCTGGCGGAGGCCGGGAATCTGGTGACGCGCCTGTTGCAACGCTTCTTCGAAAGAGACGCTGACCCGCTGGTAACCCGGCGTGTCCAGGTTGGCAATGTTGGCCGCCAGCGCCTTCAGGCGCCAGGTGTAGGCCTGCATGGCGTGGCGGAGCAACTGGAGCTTGGCAGGTTCCATAATCGACCCGATCGTTTCCGAACCGGAATGCGATTGGGCGAAAAATCAACCACCGTGCCAGGCGCGACAACAGCGCTTAAGAATCCCGAAGAGGCGTCGATATGACTGGATTAAGCCGGTGGATGATTGCCCCGCCTGAAAAGAAACGGCAGGAAACGGGGAAAAACTTGCCGTTCGCCAGCAGGGAAGGCGCCGGGTCGGCTCCATGGTGTGACGGCATGTGATTTGTCAGCCCAACGGACGTTCGGTTTCGCCGTGAACGTGGTATAGGCAGAGGTGGCCGGTCTTGAAACCGGACCGGAGCATTCAACCTGAAGTTGCCCGCGTTGCTTATGGCTTCTCTGACCGAAAAACCCACCAGTGCACAGGAGACCTCCGACGCGTTACTGGCCAACCTGGCCCAGGTGCTGGCCCATCGGTTACGGGGTCTGATCACCAGCATCGAAGGATTTACGGATCTACTGGCCGATACGCTGGCCACGCCGGAGCAGCGCGAACTGGCGCTGCGCGTCTTTGAAAGCACGGCGTCCATCGAGCGCATTCTGTCCGAGTTGCAGTGGTACAGCCGTCCGTTGCACCCGATGCCCGGTCGGCGTCCGCTACGCACGCTGCTGCAGGAACTCCTGGTGATGCTGGAGGAGAACGAGGCAGCCCGCGTGGCGCTTGACCTGCGGCTGTCCGGACGGTATCAGGTCCGGGCCGATGTCATGCTGCTCCGCCAGGCGCTTTTCATGCTGCTGAAAAATGCACTGGAGGCTACCGGACCGGCCGGCGTGGTGCAGTTGCGGGTGCTGGGCGAGCCGCGCTCCCTGCGCTTCGAGGTCTGGAACGAGGGCTGGATGCCCCCCGAGGTGGCCGAGCAGATCTTCGTGCCGTTTTTCACCACCAAGGCACAGAACCTCGGGATCGGGCTGCCCATCGCCCGGCGCATCGCCGAAGCGCACGGCGGGACCGTCTATCTGGCCAACAACGATCCGGACGCCGGGATCTGCATGGCGCTGATTCTGCCGCAGGACGATGAACCCGCCGCCGATGGCGCGTCCTCCTTGGCTTAGAATCCTGGAAGCCTTATCTTTAGTTAATCTCCAGAACAGTAACGCTCTCCCAACCAATCGTTTGCCTACCATGGCGGCGCCTCAGCGCGACGTTCCGCACATTTTGCTGGTCGACGACGAACACCTGCTGCACACGCTCTTTGAGCGGCTGTTCAGCCGGCACGGCCTGCGCCTGACAAGCTGCTACAATGCGCTGCAGGCCATGGAGGTGCTCAAGAAGGAGGCCGACGCCTTCGATCTGGTCATCACCGATTTCAAAATGCCGGATATGGACGGGCTGGAGCTACTCGCCTATATCCGGCAAGAGCACCCGGACCTGCAGGTGATCATGATCACGGCGCACGCGAACGTGCAGCACGCCGTGCGGGCCATGCAGAACGGGGCCATCGACTACATTCCCAAGCCGTTTTCGACAGAGGAGCTGGTCGAGCGCGTGCAGGCCGCGCTGGCCCGCCGCCGGGAGCAGCAGGAAGCCCGGGCGAAGCAACCGGCGCGCACATCACAGCGCCGCGCCCGACCGACCATCGAATACGTGGGGGAGCATCCCACGATTCATCGGCTCAAAGAGATGTTGCCCCGCGTGGCCGCCAACAAAGCACCGGTCTTTATCCAGGGCGAAAGCGGTACCGGCAAGGAGATCCTCGCCCGACTGATTCACCAGATGAGCGACCGGGCCGAAGGGCCGTTCGTGGCGATCAACTGCGCCAACCTGCCGCGCGAGCTCGTCGAAAGCCACCTGTTCGGGCACCGGAAGGGCGCTTTCACCGGAGCCATCGAAGACATGACCGGCGCCTTCGAGCGGGCCGAAGGTGGAACGCTGCTGCTGGACGAGATCACCGAGGTCGATCTGGCCATCCAGGCCAAGCTGCTCCGTGTGCTGCAGGAGCAGGAAATCCAGAAGGTGGGGTCCACGGAGACGCGCAAGATCGACGTGCGGGTCATTGCCACCAGCAACCGCAACCTGAGCGAGGCCATTGCCAAGGGCGAGTTCCGGGAAGACCTGTATCACCGGTTGAGCGTGTTTCCGTTGAGCGTGCCGCCGCTGCGGGAGCGCATGTCGGACGTTCCGCTGCTGGTGACGCACTTCATCAAGAAGTACTGTGAACTGTACGGCCTGCCGCCCAAAAAGGTGTCAGACGCGCTGATGGAGCGCTTCATGCAGTACTACTGGCCGGGCAACGTGCGCCAGCTGGAAAACTACGTGCAGCGCGGCGTACTGCTTTCGGCCGAACGGGAGGTTATCGAGGTCGAAGACGTTTTCAACGACTTCTTTGCCGATGCCGAACCGGCGCGACAGAACGCCTCGGCAGAAAAAGAAGAGCTCCTTGGACGCGTGCAGACCATCGAGGACATGGAGCGGGAGATGATTCTGCGCGCGCTCAAGGAGACCAACAACAACCAGCAGCTGGCCGCCCAGAAACTGGGCATCAGCGCCCGCACGATTCGTAACAAACTGAAGCGCTATCGCGAGCAGGGATTGATTTCCTGAGCGAATATGCGCCGCTATTGCTGCTGGGGCGGCAGGCTCTGGGCCAGCATCTGCTCCACGATGCGCTCCGCGATTTCCTTGAGTACAGCGGGCTGCTGATAGTAGCCCGATTGCAGGTGGCGCAGGATGGCCGCCACCCGTTCCGGACTGATGGAGGGGACGCTACGCAAGGCCTGGCGTGCAAATTCCAGATCCGGGGTGGCCTCCGCCTGCTGAGCGGCCGTGCGGGCAGCCTCCGAAAGATCGACGCGATCCTCCGAAGCCGGCTTTTCCGGCGTGTTTTCCGCCGCCCGCTTGCTCACCTCGCGCGCACCGCTCAGCGCTTCGCGCTGCAGCGGGTCAAGTCGCTGCGATCCACCCGACTGAATATCCCGAACGTCCATAGCTATCAGGTCGCTATCTGGTGACCCCCTCCATACGAAAATATCGGCACTTTATCTGAAAAGTTAAGCGATGCTGCTCAACCCTGCAAGCCGGCACGCAGTACGCTTCGCTTCGGGGCCGTTTCTTCCTGATAGTGCTGGCGGGCCTGTTTGTACTGTTCCAGCTCCACCAGCGAACGGGTCAGGCGCTGCTCGGTCTGGCTCAGGAGCTCCTGCAACCGTCGATGCTGGGCCGTCAGGGCCACACGCAGCACTTCCCATTCGGGGTCGAAGCCGTTCGGTGGCTCATGATCGCGAAGCTGTTCGACAAGCGTGCCACGTCGTGCGATCAGTTCCTGGAGTTTTTCGAATTCGTGGTTGATCAGGGCCTGCTCGACCGCTTCGCCGAGGTCCAGAATTTCGCGAAGCACTGCCAGCGTGTCGTGCTCGGACATGGCGTCCAGGATGACTGGTAATTGGTGTTATTGGTTAAGGTCTATACGGACCGATTGGATTCGCTTAAAAAAACGTGCCACCTCCGTAAAGGAAGCCGCTGAGGAATTGTTGCTGGCCCTGGAAGAGGGCAATCGTTTCCTGCACGCGGGCAAACTGTGCCCGGAGCTGCTCCTCTCGCCGGGCCAGTTGTTCTTCAAAGTCGGCAATGCGATCGTCCAGACGACGAATCGAGGCTTCAAGGGAATCCTCTCGCTGATCGATGATGCCCCCCGTTTTGACGAATGTCTCCACATGGGTAAGCAGCCGGGTGGCGATGCCGTCGTTTCCGGAGAACAGGCGCTCTACGGCCTGCGGATTGCGCTCGACGGCCTGAATGAGCTTGTCTGCATCGCTCAGCGTGAGCGTGCCGTCGTTGTTGATGGTGATGCCCAGATCGGTGATATAGTGCGGGCCTTCGGTGGGCTGGCCACTTACTTTTCGCACCACTTCGTTACGGAGCGTAAAGCGCAGGCCGGAAAACACCGGATCGCCGGCAAAGTCGCCGCGCGTTTCCGCCTTACCGTCAACGTTGCTCTTGCCCGCCAGGTAGAGGAGTACGTCGTTATACTTCTTGATAAAATCCTCCACCTTGGCTTTGATACCATTGCTGTTAGGCGTAATGGTAAAATCGGCCGGCGACGTGCTGATCTGCTTGAGTTCCAGCGTGACGCCTGCCAGGGCATCGGTCACACGATTGGTGTCCCGGTAAAGCGTCAGGCCGTCCAGCACGAACTGGCTGTTGAGTTCGGAGTCGGTCTCGCTGGTTCCCACGTATTTAACCTGGCCGCCGCCGGTGCCGGAGGCAACAACGTTATTGTTGATTTCGAGCGTCGATAGCAGTCCGGCGGCCGAGTCCACGAACTCCAGCCGGTAGGTGAAGCCTGTCTTCCCGCTGCGCAGTGAGAGCCGGGCCGTGCTGGACGTTTCGTTGATGACCGAGGCGTAGGCGCGCTCATCGGATTTGATCGTGCCGGCATCGACGGCCGCCTGGAAGGCATCGTTGATGGCCGTGGCGATTTCGTTCAGGATTTCCTCGTCCGTCGTGCCGGTGGGGTTGACGGTCACCTGAATGTCCACCCGGTTGTTCGGGTCGGTATCGGTGGGACTGGCCACGCGGATGGTGAACGTCTGCGCCCCGTTCGTGTCGAAAAAGCTGCGCAGGCTCGATCCGCTGCTGGTGTATTGCTTGGAGATCCGTGTGTCGGCCGAAGCCAGGCGTTTCACCTCCAGCGTATGCGTGCCCAGTGCGGCCGAATCGCCGGCCGATACGGAGAATTCGGTGGCCGACGTGGTGGCGCTTTTGCCCTGGAAGGGGCGCGCCAGCGGATCGGTCAGCGTTTTCAACAGGCTGTGCAGCGCCGAGAGCTTGCTGTCGAAGTCCTTGACAACCCCTTTGAGCCGCTCCTGTTCGGCCTTCTTTGCCTGGAGGTCCAGCTTAGGCTGGCTTTCGATCGAGATAATCGCGCTGATGAGCTGCTCGTAGGGGTCGTTGGCGCGATAGACCGACAGCAGCGGATTGACAGCCATGGCGCTTTATGCAGGATGGTCCCGCTCGGGTTCAGGCGGCACGGGCCATGACGACGCCTTCGTGCCATGCTTCGCGCAGTCCTTCCAGAATGCGCTGGACGACGGCAATGTCGCCGATGGCGCTCTCGCGCAGACAGAATTCGTACAGGGCATAGAGCCGCTCGGCCAGTTCACCGCCGGCCTCGAAGTTCAGCGCCGACATGAGTTCCACCAGCACGGCGCGTACCTTCGGGCGATCGTTGCGCCGGCAGGCCGCAATGCCCAGATCGTACAGTTTGAGAATCAACTGCTCGGGGGACGCGCTGAGGACGGCCTGCTCCTGATATTTCCGCATGGGATGTACGGTGCTCATGGCAATACGCTGGTTTGAAGGTTCGCGGAAGCTTTTTCCTGCCGGAAGGCAGGTTTTCCCTTGCAGAAGCAGCGGCCGCCTTGCTTCTGACGGAAGTATCGGCCAATGCAGGCGCGGCTTAAGTGGCCGGGCGAATTGGCACATTTTCTTCTACGCAGGTCACGCAAACCCTGAACGTAACCCACGACCGCCATGCCCCACGACGAGGCGCGACCGTTGCTGTCGCTCTGCATGATCGTCAAAAACGAGGCCGAATACCTGGAGACTTGCCTGAAGCTGGCCCGGCCGCACGTGGACGAAATCGTCGTCATCGATACGGGATCGACCGACGGCACGCAGGACATCGCCCGGCGCTATGCCGACGTGTTCGAGGAAATCGAATGGCCCAATTCCTTCGCCGCCGCCCGCAACTACAGCCTGGACCGCGCCTCGGGACGGTACATTCTGATCCTGGACGGCGATGAATACATTGCCGATCCCAGGGATTGGTTGTTGTTGCGGGAGGTATTGCAGCGCAGCACGCTAACCTGCGTTCGGCTCAGAATACGTAATCTGATGCCACCTCATAGCTTTGTCGTAGCAGATGTTTCTTTTCAGGAGCGTATTTTCCCCAACGATAGTTCGATTCGATACTCGGGAAGAGTTCATAATCAAATTGTTGAAGCCTTGAAGGAATACCAGAAAAAGACCGGTTATCCTACCATCGATTTACCAATTGATGTGATTCATGTTGGGTATGCTCATAATAAAGAAAAACTACAAAAAAAATATTTACCCAGATTGCCGCTGCTTAAGGAAGAATATGAAACAGCAGAAAATGAGGTAGCTAAGGCCTATTACGGATATCAGCTTGCTGCTGGATATTTTGTTTTAAAAGAGTACGATCGTGCTCTTGAAATCTTTGAGCAATTAAACTACGAAGCACTTGCAAAATGGAATATAAATAATGCCTTTTATGCTCAGATGCTTGCAGCACAGGCTGCACTCCAGAAGAGAGATGGAAAAAAAGCATTGTTGTTTTGTAATAAGATGTTGAATATTAACCGTAATGAACCGGCTGCGTATTTTTTGTGTGGTCTTGCTTTGTTTTTAGAGAAGCAAATAGAAAATGGAATATTGTTTATTGCAGAATCATTCGATATTAATGAAAAGAATCCCAGTGCAAGATTTCCTGTAAATGAAGAGGTATCTTTGAATTTGTTGGAGGAAATATTGGAGCGGTTGCATTTAAATGATGTTAAGTTGAAGATGAAAAAAGTGCGCACGGGAATGTCAAGGGGTGAGCTGAAACAACTATTAGATGATATTCGCAGAATGATGGTCTTGATGGAGCAGCGAAGAGCAACCGCTGCTTAGTCCAAAAATGAAAGGAAGTGCCAGCCCGATTGGACTGGCACTTCCTTCCCGTTTCCGGTGTTGGGTTTTGGGGTCCTGAACCGTCCCTTCCCGGAATCGGGAAATAGGAGACAGTTGGGGATGCTGCCAAGGTCAGAACAATTGCAACACCGACTGCGGTGCGACGTTGGCCTGCGCGAGGGCGGCCACACCCGTCTGCTGCAGGATCTGCAGCTTGGCCAGTTGCATCTGCTCGTAGGCGAAGTCGGCGTCGGCAATGCGGCTGCGCGCGGCCTCGTAGTTGTTCTTGGCCGTGGCCAGATTGTCCAGCTTGAACGAGAGCCGCTTCTGGTAGTCACCGATCTTGCCCAGACGCGTGGCTACGTTCTGAATGGCCGCCTCGATGGCCTGCAGCGCATGCGTGGCCTGTGCCACCGTGTCAAGGCCCCATTTGCCATTGGAAAATACCGAGGCCTGCGATACGCTCGAGAACAGCCCGACCGAAGCGGACGTGTTCGCAATCGCCTCGATCTTTACATTGAAATTGTCTTGTGCGGCTGCAGAATCTCCCACTTGAAAACCGAGGGAGACGGTGCTGGAAGCGCTGAAGAGCGCTTTGCCGTTGAACTCGGTGGCGTTGAGGATGTCACCGATTTCGGCGGTGAGCTGGTTGAGCTGGTTTTCGATGGCGTCGCGTTCTTCGGCGCCCATCGTGTCGTTGGCAGCCTGGACGACTTTCTCCTTCATGGTCTGGAGGATTTCCATGATGGAGTTGAGGCTGCCTTCGGCGACGGTGAGCAGGGATTTGGCATCGCCGATGTTGGCCAGGGCCTGTTCCTGGCCGCGGATTTTGGCTTTGAGTTTGGCCGCGATGGAGTAGCCGGCCGAGTCGTCTTCGGCGCGGTTGATGCGGCTGCCGGTGGCCAGGCGCAGCTGGCGCAGGCCGAGCTCACTGTTGGTGCGTTGCAGGTAGGTGTAGGCCTGCAACGACTGCAGGTTCGTGTTAATGCGGGTCAGGTCTCCGAAACCCATGGCGAACCTCCCTTACGGTTTAGTTGAACATTAGGGTTACGTTGGCTCGCGGACCCGTGGATCGTGGGGGAGGGGACGCCCGGTGGCCTCGTGGGGCAGACACGGGGCCACCGCTTTTTATTTTCAGGGCTTCATTCTTAGCCGAACAACTGGAGGATGGCCTGCGGTGCGACGTTGGCCTGCGCGAGGGCGGCCACACCCGTCTGCTGCAGGATCTGCAGCTTGGCCAGTTGCATCTGCTCGTAGGCGAAGTCGGCGTCGGCAATGCGGCTGCGCGCGGCCTCGTAGTTGTTCTTGGCCGTGGCCAGATTGTCCAGCTTGAACGAGAGCCGCTTCTGGTAGTCACCGATCTTGCCTAGACGCGTGGCTACGTTCTGAATGGCCGCCTCGATGGCCTGCAGCGCATGCGTGGCCTGTGCCACCGTGTCAAGGCCCCATTTGCCATTGGAAAATACCGAGGCCTGCGATACGCTCGAGAACAGCCCGACCGAAGCGGACGTGTTCGCAATCGCCTCGATCGCCACCTCAAAGTTGTCCTGGGCATCCGTAGAATCTCCCACCTGGAATCGGAGGGAGACGGTGCTGGCAGAGCTGAAGAGCGCTTTGCCGTTGAATTTGGTGGCGTTGAGGATGTCACCGATTTCGGCGGTGAGCTGGTTGAGCTGGTTTTCGATGGCGTCGCGTTCTTCGGCGCCCATCGTGTCGTTGGCAGCCTGGACGACTTTTTCCTTCATGGTCTGAAGGATTTCCATGATGGAGTTGAGGCTGCCTTCGGCGACGGTAAGGAGGGATTTGGCATCGCCGATGTTGGCCAGGGCCTGTTCCTGGCCGCGGATTTTGGCTTTGAGTTTGGCCGCGATGGAGTAGCCGGCCGAGTCGTCTTCGGCGCGGTTGATGCGGCTGCCGGTGGCCAGGCGCAGTTGGCGCAGGCCAAGTTCGGTGTTGGTACGCTGCAGGTAGGTGTAGGCCTGCAGCGCCTGCAGGTTCGTGTTAATACGGGTCATGTCTCCGAACGACATGGCTCCTTCCGGGTTTGGTTGGACGGTTCAGGCAAGCGATTTTAAAAATCTACCGCCTGTATCGGCACACATCCGCGGCGACTTAAATCCTGCCGACCAGGACAACCGTGCCAGAAATAAAAAAGGCCCGAAATGGGCCTTTCTGAAGGGTTCACGGAATAAGCGACAGGGGATGAACGCTACCGTCTGCCAAGCTCTCGGCTGAAGTCCCGGTGGCCGAAGTAGTGCAGCACGTAGGGGAGCTTGCGGAGTTTGTCTTCGCCGAAGCCGGGCAGTTTGCCCACGCGCCGCTGGATTTCCATAAGCGAGGCCCCGTCGGCCCACAGCCGCGCGGCCTGGCCGTCGTAATGCGTGCAGAGGTGGCGGGCGACGGCCTGCGTCAGCTCGGCCATGCGGTTGGTGAACCGGTGCACGGCCGGCTTTTCGGCAAACAGCCGCTGAAGTTCGGCCAGCGGCATTGCGGCAATGCGGCACAGGTCGAGGTGCCCCAGACGATCGCGCAGCCGGATCGGCCCGGTAAAGGCAAACTCGGCGCGCACGCGCTGGTCGTAAAGCAGACCCAGCAGCACGGCGTTCGCGTCGCGCCGGAGATAGGCGTCGGCTTCGGGATCGCCGGTGAGCGTCCCGGAAAGATGAAACCGGCCCATCATCCGCACAAAGCCGCCTTCCAGGTCACCGGGGTCGAGCGGCACAATGGCCGGCACGCTTACTCCTGCAGCCATTGCGCAACCTGTTTGGCGAAGTAGGTGAGGATCACGTCGGCACCGGCGCGACAGATGGCCGTGAGCGCTTCGAGCACCGCGGCTTTTTCGTCGAGCCAGCCGCTCAGCGCGGCCGCCTTGAGCATGGCGTACTCGCCGCTGACATGGTAGGCGGCCACCGGCACATCGGAAGCCTGCTTCACCCGATAGATGACGTCCAGGTAGGGGAGTGCCGGCTTGACCATGACCATGTCGGCCCCTTCTTCCAGATCCAGCCGCAGCTCGCGCAGCGCTTCACGGGCGTTGGCCGGGTCCATCTGGTAGGTTTTCTTGTCGGGCGGCACCCCGGGGCGGAGGCGCGGGGCCGAGTCGAGCGCATCCCGGAAGGGCCCGTAGAAGGCCGAGGCGTATTTGGCCGTGTAGGAGAGAATCGCCACTTCGGTGAAGCCGGCTTCGTCAAGTGCCCGGCGGATGGCGCCCACGCGGCCGTCCATCATGTCCGAGGGGGCCACGATGTCGGCGCCGGCCTGTGCCTGCACGACGGCCATCCGGGCCAGGATCTCCACCGTCTCGTCGTTGAGAATGCGGCCGTCGCGTACGATGCCGTCGTGACCATCCGACGAGTAGGGGTCCAGCGCCACGTCGGTGATGACCAGCAGCTCGGGCACGGCCTCCTTGACCGCCCGGATGGCCCGGGGATAGAGACCGTCCGGGTTGAGCGCCTCGCGGCCGTCGGGCGTCTTGAGCGATTCGTCCAGCGCCGGAAACAACGCCACGGCCGGGATGCCCAGCGCGTGCAGCTCCCGCGCCTCCCGCACCAGTTCGTCGATGCTGAGCCGGTACTGGCCCGGCATCGAGGGCACTTCCTGGCGCACGCCGTGGCCCTCGACGACGAACAGCGGCGCTACGAGCTGGTCCACCGACAGGCGCGTTTCGCGCACCATGCGCCGGATGGCTTCGGTCCGGCGCAACCGACGGGGGCGCTCGATCAGCGAAAGCGTCACGCTCTGTGTCGTTTGCATTTCCATGGCCATTCTGCAGGTTGATCAGACAAGCACCTTGCGACGCCAGCGGGTGCCTTCGGGCGTGTCCATCACTTCGACGCCCATCTGCAAAAGTTGCTCGCGAATGGCATCGGCCCGGGCGAAGTCGCGGGCACGCCGGGCCGCATCGCGCTCGGCCAGCAGGCGCTCGACTTTCTCCACAAATGGATCTTTCTCGCGTCGCGTGTGCGCGCAGGGACGCTCCGGTGGATAGACGAAGCCCAGCAGCGCATCGATCTGCTCCAGCCAGCGCCGGGCGCTTTCGGCCGAGGCCCGGTTGAGCTGGTCGCCGAAGCCCAGGATCAGCTTGACGCCTTCGAGCGCCGTGGCCAGCGCCACCGGGGTGTTCAGGTCGTCACAGAGGGCTTCCAGTGTCTTATCGTAAATCGTAGAAAGGCGATCACCAAGCCGATCCGGCCCGGAACGATCGCTTTCCAGCGCGGCTTCGACGTGTCGGGCGGCCTCCTGGTAGCGCTGCACGATCCGGATGCTGTCGCGCAGGTGCTTGCGCGTGAAGTTGAGCGGCTCGCGATATTTGCCGGAAATCAACGCGTAGCGCAGCGCCATCGGATCGATACCGTGGCCGCCGGCCTCGAGCGGGAAGATCAGCTCGCGCACGGTGAAGAAGTTGCCCTTCGACTTGGACATCTTCTCCCCCTCGACGAGCAGGAAACGGGTGTGCACCCAGTAGCGGGCCAGCGGCTTACCCGTGAGACTTTCGGCCTGAGCAATCTCACATTCATGATGGGGGAAGATCAGGTCTTCGCCGCCCAGGTGCAGGTCGAACGTCTCGCCCAGGTATTCCATGGACATGACCGAGCACTCGATGTGCCAGCCCGGAAAGCCCCACCCCCAGGGGCTGTACCATTGCATCAGGTGTTTTTCGTCCTTTTTCCACAGGGCGAAGTCGCGGGGGTCACGCTTTTCCGGGTCCTGCACCACGTCGCGCACGGCCCGGGCGAGCTGCTCCGGATCGCGGTTGCCCGAGAGCTTGCCGTAGTCGGGGAAGCTGGGCACGTGGAAGTAGACGCCCTGGCGCGTTTCGTAGGCGTGGCCGGTTTTTACCAGTTGTTCGATGGCCAGAATCTGCTGGCGGATGTGCTCGGTGGCCCGGGGACGGACGTCCGGTTCGACCAGCTTGAGCGCCTGCCAGTCTTCCAGAAAGGCCTGTGTGTAGTAGCGGGCCAGGTCCCAGATGTTGGGGAAGCGGCGGCCTTCTTCGGAGCGCAGGGCGCGTTCCAGCTTGTCTTCGCCGCTGGCGTCGGCGTAGTCGTCGACGGTCAGGTGCCCGACGTCCGTGATGTTGCAGACGTAGACCGTCTGCCAGCCCAGAGCCTGGGCCACGCGTACGATCAGGTCGGCCGTCAGAAAGCTCCGAAAGTTGCCGATGTGGGCGTAGGTGTAGACTGTGGGCCCGCAGGCATACAGCCGGAGGCGATTGCGCTCCAGCGGATAGATCGGCTCGATCGAGCGCGTGAGCGTGTTGTACAGACGCAGTGTCCTGGAAGAACCCTCCATGCGGCGCAAGCGACGGTTACTGGCTTCCGGCGCACTCTAACGGTCCGGAGCCCGTCGGGTTGCACCGTCAGGAGGCCGGCTGGTGGCGCCGGATTTCCCAGACCAGATGACGCAGCTCGGGCAGGATGAGCCGGTCGAGGGCCAGCTTGACGGCATTGAGCGAGCCGGGCATGGAAAAAATCAGTGTGTTTTTGTACACGCCGCCGATGGCCCGCGAGAGCATGGCGCCGCTTCCGATTTCCTGAAAGGAGAGCATGCGAAACAGTTCGCCAAAGCCGGGCAACGTTTTTTCGAGGCGGGCGGCCACCACTTCGTAGGTGGTGTCGCGGCCGCTGATGCCGGTGCCGCCGTTGGTCAGGATCACGTCCACGCGCCCGGCCAGTTCGTCCAGGAGCGCCCCGATCATCTCGGGTTCGTCGGGCACGATGGCGTAGTGGGCCACCTGGTGGCCGTGCTCTTCGAGCCGCTTGCGGATGAGCGTACCGCTCCGGTCGGTCTCTTCGGTGCGCGTGTCGCTGATCGTGACGACGGCGCAGCGGACGGTCTGTCCGCGTGCCGATTCCTGGTGCAGTTCGTAGCTCATGGATGTTCCGGGTTGGGGGATTCCGGACGGGGTTCGCCAAACCAGCGAGGCGGATCGTAACCGTAGCCGCCCCAGGGGTGGCAGCGGGCTAGCCGCCAGAGCGTCAGGATCAGGCCGCGGACGGCCCCGTATTTCTGAAACGCCTCGATGGCGTAGTGCGAGCAACTCGGTGTGTAGCGGCAGGTGTCGGGCAGGTGGGGACTGATGATCAGCTGATAACCCCGCACCAGTCCGATCAGCAGCCGCCGGGGCAGCGTCCAGAGAAAACGGCCGATGGCGCGAAGTACCTGCATGGCACCATCCGAACGCCGCGTCCGGCCGTGAGTTCACCGGTGGCCGGGGCGTTGTGGCGGGATCGGCCGGGCCGGACGGGGCACGCGACCAGAAGGACGCAGCCGATCCCACAGGCGCAGCAAACGAGCCGGGCGTGTGGGGGGCGGGGACGTATGCGCCGGTGGCTCCGGATCGAGCCGAGCGTCGATCCCGTCGAAAAACTGAAACCGCGCGGGATTGATGTGGGCCACGGCCGGTCCCCGATAGGGCCGACCGGCGCTTGCCCACGGAGGCGGATCGTCGCTCGGCATGGAGATGGGGCTGTAGAAATGGCGCACGGTGATCGGGAACGGCCGGGCCGAAGGCGGCGCCTGGAAGACCTCAAGCGCGATGCGCAGGGCCTGTTGCCAGCCCGGCACGGTCGAACGCGGTGTCAGACTCAGGATCAGATCACGCCGCGGGGTGGGGCGGTTGAAGGCGCTGAACTGACGGGGCTCCAGCACCACTTCGCGGTAGGTGTCGCCCCGGTAACGGGTTTCTACCCGGTTGCGCACGACCCAGGCCACCAGCCGCTGCTCCTCGGGACGGTTGCTTTCGGAGTAGATGCACCGGGCCAGCCAGAGCACTTCGTCCTGCTCCAGCGGCGACAGGCGCCGGAAGGCCGCCAGAAAGTCGCGGCGGCCGAGCGAATCGGGTGGCGCGGCTGCTCCGGCCTCCGGTCGCGCCAGTAACACCAGACAACAGATCGCCAGACCGCGCAGCATGGGCTTCGGGGTGGTGAACGAACTGGACGGAGCCGTGTCAAAACAGGTGCCGATCGGCGTCTCGGGTTAAAAGTTCGTAGAGAAAGGACAATCGGCGGACAAAACCGGTATTTTTGCCTGAAAAGTTTTCCGCAAACCCGAGGAACGCCATGGACGCACAGGCGCTTCTGGAAGCCGTTCGTTTCAACGAGCAGGGGCTGGTGCCCGCCATCGCGCAGGATGCCGAGACGGGCGAGATCCTGATGGTGGCCTACATGAACGAGGCGACGCTCCGGCGGACGCTGGAGACCGGCCTGATGACCTACTGGAGCCGCTCGCGCCAGGAGGTCTGGGTGAAGGGCGCCACCAGCGGGCACACCCAGGAGGTGCGCGAGGTGCGCGTCGACTGCGACGGCGACGTGCTGCTGTTCAAGGTCAAGCAGAACGGCGGGGCCGCCTGCCACACCGGCCACCGCTCCTGCTTCTATCGCAAGCTGGAGGGCGACCGCCTGGTCGAAACCGACGCCCCGGTATTCGACCCGGCGCAGGTGTACCGGAAATAGATGTTCGAGCAGCTGGCAAGAACGACATAATTGTCGTACCTTCCTTTCCTGTAGCAAGGACCTGAACCAGCGGTCTGAAGGGACGGTACGGAGCTTGCTGCAGCTCGGGGCGGATTGAACCGGTATCGACCATGCGGGCGGCACTGCTACTGCTGCTGATCGGGTGCTTCTGGGAGAGCGCGTGGGCTCATGCGCTGCCGCAGGTGACGCGCGTCTCGTTCGCGCCACGCTCCGATCAGAGCGGCTATGTGATTCGAATCCACACAACCGATCACGTGGGGGCCTACCAGGAGCCGGAGTGGCTGGACGCCCGTCGCCTGCAGCTTGTGCTCTATTACACCGAGCCGGCACCCGATCTGCAGCACGATCCACCGCAGGGGCCGATCCGGGCCTACACGATCGAGCCCCGCAACGATCACCTGGTCTTTCAATTCGAGCTGGACGAACACGTCACGGCCGAGGCGGCGGCCTACCGGGATCGCTACTCGACGGACATCCTCATCGGGCTGACCATCGTGCAGCGCGATCCGCCGGTAGCCGAAGCGGAACCCCTGCCGCAACCGGCCGCGAGCGAATCGGCGCCGACGCGGACGGTGGCGCTGGGGAGCGAAACGCCCCCGACGCCCCGGGTGGCCGACCGCTGGCACCTGGACACCGTCGTGATCGATGCGGGGCACGGCGGAAAAGACCCGGGCGCGGTGGCCAACGGCGTGCGGGAAAAGGACATCACGCTGGCCGTGGCGTTGAAGCTGGGCGAGTATCTGGAGCGGCTGCTGGGCGTGCGGGTCGTCTACACGCGCAAGGATGATCGCTTTGTCGGACTGCGTGAGCGGGGCCGGATCGCCAACGAGGCGGGCGGCAAGCTCTTCATCTCGCTCCACTGTAACGCGTTGCCCGGCAATCGTCGGGTGCATGGCGCCGAAACCTACTTCCTGGGATTGCACAAGACCGAGGCGGCCCGCCGCGTGATGGAGCGAGAAAACAGCGTCGTGCGCCTGGAAGAGGATCCGTCGCAGTACGAGCACTTCACCGAGCAGGAGCTGATCCTGATGACGCTGGCGCAGAGTGCCTACCTGCGCAAAAGCGAGAAGCTGGCCATGCTCGTGCAGGAGCAGTTCGCCGAGCGCGTGGGACGCGTCAACCGCGGTGTCAAGCAGGCGGGCTTCTACGTGCTCTGGAGCGCTTCGATGCCGGCCATTCTTGTGGAGCTGGGCTTTCTGACCAACCCGCAGGAGGCGGCTTTCCTCAAAAGCAAGGAAGGCCAGGCCTACATGGCCAGCGCCATCTTCCGAGCGGTGCGCACCTTCAAGGAACACTACGAGCGGGAACTGGCGTTTCCAGCCGCGCGATGATTGCTGGCTCGAACCTTATCTGATGGAAAATATGAACGCGACGGCGCTGGAAACGCTCAAACAGGCCATCCGTACGGTGCCCGACTTTCCCGAACCGGGCATTCAGTTCAAAGATATTACCCCGGTGCTGGGGCATCCTGAACTGCTTCGGCTGGCCATCGAGGCGCTGCTGGAGCCGTTTCAGGATCAGGAGATCACGAAGGTGGTGGGGATCGAGTCGCGGGGCTTCATTCTGGGCGGTATGCTGGCCCACCATCTGGATGCCGGCTTCGTGCCGGTTCGCAAGAAAGGCAAGCTGCCCTACCAGACCCTTGCGGAAAGTTATCAGCTGGAATACGGCACCGATACGATCGAAATGCACATCGACGCCATCGAGCCCGGCGACCGCGTGCTGATCCACGACGACGTGATCGCTACAGGCGGGACGGCCGAGGCTACGATTCGTCTGGTCGAGCGGGCCGGGGGCGAGGTAGTCGGCTGTGCATTTCTGATCGAGTTGACCGAATTGCAGGGGCGTAAGCGGCTTCCGTCCCATGTGCCGATCCATACGGTGCTTCAACTCTGAAAAGCCATGCACGGAAAGGGCGGATGGCTTGCGCTGGCGTTGCTGGCGTTTACGCTGGTGCTGGCCGGCTGCGAGGCGGCGGCCAGCGAGCGGCTGACGCTGCCGGAGATCGAGGTGTCGTTTCGCTTCGAGGTGAGCGGCAATGCACTGACTGACGGCCAGCCCTACACGGCCACGTCGGTCAACACGGTCGATCTGATGACGGCCCTCCAGCAGCGAGGGGGCTACACGAAAAATGAGGTGGTAGCCGCTACGGTAACGGCCGCCGAAATTGAGCGCGTCCAGCCCGCCTTGACCGATCTCTCGGAGTTGCTCAGCGAAGCCCGGGTGTTGCTGACGGCCTCCGGGCTGAGCGACCTGGAGGTGGCGTCCCGTACCGGATTCCCGGACGACGAGACGGCCTCGATGGCTCCGCGAAGCGGTGCGGACATCACCGCTTTTGTAAAAAAGCCTGCGTTCGGGGCCAAACTGCGGCTGGTGCCGCTGCAACCGGATGCCGGGGAAACCTACGTCTACGAAGTGCGCCTGACGCTGCGCGTTCAGGTCGAGGGGGTCTGACGGACGGCGATGCAGGAGATCTCGACGCGGGCGCCTCGGGGAAGGGCGGCTACCTGCACCGCCTCGCGCGCGGGCGGCGACTCGTTGAAGTAGCGGGAATACACTTCGTTGATCTGCGCGTAATCGTTGATGTCAGTCATGTACACCGTGCAGCGCACCACGTCTTTGTAGTCCATGCCGGCGGCACGCAGCACTGCGCCCAGATTTTCCAGCACCTGCTCGGTCTCTCGCTCGATGCTGTCGGTGATCAGACTGCCGGTCTTCGGGTCGATGGCGATCTGTCCGGAGCAGTAGAGCGTGTCGCCCACCAGCACGGCCTGGCTGTACGGACCGATGGCCGCCGGCGCACGGGGCGTCTTGATGATCGTTCGCTCAGGCACGGTGAAGATTCCGTCGATGGTCTACAGATCTCATTAGCCTTTATTAACTTGCAAAACGCACTTGCTGAACGGCAAACGAAGAATCCGCTAAGGACGCCATGGATCTGGGTTTGCAGGATCGTATTGCGCTGGTGACGGGTGCCAGCAGCGGGCTGGGCTGGGCGGCGGCGCTGGAACTGGCCCGCGAAGGGTGCCGCGTGGCCATCTGCTCGCGTTCGGAGGCGCGCATTCAGGCGGCAGCCCGCCGCATTGTCGAAGCACTCGGCCTGGCCGAAGACCGGGTACTGCCGTTGGTCTGCGACGTGACCGATGAGGCGCAGATCATCCGGATGATCGAACAGGTGGTCGATCGGTGGAACGTCCTGAACATTCTGGTGACGAACGCCGGCGGGCCACCGGCCGGCTACGTCGGCGACTTTACGGCCGACGACTGGCGGGCGGCCCTGGAGCTAAACCTGCTCAGCACGATCAACCTCTGCCGACATGCACTGCCGCACCTGCGCCGCGCAGCCCGTGAGCCGAACGGCCTGGCCCGCATTCTGATGATCACGTCCATTTCGGCCAAGCAGCCGATCCCGAACCTGTATCTGTCGAACGCCGCGCGGGCGGGCGTGCAGGGCTTCGCGAAGAGTCTGGCCGAAGAACTGGGGCCTGAAGGCATCACCGTCAACACGCTGCTGCCGGGCTACACGCGCACCGAACGGTTGCAGGAGCTGGCCCGGGTGCAGCAGCAGCGCACCGGCCGCTCCCTTGAAGAAATCGAGACAAGCTGGGCCGAACAGGCCGCGCTGAAGCGGATCGGCGAGCCGCACGAGTTTGCCGCGGCCGTGGCCTTTCTGGCCAGTGCCCGCGCCAGCTACATCACGGGCGTAGCCTTCCCGGTCGATGGCGGACGCTCGAAGCACCTGCTCTGAGGCACCGGAACGGGCAACCGCCCCTGCCGTACAACCGCCGCGCATACCTGAAAACAACGAACCCGGGAGAAGATGAGTCGGCACGGACGGGTACTGGTGGCGATGAGCGGCGGGGTGGATTCGTCCGTCACGGCCGCCCTGCTGCACGAGCAGGGCTACGAGGTGGTGGGCATCACGATGAAGACGTGGGACTACACCTCCAGCGGTGTGCGTACGGGCAAAGAAGTGGGTTGCTGCTCGCTGGAGTCCATGAACGATGCCCGCGCCGTAGCCGTGCGGCTGGGCTTTCCGCATTTCATCGTGGACATCCGTGAGGAGTTCGGCGACTGGGTGATCGAACGCTTCACCGAGGAGTATCTGGCCGGCCGCACGCCCAATCCCTGCATTCTCTGCAACACGCACATCAAGTGGGCGGCGCTGCTGCGACGGGCCGATCGGCTCGGCTGCGACTACATTGCCACCGGGCATTACGCCCGCATTCGCTACGACGAGTCGCTGGGGCGCTACGTGATCTCGCGCGGACGCGATCTGAACAAGGACCAGAGCTACGTGCTCTGGGGGATTGCGCAGGAGCACCTGGCCCGGACGCTTCTGCCGCTGGGCGACTATACCAAGCCCGAAATCCGGCGCATGGCCGCCGAGATGGGCTTCGAGCGGCTGGCACAGAAGCCGGATTCCTACGAGATCTGCTTCATCCCGGACAACGATTACCGGCGTTTTCTGCGCCAGCGCGTGCCCGATCTGGACCGGAAGGTCGGCCCGGGCAAGTTCGTGCTGAAGGACGGTACCGTGGTGGGCACGCACCGGGGCTATCCGTTCTACACGATCGGCCAGCGGCACGGTCTCGGGCTGGCGCTCGGCTATCCCGCCTACGTCACCCACATCGATTCGGAGACGAACACGATCACCGTCGGGCCACGTGAAGAGTTGCTTCGTCAGCGGTTGGTGGCCCGCCAGATCAACCTGGTCAAGTACCCGGACCTGCGCGAGGAGCGTCCGGCCATCGGCAAGATCCGCTACAAGGACGAGGGTGCGCCCTGTCTGGTCTGGCAGGAGGGGGATGCGCTGCACGTGGCCTTTGCTGAGCCCCGACCGGCCATCACACCGGGACAGGCCGTCGTGCTCTACGAAGGCGACGACGTGCTGGCCGGCGGCTGGATCCACGAGGTGCTGGACACCGAAGACACGCCGGCCACGGCCGCAGCGAAGAACTTGTCGTAGCACGCTGCTGGTTGTAGATTCCGGATAAAAAGCGGGAACATGGGGAAAGCACGTCTGCTGATCATAGAAGACGACGCGGAAGTACGCGAGGCGCTGGCGCTGTGCCTGGAGACGGCGGGCTACGAGGTGGACGCCGTCGCCACCGGCGAGGCGGGGCGCGAGAAGGCCATCACGGTGCCCGGCTACGATCTGATCATCCTGGACGCGAGGCTTCCGGGGCGCGATGGCTTTGAGGTGCTCCGCGAGTTGCGTGAGGAGGACGGGGTAATGACGCCTGTCCTGATGCTTACCGGGCTGAACGACCGGGAGCACCGCCTGAAGGGCTTTGAGCTGGGCGCCGACGATTACGTGGCCAAGCCGTTTGCGCCCGAGGAGCTGCTGGCCCGCGTGGAGGCCGTTCTGCGCCGCGCCAAGCGGCAGCCCCAGCCCGAAAAGCGTCGCTTCCGGGTAGGCGGCATTGAGGTCGATCTGGTGGAAGGCACGGTGACGCGCGACGGCCAGCCGGTGGCACTGACCGACATGGAATTCCGGCTACTGCGCTACCTGATCCTGCACCGTGGCCGCACCGTCACCCGCGAGCAGTTGCTCCGGGAAGTCTGGGAGCTTCCGCCCACCGTGCAGACCCGCACCATCGATCGTCACATCAACGCCCTCCGCAAGATCATGGACGGCGAGGACGAAGCAAGCTGGCCGATTCAGAGCGTCTACGGGATCGGTTACCGGCTGGTGGGCGGGGAGTTCGTCGATTGATCCTCGGCCCGAAGGCGATAGCCTTTGCCGTAGACGGTTTCGATATAGCGGGGCTGGCGCAGGTCGGGCTCGATTTTTTTGCGAATCGAAGCGATGTGCCGGTCGATCGTCCGCGTTTCGACGTCGCCGACGATGTGCCACACGTCGCGCAGGAGTTGTTCGCGCGTGACCACTTCGCCCCGATGGTGGATTAGATAGCGGAGCACATTCAGCTCCATGGCCGTGAAGTTGATGCGCTCGGAGCCGCGGTAGGCCTCGTGCGTGCTGAAGTTGATCTCCACGTCGCCGATGTGGTAGATCTGCATGGGCGCCCGGTCGGGCGGTTGCGTTCGTTGCAGGATGGCCCGTACGCGGGCGGCCACTTCGTCCGGATCGAAGGGCTTGACGATGTAGTCGTCGGCGCCCAGCCCGAAGCCCTGCAGGACCTGCTCGCGTTCGCCGCGGCCGGTGAGCACCAGCACGGGCGTCTCCAGCCCGCGCCGGCGCATTTCCTGAAGTACTTCGAAGCCGCTCCGATCGGGCAACATCACGTCCAGCAAGACGACGTCGAACCGATGGGCGTTTGTGAGCAGTTCGAGCGCTTTATGCGCTTCCGGGGCGTGGGTGACGCGATAGCCCTGCAGCTCGAAGAAATCCTGAAGGGCCTGAGCCACGTCGGCGTCGTCTTCGACGATCAGCATGTGATAGGTCGGCGTCGACTCGGCCATGGTGCTGCCTGTGCGCTGGTTGAACGGGAACTCTTTCTGGAGATTAGCAACTGAAGGGGGCGCTGTCAACTTTCTTGACCAGCTAAAAAAGCAATGGAAGCTACGAACGAAGCTTTTCTGCTGAAACTTCTGGAAACGCCCAGTCCGTCGGGGTTTGAACAGGCCCTGCAGCGCACCTGGGCGCAGCACGTGAAGCCGTGGGCCGACGCCGTCGAGCAGGATAGCTATGGCACGGTCTGGGCTGTAAAGCGCGGGCGGGCCGATCAGCCACGGCTGATGCTGGAGGCGCATGCCGACGAGGTGGGCTTCATCGTGCAGCACATCTCAGATGAGGGATTTCTGCACATTGCGCCCATCGGCGGAGCCGATCGGGCACTGGCCCGCGCGCGTCGGGTGCAGGTGCTGGGCAGCAACGGGCCGGTGGACGGCGTGCTGGGACATACGGCCATCCACCTGCGCGATACGAAAGACGAGAAGGTGCCCGAGTGGCACGAACTGTTCGTGGACGTGGGGGCCCGCAATCGGGAGGAGGTGGCGGCGCTGGGCATCCGGGTAGGGCATCCGGTGGTGCTGGCTAGCGGGCCGTTTCGGCTTCAGGGGCGGCGGCTGGTGGGACGTGCGCTCGACAATCGGCTGGGCGGCTTCATTCTGGCCCAGGTGCTGGCCGCGCTGGCCGAAACGCCCGCAGAAGCAACTGTCTACGCCGTCAACGCGGTGCAGGAGGAGACGGGCGGCTATGGCGCGCGCATGGTGGCCTACCGGCTGCACCCGGACCTGGCGCTGGTGCTGGAGGTGACGCACGCCACCGATACGCCCGGCCTCGACGCCCGGCGGCATGGACTCGTCCGTCTGGGAGCCGGACCCGTGTTGACGCACGGCACGGCCAACCACCCGCTATTGGTCGAGCGCCTGCTGGCCGTGGCCGAGGCCGAAGGCATCCCCGTGCAGCACGAGGCGTCGTCCCGACGCACCGGCACCGACGCCGACGATATCTTCCCGACACGTGGTGGCATTCCCTGCGCGCTGGTTTCGGTGCCGCTTCGCTACATGCACTCGCCGGTCGAGGTGGTCGATCTGGACGACGTGGCCCACACGGTCCGGCTACTGGTGGCCTTCGTGCGCAGCCTGCAGCCGGACGATCGCTTTCTTCCGGAACTGACGGCGTAGGCTCAGAAGAACGGCAGGAAGCGGTCGATCAGGCGCTGCGCCTGCTCGCCATAGGGCGGATAGAGCCGGCGCAGCAGCGGAAAGTCGAACCGCCGGTAGACCACGGGGCGCTCGTTGGAGAAGGCCAGAAAGCCGTGGTAGCGGTAGGCTTTCCCGATCCCGCTGGGACCGACGCCGCCGAAGGGCAGGTCGGGGTGATTGAAGTGCAGCAGCGTATCGTTCACGCAGCCGCCACCGGCCGAGGTGTGATTGAGCACGTGCTGCACGCGCCGGTCATCCCGGGCAAACACGTAAAGCGCCAGCGGCTTGGGGCGGCGGTTGATGGCCTCCAGTGCTTCGTCCAGATGGTCGAAGACCTGAACGGGCAGGAGCGGACCGAAGATCTCTTCCTGCATGATGGCGGCCTCGTCGGGCACCTGCGTCAGCACGGTGGGCGGCACGAAGCGTTCTGCTGCAATCCAGGGGCCGCCTATGGCCTCGCGGGCGCCGTGGGCCAGCGCGTCTTCGTACAGATGGCGCAGCCGCTCGAAGTGGCGGTCGTTGACGATCCGGGCGTAGCTGTCGCTCTGCCGCCAGGCTTCGGGATCCGGTCCGTAAAACGCTTCGATCTGCTCCCGAAGGGCCGCCACCAGCGCGTCGTGCAGGCTCCGGTGCACCAGCACATAATCGGGCGCGATGCAGGTCTGGCCCGCATTGGTAAACTTGCCCCAGGCGATTTTTTCGGCGGCCTGCTCGACGTCGGCCGTCTCATCAACGACGGTGGGCGACTTGCCCCCCAGTTCGAGGGTAACGGAGGCCAGATGGCGGGCGGCCGCTTCCATGACCAGGCGTCCCACCCGCGGACTGCCCGTGAAAAAGATGTGGTCGAAGGGCAAGTCCAGCAATGCTTCGGCCACCGTGTGATCCCCTTCGAAAACGGCCACTTCTTCCGGATCGAACACCTCTTCGATGATGCGTCGGATGGTGCGGGCGCTGTTGGGGGCGAACTCCGAGGGCTTGACGATCACGCAATTGCCCGCCGCGATGGCCGTCACGAGCGGGGCAAGCGTCAGCGTGAAGGGATAGTTCCAGGGCGAAAGGAGGAGCACCACGCCTTTGGGTTCGTAGCGGATCTCGGCACGGGTGCCCAGGTGCGTCAGCGCCGTGCCCACGCGTTTCGGGCGCATCCAGTGGGCCAGGTGGCGGGCCACGTAGCGGGCTTCGGTGACGACGGGGGCGATTTCGGTCAGGTCCACCTCCAGCGGTGGCTTCCGGAAATCGGCCCAGAGCGCCGCCCGGATGGTTTCGCGGTGATCCAGCACGGCCTCGCGCAGGCGGATGAGCTGGCGTCGCCGCTCGCGTACGGTGCGATTACGGATGGCGACGTGATGCCGCCGCTGGCGCTCGAAGACTTCGGCCATGGTGCGCGCCAGTTCCGGCGTGCAGGGCATGGCAGACGGGTGGGGCGTCATGGTTTCACTGCGGGGAGGTTGGACATTCTGATTTAATAGTATACGTTTTTGAAACATACGTCAAGGCTTCGGAACAATTCTCCGGCTTGCTTCGCTTCTTTACGGAGGCGGAACCGTTCACCAGACATTCGGGGGAACCATGAAGGCGCTGCTGGTTGTGGACGTGCAGAACGACTTCTGCCCGGGGGGCGCCCTACCGGTACCCGAAGGCGATGCGGTCGTTCCGGTGATCAACCGGCTGAATTCGTATTTTGAGAACATCATTCTGACGCAGGACTGGCATCCGGCGGGCCACTGGTCGTTTGCCTCGGCGCATCCCGGCAAGAAGCCGTTCGAGACGATCCAGCTCAGCTACGGCGAGCAGGTGCTCTGGCCGGATCACTGCGTGCAGGGCACGCCGGGCGCCGATTTCCATCCGGAGCTGGACACCACGCGCGCGCAGCTCATCATCCGGAAAGGATTCCGGAAGGAGATCGACTCCTATTCGGCCTTCTACGAGAACGACAAGCAGACCACGACGGGACTGGCCGGCTATCTGAAGGAGCGGGGCATCACGACGCTGTACGTGGTCGGACTGGCGGCCGACTTCTGCGTGAAGTGGTCGGCGCTGGACGGCCGCCGGCTGGGCTTTGACGTGTACGTGGTCACCGACGCCACGCGTGGTATCGACACGAACGGCTCGCTGGCGCGCGCCTGGGAAGAGATGAAGGCGGCCGGCGTGCATCTGATCACTTCCGACGAGGTGATCCGCCAGACCGAGCCGGTAGCCTGAAGCCTGACCGAGGTATGGATAACGGGGCGTCTGGTGGCAGGCCGGACGCCTCGCTTTTTTGTAGAACTTCTATTGCGCATCCAGCGTTGGGCTGCCCGTCTTCAAGCGGTTTGCGCGCCCTGTGCCTGGATGAATGGTTCTGCGCTATAGCCTGCATTACCTGATTGCCCGGGGAATTCCGGCACTGGTAAACTTTCTGGCAATTGCCGTCTACACGCGGTTGCTGTCGCCAGATGCGTATGGGCGCTACATTCTTGTGCTGGCCGGGGTCAACATAGCCAATCTTACCGTTTTTCAATGGCTTAGGCTGTCCCTGGTGCGTTATCTGCCGGCGTATCAGGAGCAAGAAGGCGTCTTGCTGGGCACCATTGGCCGGATCTACCTGATTCTGATGGCGGGAGTGGGCGTGCTGGGAGGAGTAGCTGGATTGGTTGTCGGAGGGGAATGGCAGCGTCTGGTGCTGGTGGCGGTGCTGTTGTTGTGGATGCAGGCCTGGTTTGAACTCAATGTCGAACTGTTAAGGGCTCGGTTGCAGACGCGCGCGTATGGCTGGGCGATGGGCGTGCGGAGCGTGGGCGCCCTGGGTCTGGGCACGTTGTTCATTCTGGGCGGACTGGGGGCGTTCGGGCCCCTGCTGGGTATGACATTGAGTATGGCAGGAGTTGGCCTTTTCTTTGTTTACCAGAACTGGCGAACTATACGGCTTCAATTAAATTGGAATCAATTTATTCCATTATTACGTTTTGGACTCCCGTTAGCTGGTAGTGTATTTTTGAACTTGGCGCTCAATGCGTCTGATAGATTCTTAATAGCATTGTTGATCGATGAAGGAAAGGCAGGTATTTATTCAGCAGGATATGATTTGGCATATCAACCTATTATATTACTTTTCAGTGTTGTAAACCTGGCTTCATATCCACTAATCGTAAGAGCATGGGAGAATAGAAAGGAAAGAATGGTTAAAGAATATTTATCAGACAACATAACATTGTTGTTGGCAATTGGTTTTGCATCCGGCATTTTTGTTACCGAATTTTCTGATCTTATTGTGAAAACGGTGTTGGGAGAAAAGTTTTATGATGCTACTATAATAGTGCCATGGATAGTGTGGGGAACATTATTGGAAGGAATTCGGATATACCATTCAGATTTTAGTTTTCATTTGACTGAAAATACAAAAAAACAGTTGTATGTGGTGATGTGTGGGCTTTTTGTTAATTTAATTGTAAATTTGATTTATATTCCTCGAATGGGTATGATTGCTGCAGCCTGGTCAACATTGATAGCTTTTGGCTGTGCTTTATTGCTTAGTATTTGGTGGGGAAGGCGATTAATTCTTTTTACTCTGATATCAAAAAAAGTTACTTGGGTAGTAACTACAGGAATTGTTGTACTGTTTTGTGTAAAGTTTTTGAAATCAAATTTTGATTCTGTAGAAGTTGTGATAATCAGTGTTTTGTTGTGTTTGCTTTATGTTTTTTCTGTTTTTTGTTTATTAGTTCGAAATATAAAGATTCCCACTGATTGACAATTTGATCCAGAGAGTAAACATTTTCCATGTAATTCCTGCCTTTGATTCCCATAGCAATGCGCTGTTGAAGAGGTAAGTTCATGAGTCTGAGCATGGCTTGAGCCAGTGCTTCTGGATTCTTGGGAGGAACTAAGAATCCAGTTTCCTGGTCGATAACAACTTCACTGTTTCCTCCCACATCTGTGGCGACAATAGGAAGGGCGCATGAAGCGGCTTCTTGTAAGACAAGAGGCATTCCTTCCCATTCTGAAGACATAACAAAAGCATCTGCAGCATTCATAAGTCGGGGAATATCATCTCGTATACCCATAAAAAGAACATACTGATCTATTTCTAATTTGATTGCAAGATTTCTTAATGTCGAGTAAAGAGGACCATCTCCTGCAATCATAAGCCGAGTATTTCTGTTTTTTCTTAAAACTTTTTGAAATGCATGAAACAGACTGGGGTAATCTTTGGCCTCCACCAATCTTCCAACCGAAAGCCAGAGGAAATAGTTGTCTAATTCTAACTCTTTACGAAGATTGATTCTATACGTCTTGTCAGGACGAAATTTTGTAGTGTCAACAGCGTTAGGGATATATCTTATTTTATGAGGGGAAACCGCTTTAATGTCAATATAGCGTTTCAAGCCTGCTTTACTTACTTGCGTGGTGATGTCGCATAGCGGATCAGTGATTCGATAAGATAATTCGCGTAGTTTTAGTGAACCTCTTTGGCCTTTTTCAATAATATTCTGGGCTGTACATATTAAAACCGGGATTTCTGTAACTAATCGAGTTAATCTTGTAAGAATGTTGGCATGAACCATGTGACTGTGAACAACATCTGGTTGCCAGCTTCTTATTAATTGTGCCAATTTTAAGAATTTAGTGCTTGGTATTTTCTGGGTTATATTTAACGTTGTAACTGGTATTCCTGCGCTTTCTAATTCATCTATGTATGCTTTAGGAGGAGTAATAGAAACCACCCTTACATCCCATCCTCGAAGTTTGAGTTGGGTGGTAATTCTTACTAATTGGGCTTCTCCTCCCCCATATGTGAGACCTGTTATTACGTGAAGACATTTCATAATTTAATATTCAATTTATTTTGTGTAAAATTTAAATATTCAAAACGCATGCTATATGATTTGTGTTCCCTCAAAATAAAGATGGGCTATGATGATGTGAGGGCTAGTATTTCTAAGAGATTTGATGTTTAAGCTTTTGAATGTCAGGGGTATACCCTGCTGATCGCAGCTTTTTAAGTCTGAGTCGCCCTGCGCAAGTTCTGAATGAAACGAGGTCTACATACGCAGCTTATCCAGAAAGCAGATACGAGGTTTGTGCTTGCTCGCTGACCCCATGCGTGGAGGGGCCGGGATGTTTTATATTGGACAGGAGTGAATGAACGGCGGCATATACATTGATGTTGGAAGCTGGAAGAAAAGGGTCGGTGCATGTTGTTTATCTGATTACGCGGGCGGATGAATTGGGCGGTGCCCAGATGCACGTACTGGAACTGGCGAGAGGGTTTCGGGTGCGTGACTGGCAGGTAACCGTTCTGGCTGGCAGTGAAGGCTCTTTTTCAGAACTGGTGCAGGCGGCCGGTATTCCTTATGTTCATGTTCCTTTTTTGCAGCGCGCCATTCATCCCTGGAAGGACATGCGCTGTTTGCTGGTGTTACGCCAGTTGCTCCGGAAGCTTATGCCTGATCTGGTGGCCACCCATTCCTCAAAAGCTGGATGGATAGGGCGGCTGGTTGCGCGGAGTCTGGGAATTCCCGTAGTTTTTACCGCCCACGGGTGGGCATTCACTGAGGGAATTGGCTATCCCCAGCGATGGTTTTTCAAAGTAGCTGAGCGCCTGGTAGCGCCACTGGCCGATAAGATCATCACCGTATCCGAATATGACCGCCAGCTTGCTTTGCGCCATCGTATTGTTGAACCTGAACGGGTGATTACGGTCTATAATGGGGTTCCGGATATTCCTCCAGAGTTGCGGGCCTGCCCGCTGACAAAAGAAGGGGAACGAGTACGCCTCATCATGGTGGCCCGCTTCAGCCCTCAGAAAGATCATGCATTGGTGCTGCGGGCACTGGCCGGCTTGCGTGACCTTCCCTGGGAGTTGGAGCTGATTGGAGATGGACCGTTGCGTCCTGCATGTGAGCAGCTGGCCCGCGACCTTCACATCAGCGACCAGGTTTATTTCAGGGGGGAACGCAAGGATGTGGCCGAGCACTTGGCTCAGGCCCATCTTTTTGTACTGGCTTCCCATTACGAGGGGCTTCCCATCACCATTCTGGAAGCCATGCGTGCAGGTTTGCCGGTTGTTGCCGCCAATGTCTCTGGCGTCAGCGAAGCGGTACAACATGGGCGCACCGGCCTTCTGTTTGCTCGGGGCCATGTGGAAGAACTGAGAGCCTGTTTGCAGCAACTCATTCTTAACGCAACACTGCGATGTTCCATGGGGGAAAGTGGACGAAAACGATATGAAAGGCACTTTACGCTTGAACGTATGCTGGAAAACACAGCGCATGTATATCAGGAAGTTTTGAGAAATAGAGGAAAGATCTAAATTGATGAAAAACGAAAGATGATATACATAATAGGATGGCTGCTTGTTTACTATTATTTTGCAATGTGCTTTTTTCTGAAACGTCACCTTAAGGTGATTGCTGGAGGGGTAATTTTACTCTTAAGCTTAATTGCGATCTTCAGAGGCTCTGTTGGAACCGACACAGCTACTTATGAAAGATTGGTCACGCGTATAGATACCTGGTCAGGCCTTGAGCCCGCCTTCTGGATTCTGATGTATGTTTTTAATTTGTGGCTAGACGATCCTGTTTGGGTGGTCAGAGCATTTTCTGGGATTTTTGCAGGAATTTTATTGTGGTTTGTTTATAAGTCGGATGAGGAGGAATTGTTTTTTTTGATGGCTTTTTTTGTTCCTCTGTTTTTTTATAATTACAGCATGAATGTAATTCGTGTGGGCATAGCTTTCTCCATTTTGTTGTTGGCTCTTCAGCAAGATAGGAGACAAGAGTATAAAAAGGCAATTTTGCTTGGAATATTGTCTGTTCTGTTTCATTATTCTCTCTTATTTGCTCTTTTCTTTCTGTGGTTTAATCTCGATTATAACAAAGAGAATGTGTGGAATAGAAAAAATTTGTTTTTAATTTTTGCTGTTTCATCTTTGATTGCCATTTTGGTTATTTTGAATGAACACTACTTTCTTTCAAAACTGGCAATCTATGCTTATCTGGAAGCTCCAAGTTTGTTTTCCGGGCTTTCACGTATTATGTTGGGACTTGTACTGTTGGCTCCAATACCCTTCAGCAACATTTCTGAATACCAGAAGAAAAGAATTATTTATAGCTCGTTATTTTTTATGATTTTGTTTTTCAGCATGGGTATTTATGTTACACCTCGTCTGCTGGATATGGTGAATCTGTTGATTCCGATGGCAATGCTGCGCGCCTACCGGCGCGTAAATGAACCAATGGACTGGCGCTTCAAAGCCGCCCTGTTTGTGGCCGGATTGGGCGGCGCAGTCGGAATGTATCGCTACATGCTCAACGAGAGTTTCTGGTCGCCCTCCCCGTTCCTTCCCTACCACACGGTCTTCGACCGCTAAGGCGTCTGCAGCTCGGCGGCGGCGGCTTCGACGGCCTCCCAGACGCGCAGCAGATTGCCGCCCAGGATTTTTTCGAGGTCCTCCTCGCTGTAGCCGCGGCGCAGGAGCTCGGCCACCAGGTTCGGATACATCGACACGTCCTGCAGCCCCGCCGGCAGGGCAAAGACGCCGTCGAAGTCGGAGCCCAGCCCGACGTGATCGACGCCCACGAGCTGCACGACGTGGTCGATGTGATCGGCCACGTCGGCCACCGTGCCGATGGGATGACGCTTGCGCTGCAGCGCCATCCAGCGACGCCCTTCCGGCGACTCGGGATCGATGCCCTGCGCTTCCAGTTCGGCCCGCAGTTGCCGACGGAGCGAGTCGCCCATGGCCTGATATTCGCCGCGCAGAAACGAGGAGCCGAAGTTGATCATGATCACACCGCCGTTGGCTGCCAGCGCCCGGATCATCTCATCGCTCATGTTGCGCTCCCAGCCGGGCGTGAAGTGCCGGGCCGACGAATGCGAGGCGATCACCGGGGCCTTCGTGCGACGCAGCACGTCGTAGAAGGCGCTGTCGGATACATGCGAGATGTCGATGAGCATGCCGAGCCGGTTCATTTCGTCGACGACCTGCTCACCGAAGGGGCTCAACCCGTTCCAGACGCGCGTGGTGTCGTAGGAACTGTCGCAGATCTGGTTGACGCGGGCATGGGTGAGCGTGATGTACCGGATGCCCCGCTCGTAGAAATAGGCGACGTTGCGCAACTCGCCTTCCAGTCCGGAGCCGTTCTCCATGCCCATGAGCAGGGCAATGCGTCCCTCCCGATGGGCCCGGCGCACGTCCTCCGGCGAACGCGCCAGCATGAACTTGTCGGGGGCCTGACGGGCCAGCGCTTCGACCATGTCGATCAACGAATCGGCCAGCGCTTTAGAAGCACCGGGCGTGTCCTGCAGCTCGGCCGGCAGGTAGATGGAGAAAAACGGGGCGTCCAGACCGCCTGCGCGGGCGCGCTCGTAGTCGAAGTCGCCCAGCTCGGTGCGCCGGGTGATGTCTTCCGGAAACTGACGCAGCCGGTAGGGCACGTCGATGTGGCCGTCGATGAGGATGAACCGTTGCGTGAGCGCGCGGGCATGTTCCAGCAGCCGCTGCTCCTCGGAGCGACAGGCCGCCAGCAGTCCGGCCAGCAGCCCTGCGAAAACGATCAAACGCATGGGAATCATCAGGCAGGTTGACGATGCCCGAAGAATACCAAACGCCGGTCAGGATAGCAACCGGGCGGGCCGTTGCGTCTGCAGGTGGTTCAGATAGGCGGGTGTCTCCAGCAGCCGGGCGCCGTACCAGGAGAAGGGCTGTCCGTCGACCAGCAGGAACGTGGCCTCGGGACACAGCTGCCGTAGCTCCTCGATGTGCTTTTCCCTGAACGGATAGGGTTCGCTGCTGAGCAGCACGACTTCGGGGCGCAGTGCGCGGATTTCCTCAGGCGTCAGCACCGGATAGCGCGTCCGGTCGGCACACACGTTCTCGAAGCCTCCGCGCCGGAGCATGTCGTGGATGAACGTGTCGCGACCGACGCTCATGTATGGATCGCGCCAGATCAGATAGAGCGTGCGCCGGGGCGGATAGGTCGGCAGTGCCGCAAAGCGTTCGGCAATGGTAGTGGCCAGCGCTTCGGCGGCCGTTTCGGTGCCGGTCAGGTAGCCGACCTGGCGAATCATCTGCAGCGCTTCCTCCAGCGTTCGTACGTGGGTGACAAAAACAGGCACATGCGGATCCAGCGTCTCGACGATTTCGCGGGTGTTTTCTTCCAGGTTGGCCAGGACCAGATCGGGCTGCAGGCCCAGCAGCCGCTCGTAGTTGACCTGTTTGGTGCCGCCCACGATCGTTTTGCGACGCTTCCAGTCGGGCGGGCGCACGCAGAAACGGGTCAGTCCCACGACGGCCTCATCCAGCTCGAGCGCCGCCAGCAGCTCGGTCAGGCTGGGCACGAGCGAGACGATGCGGCGAGGTGGACGGGCAAGGCGGATCGTGCGGCCGCGTGCGTCGGTCAGTTCACGCGGAAAGGTCATGGGTCGTTCGCGACGTGGCCGGTTCCGTCTGGTGCTGCAGCGCACGCAGCAGGCGTTCGTGCAGGTTGCCAAAGGCGCCGTTGCTCATGATCAGGGCGATGTCACCGGGACGAAGCGCTTCCAATAAAAGCGGAAGCAGCACGTCGGCCCCCTCGGCCACGTGGGCCGGAATGCCCCGTGCCCGGATGCCGGCCGCTACCGATTCGGGATCGAAAAAGTCCTCGGGCCGGTCGTTGTGTCGAAACGGGGGCATGCTCAGCCATACCTCGTCGGCGTCGTCGAAAGCTTCCATGTAGGCCTGCTCGAAGCGTTTGCGGCGGCTCGAGTTGGAGCGCGGCTCGAAGACGGCCACCAGGCGGCGATCCGGCCAGCGCTGGCGGGCGGCGCGGAGCGTCTCGCGGACGGCCGTCGGGTGGTGTGCAAAATCGTCCACTACGAGCACGCCGCCGGCCTCGCCCCGCACCTCCAGCCGACGTTTCATGCCGGGGAAGCTGGCCAGCCCCTCGCGCAGTTGGTCGGGCGAGAGACCTATCTGCAGCGCGAAGGCACACACGGCCAGCGCATTGCGCAGGTTGTGGCGGCCGCTCAGCGGCAGGAAGAAGCGTCCCAGCTCGCGTCCGTCCACGATCAGGGTGAAGTGCTGACCCTCGAACGTCGGATAGACCTGCCCGACCGTCACGTCACAGAGCGTATGCAGCCCGTAGGTGCGCACCTGAGCGCGGCAGGTGCGGGCCACCTGCCGGACCGTCGGGTCGTCGCCGTGCGCCACCAGCAGTCCTTCGGGAAGGAGCAGGGCGACCAGTTGCTCGAAGGCTTCCCGGTAATCGTCCAGGTCGTCGTACAGGTCGGCGTGGTCGAACTCGATGGAGGTCAGCAGAACGGCCTGCGGGCGATAGTGCAGGAATTTGGGCCGCTTGTCGAAGTAGGCGCTGTCGTACTCGTCGCCCTCGACGACGAACCAGGGGCCGGAACCAATGTGACCGCTCGTT
Source organism: Rhodothermus marinus (assembly GCF_009936275.1). Taxonomy (NCBI): domain Bacteria; kingdom Pseudomonadati; phylum Rhodothermota; class Rhodothermia; order Rhodothermales; family Rhodothermaceae; genus Rhodothermus; species Rhodothermus marinus. The sequence continues at coordinate 976,502 of NZ_AP019797.1, forward strand.
TCGGCGCCGATCATGACGCCGCCGATGAAGAAGCCCGGATCCAGCCCGGCCCGGTCCAGCACGTGGGCCAGCAGACCCGCCGTGGTGGTTTTGCCATGGGTGCCGGCCACGACGACCGGTTGGCGGTATTGGAGGAAGAAGTGAGCAAGTGCCTCGGGCAGAGAGCATTGCGGCAGTCGGCGTTCTCGGGCCGCCGCCGCTTCGGGATGCGTGGGCGTGCAGGCGTTGCCCACGACGACCAGGTCCGGCGGGGGCTCCAGATGGGCCGGATCAAAACCTTCATAAAAGGAAATGCCATGGCGGCGTAGCAGTGTGCTCATGGGCGGATAGGCGGCCGCATCGCTGCCGCGAACCTGATAGCCCGCTTCCCGGAGCAGCAGGGCCAGCGTGCCCATGCCCGTGCCGCAGATACCGATCAGGTACACGTCACGAACGGCTTCCGGAGGAAGCAGCGGCGGCCGCTCGAACCGGCGCAGGTGGGCGTCGGGATAATCTTCCAGCCGTTTCATGGTCAGCGATTCGGGTGGGGAGGACCACCGGTCAGACCCAGGCGCACGGCGGCCTCGCGTTCGGCGGTAGAGGACTCGGCCGCCGCTTCCGATTCCGGAAGCAGCCCCAGCCGGGCCGCGCGGCGCCGCCACTGCTGGCGGGCCAGCTCCTGCATGTCGCGCGTCGAATCGGCCTCGTCCACGATTTCCAGCCCTAGCAGCGTTTCCACGACGTCCTCGAGTGTTACGATGCCCGCCGTGCCGCCGTACTCGTCGATCACCAGCGCTATGTGTTCCAGACGGTTCAGCATGCGCTCGAACAACTCAGGCAGCGGCAGGTTCTCCGGCACCACCAGGATTTCGCGGCGCAGACGATGCAACGGGACGTCGCCCTCGTCCCGGGCGGCGCGGAGCAGGATTTCATCTTTCAAGACATAGCCGGTGATGTGGTCCTTCGTTTTCCGGTAGATGGGAATGCGCGAGAAACGCAGCTCGGGATGGCGGCGCAGCACCTCGGCGATGGTCAGCTCTTCGGGCAGCGCGAAGACGACCGTGCGCGGCGTCATGATGTCCTTGGCCCGCAGTGCATGAAAGCGCAGCAGGTTTTTCAGGATGCGCAGTTCTTCCTGCTCGAAGACGCCCTGCTGGCGTCCCAGCTCGGCTAGGGCGGCCAGCTCTTCGCGGCTGATCGAGGGCGCTCGACGCTCGCGGGCCAGCAGGCGCGTGATGCCTTTGGAAAGCAGTACGAACGGATAAAGGATCCAGATCATGGGAGGCAGCATGCGGGCCACGGCCGGAGCCAATGCACGCCAGTAGAGGGCGCCCACGGTCTTCGGAATGATCTCGGAAAGGACAAGGATCAGCAGCGTCAATATGCCCGAAATGATGCCCACGTAGGCGTCGCCAAAGATTTTTGCAGCCTGTGCGCCTGCTCCGGCTGCACCGGCCGTATGGGCGATGGTGTTCAGGCTCAGGATGGCCGCCAGCGGTCGGTCGATGTCGCGCTTGAGGCGCTGCAGCAGCCGACCGGTTGTTGTATGCTGATGAGCAGCCACGTACGACGGCGTGACGCTGAGCAGCACCGCCTCCATGATGGAACACAGAAACGAGACGCTCAGCGTCAGCGCCAGGTAAAAGATCAATAGGCCCATCGGGTAAGCTTCTCGGATGCGCGTCCTGAGCCGGTGATACAAACACAGTGGACAAAAAAAGAATGCCGCCGGGTGCAGGGGAGTTTCAACAGAAAAAAGGTCCGGGCACCGAAGGCCCGGACCTTTGCCAGCCGCCAATGCTTGCCCGGCGATCAGTGAGCCACAACGACGGGTACCGTCTGCACGCCGTCTTCACCCTGCAACCGCACCAGGTACAGTCCCGCCGGCAGGGCACTTGCCGACCAGCGCAGCCGGTGCTCGCCGGCCGTCACCGGGCCATCGATCAGCCGGGTCACTTCCTGGCCCAGCAGGTTGTAGACGACCAGGCGGATGCGCTCGGTCCGGGGCACCTGCACGACGACCACCGCCGTCCGGTTGGCCGGATTCGGGTAGATGCTTCGGAGCACCAGGCGCGTGTCGTCAGGTAGCGTTTCGTTTTCGTCCACAACCGGTGGAATTAACAATGCGCCGGTCACCATATCGACCAGTACCACCAGCGAATCTTCCTGGGCGAGTGTGGCAGCGCGTTTACCCGATGTAAATCCCCGAAAGATGATCTCCCAGATGAAGTGTCCTTCCAGGTGCGGATAGCGGTCCGGCATGGCCCGCCCTTCCATGGTGATCCAGGCATCGGGGTGCGATTCCAGAAACGCGCTGCCGCCGCTGGCCATCGCCGTGGCCATCGCCTCGTCCGAGTCGATGAACGATTCGGGCAGTGTAGGCCAGTTGGCTACGGAATCGGACGGCGGCGAGGAAGGATAGAATTCGAAGGCAAACGTCTCCTCCGGAGCCGAGACGGCTACGGTGATCTGCGTGTTTGCATCGCTCTGATAAGCGTCGTACGTCCACCAGGAAGCAGTGCCATCCGGATTGACCCCGTCCGAGAAGATGCGTTTGAGTTCCGCCCCCGGGTAGTCTTCGGCCAGGGAGTCCCGGACGGCTTGCAGCGGCGCACGGGCTGTGAACGGCCCGATCGGTTCAAACGTCTGCGCCTCGACAAAGGCGCCGGTGGTCATGTTGATGAAGTACGTGGCAGATGCCTGCGCAATGGTTCGGCGCTCGGCACGTTTGGATGTCCACCCGGGGTAGGCTTCCAGCCTCAGCGCATACAGCGGCGTGTTCGGATCGACCTGCAATCCGTACTGCTCGGCCAGAAAGCCACCTTCTAGCCAGGAAGAGACCGATTCGTTGTCATGCGCGTTCAGAAATTCGGCTGCGCTGCGCGCCCGTGCCGTGTCGGCCGCCTGGTCGGAGTCGATGATCTCCGGGAAGGGAATCTTGGGCGCGTCCGCCCAGTCGCTCTGGCTCAGCGTGTCGATCCAGGTCACCAGCGTGTTGCTGAGCGTAAGACTCAGCGCCTGACCACCGGCGACGACCTCGACCGTCCACCAGGAAGCTTTTCCACTGTAGGGATCAAAAGGATTGGCCCAGAAACGAACAATCCCATCGCTCTGCAGGATGCGCTTGGCGGGCGCCACCCGCTGCCAGGCAGCCTGCAGAGCCTCGACGGCCGTGGCCGGTTCGTAGGCCACGAGCTCGTTGCCGCTCAGGTCATAGGCGGCGCTGTATTCCAGGTTGCCTTCAAGGGGCGTCGGCAGCGAACGATTTTCCTGCACGAGCCAGATGGACTGCTCCGGATCCAGCGGGTACAGCTCGATCGGCAGGATGCCAAGACCGTCGAAATAGCGGGCAAGCTGGCCGGCCTGAAGCAGAAAGCGCTCGGTATTGCCGGCGGCCGGGAAGCGACTCCGATAGGCCGCTATGATGCCATCCGAATCCACCATGTTGTCCAGCGGCAGCGGGGCCATCTGATCGTAGGGTGTCGGTGAAGGCAGGGCCATCGGTGGCGCTGCCGACGTGGTGCCCCATGTGGAAAGGCCATAGGCCGTTTGCTGTGAGGGCGAATAGGCCGTAAAGCCCCAGCTCAGCGCCCGGCCGTTTTCGTCAGGTACGCCCTGAATAAAGACGATCTGGGCGTCCGGGGCCACGCTCGCCATTGCCAGCGCCAGTTGGGCTACCTGGGCCGCCTGAAGCGCTGTGAGCGGTTCGAGGCGGATGACCGGAATCGTCAGCCCGGAAAGATCGCCGGAGATCTGCAGGGGATCGGGTGTTCCGTCCTCGTTTTGATCGTAGAAGCTAAAACTCAGCGGACCTGTGAAATCGGGCGCAAGTAAAAACGCCCACAGGTAGTAGGTGCCGGGGCGCACGTACTCGATGGCAAACGAGCCGTCCGGATTGGATACCGCCACGCGAATCGGCTCGCCTTCTGGCTCCGGGGTAGGCCAGAGTGCCACATACCAGTTGCCCAGGTGATTGGACTGAATCGGCAGGGGACGTGCCGCAAGGCGCGGGGCGCGCGCCAGCGTAAACGGACCGGAAGCAGACGAGGCCAAAGGCCTGGCATGCGGTTCTGAGAACGACCAGAAGGTGAAAAGGCTCGGTCGGACCGACAACGGTCGTTTGCTCGGTCCGCTCTGCATTTCTACGAGCTGGCCGCTGACCGTGTAGGGGCCTGTTGCAGACGAGGTCGTGTAGTGAAACACGTACCGCCGGGCCAGCCGGCTCCCATCAACTCCCTTGGCATAGTGCACCACCCAGGTGTAATCCTGATCGGTCTGATGGGTGACGAGGAACGTCACCGTTTGGCCATCCGTGCTGAACGTGATCCGCGTTGGATCGGTCAGCTGCTGTTGCAATAGCGTGTCCAGCGGAAAGATAAGAAGACTGTCGGCCGGATTGATGGCCTTGTTGAACGTGATGGATACCGCCGTGGTCAGATCCACGCTGGCGCTGCCGTGGGCGGGGGTCGTGGAGACGACCTCGAGGTCCTGGGCCTGTGCAGCAGCGGCCAGCGCGAGCGTCAGGAGTAGCATCAGGCGTCTCATGGCGCACCCTCATTTTTTGGTTTTGAGATTGGCGGGTAGAGAGGGGGTGATCGCTCGGCGACTTCTCTAAAGATACAAAATTTTCCAGAGGTTAAACAGACAGGCAAGCAGGATGCCGCTGGCCGGGCTTAATGCGGCATGGCTCGAACTTATCCGGAAAATAGGGATACTCTGTAATCGCCACGATAATCGGAGCGGCCTCATGAAACTCACCGACGCACAATGGGCACGCATCGAGCCCCTGATCGTCTCCCCTCCTAAACGCCCTGATCGACGCGGCCGTCCCCGACGCGCCGACCGCGAGATCCTCGAAGCGATCCTCTGGATACTCCAGACCGGCGCTCCCTGGGCCAAGCTCCCCGCCCACTTTCCGCCCAGGTCCACCTGCCACGACCGCTTCCAGGCATGGAACCGAAACGGCACCCTCCAACGCATTTTGCAGGTGTTGGCCGAAGAACTCCACCAACAGGGCAAGCTCAAGCTTTCGGAGTGCTTTATCGATGCCTGCTTTGTCGCTGCTAAAAAGGGGGGACGTGTGTGGGCAAGACAAAGCGAGGTAAAGGAAGCAAACTCATGGCGATAGCCGATGCCAATGGGATGCCGCTGGCGGTGCTGGTGGCCAGTGCTTCGCCACATGAGACCCGGTTGGTCGAAGCCACTCTGGCGGCTCGTTTTACCGAGGCCAGGCCAGTACGTTTGATTGGAGATCGGGCATATGACAGTGATCCGCTGGATAAGGCATTGGCGCAACAGGGTATAGAGATGATTGCCCCGCATCGGCGGAATCGGAAGCGGAAAAAGACGCAGGATGGGCGTAAGCTTCGTCGCTATCGACGCCGTTGGAAAGTAGAGCGGTTGTTTGCGTGGTTGGGGCATTTTCGCCGGATTGTGATGCGTCATGAGCGCTACGCGGAAAACTACCTGGGTTTTGTATTGCTCGGGTGCCTCATGATCTTCTTGAGAACCTTTTTCGGATGACTTCTCGAAGAAAAGCCCGGATGCGCCGACATCGCCGGTTTTTTTCAGGGGCATTCATGTCTATCTTTCAAAAGAAGCACAAGCCCCGGTACAAACGGGATTGCGTGGGAAACGAACGTAAACGGTAAGCGCAACGCAGATGAAAGGTGCCCTGCGCATCGGCCGGATAGCCGGCATCGACATTTTTCTACACTGGACATTCGGCCTGCTGATTGCCGGCATTTTTGCTTTTTACCTGTTGCATGGCGTGGGAGTGCAGGCGGCGCTGGCGGGTGTGGTGCTGGTCCTGGTCGTCTTCGGGTGCGTGGTCCTGCACGAGCTGGGCCATGCGCTCATGGCGCGACGCTTCGGGGTCCCCACCCGCGACATCACGCTGTACCCGATCGGTGGGGTGGCCCGCCTGCAGCGCATCCCGGAAGAGCCCATCCAGGAGTTCTGGATCGCCGTGGCCGGGCCGGCCGTCAATCTGGTAATCGCCACCGTGCTGGCGCTGGTACTCTGGGGCGTGGGCGGTAGCTTCGACCCGAATGCGCTGGTGCAGCCCCGCCTGCATTTTCTGACGTCGCTGATGTGGATCAACCTGCTGCTGGTGGGCTTCAACATGCTGCCGGCCTTTCCCATGGACGGCGGCCGCGTGCTCCGGGCGCTGCTGGCGCTGCGCATGAACTACGTGCGCGCCACCCAGATTGCCGCCAGCATCGGGCAGGGTATGGCCGTGCTTTTCGGGCTGTTCGGGCTCATCAGCTTCAATCCGATCCTTCTGTTCATTGCATTGTTCGTGTACGTGGGCGCCCAGCAGGAAGCGCAGCAGGCCATGTTCCGCTCGCTCACGCAGGGCATCCCGGTGCGTCAGGCCATGATGACGCGTTTTCAGGTGTTGCACCCGGACGACACGCTGGGGCGGGCGGTCGAGGCCCTGCTGGCCGGAGCCGAACACGATTTTCCGGTGATCGAGAACGGTCAGGTGGTGGGGGTGCTGACCCGGAAGGCACTGCTGCATGCGCTGGCCCGCGAGGGACAGTCGGGCCGGGTACGCGATGCCATGCGATCGAACTGCCGCCCCATCGAGGATACGGCCATGCTCGAAGAAGCCTTTCTGCGCATGCAGGAAACCGGCTGCGAGGCGCTTCCCGTCGTGCATAACGGGCAGCTCGTCGGCTTGCTGACGCTGGAAAACGTCGGGGAACTGATGATGATCGCCTCGGCGCTTCGGCAGGCCGAAGCCCTGCGGGCCCAGTTGCCCCATCCTTGAATTTGTCGGGAAGTCCGCCTTCGTAAGCGCTTCATGACAGGCAGCTTGGTTTGAACCCGTCCGGCTTTTTATCGTAGCTTTGCCCGATCTCGAACAGGCCTGCCTGTGACTCCATGACGCGCCGCACAAAGATCGTCTGTACGCTGGGACCGGCCTCGTCGGATCGCGAGATCATCCGAAAGCTCATTGAGGCCGGTATGGATGTGGCCCGGTTGAATTTTTCGCACGGCACCCACGACGAGCATCGCCGCCGCATCGAAATTGTCCGAGAAGAGGCGCGCAAGCTCGGACGCGACGTGGCCATCCTGCAGGATCTGCAGGGCCCTAAGATCCGCCTCGGTGAAGTGGCCGAGGGCGGCATTCTGATTCACGAGGGGCAGCGGCTGATTCTGACGGCCCATCCCGAGCGGGCCGACGGGCAGACCCGCATCTTTGTGAACTATCCCACGCTGGCGCAGGACGTGGAGCCCGGCGGTCGCATTCTGCTCGACGATGGCCTGCTGGAATTGAAAATCGTGGACGTGGAAGGCGAGGACGTGATTACGGAGGTGGTGGTCGGCGGGCCGCTTCGCTCGCGCAAAGGCGTCAACCTGCCCCACCTGCGCAACTCCACGCCGTCGCTTACCGAAAAGGACCTGCGTGATCTGGAGTTCGGCCTGCAGATGGAAGTGGACCTGATCGCGCTTTCGTTCGTGCGAAGCGAGACAGACGTGGCCGATCTGATGCGCCGCGTGCGGGACTCCGGCAAAGAAGTACGAGTCATTGCCAAGATTGAAAAGCCGGAGGCGGTGGCCAAGATCGATCAGATTCTGGCGCAGGCCGACGGGATCATGGTGGCGCGCGGTGATCTGGGGATCGAGATGCCGCTGGCCGAGGTGCCGGCCGTGCAGAAACGCATCATCCGGAAGTGTCTGGCCGCAGCCAAGCCGGTCATCACGGCCACGCAGATGCTCGAAAGCATGATCGAGAACCCGCGGCCCACGCGTGCCGAGGCCAGCGACGTGGCCAATGCGGTGCTGGACGGCAGCGACGCGCTGATGCTCTCGGGCGAGACGGCCACCGGAAAGTATCCGGTGCGCGTGGTGCAGGTGATGGACGAGATCATTCGGCAGGCCGAACGCTTCCGGCGCGAGATTCGCGAAAGTCGGGGCCACTGGCTGCACATCCCGAAGGGCGCCGACGAGGCCGAGTCGGTTACCGAAGCCATCGGCTATACGGCCTGCCAGCTTGCCGAGCAGGTGGGCGCCGTGGCGATCGCCTGCCTGACGGCCACGGGCAGCACGGCCCGCATGATCGCCCGCCACCGGCCGCCCGTTCCGGTCTATGCCTTCACCGACAACCCCCGCATTGTCCCGCAGCTCAGCCTGCTCTGGGGCACGCGCGCCTTTTCGATTCCCTTTCAGCGCGACACGGACCAGGGCGTGCAGCTGGTGCACCGGATTCTGAAAGAACAGGGGCTGGTCAGGCCGGGCGATCTGGTGGTCATCACGGCCGGAATGCCGCTGCCGGCCAAAGGACGCACCAACATGGTGCACGTCAGTCGGATCGAGTAGGCTTTCGGGCTTCCCGAGCGCGCCAGCCGAGCAGCAGGCCGCTCCAGAGCAGATACGGCCCCAGAAAAACCTGCGGCAACCGGGCAGCCTGGCCGAAAAACACTAACACGGCGGCCACCGCCAGTTGCAGACCCAGTCCCAGCGTGGACAGCGCCGTCATGAACGAAGGCGAAGGCAGCGGCGGGGTGCTCGTGCCGGTCAGCCAGGCGTCCAGTCGGGCAACGAGCCGATCTTGCCAGCCGTACAGCATGAGATAGAGGCGCTGGAGCAGCCGCGTAAGCCGGGGCGGATCCCAGGGATAAGGCCGGGCCTGGCGTTCATCCGGCAGGCTGGTGCGCTCGCCGGCAAGGTGGTGGCGGTAACGGACATAGTAAAAATTGTAAAGCGAGCCCTGCAGGAGCATGGCCAGCAGGCCCGCGGCCGAAAACAACCGGTCGCGAAGTCGTCCGCCCCGCCGATCGGCCACAGCCGCAAACAGCGCCACGTTTACCGCGAAGTCTGCAATCGAGTCGAAATAGCGGCCCAGCCGGGAGGGGCGCTGGTGGCGGGCCAGCGCTCCGTCGAGCCCGTCTAGCAGGTGCTTGCCGATCAGCAGCACGGCGGCCAGGCGATCGGTACGTCGTTGCCCGCGGCGAACCAGCCATGCGGCAAGCAACCCGTCCACCAGAAAAAGCCAGGTGATATGTACGGGACGGATGCGGGTGGGCGCCAGACGCCGGGCTACCTGCTGCATCAAACCCAGACCGAACGCGCTGAAGTCGCGGAAGATGCGCTCGGGTAGCTTGGTGGGTGAGGGCATAGGCAGCACACCGGTTGGCCGGCCCGCTTAACGTTGCCGTAATGGTGGGCGTTCCGGACCCGAACCATTGCCCGGAGTGCGCGTTCGCCCTCTGATGCCGGCCGGATGGACAACGCGCGATCGGACTATCTGCCATGCACCGCTCAGGGCCAGACCTGTGGTTTATACGCGCCCGCATGCTACTGGGCCTGCTGCTTGCAGGGAGCGTGCTGGCCGGCTGCAGCTCCAGCTCGTTTCTGGGACGCCAGTTCGACAACTTCCGCGCCTACTACAACACCTTCTATAATGCCCGGAAATCCTTCGACGAAGGGGTGCGCGGCCTGCGCGCCCAGCAGGAGCAGCCGATCGATTTGACCACCTACCTGACCCTGTTCGGGCCGCCGACGCGTACGGCGAACGCGGCTGCCTTCAACAAAGCCATCGAAAAAAGCGCCGAGGTGGTGCGACGGCATCCCGACTCGAAATGGGTCGACGATGCCCTGATGCTGATCGGCCAGTCCTATTTCTATCTGGGCAATTATGCGGGGGCCGCGCAGAAATTTCGCGAGGTGATCGCGCTGAGTAGGGAAAGGGAACTGGAGGCGCGTTTCTGGCTGGCGCGTTCGCTGGTGGCCGCCCGCTCCTTCGACGAGGCGCAGACCGTGCTGCAGGAAACGCTGGCCCGTGAAGCACTGCCCACCGACTGGCGGTCGCGCTTTTTACTGCTGCAGGCCGATCTCTACGTGCAACAGGAACGCTGGGAGGAGGCCCGTCAGGCGCTGGAGGCGGGCTTGCAGCGCGTGCCGGAGCGGTCGCTCGGCGCAAAAGGATACTTTCTGCTGGGTCAGGTCTGCGAAACGCTTCAGGATTACGCCTGCGCCTACGCGGCCTTCGATCGCGTGCGTCGCTACCGGCCCGACTACGAGCTGGCCTATGCCGCCGAGTGGCAGGCCGTCCGCATTCAGGGGCTGCACCTCGATCCGGAAGCCGCGCTGGAGCGACTCCGCCGTATGGAACGCGACGACAAGCACTTTGCCCGTCGGGCCGAGCTGACCTACCTGCGCGCTCGCATCTATCAGGCCATGGGAGCGGTCGAAGAGGCCCGGACGCTTTACCATCGGCTCCTCTACGAGAGCGACGCCGACATCAACCGGGTTCGCGGGCGGATTCATTATGCGCTGGGCGAGCTCTACCGCGACGTCTTTCAGGATTACCTGGCCGCTGCGGCCCACTTCGACACGGCTGCTACCGCCCTGGGTGGCAACCGGCGCGCATCGGCGCGTACCGAAGCCGCTTCGACGCCACCGACGCCGCTGGCCCTGAGTGATGTGCAGGAGCAGGCGCGCGTGTTCGGACAATTCGCACGGGTCCGACAGGAAATTCACCGGCTGGACTCGCTGCTCTATCTGGGATCGCTCAACGACGAGGCGTTCGCGGCCTTTGTGCTGGAACTGCGCCGTCGGCGGGCGCGCGAGCTGGAAGCGCAGCGCCGGCGGGCAGGGGAGCGGGCGGCCGAACAGCGGTTTTTGCAGAGCCGCCTCGAGCAGCCCACGCGTAGCGCCGAGACCGCAGCCGCCACAGCAGGCGGCGATGCCGGCTTTCTGTTTCACCGCGATCCTGTCCGCGTCCAGGAAAACCGCACGCGTTTCTTTGAGCGGTGGGGCCGCCGTCCTCTGGTCCCCAACTGGCGCCGCCGGGCGGCCATCCAGGGCGCGACGGTTGCCGAGCGGACCGCGAACGGCCAGATGGCCGATGGGCTCCATGGAGAAGACGTCGAGGAGGAGCTGCCCCCGGTGGACGTTTCGGACGTACCCCGCGATTCGGTCCGACAGGCGCAGATGCGGGCCGAACGCGCGCGGTTGCGCTACGAACTGGGCAACGTGCTGTTTCTGTCCATGCAGCGACCCGACTCGGCCGCCTACTGGTACCGGCTGGTGATTCTGGAAGACGCCGATCAGCCGGTGGCTCCACGCGCCTATTATGCCCTGGCCGAGGTGCAGCGGGCGCTGGGCGACACGGCGGCCGCCTCGGCGCTGCTGAAGACCCTGCTGGAACGGTATCCCGATACGCCGCTGGCCAGCCGGGTCCGGGTGCTTCAGGGAGCGACTCCGCCACCGCAGCCGACTGTCCCCGACACCCTGGCCCATGCCGAAGCGGCTTACGCGCGGGCCGTGGATGCCTGGCGCCGGGGAAGGTATCGAGAGGCGCTCCGGCATTTGCTGGAAACGGCCGCGCACTACCCGGAAACACCGGTAGCGCCGCGCGCGCTGCTGGCCGTCGGCTACGTGTGGCGCGATATGCTGGATCGGGGAGTGCTGGCCGACAGCACCCGGCTCCCCGTTGCCATACCGGCGCCGTTGCGTTCGGCCCTGATGCCGGCGCCTCCGGCCGTGGATACGGCCGCGGTGGCCGACACGGGGCGGGCGCTTGCCGCGCCCGACACGCTGGAGACGATCGCCGGGCCGGCTTCGCAGGACTCCGTGCAGGTTGATTCGACCCTTCCCGATGTGTCGTCGAAGGTCTCCCCGGCGGCGCGGCCGGACACCGCGCTCACGCTGGTTCGCCTCTACACCTACCTGACCGAGCGCTATCCGCAGGCGCCGGAAGCCCGGCTGGCCCGCGAGGTGCTGGCTGCATTGAAGCCGCCGCCGTCCGGAGTGGCGCCCGATTCGGCAAAGGCCGACTCGGCGCGGGTACGCCCGCCCCGGGGCCGCCCCGAACCGGAGCGGCTGCGGGAGCCGGAGTCCGTCCGGGCGGTCTGGACCATCCTGCTGCTGGAGACCGATAACGACCAGGAGGTCGGACAGGTGCTGCAGCAGTACCGGCAGCTGGCGCCGGGGCAGGTGATCGACGTGCGGCCCTATCGCGCCGAAGGTCGCCTGCACTATCGGCTCATCCTGGGCCGCTATCGTAGCGAAGAAGAAGCCCGTACCGCCATCCAGCAGCTCCATCCGGTGCTACAGGGTGGGGCACGACCCTTGCTGCTGGAGCCCACGGGCCGCGAAAACAGGAACTAAAGCCTTTTCTCGGCGGTTTGGCCCTGGAGTGCGGAGCCACCTCGGCCCCGCCCTGAAGCGATCCCGAAGAAGACCGTGTAGCGGAAATCCCATGTCGCAGAACGAGCGCGACAGCCTGGAGCTGGAACGGAAAAATACGCCTCCCAACGGCCCCCGCCTGCCTGAGCGGCGGCCGCGTTTTTCCGTCTGGATTTATCTGGCGATTTTCCTGGCGCTGCTGGTGCACTTTTTCCTGTTCTGGACGGGCACCGACACCAGCACGATCGAATACAGCCAGTTTCTTGAATACGTCGAAAAAGGCTACGTGGAGCGCGTCGAGATTGTCAACGACACGAAGGTGCAGGGGCGCTTCACGGAGGCCGCCGTACGCGAGGGCCTGGTGTCGGTACCGGTGCGCCAGACCGACCTGCTTCGCGGCGCGCAGACGTCCGAACTGATCCGCCGCTTCACGACCACCAAACCGGCCGATCACGATCTGACCAGCTTCCTGCTGGCCTACAACGAACGGGCCCGCGCCGAGGGGCGGCCTACCGTACAGTTTACCGCCCGCATCGAGGAGAACTGGTTCGGGGGATTGCTCACCTGGATCTTTCCGCTCATTCTCATTGTGGCGCTCTGGGTATTTCTGCTGCGCCGCATGAACCCCAGCTCGCAGGTGCTCAATATTGGGAAGAACCGGGCCATTCTCTACGATGCGATGGGCGATCACCGGGTCACGTTCAAGGACGTGGCCGGGCTGGACGAGGCCAAAGAAGAAGTCGCGGAAATCGTCGAGTTTCTGAAAAACCCGAAGAAGTTCACCCGACTGGGCGGCAAGCTGCCCAAAGGCGTGCTGCTGGTGGGACCGCCAGGTACGGGTAAAACGCTGCTGGCCAAGGCGGTGGCCGGTGAGGCGGGCGTGCCGTTCTTTTCCATTTCGGGGAGCGACTTCGTCGAGATGTTCGTGGGCGTGGGGGCCGCGCGCGTGCGCGATCTGTTCCGGCAGGCCAAGGAAAAGGCGCCCTGCATTATCTTCATCGACGAGATTGACGCGATCGGTCGCTCCCGTGGCCGCGGCATCATGATGGGCGCCAACGACGAGCGCGAAAACACGCTGAACCAGCTGCTCGTCGAAATGGACGGCTTCAACACGGACAAGGGCGTCATCATCATGGCGGCCACGAACCGGCCCGACGTGCTCGATCCGGCCCTGCTGCGGCCCGGCCGCTTCGACCGACAGATCCTCATCGACAAGCCCGACCGCCGCGAGCGGCTGGAGATCTTCAAGGTGCACACGCGCGACCTGATCCTGGGCGACGACGTGGACCTGGAGGTGCTGGCCGGCCAGACGCCCGGCTTCGCCGGGGCCGAAATCGCCAACGTCTGCAACGAGGCGGCCCTGCTGGCGGCCCGGAAGGGCAAGGAAGCCGTCGAGATGGAGGACTTCGAGCAGGCGATCGATCGCGTGATCGCCGGCCTGGAAAAGAAGAACAAGATCATTTCGCCGGAAGAGCGCGAGATCGTCGCCTATCACGAGGCGGGCCATGCCATCGTCGGCTGGTTCCTGCGCTACACGGATCCGGTCGTCAAGGTCTCTATCGTCCCGCGCGGACTGGCCGCTCTGGGCTACGCGCAGTACCTGCCCGAAGAGCGTTACCTCTACACGAAAGAGGCGCTGCTCGACCGGATGACCATGGCCATCGGCGGGCGCGTGGCCGAAGAGCTGGTCTTCGGACGCATCTCGACCGGCGCGCAGAACGACCTGGAACGCATCACGCGCATGGCCTACGCCATGGTGGTGGACTACGGCATGAGCGAGCGCGTCGGCTACGTCAGCTTCAACCTGTCGGGCCAGTATGGCGAGCAGGCCTTCTTCGACAAGCCGTACTCCGAGGAGACGGCGCGGCTGATCGACGAGGAAGTACGTCGGATCATCAACGAGGTCCGGGAACGCGCCCGCCAGATCCTCGAAGAAAAGCGGGACAAGCTGGAGGCGCTGGCCCGGCGGTTGCTCGAAAAAGAGGTGCTGGGTCCACGCGATCTGGTGGAGATTCTCGGACCGCGTCCCTACGGCGATTATCCCTCGCCCAACGGTAAGGACGCGGAAGAATTGAAAGATCTGCAAAAAGGCGAACCCGCTGCGTCTTCCGCCGTTGAAGCGTCTGCTCCGCCGACGGAGCGGCCCGAATCCTCTTCTGCCCCCTGAGGGCATGGCCTGCACCTGGTTTCAGGAAGCGCAGGCGTTTTTTTGACACCGATATATACTGCTATATCGGTTTAGAACGCCTCGAAACGAGCTGGCCGGTGTAGAATCTGCTAAGAAAGGGGTGGCGGAGAGGGTTGTTTTGGCGATAAAGCTTCTTGCTTGTTAAATTACTCAACTGCTGCTACGGCGCAACGTGTAACAAACAGACGGTACAGGAAGCCGTGCCTACGATTCAACAGCTGATTCGGTTGGGGCGCAAGCCCAAGGTGAAGAAGAGCAAGTCGGTGGCCCTGCACGGCTGCCCGCAGCGGCGTGGGGTGTGTACGCGCGTGTACACCACCACGCCAAAGAAGCCGAACTCGGCGTTGCGTAAGGTGGCCAAGGTGCGCCTGACCAACGGCGAGGAAGTGATCGCCTACATTCCGGGCGAGGGCCACAACCTGCAGGAGCACTCCATCGTACTGGTGCGCGGTGGACGTGTGAAGGACCTGCCGGGTGTGAAGTACCACATCGTGCGCGGCGCGCTGGACGCAGCCGGTGTGGCCGACCGGCGCAAGTCGCGCTCCAAGTACGGTACGAAGCGGCCCAAACAGTAAAAAGCATTCGGGAGGCGTTGTCTCGGGACAACGCAGTGTGAAGCTGTCGCCTGACAACCATGCGTAGAAAACGAGCAGAAAGACGACCCGTAGCGCCCGATCCGGTTTACAACGACGAACTGGTGGCGCGCTTTATCAACTACGTCATGCGCGATGGCAAGAAGAGCATCGCGCAGAAGATCGTCTACGAGGCGTTCAAGGTCATTGAGGAGCGTACGGGCGAGCCGGGCATCGACGTGTTCAAGCGGGCGGTGAACAACGCCGCGCCGCTGCTGGAGGTGCGCAGCCGCCGCGTGGGTGGCGCCACCTACCAGGTGCCCATGGAAGTGCGCCCTGAGCGTCGCATGTCGCTGGCCTTCCGCTGGATCATCCAGAGCGCCCGTGCGCGTCGAGATAAAAGCATGGCCATCCGGCTGGCCAACGAACTGATGGCGGCCGCCAATGGAGAAGGCGGTGCCATCAAGAAGAAGGACGACATGCATCGCATGGCGGAAGCGAACCGGGCTTTTGCCCACTTCCGCTTCTGATGGAGGCTGTGGGGTTGTGTTAAACGGACGATAGAAGACAATGGAAGTCAAGTATCACGATATTCCGCTGGAGCGGATCCGCAACATCGGCATCATGGCCCACATTGATGCCGGTAAGACCACGACGACCGAGCGGATCCTGTTTTACACCGGGCGTGTGCACCGCATTGGTGAGGTGCACGAGGGGGCGGCCACGATGGACTGGATGGAGCAGGAAAAGGAACGCGGCATCACGATCACGGCCGCGGCGACCACCTGCTTCTGGTCCGGCTCCAAAAAGGACCGTCCGGTGCACCGGATCAACATCATCGACACGCCCGGTCACGTGGACTTCACCGTCGAGGTGGAGCGCTCGCTCCGTGTGCTCGACGGCGCCGTGGCGCTCTTCTGTGCGGTAGGGGGCGTCGAGCCGCAGTCGGAGACGGTCTGGCGCCAGGCCAACAAATACCGGGTGCCCCGCATCGCGTTCATCAACAAGATGGACCGCACGGGGGCCAACTTCGAGGGGACCATCGAGCAGATGAAGCAGCGCCTGAAGGCCAATCCGGTCCCCGTGCAGATCCCGATCGGGAGCGGAGAGATGTTCCGCGGGGTGATCGACCTGGTGCTCAACAAGGCCATCATCTGGCACGACGAGACCCAGGGCGCCACGTGGGACGAAATCGACATTCCTGAGGATCTCAAGAAAGAAGCGCGGCACTGGCGCATCCTGATGCTCGAGGCCATCGCCGAGCACAACGATGAGCTCCTCATGAAGTATCTGGAAGGGGAGCCCATCACTCCCGAAGAGATCCGGGAAACGATCCGGAAGGCGACGCTGAGCCTCGACATCACGCCGGTTTTCTGCGGCAGTGCCTTCAAGAATAAGGGCGTCCAGCGGCTGCTCGACGGCATCCTGGATTACCTGCCCTCGCCGGTCGACATTCCGGCCATCAAGGGGCATCATCCCGACACGCACGAGGAGCTGGAGCGCCATCCGAGCCCGGACGAGCCCTTCTGCGCGCTGGCCTTCAAGATCATGACCGACCCGTACGTCGGAAAGCTCACCTTCTTCCGCGTCTACAGTGGTCGGCTGACCAAAGGCCAGCAGGTGCTCAACACGACCACCGGCAAGAAGGAACGCATCGGTCGCCTGCTTTTCATGCACGCCAACCATCGCGAAGATGTGGACGAGGTGATGGCGGGCGACATCGCGGCGGCCGTCGGGCTCAAGGAGGTGCGCACGGGCGACACGCTCTGCGATCCGGATCACCCGATTCAGCTCGAAAAGATGGACTTCCCCGAGCCGGTCATCCGGATCGCCATCGAGCCCAAGACGAAGGCCGACAGCGACAAGCTCTCGACCGGCCTGCAGAAACTGGCCGAGGAAGACCCCACCTTCCAGGTGTCGGTCGACCCGGAGACCGGTCAGACGATCATCGCCGGCATGGGCGAGCTGCACCTGGAGATCATCGTCGATCGGCTGCGCCGTGAGTTCAAGGTCGAGGCGAACGTCGGACGGCCACAGGTCGCCTACCGCGAGGCTATCCGGGCCACGGTCGACGAACACTACGTGCACAAGAAGCAGACGGGTGGCCGCGGTCAGTTCGCCGAAGTGTATATCGAATTCGGCCCGAACGAGTCGGGCACCGGGCTGGAGTTCATCAACGACATTCACGGCGGTGTCATTCCGCGTGAGTTCATTCCGGCCGTTGAAAAGGGGATCCGGGAGGCCATGAACCGGGGGCCGCTGGCCGGCTATCCGGTCGAGGGCGTCCGGGCCCGGCTCTACGACGGAAAGACGCACCCGGTCGACTCCGACGCGATCTCGTTCGAGATTGCCGGCCGTATGGCCTTCCGCAACGCGGCGCGTCGGGCCAACCCGGTGCTCATGGAGCCGATCATGCGCGTGGAAGTGATCACGCCCGAGGAGTACCTCGGCGACGTGATCGGCGACCTGAACAGCCGGCGCGGTCGCATCCTGAGCATGGAACAGCGCCAGGAGGCCCAGGTGGTGCGGGCGCTGGTCCCGCTGGCCGAGATGTTCGGCTACTCGACCGACCTGCGCTCGCTCACGCAGGGCCGTGCCATCTACACCATGCAGTTTGAAACCTACGAAGAGGTGCCCAAGAACATCGCCGACGAGATCATCGCGGCGGCCACGGGTGCCACAACCGCCTGAGGATTTCGCAACGAACCATCAGACCAGATAGAACCATGGCGAAGGAGGTATTTCAGCGGACGAAGCCGCACGTGAACATAGGGACGATTGGTCACGTCGACCACGGCAAGACGACGCTGACGGCGGCCATCACGCAGGTGTTGGCCAAGCGGGTGCCGGACCCGGTCAACAAGCCGCGTACGTTTGATTCGATTGACAACGCGCCGGAGGAGCGGGAGCGTGGGATTACGATTGCCACGGCGCACGTGGAGTACGCGACCGAGAAGCGGCACTATGCGCACGTGGACTGTCCGGGTCACGCCGACTACGTGAAGAACATGATCACGGGGGCGGCGCAGATGGACGGGGCGATTCTGGTGGTGGCGGCCACCGACGGTCCGATGCCGCAGACGCGGGAGCACATTCTGCTGGCGCGTCAGGTGGGGGTGCCCTACATTGTGGTGTTTTTGAACAAGGTGGACCTGGTGGACGACGAGGAGTTGCTGGAGCTGGTGGAGATGGAGGTGCGGGAGTTGTTGAGCCAGTACGAGTTTCCTGGGGATGAGGTGCCGGTGATTCGGGGTAGCGCGCTGGGTGCGCTCAATGGGGATCCGCAGTGGGAGGACAAGATCATGGAGTTGATGAACGCGGTGGACGAGTACATTCCGACGCCGGTACGTGAGAAGGACAAGCCGTTTTTGATGCCGATCGAGGACGTATTTTCGATCACGGGTCGTGGTACGGTGGTGACGGGTCGGATTGAGCGGGGCGTGGTGAAGGTAGGTGATCCGGTGGAGATCATTGGATTGCGGGAGGAGAAGTTGACGTCGGTGGTGACGGGCGTGGAGATGTTCCGCAAGCAGTTGGAGCAGGGAGAGGCTGGCGACAACGTGGGGTTGTTGTTGCGTGGGATTGGCAAGGAGGATGTGGAGCGTGGGATGGTGGTGTGCGCGCCGGGTAGTGTGACGCCGCACCGGGAGTTTGAGTGCGAGGTGTACGTGTTGTCGAAGGAGGAGGGTGGACGTCACACGCCGTTTTTCAACGGGTATCGTCCGCAGTTTTATTTCCGGACGACGGACGTGACGGGAGATATTACGTTGCCGGAGGGCGTGGAGATGGTGATGCCTGGGGACAATGCGCGTTTTCGGGTGAAGTTGATTTATCCGGTGGCGATGGAGGAGGGGTTGCGTTTTGCGATTCGTGAGGGAGGACGGACCGTCGGGGCCGGCGTCGTCACCAAAATCCTCGACTGAAATCCGTCGATTTTGAATAAACCAACCGTGGGGGCACGCGTTAACGTGCCCCCACCCTTTGACTTGCCGAAAGCAAGAGGGCGATGGCCAGCCAGAAGATTCGCATCAAGCTGAAATCCTACGATCACACGCTGATCGACAGGAGTGCGGAAAAGATCATCCGCACCGTGAAGGCGACCGGTGCGGTGGTCAGCGGGCCGATTCCGCTGCCGACCGAGCGCACGGTCATCACGGTGCTTCGGAGTCCGCACATTGACAAGGAGAGCCGCGAGCAGTTTGAAATCCGTCGCCACAAGCGGCTGATCGACATCCTGTCGACCAGCAGCAAGACGGTCGACGCGCTGATGAAGCTGGAGCTGCCCAGCGGCGTCGATGTGGAGATCAAAGTGTAAGGGCGGCCAGTGGGCTGCCATAAGCTGTGTGCACAGGCACCATGAGTGGAATGCTTGGACGAAAGATCGGAATGACCCAGGTCTTTGACCAGGCCGGCAACTGCATTCCCTGCACCATCATTCAGGCCGAGCCGAACGCGGTGGTGCAGGTGAAGACGGCCGAAGGCAAAGACGGGTACGAGGCCGTGCAGCTGGGCTACGGTGAACGGAAGCCCAAGCGCACCACGCGGGCCATGCTCGGCCACTTCGAGAAGGCCGGCGTGTCGCCGAAGCAGGTGCTCCGCGAGTTTAAAAACTTCGTGCTGGACGTCAAGCCCGGCGACGAAGTGCGCGTCGAGCAGCTTTTCCGGGAAGGTGAGCTGATCGACGTGGTGGGCATCACGAAAGGCCGGGGTTTCCAGGGCGTGGTCAAGCGCCATGGCTTTGGCGGCGTCGGTGCGCGCACGCACGGCCAGCACAACCGGGAGCGGGCGCCCGGTTCGATCGGCGCCTCGTCGTTCCCGTCGCATGTGTTCAAGGGCATGCGCATGGCCGGGCGCATGGGCAACCAGCGCGTGAAGGTGAAAAACCTTCGGGTGGTGCGCATCTTTCCGGAGCACAACCTGATCCTGGTAAAGGGGGCGGTCCCCGGGCCTGTAAACGGCATTGTCGAATTGCACAAGAAGGTCCAGTAACGGACCCGCTGAATCGAGGCGAACGTCATGGAACTGCAGGTATATCGGCTGGACGGGAGCGAAAGCGGTCGCACGGTGACGCTCGATCCGACCGTCTTCGAGATCGAGCCCAACGATCATGTGCTCTGGCTCGACGTCAAGCGGATCGAAGCGAACCGGCGGCAGGGTACGCACAAGGTGAAGAACCGGGCCGAAAACGCCCACAGCACCCGCAAGCTGTACCGCCAGAAAGGTACGGGTTACGCCCGGGCCGGCGATGCCAAGTCGCCCATTCGCCGGGGGGGAGGTACGGCCCACGGGCCACAGCCCCGCTCCTACGAACTGAAGGTCAACCGCAAGACGCAGCGGCTGGCCCGGCGTTCGGCGCTGACCTACAAGGCGCAGGCCGAGGCCATCCGTGTGGTGGAGGACTTCACGTTCGAGCAGCCCAGCACCCGGCGTCTGCTGGAAGTGCTGGCGGCGCAGGGGCTGGCCGACCGAAAGGTGCTGCTGCTGACCGGGGAATACAACCCCACGCTGTACCTGTCGAGCCGCAACCTCCCGAAAGTGCGGGTGCTGGAAGCCCGGAATGCTTCGACGCGCGACCTGCTCGACGCGCAGGTCCTGCTGATGCAGGAGAGCGCCGTTGAGGTGCTGAACCGCATGCTGCGTACGGCACCGGTGGCGGCCTGAATCAAACCGGCTGAGACGAGACCATGAGCAAGCATCCGATTTTGATCCGTCCGCTGGTGACGGAAAAGCTCTCGCAGCAGATGGACGAGGGGCGTTACGCCTTTATCGTGGCGAAAGACGCCAACAAAATCGAAATCCGCAAGGCCGTTGAGGCCATGTATCCGGGCGTCAGGGTCCAGAAGGTGCGCACGATGATCATGCCCGGTAAGCGCCGCCGGCAGTTTTCGCGCCGGGGTGTGGCCGAAGGCCGTACCGGCTCTTACAAGAAGGCCATCGTGACGCTGACGCCCGACAGTCCTCGGATCGACTTCTTCGAGAACGTGTGAGTGTGAACCCGGCAGGCGCAAAGTCCTTCAGGACAGGTAAGCCTGCCTTAGACTGAGCCGACGATCATGCCGATTCGCAGACGGAAACCGGTAACCCCTGGTCAGCGCCAGTATTCGGTTTCGACGTTTGAGGAAATCACAAAGGATACGCCCGAAAAGAGCCTGCTGGCGCCGCTGAAGAAGCACGCCGGCCGCAACAACCAGGGCCGGATCACCACGCGCCATCAGGGCGGGGGTCACAAGCGTCGCTACCGTATCATCGATTTCAGGCGGGACAAGGACGGCATCCCGGCCCGCGTGGTCAGCATCGAATACGACCCGAACCGTTCGGCGCGCATCGCGCTGCTGGCCTATGCCGACGGCGAAAAGCGCTACATCATCGCACCGAACGAAATCAAGGTCGGCCAGACCGTGATGAACGGGCCGGGCGCGCCCCCCGAGCCGGGCAACTGCCTGCCGCTCGAGAAAATTCCGGTGGGCTCCTACGTGCACTGCATCGAGATGAAGCCCGGCAAGGGCGCGCAGATTGCCCGGGCGGCCGGCACTTATGCGCAGGTGATGGCCCGTGAAGGGAAATACGCTACGCTGCGCCTGCCTTCCGGAGAGATTCGTCTGATCCACGTGAAGTGCCGGGCTACGATCGGCACCACGAGCAACGCCGACCACATGAATATCGATCTCGGAAAGGCCGGCCGCAGCCGCTGGCTGGGCATTCGGCCCAAAGTGCGCGGTGTGGCCATGAACCCCATCGACCACCCGATGGGTGGTGGCGAAGGACGGCACTCCGGTGGACATCCGCGCTCGCCGTGGGGCCAGCCGGCCAAGGGCTACAAGACCCGCAAGCGCAACAAACCTTCGGACAAATACATCCTGCGTCGTCGCAATGCGGCCAAGTAACGCACGACGCTGAAGCAAAACGCAGAGAATAGCGGCTATGGCGCGTTCGCTGAAAAAAGGACCCTACGTCCATTATAAACTGCTCAAGAAGGTCGAGGAGCTCAACCGGTCCGGCCAGAAGAAGGTGATCAAAACCTGGAGCCGGGCCTCGATGATCATTCCCGAGTTTGTCGGCCATACGTTCGCCGTGCACAACGGCCGGCAGTTCATCCCGGTCTATATCACGGAGAACATGGTCGGGCACCGGTTGGGCGAGTTTGCGCCGACGCGGACCTTCCGCGGGCATGCCGGCGACAAGAAAGACAAGCGTGGCCGTCGATAAGCCATAGGGAGCCATGGAAGCCAGAGCCATCAACAAATACATTCGGAGTTCGCCGCGCAAGATGCGCGTGGTGGTCAACGCCGTGCGTGGCAAACGGGTGGCCGAAGCGCTGGCCATCCTGCGGCACCTGCCGCACCGGGCGGCACGCCCCGTCGAAAAGACCATCCGCTCGGCCGTCTACAACCTGATCGAAAAGAATGCGGAGGAGCGCATCGACGAGGCGGCCCTGGTGATCCGGGAGATTCGCGTGGACGATGGACCACGGCTCAAGCGCTGGCGTGCGGCACCCCGCGGGCGGGCGGTGCCCATCCGGCGGCGCATGAGTCATCTGACCGTCGTGGTGGCCACCACCGAGTCCGAAGTGGAAGCCTGAGCGGCGGCGAGCAGAAAAGGTCAACCCGTAGCAACGAACCATTATGGGTCAGAAAACACACCCGATAGGATTTCGCCTGGGCGTCATCCGCGGCTGGTTCTCCAGCTGGTATGCGGAAAAGGACCTGCCGGAGAAGCTGATCGAGGACGAGGAGATCCGGCGCTATCTGCAGGCGCGACTCAAGCGGGCCGGCCTGAGCCGGGTGGTGATCGAGCGTACCCCGAAGCGGGTGATCCTCACGCTCCATACCAGCCGGCCGGGCGTCGTCATCGGCCGCGGTGGCCAGGAGGTGGAGAAGCTCCGGGAAGAGCTGCAGAAACTGACCGGCAAGGAGATCCAGATCAACATCAGCGAGATCAAGCGGCCGGAGCTGGATGCCAGCCTGGTGGCGCAGAACATCGCGCAGCAGCTGGAAGGTCGCGTCTCTTTCCGCCGGGCCATGAAGCAGGCCATCACGGCCGCCATGCGTATGGGCGCCCAGGGCATCCGTATCAAGGTGTCTGGCCGTCTGGGGGGCGCCGAAATGAGCCGCACCGAGCAGTACCTGGAGGGACGCGTGCCGCTGCATACGCTCCGGGCTAATATCGACTATGCGCAGGCGACGGCCTACACGATCTACGGCACGATCGGCGTCAAGGTGTGGATCTTCCTGGGCGAGATTATCGGCAAGCCGGATTTGAGCCCGAACGCCCTGATGCAGCGGCAACAGCAGCAGACCTTCGAGCAGCCCGAACGTCGGCGTCGGCGTCGTGCACGGCGGACCGGTCGCCGCGCTGCCGAAGAAGAGAGCTAACCTGAAACCGCGCGGGGGTAGTCCCTCGCCGTAAGCGAAGCGGAGGTACGAGCCATGTTAATGCCCCGACGTACCAAGTACCGCAAGCAGCAGAAAGGCCGTATCAAAGGCCTGGCTTCGCGCGGTACGCAGATAGAGTTTGGCGACTTCGGGATCAAAGCGCTTGAGCCGGCACGCATCACGTCGCGGCAGATCGAGGCGGCCCGTGTGGCCATCACCCGTAAGCTGCGGCGTACCGGGAAGGTGTACATCCGCATCTTTCCGGACAAACCCGTGACCAAAAAACCGGCCGAAGTCCGTATGGGTAAAGGGAAGGGCTCGGTCGAGTTCTGGGTGGCGGTCGTGGAGCCGGGGCGCATTCTCTTCGAAGTGGGCGGCGTGCCGGAAGAGCTGGCCCGCGAGGCGCTTCGACTGGCTTCGCACAAGCTGCCCATTAAAACCAAGTTCGTCAAGCGGCCAGAACTCATGGCCGCTCCGCAGGGACGCTAACCCAAACCTGGGACGCAGGCTATGAAGCCGAAAGAGATCCGTGCAATGAGCCTGGAAGAAATCGCCCAGCGCATTCGAAGCGAAGAGCAGGAACTGCGCCAGCTTCGGTTTCAGCATGCCGTGGCGCAGCTCGAAAATCCCATGCTGCTGCGCAACAAACGGCGGCTTATTGCACGGTTGAAGACGATTTACAACGAAAAACTCCGGGAAGCCCGGCAGGCTTCCGTGAACGAATAACCCGGTAGTTGGTGAGGTCGCGGCTCACCAAGCCCTGAAAGACAACTATGGCTAACGAACAGCAGACGCAGAAAACGCAGCGCGGACGCCGAAAGGAGCGGATCGGCGTGGTCGTCAGCAACAAAATGGACAAGACGATCACGGTCGCCGTCGAGCGACTCGTCAAACATCCGCTCTACGGCAAATACATCAAGCGTACGACGAAACTGATGGCCCACGACGAACACAACGAGGCCAACGAGGGCGACGTGGTCCGCATCATGGAAACGCGGCCGCTCTCGAAGCACAAGCGGTGGCGCCTCGTCGAAATTATCGAGCGGGCTAAGAAAATCCAGCGAGAAGAAACGCCATGATTCAGCAGGAAAGCAGACTGGTGGTCGCCGACAACAGCGGGGCGAAAGAATTGCTCTGCATTCGCGTGCTGGGCGGCAGCCACAAGCGCTACGCCCGCGTCGGCGACAAGATCGTCGCCTCGGTCAAATCGGTCATTCCTGGAGGGAGCGTGAAGAAGGGCGACGTGGTCAAAGCCGTCGTCGTCCGTACCAAGAAAGAATACCGCCGCCCGGACGGAACCTACATTCGCTTCGACGACAACGCGGCGGTATTGATCAACAACCAGGACGAACCGATCGGGACCCGTATCTTCGGGCCCGTGGCGCGTGAGCTGCGCGACAAGCAGTTCATGCGTATCGTTTCGCTGGCCCCTGAGGTGGTCTGAGCCGCCGCTAACCCCAAGAGCTGCAGAAGGCCATGCCGCGTACAAAAAATAAACAACCCAAGCTGCACGTAAAACGAGGCGATCTGGTGCGCGTGATCGCCGGCAACGATAAAGGCAAGGAAGGGCGCATCCTGCGCGTCTTTCCGAAAAAGCAGCGCGTCATCGTGGAAGGCGTGAACCTGCGCATCCGCCACGTGCGGCCCAGCCCCCAGTACCCGCAGGGCGGGCGCATCCAGCAGGAAATGCCCATCCACGTCTCGAACGTCATGCCGCTCGACAGCAACGGGCGGCCCACGCGGGTCGGCCGTAAATGGGTGGAAGACCCGGCTACGGGACGGGGCCGCTGGGTGCGTTACGCGAAAACGACGGGCGAGGAGCTGGACCGCTGAGGCCGGCTGCGCGCACAAAAGCCCAGAATGAATAGGGAGCCATGACCTACGTTCCTCGACTGAAGAAAAAATACCGGGAAGAGGTGGTACCCGCCCTGATGAAACAGTTCGGGTACCGCAACGTGATGCAGGTGCCGCGCCTGGTCAAGATCTGCGTCAACAAAGGCGTGGGCGAGGCGGCCCAGAACAAAAAGGTGCTGGACGACGCGATCGAAGAAATCCGGCTGATCACCGGCCAGCATCCGGTCGTGCGCCGCGCCAAGAAAAGCATTTCGAACTTCAAGCTTCGCAAGGGCATGCCCGTCGGCGTATCGGTCACGCTGCGCGGCGACCGGATGTTCGAGTTCTTCGACCGCCTTGTCACGCTGGCCCTTCCCCGGATGCGCGACTTCCGGGGCGTTTCGGACCGCAGCTTCGACGGGCGCGGCAATTACACGCTGGGCATTCCCGAGCAGATTATTTTCCCCGAAATCGACGTGGATAAAGTCGATCGCATCAGCGGCTTCGACATCACGTTCGTGACCACGGCGAAGACGGACGAAGAGGCCTATGCGCTGCTGAAGCTGCTGGGCATGCCGTTCGTCCGCCGCGAAGAACCTCAAGCAAAGGCAGCATAAAGGCGCTATGGCGAAAAAAAGCTGGATGGCGCGCGAGAAAAAGCGCCGCGAACTGGTAGCCAAATACGCGGAGAAGCGGCGTCAGCTCAAAGAAGCAGGCGACTGGATCGGCCTGCAGAAGCTGCCGCGCAACTCCAGCCCGGTCCGGCTGCGGAATCGTTGTCCGCTGACGGGACGGGCTCGGGGCTACCTGCGCAAGTTCGGCGTCTCGCGTATCGTCTTCCGTGAAATGGCCCTCGAAGGGAAGATTCCAGGGGTTCGCAAAGCCAGCTGGTAACCCCGATTTCAGTCAACTGCAACGACCATGAGTGGGATTACAGATCCGATTGCCGACTACCTGGCCCGTCTGCGCAATGCGCAGATGGCGCGGAAGGTGTACGTCGACGTGCCCGCTTCCAAACTGAAGCGGGCCATCACCCAGATTCTGGTGGACAAGGGCTATGTGCAGCGGTACCTGGACATCGATGACGGAAAGCAGGGCCTGCTGCGCATCTACTTGAAATACGACCGGAACGGCAATCCGGCGATCCGGGAGCTGCAGCGCGTCTCCAAGCCGGGGCGCCGCCAGTACGTGGGGGCCGATGAACTGCCCCGCGTGCGCAACGGCCTGGGCATTGCCATAATCTCGACCTCCCAGGGCGTGATGACCGACAAGGAGGCGCGCAAGCTGCACATTGGCGGCGAGGTCCTGGCCTACGTGTTCTAAAACAGCCACGGATCAGCTTCACAGCTAAACCAGAAAAACCATGTCGCGGATAGGGAGACAGCCGATCCATCTGCCCGACGGCGTGCGCGTCGAAGTGGCCCCGAACAACGTAGTGACCGTCACGGGCCCCAAAGGGACGCTCACGCTGCAGGTGGATCCGGACATTACCGTGGAAGTCGCGGATAAAACCGTACGGGTACTCCGGCCCACCGAGCAGAAGCGCCACCGCGCGATGCACGGGCTTTACCGCGCCCTGATCCAGAACATGGTGACGGGCGTAACCGAAGGCTACCGCAAGGAGCTGGAAGTCATCGGCATCGGCTTCCGCGCTTCGATGTCGGGCAACATGCTGGAACTGGCACTGGGTTACTCGCACCCGATTTACTTCGTGCCGCCGGAAGGCATCAAACTGTCGGTGCGTAGCGAGCGCGGGAGCAACCCGATCGTCATTGTAGAGGGGATCGACAAGCAACTGGTCGGGGAAGTGGCGGCCAAGATCCGCGCCCTGCGGCCGCCGGAGCCCTACAAGGGCAAAGGCATCCGCTACGTGGGCGAGTATGTGCGGCGCAAGGCGGGCAAGACGGCCGGCCGCTAATCTCCGTCCGCTGTTGAAATCGGAAAGACCCGGAGGGTCGGCAATCTTCCGGCAAACCTGTCAGGCAGATCATGATCAACGAACTCAAGCGCAAGAAGGAACGGCGGGCGCGCGTCAAGCGCGGCCTGAAGAAAAAAATCCGCGGCACGCCCGAGCGTCCGCGCCTGTGCGTGTACCGGTCGAACAAGCACATTTACGCGCAGGTGATCGACGACACGCGTGGCCATACGCTGGCGGCCGCCTCCAGCCTTGAGAAAGACATGCCTTCCGGCACCAAAACGGAGATCAGCCGGGAGGTGGGGCGGCGGGTGGCCCAGCGGGCGCTGGCTGCGAACGTGACGCAGGTGGTATTCGATCGGAACGCCTACAAATATCATGGCCGGGTAAAGGCGCTGGCCGAAGGCGCGCGTGAAGGCGGCCTTCAGTTCTGACCCTTCCCGGATTCTCGGACAAAGGATGACAGACGATTATGGCACGGCAGAAAAATCGTAACAACCGCGGTCGTCGTCGACAGCGCCAGCGTGCTGCCGAAGAGCAGCAGCAGTGGATCGAACGCCTGGTGTCGGTCAAACGAGTGGCCAAAGTCGTGCAGGGCGGCCGGCGCTTCTCCTTCAGCGCCGTGGTCGTGGTGGGCGATGGCAACGGACTGGTCGGCTCCGGCGTGGGCAAGGCGCGTGAAGTGGCCGATGCCATCGCCAAGGCCACCGAAAATGCCAAGAAAAACCTGATCCGTGTGCCGATCCGGCGCGGGACGATTCCCCATCCGGTGATCGGACGTCAGGACGCGGCGCGCGTGCTGCTGAAGCCGGCCTCGCCCGGTACCGGCGTCATTGCCGGCAGCGGCGCCCGTGCCGTGCTGGAGTGCGCTGGCATCACCGATGTGCTCTGCAAGGCGCTGGGGTCGACGAACCCCTACAACCTCGTGGCGGCGACCATCAACGCCCTTGAGCAGCTGGAAGACCCGCTGGAGGTCGCCCAGCGCCGGGGCGTCCCGCTGCAGAAGGTGTTCGAAGGGTAACAACGCGACGGACCACGGAAGGCAACGGACGTATGGCGGCAAAAAAACAGAAAAAGCTGAAAATCACGCAGGTCCGCAGCGTGATCGACTATCCGGAGCGGCAGCGCCGCACCCTGGAAGCACTGGGCCTGCGACGCATTGGCCGGACGGTGGTCCACGACGACACGCCCCAGATCCGGGGCATGATCAAGAAGGTGGAGCACCTGGTACGCGTTGAAGAAATTGAAGCATAACCGCACGGTTTGGCGTGCGCAAAACGGTCTGGCAGCAATGGATCTGAGTCGACTGAAACCGGCAAAAGGAGCGGTCCGCGAACGCAAGCGCCTGGGACGTGGCGTGGGCTCCGGCTATGGTGGCCATAGCTCGACGCGTGGTACGAAAGGTCAGAAGGCGCGCACCGGCCAGAAGATTCCGGCCTACTTCGAAGGCGGGCAGATGCCGCTGGTGCGGCGTGTGCCCAAACGGGGCTTCCGCAATCCGTTCCGCACGGAATACCGGGTGATCAACGTGGGCGATCTGGCCCGCTGGATCGAGGCCGGGCGGCTTTCGGCCGAGGCGCCGATCACGCCGGAGACGCTGGTGGCCGCCGGACTGGCCCGCAAACGCGACCGCATCAAGATTCTGGGCGACGGCGAACTGTCGGTGGCGCTCCAGATTTCGGCGCATGCCTTCAGCGCCTCGGCCCGGCAGAAGATCGAAGCGGCCGGTGGAACGGCCACGGTAATCGCCTGATTCGCAAGCGCAGCCGCGTCCTGCAGGACGCCCAGCCCATTAGCAGACCATGGCGGGTTTCACGGAAAGCATTCGCAACATCTGGAAGATCGAAGAGCTCCGGCAGCGCGTGCTCTACACGCTCGGGCTGCTGGTCGTCTACCGGCTCGGCACCTACGTGACGCTGCCGGGCGTCGATGCCCACATCCTGGCCGAGGTCAACCGCCAGGCCGGCACGAACAACCTGTTCGGCCTGATCGACCTGTTCGTCGGCGGCGCCTTCTCGCAGGCCGGCATCTTCGCGCTGGGCATCATGCCCTACATCACCGCCTCCATCATCATCCAGCTCATGGGCGCGGTGGTGCCCTACTTCCAGAAGTTGCAGCGTGAAGGCGAAGAGGGCCGCCGCAAGATCACGCAGCTCACGCGCTATCTGACCGTCGGCATCACGGCGCTGCAGGCCGTGGGCTATGCGATCAACCTGCGCTACGGCGCCACCGGACAGGCCATCGTGGTCAGTCCGGCCTTTTTTATGCTGATCGCCGTCATCGTGCTGACGGCCGGTACCGTTTTCGTGATGTGGCTCGGCGAACGCATCACGGAAAACGGCATCGGCAACGGCATCTCGCTCATCATCATGGTGAGCATCATCGCCTTCCTGCCGCAGGCCGTCTACAACGAATTCACGCTGAAAGACAACCTGTTCATCGTGCTGCTGGAGCTGGCCGTCTTCGTGGTGATCACGGCCGGGGTGGTGCTGGTAACGCAGGGGACGCGCCGCATCCCCGTGCAGTATGCCAAACGGGTGGTCGGGCGCCGCGTCTACGGCGGCGTCACGCAGTATTTGCCGCTGCGCGTCAACGCGGCCGGCGTGATGCCGATCATCTTCGCGCAGTCGATCATGTTCGTGCCGGCCACGATCGCCACGTTCTTCCCCGGCAGTGATTTCATGCAGCAGTTCGGGAGCTTTTTCTCGGACATCTCGGGCTGGGGCTATTCTTCCCTGTTTTTCCTGCTGGTCGTGTTCTTTACCTACTTCTACACGGCCATTGCCGTGAACCCGCGCGAGATGGCCGACACGCTCAAGCGGCAGGGTGGCTTCATTCCCGGGGTGCGTCCGGGCAAGCAGACCAGCGAGTTCATCGACACGATCCTGACCCGGATCACGCTGCCGGGCGCCATCTTTCTGGGCATCGTGGCGATCATTCCGGCCTTTGCCATGCGGGCGGGCGTGACGGCGGGATTTGCCCACTTTTTCGGCGGAACCAGCCTGCTCATCATCGTGGGGGTGATGCTCGACACGCTGCAGCAGATCGAAAGCCATCTGCTGATGCGCCACTACGAGGGCTTCATGAAAGGCTCGCGCGTGCGGGGACGACGGTTCTAAACGCCCGGTTATGATCCATATCAAAACCGAAAAAGAAATCGACATCCTGCGTCAGTGCGCCGAGCTGGTGGGACGCACGCTGGGGGAGGTGGCGCGCTACATCCGACCGGGTGTGACCACGGCCGAGCTGGACGCCATCGCCGAAGATTTCATCCGGACGCAGGGTGCTGAACCGGCCTTCAAAGGCTACCGGGTGGGCCGGCTGGTCTATCCGGCCACGCTGTGCGTGTCGGTAAACGACCAGGTGGTGCACGGCATCCCGGGCGACTATAAGCTCAAAGAAGGGGATCTGGTGTCGGTGGATTGCGGGGTGCGGTATCGTGGCTTCTATGGCGACAGCGCCTACACCTTCGGGGTGGGCGAGCTGGACCCGGAGAACGTCCGTCTCTGCCGGGTTACCTACGAGGCGCTCGACAAAGGCATTGCGCAGGCGGTGGCCGGCAAACGCATCGGCGACATCAGCCATGCGATTCAGCGGCATTGCGAGGCGGCGGGCTACGGCGTGGTGCGGGCGCTGGTGGGGCACGGCATCGGACGCCGTCTGCACGAAGAGCCGCAGGTACCCAACGTGGGGCGGCCGGGTACAGGCCGACGGCTCCGTGTGGGGATGACGCTCTGCGTGGAACCCATGGTCAATCGCGGAACGTATGAGGTGCGCGTCGGCGACGACGGATGGACCGTCTACACGGCCGACGGGCAGCCCTCGGCCCACTACGAACACATGGTCGTGGTACGGGCCGGGCGGCCGGAAGTGCTGACGACGTTTGCCTACATCGAAGAGGTAGTCGAAGCGCCCTACAAACAGACCATCGCATCCCCACATGGCGAAACAGAAACCCATTACACAGGACGGTGAAGTGATCGAGGCGCTGCCCAACGCCCAGTTTCGCGTGCGGCTGGACAACGGCCACGAGATCCTGGGCATTCTTTCGGGCAAGATGCGCATGCACTACATCAAGATTCTGCCGGGCGACCGCGTCAAAGTCGAACTGTCGCCCTACGATCTGACCAAAGGACGCATCGTGTATCGTTATAAATAAAGGTTCACGAACCCGGCGTCGGCTGGGGCGTTTACGCACCCTTGCCTGATGACGCCGGGGTTTCAGCTAAAACGAAAAGCATCATGAAGGTACGTGCCAGTGTCAAGAAGCGGAGCGCCGACGACAAGATCGTCCGGCGCAAGGGCCGCATCTACGTGATCAACAAGAAGAACCCCCGCAACAAGCAGCGTCAGGGCTGAGCGGGTTAAACCAGAGAAGCTATGCCACGGATCGCAGGTGTCGACATTCCGCTGCACAAGCGCGGAGAAATTGCGCTGACCGCGATTTACGGAATCGGGAAGTCCCGGGCGAAGGAGATCCTCCAGCGCGTGGGTCTGGATCCCAACACGCGTCCGAAGGACTGGACCGAGGAGCAGACGCGCGAGATCCGTCGGATCATCGAACAGGAGTACGTCGTCGAGGGACAGCTCCGGGCCGAGATCCAGATGAACATCAAGCGGCTGATGGACATCGGCTGCTATCGTGGGATCCGGCATCGTCTGGGGTTGCCCGTGCGGGGTCAGCGCACGCGCACCAATGCCCGTACGCGCAAGGGGCCCCGTAAGACGGTGGCCGGGAAGAAGAAGGCTCCGAAGAAGTAATCCTGCAGCACAGCCATGGCAAAGAAGCAGCGGACGACGCGCAAGAAGAACGTCATCGTCGAGCAGAACGGGCAGGCGCACATTCAGTCCACGTTCAACAATACGATCGTCACGATCACGGACCAGTACGGCAACACGATCGCCTGGTCCAGTGGTGGCAAGGAAGGCTTCAAGGGCAGCCGGAAGGGCACGCCCTATGCGGCGCAGATGGCCGCCACGTCGGCCGCCCGCGAAGCCTACGATCTGGGGTTGCGCCGGGTGGACGTCTTCGTCAAGGGACCCGGATCGGGGCGCGAGTCGGCCATTCGTGCGCTGGCCGCGGCCGGTCTGGAGCTGCTGAGCATCCGGGACGTCACTCCGGTACCGCACAACGGCTGCCGGCCTCCGAAGCGGCGGCGCGTCTGAGCGACCGCGTTTCGGTATAAGCCCGGTCACGGTAGCCAGCAACGGGGCTGCCGTGCGTTTGTCTTTATCAGAAACATCCCTCACCGACAAACGAGACCTGAACGACCATGGCCCGATATCGAGGCCCCAAACAGAAGATTGCCCGGCGTTTTGGCGAACCGATTTTCGGTCCGAGCAAGGCGCTGGAGCGCAAGCCGTATCCGCCCGGCCAGCACGGACGTACCCGCCGGGCCAAAGAGAGCGAATATGCCGTCCAGCTCAAGGAAAAGCAGAAGGTCAAGCACATTTACGGGCTGCTGGAGCGGCAATTCCGCAATCTGTTCGAAAAGGCCACGCGCAAAAAGGGCATCACCGGTGAAAACCTGCTCAAGATGCTCGAAGCGCGGCTGGACAACACGGTCTATCGCATGGGCTTTGCCCGCACGCGTCGGCAGGCGCGGCAGCTGGTCGTTCATCGCCACATCATGGTGAACGGTCAGGTCGTCAACGTTCCGTCGTACCAGCTGCGGCCCGGCGACGTGGTGGCCGTGCGGCCCAAGAGCCGCCAGCTGGCCATCATTCAGGAGAACATCAAGCGTTTGCGTCGGAACTTTCCCTGGCTGGAAGTCGATCGTAAGGAAATGCAGGGCAAGTTCCTGGACTACCCCAATCGGGAAGACATTCCCGAAAACATCCGCGAGCACCTGATCGTCGAGCTCTACTCCAAGTAGTGCGGCGACGGGTGGCATGGATGGCCATACCGGAAAGGTGATTTCCGGGTTTTGCGATCGATAAAACCCCAGACAGACCATGAGCAACTACATGGTGCAATTGCCCGAAGGTGTTCGGGTGGAAGAGGCGACGGAAACGTTCGGGCGTTTTGTGGTGCAGCCGCTCGAGCGCGGCTATGGCGTGACGATCGGCAACGCGCTCCGGCGCGTGCTGCTTTCTTCGCTGCCGGGCGTTGCCATTACGGCCGTCCGAATCGACGGCGTGCAGCACGAATTCTCGACAATTCCGGGCGTCACCGAGGACGTCGCGGAAATTATCCTGAATCTGAAGGGCGTTCGCTTCAAGGCGAAGGACACCACCGACGCGAACATCCGGCTTTCGCTCAAAGGACCGCACGTGTGGACGGCCCGCGATATTGCCGAGGCCACCAGTCACTACGAGGTGCTGAACCCGGACCACTACATCGCCACGCTGGCCGAAGGCGCCGAAGTGAACCTCGAGCTGCGCATGGGGCGCGGGCGCGGCTACGTGCCGGCCGAGGAAAACAAGCTGCCGGATGACCCGATCGGGGTGATCGCCATCGACGCGATCTTCACGCCCATCAAGAACGTGCGCTACACGATCAAACCCACGCGCGTGGGTCAGAAGATCGAGTACGAGCGCCTGGAACTGGAAATCACCACGGACGGCTCGGTCTCTCCCGAAGAAGCGCTCGTGCAGGCGGCCACGATCCTGCGCGACCACATCAGCCTCTTCATCACGATGGAGAGCGAGCCGCAGCCCGAGGTCAAGAAGAAAGAGGTCGACGCCGAGGTGCAGCGCATCCGCGAGCTGCTCTCGCAGCCGGTCGATGAACTCGACCTGTCGGTGCGGGCGCAGAACTGCCTCAAGGCGGCCAACATCCGCACGATCGGCGATCTGGTGCGACGGCAGGAGTCCGAAATGCTCAAGTTCCGCAACTTCGGCCGCAAGTCGCTCCAGGAGCTGATCGCCGTGCTGGAGGAACGCGGGCTGCACTTTGGCATGGACGTCGACAAGTACCTTGAGGGAGCCGAGAGCTGAGCCGGCGCTGCCGGAGTAAGCCGAAACGAGCCATGAGACATCGAAAAAAAGGATTCAAGTTAGGCCGCACCTACGGACATCGCCGGGCCACGCTGGCGGCGCTTTCGTGCGCATTGATCCGGCACAAACGGATCCGCACGACGCTGGCCAAGGCCAAGGCGCTCCGCATGTTCATCGAGCCGCTCATCACGCGGGCCAAGGAAGACACCACCCACAACCGCCGGCAGGTCTTCCGCTACCTGCAGGACAAGGAGGCCGTTAAAGAACTTTTTGGCGAGATCGCCGAGAAGGTCAACGGCCGACCGGGCGGCTACACGCGCGTGGTGCGGATCGGTCGTCGGCCCGGCGACGGCGCCGAGATGGCCGTGATCGAACTGGTCGATTACAACGACGTCAAGCCGGCCGACAGCCGGAAGACGCGGCGTCGGACGCGTCGCGGCCGCGGGCGGGGTCGTCGTACGGAAACGCCGGAGGCTGCTGCTACCACGACCCAGGCGGCCGAGGCGGAAGCCGCGGCTCCGGAGACCCCGGAGACGGCCGAACCGGAGGCACAGGTCGAGCAGGCGACCGCTGAAGCGGAAGCGGCCACCCCTGCCGAAGCTGCTCCCGAAGCTTCTTCGGAGGAAGCGGCCGAGGATCAGGAGAAAAAGGACGAAGGCTGATCCGGCCTACGTACAACCCCTGAAAAGCAACGACCGGAGCGCCATCCCGATCGGGATGGCGCTTTTTTTGTTGGCGGAACAGGGGAAAGCCCCGGTACTTTAACTTCTGGAAAACTTTCCACAGGGCAAGCACAGGCCCGGAGGTCCATGGTCCAGGTATCGACCCTCCTGAAAGAAGGTGATCTGAACATCCCGGAAGAATTCCAGCAGCGTCTGGACACGCTGATTCAGGCCTGTCACAGGCACCTGCCGCGCGTCGACGAAGAGCTGATTCGCCGGGCGTTTCGGGTAAGCTACTGGGCCCACCGGGACCACCGGCGGGTGACGGGCGAGCCCTACATCCTGCATCCGCTGGAAGTGGCCTTCATCGTGGCCGAGGATATCAGCTTCGACGACGTGAGCGTGGCAGCCGCGCTGCTGCACGACGTGGTCGAAGACTCCGACATCTCGCTGGACTTCATCCGGGAGGAGTTCGGCGAGACCATGGGCATCATCATCGACGGGCTGACCAAGATCCAGGACGTCTTCACCTTGCGCGAGCTGGGGCAGGCCGAGAACGTGCGTAAGCTGATGCTCTCGATGGCCGAGGACATCCGGGTCATCCTGGTCAAATTCGCCGATCGGCTGCACAATATGCGGACGATCGAAGCGCTGCCCCCGCAGAAACGCCTGAAGATCGCTACCGAAACGCTGGAGCTATTTGCCCCGCTGGCCCATCGATTCGGTCTGTTCAAGATCAAAAGCGAGCTGGAGGACCTTTCGCTCAAGGTACTGCAGCCCGACGAGTACTACGCCATCGTGCGCGGCCTCAACGAATCCAAAAAGGAACGCGAGGCCTACATTCAGCGCTTCATCGAACCGCTGAAGCAGCGACTGGAGGAGGCCGGACTGGAGTTCGACCTCTACGGCCGCCCCAAAAACATCTACTCGATCTATCGCAAGATGAAGCGGCAGAACAAGCCGCTGGAGGAGATCTACGACCTGTTTGCCATTCGGATCGTGCTCAAAAGTTCGGGCCGCAAGGGCAAAGAGGACTGCTGGCGGGCCTATTCCATCGTGACGGATCTGTACAAGCCGCTGCCGGAGCGTTTCCGGGATTTCATCTCGGTGCCCAAGTCCAACGGCTACCAGAGTCTGCACACGACGGTGCTGGGACCTGAAGGACGCAAGGTGGAGGTGCAGATCCGCACGCAGGAAATGCACGAAGTGGCCGAGCGCGGCGTGGCCGCCCACTGGCGCTACAAAGAGGGCATCGAAGAGCCGGATCCGAAGATGGACCAGTGGCTCCGGTGGGTCCGCGAGATCCTGGAGAACCCCAAACCGGATCAGGCCACCGAGTTCGTCAAGGAGTTCCGGCTGAATCTCTACGACGACGAGATCTACGTCTTTACGCCCAAAGGCGACGTGATCAGCCTGCCGCAGGGCGCCACGCCGGTAGACTTCGCCTTCCGGGTGCATACGGAAGTGGGGCTGCACTGCATCGGCGCCAAGGTCAACGGCAAGCTGGTGCCGCTTTCCTACAAGCTCAAAAGCGGCGACCAGGTGGAAATCATCACCTCCAAGAAGCAGACGCCCAACCCCGACTGGATGAAGTTCGTCGTCACCCAGAAGGCGCGGAGCCACATCCGGCACTGGATCAACGAGCAGCGGCGGAAAACGATCGAACTGGGAAAGGAACTCTGGGAAAAGCGCGCGCAGCGGCTGGGCCTCGAGGTGGACGAACGCCAGCTGCAGCGGGTGGCGCACCGACTGAAGTTTCCCAACCTGCAGCAGATGTTCTATGAGCTCGGCAGTGGCCTGTTCGAGGTAGACGAGCTGGTCAGGGCGCTGCGTTCGGGCGACGGGCAGCAGCAGGAATCGCAGTCCCAGGCGCTGCGGCTGAAGTACGAAAGCTTCCTGGATACGGCCAAAGAAACGGGCCAGCCGGCACTGAAGATCGACGGCGAGCTGCACACGGACATCGTCACGACCTATGCCTCCTGCTGCAATCCCATCCCCGGCGACGAGGTCTTCGGATACGTGAGCCGGAGCGGCGCCATCAAAATCCACCGGGTCAACTGCAAGAACGCGCCCTATCTGCTGATCAATCATCCGGACCGCATCGTGCCGGTCGAGTGGAGCCGCCAGAAGGACGTGCAGTTTCTGGCCGCGCTGCGCGTGATCGGCGAAGATCGGGTGGGCATCGTCAGCGACATTACCACGGTCATTTCCAAGAGCCTCAAAACGAACATTCGCTCCATCACGGTCGATTCGGAAGACGGCGTGTTCGAGGGCACCATCGTGCTTTACGTGAGCGATCTGGAGCACCTGCGACGGGTCATCGAGCGCATCAAGCGGATCGACGGGATCTACGGCGTCTATCGTTTCGAGGAGTAGCGGCAAGTCCTTAAAAATTCAATGATGCGTTGCGCTTTTGTTTTGCAAAAGCCCGCGTAATTTAATAAAATGGTGCGTCCTGCCGCGTCGGTGCCTGTGCGCACGCATAACTTAGGGCAGGCAGGGCCGGTGTTGAGTGCATGTGCAAAATTAAACGGAGTGGTTGATCATGGCGCAACGCATTCCCACTTTGACGAAGAAAGACGTCGCGCGTCGGGTGGCCCAGCTCATGGGCGAACCCATTTACAAAAGCGAGCCGTGGGTGAACGCGGTCATCGAGGCGCTGGCGCAGTTGCTGGAAGAGGCGGATCCCGAGGTGCGTATCGAGTTGCGCGACTTTGGCGTGTTCGAGGTCAAGCGGACGCGGGCCAAGCCGAAGGCGCGCAATCCCAAGACCAACGAGACGGTGTTCATTCCCAGCCGTCGCAAGACGCACTTCAAACCCAGCAAGCGGCTGAAGCAGGTGTTGCAGCGTCCGCTGGTCGAGTTGAATTACGAGATTCCGGAAGGCAGCGCCGACAAATACCTGGAGGCGCAGGCCGCCGGAAAGAACGGCACCCGCTGAAACCCGCATTTTTGCGAACCGACAGGAAGCGGACGGGTTTACGACAGCCCCGTCCGCTTTTTGTTTGAGGCAAAGGGCATGTTGCTGGCTTCAGGGACACGGCCACGGGTGGTGGCGGTGGATTACGGCACGCGGCGTGTTGGACTGGCGCTGGCCGATCCGCTGCGGATCATCGCGCAACCCTATGGCACGTATGCGCCGGAGGAAGCGTTGCAGGTATTGCAGCGCCTGCATGCCGTCGAGGGAATTGAAACGCTGGTGATCGGCTGGCCCCTGACCGAAACAGGGACAGAAGGGGCAGCTACGCGCAGGGTAGAACGTTTCATCCGCAGGCTGCAGCGGCTGTTGCCCGGCGTGCAGGTCGTGCGCTGGGATGAACGCTACACCTCGGAACTGGCAAAGGAGCGGTTGCGGGAAGTGGGAGGACCGCGCAAAAAGCGACGCGATAAAGGCCGCGTCGATCAGATGGCGGCCGTCATCATCCTGCAGGAGTATCTGGAGCAGCAGGAACCGAAAATCGGCTTGTCCGAATAAAGGACAGGCGTAAAATCGCACAGGGCGCACATGGTACTGCCGATTCACGTATACGGAGATCCTATTCTACGGGAGCGGGCGCAGCCGGTGGAGGCCGATTCGCCGGAGCTGCAGCAGCTGCTCGACGATATGGTCGAAACGATGCACGCGGCCTCGGGCATTGGCCTGGCGGCGCCCCAGGTGGGACGCCGGGAGCGTGTTTTTGTGGTGGACCTGACGCCCATGAAAGACGAGCTGGAAGCCGAAGGAGAGACGCTCCCGCCCATGCCTATGTTTTTTATCAACCCGGAGCTTGTCTGGACAAGCGAGGAGCAGTGCAGCTTTGAGGAGGGGTGTCTGTCCATTCCGGACGTCCGAGAAGTAGTCGAACGCCCCGCGGCCGTCCGGATTCGCTACCTGGATCGGCAATTCCGTCCACAGGAGCTGGAGGTCCGGGGGATGCTGGCCCGGGTGATCCAGCATGAGTACGATCACCTGGAGGGTATTCTCTTCATCGACCGCATCAGCGCGTTTCGACGACAGCTACTCCGGCGTCGCCTGCGCGAGATTGCGCGGGGGCAGGTTTCGGCCGAATACCCGCTGGCACTCAGCCGCGTGTGATGATTGCTTAATGCTATCGCCTTGCATCTACGGGCTGGCGGTTGGTATCTTCTCCGCTGATCCCAGCGCACCGCGGCATGCTGGCCATTCTGCGTAAACGGGCGGCGGGGTTATCCCTGCTCTTTCTGATCGGCGCGGTCGGGCTTCCGGCGGCGCATCTGGTGCGCCATGCCCTGCAGTCCGAATCAGCCGTCTGTACGGTCGGCGAGGGACTCTACCGGAGCCCGGACTGCCGACACCTGCCCGATCCCTGCCGTCTGTATGCCAGTCTGCGCTCGCTGCCCGCGGTTACCCCGACTTTCCCGGAGCTGTGGACGCACTGGGAGGAACTTTCTGTTGCGGAAGGTCGGGCTATTCTTGACTCCCCGTCTTTTGCCCATGCCAGCCGTGCGCCTCCGGTTCTGTGCTGAAGCCGGCCACATCAACCGGCCTTGTCGATCCTTCTGATTGTCTGTAGCCAGTTATTCTTAGCACAGAATCGGAGTGTCAGCCATGAAGCAGTCTGTACGGACAGGACTACTCGTGCTTATTCTGTTCATTTCCGGAATTTCCTCAGGACTTGCGCAGATACTGGAGGGGCGGGTCACCGACGCAACGACGGGAGAGCCGCTGATTGGCGCCAACGTGCTTGTGCTTTCGGTGCAGACGGGAACTACAACCGATGTCGAAGGACGTTACCGGCTCTTGCTTCCCCGTCCCGGTCGCTATCGCGTCCTGTTCAGCTTTGTGGGGTATCAGCCGGAAACACGCGAGGTCGTGCTCTCCGAAGCGGCGTCAGTTCGTCTGGACGTGACGCTAACGCCTACCTCCGTTGAGGCGCCCGCCGTCACCATTACGGCCAAGGCGCAGGCTACCGATGTGCTTTCGACGCCGCAGGCGGTGGTCGTGCTTGAAGGCGATGCGTTGCGGCTGGCGCGCGGCATGACGGCCGTCGATG
This sequence comes from Rhodothermus marinus, assembly GCF_009936275.1. Taxonomy (NCBI): domain Bacteria; kingdom Pseudomonadati; phylum Rhodothermota; class Rhodothermia; order Rhodothermales; family Rhodothermaceae; genus Rhodothermus; species Rhodothermus marinus. Next base: position 1,016,115 of record NZ_AP019797.1, read on the forward strand.
CGCTGGCGCAGACGCCGGGCGTGCATCTGGTGCATACGGGCACCGGCATTGCCAAGCCGATGATCCGGGGCCTGACGGCGCAGCGTGTGCTGGTAGTGCAGGATGGCGTCCGGCAGGAAGGCCAGCAGTGGGGCGACGAGCACGGCGTGGAAATCGACGCCCACGCGGCCGAGCGTATCGAGGTGGTCAAGGGCCCGGCCAGCCTGCTCTACGGCTCCGACGCGCTGGGCGGGGTCGTGCAACTGGCCACCGAAGGGCCATTCGGCTACGACCGGCCGCTCACCGGAGCGGTCACGATCGAGGGCGCCAGCAACACGCGCATGGGCGGGATGCATGTCGAAACGGGAGGCCGCCAGGGCAACTGGGCCTATGCGGGTAATCTGACGCTCCGCCAGGCCGGCGCCTACGATACCCCCCGCGGACCGGTCCCCAACACCGGGCTGGAGGAACGCAACGGAATGCTCCAGCTCGGCTACGAAAACCACGCCGCGCGCTGGCAACTGGCTTACAAGCGGTACCGCGCCCGGATCGGATTTTTTGAGCCGGAGGAAGCCGAGGCGACCACGGAAACGCCCGACCGCTACCATATCGGTGAACCCTACCAGCGGGTGGACCATGACCTGGTGCAGCTTCGCACGCTGTGGCGCCTGGGAGCTGATCGGCTGGAGCTGAACGCAGCCTGGCAGCAGAACCGGCGGCGGGAATTCGGGCATCATCACGACGCAGACGAGGAAGAGGTGCCCCACGTTGACGAGCACGAAGCCCCTTCGCTTTATCTACGGCTCAACACCCTGACATCTGACCTGCGCTTTCATCATCGGCCGATCGGCTCGCTGTTCGGCACGATCGGCCTGAGCGGCTTTTTCCAGCGCAACGAAACCCTGGCCGAGGAGGCGCTCATTCCCGGCGCGCGCACCTGGAACGGGGCCGTGTACGTGTTCGAGGAACTGGCGCTCCCGCGCCTGACCATCAGCGGCGGGGTGCGGTGGGACGGCCGGCGGCTTTCAGTAGAGGCCAACGAGGACCTTGGCGTGGTGGCTCAGACGCGCACCTACAGCGCCTTCAGCGGGGCGGTGGGACTGGCCTGGCAGGTGCGCCCGGATCTGTCGCTGGCCTTCAACGTGGGCCGAGCCTGGCGGGCCCCCACGCTCAACGAACTCTTCTCGCGGGGCGTGCACGAAGGGACCAGTCGGTTCGAGGTGGGCACGCCGACGCTCCGGCCCGAGCAGAGCCTGAGTCTGGACGGTACGCTGCGCTGGTTGCGCCCCCGCTGGTATCTGGAACTGAACGCCTTCGTCAACCGGATTGAGCGCTTCATTTTTCCGCGGCCCACAGGCCAACGTGATCCGGACTCGGGGCTTTTCATCTATCAGTTCGATCAGGCGCAGGCGCTGCTCTGGGGGGGCGAGCTGCTGCTGAACCTGGGGGTGACCGAGTGGCTGCACCTGCATGTGGGTGGCGACGTAACCTACACGGAGAACCGGGAAACCGGCCAGCCGCTGCCGTTTTCGCCGCCTCCGCGTCTGATCACCGGGATCGAGGTGCACCGGGAGCGCTGGGGGCCGGCCAGCGAGGTCATGCTCCGACTCGGCCCCACGCTGGTGGCCGACCAGCGACGCGTGGCGCCTGAGGAAACGCCCACCGAAGGCTACGTGCTCTGGAATGCGGCGTTTTCGGCCCGTTGGCCGCTGGGAGCCTGGCAGCTGGTAACGGATCTGACCGTGCACAACCTGCTGGACCGAGCCTACGTGAGCCATCTCAGCCGCCTGAGACCTTACGGCGTGCTGGACCCCGGCCGTAACGTGCAACTGCGCCTTACGCTGCAGCTACCCTGACCTCGTGGCAATCCTGCAAACAGAAAAGGCCGTGGTCCATGGGCCACGGCCTTTTTCTATCTATTTGCGCCAACCGTCAGCGTGGCCAGCGGATTACGATCGTATCCACACGCCGAAGCTCGCGGCAACCCGGACGTTCGGCCGGGTTCGGGCAGGGCGGCGGCAGCTCGCCCAGCCCCCGGAAAATCAACCGTTCCGGTTCGATACCCTGCTGCTGGTAGTAGTTGTATACGGCCAGCCCGCGCCGCAAAGAAAGCAAGGTGTTGAACGCTTCTCCCCCTACGTAATCAGCGTAACCCACCAATTGTACCACAAGCTCCGGACAGCTCTGCAATACGCGGGCATTCTGGTCGAGTACGGCACGTGCCGATTCGCTCAGGGTACTTCCACCAAAGTCAAACGTAACGGACTCCAAGGTCGAAATTAGATCGCAGGCGGTCGGTTCCACAACAATCCTGGCCTGCACCGAGTCCCGCCTCAGTTCGTTGTCGGCGATCAGGGAAACCGTGTAGGTGCCGGGCCTGTCGAAGCGGTGTGTGACCCGGGCATGGAGCGACATAGTACCGGCGCGCAACCCTTCTTCTAATCGATACTGATTGTCTGCAGCAATGGCTCCTTCCCCGTCTCCAAAATTCCAGTAATACCGAACTGGAGGGGCCCCTTCGAGCTGGGCTTCAAAAATGACTAAACTACCTCGTTTAATTGTGTCGGCAAGCGGCTGGAAGGAGACAATACGAACGGCGCGCGGCGGCTCGACGACTTCGACCAGATGAGTGGCCGTACGGACAACCCCGGCCGCATTGCGCGCCTGCACCTGAATCTCGTAGCGACTGGGTAGGCGATAGCGGTGCTCGACCACAGGACCGGTGTACTGGGTGCCGTCGCCCATGAACCAGATGTAGGAAACGGGCTGCGTGGCCTGATCATCGACGCGGGCCGTGAAGGTACCGTACTCCCGACGCTGAAGCTGTGCGGGGCCTTCGATGTTCAGCGTCCGGATCGGGATTGGCAACGGCCGGAACGTGATGCGCAGGCCGGCTCCCAGAAAGCCCAGCCCGTCGAAGGCGGCACGTCCGCTCCGGATGCCTTCGGAAGCCCGGTCGGGAAAGACCGCGTTGGCGCTTCCTTCGACGAAAAAGGCCACGTTGCGCGTGAGCACATAGTCGGCGCCCAGCGCGGCGTTAATCCCGAAGCCCGTCTTGTAGCCGCCCAGCGTGATGTGCGGACCGATGTTGAAGTAATGGCTGAGGCGCTTGAAAGGAAAAACGCGCCAGCGAAGCAGTCCCTGAATGATGTGAAAACGATGATAGGTACGGCTGACCCTGGGGTAGTTGCCGCCTTCATAGGCCAGTCCAAGGCTCAATCCGAGCGGGAACTGATAGCCCAGTTCGCCTTTGAGCGCATACGGTTCAACCGCGTAGGTTGAGTAGTCCGTTTCACTGAGCGACGGACCATAGCCGAAGCGCAGGAAGGGTCCGGGTGCAACCCAGACGCGTTGTGCGAAAAGGTCCGGTGCTGCCAGCAAAAGCAGTACGAAAAATCCGTAACGTAATCCCCCGTGTCGCATAGTTGCTCAGAAAAAATGACCACCATGGAAGGACACAGGCCCGCTTCCGGACAGGGAGTATACAAAACTTACACTGAGAAAACATAGCAGAGGCGGCGCTTTTTTAGAATCTTGCCCGTTATTTCTGGCGTTTGCCGTCAGGTAGTTTTGACGTATAGTGTGGAGCATAACAACAAATGTTGACGGAAAAATCACGGTGGGATCGGGTAGGGATCTGGCTTTCCGGAATCTGCCTTGTCCACTGTCTGCTTCTCCCGGTGGCACTGGTTGTATTGCCGGTAAGCGCGCTGGTGATCACCTGGCATGAAGATGTGCACATTGTCTTTGCCGTGCTGCTGGTCCCCACGACGGCGCTGGCGTTTTACCAGGGCTATCGCCGACATCGTCAGAAGCGGGTGCTGTGGGGATTCGGGCCGGGGCTGGCACTGGTGCTGCTGGCCAGCTTTCCCGGCCATGAAGCGCTGGGCGTACTGGGCGGCACGCTGGTCACGATGCTCGGCAGCGCCTTGCTCATCTGGGGCCACTGGCAGAACTGGCGGCTGCAGGCCCGATGTGCGGTGCATCCCGTGACCGAATCAAAAGAAAAAGCTGCTGCAGGCGCTACCGAATCCGCTTCGTTTTATACGATTTCCGGGAAATCATCGTGCATGTGAGAAAGCACGGGCGCACACGGCGGTGCGCCCCTACAGATCTTTGACGTTTTCCCTATCCCGTAGGGGCGGACCATTGTGTCCGCCCGATCATACCTGCCGGATCACGTCCGCCACACGGGGGGTGGCACCCTCATGCACCGGTAAATCAGTGATCCCTTATTAGACGAATCGAGCCTGGTACCAGAAGAAAAAAGCCTTCGCTGACGTCAGCGAAGGCTTTTTCTTCTGCATCAAAATGGAAGCTCAGCGCCGGGGTACAGCGCTTGGCCGGGTTTCCACGTCGGCCGGCGGGGTGCCCGTTGCGCCGTTGCCTACCTCGGCCGCCACGGGCGCGCGGCCCAGGAAACGCCGCAGGTGGTTGGCGACCGAGTCGAACGAGGAGTAGAGCACGGGCATGATCACCAGCGTCAGGAACGTCCCGAACGTCAGGCCGCTGATGATCGCCGTACCCATCGGCCCCCAGAACTGGGTGTTTTCCGAGCCAAGCTGGAAGTTAGGCTCCCAGTTGACCAGCAGCCCCACAAAGTCGATGTTGATACCGAACGTCAGTGGTACCAGGCCGATCACGGTGGTCAGCGCCGTCAGGATCACGGGGCGCAGACGCGTGGCCCCGGCCTCAATGATCGCGTCGTGCTTGCTGAGCCCGCGCTGCTGAAGCTGCATCGTGTAGTCGATCAGCACGATGTTGTTGTTGACCACGATGCCGGCCAGCGAGATCAGTCCGATGAAGGTCATCAGCCCGAAGGCCGTGCGCGTGAGGATCAGGCCCAGCAGCACGCCGATCAGGCTCAGACCCACGGCAATCATGATCAGGAACGGCCCGCTGACGCGGTTGAACTGGGCGATCATGATCAGAAAGATCAGGGCCGAGCCGATGAGCAGCGCCGTGGTCAGGAAGCTGAACGACTCCTGCTGCTCTTCGTTTTCGCCCGTGTAGGCCAAGTGGTAGCCCGGCGGCAGCGACCGCTCGTAGTCGGCCAGGTACTGGCGCACCTGCTGCAACACGGCCTGGGCATTGTAGCCGGGCGCCACGTCGCCGCTGACAGTGGCGACGCGTTGCAGGTCCAGCCGCGTGATGGCGCCGAGTCCGCCGCCCAGCTCGAAGTCGGCCACGGCCGCCAGCGGGATCTGCTGGCCTTCGTGCAGGATGGTCAGGTTACGCAGGCTTTCGAGCGAGCGGCGGTCGGCTTCTTTCAGGCGGACCGTGATGTCGTACTCGTCCTCGCCCGTGCGGTACTGGCTGGCCTCGATGCCGTTGATGGCCGCCCGCACGGTGGAGGCGATCTGCTGCGTGCTCAGCCCGAAACGTCCGGCCCGCTCCCGGTCGATGCGCACGCGCAGCTCCGGCCGCCCCGTGTTCAGGTTGTCGGTGATGTCCACCAGGCCGGGGATGCGCCCCGTCTCGGCGGCCTCGATCAGCCGCTGCTTGATCTCCTGCGTGATGCGCACGATTTCAGCGAATTCGGGTCCGGTGATTTCAATGTTCACCGGTGGTCCGGTGGGCGGCCCGGGGTTGTCCTGATCGATCTTGATCGTGACGCCGGGAATGCCCTGCAACTGGCGGCGCAGCCGGTCGAGCGTCTCGCGGCTGGAGACGGCCCGGTCTTCGTAATCAACGAGATCCAGCGTGATCGTGGCCACCTCGGGGCGCGACGAGCCGCCGCCGAACATCCGGTCGCCGCCCACCCCTACGTTCACCTGAATGTTTTTGACGTTGGCCCGGTCTTCCGGATGTTCGTTCAGCAGCTGCTCGATGCGGGCCAGGGCCTCGCGGGCGATCCGATCGGTCGTCTCGACGTTCGTGCCCAGCGGGGCCGTCAGCGTGACCTGAATCTGGTTAGGATCGGTTTTCGGGAAGAACTCGACGCCCGTGGGAGCAACGGCAAACATCGCCAGAATCGCGAAGAGCGCGCCGAGCACGCTGTTGAGCAGGCGGGCGCGGTTGTCCGTGAGGATCAGGTAGCGACGGCCCCGGCGGTTCAGCAACGCGCCCAGCAGTCCGACGACGATGATGAGCAGCGGCAGCGTCAGCAGTTCGACGATCGTGGTGAGCGCCACCTCCCGCGGGCTCAGGTACATGAGCCCGGTGATAACGAGTACCACGGCCCCGAAGATCAATCCGCCGCGCACCGTCGCCCAGCCGCCCAGAAAGAGCGTCTCGAGCGTGTGCAGGATGATTCCGATCAGGCCCACTACCGCCAGGATGGTGCCGGGGATCGTCAGCACCATGCCAGCCGGGCCGCCGCCCAGCAGCGCCGAAAGGCCGCCGCCCAGCACCAGCAGCACCACGCCCAGCGTGAAGCTTCCCAGCGTGAACGTGTTGCGCAGCAGTGCGTGCCGCACCGAATAGTCTCGTTCCAGCATCCAGCTCAGGAACGCCCGGTAGCGCCGGATCAGGCCCGGCAGGCCATGGTGGATGAACCAGTTGCCGATCGGGCTGAAAATGTAGCGGTGGAGCAGGTAAATCACCGGAACGGCGACGGCCAGCACCACCAGCGTTTTCCAGTTGGCCAGCCCCAGCACCAGCCCCAGCAGCAGGATCACGGCGGCCGCCAGCACACGCACCCGCCGGGGCGGACGCGGCGCTTTTTCGCCTTCTACCCGCATGAAGTAGCCGGTCAGCACCGGATTGATCACCAGCGCCACGAACAGCGACGAGGTGAGCGTGATGATGAGCGTCAGCGGCAGAAAGCTCATGAACTTGCCGATTGTGCCGGGCCAGAAGAGCATGGGCACGAACGCCGCCACCGTCGTGGCCGTCGAGGCCACCACGGCTCCGCCCACTTCAGCCGTGGCCAGCCGGGCCGCCTCGAATCGACTGTAGCCCTGCTCCCGGAAGCGGTAGATGTTCTCGACAATGACGATGGCATTGTCGACGAGCATGCCCAGCGCGATGATCAGCGAGAAGAGGATGACGAAGTTGAGCGTGTAGCCGAGCGCCTGGAAGACCAGGAACGAGGTGAACATCGACAGCGGAATGGCAATACCTACGAGCGTGGCCGTGCGCACTCCCAGGAAAAAGAGCAGCACCGCCACGACGAAGATCAGCCCGCTGATGATGTTGTTTTCCAGGTCGCGGACGAGCGTACGCACATCCTCGCTCTGGTCGCCCGTGATGACCACCTCGGTGCCGGCCGGGAAGGGGAAACGGTCGAGCACCTGACGGATGGCCTCGGTCGTCTCCAGAATGTTGGCGCCTGAACGTTTGCGGATACTCAGACTCACCACCTGTAGCGGCTCGCCGGACTGATTGTGGACGGGCACCAGGTGGCCGTCTTCCTCTCGCTGCAGCACGCGCAGATAGGCGTAGCTGTCGCGCTCTTTGTAGCCGAAGACCACCTCGGCCACGTCGCGCACGTAGATCGGCTTGCCACCCGGCGCCTTGATCACGATGTTGTTGATTTCTTCCGGCACCTCGAACTCTCCGTCCACACGCACCAGGTAGTTGAGCCGGTCCACGTCGATAGAGCCGCCCGGCAGGTTCGTGTTTTCGCGCTGGATGGCGTTGATGACGTCGTTGAAGGTCAGGTTGTAGGCCTGCAGTGCCGCGCGATCGACGTTCACCTGCACCTCGCGCTCCAGGCCGCCCACGACCGTGGCCTCCAGCACGTCCGGCAGCGCCTCCAGCTCGTCCGAAAGGTCCTCGGCCACCTCCTTCAGGCGCGAGAGCGCATAGGGCGCCGCCAGGTTGATCGTCATGATGGGCAGCTCCGAGAGGTCAATTTCATTGACCATCGGCTCCTCGGCATCTTCCGGGAGCTTGGCCTTGGCAATGTCCACCTTATCCCGCACCTTCTGGAAGGCCTCATCCAGCGAGATCTGGTCGGGCATGAATTCCACCACGATCGTCGAGACACCCTCCGTCGAAGTCGAGCGGATCTCGTCGATCCCGGTAATGCCCTGCAGTTCTTCCTCGATGGGCTTGGTGATCAGCGACTCGATGTCCTCCGGGCTGGCGCCGGGGTACACCGTCGTGATGACGATGTTGGGGATTTCGATGGAGGGAAAGGACTCCTTGGGAATGGTCAGATAACTGACCAGCCCTCCGACGGCCAGCAGAACGGTCAGTACGAGGACCGTGGTGCGCTGGCGTATGGCAAGATCGGTGATTTTCATGGCTCCGAACCGATCGGGTTACGGGGTCTGAAGGGTACGGACGCTGTCGGTGGTGGCATCGGCGGCCAGGGCGGCCACGGTGTAGGTCTGCAGCACGTCGAGGAGGTCGCCGTCGCTCAGGTCGTTCTGGCCGAGCACGACCACCTTTTCGCCGAAGCGAAGGCCCCGGGTGATGACCACCAGCCCTTCCGACGAGGGCCCCAGCGTTACGTAGCGCTGGCGGGCCACCGGCCCCTCGGCCGACGAATCGGCCACGAACACGCTGGTGCCGGTCTCGTCGCGCACGACGGCCGGCAGGGGAACGACGACCACGCTGTCGAGCACCTCTCGGGCCAGCCGCACGCGCACGACCATTTCGGGCTTGAGCTGGCCGTCCGGATTGTCCAGCCGCACTTCGACGGGGAAGGTGCGGTTGGCCGGATCGATCGCGTTGCCGACGAACGTGACGGTGGCCTCGCGTGGCGGCAACCCGTAGGCCTGGAAGCGTAGCTCGACCGGCGTGCCCACACGGATGTCGCGGGCGTAGCGCTCCGGCACGCCGGCCCGGACCTTCACCTCGCGCAGGTTGACCAGGCGCACGACCGGCTGGCCCATGGCGATCTGTTCGCCCACGTCCACAAAGTGCGCTTCGACCGTCCCGGCAAAAGGTGCCCGGATTTCCGTGTGGGCCAGTTGCTTGCGGGCCTGCTCGACGGCCGCTTCGGCCAGCCGGAGCTGGGCCTCGGCCTGGTCGCGCTGTGCGCGAACGTTTTCGAATTCCAGCGCGCTGATGATGGAATCGCGGAAAAGCGGCTCCTGGCGTCGGAAATTGTCCAGGGCCAGTTCGTAGGCGGCGCGGGCGCTGGCCAGTTGCGCTTCGGCCTGTTGGAGTGCCGCGCGCGCCAGCGTTTGATCCAGGCGGGCCAGCAGGGCGCCTGCTTCGACACGGCTACCCAGCGGGGCCAGAAACTCGACGGTGCCGGAGGCCTGCGCCGAAAGCGTCGCGTCGTGCTCGGCCTCGACGGTGCCCGTCACCTCGATCCAGTCCACGAAGCGGGTGGGCCGCAGTTCAAGCAATTCGACGCGCACGCGCCGTTTCGAGGCGGCCAGCGCCGTATCGGAGGCCGGTGCCGACGCATCCGGCGGAGCGCAGCCGCCGAGCAGCACCAGGACGACAAGGCCGGTCAGGGCCGAAAGGCGAATCCATTCGCGTGTATGCATGGCTGTGTGCATGGCTTTCTGGTTGACGGGAACTACCGGGATTCGTTGCGGAGCGTCAGCGTGATCCGGTCTTCCTGACCGGGCGGGGCGATCAGCCCCACGGCCGCCTCGAAGGCGCTCTGGGCCGCCAGGTAGTCGTAGACGGCCTGCAGGTAGTTGAGGCGGCTCTGATCGAGCTGTTGCGAAGCTTCACGTTCCTCCAGCGGACTGGCCACGCCCTCGCGCAATCGGATGCGGGCGTGTTCGTAGTTCAGTTCGGCCCGCTCGACGTTGCGCTCCTGGCTGACCAGCCGCTTGCGGGCGGCTTCCAGATCGCGCATGGCCTGCAGCACTTCCAGCCGCACCTGCTCCAGCTGTTGCAGGTACTGGAGTTCGGCCTGCTTGACGGCGATCTGGCGCTGCTGCACACGGGCCGAAGTCTGAAAGCCGGAGAAGATCGTCCAGGTCAGCCGCAGCCCGACGTTGACCGAAGGATTCCAGTAGTCGCTCGAAAAGAAGTCGTTCGTGCGCTGCGAGAACTTGAACGGATCGTTCGGGTCCGAAAGCACGATCGTCCGGTAATCCGGCACGTTGCCGATGTAACTGAAGCTGGCAAAAGCGCTCAGGCGCGGATAGCGGGCGGCTTTTGCCAGCTCCCGATCCACCTCACGCAGCTTGATCTGCAGCCGGAGTTGCTCCAGATCCGGACGGCGCTCCAGCGCCAGCGCCACGGCATCGTCCAGCGCGACCTGCTGGTAGCGGCCGGGGTCGGTTACGGTCAGCGTGCCCCGGAGCTGCACCGGCTGCTCGATGGGAATGCCCAGCAACAGCTTGAGCTGATCGAGCGCCTGGGCGGCCTGGTTCTGGGCCTGGATGAGCTGAGTCTCCAGGTTGGCCAGCTCCACCTCGGCGCTCAGCCGCTGAAACTGCGGGGCCACGCCCTGGGCCACCCGCCGGATCGTCTCCTGGAGCGTCTCGCGCGTGCGCTCCACGCTCTGCGCCATCACGCGCGCCTGCTCCTGGGCCAGCAATGCACCGTAGAAGGCCCGCCGCACCTGATCAATCAGCAGCTGCTCCTGGCGGGTGACGCCGCGGCGGTTGATTTCTTTCAGAATCTCGGCCCCTTTGATGGCCGCGAAGGCCGTTTTACTGAAGAGCGTCTGCTCGATAGTGAGGCCCGCCGTGAAGCGGTTGTCCACAGCGAAGGGGTTGTCGCCCGTGCGCAACCGGATACCGGCCTCCTGAAGCCCCTGCTGCTGGCGCTCGACAAACTCGCCGAACGAGATGGGCTCGGTCTCCGGATCGTCGTCGGTGCGGGCCCGCTCGTTGTAGGCCAGCCAGTCCACAAAGCCCAGCGAGTTGAACAGGCTCCCGGCGCTGGAGCCGGCGAAGGGGTTGGGGCTTTTCAGGTTGCGGGTGTAATCGGCGCTCAGGTTCACCTGCGGTAGCACCTGACCCCAGGCCTCGCGCACCTGAGCGCTGGCGTTTTCCACGTCGAGCCGGGCGCGCTGCAGGGCCCGGTTCTGTACCAGCGCAATCTGAATGGCCTCTTCCAGCGTCAACACCACGGGCTGCTCGGACGGCTCCGGCTTCAGAAGGGGCTGGGCGCCGACGCCGGGTGCCAGCAGCAACAGCAGCCCGATGATTTTCCAGCGACTCATGATTTTTCCGTCGTTTGCGTTCGGTTCAACAGGCCCTCCAGCAGCAGCGTCGAGAGAAAGCGCGTGGCTTCTTCCGGAGTACCGATGTACTGTTTCGGTGCCCCGGTGGTGCATTCCTTCAGCAGGCGGTGCATGGCCAGCCCGTGCAGGTTGCCCAGGATCGTGTGAGCCACAGCTTCGGCCGGCAGCGGCCGCACTTCGCCCCGCTCGATGGCTTCCTGAACATGGCGAGTTAGCAGCTGCAGATATGTTTCGTAGTGCTTCTGGAAAAAGGCGGCCCGCTCCGGATCGGGGCTGACCAGCATGCGCTGCGACTCGCGCGTGACGAGCAGCAGCATGTCCCGGTGCTGCTCGAAGAATTCGAAGCTGGCCCGCAGGAAGGTCTCGAATCCCTCTCGGAACGAGGTAGCCCCGGCAAAAGACTGCTCGATCAGCTGGCGAAACTGCGCAAAGATCTCCTCGAAGACGGTGAAGAACAGCTCGTCCTTGCCGCCGGGGAAGTAATTGTAGAGCGTCCCTTTGCCAAATTCGGCCCGCTGGGCGATTTCGTCCAGCGTGGCATCGACGTAGCCCTTTTCCGCGAAGACGGCCCGCGCCGCTTCGAGCATGGCCCGCCGGCGCATCAGCCGCTCGCGCTCCTTACGGGAAAGTGCAGGGGATTCCATGAATGCTTCGTCAAAAATTGACTGATCGGTCATTTGTTGACGCGAGAGTCTACGTTGTGCGATCCGTAAAGATGCGAGTTCGGTGTTAAGTGTGCATGAAGAAATGGGCGGGCAAACAAAAACGGCGTGAGCGGCAGGGCTCACGCCGTTGAAGAGCGGCGTGGAGCTTTTCTCAGAGGTATTGCTCCAGGTTGTGGGCCTGGAGGTATTCGACGACGTTCTTCACCTGCTGGGTGCTGTCGAGGTTGCAGATGAGCAGCGCGTCGTCGGTGTCGATGACGGCCGTATCGTGAATCCCGATGAGCACCACCAGGCGCTTTTCCGTATCGACGTAGTTGCGGCTGGCGTCGCGCACGATGACCTGGCCCTTCAGCGCGTTGCCCAGTTGATCTTTGGGACTCAGGTCGTAGACGGCGCGCCAGTCGCCCACGTCGCTCCACTCGAAGTTGCCGGGGACGACCCAGGCGTTCCTGGAGCGCTCCATGACGCCGTAGTCGATGGAGATGCTGGGACAGACCTGGTAAGTCTGCTCGACCAGCCGGGGTTCGTCGGGCGTTCCGATGGCCTGGCGCAGCGGCTCAAACGCTTCGTAAAGGTCGGGCAGGTAACGCTGCACCTCGTTCAGGATCGAGTCGGCGCGCCAGATGAACATGCCGCTGTTCCAGAGAAAGTCGCCCGAGTCCAGAAAGCGTTCGGCCGTGGCCAGGTCCGGTTTTTCGGCGAAAGTGCGCACCCGGTAAGGCCGCAGTTCCTCGAACAGGTGCTCGGCCGAGCCCTCGAACTGGATGTACCCGTAGCCGGTGGCCGGGTAGGTGGGCTTGATGCCGATCGTCACCAGCGCGCCGGGCTCCCGGGCTTTTTCGATGGCCACGCGCAGCGTCTCATGGAAAGCCCGGACGTTTCGGATCACGTGGTCGGCCGGTAGCACGATCATGAGCGCATCGGGGTCCTGCGCCAGCAGTTTGATCGCCGCATAGGTGATGCAGGGCGCCGTATTGCGGCCGATGGGCTCGGCCAGGATGTTTTCGGGGGGGAGTGCAGGTAGTTGCTCGCGGGTTTTTTCCACGTAGCGCTGATGGGTGACGATGTAGCAGCGCTCGATCGGAACCAGTCCCTGCAGGCGGGCCACCGTGTTCTGGAGCAGGGTGGCCTCGCCGAAGACCTTTAGGAATTGCTTGGGGTGGTCGATACGACTTTTGGGCCAGAAACGGCTTCCGATACCACCCGCCATGATCACCGCATACAGCATAGGTCACATTCCGGTTTGGTGAAACGAAAGGATCGCGTGCACAGACAAACGTTGCGCGAACGAGTCGTGCAGGATGCAGGTTGCGACGCTCCCGTAAAAAATACGACGCGGCCTTCATTCCGTACAGCATGAACATCGAAGAAAGCAATGGGACAACGTGCCGTCTGGTTTGCCCGCAATGAACAGGCCGAGGCGCTGGAGCGGGCCGGGCGTAAGGCTGAAGCACTGGCGCTTTACGAGGCCAACGCTCGTGAGGGATGCGATCTCAGCTTCACCTACGAGCGGCTGGGTGTGCTCTACGAGGAGCAGGGGAAGCTGGAACAGGCGCTGGAGGCGTTCGAGACGGCTCGCCGGATCGAACAGAAGCGGGGTCCCAGCAAGCGGCTGGTCCGGCTGGTCCGACGCGTCGAAGCGTTGCAGCGGCGGCTGCAGGACCGGGCGCATGAGAAAAGCACGCGTCCGTTGTTTTCGGAGGCGAGCTACAGTAGCAGCGGACGGCCGCAGCGGGCAGCGGCCGGTACGCAGCGACGTAAGGGCTGTCTGGGCATGTGGCTGCTGGGAGCGATCGGCCTGGGCGGACTGCTGGGATGGCTTATTTGAACGATTTGTGTACGTGCGCGGCCTCCCATGATATTCCGGAGATTTACTACAAACAGGCTTTGCTCGTAGTCCGGCACGGAGCGCAGCGGCGTGCCGTTTCGGGTCACGCCCTTCAGGCTCCTGGAAGGGAGAGCAGTGCCGTGGGATGGGCGCTGGCCCGGGAACCTGTCGCACGCCTCCCGGAGTTTGCCTTTTCGCCCGGAGCCATACTTTTCCGCTCATGGCGATTCTGACGGTCCCGAAAGTTTTGCGTGAAAAACTCGGTGACGAGGGCGTCGAGGCGCTGATCGCTTTGCTCAACGAAGCGGCCCATCACGAACGCAACAATCTGCTGGGCATTCTGGAAGAACGTTTTGAGCGGCGCGTAACCGAGGAAGGCAAGCGATTGGACAATCGCATCGCAGAGGAGGTTGCCAAACTGGACCGCCGGATCACGGAGGAGGTTGCCAGACTGGATCACCGGATCTCGGAGGAGGTTGCCAGACTGGACCGCCGGATCACGGAGGAGGTTGCCAGACTGGACCGCCGGATTACGGAGGAGGTAAAGCGGCTGGAGGTGTTGCTTGCCGAGACGGAGAAGCGACTGGATCACCGGATCACAGAGGAGGTGTCGCGGTTGGAGGTAGCGCTCAGCGAGCGGTATGCGAGTCTGGTGCGGTGGATGTTCATTTTCTGGGCGGGGCAGATCGGGGTGCTCGTGGCGCTGTTCGCGCTGCTGCGATGAAGCGGAGAATTCGTTCAGACATGCGTATATGGGATTGCCGATTTACTGGTGCATGAGGGGGCCACATCCCATGTGCCCGTGCTTTCAGCCCAGAATAAGCGGCGCCAACCCCCAAAGCCCCGAACGACGGCGCCCCCACCCAGCAGGCGCACCCTCCCCCTGGCCTCCTCCCTGGCAGGGAGGGGGAAGCACATGAGGAAAGACGGCGACGCTGAAACGCGCCCAGGCAACCGTTGCTACTGCCAGCTGTAGCCCACAGATCCTGCTCCCCCTTGCAGGGGGAGCTGTCGCGAAGCGACTGAGGGGGTCAAGGGATGCCGTGCACATGCACCATGATTCTCGGAAAATCATAGTAGAAGCCATCCGAAAAAGGTTCTCAAGAAGATCATGAGGCACCCGAGCAATACAAAACCCAGGTAGTTTTCCGCGTAGCGCTCATGACGCATCACAATCCGGCGAAAATGCCCCAACCACGCAAACAACCGCTCTACTTTCCAACGGCGTCGATAGCGACGAAGCTTACGCCCATCCTGCGTCTTTTTCCGCTTCCGATTCCGCCGATGCGGGGCAATCATCTCTATACCCTGTTGCGCCAATGCCTTATCCAGCGGATCACTGTCATATGCCCGATCTCCAATCAAACGTACTGGCCTGGCCTCGGTAAAACGAGCCGCCAGAGTGGCTTCGACCAACCGGGTCTCATGTGGCGAAGCACTGGCCACCAGCACCGCCAGCGGCATCCCATTGGCATCGGCTATCGCCATGAGTTTGCTTCCTTTACCTCGCTTTGTCTTGCCCACACACGTCCCCCCTTTTTAGCAGCGACAAAGCAGGCATCGATAAAGCACTCCGAAAGCTTGAGCTTGCCCTGTTGGTGGAGTTCTTCGGCCAACACCTGCAAAATGCGTTGGAGGGTGCCGTTTCGGTTCCATGCTTGGAAGCGATCGTGGCAGGTGGACCTGGGCGGAAAGTGGGCGGGGAGCTTGGCCCAGGGAGCGCCGGTCTGGAGTATCCAGAGGATCGCTTCGAGGATCTCGCGGTCGGCGCGTCGGGGACGGCCGCGTCGATCAGGGCGTTTAGGAGGGGAGACGATCAGGGGCTCGATGCGTGCCCATTGTGCGTCGGTGAGTTTCATGAGGCCGCTCCGATTATCGTGGCGATTACAGAGTATCCCTATTTTCCGGATAAGTTCTACAAACAGGCTCTGCTCGTAGTCCGGCACGGAGCGCAGCGGCGTGCCGTTTCGGGTCACGCCCTTCAGGCCCCTGGAAGGGAGAGCAGTGCCGTGGGATGGGCGCTGGCCCGGGAACCTGTCGCACGCCTCCCGGAGTTTGCCTTTTCGCCCGGAGCCATCCTTTTCCGCTCATGGCGATTCTGACGGTCCCGAAAGTTTTGCGTGAAAAACTCGGCGACGAGGGCGTCGAGGCGCTGATCGCTTTGCTCAACGAAGCGGCCCATCACGAACGCAACAATCTGCTGGGCATTCTGGAAGAACGTTTTGAGCGGCGCGTAACCGAGGAAGGCAAGCGATTGGACAATCGCATCGCAGAGGAGGTTGCCAAACTGGACCGCCGGATCACGGAGGAGGTTGCCAGACTGGACCACCGGATCACGGAGGAGGTTGCCAAACTGGACCGCCGGATCACGGAGGAGGTTGCCAGACTGGACCGCCGGATTACGGAGGAGGTAAAGCGGCTGGAGGTGTTGCTTGCCGAGACGGAGAAGCGACTGGATCACCGGATCACAGAGGAGGTGTCGCGGTTGGAGGTAGCGCTCAGCGAGCGGTATGCGAGTCTGGTGCGGTGGATGTTCATTTTCTGGGCGGGGCAGATCGGGGTGCTCGTGGCGCTGTTCGCGCTGCTGCGATGAAGCGGAGAATTCGTTCAGACATGCGTATATGGGATTGCCGATTTACTGGTGCATGAGGGGGCCACATCCCATGTGCCCGTGCTTTCAGCCCAGAATAAGCGGCGCCAACCCCCAAAGCCCCGAACGACGGCGCCCCCACCCAGCAGGCGCACCCTCCCCCTGGCCTCCTCCCTGGCAGGGAGGGGGAAGCACATGAGGAAAGACGGCGACGCTGAAACGCGCCCAGGCAACCGTTGCTACTGCCAGCTGTAGCCCACAGATCCTGCTCCCCCTTGCAGGGGGAGCTGTCGCGAAGCGACTGAGGGGGTCAAGGGATGCCGTGCACATGCACCATGATTCTCGGAAAATCATAGTAGTCAGAAACGAAGCGAAGCGCCGTCTCGGGGAGCGTCCATGTCCGCCTACGAATGCTCCGAACACGCCCGCGAGATGCTGCGGGAACGGAATATCCTGGAAGCATGGGTGAAACGGGTACTGGAGGAGCCTGAAATAACCGAGTGGACGTTACACTACCTTCGGGCGATTGAAGAGTTTGACGGAAGGTATCTGCGGGTCGTAGTCAATCCGGAGGCAGTGCCACAACGTATCGTGACCGTCTTTTTTGATCGCAGGCTAAAGCGGAAGGAACGATGAGACTGAAAGTGGACACGAAGAACGACGCCCTCTACCTGCGCCTCGATGAGTCGGCGGTGGTGGAATCGGAGGAGGTGCGGCCGGGGATTATTCTGGATTACAACGCGGAGGATCAGGTGGTGGGCATCGAGATTCTGGGAATTCGGAAGCGGATCCCGGAACAGATGCTGAAGCGTCTGGAGTTCGAAACGCTCTGAGCAGAAACAGGGGAGCAGCGGGGCATCATCGGCCGTCGCGTGCTGCCCCTGGGTGATGAAGGGTGTCGAGAAGTCGTCCGAAAAATCGTGTCGAAAAGGTTCGCGCTTGCGACCTGCATAGCGTTTCGCTGAGTTTTATAGCCTGTCGTTTGCAGCACGAACAATGCGCTTGTAGTCCGGCACGGAGCGCAGCGGCGTGCCGTCCCGAGTAACGCCCTTCAGGCTCAGCGGTGCTGCGGGATGGGCGCTGGCCCGGGAACCTATCGCACGCCTCCCGGAGTTTGCCTTTTCGCCCGGAGCCATCCTTTTCCGCTCATGGCGATTCTGACGGTCCCGAAAGTTTTGCGCGAAAAGCTCGGCGACGAGGGCGTCGAGGCGCTGATCGCTTTGCTCAACGAAGCGGCCCATCACGAACGCAACAATCTGCTGGGCATTCTGGAAGAACGTTTTGAGCGGCGCGTAACCGAGGAAGGCAAGCGATTGGACAATCGCATCGCAGAGGAGATTGCCAGACTGGACCGCCGGATCACGGAGGAGGTTGCCAGACTGGACCACCGGATCACGGAGGAGGTAAAGCGGCTGGAGGTGTTGCTTGCCGAGACGGAGAAGCGACTGGATCACCGGATCACGGAGGAGGTAAAGCGGCTGGAGGTGTTGCTTGCCGAAACGGAAAAGCGACTGGATCACCGGATCACGGAGGAAGTTGCCAAACTGGACCGTCGGATCGCAGAGGTGCAGGTAGCGCTCAGTGAACGGTATGCGAGTCTGGTGCGGTGGATGTTCATTTTCTGGGCGGGGCAGATCGGGGTGATCGTGGCGCTGTTCGCGCTGCTGCGGTGAAGCGGGACTTCGTTCAGACGCGTGCAACTGCGTATAGGGGATTGCCGATTTACCGGTGCATGAGGAGGCCGCAGCCCTACTACGACTACGAGACCTTTCATCATAGGATTGCCGATTTACCGGTGCATGAGGAGGCCACACCCCGTGTGGCGGACGTGATCCGGCGGGTATGACAGGGCGGACATGCAGGACAGGGAAAACGTCAGGGATCTGGTAGGGGCGCACCGTCGTGTGCGCCCGTGCTTCCAGCCCGAAATGAGCGGCGCCAACCACCAACGGCAGCTGCCCGAACGTCGGCGCCAGAGACCGGCAGGGCCACCCTCCTTTTGACCCCTGGCAGGGAAGGGGAAGCACCCGAGAGAAAGCCTCGACGCTGAGACGCGCACGGGCGCCTGCCGCCACCGCCGGCCGTGGCCCGTAAACACCGCTCCCCCTTGCAGGGGGAGCTGTCGCGAAGCGACTGAGGGGGCATGGGAGGCCGTGCACAGGCCCCATGATATTCCGGAGATTTACTACCAACAGGCTCCGCTTGTAGTCCGGCACGAAGCGCAGCGGCGTGCCGTTTCGGGTGACGCCACTCCGGCTGGCGCCTTCGTGGCTTACTACAAACAGGTCTGTTCGTAGTCCGGCACGAAGCGCAGCGGCGTGCCGTTTGGGGGAACGCCACTCGGCTTCGCCTTCGTGGCGCACGGCAAACCCGTGCCACTTGGCACAAAGGGCCGGGAGCGCGGCGGGGCGATTCGGAAAGAATGCCCGTCCGGTCCGGCAGCATTTGCCG
Organism: Rhodothermus marinus; assembly: GCF_009936275.1. Classification (NCBI taxonomy): domain Bacteria; kingdom Pseudomonadati; phylum Rhodothermota; class Rhodothermia; order Rhodothermales; family Rhodothermaceae; genus Rhodothermus; species Rhodothermus marinus. The sequence goes on from NZ_AP019797.1 coordinate 1,034,681, forward strand.
CGGGTGCGTGGGATTCCGGTGAAATGAACCGCGGGACTTTCCTTCTCGGTCGTGATGTTATAACTTTCAGCCCGTCGGGTCCGATCTTTGTTTACGGACCCGCACCGGATCGAGCAGGCGTCCCCGACCACGCAGACGCATGTCCGACGCATCGCAGCAGGAACGACAGCCTTCCGCCACCCCGCCGGCTCCGCCGCCGGGGTGGTCGTACTACGGCCCGCCGGAGGACGACGAGATCTCGTTGCTGGATCTGGGCGTGGTGATCGCCCGCCAGCGGCGCGTGATCGTCGTGAGCGTGCTGGTGGCGCTCGTGCTGGGAGTGGTCGTAGCGCTGTTGTCGCCGAAGTCCTACGTGGCCGAGGCGAAGCTGGCGCCCAGCAGCACGGGCTCCACGGGCGGGGCGCTTTCGGCGCTGCGGTCGTTCGGACTGTCGCTGGGCGAGGGCGAGATCGTCAGTCCGAGCGTCTATCCCGACATCGTGGGGAGCCCGGATTTTCTGCTGGCGCTGGCGCGCGACACGTTCTACATCGCCGAAGAAGGCCGGCCCATGACGCTGGTCGAGTACTACGGCCGGCGGAGCTGGCTGTCGTATCTGAATCCGCTTGGCTGGCTGCGAAGCCTGCTCGGCGGTGGCGAAGAGGCGCCGGTGCGGGACCTCTACTCGGGTGCGCTGATTCTCCCGACGGAAGAGGAATACACGGCGATCCGGGCGCTTCGTGAGGTGCTCAGTGCTTCGGAGAAGGCGGGTGGCGGGTTGTTGAAGGAAGGGCCCGGAATGATCACGGTGCGGGCCGAGACGGAGGACCCGTATCTTTCGGCGGCGATCGTGGAGCGGGCCATCCGGCACCTGCAGGCGGCGATCAACCGGATCAAGACCGAGAAGGCGCGGCAGGACCTGGAGTTTCTGGAGCGGAAGTTCGCGCAGGTGGAGGCCGAGCTGCGGCAGGCCGAGAACGAGCTGGCGCGATTTCTGGATGCGAACCGCAATCCGCAGACGGCCCAGCTCCGGGCCGAGATGGAGCGGCTGCAGCGGCAGGTGAGCTTCAAGGAGCAGCTCTACCGCGAGATCCAGTTGCAGAAGACGCAGGCCGAGATCCAGGTGCAGAAGGAGGCGCCGGTGCTGAGCATCGTGCAGCCGCCCGTGCCTCCTGACCAGCCTTCGGGCACGAGCCGCAAGCTGATCGTGCTGTTGTTTCTGTTTCTGGGGGTGTTCGTGGGGCTGGGGCTGGCTTTCGTGAACCACTGGCTTTCGCGTCCGCCCTCGGACGACGAAGAGCGCCGGAAGGTCGAAGAAGTCCGTGCGCTTTTCCGTCCTGCCACCTGGTGGGGCGAGGTAAAGGCGCTGGTGAACGGACGGAGTCGCACGGAGGAAAGGGAACGTCCCCGGTGAGCGAGCGGGATGATGCGGCTGAACCGCGGCGAGTCGGCGTGGGCATTAACAGTTTGCAGGCATTGAGATTGAGCAGGGAAGAATCTATCATTTGATCAAGAGGGCACATGGAAGTAAAGGCAACTGTTTCGGTTCAAACCGATCACGCAGTTAAAAAAGAATTGCTGGAGCGGATTCGGACGAAGGAGGCGGTGGTGGGCGTGGTGGGGCTGGGCTACGTGGGCTTGCCCTTTGCCGTGGAGAAGGCCAAGGTGGGCTACCGCCTCATCGGCATCGAGCAGAATCCCCGCCGGGCCGAGAAGATTAGCCGCGGAGAGAACTACATCCGGGACGTGCGCGACGAGGAGCTGCGGCGACTGGTGGCCGAAGGTCGGATCGTGGCCGAGACCGACTTCGGGCGTGTGCCGGAGATGGATGTGGTGGTCATCTGCGTGCCCACGCCGCTGACGAAGAACCTGACCCCGGACCTGCAGTATGTCGAGCGCGTCACGTACGAGATCGGGCGGCGGTTGCGCCCGGGCCAGCTCGTCAGTCTGGAGTCGACGACCTATCCGGGCACGACCGAGGAAGTGATGCTTCCGATTCTGGAGGGCGAGAGCGGGTTGAAGGTCGAGCGGGACTTTTTCCTGGCGCACTCGCCTGAGCGGGTCGATCCGGGCAACCAGCGTTACACGACGAAGAACACCTCGAAGGTGGTGGGCGGCGTGGGGCCGGAGAGCCTGGAAGTGGCCGTAGCCTTCTACAGCCAGACGATCGAGCACGTGGTGCCGGTCTCGAGCGCGAAGGCGGCCGAGCTGGTGAAGGTTTTCGAGAACACGTTTCGGGCGGTGAACATTGCGCTGGTCAACGAGCTGGCGCTGTTGTGCGACCGGATGGGGTTGAACGTGTGGGAGGTGCTGGAGGCGGCCTTTACGAAGCCGTTCGGGATCATGCCGTTCTGGCCGGGACCGGGCGTGGGCGGGCACTGCATTCCGGTCGATCCGCACTATCTGGAGTGGAAGGCCAAGGAGCTGAACTTCAACACGCATTTCATTGCGCTGGCGGGGGAGATCAACCGGAAGATGCCGGAGTTTGTGCGGGAGAAGGCCTACCGGGTGTTGAACCGGCTGGGGGTGGCGCCTTCGCGGGCGCGGGTGCTGCTGCTGGGGGTGGCCTACAAGCGGGACCTGGAGGACTGGCGCGAAAGTCCGGCGCTGGAGGTGCTGCGTCTGCTGGAGGCCGACGGGGTGACGGTGCGCTACCACGATCCGTACGTGCCGGAAGTTCAGGTGGCGGGTCGGAGCTACCGGAGCGTGCCGCTGACGCACGAGGAGGTGGCGGCGGCGGACCTGGTGATCATCACGACGGACCACAGCACGATCGACTACCGGTGGGTGGTCGAGCAGGCGCGTGCGGTGCTGGACACGCGCTACGCGACGCGCGGCATTGAAAGCGAAAAGATTGTGCTGCTATGAAGCGATTTGCGCTCACGGGCGCGGCGGGCTACATTGCGCCGCGTCATCTGAAGGCGATTCAGGAGGTGGGGGGCGAGCTGGTGGCGGCGCTGGACGTGGTGGACGCGGTGGGGGTGCTGGACCGGTACTTTCCGGAGGCGGCGTTTTTCCTGCACCCGGAGCTTTTTGAGGCGCACCTGGAGGATCTGCGGGATCGGGGCGAGGGGGTCGATTACGTGTCGATCTGCGTGCCGAACTTTTTGCACGGGGCGCACATTCGGCTGGCGTTTCGGGTGGGGGCCGATGCTTTGTGCGAGAAGCCGCTGGTTCTGGAGCCGTCGGAGCTGGATCGGCTGGCGGAGCTGGAGGCCAGGTCGGGGCGCAGGGTATGGACGGTGCTGCAGCTTCGGGTGCATCCGGCGCTGGCGGCACTTCGGGAGCGGCTGCTGGGCGAGGGCGCGGTCAGGGACGTGGAGCTGACCTACATCACGGGTCGGGGGCCGTGGTATCTCAGGAGCTGGAAGGCGCGTGAGGAGCTCAGCGGCGGGGTGGCGATGAACATCGGGGTGCACTTTTTTGATCTGTTGCACTGGTTGTTCGGGGGTCTGGAGCGGGCGGAGTTGCACGTGCGGACGGCGACGACGATGGCGGGGTATCTGGAGCTGGAGCGGGCGCGGGTGCGATGGTTTCTGTCGATCGATGCGCGCTATGTGCCGGAGGCGTTGCGGGCGCAGGGGCAGCGGACGTATCGGTCGATCCGGATCGACGGGGAGGAGGTGGAGTTTTCGGGCGGGTTTACGGAGTTGCACACGGAGGTGTATCGTCGGACGCTTGGGGGCGCGGGGTTCGGGCTTGCGGAGGCGCGTGCGGCGATCGAGACGGTGGATCGGTTGCGTCGGCTGGAGGTGGTGCGGGCCGTTGATGGTCAGCGACACAGCCTGGTGGCGGCATGAGCTGGTGGAAGCACGAGACGGCCGTCGTGGATGAGGGGGCCCGGATCGGGGAGGGCACCCGGATCTGGCATTTCAGTCACGTGATGGGCGGAGCGGAGGTCGGGGCGCACTGCACGCTGGGGCAGAACGTGTTCGTGGCGCGGGGGGTGAAGGTGGGGGACCATTGCAAGATTCAGAACAATGTGTCGCTCTACGAGGGGGTGGAGCTGGAGGACTACGTGTTCTGCGGGCCGAGCATGGTGTTTACGAACGTGCGGACGCCGCGGGCGGCGTTTCCGCGGAAGGGGTCGTATGTGCGGACGCTGGTGCGGCATGGGGCGTCGATCGGGGCGAACGCGACGATTGTGTGCGGGGTGACGATCGGGCGGTGGGCGCTGGTGGCGGCGGGTGCGGTGGTGACGAAGGATGTGCCGGACTACGGGCTGGTGGCGGGGGTGCCGGCGCGTCTGGTGGGATGGGTGTGCGAGTGCGGGATCCCGCTCTGTTTCGAGGGGCGGGAGGCCACCTGTCGGGAGTGCGGCCGCCAATACGTGCAGGAAGAAAAACGCGTTCAGAAAGTGTCGTGAACGGGCAGATTCCGATTCTGGATCTTACGTCGGAGGTTGCGGAACTCTGGGACGACCTCATGGCCGCCATTGGGCGGGTTCTCCGCTCGGGTCAGTTTATCCTGGGCCCGGAGGTGGAGGCCTTTGAGCGGGAGGTGGCGGCCTATCTGGGTGTCAAGCACGCTATCGGAGTGAATTCCGGTACCGATGCTCTGGTGATTGCCCTGAGGGCTCTGGGCGTGGGCCCCGGGGACGAGGTCATCACCACCCCCTTCACCTTTTTCGCCACTGCCGAGGCCATCAGCATGGTGGGGGCCACCCCGGTTTTCGTGGACATTGACCCAAGCACTTTCAACATCAATCCCGAACTGATAGAGCCCGCCCTTTCCTCGCGCACCAGGGCCATCCTGCCCGTGCATCTCTATGGCCAGGCGGCCGACATGGACCCCATTCTGGAGATCGCCCGGAAGCACGGGCTCAAGGTTCTGGAAGACGTGGCCCAGGCTTTCGGCGGCGAGTACAAGGGCCGCAAGCTCGGTACCCTGGGAGATGCCGGTGCCTTTTCCTTCTTTCCCTCCAAGAATCTGGGGGCCTACGGGGATGGCGGCCTCATCGCCACCAACGATGACCAGGTGGCCGAGCTCGCCCGCATGCTCCGGGCCCATGGCGCCAGGAAGAAGTATTACAACGAGATGCCGGGCTACAACTCACGGCTTGATGCGTTGCAGGCGGCCATCCTGCGGGTGAAGCTCCCTCATGTGGATGCCTGGAACGAAGCCCGCAGGCGGGTGGCCCGGACCTACAACGAACTTCTGAAAGACGTGCCCGGGGTCGTGATTCCCTGCGAGGCCCCCTACGCGAAGCACGTCTACCACCAGTACACGGTGCGTATTCCGGAGGGAAGGCGGGACGAGGTGCAGCGAAGGCTTGCCGAGATGGGCATAGGCACCATGGTCTACTATCCCGTGCCCCTCCACCGGCTTCCTGTTTATGGCTATCCCGAAGGTACCTTCCCGGAAGCCGAGCGGGCGGCCCGGGAGGTGCTTTCGCTGCCGATGTGGCCTGGCATGAAGTCGGACACCCAACAGAAAATCTGGGAGGCAATTCTATATGCCATAAATTCATGAATGCTATTCGCCGTGTGAGTCAAAGCAGTTTCTTTCGAGGCGTGATAGCCATTGCAGGGGGGACCGCCTTGGCTCAGGCGGTGGGCGTCCTTCTCTCCCCTCTGCTCACCCGTCTGTACACTCCGGAGGCCGTGGGGCTCTGGGGGCTTTTTATGAGCTTTCTGGGAGTGACTTCGGTAGCCGCTACCCTCCGCTACGAGGTGGCCATCGTAGCCGCCTCGAGCGAGGAAGAGGCCCTGGCGCTCACCCGGAGCAGCCTGGTTCTGGGCCTGGGGGTGGGCCTTTTAGGGGCGCTGGCTCTCGAAGGCCTGCGGCGGGGCCACCTCCTGGGCTACGGGGCCTTACCCGCCTGGGCCTCCTTCCTGGCCTTCCCGGCCCTAGTGGCCTTTGCCTGGGGGACGGCTCTCCGCTACTACGGTGTGCGCCGGGGAGCTTTCGGTCGGGTAGGGCGATTCACCGTGACGCAGGGCGTGGCCCGGCCCCTGGCCCAACTCCTCTTGGCCTTCCTAGGCGGGGCGGGTCTTCTTCTGGGTGAGGTCCTGGGCCGCTTCTTGGGCCTTATCGCCCTTTGGCGGCTTCTTCCTAGGACCTCGGGGCCTTGGTTTTCCCCCGGAGTGCTTGCCCGGTACAGGACCTACCCGCTGGTTCAGCTGCCCTCCGGCTTTCTAAACATGCTGGCCCTCATGGCTCCGGTGCCGGTCTTCACCGCCCTCTACGGTCCAGCCGTGGGAGGAGGCTTGGCCCTGGCCCAAAGGGTGGTGGGCCTGCCGGTTTCCCTGATAGGGGCCGCCGTGGCCGACGTGTTCTACGGGCGGGCGGCGGAACTTGCCCGGGAAAGGCCGCAGGCTTTGCGGGGCTTTCTTCTCGCCACCGCCTTCCGGCTTTTCTTGCTCGCCCTGCCCTTTGGTCTTGCCCTGTGGTTTCTTGCCCCCCGCTTTGCTCCTTGGGTCTTCGGGAGCGCCTGGGAGGAGGCGGGACGGATGATGGCGGCCATGGCGCCGTGGATGGTGGCACAGATGACCGTGAGCTCGGTGAGTCGGGCGGTTTTTTTATCAAAGAAGGCTTGGGTGAAGTTTGTGTATGACTTAGCCGCCCTGGCCGTTTTTGGCGCCCCCTTCTACCTGCACGGTCAAGGGCAAGCCGTTTGGGTCTTGGGGTTGATCTCTTGGCTTAATGTGGCTCTTTATGTTTTTTACCTGCTAGTCCTGATCTGGATTACTGGCCCAAAGGAATTGTGGGGTTACCGGAGCTCTGGTGCTTTTCTAAACTCGGAAGTCCTCACTGAGGAGGTGCAATGAAGGTAGTGAGCATCGTAGGTGCCCGGCCCCAGTTCATCAAAGCGGCGGCCGTCTCCCGGGTGCTCCGGGCTGAGCCCGGGGTGCAGGAGGTGCTGGTCCATACCGGCCAACACTACGACGACAACATGAGTCGGGTGTTCTTTGAGGAGCTGGAGATTCCCGAGCCCGACTACCACCTGGGCATCGGGGGCGGCACCCACGGCCAGAACACGGGCCGGATGTTGGAGGCCATCGAGAGGGTGCTTCTCAAGGAACAGCCAGACTGGGTGCTGGTTTACGGCGACACCGACAGCACCCTGGCCGGGGCCCTGGCGGCGGTGAAGCTCCACATTCCTGTGGCCCATGTGGAGGCTGGTCTGCGCTCCTTCAACCGCCGCATGCCGGAAGAAATAAACCGGGTGCTCACGGACCACGGGTAGTCACTCCTTTTTGTATTGATAATGTTTGAAGGTCAGGAATTCTTCCCAACTCCAAACATGCTCAGCCAGGCCAATCGCCATAGCTGGCGTGCGGGGTCGATAGCGCCGCCCGCCCGGCAAGCCTCCAACGCGCTCTCGCAACGCCCGATGCGGACGCATCCAATTGTGCTCGAACAAACAGAGCCGCACCAGCGCATCCCAAGTCGTCGGCTGCTTCGCAAAAGCATGGGTTTTGCGCGTCAAGGCGTTGAGCCGATCTCGCAACACCCCGTTGAGGCGTTCCACGTGCACACAGTAGGGACAGGCGACCGGCTCCCCCACGACCGGGCGCACTTCCACCCCAACGACGCGCCCACCCACCCGTTGCTTGACCGCTTGCGTCAAGCGCACATCCTGCCGCAGCACCAGGGGCGGACGCCCCCGCTTGCCGCTCCGTTGCGGGTCACGATACACCCGCCGGACGGCCTTTTCGTAGGCCTTCCGGCCATCACTGACCCAACACACACCGGCCTGCCCCCGAGTGCGCTCACGGCTCAGACGGACCACTTCCGGCGCCAGTGCATCCTCGGTCGGCCCAAAGGCCCAGGCCACCACAAAGCGGCTGGCCCGCTCCTGGCTTATGCATCCCCAGCGCGGGCCCACCCCGTCCGGCGTGCCTGTCCTGCTTCTAAGCGCGCCCCGCTTTTTTTAACAAATGACCAGAAGGCGTCCACTTCCAGCTGGCTCAGTTGGAGCTCGCGCACCAGGGCCTGGGTGATGGCCTCCGCATGGTCGGCCGCCCGCCGCAGCCAGCGGCCGATCGTCTCGTACTTGTGGCCGGTGATCTCCTCGGCGGCGCTCAAACTCCCCCGCCGCATGACGAGGAGCAGGGCACGGGCCACTTCGGCCGGTGGGGTGCGCAGGCGGTACAAGGGCGTGCCGAAGGTGGGCCCGAAGGAACGCCCGCAGCCGCGACACACCCAGCGCTGGCGCCCGTCTTTGCGGCCGTTACGCACCGTGTGCTTGTGGCCACAATGGGGACAGGGGGGATTGTTCGGGGATGGTCTTCTCGCCATAGTTCACCTCCTGCCCCATTATAATCAACACCATAAAGAGTGACAACCCGGACCACGCATCGGACATTCTTTTTGCTCCCACCGAAACCGCGGTGAAGAATCTACGATGTGAGGGCATTGCAGAAGACAAAATTTACCTGGTAGGAGATGTAATGTACGATGCCGCGCTCTACTACGGGGCGAAGGCTGAGGTAAAAAGCCAGCTCCTGAAGCAGCTTGGCCTTCCGCCCAGAGGCTATATCTTGGCCACTGTCCACCGGGCGGAGAATACCGATGATCCCGGGCGCCTGCGGGCTATCCTCGAGGCTCTGGCCGAGGTGCATCAGGAGGTCCCCGTGGTCTTCCCTGTGCACCCCAGAACCCGCAAGCGGACGGAGGCCTTTGGACTTGAAGGTTACTTGAAGAAGGTACTGGCCCTTGAGCCCGTGGGCTATCTGGACATGGTCATGCTGGAGAAGAACGCATGTCTTATCGCCACCGATTCTGGAGGGGTGCAGAAGGAAGCCTACTTCTACAGGGTGCCCTGTGTCACTCTGCGAGAGGAAACAGAGTGGTTGGAACTCCTAGAGTCTGGCTGGAATCGCTTGGCATCTCCCAGGAGTAAAGAGGCAATGATGGATGCCATGATTGGCTGTATCGGTGTGCAGGGGAACGAAGTTCAGTTATTTGGTTCTGGCCAAGCAGCTCAGGATATTGTAACAGTCATTTTAATTAGAAGTCATCCGAAAAAGGTTCTCAAGAAGATCATGAGGCACCCGAGCAATACAAAACCCAGGTAGTTTTCCGCGTAGCGCTCATGACGCATCACAATCCGGCGAAAATGCCCCAACCACGCAAACAACCGCTCTACTTTCCAACGGCGTCGATAGCGACGAAGCTTACGCCCATCCTGCGTCTTTTTCCGCTTCCGATTCCGCCGATGCGGGGCAATCATCTCTATACCCTGTTGCGCCAATGCCTTATCCAGCGGATCACTGTCATATGCCCGATCTCCAATCAAACGTACTGGCCTGGCCTCGGTAAAACGAGCCGCCAGAGTGGCTTCGACCAACCGGGTCTCATGTGGCGAAGCACTGGCCACCAGCACCGCCAGCGGCATCCCATTGGCATCGGCTATCGCCATGAGTTTGCTTCCTTTACCTCGCTTTGTCTTGCCCACACACGTCCCCCCTTTTTAGCAGCGACAAAGCAGGCATCGATAAAGCACTCCGAAAGCTTGAGCTTGCCCTGTTGGTGGAGTTCTTCGGCCAACACCTGCAAAATGCGTTGGAGGGTGCCGTTTCGGTTCCATGCTTGGAAGCGATCGTGGCAGGTGGACCTGGGCGGAAAGTGGGCGGGGAGCTTGGCCCAGGGAGCGCCGGTCTGGAGTATCCAGAGGATCGCTTCGAGGATCTCGCGGTCGGCGCGTCGGGGACGGCCGCGTCGATCAGGGCGTTTAGGAGGGGAGACGATCAGGGGCTCGATGCGTGCCCATTGTGCGTCGGTGAGTTTCATGAGGCCGCTCCGATTATCGTGGCGATTACAGAGTATCCCTATTTTCCGGATAAGTTCTAGAAAGTGATTGCTTGGCTTTGCTAATTAGGAGTTACGCAGTTGAATGAAGGATCAGGGAGGGAGAGGCCAAGTAATGACGGATAGCCTCCCGAAGGATGGCCTGTTTGGCCTCAAACCAGCTGATACCACGCTGCAAACGGGCCACTTCCAAGCGCAAAAAGGCTCGAATGGCCAAACCAATGTGGTTGCGCTGGGCTTCAGCCACACGAAATTGCCCCCGTTCGATCCCTGTGAACTGCTTCAGACCCTGATGATACACCTCGATTTGCCAGGCATGCCGGCCATACGCGGCGGTTTCTTCCAGGGTCATATCCAGGCGGCTGGTGGCCCGGTATTCCTCGCGACCGTCTGGGGTCACCGTCTTGAACACCTTCACCCAGCCGTACCCTTTCAGATGCATCACACAACCTTCAGCAGGGATCGGCCAACTCGATACCGGACGATTCCGGCGCTCGCCCTCTACCGAAACCAACCGGTTGGCTTTCAAACGCGTGAACCATTCCCATCCCAGCTGGCGCACATACTTCAAGTTGGCCAGACTGGCATACCAACTGTCAAAGACAACCAACCGGGGCTGAAAGCCACGCGCATGGGCCGTTTGCAGCAGGGCTCGAAAGTGGTCATTCTTGGTCAGGCCGTCTTCTGCCCGGTTGTAAAGGCGAAAATCGCAAGGCAGGCGTGCTTGACCTTCGGTCCACAACAGCGAGATCAGGTTGATGCCCTGGACCACCCGCTTGTGCTTGCCCGACCAATGGCGTGTCACCCATGCCATCTTCCGAGCATGGGGCTTGTCCAGCGTGGTATCGTCCACCACCAACACCCCACGGTCTGGCCGGACAAAGGGGGCCACCTCCTGCCACAGGGCTTCCGTATCGGGCGGAATCCGCTTCAGCAGACGCGTATAGGCATCATGCGCCGGGGCGTTGAGCTCCCCTGCCCGAATCCGAGCCGCTTCGGTGGTGGTGAAGACCCGTTGGGCCGCAACCAAGAAATGAATGTAATCTAACTCATCCACTTTCGACGCGTTCACGGTTGGCCTCCCAGACTAAAGCGTTGTCCCAGTGTGCCTCCCAAAGTTACATCATCACGGTCAACTGCGTAAGTCCTAGCTAATGTTAAGGTAATTGCTGACTACACCGTGGAATCATGAAGACGAGTGAACTTGCCCAACAGGCGATGGGCGAACAAAAAGCTGAAGCCTTCTGACACAATCGCTACCTTTAGAGCTTCTGACAAAATTGGAACTAAAGTTTGAGTGTGATCATAAAAGTTGCATCTTGTTTGACGCTTACAGCATGGTAAAAACGAAGTCAATTAATTACATGTGATGGTTTTGTTGGCTGCGTTTGTCCTGCTAATTTCATCGATTTGCGTATTATTAATGGCGTTGTTTGCCATTAGACGTGAGTCTAGTTTGTTTTTATCATGGGGGGCTATAGCCTTTGTTAGCTTGGATTCACTTGGTCTTGTAATTTTACCCTTTTTAAATTTGAATCTTCCCTATTTGCAGGATACATATGTTGTATACGAAAAGTTGGATGGTAGAATTATGTCTGTATACATCAATCATATTTTTTCTCATTTTGTTATTCATGTTTTTGTTGCTTTAGTGTTATTGGCGCTGGTTGTCTTAAATGTAAAAAGATCTAATTTTTTTATGATAAACAAAACTTCTTCTGTAAATTTTTTTGGTCGACTTGTTTTAGTACTGGTAGGATTTTTTGGGTCTTATTTCTTTTTTAAATACTTTATATTTGGGCCAGGTTTGAAATTACTCGTTGCTGTTCGAATTTTCTTTTCTAATCCGATAGAAGCGGTGACTGCGCGATCTTTAGCTTGGAATCTGATAAAGCCAGGGCAGGGATCTTTTGGAGTATCTGTTGTAAGTTATAATTTTCTTCCCTTTTTAGCAGTTTTGGTCGCTTTGTCAAACTATAAATCAAAGAGATTTTTTGTACTATGTTGGATGGCTTTTCTTGTATTGAGTCTTCTTTTTGCATTGCAAACTTATCAAAAAGCTCCATTGGCATTTGTTGTGTTAATATACACTATTATATTGTATTTGGGAATAAGATTTAATAAAATGCGTAAAAATTTGTATATTATGGACGAGGGTAAAAGTAATAATAAATTTGTAATTATTGTTTTTGTGTTAGGGGTAATACTTGGAGTGGGGCTTTATGTTGTAAACTTTGGACTTTCTTTTAAGAATTCAATTCTTTCGCTATTTGGAAGAATCTTCTTGGTTCCGGTTAACACGGAAAGTTTTTGGTTTTTAGTTTATCCTGAGTTTCATGAGTTTCTTGGTTTGAAAAGAGCTATCCACACTAATATGGATGTTATACGTACTACTGCCTATCTGGCAACCGGGGATATATTTAGTGCTAATGCCTCATTCGTTGCTACAGGGTGGTCAGGCTTAGGCTTTTGGGGAGTAGCAATTTCTGGCGGCTTGGTGATATTCTACCTAGCTTTGTTAGACATATTGATACGTAATAAACCTGTATCAGTTCGCATGATTTCTGTTTATACAACCCTTCCAGCGCTATTTTTTTTGGTTTCAGGAACTTTTGCTGATTTTGTTTTTAAAGGAGGGCTTGTTCCATTACTTGTACTATTGTCAGTAGGAACAAAAAAGTATAAGAGTTGTTTGAGAAAATAGATAATAGATTCATTTCATTTGTAGGATTTATCCTTAGAAAGGAGTGATGGCCTTGAAGATTGCTTACTTGGTCCATCTTAACTTAGGCCCAAGTAGTGGCGTTTCCAAAAAAATAGCTTCTCAGATTAAATTATGGAAAAAGTTAGGAGTAGAAATATTTTTCTGTGTAATAACTCGTCGAGGTGATGTGGCAAATTTTGTAGTTGATGTGGGGGGTAACCCTTTTTTTTACTATGGAGGCGCTTACAGTTTGGGCAAGCTTCGGGCTATGCATCAGGCAACCAGGGAAATACTTTTTTGGAACCCAGATGTCGTGTATCTCAGGCGGGATTTGGTCTATCCTGCATATCTGCGCCTCGCTTCCAAGTTTCCTTTAGTTCAAGAGGTCAACAGCGACGAGTTGGCTGAGTTGAGACTTTACAGTCGGGCGCAGTACCTGTACCACAAAGTAACACGGAGATTTTTGGACCACAAAACTCAGGGATGGGTTTTTGTAACGAGGGAACTCCTTTCGCATTCTTATTTTTCGCGCCTGCCTGGAAGAAAAGCGGTGATTGCTAACGGTGTGTCCCTGGATGCGTTTCCTCACCTGCCTGTTTCCCGAAATGATGTGCCTACTCTAGTTTTTATGGGCTACCCGGCTCCGTGGCATGGTGTAGACAAAATTCTTTTTCTGGCTGAACAATTCCCGCAGTGGCGTTTCCACCTCATAGGGGTTTCACCCAAGGATGTGCCGCAAGCTCCATCTAACGTATATCTTCATGGACCTATGACATTTTCAGAGTACCTCCCTATCCTGGCACAATCCCATGTGGCTTTAGGTACGCTGGCCCTCCATCGAAAAGGAATGAGGGAAGCCTCTCCTCTGAAGGTGAGAGAATACCTTGCCTTGGGACTTCCAGTGATCATCGGGTATCGGGATACAGATTTTCCCTGTGGTGCTCCTTTTCTGCTGGAGATTCCCAATGAGGAGAATAACGTACGACGGTCCCTGGAGAATATTCAGAACTTTGTAGAAAAATGGAAAGATAGGCGTGTTCCGCGGGAAGCCGTAGCTCATCTAGATTTACATTATAAAGAGAAGGAGAGAATTCTGTTTTTAAAGGAGGTAAGCAGTCGTGGGCGTTATCCGTCATTCACCCCTGGTTAGCATTGGCATTCCTTTTCTGAACCCTGGGGCTTACTTTGAACTCGCTGTGCGCTCGGTTTTTGCCCAGACTTATCAGAACTGGGAACTTATTCTGGTAGACGATGGCTCACGGGATGGCAGTTACGAGCGGGCCATGGCTATTCGAGACCCCCGGGTTCGGGTTCTGCGCGACGGTCAGAACAAGGGCTTGCCCGCGCGACTCAATGAGATTGTGCAGTTGGCACGGGGTGAGCTGGTGGCCCGAATGGACGCAGACGACGCCATGCATCCCCTTCGTCTGGAAAGACAAGTGGCTTTCCTGCAAGCAAACCCAGAGGTGGACGGGGTGACGAGCGGGGCTTATCTAATTGACGGAGAGGATAATCCTCTGGCGCTTCTTCCCGGACGTCAGCCCTCTACTCCAGACGTCCTTGTCTGGGGAGGATTTCTACATCCGTCACTTATGGCTCGCAAGGCATGGTTTGGGAACCATCCTTACTCGCTGGACTATCCTAGGGCTGAGGACCGGGAGCTTTTTGTGCGAACCTTGAAGGTTTCCAGGCTTCGGGTGCTTACGGCCCCCCTTTACCTTTATCGCTGGTTTGGCGTACCTCGAGGCCACGTTCTCCGCGTTGGTTACCGAAGTGAGAGGAAAATAATGTGGAAATATGGCCCCAAGCTGGTGGGATGGGGAGGGACTTTGCGTCTAATTCTGCTTTCTTGGAGCAAGGAGGCTCTTACTTGGCTGGCTGAGAAGATCGGCGCTGAAAAGCATATTGCCCGAAGGCGGGTTTTTGAAGCATTGAATGAAAGTCAGCGAAAAGAAGTATTGTCCATTTTGAAGGCTATACGGGGGACGCCAGTGCCAGGCTGGGATAATGCGTGAAAACAGTTTAATAAAGTTTGAAACTGTGCGTTTCCTGTGGAAAAAAAAATATAGGGATGACTTAAGGTAATATGTAATCGCCGATTCACTGGTGCATGATGGCGCCATACCGCTCCGCGGACACGACAGGGCGGACACTGAGTCCGCCCCTATATGGTAAAAATGTTGTCGTTTGTCCGGTAGGGGCGTACTGCAGTGTGCGCCCGTTCTTTCTCACACGCACCATGACACCCGGGAAATCGTAATATAGATATGGGTTCGCGAGTAGTTCTGGTAGTGCCTTACGCCCCTGCAGTTCCTCTTTTTCGCTTATCCCTTATAAAACAGCTTAGTGAGCGAGGGGACAGGCCTCTGATCTACGCTCCGGACTGGACGCCGGAGCTAAAGGAAATCGTGGAAAAGAGCACGGGAGCAAAAGCCTGTGACTATCCTTTGAAACGTACGGGTGTAAGCCCCTTTGCGGATCTTAAAACGCTGGTGTTTCTAGCCTTTTCTCTTGCTCGTCTGCGGCCATGTGTGATAATTACCTTCCAGCCAAAGCCCAATATCTACGGTATCCTGGCTGCGGCACTGGCGCGGGTGCCCTTAAGGGCTGCAGTAGTGGAGGGATTGGGCTTTGCTTTTACACCCGGGGATAACAACCTTAAGAAGCGCATGGTGAGGACGGTCCTCCAGGGCCTATACAGGCTTAGTTTTGTTTTCGCTCATAAGGTATTTTTTCTCAACCCGGACGACCTCCGAGAGTTCGTCTCCCGGGGGCTTGTGCGCTCGGAGAAGGCGGTCCTGCTGAGAGGCATCGGGGTGCCTCTGGAGGAGTGGCCTCCCGTCCCGCCCCACCTTGAGCCTCTTACTTTCACCCTGATCGCTCGGCTTCTGAAGGAGAAGGGCGTGCGAGAGTTTGCCGAGGCCGCCTGCCGGGTGAAGACCAGGCACCCCGAGGTGCGCTTCCTCCTCATCGGCCCCCTGGACTCTAATCCCGGTGCCATTCCCGAGGAGGAGGTGCGCTCCTGGGTAGAGAAAGGGGTCTTGGAGTGGGTTCCCTGGACGGACGACGTCCGTACCTATCTGCGGAAGACGAGCGTTTACGTGCTCCCTTCTTATAGGGAAGGTGTGCCTCGCTCCTCCCAGGAAGCCATGGCCATGGCCCGGCCCGTGATCACCACGGACGCCCCAGGGTGCCGAGAGACGGTGGCGGACGGGGTCAACGGTTTCCTGGTGCCCCCTCGGGACGTGGAAGCTCTGGTAGAGGCCATGGAGCACTTTATCCGGGACCCGTCCCTGGTGGAGCGCATGGGAAGGGAAAGCCGTAAGCTAGCAGAGGAACGCTTTGATGCCCGAAAGATTAACGAGCGCCTCTTGCGTGAGCTGGGAATAAAATGAAATCCGTGAACCTTCTGCGTTCGCCAACGCTGAAGCGACTTCTTGACCTGGTAGGGGCCTCCTTCGGACTCCTCGTCTTCGGTCCCCTGATGCTTTACGTCGCATTCAGAGTGTGGCGGGAGTTGGGCAGCCCCGTTATCTTTCGCCAGGTGCGGCCTGGACTGCACGGCAAGCCCTTCATGATGTACAAGTTCCGTACCATGACCGAGGAGCGAGACGCCGAAGGTCGCCTCCTTCCCGATGAGAAGCGGCTCACTCCCTTCGGAGCATGGCTCAGGTCCTGGAGTCTGGACGAACTGCCCGAACTTTTCAATGTGCTCAAGGGCGATATGAGCCTGGTAGGGCCGCGACCACTTTTGATGGAGTATCTGGATCGCTATACGCCGGAGCAGTTCCGGCGGCACGAAGTTAAACCGGGCATCACCGGCTGGGCGCAGATCAACGGGCGAAATGCGCTGACCTGGGAGGAGAAGTTCAAGCTGGATGTGTGGTATGTAGATAATTGGAATGTCCTTCTGGACCTTAAGATTCTTTTCATGACTCTGGTGAAAGTGTTAAGGCGTGAAGGGATCAGCGCTGAGGGGCACGCCACCATGCCGGAGTTTAAAGGCTCGAAGCAGACATGAGTCTTTTTGTTATTGGTGCAGGCGGACACGCTAAAGTTGTAGTTGCTTCACTTCAAGATGCTGGTTGGACAGTTGATGGCATTCTAGATGATAATTCTGATAAATGGGGCGATCGTTTACTGGGAGTTCCTATCCTTGGGCCGATCTCTGTTCTGCACAACCACTCCAATGTGCGCGCCATTATAGCAATAGGGGATAACAGAACAAGAAAACTTCTGGCTTCTAACTTTCCTGATATTCAATGGGTTACCCTTATTCATCCACGGGCTTATGTGCATCCATCGGTACGTCTGGGCGATGGTACTGTCGTTTTTGCTGGCGCGATTCTTCAACCGTTTGCGTCAGTCGGAAAACACGCAATTGTTAACACCGGAGCCATCGTAGAGCATGATTGCAAGATAGGTGACTTTGTCCACGTAGCCCCGGGATGTCGGCTAACAGGAGGTGTTGAAATTGGGGAGGGAACATTGGTAGGAACTGGCGCCTGCATAATTCCTGGAGTTCAAATAGGAGCATGGGTGACTATAGGAGCTGGAAGTGTAGTGGTGGATAATATTCCTGAAGGCGTTATCGCCTATGGAGTGCCTGCTCAAGTTAAACGAAGGAATCCATGAAGCGTATTTATCTATCTCCTCCCCATCTCTCCGGCCTCGAAGCCCGGTTTCTTCTAGAGGCCCTGGAGTCAGGTTGGATCGCTCCGCTGGGCCCGCAGGTTGAGGCCTTTGAGCGAGAGTTCGCCGATGTGGTGGGGGCAAAGTACGCCCTGGCGGTGAGTTCGGGCACGGCGGCCATTCATCTGGCGCTGATCCACATCGGGGTAAGGCCGGGCGACGAAGTGGTGGTCTCCACCCTGACCTTTGCCGCCAGCGCCTTTCCGGTGCTTTATCTGGGGGCCAGACCGGTCTTTATCGATTCGGAGCCCACCTCCTGGAACATGGACCCCGGCCTGTTGGAGGAGTTTCTCAGGCGGCGGGCCCAAGTGGGACGCCTGCCGAGGGCGGTGGTGCTGGTCCACCTCTACGGCCAGAGCGCCGACATAGACCCCATCCGGGCTCTGTGCCAGGAGTACGGCGTGTCCCTCATTGAAGATGCGGCGGAGGCCCTTGGGAGTACGTACAAGGGCAAGTCTCCCGGCACCTTCGGTCTGGCAGGCATCTTCTCCTTCAACGGCAACAAGATCATCACCACTTCCGGTGGGGGGATGCTGGTTTCGGATCAGGAGGAGGTCATTGCCCATGCACGAAAGCTCGCCACGCAGGCCCGGGAGCCCGTACCCTGGTATGAACACAGGGAGGTGGGGTATAACTACCGCATGAGCAACCTGCTGGCCGCACTGGGACGGGCCCAGCTCAGGACGCTGGAAGAGCGGGTGGAAAAGCGGCGGCGTATCTTCCAGCGGTACGTGGAGGAGCTTGCCGACTTCCCCGGCATTTCCTTCCAGCTCGAGGCTCCCTGGGGGCGGCATACCCGCTGGCTTACCGTCATGACAATCGAGCCCGAGCTGTTCGGGGCAACTGTCGAAGAAGTGCGTCGGGCACTGGAGGTCGAGAATATCGAGGCCCGCCCGGTCTGGAAGCCCCTGCATCTGCAGCCGGTTTTTCGGGACTGTGAAAAGATCGGGGGAGCGGTGGCGGAAAGTCTGTTTGCAAAGGGGTTGTGTCTGCCTTCTGGATCGTCGCTCACTGAAAGCGATCAGGTCCGCATTATCGAAATTGTCAAAAGTCTGTGCAAAAGCATCTGAATCCCGAATGGAGAGGTTACACTGACTCCATTTTGGCATCTGTTGGGGTAATCTCTGGCGCAGGGGGGTATGGATTTTGAGTGCAGTGATGCCGATTATAGGGGAGAGTGGGAGCCCGGGGGTAACGAAAAAAAGGCGCCACGAACTTTCGGGGACCATCCATGGAACTGCTGGAACGGGTTGTCAACCTGCGGAACCGACATCTTTTTCTGCTGGATCTCTGCACACTCTGGACTACCCCTTTGCTGGCCCTCCTGCTTCGCGTTGAAGCACTGCAGCCCTATCTGGCACGTCCGGCATTCTGGTGGATCGTCGGAGGATTTGCCATCCTGAAACTGGTCACCTTCTGGACAACCGGACTGTATCGGCGGTACTGGCGATATGCCAGTGTGGACGACCTGCTGCGGCTGACGCTGTCGGTCGGGGGGGCTGGCCTCGCCTGCACGGCGATTTACTGGGTGCTTCATGCCGGCGGGACGCTGCAGGGACTGCCCAGATCGCTGCCCGTAATTGATGCGATCGTCACATTTCTCTGGGTGGGCGCCACGCGCTTCAGCCTTCGCCTGGCTGAACGGTTGCGTCAGCGTCTGCAGCACATTCGTCCGCCCCGAAATGCCAGACGCACCGTTGTGGTCGGGGTCGGACAGGCCGGGCTGGCTGTTGTGCAGGAGATGCAACGGCAGCCCCATCTGGGGTTGCTGCCGGTGGCATTTCTGGACGAAGATCCCGAAAAGCAGCAGAAACGCATTCGGGGGGTACCGGTGCTGGGCGGACTGGACCAGCTGGAGGCAGTCGTGCGCGAGACGGGCGCCCGGCAGGTGGTTATCGCCATGCCCACCGCACCGGGCGAAGTAATCCGCCGCGTGGTCGCCCGATGCCGCCAGCTCGACGTGGAAGTACGGACGATCCCGGGCATTCATGAGCTCCTGAACGGAAAGGTCCGGCTTAGCCAGTTACGACCTGTCCGCATTGAGGATCTGCTGCGAAGAGAACCGGTCCGCATCGATCTGGAAGGCGTTCGAAGGCTGCTACAGGGGCGGACGATCCTGATCACGGGCGCAGGAGGATCGATCGGTAGCGAGCTGTGCCGTCAGGTTTTGCTGGCCGCCCCCCGGAAAATTGTGCTGCTCGGACATGGCGAAAACAGTATCTTCAAAATCCTGAACGAACTGGAATGGATCAAAGCCAACCGTGCGGGACTGAGCAATGTGGAGCTGCTTCCGGTAATCGCCGACGTGCGGGACAGAGAGCGCATCTTCAGCATTTTCCGGAGGTTTCGTCCGGACTTTGTTTTCCACGCTGCCGCGCATAAGCACGTCCCCCTGATGGAACTGAACCCGGCAGAAGCTATCGATAACAACGTGCTCGGTACCAAGAATGTGGTGGAGGCGGCCGAGGCGGTGGACGTGGATGGGTTTGTGCTGATTTCAACCGACAAGGCGGTGCGTCCGACCAACATAATGGGGGCTACCAAGCGGATTGCTGAATATCTGGTACTCGGGGCTGCGCGGCGTACCGGAAAGCCTTATATGGCCGTCCGATTCGGTAATGTACTGGGAAGTCGGGGCAGTGTGTTGCTGGTTTTCCAGGAACAGATCGAACGGGGAGGACCGGTCACGGTTACCCATCCGGAGGTTCGGCGCTACTTCATGAGTATTCCCGAGGCTGTCCAGCTCGTGCTTCAGGCACTTGTGCTCGGGAAAGGCGGAGAGATCTTCGTGCTGAAGATGGGAGAGCCTGTGCGTATACTGGATATGGCACGTCAGCTAATCGAATTGCACGGGATGATCCCGGATAAGGATATAAAAATCAAGTTTACCGGCCTGAGGCCCGGCGAAAAGCTTTTCGAAGAGTTGTTCATTCCGGGCGAGCAGTATGACGAAACGGCGCATGACCACATCTTCATTGCACACAATGCCAGCGAGTTTGTGCCGGAAGGCCTGGAAGGACTGATCGATGCCCTGATTCAGGCCGCTCGCGTAGAGGATGTCCCGGGTATCCGCCGACTTCTGTCCCAACTGATTCCAGAATATAGACCCGAGACGCAACAGCAACATCTTGAAGTAGAGGCAGATAGCGGGCCTGCACGAAACGGTGCGGATGAGAGATAGTCCCTGGAGCCTGCTGCGCACCGGCAGGTGCGCTGATGCGCGAGGGATGGTTTGCCCCGGACGTCGGGCCCGACTACCAGCGAAGGGCGGCCCTTCGCTGCGCTCCGTGCCGGACTAAGAACGGGTCGGCGCTGAAGCGCGGGCGTTATCCTTTCGTTCCGGTTTTGCACGCTGGCGTGCAAAAGATGCACAGGGCGCTTGATGCGGCAGAAAAAATTGCCGCGGGGGCGGCGGAGGCTGCGACGAAGATCGAGGGTGCTTTCGATGGGAGCAGGGCGGGCGCTGCGCTGATGGGCAGACCTCGAGGTTTTGCGGGGGGCGGTAGCCCGTAGCCCTTCCCTTAAACCTTTGAGATCAGGGTTCTCAGGTGTCGGTAGCCTCGGGTCTTTCGGGCCAGCTTCTCCGGCGATAGGAGCATTTTTTAGCCCCCCTCAGGCCCTTCGGGCCAGCTCCCCCTGGAAGGGGGAGCGGTGTCTACGGGCTACGGCTGGCGATGGCGGCGGGCGCCTGCGCATGTTTCGGCGCTGAGGTTTTTTCCTGATGTGCTTCCCCCTCCCTGCCCGGGAGGGGGTCAGGGGGAGGGTCAAATCTGTTCGTTTTTAGTGTTGGCGTTTAGGGTGGGTTACGGATAGACCCCCACAGGCCCTTCGCGACCGCTCCCCCTGGAAGGGGGAGCGGTGTCCACGGGCTACGGCTGGCGGTGGTGGTGGGCGCCTGCGCATGTTTCGGCGCTGAGGTTTTTTCCTGATGTGCTTCCCCCTCCCTGCCCGGCTTATCTTTACCCACAAGTGCCGTGGGATTAGCAGGAGGATACTTAAGATAACCTTTTACCCCAGCGAAGCAATCAAAGAGGAGCCCCAAATGGATACGGAAAACCCTGAGCTTGATGAGCTGTCCGCCTGGCTTGTGCATGAGTTACACGACGTTGCGCTGGGCGATAAGCGTCTGGAGCGGCGACTGCTCACAACAGGCGCCAAACTGGCGGCCAGGCCTTCGGTGTCAATCAATCAGGCCTGTGCGGATTGGGCCGACACCAAGGCCGCCTACCGGCTCTTTGCCAATGCCAAAACGACCGCCGAAAAGATCCGCGCGCCCCATTATCGCCGCACCCGGGAACGAGCCCGGGGGCACAAACGGCTCTTTGCCATTCAGGACACGACGTATCTGAACTACACCCATCACCCGAGTACCAAGGGGCTGGGGCCCATTGGCACCGCGCAGCAGAAGCTGTCCGGCATGATCCTGCACACCAGCCTGCTGATGACGGAGCAAGGCCTTCCGCTCGGATTGGCCAGCCAGGAGATCTGGGTGCGTCCGCCTAAAATGCACCAGCGCACCGCAGCAGCACGACGCAAACTGCCGACCGAAGCTAAGGAAAGCGCCAAGTGGCTCAAGGCCCTGCGCCAGAGCCGGGCCGTTGTTCCCCCCGAGGCGCAGCTTATCACCATCGGCGACAGCGAGTCGGACCTTTTTGCGCTGTTTGACCTGGCCCGCGCCCTGGGGACCGAGCTGCTGGTGCGGGCCGCCCAGAACCGTTCGGTCTGTGCGCCCGAGGTGGGGCGGCTCTGGGAGGTGATGGGCCGGCAGGCGGTGTGCGGTCAGCTGCAGGTGGTTGCCTCGGCCCGCAAAGGGAAGCCGAAACGCCAGGCCCTGGTCACGGTGCGCTTTGCGCCTGTGAGCTTGAAAGCCCCCCAGCACCTGCGCAAAACGATGGGCGACATGCCACTCTATGCGGTGCTGGTGCAAGAGGAGGCTCCGCCCCGGGATGTCAGCTCCCCTTTGTGCTGGCTTCTTTTGACCACGGTGCCTGTAGATAGTTTTGCCGACGCCGTGGAGCGGATCCGGTGGTACGGCCTGCGCTGGCAGATTGAAGTCTATCACAAGGTGCTCAAATCGGGATGCGGTGTGGAGAAAGCTCAGTTGGCCAGTGTGGAGCGTTTGTTGCCTTATTTGGCCCTTTTGAGCATCATCGCCTGGCGTCTTTTCTGGATGACGCTGCTGGCGCGTCATGCGCCGGAGGCGCCCTGCACGCTGGTTTTGGCCGCACATGAGTGGCGGGCCCTGTATGCCTTCCACCACAAGACCCACCAGGTGCCGGCCCGGCCGCCCACGGTGGGTCAGGTGGTCTTGTGGATTGCGCGGCTGGGCGGCTTTTTAGCTCGCAAAAACGACGGTCCTCCGGGTGTCACGGTGCTCTGGCGTGGTTGGCAACGTCTTAGCGATATTGCCTCCGCCTGGCTTACCTTTCACCCCTCCTGATTTGTGGGTAAAGGTAAGCTCCCTGCCCGGGAGGGGGTCAGGGGGAGGGTTGAATTGTTGTCCCCTCAGCGGCTTCGCAGCAGTTCCCCTGCGAGGTGGAGCGTGTTCTGTGAACTTGAGTTGGCGGTGTATCTGGACGTACCGCCTGTTCCGAACGTTGGGTTCTTTTGATGGGCGTTCGGGATAGCGCTGCTTCTGAATTTTTGAACGCTTCCCCCTCCCTTTTCAAGGGAGGGGGTCAGGGGGAGGGTTGAATTATTAACCCTCAACCGCTTCGCGACAGCTCCGCCTGTAAGGGAAGCGTGTTCTGGAGGCTATGGCTGACGGGGAAAGCAGGCGTCTGAGCATGTTTCAGCGCCGGCGTTCGGAGAGGCACACGCATTACTGTTGGCGCTTTTTATGGTTATGTTTCACCCCGTTCTTTCATGGAGAAGCCCCGCAAACAGGTCTCGGTTTTTATCTTGGTACAACCGAGGTGACCATCAAACAATTGCTGGATTATGTCGGTCAATCGCGCGCGCGTACAATACCGTCGCTGGCTTCGGCGACAGGCCACGCCGGCCGAACGACGGCTCTGGGCCTGCTTGCGAAAACGTCAGTTGGCAGGACGTCGTTTTCGTCGCCAGCACAGCATCGGACCTTATGTGGTGGATTTTTACTGTCCGTCGGAGCGACTGGTGATCGAGTTGGATGGGGCGGTGCATGAAGATGTGGCCCGAGCGTGCTACGATGCCCGGCGTGAGGCATATCTGCGATCGCGGGGGCTTCGGGTGTTGCGCTTTGAGAATCGGCAGGTGCTGGAGCAGCTGGATACGGTGCTGGAGGCGATCCGCCAGGCGTTTCGTGGGTGATACGGAGGTGCTGGACGGGCCTCGTGCTGGCAGTGAAGGAGACCCCCTCAGTCGCTTCGCGACAGCTCCCCCTGGAAGGGGGAGCTGTGTCTGCGGGCTACGGCTGGCGGTGGTGGTGGGCGCCTGCGCATGTTTCGGCGCTGAGGTTTTTTCCTGATGTGCTTCCCCCTCCCTGCCCGGCTTATCTTTACCCACAAGTGCCGTGGGATTAGCAGGAGGATACTTAAGATAACCTTTTACCCCAGCGAAGCAATCAAAGAGGAGCCCCAAATGGATACGGAAAACCCTGAGCTTGATGAGCTGTCCGCCTGGCTTGTGCATGAGTTACACGACGTTGCGCTGGGCGATAAGCGTCTGGAGCGGCGACTGCTCACAACAGGCGCCAAACTGGCGGCCAGGCCTTCGGTGTCAATCAATCAGGCCTGTGCGGATTGGGCCGACACCAAGGCCGCCTACCGGCTCTTTGCCAATGCCAAAACGACCGCCGAAAAGATCCGCGCGCCCCATTATCGCCGCACCCGGGAACGAGCCCGGGGGCACAAACGGCTCTTTGCCATTCAGGACACGACGTATCTGAACTACACCCATCACCCGAGTACCAAGGGGCTGGGGCCCATTGGCACCGCGCAGCAGAAGCTGTCCGGCATGATCCTGCACACCAGCCTGCTGATGACGGAGCAAGGCCTTCCGCTCGGATTGGCCAGCCAGGAGATCTGGGTGCGTCCGCCTAAAATGCACCAGCGCACCGCAGCAGCACGACGCAAACTGCCGACCGAAGCTAAGGAAAGCGCCAAGTGGCTCAAGGCCCTGCGCCAGAGCCGGGCCGTTGTTCCCCCCGAGGCGCAGCTTATCACCATCGGCGACAGCGAGTCGGACCTTTTTGCGCTGTTTGACCTGGCCCGCGCCCTGGGGACCGAGCTGCTGGTGCGGGCCGCCCAGAACCGTTCGGTCTGTGCGCCCGAGGTGGGGCGGCTCTGGGAGGTGATGGGCCGGCAGGCGGTGTGCGGTCAGCTGCAGGTGGTTGCCTCGGCCCGCAAAGGGAAGCCGAAACGCCAGGCCCTGGTCACGGTGCGCTTTGCGCCTGTGAGCTTGAAAGCCCCCCAGCACCTGCGCAAAACGATGGGCGACATGCCACTCTATGCGGTGCTGGTGCAAGAGGAGGCTCCGCCCCGGGATGTCAGCTCCCCTTTGTGCTGGCTTCTTTTGACCACGGTGCCTGTAGATAGTTTTGCCGACGCCGTGGAGCGGATCCGGTGGTACGGCCTGCGCTGGCAGATTGAAGTCTATCACAAGGTGCTCAAATCGGGATGCGGTGTGGAGAAAGCTCAGTTGGCCAGTGTGGAGCGTTTGTTGCCTTATTTGGCCCTTTTGAGCATCATCGCCTGGCGTCTTTTCTGGATGACGCTGCTGGCGCGTCATGCGCCGGAGGCGCCCTGCACGCTGGTTTTGGCCGCACATGAGTGGCGGGCCCTGTATGCCTTCCACCACAAGACCCACCAGGTGCCGGCCCGGCCGCCCACGGTGGGTCAGGTGGTCTTGTGGATTGCGCGGCTGGGCGGCTTTTTAGCTCGCAAAAACGATGGTCCTCCGGGTGTCACGGTGCTCTGGCGTGGCTGGCAACGTCTCAGCGATATTGCCGCCGCCTGGCTTGCCTTTCACCCCTCCTGATTTGTGGGTAAAGGTAAGAGGGGGTCAGGGGGAGGGTCGAATTGTTATCCCTTAGCTGCTTCGCGATAGTTCCCCTGGAAAGGAGGAGCGGGTGCTGGAGGCTACGGCCGGTGGTGGCTCCGGGTCGGTCCGACCCGGGAACCCATCGCACGCCATTTGAAGTTTGCTGTTTTCGCAGGGCTATCCTTTTCCAAGCATGGCGATTCTGACGGTCCCGAAAGTTTTGCGCGAAAAGCTCGGCGACGAGGGCGTCGAGGCGCTGATCGCTTTGCTTAACGAAGCGGCCCATCACGAGCGGGACAACCTGCTGGGGATCCTGGCCGAGCGTTTCGAGCGGCGGGTGACGGAGGAGGGGAAACGGCTGGAGGTCCAGATGGCGGAGCTGGAGAAGCGACTGGATCATCGGATCACAGAGGAAGTGTCGCATCTGGAAAAGCAGATGGCGGAGTTAGAGAAGCGGCTGGATCATCGGATCACGGAGGAGGTGGCCCGTCTGGAAAAGCAGATGGCGGAGTTGGAGAAGCGGCTGGATCATCGGATCACGGAGGAGGTGGCCCGTCTGGAAAAACAGATGGCGGAGCTGGAGAAGCGGCTGGATCATCGAATCACAGAGGAGGGGAAACGGCTGGAGGTCCAGATAGCGGAGTTGGAGAAGCGACTGGATCATCGGATCACAGAGGAGGTGTCGCGACTGGAAAAGCAGATGGCCGAGGTATCGGCGCAGTTGCAGGTGACGCTCAGCGAGCGCTATGCGAGTCTGGTGCGGTGGATGTTTATTTTCTGGGCGGGGCAGATCGGGGTGATTGCGGCACTGCTGGCGCTGCTGCGATAGGGGAAAGGGCGGAGCACCCTGACGTAGAGATTCTTGAAGAGGGAGGCCTGTCGGCGCCTCGGATTTCCTGTCCGGTGTATAAATGGCCCTTCGCCGCGCTCCGTGCCGGACAACGACCGCGTTGGCGTTGACAGCACTCCGCTTCGCTTCATGCCTGACGACAAGCGCGCAGCTGCATGGAAAGCCGGGCCGTACGCTGCCGGGACAGATTGAAAGAATCCGGGGAATGTCTTATCCTGTCGCAGCTTATATGTAACTGCTGATTTACTGGGGCATGAGGGGGCAACATCCCATGTGCCCGTGCTTTCACGCCCGGAAAAAGCGGCGTCAACGCCAGCGCCCCGAACGTCGGCGCCCGCACCCAGCGGGAACACCCTCCCCCTGGCCCCTCCCGGGCAGGGCGGGGGAAGCACATGAGGGAAGACAGCGACGCTGAAACGCGCCCGGGCACCCGTTGCTACAACCAGCCCAGCCGTAGCCAACAGATCCTGCTTCCCCTTGCAGGAGAAGCTGTCGCAAAGCGGCTGAAGGGGGCATGGGATGCCGCGCACATGCCCCGGTAAATCGTATTATCGCCGACTTCCATGCTGACGCCAGACCGAAAACGACCGAGACGCTTCCGGATTGCCCTGCCGGGGCTGATCTGCTGCCTGGTGCTGCTGGCCGCACAGACCGCCTGTGCGCAGCGGCAGTTGGGGGCGCGCGTGACGAACCACTCCGGCGGACCGCTGCTTCCCGAGCAGGCCGCCTACGACGTGACCTTTTATGAGCTGGCACTGCGCGTCGAGCCGGACGCCCGCCGCATCGACGGCACGCTGACGGTGCAGGCCCGCGTGGTGCATCCGCTCATCTGGTTCGTGCTCGACCTCGACACGGTGCTGACCGTCCGGCGCATTGAAGAACAGGTGGCGGGACGGTGGGTGCCGCGCACCTTCGAGCACCGACCGGACGGACGCATCTGGACGCACCTGGCCCACACCCGTCAGCCGGGCCGGCAGGTGGTGCTCCGTGTGCACTACGGCGGCGTGCCCCGCGAGGCGCCTTATCCGCCCTGGATCGGCGGCTTCACCTGGGCCCGCACGGTCGACGGCCGGCCCTGGATCGCCACCTCCAACCAGGGCGAAGGGGCCGACCTCTGGTGGCCCTGCAAGGACCATCCCTCGGACGAACCCGACTCGATGGCGCTGCACATCACGGTGCCCGAACCGCTCGTGGTGGCCAGCAACGGCCGCCTGCGCCGCGTCGAGCGACACGCCGACGGCACGCGCACCTACCACTGGTTCGTCTCGACGCCCATCAACAACTACGGCGTGGCGCTGAACATCGCCCCTTACCGGACCGTCGATACCACCTACGTCAGCGTGGCGGGCGATACGATACCGGTCACCTTCTGGGTGCTGCCCGAACGCGCGGCCGACGCCCGCCGCATGCTGCCGGAGTTTCTCGACCACCTGGCCTTCTACGAGCGGCGACTGGGACCCTATCCGTTTCGGGCCGACAAGTACGGCATTGCACACACGCCCTTCCTGGGCATGGAGCACCAGACGATCATCGCCTACGGCAGCGACTTTTCGGACCGGCCCTACGGCTACGACTGGCTGCATCACCACGAGCTGGGCCATGAATGGTGGGGTAACCTGGTGACCGCCTACGACTGGAAGGATTTCTGGCTGCACGAGGGCTTCTGCACCTACATGCAGGCGCTCTATGCGGAGGAACGCTTCGGACCGGAAGCCTACCGGGCCGAATTGATGCGCTATCGATCCGCCATCCGCAACCGGCGGCCTATCGCCCCTCGCACCTCGAAGACCACGACCGAGATGTACTTTGCCGACCCCGCCACGGGTCAGACGGACAACGACATCTATTACAAGGGCGCCTGGGTGCTCCACACGCTGCGTTATCTGATCGGCGACGCGGCGTTCTTCCGGGCGCTGCGCCGCATGGCCTATCCCGATCCGGCCCTGGAGCGCGTCGTCGACGGCCGCCAGTGCCGCTTTGCCACTACGGACGACTTCGCCACGCTGGTGGAGGAGATCACCGGCCAGGAGCTGGACTGGTTCTTCGAGGTGTATGTGCGCCGTGCCGAGCTGCCCCGGCTGGTCGTGACGCGCGAGCCGGACCGTCTCATTCTGCGCTGGGAAACGCCGGACAACCTGCCGTTTCCGATGCCTGTCGAGGTGCAGATCGGCGACACCCGCCGTCGCATTCCCATGCCGGACGGCGAGGCCGTCGTGCCGCTGGGCGAACTCGAAGCCGAGCCGATCATCGACCCGGACCTCCGGATCCTGCGGGATGAAGCGCGCAGGTGATCTGCGTCTGAAAAATCGGGCCTTTTGCAAAGTACGGCGGGGCGATCCGCCGCGACGTCTCCGCAGGAACCCGGTGCGGGCGTCCACGCCGCAGTGAGGACGCAGCACTTTTCGTTCCATGTGGACGCCGGTGGGGGAGTAGCGCTTGCGGAATCATTCTGAGAGGCCGCGTTGAAAGCAGCGGCTTATATTCTATGTTCGGCGTGCTTCTGTCTTACTGTACCCGCAAGATATGGCCACGACTTCGAATGAAGCACAAGCCCTCTCGCCGTTTGCTCTGCAGCTGCTGCAAGACCTTGCGGCGCTTGCGCGGATGCTGGAGGATGGGTTGATTGAGCGGGGCGTCCGCCGGATCGGGGCCGAGCAGGAGCTGTTTCTGGTGGAGCCCTGCGGCAATCCGGCGCCGGTGGCCGAGCAGGTGCTGGCGCGTAACCGGGATCCGCACCTGGTGCCCGAACTGACGCGCTTTAACCTGGAGATCAACCTGGAGCCGGTGCTTCTGGAAGGCGACGGTCTGCGGCGCCTGGAACGACAGCTGCTGGAGCGGCTGGCCCATGCAAGAAAGCTGGCGCGCGAGCTGGGCGACGACATTGCGCTGTGCGGCATCCTGCCCACCATTCATCTCTCGGACCTGACGCGCGACAACATGACGCCCCGGCCGCGCTACGCCCGGCTTAACGAAGCCATCACGCGCCTGCGCGGTGGCCCCATTCAGTTGCAGATCACGGGTATCGACGAGCTGTTCGTGCAGTTGGACTCCATCATGGCCGAGGGCTGTAACGCCAGTTTCCAGGTGCACCTGCAGGTCGATCCGGACGCCTTTCCCCGCTTTTACAACGCCGCCCAGCTGGCCGCCGCGCCCGTGCTGGCCGCCGGGGTCAACGCCCCGGTGCTTTTCGGTAAGCGGCTCTGGCACGAGACGCGCATTGCGGTCTTCCGGCAGGCCATCGATACGCGGGGCGGCAACCTGTACCTGCGCGAAATGAGCCCACGCGTGCACTTTGGCACGGACTGGGTGCGGGAGTCAGTGCTGGAAATCTACCGCGAGGACCTGGCCCGCTTCCGGGTATTGCTCACGCCGGAGTCGCCTCCGGAAGATGCCTGGAAGGTGCTGGAACAGGGCGGCATGCCCCGGCTGGAGGCGCTGCAGCTTTTCAACGGAACGGTCTATCGCTGGAATCGGGCCTGTTATGGGGTGTCGGAGGGCCGTCCGCACCTGCGCATCGAAAACCGCGTGCTTCCTTCCGGCCCCACGCCCGCCGACGAGGTGGCCAATGCGGCCTTCTGGGTAGGGCTCGTGCTGGAGCTGGCGCACCGTGAGCCGGAGCTGCACCGGCGGATGGATTTCGACGAGGTCCGGGGCAACTTCATCGCCGCGGCCCGGCTCGGGCTGGGCGCGCATCTGACCTGGCTGGACGGCGCGCGCTGGCCGGCCCAGCGGCTCATCCTGGAGGAACTGCTGCCGATGGCGCGGGCCGGACTGCAACGCGCGGGTGTCGATCCGGCGGACATCGCCTATTATCTGGGGATCATCCGGGAGCGGGTGGAAAGTCGTCAGACCGGCGCCGAATGGCAGCTTCGTTCGCTGGCGGCAATGAAAGGGCAGGGGAGCCGCGCCGAACGCCTGGAGGCGCTGGTGCTGACCATGCAGGCCTATCAGCAGGAGAATCGGCCGGTGCATCGCTGGGAGCCGGCGCGGCTGGCCGCGGTGCGGCGGCGCGCAGCGCAGGGCAACCGCCGCGTGGAGCACGTCATGACCACCGATCTGTTCACCGTGCAGGAAGACGAGCCGCTGCAGTTCGTGGCGGCGCTGATGGACTGGAAGCAGCTGGACGCCGTGCCCGTCGAGGACGTCCACCACCGACCCGTCGGTCTGGTGCACCGTGAGGCGGTGCAGCAGGCGCTTCAGGAAAAAGATCCGACGACGGCCGTTCGGCTCGTGATGAATCCACGACCGATCGTGGTCACACCCGAAACGCCACTGACCGAGGCGATGCGGTTGCTGGAGGCGCGGAAGGCCGCGGCGCTACTGGTCGTGCACCGGGAGCAGCTCGTCGGCATGCTCACCCGCGCCGAGCTTCCCGCTTTCTGAACCGGAAAGGTGCCATTGGTGACAGCGACGTGCGTTTCATGCGGCGCGGCGGTATCGAACCGCTCGACGCGTCGTATAAAAGCGTACGGTCGTTTCTACCGGCAACAGCAACGGCACGGCTTTCATGATTCGTCGGATCGCGACAGGCCTTGTAGTGCTGCTGATCATCGCAGGGCTGGTCTATGCACGGTGGGCGCAGAACGGGCGGGAAACCGCGGCGGTGGGGCCGGCGCAGCGGGCTTTGCGGGTACAGGCCATGGTGGTGCGGCCCACTTCGGTGGCGGATCGGCTGGTCGTCACCGGTTCGGTCCTGGCGGGCGAAGCGGTCGAGTTGCATCCGGAGGTGTCCGGTCGGGTCGAGGCGTTGCTGTTTGAAGAAGGAAAGCCCGTCCGAAAAGGAGAGGTGCTGATCCGCCTCAATGACGACGAGCTGCAGGCCCAGCTGCGTCAGGTCGAGACGCGGCTGCAGCTGCTGCGCGCGCAGCTGCAACGCCAGGAGCAACTGCTCGAACGCGGCGGGGTCAGTCAGGAGACGGTCGATGCGACGCGCAGCGAGGTGCAGGTGCTCGAAGCTCAGGCCGATCTGATACGGGCACAGCTCGACAAAACGGTCGTGCGGGCACCGTTTGACGGCGTGATCGGCCTGCGCTCGATCAGCATGGGGAGTTATGTGACGCCCAGTACGCCCATCGCCCTGTTGCAGGCGCTCGATTCGGTCAAAATTGAGTTTGCCGTGCCGGAGCGCTATGCGCACCGCGTGCGGGTGGGACAGCGCGTTCGCTTTACGCTGGAGGGCCTGACGCGGACGTTCGAGGGGCGCATCTACGCGGTCGAACCCCGCATCGACGAAAGCACCCGCATGCTGCGCGTGCGGGCGCTCAGCGCCAATCCGGATCGGCTGCTGTTGCCCGGAGCCTTTGCCCGCGTGGAAATCATCTTTGAAGAAATCCCCGAGGCATTGCTCGTCCCGGCGATCGCGCTGGTGCCCGAGATGGGCCAGTATAAACTCTTTGTCTATGAGAACGGACAGGTCACGGCGCGCACCGTCGTTCCTGGCCTGCGTCTGGAAGATAGCGTACAGGTGCTCGAAGGCCTGCAACCCCGCGATACGGTGATCGTGCAGGGGGTGCAGCTGCTGCAGCCGGGCATGCCGGTCGAGATCGAACTGGTTGGAAGCTAACCGGAAGCCTCGTCATGAGCCTGTATTCCGTCAGCATCCGGCGCCCCGTTCTGGCGGTGGTGTTCTCGCTGGTGATCCTGCTTTTCGGGATCGTCAGCTTCACCTATCTGGGCGTGCGGGAATACCCGGCCGTCGATCCGCCGATCATTACGGTGGCGACCAACTACCGGGGCGCCAATGCCGAGGTGATCGAGACGCAGATCACCGAACCCCTGGAAGAGTCCATCAACGGCATCGCCGGAATTCGTTCGATCACCTCGGTAAGTCGAGACGGCCGCTCGACGATCACCGTCGAATTTGAGCTGGGGGTGGATCTGGAACAGGCGGCCAACGACGTGCGCGATCGCGTCTCGCGCGCCATGGCCAACCTGCCCCCGGACGTCGATCCGCCCATCGTTACCAAGGCCGATGCCGATGCCCAGCCGATCGTCTTTCTGAACGTCAAAAGCGACCGGCGCAATTTGCTGGAGCTGACGCGCATTGCCGAGGAGCTGTTCAAAGAACGGCTGCAGACGATCCCCGGCGTCAGCGAAGTGGACATCTGGGGGGAGAAGCGCTATGCCATGCGCATCTGGCTGGACCCTCACAAGCTGGCGGCCTACGGGCTTTCGCCCCTGGACGTGCGGGACGCGCTCCAGCGCGAAAACGTCGAGTTGCCCGCCGGACGCATCGAGGGGGGCTCGGTCGAGCTGTCGATCCGCACGCTCAGCCGCCTGCAGACGCCCGAGGAATTCAACAACCTGATTCTGAAAGAAGAAGGGGGCCGCCTGGTGCGCCTTCGGGACGTAGGGCATGCCGAGCTGGGGCCTGAGAACGAACGGACCGTCCTGAAACGCGACGGGATCCCGATGGTGGGCGTCGTGCTGCGTCCGCAGCCCGGCGCCAACTACATCGCCATCGCCGACGAGTTCTATCGCCGGCTTGAACAGATCAAAAAAGAGCTGCCCGCCGACATCGAGCTGGGCATCGGCTTCGATGTGACGGAGTACATCCGGGACTCGATCCGGGAGGTGCAGCAGACCATCTTTCTGGCGCTGGGCCTCGTCGTGCTCATCATCTTTCTGTTCCTGCGCGACTGGCGCACCACGATCATCCCCGTGCTGGTGATTCCCGTCTCGCTGATCGGAGCCTTTTTCCTGATGTATCTTTTCGGCTTTTCGATCAACGTGCTGACGCTGCTGGGCATCGTGCTGGCCATCGGGCTGGTGGTCGACGACGCGATCGTGGTGCTGGAGAATATCTACGCGAAGCTGGAGCAGGGGCGTCCTCCGGTCGAAGCGGGCATTGTCGGGACGCGGGAGATCTTCTTTGCCGTGATCGCGACGACGCTGGCGCTGGTGGCGGTCTTCATGCCGCTGCTCTTTCTGGGCGGATTGACCGGACGGCTGTTTCGGGAGTTCGGCATGACGCTCGCCGGGGCCGTGGTGATTTCGTCCTTTGTGGCGCTGACGCTGACGCCTATGTTGTCCACGCGGCTGCTGCGGGGCCACCAGGGGCATTCGTGGTTCTATTACAAAACGGAGCCTTTCTTCCAGCGCATGGCGCAGGGGTATCGGCGCTCGCTGGAGGCGTTTTTGCGGCGGCGGTGGCTGGCGTTTCCGATCCTGCTGGTGGCCGGCGGCTTGATCGTCTGGTTCATGGAAAGCCTGCCGGCCGAGCTGGTGCCCATGGAAGATCGGAGCAACATCAGCCTGTTTGCCAGCGGACCGGAGGGTGCGACCTTCGAGTACATGGATGCCTACATGGATCAACTGATCCGGATGATTCAGGAAGAGGTGCCCGAGCACGAAGCGATCATCTCGGTCACCTCGCCGGGCTTTGGCGCTTCTTCGTCGGTCAACTCGGGCTTCATTCGTCTCATTCTGAAAGATCCGGAGCAGCGCACGCGCACGCAGCAGGAGATTGCGGACTATCTGAGCCAGCGCGTGCGCGATTTTCCGGGAGCGCGGACGTTCGTCTCGCAGCCGCAGTCGATCGGCAACCGCCGGGGCGGATTGCCCGTGCAGTACGTGCTCCAGGCGCCCAATTTGGAAAAGCTGCGGGAGGTACTGCCGCGCTTTCTGGAAGCGGCCGAAAAGGATCCGACCTTTACGTTTGTGGACGTCGATCTGAAATTCAACAAGCCCGAGCTGCGGCTGCAGATCGACCGGGCGCGGGCCCGGCAGGCTGGCGTTTCGGCGCTGGACATTGCGCAGACGCTGCAACTGGCCCTGAGCGAGCAGCGGATCGGCTACTTCGTGATGAACGGCAAGCAGTACCAGGTGATCGCGCTCCTGCAGCGCGAAAACCGCAACGATCCGCTGGATCTGCGGACGCTCTACGTGCGCAATGCGCGGGGCGAGCTGATTCCGCTGGACAATCTGGTCTCGCTCTCGGAAGAGAGCACGCCGCCCCAGCGCTACCGGTTTGACCGCTACGTTTCGGCCACCGTGTCGGCCGCCCTGGCACCGGGCAAGACGATCGGGGATGGCATTGCCGCCATGGACGCCATCGCCGAGCGCGTCCTGGACGAAACGTTCTCGACGGCGCTGAGCGGCCCTTCGCGTGACTTTGCCGAAAGCTCGCGCAGCCTGCTGTTCGTCTTTCTGTTTGCGCTGGCGCTGGTGTACCTGATTCTGGCGGCCCAGTTCGAAAGCTTCCGGGATCCGTTCGTGATCATGCTGACGGTGCCGCTGGCGCTGGCCGGGGCGTTGCTGGCGCTGTGGTATTTCCGACAGACGCTGAACATCTTCAGCGAGATCGGCATGATCATGCTGATCGGACTGGTTACGAAGAACGGGATTCTGATCGTCGAGTTTGCCAAACAGCGCAAAGCCGCCGGGCTCCCGGTGCTGGAGGCGATCAAAGAAGGGGCGTCCGCACGCTTCCGGCCGATTCTGATGACGAGCATTTCGACGATTCTGGGCATTCTGCCCATTGCGCTGGCGCTGGGGGCCGGCTCCGAGAGTCGGATGCCCATGGGGATTGCGATCATCGGCGGCATGGTGATCGGAACGCTGCTGACGCTGTACGTCATCCCGGCCATTTACACCTATCTGACGCGCGAAACGACCCGGACGCCGGCGGCTGTCGACGAACCCAAGCTGGAAGCGACCGAAGCATGAGTCGGATTGCCTGTGTGCTCTGTGTACTGGGCCTGCTGGTGACAGGCGTGCGGCATGCAGTGGCCCAGCCGCTTCTGACCCTCGATGAAGCGCTCGAACTGGCCCGCCGACGCAACCCTTCGGTGCAGGTGAGCCGGCTGCAGGCCCGGCAGGCTGAGAACAATTATGCGCTCGGGACGGCGGGCTTCTGGCCGCAGCTTTCTTTCAGCATGGGATGGACCGGAAGCCTGACCAACACCCGGCAGCAGTTTCTGACCAACCCGGAACCGGTCGTGCGGAACGGCGCACAGGCGCGACGCCTGGATGGCGGCCTGCAGCTGCGCTGGACGATTTTCGATGGACTGGGGCAGTGGGCCCGTTATCGCCGGCTCGAGGCCGAGGCCACCCGGGCTGAAGCCGACGTCCGCGCCACCACCAATGCGCTGCTGGCCGAGGTCGCCATCGCCTACTACAATCTGGTGCGGCTCCAGCAGCAGCGCGAGGTGCTCGCATCGACCGTGGCGATTTCGACCGAGCGTCTGGAAATTGCCCGGATGCGCTACAACCTGGGCGCCGCCTCCCGACTGGAAGTGAGTCGGGCTCAGGTCGATCTCAATGCGGACCAGGCCGCCTTGCTGCGGCAGGAAGTGCTGCTGGCGCAGGAACGGGCTGCGTTCAACGAACTGCTCGGGCGCGATCCCGGAACGCCTTTCCGCACCGTCGATTCGATCCGCGTCGATCCTTCGCTGACGCTTCCGGCCCTGCACGAGGCGGCCCGGGAGCGCAATCCCATGTTGCAACAGGTCCGGGCTGCGGTGTCCCTGACGCACCATGCCCTGCAGGAACTGCGAGCCGAGCGGTGGCCGCAGCTGGATCTGATCGCCGGCTACACGTACACCAACCTGCATTCCGAAAGCGGCTTCATGCAGGAAAGCCGCACCTTCGACTTCAGCTATGGACTGAGTCTGTCGCTGACGCTGTTTGACGGCTGGAATCGGCGACGCCGCATAGAAAATGCCCGGCTGAACTACCAGGCCAATCAGGTCCAGCTGGAGCAGGTGCAACGATCGATCGAAACGGCGCTGGCCCAGCAGTACGCCGCCTATCAGCGCTACCTGGAGCTGATTACGCTGGAGCAGGACAACCTGGAGGCAGCCCGTCTGAACGTGGAGGTGGCGCTGGAGCAGTTTCGACTGGGAACGATCTCTTCGGTGGAATTGCGAGAAGTGCAGCAGGCCCTGCTGCAGGCGGAAGAGCGTCTGGTCAACGCCCGCTACGAGGCCAAGGTCGCCGAAATTCGCCTGCGCCAGCTGGCCGGCCAGTTCTGAGACGATGGCCCGGACATCGGGGTACAGGGGGCGGCATCCCATGATCACACCCGGTTTCCCGCCCTGAAAGCGCGGGCGCACCCTGCGATGCGCCCCTACCAGACCAACCACGACGTTTCCATCAGGTAGGGGCGGACCGCGGTGTCCGCCCTGTCATACCGCCGGATCACGTCCGGCACATGAGGGGCGCCGTCATGCACCGGTGAATCAGCGATCCCCGAAAAAAACGTCTTCGGAAGATCGATTCCGAAGACGTTCAGGCATGCGAAGCGCCGGTTCGCTTCAGTCTTTTTCCTCGTCGTCCTCGAGATCCTCGTCCTCGAAGTCCTCTTCGTCGAATTCGTCTTCGTCGAACTCGTCGTCCTCCTCCTCGTCGTCGAATTCGTCCTCGTCCAGTTCCTCATCCAGGTCTTCGTCGAGCGTTTCGTCCGGCACCACCGCATCGACTTCGGCCTCCTCTTCGTCCTCGAGTCCGCCCAGGATGGTTTCCATCGTGTCGGGCTCCGGCTCGGGCGTGCGGGGACGATGGCGCTGCTGCAGTTCGGCCTTAAGTTCCGGCACCAGCTCGTAGATGAGGCCCAGATGGTGCTTGCCCGTCTGCACCACCAGGCCCAGCTTGATCATGGCCTGGGCGACGTCGTAAGGGCACATCTCGTAGCCCTTGCCCCGCAGGTAGAAGTTGGCGTTTCGCCGCTCGGTGCCCACAATGAGCACATAGCCCCGCGCCAGCTTGTTCTTGGCGTGGTTGATCCATTTGTCCTTGGAGACGGTGGGGCCTACGCGTCGCTCTGGTTCTGGCTGATAGTCGCTGACCGGTTCCATACGCCGCAGGGTTGGGAAAATCCTGTTGAAAGAGCAGCACCATCAACCGCAACAAAAAGTCCCTGTTCCTGAAGGGAAGGAGATCCTTTATATTTTTCGAGCACGTGAACGCGCGAACCAATCCGTGGAGGAGCATGCTTCTGGGATTGCAGCTCAATGAACTGGGACAGACCATGATTGCCGGCGCACCGCTCCTTGAATGGCTCAAGGCTATCGGGGTGTGGGCGGCGCTTTCGGTGGTGTTCATCGTGGTGCAGCGGGTGCTGGCAGGCCGGATCGAAGCGCTGGCCACGCGCACCCGCACGAACATCGACAACATCATCGCGAACATCCTGCGCCAGACGCGCGCCTACTTCCTGGTGGGTCTGGCCTTTTATGCGGCGGTGGCCATCGTGCAATTGCCCCGGCCGGTCGTCCAGTGGGGCGGGCGCATCGCCTTCGTGCTGCTGCTGTTGCAGCTCATCCGCTGGGGAAGCGGGCTCATCACGTTTTACGTGGAGCGCTATCGCCAGCAGAAGCTCGAAGAAGACCCGGCCGCCGTCACCTCGATGCAGGCGCTGGGCTTCATCGGGCGGCTCGTGCTCTGGACCATCGTGCTGCTGGTGGCGCTGGACAACTTCGGCGTGGACATCACGGCGCTTATCGCCAGCGTCGGCATCGCCGGCGTCGCCATCGGCCTGGCCGTACAGAACATCCTGGGCGATCTGTTCGCCTCGCTGTCGATCGTGCTCGACAAACCTTTCGTGGTGGGCGACTTCATCATCATCGACAACTACATGGGCACGGTCGAGCACATCGGCCTCAAGTCCACACGCATCCGCAGCCTCACCGGCGAGCAGCTCGTCTTTTCCAACAGCGATCTGCTCAACAGCCGCATTCGCAACTATAAGCGCATGCAGGAGCGGCGCATCGTGTTCACGGTGGGCGTGGTCTATCAGACGCCGAAGGAAAAGCTGGAAAAGATCCCGCAGATCATCCGCGAGATCATCGAGGCGCAGGAGATGGTGCGCTTCGACCGGGCGCACTTCAAGGAGTTCGGCCCTTCGTCGCTCAACTTCGAGGTGGTCTACTGGGTGCTCGATCCGGACTACACGCTCTACATGAACATCCAGCAGGCCATCAACCTGGCGCTGTTTGAGCGCTTCCAGCAGGAGGGAATCGAGTTTGCCTACCCGACGCAGACGCTCTTTGTCTATCCGATGAAGCCGGTCGAGGTCGCCGCCCCGCAGGATGCCGATGCACGCGCCCGGGCCTGAATGCAAAAAGGGCGGGTCCGACGACCCGCCCTGAGGTCTGGAAGGCGTTCCGTCGCTCCAGCTCAGTGGGTACCTTCGGGCATCGGCAGCGGCTTTCGGGGAAGGCGCTCGTCGCGCTCGGCCGCGTGGTAGGCGAAGGCGGCGATGATCGTGGCGGCCTGCTTCAGGTCGTCTTCGATCACGTGGTCGAGGACGTCCATGTTCGAGTGGTGCGTGCGCGTGCCGTAGGCCAGGTGGTCCTGAATGAACTGAAAGCCGGGCAGGCCCACGGCGTCGAACGACAGGTGGTCGGTGCCGCCCGTGTTGCGGAGCGAGAGCGTGGCCGCGCCCAGATCGTGGAAAGGCGCCAGCCAGGCCCGGAAGATCGGGGCCACGGCTTCGTTGCCCTGCAGATAGACGCCCCGGATCTTGCCGCCGCCGTTGTCCAGGTTGAAGTAGACCGAGAACTTTTCGTGCTCGGGCTTGAGGCGGCCCGGGGGCTGGCCCCAGCCGCGTAGCTCGGCGAAATGCTGATCGACATAGGCGCGGGAGCCCAGCAGACCCTGCTCCTCGCCGGTCCAGAGCGCCAGCCGGATCGTGCGGCGCGGGCCGCGGCCCAGCCGATCGTAGACCGCCTTCAGGATGCGCATGGCCTCCATCATGACGGCCGAGCCGGCCGCGTTGTCGGTGGCACCGGTGCCCGCGTGCCACGAGTCGAAGTGCGCACCGAGCATCACCACCTCGTCGCCGATCCGGGGATCGGTGCCGGGCAGCTCGGCGATCAGGTTGTATTCGTACGGATCGTCGTCGTTGAACGACACGTCGAGATCCAGCGTCATCTCGACCCGGAAGCCGCGCTCGAGCAGCCGATAGATGCGGTTGTAGTGCTCGACGGCCACGGTGAACTGGGGGATGACCCGGACGCCCGGCTCCCAGGGACCGGGACGTTCGTACCAGGGCGTGCCGGGCGCTGCAGGCACGTCGGCCGCATCGACGAACACGGTGCCGTAGTCGCCCCGGTAGCCACGGTCGAGGATGGCCAGCGGCTGCTCCTCGTAGAGAAACTGCAGGCGGCGCTGGGCCAGTTCGAGCTGGCGTAGCACTTCCGCACTGTAACGGCGGCCGCCGCCTTCGGGACGGGCCGCGTTGGCCAGCGCCAGCAGGTCTTCGGCATCGCGCCGCCGCGCCAGCGGCTCGAAGGGTTCCTTGAGCTCCCGGGGCGGCTCCAGCAGTACGATCTTCCCACGCAGCTTGCCCCGGTAGGCGGCAAACGCGCTGGTGTCTTCCACGTCGAAGCGCACCACCTCGGCCGTGACGGGGCCGTCGATGTCGGGCGACCAGGCCTTCGGGTAGGCCAGCACCGGGAAGGCGACGGGCGCGGTCACCTCGGCCCGCACGTGGTGCAGCGTCCAGCCGCGCCCGAACGGTCCCCACGGCTCGCGATGGACGTTCGCCAGCCCCCAGCTTTCCAGCCGACGGGCAGCCCAGGCCATCGCGCTGTCGAGCAGCGGCGAGCCCGTCAGGCGCGGGCCGTACACGTCGGTCAGCCAGAACATCGTCGCCATCACCTGGCTCCGCTCCAGCCCCTCCTCACGGATAAGGCGAACGGCCAGCGTATCGACCGGCTCCTGGGCCCGCAGCGGGATCACCCATAGCAGGGCCATCAGGAGCCAGCCTGTGTGCTTAATCTTCCGAACGGTGGCGATAGCGGATAACATGAGCCTTCTCCATGGTAATGAGTCCTTCCTGTACGACCTCGTCCAGGAAAGGTAAGATTTTCTGGATGTTTTCTTCCGTATCGACGATCTCGACCACCACGGGCAGGTCCTCGGAGAGCCGGAGCAGTTTGGCCGTGTGGACGCGGCTGGAGGCCCCGAAGCCCATGATTCCGCGCAGCACGGTGGCGCCGGCCAGATTCAGCTCGCGGGCCTTGAGCACGATCTGTTCGTAGAGCGGCCGCCCGTGGTAGCGGTCGGTCTCGCCGATGAAAATGCGCAGCAGGACGCCTTCGGCGGGTAGCTTCGTCATGGCATGCCTCCCAGATGCAGCAACAGGCGGGCGGTCAGAAAACCCAGCGCGACGCACAGCAGGCCGGCCAGACTGCTTCCCAGCAGGTTCAGCAGACCCAGCACCAGCTCGCCGTCGCGCAGCAGGTTGAAGCTTTCCAGTCCGTACGTGGAAAAGGTAGTAAACGCCCCGAAAAATCCCACGAAAACCAGCGGGGGAATCGGGGTTGGCAGCGGGACCGCCTCCGAAAGCGCCCAGAGCAGTCCGAGCCCGTAGCAGCCGGTCAGGTTGACCACCAGCGTGCCCCAGGGGAAGGCCGGTCCCAGCCAGGCGTAGACCAGCCCGGAAAGCGCGTAGCGGGCAAGCGCCCCGAGGGCGCCGCCCAGGGCGATCAGCAGCAGCTTCATGCGTGTCGGCGTCCGTTGTTGCGGCTACGCAGCGCCTCCCATTGACGGAAGCGTTCGAGGTCGGCCTGAATGGCGCGGGCCACGGCGGCAATGACGGCCACGTCGTCCACGAGACCCAGGCCCAGCAGAGCGTCCGGCAACAGATCGGCCGGATTGACGAAGTAGGCGAGTGCGGCCGCAGCGTAAAGCAGCGAGCGCCAGGGGACGACCCGGTATTCCCGGCGCGCCCAGGCATGCACCATGCGCAGCAGCGTCTGCAGTTCGCCGCGTACCTGCACCAGCGCGGCCTCGCGGTGGGCCAGCCGACGCGAAGCGTGCAACACCAACCGCATCAGCCGACTCCGACGGGATAGCGAACGCCGGGCCGTGCGCAGCGCCAGCTTGAAAGCCCGCGTGCGCAAAGGCGGCCGGGCCAGCACTTCGGACGACATCGCGCGTGTTTCCAGATCAGGCAGGGGCATGGCAAAAAATAAGACGATCTCGTAGTTTCTGCTGACCCCGAAACGTACCGGAATATAAAAACCATGAGAAAGCGCATAAAATCACGGTATCGCGGCCTTTTCGGCCTGCTGCTCGGCCTGGTACTGACCTCGGCACAGGCGCAGGAACAGGCGCCGGTGCCACCTACCCCGGCCGACGTGCGGCTCCGGTCGTTTCAGGAGCGTATGGCACGGGTGGAACGCTCGCTCGTGCGCAACGTGCCCTTCCGCAGCATCGGCCCGACCATCATGAGCGGCCGTGTGGTGGACGTGGACGTCAACCCGGACGACCCGACCGAATTCTACGTGGCCTACGCCTCGGGCGGCCTCTGGAAGACCGAAAACAACGGCATTTCCTTCCGGCCGCTTTTCGACCGCGGGGCGACGATGACCATTGGCGACATTGCCGTAGACTGGGCGCATGGCGAGACGATCTGGGTGGGCACGGGCGAAAGCAACTCCAGCCGCTCTTCCTACGCGGGCACGGGCATCTATCGCTCCACGGACGGTGGCCGCACCTGGGAGCATCTGGGCCTGGCCGAAACGCACCACATCGGCCGCATCGTGATCCACCCGGACGATCCCAACACGGTCTGGGTAGCGGCCGTCGGCCATCTCTATTCGCCGAATCCCGAACGCGGCGTCTACAAGACCACGGACGGCGGCCGCACCTGGCGGCGTGTGCTTTACGTGGACGACAACACCGGAGCCATCGACCTGGCCATCGACCCGACCAACCCGAACGTGCTCTACGCGGCGATGTGGCATCGGGAACGCCGCGCCTGGAACTTCGTCGAGGCGGGTCCCGGCTCGGGCATCTTCAAATCGACCGACGGCGGCGAAACCTGGCAGCGCCTCAACGTCGAGGGCAGCGGCTTCCCGACGGGCGAGGGCGTCGGTCGCATCGGACTGGCCCTCTATCCGAAGAATCCGCAGATTCTCTATGCACTGCTCGACAACCAGTACCACCGCCCCGAGGAAGAAGCGGAGCAACCCGCGCTGACCAAGGAAGACTTTCTGGAGATGAGCCGGGAGGCCTTTCTGGCGCTGTCGGACGATTCGCTGGAGGCTTTCCTCCGGGA
Organism: Rhodothermus marinus; assembly: GCF_009936275.1. Lineage (NCBI taxonomy): Bacteria > Pseudomonadati > Rhodothermota > Rhodothermia > Rhodothermales > Rhodothermaceae > Rhodothermus > Rhodothermus marinus. The sequence continues at coordinate 1,076,627 of NZ_AP019797.1, forward strand.
AAACGGCTTCCCGCGCGAGTACACGGCAAAGCGGGTGAAAGAGATGGTGCGGCGCGGCGAAATCGAGCCGCGGGCGCTCTACGACTACCTGACCGACGCAAACCGGGAGCTGTTCGAGACGCCCGTCATCGGCGCCGAGGTCTATCGCTCGGACGACGGCGGCCGCACCTGGCGCCGCACGCACGAAGGCTACCTGGACAACGTGTACTTTTCCTATGGCTATTATTTCGGCCAGATCCGGGTCGATCCGAACGACCCCGACCACGTCTACATCATGGGCGTGCCGATCCTGGTCTCGGACGACGGCGGCCGTACCTGGCGCTCGATCAACGAGGAGAACGTGCATGTGGACCACCATGCGCTCTGGGTCAACCCGAACCGGCCGGGCCACCTGGTCAACGGCAACGACGGGGGCGTGAACCTGACCTATGACGACGGCCAGACCTGGTTCAAGGCCAACACGCCTCCGGTGGGACAGTTCTATTCGGTGGCGGTCGACAGCGCCCGGCCTTACAACGTCTACGGCGGTCTGCAGGACAACGGCGTCTGGGTCGGCCCCAGCACCTACGAGTTCAGCTACGAATGGTACGCCGAGGGCCGCTATCCCTACGAGCGGCTGCTGGGCGGCGACGGCATGCAGGTGCAGGTCGATCCGCGCACGAACGACATCGTCTATGCGGGCTTTCAGTTCGGCAACTACTTCCGGATCGAGCGCAAAACGGGTCGGCGCGTGCCCATCAAGCCCCGCCACAAGCTGGGCGAGCGGCCGCTTCGATTCAACTGGGAGACGCCCATTTTCCTGTCGCGCCACCATCCCGACATCCTGTACCTGGGCTCGAACAAGCTCCACCGCTCCTTCAACCGGGGCGACGACTGGGAGACGATCTCGGGCGACCTGACGCGCGGCGGACGCAAAGGCGACGTGCCCTACGGCACGCTCACGACGATCGCCGAGTCGGAGCTTCGCTTCGGGCTCATCTACGTGGGCAGCGACGACGGCCTGGTGCACGTAACGCGCGACGGCGGCGTCACCTGGCAGCGCATTTCCGACGCGTTGCCGCAGCACCTGTGGGTGAGCCACGTCGAACCCTCGCAACACGTCGAAAGCCGCGTCTACGTGGCACTCAACGGGTACCGGTGGGACGACTTCACGCCCTATCTCTACCGCTCCGAAGATTACGGGCTGCACTGGACGCGCATCGGGACCGATCTGCCCTACGAGCCGATTAACGTCGTGCGGGAGGATCCCTACAACCCGGACATCCTCTACGTGGGCACCGACGGCGGGCTTTACGTGTCGCTCGACGGCGGGCGCTCGTTCATGCCCTTCTACGAGGGGTTGCCGCATGCGCCCGTGCACGACCTGGTCATCCACAAGCGGGAGCGCGATCTGGTGGTGGCCACGCACGGCCGCTCGCTCTACGTGGCCGACCTGGAGGAGGTCGAGCAACTCACGCCGGAGCTGCTCCAGCGGCCGCTGCACGTGTTCGCGATTGACACGCTCCAGCGCAATCCGAACTGGGGCCGCATCCGGGCCGTCTGGATGCCGCCCGACACGCCCGCCGTACGGATTCCGTACTACAGCCGCGAGGCCGGTCCGGTGACGATCCGGGTGCTGACCGAAGACGGCCTGCTGCTGGCCGTGCGCACCGACACGGCCGAGGTCGGGCTGAACTACCCGGTCTATGATCTGACGATCGACACGACGCAGGTGGCCGCGTTCAACGCGCAGCGCGAGGAGAAAGCACAGGTGAAGGTGGCCGACAACGGCCGCTACTATCTGCCGCCGGGCACCTATACGGTGGAGCTGGTGCGCGGTGCGGCCACGGCCCGCGGCCGACTGGTGGTGCAACGCAGTCGCCGCGATCGCTTTCAGATGCTTCCGCGCGTTGAGCCCGAGATGGAATGGTATCTTGAGCGCTACTGAAAAAATTACTGGCGGGCCGGCAGGGGGTCGTGGCAGGGCGGCGCCGAGGCTTCCTCGCAGCAGGGATGGCTTTCGAATTCGAGGGTCACGTGCCCGATCCCGTACTGCTCGCGCAGCCGCTGCTTCAATGCCCGCTTGATCTGTTCCATCCGGGGCAGGTCGGCTTCGTCGACGACCACGTGCGCCTCGAAGGCCAGGTGGTGTTCGTCGAGCTGCCAGATGTGCACGTGGTGCACGTCGCGTACATGCGCCATCTGGCGCAGATCGGCGGCAATGTGCCGGGGGTCCAGATTCTCCGGCGTGCCTTCCATCAGAATGTGGGTAGTCTGTCGGAGAAGCTTCAGACTCAGCAAGGCGATATAGACGGCGATGCCGATCGTGATGACCGGGTCCACCCAGTAGGCGCCCCAGAGCAGGATGGCGATGCCGCCCAGGATGACGGCCACCGACGAAACGGCGTCCGAAATGATGTGCAGAAAAGCGCTGCGAATGTTCAGACTCTCATGAGCGTCCCGGTATAAGAGTACGGCCGTGAGCACGTTGGCCACCAGGCCGATTGTAGCCACCGTCAGCATGACGGGCGCGTCGATGGGCTGAGGCGCCAGCAGGCGGTCGATTGCCTCTTTGACGAGAAAGAGCGCGATGACCACCAGTGTCACCAGGTTGACGAACGCGCCCACGATCTCGGCGCGGCGATAGCCGAACGTCTTACGTGCGTTGGGCCGGCGGCGGGTCAGGCGGCGGGCCACGTAGCTGACCCCCAGCGAGGCCGTGTCGTTCAGGTTATGCACGGCGTCGGAGAGCAGCGCCAGACTGCCCGCCAGCAAGCCCCCGACGATCTCGGCCACCGAGATGAGCAGGTTCAGGCCGATCGAAAGCACGAGCCGACGGTGGCTCCCATCGTGCGCGTGTGTGTGAACGTGTGCCATGCGACAGGCGCTACGCTTTTTGCGCGCCTACGAGCAGGAAAAAGCCGGAGTTCCGCACCCTTCAGCTAATGCGGAACTCCGGCTTTTCGTTCAGCTCGCTGCCGCTTCGATACGCTCCAGGTCCTGAATGCCTTTGCGCACGTGCTCGGCCGAGGCTTCGAGCAGCTTACGCTCCTCTTCGTTCAGCTCCACTTCGATGATCTCCTCAACGCCGTTGCGGCCCAGCCGCACGGGCACCCCGATGAACAGGTCCTTCAGCCCGTACTGGCCGTTCACGTAGGCGGCGCAGGGCAGGATGCGCTTCGCGTCCTTCACGATGGCTTCGACCATCTCGGCCGCCGCCGCGCCCGGCGCGTACCAGGCCGAAGTGCCCATCAGCTTGACGATTTCGCCGCCGCCGAACTTCGTGCGCTCGACGATCGCGTCGATTTTCTCTTTGGGTAGCAGCTGCGTGATCGGGATGCCGCTGACCGTGGCGTAGCGGGGCAGCGGGACCATCGAGTCGCCATGACCGCCCATCAGCAGCGCCTGCACGTCGCGCACCGAAACGCCCAGCTCCAGTGCGATGAACGTGCGGAAGCGGGCCGTGTCGAGCACGCCGGCCATGCCCATCACGCGATGGCTCGGAAAGCCGCTCGTCTTGTAAGCCACGTAGGTCATTACGTCGAGCGGGTTCGACACGACGATGATGATGGCGTTCGGACTGCCCTTGACGAACTGCTCGGTGACCGAGCGCACGATCTTCGCGTTGATCGCCAGCAGGTCGTCGCGGCTCATGCCCGGTTTGCGCGGCGAGCCGGCCGTGATCACGCAGATGTCCGAGCCCTCCGTGTCTTTGTAGTCGTTCGTGCCGATGATGCGCGTGTCGTAGCCGTGGATGGGCGCGGCCTCCTGCATGTCGAGCGCCTTGCCCTGCGGCAGCCCTTCGACGATGTCCACGAGCACGACTTCTTTGACCATGTCCTTGCGGGCCACGCACTCGGCCACGGTAGCCCCCACGTTGCCCGCTCCGATGACGGTAACTTTCATGGCTCCTCGCTGGCTTTGGTGAACGCGATGGTTGTCTTTTTGCTAAAAATAGTACGAAGCGACCGAAAAGAAAGGTGCTGCTGTGTAAATTGCCGGCAAAGCCTCGAATTATCGCGGTGGTGAACGACATGCGAGCCATTCTGGTCAGCGAACCGGGAGGTCCTGAAAAACTCTATCTGGGGGAATATCCCACGCCCGCGCCCGGCCCGGGCGAACTGCTGGTGCGCGTGCGGGCCACGTCGCTCAACCGCGCCGATCTGTTGCAGCGGGAAGGGAAGTATCCGCCGCCGCCCGGCGCCAGTCCGATTCTGGGGCTGGACGTGGCCGGGACGGTGGCTGCGCTGGGACCCGGCGTGACGGGCTGGCAGGTGGGCGACCGCGTGTTCGGGCTCGTCGAGGGCGGGGGCTACGCCGAATACGCCGTGCTGCCGGCCGGGATGGCCATGCGCATTCCGGACAACCTGTCGTTCGAGGAGGCCGCCGCCGTTCCCGAGGTGTTTCTGACGGCCTATCAGGCGCTCTGCTGGCTGGGACAGCTGCAGCGAAACGAGCACGTGCTCATCCATGCCGGCGCAAGTGGCGTGGGAACGGCCGCCATCCAGCTGGCGCGGCGCCTCGGCGCGCACGTGCACGTCACCGCCTCGGCCGCCAAGCACGAAGTCTGCCGGGCGCTGGGTGCCGAAACCACCATTGACTACCATACCGAAAACTTTGCCGCGCGGGTGCAGGAAGCAACCGGCGGAACCGGAGCGCACGTGATCGTCGATTTCGTCGGGGCGCCTTATCTGGAGCCCAACCTGCAATGTCTGGCCGTGGACGGACGGATCGTGCTGCTGGCCACGATGGGCGGCAGTCGCGTTGCGTCGTTCGACCTGCGGCTGCTTTTTGCGCGGCGGGCGCACCTGATGGCCTCCACGCTCCGCAACCGCCCGCGCGACTACAAGGTGCGGCTGACGCAGGCGTTCGCCGAGCGCTTCCTGAGCGACTTTGCCGAAGGCCGGCTGCGGCCCGTGATCGACCGCATCTACGACTGGACGGAAGTAGCCGAGGCGCATCGCCGCATGGAGGCCAATCTGAACGTGGGCAAGATCGTGCTTCGCATTGCTTGAGGCGGCCACGCGCGACCGCCCGCGCCCGATGTTCGGGGCGGACCCTGAGGGTTCACTCCTGCGAGGTGGGGGCATTTTTTCCGGCAGGGGCGCGCCAGGGTGTGCGCCCATGATTTTTGATCATCAGTTTGCTGGACAGGTACGCGCGCTTGTGGTAGAACTTATCCGGAAAACAAGGGAAGAACTGGTAAACTGGTGCTTTGCGCTGCGTGCCAGAAGCACTGGTTTGTAGAACTTATATGATTTCCCGGAAATCATAGTGCATGTGAGAAAGCACGGGCGCACACGGCGGTGCGCCCCTACAGATCCTTGGCGTTTTCCCTATCCCGTAGGGGCGGACCCCTGTGTCCGCCCGATCATACCCGCCGGATCACGTCCGCCACACGGGGTGTGGCCTCCTCATGCACCAGTAAATCAGCGATCCCATATGACTTCCAGTCCGGCATAAGCGATAGCGGGGTGCCCAAACAGAAGCCTTTGCAGCGCAGGGTAAGCAGGGTGGGCTTCAGACGGCCGCCTGTTTCGTAACCGGATGGTTGAAGCCGGGGGCTGGACCTTCGGAACCAGGTGGGTTATCTTCTGAAAAGCTTTTCTGTTGAAACAAACACCTGCCTGCCATGCCGATCTATCCGGTTGCCCGCGTCGATGAGCTGGCCGATGGCCAGATGAAACAGGTGAAAGCGGGCGAGACGGAACTGCTGCTGGTGCGACTGGACGGTCAGTTTTACGCGCTGGGAGCCCGCTGCACGCACTACGGGGCCCCGCTTGCGACGGGCGCGCTTCATGGCGAACGGATCATCTGTCCCTGGCACCATGCCTGCTTCCACGCGCGAACCGGCGAGCATCTGGAGCCGCCGGGGATGGATCACCTGCCGCGCTTTCCGGTGCGCGTCGAGAACGATCAGGTGCTGGTGGAATTGCCCGACACGGTGGAAGGCCGACGGGCACCGGCGCTGGTCCGACGCGATCCGCAGGAGGCGCGCACCTGCGTGGTGGTCGGATCGGGCTGTGCGGGCGCCTATGCGGTCGAGGCCGTCCGGGCGGAGGGCTTTCGGGGACGTGTGGTTTGGGTAGCCGGCAGCGAGTTTCCGCCGATCGATCGGCCGAACCTGAGCAAAGAATACCTGGCGGGCGAGGCGCCCGAAGAGTGGATGCCGCTGCGCGATCCGTCCTTTTACGAGGCGGCGGACATCGAAGTGGTGCAGGGACGGCCGGCCGCCGCGCTGGACGCCGCCGCGAAAACCATTACGCTGGCCGATGGCGAGGTGCTGCGCTACGACGTGGCCGTCGTGGCGCCGGGCGCCCGGCCGCGCCGGCTGGAGGTGCCGGGGGCTGAACTGGCGGGCATCTTCACGCTGCGCACCATCGAGGATAGCCGGGCCATTCGCGCGGCGGCCCGCGAGGCCCGGCGGGCGGTGGTCGTGGGGGCCAGTTTCATCGGGATGGAGGTCGCGCAAAGCCTGCGGCATCTCGGGCTGGAAGTGACCGTCGTGGCGCCAGAATCGGTGCCGTTCGAGCGCACGCTCGGCGTGGAGGTCGGACGCGTGCTGCAGACGCTGCATGAGGAAAACGGCGTGGCGTTTCGGCTGGGGCATACCGTACAGGCTTTCGAGGGTACGGATCGGGTGCAGCAGGTCGTGCTGAATGGCGGCAGTCGGCTTGCGGCCGAGCTGGTCGTGGTGGGCGTGGGCGTGCAGCCGGCCACGGATTTTGTGCAGGGCGTGCAGAAAGCCCCGGACGGCAGCATTATCGTGGATGCCTTTTTGCAGGCGGCCGACGGGCTGTTTGTGGCCGGCGATGCCGCCCGCTTCCCCGACTGGCGCACGGGCACGCCGATCCGGATCGAGCACTGGCGACTGGCCGCGCAGCACGGGCGCCTGGCCGGTGCCAATGCAGCCGGAGCGCGTCGTGCCTACCGGGGCGTGCCGTTCTTCTGGACGCGCCAGTTCGGCGTGAGCCTGCAGTACCTGGGCTACGTGGACGCCTGGGACGAGGTGGTGCTCGACGGCGACCCGTCGGCCCGGAAGTTTCTGGCCTTTTATCTTCGCGGTGAACAGGTCTGGGCCGTAGCCGGCATGGGCCGCGGCTACGAAATGGCCCGCCTGCACGGCCTGTTGCTGGAGGAGGGGCTGCCCGTCCTGGAAAGCGTGCGCGCCCACCTGCTCAACCGCTGATTTTGGCAGTTCGGTCAGGTATTTTGACGGTTTAGATTGAAGACTTGTTGAAGGAAAGGTGATCTGTTTTTTAAAATAGCGTTAGATTGTCATCGATTTGCCTCACCAAAATCCGGAAAGGTTATGCGCATTGGCTACGCACTTTTGCTGGCGTTGTTGCTGCCCGGTAGCGTATTGGCGCAGGGGACGATCCGAGGGCGCGTAGTGGATGCCGAGACGCAGGATCCCATCCCGGGCGCCAACGTGGTGGTTCGCGAGCTGATTCGCGGGGCGGCAACGGACATCGATGGGAACTACACCATTGAGCGTGTTCCGGCCGGGACCTATACCCTGGAGGCCAGCTTCGTCGGGTATCGAACGGAAACGCGCCGGGTGACGGTTGAAGAAGGGGCAACTATCACGGTTGATTTTGCGCTCTTCCAGACGGCGCTGAACCTGCAGGAAGTGGTCGTGACCGGTGCGGGTGGTCCCGTAGAAGTAAAGCGACTTGGGAATACGATCGCCACCATCAATGCGGCCCGTCTGGAGATTGCCCCGGTGCAGAATCTTTCGGAAATGCTGATGGCACGCGAGCCATCGGTAGCCGTACTGCCTTCGGGCGGTATCACCGGTGAGGGGGCCCGCATTCGTATTCGCGGCTCGGCCTCGCTTTCCCAGAGCAATGAGCCGATCGTTTACATCGACGGGATCCGAGTTAATCGCGACGGAGGATTCGGAAGTGGCTTCGTAGGAACCGGCGGAGGTGGCTCACCTTCGCGCCTGGACGATCTGGATCCCGAAGCCATTGAGCGGATCGAAATTCTGAAAGGTGCCGCGGCGGCCACGCTGTACGGCACGGAGGCTTCTAATGGTGTAATTCAGATCTTCACAAAGCGGGGGGCAGTGGGGCCGCCGCGCTTCAGCTTCCGGATTGAGCAGGGCGCCTCGTGGTATCCGAAGATCTATCCGGACAATACCGGGTGGGCCTGGAATCAGGCCGTAGCCGATACCATGTCGAAGTACTTCGGGCGGCCGATTCGCCCTTATGAACTGGTGCGGACGAACTTCATGCATGAGATGTTTGAGACGGGTTACCACCAGGCCTATTCGGCTTCGGTCAGTGGTGGGACGCCCGGAGTCACGTATTTTGTCAATCTGAGATGGTCGGACGAAGATGGGCCGTTTGGGGCCAAGAAAGGGCGCTGGTATCCGCCAGGGGTGCGTACCCGCTCGGCTGATATCAACCGTCTGGCGCAGGCCAGCGCTACGGTCAATATTTTCCCCAGCGATAAGCTACGGCTGGGCATTTCGACCGGTCTGACGCGGCGTCATTATGAGACGCCCAACAACAACAACAACATCTATGCGGCCTTTACGCTGGCTCAGTTCGGCAAGCCGGAGCTGGTCCGATACAACAACCAGACCGGCTCGCCGGCCTTCATGACGGTGAATGAGGGGCTACAGCAAACCTATACTCAGGACGTCGATCGCTTCTTTGGTAGAAGTCATCCGAAAAAGGTTCTCAAGAAGATCATGAGGCACCCGAGCAATACAAAACCCAGGTAGTTTTCCGCGTAGCGCTCATGACGCATCACAATCCGGCGAAAATGCCCCAACCACGCAAACAACCGCTCTACTTTCCAACGGCGTCGATAGCGACGAAGCTTACGCCCATCCTGCGTCTTTTTCCGCTTCCGATTCCGCCGATGCGGGGCAATCATCTCTATACCCTGTTGCGCCAATGCCTTATCCAGCGGATCACTGTCATAAGCCCGATCTCCAATCAAACGTACTGGCCTGGCCTCGGTAAAACGAGCCGCCAGAGTGGCTTCGACCAACCGGGTCTCATGTGGCGAAGCACTGGCCACCAGCACCGCCAGCGGCATCCCATTGGCATCGGCTATCGCCATGAGTTTGCTTCCTTTACCTCGCTTTGTCTTGCCCACACACGTCCCCCCTTTTTAGCAGCGACAAAGCAGGCATCGATAAAGCACTCCGAAAGCTTGAGCTTGCCCTGTTGGTGGAGTTCTTCGGCCAACACCTGCAAAATGCGTTGGAGGGTGCCGTTTCGGTTCCATGCTTGGAAGCGATCGTGGCAGGTGGACCTGGGCGGAAAGTGGGCGGGGAGCTTGGCCCAGGGAGCGCCGGTCTGGAGTATCCAGAGGATCGCTTCGAGGATCTCGCGGTCGGCGCGTCGGGGACGGCCGCGTCGATCAGGGCGTTTAGGAGGGGAGACGATCAGGGGCTCGATGCGTGCCCATTGTGCGTCGGTGAGTTTCATGAGGCCGCTCCGATTATCGTGGCGATTACAGAGTATCCCTATTTTCCGGATAAGTTCTAGTCTGAATCTGAACTATCGGCCGTCGCGACCGCTCATGGTGGACGCTACCTTTGGCATTGATGTGGTCAACCAGCTCAGCCGAGAAGTCTTTCCATTTCGCTGGAATATTGACAATTTCAGCGGCTACAATCCGGAAGGCGTCCGCCGCATTGACGACCTGAATGCGCTGGACATTACGGCCGATATCAAGGCAACCCATCGGGTGCGGCTTAGCTCGTCGCTGGAGTCCACGTTCATTCTGGGGACGCAGGGCTTCATCACGCGCCGCATCGACGAATCGGCCGAAGGGCGGCGTTTCCCGGGACCGGGTATTGACGTGACGGGTGGTGCTGCCGAACAGGAAGTCTTTGAGTCCTATCTGGAGGTGGTCAATCTGGGAATCTTTGCACAGGAGCAGATTGGATTTAACGATTATCTCTTTCTGACCGTCGGTGGGCGTCTGGACGCCAACAGCGCCTTTGGTTCGGAGTTTGACGCTGTGTTCTATCCCAAGGCTCAGTTTCATTCCGTCCGATGCGCCGTTCTGGCGTCCGCTGGGGCCCATTTCGTCACTGCGGCTGCGGGCGGCCGTGGGACAGTCAGGATTGCAGCCCGGTGCCTTTGATGCGTTGACCACCTACGTGCCGGTTGCTTCAAGCAGCGGCCCCGGTATTGTGCCGGGCAATCTGGGGAATCCGGAGCTCAAGCCGGAGATCTCCACCGAATGGGAAGTGGGCATGGAGCTCGGATTGTTACAGGACCGGCTCGCCTTGCAGGCCACCTACTGGGATCGAACGGTTACCGATGCCCTGGTGGACAAGCAATTCCCCGTTACGGGAGGCTTCCGGGCCCGCCAGCTTACAAACATTGGCGAATTGAAGGCAAAAGGAGTAGAACTGGGCTTTCAGGGCACGGTTTACAGCAGCGAGCAATTCTCGGTAGAGCTATTTGCAGGCGCCTCCTATCTGTGGGAGCAGGTGACCGACATGGGAGGGGCTCCACCTATCAAGGTCGGCGGCAGCTATCCGCGGTATCGCAACTTCATCATTGAGGGGTATGCACCAGGAGCGCATTTCGGGGCCAAACTATTGCCGACCGATGCCAACCACCTGCCGGTAGACTTCAACGGAGATGGGCAGCCGGACTCGCGGGATGAGGTGCTGGCCTATCTGGCGACACTGACGCCGGAAGATCTGATCAATCCAAGCAACGGGCGTGTCAACATGCCCAGTTCGCTGGGGCTGGTGTTGCTTGCCGATGAGGACGGCGATGGAGATCTGCTGGACCATTACCTCGGCAAGCCGACGCCGGACTGGCAGGGCTCGTTCGGGGCGACGATTCGCTTTCTGCGCAACTTCCGGCTCTATACGGCCTTCGAATTCAAGGCGGGCAACTACTACGTGAATAATCTGACGTTCGCCTTCCGTCAGGCCAATGCCGTGATCGGACGCAACCTGCCCTGGTCGGCCGAAGTGGTGCGGGATTACGCGACCGGGGGGGTGGATGCCAACGGGAATCCCATGAACGATCCGCAGGTGCGGCTGCGGGCGCTGGAGCGCTGGCTTAACGAACTGCTGGCGCTGGCTCCCTTCAGTGGGCTGAATACGATCAAGCCGGCCGACTTTCTGCGCTGGCGGGAGCTGAGCCTGACCTACGACGTGCCGCGTTCGCATCTGCAGCGGCTCTGGGGCATTGACCGGCTGTCGTTCACGCTGGGCGTGCGCAACCTGGCGCTCTGGACCCGCTACGACGGGCCGGATCCGGAAGTCAATGCCGTCGGGCGCGGCAGCGGTAGCCAGCTGGATCAGAACTACCTGGACGGAGTGGACGCCTTTGGCTTCGTCCTGCCGCGGCGGGTGACGTTTACCGTTCGGTTTGGCTTCTAACCTACCGGGAGAAACGACCATGCGTTACGATAAAAGCTTCTGGATCGGGTTGTTGGTCTTTAGCCTGGGGCTGAGTATCGCCGGCTGTAACCTGCTGGACGTCAACAACCCGAACGACCTGGTTGAAGAAGACCTGGGGAATCCGGCGGCAGCCGAACCCATGGTGAATGGCGTCGAAGCCGCTGTTACGCGGGCGGTTCAAGCGATTCTGACGCCTTATTCTACAGCTACTGACGAGCTGGTCTGGGTAGGATCGCGCGATGCCTGGCAACAGCTGGACTTTGGGAATGTGGACGATCCGTTTAATGAATTTACCGACGCAGCCTTCCCCTATGTAGCCGAGGCGCGCTGGTGGGCCGATGCGGTCATCGCCCGGCTGGAAGCATTTCGCAACGAAGGGGCACTTTCGGATCCTACCGTGCTGGCGCGGGCCTACCTGTACGGCGCGATCATCTATGTGACGATCGCCGATATGTTTGACGACTTTGCCTTTTCCGATCGGCAGGAGCCCGCACCACCGATCGGCCGGGATGGATTGCCGCAGGTCTATGATAAGGCGATCGATTACCTTAACAAAGCGCTGGCAATCGCTGAGGCGCGGAACAATACTGCCCTCCAGGGGCAGATCTTGATGTTCCGGGCGCGTGCCAAGTACAGCAAGGCGCTGCGCGCCATGCTTCGACCCGGACAGGTGCAAGTGAACGGACTGGTCAACGATGCCGGTGCCGTGGCCGATGCCCAGGCGGCGCTTGCCGTGGTAGATCCCGAAGCCCGGGTGATTCTGGACATGGATCCCAATGCGCCCGATCTGGTGGTGGGGGATCTGAGCCTGGGGGATCAGGTCAACAGCCGTCTGGAGATGCGTTTTGGGGATACCTACATTCAGCCCACGGCCAACAACAAGCAGACGCAGGCCGTTATCTTCAAAGACATCATTGACACAGATGTGGTCCATCCTTTTGTGGAGCAGGAGATCATGGCCTTCCATGCGGCCGGTCTGTACCCTGACATGACAGTTGCCTCCGAACGTGAAATGCACCTGATTTTGGCCGAAGCGGCGTTGGCCAGCGGAGACATCAACGGCTTTACCACCCACATCAACCATCTGCGTACGCGGGACGGGCTGACACCTTATGACCCGAACAGTTCGGGCATCGAACCGATTGAAATGCTCCGTTTTAGCCGTCAGGCTTACCTGTTCCTGCAGGGGCGTCGCCTGGCGGACCACTACCGCTTTAATGATCCCTCGCCGGAGTGGCGACCGGACGGCACGGCCATGCGCCAGCCGGGGACCTTCTTCCCCATTACGATTATTGAGCGTCGTGCCAATCCGTACATAGACTGAGCCGAAAAGACGTACCTGAATGAGACGGAGGTGCCGGAGCCCGGTCTTCGGCACCTCCGCTTTTCTAAAGCCAAACCGGTGGATATAGATGCGAGGACTGGTTGTTCTGGGACTCACTGGTTGCCTGTTGCTGGGCGCCTGCGATCTGTTCAGGGGACAGGATGCGCCGGAGCGGGCGCGGCTCCGCATTGAAGGCACCACAGACAGCACGCTGACGCTGGTCACCTCGACAAACTTTCTGCTGCAGCGTACGGCGGTGCTGGACGAGTCGGGCACGCCGCGCAGAGATACCCTGCTGGTGTATTTTCTGGAAGCTGACACGTTGCAGATTACGTTGCCTTACAGCGGGGAATTTGATATCCGGCTACGTGAGCGCTTTTTCGCACGACTCTCTCCGGGTGTCGCTGGCGTATGGATGCGCGTCTGGATCGACGACCGCCTCCGATACGACACGCGTCCGGGGGAAACTCTTCCGTTATTGCAGTTCGTTTATTACCGCGTCAAAGGAACACCCCCCTATAACGAGATCTTCTGATAACCTTTTTCTCTTGATTCGGTATCAGAGAAACGTACCCCGCGTTTACAGGAAATTTATGCCTAAAGTACGAGGACTACGCAAACGCCTGGATCCCGCCCGCCGGGAGGCGGTGCGGATGCTGGAACGCATCGAAAACGATCAGGCTTACGTCAACCGTCTGACGTCGGCCGGACTGATCGACGAGCTGGAGCCGGAGGCCGGCCGCCGGGCTACCGAATACGTGGCCGGCGTGACGCGCTGGCGGCGCTGGCTCGACTTTCTGCTGGCACAGAACTACCGCGGCCGCTACGACAGCATGGAGCCCCGGCTGCGCCAGATCCTGCGGCTGGGTCTTTACGAACTGCTCTTCACGGACACGCCGCCTTATGCCGCGCTGCACGAGGCCGTCGAACTGGCCCGAAGGCTTGTGCGGCCGCAGGCCGGAGCCGTGGTGAACGCCGTGCTCCGATCGCTGCTGCGCCAGCGCGACTTTCTGCCGCAGCCGCAGACGGGCGACCCGGCCGAAGATCTGGCCATTCGCTATTCGCACCCGACCTGGATCGTGCAGCGCTGGCTGGCTCGCTACGGACCGGCCGACACCGAGGCGCTCCTGCGCTACAACAACGAACGCCCCTGGTTTGGCGTGCGCGTGCGCACCGACCGCATTCCGCGCCATGTGGTGCTGCATCGCCTGGCCGATCGGGGTCTCGAAGCCGAGCCGTCGCCCGTGCTGAACGACTTCATCCGGGTGCAGCGGCTGGGCCCCATCCTGGAAGACCGGCTCATCGAAAAAGGCCTGCTGGCCGTTCAGGATGAAAGCGCGGGCCTGGTGGTGCGTCTGCTCGATCCGCATCCGGACGAAACCATCGTCGACGCCTGCGCGGCGCCCGGCGGCAAGACCACCTACATCGCTACGCGCATGCGCGACCACGGGCGCGTACTGGCTTTCGACGTGCACCCGAAGCGGACGGAACTGATCCGCAGAGCCGCCCTGCAGCAGGGGCTGACCAGCATTGCGGCCGAGACGCTCGACCTGCGCCAGGTGCCCGAGCGCTATCCGGACCTGCAGGCCGACCGCGTGCTGCTCGACGTGCCCTGCTCCGGGCTGGGCGTGCTCGCCAAACGGGCCGACCTGCGCTGGCACCGGCGTCCGGAGGAGCTGGACGAACTCGTCCGGCTGCAGGACGAGCTGCTGGAGGCGGCTGCCCGGCTGGTGCGTCCCGGCGGCATCCTGGTCTACAGCACCTGCACGATCGAGCCGGAGGAAAACGAAGCGCGTGTCCGGGCATTTCTGGCGCGGCATCCGGAGTTCACCGTGGAGCGGGCCGACGCCTGGGTGCCGGCCGAGATGGTTACGGCCGAAGGCTTCCTGGCCACCTGGCCGCCGCGCGACCGGATGGACGGGGCCTTTGCTGCGCGTCTGCGCCGAACGGCCTGAAAACGAGCATGGAAGCACTCATCCGCGAACTGATTCCGCACGCGCCGCAATGGGGTCTGTTCGTGGCCCCGGAAATCCCGGAAGATCGTCTCCGGGGCGCGCTGGCCGACTACGCGCAGGGCGTGGCGCCCCACGAAGTGCTGGCGCTTTACGACGCGACACTGATGGGCACGGGACGGGACGGCGCCGTCTTCCTGCGAGATCGGTTCGTGTTCCAGAACCTGGATCTGGAACCCCCACAGACCGTCCGTTACGAAGACCTGGTGGACGTCGAACTGAAGCGGCGATTGCTGGGCGGTCGCCGTATCGAACTGCAGGTCAACCGCGGCCGCGCCACCTTCACGCTGTCGATGGACTTCTCTGGCAGGCCCAAAGCGGCCCCTTACATCGCACGCTTTCTGCAGGAGGCCATGCTGCGCGCACCTTCCGCGCCACAAGCTCCGGCGACGCAAACCGATCGCGAAGCGGTGCAGGCCCTACTCCAGCAGTTGCTGGAAACAGGGAAACTGAGCCGGCGCGACTACGAACGCCTGCTCGAAGTGTTACGATCTGGTTAACCGGGAAAACTTTCCCGCGGTTTTTTCCGTTAGAACCTTCCCCGTGGGAGGAACGCTGCGGCGATCCGATGCAACCCGGAACCAAATCGAGGAGACGCTATGGCTTTCACGCTGCCCCCGTTGCCCTATCCGTATGACGCCCTCGAGCCGTATGTCGATGCGCAGACGATGGAAATTCATTACACGAAGCACCATCAGGGCTACGTCAACAACCTGAACAAGGCGCTCGAGGGCTACCCCGAGCTGCAGAACAAGTCGATTGAAGAGTTGCTGCGCGGCATCAACGAAATTCCCGAGGCGATCCGGACCGCCGTGCGCAACAACGGTGGCGGACACGCCAACCACAGCCTGTTCTGGACCATCATGAAACCCAATGGTGGGGGTGAACCCACCGGTGAACTGGCCGAGGCGATCAAGGCCACGTTCGGTTCGTTCGAGGCTTTCAAGGAGAAGTTCTCGGCCACGGCCGCCGGACACTTCGGCAGCGGCTGGGCCTGGCTGGTGGTGGACGAAAACGGCAAGCTCCAGGTCTATTCGACGCCGAACCAGGACAGCCCCTACATGCAGGGCCATACGCCTATCCTGGGGCTGGACGTCTGGGAGCATGCCTACTACCTGAAGTATCAGAACCGCCGCGCCGAGTACATCCAGAACTGGTGGAACGTGGTCAACTGGGACCAGGTGGCCCAGTACTACAAGGAGGCGCTGGCGAAAGTCGCGGCGGCCTGAACCGCCCGGCGATCGAAACGTGAAAGGCAGGGCATCAGGCCCTGCCTTTTTTGTTGATCCGGGGAGTCCACGCATGGAGTTGCCGGAGTCAATCAGCTGGCACTGGCTGCGCTACGATCCGTCCTGCGAGCCCCGCTGGCGGTCGTGGCTTTCGGAAGACGAGGGCCGGCGGCTGGCGGGCTTCCGGCGTGTGCAGCGGCAGCGGGCGTTTCTGCTGGGACGGGCAGCCGCCCGGCAGTTGCTGGCCGAACGCCTGGGCATAGCTCCCGAGCGCGTGCCCCTTGTGGCGCGTCCCGACGAGCCGCCGCAGGTGCCGGGCACGGGGCTGTTCGTCTCGATCGCCCATGCCGACGAAGTGGCGCTGGCCGCCGTCGCTCCCCATCCGATCGGGGCCGATCTGGAGCGCCTCAAACCACGCCCACCCGAACTCTATCGTTACGTGTTGCATCCAGATGAGTACCCGCTGCTGCGTCATTTCGGGGACGATCCGGGGCAGGCCGTGATCTGGTGCTGGGCCTTCAAGGAAGCCGTGCTGAAAGGGCTCGGCGTCGGCCTGCGCTGCTCGCCTCGAAGGCTCCGACTGGTGCTGGAGACGGCCACGCGTGGCCGCGTGCTGCTGGAAGATGGCACGAGCTGGCAGGTGCGGGCATCCGAGCACGACGGCTATGTTCGGGCACTGGCCTGGCCCGAAAATCTGTAGCGCATCGAAGCCTTTTTCGTTCTATATTGGCGCCGACAATCCCGAAGTTGTCTCACGAAAACACAGGAGCCGCCATGGTTTCGGCCATTTTCGATCCCGACCGCTGGGTGGAAGTCGAAGGATTCCAGTTCGAGGACATCACCTACCATCGCGCCAAGGATCAGGGTACGGTCCGCATTGCCTTCAACCGGCCGGAAGTGCTCAACGCGTTTCGCCCCAAGACCGTCGATGAACTCTATCAGGCGCTCGACCACGCCCGCCAGACGCCGGATGTCGGCGTGGTGCTGCTGACGGGCAACGGCCCCTCGAAAAAGCACGGCAAGTGGTCCTTTTCGGCCGGGGGCGATCAGCGCGTGCGCGGACCGTCGGGCTACCAGTACGAGGAAGGGGACGACTCGCCCGCCGCAAAGGCCCGCATGGGCCGGCTGCACATTCTGGAAGTGCAGCGGTTGATCCGCTTCATGCCCAAGGTGGTGATCGCCGTGGTGCCCGGCTGGGCGGTGGGCGGCGGCCACAGCCTGCACGTTGTTTGTGACCTGACGATCGCCAGCCGGGAGCATGCGCTCTTCAAGCAGACCGATCCTGACGTGGCCAGCTTCGACGGGGGCTTTGGCTCGGCCTATCTGGCTCGCATGGTAGGACAGAAACGCGCCCGCGAGATCTTCTTCCTGGGCCGCACCTACACGGCCGAGGAGGCCTACCAGATGGGTATGGTCAACGCCGTGGTGCCGCACGAAAAGCTCGAAGAGGTGGCGCTGGAGTGGGCGGCCGAGATCAACCGGAAAAGTCCGACGGCCATCCGCATGCTCAAGTACGCCTTCAACCTGATCGACGACGGCCTGATCGGCCAGCAACTCTTTGCCGGCGAGGCGACCCGACTGGCCTACATGACCGAAGAAGCCCGCGAGGGCCGCGATGCCTTCCTCGAAAAGCGCAAGCCGGACTACTCAAAATTTCCCTGGTATTACTGATGCGATTTCAAGGGCACGTGCGTGGCATCCCCTGACCCGCTTCTTTCCCCGTGCTTTCTCACATGGCCGAGGATTTCCCGGAAATCGTATTACCGAGGCGCTCCTTCCGTAATCGCCGACTCAATGGAGCATATGAGAAAGCACGGGCGCACACTGCGGTGCCTCCTACCAGACAAACAACAACGTTTCTACCAGGTAGGGGCGGACCGCTGTGCCCGCCCGATCCTACCCGCTGGATTACGTCCGCCACACGGGGTGCGGCACTCTCATGCACCGGTAAATCAGCGACCCCGTATAGGTCGGCAAGAGGCCAGGCAGCTACTGGCGAAAGGAGACTGGGACGTCCGACTTCGAGGGTGTCGCTGGCGCGACCAGGGATTGGCGTTTCAGAAGAAAGGCTCCTCTGAGAAATTCCCACGCCCGGCCGAACTTTTGCGGCCGGGTTTTTGTTTTCTATGGCTGAAAGCGCTTGCGAAAACCGAAGATCCCCATGGAAACGCGTATCTATAAACCCAAACACCGCATCCGCTTCGTCACGGCGGCCAGCCTTTTCGACGGACACGACGCCGCCATCAATCTGATCCGGCGTTTGCTCCAGGCCAGCGGCGCCGAGGTCATCCATCTGGGCCACAATCGCTCCGTCCACGAGATCGTCGAGACGGCCATCCAGGAGGACGTGCAGGGCATCGCCGTCTCGAGCTACCAGGGCGGGCACATGGAGTTTTTCAAATACATGATCGACCTGCTCAGAGAGCGGGGCGCCTCGTACATCAAGGTCTTCGGTGGGGGCGGTGGTGTGATCGTGCCCGAGGAGATCCGGGAGCTGGAAGCCTACAGCGTCTGCAAGATCTTCTCGCCGGAGGACGGGCTGCGCATGGGCCTACAGGGCATGGTCAACTACATGCTGGAGCAGTGCGACTTTCCGACCGTGCACCAGCTCGAAGCCGAAGAGCTGGAACGGGTGCGGCAGCGGGACAAAAAAGCGCTGGCCCGTGTGCTGACGGCCATCGAATCGCGGTTGCTGGAGCACGTGCCGGCGCACCTGGTGCCCGAGCCGGCCGGCGGCGACGGTGCGCCGGCGGCCGAGGTGCGCACGGCACCGGTGGTGGGCATCACCGGTACCGGCGGTGCGGGCAAATCGACGCTGACCGACGAGCTGATTCGTCGCTTTCTCAACGACTTCGAGGACATCCATATCGCCGTGCTCTCGGTGGATCCCACGCGGCGGCGCACGGGCGGGGCGTTGCTGGGCGACCGCATTCGCATGAACGCGCTCTACGGCGAGCACGGCGACCGCGTCTACATGCGTTCGTTCGCCACGCGCCAGGCCCATCGCTCCATCTCCGAATCGCTGAAGGAAGCCATCGACGTGTGCCGGGCGGCCGGTTTCGACCTGATCTTCGTCGAGACGGCCGGCATCGGCCAGAGCGACACGGAGATCGTGGATCTGGCCGACATCACGCTCTATGTGATGACCCAGGACTACGGCGCCCCGACCCAGCTCGAAAAGATTGGGATGCTGGACCTGGCCGATCTGATCGCGCTGAACAAGTTCGAAAAGCGGGGCAGCCAGGATGCATTGCGCGACATCCGCAAGCAGGTGCAGCGCAACCGGGGCGCCTTCGATCAACCCCTGGAGGCCATGCCGGTCTTTCCGACCATGGCCTCGCACTTCAACGACCCGGGCACGACGCGGCTCTACCTGGCGCTGCTCGAGCTGCTCAACGAACGCTTCCGCTTTGGCCGGACTTCCCGGCTTTTCAAGCCCGAGGAGCTTCCGGAGGTCGATCCCGAAAAACTGGCCATCATTCCGCCGAAGCGTGAGCGCTACCTGGGCGAGATCGTCGAGACCTGCCGCAACTACCGAAAGTGGGTAGAGGAGCAGGTGACCTACGCCCGCAAGTGGGGTGAGGCGGTGGGCGCGCGGCGTCAGGTGGAGCGTTGGGCGCCCGAAGACCGTGAGCTGCTGCTGGAGCGGCTCGATCAGATGATTCGTCACTGGTGGGACAAGCTCGACGCTCGCTGCAAGCGGATCCTGGAAGAGTGGGACGCCACGGCCGAACGCTACCGCCAGGAGACGTTCACCTACAAGGTGCGGGATAAAGAAATCACCACATCGCTCTACCACACCTCGCTGGCGGGCACGAAGGTGCCCCGTGTGGCCCTGCCACGCTACGAAGATCCCGGCGAGCGGCTGCGCTTTGCGCTGCTGGAGAATCTGCCCGGCTACTTCCCCTACACGGCCGGCGTCTATCCGTTCAAGCGTACCGAGGAGGAGCCCACGCGCATGTTCGCGGGCGAAGGAACGCCCGAGCGCACCAATCGCCGCTTCCACTACATCTCCGAGGGCATGTCGGCCAAGCGGCTCTCGACCGCCTTCGACTCGGTGACGCTCTACGGACGCGATCCGGACGAACGCCCGGACATCTACGGCAAGATCGGCAACGCCGGCGTGTCGATCTGCACGCTCGACGACATGAAGAAGCTCTACTCGGGCTTCAACCTGTGCGACCCGAAGACGAGCGTCTCGATGACGATCAACGGGCCGGCGCCCATGATTCTGGCCATGTTTCTGAACACGGCCATCGACCAGCAGGTGGAGTACTACCTGCGGGAGATCGGCCGCTGGGAAGAAGTCGAGCGGGCCATTGCCGAGCGGCTGGGCGACGAGCGGCCGCGCTACGTGCCCTTCGGGCCTCAGGGACGGCTCGACAGCCTGCCCCCCACGCACGACGGCACCGGACTGGGGCTGCTGGGCACGAGCGGTGCCGAGCTGGTCGAGTGGGGACTGCTCGACCGCGAAACCTACGAAAACATCAAGGCCCGGTCGCTTTCGGTGGTGCGCGGCACCGTGCAGGCCGACATCCTGAAAGAAGACCAGGCGCAGAACACCTGCATCTTCTCGACCGAGTTTGCGCTGCGCCTGATGGGCGACGTGCAGCAGTATTTCATCGACCATAAGATCCGCAACTTCTACTCGGTCTCGATCTCCGGCTACCATATCGCCGAGGCAGGCGCCAACCCGATCACGCAACTGGCCTTCACGCTGGCCAACGGCTTCACCTACGTGGAGTACTACCTGAGCCGGGGCATGCACATCGACGATTTTGCCCCGAACCTGTCCTTCTTCTTCTCGAACGGCATGGATCCGGAGTACAGCGTGATCGGCCGGGTAGCCCGGCGCATCTGGGCCGTGGTGATGCGGGATAAGTACGGCGCCAACGAGCGGAGCCAGAAGCTCAAGTACCACATTCAGACCTCGGGGCGTAGCCTGCACGCCAAGGAGATCGTCTTCAACGACATCCGCACAACGCTGCAGGCGCTCATGGCCATCTACGACAACTGCAACTCGTTGCACACGAACGCCTACGACGAGGCCATCACGACGCCCACCGAGGAGAGCGTGCGCCGCGCCATCGCCATCCAGCTCATCATCAACAAGGAGTTCGGGCTGGCCAAGAACGAGAACCCATTGCAGGGTAGCTTCATCATCGAGGAATTGACTGACCTGGTCGAAGAGGCGGTGCTGCAGGAGTTCGAGCGCATCGACCGACGCGGCGGTGTGCTGGGTGCCATGGAGTCGATGTACCAGCGCGGAAAAATCCAGGAAGAATCGCTGCTCTACGAGCGCAAAAAACACAGCGGCGAGCTGCCGATCATCGGCGTGAACACGTTCCTGCCGAAGAACGGCGAGTCGCACGATGCACCGACGGCGCTGATGCGCTCGCACGAGGAGGAAAAACGCCACCAGATTGAAAACCTGCGGGCCTTCCAGCGGCGCAATGCGCATCGGGCGCCGCGCATGCTGGAACGGCTGCAGCAGGTGGCGCGTCGCGGCGAGAACGTATTTGCCGAGCTGATGGAAACCGTGCGCTACTGCTCGCTGGGGCAGATCACGAAGGCGCTGTTCGAAGTGGGCGGCGAGTACCGGCGCAATATGTAGCCGTTCATGTTGTTCGGCGGGGACAAATGGAAAAAGCCGGGAGCGACCCGGCTTTTTCCATTTCCGTTCACTGCAGAACGACTTCAGTCGCTTTTGCTCTCCGAAGTGGAGGCTGTGCTTTTGGTCTTGCTGCCGTTCGAGCCGTTGCTGCTACCCTTGCGGGCGTAGTCGGTCAGGTAAAAGCCACTACCCTTGAAAATCAATCCGGCCGAACCCGTGATGATGCGCTCGACGCGCTGGCCGGTGGTCGGACAATGCGTCAGCGGGGGATCGGTGATGCGCTGTTCGATCTCGAACGTCGTCCCATCCTCACGACGGTACACGTAGGTCGGCATGGCGACACCCCTTCTGGTTTGACAGCTTGCTGCAAATCTGGCGCAGAGGACGCCACAAATCGCATTCCAGCCCGACAACCTGTCGGACGGCGCTGTTCTACGGCAAGAGCGCGTTCAGGTTCAGCGTGGGCGGTCCGATGAGGGCCTCGTAGGCCAGGTCGGCCAGCTGCGCCCGCACGGCCAGGTGCTTCCGGTTTTCCCGCGTGGGATAGACCCGGTTGGTCAGCAGGATGACGAACAGCTGCTGATCCGGGTCGATCCAGATCGATGTCCCCGTAAAGCCCGTATGGCCGAAGCTGCGCGGCCCGAACAGCCGGCCGGCCGAGGAGTAGCCCTCCCGGCTCCGGGTGTCCCAGCCCAGCGCACGCGTGCCGGCCCGCTCCGGATCGACCGGCGTGGTGAAAAGGCGGATCGTTTCGGGCTTGAGAAACGGACGTCCGCCGAGGCGCCCTTCGTTGACCAGCATGTAGGCGAAGCGGGCCAGGTCTTCGGCCGTCGAGAACAGTCCGGCATGTCCGGCCACGCCGCCCAGAATCCAGGCCGTCTCGTCGTGCACCTCGCCCTGAATGAGTCGGTGCCGGAAGACCGTGTCGATTTCGGTGGGCACCACGGTCGTATCCGGCCGGCCGACCGGTCGAAAGCCCGTATGCCGCATGCCCAGCGGCCGGAAAATGTGCTCCTCGGCGTACCGGTCCAACGGCTGGCCCGTGATGCGTTCGATCACCCAGCCCAGCACGATCATGCCCAGATCGCTGTAGCGGGACTGCGTGCCGGGCTCATAGATCAGCGAGTCGGACAGAATGGCCTGGCGCACCGCCTCGGCCGAAGTAATGCCCATGCGGTGGAAGGGATGAAACGGCGCCAGCCCGGCCGTATGCGACAGGAGCTGGCGAATCGTCACGCGATCCTTTCCATTTTGCCCGAATTCAGGCAGGTAGCGCACGACCGGCGCGTCCAGGTCCAGCTTGCCGGCCTCATAGAGCTGCATGGCGGCCGTCGTGGTAACCACCACCTTGGTGAGCGAGGCCAGATCGAAGACCGAGGACGGGGTGACGCGCTGGTCGGACGTGTACGTGAAATGCCCGTAGCCCTTGAGCCACACGATGGCCGGACCGCGCCCGATGGCCACGGCCGCACCGGGAAAGGCGCTGTCGGCGATGGCCGCCCGGAGCAGCGAATCGACCCGGTAGAGCCGCTGCGTGCTCATGCCCACTTCTTCGGGGTAGGCCAGGCGGGGCGCCACCTGCTCAAGCTGAAGGCCATCACCGCGCTGAAAATGCCCCGGAATGGTAATGGGCAATCGGCCGGTGAAGGGGGCCTGTCCGAAGATCGCCTGCACGGCGGCCCGCTGGGTGGATTCGCTCCCTCCGTAAGCGGCCAGATAGACGGCCGGAGGCCGCTGCAGATCCATGATCAGGTACGGGTTGCCGAAAGCAATCAGCACGACGGGCCGCCCCTGCGCGATGAGCGCGTCCAGAAACGTCCGCTGGCGTTCAGGCAGGCGGATGCGGCCCGTGCCGGAGCGGACGAACAGATAGGCGGGTACCAGCACCACGTCGGCGCGGGCGGCCGCCTCCAGCGCCGCGCGGTAGTCGTCCGGGTGGGAGCGCACGTCCAGCAGCCGGGAGGCGATGCGGTCGTCGGGGGCGATTTCTCGCAGCGTCTGCACGAAAAAGCGCCCGGTGGCGGGGTCGTCGCTGTCGCTGAGGATGATTACCTGTAGTTGACGTGGGGTAGCGGGCACGTCGGGAAGAGGCAACAGGTTGCCCTCGTTGCGCAGCAGCGTCAGCGAAGCGCGTGCGATCGTCTGGCTGAGCGCTTGGTGCGGTGCAATGCCCACCACATAGGGGATGGCGTTGAGATCGACCAGCCGCTCCCGATGCAGGCCCAGCCGCTCTTTGGCCAGTAGGATGCGGCGCACCGAGGCTTCGATGCGCGCGCGGGACAGCCGCCCCTGTGCGACGGCCTGCAGGATGGCCGACCGGGCGGCCTCGACGTCTTCGGAGAGCAGCAGCATGTCGGCTCCGGCCTCCAGCGCGCGCACGGCCGCTTCGCCCACGCCGAAATGCTTCGTCACGCCCTGCATCTCCAGCGCGTCGGTGACCACCAGCCCGTCAAATCCCAGTTCCTCGCGCAGCAGGTCGTGGGTGATCCGGCGCGAAAGCGAGGCGGGAAGGTTCGGCGTGGGATCCAGGCGGGGCAGGGCCAGGTGGCCCGTCATGATGCTCTGCACGCCGGCCTTGATGGCGGCCCGAAACGGCACCAGCTCCAGCGTGTCGAGCCGCTTCCGGTCGAAGGGCAGCACGGGCAGGTCGCTGTGCGAGTCGATGGACGTGTCGCCGTGGCCGGGGAAGTGTTTGGCCGTGGCGATGGCGCCGGCGTCCTGCACGCCGCGCACGAAGGCGCGTACCATGGTGGCGACCAGGCGCGGGTCTTCGCCGAAAGCGCGGACGTTGATGATCGGGTTCAGCGGGTTGTTGTTCACGTCGGCCACCGGCGCGTAGAGCTGGTGCACGCCCAGCGCACGCGCTTCGCGGGCCGTAATGTAGCCGACTGCATAGGCATAGTCCGGGTTGCCGGTGGCCCCGATGGCCATGGCCCGCGGAAAACTCGTCGTGCGGCTGACGCGCATGGCCACGCCCCATTCGGTGTCCTGAGCGATGAGCAGCGGCAGGCGGCTCCGACGCTGCAATTCGTTGGCCAGGATGGCCTGGCTGTAGGGATCTCCCTGAAAGAAGATGACGCCGCCCACCTGAAACTGCTCGACCAGCCGCACCAGCTCGCGATAGTCCGGATCGTCCACGCTCTGGAAGACACCGCGCGCCCGCACGGCAAAGAGCTGACCGATCTGCTGCGCCAGCGTCAGCGTGCGGAGCTGGGTTTCGGTCCAGGCGCCCGGACGCGTTCGATCCGGCGGCGCGGGATCGGGTTCGGAGCGATGGGCAAAGGCCAGCAGCGTGGCACTGCAGACGACAAGCAGCAGCGACAGCAGGCGCATCGGCATGGAGGACAACGCGGTTTGCAGGAAAGCCTGCCGGAGTTTACGAAATCGCCGCCTTTCGTGCCGCTCAGTTGAACAGGTTTTTCATTTCACTGTCCAGCTCCTCGAAAGAGCGTTCCGGTCCCCGGATGGCCCGGTAGAACGTCTCGTCGTAGGAACGGGTCTGAACCACGACGGGCATGGGCACGGCATGACCCAGAATGAGTGCCTGCTGTTTCGAATCGAGCGAGGCCAGCACCTGGCGCAGTGCGCCCGCGTCGCGCGTGCCCACCAGCGCTGCCGTGATGTCCTTGTCGTCGTTGAGCTGGGCAATGATGCGCGTGCCGATCTGACTGAGCACCTCTTCGTCGATGGCGCTGGGCCGCTGATCCACCACCAGCAGCGACACGAAATACTTGCGCATTTCGCGGGCAATCTTCCCGAAAGGCGTCTCGCGGGCGATGCCCGGCATCAGGAATTTGTGCGCTTCCTCGATCGTGATCATGAGCTGGCGCGGGCGGTCGGCCGGATCCTGGGTCTGCAGGTAGCGCGCCGTCATGTCTTCGTAGGCGGCCCGGACGCGCCGCGTGATCACGTTCGCCACCAGCAGATAGACGCGCAGGTCGTCGTAACGGCCGAACTCAAGGATGACCGACTTGCCGTTGCTCAGCGCTTCAAGCAGATCGTCCAGCACGTCCCGCTTGCCCGTCGACGGTTCCGTCTTGAAAAAGTCGTAGCGCTCGAAAGTGGCCAGTTTGCGTCGCAGTGCCCCCAGCGAGGCCGGATGGGCACCGACTGTCTCGGCCAGTTCGTTCAGTTCGGATTCTGAGGTCTGCAACAGCGTGAGCAGCCAGTTGCGACCGAATTTGCGCTGAAGCAGGTAGCTGCTCTCGGCCGCCGTCTCGTTCAGGTTCAGCGTATCCTGCAGCGGCAGGATGTCTTCGGGCTCGATCTGATCGGCGTACAGGTAGACGGCGCAGTCGGGATCGCGGCCGGTGCGCTCGCGCGTGCCGTTCGGGTCCAGCGAGAAGACCTGCACGCGGTGGGGGAACAGTTCGCGCAGGCCCTTGACGAACGTGCTGCCGTCTTCCTTGCGGGCGTTGTAGCCGTACTCCGAGTGCATGTCGAACACGAGGTTGACGGCCCGGCCCGTCTTGATCGTGCCGCACAGGAGCAGGCGGGTCAGGAAGGTTTTGCCTGTGCCCGTCTTGCCGAAGACGGCATTGGAGCGTTCCACGAACCGCTCCAGGTCGATGCAGACGGGAATCCCCGGCATGCCCAGCGGCTCGCCGATCTGGAAGTAGCGGTTGCCGCCGTCGTTGGCCTCGTGTCCGAAGATGCGGGCCACGTCCTCGGCGGTAGCGCGAGCGACCGGCGCGAAGTGGCTGGGCACCGTCTTGACGGGCAGGATCTCGGCCAGCTCCTGCAGCCCGTCGTTGCGCATCATCAGCATGGGTTTGAGCGTGACGGTAGCGTAGGTGCCCGAGCCCTTCAGGATCTGGCGGAGCAGCCCGTCGCCAGCCGGCGGGGGATTGAGCAGAATGTTTTCGTTGGCGGCGTCGATGCGCACGTCCGTGATCATCGAGAAGAAATCGTACTTCTCGCCCTGAATGACCACGAACGTGCCCGCCACGACGTCTTCGATCGATTCGCCGGCGTCGAGCTTCATCTCGACGCCTTTCGTCAGCGATCCGTGCGTGATGACGCCCAGCCGGTCAGGGCGTTCATTCGGTCGGCGAAGCGGCTCCATGGGGTTCCGGAGTGGGTTGAGAGGCTTCAGGCTGTCGCTGCAGCCATTCCAGCGCTTTTTCCGTGACCAGACCTACGGTGACGGCCACGATCACGTCGAGCAGGAGCCCGGGCAGGATGCGCCGAATGAACAGCCGCGCGGCGCGTGGCAATAGCAGCACGGCCAGCGCGCCGCTGACGAAGCCGCCCACCCAGCGCAGCAGGCTCCACTGCAGCTCGGCGCGGGGATCATACGCGGATTCAGGATGCCGGTTGTTCATGGCTCCATGCGCTCTGGTTGACAGGTTCGCCTGTGGGAGTGACAACGTTATGTCACGGCTTCCGAAGCGGCCTGTTCGCGCACGGCCAGCTGGCCACAGGCCGCGTTGATGTCCTGACCCCGACTCCGACGCACGGTGACCGTGACACCACGATCCACCAGCACGCGAATGAAAGCCTGCAGGCGCTCCTCGGAGGGCCGGTGGAAGGGCAGGCCCTCGACCGGGTTGTAGAGGATCAGGTTGACCTTGCCGGGCGCCTGTTCGGTGATGTCGGCCAGGCGGTGGGCATCTTCGGGCCGGTCGTTGAAGCCCTCGAACAGGCAGTACTCGTAGGTGATCGTCTGGCCGGTACGTGCCTCGAAATAGCGGATGGCGTCGATCAGGTCGTCGAGGTCGGTCTGTTCGTTGCGGTTGACCGGCATGATGGCCGAGCGCTGGGCGTTGGTGGGGGCGTGCAGCGAGACGGCCAGGCGGAAGCGCACGCCGTCCTCGGCCAGTTGCCGGATGCGGCGGGCCAGGCCGACCGTGGAGACCGTGATTCGACGGGGCGAAAGCCCGAGGCCGTCCCGGTCGGTCAGCAGCGCCACGCTTCGGAGTACGGCGTCGTAGTTCAGAAGCGGCTCGCCCATGCCCATGTAAACGACGTTCGTGATGCGCCGCCCGAAGCGCTCCTCGGCCAGCCGGTTGAGTTGCCAGACCTGATCGTAGATTTCGCCGGCCGTCAGGTTCTGCTGAAAGCCCATGAGTCCGGTGGCGCAGAAGGCGCAGCCCATGGCGCAGCCCACCTGGCTGGAGACGCACACGGTCAGGCGCCGGACCCGGCCTGTTTCTTCGTCGAAATCGGGAATCAGCACCGACTCGATGTGGCGTCCCGACGGCAGGCGGAAGAGCACTTTGACGGTCTGGTCGCCGGCCGTGAGCTGGCGCACCGGCTCCAGACGCGTGATGCGGGCGCGTCGGGCCAGTTCGGCACGAAAGGCACGGGGCAGGTCCGTCATCTGCTCGACGGACGTGGCGCCCTTGCCGTAGATCCATTTGAAAAGCTGACGGCCCCGGTAGCGCGGCTCGCCCATTTCCTCGGCCAGCCGCTCCAGCTCTTCGCGATTCAGCGTCCGCAGGTCTATGGGCGTGCGCACGGTCAAGCAGAAGCGTTGATGTTTCAATATGCTTCCAACGCAGGGCCGCTGGAAGGGTTCGAGTGTCAAGGGGGGCAGATAGGCGACCTCTTTGCGCTGTTTTTCACATTGTGGAATCGGTTCCGGTCTGGAACCCCCTCAGAGGGGGTCCGTAGAACGGCCCCAACAAGGATGTTCTTACCAGCTCATCCAGAAGGGTGGAGGGACCAGGCCCTGTGAAGCCCTGGCAACCGCCCCGTTGATCGTCGGGAGACGACGTGGGGAAAGGTGCCAATTCCTGCCTCGCACGACCGCGAGGGGAGATGAGCTGTTCAAGGCGATGCCATGAACAGTGTACCTCTTCCGCGGATCGGCGTGCGGGAGAGGTTTTTTAATGGCCGCCTGGCATGCCGTCCGTAGCATGGGCCTGTGGCCCATCCGGCCTTCGGGGTGAGTTGGCTCGCCGGAAGTTTCACCAACCAACCGTCCACAGGCCCATGAGTCAGCCGCAGCCCAACTACCGTTTCGAGACCCTTCAGGTTCACGGCGGCCAGGAACCCGATCCCGCGACCGGCGCCCGTGCCGTGCCCATCTACGCCTCGACGTCCTTCGTCTTCAAGGACGCCGACCACGCCGCCCGCCTGTTTGCCCTGCAGGAATTCGGCAACATCTATTCGCGCATCATGAACCCCACCAACGACGTGTTCGAGCGGCGGGTGGCGGCGCTCGAAGGTGGGGTAGCCGCTCTGGCCACTTCCAGCGGACAGGCGGCGCAGTTTCTGGCGCTGACGACGCTGGCCGAGGCCGGCGACAACATCGTCTCGACCAGCTACCTCTACGGCGGCACCTACAACCAGTTCAAGGTATCCTTCCCGCGGATCGGCATTCAGGTGCGCTTTGCCGAAGGCGACGATCCGGACTCGATCGAAAGCCTGATCGACGACCGCACCAAGGCCGTTTACGTCGAGACGATCGGCAATCCGCGCTTCAACATTCCGGACTTCGAGCGTCTGGCCGACATTGCCCACCGCCACGGCGTGCCGCTGGTGGTGGACAACACGTTCGGAGCCTGTGGCTATCTGTGCCGGCCCATCGACTACGGCGCCGACATCGTCGTGCATTCGGCCACGAAGTGGATCGGCGGTCACGGTACGACGATCGGCGGGGTGATCGTCGATGCCGGCACGTTCCCGTGGAATAACGGCCGCTTTCCGACCTTTACGGAGCCCTCGCCCGGCTACCACGGCCTGAGTTTCTGGGAGACGTTCGGTCCCAACGGGGTGCTGGGGGTCAACGTGGCCTTCATCATCCGGGCGCGCGTCGAAGGCATGCGCGATTTTGGTCCCTGCCAGAATCCCTTCGGCGCATTCCTGCTGTTGCAGGGACTCGAAACGCTCTCGCTGCGCGTGCAGCGGAGCTGCGACAACGCGCTGGAGCTGGCCCGCTGGCTTCGCGAGCAGCCGCAGGTGGCCTGGGTGAGCTATCCGGGGCTGGAAGATCATCCCTACCACGAGCGGGCGAAAAAGTACCTGCGCAACGGCTTCGGGGCCGTGCTGGCCTTCGGGCTCAAAGGCGGCTACGAGGCCGGACGCGCCTTCGTGAGCAACGTCCGCCTGGCCAGCCTGCTGGCGAACGTGGGCGATGCCAAGACGCTGGTCATCCATCCGGCTTCGACCACGCACCAGCAGCTCACGGCCGAGGAGCAGCTGGCCGCCGGCGTGACGCCCGACATGGTGCGTGTGTCGGTGGGCATCGAACACATTGAAGACATCAAGGAAGATTTTGCGCAGGCGCTGGCCCGCATTCCGGAGACGGCCGCCGCCTGAAATCGAAACCTCGAAGCCGCCCATGACGCAGACGTTCGTGCTGCCTGAATTCGAGCTCGAAAGCGGCGTGGTGCTGCGCCAGGTGCAGGTGGCCTATCGGACCTGGGGCCGCCTGAACCCGGAAGGCACCAACGCGCTGGTGGTCTGCCACGCGCTGACCGGGAGCGCGGACGTCGACCAGTGGTGGGGCGATCTACTGGGGCCTGGCCGGGCGTTCGACACGGACCGCTTCTTCGTGGTGTGTGCCAACGTGCTGGGCTCGCCCTACGGCACCACCTCGCCGCTGACGATCAACCCCGACACCGGCCGTCCCTACGGACCGGAGTTCCCGCTGGTCACCATCCGCGATACGGTCAACCTGCACCGCCGACTGCTGGAGCACCTGGGCGTGCGCCAGGTGGCCGTCGCGGTGGGTGGGTCGATGGGCGGCATGCAGGTGCTGGAGTGGGCCTTCCAGGGCGATTTCGTGCGGGCGATCATCCCGATTGCCGTGGGCGGACGCCATTCGGCCTGGTGCATTGGCTGGAGCGAGGCGCAGCGCCAGGCCATCTACGCCGATCCGCGCTGGCGCGGCGGCTACTACGACCCCGACGATCCGCCGGTACACGGACTGGCCATCGCCCGCATGATCGCCATGATTTCGTATCGTTCTTACCAGTCCTTCGAGGCCCGCTTCGGCCGCCGGCGTATGCTCCGGGGTGAGGAGGAGCTCTTCGCCGTGGAAAGCTACCTGCACTACCAGGGCGAAAAACTGGTGCGCCGTTTCGATGCGAATTGCTACGTGCGTCTGACGCAGAAGATGGACGCGCACGACGTGTCGCGGGGACGGGGGCCGTATCCGGAGGTGCTGGCCGAGGTGCGCCAGCCCGCCCTGGTGGTCGGGATCGACTCGGACGTACTCTACCCGCTGGCCGAGCAGGAAGAACTGGCCACGCATCTGCCCAACGCCTCGCTGTACGTGCTGCACTCGCCCCACGGGCACGATGCGTTCCTGATCGAAACGCAAACCCTTAACGAAGTCCTACGCGAATGGATCTCCGCGAACGTTCCGGTGCAGGCGGCGCCGAGCCCCTGGCCCTCCAGCGAGACCGCCGCCTGAAAGTGCTCAAGTTTGGCGGTACGTCGGTCGGCTCGGCCGAACTGGTGGCCCGCGTGGCCGATCTGATCGTCGAGGCGACCACGACCCATCGCGTCGTGGTCGTGGTGTCGGCCGCGGCCGGGGTTACGAACGAACTGGTGGCCGCCTGGGACGCGCTGCAGCAGGGCACGCTGGACATGCCGGCCCTGCTGGCGCGGCTGCGTCAGCGTCATCGGGCGCTGGCCCAGGTGCTGTCCGAACATGTCGCGCTGCGGCGTAGCTATCTGGCCACGCTCGAAGAGACGCTGGTGCGGCTGGCCCGTCTGCTGGAAGTCGCCCGGCACGATCGGGATTCCGCCTGGCGCGACGAGGTGCTGGCCGTCGGCGAACGCCTGATGGCCCCGCTGCTGGCGGCCGTACTGCGAGCGCGGGGCGTAGCCGCCTTTGCGCAGGATGCTATCGCGCTGATCTGCACCGACGCGCAGTATGGCGAGGCCAACGTGGACCTGGAGGCCACGCGCGAGCGGGTGCAACGCTGGTTTGCCCGGATCGGCCGCCAGACGGTGCCCGTCGTAACCGGCTTCATCGGCGCTACGCCGGACGGCCGCACCACCACGCTGGGGCGTGGGGGCAGCGACTACTCGGCCGCGTTGCTGGCCGCCCTGCTCGGTGCCGAGGTGCTGGAGCGCTGGACCGACGTGGACGGCCTCTACACCGAGGATCCGCGCAAAAGCCCGGACGCCCGGCGCTACCAGACGCTGGTGCTCGAAGAGGCCTGGGCCTGGAATCATGCGGGCAAGCTGGGCATGCACCGCAAAGCACTCGATCCGCTGGTGGCCGCCGGCATTCCGGTGCACATTCGCTCCACAATGGCACCCGAGCGGCCGGGTACCTGGCTGCTTCCGGCCGATGCTCCCCAGTCGCTGACAGGTTGAAAATAACTTTTCGGAAAACAAAACCCTGAGCAAAAAAGATGGCACAGCCCCGTTTTCGTGTAGGTATTCTCGGCGCGACCGGCGCCGTCGGTCAGAAGTTCGTGGAATTGCTGGCCGATCATCCCTGGTTCGAAATCAGCGTCCTGGCGGCTTCGGACCGCTCGGCCGGCAAGCCCTATCGAGAGGCCGCCAACTGGATCGGCAGCCGCCCCATTCCGCCCCAGGTGGCCGATCAGGAGGTCGTGCCGATCTCGACCGAGCTGGATTGCGACTTTGTGTTTTCCGGACTCAGCGCCGACGTGGCCGGCGAGATCGAAGGCCAGCTGGCCGAAGCCGGCTATCCGGTCATTTCGAACGCCCGCAACTACCGGATGCGCGAGGACGTGCCGCTGTTGATTCCGGAGATCAATCCCGAGCACACGGCGCTGATCGAGCGCCAGCCCTGGCGCGAAAAAGGTGGTTTCATCGTCACGAATCCGAACTGCTCGACGGTGGGGCTCGTGTGCGCGCTCTACCCGCTGGTCAAAACGTTCGGCGTCGAGCAGGTGCACGTGACGACGCTACAGGCGCTTTCGGGGGCGGGCTATCCGGGCGTGCCGTCGCTGGACGCTACGGCCAATGTGATCCCCTTCATCGGCGGCGAGGAGGAGAAAATGGCCACCGAGCCCCGCAAGATTCTGGGGCAACTGGTGGACGGCCGCATCGAACCCGCCACGATCCGCATCAGCGCCCAGTGCAACCGGGTGCCGGTGCTCGAAGGCCATCTGGAATGCATTTCGGTGAAGCTGGCCCGACCGGCGTCGGTCGAGGAAGTGCGGGAGGTGCTCCGCACATTCCGGAGCCCGATTGCCGACCTGGGCCTGCCGACGGCACCGGATCAGCTTCTGCATGTGTTCGACGAACCGCACTTTCCGCAGCCGCGCCGCCACGCCGAACTGGGGCGGGGCATGACCGTCTCGGTCGGGCGCATCCGGCCCTGTGAGGTCTTCGACGTAAAGTTCGTGGCGCTGGTGCACAACACGATCCGCGGGGCGGCCGGTGGGGCCGTGCTGAACGCCGAACTGCTGGTGCGTCAGGGCTACCTGAAACCGCGTCGCAGCCCGGTCGTTGCCGAGGCCTGAGAGCCCGGACGACGACATGCCCCAGGTTTCAATACGGCCGGCCCGCTGGGAGGACGCCGAAGCACTGGAGGCGCTCTGGTGGCGCCTGCTTGAAGAACAGGCGGCGCTGGACCCGACCTTCGCGCCCGCCGAGGATGCCCGCCGCCGCTGGCGCAACGACTTCATGCTGTGGGTACGCGACCGGATGTACCGATTGCTGGTGGCGGAGCGATCCGGCGAGCTGGTGGGCTTCGTCTCGGCGCACCAGTGGAGCCCGCCCCCGATCTACCGGCAGGAGCTGGAGGTTTACATCGACGAGCTGTACGTGTTGCCGGACTATCGGCGGCAGGGGATCGGGGCGCAGCTGGTGGCGGCCGTCCGTGCCTGGGCGCAGGAGGTGGGCGCCGTGCGACTCCGACTGGGCGTGCTGGCCGCCAATCGCGAGGGACTGGCCTTCTGGGAACGCCAGCAGGCCCGGCCGTTTTCGCTGACGCTGATCATTCCTTTGACGGAATTTCAAAAGCCGGAATCGGAAACCTGAGCACCCCCTTTGGCGATAAAAGGCATCGCCAGCGGGTTGACAGGCGACGTTGAAAGTCGTATCATGAGACCCGCTGGCAACGAGCGGAAGTAGCTCAGCTGGTAGAGCGTCTGCTTGCCATGCAGAAGGTCGCGGGTTCGAGTCCCGTCTTCCGCTCCACCCGCCTGCTCTCGTGAGCAGGCGGGTTTTTTTATGGACGGGCGGCCGCGAGGGGGCGCGCGTGGCGGCGCCAGCGGATCCGATCGCCCTCAAGAATGCCGTAGGTATCGGTGAAGCCGGCAGGCACTTCCACCACGAAACGCGCCGGGTACTGCGAGGAGATTGTCTCGGTCGAATAGGGGCGTGTGTATTTGGCGATCGAGACGATCTGCGAGTCGCCGTTCACGAAGATGATGTCGAGCGACAGCGGCGTGTTGGCCATCCAGAAGCCCTGCATTTCTTCGCGTTCGAAAATGAACAGCATGCCGCTGCGTTCGGGCAGGTGCGTGCGTTCCATCAGGCCGCGCTGACGGGCCGAGTCGGTGTCGGCAATCTCGATGGCGATGGTCACAAGCGTGTCGCCGTCGCGCACGAAGGCCAGGTGGCCGTCTTCGCGAAAAGGAATGCTGCGTTCGAGGGAGGAAGCCGGGCGGCGGGTCGATTCGGTGCAGCCGATGAGTAGCAGGCAAAGTGCAACGAGTGCCAGACGATGCATAGCGCTGATCCGTTCAGTCTGTCTGTGGGGCTGGAGATGCCCGAAAAATAGGAGAGCAGTCGCTGATCTTCCACAAAAAAGCTCCCCCGAAAGGTCGGGGGAGCTTTCGAAAACATGGTGAAGGTCCGGTCAGTTCAGCGGAATGAACACTTTCAGACGATTTCCTTCGATCTGGATCTCGCCTGCTTCGGAGAGCACCTTGGCGGAGCCGGCTTCCGGACCGAACGTCCAGGTTAGCTTGCCATTGGGACCATCCACCTTGATGACGACCGCTTCGACGGTGGGGGTACCGCCTTCGTCGAGCGTTTGATCTTCGACGACGCGGAAGAAGAATTCGGTAATGCCCGGGCCGCGGAGGACGTCGTCGTAGGTCGTCTCGGCACCCAGTACCTGGAAGCCGGTGTCCCCGAGTTCCACATCGGTATGGCCGACGGCTTTGACTTTCGTGCCCTGCGCCTCTACGGAAATCCGGGTGCCCGGTGCCAGTGGATTGCCCAGGTGGTCGGTGATCTTGAGCAGATAGGACTGGTTCAGTCGGGCGACCGGAATCCCCGGCAGACAGTTGTTCTGGTCATCCAGCATGCACGGATCGATGTTCGGCGGCCCGGAAAAGACGATCGGGATGCTTCGGGTGACCGGTTGCTGGTTGCGGTCGGCCGTGGTCGCCGTGATGATGGCGATGCCGTCAGGCGGCAGCGGATTGGCCGAGTAGAGCGTAACGCTTCCCTGGCCGTTGGCACCGGTCAGCACCGAACCGGTGATGACGCCGTGCGTGGTCGTGAAATAGACGGCCGTGCCGGGCCTGACCGGATTGCCATAC
The DNA here is from genome assembly GCF_009936275.1 of Rhodothermus marinus. Lineage (NCBI taxonomy): Bacteria > Pseudomonadati > Rhodothermota > Rhodothermia > Rhodothermales > Rhodothermaceae > Rhodothermus > Rhodothermus marinus. Next base: position 1,111,613 of record NZ_AP019797.1, read on the forward strand.
TGGTCGCCAACGATCACGCTGATCGTGTTTTCCAGGCCGTAGGCGACCCAGCCGGGGAAGTTGTACTGGGCCGGGGCCAGCGTGAAGAAGTTCTGATCCGGCAGACCGCCGTGGATGGCCAGGCTGACCGGCTGCGAGCGGATGGTGCGGCCATTTACGTTGGCTTCGGCCACCACCTGCACGACGCCGGCTTTCGTGCCGCTGGCCACATGCACGCGCACGCGGCCGCTGTTGTCGGTCTGGGCTTCCTCGGGGAAGAGATACTCGCCGCCGCCCGGCTGCACCCCGAAGCGGAAGCGCACGCGCACGGCATGATCGAGCACGACGGGACGCCCCATCGAGTCGGAGACCTGAAAGACCAGTTCGGCCGTTTCTTTCGAGCCGCTTTCGCGCACGCCAATGGCCTGGTCCGACTGCGACAGCAGCAGAATGTTGGCCGCCTCGCCCGAAACAGGCTCCTCGGTGGCCGTGCGCGTCAGTCGAAGCACAGGCACCTCGATCGTACGATCCGGCACGGCCAGTACCGGCAGTGAGGCGCTGCTGTAGCCGGTCTTGGTAGCGCTGACCGTCAGTTCCATCGTACTGTCGATGGTCACCTCGAAGCGATAGCGCCCTACCGAATCGGTCTCGGTGATGAGTCCCTGCGGCTGCAGTTGCACCAGTGCACCGACGATCGGGTCGTTCGTTTCGGCGTCGAGCACCTGGCCGGTCAGCGTCACGATGCCGGCCGTCTCTTCCGTGGTCGCCTGATCACAGCCGGCCCAGAATAGCACGCCGGCCACCAGCAGGAAAAAAATGCGTCGCATGGGTAGCTCCGTAATCCCGTTCCGTTTCCCGTTTGGCAGAGACAGGTCCGTGCCTGCAGCTTCTTCGCGGGTATCGGCGAAGAGCTTCGGCGCTTTAGCTACCGGCCGCAAAGTCGGTGCCGTTCAGAGCAGACGGGCGACGATGGCGTCGCAGACGTGTCGGCCTTTGCGGCTCAGGCGGAGCTTTCCGTTGCGGATGGGTTCGATCAGCCCCTCGGCTTCCAGTTCGGCCAGCTCGTCCAGCCGTTCGCAGAGCAGGTCCACCCCGTAGCGTTCGGCGTAGTGATCCAGGTCCAGCCCCTCGGCCGTGCGAAGCCGCAGGTACAGATATTCTTCGGCGAGCTGGTCGTAGGAGAGTCCTTCGCGAAACTCCAGCGGCAGGTGGTGCTGGGCCAGCAGCGCTTCGTAGCGGCGGATGTTGCGCACGTTGGCCCACCGGTAGGCGCCCGGCTCGGGTAGCTGGCCCCACCAGAACGAGTGCGCCGAGGGTCCGAAGCCCAGGTAGTTGCCGTGCCGCCAGTACGTGTGGTTGTGGCGCGACTGATAACCCGGCCGCGCGAAGTTCGAGATCTCGTAGTGCTCGTAGCCCCGCGCCTCCAGATACTCCATCGCAAAGTCGTAGCAGGCCCGGTAGGTCTCCTCGTCGGCCGGCTGCACCAGACCACGTTCGACCTGTTTGTAGAGCACGGTACGCGGTTCGATCGTCAGGCTGTAGGTCGAAACGTGTGGAATGTCGCGATCGGCCACCTTCTGCAGGTTGGCCATCCAGTATTCGAGCGGCTGGTCGGGCAGTCCGAAAATCAGATCGACGTTGAAGTTTTCAAAGCCGGCGCGGCGGGCGTTTTCGATGGCCGCCTCGGCCTGCTCGGCCGTGTGCGCCCGGTTCATGAAGCGCAGATCGGCCTCGTAGAACGACTGCACCCCGATCGAGAGCCGGTTGATGCCCAGGCTGTGCAGCCCGCTCAGGTAGTCGCGCGAGGCGTCTTCCGGATTGACCTCGAACGTCACCTCCTGCAGCGCCGACAGGTCGAAATGCCGGTAGAGCTCGTTCAGCACGCGGGCGACTTCTTCGAGCGAAAGGCGCGAAGGGGTACCGCCGCCGAAGTAGATCGTCTCGATCGGCTCCAGGCGGCCGTAGAGCTGGCCGTAGTACTCGATCTCGGTGCAGAGCGCCTGCACGAAGGTGGGGTGCAGCCGCTGGCCCGTGACGAAGTAAAAATCACAGTAAATGCAGCGCTGCTTGCAAAAAGGAATGTGAAGGTAGATGCCGGCCATTGCAAAAGGCTTGCGTGTGCGCTCGTTTGATCGGAACTTAAACGCCAGAACGATCCCCCTATTCCAGCCGAGGGCATCGATGCTCGATTTTGTTCGTCTCCAGCAGCAGTTGCGCGGCTTTGCCGCCTACCAGCAGCAGCAGCGCGATCTGCTTCAGGAAAAACTGCAGGCGGCGCTGGACGCCTGGCGGCAGGTCGGCGACGTAGAAGCGCTGCTGGAGGAAGTGGATCGGGTCCGGCCGAGCTGGCTGGTGGCCCGTCCGCTGGGCGAGCGCCTGCAGGAGCAGGTGCGCGTACCGTCGCGGCCGGCGCAGGTGACCGTGGTGGCCGCCGACGGCTCCCAGATCTTTCCGGACCGTCACGTGGAGCCTCCGTGTTTTCTGCTGAACGTGGGGCGGGTGGCCTTTCAACTGGGCACGCACGAGCCGGTTCGGCTCGAGTCGATTCCGCGTTTCTGCTTCCGCCAGGAAGAGGTGCACGAGCTGCTGGACGATCGGCTGGAGTCGGTCTCCGTCGAGATCGTCTCGGCGTTGCGCGACGAATTCGAGCTGGAGGCGCTGCTGGAGCTGGCGCGGGAGGCACGTCGGGATGAGCGCCCGCTGGTGGCGTTGCTCGACGGTACGCTCATCCGCTGGATGATCCGCCGCCTGCACCAGCGTGAGCTGGAAGAGCAGTTCATCCGGCATTATGTGGCGCTGCTGGAGCAGTTTCGTCGGGAGCGGATCCCGGTCGCCTCGTACATCAGCATGCCCGGCGGAGCGGAGGTGGTGAACCTGTTGCGCGTGGCGCGCGGCGAGTGCACGCCCGATCCGCCGTCGCTTTCGCTGGACGGACTGGCCGATCGGCTGCTGTTTTCGCGTCTGCTGCGGCCCGGCGAGCGCTCGGGGCTTTTCCTTTCGGGCTCGCACATCCAGCGGGCCTACGCCGAGCCGCATCGGATCGTCTGCACCTATCTGGCCGTGCCCGGTCCGTATGGCCAGGCCGAAATCGCCCGGGTCGAGTTTCCCCACTGGGTAGCCGAGGAGAACGGGTGGGTGGACCTGGTCTGCGCCGTGCTCCTGAAAGAATGCGAGAAAGGCAGCGGCTATCCCATGGTGCTGGCCGAGGCGCACGAGCAGGCGGTGATCCGGGCGCCCGAGCGCGAGGCGTTTTACGAACTCATCGGCCGCCAGCTCTGGCGGAGTGGCCTGCCGGTGGGGCAGTCGCGCAAGCAGACCAGCAAGCGCCGGCCTGTACTCTGAAGCAACCTGACCTGAGGTTAAGATGCCCATAGGAGAAGTCATCGAGTCGAGCACGCGTCAGTTCGTGGCCGAGGTGTACCGGGATCAGCCGCCGCCGGCTTTTGGAAGCTGGGTGCGGGTGGTGCAGCCGGACGGCCGCACGATCTACGGGCTGGTCAGTCACGTCGAGATGGGTAGCGTGGAGCCCGGCCGTCGGCCGATGGCGCTGGGCCGCTCGCCCGACGAGCTGCGCCGCGAAATGCCTCAGGTGCTGGAGCTGATCCGAACGACGTTTCGGGCGCAGGTGCTGGCCTACGAGGATCCTGATGGGCGCATTCATCAGACGCTACCGCCCTATCCGGCCGGCATTCATGCCTTCGTCGAGGCGTGCCCGCTCGAGATCGTTCGGCGGCTGGGGCGACCTTACGACTTTCTGCGCACGCTCGTGCAGAATCCCGATCCGGCCGTGCCCGTGGACGATCTGCTGGTGGCCGTGCTCCGGCAGATCCACGACGGCCACAGCGACCCCGAGCGCGAGCAGGCGCTGATCGAAGCCGGCCGCGTGTTGAGCCGTCTGCTGCGCGACGACCACGAGCGGCTGCAGGCCATCCTGCGCCGCGTGGTGTGAGGCTTAGAAGATCACCCCGATGCGGACGGGCAGCACGACGTCCACGTTGCGTTCGCCCACGACCAGGGTGGGGTTGAGTTCATAGAAGACCTGCGTTTCGCGCAGAAGCTGCACCCAGCCGAAGCCGAAGTGGACGGTCGGGCCGCTCTCGCCGCTGTAGCGCTCCGAAAGCGGCGCGTAGGCGCCGAAGCCGCCCAGGATGTAGAAGGCCTGGCGTCCGTGGGGCGGAAACGTCACGATGGCCGAAAGCTGCGGGTCGAACACGTAGCTGGCCTCGTCGCGGCCCCGGAAGATGAAGCCCGTGAAGCCCAGATCGACCGCCAGCGACAGATCGGCGCTGACCGGCGCGGCGGCCCGGGTCCGCACGCCCAGTCCCAGCCCCTCGGCCGTCGTAAGCAGGGCGTTGAAGCCCAGTCCGACGCGCGCCTGCCGCTGTGCGGAGGCCGTTCCGGCCAGCGCCAGCAGCATCAGGACGAAAAGAAGGCTTCGGCAGTGCTTCATGGTTGGTGCCTGCGTTGATGGACGAGGTTGCTTGAACGGCCGGCATGCCGGAATTTAGAAATTCCGCCGCACATAAAAAGCCCCGGCCTGTAAGGTCTTGTTGAAACCGACGTAACCGATCCTCCGGAAGTTGCGTATCTTTCAGACGATTTGAATCAAGCAGGGAGCAGGTTATGGGTTTCTGGGAATTTCTGACCACGCTGGCCGTGGCGGTGGTGTTGCCGCTGGCCATAGTTCATCTGATTCTCAGCTACCGGCGCGAGAAGCTCAAGCTGCGGCAGGGGCCGTCGCTGGGCGCACGCGAGCTGCAGCAACTGGTGCGGCAGGCCGTCGAGGAAGCCCAGCAACCGCTGCTGGCCCGTATCGAAGCACTGGAACGCCAGCTCAGGGCGTTGCCTGCATCCCGTGAAACGGTCACTCCAGAAAAAACGGCATCCCATGATTCCTGAAAATCTCTTTTACCTCAGGCTTGTTACCCTTGTCATCGGCATTTCGGCCCTGACGGTGTGGGCGATCGTCCGCTATCTGGCGCGGCGTCGTCCGGTGACGGAGGGGCCGGCGCTCACGAAGCGGGAGCTGGAACAGCTCATCGAAACGACGGTGCGGCGGGCCGTGGCACCGCTGGAAGCCCGGCTGGAGCGGCTGGAACGTCAGCTATCGCCTCCGTCCGAAGCGTCCCGACCTCCATTCCGCCGGGAGGCCGAACAACCGGAGCAGCCCGGCTGATTTCGGCCAGTGCATGATGGGGCAGCGCTCCTTGTGCCGGACACAATTCGGCGGATACGACAGGGCGGACACAGCGGTCCGCCCCTATGTGGTGGGGAGGTGGCACCGTAGTGTGCGCCCGCGCTTTCAGTCTGGGGAGGAGGCGTGGTCATGGGATTTCGCGCACATGCACCATGCGGCCGAGAACGCATGATGCGTCCGTTTCGGCGTCGCTGATTGCATGGAGGGCACGTATTTGCAAAGAAGGGCCGCCGGTCACTTACCGGCGGCCCTTCTGGTTCGTGCGGTTATTGTCCGGACAGATAGATTAGCTGGCGGCTTCCGCCTCGGCCACCTCTTTTTCCTTACGGGCTTCGGCCCGCAGGTGCGCCTGGGCGGCCGCCAGACGAGCGATCGGCACGCGGAAGGGTGAGCACGAGACGTAGTCGAGCCCGACCTCGTAGCAGAAGGCCACCGAAGCCGGATCGCCGCCGTGCTCCCCGCAGATGCCCACCTTCAGCGAAGGCCGAGTGGCCCGGCCGCGCTCGGTGCCCATCCGCACCAGTTGCCCGACGCCTTCCTGGTCGAGCGTCTGGAACGGATCATCCTTCAGGATCTTGTTTTCGATGTAGTAGGGCAGGAACTTGCCGGCATCGTCGCGGCTGTAGCCAAAGGTGAGCTGCGTCAGGTCGTTCGTGCCGAACGAGAAGAACTCGGCCACCTCGGCGATCTGGTCGGCCACCAGCGCCGCACGGGGCACTTCGATCATCGTGCCGACCAGGTAATCGACGCGGTCGCCTTTCTCCTGGAAGACCTTTTCGGCCGTCTCTTCGATCACCCGACGCTGATGCTCGATCTCCTCGCGGGTGCCCACCAGCGGCACCATGATCTCCGGATGCACCTCGACGCCTTCCTGCTTCAACTCGACGGCCGCCTCCAGGATGGCCCGCGTCTGCATCTCGGTAATCTCCGGATAGGTGATGCCCAGGCGGCAGCCGCGATGGCCGAGCATCGGGTTGAATTCTTTCAGCGCTTCGACCTTGGCTCGGACGGTTTCGACCGGGATGTTCAGGGCACGGGCCAGCTCTTCCTGCTCCTTCTCGTCGTGCGGCAGGAACTCGTGCAACGGCGGGTCCAGCAACCGGATCGTGACCGGCTTGCCGGCCATTTCGCGGAAGATGCCCCGGAAGTCCTCCTTCTGGTAGGGCAGGAGCTTGGCCAGCGCCGCCTTCCGCTCCTCGAGCGTCGAGGCCAGGATCATCTCCCGCATGGCCAGGATCCGGTCGCCCTCGAAGAACATGTGCTCGGTGCGGCACAGCCCGATGCCCTCGGCGCCGAACTCCACGGCCTTGCGGGCGTCCTGCGGCGTGTCGGCGTTCGTGCGGACGCCCAGCGTCCGGAATTCATCGACCCACTCCATGAAGCGGGCAAAGTCGCCCGAAAGCGAGGGCTCGACCAGCTCCTCCTTACCGAGAATGACCTCACCCGTCGAGCCGTTGATCGAGATCCAGTCGCCCTCCTTGACGACCACGTCGCCCGCGCGGAAGGTCTTTGTCTTGTAGTCGATCACGATGTCGCCGCAGCCGGCCACGCAGGGCTTGCCCCAGCCACGGGCCACGACGGCCGCGTGCGAGGTCATGCCGCCGCGCGAGGTCAGGATGCCCTCGGCCGCGTGCATACCGCCCACGTCCTCGGGGCTGGTCTCCACGCGCACCAGGATCACGCGCTTGCCCTGCGCCTTCCAGGCCTCGGCATCCTCGGCCGTGAAGACCACCTGGCCGACGGCCGCACCCGGCGAGGCCGGCAGGCCACGTCCAATCACGCGGTCCTTGTAGGCCGTCTCGTCCTTGAAGCGCGGATGCAGGAGCTGGTCCAGGTGCGCCGGCTCGACCAGATCGCGCACGGCCGTCTTCTTGTCCACCAGCCCTTCGTCGACCATATCCACGGCGATCTTGACGGCCGCCACGCCCGTCCGCTTCCCGTTGCGGGTCTGCAGGATGAAGAGCTTGCCTTCCTGAACGGTGAACTCGATATCCTGCATGTTCTTGTAGTGCCGCTCGAGCAGTTCGGCCAGGCGTAGCAGCTCCTCGTACACCTCCGGCATGATCTGCTTGAGCTCGGAGATGCTCTTAGGCGTGCGGATGCCGGCCACCACGTCTTCGCCCTGGGCGTTGATCAGGAACTCGCCGTAGAGTTCTTTTTCGCCGGTGGCCGGGTTGCGCGTGAAGCACACGCCCGTGCCGCTGCGCTCGCCCATGTTGCCGAAGACCATCGCCTGCACGTTGACAGCCGTGCCGAGCAGCCCGCGAATCTTGTGAATCTGGCGATATTTGACGGCCCGCTCGCTGTTCCACGACTTGAACACCGCGTTGATGGCCTTGTAGAGCTGCTCGTAGGGGTCTTCGGGGAAGAGCGAGCCGGTGTGCTGGCGATAGACCTCTTTGTAGCGGCGCACCAGCTCCTTCAGCGCTTCCGCATCGAGTTCGGTGTCTTCTTTGACGCCTTTTTCCTTCTTGAGCGCATCGAGCACCTCCTCGAAGTAGTCGTGCTTGACGCCCATCACCACGTCGCCGAACATGTCGATGAAGCGGCGATAGGCGTCGTAGGCGAAGCGCTCGTTGTTGGTGCGCCGGGCCAGCCCTTCGACGACCTGGTCGTTGATGCCCAGGTTCAGCACCGTGTCCATCATACCGGGCATCGAAATAGCCGCACCACTACGCACCGAGACCAGTAGCGGGTTTTCCGGGTCGCCGAAGCGCGCGCCCATGAGCTGTTCGATGTGCCGGATGCCCTCGCGCACCTGCTCCTCGAGGCCTTCCGGCCACCTGTCACCGTGCTCGTGGTAGTAGGCGCAGGCTTCCGTGGTGATCGTGAAGCCCGGTGGTACCGGCAGGCCGATCGCGCTCATTTCGGCCAGGTTGGCCCCTTTGCCACCCAGCAGATCGCGCATGTCCTTGTTGCCTTCGGCCTGTCCGCCGCCGAAGCGGTACACGTACTTTTTCGCATTCATGGGACCCCCTTGGAAAGCGTTTTCGTGAAACAGATATTGAAAAGAACCCGATGCCTTCCGGCAACTTTTTTTCATAAGATAGACTTCTATCGCCCGTTGTCAACCGGGCCGTGCAAAATGGACAGGTTTGTCAACAATCGAGGCATAAGCTGTTAAAATTTTGTTTTTACTTTACGAACAGGAGTCTTTGCTCCTGAAAAGAATGGGTGAAGCGTAATTTTTAAAACGATTAAATTCCTGCAAACAAACGGAAAAGCCATGCAAGGAGTTGAAAAACTACCACAGGTTTTTGGCGAGCCGGCGCGGCCGCGCACGGAGGTGCGCATGAACACGGTGGGGCTGCCCCGGCCGGTGGTCGAGCAGTTGCTCCCGCATCTGGACGCCTTCCAGGCTTCGCTCTGGGTGCTCTATCACCAGTATCACAAGCATCACTGGTTGGTCGAAGGGGAAACCTACACGGAGCTGCACCGCTTCTTCCAGGAGTGCTACGAACAGGTGCACGAGAGCCTGGATCGCATTGCCGAGCGGATCACGTTGCTGGGCGGCGTGCCCACCTGTCATCCGGAGGAGCTGATCAAGCGGTCGTTTCTGACGCACGAGCCGGAAGGCGTCTATGCGGTGGAGGCCATGTTGCAGCACGACCTGCGGGCCGAACGCGAGCTGTGCATTCAGCTCCGGGGTAGCATTGCGCTGGCGCTGGAATTGAACGAACACGGCACGCGTCGCCTGCTGGAAGACGTGCTGCAGGCGGCTGAGGCGCGGGCCACACAGCTGGCGCACTTCCTGGGAGATCACGCCGCAACCGAGTAAGCCGCATGAGTCATCATCAGGACCTTGTAGCCGACGCACAGGCCATCTTCCGGGCGGCCGTGCGCGGCGCACAGGCCGACGTTTTGCTGACCCAGACGCCCTGGACCACCTGGGCGCCTCGGCCGCTGGACCAGTACCGGCGCGTGGTGGTGATCGGGATGGGCAAGGCGGCTATGGCCATGGCCGGTATGGTGGAGCAGCAACTGGGCGAGCGGATCGCCGAAGGCGCGGTGGTGGTCCCGCACGGCCACACGCAGACGCCTCCGCCGCACTGTCCACCTCCTCGACGAATCGAAGTGCTGGAGGCCGGGCATCCCGTGCCGGACGAACACAGCGTGCAGGCAGCTCGGCGCATCCTGGCGCTGGCCGAAGATTGTGCGGAGGACGATCTGCTGCTGGTGCTCATCTCCGGCGGCGGTTCGTCGCTGTGTGCGGACTTCGAGCCGCCGGTAACGCTGGCCGACGCGCAGCAGACCTTCCGGCTCCTGCTCGAAAGCGGCGCCGACATCCATCAGATCAATACGGTGCGGAAGCACCTGTCGCGCATCGGCGGTGGGCGTCTGGCCCGGGCGGCCGCCCCGGCCGACGTGCTGGCGCTGGTCATCTCCGACGTGGTGGGCGACGATCTGTCGGTCATCGCCAGCGGGCCGACCGTGCCGGACCCCACCACGTTTGCCGAGGCCATCGCCGTGCTGCGGCGCTACGGCCTCTGGCATCGCGTGCCCGGGTCGGTGCGTGTGCGTCTGGAGGCAGGCGTTACCGATCCGTCGCTCGAGACGCCCAAGCCGGCCGATCCGCGTTTTGCCCGGGTCGTGACGCGGCTGATCGGCACGAACCGACGGGCACTCGAGGCGGCCGCCGACGAAGCCCGCCAGCGCGGCTACTCGGTGCGCATCGTCACGGATCGGCTGACTGGCGAGGCGCGCGAAGTGGCGCCCCGCCTGGTGACGGCCCTGCGCAACGTGCGCGACGATCGGCCGGTGTGCCTGCTCTGGGGCGGTGAAACCACCGTCACGGTGCGGGGCAGCGGTCGGGGCGGACGCAACCAGGAGCTGGCGCTGGCCGCCACGCTCGCCATGGAGGGCTGGGACGCGGAGGCCGTGCTGCTCAGCGGCGGGACCGACGGCCGCGACGGCCCCACCGATGCCGCCGGCGCCTGGGCCACACCCGACACCGCGCCCCGGGCGCGCGCCTGCGGCATGGACCCCCGGACTTACCTCGACAACAACGACGCCTACACTTTTTTCGAGGCGCTCGATCAACTGCTGTTTACCGGCCCCACGCATACGAACGTGATGGACGTGCAGGTGGGACTGCGGCGGTAAACTGAAGGCTCGCGCTCAAGGAACGACGGAGGTGGCCCGACGGCGGGCGAGCAGATCGTCGGGAGCCAGGATGTGCACCTCGGGGATGCCGCGGTCCAGTGCCTGAAACGCCACCTCCAGTTTGACGCGCATGCCGCCGCCGATCCATCCGTCGCGCAATCCGGCCTCGAAGGTGGCCCGGTCGCAGTAGAGCAGAAGACTGGAGGGGTCGTCCGGGTTGCGGCGTACGCCACCGGTTTCGGTCACGAGCAGGAACGCGCGGGCCTGGAGCGCCTCGGCCAGCGCGCAGGCCACCGTATCGGCGTTCACGTTGTAGAGCTGGCCTTCGTCGTCGATGCCGAGCGGCGCCACCACGGGCACGTAGCCACCTTCCAGCAGGTGCTGCAGCAGGGCCGGCTCGACGCGCGCCACGTCGCCGACGAAGCCGAAGTCCACCGTTTTGCCTTCGATCGTCCAGGGCGGGCGGCGACGCACGCGCAGCGTGCCGCCGTCGGCGGCCGCCAGTCCAACGGCCGGGAGGCCATGCTGCAGGGCGGCGGCCACCAGGCGCAGGTTCAGCTCGCCGCGCAGCGCCCACTGGAGAATCTGCAGGTCCAGTTCGGTAGTCACGCGGCGGCCCTGTACGATGCGGGGCTGATGACCGAGCCGACGGGCCAGTGCCGTGGCCTGTGGGCCGCCGCCGTGCACGACCACGACGGGCGCCTCTCTGCGCAGGCCGGCCACGCCTTTCCAGAAGGCGTCAAGCGCTTCGGGCGCTTCGAGCAGGGCGCCGCCGATTTTGACCACGATCGGGCGGGTACTCATGGGTCGAAGGGAGGCAGATGCCACACGTACTCCAGGATGGCTTTCTGGGCGTAGAGTCGGAAGGCGGCCTGTTTCAGATGAATGGCCTGCGGGCTGTCGAGCACGGCGTCGTCCACCACCACGTTACGGCGGACGGGCAGGCAGTGCATGAAAGCGGCCCGTCGCGTGCGAGCCATCAGCTCGGGAGTGACGCGCCAGTGGCGGTACTGCGCCCGCAGCGCCGCTTCGTCGTCGGGCGCGGTGTAGACCAGCCGGCTGCCCCACGACTTGGCATAGATGATTTCGGCCCCCTCGAACGCCTCGGCCTGCTCGTGCACCACCGTCACGCGCCCGCCGCGGGCGGCGGCGTCGGCCTGCGCCCGGGCCATGACGCCTTCGTCCAGCTCGAAACCTGGCGGATGGGCCACGACCACGTCCATGCCCAGGCGGGCGGCCATCAACAGCGCCGAGTTGGGGACGGCCATCGGCAGCGGGCGCGGATGGTAGGCCCAGCTCAACACGAAGCGTCGGCCCTGCACGGCACCGCCCAGGTGCTCCAGAATGGTGGCAGCGTCGGCCAGCGCCTGGCAGGGGTGGTAGAAAGCCGACTCCAGGTTGATGACAGGCACCGTGGCGGCGCGGACGATTGCCCGCAGCAGCACCTCATCGCGATCCTGCATGTAGTCGGTCTGCGAGGCGAAGACGCGTACGCCCAGCGCATCGTAGTACGCTGAGAGCACACCGATGGCCTCGCGGATGTGCTCGGCGGCCGGGCCGTCCATGACCACGCCGTCGCGCCACTCAATCTGCCAGGTGCCCTGGCCGGCCACCAGCGTGGTGGCATGGGCGCCGAGCTGCACGGCCGCCAGCTCCATGGACGTGCGCGTGCGCAGTGAGGGATTGAAAAACAGCAGCCCGAGGCTTCGATGACGGGCCGCCTGACTCCAGGCATGTTTGCCCTGGCGATAGTGCTCCAGCGTGCGCGTCAGGCAGCGTTGCCAGGTGTCGTCGTCGATATACTGCCAGTCGATCAGATGCCGGGGAGGCGGAAGTTCTTCCATCAGACCGTCGGGGTTTCTGGCTGGTTAACAAGAACCTGCAGGAACGTTTCGAGGAAGGCGTCGATGGCGTCGTCCGGCGTGTTGAGCGGCGGCATGAGCCGGATGACGTTCGGGTGGCTGGCGCTTCCGGCGAGCACGCCCTGCTCGCGCAGGCGGGCCAGCACCGGCGCCGCCGGGCGGTCCAGTTCCAGCCCGATCAGGCAGCCCCGCCCCCGCACCGCCACCACGTGGTCGGCCACGCCCCGGCGGATGCGTTCGAAGATGGCCGGTGCGCGCGCCATGAGCCCTTCGTCCCGGATCGTTTCGAGCGTGGCCGTTACGGCCGCCATGGCCAGCATGCCGCCGCCGAACGTGGTGCCCTGGTCGCCCGGTTTGACGTGGGCGGCAATCTTGTCGGAAACCAGCACGGCGCCCACCGGCACGCCCGAGCCCAGACTTTTGGCCAGCGTGATCAGATCCGGGCGGACGCCGTACTGCTCGGAGATGGAGAAGGTACCGGTGCGGCCGACCCCCGTCTGCACCTCGTCGAAGATCAGGACGACGCCGTGGCGGTCACACAACTGCCGCAGCTCCCGGTAGTAATCCACGGGTGCCTCGTAGACGCCCGCCATGCTCTGGATGGGCTCCAGGATGATGGCGGCGATGTCGTCGTGACGGTCAAGCAGACGTTCGACGGCCTCCAGGTCGCCCATCGGCACAAAATGCGTGGGCGGCAGCACCGACAGATAGGGTTTGCGGTAGCCGATGGGCTCGGTGGCGGCCAGGCTGCCCAGCGTGCGTCCGTGGAAGCCACACTCCAGCGCGATGAGGCCGGGCTTGCCCGTCCAGGCACGGGCCAGCTTGAGCGCCGTCTCGTTGGCTTCGGTGCCCGAATTGCAGAAGAACACGTGGCGCAGTCCTTCGGGTGCCATCTCGGCCAGCAGGGCGGCCGCGCGCGCCCGCACCGGACTGTAGACTACGTTCGAGTAGAACAGCAGGCGAGCGGCCTGCTCCTGAAGGGCCTGCACGACGCGCGGCGGGCAGTGCCCCAGCAGCGTGACGCAGTGGCCGCCGTAGAAGTCCAGGTAGCGGCGCCCTTCGGTATCCCACACGTAGCACCCTTCGCCGCGCACGAGCGCTACCGGGTACTTGCGGTAGGTGGGAATCTGAAACGTGTCTTCCAGCTGAATGACTTCCTGCGTGTTCATCGTTGTTTTAAATCGCAAGTCGTTCTGTTTACAGAGGGCATGCTGCATCGATGGTTCGGGAAGCACATGAAAAAAGCCGGGTCGATTGCGGCCCGGCTCTGTACTATGCGTGCACGTCAGCAGGTGCAGGGGTAGGGAGCAGGCCGGCCGTCTGGGGCAGCCCCAGCAGCAGGTTCAGGTTCTGGATGGCCTGGCTGGCGGCACCTTTGAGCAGGTTGTCGAGCGCAAAGCCCACCACCAGGTGGCCGTCGCGCACGATCCAGCCCAGATCGCAGAACGGCGTGTGGACGGCATAGCGCAGCTCGGGAAGCTGGTCGGGCCACAGGCGCACAAAGGGGGCCTGGCCGTAGGCGGCTTCGTACCAGCTGGCCACTTCATCGGCACCTATGCCGTCGGGCAGCGCCACGTGCACCGTACCCCAGATACCGCGCGTCCATGGACCCGAGGCCGGTACGAACGCGATGTGCAGGCCGGGGCCGACCACCTGCTGCACCTCGGGCAGGTGCTGATGCGCCAGCACCTTGTAAGCGCGGACGTTCCCGTCGCGCTCGGGGAAGTGGGTGGTGGCTTTGGGCTTAACGCCGGAGCCGGAGGCCCCGGTCAGTGCCGTGACGGCAACCGTGGCGTCCTTGAGGTGCCGGCTCAACGGCCAGAGCGCCAGTGCCAGCCCTGTGGCAAAGCAGCCCGGATTGGCCAACAGGCGCGTGTCGGCGGCGTAGGGCGTATAGACTTCGGGCAGACCGTAGACGAATCGCCCGAGCAGTTCGGGAGCGGGGTGGTCGAAGCCGAACCATGCCGGGTAGATAGCGGCTTCCCGAAAGCGAAAGTCGGCGCTCAGGTCGATGATGACGCCCCGGTAGCCGCTTTCGAGCAGATGCTGTACGGTGCGGGCACCCTGGCCGTGCTCGGCGGCAATCAGCACGGCGTCCAGTTCCGAAAGCGCCAGCGCGTCTTCCTCAACGAACGTCAGCTCGGTCTGGCCCCGGAGTGCCGGATGGGCGTACCAGAGCGGTCGTCCCGCGAATGTGCGGCTCGTGACGGCCACCAGCTGACAGTGCGGGTGAGCCAGCAGCAGGCGGATGAGTTCGCCGCCGACGTAACCGGCGCCGTGCAGGATGGCGATCCGTTTCGTTCCAGTCATTGGACTCCTTTGCCCTCAGATACGTCAGGATACGGCGACAGCTACGCCATTACCGTTGTGGTAATGGGGTAAAGGGCGGACGGCCGTCCGCACCGAGCGGGCGATGAGTTGTCCGAGCGCCTCGGCATCCTGACGGGCGTTGAGCGCCGGGATGCCCATGGCGTGCTGGATGTACCGCTTGCCGACGGCGTTGTCGGTGACCGGACCGGTGATGACCGTGATCTGTGCGTGATAGCGTGTCCGGAAGAGCTGGTCGGCGGCCCAGGCCCCGGCCAGGTCGGTAGCGGCCACCACATGCGCCCGCGTAAAGCGCTGCAGCTCCTTGTCGAGCAGCAGCTCATCGACGCCGTAGTAGCCGATGAACCCGTCGCCGAGTTCGACGACGATCACATCCGGCGCGAACGTGTTCAGGTGGGCGATAAGCCCTTTGGCCAGCGGCGCCATTTCCTTGTTGGTGGAGGAGACGACGCCTGCATCGATGAACGTGACGCTGGCGATAGCGCCATTTTCTTCCATGAGCCGGGCATCGCGCAGCAGCGCCGCGCCGGTGAGCTTGCCTGCGGCCACGCGCATGCCGTGTTCGGTCAGGTAGCGGATGATCTGGGCAGCGGCGAACGTCTTGCCCGTGTTCATCGAGGTGCCGCTGACCATGACCAGCGGGGCCGAGTGCGTGAGCGAAAAGACCGGCTCCAGCGCATGGTCCTGCACGCGGGCGTGCCGCTTTTGGCCGTCCACGTCTACCACGACGGCGCCCAGCACCTCCACGCGCAGCGCCGGACCCAGGTCCGGGTGGTCCGAGGTGCACTGGCCCAAGATGCCGCCCATGTTCAGGATGTGCAACACGTCGCCCACCTGGATGCGACGAGGGATACGGCCGCTGTACCCCTTGAGCGCCTGGCGTTCACCGAGGGCCCCCACGATCAGATCGCCCCGGCGGATCGTCTGGAACGTACCGTCGGTGCATTCCAGCTGGTTGTACGTGGTTTTTTCTTCGAGCGCCCGTACCACCAGGCAGTAGCCTTCTTCGGCCACGATGTACGAGGTGATCTCGAGCTCGTGGGAGAGCCGGCACGGGGCGGTGCTCGATCCGATCTTGTCGACGGTCAGTTGCTGGTACATGGCTCCAGGTGTTTTGGGTTAAGCGGCCGTCTGGTTGGTTTCGTAGGAGGAAGCCGACTGGCGGGCCCGGGCAGCCAGCAGGGCCTGCACGCCGTAGATGCGTGTAAAGCCCTGCGCGTCGCGCCCGTCCCAGAGCCGGTTCTGTTCGCCGTAGGTGGCAATCTTCGAATTGAACAGGGAATAGGGACTGTCGCAGCCGAGCACGTCGATGTGGCCCTTGAAGAGCCGCACGCGCACGGTGCCCGTCACGGTCTGCTGGGAGGAATCCAGAAACGCCTCGATGTCGCGCATGACCGGGTCGAAGTACTGGCCTTCGTGCAGCAGCATGCCGTAGAAGTCGGCCAGGTGATCTTTCTGATACCGCTGCCAGCGCGTCAGCACGATCTTTTCCAGTTCCCGGTGCGCGGTGATCAGGATCAGGGCGGCAGGTGCTTCGAAACCCACGCGGCCCTTGATGCCCAGGATCGTATCGCCTACGTGGATGCCCCGGCCCACACCGTGGGCTGCACCGAGTTGGTTGAGGCGCTCGATGAGCGTGACCGGATCCATCGCCTCGCCGTCGAGGGCGGTCGGGATGCCCTGCTCGAAGGCGATCGTCAGCTCCAGTGGCGTATCGGGCGCCTGCGCCGGCGGGACCGTATCGGGGTAGGCCTCGTCGGGCAGCGGCTCGGTGGTCGTGTGCGTCTCGCGCCCGCCGATCGTCGTGCCCCAGAGGCCCCGGTTGATCGAATAAGCCGTCTTCTTTTCCGGCACCTCGATGCCCCGTTCTTTCAGGTAGGCTGTGGCCGCCTCGCGGCTGAGACCCAGCTCCCGGATTGGCGTCAGAATCTCCAGGTCGTCGGCCAGGATGCGCAGTGCCACGTCGAAGCGGACCTGGTCGTTGCCGGCGCCCGTCGAACCGTGCGCAATGGCCCGGGCACCGAGCTGGCGCGCCACCTCTACTACCTTGCGGGCCTGTACGATGCGCTCCGGACCCACGCAGAGCGGATAGACGCCGCCACGCAGCACGTTGCCCTTGATCAGGTAGCTCAGATGATCCCGAAACAGATCGTGGCGGCCGTCGATCGTGAAGTGGCCGGCCGCGCCGAGCTTCTGCGAAAGCGCCTCGATCTCGGCGATGGCCGCTTCGGTCAGGCCGCCCGTGTTGACGGTGACCGTGTAGACCGGCTCGCCGTACGTTTCCCGCAGGTAGGGGACGCAGAACGAAGTATCCAGACCGCCGCTGAATGCCAGAACGATGGACATTGTGTTTGCTTCGTTGAACTACAGGGTTAAAAAGAAAGGCGCCGGCTCCTCAACGGAACCGGCGCCCTGTCTATTTTCGATCGTTCAGTTCAACACGTTACCAGACTGCCACAGGACAGGATGCGCCGGTTCCACCCCCGCGGGGGCGACGGGGACGTCGCACAGGTCGGATGGGTCGAACCGGCTGCATCATATGGAATGTCTGCGGCAGCATGATGGCTGCAAGGATACGACAAAATATTGCCCCTGTCAAGAGGGTGCATGTTTTCTTAACCGAAAGCGCTGCTTTGTTCCCCATCGCCGTTTGAGGCCGGCCGCATCCAGGTGGCGCGTTCGAACGCCTTGGCCTCGTCGATAAAGAGCTGGCGGTGCGGGAAGGGAATCTCGATGTCGGCCTCGCGCAGCGCCTCGCGGATTTTTTCGGTGTACTCGAACTTCATCGGCACGGCGTCGTGCGGATTCCGGATGTAAAGCCGGAGTACCATATCGACGCTCGAGTCGTTCAGCTTCGTGACCACCACCGAGGGGGGATAGTCGGGGTGCAGGCGCTCGTCGCCTTCGGTCAGGCGCAGCACCACGCGCCGCGCTTCTTCAGGATATTCCTTGTAGGCGATGCCGAAGGGAATCTCGATACGCAGGGCGTCTTTGAGGCCGTAGTTGATCAGCTTCTGGTTGATCATCTGAACGTTCGGCATCACCATCACCTCGTTGTTGAGCGTGCGCACGCGCGTCGAGCGCAGCGTGATTTCTTCGACGATCCCGTAGGTCCCGCTGATCTCGACGGGATCGCCCACGCGAAAGGGGCGGTCGATCAGAATGGTGAGGCCGGAGATGAAGTTTTCGAGCGTATCGCGGGCGGCAAAGCCGATGGCGATACCGGCAATGCTGAGTCCGGCCAGCAGGGCGGTGACGTTGATCCCGAGCTGGGCCAGCACCATGACCGTGATGAACGACAGCCCGATGAGCCGGTAGGAGCGCATGAGCAGGTGCTCGAGCGTCGCGTCGATGCGGCGGCTGTGCCGCAACGCACGCCGGAGCACGGCGCCCACCACGCGATAGATCGCGTAGAAGAAAAGAAAAACGAACAGCGCGCCGGTCAGGCGTGGAATGGCCGAGACGGCCAGCCCGGCCAGTCCTTCCTGAATGCGAGGCAGCACCTGGTCCCACTGTCCGCTGACCAGGAGCTGGCCGGTGGCGCTCACCTGCTGGCTCAGCTCGGTGATCACGTCGGCGGTGTCGGGCGCGGCCGCCTGCGTATCGGCCAGCGTCTGAAGCGTGTCGGCCTGCAGGATCATGCGTAGGCGTAGCGTCGCTGGGCGGCGTAGAGCGTGTTGCGGAGCAGCAGGGCGATCGTCATCGGGCCAACGCCGCCGGGCACCGGAGTGATCCAGCCGGCTTTTTCGGCCACGGCCTCGAAGTCCACGTCGCCTACCAGCCGATAGCCCCGGGGATGCGAGGGATCGTCCACCCGGTTGATGCCCACGTCGATGACGACGGCTCCTTCGCGCACCATGTCGGCCGTAATGTAGCACGGACGACCGATGGCGGCCACCAGGATGTCGGCCGTTCGCGTCAGGGCGGCCAGATTCTGCGTGCGGCTGTGGCAGACCGTGACGGTGGCATCGATGCCGCGGTGCAGCAGCAGGGCGGCGAGCGGACGTCCCACGATGTTCGAGCGCCCTACCACCACGGCATGCTTGCCGGTGGTTTCGATGCCGCTGCGCCGGAGCAGCTCCAGAATACCGGCCGGCGTGGCCGGCACGAAGCCGGGCTCGCCCAGCAGCAGACGGCCGGCGTTGATCGGATGAAAGCCGTCCACGTCCTTGTCGGGGCGGATCGCGTTCAGCACGCGACTGGGATCTATATGATCGGGCAGCGGAAGCTGCACCAGAATGCCGTCCACCCCCTCGTCGTCGTTCAGGCGGGCAATTTCGGCCAGCAGTTCGGCCTCGGAAATGGACGTGTCGAAGTGCAGCGTGTCGCTGGCAATACCCACTTCGGCCGCGGCTTTCGTCTTGCCGCGCACGTAGGAAGCCGAGGCCGGGTTGTCGCCCACCAGGATGACGGCCAGATAGGGGGGACGGTGGCCGGCCTGCACCCAGGCTTCGACTTCGGCCTTCACTTCGGCGCGCACCTGGGCCGCGATCGCTTTGCCATCGATGATCTGTGTCACGACCTTTTCGGTTGGTTGTTCGTTGCCGGTTGCTCCATAAACTACGGAACCGCGCGCTCCGGGGAAATGCGAAACCTTATGAAAACAAAAAAGCGCGGTGTACTTGACCTTTAGCGGGGTTGGTCGATAACTTTAACCTGTAGTGTTAAGGTCAACCGTTCACCTTTCGGCTCCTGCGTATCGCGAAAGCGGGTACCACGTTGTAGTTTGAAGGCGGCATCCGAACGGGTGCCAGAAGCATGAAGTCCGTGGTGTATACCGGGAGCACGTGCATACGCAGGAGCGTGGCCTGTCTGCTGGGCCTCTGGCTGGCGCTGAGCGCCGCGGCGCAGCCGGTTACGGTCCGTTCGCTGGGAAGCACGCCGCAGGGCGACGTGCTGGAAGTGGTGGCGCAGTGGGCGCGTCCGCTGGCAGCGGCGCTCGACTCGGCCGGCGTAACGGCGCTTTCGTGGAAGGCCGTCGTGGCGGCCACCGGCGGTGCCTGGGAGACGTCCGAGACGATCTGGCTTCCCGCCCCGGTGACGCCGCGCGTCGAAATCGTGGCGGCCGACTACGAGGAGGTGCCGCTGGCGCTGGGGGCGGAGGGGGCATCGCTGGCCGCCTGGCTCAACCAGCCGCCCGTCGAAGTGGTGGGCGTGGGCATGGAACGCCGCCGTCCGGCCGCCACACTGAGCGTCCGCCTGCTGGTCTACGACGAAGCCCGGCAGATGCTGCGTCGCTATCGCCGGGTGCAGGTGCGGTTGCGCCACCCCGTGGCACAGACTTCCGTGTTGGGGACGGGGCTGCGGCCGTCGAACAATCCACATCTTCAGGTCACGCGCAGCGTGCTGGCCGATGGGGCTATCGTTAAGTTTCCGGTCCGGGAAGAAGGAATCTACCGTATCGATCGGGCCGCGCTGGCCGAACTGCTGGCGCTCGTCGGACGCTCCGTGGACGAGATCGATCCGCGCCAGCTTCAGCTCTACGGCAACGGTGGCCGTCCCCTTCCGGCCCTGAACAGCGCGCCGCGCCCGGCCGACCTGATCGAAAACCCGGTCTGGGGCGTCGGGCTCGACGACGGCTCTTTTGACGAAGGTGACGCGCTGATTTTCTACGCGGCCGGTGTGCAGGGGTGGACCTACAACGCGCAGCGGGGCGAGTGGGAGCACTACACGCATCCGTTCTCCAACGCGAACTATTACTTTCTGAAAGTGGGGGAACGGGCCGGGCGCCGCATCGAAACGATCCCGTTCCCGAACGCGCCCGACGCCCAGCCGGTCGCGCAGCTCACCGGACGCTACGTGGTCGATCCGGAAGATTTTCTCTGGAGCAAGGAGGGAATTGCCGAGGGGAAGGGCAGCGGACTGACCTGGGTGAGCGTGCCGATCAGTCCGGCCGGACGCCTGCGCATCCTGGAAGGCGTGACGCCGCCGGGGTTGACGGCGGGAACGGTGACCTACCGGGCCCGTGTGGCGATCCAGTCGAATCCGGCAGCCTACGCCGTGTTCGTTTCACGGGGACAGGAGCTGGCCCGCGCTTCGGCAGGCGTGGTCTTTCCGGATCCGGAGAGTCCGGTCGCGCGGGCCACGGAGGTAACCTTCACGCAGGCGCTGGCCACGGCCACACCGCTGGAGCTGGAGATGACGCTGACGAACCCCGGCGGCGATCCACGGGCGGCGCTCGAGTGGCTGCGCGTGTTCTACCCCATGCGTCTGGTGGCGACCGACGGCTACCTGCGCTTTTTCACGCCGCCGGGACAGACCGGCACCTTCGAATTCCTGCTGGAAGGCTTTGCCGAAACGCCGCAGGTGTGGGACGTGACCGAGCCGGGCACCGTTCACCGACTGGAAGTGCAGGCGACGTCCGGCGGGTATCGGGTGCAGGTGGTCTGCAACGATCCGGAACGTCCCCGTGAGCTGGTGGCCTTTACACCAGGTGCCGTACGTCCGCTCGATCCGTCCGGTGCCCGCCGCGTGCCCAGCCAGAATCTGCACGGCATCGACTTTTACCCGGACCTGGCCATTGTCACAGCCGATACGTTCCGCGTCTATGCCGAACAACTGGCCGAACACCGGCGCGGCCAGGGGCTGCGTGTGGTGGTGGCCACCGTCGAGCAGATCTACAACGAGTTTTCGGGCGGCGTGCCCGACATGCGCGCCGTACGCGACTACCTGAAGTTCCTCTACGACCGGGCGCCCGACGAATCGTCGCTCCTGCGCTACGCACTGCTTTTCGGCGACGGGCACTACAACTACCGGGAGCTCTGGCAGAAGCCGACGCTGAAAAACTGGGTGCCGCCCTACGAGACGGTCGATTCCTACCACCCGATCAACTCCTACACGAGCGACGACTACTTCGGATTGCTCGACGACGACGAAGGGCTCTGGCCGGACTACGGCGCCGGCGCCTACAGCACGGAGCGGCTGGATCTGGGCATCGGCCGCCTTCCGGTGCAGACGCCCGAAGAGGCGCAGCAGGTGATCGACAAGATCTTCCGCTATGAAAGCCCGGCCACCTACGGCCCCTGGCGCATGCGCTACACGTTCGTGGCCGACGACGGCCCGACCGGCGTAGCCGCGCAGCAGAACGACCTGGACCTGCACGTGCAGAACATCGACGTGGTGGCCGAGGAAGTGAAGCAGTACTTCCCGACCATCGACGTGCAGAAGATCTATGCCGTGTCCTACCCGCGCGTGTTCATGGGCATCTGGCGCATTCCCGACGCCCGGCGCGACATCCTGCGCGCGCTGGAAGAAGGCACGCTGGTGATCAACTACAGCGGACACGGCAGCAGCGACGTGCTGGCGCAGGAAGAGATCTTCACCAGAGACGACGCGGCCGCGCTGACCAACCGCGATCGCCTGGCCATCTTCATCACGGCCACCTGCACCTGGGGCCGCTGGGACATGACCGAGGCGCAGAGCGGCGGCGAGGTGCTGCTGCTGAATCCCAATGGTGGCGCCGTGGCCGTCTTCAGCGCCGTGCGGCTCGTTTACACGTCGGCGGATACGAGCGTACTGAACGTGGGCCTGAATCGCATGCTCAACAAGTACCTGTTCCGGCCGGAGGCGGACGGACAGATGCCCCGGCTGGGCGATGCGCTGCGCCGCATGAAGAACACGCGGGCCGGGCTGCAGAACAACAACCGGCGCTTCAACCTGCTGGGCGATCCGACGCTGCGCATCGGCTTCCCGCATCGGCGCGTCGTCGTGGAAAGCATCAACGACCAGGCGCCGGATTCCGCCCAGCCGGTGCCCATGCGGGCGCTCGAGCGCGTGACGGTGCGCGGCTACGTACAGGACGCCGCGGGCCAGCTCGACCCCGGCTTCAACGGGGTGGCCACGCTGACCGTCTTCGACGCCGAGCGCCAGAAACCCCTGCCGTACTGGCGCTACATGCCCACGCCGTACTACCTGGTGCGGGAAGACCTGATCTGGCGTGGCCAGGTGGACGTGCAAAACGGGCGCTTCGCGGCCACGTTTGTCGTGCCCAAAGACATCCTCTACAGCAACCGGCGTGGTCGCATTTCGGCCTATGCCTACAACGCCGAGACGCACGCGGCCGGCTACACCGAGGGTTTCGTGGTGGGCGGAACGGCTGCGTCGATCCCGGACGACCGGGAAGGACCGGAAATCCGGCTTTATCTGAACGATACGACGTTCGTCTCCGGCGGACTGGTGCCGCCCAACCCGCGGCTGATCGTGCAGCTCTACGACGCCTCCGGCATCAACACGGTAGGGGCCGGGCTGGGACATGAGCTGCTGCTGATCATCGACGGCGACGAGGCGCGTGCGCAGAACCTGAGCAGCGCCTTTCGGAGCGAGCCCAACTCGTATCAGCGCGGCCGGGTGGAGTGGACGCTCACCGACCTGACGCCCGGACCGCATACGCTCACGGTGCGGGCCTGGGATGTGCTCAACAACGTCAGTACCGCCTCGCTGGACTTCATCGTCAGCGACGATAGCCGGCTCGAACTCCGCAACGTGTTCAACTACCCGAACCCGACGACCGGCCCCACGCGATTCGTCTTTGAGCACAACCAGCCGGCCGGCACGCCGGCGCGCGTGCAGCTCCGGATCTATACGCTGGCCGGACGTCCGGTGCGCACGCTCGACGGCATCGAGACGCTTCCGATCGGCGTGTTGCCGGCCAACCTGGTCATGATCCCCTGGGACGGACGCGACGAAGACCGCGACCCGCTGGCAACCGGTATCTACCTGTACCGCCTGCGGGTGGAAATAGAACGACCGGACGGCTCGCGCCAGGTGGCCGAGCACATCGACCGCTTGGCCATCATTCGCTGAACTGGCGCTGTTTTTGTTTAAACAACAGAACCTGACTGGAAAACAATGGGTTATCCTTCAAAACGAGAGCACGCTATGCGTACGGTTCAACACACACTGCGCACGTTTTGCGCACTACTGGGACTGGGATGGCTGATGGGGTGGGCACACGCGGCCCACGCGCAGGTGGGCGGTGCGGCCGTGCTGTTTCTGCAGATCGAACCCGACAGCCGGGCCGCCGGCATGGGCAATGCCGGCGTGGCCGTGGCGGACAACGCCTATGCGCTGTTCTGGAACCCGGCCGGACTGGCTTTTCAGCCTGAGGCCGTCGAGGTATCGCTCACGCACTCGAACTGGCTGCCGGAATTCAACGCCGGCCTGTACTACGAATACCTGGTCGGGCGCTTCTCGGTAGGTAAGTTCGGCAACATGGGCGCCCATGTGACGCTGCTCAACATGGGCGAGCACGAATGGCGGGATGAAAACAACAACCCGCTGGGCACCTTCCGCTCCTACGATGTGGCCGTGGGCGTCTCCTACGGCTATCCGATCAGTGAGCGGCTGGCGCTGGGCGTGGGCTTCCGCTATATCTACTCGAACCTGGCCTCGGGCATTCAGGTCGAAGGCCGCGAGACCAAGGCCGGCAAGTCCTTCGGGATGGATCTGGGCCTGCTGTACCGGACGGCTCCGTTCAGCCTGGGCGGCCAGACGAAGGCGCAGTTCTCGGCCGGCTTCAACCTGAACAACATGGGGCCCCAGATTCAGTACTCCGACGGCGCCCAGAAGGACCCGATTCCGACGAACCTGCGCTTCGGCTACGCCTTCACGATCGATCTGGACCCCTACAACCGGATCACGTTCGCCAACGACTTCACAAAGTTGCTCATCCGCGTGCGGAGCGACTCGACCGGCTCGCGGGCTGATCCCTTCTACAAAGCGATCTTCACGGCTTGGCGGCCGATCAAGGTGCGCACGAATGCGCTCAATGAAGAGGAAGCCCGGTACCGCACGCTGAGCGTCTTCGAGCAGCTTATGATCGGAATGGGTGTGGAGTACTGGTACAACCAGCTCTTTGCGCTGCGGACCGGATTCTTTTACGAGAATCCCTACAACGGCAACCGGCAGTTCCTGACGTTCGGTGCCGGCCTACGCTACAACATCCTGGGCGTGGACTTCTCCTACGTGTATGCGCTCAAGGAGAACCATCCGCTGGCCAATACGATGCGCTTTTCGCTGCTGCTGAACTTCAAAAAGTAGCAGCACAACAAAAGCGTAAAAATCAGGCGCTTGCCTTTTCGGCAGGCGCTTTTTTTATTTAGCCCATTGTTTCCTCAGGGCCTGTCTCAAGGAGGAAGCGTCATGGTGCCGCGTCTGCTGAGCTATGCGCATGCGCTGGAAGCGCGCGTTTCGGTCAACTGGATCATCAACCGCCGGGCGGATCTGCTCTGGTTCATCGGCGGGGCTCTGGCCGGCTATGCGCTGTTCTTCATGCACGCCGGTCTGGGCTGGGATATGGTTACCATCTGGTTCCTGTGGGTGGTCTTTCTCGACAGCCCGCACTTTTTCGGGACAATCAGCCGTACCTACCTGGACAAACAGGAATTCCAACAGCGTAAGAAATTACTTACCTGGAGTCTGCTCTGGTTTGCGGCCGGGCCCTTCATGATCCTGCTTTCCTGGGGGCTGTACCGACTGGGAATCGAAAACTACCAGCTTCCCTGGAAGGCGTTTCTGGTGTTTTTCGGCCTGTGGGCCTACTGGCACGTGGTGCGGCAGCACTACGGCTTCATGCGGCTTTACCAGCGCAAAAACAATGACCTGAGCCTGATCGACTACCGGATCGACAGCGCGCTGCTCTACGGCGGGTTGCTGCTGCCGTTCGTGGCTTTCGTGGTGCGCCATCCGGAAGCCCGGCGGGGGCTCGGCCTGCCTGAGGCCTTTCCGGCTTACCCGCCGTTGCCGCACGGCAGCCGGCTGGAGGCCCTGTTTGACCTGAGCTACCTGCGGGCGCTTGCCTGGGAGCACTGGGTGGTGGCGATTACGGCGGCCGCCGTCGGCACGCTGGCTATCGTGTTTGTGGCGCGCCAGCTGGTCAGGCTACGCCGGGGCGAGCCGATCAACCTGCCCAAGATTCTGTTCATGCTGGCCGTCGTGCCGCTGCACGTGTATGTGTGCTACGCGCCGGCCGTGCTGACGGCTCCGCTCCTGGCTTTCGGCGCGTTCGTGACGATCTTTCACGACATCCAGTACCACGCGATCGTCTGGTTCCACCATCGCAACCGGTATCACCGGCCGGGCGTGGACCAGCGGCAATTCGGGCTGGCGCCGAAGATCTCGCGCAACCTGCTCACCTACTTTGGCTGTGCCATTTTCTTTGCGGCGATCTTCCGGCTGCTGGGCTGCACGTTCGATGTGCATCCGGGCTGTGCGCCGTTCGTGATCACCAGCGAGGTGCCACTTTTCGGCGAGCTGCACACCGACGCGCTCCTCAAGGGCTTTCTGATCGGCTTTCCGCTGCACCACTATTTTGTCGATCAATTCATCTGGAAGCCCAGCCGGAGCAAGGAGCTGCGAAAAGACCTGAAACTCGAAGCCTGAGCCGGCGACAAGCCCGGTCCCGCCAGGGGGCCGGGCTTTTTTGCAGAATCATGAGTGGAAGGGCTTGCAATCGTGCCGGTCGTTTTGGTTCTTTGGGCATCATCCGGGAAGTAACGGCACGATGACACAATGCCCTGGTATCGCAAACTGCACTGGCAGATTCTGATCGGGCTGCTGCTGGGTCTGCTTTTCGGCTTGCTGGCCGCAGCGCAGGGATGGAGCGGGTTTGTGACGCGCTGGGTGGCGCCGTTCGGGACGATTTTCATCAACCTGCTGAAGCTGATCGCCGTCCCGCTTGTGCTGGCCTCGCTGATCGTGGGCGTGACGTCACTTTCGGACCTGAAGCGCCTCTCCCGCATCGGGGGCAAGACGATCGCCATCTACATTGCCACGACGGCCGTGGCCATCACGATCGGTCTGGTGATCGTGAACGTGCTGCGGCCCGGCCACACCGTGCCGCCCGAGATGCGCACGCGCCTGCAGGAAGCGTACGAGGCCGACGTCGAGGCGCGGGCCGAGCTGGCCGAGCAGACGCGTCAGCGGGGACCGCTCCAGGTGCTCGTGGACATCGTGCCCGAGAACGTCTTCAGTGCGGCCTCGGACAACCGCAACATGTTGCAGGTGGTCTTCATCGCGCTGTTTGCCGGGATCGGGCTGCTGCTCATTCCCGCCGACAAAGCCCGGCCGGTGATCGCTTTTTTCGACGGGGTCAACGCGCTGGTCATCCAACTGGTCGAGCTCATCATGCGTATCGCCCCGATCGGGGTCTTCGCATTGCTGGCCGACACGATCACGTCTATCGCCCGCGACAACCTGCAACAGGTCTTCGAACTGCTGGCCGCGCTGGGCTACTACAGCCTGGCGGTGGTGCTGGGGCTGGTGATCCACACGCTGGGAACTTACCCGCTGCTGCTTAAGCTACTGGCCCGCGTGCCGCTGAAAACGTTCTTTTCCGGCATCGCGCCGGCGCAGCTTGTGGCTTTCTCTACTTCGTCAAGCGGGGCCACGCTGCCGGTAACGATGGAATGTGCCGAGAAGAACCTGGGCGTATCAGAGGAGGTCTCGTCGTTCGTGCTGCCGCTGGGCGCCACGATCAACATGGACGGCACAGCG
The DNA here is from genome assembly GCF_009936275.1 of Rhodothermus marinus. Lineage (NCBI taxonomy): Bacteria > Pseudomonadati > Rhodothermota > Rhodothermia > Rhodothermales > Rhodothermaceae > Rhodothermus > Rhodothermus marinus. Next base: position 1,138,574 of record NZ_AP019797.1, read on the forward strand.
CTCTATCAGGCCGTGGCGGCCGTGTTCATCGCGCAGACACTGGGACTCGGGCTGGATCTGGGCGCGCAGCTCACGATTCTGCTGACGGCTGTCCTGGCTTCGATCGGCACGGCAGCCGTTCCCAGTGCGGGCATCGTGATGCTGGTGATCATCCTGGAGTCGGTCGGCGTGCCCAGCGCGGGCATTGCGCTGATTCTGGGCGTGGACCGCATTCTGGACATGTGCCGGACCGTAACGAACGTCACGGGAGATCTGACGGTGGCCACGATCGTGGCGGCCACGGAAGGACAACTGGCGTTGCCCGTACCGGAAACGAAAAGCGCCTCCTGACGAGCAGGTGGCGCTTTCCGGGTATCGCGTGCCGTGCGTGAATGAGGCGGAAGCTCAGTTTCGGGTCGTGTACTGCCGAAAGCGAACCCAGATGCGGCAGGCCATCTCGCTTTCGCCAAAGGGGCAGTTGAAGTGGCGGTAGGCGATCCAGCCCATGCGGTCAGAAACGACGCGCAGCCGCTGTGAGAGCTCGTCCAGCTGACGTGACAACTGTCGAAAAGCCTGGGCCATGCGTTCGTTGGGGCGTTCCATGGGCGCGTCTCCTGAAAGCTCCTCGGTGTGTCTACTCCTAATGTGCAGACGCGCCCGCGGAAAAACATGCGCTTCTGGCGCATGTCGTCGCCCGATCTCGGCGCATTTTCAGGGGCGCCGGAGGGGACGCACGCTGATTTCTCTGAAATAGACCACGTCGTCCGGCCCGTGATTCTGCAGGCCGATGTAGCCCTCCAGAGGACGCGGCCCCCGATCCGGCTCGTACCAGGCTTTCTTGGGCGGGACCGGATCGCCTTCGGTGTAGTCGGTTACCAGCACGCCGTTGACATGCACGATCGTGCGCGGGCCGTCCAGCGTGATTTCCATCACGTTCCATTCGCCGGGGTGGGAGGGACGGGCCCGGGCTTTCGTCAGCGAGTAGAGCACGCCCGTGCAGTGGTAGTCGTCGCCGTGGTCGTCGATCTGGACCTCGTAGCCGCGGTTGACGGGCATCCAGGGCTCGGTAGGCGGCTCCGGAATACGGATGAATACACCGGAGTTCTTGCCGCCCGGGTTCCTATAAACGACGCGGATGACAACGTTGCCGAACTTCCGACGCGTGTACCAGAGCAGGCCCATACCGCCTTCGGTCTTGAGCAGACCATCTTCGACGACGAAGCGCCCTTCGCCCACGTGCTCCCAGCCGTCGAGGTCTCGGCCGTTGAAGAGCGGCGTCCAGAGCGTGTCCTGTGCAAGGAGACCCGGCGTCGGTAGCAGCGCCAGTAGTAAGCCGATCAGCAGACGCATGGCATGACAGAACTGGTTTCGGGCTTAACCTACAAAAAAAGCCGGCTGCGGGGAGCCGGCCTGTAGTGCGCCCGGCAGGATTCGAACCTGCGACACCCAGCTCCGGAGGCTGGTGCTCTGTCCCCTGAGCTACGGGCGCCTGCACTTTGCAGAGAATATAGGCGTGCGCTTCGGTCTTCGTCCATGCATTCATCGTGAAGAGCACGCCCTGTGCAGAGGTGCCGTCGATACGCCCTGAGTCGGGGCCGCGTTCCCGAAGGCCGTGGCTTTTATGGCTGCATCGCCTGCCGTATCTTCGTGCCTGGAAGCGAATCAGATGGCCTATGGAGGAACAGAACGTCTGGCTGAACGGACCGCTGGAGCGGGCGCAGTGGCCGCCGCTACTGACGGCCATACTGGGCCTGCTGCTGGCGTTTGTGCTGTTTCAACTGGTGATCAGTCCGCTGGTGCTCGTGCTGGGCGTCCTGAGCCGGGGACAGGATCCATCGGTGCTCATGGACCTGCCGCGCCTGGTGCAGGGCTGGCCCGGGTTGCTGCTGCTGGCCAACACGGCCGGTCAGGTGCTGGGGCTGGCCCTGCCGGCCTGGCTGTTGACGTTGCTGCACACTCGCCAGGCGCCGCGCTTTCTACGGCTGCAGCCGGTCCGAGGAAGCGATCTGGGCTGGGCCCTGCTGGGGCTGGCCTTTCTGATGCCGGTGGTGCAGTGGCTGGGACACGTCAACGAGGCGCTGCCGCTGCCCGAGTCGTGGCGGGCCTTCGACGCAATGCAGATGGAGCTGATCGAGGCAGCTCTGCAGGGTGGTCTCGACGTGGGGGCCAACCTGCTGATGCTGGCCGTGGTGCCTGCTTTCTGCGAGGAGCTGCTGTTCCGGGGCTACGTGCAGCGGCAGGCCGAACGGGCCCTGGGTGCCGTCGGCGGGATTCTTTTTTCCGGGATCGTCTTCGGCCTCTACCATCTGCGGCTGACGCAGGTGCTTCCGCTGTGCGTGCTGGGCGTGTACCTGGCCTACCTGGTCTGGCGAACCGGCAGCCTCTGGAGTGCCGTGGCCGTTCACCTGGCCAACAATGCGTTTTCAGTGCTACTGGCCGCTTACGCCGAGCATCATCCGCGCCTGAGCTGGCAGGACCTGGAGCAGCTCGAGGTGCCCTGGTATCTGGTGGTGCTGGGGTTGATCGGCTTTGGCTGGGTACTTTTTCGGCTGGAGCGGCGTACCCGTTTGACAAAGAACCTGACGGAGCCATTACCATGAGCGACACTTCCCGCCACGAAGACTGGGTCGAGGTCTTTCGAAGCAGCACCGACTACGAGGCCGATATGGTGCGCGATCGGCTGGACGATGCCGGCATTCCGGCCATCGTTTTTACGCAGCGTGATCACGTCTTCAACCTGAACGTGGGCAACTTGGCGCTGGTCAGCGTGCGCGTGCCGGCTAGCTATGCCGAGGCCGCCCGCCGCATTCTGGCAGAGACGGTAGACGACGAAACGCTGCGCCAGGCGGCCGAAGCAGCTGATCCCGGAGCGCCGCCCGCACACGATCCGGAGACAGAGGCGCGGCTCGACTCGGGCGCCGATCATCTGGGACTGGACCTGCCCGACGATGAAGAACCGCCGACGGGTTGAGCGCACGCGCAGCGCGGCGTCCAATCTGCTGCTCCGGGTGCTGACGGCCCTGGTCGGCATTCCCTTGCTGGTGGGGGCGCTGTGGCTGGGCGGATGGGTGTTCACCGGCGTGGTGGTGGCGATGGCCGTGGCCGGCATGATCGAAAGCTACCGGCTCCTGGGACTGGCAGGGCTGCCAGCCTACCGGGCCGGCGGTCTGGTGCTGGGATTGCTGCTCGTGCTGGTACCGGTCTGGCCGCCGGCTTTCCCACTGGCTGTCGTCTGGGGGGTGGGCCTGCTCGTACGGGCGCCGTTTCGGCGCGTGCCGCTTTCGGAAGCTCCGGTGCGGCTGGCCGCCACCTTCTTCGGGGCGCTGTATCCGGCCGCGTTGCTGGGCAGTCTGCTGGCGCTGCGGCTGCATCCGGGTCCGGAAGACCGGCAGGCCTTCTGGCTCACGCTGGGGCTGCTCGTGATGATCTGGGCGGCCGATACGCTGGCCTACGCCGTGGGGCGAATCATGGGAAAACGGCCGCTGGCTCCGCGCGTCTCGCCGGGAAAAACGTGGGAGGGCTTCGCCGGCGGATTGGGAGGAGCGCTGCTGGCGGCCGTCGTGCTACGCCTGAGCGTGCTCGACTTTCTGGCCTGGCCGCATGTGCTCGTGCTGGGACTGCTCTGCGGGACGATCGGGCCGCCGGGCGATCTGGCCGAAAGCCTGCTCAAACGCGCCGCCGGTGTCAAGGACTCGGGCAACCTGCTGCCCGGACACGGCGGCGTGCTCGACCGCTTCGACGCGCTCGTCGTGGTGGCTCCGCTGGCCTACTGCTACCTGCGCTGGGTGGCCGGTCTCTATGGCTGAGCGTGGAACGGCCGGTCCCGCGCCCTGTATAAACTTCCGAACCGGAAATCAGGAAGGCAGGGCATGGGTATCTTCCTTCCCGGACGCAAGGTAACGCCCCGGCGCTTTTCCTACGAGCCGCGCTACTACAATCCGGAGCGTGAAGAACGCCTGCGCCGGCGCCTGCGCATCGAGCGGCGGGCCCTCTCCAAGCGACGCAATCCGTTCAGCCTGATTTATTTCATCATCCTGCTGTTGATGGCCCTGTACGTCTACAACGCACTGGGCTGAAAACCTGCCAGGGAGTACGAAGCGCAAGCCTATGACGCCGGAAGCCACCGACAGCCTGATCCGGATCATGCCGGAATCCCTGGCGAACAAGATTGCCGCCGGGGAGGTGGTCCAACGTCCGGCTTCGGTTGTCAAAGAACTCGTCGAAAACGCACTGGACGCCGGCGCTCGCAACATTACGGTTATCCTGAAAGATGCGGGCAAAACGCTCGTGCAGGTGGTCGATGACGGCTGCGGCATGAGTCCGGCCGACGCCCGCCTGTGCTTTCAGCGACACGCCACCAGCAAGATTCGCACGATCGAAGACCTGGAGCGCATTCGCACGCTGGGCTTTCGGGGCGAGGCGCTCGCTTCGATTGCCGCTGTGGCCCGCGTCGAACTGAAGACGAAGCGCGCGCAGGATGCGGCCGGTTACCGGGTTCAGATCGAAGGGGGCCAATTGATTGCGGCCGAGCCCTGCGCCACGGCCAACGGCACCTCGGTGGCCGTGCGCAACCTGTTCTACAACGTGCCGGCCCGTCGCAATTTTCTCAAGACGCCGGCCACCGAGTTCAAACACATCGTCGAGACCTTCCAGGTGCTGGCGCTCTCGCACCCGGAAGTGGGCTTCACGCTCATCCACGACGACGTGGAGATCTATCGCCTGGTGCCCGAGAGCGATCCGTCGCCGGCCGAACGGCTACGCCGGCGTATCGGGACGCTTTTCGGACCGGAGTATGCGCTGCAGACGATTCCGGTCGAGGAGACGACCAGCTACCTGTCGGTACGAGGTTTTCTGGGGCGGCCCGAGCTGCACCGGAAAAGCCGGGGCGAGCAGTTCTTTTTCGTCAACCGTCGCTACGTGCGCCATCGCTACCTGGAACACGCCGTCACGAGCAGCTACGAGCACCTGATTCCGGAAGGGGCGCATCCGTTTTTCGTGCTGTTTCTGGAGCTGGACCCGAAGCACGTGGACGTGAACGTGCACCCCACCAAGGCGGAGGTCAAGTTCGACGACGAGCGGGGTATCTACGGAGTGCTTCGGGCTATTGTGCGCCGGGCGCTGGGCATGGCCGATCTGGTGCCACAACTGGAGTCGGCCGCCGCCGTGACGGTGCCAGCGGGTGCCGGGCAGCCTGCTGCTGCACCGCGTACCGAGGTCTCCGGGGCAACACCGCTGCGTATGCCGCCCGGCGAGGTGAGCCGTCGGCTCTACGCCGTGGAGCCAGAGGAGGTCGAGCCAGCTCCCCGGCAGACCGTACTGCCTTCGAGCGTGCGGCCGGAGAGCGACGAGGAAGCGCCTGAGCACGATACGCTGATCTGGCAGGTGCACGACCGCTACATCCTGACGCAGATTCGATCGGGCCTGCTTCTGATCGACCAGAACGCCGCGCACGAGCGCATCCTCTACGAGCGGGCGCTGCGTAACCTGGAAAGCGGCTTCGGGCTGTCGCAGCAGTTGCTCTTTCCGCAGACGCTGGAATTCTCGCCGGCCGACTTCGCGCTGATCGAGGAGCTGTTGCCCGATCTGCGGGCACTGGGCTTCGACCTGGAGCTATTCAGCGGGCGTACCGTGGTGGTGCGCGGGGTGCCCGACGACATCCGCCCCGGCGACGAACGTACCATGCTCGAAGACCTGCTGGCCCAGTACAAGGCCAACCTGCCGCTGCGGCTTCCCAGCCGGGAGAACCTGGCCCGGAGTGTAGCCCGACGCAATGCGATTCGTCCCGGCACGCGCCTGACCGAAAAACAGATGCGCACGCTCATCGACCAGCTCTTTCTCTGCGAGACGCCGTACGTGTCGCCTACAGGGCGGCCGACCATGATCCGCCTTACGCTCGAGGAACTGGAGCGGCGCTTCGGACGCGCCTGAACCGATCGGCAGGTATGCTACCCGAACGGGTTCGTCGCTTCATCGAGACCGAAGCCCTGTTGCAGCCCGGTCAGCGGGTGGTGGTGGGCGTCAGTGGCGGCGTGGACTCGATGGTCCTGCTCGAAGTGTTGCGGCGTCTGGGCTATCGACCGGTGGTGGCGCACGTCAACTATCGGCTGCGCGGGGCTGATTCGGACGCCGACGAAGCGCTTGTGCGGCGGTTCTGCCGCCGGCATCGCCTGCCGCTGCGTGTGGCCCGCATTGACCTGAAAGCCCACACGGGCGGCCGGGCCATTCAGGCGACGGCCCGGCGGGTGCGCTATACATTTTTCCGGCGCGTGGCCCGGCGAGAAGGGATCGATACGGTGGCCGTGGCGCACCATCGCGACGATCAGGCCGAGACATTGCTGCTGAACCTGGTGCGGGGCAGTGGGCTGGAAGGGCTGTTGGGTATGCGGCCGAAGCGCAGGCTGGGGCGGGAAAACATCTGGCTGGTGCGGCCGCTGCTTCCGGTGAGCCGGGCCGAGATCGAAGTCTGGGCGCAGGCCGAGGGCATTCCCTGGCGGGAGGATGTGAGCAATGCCAGCCTGCACTATCGGCGCGCCGTCATCCGGCACGAGGTGCTGCCGCTGCTGGTGCGACACTTCGGGTCGGGTGTGGCCGAACGGCTGGCGCACACGGCCGAGCTGCTCCGGGCCTACTACGAGGCGACGTTCCTGCCCGACTTGCGGCGGCGCTGGCAGGAGGTGGCGGACGGGGCCGTCCGGGCGCTGCGCCTGGAGGCGCTCCACGCGCAGCCGTCGGTCTGGCAGCGGCGCCTGATCCTGGAAGCCCTGCGGCGCTGGTTGCCGGGCGCCCCGCAACACCATCGCCTGGTGGCCCAGGTGGTCCGCCTGCTGCAGGCGCAACCGGGCCGTCGTCTGGAGCTGCCGCAGGGAACGGTCTGGCGCGACCGCGACGCGCTACGCTTCCGGCCGCGACAGTGGGCTACTTGGCCCGACGAGGGACTACTGGAGCCCGACCGACCATTGCAACTGGCCGGCGGCACACTGGTCGCCAGCGTGCAGGAGACCGTGCCCGAGCGTCTCGACGAAGGTACGCCGCTGGTGGCCTACGTGGACGCCGACCGAATCCGGTGGCCACTGCGCGTGCGTCGCTGGCAGCCCGGCGACCGCATGCAGCCGCTGGGCATGCGTGGCCACAGAAAAGTCAGTGACCTGCTGACTGACCTGAAAGTGCCCGTCGATCAACGTGACCGCTGCTACGTAGTCTCTCAGGACAGTGAGATCGTCTGGCTGGTGGGCTATCGGCTGGCCGAGCCATTTCGAGTACGGCCCGAAACCCGCCGCGTAGTGAAACTCTGCTGGAAACCCGACCCGCCCCTACCCGAAAAGCAGTGAAAGTCCTAAATTAAGCAGACTTTTTAACCAGACCACAAGTGATCATGGCCTGTACCAGTACTCCGGTGCCCTGCGAGATTCCCGAGGTGGTGGAATGTCGTGGTGAACGGTTTCGGCTGTTTCTGGACGCCGCCACGCTGCAGCAACGCGTAGCCGAGCTGGGACGCCAGATCAGCCGGGACTACGAGGGAAAGCGACCCATCCTGATCGGCGTGCTCAACGGCGCATTCATGTTTCTGGCCGATCTCATGCGCTACATCACGATCGACTGTGAGGTCGATTTTCTGAAACTCTCCTCGTACGGGGCCGAGAAGGTATCGAGTGGGCAGGTGTACGAGCTGAAAAAAATCGACGCCGATATTCGCGGGCGGCACGTGCTGATCGTAGAAGACATCGTCGATACGGGTCTGTCCATGCAGTTCATCCTGGAACGTCTGAAGGCATACGAGCCCGCCTCGGTGGCAACGGTCACGCTGCTGCACAAGGTCGAGGCCACACAGGTCGACGTGCCGCTGGATTATGTGGGCTTTCGCATTCCCAACAAGTTCGTCATCGGCTACGGCCTCGACTACGGCCAGCTCGCCCGCAATCTTGCTTCGATCTATATCCTGGACGATAATCCCTGACGCCGAAAACGTAAGGTGGTCGGCGTTGGTAGCCGTTCCCGAAACTTACACGCCGGATGCGCCATCGGCGCATCCCGATCGACGCCGCGGACCGTAACTTGCCGGCAACTTCCAGAACGGTCGGTAGGAAGCCACGGAAGCGACAGGTCGGAAGTGCCTCATTGAGAGGCCTGAGGTCCCTGCCACGTGGCTATCTACAACGGCATTGAAAATTCGAGGTGTTGCCGGTTCTTCGTATGACAGATAACCCGGTTGTCGTGGATGTAAAAGCGAGGCTTCGGCAGGGGTGGCCCTACCACTATACGATCTACGGACTACATGTCTGTTCGGACGTGCCGCTTCCCGAGCTGAAGCCGGTGGCGCCGGCGGAGGGTGAGGTGTACATCTACCGGGACGTGCTGGCGCCGATGGCCGAAGGGCTGGAGCGGCAGGGAAATCGCCTGCGCGTGACCCCCACCGAAGCGCTGCTGATTTACGACGAGGTCGGATTGTTGCACATTGCGGACGGTCGGTACCTTACCTACGACGTGCCACCCGAACTGCCCGACGAGACGCTCCGTGTGCTTCTGCTGGGCATCGGGCTGGGCATTCTGATGCATCAGCGGGGCCATCTGGTGCTGCATGCCAGCGCCGTGGCCATGGGGGATCGGGTGGTGGCATTCATTGCCGAAAAAGGGCACGGTAAATCGACGATGGCGGCCGCACTGCATGCGCGGGGCTATCCGCTGGTGACCGATGACGTGCTCGTGCTGGACGAGCGGCCGGACGGTCCACCGCTGGTCCTGCCCGCCTATCCGCAACTCAAGCTCTGGCCGGACGCCCTGATGCAGGCCATGCAGACGACACCCGACGGGCTTCCGCGCGTGCATCCGGCCATCGAAAAGCGTGTGACGCGGCTGCCGGAAGGGGTAGACCGCCCGCTGCCGCTGGCCGCGCTGTTTGCGCTTCGTCCGGGCAAGGCCATCCAGATCCGTCCGCTGCAGGGTCAGGAAGCCTTTCTGGAGTTGCTCTTGCATACCTATACGCGGGTGCTGCTGGAGCAGACGCGCACTTCGGCCCGCCACCTGCAGCAGGTGGGCCATCTGGCCCGCTACGTGCCGGTGCTGACGCTGGAGCGTCCGCCCGGGCTGGATCTGTTGCCCGACGTGGTGGCCACCATCGAAACGTTTGCCCGGCAGGAGCTTCCATGAGTGCCATCTTCGGCCTGATTCATTTCGACGGACGGCCCGTTGAGATCGAAGCACTGCGGCCGGCGCTGGACGTGCTGGCCCATCGGGGACCGGACGGCCAGGGGCGCTGGCACGAGGGCTCCGTGCTGCTGGCGCACTGGATGCTCCATACGACGCCGGAGTCGCTGCACGAGCAGCAACCGCTCGTCGCTCCGGAGGGCGATCTGGTGCTGGTGGCCGATGCCCGGATCGACAACCGCGATGAACTGCTGGCTGCCCTGGGCCTTCGATCCACGGCGGAGCGGCCGGTGACAGACGCTGAGCTGATTCTGGCCGCCTATCGCCGCTGGGGGGCCGACTGTCCGGATCGGCTCCTCGGCGATTTTGCTTTTGCCATCTGGGACCGACGGCACCGACGGCTTTTTGCTGCCCGCGACGGCATGGGCGTGCGGCCGTTCTATTATTTCCACGACGGCCGACGCTTCGCCTTTGCCACGCTGCTTCCGGCCGTGCGTATGCTGCCCGACGTGCCGCAGGACATCGACGAAGAGATGATCCTGCGATTTCTGACCCTGAAGCTGGAAACGGAAAACGTGCGGACGTTTTACCGGGCGATTCGGCGATTGCCCGGGGGGCATGCGCTCCAGGTGGATTCCCGGGAGCTGCATTGCTGGCGTTACTGGCGGGTCGATCTGGAGCAGGAGGTGCACTTTCGGTCGGAAACCGAGTACGTGGAAGCCTTTCGTGCCTGCTTCGAGGAGGCTGTACGGTGTCGGCTCCGCAGCGCGTTTCCCGTGGGCACCCAACTCAGTGGGGGGCTGGATTCCTCGTCGGTGACCGGTATGGCGGCACATCTGCTAAAGGATCAGGTAGTGCATGCCGGGACGGCTGTCTTCGAAGATGTGCCTGAAACACAGCGACTGCAGGTTGATGAACGGCAATATGCTGACGCTGTCGTTCGACGCTTTCCGAATCTGTGCCATCACCTGTTTCATGCTGATCGCGTAAGTCCCCTGATACACCTGGACAAAGTGGTCGAGCTATACGGGCAGCCCTTCTTTTCGGCGAATTACCACATCCCTGTCGGAATAGCTCAGACGCTGCAGACAGAAGGGGTGCGGGTTATTCTGAGCGGGCTGGATGGCGACAGTGTGCTGACCTATGGATGGGCGCGGCTGGCCGATCTTTTTTACCAAAAGCAATGGGAGCAATTTGCGCAGGAAGTAGAGGCGTTCGCGAAAGTGGAAGGATTGTCTCCGCAGCGCGTCGCGCAGAAATTCGGAGGCGCTGTTCTCGAAAAGTGGGCGCGATCCTTTCGCTGGAAAGCGTTCCAGGAAGGTGGACGATATCTGGCACAGCGCTTCGGGATTCCCTTTGACCGGCTTGTGCTACAGACAGGCATCAAACCCTGGATACCCGTTGCCTGGCGCCGTAAGCGAGCCCGCCCACGCTCTCAGGAACGATTCGTTCGATTTTCTGAAGCCTATCATCTCTCTCCATTGCTGGAGGACTGGCTGGCACGCCAGCCGTCTGAGCAGGCGAGCGGATGGCATCCGCGTCGGGATCACTGGGAACAGCTGGCGGGAGGCATCTGGCAGTGGGTGCTTGAATTCGCGAATGCGCGTGTTGGCTGGCTTCAGGTTGAAGAACGCTTTCCTTTCTTCGACCGACGGGTAGTCACCCTGAGTGTGCAATTGCCTCTGGCCTACAAACTGCGCCACGGATGGGCGCGCTACCTTCTGCGCAGGGCGCTTGAGGGAATGCTGCCCCCTGAAGTGCAATGGCGGTCTTCCAAGGCAAATATCGGCTACGGGTTTACGACCGGATTGCTTCGGTTTGAAAAGGCGCGCATAGCCAGTCTGATCGCTTCCGCTTCGCAATTGAGGCCCTTCGTAGAACCGAAACGGTTGCGTCAGGCATGGGAGCACATGCAGCAGCACAAGGCGGACACTGATCCTTCTGTGGATATGGCGTTGTATCTATGTTTGATCCTCCACCAGTGGCTGACGACTGTCTCCGAGGTACCGGTCTCGGCGCAGGCCGAGTGAGCCAAAAGCGCATGTAAGTGCCGCCATTCCTGGTACGGCCGGCCTCAAGAGCATTCGCATCTTTATTACCGAAACCTGTCAAATCAACGTTATGAGGTGCTGCTATGCGTAACACCAAACGCTCCTGGAAGACGCCGGTCCTGGTTGTTCACGGAAAGACGCAGGAAATTACGGCTGGCAGTTGCTGGTATGGGAAGCAGGGTGGGCAGTATGACGCCGACCTGGGTCCTGGCACGCTCAGCGACTGCCGGTAATTCCCGTCTGAAGCAAACCCCATCCCTGTTCACCATAATAGACTGGGTGCTGCCATGAAGGGCGAAACGATCAAGCGGCCCTGGCAGAAGCCGGCACTTGTAATGCACGGCAAGGCCACGGAGGTCACGACTGGTAAGTGCTGGTACGGGAAGCAGGGCGGTCGATATGACGCCGACCTGGGTCCTAGCACGCTCAGCGACTGCCGGTAAGGACACGGGATGTTCTTCGGAGAAAAGGCGTGGTGTCCGTAACGGGCACCACGCCTTTTCTGGTTTGCGCCAGAAGCGCATCTGCGACGCGGAAAAGCACGTTGGTTTTGGAAGAACGCCTGTCTGAAATTTAAAAGCAGTTTCGATCATTCGAAGACGAGGACAACCATGAAGGACGCTGTAGTGCCCAAGAAGTCGTGGGCGCGTCCCACATTGACGGAGTTCGGTTCGCTGGAGACGATGACCGGTTCGGGCTGGGGGCATCCCCCGGGTCTTCCGGGTGGAGGCTGGAAGTTCAAGGGAAAGGGGTGGGGCAAAGGCCGGAATCACTGGTGGCATGACCACTACAACAACCGCTGTCCGGATGACGATCTGAGCGGCCTCTGAGATGGCCGTGCGAAACCGCCCGGGATCCCCCGGCGTCTCACTCCAATGGAATTTTTTAATGTGAACGTCTGCTACTGGCCGTGTCGTGGCGCTGGGTTCTGAAAGAAGCGCGTCTGAAGACGACCTATCTGGTACGGGCGCTGCGACTCATCTGGGAAGCGACGGGCCGCTGGACGCTGCTCTGGCTGCTGTTGCTCCTGATCGGAGGCGTGCTGCCGGCCGCGCTGGTGTATCTGACGAAGCACCTGGTGGATGCCGTCGCGGCCGCCATCGGGGCCGGACTCTCCTGGGAGACCGTGCAGCCCGTCCTGTGGCCGGCCCTGCTGATGGGCGGTGTGCTGCTGCTCTCGCAGGGGCTGAGCGGATTGACGAGCTGGATCCGCACCGCCCAGGCTGAACACGTGCTGGATCATGTGAAAGACCTGATCCACACCAAGGCGGCCGAGGTCGATCTGGCCTTTTACGACAACCCGGACTACTACGACCACCTGGAGCGGGCCAACAGCGAGGCGGCCAGTCGCTCACTTTCGCTGCTGGACAACCTGGGCAGCCTGCTCCAGAACAGTGTCACGCTCGTCAGCATCGCGGCCATTCTGGTGCACTACAGCGTCTGGCTCCCGCTGGCGCTGCTCATCACCACACTGCCCGCCCTGTTCGTCGTGGTGCACCACCACCGGCGCGAACATGCCTGGTGGACGGCCCATACCGTCGATCAACGCCGCGCCGGCTACTTCGACCGCCTGCTGACCATGGCGTTCTTTGCACCGGAGGTGCGCGTGTTCGATCTGGCCGGTCACTTCCGGCAGCGGTACCAGGAGGTGCGCCAGCGGCTGCGAGAAGGGCGCCTGGACCTGATGCGCCGCCAGGCCTGGGCCAGTCTGGGCGCCGGACTGGTGGGCCTGCTGGCCACCGCGCTCGTGATGGTCTGGATGGTGGGCCGGGCCCTGCGCGGGCTGGCCTCGCTGGGCGACCTGGCCCTTTTCTACCAGGCCTTCAACCAGGGGCAGGGACTCATGCGCGCCCTGCTCAGCAGCGCCGGCCAGATGTACGCGAACACGCTCTTTCTGGAGCATCTGTTTACCTTTCTGGAAATTCAGACCGGCCTGCCCGAACCGGAGGATCCGGTACCCGTGCCGCGGCGGCTCCGGGAAGGCATCCGTTTCGAAAAGGTCACCTTCCGCTATCCGGACAGCGAGCGACCGGTCCTCCGACAGCTCGATCTGTTCATTCCGGCCGGAAAGACCGTCGCCATCGTGGGCGCCAACGGCGCCGGCAAAAGTACGCTCATCAAGCTGTTGTGCCGATTTTACGATCCAGACGAAGGGCGCGTCACCCTCGACGGGATCGATCTGCGGCGCTTTTGCCGGCGCGAGCTGCTCGATGCGATTACCGTGCTGTTTCAGTTTCCCGTGCCCTATCAGGACACGCTGGCCCGCAACATCGCGCTGGGCGACCTCAAGGTGCCGCCCACCCGCGAGGCAATCGAACGGGCGGCCCGCAGCGCCATGGTGGACGAAATCGCCCGCAAGCTGCCCCACGGCTACGATACGCTACTGGGCAAGTGGTTTTCAGAAGAAGGGGCCGAACTCAGCGGCGGCGAATGGCAGCGCGTGTCGCTGGCCCGGGCCTTCTACCGGCAGGCGCCCATCGTCGTGCTCGACGAGCCCACCAGCGCGATGGATTCGTGGACCGAGGCCGAGTGGATGGATCGCTTCGGCGAGCTGGTGCGCGGCCGCACCGCGCTGATCATTACACATCGGTTCACCACGGCCATGCGGGCCGATCTGATCTATGTGATGGACGAGGGACGTGTCATCGAACAGGGCACGCACCATCAGCTGCTGGCCCTGAACGGCCACTACGCCGCCTCTTGGCGACGGCAGATGCGGCAACACGACGAACCGGAGGCGTCCGATCTTTCCGCGCAAGTTTTCTTGCCGGGTGCCGATAAAAAACAGTAGCTTTAAAACGGAATACTCATGAGCCGAACGGACACACCGATGGCGCACGCCGTGCTGACGCTGGACACCGTTGTCGTCGCTTCTCCCGAACAGGTCTCGTCAAAACTGGGCGAGGAGGTGGTCATTCTGAACCTTCGCAACGGGGTCTACTACGGACTGGACCCCATCGGCACCCGCATCTGGGAGCTCATCCAGGAGCCGCGCTCCGTCCGTCAGGTGTGCGAGGTGCTGCTCGAAGAGTACGACGTGACCTTCGAGCAGTGCGCCGAAGACGTGCTGGCCCTCATGCGCGATCTGCAGGCACAGGGCCTCATTGAGGCGCGCGACGCTCAGGGCACGTAAACGACCACCTGCTGAAAGCGCCGGGCGCCTGCTTCCAGCTGAACCACGTACAGCCCCGCCGGCAGGCCTTGCGGGCGCCACGCATAGCGATAGACACCCGGGGTCAGCGCTCCTTCGAACAGCCGCGCCACTTCCTGGCCCATCAGATTGTAGACCATGAGGCGGACCCGTGTAGCTTCCGACAGATCCACCTGCAGCGTGGTGTGCATGCGAAATGGGCTGGGGTAGGCCGGATGCAGGCGCGTGGCGTCCGGAAGCCGCTCGTCCATCGGCTCCACCGGGGTGGGTTGTTCCGGCACGATGGCCAGGTGGGCCACCTTGTACAGGGCATTGGGTTGATAGATACCGCGATCCAGAAACACACTGCCCGAAGCGTACTGCACCTCGAGCCGACCGTTATCCGGGCCGAAATGCTGATCCCGTGCCCGATCCCACAGATGTATGAGGATCGTATCGCCCGGTGCAAAACCCTCCTTGGTGTCGGGGGTGATCAGCGGATCGTCGCCCCAGAGCGTCAGCACCAGCGGTTGCTGGCCATCCCATACGGCCACGCCCGCGCAGATGCCCTCCGGCGTGTAGGCCGCCAGCTCGCTACCCGGTGAAATGGGCGCGCCGTCGAGCAACGGCGGCGTTTCCAGCGGGATGGTCAGCGTCGCATTGTTGTCGGTATCCCTGATGCAGTCGGTAAAGAACTGCTGGCCTTTCAGGGGCGAGGCGATCAGCAACGAGAGCGCCAGGACCCAGCTTGCCCACTTCTGGCACATGGTACTACCGTCTGTTTGTGTCGGGGATGGACATCCGAAAACCATCCAATCCGAGTGCCGGGCAGCCGAACGGGGTCGGAGGGCCTCCCTGCGCAGGGCTATCTGCTGATTGCCGGGTGAATGTGAAACCGGCGAAGTAAAAAAGAAGCGGGTGTGGTGTAACCAGACTGTGTTTTTTGCCGTAGCCTATCGCACGACGAAGTACGGTTTATCCCGCGATACAATGCGTCGATCTGTCTGGCTGCTACTGGGAGGATGGCTGTTGCTGGCCGGCACCGTCCGGGCCGAAGGGCTGGCGGAAATCACCGACGTGGTGAAGCGCGCCTTCAAGGCGACCCCGGGAGGGCATCTGGAGCTGGAGATGGACCGGGGGAACGTGGAAATTTCCACGACGGCGGAATCAGCCGTTTACGTCGAAGTCATTCGCACGCTGCAGACCGAGCGCCGCGAAGAGGCCGAACGCTTGCTGGAGGGCCATCAGCTTACGTTCGAGCAGGAAGGCGAATCGATCTACATCAAATCGCAGCTCTCCGAGGACGGAAGCTGGCGCTTCTGGAAACGCAAAGACATCCGCATCCGGGTGGAAATCCGCATCCGGGTGCCCCGGCGCTTCAACGTGGCCTTTACAACCGGCGCGGGCAATGTGGACCTTCGCGATCTGGAAGGCACCGTTGAAGGCGAAACCGGCGCGGGGAACGTGACGCTGCGCAACCTCCGGGGAACCGTGCAGATCAGCACCGGGGCCGGTAATGTGGAGGTGACGGAGCTGGAAGGACACCTGGAGGCGGAGACGGGCGCCGGCAACATCACGGTGAAAGGACTGCGGGGAAGCGCCGACGTGGAAACCGGCGCCGGCAACATCACGGCCGAATTTGTCGCCCCGCCCGAAAAAGACAGCCGCTTCGAATCCGGGGCGGGCAACGTGACCGTCTTCGTGCCGGCCCGGACCGGGTTCGTGCTGGACGCTTCCACGGGGATCGGCTCGATCAGCTCCGACTTCGAAGTGCGCATCGACCGCGACTGGATCAGCGCCGAAGCCCGGGGGACGGTCAACGGCGGGGGGCCGACCCTGCGTCTGGAAGCTGGCCTGGGTAATGTTTCGCTGCGTCGGCTATGAGCGACAGGCCGGACCCGGGGCCGCTGTGCGATTCCCCGGCACATGGGGCCTGTGCGTGACATTCCATAACCACGCCTGGCTGAAACACGAGCGCCCACGATGATGCGCCCCGACAACCCCATTCCCACCCCGTAGAGGGGGACCGCCGTGGGCGCCCTGTGGTAGCTGCAGATCACGTACGGCATAGGGGGCGTGACGCCACCAGGCACCAGTAAATCAGCGACCGCATTATTGCCGCCCTGAGCAAAATTCCATCACGCTTTCGGAAGCGGAGCAGGCGGCGGATAGCCTGCTCCGCTTCCGTCATGCCCCGGCGGGCGATAGCTCAGGGAGTGCGAGGCACGCCCGCCCAGAGGGTGCGATGAGCCAGGAGCCCTTATCGCCTTTACGAGAAATTAAATGACCCGCCCGTCTGTTCGGTCAGGCGTCCCTGATATTCCAGACGCGGCGGCTCAAAGGAACGGCGCCGGACGGTTTCGTCGCGATGGACGGCCGTATGCTGTGGCGTCGGGGTCGATGTATGCAGATCCAGCGCTTTCATGTTGATCCTCTGGTTATATGTGAAACTTACCGAACGAACGTCAGCAGCTGTGTATGCCGGTGGTAGTTGCCGTCGGCTTCGCGGATTTCCAGGCGCAGCAGGTAGGTGCCGCCCGAGAGGCCGTTCGGCTCCCATACGAGCCGATGCGTGCCGGCCGGCAGTTCCCTGTCGGTGATTCGGGCCACCTCACGTCCCAGCAGATCGAACACCCGGGCCGTCACGCGGGCCGTCTGCGGCAGTTCGACCGCAAGCGTCGCGCGGGTGTGGAAGGGATTGGGAGCAGCCCCGTGGACGGCAAACGTCGTGGGCAGCGCGTCCTGGAAGCTGAAGTGCGGGTCCAGGTGTGCCTCCAGCGTGCCGTCCGACTCGGAGGGACAGACCGTGGACACCTGCAGGAAGAACTGATTGGTGGGGTCGTTCGTGTCGATCCGCTGATAGTAGGCCCAGGCTTCGGTAGGTGGCTGGCCTCCGCCCGTGTACTCCCAGACGCCCGGCGAGGTCTCGGTAAAGACCGAATTGCCGTCACCGTCCGTCACACCTACGAGCTGCAGGTTGACGTTCGGCTGGAGCGGGCTGTTCTGCACCACCAGAATGCCGTCCGGTCCCAGAATCTGTGCTCGCCCGGTGCTGGAGTTCAGCTTCTGGAGCGTGCCCAGCGTGGCCAGCGTGCAGGTGCCTGTGGGGCCACCACAGCCCTCGATGTCGGCATGGGGTTCGGTGGCGAAGGGGCTGGTCTGGACATTGCCGAACACATAGTTGCCTTCCGTAAACGTACCCGTGAAGAACACGGGTCCCGTGGGCTGGCCCCACCAGACATTCACCGCCTCCACCGTGGCATCACTGACATTGGCCAGGCCGAAGCCATAGGTGCCGTTGTATTCGACCGTGCCGTTGTTAACGATGCAGTTGTACCCGACATCGATCCAGGCGTCATCCGGCACGTCGTAGATCAGCACGCCGCCCCGGGTAGCGTAACTGGTGGGCGTGTTGTCTTTGTAGAGGTAGCGGTCCGGCTCGTTGCCGTTATTGACGATGGCACTGCTCACGATCGAAAGTCCCCAGCTCTGTCCCACATTGCCACCGATGGCCACGCCGATGCTGTTGCCAGCAAAGTAGCTGTCCTGGATCACCACGTCATCCACCGAAGCATTACCGTAGTCGGCGCGGCCCTTGATGTGGAGGCCTTCGCCGATGGAACCGGTAACCGTCACGCGTTCGAAACGCAGCCGCTCGTAGCTGCCATATTTCAGGTTGATGTCGATGGCCTCGGGATAGGCGCAGTCGGCATCGGCGGCCGTTCCGCTATGCTGGACTTCTACGTTCAGGAAGTGCGTGCGGGAGAGCTTCTCGGCATAGACGGCCTTGCAGGGGTTGTCATAAAAGCCCGTGTTAAAGATGTTCAGGTACCGTACATAGGTGCTTCCGGTGGCGTCGCTCCCGTGGGTGGTGTACAGGCCGCTGTGTCGGTTCTGTTCGAAGAACGAGCCGTTGATTTCGCCACCATCGAGCGAGCCCCGGATGCGAATGCCAATGAAGTTGCCGGCAAAATAGGAGGTGTAAATATTCAGCGTGGTGACGACCGCGTCGTTGTGAAGATCCAGCCCATGCCCGTAGGGACCGGCATTGACCGATTCAATGTTGCTAAGGGTCAGGTTGGAGATCACCGAGTTCGTGTAGAGGTTGGCGTTGGTGGCTCCGGTGATGCAGAAGTCGGCCAGATACACATTGCTGGCTGTGATATTGATGCCGATGGCATTGCCCGAGACGTCGATCACCACGGGCAGGCTGCAGCCGACGCTCTGCGTGCGGCGAGGCGCCGGGCGGCTGCGCGCGCGTTTGGCCAGCCAATCTTCCAGCATACCGATCAGGGAAATGGGACGGTCGATGGTGATGGATTCGGTATAAACACCCGGAGCCAGTGTGATCTCATCGCCCGGATCGGCATTGTCGATGGCTTCCTGAATCGTCTCGTAGCTCAACCCTTTCGTTTCGTTGACCACCGGGCGGCTGATCAGCGTCTGCCCTGTATTCGGATCGCCCGGCGAAGCGGTTGCGATAACCCATCCTGAAAACTCATCGTATTCCGAGCCAGAGCCAATCAGTTGCAATGATTCAGACGAGGAACCCGTCCCATCTTCGGCGACGCCGATGTCGGTTGAAGTGGTGCCGGCGGCGCAGCCATCGGTGGCGGTGAAAGCGCCCTCGTAGCTGAGAAACTGGATCACGTTGCCCTGGTAGCAGAGCGCCAGCCCGTCCGGCGTGCCGTTCTGAATGCTCGCGATGTACTTGTAGTAGAGCGTGTAATTGCCATCGGTCACCCCTTCGGTGAAGGTGTCGAGCGAGTGGGTGCCGTAGGCCTCACCGTTGGCGCCGTTGTAGAGGACCAGTGTAAAATCGCTCAGATCGAACGATCCGGCATTTTCGAGGACGATTTCGACGAATTCGTTGGCGTCGGCACCGGCGTTGTCGTAGTGGAATTCGTTGATCCAGGCGTTCTGGGCTTGCGAGGCCGGAAGCAGGAGCAGGATCAACCCGGCCGTAAGGAGTAGCCGTCGCATCATCGTACCTTGGGAGTTTGGGTGAGTCTGTCCCGAATCGCGGCCGTCTTTTGACAAGTCGGGTGCTAACGGCCACGGATACCTGTCGCTCAAAAACTTGAAGGCATGCGGAATATGCGGGAAGGCGAAATGGCAAAAAAGAAATGCGCCAATGGCGCATGAGTCAGTTGCGGGGCAGCAGCTCC
The DNA here is from genome assembly GCF_009936275.1 of Rhodothermus marinus. Taxonomy (NCBI): domain Bacteria; kingdom Pseudomonadati; phylum Rhodothermota; class Rhodothermia; order Rhodothermales; family Rhodothermaceae; genus Rhodothermus; species Rhodothermus marinus. Next base: position 1,158,043 of record NZ_AP019797.1, read on the forward strand.
GGATTAAGAAAGGCGCGGCGTTCGATCTGGCGGCGGAGTTGCAGGATGTGGTTCAACCGGGCGATGATCTCGCGCACACGCGCTTCGTCGTGGCGGGTGCGCAATTGCTCCTCTTTGAGCCGGTGGATCATCTCATCGATGCGCTGGAGCTTGAGGCGCACCATGGCGTCGGCCGCCGCCTCGTAGGCCCGGTCGCGCAGGCGGGGAACCGAAATGCCTTTGCGCTCCCAGTTCTCGGAGGGTTCGTAGGGCTCCATGAGCGCCTCGACGGTCAGGCGCTGCAGTTCAGGGCCATAGCGTCCCTCCAGAAAAGGCCGGGCATCGACGGCGCCGGCTTCGTACTGCTCCAGCAGGCGAGCAATGAGCTGCCGGGGCGGACCTTCGGTGAACTCCTCCAGGGCCATGTGGCCCAGTACGAAGGCGACCATTGGCCGGCCTTCTTCCAGCATCAGGCGCACGAGCAGGCGCTCGGCCTCGTGCCATGTCGGCGCAGCCGGCGGCGGGGTGGAGGGCGACGGAGCGGGTGGCGACGCCTCGCGGGAAGAAGGAGTGAGCTGAGCCTCCAGGATCTCCAGCAGACGAACCTGCTGGATGCGCAACAGCTCGGACGCGCGGCGCACGTAGGGCTCGCGCAGCAGCGGGTCGGGCAGGCGCGCAATGGCACTCACGATGGTGCGGGCCACCTCGGCCTCGCCCTCGGGCGTGTCGAGTCGTCCCTGACGGCGGGCCAGCTCGTAGTGAAAGATGACGAAGTCGCGGCGACGCTGCCGCAGATATTCCTGAAAGGCCCGGGCACCTTTCGCCCGCACGAACGAGTCGGGGTCCTCGCCGGGGGGCAGCGACACGACGTAGACGTTCAACCCGCGCTCCAGAAACAGTTCGATACTGCGCAGCGCCGCCTGCTGGCCGGCCGCGTCGGCGTCGAAAAGCAACACCACGCGACGGACGTAGCGCGCCAGCAGCCGCGCCTGATCAGGGGTGAGTGCCGTGCCGCTGGTGGCCACCACGTGCTCGATGCCGGCCTGATGCAGCGCAATGACGTCGGTGTAGCCCTCCACCAGGATGGCTTCTTCCTGGGTGCGCAGGGCCTGGCGGGCCTGGTAGAGCCCGTACAGAATACGGCCTTTATGATAGACGGGCGTTTCGGGCGTGTTGATGTACTTGGGCTGCTCGGGATCGGGCTCCAGCAGGCGTCCGCCAAAGCCCACCACGCGGCCCGTGTGCGAAAAGATCGGAAACATGAGGCGGTGGCGAAAGCGGTCGTAGTAGCCGCCCCGCTCCTTGCGCGGAAGCACCAGCCCGGCCTGTTCGAGCACCTCGGGACGAATGCCGGCCTCGGTGGCGGCCTTCAGCAACGCATCCCAGGCATTGGGCGCATAGCCCAGCCCGAAACGGCGGACGGCTTCCGGATGAATGCCGCGTTGTTTCAGGTAGGCGCGGGCGACCTGACCGGCTTCTGATTGCGTCAGCTGTTCAAAATAAAATCGGGCCGCAAAGCGCAATGCATGGTACAGGGCCGGGCGCGGATCGTCGGCCTCCTCTTCGCCGTCGGGGAGCGGAATGCCGGCGCGTTCGGCCAGCATCCGCACGGCCTCCACAAAGCTGACGTGCTCGATCTGCTGGATGAAGGCGAACACGTCGCCCCCGCGCCCACAGCCGAAGCACTTGAAGATGCCCAGATGCGGATTGACGCTGAAGGAAGGCGTTTTTTCTTCGTGGAAGGGGCACAGCCCGAACCAGTTGGCCCCCCGGCGGCGCAGCGAGACGTACTCGCCCACAACCTCGACGATGTCGACGGCTGCGCGAATGGCTTCGATGGTTTCCTCCGGAATGCGCATGGTGTGGGCTGTAAAAAACCGGACCCGAGATGTACGCCGGAGCATCACCACGGGTCCGCTCCGACGTGCAACCGGAATGGAGTCCTCTTCGTCAAAGGAGCCGGCGCTGCTGACCTACCGACGTGTCTATGCATCGAATCTGCTGGCCTGTGCTGATCGGGCTGCTGCTGGTCGGAGGTGTCCGGGCGCAGCCGGCCACGATCAGCGGGTTCGTGCGGGATGCCACCACGGGCGAATCGCTCATTTTCGCGAACGTCGTGCTTAAAGGCACGCCCTACGGCACGGCCACCAACGCGGCCGGCTTCTACTCGCTGACCGGGATTCCACCCGGCACCTACACGCTGGCCGTCTCCTATCTGGGGTACCGTCTCTTTCAGATCGAACTGACGCTGCAGCCCGGCGAAACCCGACGTCTGGACATTGAACTGGAGCCGGAGCCGTTGACCACCGGCGAGGTGGTGGTCACGGCCGAACGGGAGCTCGAAGAAGCCCGCAACCTGAGCGTCACGCAGGTCGAAACCCGCCTGGTGCAGGAACTGCCGGCCGCCTTCGAGCCGGATGTGTTCCGAACGCTGCAGTTGCTGCCCGGCGTCAAGGCGGCCTCGGATTACTCCAGCGGCCTGTACGTGCGCGGCGGTAGCCCGGACCAGACGCTCATTCTGCTCGACGGCACCACGGTTTACAATCCCACGCACGTCTTCGGCTTCTTTTCGACGTTCAATCCCGACGCGATCAAGGACGTTCGCCTCTACAAAGGTGCCTATCCGGCGGAGTACGGCGGCCGCCTCGGCTCGGTGCTCGACGTCTACAACAAGGACGGCAACCGCAACCAGACCCGGGGCAGCCTGAGCATCGGGATGCTGGCCTCACGGCTGATGCTGGAAGGCCCGTATCGGTGGGGCTCCTGGATGATCGCTTTTCGGCGATCGACGATCGAACCCTTGCTGGCCGTGCTCCGCAGTCAGAACGTCGAGGGCGCCCCGGACCGCTTCTACTTCTACGACCTGAACAGCAAACTGAACATCGACGCTTCGGCCAACGACCGGCTCTCGCTGGCCTTCTACGCAGGGACCGACGTGCTGAAGCTGCCTTTTCTCGAAGATAGCCAGGTGCGCGTCGCCTACGGCAACCGGACGGCCACGGTGGGGTGGACGCACCTGTTCTCGGAGCGACTGTTTTCGAGCTTTCGCTTGACCGGCTCCTACTACTTCAGCCTGCCCACGTTCGAGCTGGCCGGGACGCCCTTCGAGCGCACGAACACGGTAACGGACTGGTCGGTGCGCGGCGACTTCGAATACTTCCCGAGCGACAAGCACGCGCTGAAGCTGGGCTACTGGGGCGGGCTGTTTCGCTTTCGCCTGCAGGATCGCTTCGACGAAGAAGAAGGCCTGCGGGCGTCGATCGATGCGCTCTACGGGGCGCTCTACCTGCAGGAGACCTTCCGGCCGTCGCCCTTCTGGGTGCTGCAGGGCGGACTGCGGCTGAGCTATTTCGGGCGCGGGCAATACGTGCGGCTGGAGCCGCGTCTGTCGCTCGAATACCGGCCCCGGTCCAACGTGCGGCTGCAGGCCGGCTACGGCCGCTACTACCAGTACCTGACGCTCATCTCCAGCGAGCTGATCACGGCCTTCGACGTCTGGCTCACCGTCGACGAAGGGGTGCGGCCGGCCTGGGGCGATCAGTTCGTGCTCGGGACCAAGTGGGAGCCGCTGGCCGGGGTGAACGTGGAGCTGGAAGCCTACTACCGCACGATGCGGGCGCTGTTCGAGTTCGATCCCTTCCTGCCCGACGTGGCCGGGCTGTCTTACCGCGAGCTGTTCCGGGTGGGCGATGGCTACGCCTACGGGGTGGAGGTGCTCTTGCAGCGCTCGGTGGGGCGCCTGACAGGTCTGCTGGGCTACACGTGGGGCCGCACGCGCCGCCGCTTTCCGGGGGTCAACCTGGACGAACGCGGCCGCCCGCAGTTCTATCCGCCCAAGTACGACCGGACGCACGACCTGAGCCTGGTCGTCAGCTACGACCTGTCGCGCCACTGGCGGCTTTCGACGGTTTTTGCCTATGCGACCGGGCAGGCCTATACGGAGCCGTCGGGTCAGTACCGGCTCACGCACGACCCGTTCGGCACGGACACGCGCAGCGTGATCCTGACGCCCGGCTACAACAATGCCCGCCTGCCCGCCTATCACCGGCTCGACGTGGGACTGACGCGCCGCGGGCGATTTTTCGGCCTGGCCGACTACATGCTTCAGTTTCAGGTGCTGAACGCCTATGCCCGGCGCAACCTGTGGTTCTACTTCTTCGAATTCGAGCGGGAAGGAACGGTCAAGCGCAACGAGGTGCCTCAGATTCCGATCCCGCTGCCCAACCTGTCGTTCACCTTACGGTTCTGAGCCATGCCGCGCGCTCTCTGGCTGGTATTGATTGGCATGCTGGGATGGGCGGCCTGCGATCAGGTCGAACCCGTCCGATTCACGCCCGAGTACGTGGTCGAGTCGTACCAGATTGCGGGCGAGCCGCTGCAGCCGGTCTGGCTGACGCGGACGCTCCCGATCGAGGCCGTCTACGTGCCCGACTCGGTGCGGGTGCGGGGCGCGCAGGTGCGCATTGCGTTGCTGGACGAACAGGGCTTGCCCGAGCGGTGGTATCCGTACGAGGAACACCCGGATTCGCCGGGCTACTACGTGCCCGTGCCGCTGGTGCGTGAGGCGCGGGTGCGGCCGCTACGCACCTACCGGCTGGAGGCCCGTATGCCCGACGGCACGCTGCTGACGGCCGAAACCACGGTGCCCGATACGTTCCGGGTGCTGGGGGCGAATCTCGACGCGGTGCGCTACCAGAGCGAGGTGCGTCTGGAGCTGATCATGACGCGCAGCGAATATCCCGGCCGCCAGGCCGTCTACATCATCACCACCGAGGCGCTGGAACCGACCGAGGAGAATCTGACGCCTTTCGGCCGGGCGCTTTACGAAGACAGCACCTTCACGCTCGAGGAGCTGCGCGTGAGCGGTTCGCCCATTCTGAACGAGGCCAACTACACGGAATTGCCCGACGGTACGCTCCGGTTGCAGCTCCCCTGGCTGGCCGTGCTTTTCTACGGGCCCAATCGGGTGACGATCAGTGCGCTGGACGACAACCTGTACGATCTGATCCGCACGCAGAGCGTGCAGCAGGGCGGTTCGACACTCTCGCCCGGCGAGATCCCGGCCGTGCTGGAACATGTAGAAGGGGGGCGGGGTGTCTTTGGAAGCTATGCGCGGGTCCAGTACACGTTCGTGGTAGCGCGCTGACCCGCCGCTGCGTTGCGTTTCCCGATCTTCAGAAGCATCAGCGAATCAGAACCGTGCGTTTGATCATTGCGGCCAACCGGGCCCCTTTGCGTCACACGGAGGACGAAGGCTGGGTCCCGGCCATTGGAGGATTGGCCACCGCCCTGTTACCCGTGCTGCAGGAGCAGGGGGGTGTCTGGATTGCCATGCAGGAAGACGCAAAGGCGCCGACGCGCCAGCCCTACCCGCCCGAGGCGCCCGACCTGGAAATCCAGCGGATCCCGCTCAGTGCGCAGGAGCGCACGCACTACTACCTGGGGATGTCCAACCGGGTGCTCTGGCCCATCTGCCACTACATGCTGCAGCATCTGGAGCTGGAGCGGGCCTACATGGAGGCCTACCGCGCGGTCAACCGGCGCTTTGCCGAGGCCATCGTACGCGCCTACCGTCCGGGCGATTTCATCTGGGTGCACGACTATCACCTGATGCTGGTGCCCCACCTGGTACGCCAGGCCATTCCCGACGCGAACATCTCGTTCTTCTGGCACATTCCCTGGCCGGCCATGGAGGTCTATCGCATCCTGCCCTGGTCGCGGGAGCTGCTGCAGGGTATGCTGGGATGCGATCTGATCGGCTTCCACGTCGAGGAGTATGTCGAAAACTTTCTGGAAAGCGCGCGCTACCTGCTCGGCGCCGAAATCGAAGACAACCGGGTGCTCTGGGAGGGGCGTGAGGTGCGCGTCGAGGCGCATCCGATCGGCATCGACGTCGCCCGCTTCGAACAGCTCGCGGAGCGGGAGGACGTGCGTCGCGAGGCCGAACGGCTTCGGGAAGAAATGCATGCCGAGTGGCTGCTCATCGGTATCGATCGGCTCGATTACACGAAGGGAATTCTTTCGCGACTGCTGGCCTTCGAGCAGTTTCTGAAGGAGTATCCGGCGTATCACGGCCGCGTCACGTTCTATCAGGTCGCCACGCCGAGCCGCACGCAACTGGAGTCCTACCAGCAGTTGAAACGCGAGGTGGACGAGGCCGTGGGGCGCATCAACGGCTTTTTTGCGCGCGATAGCTGGGTGCCCGTGCACTACCGCTATCGCACCTATACGCAGGAGGAACTCTGCGTCTTTTACCGGGCGGCCGATGTGGCGTTGATTACCCCGCTGCGCGACGGGATGAACCTGGTCACGCAGGAGTTCATTGCGGCCAGTCGGAGTGGCGTGCTGGTGCTCTCGGAGTTGACCGGCGCGGCCCATCTGCTGCGGGAGGCCGTGCTGGTCAACCCCTACGACCGGGACGGCATGGTGCAGGCCATCCGGACGGCCCTGGAGATGCCGGTCGAGGAGCGGATCGAGCGGTTTCGCTGTCTGAAGCGGACCGTGCGCGAGCTGGACGTGCACCACTGGGCCCGCCGGTTCCTCGAAGCCATGCAGCAACGCCCTTCGGAAGTCTGAGCGACCATGACCCTTCCGCCACGCGTCGAAAAGCCGCTGTTTTTTCTGGACTACGACGGAACGCTGGCGCCGTTTGCGCCGGATCCGAAGCAGGCGCGACCGCTTCCGGAAGTGCCCGCACTGCTGGAGGCGTTGCGCCGGCGCCATCCGGTCTGGATCGTCACGGGGCGCCGGCTCGAAGATCTGGACGAACTGCTTCCTGTTCCGCTTCCGGCCATCGGGCTCCACGGGCTGCAACGGGGACAGATCGGCGGTCCCAGAGAATTTGTCGTGCCCGAGGCGGTGCGGCGGGAGCTGGCCCGGCTGCGGGCGGCCATTCCGCATGTGCCCGGCCTCTGGATCGAAGACAAAGGGCCAACGTTCGCGCTGCATTATCGCCAGGCGCCGGACGAAGCGGCGGTGCTCCGGGCCCTGGAGCCCTGGCTGGCGCAGGTGCCCGATACGCTCGAGGTGATCCGCGGCAAAAAGGTGATCGAACTGCGACCGCGCGACGTCCACAAAGGCACGGCCGTGCGGGCCGTGGCCGTGCAGTGGCCGGATCGGACGCCCGTTTACATCGGGGACGACACGACCGACGAGGACGCATTCCGGGCGCTGGCCGAGCGAGGCGTTACGATCAAAGTGGGCGATGGAGCGACCGCCGCCCGCTATCGCCTGCCGGACGAATCGGCCGTGGTGGCCTACCTCCGGCAGTATCTCACCAGCCCTCCTGCACCCGCTTGAGCTCTTCCAGTCGAAAGACGGCGTTGATCAGGCCCAGGTGACTGAAGCCCTGCGGAAAGTTGCCCAGCAGGGCCAGCGTCTCCGGGTGCACTTCTTCGGCGTAGAGACCGAGCGGGTTCATGCGCTCGATCAGGCGGTCCAGGGCAGCACGGGCCCGGCGCAGGTCGCCGGCCAGCGCCAGCACTTCTACCAGCCAGAAGGAAGGGAGCAGAAAAGCGCCTTCAGGACCACCGACGCCGTCGTCGTTCAGGTAGCGATAGAGGAGCGGGAAGGGACCGGCCGCCAGTCGCTCCAGGCAGCGTTGTACGGTCTGTTGAAAGCGCTCGTCGGTGGCCGGTAGAAAGCCGACCAGCGGCATGATCAGCACCGAGGCGTCGAGTGCTTCCGCGCCGTAGTACTGGGTGAAGGCGCCGACTTTCGGATTCCAGGCTTTTTCGAGCACCTCCTCTCGGATCGTATGAGCCTCGCGCTCCCAGGCTTCGACCGGGGCGTCGGCGCCCAGGCGGCGCGCCAGCTGCGCCGCGCGCGTCAGCGCCACCCAGGCCCATATCTTGGAGTAGGTGTAATGGAAGACGCCGCTGCGCACTTCCCAGATGCCCGAGTCAGGCTCGCGCCAGCGGCGGCAGACTTCTTCGGCCAGCGCCTGCAGCCGTTCCCATTCGATGATGGTCAGCAGGCCGCCGTGCTGCTCGTAGCGCAGCGCGGCGTCGAGCAAGCTGCCGTAAATGTCGAGCTGAAACTGCTCGACCGCTTCGTTGCCGATGCGCACGGGGCGCGAGTCGAGGTAGCCCCGGAGCGGCAGCGTGCGCTCGGGCATGCCATGCTCGCCGCGGATCCCGTAGAGCACCCGCAACGGCTGGCCTTCGAGGCACTGGCCCAGCAGCCAGTCCAGATAAGCCGTCCCTTCTTCGACGTAGCCGGCCTGGAAGAGCGCGCGCAGAATGAAGGCCGAGTCGCGCACCCAGGAAAAGCGATAGTCCCAGTTGCGGGAGCCGCCCGGCCACTCGGGCAGCGAGGTGGTTGGCGCCGCCACGATGGCACCGGTGGGTTCATAGACCAGCAGTTTGAGCGTCAGCAGGCTGCGCTCGACGACGTCCCGGTAGCGGCCGTGGTAGTCCAGGCGATCGATCCAGCTTCGCCAGAACGTGCGCACCTTCCACAGCCGCCGATCCGGCTGATAGCTGCTTACCGGATGCACGCGGGCGGCGCCCCAGTCGGCTACCAGAAAGGTATCCTGGCCCGCTTCCATGTGCAGGTGCCCGACGGCCCGGCCGTCCTCCAGACGCAGCGGTATCTCGCTGGAAAGCGCCAGCGTTTCGTCGCCGTGTCGGGCCAGCACGCCGTACGGCGAGGCTTCAAATTCCGGTACCTGCAGCCCGTAATCGAATCGCGGCTCGAAGAGAACTTCCAGATCGACGTGCCCCTCGACGCATTCGATGCGGCGATAGATTTCGGCTGTCGGGGTCCGGCGTCGCTGCATGTAGGGCATGAAGTCCCGCACGCGCACCCGACCTTGCGGCGTGAGGAATTCCGTCACGAGCACATTTGTGCCCTGCTCGTAGCGCTGCCAGGCCCGAAACGGAGCCAGCGGCCGGACGGCAAACCGTCCGGCCTTCGGGTCGAGCAACGCGGCAAACTGGGCGGGGCTGTCGAAGTCGGGCAGACAGGCCCAGTCGATCGATCCGTCGGCGCCCACCAGGACGGCCGTCCGGCTGTCGCCGATGACGCCGTAGGCCTCCAGCGGTTTGTAATCCGGATACTGGCTGGGCTCGAAGCTGAACGACTGCATGTTGAACTTTTTGCTGAACATCGACCGATTGGAGCCGGCCTGAAATGGCAATCCATGGAGACAGGTTTCCGGAATCTTCTTCAAGGCGCGTTCGTTTTTTAGCAGCGCCAAACAGACGTCCGATCCCCATGCGCGCCTTCGGAATGTGTAGCGGCCGTTGCTGTTGTTGCAGGTCACCGAGGGCGACGGTGGGAGGCTGTTGCTCCGCATAAGCCATGTAGGATCTTGTGAAAACTCCCGCGCCCTCGGCTGCTGTCGAGGGCGCTTTTCTTTATGGCAACAGGCAAAGCCGAAATCAAACCGGAGCAGAGCCATGGCAGCGTATGCGCATCCCGAGGTGCTGGTATCGACCGACTGGGTGGCCGAGCATCTGAACGACACCGAGCACGTCCGAATTGTGGAATCCGACGAGGACGTGCTGCTTTACGAGACCGGCCACATTCCCAACGCCGTCAAGATCGACTGGGTGCAGGACCTGCAGGACCCGATCGTGCGGGATTACATCTCGAAAGAAAGGTTCGAAGAACTCTGTGCTTCACGGGGCATCGCGAACGACACGCTGGTGGTCTTCTACGGCGACAAGAACAACTGGTGGGCCTGTTATGCCTTCTGGGTTTTCAAGCTCTTCGGCCACGAAAAGTGTGCGATCATGGACGGCGGGCGTCAGAAATGGATCGCTGAAGGGCGGCCGCTGACCCGCGAGGTGCCGTCGTTTCCGCGGACAACCTACCGGGCCAAAGCGCCGGATCCGTCGATCCGGGCATTCCGCGAAGAGGTGCTGGCCCACATGCGGGCCGGCAAGCCGCTGATCGACGTACGGACGCCCGCCGAGTATCGGGGTGAACTCACGCACATGCCCGACTATCCACAGGAAGGGGCGTTACGGGCCGGACACATCCCCGGCGCGAAGAACGTTCCCTGGAGCATGGCTGTCCGTGAAGACGGCACGTTCAAGCCACGGGAAGAGCTGGAACGCATCTATCTGCGGGAGAAAGGGCTGAAGCCCGACGATGAGGTGATCACCTATTGCCGGATCGGGGAGCGCTCGAGCCATACCTGGTTCGTGCTGAAGTACCTGCTCGGCTTCGAGCACGTCAAGAACTACGACGGCTCGTGGACCGAGTGGGGCAACCTGGTCGGCGTGCCCATCGAGAAGGGCGACCCTGAAGCGGCACAATCCTGAGCGCTATCCCGTTGAAAAAAAAGCCCTGCTCCAGCACTCTTTGGGGCAGGGCTTTTCTGTTGGAGCAAAAACCGTTGGTGACGCGTCTCTGTTGAAAAAACAAAAAAGCTTATGCGAAAGCTGGACGCCCTGCTCGAACTGTTTCAGGAGGCCGAGCCTGCCGAGCGGCTGGAGTTGTTGCTGGACTTTGCCGAGCGGCTGCCGCCGCTTCCGCCGGAGTACGTGCCGTTACGCGATGCCGGGCTGGGTATGGTGCACGAATGCCAGTCGCCGGTCTTCTTCCTGCCGGAGGTGCAGGACGGCCGCGTGCGCATCTATGCCGACGTGCCGCGCGAGGCGCCGACGCCCCGGGCTTTTACGGCAATGCTGGTCGAAGCCTTCGACGGCGAGCCGCCCGAGGTCGTGCTGGAGGCGCCCGAGGATCTGCTCTACCGGCTGGGCATCGCACCGCTGCTGGGCATGCAACGCCTGCGGGGATTGACCGCCATCTATCAGAAGCTCCGGCGCGAGGTGGCCGAAAAGGCCGGTCTCTCGGCTAATCCACGGTGAGCAGGGCCAGCAGTTCGGCCAGCATCATGGCCGTGGCACCCCAGATGCGATAGGAGCCTATCTCGAAAAAAGGCACCATTACGTCCCGTCCGCGAATCGTCCAGCGCTCCCGGCGCCGGCTGGCCGGGTCCAGCAATGCGGCCAGCGGCACGCGCAGCACGGCTTCCACCTCTTCGGGGCAGGGGTGCAGCTCTGGCAGTGGCGCAATGGCGCCGACGAACGGATGCACGCAGAAGTTGGAGACCGGTATGTAGAGCGGCGTCAGGGCACCCAGCAGTTCGATCTGCTCGGGCGGCAGGCCCAGCTCTTCGTGGGCTTCGCGGAGGGTTGTCTCCTGAAGGGTTTCGCCCGGCTCGCGTCGTCCGCCCGGAAAGCCGATCTGACCGCCGTGTTCTTTCAGATGGGAGGGACGCGCGACCAGCAGCAGGTGCGGGCGTTCCTGCTCGGGAAACAGCAGCGCCAGCACGCCGGCCTCCCGACAGGGCTTCCCCTCGATGCGAAGCTGCTCGGGCGTCTGCCGGTACTCCGGCGCCATCTGAAGCTGGGCGGTGGTCCCGGGCAGGGGGCCGGCCAGCCGTCGGCGCAGCAGGGCAATGCACTCGGCGAACGTCGGCGTACGCATACCGCCAGCGTACGCCGGGGATGCTCAGGGGATTCCGGCGGGTTCGAACCGGTAGTCGCGATAGAAAAGCTCCTGCGTGATCAGCAGCGTGTAGCGACGCATGCGCCGGCGCACGGGATGCAGCCAGGTGAGCTGGCGGTGCACGGGCAGATCGCGGCCTTCGATGCGCGCGAAGCGGGTCTGGAGCCGGGCCGGGACGGACATCCGGGGGCCACGCAGCAGCAGCCGACTCTGCACCAGGCGGCCGTCGTCGCGGGCAAACCAGAGCGTGATGCGCTCGACGGGCGGGCGGCCGGGCGGTTGCAGGTCGAGGCGCCAGCAGGCCACCCGATCGACCGAGTCGGCAACGGCCGGCCCCCACGGACGCAGCCCGGCCAGCAGACGAAACGGTGGCCAGCGGTCCAGCAACGGCTCCAGCCAGCGCGGCTTTGGGCGCACCATCCGCGGGAAAGCTTCGGTCGGCATGGCCCGACCGTCCACCTCCAGCAACCGGACCCGGCGCTCCATGCGTTCCGGTGTAATGTGCGCTTCGACGATGAAACGCACGCGGCGCACGCCATACGGAGCGTCGATGACGTGATGCCCTTCCACCTCGACGGAAAGTTGCTCCCAGTCCCGCCAGGCCGCACGCTGCCCGCGCAACCAGGCCGCCCACAGCGTGTCGGCGGCCTGCGCCGCGACGCACGTCGTGGTCAGCAGGAAAAACGTAACGAGATGGAGCACGTAACGCATCGCGGTCCGGTCGCTTCCCACGGTATTCAATGCCGGTGAGCGCTTCGAGATATGGCAGAACTGTGACAAAAGTTCGGCTTCTTTGCAGCGGTGGGACCTTTTGCCGGGGCGATTGCGGTTTTTTAGGCAGGAAAGCAGCCGGTAAAGCAAAATGAGCGCGCGCATTCTGATCGTCGAAGACGATGCGCCGCTGCGGGCGCTGCTGCAGGAGCGACTGGCGGCCGAGGGCTATACGGTCGAGGCCGTTGCCACGGGTGAGGAGGCGCTGCAGGCGCTGGAAGCACGGCCGCCGGACCTGGTGGTACTGGACCTGATGCTGCCGGGTATGGACGGGCTGGAGGTGTGTCGCCGGTTGCGGGCGCGCCATCCGGCCGTGTACGTGCTGATGCTCACGGCGCGCTCGAGCGAGCTGGATCGCGTGGTCGGGCTGGAAGTCGGGGCCGACGATTACGTGACCAAGCCGTTCAGCCTGAACGAACTGGTGGCGCGCGTGCGGGCCGGATTGCGTCGGCTGCAACTGGATCGGGAGACGGCCGAAGAAGCGCCGCTGGAGTTCGACGGACTGCGCATCGATCCGGTGCGACGGCAGGTCTGGCGCGACGGACAGCCCGTACACCTGACCGTCCGGGAGTTCGAGCTGCTGCTGTTTCTGGCCCGGCATCCGGATCGGCCGTTCACCCGGCTGCAACTGCTCCGCGAGGTCTGGGGCATCGACTATCCCGGCTATGCGCGGACGGTCGATTCGCACATCCAGCGACTTCGGGCCAAGATCGAGCCCACCCCGGGCGCGCCGCGTTACATCCGAACGGTCTGGGGCGTCGGCTACAAGTTTCAATCGAGCGAAGAGCCATGAGCAGCTGGCGCGGCTCGGTGTTCGGCCGCGTGGCCGCACTCCTGATCGGTGCGCAGGTGCTGGTGGCGCTGCTGGCCGTCGGGCTGAGCGCCTACTTTGCGCAGACGCGCAGCCGGGAGCTGGCCGCTTCGGGTATTCGGCTCCGGCTCGACGCTCTGGCCGAAGAGATCGAGCGCCGGGCCGATCTGAGTGCAGGCGATCTGGCCACGCTACCCCTTCCGCTGCAACTGGACCTGAGGGCCCGCTTTCCGGACCCCGTATGGCTGGTCGATACGCTGGGGAAGCCCGTCTTTGTCGCCCGGCCCGACTCGGAACTGTTCGGGCCGTATCCGGAAATGCCCCGCGCGCTGCCGACCGCGCTGACCTTCTGGCTTCGTCGGGATACGCTTGTGGTGCATCTGGAAGGCGACGGCTGGGGGATGGCCCCGCTGTACGATCTGGGAGGGCAGCAGGTGGGCGCCGTGGTGGTGTATCCGCTCCGGCGGTCGCTGGCCCGCGAGCTGGCCGGCACGCAGCAGGCCTACTACCGGGCGCTGGCCGTCACGCTGGGCGCGGCCGTATTACTGGCGCTGCTGCTGGGGGCGTTTTTCACCCGCCAGCTGGTGCGGCCGCTTCGCCGGGTGGTCGCCCAGGTACAGCGCATCCAGGCGGGCGACTGGGAGGCGCGGCTCCCGGTGGCGCGCGACGATGAGTTCGGGCGTCTGGCCCGCGCAGTGAACGAAATGGCGCAGGCCGTGGCCCGGAGCATCCGGTCGCTGGAGGAGACCGACCGCATGCGGCGGGAGCTGATGGCCGGAATCGGGCACGACCTGCGCACGCCGCTGGCCGCCCTGCTGGGTTATGCCGAAGAGGCCCGGCGCCTGCTGCAACAGGGCAACACTTCGGCCGTCGCCGAAGCGCTGGCCGTGGTGGAGGAGCGCGGACGCCATCTGCAGCGACTGGTCGAAGCGCTCTTCGAACTCAGCCTGCTGGAGCGCCCCGAACCACCTCTTCAGCTGGAGCCCGTACCGCTGGGGGAGCTCCTGGACGAAACCTTCCGGGCGCACCGACGCCTGTTTCAGCAGGCGGGCCTGACGCTGCAGGCCGACTGGCCCTCGGCGCTGCCCGTGGTGGAAGCCGACGGCGCCCGATTGCGCCGCGTGCTCGACAACCTGCTCGACAACGCCCGGCGCCACACGCCCGCCGGCGGCGAAGTCCGACTGGGAGCACAGGCGACCGACACCGAAATCCGCATTCGGGTGCAGGACACCGGCCCCGGCCTCTCGCCCGAGCAGCAGGCCCGATTGTTTGAACCTTACGGGCGTCGGGAAGACGGCACCTCCCGCGGGCTGGGGCTGCTCATCAGTCAGGCCATCGCCCGCGCGCACGGTGGGCGTCTGGAAGTAACCAGCGCGCCCGGACAGGGCAGCACCTTCACGCTGATTCTGCCCCGGCGCGAGGTGCAGTTCGACGACTGAACAAAAAACGGGGCTACCGGACATCCGGTAGCCCCGCCCTGCCGAAACCTCCACGCCTTAGCTGATCTCGATCCGACGCGCCTTGCTGCCTTCGGCCTTGGGCACGCGGATCGTCAGCACGCCATTCTCGTACTTGGCTTCGATGTTCTTTTCATCGACCGCCTTCGGGAGCGTGAAGCTCCGATAGAAGCGGCCGTAGCTCCGCTCGACCCGGATGTAGTTCGGCTTCTCTTCCTTGGTCTCCGACTTCCGCTCACCGCTGACCGTGAGCGTGCCGTCGTGGTAGGTCACCGACAGCTCGTCCTTGTTCATGCCGGGCACGTCGAGCTGGATCAGGTAGGCATCGTCCGTTTCGGCCAGGTCGGCCCGCGGCACCCAGGTCACCGGCGCCGCCTCTTCGGCCGCTTCCACTTCACGCCCGAAGAACGTATCGAACAGGCGGTCCATCTCACGCTGCAGCCGACGCAGCTCCGTCATCGGCGAAAAGCGAACCAGGCTCGTCATGGCTCCCTCCTCCGTTTGGTTGTCGTTTTCTTTCGAAGGCACCCTGCTATTTATCAACGGCCATGCCATGGCGGAAAATGCGTCAGATTGACACACGCGGACGTAAAAAAGACAAATTCTCGGGGCATCCGCGTCGGTCTTTCTGTCGAAAGAACCGCTTTCTCAAAAATGGGAGAATACCGACGAGCGGTTGTGCCGGAGCCATTCTGTCGTTAATTTCCTCTTTTAGATGAAAAGCCATTAAGGCGCCGAGGTGATCTTCTGTCAACTGTAAAGCCGAGGGCAACATGAACACGATGCAACCTGCCTGGAAGCGTTCGCTCGGGGGGCTGCTGGCGATCGGACTGTTTCTGGTGCTGGCCGGTCCCGGTGGTTGCTCCAGCGATCCGAACATCGAAGGGGCCAAGCTGGACCTCCGCAACAAAGACTACGCGCGGGCGCTGGAGAACGTCGAAAAGGCACTGCAGCGCAATCCACAGAATGCCGAAGCCTACGAACTGAAGGGCCGCATCATCCTGGACATTCTGGCCAACCAGCAGAACCTCGATCCTGAGACGCGTCAGGATACGGTGCGGGCCATGGTAGCGGCCTTTCAGAAAGCCGTGGAACTGGACCCCAAGCTCCAGGAGAGCGTGCTCAATCAGTTGCGCTTTGCCTACGTGCGGGAGTTCCAGAACGGCGTGAATGCCTTCAACCGGGGGCGGGAAGACTCGACCTACTACCTGCACGCCGCCTCCTACTTCGAGAACGCCACGATTATCCAGCCCGACTCGGCCGGTGCCTACGTGAACCAGGCGTTCTCGTTATTGAATGCCGGCCGTCAGGCCGAGGCGATTCCGCCGCTGGAGACGGCCATCGCCAAAGGCGAAAACTCGAAGGATACCTATCTGATTCTGGCCGACCTGTACCGGCTCCAGCAGCAGCCGGAAAAGGCACTGGAGGTGCTGGAAAAGGCCCGTGAGCTGTACCCGGACGATCCCGAGGTGCAGTCCCAGCTCCTCAACGCCTATGTGCAGGCCGGCAAGGTAGAGGAGGCGATGAACGTCTATAAAGAGGCCGTGGAGAAGGAGCCGGACAACAAGCTTTATCGCTACAATTACGGCTCGCTGCTGCTGGAGGCCGGCCGTTACGATGAGGCTATCGAGCACCTGAAGAAGGCTACCGAGCTGGATCCAGAGTATGCCAACGCCTTCTACAACCTGGGGGCGGCCTATATCAACAAGGCAGTGGACGTGAACGACCGGGCCATCGCGCTGGACGATAGTCTGCGCGCAAATCGGAGCAAGCTTTCCAGAGAGCAGCAGCAACAACTGGAGGGGGAAATTGCCCGGCTCGTTGAAGAGCGTCGGCAACTCTTTACACAGGCGATTCCGCCGCTGGAGCGGGCGCGCGCGCTGATGGAAGTGCGTGGCGAGAACGTGCAGCCGATCTGCCGGGCACTCTTCCAGGCCTACGTGCAGACCGACCAGACCGAAAAGGCCAAGGAAGTCGAAGCCTGCGCCGGGCTGAACGACAACTGACCGGTTAGATTCCGCGCAAAACAGAAAGCCCGAACCGACACGGTTCGGGCTTTTTTATTGACAGGCGGGCCGGTTGTCAGTAGGCCAGCAGCGCCCGCGCCGCCCGCAGGATGTCTTCGTCCTGTGGCAGGACCGCTCGCTCCAGCGGATCGGCAAAGGGGATGGGCGTAAAGGCGCCGGCCACGCGCTGCACCGGCGCATCCAGGTACTCGAAGGCTTTGGCCGCAATCTGCGCGGCGATCTCGGCCCCGAAGCCGGCAAACTCGTGGTCTTCGTAGACCACCAGCACGCGGTTGGTCTTGCGGACCGAATCCAGGATCGTGTCGATGTCCAGCGGGATGATCGTGCGGATGTCGATGATTTCGATCGAGACGCCGTCTTCTTTAGCCAGCCGGCGGGCGACGCTGACCGACTTGTGCACCATCATCCCGTAGGTGACGATCGTCAGGTCGGTGCCTTCCTGAACGATTCGGGCCTTGCCGAAGGGCAGCAGGTAGTCGGCGTCCGGCTCCGGCGTGCGGGCGGCGGCGGCCCGGTAGAGCGCCTTGTGCTCCAGGAAGAGCACCGGGTCCCGCATGCGAATGGCCGTCTTCAGCAGCCCCTTGGCGTCGGCCGCATTCGAGGGCATGGCGATCTTGTAGCCCGGCATGTGCCCGAAGATGCCCTCGATGTTCTGCGAGTGGCACAGGCCCCCGTGGATGTAACCGCCGCAGGGCACGCGGATGACGATAGGGCACTCCCAGGCGTTGTTCGAGCGATACCGGAAGGGGGCCACCTGGTTGCGGAGCTGCTGCATGGCCGGCCAGATGTAGTCGGCAAACTGAATCTCCACGACCGGCTTGAAGCCGCAGGCGGCCAGCCCGACGGCCGTGCCGATGATAGAGGCTTCGGCCAGCGGCGAGTTAAAGCAGCGGTCGTAGCCGAAGCGCTTGGAAAGCCCCCGCGTGGCCGTAAACACACCGCCTTTCGGGTCGGCCACGTCCTCGCCGTAGACGATCACGCGCTCGTCGCGCTCCATCTCTTCGTGCAGCGCGTGGTTGATGGCGTCGACCATCACCACAGGCGGTCCAGAGGGCGTGCTCTTTTCGTATTCCAGATCGAGCGTGCCCTCGAAGTACACGTAGCGGGTGGCCGTGCTCGGATCCGGGTCCGGTTGTTTTTCGGCCCAGCGGGCGGCCTCATCAACCTGACGGCGCACCGCGCGTCGGATTTCCTCGATCTGCTCGGCATCGAGCAGGCCGGCCTCCTGCAGTGCCTGCTCCATGCGCAGAATGGGATCGAGCTGGCGATCTTTTTCCAGCTCTTCGGGCAGGCGATATTTGGCGTGGTTGTCGGAGGAAGAGTGGGGAAGCAGGCGCACGACGTCGGCCACCAGCAGCACCGGTCCTTTGCCAGCGCGGATGTGCTCGATCGCCGCCCGGGTGGCTGCGTAGGCTTTGAAGAAGTCCGTCCCGTCCACATGGATGCGGGCCAGCCCTTCGTAACCGGCGCCCAGTTTGTAGGGATTGCCGCCGGCCGTCTGCTCTTCGATCGGGACGGAGATCGCGTAACGGTTGTTCTGGATGAAGTACAGCACGGGCGCTTTGATACGGGCGGCCCAGTTAAGCGCTTCGTGGAAGGCGCCCTGCGAAGTGGCCCCCTCGCCGGCCGAGCAGTAGACGTAGGCCTTTTCACCCCGGCGCTGAATGCCCATGGCGAGGCCCAGGGCCGGCAGAAATTGCGAACCCACCGACGAGGAGGGCGTCACAATATTCTTGGCGCGGTCGCTGTAATGGGCGGGCATCTGCCGGCCGCCCGAGTTGGGGTCGTCCGCTTTGGCCAGGTGGGCCAGCAGGACGTCTTCGGGGCGGCCGCCCAGCATCAGGTACGTGCACAGGTCGCGGTAATACATCCAGAACCAGTCGAAGCCCGGCTTCGAAAGCAGGCCGGCGGCCGCCTGGGCGGCTTCGTGACCGGCCCCGCCGATGTGGAAGAAGCCTTTGCCCTGTTTGAGCAGCGTCAGCATTTTTTCATCGAGCCGCCGCGCCAGCAGCATCGTGCGATAGACGCGCAGCAGCGTGTCGGCGTCGAAGTCGGCCGGGCCGACCGGCCGGATGTCCAGATCGCCATCATAGGCCAGTACGGGAAGCTCGGCCACGTGCTGGCCGTTGGCACCTGTGACTGGAAGCGCTTTTTCAAGCGTATGTGCAGCTTTCTTTTTTCGCGGCATAGGTCTCAAGGGTTGGTGCACCACCATGGGCTGCGAGGAGCAGCCAGTCCCGAAAGCAAACGTGTGGGGCGTAACGCACGTTCCAGCAGTCAATACCCGAGCCAGTACCCACACTTCTAATTTACAAAGCAGGGGACAGTGGTGCAAAAGCTCAGGCGCTGACGGCTTCGTCCGCCTCGGCGTAGGGCAGTTCGAACCAGAAGCGGCTGCCGCGGCCCACCGTGCTTTCGACGTGAATGGCCTCGCCATGGGCCTGCAGGATCTGTTTGACGATACTCAGGCCCAGTCCGGTGCCTCCGCTGCGCCGCGAGCGGTCCGGATCGACCCGGTAGAAGCGCTCGAAAATGCGATCCAGGTGCTCCTCGGGAATGCCCCGGCCGGTATCGACGACCTCCACATGCACCTTGTCGCGACGCCGCCGGATGCGGCACCGGATGTAGCCCTCGTCCGTGTAGGAAATTGCGTTGTCGATCAGGTTGGTCAGCACCTGCCGGATGCGCTCCCGGTCGGCCCGCACGTAGACCGGGTCGTTTTCGGCCTGAATGATCAGGCCCTTCTCCTCGGCCTTGGGCCGGAGCATGTCGACCACTTCCTCGACCAGCTCCTGCAAATTGAACACGGACGGATGAATCAGATCGGCCCGGTATTCCAGGCGGGCAATTTCGATCAGGTCGTTGAACAGATTGTTGAGACGGTTCAGGTTCTGAAGGGCCTTTTCGACGTACCGCTTGCGTGTCTCCGGATCCATCGTGGGCGAGGCCAGGGCCTCCAGATACCCCCCGATGGAAAAGATCGGATTGCGGACTTCGTGAGAGACGTTCCCGATGAATTCGGTCTGCAGGCGCGTCAGGCGTTGCAACTCGGCGATCTTTTCCCGGAAGCTGTCGGACATCTTGTTGAGATGGTGGGCCAGATCCTGGAACTCGGCCGCCCGCGTATGCACCTGAATTTTCTCGTCGAAGTGGCCTTCGATGATGTTACGGGCGCTGTTGCGGATGGCACGGAGCGGGCCGGTCACCTTTTCCGTGGCGATCCAGCTTCCCAGCAGGGCCAGCACCAGCGCCGCCAGCATGCCTACCACCAGTGTGAGTTCCATCTGTCGAGCCAGCCGATACCAGAGGGGGGTCGGCTGACCCACGCGTACGATCCAGCCCGTCTCAGGGTCGTGCAGCACCACGTAAAAGACCTGACCTTCGGTGGTGAAGCGCTCGTAGAAGCGGACCGTCGCCTCGGCGCTGACCAGCGTGTCGAGCCGGGGAGGCGTGGTCTCGAGGATCGGCCGTCCGGCCTGGCCGTTCCAGATCACCGAATCGCCCCGGGCCAGCGTCAGGTGCAGTCCGGTCACGCGGCTGAGCAGCGCCAGCGTGGCGGGAAGTTCGTGAGAGGACGTTTCCGGAACGACCTGATAGAGCAGGCGCTCCGCCTGCGTGCGCAGCGTCTGTTCCATCGTGTTGCGGAGCCGGCCGTGCAGCACCAGGCCCGTGTACAGCCCGGTGCCCAGCACGGCCAGCCCCACAAACAGCGCAAAGGTCAGAAACATCCACGTGCGCACCGAAGCACGTGGCGGGAAAATCCAGCGCCAGATCCGGTACGCCAGACGTAGTGGACCCCGAGGCCGCCTGCGCAACTTAGCTTTCGGCGGGTTCATCCTCTTCCACGAACCGGTAGCCTACGCCACGCACCGTCTGGATATGCTTGGCGAAGTCGCCCAGCTTCTCACGCAGGTTTTTGATGTGGGCGTCGACGGTGCGCTCGGTGACCATCATTGCATCTTTCCAGATGCGCTCGAGCAGCTCCTGGCGCGTGAACGCCTTGCGCGGATGCCGGACCAGGTAACGCAGCAGCTCGAACTCCGTCAGGGTCAGACCCAGGTCGCGGCCGCGCAGCGAGGCCCGGTACTCGTCTTCGTAAATGGTCAGGTCCTTGACCTTCAGCGTGCGGCTTTCCTCGACGCCCACGCGGCGCAGCACGGCCTTGATACGCGCCAGCAGCACCTGCGGCGAGACCGGCTTGGTCAGGTAGTCGTCGCCACCCATCATGAGGCCTTTCACCTGATCCTCCTCCTCACTCTTGGCCGTGAGGAAGATGATCGGGATGTGCTCGGTCTCGGCCCGCGAGCGCAGGCGCTTGCAGACTTCGTAGCCGTCCAGGCCCGGCAGCATGATGTCGAGCACGATCAGGTCGATTTCGGGCGTGGCCTTCTTGAGCGCCTCTTCGCCGTCGTAGGCCTTTTCGACCTGATAGCCTTCCTCGCTCAGGAAGTGGCCGATAACTTCGACCACATCTTCCTCGTCGTCGACGACCAGAATTTTGATCTCCGAGGGTTCGACAGTACGCGGCATGGTTATTCACAAACTGTTGGTGGGAAATAAAAAGCCGGTCGCTTCAACGCCGGATTATAAATATAAGTTTTCTTCAGAAGTTCTCCACAGAAGAGGAAACGGACTGGCGCTGTTCCTGATAACGACGGGGGACGCGTCGCGCGGCCGCACAGCTCAGTTCGTAGGGGATGGTTTCAGCCCAGCGTGCCACTTCGGCGATGGAAGGGCCTCCTTCGCCGAAAAACACAACCGGCTCGCCTTCCTGCACGTCCGGGGCGGTTTCCGGATCGCCCAGATCGATCATGGTCATGTCCATGCAGACGGTGCCCACGATGGGAAATCGGCGCCCGTGCAGCCCCACCTGACCGCGATTGGACAGCCGACGCGGAATGCCGTCGCCGTAGCCGGCGCCGACGACGGCGATACGGCGCCAGCCGGGGGCCGTCCAGGTGCGGCCGTAGGAGATCGTGGTACCCGGCGGCACGGTGCGAACCTGCACGATGCGGGCTACGAAGCGCATGACCGGACGCAGTTTGTCTGCGCCGGGCAGCTCGGGACGGGGCAGGTAGCCGTACAGCGCGGCACCGATGCGAGCCTGCTGGCGGCTGTCGCTCCAGTAGGAAGACGGCAGCGTGAACAGCGCGCCGCTGTTGGCCACGTGCCGCACCGCGAAGGCGTCGCCGACCTGGCGCCAGAGCTGCTCGAAGCGCTCCAGCTGCTCCTGCACAAAAGGATCGCCGGGCTGCTCGGCCGTGGCCAGATGCGTGCACAGTCCGACCAGCGTGACGCCCGGCGTTCGCTCCAGCCGGCGGATGATTTCGGGAGCCTCCTCCGGCCAGATCCCCAGCCGCCCCATGCCAGTATCGACCTTGACGTGTACCCGGAGGGGACCATAACGCGGTGCGGCCGCGCAGACTGCTTCGGCCAACAGGGGCGACGAGACGGTTACTTCGACCTCGTGCGCCACGCAGGCCGGTAAATCCTCAGGAAAAGCGGGGCCCAGGAGCAATATGGTGCCCGTAACGCCGGCCTCTCGCAGTTCTACGGCTTCGGACAGTCGGGCGACCGCAAAGTGGCGCATGCCCGCCTCCTGCAACGTACGGGCCACCGGCACCAGACCATGTCCGTAGGCGTCGGCCTTGACCACGGCAATCAATTCGGCCGGACCCAGTCGCCGGCGCACCTGCTCCAGGTTGTGCCGGAGATGCCCCAGGTGAATTTCCACAAAGGCCGGGTGCAACACGGTCGGATCTCCAACTGCGGAATGCCGCGCCGCTGACGCTGCAGCCCGAAAAAAAGATCCTTAAAAAATGAGCTGCCACTGAACGACCAGCAGCCGCTGGACGATGCCGCGTTCGGTCGTGTAGGCGACGGTCAGGCGCTGGCGCTCGTAGCCCTCGCCCCGATAGGCGCTCGGGCTGATGCTGAAGCCGACGGTCAGGATGGTTCGATCCGGCTCGGTGCGGCCTTCGTCGAGCCGTTCGACTCGGGCGAAGGCTTCGGCGGCCCGATGCAGGCGCACGGCGCCCAGTACGGCACCACCCAGCAGACGGTCGGCCGGAACGGGCTCGTCGCCTTCCTTCCGGAAGTACTGGACGACCAGCCCGTCCAGCTTCAGGCGAAGCGGCCGACTGCCCGGGTTGGCGCCCCGGTACAGGTGCAGGCCATAGGATACGTAGCGCCGTCCCTCGGTGTTGGGGTTGCCAGCGCCGTTGTAGCTGATGAACCCACCGACTTCCAGTCCGTCCACGGCCTTCGGCGTCAGGGCACCGCCCAGGCTGACGGCCATGCCGGTATGCCGCACGCCCCCGGTGACATCGGTGCTGCTCGGGCTCTCGCGATAGTTGCCACGCAGCCGCTCCCAGCTCCCGTCGCCGTTATGCAGAAAAAGAAGTAGCCGGCCCTGCTCCCGGCGATAGGCTACCTCCAGGCCGAAGTCGCGGCCGTCGCTCCCGATGGTCCGGGCGCCCCAGCGCTCGGCGATGGCCGCACGTTCGACCGCGTCAATTTGCCGGTGTGAGGTCAGCGTCAACGCCCGGGGCTGTGCCGACGACAGGCGCCCCAACCGCAGCGACCAGTGCGGCGTGAGCCGATAGCCGATATACGCGTCGAGGATACGCGCCGAAGTACTGGTGCCGTCGAGCTGCAGACGAAACTGCCAGCTATCTGCCATTCGAGCATCGACGATCAGTCGCGCCCGCCGAATGCCGAAGCCCAGGCGCGTTCGGCCGGAAGGCTCGTGATGTCCATAGCTGAAGCGCGGCTGGAGCGTCCCGCCCAGCGTAATCGAAGGCGCCGAAGACGGCTGGGCCTGCACCGCGCAGGCGAAAAGACCAAGGACAAGACCAAGGTGAAAGCGCACGGCTACTCAAAAAGCAGGTCGCCGTAGAACGGGCAAAATGTACGGGCGCGCTCCCTTCTTTTCCAGCGCTGTCCTATCTTATCGCAGGATTCGCAAACAATCTGTTGTGAAGAAAATGAAGCGCCTGAAGCAAACCGGATGGATCCTGCTCGCACTTGTCCTGCTGGTGCCTGTTGCCGTGGCCCAGCAGACCGTACAGACGCGTCCGCACCTCACGCTGGAAGACATTCACGCTTCGCGCAAGTTCATCCCGGAATTCTTTCAGGGTGGACGCTGGGCCGAGGAAGGGCCGGTCATTCTGTACATCGAGTCGGATCCACAGACCGGCGCCACGCACCTGATTCGCTACAACCTGGAAACCGGCCGGCGGGAGCGTCTCATCGACGGCAACCGTCTGTATGCGCGCGACGTGGGCCGACTCATCCGTATCGAAGACTACCAGTACAGTCGGGACGGCCGCCGCGTGCTGCTCTACACCGACTCGGAGCGGGTCTGGCGCTACAACACGAAGGGTTTTTACTATGTCTACGACCTGGAGGCCGATTCGCTGCGGCCCGTTAGCGACCGCAGCAAGGGCTACCAGATGTTCGCCAAGCTCAGTCCGGACGGTCGCCAGGTGGCCTTCGTGCGCGACCGTAACCTGTATCTGGTCGATCTTGAAAGCGGTCAGGAGGTCCCGCTGACCACCGACGGCGCGCCGGACAGCATCATCAACGGCACGTTCGACTGGGTCTATGAGGAGGAATTCGGCCTGCGCGACGGCTGGGCCTGGAGCCCCGACGGCCGCTACATCGCTTTCTTCAAGCTCGACGAGTCGAAGGTGCCGCTGTTCACCATGGTGGACCTTCGGGAGCATTACCCGAAGCCCATCTCGTTCCGCTATCCCAAGGCCGGCGAGCCCAACAGCGAGATCCAGATCGGCGTGATCGACCTGCAGACCGGCCAGGTGCGTTTCTTCGATACCGATACCTGGTACGAAGGCGGCGATCGCTACGAGTACCTGGCCCGCATGGGCTGGACACCGCCCATCGACGGCCGCCATTACGTCTGGATGTTCCGGATGAACCGGGATCAGAACCACCTGGAGCTGCTCTACGGCGATCCGGCCACCATGTCGCTCCGCACTGTGCTCGAAGAGCACGCTTCGGCCTGGCTCGAAGTGGAGACAGGTTTCACGGACCTGGAGGCCGGCCAGATTACCTACCTGCAGGACAACCGGCATTTCGTCTGGATCAGCGAGCGCGACGGCTATCGCCACCTGTACCTGTACCGCAACGACGGCACACTGGTGCGCCAGCTCACGCAGGGGCCCTGGGACGTGACCGACTTTCATGGCGTGGACGAGCAGGGCGGCTGGGTGTACTTCACGGCCACGATCGACGGGCCGCGGGAGCGCCATCTCTACCGCGTGCCCCTGCATCCGGAAGCGTCCAACGGACAGGCCCCCGCGCCGCAGCGCATCACGCAGGAGCCCGGCACGCACGACGTCAGCATCTCCGGCGATTTTCGCTACTACATCGACACGCACACGCGCTTTCTCCAGCCGCCCGTCGTGACGCTGCACCGCATCATGGGCGAGCAGATCGCCGTGCTCGAAGGCAACGAGGCGCTCCGGGAACGGCTGGCCGCCTACGGGCTCCGTCCGCCGGAGTTTTTCACGGTGCCCGGTGCCGACGGCACGCCGCTGCAGGCCTACCTGATCAAGCCGTCCGACTTCGACTCCACGAAGCAGTACCCGCTGCTGCTGTACGTCTACGGCGGTCCCGGTTCGCAGACCGTGACCGACGACTGGGGCGGCTCCCGCATGCTCTGGCACTACTACCTGGCCGAGGAGCTGGGCATCCTGGTGGCCAGCGTGGACAATCGGGGGACCGGTGCCCGCGGCTACGCCTTCAAAACGGCCACCTACCGGCGGCTGGGGCAGCTCGAGGCGCAGGACCAGATCGCGGCCGCGAAGGCACTGGCGCAGCGTCCCTACGTCGATCCGGATCGCATCGGCATCTGGGGCTGGAGCTACGGCGGCTACATGACGCTCATGTCCATGCTCTACGGCGACGGGCCGCAGGTCTTCCGCGTGGGCGTCTCGGTGGCGCCGGTCACCGACTGGCGGCTCTACGACACGATCTACACCGAGCGCTACATGTCCACGCCGCAGAAAAATCCGGACGGCTATCGGCGTGGTTCGCCCATTGCGTACGCCGACCGGCTCTCGGACCGGCAGCGGCTGCTGATCATCCACGGCGATCTGGATGACAACGTTCACTTCCAGAACGCCGCGCAGATGATCGACGCGTTGCAACGGGCGGGTAAGCAGTTCGCCTTCATGATGTATCCGGGGCGCAACCACGGCATCTACGGCGGCAACACCCGCCTGCACCTGTTTACACTGATTACGAATTTTCTGAAGGAAAACCTGGTGGAGGCGCACTGAGCGGCCGGGCCCGTGCTATCTTTGGCACGGGCTTTTTGTTGCAATCAGGAAAAATCAGCGATATGGAATCGGGTGCGCGCAAAACGCCGGATCTGCTCATTCGGGGAGGAATCCTGCTCGATCCGGAAACCGGACGGCAGCGCCGGGCCGATCTGCTGATCCGTGGCGGCCGGATTGCCGGTATCGCCGAGTCGATCGAAGCCGACGACGTGCCGGTCTACGATGCCACGGGCAAGTTCATCTCGCCCGGCTGGATGGACATGCACGTACATCTGCGCGAGCCGGGCCAGGAGCACAAGGAAACGATCGAGACCGGCTGTCGGGCGGCCGCTTTTGGAGGCTTCACGGCCGTGGCCTGCATGCCCAATACCGACCCGCCCATTCATACGCGCGACGTGGTGGAATTCGTGATCGAACGCGGTCGGCGTACGCCGGTCGATGTCCACCCGATCGCCTGCGTGTCGAAGAACCGGGAGGGGAAGGAGTTGACCGAGATGGCCGATCTGGTCGAGGGCGGGGCGGTGGCCTTCAGCGACGACGGCGCACCGGTGCAGCACGGCGGCCTGATGCGGCGGGCGCTCGAATACGCTTCGATGCTCGACCGGGCCATCATCAACCACATGGAGGACCTTACGCTCAACCCGCACGGCCACATGCACGAGGGCGTGGTGTCGACGCGGCTGGGCGTGCCGGGCATCCCGCCGGTGGCCGAAGAGGTCATGGTGGCGCGTGATCTGATTCTGGCCGAATACACGGGCGGGCATGTGCATGTGGCGCATATCTCGACGGCCCGATCGGTCGAGCTGGTGCGCCAGGCCAAGGCGCGGGGCGTGCGCGTGACGGCCGAGGTCTGTCCGCATCATTTCACGCTGACCGACGAAGCAGTCGAGCGCACGGGCTTTTCGACGAACACGAAAATGCATCCGCCGCTGCGCACGGCCGCCGACATCGCGGCCATCAAGGAAGGGTTGCGTGATGGCACGATCGACGCCATCTGCACGGACCACGCACCCCACGCCAGCTTTGAAAAGGAGGTCGAGTTTATCGAGGCGCCTTTCGGGATCATCGGCCTGGAGACGGCCTGGGGACTGATCGGCCGCGAGCTGATCGCGCCGGGCGTGCTGACCGTGGCCGAGGCGGTCTACAAGCTGACGGTGGCCCCGCGTCGCATCCTGCGGCTACCCGTGCCCCGGCTGGCCGAAGGCGAACCGGCCAACCTGACAATTTTCGACACGACCACGCGCTGGGTCTTCGAGGAGCGGCACATTCGCTCAAAGAGCCGGAACACACCGTTCCTCGGCGAGGAACTGGTCGGACGCGCCTGGGCCATCTACAACCGGGGCTGGTTCGTGCCTCAGGAGCCCTGAACCTGTTTGTAGTAAGGCACGAAGCGATAGCGAAGTGCCCTTCCACCGAAGGGCTACAGCGGAAAGGACATGAAAGACCCTGCACAGCGTCTGCGTGTCGGCGTGGTCTTCGGCGGCGTGTCGCCGGAGCATGAGGTGTCGGTCATCACCGGGTTGCAGGCGGCCGCCGCACTCGACCGCACCCGCTACGAGATCGTCCCGCTCTACATCGCCAAGGACGGGAGCTGGTACACCGGGCCGGTGCTGCTGGAGCTGGAAGCCTATCAGGATCTGGACGCACTCCGGCGGGCGGCCATCCCGGTCCGGTTCGACCCGGCCGTCCACGGTCGGATGCTGCTCGTCGAGGCGACGCCGCGCCGCTGGCCCTGGCAGCGCCCCCGGCGCTACCTGGTGGACGTGGTGCTGCTGGCACTGCACGGCGGCGACGGCGAAAACGGCGGCGTGCAGGGCCTGTGCGAGACGCTCAACGTGCCCTACACGGGCAGCGGCGTGCTTGGCTCGGCGCTGGGCATGGACAAGGTGCTCTCGAAGCTGCTGTGCCGGGAGCAGGGCATCCCGGTGGTGGACTTTCGGTGGTTTCGCGAAGCCGACTGGGCCGGGCGCGAGGAGGAATGGCTCGACCGGCTGGAGGCCGAGCTGGGCTACCCGATGGTGGTCAAACCGGCCCGCCTGGGCTCGTCGATCGGCATTCAGCGCGTCGAAGACCGACAGGCGCTCGACGCGGCCATCGAGGAGGCCTTCCGCTACGACGAAAAAGTGGTGGTCGAGCGGGCCGTCCGCAACCTGCGCGAGATCAACTGCGCCGTGCTGGGCGATCCGTCGGAAGCCCGCCCCAGCGTGCTCGAAGAACCCGTGCGCAGCGATCCGTCGAAGCTGCTGACCTTTCAGGACAAATACATGCGAGGCAGTGGCAAGACCGGTCGCCGCGGAAGCAAGCAGCAGGCGCCGCAGGGCATGGCCTCGCTGGATCGCATCATCCCGGCGCCGCTCGACGAAGCGCAGACCCGCGCCGTTCAGGAGATGGCCGTGCGTGTCTTTCAGCTTTTCGAGTGCGCTGGCGTGGCCCGCATCGACTTTCTGCTCGACGACGACACGGGTCAGGTCTATTTCAACGAAATCAACACGATTCCCGGCTCGTTTTCCTTCTACCTGTGGGAGCCGGTGGGCGTGTCGTTCGATGCGTTGATGGACGAACTGATCCGGCTGGCGCAGAAGCGCCACCGCGAAAAGAACGGACGCGTGCGCTCCTACGACGTGAACCTGCTGTCGGTGCGCAGCCTGCAGGGTCTCAAGGGGGCGAAACAGCGCTCTTAGCCAGCGCCCGGGCGATCCGGGCGGCCACGATGGCATTCTGCTCCAGCAGGGCGATGTTGGCCTGCAGTGCCCGCGAGCCCAGCCGATCGCGCAGGCGGGCCAGCAGGAACGGCGTGAGCGCTTCGGCCCGCAGTTGTTGGGATTCGGCGTCCCGGAGCGCCTGTTCCAGCGCGGGCAGTACCGTCTCCGGAGGCAATGCCACCCGGTCGGGCGGCGGGACGGTCACGAGCACGGCGCCGGGTAGCCCCAGCCGCATCCGGGCCCGGTACAGGGCCACGACTTCTTCCGGCGTGTCGCAGCGGACGTCGACAGGCAGGCCGCTCGTGGCGCAGTAGAAGGCCGGCATCGTGTCGGTCCGGTAGCCTACGACCGTGACCCCGCGGGTTTCGAGCTGTTCGCGCGTGGCCTCCAGATCCAGGATGATCTTCGGGCCCGAACAGACGACGATGGCCGGAATGCGGGCCAGCGCCTCCAGATCGGCGCTGATGTCCGCGGCGGGCCGGCCATCCACGCGGCGATGGACGCCGCCGATGCCGCCGGTAGCCATCACCGGGATGCCGGCGCGCCAGGCCAGGTGCAGCGTGGCGGCCACGGTCGTGGCGCCGTCCAGTCCGCGGGCCACGACCACGGGCAGGTCGCGCAGGCTGACTTTCCGGACGTCTGAAGCCGCGGCCAGACGGCGCAGCTCGTCGGGCCGGAGTCCCACCCGAACCTGGCCCTTCAGGATGGCGATCGTGCAGGGGCGCGCGCCTTCAGCGCGGATGGCCGCCTCGCACCGCCGGGCGGCGTCCAGGTTATGCGGGGCCGGCAGCCCGTGCGCAATGACCGTCGATTCCAGCGCAACCGCAGCGTCCATGAACGACTTCTGTGGTGAAAACATGCCACGTACTGCTTACACAAGTTACATCCGGGGTGTCCTTCTGTTCAAATGGAGCCTGCTTTTGCTCTGGCTGGCCGGATGCCGGAGCGGTGCGCCGGAACCCTCGCCGCACGATGCCCGCACCCTCCGGCCCGGAAGCTTTCTCGTCGTACTGCAGGGCACGGTAGCCGACACACTGGAGGGCCTGGCCCGCTTCCGACGCGATACCTCCGGTACCGTCGTGGTCGATCTGATCGGCCGGCCGGATACCACCCGCGGACTTTCGCTGGAGCTTCCTCCCGTGGAGGCCGATACGCTGGAGGCCGTGCGCCGATGGGTACCGGGACCGGAGCGCGGAGCGTTCGTCGTGGGCTATCTGGCCTGGCCGCCCTATACGTTCGTCACCGAGGCCGGCGAGCTGGTGCTCGCCGAGCGTGAACGGGTCGATCGGGTAGCAGGCACGTTCCGGCTGGCGCTGGGCGCGATGGACTTGCGCACCGGAGAGCTACTGGAGATCGAAGCGCTCGGAGCGTTCGTGGCGATCCCCGCTTCGGAAAAGTAACCCGCCGACTTGACTTCGGATGCGCTTCTTTTAATCTTAACATATGAGGTGGCCGCAGGTCACCATGCGCTACCTGTTCATTTCAATCCAGAGGGGCCTATGTTTCGAAGCAGCCATGGCCGAAAGGATCGGATCCTGAAGCAGCGTCGGCGGGATGCCTACTGGGAGCATCAGAAGTGGCCGGAGCCCACGCGTTGCCCGGATTGCGGCGCCGTGTTCATGGGCGGGCGATGGACGTGGGAGGAGGTGGCCGAAGCGGTGCACGAGGCGCGGTGCCCGGCCTGCCGACGCGCGGCCGATCGCTACCCGGCTGGCTATGTGGAGCTGGCGGGTGCGTTTCTGAGGGCGCACCAGGAGGAGATTCTGAACCTGATTCACAATCTGGAGGAACAGGAAAAACAGGCCCGTCCGCTGGAGCGCATCCTGACGATGGAAGTGCAGGACGGCCGCTGTCACGTCACCACGACGGGCGTACACCTGGCCCGACGTATCGGCGAGGCGCTGGCGCGGGCCTATCAGGGCGAGCTGGACTTTGCCTACGCCGACGGCGACCGGGTCATCCGCGTGCACTGGCACCGCGACTGACCCTTACGAGGCCGGTAGCAGCCGGCCATAGATCTCCGTAAGTGAGCGCAGCCGCTCGGCCACGTCCGGGCGGAGCTGGTCGGCGCGCAGGCGCCAGGACCAGTTGTGCGGGCCGCTTGTGCCGGGCGTGTTCATGCGGGCCTCACTGCCCAGGCCGAGCACGTCCTGCATGGGAAACACCACGAGCTCGGCCACCGAGGCCATGAGCGCACGAATGCAGGTCCAGTGGATTTCGCGTTCGCGCTTGCGGTCCAGGTCCAGATAGGCGCGAGCGTATGCTTTGGCGCGGGCGACGACCTCCGGCGGCAGCGTGGTTTTGTTTGCGCCCCGCCACCAGCCCACGATCGTGTCGTTGTCGTGCGTGCCGGTGTAGGCCACCAGGTTGCGCGTGTAGTTGTGGGGCAGGAAGGTGGACGTGGCGTCGTCGTCGAAGGCGAACTGGAGCACAGCCATGCCCGGAAAGCCGAAGCGCTCCATGAGCTCGGTCACGTCGGGCGTGATGACGCCCAGGTTTTCGGCCACGATGGGGAGCGGCCCCAGCTTCTGCTGGATCGTCTCGAAAAACTCGGCACCGGGGCCGGGCACCCAGCGGCCGTTGACAGCCGTCGGTTCGCTGGCCGGAATCTCCCAGTAGGCGGCAAAGCCCCGGAAGTGGTCCAGCCGGATCAGGTCCACTTTTTCCAGCAGGGCGGCAAAGCGTTGCGTCCACCAGTGATGGCCGGTCTCGCGCGAGACGTCCCAGCGGTAGAGCGGATTGCCCCAGCGCTGACCCGTCTCGCTGAAGTAATCGGGCGGCACGCCGGCCACTACCGTGGGATGGCCGCGCTCGTCCAGATGGAACAGGTGCGGATGGGCCCAGACGTCGGCGCTGTCGTGCGCGACGTAGATCGGGATGTCGCCCATGAGCCGGATGCCCCGCTCGTGGCAGTAAGCCCGCAGGTCCATCCACTGTTTGTGAAAGAGGTACTGCCAGAACTGGTGCTTGCGGAACGAACGGGCCAGCTCCTGGCGGGCGCGATGCAGCGCGGCGGGGTCGCGTCGGACCAGCTCGATCGGCCACTCGGTCCAGAGCGCGCCGCCGTGCGCCTCCTTGAGCGCCATGAACAGCGCGTAATCGTCGAGCCAGTAGGCCTGCTTTTCGCAGAAAAGCCAGAAGTCGGTTTCGTCCACACGTTCCGGATGCGCTTCGAACGTGGCGTAAGCTTTCTCCAGCAGGTGCTGCTTGTAGGCGATCACCCAGTCGTAGTCCACACGGTCTTCCGGAAACGCGGGCGGTCGGGCGATGTCGTCGGGCTGTAGCAGGCCCTGTTCGACCAGCCGCTCCGGACTGATCAGTAGCGGATTGCCGGCAAACGTCGAAGGGCTGGCGTAGGGTGAAAAACCGAGTCCCACGGGCACGAGCGGCAGCATCTGCCAGAGCCGCTGGCCGGCCTCGACCAGAAAGTCGACAAACCGATAGGCCGCCGGACCCAGATCGCCGATGCCGAAGGGCCCCGGCAGCGAGGTCGGGTGCAGCAGAATCCCGCTGGAACGAGGAAGACCGTGCATGAACGTCTGCAGCTTCTGGTGGCACAAAGACGCTTACGGCGGCGCCAAAAATACGGGATTCGACGGCCGACCGCAGGGAAAAGCCTGTAAAGAAAAAGAAAGCAGCGACTTGCTTACATGAAAAAGGCCAGGTAGCAGACGAACCGCCACCTGGCCTCTGGGCCGTTTGCTTCGGACGCTCAGTGCACCTTCAGGAAAGAGCGCACCTGATGCGTTCTGTCTGCTTCGAAGCGGACGAAGTATATGCCACTTGCCAGGGCCGACGCTTCCCACCGCAGTTCATGCCAGCCGGCCGGCAACTCGCCATCGACGATGCGGGCTAACTCGCGTCCCAGCACGTCGTAGACGATCAGACGGACCCGACGTTGTCCGGGCAGGCCAATGCGGAAGGTTGTCCGTGTTGTAAAGGGATTGGGGTAGGGTCCCTCAAGGGTTGGATTTTCCGGTAGTCTATCCGGAGACGAAACGGCCACCGGGGAAGGACGAATCAAGTAGCGGATGCTGCTTTCGTTGTTTTCCAGACCGCGCACTTCGCCCGCTCGCATCCGAACCCAGGCTGTGACAACTCCGGTATCGGGTACGGTGGCTTCGATATCCAACCGGACGTGGGCTGAATCGCCAGGGCCCAAATTCGACCCGTCACAGGCCCATCGATCGGTCAATTGCACACAGGACCACCCTTCCGGAGGTGCAAGCTGGCGCACCGACAGGGACGATGGGATCAACAGGTAGACGCGCAGCGCGTTGGCCGTGTCCGGTCCTTCATTGTAGACGATGAAGGACCACTCGCGGGATAGACCAACGGTGAGGGTATCACTGAGAATGCCGGCCAGCAGTCCGACCTCTACCGAACGCGTAAACTCATGCACTACTTCCGGTGTGAGAATGGGCGGATTGTAATCGAAAACAATGCTGGCCCGGTTGCGAATGACGGTGCCTTCCTGTACCCCACGAGGACGTATCGAAAACGTAACAAAGCCCTCGCCTTCCGGAGGATTGACGTTAGGGGGCAGATTGATTCCTTCGTAGGTGAAGGTCAGGACGTTTCCGTCAATCGAGACGGTCAGCAGCGAGTCATGGGAAGCACTCAGTAGCTGGAAAGAAGCAGGGTCCAGAAAAGCACTCAGCGTATCCCGGATAACCACACGCTCGGCAGGAGCGGTAGCTTCGGGACGGTTCTCAAATTGGATGGTGTAGACGATGGAGTCGGCCGCATTGGCGAGCGGTACGAAGTAACGTACGCAGCGTTGCTCTGTTTTGCCGTCGATTTCGACCGTGCCTACCTCGCAGGCATAGTTGGCAGAAGCCGTCGTCTTATCGTTGGGATCCCATGGGCCTCGAATATTGGGCTTGCTATCGCAGCGGTACGGCGGGCCATCGGGCAACGGCGTACAGGGAGGCTGATTGAGCACATCCTTCTGACGCATGGCACATTCGGCCCACAGGGCTCCGAAACCATTGGTTGCTTTCAGACCCTGTGTTGTAAGTATTTCCAACTCATCATTGGGACTAATATCGCCATCTTGATTGGCAGCGCGATAGCTGTCTACAACACTCTTGGCCTGATTTTTAAAATGTCTTTCAAATTCCTGACCGAAGGCATCGGCACAATCCGAAGCAGTCTGGACGACATTGATGGCGGGCAAGACACTACCTAAAGCACGCTCTTTAGCCTCGTCAATGATTTCACCGATGATCTGTTCAAGGTACCACCAAGCGGTTGTTTTGGCCTGACCAAATAGCGATTGCTCTGCAGGTGGCAGTTGTTCCAGTACCTCGTCAACCGCTGCGTCGATGATCTCATTCCAGGAAGGTGGTGTCTCAGGCGGAAAGATAACCTGCCCCAGGGCTCCGCAGATATTTGCCGCGTTGAAAATTGCATCGACGGTTATTGCTTTCAGTTTTTTCCTGGATATTTCCGCCAGCGCAGACTTGCTGAGGGTTACCTGTTTACCAAAGGGTAGCCGGAGTTTGATTTGATCCTTATCCTCATTGAGCGGGCGTTTCCCGGCTTGGGGTAGCTCCCAGATAATATACTGGGGATCAATCCCGACTACTACCGGAATTCTTATGATCTGCCAGGGACGCATTTTGAGTAGAATCATGGATTCGGTAGGATCATCCGGGTTGAGATGCACAAGCGGCCCGGCCTGGATGCGCACGGCCGGTGCGTCGATGGCGAATTTTAACAGATAGTAGGTTGGCCCCTGTGTGTAGTTGGTCGCATTGATCAGATCCAGATAGAAGGTGCGCGAGTAGGGAGGCGGCAAGATCGGAATGCCGACGATTCCGCTTTCACGCCAGACGGCTACCGACAGCGTAGGCCGTACAAAGACATTTAGCGTGTCCTTTCGGAAGCCAACCCGGTCCACAACGAGCCGTGCCGGACCGATGAAAGGCACATCGCTCAGATCCAGGGAAATGGAGGCCACTTCGGCATCCAGCGGTGTAAATTGGCCCGTGATCAACGTATCGACATCAGGATCCTGAAGCAAGACGCGCACTGAATCACTCCACACACCACTGGCCAGTAACAGCTGATTTTCGGCAAAGGCGAACAGGCTGTCGGAAGAAATAAGGGTGATCGCTTCATAAGCCGTTCGATTGACCACCGTCAGGAGAAGGGCGGTCGGTGTAACAGTGGGCGTGAAGGTATAACGAGGACTCGAGCTGGTCAGATAGCCTATCTGTCCGGATAAACTACCGGTCAGACTGGTGGCGAGGGTATACTGCTGACCTACCGTAAGTTGAAGCGTGTCCGGCAGCAGTATTTCGACTATGGGGCGGTCGAGTTGAAGGGCTCGTGTGGCGACCAGCATCGGAAGCTGGCCGGTCGCGTCGAAACGTCCCCGCAAACGGCTACCGGTTTCAAAAACTACCAGAGGAGCATCCAGCGTCAGCCCGCTTTCGATCACACCACCATTGAACACGCGGATTTCCTGAGCAGCTGTAAGCGAAGACAGACCGACGATCGTTCCGT
Source organism: Rhodothermus marinus (assembly GCF_009936275.1). Taxonomy (NCBI): domain Bacteria; kingdom Pseudomonadati; phylum Rhodothermota; class Rhodothermia; order Rhodothermales; family Rhodothermaceae; genus Rhodothermus; species Rhodothermus marinus. The sequence continues at coordinate 1,193,068 of NZ_AP019797.1, forward strand.
TTTCCTGAATGTGAATGCGCTGTACCCGCAGTAAATTACCACCCAGGCTGACGTTGCCTGCGATGATCAATGTCTGCAGGTTTAGCGATCCAAAAGCCTGAATGTGCCCACCCTTCCATGTCAGATCACTGTAGACGTGGACTTGGCTTTGACCGCTGACGGAGAGCGTGTCGCCGAGCAGTTCAAAGCGCAGCAGTTGGCGATTGTAGTAGCCGACGAGCCAGGAGCGGCCGTTGGAGAGGTTGACATGCCAGCGGCCGTAGTTCTGGATGGTGGAAGTGGGTTGATTGTCATTGGAGACGAGCCACCAGATATCGTTGTTGCCCTGGAGCGTGGTGGAGCCGTAGTTGGTGTAGCTGCCGCCGCTGGCGAAATACCAGGTGCTGGGGAAGAGCTCGACGCTGCCGTAGTTGATCAGTTGGCCGGCGATGGTGACGTCGCCGGAGGGAGTGTAGAGTCGGCCGCGGTTGAGGAGGCGTCCGGCCAGGCGGGCGCCGTTGCCGAGGCCGAAGCCGTTGCCCTGGAAGTTGAGGACGGCGCCCCGGGTGGAGTCGGCCGAGGTGAGCGTGCCGCCCCACTGGCCGAAGAAGCCGCTGCCCTGGACGAAGGCTTCGACCGAGTCGGCGACGATGGTGGTGCCGCGCAGGTAGAACGCGTTGAGCGAGTCGATGCGGAAGACGGGCTGGTTTTGCAGCAGGGCCAGGCTGAAGACGTGGACTTGGCTTCGGCCGCTGACGGAGAGCGTGTCGCCGAGCAGTTCAAAGCGCAGCAGGTGGGGGCGGTAGTAGCCGACGAGCCAGGAGCGGCCGTTGGAGAGGTTGACATGCCAGCGGCCGTAGTTCTGGATGGTGGAAGTGGGTTGATTGTCATTGGAGACGAGCCACCAGATATCGTTGTTGCCCTGGAGCGTGGTGGAGCCGTAGTTGGTGTAGCTGCCGCCGCTGGCGAAATACCAGGTGCTGGGGAAGAGTTCGACGCTGCCGTAGTTGATCAGTTGGCCGGCGATGGTGACGTCGCCGGAGGGAGTGTAGAGTCGGCCGCGGTTGACAAAATATCCACTTCCTGCAATACGCCCCCCGTTGCCAAAAAGCACTTCGCCCCGTACGACGAACGAATCTGCCAGCACTGCTACCACGCTCCCCGACCCGAAAAGCAGTCGGGAGCCTTCGGCCATTGATCCACCTTGCTGAAGCGTAAGGGTGTAGTTGCGCAGGTCAAACGTATTATCACGCCCCACGATCAGCTTGCCGACCGTGACACTTGAGGTCAACCAGACATCAAAAATGCGATCTGGCGGACGGTCTGGAATGAAAGCAATATCATCAGGCCCTGGAACTCCTTCGGGATCCCAGTTGGAAGCGAGGTTCCAGTTACCCGAGCCGCCTTCTCCGGTGAAGGTGTAGAAGGTCTGGGCCTGCAGCGTCTGCGCTGTAGCCACGAATACCAGAAACCCGAACAGCAGCCGTTTCATGGTCGGAAACATGATGGTCCGGAAACTGGCTGATTTAGATAAATCGCGGCCGCTTCCTCGTCAATCACCCGTTCGGGTGATTTATCGCCTCGTGCGAGCCGGGCGATGTCATTCCCAGAGCACGGTCCGGGTCAGCTGCCGGGAGCCCAGTTTCAGGCGGAGCAGGTAGAGGCCGGCGGGCCAGACGCCCCGCGGAATGGCGAGTTGATGCGTGCCCGGCGGGTAGGGCCGCGGAGGCGCCTCATAAACCGGGCGTCCCAGCAGATCGTAGAGCGTCAGGGAGACGGTAGCCGGTGTCTGCAATGGAAAGGCTATATGGAGCACTTCCTTTGCCGGATGGGGGTAAAGCGCAAGGGGCGGTGTTTCTTCGGCGAGGGGCTCGACGGATACCGGATTGAGCGAAGAACCCTCTGCATGGACCTGAAACAGCAACACGTCGAGCCAGCGCATGTATTCGGTGTGGGTAACGATCGCGGCGTATTTCAGATCGGGTTTGTCGTGATGATAGACCACCAGGTAGAGGGAAAGCGTCGAAGAACTGCTTGTGTAGGGATAGCCGGGTTCGTTGGCAATGCCGTCCCGGTCGGGATCGAAGTCCACCAGCGCGCGCTGTAGCTGTTGGGGACCGAGATTGATGGGATAGATCGGATCGGCCAGCCAGACGATCCAGGGCGTCTGCTGCCCTGGATCATAGGGGCAGTAAAATAGATACAGCGGCCAGGCATAGAGGAATGGATCGTAAAAACTACACCCTCCGAAGGGGGCGGCACCTTGACAGTAACTTTGATGCATAGCATCCCACGACTCTCGGATGAAGCGACACTCCGTGTCGACATACAGCCCCGTAGGGATGGTGGTGTAGGCATTGTTGACAATGCGGGGGACGTAGAGTTCATAAGCCTGTTTCTGACTGTTCCACTGGAGTTGCATCCAGGTAAAGGGTACCGAACCATACTGCTTACAGTTGTAGGGTTGTCCATCCTCTGTCAGCTGGCAATTGTAACTCCCTTCTTTCACTTGGACCCGATAGAGGGTTCGATTAAGCGGAAGGGATTGCGCCTGAAGCAGCAGCGGCCATAGCCCTGCCAGTAATAGCCAGCCCCGGTTCATGGCAGGAAGTGACTGGTTCGCGTCTGACACAAGTTATTCAGAGTAGCATCGGGAGAAAATCACCCGTTTGGAGTATGTCGGCCGTATCGGAGAAAGCGGGCGGCCGCCTCGGTGCGGTTGTGGACCTGCAGCTTACGGTAGATGTGGCGGATGTGCGTGCGGACGGTCTCGGCGCTGATCTTCAGGCGTTCGGCGATTTCGGCATTGGAAAATCCTTCGGAAAGCAGCTGCAAAATTTCCTGCTCGCGTGAGGTCAGGGTACGCAGCGCATTGGCCGGAGCCAGCTCTTCCCGAAACAGCTCCAGCACCCGACGGGCTATCCCGGCCGACATCCACGAAGCCCCCTGACGGACGGTTCGGATGGCCTTGAGCAGTAGTTCGGGCAGATCGCGCTTGACTAAATAACCGGAAGCCCCGGCCAGGATGGCTTCCAGGATGTGCCGGTCGTCGTCGAAGACGGTCAGCACCAGAAACTCGGTACGGGGGAGCACTTCGCGTAGACTTCGGATCAGCTCCAGTCCTGAACCGTCAGGCAGGCCGATGTCGACAAGCACGACGTCCGGGCGCAGTTGAGGGAGGGATTTCAGCGCGGCCTGCACTTCATTGAAGCGCCCCACCAGGACGAGGTCGTCGCTTGTCTCCAGCAGGAAAGTAACCGTGTCCTGCACGATCGTTTCGTCCTCGACCAGTGCCACCCGGATCATGAGCGCTCCATTATTTTTGCGGCATGGTACAGGCTGGACCCGGGTCTGTCAATCCCCCGTTCGGGGGATGGGAAGGTCGAGGCACAGGCAGGTACCGCGTCCGGGCCGGGTGTCGATTGCCAGCGTGCCCTGCAGGCGGGCGGTTCGTTCCTGCATGTAGCGCAGCCCGCGGTGAGAGACGGTAGCCGGGTCGAATCCCCGACCGTCGTCGCAGAGGCGGAGCCTCAGGTGGTGGTCGGTCAGCTGAACCGCCAGGGTAACGGTGTGGGCCTGTGCATGCTGAAGTACGTTACGCATGCCTTCGCGTACGATGCAGACGATGTGGTGTCGCCGTTCGGCATCGATGGGCAGGTCGGGTAGGTGATCAGGCAGTGTGAAGCGTGTCTGCAGGCCGCCCGCTTCGGCCATCTGGTGAACCGTTTCGCGCAAGTAGCCGATCAATACGGGCAGGCGGTCGTTTTCCGGGTTGGTCGTCCAGAGCAGCAGCCGGAGCTGGTCGATGGCCGTGCGAGCCAGCTCGGCAGCCTGGCGCAGACGCCCCGACAGGGCTTCGCCACGCTGCTGACGCGCCGGTAGCGTGTGCAGCAGAAAATACAGGCTTGTGAGCGTGGCGCCGACCTCGTCGTGGAGATCCCGGCTGAGCCGGCGACGCTCCTGCTCGAGCACCTGACGCGCCAGCAGCAGGCGTCGGTAGCGCTCCGAAAGGATGAAAAAGGTCAGGCCTCCGGTAAGACCCAGGGCCAGCAGCAACAGGCTTACTCGAAAACCTGTGGTCTCCCATAGATGAGGCCGGGCTATGAGGTGGATCGGCTCGGCCAGACGCCCGACCTGTCCATCGGGACCGATAGCCTCTACCGTGATTCGGTAGGTGCCCGGCGTCAGGTTACTGAGCACAAGCTGAGTGCTTGTTCCGAGATCGAGCGTTTGCCGACGCTCACCATCCATCAGGATGCGATAGCGCACGCCCTCCGGAAACGACAGGAACAATCCGCGGAAAACCAGGCCGATCGCACGCTCCCCGGGAGGCAGCACAATCGGGCGACCGTCGAACGGGGTTGCCACCAGCCGGGCCTCCCGGGCGCGAAGTACCGAAAGCATCACGGGGGCAGGAGCAAATGGATAGGGGCGAATCGTTCGGGGATCGAACCAGACCACGCCATGCGTGCCCCCGAAATACAACCGACCGGCACGATCTTTATAATAAGCACCCCGGTTGAATTCGGTGGCCCCCAGCCCTTCGGCGGTTGTATACGTGCGAAAACGCAGCCGGGGCAGACTATCGGTAAAAACTCGTACAAGTCCCCGGTTGGTGCTCAGCCAGAGGCTGCGGTCGTCGGCCAGCAGGCCGTAGATGGTGCGCGAGGGCAAACCATCCGCTTCGTCCCAGTGCAGCCAGCGCGTACCCTGCCGTAGCCAGAGTCCCCGGCTGGTGCCGAGCCAGTGTCCCCTGGCGTTACGATACTGGCTCCAGGCCACTGTGGGCGCGGGCAGCGATTCGCGTCGTGCTTCGACCGACCTGCCTTCGTCATTCAGGACGAGGCGTAACAGGCCGTCTTGCAGCCCGACCCAGAGCGTGTCGCCATCGCGAAGGAGGCTCCGGACAGGGGCATCGGCTTCATAGAGAAGTTGCGGGGCGTCATTCTGGATGCGGTAGATCTGGCCGGTATAGCTTCCTGCCCAGAGCGCAGCTCCATCGGTCAGCAGAGCGGTGAAGGTATTCGGGCCGGGCGTGCGTACTTCAGGGGACGCCGGTAAAAGCTGTCGCGGGCATTCCAGACAGAATAGCCCCTGATCTGTGCCGATCCAGTGGTGTCCATGCGCATCTTCGGCAAGGACCCAGACGAAAGGATTGGGGAGAAACACCTGACGTTCGAGACGCCAGTCCTGCTCCTGAAGACGAAAAACAAACAAACCGCCCCCGATCGTTCCCACCCACAGGTGACCGGCGCGATCCTGCAGAATGGCCGACACGTAGCCACTTTCGAGGCCCTGCGCACGACCGATCAGGCGAAAAGACGGACGCCAGGGATCCCAGACGTAGACGCCCCCGACGGTTCCTACCCAGATACGTCCCTGTCGATCGCCCGCCAACGAGAGCACATAGCGCGTAAGCTGGGTACGATAGGGGAACGGAATCAGAAGTTGCTGCAGCTTGCCCGGTTGTATCCGGACAAACACACCGGACCGGGTAGCCAGCCACAGACGCCCATAAAGATCCAGAGCCACATCGTTTATCGGGGCTGAAAAAGGGATTCGTTCCAGCGGGGTGAGCCGGCAGGTGCCCTGCACCTGATAGGCACTCAGCGTATCGCGTTGCTGCAGCCAGAGCCGTCCCCTTCTGTCGGCAAGCAGTAGATTGGTGGCAACGACGGCGGGACGCACTGCCTTCGAATCGGCAAGGCACCACAGCGTATCGTTTCGGATCCACCAGATTTGTTGCTGTGCATCGACCTTCCAGACAGGAGGCGGTTCTGAAGCCGGCTCGTTGCACGCCGGCTGCATGTTTGGCACGTACGGACGCGGTCCACAGGCCGTCCAGATCCAGGGGGAACCGTCGGGAGCTATTGCGAGAGATGAGTAAGGCGTAATGATGAACGAATCACGTTGTGCCGTACGCAGAAGTAGATTTGAACCTGCCTGGACCCACACGTTCTGAAACCGATCAACCGTCAGCTTTAAAGCCGTGATGGGATATTCGGTCCCTTCAGGCAGGTAGTAGCTTTTCCAGGAGCGGACCGACACACCATCCCAGCGGGCAATGCCTTCCAGCGTACTCATCCAGATAAAGCCCACGCTGTCGGCTGCCAGGCTGTAGACGGAAAGCTGGGGCAACTTCCCTTCAAGGGGTACTTCCTGGAGTTGCAACGTATCCGGCGCAAACCCCATCCACAGCAATAGCAGTACGCCAGGGCCCATAAAGACTGGTCTGTAGGGTTTTGCCTGACAGGAGCTTACGGGTTTTACCTGATACAAAAATATAACCTTCCCGACGGGACGCCGATGCGCTTCTGGCGTAATTATCAGTAGAAACACCAACAACCGCGGAGGGCGCCATGCTGGAGATTCGACGCATCCTGTTTGCGGATGACTATTCAGAATGCGCGGAAAAAGCGCTTCCCATTGCGCTGGCACTGGCGCAGGAGCACGAGGCCGAGCTGCACCTGCTGCACGTGGTGGTGCCCTACGAAGATGCGCGGGGCCTTTCGGCGCTGACCGAGGAGCAGGAAGCCCGGCTCAAAGAGCGGCTGCGGGATCGCCTGAACGCCGCCCGCAAAGGACAGCGCAAAGAGGCAGCCGGAGCCCTGAAGCTGGTGGTGGCCGTCGAGCGCGACATCGCACCGGCGCCCGGCATCCTGGGCTATGCCGAAGACCACGACATCGACGTGATCGTGATGGGCACGCACGGCCGCCGGGGCTTCCGGCACTTCCTGATGGGTAGCGTGGCCGAAGAGGTGGTGCGCATGGCCCGTTGCCCGGTGATCACCACGCGGCAGCAGGTGGATCCCTGGCACGTGCATCCGCCGCGCCGCATCCTGGTGCCGGTGGACTTCTCCGAGCACAGCCGGACCGCCCTGCGCTACGGCCGGGAGCTGGCCGCCGCCTTTGGCGGACAGCTCACCGTGCTCTACGTCATCGAGGAGATCCTGCATCCGGCCTTCTACAACACGGGCGTCTTCTCGATCTACGACGTGATGCCGGACATCGAGGAGCGCTCGAAGAAGGCGCTGGAAGAGTTCGTGGTGCGCACCGACGGTCCGGAGGTGCCGATCAACTATCGGGTGGTGCATGGCCGCGCCGTGCGGGAGATCGTGCATGAAGCCGAGCGGGAGCCGGCCGACCTGATCGTGATGTCCACGCACGGCCTGACCGGCCTGCAGCATCTGCTGCTGGGCAGCGTGACCGAACGGGTCATCCGGCAGGCACCCTGCCCGGTGTTCGTCGTGAAGGCCTTCGGCAAGTCGCTGCTGCGACCGACCAGGGCCGAAGCTTCCGAAAAGGTAAAGACCACAACCTGACACGCAGGCTTCCGAAGAAGCCAGGAGGTGTGTCATGACGGCGCGTGTCAAAAATGAATGGCGGGTGCCCCGTGCAGACTCCGGCGAAACGCCGGTAGCCGTCGAGGTGCCGGAGCGTCTGCGGCGTCGGGCGCCGTACAAGCTGCCCGGGGCCGACCTGCGGCAGTACTACCGGCTGTTCATCATGCTGGGGCTGGCGCTGGCGCTGGCGCTGCTGATCGTGCTGTTTCGCATTCCGTGGCGGCCGAAGACCGAGGTGGTGCTGGCCGCGCCTGAGCAGGAGGTGGTGCAGCTCGAGGAAATCGTGCAGACGCGCCAGGAGCTGCCGCCTCCGCCACCGCCGCGTCCGACAGTTCCGATCGCGGTACCTGACGAAACGATCCTGGAAGAAGAGCCGGTGAGCTTCGACGTCTCGCTCGACATTAACGAAGCGATCACCGAGCTGCCGCCGCCTCCACCCCCACCGGAGCCGCAAAAAGAAGCGCAGCAACCGGAGGAAGAGCAGGAAATCTTCGTGGTGGTGGAGGAAATGCCCGAAATCATCGGCGGCATCGAACGGCTCTACGAGCTGCTGGAGTATCCGGAGCTGGCCCGGAAAGCTGGACTCGAGGGCCTGGTGGTGGTGCAGTTCGTCGTGGAACCCGACGGGAGCATCAGCAACATCCAGGTGATTCGTTCGGCCGGCAAGCTGCTGGACGAGGCCGCCGTCAAGGCCGTCCAACAACTGCGCTTCAAGCCCGGACGGCAGCGTGGACGTCCCGTGCGCGTCCGCTTCTCGCTGCCCATCCGGTTCAAGCTGCAACCGGCCCAATAAAACAGCAAAACGAGGCGCTATGTGGCGCAATATACTGGTTCCCACGGATTTTTCCGGAGCCGCCCGCCAGGCACTGCAACTGGCCGTGCGGCTGGCGCCACCGGGCTGTACGGTGCACGTGATGCACGTGATCACGCCGACCGAAAGCGATCCGTACAGCCCGGTGCGGCTCCGGCCCGAAGGGCAGGCCCGCCAGCGACTGCCCGAAGAGGTGACCGACGAATTGCTGCAGCAACTTGTGCAGGACGTGGCCACCGACCATGTGGCCGTTGCGCGCGCCTGGCGGCGCGCTTCGGACGTGGTCGGAGCTATTCTGGATTATGCCGACACCGTGGAGGCCGAATTGATCGTGCTGGGCACGCATGGCCGCCGCGGACTGCAACGCTTTCTGCTGGGGAGCGTAGCCGAAGCCATCGTGCGCCGCGCTTCAGTACCCGTACTGACCGTGCGCGAGCACGCCCGCGTGCCGGAAGCCATCCAGCATATCCTGGTGCCCACGGACTTTTCCGAGGACGCCCGCATGGCACTCCGTGAGGCCGCCCGCTGGGCCGCCCACTTCCGGGCCCGGCTGACCCTCCTGCATGTACTGGCCCCGGCCGTCATTCCCGTCTCGGTGACCGAGATGGCCGCCGTCTATGAGGTCATGCCGGGGCTGCAGGAGCGCATTCAGGAAGAACTCACGCGCTGGATCGAAGCCGAAGTGCCCGAGACCGTGTCCTCTGACGTTCGCATCGAAGAAGGGCCGGTCGATCTGACCATCCTGGAGCAGGCCCGACAGGAACAGGCCGATCTGATCGTGATGGCCACCCACGGTCGCTCCGGCGTGGCCCGCTGGCTGCTGGGCAGCGTGACCGAACGCGTGCTGCGCCAGGCCCCCTGTCCGGTACTTACCCTCCGCCATCGCGAACTGCCTTCGGAGCCTTCTCTTCATTGAGTGAAAGCTGTGTAAGCAAATCCCCTACGACACCACCGGGGATTCCCCTACAAGGGCGTGCGTTTTCTTCCGGTATCTTTAGCCCTCTGTAAATCGATAACTTCCTTTCAGCCTGTGCAGCACAACGCCCGCCGGCATAATTCCGGCACCGTGACGCATGGAGGTGACGATTCGCAGCGATCCCAAAAGCAGCGAGGGCATGACGACGGCCTGGAAGGAAGATCCGTGGCAGGTGGCCGAGCACGACTTTCCCCGCTACGCCACGCCTGAAGCGCAATTGCGTTTTCTGCTGAACTATGCCGTGCTGGCCCCTTCGGTCCACAACACGCAACCCTGGCGCTTTCGGGTGGTGGGCAGCGAGGTGGAACTCTACGCCGACCGCACGCGCGCGCTGGCCGTGGCCGATCCCGAAGACCGTCAGCTCATCATGAGTTGCGGCGCGGCGCTGTTTCACCTGCAGGTGGCCATGCGTCATTTCGGCTACCAGCCTCAGGTGCGGCTGCTGCCGGACCCGGACGACCCCGACCTGCTGGCCTTCGTCCGACTGGGACCACCCGAGCCCGGCACCCTGCTGGACCATCGGCTGTTTCAGGCTATCAAAAAGCGCCATACGAACCGCCTGCCCTTCGAAAATCGCCCCGTCCCCGAGGCCGAACTGAGGGCGCTGGATCGGGCCGTCGAGCAGGAAGGAGCCCATCTGGTCGTGATTCGGCAAAAAGAAAAACGCTACGAGCTGGCCGAACTGATCACCGAAGCCGACCGCATCCAGACCGCCGACCCGCGCTTCCGGCGTGAACTGGCAGCCTGGACGCACCCCGCCCGCAACGAAAGCAAAGACGGATTGCCGCTGACCGCCCGGGGCCTGCAGGAGTGGCTGGGACCGGCCGGACCGCTCGTGCTGCGCACCTTCCTCTGGGCCCGGGGACAGGTGGCCCGCGATCGGCAGCTGGCCGAAGGCTCGCCCGTGCTGCTGGTGCTCCTGACCGAACGCGACGAGCCGCTGGTCTGGCTGCAGGCCGGACAGGCCCTGGACCGGCTGCTGCTCCAGGCGGCCGACTACGGCCTGTCGGCGTCTTTTCTGAATCAGCCCATCGAAGTACCGGAAATGCGCAAAAAACTTCGCGACTGGCTTGGCACCGAGGCCTGGCCACAGACCATCCTGCGCCTGGGCTATGGGCCGGCCGTGCCACCCACACCGCGCCGACCCGTGCACGAAGTGCTGCTCCAGAGCCGTTATCTCTGAAAAATCGGCAACAAAGCCCCGATCTCCGGGTACATGCCCCGGTAACCCTTCGATCAAACGCTACCCGGAAGATCGGGGATGGCCCGCACGGCAACAGGCACTGCTTCCGAGACGATCCGCACCGACGGCCGGCCGTCGGACCGCCTTGCGTTTGCCGTGCCGCAGGCGACCCGTCCCCGGCCTGTGCCGCCGGGCCGTCCACTGGACGATCCGCGCCTGTACTTCAACCGGGAGCTGAGCTGGATCGACTTCAACTGGCGCGTGCTCTTTCAGGCGCTCGATCCGCGCGTCCCCCTGCTGGAGCGCGTTCGCTTTCTGGCCATCACCTCGACCAACCTCGACGAGTTTTTCCGCAAGCGCTACGGTGGCCTCAAGCGCCAGGAAGCCGCCGGCGTGCGCCAGCTCTCGCCCGACGGCCGCACGCCCACCGAGCAGCTCCGCCTGATCCGGGAGGCGCTCCGGCCCATGTACGACTGCATGTACCGCCTCTGGCGCGAGGAGCTGCGGCCGGCCCTGGCCCGTGAAGCCGGCGTGCATGTGCTCGACTACGAGCAGCTCGACGAAGCGCAGCGGCGCTACCTGACCCGTTACTTCGAAGAACAGATCTTTCCGGTGCTGACGCCGCTGGCCGTCGATCCCGGCCATCCGTTTCCGCTCATTTCGAACCTGAGCCTGTCGCTGGCCGTGCTGCTGCGCCATCCGAAGCAGGGCACCGAGCATTTTGCCCGGGTCAAAGTGCCCACCGACCGCGGACGCTGGGTGCCGCTCGAAAAGCCGCTGCACTTCGTACCGCTCGAAGAAGTGGTGCGACACCACCTGCCCGAGGTATTCCGGGGTATGGAAGTGCAGGGCGCCTGGGCCTTCCGCATCACGCGCAACGCGGACGTCCGACGCGCTGAAGAGGAGGCCGAGGACCTGATCGCGATGATCGCCGAGGAGCTGCGCGAGCGGCGCTTTGCGCCCGTGGTGCGCATGGAAGCCGAGCACACCATGCCGGATCGGGTGCGGCAGCTCCTGATGGAGGAACTGGAGCTGGATCCGGAAGACCTGTTCGAGGTGGACGGTCCGATCGACCTGGGCGATTGCCAGGCGCTGGCCGAACTGGACCTTCCGGCCTTTCGCTACGAACCCTGGGAGCCCATCATTCCCCCGGCGCTCGTGCACGAAGGCGAAGCGCAGGATCGGGTGACCATTTTCGACATCCTGCGGCAGCGCGACGTGCTCGTGCATCATCCCTACGAGTCGTTTGCGGCCAGCGTGCAGCGCTTTCTCGAAGAAGCCGCCGACGATCCGCACGTGCTGGCCATCAAACAGACGCTCTATCGCACTTCCAGCGATTCGCCCATCATGAAGGCGCTCATGCGGGCGGCCGAGCACGGCAAGCAGGTGGCCGTGCTCGTCGAGGTCAAGGCCCGCTTCGACGAAGCGAACAACATCGAATGGGGTCAGCAGCTTGAGCGGGCCGGCGTGCACGTCACCTACGGGCTCGTCGGGTTGAAGACGCACGCCAAGGTGACGCTGGTGGTGCGCGAGGAAAACGGCCGGCTGCGCACCTACGGCCACATCGGCACGGGCAACTACAATCCGGAAACGGCCCGCCAGTACGCCGATCTGGGGCTGCTGACCGGCCGCGAAGACATCGGTCGCGATCTGGTCAACCTGTTCCACTTCCTGACGGGCTTTGCGCCCGAGCAGCAGTACCAGAAGTTGCTGGTGGCGCCGCGCGATCTGCGTCCGGCGCTGGTGCGGCTCATCCGCCAGGAGGTGGCGCATCACCAGCAGCACGGCAACGGCCGCATCATCGCCAAGATGAACGGCCTCGACGACGTCGGCATCATTCAGGAGCTGTACCGCGCCTCGCAGGCCGGCGTGCCCATCGATCTGATCGTGCGCGGGCCGTGTCGGCTCCGCCCCGGTCTGAAGGGCTACAGCGAAACGATTCGGGTCATCAGTATCGTCGGGCGTTTTCTGGAGCACAGCCGCGTTTATTACTTCCACAACAACGGCGATCCACTCATCTACATCGGCAGCGCCGACTGGATGCGGCGCAACCTGGACGACCGCGTCGAGGTGCTGGCGCCTGTCGAAGACCCGCAACTCCGGCGGCGGCTGACGCGTCTGCTGGAGCTGGCCCTGGAAGATCACCGCACGGCCTGGGAGTTGCAGCCCGACGGCCGGTACGTCCTGCGCAGGCCCCGCGAAGGCGAGGAAGCATTGGGCTTTCAGGAGCAGTTGATAGTGCGTGGACGGGTACACAAACCTGTTTGACCTGGGAATAACATTTGCTTAAATGTCAAGAAATGGAGCGTAACAGGATGTCTGTATGGAAGTGCGCGAGGCGTCGGCGCTAAATCACGAAGCTCTTTACCGCGCCCTTTTCCAAGCGACTCGAGACGCCGTTCTGATCGCAGACGCCGAAACAGGCCGGATTCTGGATGCCAACCCGGCGGCTGAGCGGCTTTTCGGCTACGAACGAGCGTTGCTGTGTCAGGTATATCTGGATGAGCTGTGTCCGGCTGAACTTGCCGCCTCCTATCGAAAAAAATTCCGTGAGGCCATTGAGAGCGGTACACTTCAGACACGTAAGCTGATCGTGCAACATGCCGACGACAGCTGGATCCCTGTCGCTCTCTCGGCCCGGGTCGTGGAAGTTAGTGGACGCAAACTGCTCCAGTGCGTTCTCCATGATCTACGTGATCTCCAACGTCTTTCTGAAACAGAGGCTTTTTATCGAACGCTTTTTGAAACCAATCTGGTTGGTATCTATCTCCTGCAAGATGGTCGTATTTCCATGGTAAACCCTCGAGGGGCCGCCATATTCGACTACACACCTGAGGAGCTTGTGGGATTACCTGTGACCGTAGTTATCGCAGAGAAAGATCGTCCGTTGGTGGTCGAAAACATCCGACGTCGCGTTGTTGGTGAAGAAAAAGCGGTTCGTTATCGGTTCCGAGGACGACGTAAAAATGGAGGTCAGGTCTGGGTAGAAGTCTGGGGACAGAGCTTTATCTATAAGGGGCGGCCGGCCATCCTGGGCACGGTGCTGGACATCGACGAGCAGGTACGGGCCATCGAGAAACTGAAACAGAGCGAGGCCCGCTACCGCCGTCTGTTCGAGCACAGCGTGGCCGGTTTCTATCGGACCACGGTGGACGGTCGAATCCTGCGCGTCAACCCGGCGCTGGCCCGCATGCTGGGCTACGACGATCCCTCCGAACTGGAAGGCCGTCCGGCCAGCATTCTTTACGTGGAAGAAGCTGATCGCACGCGCTTTCTGGAGGCGCTGCGCCGGGAGGGCCGACTCGTCAACTATGAGGTTCGGTTGCGCCGAAAGGACGGCCGCGTGCTCTGGGGACTGGAGAACGCGCTGCTGGTGCAGGAGCCGGACGGCACCGAGTGCATCGAGGGCACGTTGATCGACGTGACCGAGCTGCTGGAGCAGCGCCGGCGGTACCTGGGACTCTACGAACACACGGAAGACGCCATCTTCTGGATTCGCGTCACGGACGACGGCCGGTTTCTGGTGGAGGCGACCAACCCCTCACATCAGCGCAAGACCGGGCTCACGCCCGAAATGCTCTGGAACCGACCGCTGAACGAAATCCTGCCACCCGACATCGTGGCCCACGTAACGGGCAACTACCGGCGCTGCCTGGAAGCCGGCCATCCCATCGAGTACGAGGAGACGCTGGATCTGCCGGCCGGCCGCCGTACCTGGCTGACGCAGCTTGTGCCCGTTCCCGATCCGGACGGCCGCATTCGGCTCATCGCTGGCATCGCCCGCGACATCACCGAGCTGCGGCGGTTGCAGGCGCTGCTGGAGGAGGAGGGGCTGTTTCTGGAACAGCTCGTCTCCGGTGCCTCCCGTAAGAGGCTCTGTGAGCGGCTCTGCCGGGTGGCCGAGCGCTTCATTGAGGGTGCCCGCGCTTCGGTCTGGATGTACGACGAAGGGCGGCTCCACCTGTGCGCCGCACCGGAGCTTCCTGAATCGTTTTGGGCACTCTTCGACGGCCAGCTCATCGGCTCCAACCAGGGATCGCTGGGCGCGGCCGCCTTCAGCCGTCGGCCGGTCTGGGTTGCCGACATTGAAAACGATCCGCGCTGGGGAGCCTTTCGGGAGCAGGCGCTGGCGCAGGGCCTTCGTGCCTGCTGGGCCGTGCCCTTCTTCGGGCGCAAGGGTGAGCTGCTGGGCGTGCTGGGTCTTTGCTTCGACCGGGTGCGCAGTCCCTCGCCTGATGAGCAGGCCGTCGTGGCCCGGCTGGCCCACCTGGCCGGCGTGGGCATGGCCAAGGTAAAGCTCCAGGAAGAACGGGAGCGGCTGGCCCGCGTGGTGGCACAGATCACCGAAGGCGTGGCCCTCACCGACACGATGGGCAACGTGGTGTGGGTCAACGAGGCCTTCACGCGCCTGACCGGCTACCGACCCGACGAGGTGCTGAGGAAGAATATCGAGCACCTGCTGCACGGCCCGGAAACCGACCGCGACACGCTCCGGCGTATGCGGCTGCGCCTGCTGCGCGGACGGCCGGCACGTGCCCGGCTGTATCACTACCGCAAAGATGGCTCGGGCTTCTGGGACGAGGTGCACATCGACCTGCTCTATGATGAACACGGGCAGCACATCGGCTACATCGGCCTGATGGCCGACGTGACGGAACTGGTGGAAGCCGAGCGGCAACTGAAGGAAGCCAAAGAACGCGCTGAAGAGGCCAGCCGTCTGAAATCGGCCTTTCTGGCCAACATGAGCCACGAGATCCGCACGCCGATCACCGCCATTCTGGGCTTTGCTGAGCTGCTTGACGAAGAGCTGGAGGCCCGCCAGCAGGAAGACCTGCGCGAATTTACGAACATTATTGACCGCTCGGCGCGGCGGCTACTGATGCTGCTCAACGACATCCTGGACCTGAGCAAGATCGAAGCCAACCGACTGGAGCTCAAGCTGCACCCCACCGATGTGGTGGACGTGGCCCGTCAGGCCGTGCAACTCATGCAGCCCCTGGCCGAGGAGAAGGGGCTGAAGCTGGAACTACACGCCGAGGAAAACCTGATGGCCCGGGCTGATCCGAACCGGCTGCATCAGGTGCTGGTCAATCTGCTCTCGAACGCCATCAAGTTCACCGACGAAGGCTACGTGCGCGTCGAGCTCGGCCGAAAGAAGGGAAGGATCCGGCTGGTTGTGGAAGATACCGGCTGCGGCATCAGCCCGGAATTTCTCCCGCATCTGTTCGAGCCGTTCCGGCAGGAGCACGAAGGGCTGGAGCAGAAACACCAGGGGGTGGGTCTGGGCCTGGCCATCGTCAAGCGCCTGATCGACCTGATGGGCGGCCAGATCACGGTGCAGTCCGAACCCGGCAAAGGGACGCGCTTCGAAATCCTGCTACCGTTTGCCGACGAGCAGCAGGGCTGATTCGAAGCCGGCAAACCGGCTTCGAATCAGCCCCGCCCTGATGTTAATTCCGATCGATCACCAGCGCACGCCGTATCACGTGCGACTGTTGCTGCAATTCCAGTTGATAGAGTCCGGAGGCAAGTGTCGGCAATTGCAGGTGTAGCCGCTGCCAGCCTCGCGTGACCTCGTGTGTTTCCTGCCAGACGAGACGCCCTGTCAGGTCGTACAGGCGCAGGCGGATCGGTCCGGCCTCAGGGCTGCCCACATGCAAGGAAAGGAAACGTCGGGCCGGCTGAGGATACAGCGCGCGCAGCGTAAAGGTAGCGGGCACAACTTCGGCCCGTTCGGCCTCTGTAAAAGCCTGGCGCACTTCGATGGCCACCGAGTCGTAGGCGACGGCACCCCAGGCATCGACCACCGTCAGCCGTACCATGTACTGCCCCGGCGTCTGAAACGTATGGGTAAGGCGTGGGCCGCTACCGGTGGCCCCATCGCCGAAATCCCAGCGGAAATTCAGGGCATCACCGTCGGGATCAGAAGATCCCGACGCATCGAAGGTCACGGTTAACGGAGCCAGCCCAACGGTGGTGTCTGTCTGAAGCGAGGCGACCGGAGGGCGATTCTGGCGCGATGGGCCAAGCTGTCCGAGCCAGACCGCGTTGAACGGGATCGCTGAGAACGTTTCGGATACGCTGAGGTAGCCAAGCTGTTGGCCATCGTCCAACAGGATCCAGCCGTTCCGGGGACTGGTGACCATCAGGAAATTCCCATCTGGAGAAAAGCAGGGACGTAGTGGATCGATAACCACACCCTTGGTACGCTCAGGAAAGCCGGCAACCAGAAGTTTCCCCTGCTCGTAGTCGGCCAGCACCACGTCAATGGTATCATTCACGACAAGGTTAAAAGCCAGTAGATCCGGATTCAACGGATAGTAGATCGGGTTGCCGATGCTGATAGTCGGTTCCTGGGCCGGCAGCAGCGTGTAGATCTGGTCGCTGGAAAAATCGACTTCGTAGGCCGACCAGTAGCTGAAAGGACGACCGCCCAGTTGGATGCGATTGAGTGCGTCGAACACAATGCGGGGGACGGCAGGGTTGGGCGACCAGTTGACCACGTCGGGATAGGCAATCGTTTTCACCTTCACGTACATCGTGCTGGTAGGCTCCAGCGGGAGCTGATAGACAGTTTCACCATCCCAGAAATACAGCGTGGCGTCATTCTCGTGGGCAGAAACAATGGCGGCGATTCCTCCATCCGGACTGATCGAGGCGTTCCAGAGATCGCCGGGTTGATCCAGATAGAAGTCGAATTCGTAGATCTCTCCGCTGTTCAGGTCGATCGCCGTCAGATAGCCTTCGGGGTTGACAAACCACAGGGAGCTACCGTCCCGGGTGCCCGAGAGCTGGGCGACATCGAGGCTTCCATCATCGTACTGGGTAAAGCGCGCCTGTACGACGTCGATCACGCCGAGCTGCACATTATTCGGATCGGTCATATCGATCAGACCGATTTCTCCTTCGTACTGATAGAACCAGGGATCCCAGAGCACGAAGAAAATCAGCGAGCTCTGTACCTGCGGCGCGGGTATATCGTTACCCTGATCGCCGCCCTGGCCCACCTCCGGCGTGATCCCGACCATATCAAAAGCCTGGCGCACGACCTGTAGTTCGGTACCTTCGCCGTACAGGTCCTTTGTGGCCTGCTCGACGGCTTTCCGCAGGTCGCCGAACTGACTGTTGCGCGTCAGGTACTGGCTCAGCGCCCGGTAGTAGATCCGGGCGCCTTTTTCAGATCCGATCTGTTCGATGATATGCGCTGCAGCCCGGTTCGGAATGCCGCTATTAATGTGTACGCCGCCGTTATCCTGATTGATATCCAGATTGCGATACTCGGACATATGGGCGGGCTGGCGGCTCAGGACGTGATCGCCGCCGGGATTTTTCAGGTCGCGCAGGGCCTGCTTCCCGGTCTCCGGGCGCACGATGCCCTCACCCATCAGAAAATCGCCGGTAGCCAGCGCGGCAAAGACGTCGGCAAAGGATTCATTGAGGGCACCGGACTGAAACTGATAGACCAGATTCGCCGTGTGTTCGATAACGCCATGAGCCATCTCGTGCACGCCGACGTCGGGGTTACCGGCCAGCGGAAGAAATTCACGGTCTCCGTCTCCATAAGCCATGACGCGCCCGTTCCAGAAGGCATTGTCCATGGGACGGCCGCCGTCGGTCACGTGAATGACCGACAGGATGGTGCCCCCCTGACCATCGATGGCATTCCGCCCGAACTGAGTGTGGAAAAACGTAAAGGCCTGATAGTGATTCCAGTGAGCCGAGACGGCGACCGGGTCGCTCCAGGTATTGTTCGAGGACGAGACCGGGATCAGGTTGGTGTTTTGATTCAGGTCGCGGTTTCCGGCATTCAGTACAATGGCACCGCCTTTAGGCGAATCGGGCAGGCGTGAGCCGCTCAGGTCTAAGGACGGCAGATCCCAGATCATAAAGTAGCCGGAGGCAGGATCGTAATAAACCCGCAGTGTGCGGGTATTGCCAAGCACATCCTGCGCCTGCGCATCGACGAATTGGCCCTGCAGGCTGGGTAATGGGGTATAGGCAATCTCCGGTGCGTCCGGGATGGCGCCGGGTTCGGTCGGCCTGAGGGTACAGTAGTTGGCAAAAGTGTGCAGAATCTGGCCTGTTTGGGCGTCGATCAGGTAGGTGTAACGTTCCACCCAGTTGGGACGGATGTCCACCTCGTAAGCCAGCCGCCATCCGCTTTCCTGATGACGGTACCAGACGAGTTGAGGCGGCTGTTCGTCGAGCCCCAGCGCGTCGCGAAGTGCCGGACCGGGAGGCTGCCAGCGTCCTTTTCGCCGCAGATCGGCCGCGGCCTGCTCATAGGCCTCGGCGGCGGTCAGCCAGGGCGTTGGTGCAGATGGCCCGCTGGGTGTGGGTTCATAGGTGCCGTTCACCGCATAGATCTGACCTCCGGCATCCACATGCACCCGTAGCTCTGCCGCCCAGACCGGGTAGCCCCGGTAGCGTTGTTCAAAGCGCAAGTGGGTATAACCCAGCGCGTCCCGACTGACATCCTGCAGGCGTAATTCTTCGCGCGGGTTCTCCAGCCCGAACAGTCGGCGATGACGCTGGAGAAAGTCCATGACCTGTCGAGATACATCCTGTGCGCGCTTACCGGCCACTTGGTCCAGGCGACCGCTCATCCAGCGAACGGTGCCATTGGGAGCGCGGTGAATTGTTGGCCCCTCCAGTTGTTGCAAACGGACTGGCTTTTTGCCCGGCAGCGTACGAAACGTCAGCCGACCAACCGGGCGGCCGTAGCGGAGTAGCGAACCACGCGGCTGCGCGAGTAGCTGCTGGAGTTGTTGCGAGGTTTCGATAAGCGGAAAGTCCAGCCGTTCGGGCAGCGGCGGCAACGGACGTCCATCGCGTAGCGATTTCTGGGCCGTAGCCTGCAGGGGAAGTACCAGAAGCAGCAGGGCCCCTGCCAGAAAAGAGCATCGTGTGCGCTTCATGGCTGCCGGACATTCTGGTTTAGCATTTCATAGAGCATCTGAAGCGTGCGCGTGACCGCATGGGTATCGGATGGACTCCAGACCCATTGCGCTGTGTCGCGGGACGTATATCGGCGGATAAAGCGACTGTAATTGCCGGGGGAGTTGTAAGCCGGGAGTGTCTGTAATTGTCTGTAGACTGCTTCGATCTGTTGTCGTTGTGTTCGACGCAGTTTGCCCCGGGTTCGGGTTTGAGGAGGATCCCCCGGGCTCTGGCGCCACATTTCGATGGTGCCGTCACGCCAGACGGTGTAGCCCTGTTGCAGCCCGGTAAAGCCGCCGCCCTCTCCCCAGGAAAGCCAGGGCTTCGTGCTGCGACAGGAACTGGTGCTCAGCAGAAGCACGAGCAAAAGTAATCTGCACATCGGTTCGTGGAATCTGAAGACAATTTCATCGCCCGGCAACCGCAACGAAAGGTAACCACGGTGTTCTGGCATCACAATCACCCGTTCGGGGGAGGGATGGGTTTCCGATTTTCAGCATTGAGCGGAAGCAGAGCCAGCCGGCGCGACGAGTGGAGCAGTTTACGACCAGAATTCAGGCCGTTTCGGTTCGGTAATGATTGGCCAAAGTGCTGCGCTTTCCTTCAGGCCATCCCCCGTTCGGGTGATTGACGGCGCAAGTGCAGGTTGCTAAAGTTGGCATTGGGCTGTTTCTGAAAATTTCTGTGTGCAATGAAGATGGATCAAGCGGGCACAGTAGTGCACAAAATTTGCGCAAAAAGGATCATTGGGCTGGCACTGATAGCGATCGCCGCCGCCGGCGCCCTTAACACAGGGGTTGGTTATACGCCAGCATCTTTTCTGGAAGAAAAAGCGTCAGGCATAGCGGTTGCAGGTGCCCATCAGGATCGTGTGATTGGAGGACAGCTGTTTTCCGCAGGCGGCGAAGTGCAGGTAGAGGTTGCTCCAGCAGGCATCGCCTTCTACACCAGTGAGTTGTGGCTTTTTGAACCTGGGCCGCCTCAGTTTATTGCCACCAATCGTGATGCAGGCCTTGTCGTTAATCTGGGGCCATTCGACCCTGGTGTGGAATTGGTGTTTGGAATTGTCGTTCGAGAGACGGGGTGGACTTTCAAAATGGGTCCTGGAGAACGCAATCCTGACGGGATTCCGCATGCAGCTGTAGAATTCATAGCCGAAGGCGAAGCGATCGTAGGTTTTGAGGATCTATACGGAGGTGGAGATCGAGATTATGACGATGTGGTTTTCATCTTTCGGGGAAGTATTGTTCCAGAACAATGTGGAAATGGAGTAGACGATGACCGTGATGGTTTGATAGATTGCGAGGATGCTGATTGTGCTGGCGTTGGAGAATGTGGAGAGAACTGTGAAAATAATCGCGACGATGATGGGGATGGCCTCGTGGACTGTCTGGATGCAGACTGTTTCAGAGGTTGTGCCGGAATTGGACGTTGTCGAAATTGGCCCCGAATCACAAGTTTGTTCCCGATACAGGGTGCTAATATAGGTTCAGTCACTGTAACGCTCGGTTGTTGTAACGTCCAGGAGGGAGCTTCTATCTATCTGGATGGTCCGGGTGGAGAAATACCTGGTCAGAATCTTGGAATCTTTTCTACTGAAGGTTCCAGTACCGTACAGATCTCTTTTGATTTAAGGGGAAAACTACCTGGTGTATATGATATCCACGTTAACAATCCAGATACAACGTACACGTTTTTGCGAGGGGCCTTCACCATTACCCAAGGAAGTGGTCGCACAGCAACTCCCTGGTTAGATGTCGCTAGCCGAGAAGTATTCCGTATGGGGAGGGCGCAGCGTATTAACATCTTCTACGGGAACAGCGGGACGGTCGATACAAGCGCCAAGTTGATTTTTCTGAGCGTTTCGGGGGATGAACAGGCCTGGTTACAAACAGACGTGTTCGACATCCCACGATCGGAGCTTGTTCTGCTTGCAGGGTCTCTGATGGGTGAGGCGCTTTCTCTGGGAGCAGGTCAGTCATGGACCTTACCCGTTATTGTGGAAGCGCCCAATATGCCTGGTGAACTGGAACTACAGGCCCGTATGTTTGAAGTTTCAGGGAGCAATTTTCCCTGGGAAGCACTCCCCCCACCACGAGCGGTTTCGCCAGAAACGTGGCAGAAGGCTCGATACTTATTACAGCAAATGGCTGGTAGTTCATGGGATAGTGTATTGCAGTTTCTATTGCGATCTCGCGGGCAAGGTAAACCACTGGAGGTCGATAAAGCACTGGCCTTTGCTTCTGTTGCCGCTGTATGGTCTGTCCTGTTGGATGACACTCTGAGCGCCCCCAAAACATTGTCTTTTCATAGTGCCATTTCTGATATCGAGATCGAGTATCTCTCTACCAGAGAAAGCGGTTTGGGTATTTATGCGGTAGGATCCATTACGGAAAATCCAAGCCGAGCTGTTATTATAACACATGGCCTCGGTGGCATGGATATTAATAATCCAGAAGACCGATTCGTGAAATTAGGTGTTGCAGTGAAACAGCAGTGTCCTGATTGTAATGTGTTTATTCTCAACTGGACACCTTTAGCTACAATCAGTTCAATTAATGGATGGAAAACGGATCCATGGTGGGTAGGAGCAAACGGCATTCCGCCAGCTGCTAGTTTACTTCGAAATGACCTGCGGAATAGTGGATTTGGTGGGTTGGGTGGTAATGTTCTGGGAGTGGACTTTAAAGAGGCCGGATATATCCCGCCTGATCGGACTATAATGATTGGTGAAAGCTTTGGAAATAAAATAAATGAGATTTTAATTGATGAATATTTGGGATCCGTATCACGTGTGCTTGCCTGTAACCCGGCTAGCGAAGGCAGTTTGGTTGACCCTCCAAACTTCTTAGGAAAGGCTGATCTGTCTGTTGGTTTTCATACTTTCAGCCTCTTTGATACGCAGCAACCAGTTGCTCAATTCGATTTGCTATTGCAGACAAGAGAAGGTATGGATGATGTTGGCGAGCACACTTTCGGAGTTGTTCAACTGGGCAATTGGGTGGCTTCTGGGGATGTGCGCTGGTTGTTTGGCTCTCCAGAAGAACTGGGACTCTCGGGGCTTACCCGAAACGTTTATAAAGGGTATGAAGGGTTTGTTCGGCTTGATGGGCTCGTAGAAGAATTACCTTCACCTCTGCCCTCTGAGACCTTATTTATTGCACCCTATGCTTATGCTGCTCTTAAACAAGCATATGAGGATGAAATCAAAAGAAAAGTGCGAAGGGTGCGTGTTGTAGGCAGCATGGATCCCAACGATAAAGCCGGTCCACTCGTAGCGTCTCCAGGCGAACCCCTGGCTTATACGATATTTTTCGAAAACCTTGAGACGGCAACAGCCCCAGCTCAGGAAGTGGTTATTGAGGATCAACTTGATCCGGAGCACATGGATCTGCGCACTTTTGCGCTGGGTCCTATCATGTTCGGGCGCTGGTCTGCGACACCGCCACCTGGAGCGAAAAGCTATAGTACCACGCTGGATCTTCGTCCAGACCAGCCTCTACTTGTGCAAATAGAGGCTGGTCTGGATACCGTTACGGCGCGGGTAACGTGGCGGCTAACGTCCATAGATCCAGAAACGGGGGAGCTGCCTAAGGATCCTTTTGCGGGATTTTTGCCGCCCAATGTTCGTCCTCCTGAAGGTGATGGGAGCGTATCGTTTACAATAGCGCCACGCACTTTGCTTCTGACGGATTGGCATACCTGTAATAACGCTCGGATCGTATTCGATCAGAATCCAGCGATAGAAACGCCTGTAATATGCACCCAACCGCCTGAATTTGGCTTTACGCTTTCGCCTCCGAATCCGACCCATCTGCACATTATGCAGGGCGGTATGCAGAACTTCCAGATTACGCTTACCCCGAAGAATGGTTTTTCAGGAATCGTGAGCCTGATGCTAGTAGATCAAAGTGGCAGGAGAGTGCCGGGTATTACGATCATCAGTACCAATCCCGCGCCTGTACAGGTGCTTACTGATTCGATAGTGGTTTCTGCAACGGTGATGGCGGCATCCGATATAACTCCGGGCACCTACAATCTACAAATACAGGCTATTTCAGGCAGTATCGCTCGCTGGCAACCCCTTACAGTTATGGTAACTGAGCGAGCTCGAAGATTCCAGGTTACCCGCAACGATGATGCTACGGACGCCACCCTTGGGGACGGCATCTGCGCGGACGGTAACGGTGCTTGTTCGCTGCGTGCGGCGGTAATGGAAGCGAATGCCCTGGGCGGGGGACCTCACACTATTGTGCTACAGGCGGGGCAGGCCTATAACCTGTCGCTGGATGCAGCAGTGGGAGAGGAAAACGGAGCAGCTGAGGATGATCTGGACATCATTGCAGATATCATCATTCAGGGCAACGGGGCGACGGTGCAGCGCGACCTGTCGCTGACCTGTAACGCCAACAGCCAAACCGAAACGGGCGAATTCCGCATCTTCGATGTCCAGAGCGGAGGCCGTCTTACGTTGCAAAATGTGACAGTACGAAATGGCTGTGCAGATGGCGTCTCCTCAGGGGGCGGCATCCGCAATGCGGGCCGAGTGATCATAACCAATAGTACCTTTGCGGATAATGTGGGCGGCGGAGCTCTCTACAATGAGGGAGGGACCATATACGCCAGTTTCGTTACCATTGTGAACAACAGCGGAGGTGTAATCCAAAATGGGCCGGAATCAACCGTCCAAGTCAAAAACTCAATCATAGCTAACAACATAGCAAGCAACTGCTCGGGCTCGGGTACGCTGAACGCTTTCGGTGTTAACTTCGCCACCGACAGTTCATGCGGTTCAGACTTTACGGTGGTCAGCGCCGATGAACTTAACCTGCAGCCGCTTGCTAACGACGACGGCTTCGCTTCGATCTTCCTCCTTGGCCCAAGCAGCGCGGCCGTTGACGCAGTAACAGACTGTACGGACCTTGACAACAACCTGGTGACTATGGACCAGCGGGGGATGACTCGTCCCCAGGGGAATGCCTGCGATGCTGGCGCAGTAGAGCGTGAAGTGCCTGTAGCTATCGAAGAGCTAAAGCTGCCGACCACGCTGGCTTTCTATGGGCATTATCCGAATCCAGTGCGTTCTGATTACGTGGTGTTGGTGCTGGATTTGCCCGTGAGTGCGCAAGCGCAGGTGGTGCTGTATGATGTTTTAGGTCGACAGGTTCGTCGCTGGTCTTTGGCTGCGTTGTCGGCTGGCGCACGGCGTCAGGTACCGCTGTATTTAGGGTCCCTGGCGGTCGGTTTATACATCTATCAGGTGCAGCTTCGGCTCGACTCTGGAAAAACGCAAAGCTTTCAGGGAAGACTGGTAAAACTGGAATAAAAAGCATACAACCCTGGCCTGAAGGCCAGGGTTGTATGCTTTTTAGCGGTCCGGACGGGACTCGAACCCGCGACCTCCGGCGTGACAGGCCGGCGTTCTAACCAACTGAACTACCGGACCACTTGCAGGACTGTAAACTACAACCTCGAAGAACGTCCGGGCAAGCCGTGCTCGTTGAAGCTTCCGTGGATTGCAGCGGCTGCCCGAAGCAGCACGATACACGCCACAGCACGTTCGAAAGTTTCAGGCCAATCGGCTCACTCCGGCAAAATGGTAATGCGTGGCTCGTCGTCCTTCGATTTTTCAAGCGGGTCCGGCTCGGGCATGATCCAGGCCAGGATCAAGTACACGATGATGAAGGGGAAGCCACTGGAAAAGATGGCGCCCAGCACGAAAAGCGCCCGGATCAGGGTGGGATCCCATTCGAGGTATTCGGCAATGCCGCCGCAGACGCCCGCCAGCATCCGGTCGCGCGACTTGACCAGGCGTTTGGACTTCGTTTCCGCTGGCGAAGTGGTGGTGGCTTCGGCGGTCGTCTGAGCTGTAGTGGACTTACCGGAAGAAAACGTGGTGCGCAGCTCTTCGAAGACCTTCCGGGGCTGATCGAACAACTCGTCCAGCGATTTTTGCTGCCTGGGCCTGGCTTTTTTGCGCGGGCGTGGACGCCGGCGCGGCCGCCAGGAAAGCACGCCCAGTCCCAGCAGGATGATCAGCAATGCGGCCACCCAGGGCAGAAAGCCCACCAGCGTGCTCACGTCCACGCCGCTCCAGAGTCCCATCTGCTGCAGCACGTACACCACACCCACCAGCAGCATGGCCAGTCCGGCCACCGTGGGCAGATTCCACACCGAATCCCGACGCGTGGCGCCGCTTTCGTCTCCGAACAGCAGTTGCTCCAGTTCGGCATCGGAGAGCTGCTCGAGTTCCAGCGCCTCCGCCTCTTCGGCTTCTAAATGCATCGGGTGGGAGCGCGTGCGCGTGGCCATTGCGGTTGCTTCAGGTGCTGATGGACTGTCTTCTCTGCGCCTTACGCATGGCATGACGATAAGTTACAATTTAGTGGTGAGGTAGGGAGCGATGAAAGCCCACGGCTTGGGGTCGTGGGATGAAGTCGCCACACGGTCGTGGGATGAAATCGCCATACCAAGGGGGGTGTGTCAGACAGTTGCGTGTTCCAGGTCGCTTGCACATACTGAAGGGCTGTGACATACGGTTGTCACCAACACAAAATATCCTGTGGTTGGTATGCGCAGAACGTTCAAATATTGCCTCTATCGATCCAGGCGGGATAAGCACCTGATCGAGCAGATCGAGGTGGCCGCCTCCATCTGGAACCACTCCGTGGCGCTGACGCGACGCTACTACCGGATCTACGGGAAATACCCCGGTGCAAACCGGCTGATGAAGCACATCGCCAGACTCCGCCGACGCAACCCCTACTGGCAGAAGCTCGGGTCACAGGCCGTGCAGGACGTAATCGAGCGGCTCGACAGGGCCTACCAGCGGTTCTTCTCTGAGCCGAAGGCCGGAAGGCCTCGCTTCAAGAAGCGCGAGCGGTATTCCTCGTTTACTCTGAAACAGGCCGGCTGGAAGTACCCCGGAGGTAACCGGATTCGCATTGGCAAGCACACCTACAAGTTCGTGCGCTCTCGCCCTATTGAAGGCGAGATCAAGACTGTCACGATCAAGCGGGACCGCGTAGGGCGACTCTGGATCTGTTTCAGTGTGGTCACAGCAGAGGAACAGCCGAAGACGCCAGCCCCACACGAGGCGGTAATGCGTCCGGTGGGGCTGGACTTCGGTCTGAAGTGCTTCCTCACGCTGAGCGACGGTAGAGAGATTCGCGCGCCCGAGTTTTTCCGTCGCGGTCTGCAGGAGGTGAGAAAGGCCCACCGCGCGCTCAGCCGCAAGCAGCGGGGGTCGAACAACTACCGCAAAGCCCGCGTCCGCCTTGCGAAGGTCTACGATCGCATCTCGAACCGGCGTCGGGACTGGTTCTTCAAGACGGCCCATGCGCTCTGCGAGCGCTACGACTTCATTGCTCTTGAGGATCTGAACATCGAGGGCATGAAGCGCCGCTGGGGACGTAAGGTCAGTGACCTCGGCTTTGCGGAATTCGTTGCTATTCTTGAGCATGTTGCTCGGAAGCGTGGCGTTCGCGTTGCGAAGGTGGACCGTTTTTTCCCGAGCAGCAGGAGGTGTTCCTGTTGTGGTTGGGTTAAGAAGGACCTCAGTCTTGCAGACCGCAAGTGGACGTGCGAGCGGTGCGGCATCGTGCACGACCGTGATAAGAACGCGGCGGTGAACATTTGCAGGGAAGGGGCATCTTCCCTCGGGGTAGGCGACGTAAGACCGCCCGGGGCGGCTGTCGCCGCTTGATCCCGAAATCCCACGTGCTTTAGCCGTGGGAGTATGTCAAGACCGACGAATCACCTCCTGTTCCGTCACCACGACCTGCACGGGTACGTCGTGGGGCTCCGGGGGCACGACATCGACCAGGCACTCCATATAGACGGGACAGATCGTGCAGGCCGAGAGCTCTCGTAGAAATGTATCGTAATAACCCTTGCCGTAGCCGACCCGGTAGCCGTTGCGTCCGACGCCCAGCGCCGGTACGAGCACCACGTCAAGCGTTTCGGGCGGAACGAGCGGGGCGGTGCGGGGTTCTTGCAGGCCCCAGGGGCCGCGCTCCAGTCGCGAGGGGTCGTCGAAGCGGCGGGCTTCGAGCTTCGGCGGATCCGTACAGGCAACGACCGGCAGCGCCACCAGCTTACCTCGACTTCGAAGCCACGAGGCCAGAGGGCGCAGGTCGATCTCGCGCCGCTCCAGCAGCGGCCAGTAGAGCAGCACGGAGCAGGCCTCGCGCAGCTCGGGCAGCTCCTGAAGGCGGCGCACGATCGCCCGGCTGCGCCTGCGGTGTGCCTCCTCGCTCAGGCTCGCCCGAAACGCCCGAAACTGTCTGCGGAGCGTTTCTTTGATCTGTACCGGCAGGGTGTCGAGCGACATGAGCGGTGCTACCAGGGTGATCAAAGACAAGATAAACTTATGGAAAGAGAAAAGCACGGGGTTCCCGAAGATCGACTGACCGCGTTCGAGGCCTACCGGGCCCGCATGAACCGGCGCATCCTGGAGGCCGATCACCTGGGCATCAAGCGGTTTTTCCATCTGGACGAAACCGCCTATCATGACGGCGCGCTGGATCGCAAAACAAAAGAACTGCTCGGGCTGGTCGCTTCCATGGTGCTGCGCTGCAACGACTGCATCGACTACCATCTGATCAACTGCGTGCGGCTGGGCTTTTCGGACGAAGAGCTGCTGGACGCCATGAACGTGGCCCTGATCGTGGGTGGATCCATCGTGATTCCGCACCTGCGCCATGCCGTCGAAACGCTCGACCTGCTGCGGGCCCGTGAAAATCCAGCGGAATAACCGGCCGATTCCGCTTTTTGAAGGAATCGCGTGATCCTGCCCGGCGCTTGTGCGTTGTATTTCGATCGTGAAAACCCTATTTTCTCGCTTCTGTAAGCAGGCGAGATCTGACTATGTTCGAAAGCCTTACCGAAAAATTAGAAGCAGCCCTGAAGTCCGTCTCGGGGCAGGGGCGCATCACCGAGCTGAACATTGCCGGGACGATGCGGGAGATCCGGCGCGCCCTGCTCGAGGCGGACGTCAACTATCAGGTGGCGCGGGAGTTCACCGAGCGCGTCAAGGAAAAGGCGCTCGGGACAAAGGTGCTGACGTCGGTTTCGCCGGGCCAGCAGCTCGTCAAGATCGTCTATGACGAACTGGTGCGGCTGCTGGGCTCGGAGCAGGTGGACATCAACCTGAGCCCGACGCCGCCGACAGTGATCCTGGTGGCCGGGCTGCAGGGATCGGGGAAGACCACGTTCTGCGCCAAGCTGGCGCTTTACTTTAAAAAGAAGGGCCGGGCGCCGCTGCTGGCGGCCGCCGACGTGTACCGTCCGGCCGCCGTCGAGCAGCTCAAAACGCTGGCCGCTTCGATCAACGTGCCCGTCTACTCCATCGAGGAGAACGGGCAGGTGGTGCAGGATGCCGTGCGCGTTGCCCGCGAGGCGGTGCAGGAGGCGCGTCGCACGGCCCGCGACATTGTGATCATCGACACGGCCGGCCGCCTGCACATCGACGAAGCGATGATGCAGGAGGTCGAGCAGATCAAAGAGGCCGTGCGGCCCCACGAGATCCTGTTTGTGGTCGACAGCATGACCGGCCAGGACGCCGTCAACACGGCCAAAGCCTTCAACGAGCGGCTGGACTTCGACGGCGTCGTGCTCACGAAGCTCGACGGCGACACGCGCGGCGGTGCGGCGCTTTCGATCCGTTCGGTCGTCAACAAACCGATCAAGTTCGCCTCGACGGGCGAAAAGCTCGATGCGCTCACGCCGTTCTACCCGGATCGCATGGCCCAGCGCATTCTGGGCATGGGCGATGTGATCTCGCTGGTCGAGCGCGCGCAGGAACAGTACGATGCCCGCCAGGCCGAAAAGCTGCACCGCAAGCTGCGCTCGGCCGACTTCGATCTGGAAGATTTCTACGAGCAGCTGCAGCGCATCAAAAAGATGGGCTCGCTGCGCGAGCTCATCGGCATGATCCCCGGCCTGGGGCGCTACGTCAAGGATCTGGACGTGGACGACGACGCCTTCAAGCACATCGAGGCGATGATTCTGTCGATGACGCCCGAAGAGCGGCGCAATCCGGACATCATCGATGCAAGTCGGCGTCGTCGGATTGCGCGGGGCAGCGGCATGGAGGTCAGTGACGTAAACCAGCTGCTCCGGCAGTTCAAGGAGATGCGCAAGATGATGAAGTCGATGTCCAAGCTGATGGGCAAGGGCCGGGCAGTCGATCTGCGGCAGTTGCTGGGTGGTAGACTGTAACCGAAGTTAAAGATAACCTCACGGAATAAACCAGGGAGCGATTACGGCCTATGGCGGTCAGACTACGTTTGCGTCGACTGGGTCGGAGGAATCTTCCGATTTTCGCCATTGTGGCGGCCGATGCGCGGTCGCCGCGGGATGGGCGTTTCATTGAAGATCTCGGGCGCTACTATCCGCTGCAAGAGCCGGCCACGGTCGAGTTGAAAGCCGACCGGGTGATCTACTGGCTGGAGCGGGGGGCGCAGCCGACCGAGACGGTGCAGAGCATTCTGCGGCGGGAGGGCATTCTGCTGGCCATGCACCTGCGCCGCAAAGGCAAGTCGGAGGAAGAGATCCAGCAGGCGGTGGCCGAGCACCGCGCCCTCCAGTACGAGAAGCTGATGAAGAAGGCGAAGCCGACCGTGGCGCAGCTGAAGCAGGCGGCGCTGGAAGAGGAGCGGCGGGCCGCCGAGCTGGAGGCGGAACTGGCCCGGCAGCAGGCCGAGGCGGAGGCGAAAGCCCGTGCCGAAACTGAGCAGCAGGCTGCGGCCGAGGCCACCGAAGCCGAAGCGGAAACGCCTGCCGAACCGGAAGCGGCAACCGAGGAGTCGGCGAGCGACGAAGAAGAAAAGGCGTCCTGAGTACGCCGTACAGTCGATCGTAGGGGTAGGGGAACACCATGGAGCGGGTAGATCCGGACGAGTTGCTGCTAATGGGCTATGTGGCCCGGGCGCATGGCGTCCGGGGTGCCTTCAAGGTGGTTCCCGAAACGGACGATCCCACGCGCTTTGAAACGCTGGAGACGATCTACGTCGGGCGTTCGCCGGAGACGGCCCGCCCGGTGCGTCTGGAGCGTGTGCAGTACCAGCCCACGCGACGCGGGCTGATCGTGCTGCTGCAGGTGGCCGAGGTCACCGATCGCGATGCGGCCCAGGCGCTCCGGGGGCTGCGGGTTTACGCCCGGCAGGCCGACCTGCCCCCGCTGGCCGAAGGGGAGTTCTTCCTGCACGATTTGATCGGGTTGCGGGTGGAGACTGAAGCGGGCGAGACCGTCGGTACCGTCATCGAAGTGCTGGAGATGCCCGCCCACCTGATCTATGTGGTGGGCCGTCCGGGCCGCCCCAATGCGATGGTGCCGGACGTCGAAGTCTTCGTGCGGGAGCTGGACCTTGAAGGCCGGCGGCTCGTTATACGCCCGATCGAAGGGTTGCTGGACTGAGGGGAGGCAAAACGGAGCAGCAAGCCGTGCGCATTGACATTGTGACGGCATTCCCCGATCTGGTCCGGGGGCCGCTGGAATACAGCATCATCCGGCGGGCGCGTGAGCGCGGGCTCGTGGACATCCGCGTGCACGACCTGCGCGACTACACCACGGACCGGCATCGGCAGATAGATGACTACCCCTACGGGGGCAGCGGAGGCATGGTGCTCAAGCCGGAGCCCATCTTTCGCTGCATCGAAGCCATCCAGGAAGAGGCGGCCCGCGAGGGACACAAGATCGATGAGGTCATCTATCTGACGCCCGACGGCCAGGTGTTCAACCAGGAGCTGGCCAATCGGCTGTCGCTCTGCCAGCACCTGGTATTGCTGGCCGGACACTACAAGGGCGTGGACCAGCGGGTGCGGGATGCTCTGGTCACGATGGAGCTGTCCATCGGTGACTACGTGCTCAGCGGTGGCGAGCTGCCGGCGCTGGTGGTGGTGGACGCCATCGTGCGCCTGATCCCAGGTGTGCTGGGCGATGCTGAGTCGGCGCTGACCGACTCGTTCCAGGACGGGCTGCTGGATGCGCCCGTCTATACGCGGCCGGCCGTCTTCCGCAGCATGGCCGTCCCCGAGGTGCTGCGTTCGGGCGATCACAAACGCATCGCCGCCTGGCGGGAGGAGCAGCGCCTGCTGAAGACGCGCCAGCGCCGTCCGGATCTGCTCGAAAAACTTGAATCGTCAACGACCCACGACGAATAAAACGGAGGATTCATCATGTCGGACGAACTGATTCGCCTGGTCGAGGCCACGCAGTTGCGGGACGACATCCCGGAGTTCGGTCCGGGCGATACGGTCAACGTGCACGTGCGCGTGGTGGAGGGCGACAAAGAGCGCATTCAGCAGTTCAAAGGCGTGGTCATCTCGATCCGTGGCAGTGGTGCCCGCAAGACCTTCACCGTGCGGAAGGTCTCCAACGGCGTAGGGGTGGAGCGCATCTTCCCGCTCTACTCGCCCAAGATCGCCAGGATCGAGGTGCTTCGCCGGGGACACGTGCGCCGGGCCAAGCTCTACTACCTGCGCCAGCGCTCCGGCAAATCGGCCCGCATCAAGGAGAAGCGCTACGTTGCGCCGGAAGAAGGACGGGAGTAAGGCTCCATGGAGCCCGTCCTCCGGGCCGGCGTTTAACACAACGACGAACGAGTTCCCGAACCGCCGACCGGAACGCCGGGCCGGCGGTTTTTATTGGCATCAACGCAAACTTTCCGGTGAAGCAGGGACGTTATGGTGCGACTGGCCATCTGGGATACATTACCGGCCGAGTTTTTCGTATCGGGGCTGACAGCAGGTAACGTGCAGCTGCCGGTAGCGCTCGAAGTGGAACGCTGCCCGGCTCCGGAGGCGCTAACGCGTCTCCTGAACGGCGACGTCGATGTGGCCCTGGTGCCTACGCTCGACGTGCTGCTGCACAACGATGAAGTCGATGCGCTACCAGCCGTGGCGCTTTCCTCCTGGAAGTACCCCTACGCACGGATCGTGCTGCGCCAGGGGTTTCTGCAGGTGAATTCGCTGGCGCTGGATCCGCGCTACGCGCAGGAGGCGTTCATCGCGCAGGTAGTGCTTCAGGAACACTACGGCCAGACACCCCAGCCGATCGCCTACGAGGGCGCCACGCGCGACGAGCTGCTGGGCGGCGAGGAGGATGCCTGTCTGCTGATCGGCAACGACGTGCCCGCCCTGCAGACCGGCGCGCTGACGCTCGATTTGGGCCAGGAGTGGTACGAACTGGCCAACTATCCGATGGTCTGGGGCCTGTTTGCCGTACGCAAGGGCGAGGGCAACCCGCTTCTGGTCAAAACGCTCCGCCGACTGGCGAAGGCGGCCGAAGCCCGACGGGAAGTCTGGGCGCAGACCCGCGAGATGACGCCCGAGCTGCACGAATATTTTCTCGAAAATCTGCGTCTTCGCTTTGACGATCTGGTCATGGCCAGCCTGACGGAATTCCGGGAATATCTGTTCTATTTCCAGATTACCGACGAAGTCCCGGACCTGCCCCTGTACACGATCCCGGAGGACGAGGAAGACGAAGAGGAGGACGAAGACGAGGTGCCCCTGCTCTGAACCCGACCCTGCCCGGTATGCCGGACAACATCAAGATCGTCGCCACCAACCGCAAGGCCCGCCACGAATACCACATCGAAGACACGCTCGAGGCGGGGCTGGTGCTGAAAGGCACCGAGGTCAAATCCCTCCGGGAGGGGCGGGTCAATCTGCAGGACGCCTACTGCACCGTCGAAAACGGCGAGATGTACCTGCTGAACTGTCACATCTCGCCCTATCGGAACACCGGGACGCACGACAACCACGATCCGCTCCGGCCCCGCAAACTCCTCATGCACAAACGCGAGATCGAACGCTGGGGGCAGGCCGCCCAACAGAAAGGCTACACGATCATCCCGCTGAAGATCTACTTCAAAAACGGCCGGGCCAAGGTGGAGATCGGACTGGCGCGGGGTAAGAAGCTCTACGACCGCCGCGCCGACATCGCCGAGCGGGAAGCCCGGCGTCGCCTGGAACGGGTACTCAAAAGTCGTCGAGGATAAACCTTCGGAAGTCCCATGCCGTCGTTCCCACCCGTCGAAGAACAGCTCCGGCAGATTCGCCGCGGCGTCGTCGAGATCATTCCGGAAGAGGAGCTGGTCCAGAAGCTGGAGCGCTCCTACCGCACCGGCAAGCCGCTGATCGTCAAGCTGGGCTGCGATCCCAGTAGGCCCGACCTGCACCTGGGCCATGCCGTCGTACTGCGCAAGCTCCGGCAGTTTCAGGACCTGGGCCATCAGGCCGTGCTGATCATCGGCGACTTCACGGCGATGATCGGCGACCCGACCGGCCGCTCCAAGACACGGCCGGCGCTGACGCTCGAAGAAACGCGGGCCAACGGCCGCACCTACTTCGAGCAGGCCGCCAAGATTCTCGATCCCGAGCGAACGATCATCCGCTACAACTCGGAGTGGCTCGGCCGGATGACCTTCCGGGACGTGATCGAACTGGCGGCCAAGTACACAGTGGCCCGCATGCTGGAGCGCGACGACTTCGAGAAGCGCTACAGGGCCGGCGAGCCGATCGGCATTCACGAATTCCTGTACCCGCTGGCCCAGGCCATGGACTCGGTGGAGATTCAGGCCGACGTGGAGCTGGGCGGCACCGACCAGCGCTTCAACCTGCTCGTGGGGCGCGACATCCAGCAGGCCTACGGCCAGGAGCCGCAGGTATGCCTGCTCATGCCGATCCTGGAGGGGACCGACGGCGTCGAGAAGATGTCGAAGTCGCTGGACAACTACATCGGGATCACCGAGCCGCCCGAGGAAATGTACGGCAAGGTGCTCTCGATCCCGGATCACCTCATCTATCGCTACTTCGAGCTGGCCACGGACATCCCCACCGAGGAGCTTCCGGCCAAAAAAGAATTCGCCGAGCGCGATCCGCGCAACGCCAAGCACGAGCTGGCCTGGACGATCGTGCGCATGTACCACGGCGAGGAGGCAGCCAACCGGGCGCGGGAGCATTTCGAGCGCACGATCATCCGGGGCGAGGCGCCCGAAGATCTGGAGCCGTTCCGTCCCACGCCGGACGAAGGCACGCGCATTGCGCTGGTCAACCTGATCGTGCAGGCTGAACTGGCGCCGTCCAAAAGCGAGGCCCGGCGGCTGATCCGGCAGGGGGCCGTCTCGATCGACGGCGAGCGCGTTACCGACGAGCACCTGGAGATTGACCTGGCGCAGCGGGCCCCCTTCGTGCTCAAGGTGGGCAAGCGCCGCTTTGCCCGGGTGGTGTGGGACGAGGCGCAGCAGCCGGCCTGACGAGGCTCAGGACTCCGGCGCGAAGCGGGCCTGCACGCGGGCGTCCATCTGTTCGACCTTTTCGATGAGGGCCTGCTTGTAGGCCACGACCCGCTGCAGCAATTCGGGGTCGCCCGTGGCGAGGATCTGTACGGCCAGCAGGCCGGCGTTGCGGGCCTGTCCGATGGCCACGGTGGCGACGGGCACGCCGCCAGGCATCTGCACGATCGACAGCAGCGAATCGAGTCCCTGCAGGTGACGGGTGGGGACGGGCACGCCGATCACGGGCAGCGGCGTGGCCGAAGCGATCATGCCGGGGAGATGGGCAGCACCGCCGGCCCCGGCGATGATCACCTTGAGGCCCCGGGTGTGGGCCGTGCGGGCGTATTCCAGCATGCGGTGCGGCGTGCGGTGGGCCGAGAGCACGCGAATTTCGTAGGGTACGCCGAATTCCTCGAGCACATGGGCGGCTTCTTCCATGACGGGCAGGTCCGATTCGCTACCCATCGCGATGCCGACCAGCGGTGTGGTGGAAGCAGGCATGGTGTCGGCAGGCTGGTTCAGAGATAACGGGCGATCAGGTCGGCGGCCGTTTCGGCGCGCCGGCGCACCTCTTCCGGGTCGCTACCGGTGGCCGTCACATGGCCCATCTTGCGGCCGGGACGCACCTGCATCTTGCCGTACAGGTGCACGGCCACACCGGGGATCCGGAGCGCTTCGGGCAGGCCGCGCAGGTCGATCCGATCGCTGCTGCGCCGGCCGAGGATGTTCACCATGACGGCTACGGGCTCCCGCAGTTCGGGCGAGCCCAGCGGCCAGTCGAGCACGGCGCGCACGTGGTTTTCGAACTGAGAGGTGTAGCACCCTTCGATCGTGTAGTGGCCGGTGTTGTGCGGGCGCGGCGCCAGCTCGTTGATCAGGATGCGTCCGTCGGCCAGCTCGAACAGCTCCACGGCCGTGATGCCGATGCCGCCGACGGCCTCGACGGCGGCGCGGGCCACACGCCGGGCCTCTTCGGCCACGGCCGGATCGATCTCGGCGGGCGCCTGAACCAGATAGCAGCGGTGATCCTCCTGTTTCGTGTAGACGACCGGGTAGATCACTTCTTCGCCGCTCGGGCTCCGGGCCACCAGCACGGCCAGCTCGCGCACGAACGGCGCCCAGGCCTCGACGAGCAGGCCGTCTTCCTGGGCCAGCTGCGCCCAGCCGGTCTTCAGCGCTTCGGGCGAGCGGGCCGTGAAGTTGCCGTAGCCGTCGTAGGAGCCCCGGTATCGCTTGAGCATTACCGGATAGCCGAACCGTTCGGCCGCCGCCAGCGCTTCTTCCAGCGTGGCGCAGCAGGCAAACGCGGGCAGTGGCAGGCCGGCCTCGGCCAGCACACGCTTCTGACGTCCCTTGTCGCGGATGATCCGGACAGTTTCGGCCTTCGGCCAGAGTGCGGTGCCTTCGGGCAGCACCGGCTCCAGCACATCGGCCGGGGCCCACTCGCTTTCGACGGTCACCACCGTGCAGCCCTCGGCAAAGCGACGCAGCACGTCCGGGTCTTTCCAGTCGCCCACGATCACCTCGCCCAGCCCTTCGGCCGGACCGGCCGGCTTCGGCACCAGAAACCGCACGCGCAATCCCATACGGATCGCCGCCAGGGCCGTCATGCGGCCGAGCTGACCGCCGCCCAGAATTCCGATGACCGGAGTATGCACCACCTTCAGACGTTCTACGCTTCCGAGAATTTCCCCAAACGGCCCTGGCAAAATACAAGGCCCGGCGCCCCGGGTGCAATGGCGAACTCTGCAAAAGGATGCGAAAAAGCGCAGCTTCAGCGCTGGTAGCGGTTCGAGAAATGGTTGCAAGGCGGCTCGGAGGCGGCTATTTTGGGGAAAACCTGTCTATGCGGATGATGCGCAAGCCGCTGCTGAAAGTCCTGATCGGAGCACTCGGGCTGTTGCTCGTGCTGATCGTCGTGCTGCTGGTGCGGGCCTGGCGGGTTGGTCAGCAGGTTGAATCGACTGAAAATCTGGAGCCGCTGGCGGTCTCGCTCGATGCGGAGGCGCTGGCGCAGCGGCTGGCCGGTGCACTCCGGTTTCCCACCGTATCCAATCAGGATCCGGCGCGCATCGACAGCAGTGCGTTTCGGGCACTGCACACCTATCTGAAAGAAAATTTTCCCCGGGTGCACGCCCATCTCCGTCGGGAGATCATCGGTGGGCTGAGCCTGCTCTACACCTGGCCCGGACAGGACACGACGCTGCCGGCTGTGGTCTTTATGGGCCATCAGGACGTCGTGCCGATTGCCACGCCGGAGGCCTGGACACACCCGCCGTTCGGCGGCGTGGTGGCCGACGGGTTCGTCTGGGGGCGCGGGGCGCTGGACGACAAGATCAGCGTGCTGGGCGTGCTGGAGGCGGTCGAGCACCTGCTGGCCGACGGGTTTCGGCCTGTGCGAACGATCTACCTGGCTTTCGGGCACGACGAGGAAGTGGGCGGATGGCACGGCGCCCGGCAGATCGCCGAGCTGCTGGCGGCACGGGGCGTCCGGCTGATCGCCGTCGTGGACGAAGGCGGCTTCGTGGTGGACGGCGTCATTCCGGGTATGAACCGACCGGTGGCGCTGGTGGGCGTGGCCGAGAAGGGCTACGTGAGCCTGGAGCTGACGGCTACAGCGCCGGGTGGACATTCCTCGACGCCGCCCGCGCAGACGGCCATCGGGACGCTCAGCCGGGCCATCGTGACGCTGGAGGACAACCCCTTTCCGGCACGACTCGACGGACCCACCCGGGGACTGCTGGAGCGGCTGGCGCCTTACGCCACCTTCGGAGCGCGCGTGGTGCTGGCCAACCTGTGGCTTTTCGGACCGGTGGTGAAATGGATGCTGGCCCGCTCGCCGGCCGGCAACGCCAGCCTGCGCACGACAACCGCGCCGACCATCTTTGCGGCGGGCGTCAAAGAAAACGTGCTGCCGACGCAGGCCCGGGCCGTGGTAAACTTCCGGATCTACCCGGGCGAGACGGTCGAAAGCGTGGAGCAGCGCGTGCGGACACTGCTCGAAGACCTGCCGGTGCAGGTGCGCCGGCTCGAAGAGACGGCCACCGACCCGTCGCCGGTCTCCGATTTCGAGGGCGAGGCGTTCCGGCGGGTGGTGGCCGCCATCCGACAGGCACGGGCCGACGCGCCGCCTATCGTGGCGCCCTATCTGGTGCCGGGCGCCACAGACGCCCGCTACTTCACGGCACTGAGCCCGAACGTGTATCGGTTCATCGGCGCGCAGATCACGCCCGAACTGCTCGCCACCATCCACGGGGTGGACGAACGCGTTGCGGTGGACGAATACGTGCAGGCCGTCCGCACCTACTACGCGTTGATCCGCGCGCTGAGCGGTCCCTGAGGCTCAGTAGAGCCACATGTCGAACGTCCGGCGCCAGCGCTGCGTGACCGGATGGCGCGCGCCCAGCAGCGTGAAGATCGCCACACCGGCCTTGCGGGCCCCGTCGTCGTCATAGTAGCGGTCTTTGCGGAGCACGTCGATCAGCCGCTCGACGGCCGTGTCGAAGTCCTTGCGGGCCAGCGCTTCGATGGCCTGGCGGTAGAAGTCGCGTCCCGGGCCTTCCGGCAACGATTCGGGTTGATCCTTCAGGCGAAGCAGCCGGGCGATGGTACGGATGCCTTCGATCTGCTGCAGGTAGGCGGCTTCGGCGATGTCCAGGTTCTCCAGCAGCCGCTCCGCTTCGTCCGGATCGTCAAAGACCCGGATGCGGGCCAGCAGCACGCGTGCTTTGTCGTTGCCGGGATCGGCCGCCAGCAGCTTCCGAAGCAGCGGTTCGGCTTCGGCGAGTTTTCCTTCGTCCAGGAGCTGTTCGATCTGCTCCAGTTGCGCCCGGTTTTCGTCCGGCAACACCTCGGCCAGCCACTGTTCGATGGCATACTCCGGCAGGGCACCTACGAACTCGCCCACGACCTCGCCGTTCACGAACAGCTTCACGGCCGGGATGCCCCGGACGCCGTATTGCATGGCCAGCTCCGGATGTTCGTCCGTGTTGACCTTCACCAGCTTCCACTTGCCGGCGTATTTCTGCGCCAGGCGTTCGAGCACGGGGCCCAGAATCTGGCAGGGGCCGCACCAGGGCGCCCAGAAATCCACCAGGACGGGCATCCGATAGCTGGCTTCCAGAACGTCTCGCTGAAAATCCGTTACTTCATAAACCGTCGCGTTCGTACCTTGCATCGTTCCACCGGGTTGGTTTTTTCCGGAAAACAACCGGCGCCGAGCGCCGACAAGATTCAGACCATCCACGGAAGTATGCCATGCTGACAGTACGTAGCGTTTTTCTGATCAGTCTGCTGATCGTTCCGGCCTGCACACCGAATTCATCCCCGCCTGCAGAGGCTTATGATCCGGCATCCGACTCGCTCCGCTTTCCGGGCGAGGTACACCTGCGCAACATCCGACAGCTGACCTTCGGTGGCAACAACGCCGAGGCCTACTGGAGCTACGACGACCGCTACCTGGTCTTTCAGAGCGACTGGGCGGCCATCAATCCACAGGGCTGTGACCAGATCTTTCTGATGCGGGCCGATGGCAGGCCGCTCGCCAACGGCGAGCGCTATCGGCTGCTTTCGACCGGGAAAGGCCGCACCACGTGCGCCTACTTTCTGCCGGACGGGCGTGTGCTCTACGCTTCGACGCACGCGGCCGGCCCTGAATGCCCACCCGTGCAGCGCACGGCCGAAGGGCGCTACGTCTGGCCCGTCTACGACACCTACGACATTTACATAACCGACACGACGGGCGCGGAGCCCGAGCTGCTCATCGGCGGGCCCGGCTACGACGCCGAGGCGACCGTCTCGCCGGACGGCCGCTACGTGGTCTTCACCTCCAGCCGGACGGGCGACCTGGAACTCTGGCGCTACGACCTGCAGACGGGCGAGCTGCTACAGCTCACGCACGAGCTGGGCTACGACGGTGGGGCCTTCTTCTCACCGGACGGAAGCAGGATCGTCTGGCGGGCCAGCCGCCCCACCGGCGAGGCGGCCGAGCGCTACCGGCGGCTGCTGGCACAGGGGCTCGTCGAACCGACCGACATGGATCTGTTCGTGGCCGATGCCGACGGAAGCAACCCGCGTCGGGTAATCCAGCTACCCGGTTCGCAATGGGCGCCGTACTTTCACCCCGACGGCGAGCGGATCATCTTCGCCTCGAACCACCACACCGAGGGCGGGCGGCTGTTCGATCTGTTTCTGATTCGGCTGGACGGCACCGGCCTGGAGCAGATCACCCATTCGGGTACGTTCGACGCGTTTCCGATGTTTTCGCGCGACGGCAAGCGGCTCGTTTTCGCTTCGAACCGCAATGCCCGGGGGGAGCCCTCGCGTGAGACGAACATTTTCGTGGCGGACTGGGTCGAACATCCGGAGCCTGTGGACCTGAACTTCGGCCGCGAATGATGCTGCGCTGGTTGCGACGCCATGCTGAGCCGGTTTCCTGGGCGTCTGCCTGCCGACGGGCCGTCCGGGGCGCCGCCTATCTGGACCGGGTCGATCCCGGCTGGTACCGGCACGTCGATCTGGATCGGCTGGAGCTGGCCGACGGCGCGCGGTGCGTGCTGGGCCAGCGCTACGGGGCGTTCTTTCCGGGATTGACGCGGGCCGGCCTGTTGAACCTGAGCAGCGCGCCGCTGGGAAGCCTTTCGCCTGTCGATTATGGCTTTCTGTGCGTGCAGGGCGTGGACGAAGCGACGCAGGCGCGCGACTATGCATTGCTCAACCGCGCCTGGCGCCGGGAAATCCGGCGGCGACGCCGGCGCGATGCGTCAGCGGCGGCGCAGGATCTGCCGGAGTTCGCGGGCGCGGCGCACGAGCGCGAGCCCGATGCCGCCGCTCATCAGTAGAAAGCCGAGCCAGACCAGGTTGATCAGCGGCTTTTCGTAGGCCTGCACGACGATCCAGTCGTCGGGCATCACCTCGACGCCTTCGATGGCCAGCGTGATCTCGCCGGAGCTGACGTTCATGCCCGTGAACGTCACGGCCAGGTTCCAGTCGCGCACGCGCGTCTGGATGTACTGCACCGAGCGATCGGCACGCACCAGATAGACGGGCCGGAGCGTGCGCGTCTCCTGCGTCTGCAGGTTCGTCAGGTGCAGTACGGCCGCCACTGCGATGGCCGTACTGTCGGGGAGCAGGGAGGGATCGACCTGCGTGTCGAAGCCCACGAAGCGGAGGGCGAACTCCTGGCGGCCGAGCACGACCGAATCGCCGCGGGCCAGCACCAGCTCGCCGCCGTTCTCCGAAAAAGTCGAATCCTGCTCGAACATCTCGGCGGGCGAGACGGCCACGAACAGGTCTTTCCAGAGCCCCAGTTTGATGTCGGGATGCAGGATCCACTCGCCCCGCCGGTTCTGGTAGGCGACGGGCTCGAGCGTAAAGGTGCGGCCGTCGGGTGCGGTGAACGACAGGCGGTAGAACGCATGGCCTTCCGGTGTGAAGCCGCGCCCTTCGTAGCGCACCTCGTAGCCGCCCACGCGGCGGGCCTCCTCGCGCACGAGCACGAAGTTGGTGCGCTCGTCGTCGCGCAGGGCCGGGGGAACGTCCCGGTGGGGGAGGGGCAGGCTGAAGCCGCTGGAGGCCACCACGCCCAGCAGCATCACGCCCAGGCCAATGTGCGAAAGCGCGCCGCCGGCCAGACGCGGGTTGCCCCGGGCGATGCGCCAGAGCACCTGTAGATTTCCGAAGAAGGCGAAAAACGCCGCAAAAACG
Organism: Rhodothermus marinus; assembly: GCF_009936275.1. Classification (NCBI taxonomy): domain Bacteria; kingdom Pseudomonadati; phylum Rhodothermota; class Rhodothermia; order Rhodothermales; family Rhodothermaceae; genus Rhodothermus; species Rhodothermus marinus. The sequence continues at coordinate 1,234,289 of NZ_AP019797.1, forward strand.
AGCAGCAAGAGCAGCAGGCTGAAGCCGTAGGCCTGCCAGAGCTGCGTCAGACCGCCCAGCACGCCGGCCTGCGCCATCGGGCTGCCTGAAGCGGCGATGGGGGGACGCACCGTGTATTCGACGAACGGTGTCAGGAGCAGCACGGCCAGCGTGGCTACGACCGAGAGCGCCAGCGGTCGCAGCAACAGCCGGTGCGCCATCTCGATGTCCATCTTGTGCCACCAGATGAGCTGGGCCGCGCCCATCAGGAACGTGAAGACCACGGCCAGCGGAAGCGTCCACTGGTTGTAGAACGAGGTGGCGACGCTGGCCGGGTTGTCTCGGAACAGCTTGCCCAGGATGGGCGCGCTCGTGCCCACCAGGATCACCAGGGCGGTGACGGTCAGCAGCAGCGCCCCGACGAAGATCAGCGCTTCCCGCGAGAGCAGCGGTGGCTCTTCGGCCGGGGCCGGAAGCTCCCGGTAACGCACAAGCAGCAGGCCGCCGCCCAGCAGCGTCATGGCGGCGATCCACACTACGAGCTGATTGTGCAGGCCCAGATCGACGAACGAGTGCACGGAGAGATCCCCCAGAATGCCGCTGCGCGTCAGGAACGTCGAGTAGATCACCAGCACGTAGCTGATCAGGCTCAGCACGAGGGCCATGCGGTAGCCGCGGCCGCTGCGCCGCTGGATGAGCATGGCGTGCAGGGCTGCCGCACCCGTCAGCCAGGGCACGAACGAGGAATTTTCCACGGGATCCCAGGCCCAGTAGCCGCCGAACGAGAGCGTCTCGTACGCCCAGTAGCCGCCCAGCAGGATGCCCAGGCCCAGCACGAGCACGGCGAAAAGCATCCAGGGCATGGCCACGCGGATCCAGTCGCGGTAGCGCCGCTGCCAGAGGGCGGCCACAGCCAGCGCAAACGGCGCCACCATGGCCGCGAAGCCCACGAACAGCGTCGGCGGATGGGCTGTCATCCAGGGGTTCATCAGCAGGTCGTTGAGGCCGTTGCCGTCGGCCGGCACGAAGGCGGGATTCTGGCGGAAGATCGGCGCGTCCGGAAAGCGTTCGACGAGAAGCTGGAAGGGCGAGGAGCCGATCGCCAGGGGCCCCAGCTTCAACCCCACGATCATCGACAGCAGAAACGCCTGGCTGAGTGCCACGACGGCCATGGCCGGCGCTTCGAAGCGCCCCGACCAGCGCATGAGCCCGAAGCCGATCAGACCCGTATAGAGAATCCAGAGCAGAAACGAGCCTTCCTGTCCGGCCCAGAACGAAGAAATCAGGTAGTGCAGCGGAAGGTCGCGCGACGAGTACTGATAGACGTAGGCGTACTGAAACTGGTGCGTTAGGATCAGATAGAGGAGTACGGCGGAAGCCACCCCCGTGGCCCCGAACATCACGCCCCAGCTTCCCCGAGCCAGGCGGAGCCAGTCGAACGCTTCGCGCCGGCGGGCGGCCTGCAGATACGCCAGCCCGGCCAGCAGGCACGCCACGAAAGCCGACAGGACGGCCAGTTGTCCCAGAACCCCTGCCATGATCGCTGCTTGATTGCCCCGGAAGTCTCCAGAGCAGAAAGGCATTGCGTCGAAGGGGTTCCGAAAGAGCGGCTTTCCCGGCCGATTTGCCGCCCTGATTCACCAGATTTTTCTTGCCGGTCTTAATCGCTGATTCACTGATGCATGATGGCACCTCCATTTGCCCAACATGATCTGACGAACAGACTGGGCGGACACAGTGGTCCGCCCCTACGGGATAGGGAAAACGTCAAGGATCTGGTAGGGGCGCACCGAAGTGTGCGCCCGTGCTTTCTCACTATGATTTCCCGGAAATCGTCTTACTTCACCGCATACACGGCAATCTGCTGAACGCCTTCGTCTGTGGCCGTGAGGGCATAGCCGGTCCCCTGACGGATCAGGTAGAAATAGGCCACGCGGTCCAGGCGGAGTTTGCGCCGGAGCTGTCCATCCGGGCCGAAGACCCAGTATTCGGTCTGTCCGCTTTCGACGGATTCCGGCGTATTGACCGCTACCCAGATCTGTCCCTGATCGTCTACGATCAGGTCTTGAAACGCCGATAAGTGCTTCGGTGCAATGCGGCGATTGCGGGCGATGGCTTCTGGATTCGTGACTCCGATTTCCTGCAGGTAAGCTTCCAGCATGGCGTCGGAGATGGGGACGCGGGGTATATCCTGGCGGATCAGCAGCTGAGGCGGACCGTTGCGCGGCTTGCGATACACTTCCAGCCGTTCGGTGTAGCCGTAGACGAACTGATCGTCCGGCGTGAGCGCGATCACCGGGCGCGGGCCCAGCGGGACAAGATCGACCCGCACGCCGCCTTCCATGTACTCCACATGCCGCGGGGTGTCGGGTAGTTCGAGCACCGGGGCACCGAGTGTGCCGTCGGGGTTCAGCGGACGGACGGTCACGATCGGGCGGGCTGCCTGGGTCGGATCGGCAAAAGGACGGGTTGTCAGAATGAAGACCTGGCTGTCGGCGGCAACCCACAGGCCACGGGCGCCTAGCAATAGATCGGCGCTCACGGTAGGTTCTTCTTCCTGGGCTTGAATCGACAGCGTGCCCAGGAGGGTGCCGTCCAGGGAGAATCGGGTCAGGCGTCGCGTCTCGACGTCCAGTGTGTAGAGTTGATTGTGCCGGATCACCATGGCGGCCAGTGCCTGAAACTCCCCCGGTCCCATGCCCGGTTGGCCGATCTGTCGAAGATAGGTGCCCGTTTCGGAAAAGACATGCACGCATCGGTTCACCGGGTCGGCCACATACAGGCGACCGTCGTGGTCGAGTGCCAGGCCCAGGATTGCACCGACGCGTTCATTTTCGAGCAGGCGCTGCGGCGTCAGAACCGGCTGCGCAACCGCCGAAGTCAGTAGCAGCACCTGCAGCCATCCTGTGAGCAAGCCAACTCGGTACATCGTGATCAAAACTTATTACTGGTTGTGTTAGGTATTTTCTCCGGGCCGGTTTCGGGCGAAACCGGCCCGGAGGGTTTGTTTCAGGAATTACGGTCACTACTGCGGCCGGGAAAGGCACTCACAATCGCCTCCGCTGGCACTGCATGGACCATCACAGGTGCAACAGCTTTTCTTTTTGAATATCAAAAAACCAACGGAAGAACAGCACTCGTTTGTCAGTAGACATGATGTAGAGAATTTGGCGTTCAGTGCTGCGTAGGTAGCAAGGAGTGGGTAAATAGGAGTTTCTTTAGCAGGTGCTTGTGGGGAAAATGCCAGGAAGCCCAGCACCATGGCAACGGAGAGCAGTAACCCTTTCATGACCCACCTCCTTAAAGATTGGCGGTTCGCACCCGATTGGCCCCGGGCCGGCTGTCGGGGGTGCGGGCCGGACGACCGACCTCGCACCCCTAATTAACACACACACACACACAGTTTGTCAAGAGGGGCTTCGGGAAGCAATGGCTCAAATTTTCAGAACATATGGGCACTATGGCGCACCCGGTGAAGGGCGCCGAGACTGAAAGCGTTAGGGAGAACTGGATGGAGTCGAAATGGCCGGCGAAAAGGGCGAGCCGGCAACGCGGAGTGCGTTTCGCTGCCATGGATCGACGTGTCGGGGGTGGGGTGCGGCCGGCAAGGGGACGGGTGTTTGAAAGGGCCGGGACGGAGCGTCAGCGCCGGATCGTTACCACGGTATCCTGCGAGGCGTAGATCAGCGAGTCGCGCACGTAAAGCATTCCAGCCCACTCCGGAAACGGAATCGTGAACCGGTACGTGCCTGTCTGCGCGTCATACACATCGATCTGGTAAAAGGTCTTGTCCGCGTTGCGGCCCTTGTACAGGTACACATACTGCCGATCGACGGAGGTTGCGTATGTTGAGGAGGGAGCACTTCGATCTACCCATTGTGCGCTGCCGCGCTGGACCAGCTTCGGGATCGGGACAGGCTCGATCGTGGTGCGGTAGTATTTCAGGTCGCCGTTCGGCCGAAAGGCCGCGATCCAGCCGATCCGCCGGGGCGTGTACACAAAGAAGCTATCGACACCGGTAATCAGGCCGTCCAGTAGCAGGCTCACGGTCTCCTGTCTTTCCAGAAACTCCCCGAAGCGATCCAGATAGACCAGCCGATACCTGCCGTCCCGGCTTTCCAGTCGATAGAGTTCAAACAGGGCGTCGTGGTAGGGATCGAGCGGCTCCACGGCCAGCAGTTGCCCGGACAGCAGGGCCAGGTGGTAAGGGCGACGTTTCGGCTGCAGGGAGGCCAGGAGGCGCCCATCGGGGGCAAACAGCCAGATACGGCTGTTCTCGCGTCGCACACGTAAACCCGGCCCTCGCTATCCACTTCGAAGTCACTGACCATGGCAAATTCGCCCGGCCCCTGTCCGGGGCCGCGTCCGTAGCGCTGCAGGATCTGCCTGGTCTGTGGGGCGAAGCGGACCACCTGCGAGGCGCCCCGGTCGAAAACGAACCGTCCGGTCCCGGCCGCACAAAGTCCGGGTTGTTGAGGAACGTTTCGGGGCGGTCGCCCAGCACCCGGAGTCGTTCGAAGGTGATTTCCGGGAAAAGGCGCTCGGTTCGGTCCTGCGGTTGTGGTGGCGGAAGGCGATCGGAAAGCCGAGCTTCGGAGGGGCCCTTGGAGGAGGTCAGCAGCGCCAGGGCAAGTCCGCCGCCGAGTAGCAGGATGACTACGACCGGGGCTCGAAAAAACCGACGCATGGCTGCCGGAGATCGGACGTTCGTGCCCGGAAAGGTCCCGGGAAAATTAATCGGGCGTCCTGCTTTGTTCAGGGCTTCAGATGCAGTTGTTACAATTGCTTAAGCCAGAGTGTCCCGCCAGAATGAGGGATGCAGTCCGAACCGGTATTTACTTTTCTGGAGAACAGACGGTATCACCCTGCAGCCGGTATGCCAGGAGGGCGACTTCGTTGATCAGGTAGAGCCGGTCCCGGTAGAAGGTGAACGACGAACCACCACGGGGGAGCTGCATGCTGTAGCAGTAGCGGCCGTCCTGTCGGTGATAGATGTCGAGGACGGCGCGATAGCGCCCGTCGGCCGGTATCAGGCCCAGCACGGCGAACGTCTCCGGGTGTGGCCCCGGAGCGATGTCGTACGATACGAAGCGATGCCGTGGGGTCAGGCGCAGGCCGCCTTCCGGCGTGCGTTCGGGTTGAGGGAAGGGAACGGGATCGATGCCGGTCCGCGAGAAGCGCACGCGGCCGTCCCAGCCGAACGAGGCGACCCAGCCTGCACGAACCGCCGTGTAGTAAAAGCCCTCTTGATCCCCCATCAATAAGCCGTCGAAGGCAATCCAGCGAGGGACCTGGTCAGCCGCCAGTTGTCCGAAAAAGCCGAGCGGGTGGCCGTCACGGAACAGGGCGAAGGCACCCTCGCGCCGTGGCGAGAGCGGAAAGAGCACGTAACGCCGTCCGTCAGGCGAGATGGCCAGCCGGCTGGCGGGAAAAGGTAGCATCCAGAGCGTATCGAGCGCTCCATCTACTGCAAAGACGGTCACCCGGGCCGTGGTGGCGTCCAGCACCCAGACGCGGCCCTGCGCATCGACCGCGAAGTCGATCGGGTGGCTGAATTCACCCGGCCCCTGTCCTTCGCCCTGGCCTATGATGCGTTGCAGCTGGCCGTCCGGAGTGAAAACCCGGAGTCGCATGTCGCCGTAGTCCATCACATAGACGCGTCCGTCCGGCCCGACTTCCACTTGGCTAGGATGGAGCAGTTCGGGTTCGTCCACTTGCCACAGCAACTCCCACTGCACAGAGCGGTAGGTGCGGTCAGAAGGTGAAAGGAAAGCAGCGGCAAAGAGGCACAGCAGTATCCCCTTTGCCGCTGCACGCGTCCAGATGGGTAGGCCCTTCATTGACCTTTCAATCAGGCTTTCAAAAACTTACTCCATAATAATGTTTGCCTTTGTGTAGCACATTCCGCCTTGTGGTGGAGAGTAACAATTTACACCTCCGCCTACACATCCCGCCTCTTTACAGAACCCTCCATTCGTAGCACACAAGGCTTTCGATGAATTGCCGGACAGGAAAAGGCTACCGCCCAGAAGACCGCCAGCAATGGACGAGATCAACAGCAACCGTCTCATGACCCACCTCCTTTGAGATTGGCGGTTCGCACCCGATTGGCCCCAGGCCGGCCGTCGGGGGTGCGGGCCGGACGACCGACCACGCACCCCTAATTAACACACACACACACACACAGTTTGTCAAGAGGGGCTTCGGGAAGCAACGGCTCAAATTTTCAGAACATATGGGCACTATGGCGCACCCGGTGAAGGCGCCGAGACTGAAAGCATTAGGGAGAACTGGATGTAGTCGAGATGGCCGGCGAGGAAAGCAATCCGGACGCAACGCGGAGTGCGTTTCTCTACCATAGTATCGACGTGTCGGGGGTGGGGTGCGGCCGGCAAGGGGACGGGTGTTTGAAAGGGCCGGGATGGAACGCCGACGCCGGGTCGTCACCTTGTGGCTTACTACCAGCGGATACTTGCCTGTAGTCAGGCACGAAGCGAAGCGGCGTGCCGTCAGGAAAAAGCGCCACTTCGGCGGACGCCTTCGTGGCGTACTACAAGCGGTCCTGTCGGGTCGAAGTACTGAAAAACGTTGCGCTGTCTGAGAACATGCTTCTGCGAAAGCACACGTCTTTAAGCCACGGCACGGTTTGCCGATTTTTCAAGGAAAGGGTTGTGCAAGTGAGCGATCTCGTTGTATCTTTAAGGCCACGATGCGGCACGTTGCGTATCATAGCGCCCACTATTTTGGCTGGTGGTGGTTTAGCACCGCCGCGGTGGGCCGCGCACGTGCCTGAAATCGTGCATTCCGTAGTGAAATCAGTCGGCCCACCGCAAGCTTCGCGGTGGGCTTTTTTCGTTAGGTGCCATGACGTTCGAGCGCTTTCAGGCATTGATCGACACGCACCGGTCGACCGGCCATACGCACCTGTTCGTGCCGGTCTTCCGGCGGCTGGGGGCCGACCTGCTCACGCCCGTGTCGGCCTTTCTGAAACTGCGCGGGCACGAGCCCGGCGCCTTCCTGCTTGAAAGCGTCGAAGGCGGCGAAAAGCTCGGCCGCTACTCGTTCCTGGGCGTGCGGCCCTACCTGACCGTGGAGGTGCGCGACGGACAGGTGACGCTGCAACGGGCGGGTGCCGCGCCCGAGACAAGTCCGGACGACTTCTTCGCGACCATGCGGCAATTGCTCCGTCGGTACCACCCGGTGCAGGTGCCCGAACTGCCGCGCTTCACGGGCGGGGCCGTGGGCTACCTGGGCTACGACATGATCCGACAGCTGGAGCGTCTGCCCGCCCCGCCGCCCGACGACCTGGGGCTGCCCGACGCCCGCTGGAACTTCTACGACACGGTGGTGGCCTTCGACCACGTGCGGCACCAGCTCGTGCTCATGGCGGGCGTCTTCGTGGCACCCGACACCGACCTGCGTGCGGCCTACGACGAGGCCGTCGCCCGTCTGGACGCGCTCACCGACACCCTTTCGCACGCGCCGCTGGAGGCCCCCGAGCCGGTCTCGCTCCCCGAGACGCCGCTCACGTCGAACTTCACGCGGGAGGATTTCTGCCGGGCGGTCTGCCGCGCCAAAGACTACATCTACGAAGGCGATATTTTCCAGGTGGTGCTCTCCCAGCGGTTTGCCACGCCGTACGCGGGCGACCGCTTCAATCTGTACCGGGCGCTCCGCCAGGTCAATCCGTCGCCCTACCTGTTCTATATCGATTTCGGCGACCTGGCGCTGATCGGTTCGTCGCCCGAGGTGCTCGTGCGCGTCGAGCACGGCCGGGCCGAGGTGCTGCCCATTGCGGGCACGCGGCCGCGCGGCCGCACGCCCGAAGAGGATCGGGCGCTGGAGGCTGAGCTGGAAGCCGACCCCAAGGAACAGGCCGAGCACCTGATGCTCGTCGATCTGGGCCGCAACGACCTGGGGCGTGTATGCCGCTTCGGGACGGTTCAGGTGGAGCGTTTCGCGTTCGTCGTGCGCTACTCGCACGTGATGCACCTGGTGTCGCTCGTGGCCGGCGAACTCGATCCGCGCTACGACGCGCTCGATGCGCTGGCGGCGTGCTTTCCGGCCGGCACCGTCAGCGGCGCGCCCAAGGTGCGGGCCATGGAGATCATCGACGAGCTGGAGCCCACGCGGCGCGGCGTCTATGCCGGGGCGGTGGGCTACATGGATTTTTCGGGCAATCTGGACACCTGCATTGCCATCCGCACCATGGTGGTTCGCAACGGCACGATCTACGTCCAGGCCGGGGCGGGCATCGTGGCCGACAGCGACCCCGAACGCGAGTACGAGGAAACCGTTAACAAGGCCCGGGCGCTGGTCGAGGCCATGCGCGTCGCCGCGTCCGGTTTGCTTTAAAAACCAACCCCGAACCGACCATGGCTTCGCTGAAAGAACTGATCTTCAACAAAGGCGGGATCGGGAAGTCGCTCTCCCGCCAGGAAACCGTCGAGCGGATCAACCCGCTCATCCGCGAGCACATTGCGCTCAATCATCAGCACGACTACGTGATCCGTACGATCGGCGATGCCGAGATCGCCGAGCGGCTGGAGCAGTTTCAGAAGATCGCCCGCGTGGACGTCGGCAAGCTGGCCGAGGTGGTCTTCAGCGCGGGCGGCACGGCCTACAGCGGCGTCGATATGGAGCCGGACGACTTCAACCTGGGCACCGATCCGGCCGAGATGATCCACCGCCTGCTGGAGGCCGAGCGGCGCTTTCTGCAGCGCGTGAACGATGAGCTCAAGCTCAACCATCAGATCCGCACGAAAGCCGTGCTGAACCTGGTACGTCAGCACAGCGAGGAGCGCCTGCGTTACCTGCAGGAAGTAGCCCGACGCTACCCGAAACCAGCGACCCTGGCGACGTCATGAGTACGGCAACGACGGCAACGGCCCCGCAGACGGCGCAGCCGGCCGGTGCGGCCACCCGGACCATCGTGGTTTCGGGCATCCAGCCGTCCGGCGAGCTGCACCTGGGCAACTACTTCGGGGCGATTCGCCAGCATCTGGAGCTGCACGAGCGGTACGAATCGTACTTCTTCATCGTCAACTACCACGCGTTGACGACCATTCACGACCGGGAGGCGCTGCGGCGCTACACGTTCGAAGCGGCCGTCACCTACCTGGCCCTGGGCTTCAATCCCGAAAAGGCCGCGCTCTTCGTGCAGAGCGACGTGCCCGAGGTGACCGAGCTGGCCTGGATCTTCTACAACCTGGTGCCGGTCTCCACGCTCGAAAAGGGCGTGGCCTACAAGGACAAGGTGGCCCAGGGCCTGCCGGCCAATGCCGGGCTCTTCAACTACCCTGTGCTGCAGGCGGCCGACATCCTGATCTACGGGGGCACGCTCGTGCCCGTCGGCGCCGACCAGAAGCAGAACATCGAGATATGCCGCGACATCGCGCAGCGCTTCAACCGGACGTTCTGCCCGCCGGATCGGCCGCTGTTCCCCATTCCGGAGCCGCTCATCCGGGAAGAGGTGGCCGTGGTGCCGGGCATTGATGGCCGGAAAATGTCGAAAAGCTACGGCAACACGATCGGCATCTTCGACGAGGGCAAGACGCTGCGCAAGAAGGTGATGTCGATCGTGACCGACTCGACGCCGCTCGAGGCGCCGAAGGATCCGGATCGCTGTAACGTGTTTGCGCTGATCAAGCTGTTCGCCGACGAAGAAACGCGCAACCGGATCGCCGAAGCCTACCGGCGGGGTGGCTACGGCTACGGCGACGCCAAGAAGGAGCTGATCCGGCTCATCGACGAGCACTTTGCCGAGGCGCGTGAGCGGCGGCGCGAGCTGCTGAAGCATCCGGACTACGTGATAGACGTGCTGCGCGAGGGGGCCCGCAAGGGCCGCCGGCGGGCGCAGGAGATGATGGAGCAGGTGCGGGATCTGGTCGGGCTGAACTACGCCACCTATCGTCCGGAGGCGTCATGATTCTGGTGATCGACAACTACGATTCGTTTACCTACAACCTGGTGCATCTGCTGGGGCGGCACACGCAGGATCTGCGCGTGGTGCGCAACGATGCGGTCACGCTCGACGAGGTGCGGGCCCTGCAGCCCGAGGCGATCCTGATCTCGCCGGGACCGGGGCGTCCGGCCGAGGCGGGCATCACGGAAGCCGTCATTGCCGAACTGGGACCGACCACGCCGATCCTGGGCGTGTGCCTGGGCCATCAGGCGATCGGAGAGGTCTTCGGCGGGCGTGTGGTGCATGCCCCTTCGCTCATGCACGGCAAGACGAGCCGCATCTTCCACATCGGGATCGGAATCTTCGAGGGAGCGGCACAGGGCTTCACGGCCACGCGCTACCACTCGCTGGTGGTCGATCGCGACACGCTGCCCGACGTGCTGGAGATCACGGCCTGGACCGAGGACGGGGTGATCATGGGGCTGCGCCACCGGCACTATCCGATCGAAGGCGTGCAGTTTCACCCGGAAAGCGTGCTCACCACTGAAGGGCCGCGCCTGATCACGAACTGGCTGCGCCAGGTGAAGGCATGGCATCAGGCCCGTGCGACATCGATCCCGCAAACGCAACGATAGACCGCCATGCAACCCTACCTGACCGCGCTGGCCGAGGGCCGCACGCTGACGCAGGAAGAGGCCGAGGCGGCCATGCACCTGATGATGCGGGGCGAGGCGTCGCCCGAGCAGATCGCCGGCCTGCTCATGGGGCTGCGCGCGCGGGGTGAGACGCTCGACGAGCTGGTGGGCTTTACGCGCGTCATGCGCCAGTACGCCGTGCCCGTGCGCGTGGACGATCCGCATGCAATCGACCTGTGCGGTACGGGTGGCGACCGCTCCGGCACGTTCAACATCTCGACGGCCGCCGCCTTCGTGTGCGCCGGAGCCGGCGTGACCGTGGTCAAGCACGGCAACCGGTCGGTTTCGTCGCAGGCCGGCTCGGCCGACGTGCTCGAAGCGCTGGGCGTGGCGATCGATCTGGGGGCGGAGGGGGTCGAGCGCTGCCTGGAGGAAGTGGGCATTGCCTTCGCCTTTGCACCGCGTTTCCATCCGGCCATGCGCCACGTGATGCCGGTGCGTCGGGCGCTGGGCGTGCGGACGTTTTTCAACATCCTGGGGCCGCTCTGCAACCCGGCCGGCGTGCGGCGCCAGCTCGTGGGGGCGTTCCGGCCCGACGTGGCGGCCACGATGGCGGCCATCCTGGCCCGGCTCGGCGCCGAGCACGTGGTGACCGTCCATGCCGAAGACGGGCTCGATGAGCTGTCGCTTTCGGCGCCCACGGCCACCTACGAGTACCGGCGGGGCGACGAGGCGCCCCGGGCCGGACGCGTCGAACCGGAAGCGCTCGGACTGCCCCGCGTGCCGCTGGAGCAGTTGCGCGGGGGTGACGCCGAAGCCAACGCCCGCCTGCTGCGCCGCGTGCTCGAAGGCGAGGCCGGTCCGCACCGCGACGTGGTGCTGCTGAATGCAACCTACGCGCTCTACGTGAGCGGTCGTTTCGGCGACGATCTCGAGGCGTGTCTGGAAGCCGCCCGCGAAAGCATCGACAGCGGCGCGGCCCTGGCACGCCTGGAGCAGCTGGTCGAAGTGTCGAACCGGGTGGCCCGTGAGGCTGCCCGCCAACCTGCCGCTTAGTGCCATGGATCGCGCGATGCACCATGCGACCACGGAGCCCGGCCCGTTAGGCCGACGCACCTGCTACGATGAACGATTTAGCAGGCGGCGATGCTACTACTGGCCCCGCCGGGGGCCAGAAGCGAAAACGTCAGCGATCGATTCGGTTCGCTTTCGCTGCATCGTCGTCTGAAAATCGTTCACCGTAGCCAGGAGGAAACAGCCATGACGATCTTAGAACAGATTGCCCGGACCGTACGCGAACGCCTGGAAGAACGCAAACGTCGCGTGCCCGTCGCGCTCCTGGAGGAGCGTTCCCACTATCAGAGTCCCACGCTGCCGCTGGCGCCGGCGCTGCGCACCGGCGAACTGGCCATCATCGCCGAGCTCAAGAAGGCTTCGCCTTCGAAGGGCATCATCCGACGCGAGTTCAACGTACCGGAGCTGGCGCGCCAGTACAAATGGCACGGTGCGCAGGCCATCTCGGTGCTGACCGAACCCGACTACTTCCAGGGGAGTCTGGAGCACCTGGAGGCGGCGCGGCGCACCGTCGATCTGCCGCTGCTCCGGAAGGACTTCATTCTGGACCCCTACCAGATCGTCGAGGCGCGGGCCTATGGGGCCGACGCCGTGCTGCTTATTGCCGCGCTGCTCGATCCGGTGCAGTTGCACGAGCTGCACGCCATGGCGACCGAGCTGGGGCTGTCGTGTCTGGTGGAGGTGCATTCGGAGGCGGAGCTGGACCGGATCGATCTGGATAAAATTGAAATACTGGGCGTCAACAACCGTGACCTGCACACCTTCGAAGTGGACGTCAACCGGGCGGTGCAGGTGCTGCGGCACGTGCCCGAGCGGATCGTCCGCGTGGCCGAAAGCGGCCTGCGCACGGCCGACGAGCTGGTGCACCTGCGTCGACACGGCATCGACGCCGTGCTGATCGGCGAGGCGTTCATGCGGGCACCCCATCCGGGCGAGGCGCTCGAACGACTGCGCCGGGAAGTGCAGCGGCGCCTTGCAACGCCCGACATGCTCCGTATGGCGGTTTGAGCCCAACAGAACCCATGCTGAAGGTCAAAATCTGCGGCATTACGAATCTGGAAGACGCCCGGTACTGTGCGGCGGCCGGCGCGGACTTTCTGGGGTTCATTCAGTACCCGGAAAGTCCGCGCTACGTGGCCCCCGAGGTGGCCCGGGAGATCATCGAGTGGATTCACGGGCCCGAAAAGGTGGGTGTGTTCGTGAACGCAACGCCCGACGCGGTGAACCGGGCCATCGAGGAGGTGGGCTTCACCATGGTGCAACTGCATGGCACCGAGCCGCCCGAATGGTGCGCCGAGATCGACGCGCCGGTGATCAAGGCCATCCACGTGGTGCACGACGCATCGGCCGAGCAGCTGCGGACATTCATGGAGCCCTACCGCCCGTGGGTGACCTATTTTCTGCTCGACACGCACAAGACGAACCTATGGGGTGGAACAGGGGAGTCGTTCAACTGGCGGCTGGCGCGCGAGCTGTCGGCCGATTATCCGATCCTGCTGGCCGGCGGGATCGGGGCCCACAACCTGGAGGAGGCCGTCCGCACGATGCGTCCGCTGGGCGTGGACCTGTCGAGCAGCGTCGAGGCCGCCCCGGGCAAGAAGGATTTCGACAAGCTGGCCCGCTTTTTCGAGGTGTTTCACGCGCTGCGCAAACAACTGGAAGCGGAGGCTGCTGAGTGAAGCCGGAAGGGGAAAAAAAGACCGGGATTCGAGCGTGTCCGACCGCCTCGGATCATCTCATCGCCCCGCCACGAGGGAGGCCCCATAGGCTGAACGAGCTACCGTAAAATTCCTGCAGGGGACGCAGACCATGCCGACCGCCGAAACCGAACTGCTGACCTACGACGCGCCGGACGCTACCGGACACTTCGGCCCCTACGGGGGGGCGTTCGTGCCTGAAACCCTGGTGCCGGCGCTGGAAGCGCTGAAAGCAGCCTATGCCGAGGCGCGTCAGGATCCGGGCTTCTGGGAGGAATACCACGCCCTGCTCCGGGAATATGTGGGCCGGCCCACGCCGCTCACGTTCGCACCGCGCCTCAGCGAAGCGCTGGGCGGGCTGCAGATCTACCTGAAGCGGGAGGACCTGTGCCACACGGGCGCCCACAAGATCAACAACACGATCGGCCAGATCCTGCTGGCCCGGCGCATGGGCAAGACCCGGATCATCGCCGAGACGGGCGCCGGACAGCACGGCGTGGCGACGGCCACGGTGTGCGCCCGTTTCGGGATGCAGTGTGTCGTGTACATGGGCGCCGAGGATGTGGAGCGCCAGCACCTGAACGTGTTGCGCATGCAGCTGCTGGGCGCCGAGGTGCGGCCCGTCGAGAGCGGGAGCCGCACGCTCAAAGACGCCACGAACGAGGCCATCCGTGACTGGGTGACGAACGTTCACGATACGTTCTACCTGATCGGCTCGGTGGTGGGACCGCACCCGTACCCGATGCTCGTGCGCGACTTTCAGCGTGTGATCGGCGACGAGGTGCGGCGGCAACTGGCCGAACGCATCGGCCGCGAGACGCCCGACGCACTGGTGGCCTGCGTGGGCGGCGGCTCGAACGCTATGGGCTTGTTCTACCCGTTCCTGAACGACCGGCACGTGCGCATGTACGGCGTGGAGGCGGCCGGCGAGGGGCTTGACCGTCGTCATGCTGCCACGCTCACCTGCGGGCGGCCCGGCATCCTGCATGGCGCCATGAGCTATCTGCTGCAGGACGACGACGGTCAGGTGCAGCTGGCCCATTCCATCTCGGCGGGGCTGGATTACCCGGGGGTGGGTCCCGAGCATGCCTACCTGAAGGATCTGGGGCGCGTCACCTACGTGACGGCCACCGACGAGGAGGCGCTGGAAGGCGTGCGGCTGCTGGCCCGTACCGAGGGAATCATTCCGGCGCTGGAAACGGCGCACGCCATCGCGTTTTTGCCCCGCCTGGCCCGCGAGCTGGGACCGGACGCCGTCGTGGTGGTCAACCTGTCCGGCCGCGGCGACAAAGACATGGGCACCATTGCACGATTCCGAATTGTTTGATAACCGTATTGTTGTAGGGGCACGGCATGCCATTGTAGGGGCACGGCATGCCATTGTAGGGGCACGGCATGCCGTGCCCCTACAATCGAACAAATACAAAAATCACGCAAACACGAACAACGCGGTACGGTTGGCACGCCGACCGGCCCGTTACCGGCCATGCCGTCGCGATACGACCCTGAACGGCATCACCGGCGTTCGATCCGGCTGCAGGGGTATCCCTATACCCGGCCCGGAATCTATTTTCTCACCATCTGCACGTATCGGCGCATCTGCCTGTTCGGGCAGGTGCACAACGGCCGACTGGTACACAACCGTTTCGGCGAGGTGGCCGTCGCCTGCTGGCGTGAGATCCCGGTGCATTTTCCCCACGTCCGACTGGACGCATTCGTGGTAATGCCCAACCACGTACACGGGCTTCTGATCATTCCGGATCGAATTCCGGAGCCGGTGCCGGAGCAGGAGGAACGCTTTGGCCGACCGGTGGCCGGTTCGATCCCGACGATCGTGCGTTCTTACAAGGCGGCGGTAACGGCTCGAATCAATCGGCTGCGTCGAACGCCGGGGACTCCTGTCTGGCAACGCAACTATTACGAACACATTGTGCGGAACAGGCGAGCGCTGGAGGCCATTCGCCGTTACATTGCAGAGAATCCCGCACGCTGGCAACAGGATCGGTATTTCATCAGCTGACGACAGAACAGAAACATGATCGACCGCCTGCAATCGATGTTTGCAACGTTGCGGGCCCGTGGTGAAAAGGCCATGGGCCTGTTTCTGACGAACGGGTTTCCGGATCCGGAGAGCACCCGCCCGTTGCTGGAGGTCATCGACGAGGCCGGCGCGGATTTCATCGAGCTGGGCATGCCCTTCAGCGATCCGCTGGCCGAAGGCGTGCCGATCCAGCGTGCCAGCGAGCGGGCACTCCGCCACGGCGTGCGCCTGACCGACGCCTTCCGCACGGCCGAATGGTTTCGGGCGCGGAGCCAGACGCCGCTGCTGCTCATGGGCTACGTCAACCCGATCTATCGCTACGGCTACCGGGCCTTCTGCCGCGATGCGGCACAGGCGGGCGTGGACGGATTGATCCTGGCCGATCTGCCGCCGGAAGAAAGCGCGGAACTGGACGAAGCCGCCCGCGAGGCGGGACTGGCCATGGTCTATCTGATCGCCCCGAACACGCCGGACGAGCGCATCCGGGCGATCGACGAGCGCGCCACCGGCTTCGTCTATGCTGTGTCGGTGACCGGACTGACCGGAAGCCAGTTGCCCGATCATGCGGCCGTCGAGGCCTACCTGCAGCGGGCCCGCCGCCAGATCCAGCAAAATCCGTTGCTCGTGGGCTTTGGCATCAAATCGCACGAAGACGCCCGGCGCCTGAGCTGCCACACGGACGGCTTCATCGTGGGTTCGGCGCTGATCCGACTGGTCGAGCGGCTCTGGGACGATCCGGCGCTTACGCCGGAGGAGCGGCTGGCGTCCGTGCGCCGGTTCGTGCATGCGCTGAAGTACGGCACGCCGGTCCAGGTGGGCACCTGAGCCATGCGGCAACGTTCCACGCGCGTAACGCTCACCCGACGCGAGATCGTCATGCCCCGGCGCCCTGCTTTATTTTTCGGAATCACATGCCTGTCGTTTCTGCTCGGCTGCGGCAACGTGGACTACCGGCCGCTTGCCATCGGCGAAAACGGCGAGATTCAGGTGGTGATCGACTCGACGCTGTGGACCGGACCCGTTGGCGAGGCGCTGCGCATGGCGCTGGGCTACTACGTGCAGACGCTGCCCAATCCGGAGCCGTTTTTCCAATTGCGTCCCATTGAACCGCGCACTCAGGACGATCTGGATCGCGTCAAGAAGTTCAAAAACGTACTGTTCGTGGCCGCCCTGCGCGATTCGAGTCAGATCTCGCGGCTTGTGCAGCAGGCCTTTTCACCCGAAGCGCTGCAGACCGTTCGAATGGGAGCGCCCGCCGTCGTACCTCGACGCGATCTGTGGCGACGGCGCCAGCTCGTCTATTTCATCGTCGCCGAGACCGACTCGCAACTGGTCGAGGCGATCCGCCGGGCCACGCCGAAATTGCGGGAAGACTTCGACGCGATCGCCCGCGAGCGGCTGGCCATCGAGATGTTCGAAAAGGGCCGCCAGTTCGACATCGAAGACACGCTCATGGCCCACCACGGCTTTGCCGTGAACGTGCAGCACGATTACGTGCTGGTGTTCGACACGACGCGTTTCGTCTGGCTGCGGCGTGTATTGCCCGACACCTGGCGGAGCCTGTTTGTCTATTACGAAGAAAACGCCGATCCGGCGAAGCTGACGCCCGAATGGATCTATGCCACGCGTGACTCACTCACGCGCCGCTACCTGCAGGGCAATGCCGGAGGCTTCGTGCAGATCGACTACCGCCAGCCACTCGAGACGCGCCAGATCGATTTTCTGGGACGTTACGGCTACGAGACGCGCGGGCTCTGGCACATGGTGACCGAGCTGGACGACGGGCGACTGTTTCCGGCCGGCATGGGCGGCCCGTTCGTCAACTACACCTTCTACGATCAGAAGAGCGGACGCATTTACATGATCGACGGGATGGTGTTCGCGCCCGGTTTTGAAAAGCGCGAGTTTCTGCGCCAGATGGAAGTCATTGCCTATACGTTTCGGACGCGCGAGGACGTGGCGTCCGAAACACCCGCTTCTCCGTAGTCAACAACCCTAAACCAGACGTTGCCCTATGTCCACCGAAACGGCTACGCTGACCCGAACGGAACGGCCTGACGAACAGCCCCGTCGCGTGTTGCGGCTGGGTCTGCCCAAGGGAAGTCTGCAGCAGGCCACGCTGGAGCTGCTCGAAAAAGCTGGGTTCAAGTTCAGCGTCAGCGAGCGCTCCTACTTTCCCTCGACCGACGATGAGGAGCTGAGCGCCATGCTCGTGCGCGCTCAGGAAATGGCCCGTTACGTCGAAGACGGCGTTTTCGACGCCGGCATTACGGGAAAGGACTGGGTGATGGAGACCGGCGCCGACGTGGTCACGGTGGCCGACCTCATCTACTCGAAGCAGAGCATGCGGCCGGTGCGCTGGGTGCTGGCCGTGGCCGAGGACTCCGACATCCGCTCGGTGCAGGACCTGCAGGGCAAGCGCATCGCCACCGAGGTGGTCAACCTGACCCGGCGCTGGCTGGCCGAGCGGGGCGTGGAGGCCGAGGTGGAGTTTTCCTGGGGGGCCACCGAGGCCAAGTGCCCGGAGCTGGTGGATGCCATCGTCGAGGTGACCGAGACGGGCGCTTCGCTGCGGGCCAACCGGCTGCGCATTCTGGAGGTGCTCATGGAGTCGAACACGCAGCTCATCGCCAACAAGCAGGCCTGGCAGGACCCCTGGAAGCGTCGCAAGATCGAAAACATCGCGATGCTGATGGAGGGGGCCATCCGGGCCGAAAGCCGGGTGGGCCTGAAGATGAATGCCCGCAAGGACGATGTGGAGAAGATCGTCCGAATGCTTCCCGCTATGCGGCGGCCGACGATCTCGCCGCTGGCGGCCGATGGCGAGGAGTGGGTGGCCATCGAAACGATCATCGAAGAAAAAGAAGTGCGCCGGCTGATCCCCGAACTCAAACGCGCCGGCGCCGAGGGCATCATCGAATACCCGCTCAACAAGGTGATTCCCTGAGCCCTTTCGCGGAATAGACCCTGTTCGGCGGCGGGTTGCTCCGGCGGCCCGCCGCTGTTTTTTTGGGAAGATGCCGGCGTGATATGGGATCGCTGATTTACTGGTGCATGAGGAGGCCACACCCCGTGTGGCGGACGTGATCCGGCGGGTATGATCGGGCGGACACAGGGGTCCGCCCCTACGGGATAGGGAAAACGCCAAGGATCTGTAGGGGCGCACCGCAGTGTGCGCCCGTGCTTTCTCACATGCACTATGATTTCCCGGAAATCATATGACGCACACCAGGAGCGTCGTTGCAATTTGCTCAGTGTATTGAGTAAATTTACTCAGCACATTGAGTAAATTGTATCTGGCAACGTCGGAAGTTTATCCGCTTCCTGCTTACCGGCGTTCGCACTATGTGGAGTTGCTGCGGCGGTTGAAGGAGCCCCGTCAAGTAGCCGGACCGCGTCAGGTAGGGAAGACCACGCTGGTGCAGCAGGTGCTGGCGGCACTGTCCCTACCTGCCATCTATGCCAGTGCCGACGAACCGACACTCAAGGGGCCGGAATGGGTGGCGGTGCAGTGGGAGCGTCAGTACGAGGTCGATTTTGTGGTGCAGGCGGAACTGGAAGCGTATTTTGCCATGGAAGCGAAGGGTTCGTAGGCGGTATCTTCGAGCAGACACCATGGCCTGCTCCTGCAATCTCTGATTTTCATGCGAAGGACAAATCGTATGGCAATTGGTCTGCTGGCGGCCGGGTTGCTGCTGGCCGGCTGTGGCGGAACGCGATCCGAAACGACGGCGGTCGATAGCACGCTGGTGAACGTGCTCGTCGAGCTGCACCTGCTTTCGGCCCGGCAGGCCGTGGTGGGCGACGTGACGCCCGCCTTTCGCGATTCGGTACTGGCCCGTTACGGACTGGATTCGGCCACGGTGGCCCGTCGGCTGCAGCACTACGCACGCGATCCCGAAGCTTTTCGTCAGCTCTATCAGCAGATCCAGGAGCGGCTGATGCTGGAGCACTACGGCAGCGAGGCCACGCCACGGTGAGCCGCTGCTACAGGTCGGGGGAATTCCGACGTCCGGATCGCTTCAGACACACGTCGCAGGCGTTGCACCGCTCGGGCGCCGATTCGCCGAAGTAGGTCAGCAGAAAGTGGCGGCGGCAGCTCGTGGTGCGGGCGTAGCGGACGAGTGCTTCCAGGCGCGCTTCGGCCTGCTCGCGGGCCTGCCGCAGCAGGCGGTCGTCGATGCTCAGGCGCTGAGGGCGGGCGATTTTGAGGCGGACCAGGCGGGCGCGGTCGGACGAGAGCCAGTCGAGCAACGCACGCTCCCGCAGAAAATCCAGGCCGCGCAGCAGCCGCTCGCGTTCCACCCCGGTGCGGCGGCTCAGCCGGCGCAGGCTGACCGGCCACCAGGTGGAAAAGGCGTCGGCCGGGATCGCACGCAGCAGCGCTTCGACGAAGCGGGCCAGCCGCGGGTTGTTCGTGGCTGCCGCAAAGCGCCGAAAGTCGTTCGGCGTCCCCCGAAGGCGCAGCAGCACGTAGTGGGCGGGCAGCCAGATCGGCTCCCAGACTTCCTGGCGCGTGAGCAGCTCCAGCGTGTGGCGCACGGCACCCGGCGGGACGCCCACGATGCAGGCGATACGTTCGGCGTCGAACAGCACGGGATGGTTCGGGCGGGTGCCCACGGGCACCTGGGCCAGGCTGCAGGCCACCTCGTAGATGCGGGCCACCACGTCGCGCGCCGGATAGCTCAGGGCGATCAACTGGCGCTGCAGGTCGATGTCTTTCTCCTGAAAGAGCAGCACGGCGTAGGCTTTCCGACCGTCGCGTCCGGCCCGACCGGCCTCCTGGTAGTAGGCTTCGAGCGATGGGGGGAGTTCGGCGTGCAGAACGAAGCGGACGTCCGCCCGGTCGATGCCCATGCCGAAGGCGCTGGTGGCGGCTACCACGCGGGCCTGTCCCTCCCGCCAGGCCCGGGAGGCGGCCGCCCGGTCGGCCGCCGACAGTCCGCCATGGTAGCAGACCGCCTCGACGCCCAGCCGCCGTAGCGTCTCGGTCCAGCGTTCGGCGCTTCGCCGCGTGGCGCAGTACAGGATGCCCGGGCCGGGCACGCCCCGGAGTACGGCCCGGACGCGTTCCGCTTTGGCGGCGGTTTCGAACACGGACCAGACCAGGTTGGGCCGGTCGAAGCCGCGCACGATGATCCGGGGGGTGCGCAGCGCCAGTTTTTCGACGATGTCCTGGCGCACGCGCGGGGTGGCCGTGGCCGTGAGTGCCAGCAGCGGGGGATCGCCCAGTTGCCGACGGGCCTCGGGCAGATGCAGGTAGGCAGGACGGAATTGTGGCCCCCATTCGCTGACGCAGTGCGCTTCGTCGACGGCCAGCAGCGCCACGCGCAGCCGTCCGGCCCGTGCTTCGAAACGGGCGGTGGTGAGCTGTTCAGGGGTTACATAAAGCAAACGGTAGGCGCCGTGCTCCGCATCGATCCAGCACTGCTCGGCCGCGTGCGGCGCGAGTTGCCCGTGCAGAAAGGCGGCCGGGATGCCCCGCGCCCGGAGGCGGGCCACCTGGTCTTCGATGAGCGCAAGCAGCGGCGAAACGACCAGCGTCAGGCCGTCCAGCAGCAGGGCCGGGAGCTGATAGCAGACCGACTTCCCGCCGCCGGTCGGCAGCACGGCCAGCACGTCCTGTCCCTGCAGCACCGCCTGGATGATTTCCCACTGGCCCGGACGAAAATCGTCGTGTCGCCAGTAGCGGCGGAGCAGCGCGCGGGCGGTCTCGTACCGATCGGCCGCTGCATCGCTCATGGCCTCAGTAGCTTTCCGGATCGGAAGCCGTGTCCTGAATCAGGGTGACCCCTGCACTGGTGCCAAGCCGGTTGGCCCCGGCGGCCACCAGCGCTTCGGCCTGCGCGCGCGTGCGGATTCCGCCCGACGCCTTCACGCCCATCCGGTCGCCCACCACCCGACGCATCAGCGCAACGTCTTCGACGGTGGCACCTCCGCCGGCAAAGCCCGTGGACGTTTTCACGAAATCGGCGCCGGCCTCCAGCGCCAGTCGGCAGGCGGTTTCTTTTTCCGCATCGGTCAGCAGGGCCGTTTCCAGAATCACTTTCACCAGAATCCGATCGCGTCCTGCCGGTGGCCTGGCCGCCCGGGCGACGTCCACCACGGCGCGGATGTCTTCCAGCACTTCCTGAAGCCGGCCGCTTTTCAGAAAGCCGATGTTCAGCACCATGTCGAGCTCGGCCGCCCCGTCCCGGATGGCCTGTTCAGCCTCGGCCGCTTTGATGGCCGTGCGGTTGGCCCCGAGCGGGAAGCCCACCACGGTGCAGACGGCCACCGCGCTACCCTGTAGCAGTTCGGCGGCCAGCGGCACGTAACAGGGGTTGACGCAGACCGCTGCAAAGCCGTAGCGGCGCGCCTCGTCGCAGAGCGTGCGGATGCGGGCTTCCGTGGTGTCGGGTTTAAGCGCCGTGTGGTCGATCAGGCGGGCGAGTTCCTGAGGCGTCATGGTCGGTCGGCGGTAGCGGTCCAAACTGGGGCGTGTCGGGCAGGGCCACCTGCACGGCCGGGTAGGCCAGTTCGATACCGCCGTGCCGGCGGAAGGCTTCCAGGATGCTGACCGTCAGCGCGTGCTCGGTGCCCCGACGTTTGCGTGCCTCGCACAGGTAGCGCAGCGTCAGTTGGATGCCGTTCTCCACGATGCGCACGTAGACGAACGGCGTCAGGATGCTGTAATGTACGAGAAATTCCCGGGACATCTGGCGAATTTCTTCGGCCACCTGGCGTTCGACGATGGCCGTCGATTCGCGCGCGAGCGATTCCATGATGTCGCGGGCGGCCTGCCAGTCGCTTCGGAAGGTGACCGTCACCGACAGCTCGTTCCAGATGAAGCGAAAGCCCTGGGTGTAGTTGTAGACCGGATAGAGAAAGACCCAGGCGTTCGGAACGTGCACGAGCCGGCCGGTGCTCTGGTCGGCGTCCACCCAGCCGCCGATTTCCATGAGCGTGGTGCGCATGACGCGGATGTCGATCACGTCGCCGCGCACGCCGTTGATCTCGATGCGGTCGCCCTGCTGGTAGGGGTGGACCAGCACGATCCGAAGCCAGCCGGCCACGCTCAGGAGCGCTTCGCGCAGCGCGATGGCCAGCCCGGCGCCGACGACCGTCAGGATGGCCACCAGTTCGGTCGGGCGGGGCGAAAAGATCACCAGCAGCAGCCCCAGCATG
The DNA here is from genome assembly GCF_009936275.1 of Rhodothermus marinus. Taxonomy (NCBI): domain Bacteria; kingdom Pseudomonadati; phylum Rhodothermota; class Rhodothermia; order Rhodothermales; family Rhodothermaceae; genus Rhodothermus; species Rhodothermus marinus. The sequence continues at coordinate 1,256,786 of NZ_AP019797.1, forward strand.
ACGACGGCGCCGGTGCGTCGGATCTGGCGGCTGATGCGATAGACGCGGTCCGGATCGTCGATGCGGCGCGTGAGCAGCCGGATGCTCACGCGTACCAGGACGAAGACGATGACCAGGCCGGCCGCCGCCAGGGCGAGCCGGTAGAGCAGGTCCTGTTCCTGAAAGGAAAAAAGCTCGCTCATGAGCGGGCCTCGACTTCCGGCGTCTGCTGCAGGTGGCGGAGCAGGGCCCGGTGGTATTCGCTGATGAGCTGGTGCGGTCGCAGGAAGCCCACGATTTCGCCGCGCTCGTCCAGCACGGGCAGCTCCGGATAGCGCGTCTCCAGGAAGCGGTTGAGGGCGTCTTCGAGCGTGTCGGACAGTCGTACGGCCTCGAAGGGCACCTGTACGTCCTGGGCGACGATGAGCGGGCTGAGCGCGTCGGCCTCGCGCAGCAGCGACTGCAGGTCTTCAAGCAGCACCAGCCCCAGGTAGCGGGGCGGGCGGCCGCTGCCGGGCGCCACGACGGGCAGCACGACTTCCCGCGTGCGCGTGAACACGTCCAGCATCTCGCGCAGCGTATGACCCGGCTCGACCGTGTGGAAGTAAGGCACGCGCTCGACGACCGCCGCCACCGGAATCTGGCGCAGCAGATCGGGCAACAGTTCGGCACGGTGGGCGGGCGAGTCGTTGTGCGTGCGCACCTGTTCCTCGAACAGGCTCCACCGGCGGGCCACCAGGTGGGTGATCACGCCCGCGAAAATCAGCGGCACCAGCAGCGAGTAGCTCCCGGTCATCTCCGAAATCATGATCGTGGCGGCGATGGGCACGTTGGCCGCGCCGCCCACGAACGTCCCCATGCCAATCAACACGTAGGCTTCGGGCTGGGTGATCAGCGTCGGAAACAGCCGGTGCAACCCTTCCCCGTAGAGTCCCCCCAGCATACCGCCGATCACCAGCGACGGGGCGAAGGTGCCGCCCGCGCCCCCCGATCCGATCGTCAGCGAGGTGGCGAAAATTTTCAGCAGGGCCAGCAGCGCCATGAAGCCCAGCGGCAGGTTGCCATCGATGGCCTGCTGCAGCCAGCCGTAGCTCGAGCCCATGATGGCCGGGAAGAAGAAGGCGATCGCGCCGACGAGCAGGCCGCCCAGCGCGGGCTTCAGGGCGGGCGGTAGGGGCATTGGATCGAAGATGCGGCGCTTCGTGCCGTAGAAGACGCGCACGTAAAAAATGCCCACGATGGCGCAGCAGAGCGCGAAGCCGATCAGCGGGAGCAGTTCGAGCGGACTGACGAACTCGAAGCGCGGGGTGACGAAGACGGTCCCGGACCGCTCGATGCTCGTGTAGAGCGAATAGCCGGTGATGCTGGCCACGATGGCGGGCATGAGCGCCTCGCTCTCGATGTCTTCGCGGTAGAGCACCTCGACGGCGAAGAAAGCACCGCCCAGCGGTGAGCGGAAGATGCTGCTCAGACCGGCCGCCATGCCGGCCACCAGAAACAGCCGGCGCTCCCGTTCACTCAGGTGCAACCGCTGGGCCAGCCATGACCCCAGCGTGGCGCCGATCTGGGTGATCGGCCCCTCGCGGCCGGCGCTTCCTCCCGATCCGATCGTCAGCGCCGCAGCCACGATCTTGACCAGCCCGGCGCGAAGGCGCATAAAGCCACGCCCCCGATGAAAGGCCCGGATTACGCTGTCGGTCCCGTGGCCTTCGGCCTCGGGCGCAAGGGTGAAGACGATCCAGCCCGAAAGCAGACCGCCTACCGCGGGGGCGATCAGCAGCAGCCAGCGACGGGCAGGATGGAGTACCTGTTCCAGATCGAAAATGTCGGTGCCGCCTTCGCCTCGGGGGAAGGGCACCGGATACCCGGCCCCTTCGATCAGGATCAGCCGGGTCAGCAGGGTTACCAGCTCGCCGAAGACCAGCGCGGCCAGCGCACCCAGCACGCCGATAATGGCCGAGTAAAACATCCAGCGGCCCGTGATGCGCCAGTCGAAGTTCTGCGTCCAGGCCAGCAATGTGCGCGGATAGAACAGCCGAAAAACCTGGGCCGGATCGACGTGATTACGGCGGGCCATAACCGGCGGATCGTTCGACACTCTCGGTGCTACCGGACCCTGCTTTCAAAAATACATTCCGGAAGTTACCGACATTCGATGCGCAATCGAAACCCTGACGTAATTTTCTTCATTAACCCTGAAGCCTGAAATGATCTTGCCGGAGTGATGGCAGCTCGAAATCTGTCGGATCTGCGCGGACGCCTGCGCAACCGCCGGGCCGGACTCAACCGCCTGATTTTTGGCCTGGCGCTGCTGGGCCTGCTCGACACGACGCACCTCTGGGTGCAGCAGCAGCGCCAGTTCGAAGAAGGCTGCTTCGGCGTGGCGAGCCTGGCACCGCTGGAAAAGGCCTTCGATTGCGCCTCGGTGGTGCAGAGCGCGGCCGGCACGCTGCTGGGCGTCTCGAATACGATCTGGGGCGCACTGTTCTACGCCGCCGTGGCGCTGCTGAGCGCGCTGGCGTTGCTGCGTCCGGCCCTGCACCGGCATCGGTACAAGCTGATCCGGGCTGGACTGCTCGGCGTCGGGTTGCTTTACACGCTCTACCTGCTCTATTATCAGGCATTCGAGCTGGCCACGTTCTGTGCGCTGTGCCTGGTCTCCGCCGGGCTGGTGCTGACGATGGCCGGCCTGCAGGCCTACGAACTGTTCACCTTTCGACCGGCTACTATGGAACGACCGGAACGCATCCGCACCGAACGACTGGCCCTGGGCGGACTGGCGCTGGCCGCGCTGCTGCTCATGGGCGCCGACGTCTACCTGAACGACGCGCTTTCGCCGAAAACCTCGACCACCACGGCCGACGCCGTGACCGAGGCGCAACCGGCCACGCAGACCTGCAGCTTCGATACAGAGCGGCCGCCGGTGCGCTACTTCCGCGACCTGATCATGATGAACGACCCCACGGCGGGCAATCCCGACGCGAAGGTGGTCGTCATCGAATACCTCGATCCCAATTGCCCGCACTGCAAGCACCTGCACCCGATCATGAAGCAGGTAGTGGAAAGCTACGGGCTGCAGGCCTATTTCGTCTTCAAGCCGATCCCGCTCTGGCAGTTTTCCATTCCGCAGGTGGCCGCCTTGTACGCCGCCGCCCGGGAAGGAAAATATGAAGCCATGCTGGAGGCGCAGTTCGCACGTCAGCGCTCGGGCGGACTGACGCTGGAAGAAATCCTCGACATCGCCGAGGAGATCGGCATGGACCGAAATGAGCTGGCCCGGCAGATCAACGAGGGTGTCTTCAACGAATACATGCAACGGCAGAGCCGGCAGGCCAGCATGATCGGCGTGCGGGGCGTTCCCACCGTGCTGATCAACGGCCACTTCGTACCGGGCTACGCCCGTACCGTCGAATGCCTCGGCCAGCTGATCGAACAGCAGGCAAAGGGCTTCTGAGATCAACGCTCGAAATTTCTTCGGTAAGGGGCCGACACAAGGGGCGGCCCTTTTCTTTAAGGCAGTGCAGCAAGGCGGGTGAAGACAGTGAGACGTGGGGGGCTGCAAACGGTGCTTTTGGGAGCTGTTGTGTGGAGCCTGATGGGCTTGCGGGCGATCGCGCAGGAAGAATCCTGGTGGACGGCCGTCTGGAAACCGCTGCTGACTTACCGGGGCGTGGAGATTACCTATCTGTTTTACGCGGAAAGAGGCAGTTCCTACGAGGGCGTGGTGCTCCGCCTGCACAATCGTAACGACTTTCCGGTGGCCTGTCGCTTTCAGGTGGTCTTCCGGGCTGACGACGGAAGCGAAGAGGTAGCCTGGGTGGCCGATACGCTGCGGGCCGGTGAGATGCGTACGGGCGGGCTTTCGGGGCTGTTCTGGATGCCGTTCCGCGATGGCCGCTCGGTGGCCGAACTGGGCCTCCGCAAAATCCGCATCGAGGCGCTTCAATAAAGCGAGACGCCTGCTGTGAAATCGCTGCATCGGGTTGCACCGCATTGCGGTGCGGTTGCTCCGGAACCTGAAAACTATGCAGGCGGGCCCCAGCCGCCGCCTCCGGGCGTTTCGATGCGGATGCGGTCGCCGGCTTCGGCCTGAAAACTGGTCTTTCCGGGCATCTGGCGCACCTCGCCCCGGTGAATCCACAGGTTGCGGCCGGGCTGGCCCGGCGCGCCGCCGGCCAGTCCGTAGGGCGGCCGTCGCCGCCGTTCGGTCAGCCAGGTAACCTGTGCCGGCGCCAGCAGCTCGATCTCCCGGATGAGCCCGTCGCCGCCCCGATGGCGGCCGGCGCCGCCCGACCCGTCCCGGATCGCATAGTGCGTTACGCGGAGCGGATAGGCGTACTCCAGCGCCTCGACGGGCGTGTTCAGCGTGTTCGTCATGTGCGTGTGCACGGCCGAGGTGCCATCGGCATCGGGCAGGGCCCCGGCGCCGCCAGCCAGCGTCTCGTAGTAGGCGTAGTAACGGCCGGTGCGCGGGTCGAGTCCGCCGATCGTCAGGTTATTCATAGTACCCTGAGAGGCGGCCGGAATGCGATCGGGGCAGACCTGCGCCAGCGCGCCCAGCAGCACATCGACGATCCGCTGGGAGGTCTCCACGTTGCCGCCGGCGACCGCCGCCGGTAGTCGAGCATCGACGAGCGTGCCGGGCCGGGTAACGATCTGCAGGGGGCGCAGGCAGCCCGCGTTGGCCGGCACGTCGTAGCCCAGCAAGGCCCGGAACACATAGTACACGGCCGAGACCGTGATGGCACGGACGGCGTTCAGGCTACCCGCGCACTGGGGATCGGTCTCGGAGAAGTCGATCGTGGCCGTGTCGCCCGCGATGGTCAGCTTGACCCGGATCCACAGGGGCGCTTCGCCGATCCCGTCGTCGTCGAGCGCATCTTCGAAGCGCCAGGTGCCGTCAGGCAGCGTCTGCAGCAGGGTGCGCATCAACCGCTCGGCATAATCCAGCAGGGCCGAAAAAGCCGCCTGGAGCGTATCGGGGCCGTAGGTGGCGGCCAGCTCCTGCAGGCGCCGGACGCCCCGCTCGTTGGCGGCCAGTTGCGCACGCAGGTCGCCGCGCCGCTCGTCGGGTGTGCGCACGTTGGCGAGCAGCAATTCCCACACGGCCCGGTTCGGGCGGCCGCGCTCCATGAGCTTAACGGGCGGGATGATGAGCCCTTCCTGAAAGATTTCGCGCGACAGCGGCATCGAGCCCGGTGCCATGCCGCCGATGTCGGCATGATGGGCGCGGCTGGCCACGAAACCGAGCAACTTCCCTTCGACGAACACCGGCGAAACGAGCGTCAGGTCCGGCAGGTGCGTGCCACCCCGGAACGGATCGTTGAGCAGCACGGCATCGCCCGGTTTCAGCTCGGGAAATGCTTCGCGACAGGCCTGCACCGACAGCGGCAACGCGCCCAGATGTACGGGAATGTGGGCGGCCTGGGCCACCAGTTCGCCATCGGACGTGAACAGCGCGCACGAATAGTCGCGGCGCTCCTTGATGTTCGGCGAAAAGCCGGTGCGGCGCAGCACGGCGCCCATTTCCTCGGCCACCGCGGCCAGCAGGTGGCGAAAAATTTCCAGCCGAACCGGGTCCATTTCAGGTATCGATCCAGACATGGCCGAAGCGGTCAACGTGGGCGGTGGTTTCCGGGGGCAGGTAAATGGTCGTATCGGGGCGTACGAGCACGGCGGGACCGAGCAGTCGGTTGCCGGCGCTCAGGCGGGTGGCGTCGAAGAAGGGGACGTCCGCCCGGCTCGTCTCGAGCACGACCGGGGTCCTGTCCAGCAGGGCTTCGGAGGGCGGAACGGGATCGCCCGCCTCGACCGTCGGGAGCGCGGGCGGCGCGATCGGTCCGGTAGCCCGCACGCGCAGGTTGACGATCTCGGGCACGAGGTCCGGCGTGGCATAGCCGTAGCGCCGCCGGTGCAGTCGGTGGAAGGCACGGATCCAGCCGCGGCCGAAGGGCACGGTCAGTTCGTAGCTCTGGCCGGGATAGCGGACGTCGAGCAGGCGTTCGATCCGGATCTGACCCGACGCAAAGCCTTCGGCGCGTAGCTCCTCGCGTCCCTGGCGGACCAGCGGATCGAAACGCCGACGCAGTTCTTCCGACGACGTGGTGCCTGGGAGCATGACGGTCTGGACATAGTCGCGCACCACGTCGGCGGCCAGCATGCCCAGCGCCGAGAGCACCGAAGCCTGGGCGGGCACGAGCACGCGGCGAATGCCCAGCGCCCGGGCGAGCGTGGCCGCGTGCAGGCCGCCGGCGCCGCCGAACGAGACGAGCACGAAATCGCGCGGGTCGTAGCCACGCTCGACCGAGATTACGCGGAGCGCCCGGGCCATGTGGGCTTCGGCCACCGCCACGATGCCCCGGGCGGCCGCCTGAGCGGGCGTCAGGCCGGGGGGCACGTCCAGGCGCAGCGTTCGGGCCAGTCGCGTCAGGGCCTCCTCGGCGGCTTCGGCGTCCAGCCGATGGCGGCCGCCGAGAAAGGCATCCGGCCGCAGGCGGCCGAGCACCAGGTGGGCGTCGGTCACGGTGGGTTCGATGCCGCCGCGTCCGTAACAGACCGGACCGGGATCGGCACCGGCGCTTTCCGGCCCCACGCGCAGGGCGCCGCCGGGATCGACCCGCGCAATGGAGCCGCCACCGGACCCGACCGTGTGGATGTCGAGCAACGGGATCCCGATGGGAAGCCCGCCGATGGTACCTTCGGTGGTGAGGGGCAGGGCGTCGGGCACCAGCGCCACGTCCGTGGACGTGCCGCCCATGTCGAACGTGATCAGGTGGCGGGTGCCGGACAGCTCGGCCACGAAGCGGGCGCCGATCAGGCCGCCGGCCGGTCCCGAGAGCACGCAGCGGACGGCCTGGGTGCGGGCCTCGCGGGCATGAATCAGGCCGCCGCTGGACTGCATCACGCGCAACGTGCCGCCCAGCGCGGCTTCGAGGCGGCCGAGGTAACGATCCAGCACGGGGGCCACGTAGGCACTGGCCGTCGTGGTGCTGGCCCGCTCGTACTCCCGGAAAGCGGGCAGGATGTCGCTGGAGGCCGCCACCACGAAGCCGGCTTCCCGCAGTGCGCGCGCCAGCCGTTGCTCGTGGTCCGGGTGGGCAAAAGAAAAAAGCAGACAGACGGCGACCGACTCCACGCGGGCCGACCGAAGCGCCTCGATCAGCGGTGGAATGGCCGTCTCGTCCAGCGGTTGAAGCACCGATCCGTCGGGACCCACGCGTTCCGGCACTTCAAAGCACAGCGTGCGTGGCACGAGCGGTTCGGGCCGTCGGGCGGCCAGATCGTACAACTCGGCCCGGTTCTGACGGCCGATATGCAGCAGGTCCCGAAAGCCCGCCGTCGTGACGAAGGCCGTGCGCGCGCCTTTGCGTTCCAGCAGGGCGTTCGTGGCGACGGTCGAGCCGTGCACGATCTGGCGTGCGGCCGCTGGCACCTGCTGCAGGCCTTCGAGCACGGCACGCGCCGGATCGTCCGGCGTGGAGAAGATCTTGAAGGTAGTCAGGCGCCCGTCCGTTTCGTCGAAAACGACAAAGTCCGTAAAGGTCCCTCCGATGTCGATACCTACGCGGATGCTCATGGGGCAAGACGACGCAGTCGATACAGATAGCGACCCAGAAGCAGTAGCAAAAAGAAGGTAATGCCGCCGGCCAGTTTCAGCAGCAGCGACTCCGACAGTACCGGACCCACGCCGGCCGCCTGCAATGCGGCCAGCAGGTTGCGCAGGCCGAGCAACACGGCGATCCCGACCGAGAGGCCGGCGAGCACGTTCAGCCCGGGCGAAGTGAGGCCGTCGCGTCCCATCAGGCGCGGATCGTTGGTGGCGATCCACAGAAATACGGCCACGATCGGTAGCAGCACGCCGTTGAGTGCCTGGGCCGTGATGATGGCCGGGATCGGCCGCAGGTCCAGCAGACTCAGGAGCACGCCGCTGCCCCATACCACCAGCCAGGTAAGCCGGTAGGTGCGGTCGTGCTCCGAGGCGTTCGGTGCACTCAGCAGGCCCCGGGCCGTGATGGCGGCGGCGATGGGCGCCGTCAGCGCCGACGTGAAGCCGGCCGCAAAGAGTCCCAGCGCGAACAGGGTGCGGGCCCAGGTGCCCAGCACCCGACCGAGCGTGTCGGCAAGGGCCGCGTAGGTGAAGGTGCCCTGTACCGCCGTGCCGACCACCAGCACGGCCATCGAGATCAGGCCGCCGCCGACGATGGCCACGGCCAGCCCGAAGCGCGTAGTGTCCAGCGGCTCGCCCCGGGCCAGCCCGGAGCCCAGAAACAGGTTGTAGGGTACGACGGTGGTGCCGATCAACCCTACCACCAGCAGGCCGGCGCCCTCCGGCAGCGCGGGCCAGACCAGATGGCGCAGCAGCGCGGCGTCGGGCGGATGCACCTGCAGGGCGGTGATCAGAAACGCCAGGCCCATGAACGCCACGAAGACGCCGAGCACGCGTGGCAACATGCGCAGCGTGCCGAACCAGAGTAGGGTGCCCGAAAGCAAACCCACGCCGAGCACCAGCAGACGGCGAGGCACGTCGAACACCAGCTCCAGTCCGGCCACGGCGCCCAGTACGTTTCCCACCTCGAAGGCCGCATTGCCCAGCACGATGGCGCCCAGCGCCAGCAATCGGACGGCCACGCCTTTCCAGCCGTCGAACTGATCGCGCAGCGCTTCGGCCAGCGGACGTCCCGAGCAGATGGCCAGCCGGGCGGCCGCCTCCTGCAGCGTCCAGCAGGCCAGCGTCGAGAACGTCAGCGCCCACAGTAGAGCCAGCCCGTAGCCGGCCCCGGCGGCCGCCGCTGTGGTGACCGTGCCCGGACCAATGAAGGCCGCCGTCAGAACGGCCCCGAGCAGGATGGACGTCCAGCGTCGCATGGAAAATTCCGGCGCAGAGCATTCTTGCGACCGGAAACTATGAGATTCTTCCCCAGAAATGCTACCGCCCCGTCGAACATGCGGGGTGATCGCGTCGGTCCGCTCCTACTTTATTCGGCCGTTTTGTATGTTCTGGAAAAAATTGACCGGCATTCAGGATGGGGGCATGAAACGGCTCTGGATCGTACTGCTACTGGCCGGATGGACACTGGCAGGAAAGACGCAGCCGGTAACGAAGCAGCCGGATCCTTACATCCAGCAGTTGCTGGCGCGCGTCTCGGCCGATTCGATCGAGGCGAACATCCGCCGGCTGGCCGCCTTCGGTACGCGGCATACGCTTTCGCCGACCGAAAACGATACGTTCGGCATCGGGGCCGCCCGTCGCTGGATCAAACGAACGCTCGAACGCTACGCGGCGGCCGGCGGCGGACGCATGGAGGTATTTTTCGACCGCTTCTGGTACGGACCGGACGGCCGCGGTGTGGATCGGCGCGTGGAGATCGTTAACGTGATCGCTCGCCTGCCCGGCACCGATCCTGAAGACGACCGCATTTTCATCGTCAGCGGCCATTACGACAGCCGCGTGAGCGACGTGATGGATTCGCTTTCGTACGCGCCGGGCGCCTCGGACGACGCCAGCGGGACAGCCGCCGTCATGGAAATGGCCCGGGTGCTGGCCGGTGAGCGCTTTCCGGCCACGATTCTGTTCGTGGCGATGGCGGCCGAGGAGCAGGGGCTCCTCGGCGCCCGACATCTGGCGGCCATGGCCGACTCGCTGGGCTGGAACGTGGCCGGGATGTTCACGCTGGACATCATCGGCAATACCGAGGGCGACAACGGCGTGCGCGACAACCGGACGGTGCGCGTCTTTTCGGAAGGAGTGCCCTCGGCCGAAACGCTGCAGCAGGCCCGTCTGCGCCAGGCTATCGGCGGCGAAAACGACAGTCCGTCCCGCCAGCTTGCCCGCTACCTGCACGAGATCGGCGCGCGCTATGTGCCCGAGCTCCACGTGAAGCTGATCTTCCGGCGCGACCGCTTCCTGAGGGGCGGCGACCATATTCCGTTCAACGAGCGCGGCTTTGCGGCCGTCCGACTCACCGAGCCCAACGAATCCTACACGCGCCAGCATCAGGACGTGCGCGTCGAGAACGGCATCGCCTACGGCGACGTGCCCGACCGTGTGGATTTCGATTACGTGGCACGGGTGACCCGTCTGATGACAGCTGTGCTGGCCAACCTGGCGATGGCCCCGCCGCCACCCGCAGCCGCCTATATCGACGCGCGGGGGCTCTCGGTCGATACCCGGCTGCTCTGGGAGCCTCCGCGGGCCGGACGCGACCGGCTGGCGGGCTACTACGTGCTCGTGCGTGAGACCACCGCTCCGCAATGGCAGCAGAAGTGGTTCGTGCCGGCCACGGACACCAGCTACACCTTCGTGGGCTGGTCGAAGGACGATTACTTCTTCGGCATTCAGTCGGTGGATGCACAGGGCCACGAAAGCCGCATCCTGTTTCCTGTCCCTCGATTCCGTTAACGCAAACCGCTATAGCGCCATGCCGCTGGATCGTCGTCTGTTCCTCCAGTACTGCTCGGCGCTGGGGCTGACCGGTACGCTTTTCCCCGGCGTACTGTATGCGAAAATCGAAGAAGGCGAGCCGATCACGCCGGAAACGATCGCCTGTGCCGAACGCATCGCCGGCCTGTCTTTTACGGAAGAACAGCGCCAGATGATGGTGGAGGACCTGACCGAGCGCCTGAAGGATTACGAGGCGATGCGTCAGGTCCCGCTTCCCAACGATGTGATTCCGGCCTTCGTGTTCGATCCGACCATCGGCGGCGAGCCGATCCCGGAAGGAACGGCCGGAATGCGCTGGGAACCCCGACCGGTGGAGCGGCCGCGCAGCGACGAAGACCTGGCCTTCATGACGGTGGCCGAACTTTCGTACCTGCTCAAGACGCGGCAGGTGCGCTCGGTGGAACTGACCGAACTGTATCTGGCCCGTCTGAAGCGCTACGATCCCGTGCTGAAGGCCGTTATCACCTATACCGAGGAGCGGGCCATGGCCCAGGCGCGACAGGCCGACGAAGAGCTGGACGCCGGCCACTGGCGAGGGCCGCTGCACGGCGTGCCCTACGGCGCCAAGGACCTGCTGGCCGTACCCGGCTATCGCACGACCTGGGGCGCGAAACCCTACGAAAACCAGGTGCTGGATGTGACGGCTGCCGTGATCGAAAAGCTGGATGCGGCCGGCGCCGTGCTCGTGGCCAAGCTGACGCTGGGGGCGCTGGCCTGGGGCGACGTGTGGTTCGGCGGCCAGACGAAAAACCCCTGGAACATCGAGCAGGGCTCGAGTGGCTCTTCGGCGGGACCCGGGGCGGCGGTGGCAGCCGGGCTGGTGCCGTTCGCGATCGGGTCGGAGACGCTGGGTTCGATCGTGTCGCCCTCGACACGTAACGGAGTGACCGGCCATCGTCCGACGTTCGGGGCGGTGAGCCGCTACGGGGCCATGACGTTGGCCTGGACGATGGACAAGCTCGGCCCCATGGCCCGTTCGGCCGAGGATTGCGCGCTCGTGTTCGATGTGATCCGGGGACGCGACCCGCGCGATCCGAGTACGCGCGATATGCCGTTCCCCTTCGATCCGAACTTCGACGTGCGGCAACTGCGCGTGGGCTATCTGGCCGAAGCCTTTGAGGAAGATTACGAGAACCGGGAAGCCGACCTGCAGACGCTCCAGGTGCTGCGCGACCTGGGCATTGAACTGAAGCCCATCCGCCTGCCGGACGACCTGCCCGTCTCGGCCATGCTGCTCACACTGGAAGTGGAGGCGGCCGCCGCCTTTGATGAACTGACCCGGACAGGCGGGGTGGACCTGATGGTCCGGCAGGGACGCAACACCTGGCCGCATGTGTTCCGGGTGGCGCGTTTTGTGCCGGCAGTCGAGTTTCTGCAGGCCAACCGCATCCGCACGCTGCTCATGCAGCGGATGGCCGAGGTTTTCCAAGAGGTGGACGTGTTCGTTTCACCGACGTTCGGCGGTGGAACACTTCGCATTACGAACCTGACGGGCCATCCCTGCGTGTGCGTGCCGAACGCCTTCCATCCGCTGAAAGACAACCCGCTGTCGCCGCGTCGCCGGCCCGGCAGCATCACGTTCATCGGCGGCCTGTATCGGGATGCCGAGGTGCTCATGCTGGCGCACGCCTACCAGCAGGCCACCGATTTTCACCGGCGCCGCCCGCCGATTCGTTGAAAATGCCTGGAATGAAGGGATTCATTTTTGTAAATTATTGCGAAAGCCCTTACCTCATGCAACGGAGCATACTCCCATGAAAAAGCGCGTGACCATTGCCGATGTGGCCCGGAAGGCCGGGGTTTCGGTGGGGACGGTTTCCGCGGTGCTGAACAACCGGCCGACCGTTCGCGAGCATACGCGACGGCGGGTACTGGCGGCCATCGAAGAACTGGGCTATCAGCCCTCGCCTTCGGCGCGGGCGCTGGGCGCCATGCAGGGCGACGGGAAGGTCTTCGAGCCGGCGATCGGGTTGATCATCAAAGAGATGGACAATCCGTTCTACTCGGAGGTGGTCATCGGAGCGCAGGAATATCTGGCGTCGCGCGGGTACATTTCGTTTGTGTGCACTTCGGAGGGGAGCTACGAAAAAGAAGGCGAGCTGCTCAGGGCCTTTCAGAACCGGTACGTGCAGGGTGCGGTGATTGCGCCGGTACTGGATGCGCGGGCCGATCTATCCCATCTGTTCATGCTGCGACGGGCCGAATATCCTTTCGTGCTGCTGGAGGCCGTGCAGGGGTTGCAGGTGAACGTGGTCAGCGTCGATAACGTCCGGGCCGCGCAGATGGCCGTCAGCTATCTGATCGAGCGCGGGCATGAACGCATCGTGCATTTTGCCGGGCCGCCCTACACGCAGCACACGCGCGACCGCATTCTGGGCGTGGAGAAAGCTTTCAGCCAGTCGCATTTGCGTTTTACCGACGAGGTGATCATTCCGGCCGGGGCGCACCTGCAGGACGGTTACGAAGCGGCGCTGGAGTATTTCCGCACGCACCGCGACAGCTTGCCCACGGGCGTGACCTGTTTCAACGACCTGGTGGCAATGGGCGTGCTCCGGGCATTGCACGAACTGGGGATTCGCGTGCCCGAGGAGGTATCGGTGATCGGGTTCGACGACATTCCGATGGCCGCCTATCTGAGCACGCCGCTGACGAGCGTACGCGTGCCCAAGCGCGAGATGGGCGCCCGCGCGGCCGAGCTGTTGCTGGAGTTGATCGAAGCGCACGACCGGGGCGAACAGCTCCCTCCGCGGCATATCGTACTGGAAGCCGAGCTTGTCGAACGCGCCACCACACGGGCGTTGTAAAAACACCCCTACAGAATAGCAGGTCTGATTTTGCCGTTTTGAATCGGTAAAACTGTTTGATTTTCCCGATTTTCGAAAAGCGATTCCGGAGTCTAGTCTTTAGTTGGCAGATTAGAAGAGATAAGCAGGGTACTTACCGAGGGATTGACACATTTGTACCACTGTGTTATCTTGGAGGAAAAGTGAATTTTGAACCGATTCATTGTAGGGAGAAGGTGTATTGAAGGGAAGCGATCCTGCCATGAAAGACAAACCTGAATGGTCTTATGAAGCGTTTTTTGTTGTTGCTGCTGGGTGGGGGGCTGATGACGATGGTCGTTCGGGCCGGCACAACCGGTAAGATTGCCGGCTATGTGACCGATGCGGCCACAGGTGAGCCGCTACCCGGCGTGCAGGTCTACATCGAAGAGACGATGCAGGGGACGACCACCGATGCGGAAGGTTACTATGTGATCATCAATGTGAAGCCGGGGACCTATACGCTGGTCTTCAAATACGTGGGATATGCGGATGTGCGGGTGGAAAACGTGCGCGTGGAGGTGGACAAAACCACCACGATCAACGTCCAGATGCAGGAGACGGTGATTCAGGGGGAAGAGGTAGTGGTAGTGGCTGAACGGCCAATTGTGCAGATTGACCGGACGACCACGACGGCGTTCGTCGGTGAGGAAGAGCTGGAGGCATTGCCCGTTACGAATATCGGAGAGGTCATCAATCAGCAGGCGGGTGTGGTGGACGGCCACTTCCGGGGTGGACGCCTTGGTGAGGTAGCCTATCTGATCAACGGCGTGCCCATCAATAACCCCTATACCAACAGCGCTGCGCTGGAGGTCGAAAAGAACATGGTCTCGGCGCTGGAGGTGATCAGCGGCGTCTTTAATGCCGAGTATGGCCAGGCCATGTCGGGCGTGGTGAACATTGTAACGAAAGGGGTTCCAAGAAAATGGACCGGTTCGTTTTCGGCCGAAATCGGCGGAATCGCCAGTAACCGGAAGCTGGAATTCGTCAAGCGGCTGGCGCCACCTGGAAACGGCCTGCGCTACGATGATTTTACCTCGGAGATGGTGCCCTATTCCAAAGCGGCGGGCTTTCCGGGACATGAGGATCTGCAGTTTTCACTGGGAGGGCCGCTGCTGCAGGATAAGCTGGGGATTCGGGTAACGGGCCGCTATCTCTATACCGAGGGGCATGTGATCGGTCGCCGACTCTTCATGCCCTCGGACTCCTCTCAGAACCTGAGTTCGGGTAATCCGGAGACCTGGATCATTGAGTCGACCGGCGATCAGAAGTTTGTACCCTCGCATATGCGCCGCTATTCCATCAACGGGGCGCTGACCTACCAGATTACGCCGGGCGTACGCTTTGAGTACAATCTGCTCTGGCAGGACGCCACCGGACGCAACATTAACCATCAACAGAAATATGTGCCCGACGGCATCAACCGCTGGTTCAACAACAGCCAGTTCCATCTCTTCAGCCTGCGTCTTACGCCCAATGCCCATTCATTTGCCAACATCAACTACAGCTATCTGCGCGATGCCGGTGCCTCGCGGCTGTACGACATTCCGAAGGATTTCAAAGAGACGGGCATCTTGGATCGGCGCTACGTTTCGTCCAGGCTCAGTTCGCTGGAAGGTGGGAATGCCTTTGATGTTGGCGGTAACGACCTTTACAATGCCAGCGACCTGACCGTTACGCATACGATTCTGGCCGATTACACAAACCAGATCAACCAGGTACACCAGATCAAGGCAGGCTTCTCGGCTCGGTTGCATCGCATTCGAAACGGGAGCTATGGCATTGAGGTCAGCTCGCGCACGGGCTGGCTGCCGATGCCTTCGCCGGATCCCTACGGCCGTGACACGCTGCGGGCCGATCCGTACGAGCTGGCGGCCTACATTCAGGACAAAATGGAGTTCAAAAACCTGATTGTAAATGCGGGAATTCGTTTCGACTATTTCAATCCGGACTACGAAATTCCCATCGACTGGACGCAGGCCAACCAACTCTACATTCCGGTCATTGACGAGAACGGTCAGACGACCGGCGACTCACTCTACAACCGAAAGCCGGCACCGGCGCGTTATCAGATCAGTCCGCGCCTGGGTATTGCTTTTCCGATTTCGTCCTCCGGCGTGATTCGCTTTTCGGCCGGATTGTTTTTCCAGATTCCGCAGCTCAGCATTCTCTACACGAATCCCGAGTACGAAGTCAACCCGCAGGACAACAGCACCTACTTTGGCAATCCGGCCCTGAATCCCGAACGCACGCTGCATTTTGAGGTGGGGCTGCAGCAGGGGTTGACCGAGGATCTGGGGGTGGAACTCACGCTCTTTTCCAAAGACATCCGAAATCTGACGGGCGTTGAGATTCAACGCGACGTACGCACGACGGCCAACTTTGTGCGCTACATTAATCGGGACGTCGGTGTAGCCCGTGGCTTTACCTTCTCGCTTTACCAGCGGCCCGGCGGACCGGTTACCTGGGATGTTGACTACACGCTCCAGTTTGCCAAAGGCACTTCTTCGAACCCGGACGAAGCCTTTCAGCGCTTCCAGAGTGGTGAGGAGCCGATTCTCTCGCTGGTGCGCCTGGACTGGGACCGTCGGCACGTACTCAATGCCAGTATCACGCTGAATCCCAGTCCGGCGCTCTCGCTGACAATCTACAGTCGCTACCAGACCGGAACGCCGTATACCACGGTGCGCCGCTTCATTCGCTCCTACATCAAGAACAACGCCGACCGACCCAGCGGCTTCCTGACCGACCTGCGTATGTACCTGCGGCCGCCGGTCTTCAACAACCGGCTCAGCCTGATCCTGCAGGTCGACAATCTCTTTGATGCCAGGATTCACTACGGCGTCTATGAAGATACGGGGCGAGGTGACGAGTCGGTGACCAAAGAACAGTACGAACGGACGGGCACCCGTCCGGGTGGCGTTAACAGCCTGGACGAGTATTTCTACCGCCAGGACTGGTTCTCGCCGCCGCGGCGGGTCTACTTTGGCCTTCGCTACGATTTCTGAACGCAACAGAGGGTGTACGTACCATGCAGTTCGGACGGTTACATCGGTGGTTGGGGCTGGGATTGTTGCTGCTGCTTGCAGGCAGTGCCCGCGCGCAGGAAGGAACGACCATTCCGCCCGAATATCGGGGCACGGAAGATGCCGTGGCGCGGGGCATCATGAACGGCAATTTGATCGAGACAAACTACCGCAACCACGGCGAGATGGCCCGCTGGAACGATATGCCCTGGGGTATCTGGCCCAAGACGATCGGTGGGCGCCATATCGACGGGATCGGCGTGGTCGTGGTCGGACTGGTCCGGGGCGAGCGGGCCAAGTGGAGCCAGCCGCCTTACAATTTCTGGCCGCCTGGTACGCCCGATACGCTGCTCAATCCCGTGAGCATTCACTATCGCTCGGCAGGCACCAAGGTGGATCCGGCCACCGGACGGGTCTGGGGGTGGTTGCCGCTGCCCGGCTTCCACAATCCCTTCCGGCGTGATCCCATCACCAACCAGCGGCAGCCCGTACCGGCCATCAGTACCGACCCGACGTCTTGGCCCCCCTTCTGGCCCGACAAGCTCAGTGAACCGGACGATCCCGGCTGGCCCGGGAAGTGGAATGGGATGTTCGGCAAGGGCGTCTTCAACGCTGACCAGGAAAGTTTCTATGTGATGGACGACCTGTCCGATGCCGAGTACCTGATCGATCCCGCAACGGGACGGCCTAACAGTCAGTACGGTATCTATTACCCGGATCCGTTCGATTCGACCAAGGGAGGGATCGGTCTGCAGGTCAATGTGCGGTTGCTGCAATGGGCCAACATCCTCGCCGAAGATGTGATGTTCATGATCTACCGCATCACCAATCTGGGCCAGACAAATTTCGGCGAGGTGCTTTCGGATCTGACGAACGTCCCGGATCCCAAGACCGGCCTGTATTTCGCGCAATTCGTGGATTACGGCATGGGTAACGAAGAAACAGACGAAAGCGCGGCCTTCAACCCGCAGATTGACGTGGCCTATGGCTGGGACCACGATGGCATCGGCCAGCACATGACCGGTGGCACCTACAAGCTGGGCTACGTCGGGTTTGCCTTCCTGGAAAGTCCGGCCAACGACCACGATGGCCTCGATAATGACGAGGACGGCATTACGGACGAAAGCCGCTTCAGCGGTCCGGGCTTTCTCATCGAAGGCCGCGACAATATCCGCGCCTATGTGGAGGCCAATTATAACATGGCCAACTTCGAGCGGCATTATGGCCCCCTGGAGAATCGTCGGGCTTATCTGGCCGGGCGCTGGTGGACCGGTGATGAAGATCTGGACTGGGTGGGCTTCGACGACGCCAACAACAACGGCGTCTGTGACGAGGGTGAGTTGCTGAACGACGACGTGGGTCGCGACGGACTGAATCCCTATGACCTTGGCTACCCCGGGCCTGATACCGGTGAGTGCGATAATCAGCCCTCGATTCGTGAGCCTAACTTTGACGAAGTGGATATCGACGAGAGCGACCAGATTGGACTGACCGGCTTCCACCTGGGGACGCGGCCTTTCTATGAGGCAGGAGATAATCTGCGTGACGATACCTGGATGTGGGCGCGCATCCGGGAATCGCAGTTCCGGCTGGGGCAGGAGCCGCGTCAGCTTGTGGCCAACGTCGAACCGTTCCTGAACTTTAGCTCTGGCCCTGTCGAGCTGGGCCCCAACGAAACAGACTTTTTCTCGCTGGGCTGGATCTTCGGCGAAGACGAGGAGGACTTTTTCAAAAATCGTCAGACCGTTCAGCGCATCTACGATGCCGACTACCGCTTTGCCCAGCCGCCTATCATGCCCACGCTGAAGGCGGAGGCCGGCGACGGCTACGTGGTGCTCTCCTGGGATACGCTGGCGCTTCGAAGCTTCGACCGCTTTACGCAGCAGTTCGATTTTGAAGGATTCAAGCTTTACAAGGGTACTGATCCGCTCTTTTCTGATGCCCGGGTCATCACAAACGCCAGCGGAGTGCCCACCTTCTATAAGCCCATTGCTCAGTGGGACCTGGTCAACGAATATGCGGGCAATGTGCCGGTCCTGGAAAACACGGCCTTCTTCAACCTGGGCAGCAACACCGGGCTCCAGTTCAGCTATATCGACCGTGATGTGGTCAACGGCAAAACGTACTACTACGCCATCGTAGCCTACGATCACGGCTATCGGCCCGAGCCCGACTCGCTGAATCCCAATCCGGAGCCCATTGACCCGCAGGAAAACGTCTTCAGCATCAACGTAGACCAGGCCGGTAACATCCGGGGGCATTCGCCCAATGTGGCGATTGTGACACCTCGAGCCCGGGCGGCCGGTTATGTGCCTGCCTCGACAAACGAAGACCTCAGTAAGCCCACCGAAGGCATCGGTACCGGTCACATTGAAGTCACCGTGGTCAACAGTGAGGCGATCAATCCGAACGTGGTCTATAAGCTGACCTTTTCGGATACTTCCGGTACGGGCGATACCTATCGCACCACGCATTACACGCTCTGGAATGCCACGACAAACGAGGTGCTTATTCCGCGCACGCCGTTGATCGAGTCGCCCCAGAAGACCGTGGCCGTGGACGGCTTCGTGATCACCATCTACAACGACGCGCTGGAGGTGGACTGGAGCCGGACCGGCTGGGTGGGGCAGGACCCGGAAACCGGCGAGGAAGTCTTCAACCTGAATCCGCGTCCGCTGGAAGGGTACGAGACAAACTGGGTGGTCTCTATCGAAACGGACCAGACGAACTTTGCAGCAGCGGCTCCTTACGAGTACGAAATCTGGTGGGCCGACTCGCTTTACCGCACGCCCAATCGCCCCTATCCGGGTCACCTGCGGCGCGTGGAGATTCCGATCTGGTGCCGTAACCTGACCACTGGCGAGCAGTGCCACCTGCTGGTGCGTGATCTGAATGAAAACGGCCAGGTGGACCTGCCGGGCGATGCGCTGGTGGTTGCCGATGTACGCTTCAACGTGCACCGCTTCCGCTACGTACTCACCTTCTCGGTGGCCGGTCCCGAAAGCATTGCGCCTTCGCCCGGCGACCGGATCCGGATCTCAACCTTCCGCCCCTTCTCGCGCAACGACTACTTCCAGTTTACCATGCGGCCGGGGTACGTGGATACCGAGCTGGCCCGTAAGGAGCTGGATCGTATCGCCGTGGTGCCCAACCCCTATATTGCGGCAGCCGAGTGGGAGCCGCGCACGCAGATTCAGGGCCGCGGTCCGCGCCGCATCCAGTTCATTCATCTGCCCGAGCGCTGCACCATTCGCATCTTCAACATGCGCGGTGAGCTGGTGCGCAAACTGGAGCACCATGGCATCAACGGCGACGGGGCGGAATGGTGGGATCTGCTCACCGAGGACGGGCAGGAAGTGGCCTATGGCGTCTACATCTACCATGTAGAGGCGCCGGGCATTGGCGAGAAGGTCGGCAAATTTGCAATCATCAAGTGACGTGTATGCCATGCAAAATCGACGGTTGCTTCCATACATCCAGCGGCTGGTGTTGGTAGGTCTGCTGGGAGGAAGTCTGGCCGGGCAGGTGGTGGCACAGAGCCGGGTGGGCACAACCGCCGCCCCGTTCCTCATTCTGGGCACCGGTGCTCGGGGCAGTGCGCTCGGGCACGCCTATACGGCCGTGGCCACCGGCGCCGACGCGCTGTTCTGGAATCCGGCCGGCGCCGCTCGCCTTTACGACGGCGAGAACCGTGGGGCTGTCTTCTTTACGCACACGCGCTGGCTGGCCGACATTGACTACAATGCCTTCGGGCTGGTCGTGCCTGTGATGACGGCCGGAGCCGTAGGGCTGTCGCTGGCGCAGGTGGACTACGGTCGGATGGAGGTGCGCACGGTGGACCTGCCCGAGGGTACCGGCGAGACGTTCGGGGCTACCGATCTGGTCATCGGCCTCAGCTACGCCCAGCCGTTGACGAATACCTTCTACATCGGCGGCACCGTCAAGTACGTACGCCAGCAGATCTACGACATGTCGGCCCACACCGTGGCCATCGACATCGGCTTCGTGCTGGAAACGCAGTATCTGAATGGACTGCGCCTGGCCGCTTCCATCATGAACTTCGGGGGAGAGATGCAGATGCGGGGGGTGAACACCCGGGTGTTCGTCGATCTGGATCCCACACACAGCGGCAGCAACGACCGGCTGCCCGCGCAGCTCGAAACGAACAGCTGGGATCTGCCCCTTTCGTTCAAGTTCGGTGTGGCCTGGCCGCTGCTTCGGTCCGATCAGATGGAGATGGCCTTCTACGCCGACGCGCATCAGCCCACCGACAACAACCTGAACGCCGACTTTGGTACCGAATTGCGCTTCATGCTGGGCGGGATGAATCTGGACCTGCGTGCCGGGTACAAAGACTTTCCGCTGCAGAATGCCTACTCTCACCTGACGCTGGGCGGTGGGCTGGACATGCGGGTGGGGGCGGTGCGCTTCGGTGCTGACTTTGGCTACATCCCCTTTGAGTTGCTGGGGAACGTGACCATGCTGGATCTGCGCCTGTACTTCTGAAGCAGAAAAAGCTACGGCCTGCTGAAAAAATCAACACACCAACCTGAGGAGGTCCTATGAAGCGCCTTGCTACCACCGGAACCCTGCTGGGACTGCTGCTGGCGCTGAGCCTGACTGCGCAGGCCCCGGCACAGCCCGTACCACCGGTGCCCCAGATCTTCACCTTCAATTCCCTGGCGGAATTCGACAGCCTGTGGACAAGCTACGGAGCACCGGTGCGCTTCGGGTATGATCCTGACACGGTGACCTATCCCGAAGGACGTGAGTACTTCGTGTTCTTCGAGTACCAGGATGAAGGTACCATGGGGAAAGCGCTCCAGGTAGACTGGTCTCTTTTCACGGACCAGTCCTGGGGCGGCTCAAACGGTCTGCTCTATATTCGCCCAGACCCCGAAGTGAGCAGCCCGAGCAATCCACAACCCGACTCTTTCTTTGCACGGGCATCTCTCTGGGATATTTCCGACTTCACGCATATTCACCTGCGCTACAAAACGCTGGTGCCGGCCAATCATCCGGATGCGACCATTCGTATCAAGCTGCATGATGCCAGCGAAGGGGTAGGTACCTCGCCCAGTTCAGAGACTGAGGACTGGTACACCCAGTCACAGGATGTCTATGACGACGCTTCCGGACAGTGGAAAGTGTGGACGGTGCCGCTGGTCGATTTGGGATTGCCCGGTCAGACAGTTCCGGATGGCGGCTTTTCGCGGCCGGGTTGTCAGGCCGGTGGGGATCCGCTGCAGCAGTCAGGCTGCTGGAGCGGCCTGCTGGGCAACGGCAAACTCGACCTCGACAAAATCGCCGCGCTGACCATCGAATTTACCGGTCCTCAGGCCGGCGCTCAGCTCGACAGCACCATCTTCGGTACGATTGTTTTTGACGAGCTCTGGGTCTCCGGCGTGCGCTACGAACTGCTGGGCAACCTGGACGACCCGAGCGCGCTGGGTCACTGGAAAAACAGCAACGCCGGCTCCTACCAGCTCGTCGCCACCACCGATACGGTCGAGGGAAGCGGGGCGCTGGACCTGACCTACAACCTGGTGGGCGACCAGGGCTGGGGCGGCAGCGTCGACATCCAGTACGAGTTGCCCCAGGGGCAATTCTTCCCCGACATGACCGCGCGCACGCACCTGAGCCTGTTCTACAAGGTGCTGGAGCCGGCCAGTGATCCGTCGAGCGTGTGGTTGAACATCAAGCTGTTCGATTACAGCACGGGACAGAAAGAGGAGTGGCACTACAGCGGGATTGCGCATGTGCTGGACGACACGACGGGGGTGTGGCGTCGGCTTCTGGTGCCGCTGGACGGGTTTGCGATTCCGAGCTGGATCAGTTACAAGGGGGACGAAGTGCTGAACCTGGACAAGATCGGCGGCTGGCAGATTCAGATTCAGATTGCAGAAGGGGCCACCTCCAGCGGGCGGATTCTCTTCGACCGCTTCTCCAGCTACGGCGAGCGCCAGACGGACTTTACGCCGCCAGAGCCTGTCCAGGGCTTCGATGTGCTGGCCACCTCGCCCTACGAAAACCTGATTACCTGGCAGGACGTGCCGGGTGAAAGCCGGGAAACCTACACGATCTACTTCAGTGAGTCGCCCATCGACTCGGTCAACCAGCCCGGCGTGATGGTCGTCGAGGCCAATATCCCGGAGAACACTCAGATCTACACGCACAAGCTCTTTTATCCGGTCAACGATCAGGAGGTGACCTATTACTATGCCATCGTGGCCGTCGACGAGGCGGGCAACGTATCGGAGCCGACCAGGCTCTCCAGTCCGGTGACGAACACGGCGAAGGGGTTGCCGACGATTGCGATGGCGCCGCCGACCAATTTTGTGGCCGACGGGGATTTGAGCGAATGGGTGGCGGCGGCCAAGCAGGGCGGCATTACGCCGATTCATCTGGAGCCGGGCGGGGAGTTCTACGGCCACGTGGCGCGTGGTTTTGAGATCGACGGGCCGCAGGACCTGTCGGCCGACGTGTACCTGGCCGTTGACAACGAGGCGCTCTATGTGGCGATGGACGTGACCGATGATGCCTACAATCCGGTGCCTGACGGGGTGACTTCGGAGCGCTGGCTCTACGACGGGGCCGAGCTCTACATCGGGCTTTACGACTGGCGCGGTCCCAAGCACGAGCGTTTTCAGAGTGGCGAGGAGCCGGACTACAAGTTCTATCTCTACAAGCAGGTGTTTTTCCGGGACGGTGGTCCGGAGGTGCAGGCGGGCACGGAGGACTATGCGTGGGTGCAGACGGCGAAGGGGTATGCGCTGGAGGCGCGCATTCGTTTTGACGTGCACGCTTACGATACGGCGCCGGTGTTTGTGCCGAAGAACGGGATGCGGGTGCCGCTGGACATAGTGATCATGGACAATGATGTGGGTGGTCAGGCGCGCGAGGGGATTTTGACCTACTCGCCTTACAATGATGACAATTCGTGGCAGTCGCCGCGTTACTGGTTTTACACGTGGATTGGGGATCGATTTGCGGTGAACGTGGTGCGGCCATTGGCGGGGGAGGTGCCGCAGGTGTTTCGGGTGTACGGGAATTACCCGAACCCGTTTGGTCGCTCGACGTGGATTCGGTATGATTTGCCGCGGGCGGAGCGGGTGTTGGTGCAGGTGTTCAATGCGCTGGGGCAGGAGGTGGTGACGCTGGTGGACGGGTTGCAGTCGGCGGGTACGTATGAGGTGCGGTTTGATGCGACCGGTTTGCCGGCGGGGTTGTATTTCTACCGGGTGCAGGCCGGTCGCCACATGGAAACCCGTCCTATGATCGTAATCCGATAAAGTGCTGAGCGTTCGGGGGTAGGCGAAGCAGTGGGTACCACTCCTGCTTCGCCTACCCCCGGCATCCAATCAAAGACGTAAGCCTTCAAGCCAAATGCATCGGATTCTAACATTTTTCCTGTTGTGCATCTGCTCTGTCTGGCCCATTGTCGGGTATGGTCAGTCGTGGCGGGTAGCCGCCGAGCAACGGATCGAACAGTATCGGAAGGGCCCCCTCCGTGTGCGTGTGGTGCGGCCTGACGGCCGGCCGGTCGAGGGCGCTCAGGTACATGTCCGCATGACCCGCCATGCCTTTGGGTTTGGGACGGCCATCAGTTTCGGACTGGTGCTGGGCACAGGCTATAATCCTACCTATCGTGCCAAACTGGAGGACCTGACCGGCGATGGGCGCAGCTTCAATCTGGCCACGCCCGAAAATGCCCTGAAATGGCCCTCGTGGGAAGGGGAATGGCCCGTATCTAACCGCCGCAAAATCGATATCATCAACTGGCTGCGTGCAAAGGGATACGAGATCCGCGGACACAACCTGCTGTGGCCGGACTGGCAGTGGATGCCGGATGACCTCGAGCAGAATCGGGACAATCCGCAGTACATCTACGATCGGGTGCGGGAGCACATTTTTGAGGTGGCAGGGCATCGGGACCTTCGGGGTAAGCTGCGGGAGTGGGATGTGCTCAACGAGCCGGCGCATCTGACAGCGCTTCGGGATGTGTTCAACGGGTGGGGTTCGTATGAGGTGGGGGAGGATTTCTATGTGGATGTATTTCAATGGGCGAAGCAGGCCGATTCGACGGCGCGGTTGTTCATCAACGAGTACAACATTATCAACAACTATGCAAACGAACAGTCGACGCGGAACTATTACAAGTGGATCATCGCGCGGTTGCTCTCGAAAGGGGCGCCGTTGGAGGGGATCGGAATTCAGGGACATTTCAGTGCGCCGTTGCCGAGCATGACGGAGGTGAAGGCGGCTCTGGACGAAATGGCGGTGTTCGGGCTGCCACTTTCGATTACGGAGTACGATGTGCGCGGGGTGTCCGAGCAGGCGGAGGCGTCATTTCTGGAGGATTTTCTGACAATGGTCTTCAGCCATCCGGCCGTGGAGAGTTTTGTGATGTGGGGGTTCTGGGATGGGGCGCACTGGCGGGACAATGCGCCGCTATTCCGGGAGGACTGGAGTCTGAAACCGTCGGGAGAGGTTTTTCTGGAGCTGGTATTTGATCGGTGGTGGACGGATACGACAGGAGTGACGGGCTCAGATGGAAGTTGGATGGTGCGGGGATTTCTGGGGGATTATGTAGTGGAGGTGGATTACGGAGAGGTTTCGGTGGTGAAGGAGGTGCATCTGGAAAGTAACACAGATACGACGGAAGTGGAGGTAGTATTGACAGGGGTTGGCGTAGAGGAGGAGCCAGAGGAGAGCTGGTTGCGCGTGGAGGGTTTTGGCCCGGATCCGTTTGTAGAGGGGACGGTGCTGCGTTACTGGCTGGGGCGCCCGGCGGAAGTGGTTCTGGAAGTGTACAATGTGCTGGGGCGTCGGGTGTATCGATGGCAGGGACGTCGGGTGGCGGGTTGGCATGCGGAATGGCTGGAGGCTTCGTCGTGGCCGTCGGGGTTGTATGTGTATCGGCTGGAAGTGGATGGGCGACTCCACACCGGACGCGTCCTGAAAATCCAGTAAACTTTACCATCTGATCGAGAGGAAGGGATATGCGGGTGCGTGTGCTGTTCTGGGTCTGTGTGGGGTGCTGGTTGCTGAGTGGCAGGCTCTTGGCACAGCCGGCACCGGCCGACTCGCTGGTGCTGGCCCGGGTGAACGGGCATGAGCTGACGGTCGGACGCTTCAATAAATCCTATCTGGAATATCTGATCCGAACCGGCCGCAATGATACCCCTGCCAATCGCTGGCGACACCTGCAACTGATCATTGATACCTATTTGCTGGCCGACGAGGCTCGGCGTCGTGGTTTTGATCAGCGCCCTGACTTTCTCGCCTTCGCGGATCGCGAGATCAAGCTGGCTGTCGGAGCTCGCTATTTTGAAAAGCACTTTTCCGACTCGCTCCCGGCCCCGACAGAAATGGAGGTGCGGGAGGCCTTTCGGCGCAGCAAGGAGACCATAGCGCTGCGGCACCTGTTTTTCCGGGATGCACGGCAGGCCCAGGAGGCCTACGAACGTCTGAAAGCCGGCGAGGACTTCGTTCAGCTGGCGAACGAGGTGTTTCGGACCGAAGCGTTCGACTCTTCGGCCGGTTTCCTGGGGTATGTGCGCTATAGCGAGCTGGACGATGCCGTGGCCGAAACGGCCGAAACGCTTCGTGTTGGTCAGTTTTCGCCACCGGTGCGTTCTCGCTACGGCTGGCACATCCTGCGGGTGGAAGAGCGCCTTTACAATCCGTTGCTGACAGAGTCAGAGTTTCAGTATCGGCGCAAAAGCATTGAAACACAGCTCCGGTTACGGCGGCTGCGACTGGAGGGTGATCGGTTCGTGCGGCGGCTCATGGAAAGCCTGAACGTGCAGGTTGACGAAGCCGCTGCCCGCCAGGTGGTGGCAGCCGTACAGGAAGCGCTGCGGCCATCGGCCTCACCGCCCCTTGTCAGTACCATTTCGGCCGAGGAATTGCAGGCGGTCGAGCAGGCGCTGACGCCCGAGACCGTCCTGATTACCTACACGCTCAACGGGCAGCAGCGTACGTTTACGGCAGGCGATTATTATCGCTGGTTGCCCGTACTGCCTTATCGCGAGGTGCGGTACCGCACGATGGCTTCGGTCGGGCGGGCGCTGCGTAATGAGGTGCTGGCCGAACTGGGCTTTGCCGAGGGACTGGAGCATGACCCTCGCGTGCTGGAAACCGTGCGTTTTCTGGCCAACGCCTATCTGGGCGATGCACTGCGTCGTCACCTGGAAACGCACGAGCGTGTCGAACCTACCGAAATGCAGGTGCGCCGGGCTTTCGAGGAGCTGGGATATCGGCGACTGAAGTCGGCCCGGGTCCATTACTGGACGATCTATGCGGGCTCGGCGGAGCGAGCTCGTCAGCTCCGGGAACAGATCACTGCGGGTACACTTGATCCCCGCACGGATACCAGCTATGTGGAATACCGGGGCGAGCTGGGCCGCGACAAACTGAGCGCCTACGTACGTAAAGCACTGCTGCAGCAGCCTCTGGTGCTCTGTCTGCAGCGTGACTCCTGCTATGTGCTCTATGTAGCCGAACGTACCCTGCGCTATACCGAGCTGGAAGAAGTAGCCGACACCATTCGCGCGCAGCTTGCACGTCTGCTTCCGGAAATGCAGCTGCTGGCCACGCTGTACCCGAAGGCTTCCATTGAAGTGGATACCACGCTGTTTGTCCAGATGATGCAGGCCCTGCGGATGAAAGGTCCCTGGATCCCACAGGAGGCCGAAGGGCCGGCCCGTCGCGAAGCGGTGTTACGCCAGATGGCCGGTCCGGAGACCCTCCGGAGAAAACAGCCATAGTGCCATGAGGCCGGGACTATCCATTGCCGAGCAGCAGGAACTGGTGGCAAGGGTGCGCCGGGGCGATGCGGCGGCATTCGAGCGGCTGTTTCGGGCCTACTACACGCCGCTCGTGCACTTTGCCGTGCACATCGTGGGCACGCTCCCGGAGGCCGAGGAAGTGGTGCAGCGCGTGTTCGTCAACATCTGGCGCAACCGGGCCGCCTGGGCGCCCCACGTCTCGGTAGCGGCCTATCTCTACGGCGCCGTGCGCAACGAAGCCGTCAAATACAGCCAGCGGCGTCCGCCCGCCGTACCGCTGGAAGAAGCGGCCGAAATGGCCTGCGACCGTCCCCACCCGGACCAGCAACTGGTCGGCAACGACCTGACCGAACTGATCGAACGGCTCATCCAGGAGCTGCCCGAGCAGCGACGGCTGATCTTCACCCTCTCGCGCGATCACGGGCTCACCTACGCCGAAATTGCGCAGTCCCTGGGCATCTCGATCAAGACTGTCGAAACGCAGATGGGGCGCGCCCTGCGTCAGCTTCGGGAGCGTCTCCAGGCGTGGTTGAACGTTGCGCCCTGAAATTTCCGAAAGCCCTTCTGTCAGGGTATCGGCTCGCTGACGGATCTCTTCTACAGCAAGGGGCAACGCGTCATCATGCACGAAGGCATCGACTGGGATCTTCTGGCTAAATACATCGCGGGCGCCTGTTCGGAAGCCGAGCGGGCGGCCGTGGAAGCCTGGGCATCGGCCGACCCGATGCATCGCCAGCTGCTGGAAGAGCTGAGGCTGACCTGGCAGGTGATGGAGCAGATGCCCCCGCCGGTTTCGGTGGAGACAGCCTGGCAACGCGTGCGGGCGCAGATGGAAAGGCCCGCCGATCGTCCGGCCATCCCTGCACGGCGGCATCAGGCCAGAGCATGGGGGGTACGGGTGCTGGCCGTGCTGGCGGTGACGCTCGGGGTTGCGCTGCTGTACCACGAGCTGGGGTGGCTTCCGCGGCCGGAGTCGGCCCACGAGTCCGAAGCTCCCCGGGTTTTTGTCACGCAGCGAGGACAGCGCGCCACCGTGCAGCTGGTCGACGGCACGCGCATTCTGCTGGCGCCCGAGTCGCGGCTTGAGGTGGCGGCCGATTACGGTCGGACCGGGCGGCACGTAACGCTGGCCGGCGAGGCCTATTTCGAGGTGGCGTCCGACTCGCTGCATCCCTTTGTGGTGCAGGCGCCCCGGCTGCGTGTGCAGGTGCTCGGGACGGCTTTCGGCGTGCGTGCCTACGCCGAAGAAACCCGGGCCTATGTGGCCGTGCGCCATGGTCGGGTGCAGGTGCAGCCCGAGTCGGCTCACGCCGAAACAGCAGCAGCTTTGCTGGAGGCCGGTCAAGTAGCCCGATTGAAAGAAGCCGGACGGCTTGAAATAAGGCGACCGGCCAGCCTGGACGCCTACGTGGGGTGGGCCGAAGGGCGCCTGGTGTTCGAGCGCACGCCGCTGCGCGAAGTGGCCCGCACGCTGGCGCGCTGGTACGACCTGGAGATCCAGCTCGACGATCCGGCGCTGGGGGCGCGGCAGCTGACGGCCACCTTCGAGGAAGCTCCGGCCTACCAGGTCCTGCAGATCATTGCGGCCACCATGAACCTGGAGGTCGTGCGAGACGCCGAAAACCCCCGGCGAATCCGCTGGCGGGAGGCTTCACCGCCATCCTGAAAGCAAGGCCAGAAGATCCCTCCGAAATCGCTGAACGTGAACGTTAACTAAACCGAACAAGGAGCGTCGCCATGGCTACCCGTCAACGCCTTTTCTGGAAGCGCATCGAAGCGTGCCGGTTGTGGTTGCTGGTGCTGGGGATGTTGCTGGGCGCACAGGTCCGGGCGCAGCAGCCGGAGGTCCGAACGGCTTCGAAAGTGGACACACCTATTGCCTGGCTGAACGACCCGTATCTCGAAAACGCTGCGCGACTCAGCCAGCCCCTGCGTCTGACACTGGAGCAGGTAACGCGTGAGCAGGCACTCCGCATCATTGCGCAACAGGCCGGCCTGCGACTTTCCTACGAGTGGAGCGAGGCGATGAACGAGCCCGTTACGCTCCGCCAGTCGCAGGGCACCGTGCTGGACGCGCTCTACGCCGTGACGGCCGGCACCGACCTGCGACTGATGATCACACGCAGCGGCTACCTGCTGGTCGGTCGTGCGCGGAAGTCTTCGGCCGAAACGGCGGAGCCTGCTCCGGTCCAGCAGGAAGGAAGCATTGCCGGGCGCGTGATTGACGCGGCCACCGGGGAAGGGCTTCCCGGTGTGAATGTCTTTCTGGTGGGTACCACGCTGGGAGCCAGCACCGACGTAGATGGCAACTACCGGATCGACAATATCCCGGCCGGTCTCTACACATTGCAGGCGTCCTTCATCGGCTACCGGACGGCCACGGTCGACAGTGTCGAGGTGCGTGCAGGCGAAGTTACCGTGGTCAACCTGGCGCTCGAGCAGGAAGTGCTCGGCCTGGAAGAAATCGTGGTGGTGGGCTACGGTACGCAGCGGCGTCGGGATGTGACAGGTGCCGTCTCGTCGGTGAACGTCGAAAGCCTGCAGGAGCTGCCCGTCACGAACGTCGTGGAGGCGCTCCAGACGCGGGCTCCCGGCGTGCGCGTGATCACCTCCGATGGGCGGCCGGGCGGCAGCGGCCTGGAAGTTCAAATCCGAGGCGCTCGATCGCTGACAGCCAGCAACCAGCCGCTGTTTGTCATCGACGGGGTGCCCGTCGAAGGCGTAAATCTGTCCGAACTGAATCTGAGCGACATTGTCTCGATCGAGGTGCTGAAAGACGCCTCGGCGGCGGCCATCTACGGGGCGCGTGGTTCCAATGGCGTCGTGCTCATCACCACGCGGCGCGGTCGCGAAGGCAAAGGTCGCTTTTCCTATGACGGTAGTATCGGATTTTCAGAAATAGCCAATCCGCTCGACGTTTTCAGTGGGCCGGAATTCATTGCGCTGCGGCGCGAGGCCTATCGTGCGGCCGGTATGCCCACCGACGACGAAACGATTATGGACCCTGTTGAACGGGAGGTTGCGCAGAGCGGGCAGTACGTCGACTGGCAGGAGGCCGTTCTGCGTACCGGTGTGCGTCACAATCATAACCTCAGCTATTCCGGAGGATCGGACGTATTTCAGGTTTATGCCAGCGGCGGCTATCTGCGCGAAGAGGGAATCCTGAAACGCACCTTCTTCGAGCGAGGAACCTTCCGGCTGAACACCG
Source organism: Rhodothermus marinus (assembly GCF_009936275.1). Taxonomy (NCBI): domain Bacteria; kingdom Pseudomonadati; phylum Rhodothermota; class Rhodothermia; order Rhodothermales; family Rhodothermaceae; genus Rhodothermus; species Rhodothermus marinus. The sequence continues at coordinate 1,287,055 of NZ_AP019797.1, forward strand.
ACTACCGGCCGATCTCCTGGCTCAAGTTTACCACGAACTTCCTGCTGGCGCGCACCAGACAGGACGTGGCCGGCAGTGAGCGTTACGGGCCTTTCTGGACGGCCTATACGCTTTCACCACTGGGCAAAATTTACGACGAGCAGGGTCGGCTGCGGCCTTACGTGACGGCTGATCTGACCTCCTGGAATCCGCTCTACCAACTGCAGGAATCGAAAGACGACCGGTGGAGCACCCGCGTGCTCGGCAACGTCGTAGCGCAGGTCAATCTGTATGAAGGACTGACCTACCAGCTCAACGCGGGGTTGGACTACATCGCGAACAAAATGGGGGAATACCGCACCCGCAACTACTCCGGCGGTGGGCAGCAGCGTGCCGTGCTGGGCTACGGCGAAAGCTCAAATTACACCATCGAAAACATCCTGACCTACGAGCGACAGCTGGGCACGCTGCACAACCTGCACGCCACGCTGCTCTACAGCGTGCAGCGCGTGCAGGACGAAGACCTGCAGGCCCAGACGCGCAACCTCCCCAGTGATCTGCTCGATTACAACGCCATCAGCAGCGGCGCCGATCTGCGTTCGCCCACCCGGAACTATTCGGCCTGGAGCCTGGAATCCTACATGGCCCGTCTGCGCTACAGCTTCGCCGACCGGTATCTGCTGACGCTCACCGGCCGCATCGACGGCTCCTCGAAGTTCGGCGAAGGCAACAAGTATGGCTTCTTCCCGGCCGTTGCCTTTGCCTGGCAGCTCAGCCAGGAACCCTTCCTGGCCTCCGTGCGCCAGATCGACAACCTGAAGCTACGTCTGAGCTGGGGGCAGACCGGTAACCAGGAAATTCCGATCTATCAGTCGCTCGGACAGACCAGCCTGTTCACCTACTCGTTCGGCGGCAATGTCGTGAAAGGCTATGCGCCGGCCTCGCTGCCGAACCCGAATCTGAAATGGGAAAAGACCACACAGCTTAATCTGGGGCTGGACGCCTCGCTTTTCGGCGGGCGCATCATGTCCACAATCGACCTCTACCGCTCCTGGACCTCGGACCTGCTGCTCCAGCGGCAGATCCCGGTCACGAACGGCTTTACCAGTTTCCTGGACAATATCGGCAAGACGGAAAACTGGGGCATCGATTTTAACCTGGATACCTATCTGGTTAACCGTCGTGATTTTTCCTGGCAGGTGAGTCTGAACTGGTCGCTCAGCCGCTCCAAAATTGTGAAGCTGACCGGACAGACTGACGAAGAAGGCAATCCGGTGGACGACATCGCCAACCGCTGGTTCATCGGGCACCCGATCGGCGTCATCTACGACTGGGTCTTCGACGGCATCTTCTGTTCGGGACGGCCTTACGACGAGGCGGCCTGCCAGCAGGAGATCGCCAGCAGCGCCCAGCCCGACGCGCAGCCCGGCGACATCCGGGTCAGGGACCTGAACGGCGACGGCGTGATCAACGACCAGGATCGGACCATCGTCGGCACGACCGAACCGGACTGGTACGGTGGTCTGGGGACTACGCTGACCTACAAGAACTTCGACCTGAGCGTCTTCTTTACGGCCGTGCAGGGGGTCACCCGCTATAACCCCTACATCTATCCGCGAGCTTACGACCCGAACATTGTAGTCATCTTCCTGCAGGGCCGCAATAACCAGATTAAAGTCGATTACTGGACGCCGGAGGACACCGACGCCGACTTCCCGCGGCCCAACCGTCAGCGGGAGATGCCACGCTACCTCTCGGCCCGGGCCGTCTGGGATGCCTCCTACGTGCAGCTCCGCAATATCACGCTGGGTTACACGCTGCCGGCCTCGCTGGCGGCCCGCATTGGCGTCGATCGCATGCGGCTCTATCTCTCGGGGAATAACCTCTACTACTGGACGGACTTCGAGTCCTACAACCCCGAGCAGGGCGACGTCGAAGGCTACCCGGTAGCCCGGACGCTGACCTTTGGCGTGAATCTGTCCTTCTGACTCGCCGGATTGTGAGCGCTCGCTAACCGAAAACAGAGGAATTGCCATGAAGACATATCTGTCGATGCCAACCCGCTGGCTCCTGAGCCTCTTGCTGCTGGTCGGATTGACCGGGTGCGGTGAGGGCTTTCTGGAAGAGGAGCCGCGCACGTTCGTCAGCACCGAGGCCGTGCTGAACTCGCCCGAGGGCCTGGAAGGGGCCGTGGTGGCCCTTTACGACTTCCCGACCTGGATGTACCACAGCACGCGTTATAGCTACTGGTTCATCTCGGGCACCGACGTCACGCGCGTGGGGCCGCTGCATGAAGACCTGGGGACGGCGCTCTACAACAGCGACCTCAACCCGCAACATCCGGCCTCCCGAGAATACTGGAACCAGTCGTTCCAGACCCTCTACCGCGCCAATGCCATTATCGCTGCGGCTCCAAACGTGGACTTTGGCGGCGACGAGGCCCGACGCAACCGGATTATCGCGGAGGCCCGTTTCTTCCGAGCCTACATCCTGTTCTACCTCCACCAGCGCTACGGCAATATCCCGCTGGTGACCGAGCCTTCGGAGACCATCCGCGAAAAAGAACAACCCGCCGACCCGGCGGAGATCTACCGGGTCATTGTCGACGACCTCCAGTTTGCCATCAACAATCTGGAATGGATCTATGATCAGCCCGGCCGGATCACGAAGGGCGCGGCCATGCACCTGCTGGCCAAGGTCTATCTGGTGCTAAAGGACTGGCAGAAGGCAGCGCAGATGGCCGAAACGCTCATCCAGCAGGGACCCTATCGGTTGCTGGACGACCCGGCCGAAATCTTTGCCGATAACAACGAAAACAACGAAGAGGCGATCTGGACGCTGCAGTTCGATCCGCAGGCCGATAACTACGGCCATTTCCTGGCCGTGATGTTCACGCCGCTTTACGATCGCATTCAGGGGGTGCGACGGAGCTTTGAGCAGGGGGGCCGGCCTTGGGCCCGGATGTACCCCAGCGCCTACCTGCTCAGTCTCTTCGACAAAAACGACAAGCGGCTGAAAGCCTGGTACAAGACGCACTGGGTCTACGACGCGCCCGAGGAAGGACTGCCGCCGGGCCGCCAGGTGGGCGACACGGTGCGCACCTCCGACTTTAACCCGCCGCCGGATTCGCTGCTTTACCTGCATCCGGCCTGCAAAAAGTACTGGGAGTACGGATCGACGCGCACGATCAACCAGGCCGACTCCTACAAGGGCATCATTCGCTATCGCCTGGCCGAAACCTACCTGATCGCCGCCGAAGCCTACATGCGCCTGGGCGATCAGGCCAAAGCGCTCGAATACATTAACCCGCTGAGGCGGCGGGCCGGTGTGCCCGACCTGACCGAACTCAACGAGGACATTCTGCTCGAGGAGCATGCCCGCGAACTGGCCTTCGAGGGGGATCGCTGGTTCACACTCAAACGCATGGGACGCCTGGTGCAGCACGTGCGCCTGTACAACCCGCAGGCCGCTCCGAACATCCGGGAATGCCATGTAAACATGCCCATTCCGCAGGAATTTGTGGACCTGACGGGCTTCCCGCAGAATGACTGCTATCGCTGAGCGATTGTAGCGCGCGACAGGACGGGGTACCGCTCGAAGCGCCGACTTCGGGTGGTACCCCGTCCTGCTATCTCTGACAAACAATGGGGCTTATTTTACCCCGTACCCTTCGGGACCATTTTGCAACAGCACCATGTATCGGTTGATTTTATGGATCCTTCTGCTGGCAGGCATTGGCTTCTGGAGCCGGCCGGGTCTGGCGGAAGACGGCTATCAGCTCTGGTTGCGCTACGTGCGCATCGAGGATGAAGCGCTCCGACAACGCTACCTGCAACAGTTCCGAGCGCTTCACCTGGAGGCCACCTCGCCTACGCTCGAAATCGTTCAGGAGGAGCTCCGGCGCGGCCTGCAGGGATTGCTCGGCACGTCGATTCCATCGGTGGACCGGGTCGAAGAAGGGGTGCTGCTGGTCGGCACACCGGCTTCTTGCCCGACCATCGCGGCGCTGGGGCTGGAGGCGGAGCTGCAGGCGCTAAGCGACGAAGGGTTCCTGCTCCGAACCATGACGGTAGAAGGACACCGCGCCACGGTACTGGCCGCTGCAAGCGATGTGGGCGTGCTCTACGGAGCTTTTCATCTGCTGCGCCTGCTTCAGACGCACCGGCCGATCGATTCGCTGAATGTTCGCGAAGCGCCCCGCGTGCGGCTGCGCGTGCTCAACCACTGGGACAACCTCGATCGCACCGTCGAACGCGGCTATGCCGGCTTTTCGCTCTGGGACTGGTTCAAACTCCCGGACTACATCGACCCGCGCTACCGCGACTATGCCCGCGCCAACGCTTCGCTGGGCATCAACGGCACGGTGCTGACCAACGTCAACGCCGACGCGCGGGTGCTTTTGCCGGAATTTCTGGAAAAGGTGGCGGCGCTGGCCGACATCTTCCGGCCCTACGGTATCCGGGTGTACCTGACGGCGCGCTTCAGTGCTCCTATCGAAATCGGGGGACTCGACACGGCCGATCCGCTCGATCCCGACGTCCGGGCCTGGTGGCGGGAAAAGGTGGCGGAAATCTATCGCTACATTCCGGACTTCGGGGGCTTTCTGGTGAAGGCCAACTCCGAAGGCCAGCCGGGGCCCCAGGATTACGGCCGCACGCACGCCGACGGGGCCAACATGCTGGCCGAAGCGCTCGCGCCCTACGGCGGCGTGGTCATGTGGCGGGCGTTCGTCTACGCACCGGAGGCCGAAGACCGGGTCAAGCAGGCCTACGACGAATTTGTGCCGCTGGACGGACAGTTTCGCGAAAACGTACTGATTCAGGTCAAAAACGGGCCGCTCGATTTCCAGCCGCGCGAGCCGTTTCATCCGCTTTTCGGCGCCATGCCGCGGACGCCGCTCATGATGGAATTCCAGATCACCAAAGAATACCTGGGCTTCTCGACGCACCTGGCCTATCTGGGAACGCTGTGGGAAGAGGTCCTGCAGGCCGACACGTACGCCCGGGGCGAGGGCTCGACGGTGGCCCGCGTGATCGACGGCAGCCTCTTCGGCCACGAGCTGACCGGCATGGCCGGCGTGGCCAACATCGGCACCGACCGCAACTGGTGCGGCAGCATCTTCGATCAGGCCAACTGGTATGCCTTCGGGCGCCTGGCGTGGAATCCGGACCTGCGGGCCGACTCGATTGCCGAGGAGTGGATCCGCATGACCTTCACGAACGACCCGCGCTTCGTCGCACCGGTCAAACAGATGATGCTTGAGTCGCGCGAGGCCGTCGTCAACTACATGACGCCGCTTGGACTAGCCCACCTGATGGGTCCCGGCCACCATTACGGCCCGGCGCCCTGGTTCGATCAGGCGCCACGTCCCGACTGGAACAACACCTATTACCACCGGGCCGACACGCTGGGTATCGGCTTTGACCGGACGGCAACAGGCAGCAACGCAGTGGCCCAGTACTTTTCACCCCTGCGGGAAATTTTTGGCAGCCTGGAGCGCTGTCCGGAAAAATATCTGCTGTGGTTTCATCACGTGCCGTGGGACTACCGAATGCGCTCCGGTCGCACGCTCTGGGAGGAGCTGGTCGATCACTACTACCGGGGCGTCGAGACGGTCCGGCGCTGGCAGTCGCTCTGGAAGTCGCTCCGGGCGTTTGTCGATCCGGAGCGCTTCGAGCAGATCGCCATGTTTCTGCGCATTCAGGAAAAAGAAGCCGTCTGGTGGCGCGATGCCTGCGTGCTGTATTTCCAGACGTTCAGCCGGCGCCCGATTCCGGCCGGCTACGAGCAGCCCGCCCACACGCTGGACTACTACGTCGAACTGCAACGCAAACTTCAACGATTCCCCATGCCGGGGCACTGGGTCGGACGATAGGGAATTGTCCGAGTCGATGTGTCTCAGACAGTGAACGCCTGTTCTAATCGGCCCGCCTTACCGATGCGTTTGGGAATTGTCTTCCTGTTGCTGCTCTGGAGCTGCGCCGCATGGGCGCAGGAGCGACCGGCGTATCTGGACCCGACGCTTCCCATCGAAGTGCGCGTCGAGGACCTGCTCGGCCGCATGACGCTCGAAGAAAAAGTCGCCCAGATGCTGAGCATGCGGCAGACGAAGCGGTTGATCGTCGACGAGCAGAACCGTTTCGATCCGAGCCGGGCGCCGGAATGGTTCAAACTGGGCATTGGCCGCATCGAACGGCCGAGCGAGTATTTCCAGACGGCGCGCGAGGCGGCCGCTTTCACCAACGCCATCCAGCGCTGGGTCAGAGAAAACACACGGCTGGGGATCCCGGTGATCTTTCACGAAGAGGCGTTGCACGGTCTACGTGCGGCCGAAGCCACAAGCTATCCGCAGGCGATTGCGCTGGCGAGCACGTGGAATCCGGCGCTGGTGGAGCGGGTCTACGGGCGGATTGCGCGGGAGGTGCGGGCGCGCGGGGTGCATCAGGTGCTGGCGCCGGTGGTGGACGTGGGTCGGGAGCCGCGCTGGGGTCGAATCGAGGAGACCTTTGGGGAGGATCCGTACCTGGTGGCGGAGATGGGGAAGGCGGCCGTGTGGGGGTTGCAGGGCCGTCGGGTTCCGCCGGTGGGACCGGGTCATGTGATTGCGACGCTGAAGCACATGGCGGGTCATGGTCAGCCGGAGAGCGGGATCAACGTGGCGCCGGTGTTTTTCGGGGAGCGTCATTTGCGGGAGGTGTTTTTGTATCCGTTTCGGGAGGCGGTGGAGAAGGCGCATGCGCTGAGTGTGATGGCTTCGTACAACGAGATTGATGGGATACCGTCGCATGTGAACGCGTGGATGTTGCGGGATGTGTTGCGGGGCGAGTGGGGCTTCCGCGGCGTCATCGTCTCCGACTGGCATGGCATTCCTCAGCTGATTACCCGTCATCATGTAGCCGAAAACCTGGAGGAAGCCGCCCGTCTGGCCCTTCAGGCCACCGTGGATGTGGAATTGCCCGACTACGAAGCCTACGCGACGCTGGTCGATCAGGTGCGTCGGGGACTGATTCCGGAGTCGGCGGTTGACGCGGCGGTTCGTCGGTTGTTGTGGGCGAAGTTTGCGGTGGGATTGTTTGACGGGGAGCCATATGTGGACGAGGCGGAGGCTTCGCGGGTGAACGCGTCGGAGGAGGATCGGGCGCTGGCGTTGGAGGCGGCGCGCGAGGCGATCATTTTGTTGAAGAACGACGGGTTGTTGCCGTTGGAGGCGGGTCGGTTGGATCGGGTGGCGGTGATTGGGCCGCATGCGGGGGAGGTGTTGCTGGGGGGATATTCGGGGCGTCCGCGTTACACGGTGAGCATACTGGAGGGGTTGCGTGAGCGGTTGCGTGGGGAGGCGGAGGTGTTGTATGCGGAGGGGGTTCGGATCACGGAAGACTCGGTCTTCACCGACGAACTCCAGCCGCACCTCGGAGGCACGTGGGCTCAGCAGCGCAATGCTGCACATCGCGTTGTGTTCACGCCGCCCGAGGCGAACCGGTCGCGCATCGAAGAGGCGGTCGCGCTGGCCCGCACGAGCGATGTAGTGGTGCTGGTCGTGGGTGGTAATGAGCAGACCGCCCGTGAGGCTTATGCGCCGTATCATCTTGGAGATCGTTTGTCGTTGCGGTTGCCGGGTCAGCAGGAGGAGTTGGTGAAGGCGGTGTCGGCGACGGGTGTGCCGGTGGTGCTGGTGGTGATTGGAGGTCGGCCGTACGTGATCACGGAGTTGGTGGACCGGGTGGGGGCGATCGTGTGGGGCTGGTATCTGGGTCAGGAGACGGGTCGTGCGGTGGCGGAGGTGTTGCTGGGGGATTACAATCCGGCGGGCCGTTTGCCGATCACGATACCGCGTCACGAGGGGCAGCTTCCGGCCTATTACAGTCACAAGCCGAGCAAGGAATTGGACTACGTGGACGGTACGAGTCGGCCGCTTTTCCCGTTCGGGTATGGTTTGTCGTACACGCGTTTTGCGTATCGGAGTGTTCGGTTGGAGCCGGATCGGGTGGGGGGATGTGGAGTGGTTCGGGTGCTGGTGGAGTTGGAGAACGTGGGGGATCGTGCCGGGGATGAGGTGGTGCAGGTGTATGTTCGGGATCGGGTGAGCAGTGTGGCGCGACCGGTGAAGGAGTTGAAGGGATTTCGTCGGGTGCATCTGGGGCCGGGGGAGCGGAAGGTAGTGGAGATTGAGCTGGGGCCGGAGGCGTTTGCGTTTTACGGCCTGGAGATGGAGCGGGTGGTGGAGGCGGGGTGGTTTGATGTGCTGGTGGGGGGTAATTCGGAGGAGTTGATCAGCGTGCCCCTGGAAATCACCGAGGGCTGTAACCTGGGACGATAGTTGTTTCTGCAAACCAACTACGGAAAACGATGAGGCAGGTTCTTGTTTTTCTTGGCGTAATGCTTTTGCTGCATCTGAAAGCTGCAGCGCAGGAGCGACCGGCGTATCTGGACCCGACGCTTCCCATCGAAGTGCGCGTCGAGGACCTGCTCGGCCGCATGACGCTCGAAGAAAAAGTCGCCCAGATGCTGAGCATGTGGCAGACGAAGCGGTTGATCGTCGACGAGCAGAACCGTTTCGATCCGAGCCGGGCGCCGGAATGGTTCAAACTGGGCATTGGCCGCATCGAGCGGCCGAGCGAGTATTTCCAGACGGCGCGCGAGGCGGCCGCCTTCACCAACGCCATCCAGCGCTGGGTCAAAGAAAACACCCGTCTCGGCATTCCCGTGCTTTTCCACGAGGAAGCCCTCCACGGCATTCAGGCCGCCGAGGCGACCAGTTATCCGCAGGCGATTGCGCTGGCGAGCACGTGGAATCCGGCGCTGGTGGAGCGGGTCTACGGGCGGATTGCGCGGGAGGTGCGGGCGCGCGGGGTGCATCAGGTGCTGGCGCCGGTGGTGGACGTGGGTCGGGAGCCGCGCTGGGGTCGAATCGAGGAGACCTTTGGGGAGGATCCGTACCTGGTGGCGGAGATGGGGAAGGCGGCCGTGTGGGGGTTGCAGGGCCGTCGGGTTCCGCCGGTGGGTCCGGGTCACGTGATTGCGACGCTGAAGCACATGGCGGGTCATGGTCAGCCGGAGAGCGGGATCAACGTGGCGCCGGTGTTTTTCGGGGAGCGTCATTTGCGGGAGGTGTTTTTGTATCCGTTTCGGGAGGCTGTGGAGAAGGCGCATGCGCTGAGTGTGATGGCTTCGTACAACGAGATTGACGGGATACCGTCGCATGTGAACGCGTGGATGTTGCGGGATGTGTTGCGGGGCGAGTGGGGCTTCCGCGGCGTCATCGTCTCCGACTGGTTTGCGATTCGTCAGCTCATCACGAAGCATCATGTAGCAGCCGACGAGGCCGAGGCGGCGCGGCGGGCGCTGGCCGCCACGGTGGACATCGAACTCCCGGACTACGATGTGTACCCGGTATTGCTGGAGCAGGTGAAGAAGGGGTTGATTCCGGAGTCGGCGGTTGACGAGGCGGTTCGTCGGTTATTATGGGCGAAGTTTGCAGTGGGATTGTTTGACGGGGAGCCGTATGTGGACGAGGCGGAGGCTTCGCGGGTGAACGCGTCGGAGGAGGATCGGGCGCTGGCGTTGGAGGCGGCGCGCGAGGCGATCATTTTGTTGAAGAACGACGGGTTGTTGCCGTTGGAGGCGGGTCGGTTGGATCGGGTGGCGGTGATTGGGCCGCATGCGGGGGAGGTGTTGCTGGGGGGATATTCGGGGCGTCCGCGTTACACGGTGAGCATACTGGAGGGATTGCGTGAGCGGTTGCGTGGGGAGGCGGAGGTGTTGTATGCGGAGGGAGTTCGGATCACGGAAGACTCGGTCTTCACCGACGAACCCCAGCCGCATCTGGGAGGCGAGCGCGCCTATCCGCGCTGGGTGGCCGACACGGTGGTCTGGACCGATCCGGAATCCAACCGCCGACGCATTGAGGAGGCGGTCGCGCTGGCCCGTCGGAGTGATGTGGCGATTCTGGTGGTTGGCGGCAACGAGCAGACTTCGCGCGAGGCCTGGGCGGTGAACCATCTTGGAGATCGTTTGTCGTTGCGGTTGCCGGGTCAGCAGGAGGAGTTGGTGAAGGCGGTGTCGGCGACGGGGGTTCCGGTGGTGCTGGTGGTGATTGGCGGGCAGCCGTACGTGATCACGGAGTTGGTGGACCGGGTGGGAGCGATCGTGTGGGGCTGGTATCTGGGTCAGGAGACGGGTCGTGCGGTGGCGGAGGTGTTGCTGGGGGATTACAATCCGGCGGGCCGTTTGCCGATCACGATACCGCGTCACGAGGGGCAGCTTCCGGCCTATTACAGTCACAAGCCGAGCAAGGAATTGGACTACGTGGACGGTACGAGTCGGCCGCTTTTCCCGTTCGGGTATGGTTTGTCGTACACGCGTTTTGCGTATCGGAGCGTTCGGTTGGAGCCGGATCGGGTGGGGGGATGTGGAGTGGTTCGGGTGCTGGTGGAGTTGGAGAACGTGGGGGATCGTGCCGGGGATGAGGTGGTGCAGGTGTATGTTCGGGATCGGGTGAGCAGTGTGGCGCGACCGGTGAAGGAGCTGAAGGGATTTCGTCGGGTGCATCTGGGGCCGGGGGAGCGGAAGGTAGTGGAGATTGAGCTGGGGCCGGAGGCGTTTGCGTTTTACGGCTTGGAGATGGAGCGGGTAGTGGAGGCGGGATGGTTTGATGTGCTGGTGGGGGGTAATTCGGAGGAGTTGATCAGCGTGCCCCTGGAAATCACCGAAGACTGCAATCTGGGGCCCTGAGGTCCGGCTGCGCGGCCCCGGTAGCAGGGTCGGTTTCCCGTCCGGGAGGCCGACCCTGTTTTTTTACGCGCGCTGCAAGTTCTGGCATGAACTTGTGGGCGAAGCCGTCGTTTGCCGGCGCGGTCTGAACACGGCGTGCTTCGATGGAGGCCTGGTTCGCATCGCCCTGGGGTGCCCTGTTGATCTTCGGATTGCGGATCGTCGACGTATCGATGTCGATGATTCGCATGATTCTGGCCGTACGCGGCTATCGGGGCCGGGCGGCGGTGATCGGTTTCTTTGAGGTGCTCGTCTGGCTGATGGCCGTCGGCCAGGCGCTGCAGCATCTGCATTCCATCTGGCACGTGCTGGGGTACGCGGCCGGATTTGCAACGGGCAACTACGTGGGCGTGTGGCTGGAGGAGCGGTTTGCCATCGGGCTACGGGTGGTGCGGGCTATTTTCCGGAATGGTACGGAGCGTCGCGGGGCGCTGGCAGCCCAGCTGCTGCGTGAGCGTGGCTTTGGCGTGACGGAAGTGCAGGGGCGCGGCCGCGAAGATGTGGTCGAGATCCTGGATCTGATCGTCGAGCGACGGCACGTGCCGGAAGTGGTGCAGCTGCTTCGCCAGGTGGACCCGAACGTATTCATCAGTATCGAGGAAGTACGCGCCATTCAGGGAGGCTATGTGCGGCCGGGTGGCCGCAAACTTCCCTTCCTGACGCGGCTACAGACGTTGCCTTCCCGCTCGCGGATGCTGCTGGGCTGGCTGGTTCGGCGCCGCTGAGGCCGTCAGGCCTGCTGAAGCGGCTGCAGGAGCAGCAGGATGCCGTCCTGCTCGGCCAGCAGGTTGCGGGCGCGCACCTGGAACCACCGCCAGTGGCCACGTCCGGTGCGGAGCCGGAGCAGCCAGGAGGCCTGTTGCTTGCGCTGGCGGGTCATGGCGGCCAGATCGTGCCAGACCTGCTGCAGGTTGCGGCTGTGCACGTGCGTGAAAAAGCAGGGGTCGAGCGGTTGCCGGTCCGGGTATTCGAGCAGCATACGGGCGGCCGGAGTTATGTGCTGGATGTCGCCGTCCGCGTTGAGCAGCAGCATGGGAAGCCGGGGATCCAGTGTTTCTTGCTGCTGAAAGCGCTTCCGAATCGAGGAAGCCGATTTTGGTTTTATGGTCTCCATGGGCATAGATGCGTCCCTCCTTACCAAACCATGCGCAGGGTTACGCAGTTAGAACGTACGACAAAGTCGGCGCCGACGCAAGCGCTTCCGGCTACGAACCGTGTGAAAAACATTCGGTCCAACAGGTATCTCCATGCGTATTGTCTCGCTTTTACCCGCTGCCACCGAATGGGTTTGTGCGTTCGGGGCAGGCGCGTCGCTGGTCGGACGCTCCCATGAATGCGACTTTCCGCCGGAAATTCTGGATCGGCCGGTGCTGACCCGCCCGCGGGTCGATGCCCGGGGCACCTCGGCCGAAATCGACCGCCAGGTCCGCACCGTATGGGAGCAGGGGCTGAGCCTCTATGAAATCGACTGGGAGCGACTTCGTGCGCTCCAACCGGATCTGATTCTGACGCAGGCACAGTGTCCGGTATGCGCTGTGTCGGTTTCGGAACTGGAAGCCGGGCTGGCCGACTGGCCGGCGCCCCGGCCGCAGGTGCTCGCCATGGCGCCCCAGACGCTCAAGCAGGTGCTGGATGCCGCGCTGGAGATCGGCCGCCACATCGGCCGCCTGCACGAGGCCATGAGCTACCTGGCCCGGGCCGAGAAGCGCCTGCGCCACCTTCGGGACTTTCTCGGCCTGCGTCGCCGTAGCGATCCGTCCGCGTTCCCGCGGGTGGCCTGCATCGAATGGATTGAGCCACTGATCGTGGCAGGCCACTGGATGCCCGACGTGGTGGAGATGGCCGGCGGACAGGCCGTGCTGGCCGAGCCAGGCCAGCCTTCCCGCACGATCACCTGGGCCGAACTGCAGGCGGCCGATCCCGACGTGCTGCTGCTTATGCCCTGTGGCTTTACCGTGGCCCAGACTGCACGCGAACTGCCGGAGCTCGTGCAGCGACCGGAATGGCAGGCGCTGCGGGCCGTGCAGGAAGGACGGGTCTTCGTGCTGGACGGCCACGCCTACTTCAACCGTCCGGGACCCCGCCTGTACCGCTCCATCGAACTGGTGGCGGTCTGCCTGCACCCGGACCGGCTTTCGCCGGAGTTGCTCGACGTGCAACCCTGGGAGTTGCAGACGCTGGAGACCGCACTGGCCTGATCAGCTGCGACGCCGAAGCGTCTGGCGCAGCAGTTGTTCCAGTTCCAGCATGGCCTGCGCGCCTTCCAGCAGCTCGCGCAGCTCGATCAGTTCGGCGCGGGTGCAGGCGTAGCGCACGTCGGCCGCCTCCAGCCGTCCCGTCAGCGACAGCGCGCACAGGCTCCCGGGCTCCCAGGCGTCGAGGGGGACCGAGCGCACGCGTTCGCAGAGCGCCTGGAAGCACTCGGGCGAAAGTTGCAGCAGCAATCGTCCGAGGGCCACTTCGAAGCGGCCGCAGCAGGCGCAGCGCAGCACGTAGCCGTGCTCGGTGCAGAACAGGTACGGACGTTCGGCCGAGGCTGCATGCATGGCTTTCGGTGGTTTCAGTGGGTGGGACGCAGCGCCGTGCTTGTCTCTTTCAGCCAGCCGGCCTGACGGCTCAGCCGCTCCCACTGGCGCTCGATCCAGGCGGTGATGGCCGGATGCGGCAAGAGGCCGGTTCCGTCGGCCCGGTAGGTCAGCCCGTCCAGCACCTTCCGGTAGGGACCGAAGCCGTAGACCCGGAACGGAATGACCAGCACGGTGCGGCCGGCCTGCGTTTCGGCCTCAACAAAAGCCCGGATGCGTCGCTCGGCGTCGGTGCGAAGCGCCGGCCAGTCTTCCCGCAGCGTCTCGACGCGTACGGCGTGAAAGCCCAGCCCGCGGATGAGCTGCGCGTGGCGCTCCATGGCCACGATCCAGCGGGCGTTGAGCACATCGTCTTCCGTGCCATGTGCCAGCAGCAGCACAGATTCCCGGTTGGGATTCTGGCTGAGTGCCAGCGCCCGATCGGCCAGGATCGGACCGATTTCGGGCGCTTCCATCAGGCCCGCCTCGCTCAGCACCAGTTCCAGGTTGTGCCGTAGCGGAGGTGGTGGGCCTTCCGAGTGGTGCCCGTCAGGGCTACCGTGGCGATGCAGCAGAAAGCGCGCGGGCGGGTCCGGACGCAATCCCAGCAGGTATTCGGTCTGGTGCTTGAACGAAGCGCCGTCCATGAACAGCCGGACCACCACGGCCCGGCGGGCACCCAGTGCCTGCAGCGTGTCGAGTGCCTGCTGGAGCGTGTGCGGATCGGCCATCCCGAACGCGACGGCCGTTGGCCGTCCGGCCCGCAGCGGCGCCACCGCTTCGAGCACGGCCTGGTTCCACGCCGGGGGGCCACCGTGCGCCATCACGAGCAGGCCCGGCTTCGTGCTGTCGGGCGTAGAGATCAGTGTGCTCCAGATCAAAAGCAGTGTCAGCATGGCTTTGCCCTCCGGTCAGGTTATTGCAGACGACGGGAGCCGTCGGGTTGAAAGACGTACTCGAACGTGTAGTAGCGCGAAGGATTGGCTTCGGGATCGATGGCACCGGGATCGGGAGCGCCTTTGTAGTAGCTCAGGATCCGCACCTTGGCATAGCGACCGTCGGCCGTACGCACGACGATCGTGCGGCCGGGAATCGGAGTGACGATGTGTGTGGTGGGATCGTAGTTGTACCAGCCGTTGCCGGAGCCGGGGCAGATGGCGCGCTTGACGCCATTGGGGCATTCGTCCACGCCGTCCACCCGGAACTGATCGTCGGTCGGCGCTTCCGTCACCTCGTCGAAAGGCACCTCCAGCACGACCGCGCCGCCCTGTCCCGGACCGCTCGTGCCGCCGTTGATCAAAATGTTCGTGCCCTGGAAGGCCAGGTCCCAGGCCGTCGAAGCCGAGTCGCTTCGGTCCGGCTCGTCGTAGCGTAGCACGATCTCGCCGGTGCGCAGGCTGAAGAACGTGTAGCGTCCGGTGCCGACCGGCCGTCCGGTCTGAGGATCCGGTGTGGTGGGATCGGCTGGCAGGTCTTCGACCCGCACGGCCTCGACCGGCGTGGTTTCATCCAGCGGTTCGCTGCTGTCGCAGGCAGCCAGCAGCAGGACCAGCGTCAGGCTCAGCAGCAGGAAGGTTCGTGTGGGCATGGTTCGCTTCGGGTTTGAGGTTACACATGAACGGTGAGCATCACAAACCAGCGGCGACCGGGCTGGAAGGGCATCAGCGCCGGACGCCGTAGATCGAACAGGTTGAAAGCACCGCCCTGAAGCTCCAGGTGACGGCCCAGCCGACGTCCGACGGTCAGGTGCCAGAGGCTGTAGCCGGGCACGTACTCGTCGGCGCGGTTGGGCACACCGTTGCCGTCCACGTCGCGGTAGCCGTAGCGGCTGCGCCACACGCCGCGAAGCGCCACGGTCAGTCCGAGCGAAGTGGGTTGCCAGCGTAACTGGACCGTGCCGCTGTGGCGCGAGCGCCCGAAAAGTCCGCCGTAGTCGCTGCGCTGCAGGCGATAATCGCGGCCCGACGCCGTGCGCCCGTACAGCCGTCCCGCGTCGATGGCCTCGAGCACGTCGCGATCGGCCGTCTCCAGGTACTGATAGCTGAGGCTGAGCGTGAGCGCCGACACGGGCTGCGCCGTCAGCGTGGCTTCCAGACCCCGGGTGTAGATGCGGTCCAGGTTGAAGTAGGAATAGACGAACGCCTGGTTGGTCTTCTGGGCGACGGGTTGCGTATCGATCAGATCGCGCACTTCGTTGTGAAACAGGTTGAGCGACAGCGCCAGCGCCTCGTCGAACCACGTCGCCTCGCCCCCGAGGTTGAAGGCGACGGAGCTTTCGGGTCGCAGCGTGGTGACGCGATCCGGATCGATCAGCAGCCGCGCGATCTGGCCTTCGGCCTGCAGCCGCGCCAGTTCTTCCCGGAAGCGGGTGACGCCAAACACGCTGTAGCCGGCCGCCGCGTTCGTAAAAACCAGGTAGCGCTGGCGAAAGTCGGGCGCTTTGAAGCCGCTGCCGATCGACGCGCGCAGCCGGTAGGCCCCGGCGGGACGAATCAGTACGGCCAGGCGTGGACTGAGCCGACTGGCGTAGTCGCTGTGGGCGTCGAAGCGAAAGCCCGTGACCATTTCGATCCAGCGGCGGGGTGTCCATTCGTGCTGGGCGAAAAGAAAGCCGCTCCGGGCCGAGACGCGTCCGGCGTAGCGGTCGCCTTCCAGTGCTTCTTCGATAGCGCCTCCGCCGAGCGTCAGGAGCTGGCGATCGGTCAGAAGCTGCTGCAGTCGCAGCTCGAGCTTGCGGTAGGCCTGGGAAAATCGATCCGCGTAGTACAGCGCGCCGTCTTGCCGACGGGTCATGCGCGTGCGCGTTTCGTAGCCGGTCAGGTAGAGCGACGCGTCGAGCCGCAGACGACGGGTGAGCTGCTGTTGCAGGCGGGGATGCAGGCTCCAGTCCGTCTGGCGATAGGTTTCGTCGTGGGGGATGCCGTCCAGCGCAAAGGCGCTCCGGCGCTGTTGCTGGTGGCGTCGGAAGGCCAGCGAGAGGAGCGAACGGCGGGGCAGGTCCCAGGTCAGGTAAGCGTCGGCCGTGTAGTCGCGTAGCGCAGGAGCAGTAGGACCAAAAACTTCCGGGGCCAGATCGTAGCCTTCGGTGCGGTAGTGGTCAAGCAGCAGGGTGGCGCCCAGGCGGTTGCGTCGCAGTTCGCTGGTAGCGCCGAGCTGGTAAGTCCCGAACCTTTCCATACGGGCGTGCAGGGTAGTGGCCATCGGTGCTTCGGGACGATGCCGGATCAAGTTAACCACCCCAGCCAGTGCTTCACTGCCGTAAAGCGACGACGTGGGACCACGTACGATTTCGATGCGGTCCAGGCCCTGTACAGTGAAACGCTTTAGGTCCAGCGTACCTGCTGTGCGGCCAATGACCGGCTCTCCATCGAGTAACAGCAACGTGTAATCGGGCTCAAAGCCCTGGATCATGAGACCAGTGCCATGATCTTCGAAGAGCAATAGGCCGGGTTGTTCGGCCAGCACATCCGATAGGCGAGCAGCACCACTCCGACGAATGGCTTCGGCCGGGACGAGTTGCACGGGGACCGGGACATCGCTCACGGCCCGCATGGAACGCGTAGCGGTGATGACGACAGGCGGCAGCGGCACCGCCCGGGTTGTATCGATAGCAACCTGTGGGAGCAGTAGCAACAACAGGAGTTTCATAAGAGACAACTTATTTGGATTTGGTCTAAATAATAAAACTGGGTAAATGAATGTAAAAGTGGGGATATGTGAAGCTATGGTAAAAAAGGGGTAAGCGCCGGCTGGCTGTTGTTTGGGCTCCGATGCTTTTCCCAGACCGCCTCGCATCTGCCCTGCTGGAAGTCCAGCCCTGGGAGCTGCAGCCGTTGGAAGCAGCGCAGGCCTGATGGATTCCGGATAGGGCAGGTAGGGACAGCCGAGCGCCCGGACGCTTTTCTTCAGAGTGGTGCAGCTGGAAAAAGTGCAAGGCTGCCCTTAACTTAAGCGGACAGCTCTTTAGTTGAAGGAAGTCACGTAACCGAACCCGAACCCGAAAGTCATGGCCCTTGATATCTCCACGCTCGAAACCTGGCTCTGGGATGCCGCCTGTGCCATTCGCGGCCCCGTAGATGCCCCGAAGTTCAAGGATTACATCCTTCCGCTGGTTTTCCTCAAGCGCCTTTCCGACGTGTTTGAGGATGAGATGGACCGTCTGGCCGAGGAGTACGGCAGCCGAGAGGTAGCACAACGTATCGTTGAGGAGGAACGGGAGCAAGGCATCATCGCCCGTGGTGGCGGCTCGGTGCGCTTCTACATTCCCGAAAACGCCCGCTGGAAAGCCATCCGTACCCGTGGCCAGGCCGGCCTGGGCCAGTTCCTCACCGATGCCGTGCGGGCCGTAGCCCGCGAGAACCCGCGTCTGCAGGGCGTTATCGACATCGTCGACTTCAACGCGACAACGGCAGGGCAGCGGATCGTGGCAGATGAGTACCTGGCCCGCCTAGTGGACGTACTCTCTCGCCATCGCCTGGGCTTGCGTGATGTGGAACCCGACATCCTGGGCCGCGCCTACGAGTACCTGCTGCGCAAGTTCTCCGAGGGCCAGGGCCAGAGCGCGGGCGAGTTCTACACCCCGCGCGAGGTGGCCGTGCTCATGGCCCGCATCCTGGAGCCCCAACCGGGCATGACCGTCTACGACCCTTGCTGCGGATCTGGCGGGCTGCTCATCAAGTGTCACCTCCGCCTGCTGGAGACCCATGGAGAGGAACAAAACGGCCACCGCCGGTTGCCTGCCCATCATGCGCCGCTTCAACTCTTTGGCCAGGAAATCAACCCGGCCACCTTCGCCATGGCGCGCATGAATGCGGTGATCCACGACATGGAGGCCGACATTCGCCTGGGCGACACCATGCGCCACCCCGCCTTTCGCGATGAGACCGGCCGCCTCATGGCCTTTGATTTGGTCACCGCCAATCCCATGTGGAACCAGAACTTTCCTACGGATCTGTACGAGAACGACCCCTACGAACGTTTTCACCTGGGCATCCCGCCCGCTTCCAGCGCGGATTGGGGCTGGCTGCAACACATGCTGGCCTCGCTGAAAGAGGAGGGCCGTATGGCGGTGGTGTTGGACACGGGTGCGGTGAGCCGGGGCAGCGGCAACCAGGGCTCCAACCGCGAGCGGGACATTCGCAAGGCTTTCGTGGAACGCGATCTGATCGAGGCGGTGATCTTGTTGCCGGAGAACCTTTTCTACAACACCACCGCGCCGGGCATCATTCTCGTGGTCAACCGCCAGAAGCGCCACCCCGGCGAGATCCTGCTCATCAACGCGAGCAAACGGTTTGCTAAGGGCCGCCCCAAGAACTACCTGACCGACGAACACATCGAGACCATCGCCCGGCTGTACCACGAATGGAAAGCGGAGGAGGGCGTATCCGCGATCATCACCAACGAGGAGGCGGCCCGCAACGACTATAACCTGAGCCCCAGCCGCTACGTGGCCCAAAACGGCGCCTAGGAGACCCTGCCGCTGGAAGAGGCCATGGTGCTGCTGCGCGAAGCGGAAGAAGAGCGCACCGAGATGGAGCACCGCCTACAAGAGGTGCTGGGAGTTTTGGGGCTTCAAGGCAAGGGGACATAGCGCATGGAGAAGCTTGAGGCTACGGAAGGCCAAACCCTGGAGTTCAAAAGGCAATGGACCGATCGGGCTCTGGAGGATCTGGCGGCCTTCGCCAACACGGAAGGCGGTAGGCTCCTCCTCGGCGTCCGAGACGATGGGGAAGTTGTGGGCACGCGAGCGGATGACCGAGAACTCCAGCGCATCGCCAACCTCATCGCCGCCCATCTGGGCATCACGCCGTCGGTTCGCGTGATTGAGATGCAGGGCCTGCCGGTGGTGGAAATTCGGGTAGATCCGGCCCCGGGGTTGGTGCCCTACAAGGGGCGGTATCTCCGCCGCGTGGGCACCACAAACCGCGATTTCTCGCCCGAGGAACTGGCCCGCCACATTCTCACGCGTTCCGGGAGGAGTTGGGATGGGCTGCCCAGCGATTGGTCGCTGGAGGAGGTGGATCCGGAAGCCCTGAAGGCCTTTGCCCGCCTGGCTCGAGAGAGGCTTCCCCATCTCGATCCCTCCGATCCCGAAGGGACGCTGCGCAACCTCAACCTCGTAGAGGGGAAGCGGCTGAAGAACGCGGGGGTGCTGCTCTTTGGCAAGCGGCCCCAGCGCCTCTTTCCCCAGGCGCAGGTGCGCGTCGGCATCTTCCGGGGAGATGAGATCCTGGATAGCCACGATTTCACGGGCACCTTGTGGGAGCAGTTAGACGGGGTGATGGCGCGCTTTCGCCAGGTGCTCAAGGTGCGTTTCGCCATCCGGGTGGAAGAGCCGTCTTTAGCGGGGCTACAGCGTGAAGAGACATGGGAATATCCGCTGGAGGCCCTGCGGGAGGCGGTGGTGAACGCCCTCATCCACCGGGATTACACCTATCCGGCGGACATCCAGATCCGTTTGGAGGAAGATCGCTTGGAGGTTTGGAGTCCGGGGGAGTTGCCGTCGCCGCTTACGCCTGAGCAGCTCTATCAACCCCACTCGTCGGTGCTTCGTAATCCCCTTCTCGCCCAGGCCTTCTACTTTGCCGGCGTCATCGAACGCTGGGGCACGGGCACCACGCGCATCGTCCGCCTCTGCCGGGAGCAAGGGCTTCCGGAGCCCGAGTTTGCGAACTGGCAGGGTGGCTTTCGGGTGACCTTCCTGAAGGACCCTTACACCCCGGAGCGGCTACGCAAGTTGGGCCTGAACGAGCGGCAGATCAGGGCAGTGCTGTATGTGAAGGAGCATGGGGAGATCTCGAATCGTGACTACAGAAGTCTGACAGGTGTGTCGGACGAAACTGCCCGCCAAGACCTCCTGGCGCTGGTCAAACGGAAGGTGTTGCGGGTTAAAGGAAAAGGGAGGGCAACGAGGTATGTGCTGGGGAGTTTTGGCGATTAATTGGCGTTTTCTTGGCGATTTTGGCGATTACTTGGAGATTCCAATAAGGGCTCAAAAAGGACTCAAAGGGGTCAAAAACGGGTCAAAGGGGCAACAAACAACCCGATGGAGGAAAAGCATGATGCCTGAGCGTTCAGATATACCTCCCGGCTACCGGATGACCGAACTGGGGCCTTTGCCCGAGGAGTGGCGGGTGGTGAGGTTGGGGGAGGTGGCAACGATTGCGTCAGGGGGTTCGGCGCCGCAAGGTAACCGCTATTTTGGTGGCCCTTATCCTTTCGTACGAGTACAACACCTTGATGTTGACAATGATATGGTACGCCGCTGGGATCTCATCACCGATAAAGCCGTAAAAAGGTACAAGCTGAAACTCTTTCCGAAAGGGACTATTGTTTTCCCCAAAAGCGGGGCCGCTATCCGCCTTGAGAAACGAGCAATGCTTCCCGTTGATGCTTACCTTGTGAGTCATTTATGTGCAGTGTTACCTGATGAGAGCCGTGTGCTTGGTCTCTTTGCTTTTTATGCTCTGAGGAACGTACGTTTCGCTGAGACCAAGGCAGAGGGATATCCAACTCTTAGATTGAGCGAGATAAAGGAAACAAAAATCCCCCTCCCCCCTCTCCCCGAACAGCGGGCTATTGCTTATGTTCTGCGCACGGTTCAGGAGAGTAAGGAAGCTACGGAGCGGGTCATTACTGTTCTGCGGGAATTGAAAAAGAGCCTAATGCGGCATCTTTTCACCTACGGCCCTGTGCCCGTGGACGCCATTGAACGCGTGGAATTGCAGGAGACTGAAATCGGCCCCCTCCCCGCCCACTGGCGGGTGGTTAGGTTGGAGGAGGTGTTTGATATCCAACAAGGTAAGGCACTTTCTCGCAAAAAGGACAAAGGCTTACGACCGCGTCCATTTTTGCGAACTGCCAATGTCTTTTGGGGACGTCTTGACTTGTCAAATTTGGATCAAATGGATTTTAGCGAGGAGGAAGAGAAGAAGTACGCATTGAGGCCAGGGGATCTGCTTGTATGCGAAGGTGGAGATGTTGGGCGTACAGCCATTTGGGAAGGGCAATTAAAAGACGTGTATTACCAGAATCACCTTCACCGCTTGCGCGCAAAGAGCCAGGATGTTGAGCCCCGTTTTGTAATGTATTGGATGCAGACAGCGATGACTTTATTGGGGCTTTATCTTGGTACAAGCAATAAAACCACGATTCCCAATCTCTCAAGAAGTCGTTTGGCAAGCTTTGCTATCCCCCTCCCCCCGCTCCCCGAACAGCAGGAAATCGCCCGCATGCTGCAGGCCGTGGACGCCCGCATCGAGGCCGAGGAGAAGAAAAAAGCCGCGCTGGAGGCGCTCTTCAAGACCCTGCTGCACCACCTGATGACGGCCAAGATTCGCCTGCCCGAGGAATTCGTGAAAGGATTTAGCAAGGAGGATTTGGAACCATGAATCCTATTCATTTAGACCCTGGCATTTACCTAAATGTATTTCCCGTGACGTTGCCGGACGACCCCATTCCTATGGTTCAAGCTAATAGGGCATCGTGGACCGACTTGCGACCTCTTCGTGAAAGGATCAACAACCACAAAGTGTGGGTTTATCCAGACGGAAAAATCGTATATGGCTACGGCCCTGACAAAGCCATTTTGAAAGATCAGGGGTTTCAGGAAACTGAGGTCAGGCTTAGAGAAACACCCAGATTGGCTGCTTGGCTAATCGTCGAAGGGATAGTGAACCTACTTAGGCAGGAAGGCTATGAGACTCTTTTTCCAAAGGAACGCTCCGAATCAATCAAGGGACGCTGGCAACTCTATCACCCGAACCAATTCAAAAAAGTTGCCGGTAGTGGGATTCGCGTGCATCAAGGGTATGACCTGCGTGCTTTCTTCTGGAAAGACATCGTTTCTGAACAGCTTGCCTTCGGGTTGATCGTGGACATTATTTGGGCACTGCGGGACGATGAAAATCAGTCGCTCAATATGCGCCAGATCAGGCAGCGATATGGGTACAATGCGATAATTGAAGTTGGCAAAGTTCAAGGAGAATACTTGCCGGGTAGCAATAGGATCAATACCGAAGTGGCTCGTCAGCGATTCCGGGAGAATATACTACCTTTCATCCAAAGACATTCAAAGTTTGAACTGCCTTGCGGTGGGGTGGCCCGGATTCACGCGAAGCCTATCCGAATCATCCTGGGAGGTGAGGAGCAATGAGCACTTTTACAGGTGAAATGCTTAAGCCGCCAGCACTGCGATTTAATTACTCATCAACCTCTGCTCAGCATGACAACCCACGGGAAGGACTAAAAACTTATGGCCCTTACGACTCTGACATCCTGGGTAAAGATCGTATCCGCGCTGCTGTGATTTTCCCTTCTCAGTATGATAGAGAAAAGACTACGCTGGTACGCTGGCTAACGAACGGTTATACATCCAAGCACGGATCGTTTAGAGGCTTTAAAAACCTCTTTAAAATCTCTTTAAGCATAGAGAGAGAATATCCCCTTTCTGTAGAGAATGAGAAAGAAGTACAGAGTGCAATCCGAGACTTGGCGTGTCAGGGCAACGTAGATCTGGCGTTAATTCTTATCACTTCACAGGATGGAGACCTATATCGAATCATCAAGCAAGAACTCCTAGGCAACGGTATCCCAAACCAGATTGTGACAGTTGAGAAGTTGCGTGATGCAAGACAATTGCCTTGGGTGTTAGAAAATATTGCGTTAGCCTGCTACGCTAAAAGTGGGGGCACCCCCTGGGTTATTGCTTCCGAGAGCAGTCGACGCGAACTTGTTATCGGCATCAGCCGTACGCAAGATCGTAACAAGCAGTTTCTCGTGGGATTCGTCACTCTTTTTACCTAGGATGGTGATTTTCTATTGCTGCACTCATTGGCACCGGTTTTGGAATGGGAGCAGGAGAAATACGTAAAAGGGCTAACCGACTTGATCGTCGAGGCCTACCACGAATATCGCGAGATTCAAGGCACACCTGACGCAATCATACTGCACCTTTGCAAACGGCCTGGCCGCTTCCGGGAGGTTGAGGCTGTGCAGCGAGCCCTTCAGCAGATAGGCGATGTTCCTTATGCCCTGATCCATCTCAACGACGACAGTAGTTATCGGCTATTCGATACAAGTCACGCCACTTATGTCCCCCAGGCCGGGCTGAAGGTGGATTTGGGCCGGCGCAACGTCCTGTTACTGCTTGATGGACGCATCGGTGATAGGCGCTATCGTAGAGGCGTACCACGGGTGTTAGATATTTCCATGGATAAACGCTCTACGATCTCCGCTGATGAATTCCCCCGTTTGGTTCGCCAGATCTACAATTTCGCCCGGGTTAATTGGCGTGGGTTTAACGCGCGTGCCGTTCCCGTTACACTCAACTATTCCTACCTCATCGCCCGTCTTATCGTAGAGATCGGTGCGAATAGATGGAACCAAGTTATCAGTGCAGGTCGATTGAGGGATAAGGCATGGTTCCTATGAGAATGAACTTCTACCGGTATCGAGAAGAGGTCAAGCGAGCAATTCTCCAGCGGGTCGCTCGTCTGAACTCTGCATGGGACCCATTTGGTGTTTCTTGGTTGGCCTATGCTCTTAGCCAAGATGGTTTTGAAGAAAATCAACCGTTATTAGAATTAGTCCGAAGGCTTAGCCGTTGGGCAGAAAACGATGAGGCCTGGGCTGCGCGACGGAACCTGGGAGCGCTATGTTTCCTGGGCTATTTCCTGAGCAAAATGTCCAAAGATGCACCGGACTTCACAGATCGGGTCTTGGAGCAGATCGAGCGATTAGAGGAGCAGAAGAGCCACAAGTTTTCGCCGGTGAATGATCCAGAGCAGGTCTTCCCAATGGCTCTGCTGGTTGGATTTCTGGAGGAAGCCTCTCAGAGCCTCAAGGATTTTCTGAAAGAGGTAGCCCGTACACGAATCCAAGGCGCGATCAAGCGCCGGATCCTTTACTGCGCAGCGTTAAGGGAGTTGGGCGAGAATCCTTCCATATCCATAGAAGACGTGAGCGATCCCAGCGATGTTATCGCGTTAGTATGGTATTGGGAGCGATATGCCCCAAGCGGTGAGCAGGCAAAGTTGTGGAAGGCCTTTGAAAACATCAAGGATGGGTTATCTTTTGACCGAGATGAAGTGCGCGAAGGAGTCCGTGTTCTTTCAGATTCGGAAGTAGCCCTGCTGTATGAAGCACTCACTCGTGAGACTGCTGAGCCCGATCCCAATTTGCTGTTTGAGTTTTATCTGCTTCATCCACGCGTAAAGGATATTGCCCGAAAACATTTCGAAAATGGTAACTATTTGACTGCGGTTTTTGAAGCTGCAAAAGCTTTTGAGAAGTATTTAAAGGAGCTGACAGGAATAGAACAAACATGCCGTCCTTTGGTGCAGCAAAGCATGGGCGGGAATTCTCCTCGCATTAAATTCAACAACTGTCGTACTAAATCAGAAAAAAATGAACAAGAGGGATTAAAGTTGATAGCAGAAGGCATTTGTGCTGCTTTTCGCAACCCTAAAGGACACGAGCCGGAGGATAGCCCTCAGGTGCAAATAGACGCTTTGGAAGCATTGGATCAACTTGTGATTATCAGCTACATTTTCAAGCGAGTAGAAAGGGCTCAAGCAAAATTAGGTTCAGAGGAAACGCTGTGACCTATTACAAATTCCAACGCCACCACCGCCGTTCCATCCGGTTGAAGGGATACGATTACACCCAACCGGGCGCGTATTTCGTCACCATCTGCACCCACGGGCGCGCCCCTCTGTTCGGCGACGTGGTGGACTGGGAAATGCGGTTGAACGACATGGGGGAAATCGTGCGCGCGTGTTGGCATGAAATCCCGGACCATTTCCAACACGTGGAATTGGACGCCTTCGTGGTGATGCCCAATCATGTCCACTGCATCGTATGCATCGTGGACAACGTAGGGGCGACGCATGCGTCGCCCCTACATGCGTCGCCCCGACGGAATAAACCGCGTGGGCCTGCGCCGGGTTCTATTGGCGCCATTGTGGGTGCATTCAAATCCGCGGTCACGCAGCGCATCAACCAACGGTGCGGCACTCCCGGCACATCCGTCTGGCAACGCAATTACTACGAACACATCATCCGCACCGAGCGCGCCCTGAACGCCATCCGGCGCTACATTGCCGAAAATCCCCTGCACTGGCACCTGGACCGCTACAACCCCTACGCTACCGGCACCGACCCCCAGGCATGGGAGATCTGGCAAATGATAAAGGAAGATGCCCAAACGGTAAGGCGACGCGCTGCGTCGCCCTTACGGGAGGCCAGCCATGACCTTATCTAGCGAACGCCGCATCGTCCAAAACCCCTTCATTCGCTACGCCGAGGAGGCCGGCTGGCAGTATCTATCTCCGGAGGAAGCCCTGCGGCTCCGCGGCGGAGAGGATAGCCCCATCCTGCACACCGTTTTTATCGAGCAACTGCAGCGCTTAAACCCCGGAATTGTGGATTCGGTGACCAAGGCCGAGGAGGTCTTCAACCGTCTCATCCGCGTCCGGCCTAACATCGAAGGTAACCTGGAAGCCTGGGAGTACCTCAAGGGGATGAAAACCGTCTTCGTCGAAGCCGAGCGCCGCGAGCGCAACCTGCGCCTGCTCGATACGGAGAACATAGAGGCCAATCGCTTCCATGTCACCGACGAGTTTCGCTTCGTCAGCGGCCACGTCGCCATCCGCGCGGATGTGGTGCTCTTCGTCAACGGGATCCCCGTGATCGTCGTGGAAACCAAGGCGGCCACCCGCCCCGAAGGCATTGCCGAAGCCTTCGACCAGATCCGCCGTTACCACCAGGAAGCGCCTGAACTCATGGCCCAGGCGCAGATCTTCGCCCTCACCCACCTGGTCAGGTTTTTCTACGGTGCCACCTGGAGCCTATCGCGCAAAACTCTCTTCAACTGGCGGGAAGATCTTGAGAGACAGCGCGCCGTGTCCCGACAACCTGCCGATTTCGAAACCTTGGTCAAATCCTTCGTCGCTCCGCGGCGGGTGCTGCGCGTGCTCACCGAATACATCCTTTTCACCCGCCGTGATGGCGAGTTGAGCAAGGTGGTCCTGCGCCCCCACCAGATGCGGGCCACCGAAAAGGTGATTGCCCGCGCTCGGGACCCGCAGAGGCGCCGTGGCCTGGTCTGGCACACCCAGGGTTCGGGCAAGACTTACACCATGATTACGGTGGCCAAACTACTGCTGGAGGACCCGCGCTTCCAGAACCCCACGGTCCTCATGATCGTGGACCGCAACGAACTCCAGCAGCAACTCTTCCAAAACCTGGAGTCCGTCGGCTTTGGCCGGGTGCATGTGGCCCGGAGCAAACGTCATCTGCGCGAACTTTTGCGCCAGGACACCCGCGGCCTGATCGTGTCCATGATCCACAAGTTCGACAAGGCCGACGCGAACTTCAACACCCGCGCCAACATCTTCGTGCTCATCGACGAAGCCCACCGCTCCACCGGCGGCGACCTGGGCAACTACCTGATGGGCGCCCTGCCCAACGCTACCTTCATCGGCTTCACCGGCACGCCCATCGACAAAAGCGCCCACGGCAAGGGCACCTTCAAGACCTTCGGCGGGGATGACCCCGGCGGCTATCTGGACAAATACGCCATTCGCGAGTCCATCGAGGACGGCACCACCGTGCCCCTGCACTACCAGATGGCCCCCAACGACCTGATCGTGGACCGGAGCGCCATGGAAGCGGAGTTTTGGAAGGCCGCCGCCCTGGAGGGAGTGACCGATGTGGAAGAACTCAACCGTGTCCTGGACCGGGCCGTGACCCTCAAGAACCTGCTCAAGAACCGCCAGCGCGTGGAGCGCATTGCCTCCTTTGTGGCCAAGCACTACCGCACCTATGTGGAGCCCATGGGCTACAAAGCCTTTCTCGTCGCCGTGGACCGCGAGGCCTGCGGCCTGTACAAGGAAGCCCTGGATCACCACCTGCCGCCGGAATACAGCCAGGTGGTCATCAGCCGAGGGCATAACGACCCGCCCGAACTCAAGCGCTGGCATCTGAGCGATGAGGAAGAGGCAGCCGTGCGCAAAGCCTTCCGCAAGCCCGATCAGCCTCCCTACATCCTCATCGTCACCGAAAAGCTGCTCACCGGCTACGACGCGCCCATCCTCTACGCCATGTACCTCGACAAGCCCATGCGCGACCATGTGCTCCTGCAAGCCATTGCGCGGGTCAACCGTCCCTATGAGGACGACGAGGGCCGGCGCAAGACCAACGGCCTGATCGTGGACTTCGTGGGCATCTTCGACAACCTGGAGCGGGCCCTGGCCTTCGATTCCCAGGATGTGGAAGGGGTGGTGGAAGGGCTGGATGTGCTTAAGGAGCGCTTTGAGATCTTGATGCAACAAGGGCGGGAGGCGTATCTACCCCTGCGTGCAGGCAAAAGCGAAGACAAGGCGGCCGATGCCGTGCTGGAGCACTTCCGCGACCGGGAGGCGCGCGAGGCTTTCTACGCCTACTTTCGCGAACTGCAGGAGGTGTACGAAATCCTTTCGCCCGATCCCTTCCTGCGCCCTTTCCTGGAAGACTATCGCGCCCTGGTGGCGATGTACCGTCTGCTGCGCAGCGCCTATGAGCCGCACGTGTCGGTAGACAAATCCTTCCTGCGCAAGACGGCCGAGATCGTCCAACAACACACCACCACGCAGGCCGTCCACGAGCCCCAGGCCACCTACGAGATCGGCGCCGGTGCGCTGCTGGCGCTCGTCGCTCAGGACAAACCCGACGCGGTCAAGGTTTTCAACCTGCTCCGGGCACTGCATCGCCTGGTGGAAGCCCAAGGGAAGGAACAGCCCCACCTGATCCCCATCGGCGAGCGGGCCGAAGCCATCCGTCAGGCTTACGAAGCGCGGCAGATGAACAGCCAGCAGGCCTTGGAAGCCCTGAACGACCTGGTGCGCCGCCTGCAAGAAGCCGAGGAAGAGTGGCGCGAGAGCGACCTTACACCGGAAGCCTTTGCCGTGGCCTGGTGGTTGCGGGTGCAAAAGGAGATGGACGCACCGCAAGCCCATCGTCTGGCCGCCCAAATCGAACCGGCCTTCCAGGCCTTCCCCCACTGGGCCACCAGCCAGTACCAGGAGCGCGAGCTGCGCAAGCAACTCTACAAAATCCTGGTCGAGGCGGGAGTCAAGGAAGTGGTCGCCTGGGCCGACGAAGTGTTGACCCTGTTACGGGGGATATCCTCATGAGCCAACGCGGAACAAAGCACGCAGAAGCCACATCGCCCTTGCAGGAGGCCATCTCCCGTGACATCCTGTTGGCCGAGGTGTGGGCTTGGGCGCGACGCATCGGCGTGGAGGAGCGCCTGCGCGAGGTGCGCATCCAGCCCATGACGCGCAAGTGGGCCAGCGTTTCCACCCGCGGGCGGCTGACCTTGAGCCGCGACCTGCTCGACCAACCAGCGGCCTTTCGGCGCCAGGTCATTGTGCACGAGTTGGTGCACCTCAAACTCCGCCACGGCGGGCACACGAAACTCTTCCACGCCCTGGTGCGGGCCTATCTGACTCAGTATGAAGGTAGGGATGCATAAAGGCCAGGCGGTACGGGCTGGAAGCAGGGCGTTACAGGTGCCACTGAAGTTGAAGCTGAAAGTGGCGGGGTGGGGCCAGCAAGGCAGGCCGTTCTACATAGTAGTAGTCCAGGGCATTTTTGACTAGAAAAGTTAGCGTTAGCGACGAGACCTGCCAGCGCAGGCGCAGGTCGAGCACGCGCACCGGCACGGTCACCTCGGCGTCCGGCACGAAGCGCGCAAACTCGGTATCGATACGCTCCGGGCGGCTGGCCACGCGCAGGTCTGCACCCAGCGCCAGATGGGACGGCAGCATCATCGTGAGGCTCGTTTTGAGCAGGTGGCGGCTTCGGAACGACAGCGGCAGGGGTTCGGGACCGGTCAGGTCTTTCGCGTCCAGCAGGGTGTAGCCGAGCATTCCTTCCAGCCAGCCGCCCAGCAGGCGGACGTCCAGGGTGGTCTCCAGACCGCGAATGCGGGCGCGTGTCAGGTTGACGAACTGGAAGGCCAGGCGCTCGGCCTGAAAGCGCGGCTCGACGAGGTCCCGGTAGTCGGTCCAGAACAGCGCCAGCGTGCCGTTCAGCTCGGCCAGCAGACCCGCGCGGTAACGATAGCGGAGCCCGACTTCGTAGCCGGTGCTGGTTTCGGGACGCAGGTCCGGGTTGGCGACGATCGGGAAGAATTCCTGGTTTTCGATGTAGCGCTCGGCCACGCCGGGCACGCGGAAGCCCAGTCCGAAGGCGGCGTGCAGCGTCAGACCGGGCCGCGCCTGGAACAGTACGTTGGTGCGTGGACTGAGCCGGGTAATCCACCGGTCGGCGCGGATCTGGTAGGCGTCGAAGCGCAGGCCGCCGGTCAGGCGCCAGCGCGCCGTGAGCGCCTCTTCCCACTGGCCGAAGACGGCCACTTCGGGCTGGCTCCGAAACGGATGACCGTCTTCGGACGGAAAGAACGAGGAGCGCGTGGCGACGGCGTCGGCCGAAGCGCCGAAGGTCAGGTAGCGCCCTTCGGCAGGTTGCCAGTCGAGTTGAAGCTGTCCGCCGTAGCGAAAGCCCAGCGTGCCTTTCGAGAGCGGTTTGGGGCGGCCCTGTTCATCGAGGGGGCGCAGCGCCAGTACGTAGAGCCGACCGCCGATCGTGTAGAAGAAGCTGTGGCCGGGCGCGTGCGTGAAGGCCGGCAGGAGCGTCCACTGGAGCGACTGGGTATCGTTGGCACCGACGGCGTCTCTGGCCCCGGTGGTGGGAATGCTGCCGGGGTTGAGCGGGTCGCGCAGGCCGTTCCAGTACAGAAACGAGTCGTTGCGTCGCCAGGTCAGGCCCGAGAGCACTACGACGCGTGCACCGGCGGCCGGCTGCCAGCGCAGCTTCGTGTAACCCTGCAGCATGGTGCGTTCGCTGAAGTTCAGGTGGCCCGTGTCGCGCAGATAGGTGAGGTGGATCCAGCCGCCGAGCCGGTCGCTCAGGCGTCGGGCATGCGTGAAAATCGCGGTGCCGAAGGGCCGCCAGTGCCGCGCCCCTTCCCAGTGTGCCCGCCATTCCTCATGACGCACAGGCTCGTAGGCACCGCCGGAAAGGCGCACTTCCGTTTCGGGCTGTTCCGGAAAATCGCGCGTGACGACCTGAATCACACCGCCCAGCGCGCCGCTTCCGTAGAGGGCCGAGCCCGGACCTTTGAGCACTTCGATCCGGTCGATCTGGGCGATGGGCAGCAGTTCGAAGGGCACGCCGTCGGCATCGGGCGACAGCATTGGGAAGCCGTCGATCAGCAGCAGCACGCGGCTTCCTGCATTGTAGGTGAAGCCCGACGAGCCCCGGATGTTGACCTGATTGCCCGTCATCTGCACGCCGGGAATGTAACGCAGTGCGTCGTCGAGCGTGAACAGGCCGCGTGCGGTCACGTCGGCCAGCGACAGCACCGACAGGCTGATGGGCACCTGTTCCAGCGGCTGGGCTCGCCGCGCGGCCGTCACGACCACTTCCGGGGCCTCGATGACGGTGGGGACCAGTGCAAAGTCCAGACGCCGATGCGCGCCCGGCGTGAGTGTGACGGTCTGTTCCGCCGGCACGTAGCCGACGGCCGACGCGCGTACCGTGTACGTGCCGGGCGGAATGTTCGCAATGAGGTAGCGTCCAGCGGCGTCGGTGGCGGCGCCATAAAGCGTCCCCACGAGTACCACGTTCACGCCGGCGAGCGGCGTGCCGTAGACGTCGCGCACGGTGCCTTCCAGCGTGGCCCGTTCGGGCTGGGCGCGCAGCGGCAGGGCGATAAGGAGGAGCAGCAGGCTGCTGTATCTCATGGCGATCCCGGAAAACTGGCAGGATTGCGAAAGTCGGCCTCCAGCACGATGGGGCGGCGCTCGCCCGGACGGAGGATGAGCGGCCGGTCGTAGACCACCAGCGGCCGCCAATCAAACGGATTCGGACCGAATTTCCAGGCGATGCCGCTGTAGCGAAACGTGTCGGCGGCCACGCCTTCCAGATCGATCACGACGCGGAACGTGTCCGAATCGACAAAGCGCCGCAGCGTGTCGCTACGTTCTATCTCGTTGAAGCGTAGTAGCAGCTCCTGCGTGCTCTGGGGCACGAAGCGCATTGCCACGAAGCGCAGTTCGCGCACCGAGTCCGGATGCGGCCAGGGACCGTTGTAGTACACGGTGCCCTCGATGACGGCCAGCGGCGAAGGCGGAGGCGGGGCCAGTCCGCCGTCGCAACCGGCCAGCAGCAAGATGACCGGAAATAAAAGGGTTAAAGGCTTTCGCGTGGGTTGTCCGTGAATTCGGGACCGAACCGGTCGGGAACGTGTTGAATGCGCCGCGCAGGGTTTGGCGCCGGAGCCGTGTGAATGTATATTTTCGACCGCCGTCTTGCAGTTCGAGCCGTGCATGCAGAAAAACAGCCACCGAGGCTCGACGCGGTTGTAAGCGGTTTCTATGGACGTAAGCCAGAAGATCATCGATGCGGTTGTCTGATCTGCACTACGATTATCCTAAAAGCCTGGTCGCCAAGTATCCGGCCGAGCCGCGCGACAGCGCCCGGCTCATGGTGCTTGATCGCAAGCGTAAGACCATCGAACATCGCATCTTCCGTGACATTGTCGATTATTTCAACGAAGGCGATGTTCTGGTGGTCAATAATACGAAAGTTTTTCCGGCGCGGCTCTACGGCCGCAAGGAGAAAACTGGAGCCAAAATCGAAGTCCTGCTGCTGCGCGAGCTGAATGCCGAAAGCCGCCTCTGGGATGCGCTCGTCGATCCGGCCCGCAAGATCCGGGTGGGCAACAAGATCTACTTCGACGGCGGGCTGGTGGCCGAGGTGATCGACAACACGACTTCGCGCGGCCGTACGATCCGGTTCCTTTTTGACGGCAGCGACGAAGAGCTCTACCGGAAAATCGAAGAAGTCGGCCACATGCCGCTGCCGCCCTACATCAAGCGCGAAGACGAGCCGGAGGATCGCGAGCGCTATCAGACAATCTTTGCGCAGGAGACGGGTTCGGTGGCGGCTCCGACGGCCGGTTTGCACTTTACGCCGGAGCTGGTCGAGCGCCTGAAGCAGAAAGGCGTCGACATCGTGCCCATCACGCTGCACGTGGGACTGGGCACGTTCCGGCCGATCGAGGTCGAGGACCTCACCAAGCATCGCATGGATTCTGAGTACTTTACCATCACCGAGGAGGCGGCCGAGCGCATCAATCGCGCCCTGCTTTCCCCGGAGCACACCGTGACGGCCGTGGGGACGACGGTGGTGCGGGCGCTCGAGTCGAGCATCTCGGCCACCGGCACGGTCAAGCCCGGTTTTGGCTGGACGGACAAGTTCATCTATCCGCCTTACGACTTCAAAATCGTCGAGCGGCTCATTACCAACTTCCACATGCCGCGCAGCACGCTGCTGGCGCTGGTGGTGGCGTTTGCCGGGTACGACTTTGTCATGGAGGCCTACCGCACCGCCGTTCAGGAAAAATACCGGCTGTTTTCCTTCGGAGATGCCATGCTGATTCTCTGATGGGAGGGTAGGCGAATGACCGAGGCGGTGCAGCAGCAAGGCGTGGGTCGGGTAGCTGTGCTGGTGCCGGCGGCCGGGCGCGGATCGCGGCTGGGAGGACCGCGAAAGCAGTTTCGGCGACTGGGCGGACGGCCACTCCTGGAGCAGACGCTTCGTGCTTTCGCGCTGCACCCGGAGGTGGACGGCCTGATCGTCGCGGTGCCGGCCGATCGGGTGAAACAGGTGGCGACGTCGCTTCAGGCCGCCGGAATCCCGAAGGTCTGGCAGGTGGTAGCCGGGGGACGGACGCGCCAGGAGTCGGTGCAGGCGGCGCTTGCCGCCTTGCCTCCGGATGTGGCGCTGGTACTCGTTCACGATGCCGTGCGGCCGTTCATCCTGCCGGAGCAGATTTCGGCCGTTATCGAAGCGACGCGCCGCGTTGGGGCGGCTGCGCTGGCCATTCCGGAAGCCGACACCGTGCGGCGCGTGCGCGACGGCCTGCTGGGCGAGACGGTGCCGCGTGCCGGCCTCTACCGGATGCAGACGCCGCAGGGATTCCGGCGCGACTGGCTGGAAGCCGCCCACCGGCAACCCGGCGAAGCCGCCGCCACCGACGATGTCGAACTGGTGCAGCGGCTGGGCTACCCGGTCGCGTGTGTGCCCGGTAGCAGCTTCAACTTCAAGATCACCACGGCCGAGGACTGGGAGCTGGCCCAGATGCTCTGGCCGCAGTGGGAAACACGCCTGCGCCAAAAGCTGACCGAGAACGCATGACGGCTTTTCGCATCGGCTTCGGCTACGACGTACATCGACTGGTCCCGGGGCGTCCGCTCATCCTGGGCGGCGTACGCATCCCCTCGGAGCGGGGGCTGGCCGGCCACTCCGACGCCGACGTGCTGCTGCATGCCATCGCCGACGCCCTGCTGGGAGCCGCCGCATTGGGCGACATCGGCCAGCACTTCCCGGACACCGATCCGCGCTGGAAGGATGCCGACAGCCTGGAGCTGCTTCGTCAGGTGTATCATCAGGTCGTTGCGGCCGGCTACGAAGTGGCCAACGTCGATAGTACCGTCGTACTGGAGCGCCCCCGTCTTCGGCCTTATATCGATACGATGCGCGCTAATATTGCCCGCGTGCTGGCCCTTCCGGCCGAAGCCGTCTCGGTCAAGGCCACGACCAGCGAGGGTATGGGCTTTGTCGGGATCGGCGAGGGGGCCGTGGCGTTTGCTGTCTGTCTGCTTCGCCCACGCACCGTTGAATCATAAGCGCACATGGACTGGCTGGCCGATCTGACGCAGTGGGCGCTACAGGTGCCGCCGTTCTGGGTATATGTGGCGCTGCTGGTGATCGCCTACGGCGAAAACGTGGTGCCGCCCATTCCCGGCGATCTGTTCGTCGTGTTCTGTGGCTACCTGGCGGGGCGGGGCACGCTGGAGCTGTGGCTGGTGATTCTGCTTTCGACCATAGGAGGCGCAGCCGGCTTCATGACCATGTACGCGGTGGGCTACCGGATCGGAACGGCCGTGCTGGACCCCGAGCGGCTTCGCTGGCTTCCCAAGCAGCGTATCTACCAGGTCCAACGCTGGATGCAGCGCTGGGGCTACGGGATCGTGGCGGCCAATCGGTTTCTGAGCGGCGCCCGTTCGGTCATTTCGCTGACCGTGGGTATGGCCCACATGCATCCGGGCAAGACGGCCCTGCTGGCTACCCTCAGCGCATTTGTGTGGACCATGCTGATCGCCTATCTGGGCTATGCCGTCGGCGAAAACTGGCCCGTGGTGCGCCGCTATCTGCAGGTGTACGGCTGGATTGTACTGGGCGTACTGGGGCTGATTGCGCTGGGCGTAGCCATGCGTGCCTGGTGGCGGCGCGCCCGAAAGACGCGCGTTTCATGAGCTCTTGAAGCGCATTTTTATTGACAGCCGCGGAACTCCTGGGCTAAATTAGCATTCTCGAAGCTGCTCCGACGAGCTGGCGTAGCTCAACTGGTAGAGCAGCTCACTTGTAATGAGCAGGTTGGGGGTTCGAGTCCCTCCGCCAGCTCCTGATTGTAAATTTGGCGTGGGGTGGGCACACGGGGGCGGCGATGTTCATTTAAGGGAACGAAACGGGCAGGTACCGAAGTGGCCAAACGGGGCAGACTGTAAATCTGCTGGCGCAACGCCTTCGGAGGTTCGAATCCTCCCCTGCCCACCACGGTCGAGCGGGAGTAGCTCAGATGGTAGAGCATCAGCCTTCCAAGCTGAGGGTCGCGGGTTCGAGTCCCGTCTCCCGCTCCTGATAGCAAAGCCGCCTTAGCTCAGTGGTAGAGCACTTCCATGGTAAGGAAGGGGTCGTCGGTTCAAATCCGACAGGCGGCTCAAACGACGATGCCCTCGGGCATCGGGCCGTGCTCCCGAAAGGGAGCGCTTTTTCACTATGCATGAAAACCAAAAAGGACAACAGCCATGGCGAAGGAGGTATTTCAGCGGACGAAGCCGCACGTGAACATAGGGACGATTGGTCACGTCGACCACGGCAAGACGACGCTGACGGCGGCCATCACGCAGGTGTTGGCCAAGCGGGTGCCGGACCCGGTCAACAAGCCGCGCACGTTTGATTCGATTGACAACGCGCCGGAGGAGCGGGAGCGCGGGATTACGATCGCGACGTCGCACGTGGAGTATGCGACCGAGAAGCGGCACTATGCGCACGTGGACTGTCCGGGGCATGCCGACTACGTGAAGAACATGATCACGGGTGCGGCGCAGATGGACGGGGCGATTCTGGTGGTGGCGGCCACCGATGGTCCGATGCCGCAGACGCGCGAGCACATTCTGCTGGCGCGTCAGGTGGGGGTGCCCTACATTGTGGTGTTTTTGAACAAGGTGGACCTGGTCGACGACGAGGAGTTGCTGGAGTTGGTGGAGATGGAGGTGCGGGAGTTGTTGAGCCAGTACGAGTTTCCTGGGGATGAGGTGCCGGTGATTCGGGGTAGTGCGTTGGGTGCGTTGAATGGGGATCCGCAGTGGGAGGACAAGATCATGGAGTTGATGAACGCGGTGGACGAGTACATTCCGACGCCGGTACGTGATAAGGACAAGCCGTTTTTGATGCCGATCGAGGACGTGTTTTCGATCACGGGTCGTGGTACGGTGGTGACGGGTCGTATTGAGCGGGGTGTGATCAAGGTGGGTGATCCGGTGGAGATCATTGGATTGCGGGAGGAGAAGTTGACGTCGGTGGTGACGGGTGTGGAGATGTTCCGCAAGCAGTTGGAGCAGGGTGAGGCTGGCGACAACGTGGGGTTGTTGTTGCGTGGTATAGGTAAGGATGATGTGGAGCGTGGGATGGTGGTGTGTGCGCCGGGTAGTGTGACGCCGCATCGGGAGTTTGAGTGCGAGGTGTACGTGTTGTCGAAGGAGGAGGGTGGTCGACACACGCCGTTTTTCAACGGGTATCGGCCGCAGTTTTACTTTCGGACGACGGACGTGACGGGGGATATTACGTTGCCGGAGGGTGTGGAGATGGTGATGCCTGGGGACAATGCGCGTTTTCGGGTGAAGTTGATTTATCCGGTGGCGATGGAGGAGGGGTTGCGTTTTGCGATTCGTGAAGGTGGACGGACCGTCGGGGCCGGCGTCGTCACCAAAATCCTCGACTGAAGTCAACCTTTGATGTCATAACCTCCGGGATCCTGGCGCCCCCAGGGCGTACAATGGACCCGGAGGACACACGGGCGTAGCTCAATTGGCAGAGCAGCGGTCTCCAAAACCGCAGGTTGCAGGTTCGAGTCCTGCCGCCCGTGCCAGCACGTAAAGGAGAAGGGCGAACACCGGTTCGCCCTTCCTGTTTGTCCGGAGCGGTACCGTCCATCAACTGCATCGGCCATGTTTGCAAAAGTCCGGGATTATCTCCAGGAAGTTTACCGCGAAATGCAGAAGGTGAGCTGGCCCTCGCGTCAGGAGCTGATCAACAACACCATTCTGACGCTGGTGGCCTCGACCGTGCTGGCGCTGTTCATCTTCCTGGCCGATCGGGTGATTGCCACGGTGCTGGAATTCATCTACTCCCTGTAAAGCGGAGCCGGGGTCATGACCGAAGAAAAAAAACAGGAGGGGGTGCGTAAGTGGTACGTACTGCGCACCTTTTCCGGGCACGAAAAGAAGGTCAAACAGTACCTGGAACGCGAAATCGAACGGCTGGGCCTGCAGGACCGGGTCGGACAGATCCTGATTCCGACGGAGACCGTCTTCGAACTACGCGGCGGAAAAAAACGGACCCGTGAGCGCACCTTCTTCCCGGGCTATATTCTGATCGAGGCGGTGCTCGACCGCGAGTTGCAGCATTTGATCGCCAACATGCCCTCGGTGGTAGGCTTTCTTGGAAGTGGAGATCAGCCCACGCCGTTGCGTCCGGACGAGGTCCGGCGCATTCTCGGGAAGGCCGATGAGGCCCGGGAAATGGGCGAACAGCCCGAGATCCCGTTCAAGCCCGGCGACGTGGTGCGCATCATCGAGGGGCCGTTCAACAATTTCACCGGCGTGGTCGAGGAAGTCTATCCCGACAAGCTCAAGCTCAAGGTGATGGTCTCCATCTTCGGGCGCAAGACGCCCCTGGAAGTCGATTACCTGCAGGTGGAGCGGGAATCGTAGGCAGGCTTTCTGTGAAAAAAGAAACGGCCGATCCGGTCCGGAAACCTTCGGAAAACAGAAGCATTCGAGAGGCGCTTTGCAAAACGCGGGAGCCTGCACGGCTGACAGGCGATCGGACCGCAAACAGGAGGAGCCATGGCAAAGAAGGTCGAAAAGATTATCAAACTCCAGATTCGGGGTGGCCAGGCGACGCCCGCCCCGCCGATCGGCCCCGCGCTCGGTCAGGCCGGGGTCAACATCATGGAGTTCTGTAAGCAGTTCAACGCGGCCACGCAGGATCGTATGGGGGTGGTCCTGCCGGTCGTGATCACGGTTTACTCGGACAAATCCTTCACCTTTGTCGTCAAGAGTCCACCGGCGGCCGAGCTGCTCAAAAAAGCGGCCGGTATCGAGAAAGGCGCCAGCGATCCGCTGCGCCAGAAGGTGGGGAAAGTGACGTGGGAGGATTGCCTGGAAATCGCCAGGCAGAAGATGGCCGACCTGAACGCCTACGATCTGGAGAAGGCGGCGTCGATGATCGCCGGGACGGCGCGTTCGATGGGGATCGTGGTGGAAGGAAAGCCCGAGCATCTCTGAGCAATTTCCTGCGGGAGTCTGCCCTGCGCAGGCGATTGAACCGCTTAACCGTAACGAGCCATGCCCAAGAAACGAGGAAAACGCTATCGCCAGGCGCTTGAGATCATTCAGCAGGCCGGCGACGGTCCCTTCACGCTGGAGGAGGCAGCCGAGCTGGTCAAGAAGACGGCGCTGGCCAAATTCGACGAATCGGTCGATATCGACGTGCGGCTGGGCGTCGACCCCCGCCACGCCGATCAGATGGTGCGTGGTACCGTAGCCCTGCCACACGGCACGGGTAAAAAGGTGCGAGTGCTGGTGCTGGCCGACGAAGGTCGCTGGAAGGAAGCCCTGGAGGCGGGCGCCGATTACGCCGGTCTGGACGAGTATATCGACCAGATCCAGAACGGCTGGCTGGAGTTCGACGTGGTCATTGCCACGCCGCAGGTGATGAGCAAGATCGGTCGGCTGGGCCGCATTCTCGGACCCCGCGGGCTCATGCCCAATCCCAAAAGCGGGACGGTGACCGAAAATGTGGCCGAGGCCGTGCGCGAGGTCAAGGCCGGCCGCATCGACTTTCGCGTGGATAAGACCGGCAACCTGCACACCGCCATCGGCAAGGCTTCGTTTACGAGCCAGCAGATCCGCGAGAACGCCGAGGCTTTCCTGCGCGAGGTGCTCCGGCTGCGTCCGCCTTCCGTAAAGGGAGCCTATGTGCGTTCCATCACGCTTTCGACGACGATGGGGCCGCCGGTGCCGGTGAGCCTGAGCGTGCTCAACACGCTCCGATGAAACCGTACCCTGTTGGCAAGAGGAGGAAATAAGCCATGCCGTTGACCAGAGCCCAGAAAGCGGCCATCCTGGAAGAAATCAGCGCCAAGTTGGAGTCGGCGCCGGTCGTCTACGTGACGGACTACATGGGGCTGAACGTGGCCCAGATCACCGACCTGCGGCGTCGATTCCGGGAGGCCGGCGTGGAATTCAAAGTCGTCAAAAACACGCTGCTCCGAATCGCCATGGAGCAGCGGGGCGGCTACGATGAGCTGCTGCCGGCGCTGAACGGCCCTACGGCGATTGCCGTGGGCGACGAGCCGGCGGCACCGGCCCGCGTGATCAAGAAGTTTATCGAAGAACAGGGGGGCGAGTTGCCCCGGCTGAAGGCTGCCTACATCGATGGGGCTGTCTACGGGGCCGACGCGCTCGACACGCTGGCCGCGCTGAAGTCGAAGGACGAACTGATCGCCGATATCGTCGGCCTGCTGCTGGCACCCGCCCGCAACGTGGTGGGCGCGCTGCAGGGACCGGGCCAGACGCTGGCCGCCTGCCTGCAGGCCATCGCCGAAAAAGAAGCCGCATAAAGTATCATCCCGTAACCCTGGAAACAACCGTCAGCATTCCTTAATGCGCAGCGTAGCCCCTCGGGGCTGAGACCGCTGCAGGAAAACCAAGGAGGAGGAACCATGGCAGACCTGAAAGCACTCGCCGAACAGCTGGTCAACCTGACGATCAAGGAGGCGAACGAGCTCGCCAAGATCCTGGAGGAAGAGTACGGCATCAAGCCGGCAGCCGCTGCTGTGGCCGTTGCGGCCGGTCCGGCTGCCGGTGGTGATGGCGCCGCTGCGGCCGAGGAGAAGACCGAGTTCGACGTCATTCTCAAGGCGGCCGGCGGCAACAAGATCGCCGTCATCAAGGAGGTGCGCGCCATCACGGGGCTCGGTCTCAAAGAGGCCAAGGAACTGGTCGACAGCGCCCCCAAGCCGATCAAGGAGGGCGTCAGCAAGGAAGAGGCCGAGCAGATCAAGGCCAAGCTGGAGGAGGCCGGCGCCGAGGTGGAAATCAAGTAACCGTCCGGGAACCTACGGCTTCAGCCAGCATTTTTGCTCTGCATTCAAATAGCCTTCAGGCAAGCCGACCCCTCCTGCGAGGGTGTCGGCTTTCCCTGCTTGTAGCCTGCACGCCGGAAATGATGCTTCCGTGGATCTGTTTTTTCATGGAGAAACAACCTCCATGCCAACGCGTTACCACATTGTTATCCACCTCTATCCAATTTGCAGGCGCAAGCTGTTCGTCTGGTAGGTTGACAGCAACGCGTCACTCAACCATCGAAGTCGCACCCGCTTATGTCTGAGTTCAACGGCCAGCCGGGCACGAACGGACGGATTTCGTTTGCCCGCACCAAGACGGTCCTGGACTACCCCGACCTTCTGGAGATCCAACTGCAGGCCTTCAAGGAATTCGTGCAGGACGACGTGCCGCCGGAGGAGCGTGAGGACAAAGGTCTTCAGGCGGTCTTCAAAGAGCACTTTCCGATTACCGACAGTCGGGAGCGCTACATCCTGGAATTCCTCTACTACGCGCTGGACACCCCCAAGCACACGATCGAGGAGTGCCTGGCGCAGGGACTGACCTATTCGGTCCCGCTCAAGGCCAAGCTCCGACTGTCGATCCTGGAAGACGAGGACGAAGAGGAGGCCGGGGAGGCAATCGAACAGGAAGTGTACCTGGGCAACCTGCCCTACATGACCGAGCGCGGCACCTTCATCATCAACGGTGCCGAGCGCGTGATCGTCTCGCAGCTCCACCGGAGTCCGGGCGTCTTCTTCAGCCAGAGTGTCCACCCCAACGGGACGGAACTCTACTCGGCACGCGTCATCCCGCTGCGCGGCTCGTGGCTGGAGTTCTCCACGGACGTGGCCGGCATCCTGTGGGCTTATATCGACCGGCGCAAGAAGATTCCGGTCACGACGCTGCTGCGCGCGCTGGGCTACTCCTCGGACGAGGACATCATCCAGCTCTTCGAGCTGGCCGAAGAGGCCGATATTTCGACGAAGAAGGCTTTCAAAAACTATATCGGCCGCAAGCTGGCCTCGTCGATCACGCTGGAACGCATCATCGAGATCGTCGACGAAGACACCGGCGAGGTCCTGGAAGAAAAGCGTGAGCGCGAGGTGCTTCTGCCGGCCGAGCATGAGCTGCAGGAAGGGGACTATGATCGGCTCAAAGAGGCCGGCATCACGAAACTCTACCTTCTGAAGGAGGACGAAGACGAAGAGGAGGCGCTCGACAAAAGCCTGCTGCTGAACACGCTTCGGAAAGACCCCACGCACTCGGAAGCCGAAGCGCTGGAATACATTTACTTCCAGCTACGCGGGACGGAGACGCCTGATCTCGAGACGGCGCGCGCGCTGCTGGACCGGCTGTTCTTCAATGAGAAGCGCTACGACCTGGGGGCCGTCGGACGCTACCGCCTCAACAAGCGGCTGCGTCAGAATACCCCCATGGATGTCCTCACGCTCACGAAGGAGGACATCGTCGCCATCGTGCGCGAGCTGGTGCTGCTGCAGAACGGCCGCAGCACGGTGGACGACATCGACCACCTGGGCAACCGCCGCGTGCGCACGGTGGCCGAGCAGCTGGCGGCGCAGTTCTCGGTGGGGCTGGCCCGCATGGCCCGTACCATCAAAGAGCGCATGAACCTGCGCGACGCCGAGAGCTTCACGCCGCAGGACCTGGTCAACGCCCGCACGATCGCCAGCGTCATCAACACGTTCTTTGGAACGAACCAGCTCAGCCAGTTCATGGATCAGACCAACCCGCTGGCCGAGCTGACGCACAAGCGGCGTGTGTCGGCGCTGGGGCCGGGTGGTCTGACGCGCGAGCGGGCCGGCTTTGAGGTGCGTGACGTGCACTACACGCACTACGGCCGTCTCTGCCCCATTGAGACGCCGGAAGGCCCCAACATCGGACTGATCTGCTCGCTGACGGTGCACGCCCGGATTAACGAGTTCGGCTTTATCGAGACGCCCTACCGGGTGGTGCGCAACGGCAAGGTGACGAACGAGATCGTCTACCTGACGGCCGAGGAAGAGGACAACGCGGTCATCGCGCAGGCGAACGCGCCCATCGACGAGGAAGGCAACTTCCTCAACGAGTTCGTCAAGTGCCGCTATCGCGGTGACTTCCCGTTGATGCGGCCCGAGCAGATCCAGTACATGGACGTGGCGCCCAACCAGATCGTCTCGCCCTCGGCCAGCCTGATTCCGTTCCTGGAACACGACGACGCCAACCGCGCGCTCATGGGTTCGAACATGCAGCGCCAGGCGGTGCCGCTCTTGCAGCCCGAGGCGCCCATCGTGGGTACGGGCATGGAAGCCCGCGTCGCCCGCGACTCGCGCGCGCTGTTGGTGGCCGAAGGCCCGGGCGTCGTCGAGTACGTCGATGCCGAGCGCATCGTCATCCGTTACGATCAGGACCCCGAGGACGCCGAGGTCAGCTTCGAGGAACCCGTCAAGGAGTACCGGCTGATCAAATTCCGTCGCACGAATCAGGACACGTGCATCAACATGCGGCCGATCGTCAAAGTCGGCCAGCGCGTCGAGAAGGGCACGGTGCTCTGCGACGGCTTTGCCACCGAAAAGGGTGAGCTGGCCCTCGGCAAGAACGTTCTGGTCGCCTTCATGCCCTGGCGCGGCTACAACTTCGAGGACGCCATTGTGATCTCGGAGCGTCTGGTGGCTGAGGACGTCTTCACCTCGGTGCACATCGAGGAGTTCGAATGCCAGGTGCGCGACACCAAACGCGGCCAGGAAGAACTCACGCGGGAAATCCCGAACGTCTCCGAGGAGGCCACGAAGGACCTCGATGAGCGGGGCATCATCCGCGTGGGGGCCGAGGTGAAGGCCGGCGACATCCTCGTGGGCAAGGTCACGCCCAAGGGCGAGACGGAGCCCACGCCCGAAGAGAAGCTGCTCCGGGCCATCTTCGGCGACAAGGCCGGCGATGTGAAGGATGCCTCGCTGAAGGCGCCGCCAGGCATGAAGGGCGTCGTGATCGACACGAAGCTCTTCAGCCGCCGCAAGCTCGATCCGGCCTCGAAGAAGCGGGAGCAGCAGCGGCTGGCCGAAATCGACGAACAGCTGCAGCGGGACCTGGCCGAGCTTGACCGTCGCTTCTGGGAGAAGTTCTTCAACCTGGTCGAAGGACAGGTCTCGGCCGGCGTCGAGACGCGTGAGGGCGACATCGTGCTGCCCGAAGGCATGCCCTTCACGCGGGAAGCCTTCGAGAAGATCTCGCCGCTGCGGCTGAATCCGATGTTCCCCTTCACGCAGGACGAGACCGTAAACCGCAAGGTACAGAAGCTGCTCCGCAACTACGAGCAGGTGCACCGGCGGATCACGGGCGAGGCCAAGCGCCTCAAGCACCAGATCCAGATGGGGGACGAGCTGCCGCCCGGGATCGTGCAACTGGCCAAAGTCTACATCGCCCGCAAGCGCAAAATCCAGGTGGGCGACAAGATGGCCGGCCGGCACGGCAACAAGGGCGTAGTGGCCAAGATCGTCCCGGT
Organism: Rhodothermus marinus; assembly: GCF_009936275.1. Classification (NCBI taxonomy): domain Bacteria; kingdom Pseudomonadati; phylum Rhodothermota; class Rhodothermia; order Rhodothermales; family Rhodothermaceae; genus Rhodothermus; species Rhodothermus marinus. Next base: position 1,330,374 of record NZ_AP019797.1, read on the forward strand.
CGAGGACATGCCCTTCCTTGAGGATGGGACGCCCGTGGACATTGTGCTCAACCCGCTGGGCGTGCCCTCCCGTATGAACCTGGGGCAGATTTACGAGACGCTCCTTGGCTGGGCCGGCAAGGTGCTGGGCCGGAAGTTCGCCTCGCCGGTCTTCGACGGCGCCACGCTCGACGACATCAAGGCGCTGCTGCGCGAGGCGGGGCTGCCCGAGGACGGCCGCGTCCAGCTCTACGACGGCCGTACGGGCGAGCCGCTCGACGAAAAGACCACGGTGGGTTACATCTACATGATGAAGCTCAACCACCTGGTCGAGGACAAGATTCACGCCCGGTCGATCGGTCCCTACAGCCTCATCACGCAGCAGCCGCTGGGCGGTAAGGCCCAGTTCGGTGGGCAGCGTCTGGGTGAGATGGAGGTGTGGGCGCTTTACGCCTACGGCGCTGCGCACACGCTCCAGGAAATGCTCACCTACAAGTCGGACGACGTGCAGGGCCGCTCGAAGGCCTATGAGGCCATCGTCAAGGGCGAGAACCTGCCCGAGCCCGGCATCCCCGAAAGCTTCAACGTGCTGGTGCGTGAGCTGCAGGGCCTCGGCCTGGAAGTGCGGCTCGACTGAACGAAGGCTCCCCCTGATTCGACACCAACCCGCCGATATACGCTATGCCGCAAGGGAAGACGCTCAAGATCAAGCGCGACTTCACCAGCATCACGCTGAGCCTGGCTTCGCCGGAAAGCATCCTCGAACGCTCCTACGGCGAAGTCCTCAAGCCCGAAACGATCAACTACCGGTCGTTCAAGCCGGAAAAGGACGGCCTGTTCTGCGAAAAGATCTTCGGGCCGGTCAAGGACTACGAGTGCCACTGCGGGAAGTACAAGCGCATTCGCTACCGGGGCATCGTCTGCGACCGCTGTGGCGTCGAGGTGACCGAAAAGAAGGTGCGCCGTGAGCGGATGGGCCACATCACGCTGGCCGTCCCGGTGGTCCATATCTGGTACTTCAAGACCGTCCCGAACAAGATCGGCAACCTGCTCGGGCTGAAGTCGAAGGACCTGGAAAAGGTCATCTACTACGAGAACTACATCGTCATTCAGCCCGGCTGCGCCGAGAAGCTCGGGGTGGAGAAGAACCAGCTCCTCACCGAAGAGGAGTATTACGACATCCTCTACCAGATCCGGGAGGACAACAACCGCCTCGACGACGACAATCCGGAGAAGTTCATCGCCAAGATCGGCGGTGAGGCCATCGAGATGATGCTCAAGCGGCTGGACCTGGACGCGCTTTCCAAGGAGCTGCGTTTCCAGGTCAAAACCGAGACGAGCCAGCAACGCAAGGAAGAGGCGCTCAAGCGGCTGCAGGTCGTCGAGGCCTTCCGCGAGGCGAACCGGAAGCTGGAGAACCGGCCCGAGTGGATGGTCATGCGGGTCATTCCGGTGATTCCGCCGGAGCTGCGCCCGCTGGTTCCGCTCGAAGGCGGCCGGTTTGCCACGAGCGACCTGAACGACCTCTACCGGCGCGTGATCATCCGCAACAACCGCCTCAAGCGGCTGATCGACATCCGGGCGCCTGAGGTCATCCTGCGCAACGAAAAGCGCATGCTGCAGGAGGCCGTCGACTCGCTCTTCGACAACTCGCGCAAGGCGAACGCCGTGCGCAGCGACTCGAACCGGGCCCTGAAGTCGCTCTCCGACATGCTCAAGGGTAAGCAGGGCCGGTTCCGTCAGAACCTGCTCGGTAAGCGCGTCGACTACTCCGGGCGCTCGGTGATCGTGGTCGGGCCGGAGCTCGAACTGCATCAGTGCGGCCTGCCCAAGGAGATGGCCGTCGAGCTCTTCAAGCCCTTCATCATCCGCAAGCTCATCGAGCGGGGCGTGGTGCGGACGGTCAAGAGCGCCAAGCGTGTGGTGGACCGGCGCACCGACGAGGTGTGGGACATCCTGGAGAAGGTCATCCAGGGGCGGCCCGTTCTGCTCAACCGCGCGCCGACGCTGCACCGGCTGGGTATCCAGGCCTTCCAGCCCGTGCTGACCGAGGCCAAGGCGATTCAGCTGCACCCGCTGGTCTGTACGGCCTACAACGCCGACTTCGACGGCGACCAGATGGCCGTGCACGTGCCGCTCTCGCACGAGGCCTGCCTGGAGAGCATGATCCTGATGCTCTCCAGCCACAACATCCTCAGCCCGGCCAACGGCGAGCCCATCGCCGTGCCCACGCAGGACATGGTGCTGGGCCTCTACTACATGACCAAGGCCAAAAATGGCGTCAAGGGCGAGGGGATGCGCTTTGCCAGCACCGAGGAGGTGCGCCAGGCCTACGACCAGGGGGTGGTCGATCTGCACGCGCGGATCAAGGTCCGCCTCAAGGATGGCCAGATGATCGACACGACCGTCGGCCGCGTCCTCTTCAACGAGGTCGTGCCCGACGAAGTGGGCTTCATCAACGAAGTGCTCACCAAGAAGAACCTCAAGACGATCATCGGCCGCGTGCTCAAGGCTACGGGCTATCCACGGACGGCCCGCTTCCTGGACGACATCAAGGCGTTGGGCTTCGAGCAGGCGACTAAAGCCGGCCTGACCTTCTCGCTTGAAGACATCATCATTCCGAAGGAAAAAGAGCAGCTCATCGAAGAGGCCAACCGGGAGGTCGCACGGGCGCGCCAGAACTACGAGATGGGTGTCATCACCGACAACGAGCGCTACAACCAGGTGATCGACATCTGGACGCGCACGAACAACCGCCTCTCGGAAATCCTCTTCGAGACGCTCAAGAACGACAAAGACGGCTTCAACCCCATCTTCATGATGGCCGACTCGGGCGCGCGTGGCTCGAAGGAGCAGATCCGCCAGCTCGGCGGCATGCGCGGCCTGATGGCCAAGCCGCAGAAGAGCATGGTCGGGTCGGCCGGCGAGATTATCGAAAACCCGATCATCTCGAACTTCAAGGAAGGGCTCTCCGTGCTCGAGTACTTCATCTCGACGCACGGCGCCCGTAAGGGGCTGGCCGACACGGCGCTCAAGACGGCCGACGCCGGTTACCTGACGCGCCGTCTGGTCGATGTGTCGCAGGACGTGACCGTCACGATGCACGACTGCGGCACGCTGCGTGGCATCAAGATTGGCGCGCTCAAGGACAACGAGGAGATCGTCGAGCCGCTGGCCGACCGTATCCTCGGGCGCGTGTCGCTGCACGACGTGTACGATCCGCTCACGGGCGAGCTGATCGTGGCCGCCAACGAGCTGATCGACGAAGAAAAGGCGCAGCGCATCGCCGAGACCTCCATCGAAGAGGTGGAGATCCGTTCGGTGCTCACCTGCGAGGCGCCGCGTGGCGTATGCGCGCTCTGCTACGGGCGTAACCTGGCCACCGGCCGCCTGGTGGAGGTCGGCGAGGCGGTCGGCGTGGTGGCGGCCCAGTCGATCGGTGAGCCGGGTACGCAGCTGACGCTGCGGACCTTCCACGTCGGTGGTACAGCCGCCCGTATCGAGGCCGAAAGCACACTCAACGCGAAGTTTGCCGGTCGCGTGGCCTTCGAAAACCTGCGGACCGTCACCTTCGAATCGGACGAAGGACCCAAGGAGGTCGTGCTCTCCCGTCAGGGCATGATCCGCATTATGGATCCGCAGGAGGAAGGTCGCGAACTCTGGCGGGCGAACGTGCCCTACGGCGCCGAACTGCTCGTGCAGGAAGGCGACCTGGTCGAAAAAGGTCAGGTGCTGGTTACCTGGGACCCCTACAACAGCGTGATCCTGACCGAGGTCAGCGGTACGGTCCGCTACCAGGACATCATCGAAGGAGTCACCTACCGCGAAGAGGCCGACGAGCAGACCGGCTATCGCGAAAAGGTCGTCATCGAAAGCCGCGACCGTTCGCTCACGCCGGCCATCCTGATTGAGCTGCCCGACGGCTCGGTGCGCGAGTATGCGCTGCCCGTCCGTTCGCGCATTCAGGTGGACGAAGGCGACGTGGTGCAGGCCGGTCAGGTGCTGGCCAAGCTGCCGCGCCAGACGGTCAAGACGCGCGACATCACGGGCGGTCTGCCGCGCGTGATCGAGCTGTTCGAGGCGCGCACGCCCTCCGACCCGGCCATCGTCTCGGAGATCGAGGGCTATGTGGAGTATGGCGCCCGTAAGCGTGGTGCCCAGGAGGTGATCATCACCAGCCCCGACGGCTCCGAGTCGCGCACCTACCTGATCCCGCTCAGCAAATACATCCTGGTGCATCCGGGCGACTACGTGCAGGCGGGGCAGCAGCTCTCGGACGGTCAGGTCTCGCCGCAGGACATCCTGCGCATCCTGGGTCCGCGGAAAGTCCAGGAGTACCTGGTGAACGAGATCCAGGAGGTCTATCGTCTGCAGGGCGTGTCGATCAACGACAAGCACATCGAGGTGATCGTGCGCCAGATGATGCAGAAGGTGCGCGTCACCGATCCGGGCGACACGAACCTGCTCGAAGGCGACCTGATCGACCGCTACACGCTGGACCGAATCAACGACAAGCTTTACGACTGCTTCGTCGTGGTCGATTCGGGCGACTCGGATCTGAAGGTGGGCGACATCATCGACCGCCGGCGCCTGCGCGAGGTGAACTCCGAGATGAAACGGCGCGACCTGCGTCCGGTGGAGGTGCGCGAGGCGCAGCCCGCCGTGGCCGAGCCGGTGCTGCTGGGCATCACGCAGGCGGCGCTCTCGACCGACTCGTTCATCTCGGCCGCTTCGTTCCAGGAGACCACCAAGGTGCTCTCCGAGGCGGCCATCGCCGCGAAGACCGACTATCTCTACGGTCTGAAGGAGAACGTGATCGTCGGACACCTGATTCCGGCCGGTACCGGCCAGCGCCGCTTCCAGCACCTGGTCGTCGGTTCGCGCAAGGAGCTGGAGGCGCTGCAGGCCGCCATCAGCGAAAGCGCCGCGGCCGGCAACGGCGCCGGCGACGGGGCGACCGAATCGGTCGAAGCCTCCTGAACACTATCCTGACCGGAAAAACCTGAGCCCTGGTGGGCTTTCGCCCGCCAGGGCTTTTTTGTTGAATCGCCGTTTTTATCTTCTGGCAGAACCGGAATCGTCGATCAGACCGAAAGATGGCCGTGAAGTGTCTGTTCAAACGTTTGCTTCCCGGAATTCTGCTGGGATGGAGCCTCTGGAGCTCGCAAGTTGTTCAGAGTCAGCCCGCCTTTCCGCTGCCCCTGGCGTTGCCTGAAGCGGTGTCCTACGATTCCGCCATCCCGAAGCCGGAAGAGGTGATCGGGCACGTGGTGGGCACGCGCCATACCGCCCCGCATCAGATCGTGGCCTACTTCCAGGCCGTGGCAGCGGCCAGCGACCGGGTGCTGGTCGAGGAGCACGGCCGCACCTACGAGGGGCGGCCGCTGATTCACGCGATCGTCTCGGCGCCCGAAAACCTGATGCGTCTGGAGGATATCCGTCGGGCCAACCTGCGGCTTTCGGATGACCCGGCCTCCGTGAGCGACGCCGAACTAGCCCGTATGCCGGCCGTCGCCTACCTGGGCTACAGCATTCATGGGAATGAGGCCAGCGGCTCCGAAGCGTCGCTGCTGACGCTTTACTACCTGGCGGCCGCCCGCGGACCGGAGATCGATTCGCTGCTGGCACAGGCCGTGCTCATCATCGATCCCATGTTCAATCCGGACGGCCGGGATCGGTTCGTGGACTGGGCCAACCGCAACCGGGGCCGTGTGCCCGTGGCCGACCCGCAGGACCGCGAACACCTCGAGCCCTGGCCCGGCGGCCGTACCAATCACTACTGGTTCGACCTGAACCGTGACTGGCTCACCGGCCAGCATCCGGAGTCGCAGGGACGCCTGCGGCTGTTCCATCACTGGCGGCCGCAATTGCTGACGGACCACCACGAGATGGGGAGCGAGTCCACGTTCTTCTTCATGCCGGGCGTGCCCAGCCGGACCCATCCACTCACGCCGGCCCGCAACCAGGAGCTGACGGCCGCCATCGCCCGCTACCATGCCGAGGCGCTCAACCAGATCGGCTCGCTCTACTACTCGGAAGAAGGCTACGACGACTTCTACTACGGCAAGGGATCGACTTACCCGGACGCCAACGGCGCCATCGGGATCCTCTTCGAGCAGGCTTCGTCGCGCGCATTGCTTCGGGAGACCCGCGATGGCGTGCTTTCCTATGCTTTCACGATTCGCAATCAGTTTGCCACTTCGCTTTCGACGCTGCGGGCGCTTCGCGCGCTGCGGCTGGAGTTGCTGCGCTACCAGCGCGACTTCTACCGGGAGGCCGAAGAGATTGCCCGTCGCCTTCCGGTCAAGGCCTACCTCATCGCGCTGGAGCCGGGCCGCACGCGGGCCCAGATGCTGGCCGAGGTGCTCCGGCGGCACCGCATCCGGGTGTACACGCTGGCCCGCGACGTGACGGTCGACGGAAGGACGTTCCAGGCCGGTCAGGCCTACGTGGTGCCCACGCAGCAGCCGCAGGTGCGCATGCTGCAGGCGCTGATGGAGCGGCGCACCACGTTCGAGGACTCGCTTTTCTACGACGTGTCGGCCTGGACGCTGCCGCTGGCCTACGACGTAGTCTGGGCCGAGTGGCGGCGCGATCCGTCGGAGCTGCTGGGGACGCCCGTCGACTCGGTCCGGCTGGACGGAGGTGAACTGGTGGGGGGCCACTCCGATTATGCCTATCTGATGACCTGGGATCGGTTCTACGCGCCGGCGGCCCTCTACCGCCTCCAGCAGGCCGGCGTGCGGGCGCGCGTGCTCACCGAGGCGGTCACGCTGCCCGTGGCGGGCAGCCGCCGCACGTTCCCACCCGGCACCGTGCTGATCCCGGTCGTGCAACGCGACGGCAAGGGGCCGGCGTCCGACTCGTTGCAGGCCCTGCTGCGCGCGCTGGCCGACACCTATCACGTGCGCTTCTTTGCGGTCCAGACCGGACTTACCGAGCAGGGACCCGATCTGGGCACGCGCGACTACGGTCAGGTGCTCGAACAGCCTCGCGTGGCGCTGCTGACCGGCGAGGGCACGCGTGCCTACAATGCGGGCGAGGTCTGGCACCTGCTCTCCGAGCGCATGCAGATGCCCGTCTCGCTGCTGGACGTGGACAACGTCGCCTGGGCCGATCTGAGTCGCTACAACCGGCTGGTGCTGGCCGGCGGCTCGTACAGCGCGCTCCCGGCCGAAAAAATCAAAAACTGGGTGCGGCAGGGGGGCGTGCTGATCGCCCTGACGGACGCCGTCGACTGGGTGGTCGCGCAGGGAATGGTCAGTCTCAAGGAAAAACCTTTCGATCTCGACTCGCTGTTGCGGCCCTATCCGTACGGCCAGTTGGAGCGCGCCCGCGGCGCGCAGGTGATCGGCGGCGCCATCCTGGAAGCCCGGCTCGACACCACGCACCCGCTGGCCTTCGGACTGGGAGCCACGCTGCCGGTCTTCCGCACCGAAGAAACCTTTTATGAACCCTCCGATACGCCGGGCGCCAACGTGGCCACCTACACAGAGCAGCCGCTGCTCAGCGGCTACCTGTCGGCCGCCCGGCAAAAGCAGGCACCGGGTGCGGCCGCCGTTGTGGCGCAGCGCTACGGACGCGGCCGCATCATCCTGATCATGGACAACCCGAACTTCCGCGCCTTCTGGGTGGGTTCGAGCCGACTGTTTCTGAACGCGATCTGCTTCGGCGACGCGTTCTGAACCCGCGGGCACAAATCGCCGCTTCGGGCTTAAGCGTAGCAGTCTGTCGGCTGCTACGCTTTTTCTTTTTGCACAAACCGGAAACCGTCATGCCGAATCGCCTTCAGTTTGAGAAAAGCCCCTATCTGCAGCAGCACAAGGACGATCCGGTCGACTGGTGGCCCTGGTGCGAGGAAGCCTTCGAGAAGGCAAAGGCCGAAGACAAGCCGATCTTTCTGTCGATCGGCTATGCGGCCTGCCACTGGTGCCACGTGATGGCGCACGAGTCGTTTCAGGATGAAGAGGTCGCCCGTCTGCTGAACGATGCGTTCATCAACATCAAGGTGGATCGCGAGGAGCGGCCTGACATCGACCACCTCTACATGACCGTCTGCCAGATGGTGACGGGGCACGGCGGCTGGCCGCTGACCATCATCATGACGCCCGACAAAAAGCCGTTCTTTGCGGCCACTTACATCCCGAAGCGAAGCCGCTACGGACGGCCGGGATTGCTGGAGATCATCCCGCGTATCAAGGAGGCCTGGCAGCAGCACCGGGACGAGATCATCGCCTCGGCCGAAAAGCTGACCGGCACGCTGCAGAAGGTCATGTCGTTCGAGGCGCCCAGCCAGATCATCGATGCGGAATGGCTGGAGATCGCCTACCGGCGTCTGGATGACATCTTCGACCGGAAACACGGGGGCTTCGGGCATGCGCCGAAGTTTCCCACGCCGCACACGCTGCTGTTTCTGCTGCGCTACTGGCACCGGAGCGGGGAGGCGCACGCGCTGCAGATGGTCGAGCACACGCTGGTGCAAATGCGCCTGGGCGGCATCTACGATCATGTCGGGTTCGGTTCCCACCGCTATGCGACGGACGAAGCCTGGCGCGTGCCCCATTTCGAAAAGATGCTTTACGACCAGGCGCTGCTGGCGATGGCCTACACCGAAGCCTATCAGGCTACCGGCAAGCCGTTCTACGAGCGCACGGCCCGGGAAATCCTGACCTACGTGCTGCGCGACCTGCGCGCGCCGGAAGGCGCTTTTTACAGCTCGGAAGATGCCGACAGCGAGGGCGAGGAGGGAAAATTCTACGTGTGGACCGTCGAAGAACTCCGGGAGGCGCTGGGGCCGGAGCTGGCCCCCCTGGCCATCGAGCTGTTCAACGTGGATCCCGAGGGCAACTACGAGGAGGAGGCGACGGGCGAGCGCACCGGCAAAAACATTCTGCACTTGAGCAGGCCGCCGGAGGCGCTGGCCCGTGAACGGGGCTGGACGCCGGAAGAACTGGAGGCAAAGCTTGAAGAAATTCGGCAGCGCCTGTTTGCTTATCGGGCGCGGCGCGTGCGGCCCGGACGGGACGAGAAAATCCTGACGGACTGGAACGGATTGATGATCGCCGCGCTGGCCCGCGCCGCCCAGGTGTTCGACGAGGCGTCGTATGCCGAAGCGGCCCGGTCGGCCGCCGACTTCCTGCTGCGCACGATGCACACGCCCGAAGGCCGCCTGTGGCATCGCTACCGGGAGGGCGAGGCGGGCATTCCGGGCATGCTCGACGACTATGCCTTTCTGACCTGGGGACTGCTGGATCTGTACGAGACCACGTTTGAAACGTCCTACCTGGAGACAGCGCTGGCGCTGACCGAGCAGATGCTGGCCCATTTCTGGGATCAGCGCGGTGCATTTTACATGACGCCCGACGACGGCGAACCGCTGATCGTACGTCCCCGGGAGACGCTGGACAATGCGTTGCCGTCGGGCAATGCCGTGGCGCTGATGAACCTGGTGCGGCTGGGACACATGACCGGACGGACAGTTTACGAAGAGCACGCCGACGCGATGATTCGCTTTTTCTCGGGGCCGGTCAAGCAGCAACCGCCCATCTTCACGGGCATGCTGATCGCCATCGACCTGGCCTTCGGGCCCATTTACGAGTTGGTGCTGGCCGGCGAACCGGACGACCCGACGCTCCGGGAGATGCTGCGCACGATTCACCGACGCTATCTGCCCCGCAAGGTGCTGCTGCTGCGTCGGCCCGGTGCGGCCGGCGAGCGACTCGTTCGGCTGGCGCCGTTCGTGGCCGCTCAGGTGCCGCTTGACGGCCGGGCCACCGCCTATGTATGCCACGACTACCGCTGCGAGCAGCCCGTCACCGATCCGGAGGCGCTGGCTCGCCAGCTCGACGCGCTGCAGACCACCCAGCCGGCCTGAAAAATGGCGGGGGCCGGCTCCGTCCGATGCGGAACCGGCCCCCGCTTCTGGCAAAACCGATCGGTCAGGCTTCGACGGGATCGACGTGCACAAAGCGCCGATCGCCACGGCCGCGGGAGAAACGCACCACACCGTCGACTTTGGCAAACAGCGTGTCGTCGCCCCCGCGTCCTACGTTCAGACCCGGATGGAACTTGGTCCCGCGCTGGCGGACCAGAATGCTACCGGCCGTGACGAACTGTCCCCCGAAGACCTTGACACCCAGCATCTTCGGGTTGGAGTCCCGGCCGTTCCGGGTCGATCCCATTCCTTTCTTATGCGCCATAACACCCTCGCTGGTTGGCCGTTAGACGAAAACTTCAGGCAGTGGCTGCTTCGACGGCAAGCGGCTGCGCATTTTCGGGCAGCGTCAGCGCTTCGATCAGCACCTTCGTATAACGCTGGCGATGCCCGCGCTTGACCTTGTACCGCTTACGCCGCTTTTTCTTGAACACAAGGACTTTGTCGGCCTTGACGTGTTCCAGCACACGGGCTTTGACGGCGGCCCCTGCCACGACGGGGCGACCCAGATACACCTGATCGCCGTCAACCACCAGCAACACACGGTCGAAAACCAGTTCGTCGCCCGGCTGGGCCTGCTCGTGATACGGAATGTAGAGGTAACGACCTTTCTCTACGCGAAACTGCTTTCCGGCGATGTCAGCAATGGCATACATGGCTTCCCTCTGCTTTGGGGCGCCGGGTTGGGTACCGACGCGAGAGTTCACGGTTTGTTCGGGAAAAAAGTCGTAGCTTCCAAAGTTACGACGCTTCAACGTTCAATGCCAACCAGAGTTGTTAAACGCTGATGGAGATTGTACTTCCCGGTTCGGAGCTGCGCATCGTGCCCCGCAAGATCCTCTGCGTGGGCAAAAACTACGCGCGCCATGCGGCCGAGTTGAACAGCACGGTGCCCGAAGAACCGATTCTGTTTCTGAAACCATCGACGGCGCTGATCGGTCCGGGCGGGACCGTGCTATTGCCCCCGCAGTCGCGCGAGGTGCATCACGAAGTGGAACTGGTCGCGGTAATCGGTCGCGAGGGGAAGCACATTCCGGAAAGTGAGGCGCTTGACTACGTGGCGGGCTATGCGCTGGGGCTCGACATGACGGCCCGCGACCTGCAGCAACAGGCCCGGGAGAAAGGCTATCCCTGGACGGTGGCCAAGGGGTTCGACACGTTCGCGCCGCTGGGGCCCATCGTGCCGGCGACGGCCGTGCCCGACCCGCAACGGGTGCAGCTCCGGCTCCGGGTCAACGGCACGGTGCGCCAGGATGGCAATACGGTCGATATGGTGTTTTCCGTGGCCCGGCTGATCGCCTACTGCTCGGAGATCTTCACGCTGCAGCCCGGCGATCTGCTCTTTACGGGCACGCCCGAAGGGGTCGGACCGGTGCAGGACGGCGACGTGCTGGTGGCCGAAAGCGACGTGCTCCCGGTCTTCCAGGTAAACGTGCGACGGGCTTGATTTCGCCAGACCTGCTTGCTGAAAACGGCGGCGCCGGGGTAAAAAATACAGTTCAGGAACATGGAGAACGCTCCGGGGTGACCTCTGTCATCAGTGACAACCGCTACATTCCGATGCAGCAATGGCAACCATCGCGGAAATGACTCCGGAAGAACTCCGGGCTCTGATTGAATCCATTATTGAAGAGAAGCTGCTGGAACTGCTGGGAGACCCGGATGAAGGGTATGCGCTCCGTAAAGCAGTGCGCGAGCGCCTCCTGCGTCAGCAGCGTGCGGTGGCGGCCGATGAGCGAGGCATTTCGCTGGAGCAGGTCGTGAAGCAAATGGACCTGAAGTGATGGCTGCGTTCCAGGTTCGCCTGCTTCGAGCCGCTGTCGAGGATCTGGAGCGCCTAGATCGTGCGATCGCTCGTCGCGTTGTGCGACGCCTTGAATGGCTGGCCGAGCATCTGGAACAGCTTAGACTCGAGCCGTTGCAGGGCGATTTAGCCGGGTTGTATAAACTTCGAGTGGGTGATTATCGGGTAATTTTATGAGGTGCTCTGGGAAGAGCGTACGATCGTGGTGCATCTCATTGGTCATCGCAGGGAGATTTACCGCCGGTGAATGCAGACAGGCGCTTGGGCAGAGCTCGTTTCGATTTTTTTCTCTGTAGATGTCTTTTCTCCTGCAGGGCGAAGGTGTCGTTTGGCATGCACGCCGGCGCCTGACTCAGGCGGTTGCGCGGCCGAAGAGTCGGTGCAGGATGGCCAGCGCGCGGTCGATGTCCTGCATCGACACGTCCCGGTGCGTGGTGGCGCGGATCGTCCGGGGGCCGAAAGGCACCATGAGCACCCCTTCCTCCCGGAGCTGCGTCAGGACGCTTTCGGCGGTGCCCCGGCGGACGTCGAAGCGCACGATGTTGGTCTGCACGCGCTCCAGGTCGATCTCGAAGGCCGGTAGCTCGGCAATGCCCTCGGCCAGGCGCCGGGCTTTGGCGTGATCTTCGGCCAGCAGCGGACGGTGGTGCTCCAGCGCGTAGAGTCCGGCAGCGGCCAGCACGCCCACCTGGCGCATACCGCCGCCCAGCAGCTTGCGGAACCGGCGTGCTTCGGCGATGAGGTCGGCCGAAGCGGCCAGCACGGAGCCAACCGGCGCGCCGAGTCCTTTGGAGAGGCAGACGCTCACCGTATCGAACGGCGCGGCCAGTCGGTGTTCGGGCACCCCCAGGGCCACGCTGGCGTGCCAGAGCCGGGCGCCGTCCAGGTGCAGGGCCAGGCCGTGGCGACGTGCCTCGGCGGTAACGGCTTCGACGACGTCCGGTGGAATAACCACACCACCGGCCCGGTTGTGCGTGTTTTCCAGGCACACCAGCCGGGAGCGCGGCTCCCAGTCGTGCCCGTGGCGCACGGCCAGCGCCAGCGCCTCGGGCGAAAACCAACCCGGCGTGTCGTCCAGCGGATGGAGCTGGACGCCCGAGATCAGCGCCGGGGCGCCCGACTCGTAATTGAAGATGTGGCTTTCGCGGCCGAGGAGGACCTCGTCGCCCGGGCGCGTCAGCACCTTGATGGCGAGCTGGTTGCCCATGACGCCGGAGGGGACGAACAGGGCCGCCTCTTTGCCCAGCAGCTCGGCCACGCGGGTCTCCAGGCGCCGGACGGTCGGATCCTCACCGAAGACGTCGTCGCCCACCTCCGCCTCGTACATGGCCCGGCGCATGCCGGGTGAAGGGCGGGTCACCGTGTCGCTACGCAGGTCGATCAGCATCCCAGCAGGTGCATGCGTTCCAGAATGATGCTGGTGTACCACCCCATCTGCTGGGGACGGCGCCGAAGGGGAGCCGGCAGGCAGGCCGCCAGTGCTGCCGCTTCATAGCGGGTGAGCTGGCGAGCCGGTTTACCGTAATGGTACCGGGCGGCTGCTTCTGCCCCGTAAATGCCCGGCCCCCATTCCACCACGTTCAGGTATAGCGTCAGCAAGCGTTCCTTGGACAGAAGCAGTTCCGCCAGGAGCGTCAGCGGGGCTTCCATCGCTTTGCGCAGATACGAACGGTGCGTGGTCATGAACAGGTTTTTGACCAGCTGCTGCGTGATGGTGGAACCCCCGCGACGGATGCGTTGCTGGCGGCGGTTGGCTTCCCAGGCTTCGCGCAATGCCTCCCAGTCAAAGCCCCAGTGTGTGTAAAAGCGTGTATCTTCGGCCGCCACGACGGCGCAGGCCAGCTGTTCGGAAAGCTGTGCGCGCGGACGCGGCAAATAGGTGCGCCGGCAGGACTCTCCCGCCAGCCAGCTCTCGATACATCGTTGCAGTTGCACTCCGGTAATCGGCGGGAACCAGAAGCGGTAGGCCAGCAGGGCCAGCGTACATAGTCCGTAATAAAAAGCCAGCAGAAAAAAGATGCCTTGCGCCAGTCGTTTCAACAGGCGGCGCATGGCCGGACGCTGTTCAGCGCGAGATCTCCAGAATCTGCAGCTTGACCTTGCCGGCCGGCACCTTGACCTCGACCACGTCGCCCACCGAGCGCCCCAGCAGTCCCTTGCCGATCGGGCTGTTGACCGATATCTTGCCTTCGTTCAGGTTCACTTCCTGGGGCGATACCAGCGTGAAGACCTGCTCGGCGCCGGTCTGCAGGTTCTTGACGCGCACTTTGGAAAAGATGTATGCCTTGCTCGTGTCGATCTTGTTCTCGTCGACGATGCGCGCGTTGGCGATGGTCTGCTCGATCTGTGCGATGCGGGCTTCCAGGCGGCCCTGGGCTTCTTTGGCCGCGTCGTATTCGGCATTTTCCGACAGATCGCCATGACCGCGCGCTTCGGCAATGGCTTTGGCAATGCGCGCCCGCTCTTTGGTTTTCAGCTCGTGCAGCTCTTCCTTGAGCTTCTGGAGCGCTTCCCTGGTCAGGTAAACCGGCTTCGGATCCTGCATAGATCTACCACAGTGTTTGCTGCGCTACGAGTCGGTACAGAAAAAGAGAACGCCACGGCCTTTCGGCTGCGGCGATCCGGAAAAAGGTTACGGCTGTATCTTTCCAACGCCTGTCGCCACCGAGAGATCCGGCTACCAGCCGATAGCCGGGGGCGGGTCCGTCGGGGGTGCGCCGGTTGTTTCGCCGAGCACGCGCCGGGCCGTCCAGTAGTGGCGTCGCCAGTAGGGTTCATCGAGGCGCGAGACGGTAACGCCGGTGGAACTGGCCGCATGGAAAAAGCGGTCGTCTCCCAGATAGATGCCTACATGGCGGTTTTTGCGATCCAGTCGAAAAAACACAAGGTCGCCGGCCTGCAACGCCTGGCGGGATACGGGTCGGCCGATGCGGGCCTGCGCTTCGGTGGTGCGGGGCAGCGTCATCCCGAAGGCGTCCTGGTAGACGCGCACAACCAGCCCCGAGCAGTCGATGCCCCTGTGGTCGAGGCCGCCCCAGCGGTGGGGCGTGCCCTCCCAGCGCTCCAGCTCGGCCAGCAGACGCGCCTGCACGTCGGCGTCGCCGGACGTCGGCGCCGGCGGCGGGGTGGCCGTGCGGCAACCGGCAAGCGCCAGCCAGCTCAGGAGCAGCACCAGATGGCGGAACCGAAGTTCAGCGACTCGTATAACCTGCAGGGTTGTCGGTTGAATTGAAACGAATCCGATCATGCGTGTATCCTGGCCTGTTGCAATCTGTGCGTTTGCGGCCGGTGTGGTGACCGGCCTGCTGCTGGCCCCGAAGGCCGGTCGTGAAACCCGTCGCGAACTGGCAAGCAAAGCGCGTGCCCGGTTTCATGAGCTGGAGGAGCAACTTCACAGTGTGGAATCGCACCTCCGGCGACTGGAACAGCAGCTGGAGGTGCTGGGCGAACGCTTCCGCAAGGCCGCCGCGTCGGAGGCCTGGAAACTGGAAAACAAGGACATCGCCCGCGAGCTGCCCCGCATGCCCCACGGCTGAAACCGGATCTCTTGCAGAAGCTGCACGTTCGAGGATTGTAGTGTCGCAGGGATAAAACCAAAACCGGCAGACCAATGCCTTATCCGGAAGAACTGGTCCGGCCCATGCGTGAGGAGCTCACGCGGCTGGGCGTTGAGGAGTTGCGCGATGCGGCCGCCGTCGACGCCGCCTTTGAAGCGGCGAAGGAAGGGACGCTGCTGCTGGTGATCAACTCGGTATGCGGGTGCGCGGCGGCCAATGCCCGCCCGGCCGTGGCGCTGGCACTGCAGGCGCCGGTAAACAAACCGGACCGCTGGGTGACGGTGTTTGCCGGACAGGACCTGGAAGCCACGGCCCGCGCGCGGGAATACCTGGCCGGTATTCCGCCTTCGTCGCCGTTTATTGCCCTGTTCAAGTACGGCGAGCCGGTTTTTGTGCTGGAGCGCCGTCACATCGAAGGCCGGAGCGCCAGTGCCATTGCAGCCGATCTGGTGCGGGCCTTCGAGAAGTACTGTGGCACCGACACCATGCCCGAAGATGGACCGGAAATGCCGGAAGTCGATACATACGGCCCCTCGGTGCTGCCGCCAACCTTCCGTTCGATTCTCTGAATTCAGCCGAAAGGCCCGATTTTCCAGAAGCCGCCCGCTTCCGGGCGGCTTTTTTTGTTACGGCCCGTTACAACTTCCGGAAAGTGGTGTCTTTATCGAAAGGTGAGCTGGTCGATATTTTCCGGAGGAGCGTATGTGGCCGCGCGTGTCTTTTCGTACATTATTTGCAGGGGAAAGGCAGAGCCTTTCGGTCCCTGCCATGCTGGATGACGAAACCATCCCCATGAAAGAGGAAGCGCTGGTTTCGAAAGAGCAGCGGCGTGTGCGGGTAGAGCATGCCATTGTGGAGGCAGCCCGGCTGCTGGTAGCCCCGGATCCGCTCGACATGGAGGCCCTGCTGCGGATTCTGGGCGAGGCGACCGACGCGGCGTCGGTCTACTTCGTAGGGGTGCCGCAATCGGGGGAGGCGCAGGATTATTCCTATACCGTCTGGCATCGACAGCAGCCGA
Organism: Rhodothermus marinus; assembly: GCF_009936275.1. Taxonomy (NCBI): domain Bacteria; kingdom Pseudomonadati; phylum Rhodothermota; class Rhodothermia; order Rhodothermales; family Rhodothermaceae; genus Rhodothermus; species Rhodothermus marinus. Next base: position 1,346,666 of record NZ_AP019797.1, read on the forward strand.
AGACACCGCACTGGTGGCAGGAGCTGGAAGCGCGGCTCCGGAAATACTTTCCGACGCCAGCCACGCAGGACGAAGTGCATCAGCTTGGCGAAAACCTGCTGGTGGTGCCGGTACTCTCGGCCGAAGATAGATTTTACGGCTACCTGGGAGTGGAATTCGCCGACGGACTATCGGAGGCGCGTCAGGAAGAGGTCCGACTGCTGGAAGTGCTGGGAGGCCTGCTGGCCGCCTACTTCGACCGCCGGGCTACCGAAGCGGCCCGTCGGGAAAGCGAGGAACGGTGGCGGCGGCTGGTAGAGCAGTTGCCCGAGCCGATCCTGCTGGTAGCCCGTGACGCGCTGGTTTATCTCAACCCGGCCGGACGGCGGCTGCTGGGGGCCGAGGCCGAGGAAGACCTGACCGGGCGTTCGCTCCTGGACTTTTTCTCGGCGGATCAGTACGACGAGGTCGCCCGCCAGCTTCGACGCCTGGAGGCAGGCGAGGCGGTGCCGCCTTTCGAAGGCTCGCTGATTCGTTTTGACGGCGAGGAGCGGATCGTCGAGATCACGGCGGCACGGGTGGTCTTCCAGGGCTATCCCGTGGTCCAGCTCATTCTGCGCGATCTGACCGAGCGGCGGCGGGCCGAGGAGCGTTACCGGGCTTTCGTCAGCACGATCACCGAGGGCATTTTTCGGATCGAGTTGCGGCAGCCGGTGGCTACGACCACGCTGCCGGATTTACAGGTGGAGCACCTCTATCAGCATGGCTATCTGGCCGAATGCAATGCGGTGATGGCACGTTGGCTGGGCGCCGAGCGCCCTGAGGAGGTGGCCGGGCGTTCGCTTTCGTCGCTCCGGCACTATTTCCGCCCGCGCTATCTGCGTGAGTTCGTGCAGCGGGGCTATCAGGTGCATGGCGAGGAGTATGCGCTGCCGGGCAAGCAGGGTATGCGTTACTTCGTGGTCAATGCGGTAGGGACGGTGGAGCGCGACCGGCTGGTGCGCGTCTGGGGCAGTGCTGTCGAAGTGACGGAGCGCGTGGAACTGGAGCGCCGCATGGTGCAGACGCTGGAGGAGCAGCAGCAGGCCATCGGGCGCGATCTGCACGATGGCGTCGGGCAGTTGCTGACAAGTGTCCGTATGCTCAGCGAGAACCTGTCCACACGCCTGCAGGCCGAGCAGCACGAACTGGCCGAGCTGGCTCAGAAGGTGGTGCGTTTCGCCCAGGAAGCCTCGGACGGCGTACGGATGATTTACCGGGGGCTGACGCCGGCCCAGCTCTATACGGAAGATCTGACGCTGGCTCTGGAAGAACTGGCCTACAACACGAACGCCCTGCCCGGCATTCGCTGCCGGTTCGAAACCGACGGGCAGGTGTCGATCGACGACCAGGAAGTCAAGTTGCACCTGTACCGCATTGCTCAGGAGGCCGTCAACAACGCGCTCAAACATGCGCGGGCTTCGGAGATCGTGCTGACGTTGTGCCGTCGGGACGATGCCATTGAACTCTGCGTGGCCGACAACGGCTGCGGCCTCGATCCGGGCCGGGCCCGCGCCGACTCGCTGGGACTGAAAACCATGTACTACCGGGCGCGCACAATCGGCGGTACGCTGCGCATTCATTCGCAACCGGGCGAAGGGACTACCATCTGCTGTCGCATCCCGGTGGGCGAAATGAGCGGAACTACTTGATTCTTTATACAGATGTTGATTGCCTCCGTTTTGTTGTATATTTCTGGCGAAGTGGCATAAAAAAGAGAGGTGGGCTGATGATGCATTCCTTGCTACGAGAAAACACGGGCATGCAGAGCGACCGCATCCGCGTGGTGATTGTCGACGACCACCCGGCCATCCGGGAGGCGCTCTCGGACACGATCAACAGTGCCATGGGCATGGAGGTCGTGGGGCAGGCCAGCACGGCCGCCGAAGCGTTCCGCCTGATCGAAAAAGAGCGCCCCACGGTGGCGGTTGTCGACATCTCGCTGGAGGATGCGCACGGGCTGGATCTGGTCCAGAACATCCGGGCACAGTTCCCCGAAGTGCTGGTCGTCATCTTTTCCATGTACGACGAAAGCGTCTATGCCGAGCGGGCCATCCGGGCCGGCGCTTCGGGCTACCTGATGAAGAGCGAGCCCACGCAGAGCGTCGTGGAGGCCATCCGGGCCGTCGTGCGCGGCGAGGTGTACCTGAGCCGACGTATGGCCTCACGCATTCTCAGCAAGGTGGCCATGGGGCGGGCACCGGGGCCCGGCTTCGCCATCGACGAGCTGACCGACCGGGAGATGGCCGTCTTCCAGATGCTCGGCCAGGGCTACACGATTGAGGAAATCACGGAGCGGCTGAACCTGAGTCGGAAGACGGTCGAGACCTACCGCCGCCGCGCCAAGGAAAAGCTCGGCTTCGACTCGGTGGCCGAATTGCTCCAGTTTGCCGTGCAGTGGACGCACGCGCAGGGACGGGGCGGCAAATTGTGAAGAAGTTTTGATGCATAGGTGATCTGGCGCAACATGCATGGCGTGTTGCGCGCGTCCTTCTCTCTCGAAATGCTTCAGTCTCCGGCGCACGCCTATGCGCTGAAACTACATACCCCTTTCCGCTAAAGTTTGGAATTGAACGACAGCGCCTGCCGTTAACTTTTCGTTGTCTCACCGAGAGACCTATCGGGACTGAAGGGAAGGGTTCGTAAAGCGTCACCCTTGTTGTAACAGGTATCAGCGGATTTCTTTTATCATTTGAGGCAGGCGCATGATGGCTCTGGAAGTTTTGTTCCAGCGCTCCGATCCGGAGCTGAAAGATACACCCCGTGTGCGGCGCGGACCCATCCGCATTTTCGTGGTAGATGATCATCCGGCCATTCAGGAAGCCCTTGCGGCCACGGTAAGCAGCGAGGCGGATCTGGAACTGGTGGGGAGTGCGCGCACGGCCGCCGAGGGCATGAAGCGAATCCGAGCGTTGCGGCCGGACGTGGTGGTGGTGGACATCTCGCTGGAAGATGCGCACGGACTGGACCTGGTGCATCAGATTCGGGCCGAGCTGCCCGAAACGCAGGTGGTCGTCTTTTCCATGTACGACGAGGTGGCCTATGCCGAACGGGCCATCCGGGCCGGCGCCATGGGCTACGTGATGAAAAGCGAGTCGACGCAGAGCGTCGTGGAGGCCATCCGGACGGTCATGCAGGGCGAGGTGTACCTGAGCCACCGCATGGCCTCGCGCATTCTGAGCAAGGTGGTCCGGGGCCGAAGCGTCCAGCCGCATGTGCTGTCGCTTGATATGCTGACCGACCGGGAGATGGCCGTCTTTCAGTTGCTCGGTCAGGGTTATTCGATCGAAGAAATCATGCAGCGACTGAACCTGAGCCGGAAGACGGTCGAGACCTACCGCCGCCGCGCCAAGGAAAAACTGGGCTTTTCGTCGGTCGGCGAGTTGCTGCAGTTTGCGGTGCAGTGGACCTATCGGCATACCCGCCAGGAATAGATGCGCTTCTGGCGCAGAAAACGCAGAAAGTATGCGCCAATTCTACCTTCTGTGAAATCCACTGGCGCACTTTTATTGGGTCAGTTGCCGTCGCCGGAGGCGCTGAAACCGGACGTCCGAAAAGTCGGCCCATGAGTATCTTTTCGTAGCCTGACTGAAAGCCGGTCAGGTCTGGTTTAAACGAACGGGGACAGGGTGTATGCAGGTCACAGGCGTCCGGTTGAACGGCGCGGTTCAAACCGATAAGCAGGAAGGGTCGGGGTGCCGTGTGGCGCTGGTACACGACTGGCTCCCCGTCTATGCCGGCGCCGAGCGCGTGCTGGAGCAGATGCTGCATCTTTTTCCGAACGCCGACCTGTTCAGCCTGATCGAATTTTTGCCGCCCGACCAGCGGGCCTTTCTGCAGGGGCGGCCGGTGCAGACTTCGTTCATCCAGCGCCTGCCCTTTGCCCGACGGGCTTACCGCTACTACCTGCCGCTGGCCCCGCTGGCCATCGAACAGTTCGACCTGCGCGGTTACGACCTGGTGATCTCCTCCAGCTACGTGGTGGCCAAGGGGGTGCTGACCACGGCCGACCAGCTTCATATCAGCTACGTACACAGCCCGATTCGCTACGCCTGGGACCTGTACTTTCAGTATCTGGAGCAGGGCGGTCTGGTGCGCGGGCCGAAAAGCTGGCTGGCCCGGATGATTCTGCACTACCTGCGGCTCTACGATGCCACGACGGCCAGCCGTCCGGACGTGCTCGTGGCCAACTCGCGCCATGTGGCCCGCCGCATCTGGAAGACGTACCGCCGCCGCGCCCGGGTGATTTACCCGCCGGTCGACACGACCGCCTTCGGGCCGGACGGCGCAAAGGACGACTACTACGTGACCGTCTCGCGCCTGGTCCCCTACAAGCGGGTGGATCTGATCGTGCAGGCCTTCACCCGTATGCCTCGGCGTAAGCTGGTGGTGATCGGCGATGGTCCGGAAATGGACCGGATCGCCCGGCTGGCCACCCCCAACGTCGAGCTGCTGGGCTACCAGCCCTTCGAGGTGATGCGCACCTACATGCAGCGGGCCCGGGCGTTCATTTTTGCGGCCGAGGAAGACTTCGGCATCGTGCCCGTCGAGGCGATGGCCTGTGGTACACCCGTCATCGCCTACGGGCGCGGGGGCGTGCGGGAATCCGTGGTCGAGGGCGAAACGGGCCTGTTCTTCTACGAGCAGACGCCCGAAGCCCTCTGCGAGGCGGTGGAACGCTTTGAGCGCCTGGCGCCGTCGCTGAGCACCGAGCGCATCTGCCTGCAGGCCGAACGGTTCTCCGTAGCACGCTTCCGGAAAGCCTTCGGCCAGCTGGTCGCGCGGGCTTTCGAGCGGTTTTCGAAGCGCAAGCAGCAAGTCCATTCCGAAGTTTCGTTATGAAGGAACTGGTACTGACAGAAGTGGGAGGAGACGGACGTAACGGTAGGGAAGCCGTTGAGGTAACGCCCGTCCGTAAAGCGGCCTGGTCGCGGCCGGCCCGCTATCGGCGCCTCTATCCGCGACAGTTCTTCTCCGGACTTTCGTTGCTCGGAGCCGATCTGCTGATTCTGGGGGGTCTGACGCTGCTGCTGCAGGGATGGGGCGCGGAGGTGCTGGGAAGCGTGTACCCCACGTTCGCGCTGGCTACATGGGTGACGGCCGGGCTGATGCTGCTGGGCATCAGCCTGCTGGGCTGCTACAGCACGGTGGTCATGCATCCGGCCGCCGAACTGCGACGGCTGACGATCGTAACGGGACTGGTCTACGCGCTGCCGGTGGGCAGTCTGCTGATCGCCACGCCGCTCAGTGCCGCGCACGCTACCCTGCTGGGCGGGAGCTGGCTGGCGGCGGTGGTCATGGTACCCATGGGCCACCTGTTTGCCCGCCTGTTGCTGGCCCGCACCGAGTGGTGGGGGGTGCCCGTGCTGGTGCTGGCCACCGGCGGGGCCGGCGAACTGGCCGTGCACACCATGCGGCGCTGGCCCGAGCTGGGATTGCGGCCCGTCGGCGTGCTCTCGGATCACCACCCGGTGGGCGAGATGCTGGGCGAAGTACCGGTGGTCGGTCGCATCGAGGATGCGCCGCGGGCCGGACTCCGCCTGGGCGTGCGTCATGCCATCGTGGCACTTTCCGGCCAGAGCCACCGCGAGGTGCTGGAACTCCTGGAACGTTACAGCCGCTACTTCCGGCAGCTCTTCGTGCTGCCGGAAAATCCGGGCATGATTGCCTTCTGGAGCACGGCCCGTTCGTTCGAAGGACTGCTCGGCTATGGCGTGCAGCACTCCTACTGGAACCTGCGCGCTCGCATGCTCAAGCGGGCCATGGACATTGTGGGCGCTTCGATCCTGCTGCTGTTGCTGTCGCCGCTTTTCGCGGTGGTGGCCCTGCTGATCAAGCTCGACTCGCCCGGACCGGTCTTCTATCGTCAGATGCGCATGGGCCGGGGTGGCCGCTGCTTCCCGCTGCTGAAGTTCCGCACGATGTACCAGGATGCCGATCGCCGCCTGCAGGAACTGCTGCGCGAAAATCCGGAGCTGCGTGCCGAGTACGAGCTGTTTCACAAGCTGCGCAACGATCCGCGCGTAACCCGCGTAGGCCGTTACCTGCGGCGCTTCAGCATCGACGAGCTGCCTCAGCTCTGGAACGTGCTGCGGGGCGATCTCAGTCTGGTGGGGCCGCGGGCCTACATGCCGGAAGAACGCCACGAAATGGACGGCATGGACCGCATCATCCTGCAGAAACGTCCCGGCGTGACCGGTCTGTGGCAGGTTTCCGGACGCAACGGGCTTACCTTCGAAGACCGCGTGCGCATGGATGTGCATTACATCCACAACTGGACGCCCTGGCTGGACCTGTACATCCTGGCGCGTACGGTGCCGGTCGTTTTGACCGGCGAAGGCGCTTGCTAAGTGCCGAAAATGTAGTAAATTTCAGGGGAGTATCCCGGGGGAATCATGGCACATTACCGACATCATTCGCTGATCGTGGCGCGCGGCGGGCAACGGGGGGGATTGCCGCCCGCCTCCGACGAGAAGCGCGACGAGGGCCGCATCAACTTTGCCGAGATCTGGCACACGATCCGGCGGGGCAAGTGGATCATCCTGCTGACCACGCTGGTGGTGGCCGGCGCCATCGGTGCGTACACCTACACGCTGCCGCCCGTGTACGAGTCGAGCGCGATCGTCTTTGTCGATACGCGGGGCGGTGAGAATGCACCGGTCAGTGTGGCGGCCTTTACGCCCATCGAGCGGCGGGCGCTCTCGAACGAGCTGGGCATTCTGCGCAATTCGGCCGAGCTGGCCACGCGCGTGGCCGAGGCGATCGTGGCCACGGCAGAGACGGCGGGGGCGAAGGATCGCTTTCCGATCCTGGCACCCACGGAAGATGGGCGCGAACCGACCATCCGGGAGATCGCGCTGCGATTGCGAGAGCGTGTCCATTTCCAGCCGCTTTCGGATCAGGACATGATCGTGATCACGGCCGAGAGCACGACGCCCGAAGAGGCGGCTGTGATCGCCAACCGCTATGCCGAGGAATACGAGCGCTTCAGTCGGGAGCGCAGCCGGGAAAGCCTGGCGGCCGCCCGCGAGTTTGTCGAAAAACAGGTCGAGCAGCGGCGCCAGGAGCTGGAGGAGCTGGAGCGGCAGTGGGAGGCGTTTGCGCGTTCGCGCCAGGTGGTGCGGCTGGGACCGCAGGGCGAACGTCTGGTCGCCGAGGTGGCACAGCTCGAAGCGCAGCGCGATGCCGCCCGCTTCCAGCTGGAGCAGGAAAAGTCGGCGCTGCAGTTCATCGAACAGGAGCTGCAGAAGCTGGAGCCAGGCCTGGTTGATGAACTGGTCAAAAGCCGGCAGGTATCGACCCTGGAGGCGCAGATCGACGCGCTCTCGAAGAAGATCGCCGAACTGAAGGTGCAGGCCGAGCAGTACTACGTGTTCAATCCGAAGCTGCGCGGCAACGAAGAGAAGCTGGGCGATCAGCAGCTTGTCGAGATCGTGCGGCAGATCGATCACTTCGAAAAGCAGCGCGAGCAGTTGCAGGCGCAGCTCGTCAAAGAAATGATCGGCCGCGACAGCCAGGCGCCGGCTTCGGAGCCACTGAGCTACGTCGAGCAGCTCCGGGCCCGTCGCATCGAAAAGCAACTGGCCATCCAGGAGCTGGAGCGTCAGGTCGAGGCGTTCAACCAGGAGCTGGCCAAGTACGAAGATCAGCTGGCCCGCCTGCCGCGGCAGCAGATCGAACTGGAGCAACTCGAACGGCGCCGGGCCATGGCCGAGCAGTGGTACACGACGTTCGTGCAGGAGCTGCAGCGCATCATGATCGCCGAGCAGTCCGAGCTCGGCTACGTCAAGATCGTCAGCAGTGCGTTCGTTCCGACCGTCCCGGTGCGGCCGAATCGGGCGCAGAACATCGTGCTGGGCATCCTGATCGGCCTGGGGCTCGGGCTCGGGCTGGCGTTTCTGCGACAGGCCATGCACACGCAGCTCGACGATCCGGAGAAGGTGCGGGAGCACGGCTACACGTTGCTGGGAGTAGTGCCGGCCATGGAGCCCTACATTCGCAAGCATTTCCGCGGGCGCAAGGTGGTCGAGGTCGACGAGCGGCCGCGTAGCACCACACTGATTACACTGCTGGATCCCTGGTCGCCGATCGCCGAAAACTTCCGGCTCATTCGCACGAACCTGCAGCAGCATACCCCGGCAAAAGGACGGGCTGTGACCTGGCTGGTGACCAGCCCGGAGATGGGCGACGGCAAGACGGTGGTAGCGGCCAACCTGGCGGTGGCGACGGCCCATGGCGGCCAGCGCACGCTGTTGATCGACGCCGACCTGCGGCGTCCGCGCGCGCACGAGGTGCTGGGGGTGGCCGATCAGCCCGGTCTGTCCGAACTGCTGCTGGGCAAAGTGCGGCCCGATCCGGAAAGCTGGGCGACCGACATCCCCAACCTGTACTTCCTCCCGGCCGGCGTGGTCGATCAACCACCGCCCGAGTTGCTGGGATCGCAGCGCATGGTGCAATTGCTGGAGTTTCTGCGCAAGCACTTTGACGTGATCGTGATCGACTCGCCGCCGGTGCTGGCCGTGACCGACTCAGTATTGCTGGCGCAGCTTTGCGAGGCCACGCTGATGGTGATTTCGGCCGGACGCACCGACGCGAAGGCGCTGGACATCGCGCGCCAGACGCTGGAGTCGGTGAACGTGTCGATTGCCGGAGTAATCTTCAATCGCTACCGGGCTGACAAACGCAAAGGCTACGCTTATGGTTACGGCTATGGCCGTCGATACCATAAGGGCTACGGCTACTATGCCCGGGAAGCGGCCACCGGCTGATGCGTGCGGAGGAGCGGGCAGGCCCGTTCGTTGTTCCGTCAACCAGGAAAACGAAACCCATGCGCTATAAAACAGGATGGTGGTTACTGCTGCTGAGCTGGGGGCTGTTTGGTATCGCCCATGCCCAGCCGATCGGAGGACTGGGAGGTGGCAGCAGTTCGTTCGAATTTGAGTTTTACCGGCCGGGCCGGCCCACGATGATCGTGTACATCTGGGGGGCGGTCGGGCAGCCCGGCATCTGGCGGGTCGAACGGGGCGTGGATCTGATTCCGCTGCTGTCGGCGGCAAAGGTGCCGGGTGTGGGGAGCAGTCCTCAGGGCGTCAGCCAGCAGTATCTGGTGCGTCTGTTTCGGGATGTAAACGGTGAGCGGCGCGAAATCTACAACGAGCGCCTGGAACGCCTGGTAGGAGGCGGTGCCCGACCCTATCCGCCGCTTCAGGAAGGCGACATCCTGGTGGTGGAAATGCGCCAGCGGGCGCGGTTCGGGTGGGGGACGGCCTTCGAAATCACCCGCACCATCGCCCAGATGCTGACGCTTTATCTGCTGATCCGACGGGAATTCTGATGGATGGATCCAGCAATACAAACGCCACGATACCTGCATGGACCCGTTTCGCTGACTCTGTATGCAAGGAGCGGGCTTGAGAGCTCTGAAAGAGGAATCCCGAAGCCGTCACCGGCGCCGATCGACTCGAACAATGCGGCAGGCAACAACCGGGAAATACCCTCCCCCTGACCCCCTCCCTGGCAGGGAGGGGGAAGAAAATAAGCGGAAGCGTTGACGCTGAAATGTGCGTAAGCGCGGGCCTCCACCGCTTACCGTAGCCCATGGGCTTTGCCCTCTTTCGAGTGGGGCTGGCCCGAAGGGCCTGAGGAGGTCAACAAAATTTTCTGACTCCATAGAAGAAAGGCCATAAGCAGGAAAGCATCGGCGCTGCAAGACGCGCAAGTGCCGACTTCTACCACCGGCCGTAGTCCATAGACACTGCTCCCCCTCGAAGGGGGAGCTGCCGCGAAGCGGCTGAGGGGGTGAATGATCGGTCGGGCTTCTTGATCAATGGGGCTTTACGGACAACAGTTACCACTATGCTGAAGACTGATAGATTGCAGGTTGTGGTGGGGATGAAACAGGGGGTGAAAATACTGTTGCGCCGTCGGTTCTGGCGTGTGGATGAAGGCGCGCGCCTGGTGCTGCGCCAGCTCTGGGAGCACCGGAGGCTGTTCGTGCTGACGGTCGCCCTGACCGGCCTGGGTGCGGCTTTCGAGGGAGTCGGACTGGGCCTGCTCGTGCCGTTTCTGGACAGCCTGACCAATCCGGACGCGAAGGGTTTTGCCACGGGCTGGACCTGGGTGGACCAGCACCTGCTGCGCGTCGATGCCCCGGTCATGACGCGCTTGTACTGGTTTTCCGGGCTGATCCTGACGGCCATCCTGCTACGGGCGGTTCTGGGCTACGCGTCCCAGCAGTTCAGCATTCGCCTGCAGGAGTCCATTCTGCACCGCCTGCGCTGTCAGATCATCGACCAGTTGCAGGCCGTTTCGCTCCGGTTCTATGCACACCGCCGCGCCGGTGACCTGCTCAACGTCCTGACGGCCGAAATCCAGCGGTTGCGTATGCTTTTTGGCACGTCCAGCGCCATTCTGATTAACGGTTTCCTGCTGGTGGTCTATGGCACGGCCATTTTTGCACTTTCCTGGCCGCTGGCGCTGGTGGCCGTCGGGTTGACCATCAGCCTGTTTGTGGTCGTGCGTGTACTGGTGGTGCGTCTGAAGCAGGAAGGTAGCGGCATTACGGTTACGAACAGCCGGATTGCCTCCCGGGCGCAGGAGTTGATCGCCGGCATTCGTACGGTGCTGACGCATGGTGCTGAAGCCTTCGAGTCGGCGCGGTTCAAGCAGGTCAGCCAAGAGGCGGCCGACGTGGTCGTGCGGCTCAGCCGGAAACAGTCGCTCATCGGACCGCTTTCCCAGGCGGTGGCTTCGGCGGCGCTGATCGGCCTGATCATTGTGGCCGTGCAGTTCTTCGTGCTGCCGGGGCGCATGAGCATCGCCGTGCTCATCACGTTCCTGTTTGCATTTTTCCGCATGTTGCCCATCGTGCAGAATATCAACGGCCTGCGGGCCATGTGGGCCAAGCAGCGCGGAGCCGTGGACGCGGTGGCCGCCATCCTCCGGCGCGATGACAAACCCTACCTGCCCGACGGTACCATCCCGTTCGAGGGCCTGCGCGAGGCCATCGAACTGCGCCACGTCAGCTTCGGCTATGAGCCCGGCCAGCGCGTGCTGCACGACATCAATCTGACGATCCGAAAAGGGCAGACCGTGGCCTTTGTGGGCGCCTCAGGGGCCGGCAAGAGCACGCTGGCCGACCTGATCGTGCGCCTCTACGACCCGGACGAGGGGCAGATCCTCTACGACGGCATCGACCTCCGACAGTACCGGCTCGACACGCTCCGCCGTCGGGTGGCCATGGTGAGCCAGGATACGTTCCTGTTTCACGACACGATCCGGGCCAACATTGCCTACGGGCTGGCGGATGTACCGGAGGAGCGCATCCGGTGGGCGGCCGCGCAGGCCAATGCGCTGGAGTTCATCGAGCAGCTTCCGGAAGGGTTCGACACGGTGGTGGGCGACCGGGGCGCACGGCTTTCGGGCGGACAGCGCCAGCGGATCGCTATCGCCCGGGCGCTCCTGCGTGATCCCGACATCCTGGTGCTCGACGAGGCCACCAGCGCGCTCGACAGCGTCTCGGAGCGGCTGGTGCAGGAGGCACTCGAACGCCTGATGGCCGGCCGTACGGTCATCGTCATCGCCCACCGCCTTTCGACCATCGAAAACGCCGACCTTGTGGTCGTCCTCGAAGCCGGCCGCATCGTGGAGCAGGGGACGTATGAGGAGTTGGTGAGTCGTCGAGGCGCGTTCTGGAAGTTTTATCAGCTACAGCAGGGTGAGGTGATGCAAGAGGCATGAGCACATTGCCGAATTTCCTGATTATCGGCGCGCAGAAATGTGGGACTTCTTATTTTGCAGCCAAACTGGCGCAACATCCTCAGGTCTATGTGTGCCCCGGAGAGGTTCATTTTTTTGACAGGGCAGAAAATTATGCCAGAGGAGTAGAGTGGTATGCTTCGTTGTTTGAGCAGGGAGCAGGCAAAAGAGCTATCGGAGAGAAAACGCCGGACTATCTCTGTCCTGTAGATGTAAGCCTGCGCTCAGTAATAAGTGAACGCATCCATGCATTGCTCCCTGATGCACGCCTGATTGTTCTGGTTCGTAACCCTGTAGATCGTGCTGAGTCCCACATAAACCACCTGATTCGTACCCATCGTATTTCGCCGTTTGTTTCACCAGACGAGGTGCTGTTTGGGCGGTATAGATACCTTGGAGAAAAATATGCTATCTTAGAAAAAGGATTTTATTTTAAGTACATAAGTGATTTTTTGAAATATTATAGAGAAGAAAGAATTTTGGTATTGATTTTTGAGAAATATGTACGAGATGATGTGCGTAGAGGGTTGCAAAAAGTTTGTTCATTTATTGGAGTAGATTCTGATTTTGAGTTCAAATATCTTGATCATATTGAGAATGCGTATATTCGATATGGACGAAGCAAATGGGGATTGGCATTGCAATATTATCTTCCAGAGTCAACATGGATCAAGCGAATAGCCATTGCTCTGGATCATCGGCTATTTAAGCCTGACCGTTTTACTCTTTCGATAGATTGTAAAAATCGTCTGTACGAATTGTATCACAGAGAAAATGAACGTTTATTTTCCTGGTTAGAAGAGAAAAATATATGGTATCCATAGTGTCTGAAGAATGATACGTGAACTAGGAAGAAAGGTCCTTTCTTTTTTTCGAAAGAAGCGACTTGTAGAGATTGTCCCGTTTGACTCCCTTTTCCCGAGGGTAGAAAAAATCTGGATTGTTCCGCCGCAGGAGGTGCCCACGCCGGAGGCGATTGATATGGAGTTTGTGCCGGGCGTGGCGCACTACCGCCAGCCGGTGTATCGGACGCCGGGCGTCTTTGCGGCGATTCTGCACGACGTGCTCTACTGTCCCGCCAACAATGTCATTCTGACCGAGCAGGGTCAGGTGCTGGCCGAAAGCATCAGTACGATTCCCCGGCCCGAGTATCTTGATCATTATGCGCTTTCGGCCCGGCGCATCGAGCGGATCAGGGGACCGGCGGCGGCGCTGCGCTCCGTCCATAATCAGTTTTATCATGCGCTGATCGACAACCCCCCGCGTCTGTGGGCGCTCGGGCATCCAGCCCTGGCCCATCTGGGTACCATTGAACTGCTGCTCCGCGATGGGCCCACCCCGCTCGAACAGTACATCCTGAAAGGACTCCGGCCGCCCAATGTGGTAGTACGCCGGTTGAAGCGGCGGCGCCTGTACCGCATCGACACCTTCGTGTTTGTGAGTTACATGAATCGCAGACATGCGGCCTATCTCGACGCGGCCTATCTGGAGACGTTTCGGCGGGCGTTCTGTCCGGATCGACCGCGGCGTCCCCGGCACCGCATTTATATTTCCCGGGCCGGACGGACCCGGGGGACCCGCCGGGTGTTGAACGAACCGGAAGTGGTGGCCGAGCTGGAACGATGGGGCTTTCGGGCGTATCTGCTCGAAGAGCTTTCTTATGAGGCGCAGGCCGAGCTATTCTACGACGCCGAGATGGTGGTGGGGGCGCATGGTGCCGGATTTGCTAACCTCATTTACGCCAGAGGCGCAAAGGTACTTGAGTGGTTTCCTTCACCTCATGTAGTGCCGTCGTACTATTTTCTCTGTAAAGCGACCGGGAATCTTTACTTCCGGCGGCATGCCGATGAGGTCTGGCGCGACCGCGATTTTGTCATCGACCTGGACGTGCTGCGTCAGGCCCTGGAGGAAATGATGTCTTCACAACGACACGGGGGGTAATGGAGCGAGCAATCTTTTTTGTGCGGCATAAAAGCGCCTCGATGTGGCTCAGCACGATTGCCGAGCGGGCCTGTGCCCTGATGGGGAAGCGGTATATCTACTTTTACAAGAGCACGCGCCTTGGACAGGATTTTGTCGCGTTCTATCGGCGCACCTCCTATGAAGTTCTAAGTTGCGCCAATGCTGAAATCCATGAGGTGCGGCAAATAGATGGCTTTCGGGGGGTGCATGTGGTGCGTGATCCCCGGGATGTAATTGTATCGGGCTACTTCTTCCATCGCAACAGCGAGCTTAGCTCTCTCAGGCAAGAGGCCTACGCACACCGGCAGCGATTGCGGCAGGTTCCCAAAGACGAAGGACTGGCGCTGGAGATTGCCTATAGCGAACGCTACCTGCGCCCCTTGATGAGCTGGGATTTCTCAATGCCGCATGTGCTGGAGTTGAAGTTCGAAGAAGTAACGGCGCGGCCTTACGAGTCGGTGCTGCAGATGTTTTCATTCCTGGGGCTGCTGGATGAAGAAGAATGGCCCTGGTGGCAGCAGCTCATCGATACGCCTCGGTTTGTGTGGAATCGACTGACGCGACGCTGGGGTGGCTTCGGGCGCTGGACCCGCCACCGGATTCCCGCCGAGAAGCTGCTGGGTATCGTGCATGCGCTGCAGTTTGCGCGGCTGGCCCGCCGCCCGAAAGGCCAGGAAGATCCGACAAGCCATTATCGAAAAGGCCAGCCGGGCGACTGGCGCAATCATTTTACCGAAGAACACGTGGCACTTTTCAAGGAGCGCTATCCGGGATTGCTGGTGCGGCTCGGGTATGAGTCGGATGAGAACTGGTCGCTCACGCCGCGAGTCGTTTCCGAAGCAGGATGACGCTATGCTGTACGTTTACTTCGGGCATCATAAGTGCGCTTCGACGTGGATCCATGAGATCATCGGCCAGGTGTGCCGGGAGGCCGGATTGCAGAAGCGGCTGCTGGTCGATCCGCTCACGCCGCACGCCCACGGTCCGCTGACCGATTACCGGCGGTGGGACATCCGGCGGGAAGAGCTGGGGGCGTACCTGACGCGTGAGCGGGTCGATTTCGCCTGTTGCATTACGGCCGACCGGGCACACGTGGAGGGACTGGGCGACGTGCCCTTTCGGGGCTTTCATGTGATCCGGGATCCGCGGGACATCATCGTATCGGCCTACTTTTCCCATCGCAACAGCCATCCGACCGAAGGATTGCCGCATCTGGCCGAGCACCGGCGGCGGTTGCAGGCGGTCTCCAAAGAGGAGGGGTTGCTTCTTGAGATGGACTTTTCGGCGCAGGAACTCCGGGATCTCGGCGAATGGCCCTACGGGCATCCGGACATACGCGAACTCAAGATGGAGGACCTGATCGCCCGTCCTTACGATGGCTTCCTGCAGATTTTCGAGTTTCTGGGACTCATGGACTGGGAGGGCGACTATCCGGCCCGCCGTCGCGTGGCCAATTTCGTCCGCCGGATGCTGAATCGTCTGAGCTTTCGCCACCCGTTGCTACGGCGACTGCGCCGTCCGATCCCGATCACCGGAGAAATGTTGCTGGGACGGGTATGGGATCATCGGTTTGAGAAGAAGGCGCGTCGTCGGAAGGGAGAGGAGGATCCTCGGAGTCATTATCGGAAGGGGCAGCCGGGCGACTGGCGCAATCACTTTACCGAAGAACACGTGGCCGCCTTTAAGGAGAAATTCCCGGGGCTTGTGGAAAAACTGGGCTATTCCTGGGATTCCTCTATCGTGCCTTCTTTAACCTGAGAGGTTATGGTCTATTTTTATTTTGGGCATCATAAATGCGCCACGCGTTGGATCCGAGACATTCTGTCCGAGATCTGCTGGCAAGCAGGGTTCCGGACTGAGCGGATGCGGGATCCACTGATGCCGATGGCACACGGACCATTGCTTACAATGGAAGGGCGGCGGCTTTCCTGTGCGGATCTCGGTACGTATCTCAGGAAAGCCGGAGTTGATTTCTGTATGGTACGAAATGCTTATCGAGCGCAGGTAGAAGCACTGAGTGGAATCCCCTTTCGGGGGTTTCATGTGGTTCGGGATCCACGAGATCTGATCGTGTCGGCCTACTTTTCCCATCGGTACAGTCATCCGACTGCGGGATACCCACATCTGGCTGAACATAGGCAACGATTGCAGGAAGTGTCCAAAGAAGAAGGGTTGTTGCTGGAGATGGACTTTTCGGCACAGGAACTCCGGGATCTCGGCGCGTGGCCTTACGGGCATCCGGACATTCTGGAGGTGAAGATGGAGGAGTTGACGGCGCGGCCCTATGAGGGGTTTGTGCGGATTTTTGAATTTCTGGGGTTGCTGGATGAGGGGGAGAGTTATTCGGCGCGTCGGCGGATCGGGTTGTTTGTGCGGGAGATGTTGAACCGGGCGAGTTTTCGGTATCGGTGGTTGCGCTGGTTGCGTCGGCCGATGTCGGTGCCGGGGGAGTTGTTGCTGGGACGGGTGTGGGATCATCGGTTTGAGAAGAAGGCGCGTCGTCGGAGAGGGGAGGAGGATCCTCGGAGTCATTATCGGAAGGGGCAGCCGGGCGACTGGCGCAATCACTTTACCGAAGAACACGTGGCAGCCTTCAAAGAGAAATTCCCGGGACTTGTAGAGAAGCTGGGCTATTCCTGGGAAGCCGAGCTACACACCGTTTAGCCGAGAAAAGCCATGCTTTACTGTTATTTTGGCCATCATAAGTGCGCTTCTACCTGGATTCGATCCATTCTGCGCGAGGTAACGTGGGCCGCAGGATTGACCCTGGAAGAAGTCTTCTGCCCTTATCTGCCAGAGAAGCGCACGGCGTTGATAACCGCTTCGCAACAGCGTTTACCATTTGAGGATTTGGCGACGTATCTGCAGCAACAAAACGCAGTCTTTGCCAGCTTTCCGATCGCGGTTTCTGAACTGGTTGAAAATCTGCAGACCATCCCATTTCGGGGGTTTCATGTGGTTCGGGATCCACGAGATCTGATCGTCTCGGCCTACTTTTCCCATCGGTACAGTCATCCGATTGAACCATTGCCTGAACTGGAGCCCCACCGAAAGCGGCTGGCTGCTGTTTCGAAAGAAGAGGGCCTGTTTCTGGAGATGGAGTTCTCTGCGCCGGTGTTGCAGGATATGGGCGCGTGGCCTTATGGTCATCCGGACATTCTGGAGGTGAAGATGGAGGAGTTGACGGCGCGGCCCTATGAGGGGTTTGTGCGGATTTTTGAATTTCTGGGGTTGCTGGATGAGGGGGAGAGTTATTCGGCGCGTCGGCGGATCGGGTTGTTTGTGCGGGAGATGTTGAACCGGGCGAGTTTTCGGTATCGGTGGTTGCGCTGGTTGCGTCGGCCGATGTCGGTGCCGGGGGAGTTGTTGCTGGGACGGGTGTGGGATCATCGGTTTGAGAAGAAGGCGCGTCGTCGGAGAGGGGAGGAGGATCCTCGGAGTCATTATCGGAAGGGGCAGCCGGGCGACTGGCGCAATCATTTTACCGAAGAACACGTGGCCGCCTTCAAGGAGAAATTTGGTGATCTGGTCGTGCGACTGGGATATGAGCCGGACAACGACTGGGGCCTGATCCCGC
The DNA here is from genome assembly GCF_009936275.1 of Rhodothermus marinus. Lineage (NCBI taxonomy): Bacteria > Pseudomonadati > Rhodothermota > Rhodothermia > Rhodothermales > Rhodothermaceae > Rhodothermus > Rhodothermus marinus. The sequence continues at coordinate 1,363,980 of NZ_AP019797.1, forward strand.
GTGAACCGGTCGCACAGACGCCGACGGCGCCTCGCTGATCGCTGAAGCCATGCGCATTCTCTTTGTCGCGCAACGGTATCATCCGTTCGTCGGGGGGGTGGAGACGCAGACGCGGCTGGTGGTGCACGAACTGGCCCGGCGGGGACACGAAGTCCAGGTGGTAGCGACCACGCTCCGCGAGCCGCACCTGCCGGCCCGTCTGCGCGTGCTGGGTGACAGCCTGCTGCTACCCGACGGCCGCTCCTACGACGACGAAGGGGTGCCCGTGCATGTGCTGACGCCCGGCCTCGGGGATCGGCTGCGCATGTTGCCGATCGCGCTGCGGACCGTGCCCCTCCTTGCGCGGCGCTATCATGCGCTGCGACGCTTCGGCTATCCGTTTTTCCGACGGGTTTTCGCGCCGAAGCTGCAACCGTTCGTCGCGTGGGCCGACGTGGTGCACTCTGTGGCGGGCAACTACCTGGGCTGGATGGCGCAGGAGGTGGCCCGAGCGCTGGGCCGTCCGTTCGTGGTGACGCCCTACGTGCATCCGGGCCAGTACGGCGACGGACCCGACGACGCCCGGCACTGGCAGACGGCCGACGCCGTGCTGGCGTTGCTGGAAACCGACCGAAAGGTGCTTGTCGAGCGACTGGGCGTACCGCCCGAAAAGGTACATCTGTACGGCGTGGTGCCGCTTCTTCCCGATCGGGCCGATGGGGCCGGCTTCCGGGCACGGCATGGTCTGGGCGAGGCGCCGGTCGTGCTGTTCGTAGGTCGCATGAATGATTACAAGGGCGCACCGGCCCTGGTGCAGGCGGCCCCGCTGGTGTGGACGAAACGATCGGATGTGCATTTTGTCTTCATCGGTCCGGCTTCGGAAGACGAACGGCACATCTTTGAAGGCGCCGACGCCCGCGTGCATTATCTGGGGCGCGTGGACGATCAGGAAAAGGCCGATGCCTACGCGGCTTGTGATGTGTTCTGTATGCCCTCGCGGCATGAGATCCTGCCGGCCGTGTATCTGGAAGCCTGGAGCTACGGCAAGCCGGTCGTCGGCGGACCGGCCCCGGGGTTGCGGGAATTGATCGAAGGGAACGAAGCCGGCCTTGTCGTGGCGCAGACGCCCGAAGCGATCGCCGAAGGACTGCTGCAGCTGCTGGAGCATCCGGAGCAGGCACGTCGGTTCGGCGAAAACGGCCGGCGCCTGGTCCGCCAGCGCTACACCCGCGAAGCGCTGGTCGATACCCTGGAGCGGGTTTACGGTGCACTTCTGGCTCGTGCAACGTCCGCCGCTTCCTGATAACCTTCGGCCAGCTTCCGGGTAAAGTCCGGGGCGTAGGCATCGGCCAGGTGGACCAGGTCGGGAAAGGCTTCGTCGGGGTAGTCGGCCGGTACGTTGAGGACGAGCACGTCATGCTGCCGGGCCCACCTGTGGAAGGATTGCATTTTCTCCGGCGTGGGGCGGTCGGTCAGCCGATGCCAGGAAGTCAGCGGCACGTTGAAGACCACCTCGCGGCCGCCATGGCGCTGCATCAGGCGCACCAGGTCGGCAAAGACGGTGCGGTCCCAGTCCGGGATGAGGCTGTCGGGACGCAGGGCGTCGGTCGCGCGCATCTGCTCGAGGATCTGATACGGGATCGTTGTGCTCTTGATATTCAGGCGGACACTGTGGTCGCTCCTCCAGGGCATGGGCAGGCCATTGTGCTCGTCTCCTGACGTGCAAAGAATGATATGGGATCGCTGATCTACTGGTGCATGAGGGGCCACACCCCGTGTGGCGGACGTGATCCGGCGGGTATGATCGGGCGGACCCAGGGGGCCGCCCCTACGGGATAGGAAAGACGTCAAGGATCTGTAGGGGCGCGCCGCCGTGTGCGCCCGTGCTTTCTCACATGCACTCTGATTGCCCGGAAATCGTAATCGTATAAGCCACGAAGGCGCCAGCCGAAGTGGCGTCACCCGAGTCGACACTCCGCTTCGTGCCTGACTACGAGCAGGTGCCGGTATGCGCGCAAAGGCGCATATCGCATGCGCCAGAACGACCTATGCGCTGCCGAAAAATCGCGTGCGCCAGGTGAACGCCGATCCTGTAAACTATAGCTGCGAATCCTGAAAATCATCGACGGGCAGTTTCATGGCAATTCGGCGGGTTCTGATAACCGGGGGTGCCGGCTTTATCGGACGATGGGTGGTGGCACGGTGTCTGGAGCAGGGGTATCAGGTGGCCGTTTACGACAACCTGACGGCCGGCTCCGTGGATCATCTGCTGGCTTTCTCCGATCGGATCGACTTCTACGAGGCCGACATCCTGGACACGGCTACGCTACAGGCGGTCATGGACGAGACGCGGCCGGAGATCGTCTTTCATCTGGCCGCCCTCCATTTCATTCCGTACTGCAATGCGCATCCGCAGGAGACGCTGCGGGTGAACGTCGAGGGCACCTACAACGTGCTGGACGCGGCAGCCCGGGGCGGTGTGCGTACGGTCGTCGTCGCCTCCAGCGGGGCCATCTATCCGAGCGTGGAGGGACTGATTCCCGAAACGCTCGCGCCGGCGCCGGTCGACGTGTACGGTCTCAGCAAATGGCTCACCGAGCAGGTGGCCGAGCAGTTTGCGCGCACGACGGAGATGGCCTGCGTGGCGGTCCGGCTCTTTAACACCTACGGCCCCTATGAAACGAACCCGCATCTGATCCCTCACATCATCGCGTCGCTCCAGCAGGGACCGGTGGTCGAGCTGGGCAACATCCACACGAAACGCGACTACATCTACGTCGAGGACGTGGCGCGACTGCTGGTAGCGCTGGGTGAGCGTGTGACCGAGGGCTATGAGGTGGTCAATGTGGGAACGGGTCAGGAGTACTCGGCGCAGGAGATTATCGAGACGCTGAGCGAACTGATGGGGCAGCCCATCGAAATCCGGATCGATCCGGCGCGGGTGCGTCCGGTGGACAAGCTGCACCAGCGGGCCGACACGACCCGCCTGCAGCAATTGACCGGGATGCTGCCCGAGGTGACGCTGCGCGAAGGCCTGGCGCGTCTGCTGCAGCACGAAGGTTTGCCCGTGCGGCCGTGAACATCCGGAGCGCAGGTATAAACGGGGAATGCGTGTGCAGATGACGTTTTACCCCCTCAGCCGCTTCGCGACAGCTCCCCCTGAAAGGGGGAGCGGGTCTGGTAGTTGGCGGCTGGAGTCGGATACGGGCGCATGCGTCCGGTTTAACGCCGGCGTTTCTCCTGCTGCCCACCCCCTCCCTGAAGGGGTGCGGGACGGGGGGAGGGTTAAGTGGGAATGGTCAAAGCGTAAAAATCATCCTCTCAGTCGCTTCGCGGCAGCTCCCCCTGCAAGGGGGAGCAGGATCTGTGGGCTACGGCTGGCGGTAGCACGGGTGCCTGGGCGCATTTCAGTATCACTGTCTTCCCTCATGTGCTTCCCCCTCCCTGCCAGGGAGGGGGCCAGGGGGAGAGTGCGCCTGCTGGTTGCGGGCACCGACGTTCGGGGCGCTGGCGTTGGCGGTTGGCGCCGCTTGTGGTGGGCTGAAAGCACGGGTGCATGGGATGTGGCTCCCTCATGCACCAGTAAATCAGCGATCACATATAAGGGGCAGAAGCGCTGCTAAATAGTACGATTGTTGTGAAGAACGAAAGCGTCAACGGCGCTGCAGATAAAAACGTGAACGGGGAATCCATGTGGCAGCCGGCGGAAAAACAGGCGACGCTGATCTGTATGACGCCGGTGCGTAACGAGGCGTGGATCCTGGAACGCTTCCTGCAGTGCGCCTCCACCTGGGCCGATTACATCGTGATCGCCGACCAGCAATCGACCGACGGCTCGCGGGAGATCGCCCGGCGATTTGAGAAGGTGGTGCTTGTGGATAATCCTTATGAGGCCTACGATGAGGGTGCGCGCCAGCGGCTGCTGATCGATTCGGCGCGGCAGTTGCCGGTCTCGGGCAAGCGCATCCTGATCGCGCTGGATGCCGACGAGATGTTTTCGGCCAACTGGATGGAAAGCCCGGAGTGGCAGCAGTTGCTGGCGGCACCACCCGGTACCGTGCTCTACTTCCGGTGGGCCAATATCGGGCCGGATGTGACCTGTGCCTGGGTGGATGCGGATTACAAGCCGTTCGGGTTCGTGGACGATGGCTCACCACACGAAGGGAGGCCCATCCACAGCCCCCGCGTGCCGGTCCCGAAAGATGCTCCGGCGCTGTACTTCGACGAGATCAAAGTGCTGCATTACCAGTACGCCGACTGGAATCGCATGCGCAGCAAGCAACGCTGGTATCAGGTCTGGGAACGGCTGAACGACCCGAAGAAGCGTCCGGTGACCATCTTTCGCCAGTACCACCACATGGAGGCGGCCATTCGGCGGGCGGGACCGGTACGTCCCGAATGGCTGGCCGGCTACGAAGCGCTTGGCATCGACATGCGCGCGATCCCGAAGACTTCCCATTACTACTGGGACGAAGAGGTGCTGAAGCTCCTGATGGAATATGGTCCGGAACGTTTTCGCAAGCTGAACATCTGGGATCGCGACTGGACCGCGCTGGCAGCGCAGAAAGGACTGGCCGTTAACGGAACGTTGCGTGACCCGCGCACCCCCTTTGAAAAGGCGGTGCATGCCTGGCTCCGTGCCACACAGGGTAAGAGCCAGACGCTGCCCGTACGCATGGTGCAGAAACTGCTGCAGCTACTGGGATGGTAGGAGCTAACTTCACATATCCAGAAGGTTCATGGCCCGGGGCGGATTCCGAGGTGCTGTATTTCTTTGTACATGTGCCAAAGACGGCCGGCACCTCTTTCTTGTACCGGGTCGTTTACCCAAACTTTGCACCGGAGGAGATTCTTGGTGGGGTGCGTATTCGCACCTTTCGGGAAGCCTTACAACCTGTTCATCGCTTTGCCCATGGGCATGTCGCCTATGGGTTGCACTGGCTTACGACGCGCCCCGTTGTTTATCTCACCTTTTTGCGCCATCCGGTAGACCGAGCCATTTCGCACTATTACTTTATCAGACAGTGCGATCCCCAAAAATGCCGACACAATCGGTATGAGGCGGCCATGTCCATGGACCTGGTAACATTCTACCGGCAGCCTCCGTTTCAAAATGAAATGACCATGATGCTGGCAGGAATTCCCTGGCACAAACTGCAGCGCTACATCACGCATCCAACTTTCGGGAGGTGGGCCCTGCAGCGTGCCTGTTACAATCTGCAAAATCGTTTTGCCTGCTTTGGATTACAGGAACGATTTGAAGAGTCGCTGCAGCTCTTGGCCCATACATTTGGTTGGAAAATTCTTCCAAAAGACGTGCGTGCGAAGCAAACGAGATCGCGACCGCGGCTGGAGGAAGTTCCACCCGCGATTTATAGGACACTGGCGGAACTCAACGAGTTAGATATGATCCTTTATCGCTTTGCACGTCGGCTTTTCAACGAGCGTGTACGCCAATTGCATCTATCGTCAACTTCAATATGAAAGCTATGCGCAGACTGCTGGTAACCGGATCGTCGGGACTGATCGGCTCCGAAGTGGCCACGTACTTTTCTTATCGGGGCTGGGATGTACATGGTGTGGACAACAACATGCGGGCGTTTTTCTTCGGGCCGGAGGGAGACACGCGCTGGAACCAGCGCCGGCTCGAAGAGACGCTTCCGCGCTTCACGCATCACGAACTGGACATCCGCGACCGGCAGGGCGTGCTCGAACTGATCGAAACGCTGCGCCCGGATGCCATCGTACATGCGGCCGCTCAGCCCTCGCACGACAAGGCGGCCCAGATTCCGTTCGAGGACTTCGACGTCAATGCCGTCGGGACGCTCAACCTGCTGGAGGCCACGCGGCGCTATGCGCCCGAGGCCGTGTTCGTGCACATGTCCACGAACAAGGTCTACGGCGATGCGCCCAACGAATTGCCGCTTGTCGAACTGGAAAAGCGCTGGGACTACGCCGATCCGGCCTATTACAACGGCATCCCGGAGACCTTCCGGATCGACCAGTCGAAGCACTCCATCTTCGGCGCCTCCAAGGTGGCGGCCGACATCATGGTGCAGGAATACGGCCGCTACTTCGGCATGAAGACCTGCTGCCTGCGCGGCGGCTGTCTGACCGGCCCCAATCACTCGGGCGTGGAGCTGCACGGCTTTCTGAGTTATCTGATCAAATGCAACGTAACCGGTCGCAAGTACACGATTTACGGCTACAAGGGCAAGCAGGTGCGGGATAACATCCATTCCTACGATGTGGCCCGGTTCATCGAGTGCTTCATCGAAGAACCCCGCGTGGCCGAGGTGTACAATCTGGGCGGCGGCCGGGGGAACAGTTGCTCGATCCTGGAAGCCTTCGAGATGATCGAGGCGCTTTCGGGCAGAAAAATGATCTACGACTACGTGGATAAAGCGCGCGAGGGCGATCACATTTGCTACATTTCGGATCTGACCAAAATGAAAACCCACTACCCGCAGTGGGACATCACGAAGAAGCTGCCGGACATTTTCGAGGAGATCTACCGGGGATGGGTCGAGCGCATGAAAGCCGGACAGGCGGCCTGATCGCCTTTGTGCAGCCGTTCGGGTTGCGCGACAGCAGCGGTGGCGGACGCATTCTGCGGGCCCTGTTGCAGGAGGCACCGGTGCCGTTTCTGAGCATCTGCACGAGCGTGCGGCCGCCGGCACCGCCGCCGTTCGGGCGCGAGGTGCATCTGCCCCCCCGGCCGTACTTCGGACGCATCGAAGCGACGCGCTTTGCCCGTTACCTGCGCTGGATTGCCGAGTGGCGGCGGCCGGCCTTCGAACGAGCGCTGGAGCGAACGATTCTGGAGGCCGGTGCGACGGCCATCCATGCCATTCCCCACGGCGAGGCGTTCTGGCAGGCATTTCAGGTGGCCGAGCGGTACGGCCTGCCGTATTTTCTGAACGTGCACGACGACATGCGCTACAACCTGGCCGGTCACCCGAAGCTGAACTTTCTGATGGACCGGCTGGCGTACGTCTGGCAGCGGGCTACCGGACGGATCGTGATCTCTGAAGCCATGGGGGAGGCCTATTGCCGGTGGTTCGGCCGCCTGCCCTATGAGATTGTCACCGACGGGTTGCCCGACGAACTGCCCGAAGCGCCGCGGCCGCGTCCGGAAGGGCGGGCCGTGGTCTATTTCATGGGCGCGCTGCATCTGTCCTACCATCCGAACTTCCGTGTGCTGGCCGAGGCGCTCGACAGGCTCCGGGCACGACGACCCGACTGGGAAGTGTCCTTTGTGACCCGGGGAAGCCGGACGCCCGTTCGTCCCCGGACCGTCCCGGTGCAGGAACTGCCCTACGCGCCGGAGGCCGAGGTGGCGCGCGATCTGGATCGCGTGGACGTGCTTTACATGCCGCTGCCGTTCGGCGCGCAGTACAGCTGGTTTACGCGCTACAGTCTGTCGACCAAACTGGTGACGTACCTGGGGAGCGGTCTGCCGATCCTGTATCACGGCCCCGAGGATGCGGCCGCGGCGCAACTGCTGGCCCGTTATGGAGCGGCCGTGCAGGTGCACGAGCTGGAGGCGGACGCCCTGTGTCGGGGCATCGAACAGGCGCTGGAAGCCCGGGACGAACTCGTCGCCGGGGCGTTACGTCTGGCACGCGAGCGATTCCGGCTTTCGGATCAGCGCGCGCGTTTCTGGAAGTTGCTGGCCGGGGTTCCGGTCGAGGCATCCACAGACTGAGTGATTATGGCAGAGTTCGACACATCGCGTTCGGCCGTCTGCACGCTCTTCGAGGGGCACTACCACTACGGGGTGGGCGCACTGGTGAATTCCCTTTACCGCCACGGCTTTCGCGGGGTCGTATGGGTGGGGTATCGCGGTGATCTGCCCCCCTGGGCGCGGACGGCCCGCCGGACCCCATCGGGCTACGATCTGGAGGTGGCGTCGGGCTGCATCGTTCGCTTTCTGCCCCTTCTGACCGAAATCTTCTTTTCGAACTACAAGCCGTATTTCATGCTGGACCTCTGGGACCGCTACGGCCTGGAGGCCGAACGGCTGTTCTATTTCGATCCGGACATCGTCGTCAAGTGCCGCTGGTCTTTCTTCGAGGAATGGGTCGATACCGGCGTGGCGCTCTGTCTGGACGGAGCCTACGCGCACATGCCGGCCACCCATCCGTTTCGTCGCCAGTGGCAGGCGTTTGCCTGCCGCCATGGTTTACAGGTGCGACGCTGCCCCGATGAGTACTATAATGGCGGGTTCATCGGCGTCCGTCGTGAGCACCGTGCCCTGCTGGAGGCCTGGCGAACCCTCATGGAAGCGGTGCGTGAGGAAGGGATTAACATTGCCAGCTTCAAAAATTTTGAAGGCTACAACATCGGAGACCGGAGCCATCCCTTCTACGTGGCCGATCAGGACATGCTGAACCTGAGCGTGATGGTGACCGACGTGCCGCTCAGCGTGATGGGCACCGACGCCATGGATTTTACCGGGGCGGGTTTCACCATGTCGCACGCGGTGGACGCCCCGAAGCCCTGGAAGAAGAACTTCCTCTGGCTGCTTCTGAAGCGGGGACGGCTGCCCGTGCTGGCCGACGCCGAGTTTCTGAAGTACATCGACGGTCCCATCCGGCTCTATTCTCCCCTGCGGCTGCGCCTGAAGCGTCTGAACTACCTGGCCAGCAAAGCCGTGGGGACGTTCTACCACCGACATTGAGTCTGTATGCGGATCGGTCTGCTATTTCCGGCATTGCCGCCGGCGCTGGACGGCATCGGGGATCACACGGCGCATCTGGCGGCCGCGCTGGCGGCCGAAGGCGCGTCGGTGCGGGTGTGGACGGCACAGCCGGAGGCCACGTCGATCCCGGGCGTCGAGGTCGTGCGGGCGTTTCGCTATCCACCTCGGCGTGGCGTCCGGGCACTGGTGGCGGCCGTATCGGCCGATCCGCCCGACTGGCTGGTCGTGCAGTTCAATCAGTTCAGCTACGGCCGCTGGGGACTGAACCCATTCTTGCCAATTGCGCTGCACTTGTTGCGTCGCCGCTGTCCCTCGATGCGGCTGGCCGTGATGTTCCATGAGGACTTTGTGCCGCCTTCAAGCTGGAAGAACCGGGTGTTTCGTTTGTGGCAGATTCCGCAGTTTCGGGCGCTGGGACGAATGGCCGACGTGGTGGCGTTTTCGATCCAGCCGTGGGTGGCGCGGTACCGGAGCTGGTTTCCGCAGGCGCAGGTGGTGCACTGGCCGGTGGGGTCGAATATTCCGGACGTGGGCTGTGCGCGCGAGGAGGCACGCCAGCGGCTGGGTCTGGACCCGGAAACGCTCGTGGTGGGGGTGTTCGGAACGATCGGGTCCGGCCGGCTGACCGATTACATCCGGGCGGCCATCGAACAGCTGGACAATGCCGGGGTGTGCTTTGCGGTGTGGTACGTGGGCCCACACGGCGAGCGACTTCGCGCACAGTTGCCCCCCGGTGTTTCGTTTCGGGACGCCGGGGCGTTACCTGGCGAGGCGGTTTCGGTGCATCTTTCGGCGATGGATCTGCTGCTGGCACCGTTTGTTGACGGGGCTTCGACGCGGCGGGGTTCGATGATCGCGGGATTGCAGCACGGGCTGGCCGTGCTCAGCACCGACGGACCGCTGACCGATTCGATGCTGCGGGCCGAGCACGGGCGGTCGTTGTGGCTGACGCCAGTAGGAGACCGCGAGGCGTTTGCCGGAGCGGCGCTGGAGCTGGCGCGACGTTCGGCGTTGCAGGAGATGCTGGGGCAGAACGCCCGGCGTTTCTATGCGGCACAGCTTGACTGGCCGGTACTGGCCCGGCGGGTGATGCAGACGCTGGAAGAAGCGGCCTCGAACGTTGTCGTGCAGGTGTCATGAAGGTGGCGATTCTCATGCCCCTGGCCGAGCAGCGCGGTGGGGCCGAGCAGCTTCTGCGCCTGTTTCTCCGCCATGCCCCCGGGGCGCCGGACGCCTGGCCACTCGTGTTTTTTGAACCCGGACCGCTGGTGGAAGAAGCGCGTGCGCTGGGCTTCCCGGCGCAGGTGATCCGGGCCGGTCGGTTGCGGCAGCCCGTCCGCTATCTGCAGACGGTCCGGCGGCTTGCGCGGTGGTTCCGGCAGGAAAGCCTTACGCTGGTGCTGAGCTGGATGGGCAAAGCGCACCTGTATGGCGGCGTGGCGGCCCGGCTGGCAGGGGTCCCGGCGGTCTGGTTTCAGCACGGGATTCCGATGCGGGATTCGTGGATGGATCGATGGATTACGCGGATGCCGGCCGCCGGCGTGCTGGCCTGTTCCGAGGCGGCCGCCGCGGCCCAGCGGCGGTTGCGTCCGGTGCGTCCGGTGGTCGTCGTCCATCCGGCGGCCGAGCTGACGGCGTTTGATCCCGATCGGCTACCTGCACCTACGGAAGCCCGCCGCCAGCTCGGGTTGCCCGAAAGCGGGCCGCTGATCGGTATGGTGGGGCGTCTGCAGCGCTGGAAGGGCATGCATACGCTCGTGCAGGCCATGCCGCATATTCTGGAGAGACACCCTGAGGCCCGGGCCGTGATCGTCGGGGGACGCCACGAGCTGGAGCCGGATTACGAACCCTGGCTGCGCAGCTTGATTACCCGGCTTGGCCTGCAGGATCGGGTCTGGCTGGCGGGGTTTCAGACGGACATCCCGTTGTGGATGCAGGCGATGGATGTGGTCGTGCATGCCTCGGACCGGGAGCCGTTCGGGATCGTGGTGGTCGAAGCCCTGGCGCTGGGCAAACCCGTGGTGGCCGGGGCCGAAGGCGGTCCGCGCGAGATCATTACCGAGGGTGTGGACGGCCTGCTGACCCCCTACGAAGACGCCGAAACGCTGGCCCGACAAATCCTGCGCTATCTGGATGACCCGGATTTTGCCCGACGGGTAGGCGAGGCGGCCCGCCGCCGCGCCCGGGATTTCTCGCCGGAAGCGTTTGCGCGGCGGGTCACGGACGTCCTGCGAGATTTCGGGGAAATGGCCAATCGGATTGCGCCGGAGGCGCATGAAAAACGGCGTGACGGATGATGCGCCGGGCGGTGAATGGTTGCATTTTGCAAGATGCGATCACGTGTCGTGACATCATGGACGGGGCGCGGTATCATCGGCGATCGATTCGCCTGAAGGGATACGATTACACGCAACCCGGTGCCTATTTCGTCACCGTCGTGACGCAGGATCGGGTGTGTCTGTTCGGGGAAATTGTTGACGGACGTATGCGGTTGAACAGGCCGGGTAAAATTGTGTACGAGGAATGGTTTAGAACGGCACGATTGCGGCCCTACGTGGAATTACGCCCGGACGAATTCATCGTCATGCCCAACCATATTCACGGCATCATTCGGATTGTGGATATAATCGATGATAACAATGTAGGGGCACGGCGCCGCCCTGTAGGGGCACGGCGCCGCCGTGCCCCTACATCGGGGACGACGTTGGAACAATTCGGGCGCCCTGTGTCAGGATCGATTCCCACCATCATCCGGGCGTTCAAATCGGCCACCACGCGTCGGATCAACGAATGGCGGGGTACGCCGGGTGCCCGCGTCTGGCAACGCAATTACTGGGAACATATCGTCCGAAATGAAAAGGCCCTGGAACGTATTCGTCGATACATTGTGACCAACCCGGCCCGCTGGCAGATGGATCGTGAAAATCCCTATCGATAACCATAACAGAACACCATGCGGTTGACATTTTCCATATCGGGCCCTACGGCAACGGCCATTTCCTGGCGGCGGGCGCTGGGACTGTGGTTGCTTGGGGCGCTCAGCATCGGCGCCGTGCTGTTTTTGCTGCTGACGGGCCACGGCCGACTGGCGCTGACGCTCATGTTGCTGGAATTGTTCGTGGCCATGGCCACCTTCAACGTGCGCGTGGCCATCCTGGCCGTGTTCGCCTATCTGATCGTGCTGGGCGACCTGCGGCGGCTGTTGATTCCGCTGTTTGGCTGGTCGGGTACCGATCCGCTGCTGGTGGTGGGGAGTGCCTTTGCGCTGGTAGTGGTGGCCGGGGCGCTGGTCAACCGGGAGATCCGCTTCGACACGAAGCTGGCAAAATGGACGCTGGCGCTCATGGCCATCATGGTGCTGCAGATTTTCAACCCGAAGCAGGGCGGGTTGATGGTGGGGCTGGCCGGGGCCATGTTTCTGATCGTGCCGATCTGCTGGTTCTGGGTGGGACGCACCTATGCCACGCCGGCCTTCCTGCGCACGCTGCTGTACGGTCTGGTGCTTCCCATGGCGCTGGTGGCCGCCGCCTACGGTACCTATCAGGTTTTCTTTGGCTACCTGCCGCACCAGCAGCGCTGGCTGGAAATGAACTGGTACGCCGGGCTGGGCGACCCGAACAATCCGGCGCCCATCTCGCTATTTGCATCGAATACAGAGTATGGCATGTTCATCAGCATCGGGGCTGTGCTGAGCTGGGCTGCTTTTCTCAAGGGAAACCGGAGTGCTGGACTGCTGGTGCCGCCACTCCTGGTAGCCGTGGCGCTGACCGGAAGCCGCGGTCCCCTGTTTTTCTCGCTGGCCGCAATGGTGGCCCTCTGGGCCGTGCTTTCACGTTCGACGACGGCCTGGGTGTTGCGCGGGGCACTGGCCGCCGTGCTGGCGGCCGTGGGGCTGGTCTGGAGTCTGACCCAGGCGACGCAACTGGGGCTGGATCCGCATGTTCAGGCAAGGCTGGAGCGCCAGGCTCAGGAATTCGTTCACGCCCGAAAGGGTGAGGTCGAGTACAGCTCCGCGGAAAATCACTTCATGATGATGGTGCGGGGCTATCTGTATCCCCTCAAAGAACCACTGGGGCTGGGGATCGGGGCGGTTACCAAGGCGGCCGGAAAATTCGGAGGACGCTCGTACAACACCGAAACACATCTGGGCAACAGCTTTGTGGCTCTGGGTTTGCCCGGGGGCATACTTTATCATCTGATCATCGGGCTCTTGCTCCTGACAGCGCTGCGCTACTGGATACGAACCCGTAGCCTGACGGCGCTGGCGATGCTGGGCATCCTGGGTGTGACGATGGCCAATTTGCTGAACGGGGAAGCCTATGCCGTCGGACCACTGACCGCGCTGTGTGCGGGGGCTGTGGATCGCCTCGCGTCTGATCAGCCCGCCGAGCCAACCTGATGGGTGCGCCCAATCAATATTACCGATGCCTGAGGTATCGGGAGACGCCGGAGCCGGTGGCGCTTTCCCGACCGCCGGCACGGCCGTCCTATCTCCACCGGGTGCTGCAGGTGGTGGAGTCGGAGCTTGAGGGGCCGGGCTCACCTTTTTCATTACATGGAAGCTGGATGTGCTACCGGAGTACGGCGATCATGTGGTGGCCATCGTCATGGGGGATGAATGGAGCCAGATCCCGGCCTACGTCGATCGGGTGCTGGTGACGTTCAAGTGCTACGGGATCTATCCGCGGCTCGGCGTGCGGCCCCTGCGTCGGCCTTCTTACCTGAACATGCTGGTATTTTTGCGGCATCTGCGTGTGCTGGCGCACTGGCTCCCCGGTGCGTTTCGGTACGGCGGCCGCTATCTGCAACGGCGGCTGCAGGGCAGTGCCATGCCGCCGGTTTACGATCTGCCGCTGGGATACGGCAACCAGTTGCCGCTGCCCGTGCAGCCCATCGAAACGCGGCCGATCGATCTATTTTTTGCCGGAAGCGTCGAACAGGGGTTCCCGAGATGGCTCTGGTCGCCGCACCGCTGGTTTCCCAGCCCAAAGCGGGTTTCCCGAGAGCGTATGCTCCGGACGCTGGAGGCCCTGCAGCGTCGCTTTCCGGAACTGCGTGTTTTCGTGCATACGAACGCCCGTTTTGTGCTCAATGCGCTGGAGTACGGGCTGACCGAGCCCGGCGAAGTGCTGGATACCGAGGCCTACTCGCGGGCGCTCATGGACAGTAAGATCTGTCTGGCGCCGAGAGGCACCTCGGCCGATACGTTCCGGCTGTTCGAAGGGCTGCGGTATGGGTGTGTGGTGATCACGGAGCGGTTACCGGCCCGCTGGTTCTATCGGAATGCCCCGGTCGTCCAGATCGACGACTGGCGCGAACTCCACCGGCTGGTGCCGGAATTGCTGGGAGACGCCCGGCGTCTGCGGGAGCTTTCGCAGGCGGCGTTGCACTGGTGGCGGTCGGTCGCCTCCGAAGAAGCCATCGGGCGCTGGATGGCCGAACGGATCCGGGAGCGACGGCAACAGGTCGCCACGGCTTCGTCTGAAACGGTACCGGTAGGATGATTCATCTGGCGTTCATCACGCACAATGTGATTCCCGGCGACGGGCAGGGACGTGTCAACTTCGAGCTGGCGCGCTATTTTCTGCTGCGCGGCGCCACGGTGACGCTGTTTGCCGATAAAGTGGACCGGCGGCTGCTCGAAATGGGCGCTTCCTGGGTGCCCGTGCACACGGGACCGCTCGGCGAGGCCGTCGATCTCTACAAGGTCTGGCGCTTCCGGGAGCTTTCCGATCGCATCCTGGCCACGATGGATCACCTGTTCGACGTGATCATGGGCTGCGGGGTGGTCACGCGCTTTCCGCACACGGTCAACGCCGTCCACTTCGTGCACGGTACCTGGCTGCGTTCGCCCTACCATCCCGCCCGGCAGAGCCGGCACCCCCGCGCGCTGTATCAGAAACTGTTCTCGCAGCTCAACGCCGAGTGGGAGCAGGAGGCGTTCATTCAGGCCCGGCAGATCGTGGCCGTTTCCGAGATGGTACGGGACGAGCTGATTGCCGTGGGGGTGCCGCCGGAGCGCATCGAGGTGATCGTAAACGGGGTGGATCTGGCCGAATTTCATCCCGGTCGGGCCGACCGGGGCCGCCTGGGATTACCCGAAGGAGTGCCGCTGGCGCTGTTTGTGGGCGACATTCGCTCGACCATCAAGAACCTGGACGGCGTGTTGCATGCGCTGCAGCAGGTGCCGGCGCTGCACGTGGCCGTGGTCGGACGGCTGCCGGGCAGCCCGTATCCCGCGCTGGCCGAGCAGCTCGGCGTGGCCGACCGTGTGCATTTTCTGGGCTTCCGGCGCGACGTTGCCTCGCTGATGCGGGCCGTGGACTTTTTCGTGCTGCCCTCGCGGCGCGACTCGTGTCCGCTGGTGCTGCTCGAAGCAATGGCCAGCGGGCTGCCGGTGATCGTTTCGCGACAGGTGGGGACGGCCAACCTGGTGGGCGAAGCCGGCTTTGTGATCGAAAACCCGGAAGATCACGAGGCGCTGGCGCAGGCGATGACCACGCTGACGCGGGAGCCTGACCTCCGACATGAAATGGGTCGGAAGGCCCGGGCCGTTGCCGAGGAGCATAGCTGGGAGCGCATGGCCTCGCGCTATGCGGCGCTGTTCGAGCGGCTGATGGGCCGCAAGTTTCCGTTGCCGGAACTGTACACAGTAGAATAAGCGGCACAATGAAGTTACTGGTGATCAGCCATGCATGTGTTACTCCTATTAATCAGGATTTCTGGAGTTTTGTCATGCATAAATATGGGTGGAATATAGATCTTGTTGTTCCAGAAACATGGAGAGGAGAATATGGTCTTGTTGCTGCACAGAGATGGAAGAGCTTTACAGGCAGAATATGGAAGTTACCTGTTTTATTTTCAGGATCTGTTCCATTGCATATTTACAGGGCAAGACTTGACAAAGTGATCGAGAAAGTTGATCCAGATGTTGTATATGTCCATCATGAGCCTTACGGACTGGCAACTTTCCAATGGTATCTGGCTAATAAGATCGCAAAAAGTGTTCCCATAGGTTTTTTTTCATGGCAGAACATTCTGAAGAATTATCCGCTACCTATCCAGGTGGGAGAACAATGGGTTTATAGAAATAGCAGTTTTGCTTTTGTGGGTTCTAAAGGAGCCGAAGAAGTGTTGCGCGAGAAAGGATATAAAGGACCAGTATATTACAAGCCGGGCTTTGTGAATCTCGATATATACAAGCCATATCCGGAGGAAGCCAGAAAAATAAGGAGAGAATTAGGTGTTGAAGATAAATATGTTATAGGTTTTGTTGGTAGATTAGTAAGGGAAAAAGGTGTTGTTACTTTAGTTAAGGCTCTGGGCTTGCTTGATGATAGGCTTGATTGGGTATGTTTTTTTATCGGAAAGGGAAACTTGTTAGATTTTTTAAAGAGCGAGTCTGTGCGTCTGGGAATTGATAGAAGAGTAATATTTATGGATTACATTAAGCATGAAAATATCCCTTATTATCTGTCTTTGATGGATTTGTTGATTCTGCCTTCTGAAACTCAAAAAAACTGGAAAGAGCAATTTGGGCGCGTCATTATTGAGGCAATGGCCTGTGGGACACCAGTGATTGGTTCAAGTTGTGGAGAAATACCTCATCTTATCCAGAAGACAGGAGGCGGATTGATCTTCCGTGAAGGAAATTACGAAGAGTTAGCTGAGTGTATTGTTAAATTGTTGAATGATGAAGCGCTTAGAAACAACCTGGTAATCAGAGGTGGCAATGTGGTTAGAAATGAATATTCTCTGGAAGCTGTAGCTTCAGCCTTTGTCTGTAATCTTAAGCGCGTTCTGAGAGGATTTTAATGATATGCGGATTGCCTGTTACGCGCTGGTGGAGCAGCACGCCGGGAGCGTGGCGTCGGCCAACTACCTGATTCTGGAGGAACTGCTGCGGCGGGGGCATCAGGTGGACCTGTTCGCCAAGGCCGACTTTGTGCGTCGGCCGGAAGGGCTGGAACGCTGGCCGAATTTCCACTACGAAGGCGTGTTGCTGGAGCGGTTGGGGGCGTTGCGCGACCGGTGGCGTCCGCTCCTTCGTGGCGGTCTGGAACGTGTGGTGGAAGACTGGATCTATCGCCGACATCTGGAGGCCATTGCCCGTCGGGTAGCCGAACGGCACCGACAGCAGCCCTACGACGTGTTGCTGTTTCTGGGCGTGGGGGCTCAGTTCGAGGTGGCGGGGCTTCCGGCGGTGGCCTGGTTGCAGGGCCCTCCGCAGACCGAATGGCAGGCGATCCATCGGCTCCGGCACCGACTGATCGAACTGGCCGGCCGGATGCTCTACTGGAAGCTCCGGGTCTTTTACCGACACCGGCAGCGCGTGGCGCGACGTGAGCTGACCCGCTGCCGGGCCGTGATCTGCGGCAGTGAATGGAGTCGGCAGCACGTGATCGCCTTTGGCGTGCCAGCCGAGCGTGTGTTCGCGCTGCCCTATCCGTTCGATCTGGAGCTGTTTCGGCCTGAGCCGAACGTACCGCCAAGGCATCCGGGCCGACGGACGTTCCTCTGGCTGGGGCGTATCGACCCGCGCAAGCGACTGGATCTGATGCTGGAAGCCTTTGCCCTGCTGCTGGAAAAACGCCGCGACGTGCATCTGGAGATCATCGGACGCTTCACCTATGCCCCCGAGTACCGGCGGCTGATCGAGGATTTTCCGTTCCCGGAGCATCTGACCTACGCGCCTTATATCGCGCGAACCGAAGTGCCGGATCTGCTGCGTTCGGTAGATGTGATTGTGCAGCCCAGCGAAGACGAAAATTTTGGTTCCACGGTGGCCGAGGCGCTCTGCTGCGGCAAGCCCGTGGTGGTGGGTCCCACGAACGGCACCGGCGAATACTGCGGAGCGGCTGCTTTTCGGTTCGAACGCTACACGCCCGCGTCGCTCTGCGCGGCGCTGGAGGCTGCGCTGCAGGCTATCGAAACCGATCCGGCCGGCCTGGCGGCCATGGCCCGTCAGATCGCGGAGGAGCAGTTCGAGGTGCGCCGGGTGGTGGATCGGCTGGAGGAGATTCTGACGTGGACGGCAGGCGTGCAGTCCCTTCGGGAGCCGGCACGGCAGACCGGATGAACATAGCTTAGGGGGCGGTAAAGCAAACATGCAGGTCCTTCAAGTGGGTAGCGGGTGGTTTGCGGAGGCGCCGGGGGGACTGGAGCGGGTCTACGAGGCGCTGTGCCGGTACCTGCCGGGGGCCGGGGTTGTGTGCCGGGGCGTTGTGGTGGGATCTGAAGCGGTGTCGCAGGCCACCGAAGGGCATTTCGTGGCGGCGGCGCGTCCGGATGCGCCGCTCTGGCAGCGCTGGCAGGGCATGCGGCAGGCCGTGCGGCAACTCCGCCGGACGACATCGTTCGATCTGGTGGCCGCCCACTTTGCGCTCTACACGTTCCCGGTGCTGGATCTGGTGCGCGATCTCCCGCTGGTGGTGCATTTCCACGGACCCTGGGCATGGGAGGGCCGCGAGGAGGCAAAAGGCGGCCTGCAGGTGGCCGTCAAGACCTGGCTGGAACGCACGGTTTACCGACGGGGGGCGCGGTGCATCGTGCTGTCGGAGGCGTTCGGCCGGGAGCTGGTGCAGCGCTACGGGGTGGCGCCCGAGCGGGTGCGCGTCGTGCCCGGTGGGGTGGAAGCCGATCGCTTTGCGCTGCCGCACACGCGGCGTGAAGCCCGGGAAGTGCTGGGGTGGCCGACCGACCGGCCGATCGTGCTGAGCGTGCGGCGTCTGGTGCGGCGCATGGGACTGGAGCGACTTATTGAGGCCATGGTCGAGGTGCGGCGGCAGGTGCCGGAGGTGCTTTTGCTGATCGCCGGGCGCGGATCGCTGGCCGACGCGTTGCAGGCACAGATCGACGCGCTGGGGCTGGCGCAGCACGTGCGGCTGCTGGGTTTTGTGCCGGACGACCAGCTGCCACTGGCCTACCGGGCGGCCGACCTGACCGTCGTGCCGACGGTGGCGCTGGAAGGCTTCGGCCTGATCACGCTCGAGTCGCTGGCGGCCGGCACGCCCGTGCTGGTAACGCCGGTGGGAGGGCTGCCCGAAGCCGTACGGGGGCTCTCGGAAGCGCTGGTGCTGGAAGACGCAACCCCGGAGGCGCTGGCGGCCGGACTGACCGAAGTGCTAACGGGTCGGCGGCCGCTGCCTTCAGATGAAACCTGCCGGGCGTACGTCTGCGCCCACTACGACTGGCCCGTCATCGCCCGCCGCGTGAAGGCCGTGTATGAGGAGGTACTGTGAATATGACGGTACGCTTGAATCTGCGCACTCTTTTTCTGGATCACAGCGCGGCACTCGGCGGGGCCGAACTGTATCTGCTCGATCTGGCCCCGGCTTTTGCGCCGCCCGGCGAGGTGCTGCTGCTGGAAGAGGGGCCCTTTTATGAAAAGCTCCGGGCGGCAGGTATCCCGGCCGACGTGATCGCTGCACCCGAAGCGGTCCGGCGTGTGGCGCGGGAGGCCGGACCGTTCCGTGCGCTGCGGGCGGTGCCCGGATTGCTCCGGCTTGCCTGGCGCGTAGCCCGGAAGGCCCGGGCGTTCGATCTGATTTATGCCAATTCCCAGAAGGCGCTGGTGGTCGGGAGCCTGGCGGCGCAGATGGCCCGGCGGCCGCTCGTGTGGAACCTGCACGACGTGCTGACGACCGAGCACTTCAGCGCGATGAACATCCGACTGGCCGTGACGCTGGCCAATCGGTTTGCGCGTCTGGTGATTGCCAACTCGGAGGCTTCGAAAGCAGCTTTCCTTGAGGCTGGCGGGCGGGTGCCGGTCGTGGTAGTGCACAACGGGATCGACGTCGAGCGCTTTGCGGCCGTCGATTCGGAGCAGGTGGTCGCCCTGCGCCAGAAACTCGGTTTGCGCGACGGGCCGGTGGTCGGACTCTTCAGCCGGCTGGCACCCTGGAAAGGACAGCATGTGCTGCTGGAAGCATTGGCCGAGCTACCGTACGTTCAGGCGATTCTGGTGGGGGAGGCGCTGTTTCAGGACGAACAGCTCTACGCCGAGCAGCTCCGGAAACGCGCGGCGCAGCCCGACCTTGAAGGGCGTGTGCATTTTCTGGGATTTCGGGACGATGTGCCGGAGTTGATGCAACTGGTCGATGTGGTGGTGCATACGTCCGTCGCACCCGAACCGTTCGGCCGGGTGATCGTCGAGGGCATGCTGGCCCGTCGTCCCGTCATCGCCACGCGAGGCGGAGGGGCCGTGGAAATTGTGCGCGATGGGGAAACGGGCCTGCTGGTGCAGCCTGGCGATGTGCAGGCGCTTGCCGCCGCCATTCGGCACCTGCTCGAGCACCCGGATCAGGCCCGTCGACTGGCCGAAGCTGCCTACCGGGATGCCCGCCATCGGTTTTCCATAGAGGCCATGCGTAAAGGAGTCCACCAGGCACTGGCCGCCCTGCAGGAAGCTTGACAGCGGTTTTCTTTTTTTCCATACGGTACGCGGCGGCGGGTACATAACGTAATTACGCATTCCAACGTAAATCGGCCTTCTTTTCCTATTCTGCGCACGGCCGAGCTGATCGGCATATCGTTGGCCCCCGGCATCTCCGGCCGGTGCCCGTTCGGGTCCGGGAACGCCCGCCTTCCAACCAGCCAGAAGCAAGATGTCGGAGACGATGCGTTACGTCTGGGGACTGTTGTCGATCGGTTTATTGCTCGCGCTGGGGCTGACGCAATTCCTGAAGGCTGACGAAGAAGTCGTCGTCACGCTTCCCATCGAGGTCATCGGACCCGACGGCTATACGGTGGCCGTCGAAGTGTACGTGTCCGACACGACCGGCGTCGATTCGCTCTACCTGAAAGCCCACAACCTGGGCTACAACTACACGCCCGCGCTTGAAGACACCGGCGGTTACGATAAGAAGGCGTCGTTCCGCATCAACGGCGGGCCGTGGATTCCCATCGACAATGCGCACTTCAAGGCCTTCTATCCGGAGGCGGTCATGTACCGGGAGCCGCTCACCGGGCCTATCGGCGGGCCCTACAAGACGTTGCGGGGGATGATTTCCATTCGGGAGACGGGTAAACTGAAGCCCGGACGCAACGTGATCGAGTTTCGCTTCAACGGGACCGAGGGGGTGACCTCGGGCTATCGCGTGCTGGAGCTGGACCTGCGGCGAGGCGGACGAAACGGCACGAGCGTGCTTGAGGGAACGCGCTTCGTATGGGATGATCCTGCAACATGGGGGCCGCCCGAGGGGTACGACACGCCGGAAGCCGTCGCCGAGGGCAAGGCGCTCTGGCTGGAGCGACGCATTCTGACGGCCAACCCGCTCAACCCCACGCCCATCGTGGCCGCCTGCGCCGATTGCCATGCCGAAAGCGGTCGCGACCTGAAGTACTTCAATTTCTCGAACCACGCCATCATCGAGCGCGCGAAGTTCCACGGGCTCTCGGAGGATGAGGGCAAGAAGATCGCCGCCTACATCCGCTCGATCGATCTTGGACTTCCGCCCGGCGAGACGGTGTCCACCTGTGGCGGCAGGCCGTGGAATCCGCCCTACCAGCCGGGGCCGGGGCTCTCGAAGCGTCCCGTGGAGTGCTGGGCGGCCGGCGCGGGCGTCGACTGGGCGCTTGCGGAGGACCGCGACGTGCTGGCCTTCCTGGCGCCTGATGCGGCCACCGAAGCAGCTTTGAACGCGCTTCAGGGTGTGCCGCCTTCCCCCGAACACTTCCCGGCACGTGCGGATCTGTCGGTGGAGAATCTGGTGCGGCGCTTCGATCTGAAGAAGTCTTTGCCGCTCAGCGACATCCCGGTGGCCTACCAGATGCCCGACATTTTCGATTGGTGGCCGGACATCTATCCGGGGGATTACTTCGGAGATGAGGCCTTCCACAGCTCACAGGCCTATCAGAACTGGAAACAGGCCTACGAGGAGTTAGAACAACCCGGAAAGGTAGATGCGCTCATCGAAGAGGCAAAACGCGACGTCAATAGCTGGATGAGCCGGGGGCTTCCGACGTACTTCCGCTTCGAGATGAACACGAAGGACATGCCGCAGGACCTCAGGCCGTATTTGCCTGAATCCTGGCAGCAGAACACGGGCGAGGGAGAGATCGCTAAGCTCTCGGTGCGGCAGTGGATCCTGATCAAGCTCTGGGAGCTGCTTCACGAGCACAAGTTAGAAGATACGACCGTCGAGGTCTACGGAAATAATGCCCGCTCGGGTGAGATCGACCTGACAGGCTGGGACCGCAACTGGCCCGTGCGCGGCATGTGGGTCTACGACATGGCCACGCACAAGCAGGGAAGCAAGTTCGCAGACATCGGGCCCTACCCGACAAAGCCGCAGGATTTCTACTTCTCGATGGCCTGGTACCAGATGGCTCAGATCCTCAACAGCGGCGTGCGCACCTCAGGCGGCACGACGAACGTCGACTGGAACTACGTCTTCGGGCTCATTAACGACGTGCAACGTGAGTACCGGGTTCGTTTCGGCGCCGAATATCTCAAGAGTGTCGTTACGATGATGCAGACGCGCACGTCGTGGTACGTCGAAAACAATGCACCCGAGTGGATGGTGCCGGGTTTCGGCAAGCAGAACCGCCCGGGCTTTAAGGACCTCAAAGAGTTCATGCCGCTCAACTGGTTCTATCTCGGGCATAAGCAGCGCACCGAGGAGTTCACGCCCGAGGAGATGCGAAACATCACCGAGGCGCTGCTCCGGGTATGGATCGAAGAGGCCGAGCGCTACGACGAGCGGCACTTTGAATACATCCGAATGCTTGATGCAAAAGACTGGAGGAAAGACAATCTACTACCTCAGGACACGACCTACGACGTGCGCTACGAGCGCTGCAACAGTGCCGTACCGCTCGATCCGAACTGGTACAAGGACGAGGCCATGCTGCAGTTCCTGTATCAGGCCCAGTGCTACGGGGTAGACGAGGCCGTGCTCGATCGTGTCGCACGTTATATGGAGCGCATGAGCCCCGGAGGGAACTGGGAACGGTTTTTCCTGAGCACGGACACCACGCACCAGACGCTGACGCTGGAAGCCGGTTGGAATCTGGTTTCGCTGCACGTGCAGCCCGCAAGCGACCGCCTCGACGACCTGCTGACACCGATTCGCGATCGCCTGGTGCTGGTCAAGGACGGAGACGGCCGCGTCTACAGTCCCGAGCTGGGCGTCGACCAGATCGGCCGCTGGGACTGGCGTCGCGCCTACATGATCTTTGTGGCCGAGCCGACGACCTGGACGGTCGAAGGTCGTGCGATTCCGGCGACGGCGAGCATTGGCCTGGAGGCGGGCTGGAACCTGATTCCCTACTGGCCGACGACGTCGATGCCGGTGTCGGAGGCGCTGGCCTCGCTGGGTTCGTCGCTGGTGCTGGTGAAGGACCTGGAAGGGCGGCTCTACTTCCCGGAATACGACATCTACACGTTGCAGACGCTGGAGCCGGGCCGGGGCTATAAGGTGTACGTGAGTCGTGCGGCGACGCTGACGTATCCGGCTTCGGGAAGCGGCAAGCGGAGTCCGGCGGCGGCCTCTGTGGAGGATGGCGTGGCAGTGATGAGCAGCGTGCTGATTCTGGAGGGATTGCCGGAAGGCGGCTGGGTGCAGGTGCGGACGGCGAGCGGCGAAGTGGTCGGGGAAGGCGTGGTGCGAGCGGGCAGGGTGGCCGTGGTGGTCCGGGGGGATGAGCCGCTGACGGAAGTGCGCGAGGGTGCCGAGGTCGGAGAGGCGCTGACGTTGTGGTGGGTGGACGAGGACGAGGCGCGGCGGCTCGAAGTGCGGCGGGTGATGGATGTGCTTGGAGGAAGGGAGCTTTCGGCCGCCCTGCAATTTACGCCGGACCAGGTGTGGGTGGTCGAGGCGGAAGGCTTGCCGCTGGAGTTTGCCGTACAGGCGCCCTATCCGAATCCGGTTGTCGAACGCGCCACGATTTCCTATCAGTTACCGGAGGCGGCGGAGGTACGGCTGGAGGTGTTTGATGTGCTCGGTCGGCGGGTGGCGACCCTGGTGGACGAACGTCAGGAAGCCGGCATTCATCGCGTGGTCATCGACGCGCGTGATCTGGCCGGTGGTACCTATTTCTACCGGCTACAGGCCGGTCCCCATCGCGCCGCCGGGCAGATGGTGGTCATTCGATAGGGCATCTGTGTACCGGCCGAAAGTGGCCGGCATCTCTTCCCTGATCATCCACGAGCTACGCGGCTTCTGCGTGTTCCTGCGCGCTTGTTCCACTTACTCCGCGAGGCAGGATCATGCAGTACTGCCGTCGTTCGCTGTCTGCGCTCCTCTGGGGCGCGCTGGTGTTGCTTGGAAGCTGGGTGCTGATGACTTCCTCCCGAAAGCTCCAGGCTGGCGAAGAGGTGGTCGTGAAGCTTCCCATCGAAGTGATCGGTCCGGATAGCTTCGTGGTGGCCATCGAGGTCTTCGTGAGCGACACCAGCGGGGTCGACTCCATGTACCTTAAGGCTCACAACCTGGGCTATAAATACGTGCCCGAGTTGGATGGTAGTCCAGACTACGATAAAAAGGCAAGCTTCCGCATCAACGGTGGGGCATGGATTCCGATAGACAATGCGCATTTCAAGGCCTTCTACCCGGAATCGAAGATGTACGCCCCGCCGCTTACCGGCCCGATCGGTGGGCCGTATCAGACGCTGCGGGGCATGATCTCGATTCGCGAAACCGGAAAGCTCCGGCCCGGACGCAACGTGATCGAGTTTCGCTTCAACGGGACGGAGGGGATCTCTTCGGGCTACCGCGTGCTGGAGCTGGATCTGCGACGGGGCGGACGCAACGGCCCGAGCGCCCTTCAGGGAACGCGCTTCGTGTGGGATGATCCTGCAACATGGGGGCCGCCCGAGGGCTACGACACCCCGGAAGCCGTGGCCGAGGGCGAGCGGCTCTGGGAAAGCCGACGCATCCTGCTGAAGAACGCCCGCGAACCTGTTCCGATCGTGGCCGCCTGCGCCGACTGCCATGCCGAAAACGGCTTCGACCTGAAGTACTTCAACTTCTCCAACCACGCCATCATCGAACGGGCGAAGTTTCACGGGCTCTCGGAAGACGAAGGGAAGAAGATCGCCGCCTACATCCGCTCGGTCGATCTGAAGCTTCCCGAGGGCGAGACCGTCTCGAGCTGCGGGGGACGTCCCTGGGATCCACCCTACCAGCCCGGCCCCGGACTCTCGAAACGGCCCGTCGAGTGCTGGGCCGCGGGCGCCGGACGCAAATGGGTGCTCAGCTCGGACCGCCAGATGCTGGCCTTCCTGGCCCCGAGCGCGCGCTTTCGCGCCGAGCTGGACGCGCTCCAGGGCACGGCCGAGCCCGGATCGCTCCGTCCTGAGGCGGATCTGTCCTGGGAGAACGTGCAGCGCTACTGGCGCATGGACTCGACGCTCGTGCTTGCGGACATCCCCGTGGCCTTCGAGCTTCCGGACATCTTTGCGTGGTGGCCGCAGATCTATCCGGGCGACTTCTTCCCGGCGGACGTCTGGTTCAGCTCGAAGTACTACCAGAACTACGAGAAGGTTAAAGAACTACTTGAGACGAACGGCCCCGAATACTACATCGAGAAGCAGCGCCAGAGCCGCAACTCGCCAGCGTGGGACGAAGGCCTGGCGAAGCTCTTCGCCGACTACAATTTCCGCCTGAATCCCAAGCACAATGACCACGAAGACCTGAGTCCTCCGCCGGAGTGGGGCGGGCGCTACCCGACGCATCCGGTCGGCCGCATGATGCACATCGCCGTGGCCCGCTGGTTCCTCATGAAGATGTGGGAGCTCCAGATGGAATACAAGCTGGAGGACCACTACGCGGACGTCTACGGCGACAACGTGCGCGGCATCCCCATGGAGAAGGCCGATCGGGCGCTGCTGCTCACGGGGCCGTGGCTGATGGACCAGACGATGCACCGCCTTTCGAAGAACGACCTGGCCTTCGCCGCGCCCTATCCGACGATGGCGCGACATCATTACGAGGATCTTTCGTGGTGGCATCTGGCCACGGTGCTCACGCCGAAGCTCCGGACCGACAATCCCTCGAGCGGCGCGATCGACTGGTCCTACATCTTCGAGCAGAGCCGGCGGGCGCTGGAGCGCTACGGCCGCGACCACACGATTGGCCATCTCTACTACGTGATCGCCGCCATGCAGGCCCACACGTCGTGGTATGCTGACGAAGGCTTCACGCCGGGATGGGGATCGACGCGTCGGCTCGGCGTGCGCATGATGAAGACCGGCTCGCCGCTCACGTGGTTCATGTTCTACATGCCCAACGGCTTCCGGGAGCTGGATCGGGACACGCTCCGGATGATCACAGAGAACCTGCTCCGGAGCTGGCTGATCGAAGCGCGGCGCTATGACCTGAAGCACTGGCAGTCGCTCTATGGAGATGAGCGCGTAGGCGGATCGAAGGGCATCGAGCCGCCCGAAACCGTCTTCGACGTGCCGCAGGAGCGCTGCACCGAAGACGGTCATCCGGCGGCCAATGTCGAGATCAACGACTGGAAGAACCGGGCTTTTATGCAATACCTGTACAACGCGCAGTGCGTGGGCGTGCGTCCGACGCTGCTCGACAGCGTGGCGCGCTTCTGGGAAGCGATCTCTCCGGGAGGGAACTGGGAACGGTTCTTCCTGAATGATGAGGAAACGCCGACCCGGGCCGAGGAAGCGCCGGATTCCGGGACGTTCTCGCTGGAGCCGCTCTATCCCAATCCGGCCGTCCACAGGGTGACGATCGCGTACACGCTGCCCCGGGTGCTGCCCGTGCGGCTGGAGGTTTATGATCTGCTGGGACGCAGGGTGGCCGTGGTGGTCGATGCCGTGCAACCGGCCGGAACCCATCGGATGCCCTTCGAACTGCAATCGCTGGCCAGCGGACGCTATGTGGTTCGATTGCAGGCAGGGCCGCACGAGGCCAGCCGCTCGCTGATCGTGCAGAATTGACACTCCCCCGCTTGAAAGCGGGGGATTCTTGCTTCACCGATCCGAGCCTGCCAGCATGAAAGCCGACGAGGACTTACCGGGATCTCCACAAGCTCGACTTCGGGTGTGTCCCACCCTACGAATGTTCTCGGCCGCGTTCGCGTCGCGCTGGTGTTCTGCCCCACACTCGGGGCAGGTCCAGCAGCGGACGTTCAGCGGCAAGTTGTCTATGACGTGACCGCACGCGGAGCAGCGTTTACTGCTGGGGAAGAAGCGGTCGATCAATACGACGGTACGCCCGGCCATCTCAGCCTTGTACTGCACCAGTCGGAGGAGTTCACCCCATCCGGCATCCGAGATGGACAGAGCGATGTTGCGGTTGCGGACCATGTTCTTCACTGCCAGCGACTCGAAGCAAAGGACTTGGTTCTCGTCCACAAGCTTGCGGGTCAGCTTGTGCAGGAAGTCTCTGCGTTGGTCCGCAATCTTGGCGTGGATGCGGGCCACCTTGCGCCGGGCCTTCTCCCAGTTCCGGCTTCCCTTTTGCTTCCGGCTCAGGCTTCGCTGCGCCCGCTTGAGGCGACGGAGGCTCTTGCGGAGATGCCGGGGGTTGCCGCTATACCACACCTCCCCGTCGCTGCTGGATGTGACGACGAGATCGTTCAGGCCGAGGTCAACACCAATACTCCGATTCAACTTCGGCAAGGGTTTAGCATCTACCTCAACAACAAAGGAGACGTGGTACCGCCCGGCCGAGTCAAGCGTCACGGTGCAGGACGAGGGCTTTGATGGAAGCGTGCGGCTCCACCGGACTTTGATCGTGCCGGGGATCTTTGCCAACTTCAGCCTGCCGTCGCGCACGTCGAAGGCGGTGCCGACGTAACGAGCACTTTGCCGATCTCGCTTACGCTTGAAGGAGGGGTAGCCGCTGCGGCCCTCGAAGAAGTTGGTGAAGGCCCGTTCGAGGTTGCGGAGGCTCTGCTGCAGAACGACGGCGGAGCATTCGGCAAGCCAGGCGGTTTCGGCCTCCTTCTTCTTCTGGGTGAGCAGCTGAGCCGTTTCAGCGTAGCCCATGCTTCGCCCTTCGCCGTAGTAGGCGTCGGTGCGAAGCCTGAGAGCCCAATTGTACACCCAGCGGGCGCACCCAAACGTCTTGGCGAGTTCGGCGCGTTGCTCCGGATTGGGGTAGAGACGGTATCGGTATGCCAGTTGGTAACCCATTTCTACAACGATACCCCCATCCCTGTAGATGTTCCGCTCAGTCGTGCCGCCGTCTGTAGACGGCGGAGAACTCCTTCGCAGAAATAGCCGGGGCTTATCCAGACGGATAGCTTGCGCCATTGGCGCATAACGGATCGGTCAAAACCGGTGCGCCGCAGTCCGGGCGACGCCCTAATCTTTTTGATGCGTGCGCCGTAGTATTGCTAAGGGCGCGCATTCGGAGACCGTTCCATTTTCAGGGGGGCGCATGCAACAGATCAGCCGCCAGGAGCACGGGGGACCGGTGGTCAGCATTCTGATCCCGACGTTCAACCGGGCGGGGTATCTACAGGCGGCGCTGGCGAGCGCCTGCGCCCAGACCTATCCGAACCTGGAGATCATCGTGCTGGACGACGCCAGCTCTGATCATACCCCGGCGGTGGTCCGGGCCTTTCAGCAGCAGGATGATCGGATTGTGTACGTGCGCAACCACCGAAACCGGGGTCTGGTGGCCAACTGGCGACAGGGCGTCGAAATGGCGCGCGGCGACTTTTTTTGCTTTCTGGGCGACGACGACACGCTGGAGCCGGCTTTTGTGGAGACGCTGCTGCAACCGCTTCGTCAGGATGCCCGCCTGGTGCTGGCTTTCTGTGATCACTGGGTCATGGACGGTGAGGGGCGGCGGCTGCCGGATGACAGCGAGCGAAACACCCGGCGCTGGCGACGCGCGCGCCTGCCGGAAGGTCCGGTGGGCGATTTCCTGCGGGTTGCGCTGATCGATCGGTCCGTGTTCATCGGGGCCGTGCTGTTCCGCCGGGCGTCCGTACATCCCACGTTTCTGGCCGATGAGGCGCGGGCCATGGTGGACCTGTGGCTGTTGTACCGGTGCGCGCAGCAGGGCGGCGCCTACTACGTGCCGCAGCGGCTGGCCAGTTGCCGCTGGCAACCCGGCGGCGTCAGCCGGAGCTGGAACTGGCGTCTCTACGGGTTCGAAGGCGAACTATTCTGCTACCGGCACTTTCTGCAGGATCCGGCGCTGGCGCCGTACCGACCGGTTTTCGAAGCCCGGATGGCCTATGCGTTGACCACCTACGGCAACACGCTGCTCAGCATAGGACAGCGGGTGGCCGCACGGGAGCGTTTGCGACAGGCGTTGCGCCTGCGGTGGACGCTGCGCAGCAGCGTGGGCTACGTCCTGACCTGGCTGGGACCGCCGGGGAGCTGGATCTCGCGCGGGGTGCGCTGGCTGCGCAGCCGGTTCTGGCGCAAACCCGTTCCCAACTATCCGGAGGAATTGTTTCGGTACACGGTGCCGGATCTGTCGGTAAAATCCATGCCTCCCGCATCTGAAGAAGTTGCGCCGTTGACCCTCTCTTCCTGAGCTTGCCATGTCGCTCGCATCGTTCCTTTCGCCGGAAGCACGGGTGCTGACGCTGGCGGCGCGCACGTGCCTGGATCCGCCGGCGGCCGAGCAATTGCGGGCGCTGCTGGGGCGGCCGCTTGACCATGAGCGCCTGTACCGCCTGACGCTGCGCCATGGCGTGGTGGCGCTGGCGTACCGAAACCTGTTGCAGGCGGCACCGGATGCCGTTCCCGAACCGTGGCGCATCCGGCTGGAGGCCGAAGCGCGGGCGCTGGCCGTCCATAACCTGCATCAGACGCAGGAGCTGCTGCGGCTGGTCGATCGGCTGGAGGCCGAAGGGATTCCGGTGATTCCCTTCAAAGGGCCGGCCCTGGCCGCGCTCATCTACGGGGATCCGGCCGCGCGGGTCTATGTGGACATCGACCTGCTGGTAAAACGGAGCGACTTCTGGAAAGCCCGACGGGTCATCGAGTCGCTGGGCTACCGGGCCCATAAACAACTGGGAGAGGCCGAAACAGAAGCCTATCTGGACACGCAGCTCGGCTTTGAATTTGTTCACGAAAGCCGCGACTTTGTCGTCGAGCTGCACTGGGCCTTTTTCTACACGATCTACGACCTGCCCCTGGATCCCGAGGCGATCTGGGCACGGCACCGGCAGGTTCCCTTTGCCGGACGGACGCTGCGCACCATGGCGCCCGAGGACCTGTTGCTCTATCTGGCCATTCACGGCAACAAACATCGCTGGCTGAAGCTGACCTGGGTGGCCGACGTGGCCGAACTGCTGCGTCGCTGCGCTGACATGGACGGAGCGGCCGTGCTGCAACAGGCGCATCGCCTGGGAGCAGCGCGCGTGCTGGCCATCGGATGTACGCTGGCCGCCGAGTTGCTGGGTGCACCGGTGCCGGACGTGCTGCAACGAGGGCTTCGCCAGCGGCGGGCAGCCCGGCGCATGGCCCGCGAGGTGGTCACGCGCTGGATGTTTCGGGAAGACGCCGACGTGCGCGCCTTCTGGCCCATGTTCTGGTATCACTTCCGGGAACGCGAGCGCTGGCGCCATCGCCTCGGCTACCTGGGCCATCACCTGAAACTGGCGCTGGCGCCCACCGAAAAGGATCGGGCGTTCTGTCGGTTGCCGAAACAGCTTACCTTTCTCTATCCGGTGATTCGTCCGGTGCGCGTGCTGGTAGAGCGGTTGCATCCCGGCGAAGCTTCATGAAAATCGACCTGAAAGCCTTCGATCGAGCGGAGCTGGGTCCCTACGATCTGTGCATCGTAGGGGGCGGGGTGGCCGGACTGACGCTGGCCTGGGCGCTGCGCGACAGCGGGCTGGGCATCTGCGTGCTGGAAACGGGCGGTGAACGACCGGAGCCGGAAACCGCCCGGCTCAGCCGGGGCGACATCACGGGGTATCCCTACTTTCCCCTGGATATGGCCCGGGCGCGGGCGCTGGGAGGCTCCAGCCATCTGTGGGACTACGAAGTGGCACCCGGTGTGTGCCGCATCCGGCTGCGGCCGCTCGATCCAATCGACTTCGAGCGTCGCGAGGCAGTCCCCTTCAGCGGATGGCCATTCGGTTACGAGACGCTGGCACCGTACTATCGCCGGGCCCAGGCTTTCTTCGGGCTGGAAGACCGTCCCTACACGGCCGAAGCGTGGGCGTCCGACGCGGAGCGTCCGTTGCTCTCGGAAGGAAGTGCGGTGCTGCGTACCGCGTTGTTTCAGTTCGGCGATCCCGCTCGGTTTTATCGGGACTACGGGCCGGCGTTGCTGGCCGATCCGAACGTGACGGTGTGCCTGCACGCGCATGCGCTGGAGCTGCTGACGAACGAAACCGGCGAGGTGGTCGAAGGCGTCCGGGTGGCGCGGCCGGATCGGACCGAAGTCATCGTGCGTGCGCGCTGCGTGGTGCTGGCAGCCGGCGGGCTGGAAAATGCACGACTGCTCCTGCTCTCGAATCGAGCCTGCCCGAACGGGCTGGGCAATGTCTACGATAGGGTGGGGCGCTTTTTCATGGAGCACCTGCATTTTCTTTCAGGGCTGTTCGTGCCGGCCGACCCTGCGTTGATTCTTCGACTGGGCTTCTACCGGCTGCATGCGCGGCTGGGCACGTGGATTATGGGCAAGCTGGCACTGCAGGAGGACGTGGTACGCCGGGAGGGGCTGCTGAACTACTGCGTGGCGCTCTGGCCGACCGATCGCCTGGCATTGCCCCGCCGCAACAATCCGCTGCTCTGGGGCGGGTTTGAAGCGCTCCGCGTGTTGCGAGAAGCTATCCGGCACCGCACCTGGCCCGAAGAGCTACCCCGCCAGCTTTTGCGGCTGGTGCGCGACATGCCGCGACTTGTGCCCTGGGCTACGACGCGATTGCTGTCCCTGAAAGGAAAGGCGACGGCGGCGACGCGGGCACCGGTCGCCTTCGTGCTGCATCACATGACCGAGCAGGCGCCTGACCCGGAGAGCCGCGTGCGGCTTTCTCGACGCCGGGACGTGTTCGGCCAGCCGCGTCTGGAGCTGCACTGGCGGATCGGCCGCCAGGATGTGGAAAGTCTGCAGCGGGCACAGCACCTGGTGGCGCAGGAGCTGGCCCGGCTGGGGTGGGGCAGCGTGCAGGAAGAAGAATTCCGGCGCATTCCGCCCGATGGCATTACGGGCGGCTTCCACCACATGGGCACCACGCGCATGCATGCCAGCCCGCGTGAAGGCGTGGTGGATCCCGATGCTCGGGTGCATGGTGTAAAGAACCTGTATGTGGCCGGATCGTCCGTTTTTCCGACCGCCGGCTTTGCAAACCCGACGTTGACCATTGTGGCACTGACCTTGCGACTTGCCGATCATCTGAGAACCCGTCTGACCTGAAACGAGGAGGTGTATGGCGGATTCCTATCGCATTGGAGTTGTGGGGAGCGGCTTCATCGCTCGCGGCTTCGTGATGGCGATGCAGCATGTGAAGGATCTGCGCGTGACGCGCGTGCTGACGCGCACCGACATCCGCAATCGTCCGGACTTTCCCCGGCCGGAGCTGCTCACGAACAGCCTGGACGACCTGATCGAGCACGCCGATCTGGTGGTCGAGTGCAGCGGCGATGTGCTGCATGCCACCGAGGTAGTCAGCCGGGTGCTGGAAGCCGGGCTTCCGGTGGTGACGATGGACGCCGAGTTTCACATCACGACGGGCTCCTATTTTGTCGATCGGGGATTGCTGACCGAAGCCGAGGGCGACCAGCCGGGCTGTCTGGCCGCGCTGCGGGAAGACATTCTGCAGATGGGCTTCCGGCCGCTGGTCTATGGCAACATCAAACGCTACCTGAATCATAATCCCACGCCCGAAGAAATGCACTTCTGGGCGCGGAAGCAGGGCATCACGCTGCCGCAGGTGACGGCCTTTACCGATGGCACCAAGGTGCAGATCGAACAGGCACTGGTGGCCAACGGACTGGGAGCCGACATTGCCGTGCGGGGCATGCTCGGGATTCAGTCGCCGGACGTCGAAGTAGGCGCCCGCACGCTGGCTGACGGCGCCCGTCGTCTTGGCCATCCGATCAGCGACTACGTGCTCTCGCCGGGCGCCCCGGCCGGCGTGTTCATTGCCGCCGAGCACGACGACTACCAGCGCGACTATCTGCAGTATCTCAAACTGGGCGACGGTCCGTATTACGTGCTGCTGCGGCCGTTTCATCTCTGCCACCTGGAAATCCAGAAAACCATCCGGCGCGTGCTCTTCGAACGGCGTATTCTGCTGAACAACACGACCCACCCGCGCATCAGCGTGGCCACCATCGCCAAACGACGCCT
Source organism: Rhodothermus marinus (assembly GCF_009936275.1). Classification (NCBI taxonomy): domain Bacteria; kingdom Pseudomonadati; phylum Rhodothermota; class Rhodothermia; order Rhodothermales; family Rhodothermaceae; genus Rhodothermus; species Rhodothermus marinus. The sequence goes on from NZ_AP019797.1 coordinate 1,396,899, forward strand.
GCCGAAAGGTACGCGCATTGAGCGCGGCATCGGAAGCTTTGACGTGCGGGGGGAGGCCGTGCGGATTCTGGACGAGCCCGATCACGTGCCGATCGGTCTGATGGCCGACGTCGTGCTGACCCGCGACGTCGAGCCCGGCGAACTGATTCGCTTTGACGACGTGGAGCTGCCGGATACGCTGGCGCTGCGCGCCTGGCAGGCCATTCTGGAGCGCGTGCGCCTGAAAAAGGCCGTGGAAGAACAACCGGCATCGACCGCTTCTCGGTGAGACTGCGCATGCCTCGCGTTCGTGGCATTGCTGATGGAATGCTTCAACTCGTCTCCGGCAGCCTGCTGGGCCTGTTCGGGCTGACGTATGCGGCCTACTGGATTCCGCCGGAGGCGGCCTGGTGGCTGCAGTTGCTGGCGGTCGGATTGCCCCTGCTGGTGGCGGCATTGGGCGTGCTGGCGCTGGTGCTGCTCTGGCAGCGCCGCTGGCTGATGGCAGGGGGCGCGTTGCTGGCGCTGTTGCTCTACGGCCTGCGACACGGCCGGCCGGGAGGGGCGGAGCCGTCCGGTGCGGAGGCTGACGATACCCTTGTAGTGATGACCTACAACGTGCCGGAAAGTCGCCGGCCTGCGCTGGGTGATTCGTTGCAGGCGCTGGTATTGCGCTACCGGCCGCAGCTCATCGGCTTTCAGGAAGTGGGCGTCTGGCGCTACGAGCAGCGGGGACGTCCGTCCACGGTGCGCCTGATCGGGCATCTGCGGCCGCTCGTGGAACGTCAGGGCTTCCGGTTTTCGGTGCCCGATCCGACGCGCGGGCCCATGTTTGCCGAGGTGGTGACGTTGACGCGCCTGCCGGTCGTTCGGCAGGAAATTCGCCTGCTGGAACGCGGACCGGAAGGGTTGATCTACCAGGCCGTGCGGAGCGAGCTGTGCTGGGCCGGTCGCCTTTTTGTACACTACAATGTGCGGCTGCAGTCGTATGGCCCGGTCAAACCGTGGGAAGTGCTGCGCGATGGCGGCTGGAAGCGTCCGGCAAACTGGCGCCGATGGCTGAGTGCCTACCGACGGGCCATGCTGCAACGGGCGGCTCAGGTCCGGCAACTCCGTGCCTGGATCGATCAGGAGGAGCTGCCCGTCATCCTGAGCGGCGACTTCAACAGCACGCCCGACCAGTGGTTTTATGGCTGGCTGTCCCAGGGATTGCAGGCGGCCGGACGGCTCGGTGGTATCGCGGCACCTTCGTGGCCGGCGGGGCGACCGTTGGTGCGCATCGACCACGTGCTGGTCAGTCGCGAATGGGAAGTGCTCGACGGCGCCGTACCGGCCGCCGGACTCTCGGATCACCGGCCGGTGATCGCCCGCCTGCGCTGGCGCCGGACTTCCGCCAGCCCTGGAACGTGCCCGTTTGATGCCCCGACGGCGAATCCCTGAAGCACGTTTGCCGGCCGGGTGGTCGGCGAGTTCGTTTCGTTGGAGTACAGGTCCGACTTTTCTCTGGCGCAGGTCTGTTTCAGGTAAATTATGGCGCCTTGGCACACCCCTGACCCCGTCTTCTTTGAAATGTGCGGGAGGGCGCCCGTTGTGGTACGCCTCTATCCGGCAAACGCCTCATCCCCACCACGTCGGGGCGGACCGCCGTTTCTGTCGTGCTGGATTATGTCTGGCACACGGCGTGTTGCACCATCATGCCCGGGTAAATCGGCGATCACCTATGACGTAACAACTAGCCCGGCAGCATGCCGTGCCCTATCTGCTGTACTCGGGCGCCCTGAACGAACTGGCCGTCTGGCTGGAGAAAGATTGAGTCCCGATACGCCGTTCGGAAGCGGAAAACACGCGCTGTTGCATTGCATGAAACTTGAAACAGGTTCAATCTTTTAAACTTCAATCTGAATGATGTATGACCTTACCGGTTAAGGGCGATGAGCAAGCTATTCCAGTCCATTGGTAAGACCGAGTTGCTCAGCCATACGGTAGAGCAGGCCATCGAAGCCGCCATTCGCGAAGGGCATCTCAATGTAGGCGATCGGCTCCCCTCTGAGTTCGAACTGTGCAATCAGTTCGGTGTAAGCCGGACGGTCATCCGCGAGGCGCTGCGTATGCTTTCGGCCCGAGGGCTGGTGCGCATTGAAAAGGGCCGGGGCGTCTTCGTATGTGCGCCTTCTGTCGAGTCCGTCTCCAATCCGATGGCCCTGTACCTGCACATGAATCTCGGGCCCGATCATGCCCTGGAGGTGGTGCGTGCCCGTCAGCTCATCGAGCCGGTCATTGCCGCCGAAGCCGCCCGTCGTCATACGACCAAGGATGTGCGCCGCATTCAGGAAAACCTCGAAGCGCTGAAAGCCTGCAGCGGGTCTTTTGAGCAGTTGACGCAGGTGGACATGGAGTTTCATGTGCTCATTGCCAAGGCGACGCACAACCCGGTCGTGCCGCTGATCATCCATCCCATCCAGCAGCTCATGCCGCGTATCAAGTTGAACGTGTACCTCTCCGTAGAGGACGCCCATGCGTCGGCCGTCGAATGGCACACGGCCATCGCCGAGGCCATCTTCGCGCGGGATGCCGAGCGGGCAGAGGCGTGCATGGCACAGCACCTCCGCATTGCAGAAGAGCACGTCCGGAAGATGCTGGTGGCGCTGGAAGACAAAGCGAAGCCATTGCGGAACGGAGAGTCGGCAAGCGCCTCTTGAGCAGTTTCTGTTTTTGAAAACAGTGTGAAGCACATCTCGCGTGTTGTATGACATGTTACATCACACTATCTTCTCAGGCGAGAGTTAATCATTCGGTAAAGGAAAACCGCTTCCGGCGGCTTTCATCCATCCTCATAAACAAACGCTTACAGCCATGAAGCTGCGCTACTACCTGTCGACTGCGGTGGCCGCTCTTTTCCTGATCGGCGGCACGGCATGGGCCCAGGTGACCGTCGTCAGGAGCGGCAACTGGAGCGACCCGACGACCTGGTCTACGGGGGCCGTTCCGACCGCCACCGACGACGTGGTCATCGAAGACAGTACAGTGTATGTCGATGTTGCGGACGCCAAGGCTCGCAACGTGACGATTCGGGGGAGCGGCCAACTCCTCTATCAGCGCGATCCTTCGCTGCAGGGCTTCGAGCTCTCCGTGCACGGGAATCTCGTGATCGAAGGCCCGGACGCCGAGTTGCGGCCACTTTCGCAGGAAGATCAGACAACCGGCCAGGGGCTGGGCATCGTCTATCATCGCCTGGTCGTCTACGGCGACATCGACAACAGCACGGGCGGAACGTTCGACATGCGTCGCGGCGCGACGAGCTCGAATCCGCCCACGGCCGCTTTTGTCGACCTCTACTTTGTGGGCGATACCGACTCGCACGTAACGCTGGGTGAGTATGACACCAATAAAAACCAGCTCTTTCAGGTTTTTATTCAGAAAGAAAACGGGGCGCGGGTAGTGCTGCATAGCGACGTAACCCAGGACAACAACAGCCTGGCCAAGCTCCACCTCGACAGCGGCTACATCGTCACGAACGAGTTCCGCTGGCGGGTATATTCGAACAGCTCCAGTGCGGTGGTGGGCGGCTCGCCGGAGTCCTATGTGATCGGTGCGCTGTCGCGGGGCATCCCTACCAACTCGAGCGGAAGCGCTTATGAGCGTGTCTTTCCGGTGGGCGATGAAAATGGTTATCGTCCTGTCACGATATATTCTTCGGCGAAGATAAGTGATGATCAAGACTTTGAGGTTCGGGTGATTCCGGGCGATGCCGATCCCGGTGGGGCTACGTTCCAGGGTGGATTGACGGATGTGTCCCCGGTGCGGTACTACGCCTTCACCATGTACGACCGGGATTCGAGCGACCCGTACACGGTGGAGAAGATCGCCATTACCTATGGCTCGGACGACGGGGTTCCCGAGGGGAGCAGCGATTTCGTGGTGGCCACGTCCGTGGATGAAAACCGTATGGTGTGGCGCAACAGTGGCGGTTTCGATCCGGCTACCGGCCAGCCTCACGTGACGAGTCTGGCCAATCCGCCGACGCCGATTCAGTCCGATATGTTGACGGACTTCATGTTCGAGCTTACGTTGGTGCCCGGAAATCCGCCGCAGATTGCGCGGGACACCTACTACGCGGCCATCGGTACGAAGAGTGCCTTCACGGTAGCGGCCGAAGAGATTACGGCCGTGGATGGCTTCCGACTGGGTCCGGCCTATCCCAATCCCTTCCAGGAGGCTACGCGCATTGTGCTGGAGTTGCCGCGCGTGGCTCCGGTGGACGTCCGCGTGTACGACCTGCTCGGCCGTGAAGTAGCCCGGCTGGCGGAGGGAACGTGGACGCCCGGTACGCACACACTGATGTGGAAACCGGCTGCTGGGGTTGCGCCGGGGCTCTACCTCATCCGCGTGCAGGCGGGAGCCCTGACGGCAACCCGGAAAGTGATGGTGGTGCGCTAAAGCATGGCGGTGTGGGCGGCGGCGGCCATGTGCCGTCGCCGCCCACTGCTGTCTGCCAGAACCAGAGCAGTCATGCGACACGAGATTGTTTCGGAATTGATCCGGCGCGGGGCGGTGGCCGTCATCCGCATGAGCGACCCCGAGCGCCTGGTGCGCGTGGTGGAAGCCATCTGCGAGGGCGGTGTGACGGCCATCGAAATCACGATGAGCGTACCGCGCGCCTTTCAGATGATCGAAGAAGTCGCGCGTCGCCTGGGCGACGTGGCGCTGGTGGGCGCCGGGAGCGTGCTCGACGCCGAGACGGCCCGTCTGGTCATCGAAGCCGGGGCCCGCTACGTGGTCAGTCCGGTCTTCAAGCCGGAGATCATCCAGACGGCGCACCGCTACGACGTGCCGGCGCTTCCGGGCGCCTTTACGCCGACGGAGATTCTGGCGGCGCACGAGGCCGGGGCCGACATTGTGAAGGTGTTTCCGGCCGACGTGGTGGGGATGGCGTTTTTCAAGGCGATTAAAGCGCCGATGCCGCAGCTCAAGCTGATGCCCACCGGTGGGGTGACGCTCACGAACGCGGGCGAGTGGCTTCGGGCGGGGGCGTGTGCGGTGGGGGTGGGCAGCGCGCTGCTGGACCGGGTGGCGATCGCTGAGGGGCGCTGGGAGAAGCTCACCGAAAACGCACGCACGCTCGTGGAAAGCATTCGTCAGGCACGGGAAAGCTGAACGCACAACGCTTCAAACCACGGAAGTACACGTATGAAAGTAGTTACGTTTGGAGAGATCATGTTGCGGCTGTCGACGCCGGGTTTCAGTCGGTTTGTGCAGGCGTCGACGTTCGAGGTGACGTTCGGGGGCGGGGAGGCGAACGTGGCCGTATCGCTGGCCAACTACGGGTTGGAGAGTTACTTCGTGACGAAGCTTCCCAAGCACGAGATTGGTCAGGCGGCGGTCAATCATCTGCGTCGGTTCGGGGTGCGGACGGATTTCATCGTGCGGGGCGGGGATCGGATCGGGATTTACTTTCTGGAGACGGGGGCCAGTCAGCGGCCTTCGAAGGTGATTTACGACCGGGCGCATGCGGCGATCACGACGCTTCGCGAGGGGGAGGTTGACTGGGAGCGGGTGCTGGAGGGGGCGCGGTGGTTTCACTGGACGGGGATCACGCCGGCGCTGGGCGAGTCGGTGCGCTCGGAGCTTCGTCGGGCGCTGGAGGTGGCGCGTCGGCTGGGGGTGAAGGTGAGTGCGGATTTGAACTACCGGGCCAAGCTCTGGAGCGTGGAGGAGGCGCAGCGGGTGATGCGGTCGTTGATGGAATACGTGGACGTGTGCATAGGGAACGAGGAGGACGCGGAGAAGAGCCTGGGGATTAAGCCGAAGGGGGTGGACGTGGAGGCGGGGAAGCTGGAGGAGGCGGCCTATCGGGAGCTGGCGCAGGAGCTGAAGCGGACGTTTGGGTTTGAGGCGGTGGCGATCACGCTTCGGGAGAGTTATTCGGCGTCGGTCAACGGCTGGAGTGCGTTGATGGTGGACGATCGGGATTGTCGGGAGGGTTATCGGTCGCGTCGGTATGAGATTCAACTGGTGGACCGGGTTGGAGGGGGCGATGCGTTTGCGGGGGGCTTGATTTACGGTTTGTTGATGAAGGAGGATACACGGGAGGCGCTGGAGTTTGCGGTGGCGGCGTCGTGTTTGAAGCAGACGATTCCGGGGGATTTCAATCTGGTGAGTGTGGAGGAGGTGGAGAAGCTGGCGCAGGGCACGGGCTCCGGACGCGTCGAACGCTGAGCAATCTGGAAAAATGTTTTCTTGAATCCCAACATTCTGCGGTATGACCATGCGGCGGGTTCAAGTACTTCTGGTAATGCTGGTCTGGGGTGGTATCGCTTCCGCGTTTGCCCAGACCGGCAAGATTGCAGGTTACGTTCGGGATGCGGCCACGGGTGATCCGCTACCCGGCGTGAATGTGGTAATCGTCGGGACCACCCTGGGAAGCGCCACGGACATTGATGGCTACTACGTCATTCTCAATGTGCCGCCCGGTGTTTATGAAGTGCGGGCTACGTTCGTCGGCTACCAGCCCGTTACGAAGACCGATGTGGTGGTCAACTCGGGGCGCACGACAGAGCTCGACTTCGAGCTGACGGAGACCCCTATGCAGATCGGCGAAGAGATCGTCGTGGTGGCCGAACGGCCGGTGGTCGATCCGGAACGGGTGGCTTCGAGCGAGATCTTCCGTCCGGCCGACGTCGCGGTGAGCACGCCGGGCATTTACGACCTGGCGGACGTGTTCGACCTGACGGTGGATGTGTCGGACGGTCACTTCCGCGGTGGGCGCACGGGCGAAGAGCTTTACCTGCTGAACGGGATCAACATCGTCAATCCGCTGAACAACAGCCGGGCTTTTCAGCCACCGACGATCGCGTTGGAGGAGGTTGAAATCATCACCGGTGGATTCCCGGCCGAATATGGCAATGCGCAGAGCGGTGTGGTCAACATCGCGCTTCGGGAAGGCCCCAGCCAGGAGTGGAGCGGCAACGTGGTCGTGCGACTGCGGGCACCGGGGCGCAAGCACTTCGGACCGAGCGTATTCGATTCGACGGCCAACCCGTACCTGCAGGCTTTCAACAGCCCTGAGGACTGGATGGGGGACAGTGGTGAGGGTTCTTACTACGGCTTTATTGGATATGGCTTCAATCCGCCTGATAGTCTTACAGGTGGGCGTATTGCATACGGTATGTGGCAGCAGGCCCGCAAAGAGCTGGGGCGTAACTATGGTAAGATGTGGGACAGCGACGTGCAGGTGGCGCTGGGTGGGCCGCTGACCTCCTGGGCGCGCATTTTCCTGTCGGGTCGTTTTCAGAGTGAGGAATGGGTGCTGCCCTACACACATCCGCTGGAGACCCGCCAGCTGCTCGGTACGGTCACCTTCGATGTGGGCAGCAACAAGAGCCTGCGACTGGCCGGGGCCTACAATACCAACGAGGCCATCAGCGCCAGCAGCAGCTTCTGGAACTGGCTCTGGGATCGTGCAATCGGGGTGGCCCCGCAAAAAGAGACGGCCTATGCGCTGGGGCTTCGGTTTTCCCATGCATTGTCGGGCCGGTCTTTCTATGAAGTGAACCTGTCCACGCTCTGGACGCGTTTCCGGCAAGGTGCTGCCGTGCTTGACCCAAATCGCTTCCGCGAAGACGCCGCCGACGCAGGGGTCTGGCGCTATTACAACCCGCCGGATCAGTTCCGCGTGGGCTACATGGAGAATGACTTTCTTGATGAGCGGACGCGGACCTGGAGTCTGGATGCCGCCTACAGCAACCAGTTGACCAGCAATCACCTCCTGAAAGCGGGCGTGCAGGCACGCCTGTACGAGCTGGACGTGCGCAACCGGCGCAACCTTTCGAGTCCCTCGGACGCGCAGGACGAATTCTTCAAGAGCAATCCGGTCGATCTGGGCATTTACGTCCAGGACAAGATGGAATTCGGTGGCCTGATCGCCAACGTCGGGCTGCGCCTGGACCTGTACAACCAGAACATAGACTAGAAGTCATCCGAAAAAGGTTCTCAAGAAGATCATGAGGCACCCGAGCAATACAAAACCCAGGTAGTTTTCCGCGTAGCGCTCATGACGCATCACAATCCGGCGAAAATGCCCCAACCACGCAAACAACCGCTCTACTTTCCAACGGCGTCGATAGCGACGAAGCTTACGCCCATCCTGCGTCTTTTTCCGCTTCCGATTCCGCCGATGCGGGGCAATCATCTCTATACCCTGTTGCGCCAATGCCTTATCCAGCGGATCACTGTCATATGCCCGATCTCCAATCAAACGTACTGGCCTGGCCTCGGTAAAACGAGCCGCCAGAGTGGCTTCGACCAACCGGGTCTCATGTGGCGAAGCACTGGCCACCAGCACCGCCAGCGGCATCCCATTGGCATCGGCTATCGCCATGAGTTTGCTTCCTTTACCTCGCTTTGTCTTGCCCACACACGTCCCCCCTTTTTAGCAGCGACAAAGCAGGCATCGATAAAGCACTCCGAAAGCTTGAGCTTGCCCTGTTGGTGGAGTTCTTCGGCCAACACCTGCAAAATGCGTTGGAGGGTGCCGTTTCGGTTCCATGCTTGGAAGCGATCGTGGCAGGTGGACCTGGGCGGAAAGTGGGCGGGGAGCTTGGCCCAGGGAGCGCCGGTCTGGAGTATCCAGAGGATCGCTTCGAGGATCTCGCGGTCGGCGCGTCGGGGACGGCCGCGTCGATCAGGGCGTTTAGGAGGGGAGACGATCAGGGGCTCGATGCGTGCCCATTGTGCGTCGGTGAGTTTCATGAGGCCGCTCCGATTATCGTGGCGATTACAGAGTATCCCTATTTTCCGGATAAGTTCGAGTAACCTGCGTCAGTCGAAAATTGAACAGCAATACGTGGTAGATCCGCGCAAAAACCCACCCTATCGGCCGGGTTCTATAGAGCCGCCGGCGGGCGATAGTACGCACCCGGCGTACCAATGGTATCAGCAGTACTGGGTCGGGCGCGGACAGTTCAACCATCGACAGACCCGCAAGGCGGTGGGGCGCATGTTTACCTTCGGCCCTTATACGCTGCATATCGGGGACAAAATTGAGTTCTCGTATGCGGAAGTGATCGGCTACGGGGCGGCGCGCAAGGAAGAGACGGACGCCGGGCTTCTGGACTTTGGGGGCTCCTGTGGGGAAGATTGCGGTGAGCCCAGTGAGAAAGCATTCTATCCGGTGCCAAACTGGTACGAGAAGATCCTCTATGGCGGTACGCCTTTCCCGGGCTACCCGTACGGTTTCCTTTATGAATACGGAAGCACGTACCTGTCGGAGTATGACCTGCCGGACTACGTGGACTCGGATGTGGTGACCGTCCGCGAGGTGGCCGACAAGGCCAAAGAGGCCTACACCGGCGATCCTTCGGGGCCGCCGTATGCGATTGAGCAGTTCCCCAAAGACGGCGTCTATCGGCTCCCTATCCCGGTTCCGGCGCCGGCCATCGAAGTGGCCAACGATGAGCGGGGTAACAACATCATTTACTGGGGGCCGCAGGTCGAACAGTTCGATCATCCACGGCTCATGGGTCGCTTCGATCACTACGAGGTGTATCGGGCGCCGCATCCGACCGGTCCCTGGACGCTGCTGGCGGTCGTGCGGCCGGGGGACCCCAACTACGTCAATCAGGGCGACATCTCCTTCGTGCCGAACGGTTACTACTTCGTGCGGGACCCCGAGCCACGCATTGGCGAGACCTTCTACTACTCGGTGTTGAGCGTTGACGAGCACGGCAACAGGAGCGGTCGGACCAACATCACCCGGCACGAGTCGCAACTGGGACCGGTCGAAAAGCTCGGTAACGTCTACGTAGTGCCCAACCCGTTTGTCGTCAGCTCGGGCTTCGCCGGCGAGGTAGAGAGCCAGCTCCGCATCGGCTTCTACGGGCTTCCGGCTCGGGCTACGATCAAGATCTACTCGTTCTCCGGGCAACTGGTGGCCACCATCGAGCACGACGATCCGACCTACTCGGTGGCTTATTTCCAGGTGACGCGCAACAATCAGCGGCTGGCCTCCGGGGTCTACTTCTACGTGATCACGACGCCGGAAGGTGAGGTGGCGCGCGGCAAGTTCGTCATCATCCGGTAAACGACATGAATTTCGGGGGAAACATGAAAGCTTACGGCTTCACAGTTCGAGCGCTCCGGCGGAGCTGTCTGGTGCTGGCACTTGCCGGGCTGATGCTGGTGGCCTGGCCGTCGTGGGCGCAGAAGGTGGGTACGACCTCCATGCAGTTTCTCAAGGTGATGCCGGTGGCGCGGGCCACGGCACTGGGTGATGCCTTCGTGGCGCTGGCCGAGGGCGTGGAGTCGGTCTTCTGGAACCCTTCCGGCCTGGCACTGGCCGAAGGCTTCCAGATCACGGGCACGCACATCCCGTATCTGATTGACACGCGGATTTCCTCGGCGGCGATCGCCTTCCCGCTGGGCGACCTGAACCGCATCGGCATTCAGGTCCAGTACGTCGATTACGGCGAGATCGTCGAGACGCGGACGGATCTGCTCGGCTTCAACCCGGATGGCACCTACAATCCGGGGCTGACCGGCAACACGTTCAGCCCGCAGGCCTGGGCGGTGGGCCTCTCCTACGGGCGCTCGCTCAACGACCAGTTCCTCATCGGCATTACGGCCAAGTACGTCCACGAGTCCCTGTACGACGGCCCCACCACGTTCACCGATCCGGAAACCGGCGGGGCGTACGCCACCAGCACCAGTGTCGTGCTGTTCGACTTTGGCCTGCAATACGACACCGGCTATCGGACGCTCCGGCTGGGGGCCGCCGTGCAGAACTTCGGGCCGGAGGTGGTCTTCGTGGAGGAAAACTTCGCGGCGCCGATGATCTTCCGACTCGGAGCCGCCTGGGACCTCGTGGGGCCGTCGGCGCTGCTTTTCAACACGAGCGGCCAGCGGTTCACCATGGTGTTCGACATGGTACATCCCAACGACTACGATCAGCAGGCCCATGTGGGCGTGGAGTACGTTTTTGCCGACGTGCTGGCACTCCGGGCCGGGCGAAAGATCAACTACGATACCGAAAAATGGACGCTGGGCGGCGGGCTGCACATCGGCCTGGGCGCGGCTGACCTGTCGTTTGACTATTCCTACAACGACATGGGCGAAGACCTGGGCGCAGCCCACCGCATCACGTTGAGCGCACGACTGAAGTAGGATTTGCAAAACGACTGCTGAGCAATGGCAACGAATCGTATGATTTACCGGCTTCTGCTGGCGCTCGGCCTGCTGCTCGGGCCGACCGGCGCAGCAATCGCTCAGGGCGTGGCCGATCCGCTGCTGTTTCAGGGGATGGATCAGACGGTGTGGCCGGGCGCGCGGGCGCGTGCCATGGGCGGGGTGGTGATGGGCGACTACCGGGATGCGACGGCGCTGTTTGCCGATCCGGCCGCGCTGACGCGCCTCAAGCGTGCCGAGGTCCGCATCGGGGGCAGTTATTCGGCCACCTCGCTCGATCAGGAAGTGCGCTGGATCCCCGATCGCATCTATGCCGAGCTGAGCCTGGTGCTCGAAAACGACCCGGACAAGCTCGTACAGATTCGTCCGTTCGATTCCATACGTCCCGACTGGGACCACAGCTACACGGCAACGCGGCCTGCGGTCGCGGCGATGGCCTTCCCGTTTGCTGCGCTGGGGGCGTCGTGGACGGCCGGGCTTGGCTACGGACAGGTGGCCGTGCTGGACCACTACTACCAGAACAACAACGCCCTGGACCCCAACATCGGGCGGATGCGGCCTGCTCCCGTGCCGCGCGTGCAGGAAGGCGATTCGCTGCTGGTGGACTGGTTCCAGTTTGCCCGTGAGCGTAAGGGCGCACTCTACGGCATCACGCCGGCCCTGGCCGTCCGATACGGCCGGCTGGCCTTCGGGCTGTCGGTCACGGTGCTGACGGGCTCGTCCGACGACTGGCAGCGCCGCTTCGGCCGCGGCCTGTTCATCCTGCGCTACAACAACGACTTCTCCCTGCTTCCTCCCCGAATCGGCGAAGAGATCACCGAGGCAAGCTCCGACTACCGCGGCGTTCGCACCACGATATCCGGCCGCCTGGAGTACGAACGGTTTGCCGTAGGCGTCGTGTTGCGGCCAGGCTATACGCTGGAACGTCGCTGGGAGACGCAGGCAGGCAACACGGGGACCGACAAGCTCGAAGTCCCCACTCAGATGACCGTGGGGCTGGCGCTCTATCCCTCTCGAGTCTGGCGTCTGGTGGCCGACTACGATCTGCGTCGCCAGGATGAAGTCCGGTACATCCCCGCCGGTAGCGACGCACAGACGCCCTGGGTGGGGAAGGGGACGTTCCGCTTGGGCGCCGAATTTCTGGCAGCAGACTGGCTGGCACTGCGGGCGGGATACCGCGACGAACCCCAGAGCTTCGCACCGGCCGGCGCCGCTTTCATCGACGATCCGGCCATTGCGTCGGTCTATACGGCGGGCGTGGGCATTATGCGTGGGCCTTTTGTGGTGGACCTCACCTATGAGCTGTTCCGCCTGCGCTACGACGATCTCTGGATCTCCAACGTGAACACGAACCGGATGAAGCGGCACACACTGCTGCTGGAAGTTGCCTATCGGTTCTGAGCGAGAAAAAATGCGCCCTGGGATCAGCATCCTGCTTGCCATCTGCTGGGCAGCCGTCGCGCAGGCCCAGGCCGTCCGTTACGTGACCACGCCCGAAGAGCTGCAGGCCGCCATTCAGGCCGCACAGCCTGGCGACACCATCGTGATGGCCGACGGCACCTGGCGAGATGTTGCGATCGTCTTTGAGGCCAACGGGGCCCCGGGCGACACCATCACGCTGCGGGCCGAGACGCCCGGTCGCGTGGTGCTGACGGGCAGTTCCCGACTTCGCATCGGGGGGGCCTACCTCAAGGTGGAAGGACTCCGCTTCGAAAACGGCGCGCTGCCCGACGGCGAAGGTGTGATCGAATTCCGGGCCAACGGCCGGCATGCCTTTCACAGCCGCCTGACCAACACGGCCATCGTCAACTACAACCCGCCCGGCAGGGAGACCGAGTACAAATGGGTTTCCCTGTACGGGCGCTTCAACCGGGTCGATCACTGCTATTTCGCCGGAAAGACGCATCTGGGGGCTCTGCTGGTCGTGTGGCTGCAGGATCCGCCCAACGATGCGCCGCCCCAGCACCGAATCGACCATAACTACTTCGGGCCACGTCCGGAGCTGGGTGAAAACGGCGCCGAGATCATCCGGATCGGCACCAGTGCCCGCTCGATGCAGGAAGCCCGCGTCGTAGTGGAGCGCAACCTCTTTCTGGAGACGAACGGCGAAATCGAAATCATCTCCAACAAATCGGGCGGCAACATCTATCGGGGCAACACCTTCCGGCGGTGCCGGGGGACGCTCACGCTGCGTCACGGCAACGGCGCGCTCGTCGAAGGCAACTTCTTCTTCGGGGAAGGGGTCGCGGGCACGGGCGGCGTGCGCATCATCGGCGAAGACCACCGCGTGATCAACAACTACTTTCAGGACCTGACCGGGACCGGCTACTATGCGGCGGTCTCGGTGGTGCAGGGCGTGCCAGACTCGCCGCTCAACCGCTACTTCCAGGTCAAACGCGCGGTGATCGCCCACAACACCTTCGTCAATACCGAGCGTAGCTTCGAAATCGGCATCGGGGCCAGCCCGGACCAGTCGCTGCCGCCCGAAGACCTGACCATCGTAAACAACGTGGTGCAGACGCGACCGGGCGCTCCGATCGTAACGACGCACCTGGAGCCGATCGGAAATACCATCTGGGCCGGTAACATCTTCTATGGCAAACCCGGATCATTCCCGGAAGGGGCAGCGACGTTCGCCCATCCGGAACTGGTCCGGGGCGACGATGGCCTCTACCGCCCGGCGCCTACCAGCCCGCTCATCGATGCGGGACGTCCGGACTTCGCCCCCGCAGTGGATATGGACGGGCAGCCGCGTAGCGATCGGGCGCCCGACGTGGGGGCCGACGAGGTTTCGGACGCCCCCGTACGCTGGAAACCGCTCACACCCGCCGACGTGGGGCCCGACTGGCTGCGGGAGGCAAACATCGAAGTGAAGTTCGGAGGAAGGCCGTCCAGACTGGCACCGCATACTTCCGGCTTTCCCTTCGAAGGCGTGACCGACATGAGCTTCTACGTGGAACGGCCGTCCCATGTGCGGATCAGCATGTTCGACCTGAGCGGGCGCAGAGTGATGACCGTGTTCGAGGAACGGGTCGATGAAGGAGCCCACGTGTTTCGCCTCGACGGGAGCCACTTGCCCACCGGGACCTACCTGCTGGTGATGGAGACCGACTGCAACGAGCGCGACTATCGGCTGATTACCATACGACGCTGACCGACCTGCTGGCAGAAAAGAAAACCGCTTTAAGACGAGCCAGCACGAAGTGAAATGTCCCGGGCTTTACTTGACCGTTAAGAAACGACAGTGTATTTTTTGAAACGCCATGTATGATGTATTACATCCTATGATGAAACGACAGTACATTCTGTTCACGCTCGGGCTGATGCTGGTGCTGGGTGGTGTGCCGGCGCTGGCCCAGGTGCAGCATCCCCGTGTGTTCATCACGGCCGAGGAAGCGGCGGCCATCCGTGAGCAGGCCGATCGCTACCCGTTGCTCAGGAATACGCTGGCGCAGGTGCAGGCCGAAATGGAAGAGGCGCTGGCGAAGCCCATCGAAATTCCGCCCCCGGGCGAGGCCGGCGGCTACGAACATGAACGGCACAAGCAGAACTATCGCGAAATGTTCAAAGCCGGCCTGCTCTACCAGATCACCGGCGACGAACGCTATGCCCGGTTCGTGCGGGATATGCTGATGGGCTATGCGGCCATGTACCCCGAGCTGGGGCCGCATCCGCGCAGCGAACGCCAGATCCCGGGCAAGCTCTTTCACCAGCTGCTCAACGAGTGCGTCTGGCTGGTGCATACCATCGTGGCCTACGACGCGATCTACAACTGGCTGAGCGAGGCCGATCGGGCACATATCGAAGCCAGCGTGTTTCGGCCGATGGCCTCCTGGATCATGAACGAGGGGGCCTACGAATTCAACCGCATTCACAATCACGGTACCTGGGCGGTGGCCGCCGTGGGCATGACCGGCTACGTGATCGGCGAGCCGGACTGGGTGGAAAAGGCGCTCTACGGCAGCAATAAGGACGGCAAGGGCGGATTCTACGCACAGCTCGACCAGCTCTTTTCGCCGGACGGCTACTACATGGAGGGGCCGTATTATGCCCGCTATGCGCTCTGGCCCTTCTTCTTCTTTGCCGAGGCGATCGAGCGGTACGAGCCCGAACGGGGCATCTACGCCTACCGCGATAGCATCCTGAAAAAAGCCCTCTATGCTACGGTCCAGACCGCTTTTCCGGACGGCGTCTTCCCGCCCATCAACGACGCCTCGCTCACGATGGACATCCGGGCGCCGGGTGTCGTACTGGCCACCGACGTGGTGTTTGCCCGCTACGGAGGTGATCCGGCGCTGCTGGGAGTGGCGCATGAGCAGGGGCAGGTGGTGCTCAACGGGGCCGGGCTGGCCGTGGCGAAAGCCTACGCCGAAGCGCCCGAAGTGCCCCGGATGACGTGGCCCAGCGTCGAGTTTACCGACGGCGCAGACGGCCAACGAGGCGGCATTGGCTTTCTGCGTACCGGCGTGGGCCGTGACCAGACCGTCGTGCTCATGAAGTACGGCGTACACGGGCTCGGCCACGGCCACTTCGACAAGCTGCACTTCATGCTCTACGACAACGGCCGTCAGGTCATTCGCGACTACGGCTTTGCCCGGTTCATCAACGTGGAGCCCAAGTACGGTGGTCGCTATCTCCCGGAAAACGATAGCTATGCCATGCAGACCATCGCCCACAATACGGTGGTGGTGGACGAGACCAGCCAGAATCGGGCTGATTTCGACGAAGCCGAGGCCATGTCGGGCCTGCGGCACTTTTTCGACGGCAGGGGCGGCCCCGTACAGGCCATGAGTGCGCGTGCCAACGGCTACTGGCCGGGCGTAAACATGCAGCGGACGCTACTGCTCGTCGAAGATGCGCGGCTGGACTATCCCGTGGTGGTGGACCTCTTCCGGGTGACGGCCGACACCGTGCACCAGTACGACTATCCCCTGCACTTTCTGGGGCAACCCATCTGGGACAACCTGGGCATTCGGGGCTACCCCGATCAGCTCAGGCCGCTGGGGACCGACTTCGGCTACCAGCACATCTGGGAGGAGGCGCGAGCGCGCACCGATAGCGTCGTGCAGTTTACCTGGCTCGATGGCTCGCGCTACTACACCTGGACGGTGGCGGCCGCTCCGGCTACAGACGTCATCCTGGGGCGCACCGGGGCCAACGATCCCCGCTTTAATCTGCGCCGGGAGCCGATGATTCTGGTGCGGCGCCAGGCAAAGGATCATCTGTTCGCCAGTGTCATCGAGCCGCATGGCTACTTCAACGAGGCGCGAGAAATCAGCCTCAAGGCCCGGCCGCAGGTGCAGGCGGTTCGCGTGGTGGGCCACAACGCGGAGGGCAGCGTGGTAGAGGTGATCGGGAAAGGCGGGTGGAAGTGGACCATCATGGTAACGAACGGTCCGGCCGATCCTGAAGCCCGCCACACGGTCACGTTCGACGGCCGCACGTTCTCGTGGACCGGTAACTACGCGGTGGAAGGGGTGCTGGCCCCGGACGCTTCGCGTCGTGAATGATCAGACCTGCAGCGAAGACCTTAACTGTCGTTTTCAAACCAAAAACAGGTTGCACGATGAAGATCGATCTCACAGGCAAACGTGCACTGGTGACGGGCGCCGGTCGTGACATCGGCCGCGCCATTGCCGAAGCACTGGCACGTTGCGGTGCCGCCGTAGCGGTGAACTACCGGGCCTCGAAAGACCAGGCGGAGGAGGTGGTGCAGGCCATTCGCGCCGAAGGCGGCACGGCCATCGCCGTGCAGGCCGATGTCACCCGGGCCGACGAGGTGGAGCGCATGATCCAGGAAGTGGTGCAACAGCTCGGCGGCAACCTGGATATTCTGGTCAACAACGCGGGCGGCCTTGTGCAGCGTTCGGCCATTGCGGATATGCCCGAGGAGTTGTGGGATCAGGTGATGAACGTCAACCTGAAGAGCGTTTTTCTGGTAACGAAGGCCGCGCTGAAGCATTTCAACGACGGAGGCGCCATCGTCAACGTCTCGTCGCTGGCGGCGCGCAACGGAGGCGGAAACGGCGCCGTGGCCTACGCCGCGGCAAAAGGCGGGGTGCTGACCTTCACGCGCGGGCTGGCGAAAGAACTTGCTCCGCGGAAAATCCGGGTCAACTGTGTTTCGCCCGGGCTGATCAACACCACCTTCCACGACCGCTTTACGCCGCCCGAGGTGCGTCAGCGTGTGGCCAGTTCGACGCCGCTCGGCCGTGAGGGCGAGGCCTCTGAGGTGGCCGCCGGTGTCGTCTTCCTGGCGTCTGATCTGGCCTCTTACATCAACGGCGAATCCCTGGAAATCAACGGTGGCCTCTATTTTGTCTGAGCCAGCCCGCTCTGCGCATGGAGATGACGACAAAAAATCAATCGAAACGGTTTGTTTTCGGTCAGGAAGTGCCCTGGGAGGATCTGGGCGGAGGCATCCGGCGCCAGATTCTCGGCTACGACGAGCACCTGATGCTGGTGCGGGTGCTCTTTGAGAAAGGAGCGGTAGGGGTGGTGCATCATCATCCCCACCGCCAGACCACCTACGTGGAATCCGGCGTGTTCCGGGTCCGTATCGGAGACGAGGAGGCCATCCTGAAAGCGGGCGATGGCTTCTTCGTGCCGCCCGACGTGCCACACGGTGCGGAGGCGCTGGAGGCAGGGAGCCTGATCGACGTATTCGCACCGGCACGTCGATCTTTCCTGGGCTTTGACGAAGATTGACAGGTTCATGGGGACGCCTCACCTGCAGCCTGGCAGTGCGGGAAGATCCAGACGCTTCCCGCCGGGCATTCTGGCGCTGGCGGCGTGGCTGCTCGTCGGCTCCGTCGCCAGCGCCCAGAACCCTTATGAAACCTATACAGGCTTCACGGTCCCGACCGAAGCCGTCCTTCCGGACAGCGAAGTACACCCCTCGCTGTGGTTCTCGGCCGAGGAGCTGGCCACGATCCGGGCCCGGTGGCAGGATCCGGCCTATGCCGAGCTGGTGGACGAGATCAAGCGCGACATCCGGGACTTCAAAAACCGCAACCCCGAGGCCACCGATCCGGGCGAACGGGCCCGGATGGCCAAGACGCTGGCCTTCGCCTGGTTGATGGAAAACGACATCGTGGCGCTGGTAAAAGCGCTTGCGACACTCGACGTGGCCTACGACAACGTGCCCCAGCGCTACGGCTCGGACGTGTTCGACGGCGAATACGACGAGATCTACCGGGCCACGTGGTTGCAGAACTACTGTGCCGCCTACGACTGGCTGTACGACCAGCTCGGGCCTGAGCTGGAGGCCGAATTGCGGGCCAAGCTGGTGGCCGAGGCGCAGTTGCTCTACACCTACATGAACCAATACGCGCCAAGGCCGCACAACCACCGCTCCAAGCCGGCCTATGCGCTCGGAACGGCGGCGCTGACGCTTTCCAGTCATCCGGATGCGGCAAAGTGGCTGAGCTTTGCGCTCGACCGGCAGAACAGCGTCACGAAGTACATGTTCAGCAACGAAGGGGTCTATCGCGAGGGGCCCCACTACTACGTCTTCACGCTGGTCAATGCGATTCCCTTTCTCTGGCATTATCTGCACGTGTCGGGCGTGAATCTTTTTCCGTACTATCAGCCAGCCTTCGAATGGCCCATCCGTATCCGAAACAGCCGCGGGTGGATGCCCAACATCGAAGACGGCTACATGAAGCCCGCGCCCACGCACACCGTGGCCGCCGCCTATCGCAATACACCGACCCTGCTGCACAGCAGCGCGCCGCTGGCCGAGATTCTGCAGTGGAACTGGCAGACTACCCGGTTTTTCACCCAGAACTACACCGGCGCCACGAATGACGTCACCTGGGAGATCGACGTGTTGCTCTCCTGGGACGCGAGTATTCCGGCAACGCCTCCGGACGTCTCGCCCACGCAGATCCTGCAGAGTGGCCAGGTGGCGTTTCGCAATGCGTGGACCGACGAGGGGGCGGCTTCGCGCTATCTGCTTTTCCACGGCGTGGCCTCGGCCGACAACCACGACCACCCCGACCACCTCTCGTACGTGGTGGATGCGGCCAACACGCCGCTGGCCGTGGATGCCGGTTACGGGCCGGAGGGCTTCAGCGACGACCGGCGTAGCTGGTACACGTCGCCTCAGGCCCACAACACGGTCACGGTCAACGGTTACCCGCTGGTCGATTACAGCACGGCGCGGAACGAAGGTCCACGTCTGCGGCACGCGCTCGACACGCCGTTTTACGACTTCGCCGAAATGCAGGCCCGCAGCCAGGGCGTGGCCGGCGGCGCCGAAGTACGGCGCGGCATTGCGTTTCCTGAAGAACGTTTCTGGGTGGTGTACGACCTGGGCTCCTCGGACAACGAGGCCAGCTACCAGGTGCACCTGCACGGGCGGGGGACGTTTGCGCGCAACGGTTCATGGCTGACCTGGACCGCCCAGCCTGACACCTACGGCGAGGGCGCCCGCCTGCATGCGGCGTTCGCCGGCAACCGCACGCTGACGATTTCGGAGAACTCCGGCTGGACGAGTCTCTACTGGGGGCATGAGGAGACGCAGACCTACGTTTCCGTGCGGCAGACGGCCACCGATCCGGTCTTTCTGCACGTGCTCTATCCGACTCCGTTAGACGGAACGCCCCCGGCGCTGGTGGACCGGAGCAGCTCCGGCATCGTCAGTCTGGAGCTGACCGAAGACGCGGGCATCACCAACGTGGCCGTGCAGCGAGATCAGGTGCTGCGAACGGCCGGGCCGCTGGCGACCGACGCGATTTTTGCCTGGACCCGGCGCGTGCAGGGGAGCATCGTGCAGTTCGCTCTGACCGAAGGGCGAGAACTCCGGTGGGAAGGGCGCCTGCTGCTTTCGGCCAGCGACACGCTGACGGTGGCCGTCGATCGCTCCGATCCGTCGCGTCAGTTGCTGTATGTGGAGCCGTTCACCGGACAGGCCGAGTTGACGCTTCGGCTGCTGCCCGACTCGGCCACGCCGCTTTCCGTAATGCTCGACGGGCAGCCGCTGGCCTTCGAGACGCCGGAGCAGGGCACGGTGCGCTTCCGGCTCAGCGGCGATCAGCTCGGAGCCGGCAGCGTCATTGTGGTAACAACGAACGTGGCCTCGGCCGCCGAGCCCCATGAGGCGGCCACCGCAGGTTTCATGATAGAGGGACCCTATCCCAACCCCACGTCGGGGCCGATGCACTTTCGGCTTGTACTGGCCCGACCGGCGCATGTACGAGCGGTGCTGTACGACGTGCTGGGACGTCGCCTGGCGACGCTGTGGGATGGGGCGGTGGGAGCCGGACAGACCGAATTGACCTGGGACGTGGGACGCCTGTTGCGACAGAAACTGACGCCAGGGCCCTATCTGATCAAGGTGGAGGCCGACGGCGTGCGCAGGGTAGTCCGGGGACTGGTTAGCAGATAGACGCGCGGCAAACTTCCCGGCTGTGTGGCGGAGAACGGTACAGGGTAGAGCCGGGCGTGCCCGCATGGCGCGGCAGTCCGTCTCCCCGTTGACTTTCTGTCGGTGTCGTCCAAGCAGGAGGTAAGCAATGCGCAAAGTTAAAGGCCTTCGCTGGTGGATTATCAGCCTGATCGCGATTGCCACTGTCATTAACTACATCGACCGGGGTGCGCTTTCGATCCTCTGGCCCAACATCTCCGCCGATCTGGGGATGACCAAAGAGGATTATTCCCTGATCGCCATCATGTTTACGATTGCGTACGCGATCAGTCAGACGCTCTCCGGGCGGCTGTACGACTGGGTCGGCACGCGCCTCGGCTTTGTCATTTCGATCACGGTCTGGTCGATTTCCATTGCGCTCCATGCCATTGCGCGGAGCGTGACCAGCTTCAGCATCTTCCGATTTCTGCTCGGGCTGGGCGAGGCCGGCAACTGGCCCGGTGCCACCAAGGCGGTGGCCGAGTGGTTTCCGATCAAAGACCGGGCGCTGGCGCAGGGCATTTTCAACGCCGGGGCCTCCATCGGGTCCATCATCTCGCCGCCGCTGATCGCCTTCCTGTACCTGTGGCTGGGCTGGCAGGCGACCTTTGTGGTGCTGGGCGGACTGGGTCTGCTCTGGCTCATTCCCTGGGTGATCGTCTACAAGGCGCTTCCAGACCGCCATCCCTGGCTGACCGAGGAGGAGCGTCAGTACATTCTGAGCGGACAGAAAATCGAAGATGCCGAGGCGGAGGATGAACGGGTGCCTGGCTTTTGGGAACTTCTCTCGTACAAACAGACCTGGTCGGTGCTCGTGTCCCGCTTTTTCCTGGACCCCATCTGGTGGCTTTTCGTGTTCTGGCTGCCCATCTACCTGCACGACCGGTTTGGCTTCGACATCCAGCAGATCGGCCTTTCGGCATGGGTGCCATACGTGGGAGCGGCCGCCGGGGCGCTGTTTGGCGGCTGGTACGCCGGTTTCCTGATGCGTCGGGGCTGGACGGTGGACAAGGCCCGCAAATGGGCCATCACGCTCGGCGGGCTGATCATGCTACCCGGACTGCTGCTTACCTCGATTGCAGCCCATCCCGTCGTGGCTGTCCTGTTGATCGCCGTGGTGCTGTTCGGATTCCAGGTTTCCATCGGCAACATCCAGACGTTGCCCAGCGACTTCTATTCCGGAAAGGCCGTCGGGTCAGTGGCAGGTATGGGCGGGACCACGGCCGCGCTCGGGGTGATCATAACAACCTGGCTGGTTCCCAAGCTGGTGGTGGCCAGTTACGTACCGTTTTTCCTGATGGGTGCCATGCTGGTGCCGCTGGGTGTGCTCTCTGTGTACGTGCTGGGTGGCCGCATTCGGCGTGTACCACTGCGTCGGCGGCCCTGAACTCTGAAAGCGCACCTCCAGGCGTGCGGTAGCTGCGGAGCCTGGGAGCCTTCAACGTGCCTGGTGAAAAGTGTAGGCGGTCGGCCGGGTTGGGCTCAAAACGTTGCGCTACGTGCATCTTTGCGGCGCCGCTGTTATTATTGGACCGAATTATCGGTTCGTCTGTTTGATTTTGATCAATGCGCCGCGCCGCGCTGCTTTTTACTCTGTTCTGGGGTGTTGTCGAAGGCGCCCATGCCCAGTGGTATGGCGTGACCTATCGGCCGCCCGGGGTGCATTACCGGGTGCTGCGCAGTCCACACTTTGAGCTGATCTACCAGCAGGGACGTGAGGCCGAAGCGCGCGCGGCGGCTGCGCTGCTCGAAGCGCACTACGACAGCGTGCGGGCCCTGGTGGGGCTGCGCCATGACTTCCGGATGCCGGTGATCATAAGCGACTACCGGGATCAGGGTAACGGCTTCGTCTCGGCGCTGCCGTTTCGACAGGAACTCGACGTGGCGCGGCTGCGCGGGCTGGCCGTGGCGCCCACGACGCACTCCTGGCTCCATGCGGTGGTGCCGCACGAGCTGGTCCACGCCGCCCATGCCGAACTGAATGCCGGGCTCGGTATCGGGTGGGGACTGCGGCTGCTGGGGCCTGACTGGAGCCGTCTGCTCAACCTGTGGGCACCCGCCGGCTTTGCAGAAGGCGTGGCCGTCTTCTACGAAAGTCGCATCGAGGGAGGGGCCGGCCGCCTGCACTTTCCATTTTTCAATATGGAATTCCGGGCGGCCATGGCTTCCGAACGTCCCTGGCGGCTGGCCCAGCTCCTGGAAGCCTCGACCTACACCTGGCCCTTCGATCGCCACTACAACGGCGGCGGCCATCTGTATCAGTACCTGGTCGAGAACGGAAAGCCCGACTTCTTCCGACGCACGACGCGCTGGTTTCACCGCATGCCGCTGACGGGTTTCGGCGTGGCTTTCTGGTACGGCACGCGACAGTTTCCGGCCACGCTGGGCCGGCGTTTTCGTCGGGAGGCCCGGGCACAGGTACTGGCCGATCTGAAGCGTCGCGCGCCGTTCACCGAGGTACAGGTGGTGCGCTCCGAGCGCGGGTTGATCCTGCGCCGGCCTTACTGGCTCGACAACCGCACGCTGGTGGTCTACGCCTTCGGCTATCAGGAACGGCCCGGCTACTACCGGATCGATGCCAGCACGGGCCGCATGACGCGCCTGCGCACCTTCGCCACCACGGAGGACTATCTGTATGCGCCGACCGCCGACCGACAGGCATTGCTGGTGGCCCGCTACGTGCCCGATCCGCTGCTCTCAGGACGGCTTTCGGCCGAGGTCTACCGGATGGATCTGAATGGAAAGGTGCAGCGCCTGACCCGTGGCGGGCGTGTCTACGCGCCGGTGGAGGCGCCGGACGGTAGCATCTGGGCGCTTCAGAACGACGGCTTCTACAACCGCTGGGTGCGGATCGGGGCGGATGGCAGCATTACGCCGGTGGCCGCCTTCAAGGAGGTCTTTTTCGTGCAACTGGCGCCCGCGCCACAGGGGGATCGAGTGGCCGTGCTGCTGAATCGGCACGGTCGTCAGGGATTGTTCGAAGCCCGGATCGAGTCGGACGGCCGCGTAACGCTACGGCCCTGGCTGGCCTTTCGCCAGGGTGCCATCTACGACGTGAGCTGGAGCGCTGACGGCCGCTGGCTGCTCTTTACGGCCGATCCCGACAGTGTGCCGAACATCTACGCGCTGGAGGTGGCAAGCGGCCGCGTGCGACGGCTGACGAACGTGGCCTTCGGAGCCCTGGAGCCGGCCCTGTCGCCCGACGGCCGGCACCTGGCTTTCATTCACTACCGGCACGAGCGCTACGAGCTGGTGCGCATTCCCTTCCGGCCCGAGGCGGCGCCCAAAGTGCCTTCGACGGAGCTGGCATCGTTCTCGCTGCAGGCTGTGGCCGCACACGAAGCCGATCCGGTGGCGTTCGACGGGCCGCCACGGCCCTATCGGGCCTGGCGCTATCTGTGGCGGCCACGTCTGACCTATCTGGTGGGCGATCTGCCGCAGGGTGATCCGGACGGCTACGGCGAGGGGCTGGGATGGGCACTCGGACTGGGGCTGGAAGGCACCGATCCGCTCCAGCGCTGGGTGTACATGGCGCACGGCTTCTACCGGCAGGACCGGCTCTGGGGCAGCCTGTGGCTGAGCTACGGCGGCTGGTCCTTCCGGCCCGGACTGTTCCTGTACGATCTGCCATCCTCGGCCCTGGTGCGCTTCAGCGACGGCGCGATCCGTCGCGTCGGGCGCGAGCGACGCGGGGTGGCCGTCAGTGCCAATCTGCCCGTGCTGCTGGAGTCGAACGTGTACAGCTCTTGGCTGCTACTGACGCTGATCGGCCGCAGCGAGCAGGAGCGCTACTTCTGGCACCGCCAGTCCGACCACCCCACGCTGCTGCGCGACACGCGACAGACGGTGGAACCCATCGTGACGGTGGCCTACCGGCTGCAGCAGAACCTGCGCGACCTGATGCCCAACCAGGGATTGAGCTGGACGACCCGGGCGCTCTGGGACCTGCGACGCACGACGCTGGCCCGGCGCGAAGCCTACCGCTCCAGCCTGCATGTGTACCTGCCGCTGCTGGCCCGCTACAACGTGGGACTTCGGCTCGAGGCCGGGCTGCTCTGGCAGAACCGGGGCGACGTGCTCGACCTGACCACGTTCCTGCCGCGCGGCTGGGAAGACGCCTTCCTGGGGCACGGCACGTTCGGACGGCTGGGCACGCTGGCGCTCGTGCCCGTGAAGTTCATCGACAGTGGCCTGGTGATCCTGCCGCTCTACGTCGATGCGCTGTACCTGTACGGCTTTGCCGAGACGGTTCGGATCCTTGACGGCGAAGTGATAGGGCCACGTGATCTCAGCGCGATGGGTGGTGGGGCCGGGGTGCAGTTCCGGCTCTTTTCTCATCTGCGGCTGGATCTGCGGGCCGGCATGGCCTATCGCCTGCGCGACGGAAAGTGGCAGACCGTCTGGCGCTGAGCGTTCAGCGTGTCGCCGAAGTGTCGGCCAGCACCTCGGCAACGGCCGCCAGCACCTCGTCGGTCGTCCAGCGATTGCCCCGCCAGATGCGTCCGATGCGTCCGTCCGGCATCACGAGCGCCGTGGTCAGGTTGTGGATAATCTCACCGCCTTCGGTCTCGTAGTGTACCCCGAACTGCGCGGCCAGCCGGCGGATGGTGGTCGTGTCGCCCGTGGCAAAGATCCAGTGGCGGGTGTCGTCCGTGTAGTGCCGTGCGTAGCGTCGCAGGACCGAAGGCGTGTCGTAAGCCGGATCGAAGCTGATCGTGAGCAGGCGCGTGCGATCGCCGAAACGCGCTTTGAGCGGTTCCTGAAGCTGCTGGAAGCGGCGCGACATGAGCGGGCAGAAGTCGGGCACCGGGCAGCGCGTGTAGATGAACGTAAGCAGCAGGGCGCGGCCCTGCAGGTCCGACAGGCGGAGTTGCAGGCTGTCCTGCGTCAGCAGCGTGGCTTTGGGGAGCGGATCGCCTTCCTGCAGCAGAGGCAGGCCCTGAAATGCAGGCGGCGCGCCGGCATCCAGGTTCAACCGGGTGCCCGGCGGCAGGCGCCGGATGTCGGTGATCCAGGCGCTGTCGCGCGTCACGTGGAAAGTGAAGGCGATCTGGTCGCCCAGGGAAAGGCGGGACACGGCCGTCGTATCCGGCGTGCGAAATGGCATTGTCATGGCCGGCATGTAGCCGGGGATCTCCTCGTGCTGAATGAAGAGCGTGTGCGGGTCGTCGCCGAAGCCGACCACACGGCCACGCACTTCGTAGGTGCGGGAAAACCGACAGCCCGTCAGTAGCAGAGCGGCAAGAAGCAGCAGGCGCGGCATGGCATCGGGAAGCGGTTCGTTCCGGGTACGTCCCGGATACGTCGGATCGGCACGGCGGATCTGCTTTTGCCAAAAACTCAGGAACGGCGATTCCTGGCCGATTCGATGGCTTTCAGGAGCTGCTGGCGGGTGAAGGGTTTCGTCAGGTACTCGTCGAATCCTTCCTGCAGAAACCGGTCGCGGTCTTCCGGGCGGGCGTAGGCGGTAAAGGCGATGGCGGGCGTGTCGCGGTAGGTGAGGCGCTCACGGAGTTCGTGCAGCAGGTCGATCCCTGTGCGCTGCTCGCCCAGGTTGATGTCGAGCAGGAGCACCTCGGCATGCTCCTGACGGGCCAGCTCCAGCGCTTCATCAAACGTGGCGGCCAGCAACAGGTCGAAGTGCTCCTGCAGAAAATAGCGCAGCAACAGCCGCGTCTCCGGGTTGTCTTCGACGGCCAGCAGCCGCGGCTTCGAGGGTTCCGACATGGCCAGTGCCCCTGTTAGCGTGACCGGTTACGTAGAAAGAATCGACAAAATGGATCGGCACTTAACCCATCTGCCACAGCAGCAGAAATTGCCAGGTGCGCCGGATGTTCCGTGTCGGTGTTTCCTCCAGCGTGGTGGTGTGCCGTAGCTGCAACAGCAGGCGCGAAAAGGGACGCAGTTGCAGGCGCAGCAGCGTGCGCTGACCCCGGTCGCTCAGCGCCGCCAGCGCCATGCTGTAGCGCAGGCCGGGCTCGGGCGCGTAGAGCAGCAAAGCCGTGTCGCTGTCGAAGAAGGTCAGACGGGCGTCAAGCTGCAGCCAGGGGCGGGGCAGCCAGCGCACGCCCTGGTAGAACAACCAGCCGGTGTTGCGTTGCTCAGATCGGGTGCGGCGGGCGTGCTCCAGACGGGCTTCCAGCCGCAGCGTGGAACTGAAGGCGTAGGTGCCGTGCCAGCGGAGGGACAGGTAACGCTCGGGCGCAGTCGCTTCGAGCAGGGACGCCCCGGGACCGGGCGCTGCCGTACGTTGTTCGGCGCGATCGTGCCGGACCTGCAGGTAGGTCTCCAGCCAGGGACGCGGGCGCATGGTGAGCCGGAGCCAGTGTGTGCGGCCGATGGTGGGCCAGAACTGTCCGTAGCGGGGCCAGGGGAGCCGGTACTGATCGACCGCGGCCAGCAGTTGCCAGTCCGGCGCCGGCGTGAGCTCCAGACCGACGTAACCGCCCGTTTCGCCGGTAGGCGTGCCGCTCCGGGTGTCGAACGGATCGCCGTGCAGGCTGACGAAGCGAGTGGGCAGGTGACGCACGGCCAGCGTAGCCCGGGCAATGCGGCCCATTGGCCCCGACAGTGCCGCCACCAGGCCGAAGGGACGGCCGAGCGTGCCGCCGACCTCGGCGCTCAGCAGCGTCCGGCCGAGCAAAAACTGTCCGAAAGCGCCCAGCGCGTGGGCCGTGCGGCCGCGCCAGGCGTGTCGGTTGTAGAGGGCATCTCCGGGCTGCAGCGGATGGGCAAAGTGCGTCGTGTAGCCGACCAGACCCAGCTGGCCGCGGGCATGCTCGAAGGTCAACGCACCGCCCAGCACGTCGCTACGCAGCACCCCTTTGCGGCTGCGCTCGGCCTCGGTGCGGTGCAGGCCCGAAGCGGGGAGGCTGACGACGCCGGCCCGCAGCGTGGCTTCGAGCGTGTCGAGGCGGGCATCCAGCCAGCGCCGTGACCCGAAGAGCGAGAGGTGCAGCGCCGAAGCAGGGGCCAGCGTCAATGCCAGGCCGCGAAAGTAACGTACCTCGTCGGTGCCGCTGTAGGGCGTCAGACCCGATCCCTGGCGCAGCGGCGCGTCGGCCGCCGCCTGGTAGCTGTCGATGGCGGGCATGGACCAGAGCGTCAGTCCGGCGCCAAAACGGGCGCTGAAGTCCCCTACGATGAATTGCTCCAGCCATCCCGAACCGCGCCAGGCCACGAAACCGGCCTGATGATCGAAGCCGTAGGTGCGTGTGGCCGGATCCCAGCGAAAGGGCTCGCCCGGGTCGCTTTCGAGCGTGAGGGCCGTTTCGAGCCGGCCGTAGCGCAGCCGCAGGCGCGTCTGGAGCCGGAGCGGCGGGCCGGGATAGCGTACGTCGGCCTGTGCAGGAACATGGTCGAACCGCTGGAGCACGTAGCCCGATGGGCGGACGGGGCTCAGGAGCGAGCGGACGGTCACGAACGGCCGGATGCGGGCCAGCAGCTCCGGCGTGAAGCCCTCCACGCGAAGCAGTTCGTCCACGTTGGCAAATGGCCCGCGTCGGCGGTGCGCCACGATTTGCCGTGCCAGCAGTGGCGAGAGGCCGGGAAGGCGGGCCAGCTCCCCCACCGGGGCCGTGTTCAGGTCCAGCGGATCCTGCAGCCGCTCGTCCAGCCAGGCGGCCAGCTCCTCCAGAGCCTCCGGATCGAGCGTCAGTCCTTCCAGCGCTGCTTCGACGGGTGAGGCCGGAGAGAGCGTGTCCGGCACGACCTGTCGGGCAAATGCCGGCGTCGCAACGAGTAGCAGGATGCCAAACAAACGCATGGCGGCTCAGCGGACCAGCGTCAGTGAAAGCGCAGGCGACCACCCCAGCACGGCGTGGTATTCGGCGGCCGCGTCGGCCTGGATCGGTCCGATTGTCAGTCCGAAGCCGGCCGTGATGCGTTCAGGGAGCGTGCCCGTGCCGACGCGGAGCGTGAGCACGGGAAGCGCCTGCACTTCGAGTCCCGCCCGGAAGTCGGGCGCAAAGCGCAGTTCCTTGTACACGTCCACCAGCAACCGGAACGGTGCGGCCGGGTGGTAGGCCAGTCCCAGACGCAGCGTACGGGGCAGTGCCTCACGGCCGGCCAGCCGGGGCGCGTTCAGATTGGTGGCGGCCATGCCCACCGTCAGCCACGGGAAAACCTCGGCCTGCAGGCCTGCCCAGAGGCCGAGCGCGCCGGCCGCCCCGTAGCGTTCGATGGCCACGTGCTGGTAGCGCAGGCTCAGGCCCAGGCGGAGCGGCCGACGGGTGGCCGGATGCAGCGTGCGGGCCAGCCCCAGCCAGAGATGCGTCTCCCGGTAGGCGTCGAAGCCGAACGTGCGCGCGCCCAGCGCCATCGTCATGCGCGCTACGGGTTGCACGTAGGTGGCCGCACCCAGCCGCAATGCTTCCAGCCCGTAGGCCTGACTGACCGTGAGCGACAGCGCCGTCCGCCGCCAGTCGGCCCAGGCGGCCGGATTCGCGTGCGCCCAGACGTCGGCCGTCAGGGCCGTGGTGGCACCGGCCAGTGCCACGGCGCGGGCACCCCCTTCCAGCGACTGGCCCTGTGTGCCTCCGGTCAGTGCCGCCACGAGCAACACGCACCACAGGCCGATGTGTCGTCTTCGGGACATGGCAGCAGTAGAAAATGCAGGATGCCCACTGCAAAACAGGGACAATTCGGCGCAACCGTCATGGGAAACCGGCGCCACGGCTTGCCGTACCATGGGCCGGTATGGCTTCAGTCAGACGACACCGGCTCAGGGCATGGCTGTTCGGGTTGGGGCTGGCGCTGCTCCTCGTGGCGCCGCTCCGGGCCCAGGAGTTGAATTGTTCCGTATCGGTCAACTATCAAAAGCTGCAGGGCTCCCAGTACGACTACTTGCGCGAGCTGGAAGATCAGATCCGGCGCTACCTCAACGAACGGCGCTGGACGAACGACGCGTTCGAGGACATCGAGCGCATCGACTGTACGGTCCAGATCTTTTTTGAAGAGGCCGTTACGCTGACGCGCTTTCGAGCCCGGCTCGTGCTGGCCACGCGCCGGCCGATCTACGGCACCACGCAGTACACGACGGTACTCCAGCTCAGCGATCCGAACTGGGAGTTCGAGTATCCGCAGGGCACGCCGCTGATCTTCAACCTGGAGCAATTCCACCCGCTGACGTCCGTGCTCGACTTCTACGCCTTCATCATTCTGGGGTACGATTACGACACGTTCAGCGAGCTGGGCGGCACGCCGTTTTTCGAGCAGGCCCGGCGCATTGCCGAGCTGGCGCAGGCGGCCGGGGCCAACGGCTGGAACCAGATCGGCGACGACCGCAGCCGCGTGGCCCTGATCACGCAACTGCTCGACCCGCGCTACCGGGCGGTCCGGCAGGCGTACTTCAAGTATCACTTCGAGGGGCTGGATCACTTCGTCCAGGATCCCGAGGCGGCCCGTGCCGCCGTGCTCGACGTGCTGCGCTCCCTGGAGGCACTTTATCAGGAAGTGTCCCGTCCCTACGTGATGGATCTGTTCTTCACGGCCAAATATCAGGAGCTGGCGGCCATTTTCGAAGGATCCCGCTTGGCCCAGGAAGCTTTTTCGATTCTGAGCGAGCTGGACCCCTCTCATCTGTCCGAGTACAACCGGTTGGCGCAGTAGCGCTGTAAAGAAGTCGGCAAATGCCGCCCGACGTTTTGCACTTATTGGAAGCGTTTCCGAACTTGAGAAAGGCCTGCCGGATCATGGCGGGCGAGGGATGGGCTGCTGCGCCCGTCTGAGGCAAGTTTTCGGCCTACCATTCCCAGAAACCAACTTGTTCAGAACGTTATGCCGCGCAAACCAAAGCCAAAGTGGCCGGCCGAGATCAACGGCCATCGCCTGCATCCGGAAAGCCTGATGATGAGCTACGGCTACCGACCCGAGTGGTCGGAAGGCGCGCTCAAATGTCCGATCTTTCAGACCTCGACGTTCGTCTTTCAGTCGGCCGAAGAGGGCAAACGGTTCTTCGAACTGGCCTACGGGCTGCGCGAGCCCCGTCGGGCCGAGCAGCTCGGGCTCATCTACAGCCGCCTGAACAATCCAGATCTGGAAATTCTCGAAGATCGGCTCACGCTCTGGGACGAGGCCGAGGAGGCCGCCGCTTTCGAGAGCGGCATGGCCGCGATCTTCACGTCGCTGCTCACGTTCCTGCGGCCCGGCGACGTCGTGCTGCACAGTGAGCCGCTCTACGGCGGCACCGACTATCTGCTCAAGCACATCCTGCCCGAGTGGGGCATCGAGCCCGTGGGTTTCCTGGCGGGCACGCCCGAAGACGAGGTGCGGGCGCTGATCGACGAAAAAGGTATCGGCGAGCGGCTGCGCGTGCTCTACGTGGAGACGCCGGCCAACCCCACGAACCGGCTGGTGGACCTGGAGGCGTGCGCCCGCATCGCTCGCGATCATGGCCGCCCGGACCGTCCCGTGCTGGTCATGGTGGACAACACGTTCCTGGGGCCGCTCTGGCAGCATCCGCTCAAGCATGGCGCCCACATCGTGCTCTACTCGGCCACGAAGTACATCGGCGGTCACAGCGACGTGATTGCCGGGGCGGCACTGGGCGCCAGCGAACTCCTCAAAGCGATCAAGGGCACGCGCACGTTTACCGGTTCGATGGCGGGGCCGTGGACGGGCTGGCTGCTCATGCGTAGCCTGGAGACACTCAAGATCCGCATGGAAAAGCAGGCACGCAACGCCCGACGTGTGGCCGACTTTCTGGCCGAGCACCCGAAGGTGGAGCGTGTCTACTACCTGGGACACCTGAAAGAAGACGATCCCCAGTACGAAATCTTCCAGCGCCAGTGCAAGAGTCCGGGCGCGATGATTTCGTTCGAGATCCGGGGTGGCGAGGCCGAGGCGTTCCGCTTCCTGAACAGCCTGAAGCTCATCAAGCTGGCCGTGAGTCTGGGCGGGACCGAGTCGCTGGCCGAGCATCCCGCCACCATGACGCACTCCGACATTCCGCCCGAGGAGCAGCGCCGCATCGGCATCCGCGAAAACCTGATCCGCCTTTCGGTCGGCATCGAACACCCCGCCGACCTCATCCTCGACCTGGAACAGGCCCTGGAGGCGGTGTGAGGAGATGAACCAAAACAGAAAAGCCCCTGCATCGGTGCAGGGGCTTTTCTGCTGGTGCGAAAGGGGGGACTCGAACCCCCACGGCCTTGCGGCCACGAGATCCTAAGTCTCGCGCGTCTACCAGTTCCGCCACTTTCGCACGTTCTCCATGCACGGCTTAAATATATTCCCGAAGGAAGAGAGGTTCCAGTGCGTGGTGCGCGGAAAAGCCTGAAAATCGCTATTTTTGAAACGGACTTTAAACAGCAAGAGGAATCCCATGAAACCGACCCTGCGCGTGCTGCTGTCGCTGAGCCTGGCACTGCTCGTCGGATGTGCCACCAGCCAGCCCACCACGACCTCGGAAGCGCCTGCCCGACCGGCACCTCCGCCGCCGCCTACCACCGTACCCGAGGCGCCGCTTTCGCCGCGGATGGTCCCCTCGCTCGACACGGTGCGGGCCGGGCGCTTCGACAACGGCAAGATGTGGACGTTCGACGATCCGCCCATCGACTATTTCGCCGAGGCCTACGGCTTCCGGCCCGACTCGGCCTGGTTCCGGGAAGCCCGGCTGGGCGCGCTGCGCATTCCGGGCTGCTCGGCCTCGTTCGTCTCGCCCAACGGGCTGGTGATGACGAACCACCACTGCGGTCGGGAAGCCGTCGTGGCCGTCAGCCGACCCGGCGAAAACCTGCTCGACAACGGCTTCTACGCCCGCTCGCTCGAGGAGGAGCGCCGCGCCGAAGACTACTACGCCGACCAGCTCATCGAAATCCGCGACGTGACCGATGAAGTCTATGCTGCGCTGGAAGGGGCCGAGACGGACGCCGAACGGGCCATGGCCCGCCAGCAGGCCATTCAGGAGATCGAACAGCGGCTGCTGGAAGAAAAAGGCGGGGAGGAGGCCGGCTACGTCGTCGAGGTGATCTCGCTTTATAACGGCGCCAAGTACTCGGCCTACATCTTCAAACGCTACCGCGACATGCGGCTGGTGATGGCGCCCGAGCTGCAACTGGGCTACTTCGGCGGCGACCCGGACAACTTCACCTATCCGCGCTACGCGCTCGACGTGACGTTCTTCCGCATCTACGACGAAAACGGCCAGCCGCTGCGCACACCGCACTACTTCCGCTGGAGCCGGGAGGGTGTCGAGGAAGGCGACGTGGTCTTTGTGATCGGCAATCCGGGTTCGACGAGCCGGCTGCAGACCGTGGCCCAGCTTGAATTCCGGCGCGACGTGCTCGAACCGGCCATCCTGCGGCTCATCCAGACACGCATGTCCGCGCTTCAGGACTATCTGCGTGAGCTGCCCGACGGACCGGAGCGCGAAGAAATCCGCAACGAGATCTTCTCGCTCAGCAACGCCGAAAAGCTCTACACCGGCCGCGTCAAAGGGCTGCGCGATCCCTATATCATCGCCCGCCGTCGGGATGCTGAGCGGCGCTTCCGGGAGGCGCTGCGCCGCGATTCGACGCTGGCACGCAAATACGATCCGCTTTTTGACCGCATGGCCGAGCTGGTCAACCAGCAGCGTGACTATGCGGCCGAACTGCAGGCCTTTCTGGCCTTCAACCCGAACAGCAGCCTCAGCAGCACGGCGATTCGCCGGGCCATTCTGGCCTACATCTACCTGAACCGGAAGCAGGCGGGCGCTTCGGACGAACAGCTGGCCGAGCTGCGCGACGAGATCCTTTCGGTGGACGATCAGCCCAAAGGCGTGCAGTGGCGCTATCTGAAGGCACGGCTGGAGGATTTCGTCCGCTACTTCGGCGAAGACAGCCGCCTGGTCGACCAGATCCTGCAGGGACGCGCGCCCGAGGCGGTGGCCCGCCACATTATCGACAACACCGTGCTGAGTGACTCGGCCCGGACGGCGCAGGCGCTGGAAAGCGGCACGCTGACGATGGACGACCCGGCCGTGCAGCTCGTGGCGACCGTCTGGCCGCGCTTCCAGGCATTCCAGAGCGCCTGGGCGGGCATTTCGGCCCAGCAGCAGGAGATTGCCAGCCAGCTCGGCCGCGCCCGCTACGAGGTCTACGGCACCTCGGTGCCGCCCGATGCTACTTTCTCGCTGCGCATCGCCGACGGCGTGGTCAGGGGTTACTCGTACAACGGTACGATGGCGCCGCCTTACACCACCTTCTACGGCCTCTACGACCGCTACTATGCCTTCGGACCGGGCACCGACTGGGATCTGCCCGAGCGCTGGCTGCATCCGCCCGAAACGTTCGACCGCTCCACGCCTCTCAACTTTGTAGCCACGGCCGACATCATCGGCGGCAACTCGGGCTCGCCGGTGATCAACCCGAACCTGGAGGTCGTCGGACTCATCTTCGACGGTAACATCGAAAGCCTGCCGGCCGACTACATCTACATGCCCGATCGCGGGATGCGGGCGGTGGCCGTGGACGTGCGGGGGATTCTGGAGGCACTCGACGAGATCTACGATGCCGACCGGCTGGTGCTGGAGCTGACCACCGGCCAGCTGGTGCGCTCCGAGGAAGAGGCCGATGCATTGATGAATAGCGGACGCTGAGATGAACCAACGCGCCTGGATTGTTGCGCTGAGCCTGACGCTGGCTGCGCTGAGCCTTCGGTGCGCCGGTCCCCGCGAGACGGCCCGGATCGTCGAGGCGCCGCCGCTCGTGACCGAAGCGGAAACCACCGCGACGACCGGCATGCGGGCGGCGGCGTCGACGGCTTTGCCGGGGCTCGATACGGTGCGGGCCGGACGCTTCGACACGGGACGGCTCTGGACGTTCGAGGAGCCGCCCCTGGACTACTGGGAGGCCACCTATGGCTTCCGGCCCGACTCGGCCTGGCTGGCCCATGCCCGCCTGGGTGCGTTGCGGCTGGTCTTTGAAAGCGGCCGTTGCTCGGGCGCCTTCGTCTCGCCCAACGGGCTGGTCGTGACGAACCACCACTGCACCTGGGAGAGCCTGGACCTGATCGATCGGCCCGGCGAGGCGCTGCTGGAAGAGGGCTTCTATGCCGACTCGCTGCAGGGCGAGCGGCGATTGCCCGGACTGTACGCCGAGCAGCTCCTGGAAGCGCGCGATGTGACGGAGCTGATCGTGCGCGGGCTGGAGGAGATCCGCGACGACGTGGAGCGTGAGCGCCTGCGCAATCGGCGTCTGGAGCGGCTCAAGCAGCAGCTCGAAGCCGAAGCCCGGGACCGCGACACCAAGCTGCACGTGGAGATCGTGCCGCTCTACTACGGCGCCCGCTATACGGCCTACACCTGGCGGCGCTATCACGACGTGCGCCTGGTGATGACGCCCGAGCTGCGCGTTGGCTACTTTGGCGGCGACTTCGATAATTTTACCTATCCACGCTATGCGCTGGACGTCAGCTTCCTGCGTGTCTACGGGCCGGACGGGCGTCCACTGGAAAGCCCCTGGTACTTCCCGTGGCGTACCGAAGGGGCCCGGCGCGGCCAGCTCGTCTTCGCCGTGGGCAATCCGGGCGCGACGCAGCGCCATCTGACCGTCAGCCAGCTCGAATTCGAACGCGACTATACGCTCCCGCAACGGCTTCGACTGCTGCGCCGCCGGGCGGAGGTGCTGGAACGCTACATCCGGCAACAGCCCGATTCGGCCGACATCTACGGCCTGCGTAGCGTCTATTTTGCGCTGAAAAACACGATCAAGGCCACCGAGGGACAGCTCCGGGGCCTGCGCGACCCGTACCTGCTGGCCCGCAAGCAGGCGGCCGAGCGGGCGCTGCGCGACAGCATGATGGCCAGCGACTCGCTGCGCAACTATTTTGGCAACGTGTTCATGCAGCTCGAGGCGCTGCAGCGCAGCAAGGCGGCGGCCGCGCCGCAGACGGCCGCCTTTCAGTTTTTCGGCACGAGCACGCTGCTGAGTTCGCACATCCTGCTGCGGGCGCTTTTCGGCTACGCCCACGATCTGATGCGCCAGCGCGGTGCGTTCCCGTCCCGGTTGGAAGAATTGCGTCGGGAGGCGCTCCGGATTCGGGACTGGCCCGATTCGGTCGAGGTGGGCTACATCACGGCCCGACTCGAAGAGCTGCGCGACTATCTGGGACCGCAGCATCCGAGCGTGCAGCGGCTGCTGGGCGATCGCTCGCCCGCCGAGGTCGCCCGCGACCTGGTGGCTCGCACCGCGCTGAAAGACTCAGTGGCCTTCGCCCGGCTGCTGCGCGAGGGGTATCTGAACAGCGGCGACGCTTCGGTGCCCGTGATCGAAGTGCTGGGGCCGCTCTACTTCACGCTCGGCCAGCAGCTCGACCAGTTCGAGGCACGCGAGCGCTTCCTGAACGCCCGCCTGGCGGCGCTGCGCTTTGCCGTCTACGGCCACTCGGTGCCGCCCGACGGTACGGGCACGCTGCGCATCGCCGACGGCCGCATCGAAGGCTATCCTTACAACGGGACGCAGGCTCCGCCGTTCACCACGTTCCTCGGGATGTACGATCGGTTTTACAGCTTCCGGGGACGCAGTGGCTGGAACCTGCCGGCCCGGTGGCTGACGCCGCCCGAGGCGTTCGAGCGCGCCACCCCGCTCAATCTGGCGGCCAGCACCGACATCTCGGGAGGCAGCTCCGGCTCGGCGCTGATCGATCAGGATCTGCACCTGGTGGGCGTGGTCTTCGACAGCAACATCGAAGGACTGGCGGGTGAATACGTCTACATGCCCGATCGCGGCATGCGGGCGGTGGCTGTCGATAGCCGGGGCGTGCTCGAAGCGCTGTGCGACCTGTACGGCGCCGATCGGCTGGTGCTGGAACTGACCACGGGCAAGCTGATCCCCGACGAAGCTACGGCCGAAGCGGCGCTGGTCGGCGAGGTGGAGTAGCGGCG
The DNA here is from genome assembly GCF_009936275.1 of Rhodothermus marinus. Classification (NCBI taxonomy): domain Bacteria; kingdom Pseudomonadati; phylum Rhodothermota; class Rhodothermia; order Rhodothermales; family Rhodothermaceae; genus Rhodothermus; species Rhodothermus marinus. Next base: position 1,433,330 of record NZ_AP019797.1, read on the forward strand.
GCTTCCAGCGCGGCGACAATGGCGGGCGTCACGTCGCGCAGGTCGCAGGCGTGGCAGAAAAGCTCGGCGCCGCGACCGCGGGCGATCAGCGGCACCGGGTTGCGCGTATGCGTGCGCACGCGCAGGTCTTCCAGGTTGCCGTGGTCGCTGGTAACCACAAGCAGGTGGCGTTCGGGATCGAGCAGTTCCAGCAGCGCCGAAAAGAACCGGTCCAGCGAGGCCAGCACCGCCCGTGCTTCGTCCATGTCCTGATGGTGCCCGGCCTGATCCGTCAGAAAGTACTCGAAAAGCACGAAGTGGTGTTGCTGGAGCAGCATTGTCAGATGGCGGGCGGCTTCGGCTTCGTCGATAGGCGTGACCGGGAACCCTGCTTCGTGCAGGCGCCGGCCCGTCAGGTCGGCGGCGACGGCCTCGCCCCGGGCCAGATCCTCCAGCGTGCGGAGCCGCACGTCGGCTTCCCGGCAGCAGCGGGTGGTGACGCTCCAGCGGTCGCGTCGGCGGGCCTGCTCGAAGAATACGGGCGGATAGGCATTGGCAAAAGCTACCGAAAGCCCTCGGGCTTTCAACCGGCGAAAAATGTTATAGCGGGCCAGCACGGCGCGGGTTCGGGAGTGGGCGTAGGGACCGTAGTGGCGTCCGGCGATGCGTGGCGCGTTGAAGCCGGTCAGCAGGGCGGTCTGCCCGGTGCCGCTCTGGGGCAGGCCGGGCATGCCCAGCGTGGCATCCAGGTGACGGAAGACGTGCCGGAGCCTGGAGAACGGTCGCGTCTGGTCTGTCCAGCGCTGGCCGCAGGTGAGCCGTTCAAGGCCGGGCCAGTTCTCTGCGAATGGATTGCGCGGATGCGGTGGGCCCAGCCCGACGCCGTCCAGAAAGACGAACAGCACGTGCGGGCTCATATGATTTTCCGGGCATCATGGTGCATGTGTGCGGCATCCCATGACCCCCTCAGTCGCTTCGCGACAGCTCCCCCTGAAAGGGGGAGCAGGGTCTGTAGGCTACGGCTGGTGGTGGCGACGGGTACCTGGGCGCGTTTCAGCGTCGAAGCTTTCTCGTATGTGCTTCCCCCCTCCCTGCCAGGGAGGGGGCCAGGGGGAGGGTTGCTCCTGCGGGTTGCTGGCACCGACGTTCAGGACGTTGGCGTTGGCGGTTGGCGCCGCTTATTCTGGGCTGAAAGCACGGACACATGGGATGTTGCGCTATCATGTTCCAGTAAATCAGCGATCACATATCACTCGGCCGGGGAGGTGCGGCGGGCCGCTTCGACTACCCATTCAAAGTCCACCGATTCGCGGATAGGGTGCACTTCGGGCATGGTGCGTGTGCTGATGCCGAAGACCGGCCGGTGCGCCTGAACGGCCCAGTCGAGCGCCATATGCTCGGGGGTTTCGTCCCGGGGTTCAACGAAAACCGCCGCCTGGGCCAGCGCAGCCTGCACGAGCGCCCGCTGGCGATCACGCCGGTCGCTGGGCCGCAGTTCCATGAGGAAGGGCGACAGCAGCAGACCGCCGGCCCGCAGCGTGGCAGCGGCCACCGGGCGCATGGGCGGAAGGAGCTGGGCCAGTCCGGTATGGGCGACCATGATGGCCGGATGGGGACGGGGCGCGTTGTGGCAGAGCTTCTGGAGGGCCACATCGAAGCCGGAAAGCGCCCCGGTCACCGGAACGCAGCCGGCTTCGATCAGGTGCAACGTCAGGTCCTGCGCGCGATCGTAGGCCGCATCGGAGATCGGGGGACGGGCCAGCAGCGCGACGGTGGGCTGCGCCAGCAGCTCCAGATTCCCGTAGGCAAAAAGCAGAAATGGACGCTGATGTTCGGGGAGCGCTTCCAGACCGGCAGGCCAGACATCATCGTGCGGCGTCAGCACCCGGATGCGTTTGGTAATCAACGTAGCCAGTTCGGCTTTCGCCTGCTCCTGCATTTTTTGCAGGAAGGCCGCATTGGAGAGCTGAGCCAGCAGGCGGATGCCTTCGGGGCGGTGGCCCAGGTGATTGCGAAGCGCCTCCGGTGGCTGCGACGACAAGGCCTCGAAGCTCCCGACGTGACGTACGAGCCACCCTGTTGCCGTCCAGTCGTCGGGCAACAATCGGGCAAGCGTCAGCGCAAAAAGCGTGGAGGCCGTCACGGCGTCTACATGGTCCTGCTTGCAGGAATGTAACGGGTTGCCCTGTCGAATGCAACCAACATCATGGCATTTTTGCCATATACTTTCTTCCAGTATCGTCGATACTTTGAGCAGGATAAGCTTCGTAAAATGAACTGGAAGGGTTTTTCACAGATGCGACGCTGGTGGGCGAGCTGGAAGGAGCGGATCGGAAGGCCGGGCGACTGCGCGCTGGTGCTCAGTGGAGGTGGGGCGCGCTCGGCCTATCAGGCGGGTGTGCTGCACTACATCGCCGAAGCGTTTCCGGACCGGGCCTTTACGATCATGACGGGTGTGTCGGCGGGGGCGATCAATGCGGCACAACTGGCCAACCATACGGGCACGTTCCCGGAAGCGGCTGCCCGGCTGGTGCAGACCTGGCGGGCCGTGCGCCTCGAAGACGTGATGGAGCCGGAATCGCGCTGGAAGGTGCTGCGCACGCTACTGCGGCGAGCCCGCTCGAACGGAGAACAGCCGCTCCCGGAAGACACGCTGCGGGGCCTGGTGGACAATGCGCCGCTGCGGGCCTTTCTGAAGCGCCATCTGCAGACGACCGACGGCCGGCTGCACGGCGTGGCCTTCAACCTGAAGCGCGGCACGCTCCGGGCCTTTGCCGTGACGACCACCAACTACTCGACGGGGCAGTCGGTCACCTGGGTGGAAGGCCGCGACATTCACGACTGGGAGCTACCCGATCGCCGGGGTGTGCGGACTGAACTGACCGTCGAGCACATCCTGGCGTCGGCCGCGCTTCCGCTGGTCTTTCCGGCCATCAGGCTGGGCGACGCCTGGTACGGCGACGGGGGTATCAGTCTGCTGACGCCGCTAGCGCCGGCCATTCATCTGGGCGCCGATGCCATTCTGGCCATCTCGACGCGCTACAAGCGCAGCCAGGCGGAAGGCGATGCGCACGACGTGGCGGGCTACCCGCCGGCCGCGCAGATCCTGGGCCTCATGCTCAACGCCATCTTTCTGGACACGCTCGACCAGGACGCAGCCATGCTGGAGCGAATCAACCGCCTGGTGAAGAAACTTCCCCCGCACCGACGCGACGGACTCCGGCCGATCCGCCTGTTGATCCTGCGGCCTTCGGTAGATCTGGGCAAGCTGGCCGCCAACTACCGACCGCCGCTCAAGGGAGCGCTCCGCTTTCTCACCTGGGGGCTGGGGGCTACCGAGACGAAGACGCCCGACTCGCTCAGCATGATGCTGTTCGATCCGGGCTACATTGCACAACTGCTGGAGATCGGCTACGAGGATGCCCGGCGCCAGCACGACCGCATCGCCGCCTTTCTGGAGGGCGCACCGCGGCGGCCGCCCGGCAACGGACACCCGGCCGAAACCCCGGAAGTCAGTGGCGCGGAAACACCACCCGCAGTCCGATAAAGGCCGGGGGCGGCGCCGGCACTTCCTTCGTGCGTGGATCGCGTACCGTGACGGCCGAGGCGCCGGAGGGTTGCAGGCGACCGTCTTCGCCTACCGCCCACTCGGCCACGTTGCCGTCCAGGTCGTACAGCAGCGGCGCGTCCGGGTCTTTTGCGTTACCCGGTGGACGTGATCCGACGGGCAGTAGCAGTTCGTCCGGCCGAAAGTCGGCCAGCACGTCTTCCAGTTGTCGGCGCTCGTCCGGGTTGGGCGTGTAGCCCAGCCAGTAGGCCAGCGTGTTTTCTGAAGCGCCGGCTTTCCGCTGCAGCTTTTCCAGTTCGGCCACGGTGGGCAGCCGGTAGGGCTGGCCGGTCTGGCGGCGGAGCCAGGCCACGTAGGCGCGCGCTTCGTCGGCCGTGATGCCGCTGGCCGGATAGTTTTCGGTGCCGGGCGGCACGGGGTAGTCCGGCTTGAAGGCCCGGAACTGCGCCCGCGTCACCTCGAAGCGGCCGACCCACAGCGTGTCGTCCAGTCGAACCATTTCCGGAAGCAACATGCCGTTCTGTTCGACCCCGTAGCGTCCGTCGGCCGTCCGGGCGATCCGGCGGGCCCGCAGCTTCAGCGCCAGCGGGGCGCTTTCGGGCAGCACGCGCCGGCGCAGGCGCTCGGCCATCGACGTGCGGCCGAACAGGTAGGTGTCGGCCCAGGCCAGGTCTTCTTCCATCTTGCGCTTCTGATGCGAGGGACGCCGGAAGCCGTGCGGCTCGCCGGGATACAGGATGAAGCGGACAGGCGCCTTCCCCAGCTGCTGGAGCGCCCGGTAGTGTTGCCAGCCCTGCTCGGTGGGCACGGCCGTGTCCTGATCGCCGAAGTGAATCAGCGTGGGGGTGACGACCCGGTGCAGCCGGAAAAGCGGGCTTTTGGCGATGTAGTGGTCCAGACGCTCCCACGGCGGCCCGCCGAAGTAGGAATCGTCGAAGCTGACGCCGAACGCGCAGTTGCCGTAGTCCGAGATCCAGTTCACATCGCCCGCGCCCGGCATGGCCACCTTGAAGCGCTCCGGATACTCGACGGTCAGTGCGATGGTCAGGATGGCCCCGTTCGACCAGCCCATCACGCCCAGCGAGTCGGGATCGACCAGCCCCTGCGCTACCAGGTGCTCGATGCCCTTGATGATGTCGGGCAGCTCCAGCTCGTAGTAGCGTCCTTTGATCGACTCGACGAACTCCAGCCCGTGGTGGCCGCTCCCGTGGTAGTTGGGCCGGAGCACGAAGGCACCGCGCTGGGCCCAGAGCGGCGGATAGACCGTCCAGTCGGCCCGCCAGGCGTCCAGATCGACGCCGCTGGGTCCACCGTGAATGACCACCATCAGCGGATGGCGGCGGCCCGGCCGGTAGTTGAAGGGATAGTACAGGATCCCGTTGACCGTGTCGCCTTCGGCGCCTTCCCAGTAGATCACCTCGGCGCGGGGGATGGGGTAGTCTTTGAGGTAGGTATTGAGGCGCACGAAGGGCCGAACGTTGGTCAGCCGGCCGCGGCGGTAGGTGCCTACCAGATATTGCGGCAGCGAGTCGGCGCGGGAGTACACGAAGGCGATCGTGTGGCCGTCGGGGCCGATCCGGATCGACGTGCTGTGGCGCAGGCGTGCGTCCGAAACGGGGTGGGTACGCCAGCCATCGGCCGTCTTTTCGTAGAAGCGAGGCTCCATACGCGGACCGGCCGCCAGTTGCACATGGACGCCGCCCTCGGTCACCTGGTAGCCTCCGTAGCCGACGCCCGCGTCCCAGCCGAGCGGCACTTCCGTGTAGGTACGCCGGGCGACGTCGAAGTAGTAGAGCTTCGTGATCCCGGCGCCTTCGTTTTCTGGATCCGAGGAGAACTCGTCGCTTGCATAGAAGCCGGACCCGTCGCGCGTCCACACGAAGCGTTCCGGATCAAAGTAGCGCTCGGCGAAGATCTCGACGGTCTCGTTGCGCTCAAGGTCCAGCAGGTACTGGCGGGGCTGGTGCCGCGCGTCGGCATCGACCGGATGTGGATCGATGCTGTAGACGATAAAGCGTCCCGTCGGATTGACGGCAAATTCCAGGATTTCTCCTTCGTTTTCCGTCAGCCGCTCGATTTTCTTCGAGTCAATGGCTATGCGGAAAAGCCGTACGGGGTAGAATTCGGTGGTGTCCTCGACGGCCTGCGCGTCGTCTTTCTGCTTTTTGCGCTGCTGTTCGTCGTAGGTGGGCGTTTCGCGGGCGGCAAAGACCAGTCGCGTGCTGTCGAACCAGGCGAAGTCCTGCACCGGCACGTCCAGTTCGGTCAGGCGGTAGGGCTCGCCGCCGAAGGTGTCGAGCAGCCAGAGCTGGCTTCCCTGTGTTTTGTCGTCGTCGTCGGTCTTACGCGACGAGAGAAAAGCAATGTAACGGCCGTCCGGGCTCCACTGGGGGTTGTGGTTGTTGCCGCTGCGCGTGAGCTGGACGGTCAGTGGCAGCCCGTCGGTGCCTTTCTGGTCCAGATAGGTCAGAAACAGGTCGGTCTCGAAGCGATCTTCGTCGAAGTTGGCCCGGCGGCGCACCCACACGATGCGCCGCCCGTCGGGGGCGATCTCCAGGTCGGTAAGCGTCTCCTGACGCAGGATGTCCTCGACGGTCCAGGTGTGCTTCGACTGGGCGTGGGCCGCAAGCACAGAAACAAGCACAGAAAGCAGCAAAAAGGCCAGGCCGATTCCAATTCGCCGCAGCATGACTTCCGGTAGGCTTGTCGCTGTCAGGGGACGGGCTTAATCTACAAAAGCGCCCGATTCGATGGGGGCAAGTACCTGGCGGCACAGATCCAGGAAGAATGTTTTTTCATCGAAGCGGGCGCCGGGGCCGATGCGCACGCCTACCTGGCGCAGGTGATCAACCCGCAGCGTGCCCAGAAAACGGCCCCATCGGGCGCTCCGGACCGAGACGTAGCCGTCGTTGAGGCCTTCACGTTGGTAGATGTAGCGGGCCAGCGGGGCGATGCAGGGCGTGATGGGTACGTCGGTGCCGGGACCGGCTATGCCCGCCCAGGAGAAGCAGGGGACGTCCGGGTGATCGGGCACCTCCGCGTTGAACACTTCGGTCACGTAGGCCGGGGTCAGTTGTGCGACGGTATCCAGCAGGGCGGTGGGCTCGTCGGGCAACAGCAGGTGGCTGAGGCGTCGGGCCAGGCGCTCCAGCCAGCGCCGCACGGTTGCGGGACGCTTCAGCACCAGCTCGGCCAGTGCGGTGCCCCGGTGGGGCGTGGCGATCGTGATCAGCGAGGCGACGTGCCGGTAGCCGTCGAGTCGGGCGATCAGGTAGCGGGCGTCGAGTCCCCCCATGGAATGGGCGACCAGGTGAGCTTTCGGGGCGCGTGTCTCCTCAAGGACGTGCTGCAGGTATTGCCGCCAGCGCTCGGCGCGTCGGGCCATCGGCGCGTACGGGGCCACGTTGGGGGCGTAGGCCCGGATGCCGTGCCGCCGCAGGTGTTCGGCAATGGGATGCAGCTGGCTCGGACGCCAGGGCAGGGCCAGTGCCCCCAGTCCGTGCATCAGCAGCACCGGATAGCGCAGGGGCACGACCGGCGGCTCAGGAAAAGCCGGTGCCCGGATCCGGAGGCGTGCCGCACCCATAGGCTGGCTTCAATCGTTGATCGCGCTCTGGGCCAGCTCCCGGTAAAACGCCTGCAGCACGTAGAAGGCCTGCTTGCGCTGACCGCGATCCGAGATCACGCCCTTCCGGTTCCAGTAGTCCTGAATGCGCGCCAGCGGTCGCCGCGGCGAGCGAAAATCCTTCAGAATCCACGGCGACATGCCCACCAGAAACGGAATCCGCCGCAGCATGGCGATCTGTTCCCGGTAGAGCCGCGCCTGGTACTCCTCGGTCCAGATCTGCTCGGCCGGCCCGTGAAAGCCCGCCTTCGCCCCGCCGCCCCACTCGCTCATGATGAGCGGCTTGTCGTAGGCGTTTTGCCAGACCACGCGCCGCGCCTTCTCGGGCGGCCCGTCGTACCAGCCGATGTACTCGTTGTTGCCCAGCACGTCCAGGTAGCGGCTCAGTTCGTCGTCGATCACGATCGTCGTGTCGTTCACGTAGCGGTGCTCCAGCGCGGCCGTTACCAGCCGCGTCGGGTCCAGCCGACGTGCCTCGTCGATCAGTGTGCGCAGAAAGCGCAGCCGCGCCTCGCCGCGCGGCGTCTCGTTGGCCACCGACCAGAGAATCACGGCCGCCCGATTTTTGTCGCGTGTGATCAGCTCACGCAGTTGCTGACGCGCCAGCTCCAGCGTGTGCGGGTTCTCCCACTGGATCGTCCAGTAGACCGGAATCTCGGCCCACACCAGCAGGCCCATCGCCTCGGCCGTGCGTACCATGGCTTCGTTGTGCGGATAGTGCGCCAGCCGCACGAAGTTGCAGCCCAGCTCGCGCGCCCAGCCCAGCAGCACGCGGGCGTCCTCCTCGGAAAAGGCCCGCCGTCCCTCGAAAGGCGCCTCCTCGTGGATCGAAATGCCCCGCAGAAAAATGGGGCGGCCGTTGAGCAACAGCTCGGTGCCCCGGGTCTCGATCGTCCGAAAGCCGATCGAGTCGACCACGGTCTCGTAGCGCGTGGCCAGTTCGACCCGGTAGCGGCGCGGGTGCGCTGGACTCCAGCGCTCGAGCCGCTCCGGCACACGCAGCCGGAACGTACCGCGACCGCTCGTGTCGGGCCGGATCGTCTGCACAAGCCCCAGCTCTGGAAGGCGGAGCGTCACCGTCAGCGTGCGCTCGGGACCGTCGAGCTGCACCCAGCCCGCAAGAAACGACGGGTCCGCCGGATCGAGCTGCACGAAATAGTCGCGCACGAACGTGCGGGGCGTCTCCACCAGCAGCACGCGCCGCGTCAGCCCACCATAGTTCCACCAGTCCATGTTGTCGGTGGGGACGCCCTCGGCGCGGCGACGGTTGTTCACGTAGACGACCAGATCATTTTCGCCGTCGCGGACAAGCTCTGTGATTTCAAAATTGAACGGGGTAAAGCCGCCTTCGTGGCGGCCCAGCACCTGACCGTTGAGGGCCACGATGGCCTCGTAGTTGGCCGCCCCGAAGTAGAGAAACAGCCGCCGATCGGCCGGGAGGCGATAGGTGAAAGTGCGCTGGTACCAGACGGTGCCCTCGTAGAAGAAAAGTTCGGGGCGCTGGCTGTTCCAGTCGCCGGGCACCTCCAGGCGCGGGGCGTCTTCGAAGCTGTACTCGATGCGATCGGCCGGATGCTGGGGGCGGCGGTGGCGGAAAAAGCCGTTAGGGTCGGGCGTGTTGCGGTAGGTGCGGTAGCCCACGTCGTAGGGATCGACGATGGCGGCCCAGCTTCCATGCAGTGAGGTGGTCCGGCGGCCGTCCACGTTGATGATGAGCGGGTCAGGCTGAGCATGGGCGGCCCCGACCAGCCAGCCCAGCAGAAGCAACAGAAAGTAGCGGCGCATGGCTTCGATGAAGGGAAAGATTTCTTACAGCGGCTCCTGTCGAAGCCTACGCAATTTTGCGAAAGGAATCAACGTACCGGTTAATGCACCAGCCAGAGCAGCAGGGCGACGGCGAGTGGCACGCGCAGGTTGTCGTTGAGCGGAAGCGGCAGCACTTCCAGCACGGTGGCCAGCAGGGCGGCCAGCACGGCGTGCAGCGGGGGGACGGGAAAGAAAAGGGCCGTGAGCAGCGCCGCGCCGAAAAAGGCGAGCGACCCTTCGATGGTGCGGCGGCTTCCGGGCCAGCGGTGGCGTCCGAAGCGGCGCCCCACGACGGCCGCGGCCGCATCGCCCACCATGAAGACGGCAAAGGCCGTGGCGGCCAGCGGCAGTGGAAACAGCGTGGCCAGCAGCGCGCTGGAGAGCAGCACCCAGGTGGCGCCGTTGATGGCGATGGGACCGCCGGGCGGCGGCAGTTCCTCGGGGCGCATCATACCGCCAAAGATTTCTCGGATGAAGCGGTGAAAGGTCGGCCAGCGGGCGCGCAGCACATCGGCCCCGAGGGCCGCCAGTGCCAGTGGCCAGAGCACGGCCAGCGCCGTCGGGCGCGTCACGTGCAGCATGCCGATCGGGATGCTCAGCGCCAGCAGGTGCAGCGCCTTGCGGAGCAACTCGCCCCGATAGGACAGAGACGCGGTCTGTGGGACTTCCGCCATGGTCGTTGCGGCAGACGGTACGAGCCTGTCAACGAAACGCAACGATCTTCGGTTCGGATTTAACGAAAAGGGAACCCGACCCGCTGCTTTTCGATAGGCTCAGCGCTTTCACACCGATGTTTGAGAAATGCCCATGACGGATTTCCCCCCGCTTCAGAACGATCTGTTGCTCCGGGCGGCGCGGCGCGAGCCGGTCGAGCGCACGCCCGTCTGGATCATGCGGCAGGCCGGCCGCTACCTTCCCGAGTACCGGGCACTTCGAGCCGACGAGGCCTTTTTCGACGTGGTGCGCACGCCGGAGCTGGCCACCGAGGTGACGCTGCAGCCGCTGCGGCGCTTTCCGCTCGATGCGGCCATTATTTTTTCCGACATCCTGGTGGTGCCGCAGGCGCTGGGGCTGCGCGTGGAGATGATCCCGGGCCGCGGGCCGTACTTTCCCGATCCGCTGCGCACGGTTGAAGACCTGCGGCGGCTCCGGCGGCCGGATGTGCGCGAGGCGCTGCGCTATATGCTGGAAGCGATCACGATGACGCGGAAGGCCCTGGCCGGTCGCGTGCCGCTCATCGGCTTCTGCGGAGCGCCCTGGACGCTCATGGCCTACATGGTGGAGGGCGGAGGCAGCAAGACGTTCGCCCGCGCCAAGGGCTGGCTCTACCGGCAGCCCGAGGCCAGCCACCGACTGCTTTCGCTGCTGACCGACGTGCTCGTGGAGTTTCTGATCGCACAGATCGACGCGGGGGCGCAGGTGGTGCAGGTGTTCGATTCCTGGGCCGGCGTGTTGAGCCCGGACCTGTTTCACACCTTTGCGCTTCCGTACCTGCGCCGCATCGGCGGGGAGGTCGGGAAGGCCCGGCCCGAGGTGCCGCGCATCGTGTTCGCCCGGGGTGCCCATGCATCGCTGGCCGAACTGGCCGAGGCAGGTTACGACGTGGTGGGGCTCGACTGGACGATCGACCCGCGCCAGGCCCGACAGCTGACGGGCGGACGTGTGGCCCTGCAGGGCAATCTGGATCCCTGCGCGCTGTATGCCGAGCCCGAGACGATTCGCCGGCTGACGCACCGGATGCTCGAAGCCTTCGGGCCGCGTGGGCACATCGCCAACCTGGGGCACGGCCTGCACCCCGACCACAACCCCGATCACGTGCGCGCCTTCGTAGAAGCCGTGCACGACTACGTACCGGTGGCTTCGGAATGAGTTATGCCCGCAATGAATCCTGACGCTAATTGAGCTGTTTTTTGAATGCAAGCTCGATTTCAGATGAAGACGGTGTCCGAGATGAACCAGCTCAGGCCGCTGTCGGTGGAAGAAATACGGTGCATTCTCGCCGGAGAAATGCCTTTTTTGAAGGAGAGATTTCGTGTTAAATTTGTTGGACTGTTTGGCTCGGTAGTGCGTGGAGAAGCGGGGGAGCACAGCGATCTGGACGTGCTGGTCGAGTTTGAAGAACCGCCAACGCTGTTTCAGTTTGTGGAGTTGAAGGACTGGCTGAGTCGGCGGTTGGGGTGCAACGTGGATCTGGTTATGAAAAGCGCGCTTCGGCCGCATATCAAACAGCATATCCTGCAGGAGGTGGTGGCCGTGTCAGCTACCCACGACTGAAGTCGTGGGCTTGCCCTCCCGACCACCGGCCGGGATAGCACCAGGGGCCGGCTGACAACGACCCATGCCCTCAGAGCCCGCTCTTCGGGCAAGGTTCAGCGCCGCTACCACGTCCGCATTGTGCTGAAATCCACACGCCCGGCATCGAAACAGCCGCCCACTCCGACGATTGCGTCGATCAACGTGCCCACAACACGGACATGTCTGGCTCGTATGCGCCGGGTCAACCACCACCACCCGCACCCCCTTGAGCCGGGCCTTGTATTCCAGCAAGCGCCGAAACAAACCGTACGGCCACAACTGGTGCAGGTGGCGCGCCGCTTTGCCCTTTCGCTTCGTACGTCCGCGAAGACCGCGAAGGTCTTCGATCGCCAGCACATCGCCGGGCGCAAGGCCGTCCACAATGCGGCGACTCGCCTCATGCAACACCTGCCGCACAAAGCGCCGCTCCCTCCCCGAAAGCCGTGCCCACAGCCGCCTCAGCGACCGGGTGCGTTCGGAAGGGCGATCCAGCTTCGAGCGGATCTCGGCGCGTTTTGCGCGGTAGTGGAGCCGCTTCGTCTTGAGCGCGCCCCCGGACAGACGCTCGCCCGTCGAAAGCGCCGCCAGGTGACGTTGCCCCAGATCGACGCCCACCACCCGACCGGTCGGCAATGCTTCCGGCACCGCAACGCGAACGGTCAGGTGGACATACCAGCGTCCGCGTCGGTCGCGAAGCAGCCTCCCACCCTGCACACTGCGCGCCCGAGCAAGCCAGTAGCGATGGTATGGACTCAGCCGCATGGGAATGCGCAGGCGCCCGTGCGTAGTCGAAAGGCTGACGCTTTCGCCTCGCAGCGAGAGCGTGCGCTGGTCATAGTCACAGGAGGTGGGGCGGTAGTGCTTTGCGCGATGCCCTTTGCGCCTTCCCACGCGGGCGATGGCCCGAATGGCCAGGTTGGCCGACAGGCCCAGCGCGCGGAGTTGTCCATAGACGAGCCGCTGGAGTTTGAACTTGCTGAAGGTGCGGCATGCACGGGCCACCTCCAGCGTCAGATTGCACGCCTGCGCGAAGCGCTCGAGGGTTTCCTGGAGGGCGTCGGCTTGCGCGGGCGTGGGCTCAAGCCGTGTGCGCAGCGTCAGCGTCTGCATGGCGGCGAGCGTTTGTGGGGAGGTTATGATGCGCTGGTGTCAACGGTATGTCATGGGCATGGGGCAATTCCTCTCACGGCTGAAGCCGTAGGCTTCCCTGCCCAGGTCATCATCGTAATTTGGCAGCTGTCGCAGCGTGTCCGGCAACTCCTGGCAGAGCTTTCGGGCGAGTAGCTACGAAGCAGCAGAAGAGACGGGCAGCACGATCGTAAACGTGCTGCCCTGGCCGGGGGTGCTGTCGACTTCGATCCGGCCGCCCAGGCGCTCGACGATCTGCTTCGTGATGGCCAGGCCCAGCCCGCTCGACGGTTCGTCGCCGGTGGGTTGCGCCGAAAGACGCTGAAAATACCCGAACAAGCGCGCACGATCGGCTTCGGTCAGGCCGGGGCCTTCGTCTCGGACACTCAGCCGCACCGCGTCGGTATGGCGGGCGAGTTGTACTGTGATACGCTTGCCGAAAGGCGTGAACTTGAGCGCATTGGTGAGCAGGTTCGTCAGGGCCCGCCGCAGTTGCTCGGGATCGGTCTCCACCACGCAGGATCCTGCAGACGGTGCCAGGAAAACGAGTTGCTGCTGCTTACGGGTGGCGCGGTCCTGATGGAAGTGGACGGTTTCGGCGACCAGTTCGACCAGATCCACGCGCATGCGCCGGAAGGTAACCCGCCCGCTTTCCAGTGCCGAGGCGGTGATCAGCTGCTCGATGGTGCCCAGCATGCGCTGACTGGCTGCTTCGGCCAGTTCGAGCAGTTCCCGGTGGGGGCTGTCGGGCGGAAGCTCCTCGCGTACGGTCTGGATCAATCCCTGCACGCTGCTCAGTGGATTGCGCAGGTCATGGGCGGTAGCGCCCAGCAGGTGGGTTTTCAGCGCATTGATTTCCTGAAGGTGCCGCTCGGCGGCCTCGGCCCGGGTGCGGTCCAGCAGGGCCTGCGCGCGTTCGCGCGTCAGCAGGCGGATGCGGGCGCCCAGTGCCAGCGACAGGAGCAGCGCCTCGGCAGCCGAACCGAACTGGGCGCTGTAGCGGGTAACCGGCACGACGGGCAACAGGCCCCACCAGGTGGCCACGTACACTACAAGCCCGAGCACGAAGGGCAAGGCAGCCAGCAGGTAATAGCGGGCCAGGGGATGGTCGCGGCGATGGGCCTGCCAGCCGGCCCCGAAGCCGAGCAGCGCCGCCATCAGCGCGGCCAGGGCGGCAAACTGTTCGGCCAGCACCCAGTAGCCGAGCAGGCCCAGCAGAGCGGGGAGCGTCAGCAGGGCCATCAACAGGTGCAGCAGCCGATGGTAGATTGGCGCATAGCGCGACGTTTCCAGAAAGGAGACCGTGAAGCACAGGTAACCGAGCCCGGCCCCCAGCAGCAGGTAAAAGTCGATCGCGTGGGGATAGGCGCGCTCGGAGGACCAGAACAGATCGGCCAGGTAGCCCGAGGCCGAAAGCCAGAACAGCGCCAGCAGGGCCGTCAGCATTACGTAGTAGAGATAGCTTCGCTCGCGCACCACCAGAAACAGAAACAGATTGTAGAGCGCCATGGCCAGCAGCAGCCCCGCCAGCAGACCCTGCACCACGCGATGGGAACGTTCGGCCGCCAGGGCTTCGTCGATCGGATGCAGCCGGATCGGCACCGGAACGCCCGGCGAGACGTAGCTGACGAAGTTGTGCCGGACGCGCAGGTACAGGTGATGCGGCACGCCCGGCGTAAGGTGCAGCGAAAGATAGGGCGGCCGGAAGGTGGCAATGTCGCGCGCTCGGGGCGGTACCAGAAAGCCCGTGCGCAGCGTGTCGCGAGGCGGCAGACGGCCGTCCACCAGCACGTAGCCGGTCACCTGATCGGCCGGAATCTCGACCAGCCAGTGCGAGAGCCCCGGCGCGGCGACCAGCTTCAGCCGGAGCCAGTACGTTCCCGGTGGTAGATCGGGCGTCAGGCGAGCCGGAGAGCGCCAGGCGTCGGACTGAAGGACCTGAGCAAGTGTCAGCGTATCGGTGGGATCGATAAGCAGCGCCGCATAAGGCTCTGTCACCGATACGATCCCGGCATGTTCAAGGCGAAGAACAGCAGGCTGTGCCGCATTACCTGAGGGCAACAGGATAAGGAACAACAGAATGGAGCCGGGCGGCATTTACGAACATCTCCCGCCAGGGTACCGGCTTTCGTCCGCGAATACACCTGCTACCCGCAACCGAAATGGAAGGTTCTCGTTGATGTGTGTCGAACGAAACTTCGGAAGGGAAGACGCCATGCTGGAGGTAGCGGAACTCCCTGTGCTGTACCTGGACAACCACCTGCTGGTCATCAACAAGCCCTCGGGATTGCGCAGTCAGGGCGATCGGAGCGGGGCGCCGACCGTGCTCTCGCTGGGCAAGGCGCTGATCAAGGAGCGCTTCAACAAGCCCGGGAACGTCTATCTGGGACTGGTCCACCGGCTGGATGCGCCGGTGTCGGGCGTGATGGTGCTGGCCCGTACGTCCAAGGCGGCCGCCCGGCTGATGCAGCAGTTTCGGGAACGCACGGTGGAAAAGGTGTACCTGGCGCTGGTGGAAGGCGAGCTGGAAGGCAGCGGCACCTGGGAGGATTTCATGGCGCCGGCCCGCGACCACATGCGCCTGGTGCCGGAAGACCATCCGTTCGGGAAACGAGCCGTTCTGCACTGGCAAGCGCTCATGACGCGCAACGGGCTGACGCTCATGCGCCTGGTGCCCGAAACCGGCCGCAAGCATCAGATCCGGGTGCAGCTGGCCTTCCGGGGCTATCCCATTCTTGGCGACCGGCGCTACCGGGCTCGGCGCTGGCTGGCGCCCGGACAGATGGCGCTGCACGCCTGGAAACTGGCACTCACGCATCCGACCCGCCGCGAGCGCATGCAGTGGACGGCGCCCGTGCCGCCGTTCTGGGATGAAGCCTTCCGGCTGCGCGTCGATCGACTGCTGGCCTATCTGGAATCCGCCGGTCCCGAGGGCATCCGGTAACCGTGCACTTCCTCGGCGCAGACGGCCGGGGCCGGTACGACGCAGACCTCTTCGTCGCGGAACGGATCGACCACGATGGGAATGTGCTGATAGGTCTCGAAGCGGCCGGCTCCGCGCTGAAACTGCCGCCCGATCGCCTTGCACAGCCGCCGATAGGCCGTACGGCCTACCAGAATGTAGCGGGCTTCGTGCCCGGCTTCCTGAAGTTGCCGTAGGCTGTCATGGATGAACGGCAGCATTTCGTCGTCATTCGGCGTATATTCCAGAACCGTCATAAGCCCCAACCTGTGTTGATCGATGATGATGGATGATCACGCCCGTGTTGACCGGTTGCGCAAAGAGCCGCGCACCGATATTCCGATGGCGCATCGCGTGCAGCGCTTTGTCGAAGCACTGCAGCATCACATCTGCAAGGCCATAGAAGACGCCGACGGTGCCGCACAGTTTCGGCGAGATCCCTGGAATTATCGCGAAGGAGGCGGCGGACTGACCTGCGTGCTGGAAAACGGTGCTGTCTTTGAAAAGGCGGGCGTCAACACGTCGGCCATCTGGGGAAAACTCACAGAGCGAGCGGCCCGGGCCATCGGCGTGCATCCCGGCCCGTTTTTCGCCACGGGCCTTTCGCTGGTCATTCATCCCCGTTCGCCCTACGTCCCCAGTGTCCACGCCAACTTTCGCTACTTTGCGCTGGGTGAAGACCTGTTTCATCCGGAGGATCAGTGGTTCGGTGGTGGCGCCGACCTGACGCCCTACTATCCTTTTCTGGAAGACGTGCAGCACTTCCACCGCGTCTGGAAAGAGGTGTGTGATCGGCATCCGGGCGTGGCCGATTATGCGCGCTTCAAGGCGGCCTGCGACGCGTATTTCTACCTGCCCCACCGAGGCGAAATGCGCGGCGTAGGCGGCATTTTCTACGACTATCTGCGCGACGATCCTGAAGGCGCGTTTTTCTTCACCCGGGAGGCCGGCCGTGCCTTCCTGCGTTCATACCTGCCCATCGTCGAGCGCCGCAAGGACATCCCCTACGGCGAGCGCGAGCGGCACTTTCAGCTGTTGCGACGTGGCCGTTATGTGGAGTTCAATCTGATCTACGACCGGGGGACCCGCTTCGGACTGGAGTCGAACGGCCGCACCGAAAGCATCCTGATGAGTCTACCGCCCGAGGCGCGCTGGCAGTACGACTGGCGTCCGGTGCCCGGATCGCCCGAAGAGGCGGCGCTCTGGTTCTTCCAACCGCGCGACTGGCTGGCGCTGACCGAGGCCGACGTGCCGCAGCCGTAGCTTGTCTGTATTTTGAATTCTCTGCACGCAGCGCTGGCTATTAACAATCTGGCTACAATTTGCTAACTTATGGCCGGTTCTGACAGGCCGGAGGGTTGTCCTCATAACGTTCATGACAGGTACGACGGAAGCGCGGCGCGCCTGGCGTACGCCGGAGATTGAAGAGCCGACCAACCGGTATTTCATTCATCCGCTGAGCTGGGCGCTGGTGCAGCGGCTGGCGCGCTGGGGCGTGCATCCCAACACGGTCTCGCTGGTGGGGCTGGCCCTTGGAGCTGGTGCTGCGTTCGCCTATTACCACTACACCTCCTGGCAGGCCTGCGTGCTGGGCTTTCTGCTGATGATCGGCTGGCACGTCATGGACGGTGCCGACGGCCAGCTGGCCCGCCTCACCGGCCGCACTTCCGAGATCGGCAAGGTACTCGACGGCCTGTGCGACCACGGCACATTTGTGCTGATCTACATCAGCCTGGCGCTGGCGACCTATCCGTCGGCGGGCTGGATCGCCTGGGTGCTGGCCGTACTGGCCGGCGTTAGCCATATCGTGCAGGCCAGCACCTATGAGTTTCAGCGGCAATCCTACGACTACTGGGTTCACGACAAGCAGAGCGCGCGGCCGGTCACACCCGAAGCCTTTCGTGCGACGCTGGCCGAAAAACGCGGACTGGCTCGATGGATGGGCCAGCTTTACCTGGTCTACCTACGCGTGCAGTATGGCGTGGGCGCGGCTGATCTGGAGCTGATGCGGTTGCTGGAAGAGGCGCTTGAGAAATTTTCATATCCCCAGAAGGCGCGCCAGATGTACCGCTACGTGCACCGGCCGCTGGTGCGGCGCTGGGCGATTATGAGCTCGAACTACCGCACGCTGGCCATTTTTATCGCCTGCCTGTACGGCAGACCGCTGGCTTTTTTTATGTTTGAACTGGTGGTGCTCAACCTGATCTTTCTGCTGCTGGTCGTGCAACTGCGGATTCGGAACCGGCGCTTCCGATTGTGGTTGCGCCGCCATCTGGAAGGAAAGCCGGCAGATGCCTGGCTGCAACGGTAATTCGTTCACCATCCTGAAGAGGAGCCATCCATGAGCGAAGCTGTTTCGATCGCGCCCCCGGAGGGCAAGTTGCTGGTGCTCACGCCGGGGCTGGGCGCCGTGGCGACCACGTTCATTGCGGGGGTCGAGGCGGTCCGGCAGGGACGGGCTCGACCCTATGGATCGCTGACGCAGATGCAGACGATCCGGCTGGGGCGTCGCTCGGCCGGACGCAACCCGCTGATCAAGGAGTTCCTGCCGCTGGCCGAACTCGACGACCTGGTCTTCGGCGCCTGGGACATCTTCCCGGACGATGCCTACGAGGCGGCCATGCGCGCCCAGGTCCTTGAAGAGCGCGACCTGAAGCCGCTCGAAGACTTCCTGCGCACGATCCGGCCCATGCCGGCCGCCTTCGACCGCCAGTACGTGCGGCGGCTCGACGGGCCCAACGTCAAAAAGGCCCGCACGAAGAAGGAGCTGGCCGAGATGCTCCGCGAGGACATCCGGCGCACGCTTGAGGAGACCGGCGCCAGCCGGGCCGTCATGATCTGGTGCGGCTCGACCGAGGTGTACACGCGCCCGTCGGACTGCCACCGCTCGATCGAAGCCTTCGAGGCGGGCCTGGAAGCCAACGATCCGTCGATCACGCCCTCGCAGCTCTATGCCTACGCGGCCATCATGGAGGGCGTACCCTACGCGAACGGCGCCCCGAACCTGTCGGCCGACGTGCCTGCTCTTGAGCAACTGGCTGAGGAGAAGGGTGTGCCCATTGCCGGCAAGGACTTCAAGACCGGCCAGACCATGCTCAAAACGGTGGTGGCGCCGGCCTTCAAGATGCGCATGCTGGGCGTGCGCGGCTGGTTCTCGACAAACATCCTGGGTAACCGCGACGGCGAGGTGCTCGACGACATCGACAGCTTCCGCGCCAAGGAGGTGACCAAGTCGGGCGTGCTCGACACGATCCTGCAGCCCGATCTCTACCCGGAACTCTACGGCAACCTCTACCACAAGGTGCGGATCAACTTCTACCCGCCGCGCGGTGATGCCAAGGAGAGCTGGGACAACATCGACATTTTCGGCTGGATGGGCTACCCGATGCAGATCAAGATCAACTTCCTGTGTCGGGACTCCATCCTGGCCGCGCCGATCGTGCTGGACCTGGCGCTGTTCCTGGACCTGGCCGCCCGGGCCGGGCTCAAGGGCATTCAGGAGTGGCTCTCGTTCTACTTCAAGAGCCCGCACGTGCAGGAAGGCCACGTACCCGAGCACGACCTGTTCATCCAGCACATCCGGCTGAAAAACACGCTGCGCGTGCTGGGCGGCGAGTCGCCCATCACGCACCTATCCGAAGAGTTTGAGCTGTACGAGAACCTGAGATGATTCAGAATGGAGCAGGACCCCGGACGGGCATCGTGCTGGCGGCCGGGTTGGGTTCGCGGCTGGCCGGTGCCCGCCCGGGGTTTCAATTGAAACCCCTGACCCCGGTGGCTGGCATGCCGCTGATCCTCCGCACGCTGCGAAGCGTAGCGCTGGCCGGCTGCCGGGAAGTGGTCATCGTCGTGGGCTACCACGGCGAGGAGGTGCAGGAGGCGGTCCGCCGCCACTACCACGGGCCGCTCCGGGTGCACTTCGCCCACAACCCGCACTACGAACTCCAGAACGGCCTGTCGGTGCTGGCCGCGCGGCCATACGTGCGTGAGGCCCCTTTTCTGCTCACCATGGCCGATCACGTGCTGGGGGACGAACTCATGGCGCTGGTGCGCACGCATCGGCCCCCGAAAGACGGCGCTACGCTACTGGTGGACTACCGCATCGACCAGATCTTCGACCTGGATGATGCCACCAAGGTGCGCGTTGAGGACGGCTGGATCGTGGACATCGGCAAGCATCTGACCGACTTCAACGCCATCGACACGGGTGTCTTCGTCTGCACCTTCGCCTTGATGGACGCGCTGGAGGCCGTCTATCGGGAGCAGGGCGATGCGTCGCTCTCCGACGGCGTACGCCGACTGGCCCGCGCCCGCCGCATGGCCGCGCTCGATATCGGCGACGGCTTCTGGCAGGACGTCGACACGCCCGAAATGCTCGCCTACGCCGAGCGCCGCCTGCTGGAAATGGCGCGATCCGAGTCCTGAACAAAAACGGGGCAAGGCGTGTTGGCCTTGCCCCGTTTTTCTGCTACGCCATTTCCGGCTACACCTTCACCACGCGCGGGCCGGCTTCGGCCACTTCGCGGGAGCAACCGGCGCGGTACTTCTCGAAGTTCTGAGCGAACAGCCGCGCCAGTCGATCGGCCATCTCGTCGTAGGCCGACGGATCACTCCAGGTGTTACGTGGCTGCAGGATTTCCTCCGGCACGCCCGGGCAGCGCGTGGGGATGGCAAAGCCGAAGCGTTCGTCCACCACGGTGGGCATCTCGGCCAGCGTGCCGTCGTGGATGGCGTCGATGATGGCCCGGGTATGGGCCAGCTTGATGCGGTGGCCGACGCCGTAGGGGCCGCCGGTCAGCCCGGTGTTGATCAGCCAGGCCTGCGTGTTGTGACGCCGCATGCGCTCGGCCAGCATCTCGGCATATTTGAACGGATGCCACACCAGAAAGGCGGCGCCGAAGCAGGCCGAGAACGTAGCCTGCGGCTCGGTCACGCCCACCTCGGTACCGGCCACTTTGGCCGTGTAGCCGCTGATGAAGTGGTACATCGCCTGTTCGGGCGTCAGGCGGGCCACCGGCGGCAGTACACCGAAGGCATCGTAGGCCAGAAAGATGATATTGCGCGGGTGGCCGCCCATGCAGGGAATCTTGGCGTTCTCGATGAACTCGATGGGGTAGGAGGCGCGGGTGTTCTCCGTGATGGAGGCGTCGGCGTAGTCCACCTCGCGCGTTTCCGGATCGTAGACGACGTTTTCGAGCACGGTCCCGAACCGGATCGCGTTGTAGATCTGCGGCTCGCCTTCGGGCGAAAGGTTGATCACCTTGGCGTAGCAGCCTCCCTCGATGTTGAAGACGCCTTCGTCCGTCCAGCAGTGCTCGTCGTCGCCGATAAGGCGGCGCTTGGGATCGGCCGAAAGCGTGGTCTTGCCCGTGCCCGACAGCCCGAAAAACAACGTCACGTCGCCGTCCGTTCCTTCGTTGGCCGAGCAGTGCATCGAGAGCACACCGCGCAGCGGCATCAGGTAGTTCATCACGGTAAAGACGCCTTTTTTCATCTCCCCGGCGTACTCCGTGCCGAGGATCACCATCTCGCCCCGCTCGAAAGAGAGATCGACGCTCGTCTTCGAGGTCATGTGCGAGGTGTAGCGGTTGGCCGGGAAGCGCCCCGCGTTGAAGATCACGTAGTCCGGCTCACCAAACTGGGCCAGCTCCTCGCGGGTGGGGCGAATCAGCATGTTGTGCATGAAGAGGGCATGGTAGGGGCGCTCGCAGATCACCCGCACCTTGATCCTGTACTTGGGATCCCAGCCGGCAAAGCCGTCGATCACGTAGAGCCGTTCCCGGGTGTTCAGGTAGTCGAGGGCCCGCTCGCGGTTGATCAGGAACGTGTGCTCGTCCAGCGGGATGTTGATCGGACCCCACCAGATGTTTTCCTGGCTTTCCGGGTGTTCGACGATGCGCTTGTCGGCCGGGCTGCGTCCCGTCTTGGCGCCGGAGGTGCAGGCCAGTGCCCCGCTGCTGACGATGGCCGCCCGGGCGTCGTAGCGTACCGCCTCCTCATAAAGCACCGCCGGAGAAGGATTCCGCAACACGTGCGGTACATGTAATCCGTAGCTGGTCAGGTCCATGGTCGTGTTCATTTTTGATATGAATTCAAAGCAATGTCCCGGTTTTCTCGTTATGCTTAAGCATAGAAAAAGCGCTCCCGGTCCGTGTTAAACCTCTGTTTAAGAATTTCTGAGATTCTATAAGATCGCCGCCCTTGTGCGAAACTTCAAGCAGAAAGCGGAACTGACAATCGCCGCCCGGCTCTAAACCCGAAGTCGCCAAACAGCAGAAGGTGAGGTCATGACGCCCCGGCAGTTTCTGAAGCACTACCAGTACGATGAGCGGCTGGTCCGCGGAGATTATTTTCCATCGGCCCCGCTTGCAGTCAATCCCGGCGAAACGGTCGGAGTAGTATTGCTCAATCTGGGTGGCCCTGAGCGTGTGGAGGATGTGGAGCCCTTCCTCTACAACCTGTTCATGGACCCGGCCATCATCGACATCCCGCTGAAGGGCATTGCCCGTCACTGGCTCTGCCGCCTGATCGCCCGGCTGCGTGCAAAGAAGGTGGGCAAAGACTACGAGATGATCGGGGGCGGCTCGCCGCTGAACCGGCTGACGCGGGAGCAGGCGCAGGCGCTGGAACGGTTGCTGAACCGACGCTTCGGGCAGCCGGCGGGGGTGCATTTCCGCACCTACATTGCCATGCGCTACTGGCATCCGTTCAGCGAGGAGGCGGCCGCGCAGATGCAGGCCGAAGGGGTGGACAAGGTGGTGCTGCTTCCGCTCTATCCACAGTATTCCAAGACGACCACCGGCTCGTCGCTGCTCTACTGGTGGACGCTGGAGCAGGTGGGCGAAATTCCGCGCTGGCCTACGACCTACGTCTACGAGTACGCGGCGCATCCCAAGTACATTCAGGCGATCAGCGAGCGGATCGACGAGGCGCTGCAGCGCTTTCCGAAGAACGTGCGCTCCGAGGTGCATCTGGTCTTCAGTGCGCACGGCACGCCGCTCATTGAAATGAAGGAGCGGCGCGATCCCTACTGCTGCCTGATCCACTCCACAGTGGACCGGGTAATGGCCTACCGGAAGCACGACCTGCCCTACCACGTGTCGTTCCAGAGCAAGGTGGGGCCAGGTGAGTGGCTGACGCCGAGCACGCCCGACAAGCTGGCCGAGCTGGCGCAGCAGGGCGTGCGGGCCGTGCTGATGGTGCCGGTGGCGTTCGTGACCGACCATATTGAAACCTCCTTCGAACTGGACATCGAAGTGCGGGAAGAGGCCGAGCAGTTCGGCATTACCCATTACGAAGTGATGCCGGCACTGAACTGCCACCCGCTGTTCATCGAGGCGCTGGCCGAGGTGACCGTGGCGCAGCTCCGGCTGCCGGTGCCGTCCGCAACGGTCGGTGCGTCGGGAGACGGGGCGCCGGCGACGACGCCTTACCCGATTCGTCCGCTTGACGAACTGCCCCGCTACCATCCGCGCGTGCGTAAGACGCGTTGCCACCAGTGCGAGCACATCACCGAGGCGCGGTGCTGGATTCCCTCAGAGTGCGAGCCGGCGCCTGAGAACGCCGAAAGCACGGCACCGCCGAAGCCTTCCGTTCATTCCAAACGGCCTGCCTCGTAAGGAGCGATGCAGCTGTCGCGAAGCCGGGCGCTTTTCGAACGGGCGCAACGCGTAATCCCGGGCGGCGTCAATTCGCCGGTCCGTGCCTTCGGCAGCGTGGGCGGCACCCCGCCGTTCATCGCACGGGCGCAGGGCGCTTACATTGAAGACGTCGACGGCAACCGCTACATCGACTACGTCGGATCTTGGGGGCCGATGCTCTTCGGGCACGCCGATCCCGACGTGGTGCGGGCCATCCAGGAAGCGGCCACGCGTTCCCCTTCGTTTGGAGCACCTACCGAACTGGAAGTGCGCGTGGCCGAGCTTATCTGTGAGCTGGTGCCGTCGATCGAAATGGTGCGGCTGGTCAACTCGGGCACCGAGGCGACCATGAGCGCCGTGCGTCTGGCCCGCGCTTACACCGGGCGTCCCAAGATCATCAAGTTCGAGGGACACTACCACGGGCACGCCGACTTTTTCCTGATTGCGGCCGGAAGTGGGGCGCTCACCTACGGCCAGCCCAACTCGCCGGGTGTGACGCCGGGTACGGCACAGGACACGCTGCTGGCCCGCTTCAACGACCTGCAGCACGTCGAACAGCTGGTGGAAGCCAACGCCGGTGAGGTGGCCGCCATCATTCTGGAGCCGGTGGCCGGCAACATGGGCTGCGTGCCGCCGGAGCCGGGCTTTCTGGAAGGATTGCGGGCGCTCTGCGACCGCCACGGCATGCTGCTCATCTTCGACGAGGTGATGACAGGCTTCCGTGTGGCGCGCGGTGGGGCACAGGAACGCTACGGCGTGCTGCCCGATCTGACCACCCTCGGCAAGGTGATCGGCGGCGGGCTTCCGGTGGGGGCCTACGGCGGACGGCGCGAGATCATGGAGTACGTCGCGCCGAAAGGGCCTGTCTATCAGGCCGGCACGCTCTCGGGCAATCCGCTGGCCATGGCGGCCGGCTATGCCGTGCTCCGGAAGATTGCCGACACGCCGGATCTGTACGAGCGCCTGGAGCGCTTCGGGGCTGCGCTGGAGGAGGGCATTCGTGAAAACCTGAAAGGACTGGGGTTGGACCTGTACTTCACGCGCGTGGGCGCCATGGCCACGCTGTTCTTCACATCGGAACGCGTCGTGGATTACGAAACGGCCCGCCGCTGCGACACCCGGCGCTTCGCCCGCTACTTCCACGCCATGCTGGAAGAGGGCATCTACCTGCCGCCGTCTCAGTTCGAGGCGTTCTTCTTCTCGACGGCCCACGGCGAGCGCGAGCTGGAACAGACGCTCAGCGCCCAGCGCCGGGCGCTTGCGCGCGCTTTCGCCGACGACGGCGACGACGCGGCGTAGGCGCCTCGCCGTCGGTCGAAGGCTCTACGAAGCGCAGATCGATCTGACGCGTGGCCGGATCGGCCCGTACGACGACCACCTCGACCACGTCGCCCGGCCGGTACCGTTTGCCGGAGTAGATGCCACGTAGCGTATAGCGCCGCTCGTCGTACTCGTAGTAGTCGTCGCCCATGTCGCGCACGTGCACCAGCCCTTCGACGAGCACGTCTTCGAGCTCGACGAACACGCCGAAATTCGTCACGCTGCTGACCACGCCCCGGAAGCGCTCGCCCACGTGCTGCTGCATGTACTGCACCTGCTTGAAGCGAACCGAGTCGCGCTCGGCCTCTTCGGCCGCTCGCTCGCGCTCGGAGCAGTGCCGGCAGAGAGCCTCCAGTTCGTCGGCGTCGACGGTCGGGGCTTTTTCCGCCTTCTTCAGGTATTGCTTGAGCAGTCGATGGACCATCAGGTCCGGATAACGTCGGATGGGGCTGGTGAAATGCGTGTAGAAATCGAACGCCAGCCCATAATGGCCGATGTTCTGCGTCGAATAGCGGGCCTTGGCCATGGCCCGCAGTGCCGCTTCTTCGATGACCGGCTCTTCGGGCGTACCCTTCACGTGCTGGAGCAGCTCGTTGAGCGCTTTCGAGGAGACGGTGCCGTCTTCGGTCAGCTCCAGATGATAGCCGAAGACGCGCACGTACTGGGCCAGCTGGCGGATTTTCTCGGCGTCGGGCCGGTCGTGAATGCGGTAGACGAAAGGCGGCGCTTCGGCGCGCTTGCCGATCGTTTCGGCCACGAGCCGATTGGCCAGCAGCATGAATTCCTCGATGAGCTGATGGGCCGCCAGCCGCTCTTTGCGGTAGATACGGATCGGGTTACCGGCCTCGTCCAGCTCAACCTTTACTTCAGGTAGGTCGAAATCGATGGCCCCGGCTTCCATGCGGGCCCGGCGGAGCTTCTGAGCCAGCTCATGGGCCAGGCGTACCGGCTCGGCCAGCGGATGATCGGCGCCGTCGATGATGGCCTGGGCTTCCTCGTAGGTGAAGCGCTGACGCGAGTGAATGACGGTCTCGCGGATCTGGTAGCGCACGACGCGGGCCGAGGGCGTCAGCTCCATGAGCACCGAATAGGTCAGCTTGTCCTCGCCCGGCCGCAGCGAACAAACCTGATTGGAGAGTTTTTCGGGAAGCATGGGAATCACGCGGTCCACGAGGTAGACGCTCGTGCCGCGCTGATAGGCTTCTTCGTCGAGGGCGGAGCCGGGCCGGACGTAGTAGCTGACGTCTGCAATATGGACGCCGACTTCGATGTGGCCGTTGGGCAGGCGCCGCAGGTGCAGCGCATCGTCGAAGTCCTTGGCGTCGGAGGGGTCGATCGTAAAGACCTCGCGGTCGCGCAGGTCCAGCCGGCGACGGTATTCACGCTCGGGAATAGCGTCCGGGATGCGCTCGGCTTCTTTGAGCACAGCCTCGGGGAAGCCGGTGCGCACGTCCTTGCTGAGCGCCAGCGCCAGCACCTGCACGCGTGGATCGCTGGCCGGACCAAGCACTTCGAGCACGCGTCCCTCGGGCGAGGCCTTGGGATCGTCGAAGCGGTCGATGGAGACCACCACCTTGTCGCCGGCGCGGGCGCCGTTGAAGGCCTCGCGGGGCACGTAGATGTCGCGTGTCAGGCGTGGATCGTCGGGCACCACAAACGCATAGGCGCCGCGCGGGTAGAAGGTCCCGACGGCCTGCTTGCGGCGGCGTTCCAGTACTTTGAGCACTTCGCCTTCCCGACGGCGGTCGCCTCGGGCCGGAGCGGCCAGTCCCACCAGCACGCGGTCGCCGTCGAGCGCCGTGCCCATATGCGCTTCGCTGATGTAGATGTCTTCGTCTTCCTGGCCTTCGATCTCCACAAAGCCGTAGCCCTGTGGATGCACGCGCAGGATGCCCTCCACGCGATAGGGCCGGCGCTCGTAGGTGTAGCGACCCCCCTTGACGCGGGCGACCAGGTGCTGATGCTCCAGTTCGGAGAGGACCTCCCAGAAGCGCTGATAGGCCTCGTAGTCGCGTAGATCTAAAAGCTTGGCCAGTTCTTTCGGACGATACGCCTTATGCGCATTGTTGCGCAAAATCGAGAGGATGGCCCGCCGGATCTGCGGACGAGTAGGCAGGCGTTTTTTTCGGGAGGTTTTCGCTTTTTTCTGCGCGGATTTTTTACGGCGTGCCAAGGATGCTCGCAGGGGTCGGTTTTCAGGATTAGCGATGCTGTTCAACGTCGGCCTGCTCCGAGTTGTTGCCGGCCCGAGTCAGCGGCGGCGTTTCCGGGAGCGTGCGATCCGGAATCAGCCAGCCGAAGAGCCGATCCAGCAAACGCCGCCAGGTGGGAAATTCGGTCTGGTAGGAAAGACCGGCGCCTGTGACGCTGGTCAGCGTGTAGTCGTTGAGCACGTCATCCTCGCGCCGGTAGAAGACCTGCACGGACACGCTGGGGGTCAGCCGGATCTCGACGACAAACTCGCCCAGCAGATTCTGCTGGCCCTCGGCGGTGCTTTCGCCACGGTAGACGCCCTGGCCCCGGATGATCAGACGCTCGTTCAGCAGCCGAAGGGCGATGCCGTAGGTGACGTCCAGACGCTGGGTCCCCTCGCCCTGCACGCCCAGCAGCAGGTCCACGTTGGGTAGCACCTGGCTCAGGTAGCGGTTGAGCTGGCTGGCGATGAGTTGCGAGAGGCTGTTGAAGGCAAGCTGGTTGCCTGACGAGGTGAGCGTTTCGGGGGTGGTGCGTTCGGTAGTGAGCAAGAAAGAGTTGGTGAGCAACACGCTCGTGGCGTACTCGGCAGCCCGTTCGGGCTGGTTGAGCAGCGCTTCGAGCCCTTCGTAGCCGGCCAGCGGCTCGTTGATGGAGCGGTCGATGGCCAGACGCAGGCTGACCTGTGGGGCCTCGACGCGACCGGTAATGTGCATCTGCACGACAAGCGGAATCAGGCCGGTGCCCTGACCCAGCGTGCCCGGAAGGCCGGCCCGTGAGGCCCGCGTGCGATAGGCTGCTTGCAGGTCGAGCCGGGCATTGATGGGATCGCCGTCCCAGGTGATCGTGCCGCCTTCGATCAGAAACCGCCGGACGAAAATCTCACCGGCTGTGAACAGGTAGTCGCCTTCCGTCACGTCCAGTTGCCCGAAGGTCTGGAAGGTGCCTTCCTGACGAATGATCTGCAGACGGCCGCTCCCGCGCGCGTTGATCACATCACCCAGCAGCGGGTCGATCACCAGCCGAACCGTGGTGCCCTGCGGTGCCAGCAGGTTCAGGTCCAGATCCAGCCCGTCCAGGAAGGACCGTTCGCCCGGTGGGCGCCGGGCCAGCAGGTTGGGGCGACGCGTCGGACGCTCCGGGATGCGGCCGGTCGAGTCGGCGAAGACGATGAACGCCTCGTCCGCCTCGGTGCCGCTTTCGGCCAGTGGAATGTAGATTTCGCTTTCCGGAAGCACCTCGGCATCAGCCGTCTGCAGCAGCGCTCCGTAGAGTGGGCCGCTGAGTGAAAACGTCCCACGGCCCCAGATCTTTCCGTAAAACGGCAAATCGCGGCTGTAGGTGACGTTCATGACCTGCAGTCCATTCAGACGGGCGGTCAGGTCAAAGGAAAAGAAGCGATACTCGTTGAAGAAGATGCGGCCGTCGACGCGGGCCTGGCCGCCGGTCGGATCCTGCAGGCGCATGGCTTCCAGCAGAAAACCTGCTTCGTCCACCGACACCGGTCCTTCGATCCGGTAGTGCAGGTTGAATCGGGGAATGTCGAAGGCGCCTGCATTAAGCTGCATGGCGGCGTTGAAGATCGGTCGTCGAAACGTGCCCGTGATGCGGCCCTGGCCGGCAAAGTAACCCTGCACGTTGGCGATCAGGTCGGGGAAGATATAGGTGAAGAAGAAGGCATCGGCGTGGGTGGTCTCCAGGCGCAGGTCGAGCCGGCCGGCGTCGTCGGACGAAGGCAGCCGGACCGTTCCAGACAGGTGCAGCCGATTGGCGGCGTCGATGGTGGTATCCGGATCGAGCCGGACATCCAGCGCCACCTGTGGGGAGCCCGGCACGTAATGACTGACCAGACGCAGCGTGCCCAGCGGGTGCCGGTCGTAGCGAAGGCGATCGATGTGCAGAAATCCGGCAAGTTGGGGCGTTCCGAAAGTGCCGACCAGACTGAGCCGGCCTTCCAGTTGGCCGCTGAGCCTGCGGGCGCGACCCAGTGCCCGGGTGAGTTCTTCCAGGGCAATGCTGCGTAGTGTTACGTAAGCCGTATCGGTTACCTGAGCGGAGAGCATGCCCTTCAGTTCGATTTCGCCGGCGATCGAGTCGGCTGCGGGCCGATTGCGCAGGAGCAGCGAATGCAGTACGGCGGCATCGGCATACAGGTCGATGCGGGCCGGCTGCGTCAGCTGCCAGCGATAGTCCCGGACCTGCCAGTAGAATTCCTGCAGCGTCAGGCGATTGAAGCGATCCAGTAGGTCCAGCGTGGCGGTCAGCCGCAGCGTCTCGCCGGTCGTATCGGGGCGGCTGCTCAGGCTGAGTTGGGCACCTTCCGGCAGAAAGTAGCCTACCAGACGGATCTGTCGGAGCTGCTGCAGCCGGGCGCTCTGCCATTCGAACAGGCCCACCAGCGAGCGGTCGATCTGGCGCCCGGTGGCCAGCTGCAGCCGTCCCTGCACATCTTCCTGGTGCAGCGCGCCTATCCCGAGCGTATCGGCCTGCCACTCCAGCGCAAGTTGAAGCGTGTCGGCTCCGGCCCGCGTCCAGAGCGTAGCCGTCAGGTCGGTCCGAATCGCCGGAAGGCCAGCCAGCGGCTGTAGCCAGTCGAGCCGACGCACCTGCAGGCGTCCCTGAAGGACTGCAAGCTGTGGGCGCAGAGCCGGCGGGGAGAGTTCGAGAGGGCGTGGCGGTCGGTAGAAGGGTTTTTCGGTCTGACGATGGATCGCTGCGGCGAATGCCTGTTGCCAGTAGCGCACGAGCGGCGCAAGCCGGTCGGGGGTCAGGTGGCCGCGCAGCTCTGCTTCGAGCAGGTCTCCGGTGATCTGGAGCCGATGCTGCAACGAATCGGCCGGCGTCAGGGTCAGGCGCGCCGAAGCAGGGGCAAGTTGCCAGGAATGATCGGCACGTCGCGCATAGGAGGAGTCGAGTCGCAGGTGGGCGGTGGCCGTCAGCTCGGGCCAGGTTGCCCCGGCACCTTCCAGCGAAAAGGTGGCGTCGATGCGGGTCTGGAGCGTGTCGGGCTGAAGGTAAGGCCCCAGATCGAAGCGGCGGGCCACGGCGCGCAGCCAGAAGCGGGCGCTGTCGGGATCGGACCGGTAGAAAGCGGTGGCTGTCAGGTTACCGTCCTGCTGAGGAAGCGAGAACGTGGCCCAGAAGCGAGGCCCGCTTCGCTGGAGGGTGAAAAGTAGCGAGTCGCCCGTGCCGCCGAATGGCCGGGGATCCAGGCGAAGATGCAGGTCGAACTGGCGGGGGCCCTGACCGTGCACTTCGGCGAGGCCGTTGAGCAGGATGGACGGCGGACCACCTTTCCACAACCGGGCAGGTTGCACGTTGCGCAGTTGCAGGTGGGCCTCGTAGGCCGGTGCGTCTCCGGAAGCCTTTCGTACGAGCCGAAACGGCCCTTCCAGCGTGCCGGGCAGACCGCGCAGACGCACGCTTCCTTCCAACCGGCGAAGCGTCGGGCCTGAAGTCAGGCGCATCAGGCCGCGTGCCTCCGCGCGAAGGGCCAGCGGAGTGCGGGTCTGCAGGGAGGCGGGAAGCGGAAGCGTCGGCCAGAGCCGGACCAGCCCGGCCGTTTGCAGGCCGGTGCCGGTCGCAAGCAGGTCGAAATCCAGCGAGTCGGGCAGCCCCAGCAGCGTGCCTTCCAGGTGCAGGCGTCCGGCAGTAGCGGCCAGCTCCAGCTGCTCCAGCACCAGCCCGTTGACCGTGCCATGCACCCGCCCGGCAATTGTGACGGGCTGGTGCAACGAGAGGCCGGGCAGCAGGCGGCGGAGTTCGGCAAAGTCGAGCGTGCCGGTTTCCAGCTCGAGCTGCAGGGCCGATTCGGCAAACGGCGTGCGTGGAATGAACTGGCCACTGAGCGCCACCAGGGTGTTGCCCAGCGCCAGTTCCAGCCGGGGCAGATGCCACCGGCCCTCCTGGTAGAAAAGCTGACCGGATAGATGGCGCAGGCGCTGGTCGGGATGGGAAAGATGCGCGTCGAGCCGGAGCAGATCGAGCAGCAGCCGGTCTGGATGGTATTCCAGCGTGGCCTGCAGCGTCAGACTGTCCAGGCGGGTTTGCGTAAAGTCGAAGAGTTGCCCTCGGCGTACCGGCTCAGGCGGCGGGCCCGTGCGGTCTGTCTCGATGGATCCATTATGCAGATAAAGGTCGGCAATGACCAGCCCCCAGCGGGCTTCAGAAGGCGCAGCGCTCGTGTCGCGCCATTGGGCAAAATTCCATTGACCGTTCTCATAGCGCAGGAAAAGTCGGGGATGGAACAGCTCCACGCGCCGGAAGGCCAGCGTATGGCTGAGGAGCATTCGCCAGGAAGGGCGCAGCGCTACCGAATCGACGTCCAGCAGCAACCGGCCATCCGGCGTGTAGAGTCGGACGCGCGTAGCGTACAGGCCGCGCACCAGGTCTCCGTCCAGGCGCTCGATCCGAAGCTGTC
The DNA here is from genome assembly GCF_009936275.1 of Rhodothermus marinus. Classification (NCBI taxonomy): domain Bacteria; kingdom Pseudomonadati; phylum Rhodothermota; class Rhodothermia; order Rhodothermales; family Rhodothermaceae; genus Rhodothermus; species Rhodothermus marinus. The sequence goes on from NZ_AP019797.1 coordinate 1,464,266, forward strand.
CGCCCAGATGCGCCCGGAAGGCCGCTTCCAGTTGGGCGCGCACGAAGTCGCGTCCGGCGCGCGTGCGCGTTAGTGCTACAAAGAGCACCAGGCCGACGGCCAGCACACCGGCCGCCAGTATTAGCAATCGGCGGGCAATATGTCCGAGCGCACGTACGGGCAAGGCGGGCAGGGGGGTCAGGAAGTTATAGCCGCGCGGTGGCTTTCCAGCACGAACTGCCAGGCGTCCCGCAATTCGGCTTCGGTTACATCGTCGGCCAGGTAGGCTTCGCCTACGCGGCGCAGCAACACGAAGCGCAAGCGCCCGGCCAGGGCTTTTTTGTCCACCTCCATGGCCTCGCGCAGCGCCTCGAAATCGAGCGTGTCGGGCGATCCGGGCACCGGCAGGCGTTGCAGCAGCGTGCGGATGCGGTCGAGGGGCAGGTCCGGGTGTCTCCGGTGCGAGAGCCAGAGGGCGGCCAGCATGCCCAGCGCCACGGCCTCACCATGCGTGAAGTGTCCGTAGCCGGCCACGCGCTCGATGGCATGGCCGAACGTGTGTCCGAAGTTCAGAATCGCCCGCAGTCCGGCCTCGCGTTCGTCCTGCATGACCACCCGGATTTTGACGGCGACCGCCTGGCCAATCAGCTCCGGCAGTAGCGCCGCGTCGCGCTGCATTACGTCCGCCCAGCGCTTCTCCAGCAGGGCAAACAGCGCCGGATCGCCGATCAGCGCATGCTTGACCACTTCGGCCAGGCCGCTGGTCCACTCGCGTTCGGGCAACGTCTGCAACAGCGACGGGTCGGCAAACACAAGCACCGGCTGGTGGAAGGCGCCGATCAGATTCTTTCCGCGCGCGTGGTTGATGCCGGTCTTGCCACCGATGGCGCTGTCGACCTGGGCGATCAGCGTGGTAGGCACCTGCACGAGTGGCAGCCCGCGCAGCAATGTGGCTGCGGCAAAGCCTGCCAGATCGCCGATCACGCCGCCGCCAAAGGCCAGCATGGGGGTTCGGCGGTCGATGCCCCAGCTCAGCGCCTCGTCATAGATGCGTTCCAGGTAAGGCAGCGCTTTAGTAGGTTCGCCCGGAGGGAGAACCAGCACGTGGGGTGTCCAGCCTGCCGCTTCCAGCGTCGCCTGGAGCGGCTCCAGGTGCAGGTGGGCCACGTGCTCATCGGTCACCAGCAGCAGGCGGCCGCGGCGCAGCCCGACGCGCTCGAGCCACGCCGGAAGCGCCGCCAGCGATTCGATCACGACCGGATAGCGCCGGTCGCCCGGAAGCTCTACGTAATGGACCACGACGACGGTTTTCGGGTTATTCAATGCGTTCCGTTTAAGAAAACCCACCAGCGGGGCGGCTGGTCCCGCAATTTAGCGTAAATGCAGCGCAGTTCGACAGATCGGCCATTTTTTCTTGAAGGGACGGCGCTGGCGCACCGGATCGTGGCGGCCGTGCTGCAACCGGGCGAGGTGGCCGTTGACGCGACCGTGGGCAACGGGCACGATACGCTGTTTCTGGCCCGGCAGGTTGGGCCGCAGGGGCACGTCTATGGCTTCGACATTCAGGAAGAAGCACTGGTGCGGACGCACCGGCGTCTGGAGGAGGCCGGACTGCATGAACGTGTGACGCTGCTGCAAATGGGCCACGAACATATGGCCGAAGCAGTGCCTGCGGCGTGGCACGGGCGCATCGGGGCGGTCATGTTCAACCTGGGCTATCTGCCGGGCGGAAGCGACCGCACCTGCATTACCCGTCCGCAAACCACAGTGCCCGCCCTTGAGGCGGCACTTCGTCTACTTCGCCCCGGCGGTGTGTTGACCGTGGTGGCCTATCGGGGACACCCCGGCGGGGCCGAAGAGTCCGAAGCCGTGCGGCAATGGGCCGAAACGATCGACCCCGACCGCTTCGTGGCCGCCCGTTATGCCTTCTGCAACCGACGCCGACCGGCGCCGGAATTGTTCGTGGTGGTCCGGAGCCCTGCCGGTTAATGCACCACCACCAGCCGGCGTGTCCAGTGCTGCGTGCCGGCTTCGATTCGGAGCAGGTACAGGCCGGCCGGCCAGGTATGTGCATCAATGGACACAGGGTGCGTGCCCGAAGGCAGCAGCCCGTCAAACGGCCGCGCCACTTCCTGCCCCAGCAGGTTGTAGACGCGCACCGAGACCGGCTGCGGCGATGGGAGCGTCAGCGTCAGCATGGCATGCTCGCGGAGCGGATTGGGATAGGGGCCGCGCAGGACTACCATTGGCGCATCCGGAAGCGGCTCGCCCGCCACCGGTCGGAGCGTCGAGACGCTGTAGTAGGCACCGCTGGGGACCTGGGTGAAGACCGGTGGAAAGCCTCCTGAAACAGAAAGCGTGGTGCCGATTTCGGCCTGGATGATTGAAGCCGGGTTTGCCTGCAGCCAGTCTTCGGAAAGCCACATGTAGCTGATGAAGATGTCCAGCGGTTGGCTGAAGCCAGTCACGCCGCTGACGCGCACCGTACGCTTGAGCCGCAGCGTCTCGCGCGAGCCGGCGGGCGTGATCAGCGTCCCGTAGCCGTCCACCGTCCAGAAAATCTGGACCGTAGCGTTTTGCAGTTGGTCCCGGTATTGTTCATAGGTCTGAATAGCCGTACTGTCGCCGGTGATGGCGGCCAGAAACCGGGCGATGACCTCCAGGTTGGTCGCTGGCGACGAGGGCCACTGCCAGCTCGTCTCGTAGGTCAGCGGAAACTTCAGCCAGGGAAACGGCTCGGGCAACAACAGCGTCGAGTCGTCGGCCGCCAGGCCATAGTAGTAGTTGCCGTCGTCCTGAATCAGGCTGCCGTAGATGTAGGCGCCGAGCAACACGGCATGATCCGCCTCGGTGAACACGTCAGCACCCGGCAGGCTGTTCTCATAGGGCAGATAGGGAATCGAGGACGTAACCGGCTCCTGGAAGTTTAAGCCTGTAAAATCCCAGGTTTGCGAAGGGCCACTTTTGTCGATCAGCGCCTGCAGGGCCAGTCGCGTCTGAGCCTGCTCGTCCTGCGTGTCGCCAAAATCGACGTTGTAGGTCGTGCTGCTGTAGGCCTTCCCGATCAGGACCTGGTAATTGTCGGCATTCAACGTGAACGGACTCTGCTGGGCCAGTGATAATTGCACCGCTGCAATGGTAAGCAGCACGCCTGGCAGAACACCGTACCTGTTACGCATGGCTGCTTTGAAGACAGATTGTCGTTATGTTATGTGTAAAAAATACGTCTGAAGGTTCAAATAAAAATGAAGGTTCAAATAAAAAAGAGGATGTGTCTGGTACTCTGGGCCTATTACCGGCATCCGCGCTATCGGCTGGTGCTGGCGGCCAATCGGGACGAGTTCTACGCGCGGCCGTCGGCGCTCGTGCATCGGTGGCCGGAGGCGCCCGACGTGCTGGCCGGTCGCGACCTGGAAGCGGGGGGGACCTGGCTGGGCGTTTCCGAACGGGGGCGCCTGGCGCTGGTGACAAACTACCGGGAGCCGGACCGACGGGCGGTCGGTCGCCGCTCGCGCGGCTGGCTGACGCGTGACTTTCTACGGGGCGGCGAACCGCCCGTGGCCTACCTTGAGCGCGTGCTGGCAGAAGGGCATGCCTACAACGGCTTCAACCTGCTTGTGGGAGATACCGAGACGCTGGCTTACGGCTCGAACCGAAGCGACGGCGTCAGGGTGCTGGCGCCCGGCCTTTACGGCCTGAGCAATCACCTGCTGGGCACGCGCTGGCCTAAAGTAACCCGGGGACTGGCGGCATTCGAGGCGATCCTGCAGGATGAATCAATTGACCCGGAGGCGCTGCTGGCGTTGCTGGCCGACCGCACGCCGGCGCCGGACGAAACGCTGCCACGGACCGGACTGGACTTGGAATGGGAGCGTCGGCTTTCCGCCATCTTTGTCGCGACCCCCGTCTACGGCACGCGCAGCTCGACCGTACTGCTCTGGGACAAAGACGGAACGCTCATGTTCTCCGAACGCACTTATGGGCCGGGCGGCCGTCCGCTCGAAACCCGCACCTACCGGGTGAAATGCCCGGCAGACTGAAGGGTGCTGATGGTTTATAGAAGCAACGGTGGACGCGCACAGGCGCGCCGCCCGTAAATTCCGGTAACGATCAGGTGCAGATCCGGGTATCGGTGAGGACCGTCTTACCTGGCAACCTGTAACGGAGCAAACCATGCGACTCTGCTTGCTGCGTCATGCCGAGGCGCATCCGGCCGCGCCCGGTCAGCCCGACGCCGAGCGGCTGCTCACGGAAGCCGGTCAGCAGGTAGCCCGTCAGATGGGGGAAGCGCTACGGCGTATTCGACTGGCACCGGGCGCCGTTTACACCAGTCCGTACCGCCGCGCCGTGCAGACGGCGCAGGCGGTGGCCGAAGCGCTGGGCGTGCCCGTCGTTGAAGACCGGCTGCTGGCTCCAGGGTGCGGTCCGGCCGAACTGGAAGCGCTCATTCAGGCCTACGCCCCTGGTGAAACCGTACTTGTCGTAGGCCATCAGCCCGACTTCGGCGAGCTGGTGCGCTGGCTGACCGGCGCCGCCATTCGATTGCCCGCCGGAGGCCTGGCCGTCGTCGAGACGCCGGCGCTCCGAGAACGAGCCGGGACGCTGCATGGCCTGTACGATCCGGCCTGGCTGGCGGCTGTTATGACCGGGCAAACCGGTTGACGGAGGTTTCGACGAACCTTGGCCGCCATTTCATGGGGTCTCCTTTCTGTCTTTATTTAGATAAAGTACTATTTAGTCGAAATTGATGCTGTCACCAACAACCAAACCTGCTACCTGCCATGAAAGCCAGCTCGCGTCGTGACTTTCTGAAAGGCCTGGGCGTGGCCGCCGCCGGTGGACTGATCACTTCCTCGGGCCTTTCGCTGGAAGCCGAAGGTCGTGGTCGTTCCGGCCGGATTGTTACGGGACCCATGGGGCGGCGTGTCGAGCGCGTGGCCGCCGATCCCGCCGACATTCCGCCGCCGATCCATCGGGACTGGCCCATCACGCACGACATCACGCTGCGCGTCGAGGAGGTCGTGGCCGAGATCGAACCGGGTGTGACCTTCAACTTCATGACCTATAACGGCCAGATCCCCGGCCCCATGATCCGCGTGCGGCAGGGTGACGTGGTCAACCTGACCATCGAGAATCCGTCGTCGAACCGCATGCCGCACAACGTGGACTTCCATGCCGTTTACGGTCCGGGTGGTGGTGCTGCGCACACGCTGGTGGCGCCCGGCCAGTCGAAGACGATTCGCTTCCGCTGCCTGTATCCGGGCGCGTACGTTTACCACTGCGCTGTGCCCGACATGGACTTCCACATCTCCAGCGGCATGTTCGGGATGATTCTCGTCGAGCCGCCGGAAGGCCTGCCGCCGGTGGACCGGGAGTTCTACCTGGGGCAGCATGAGCTCTACACCGACAAGCAGCCGGGCGAGCCGGGCCATCACAACTTTGACTTCGAGAAGCTCTTCGAAGAAAAACCCACCTACGTACTCTTCAACGGTGCCAAGTACGGCCTGACGGCCGATCGCTACGGCGCCATGAAGGCGAAGGTGGGCGAGACGGTCCGGATCTTCCTGGCGGTCGGTGGTCCGAATCTGACGAGCAACTTCCACCCGATCGGCAACGTGCTTTCCTACGTCTGGCGCGAAGGGGCCATCCTGAACAACCCCGAACGGAATGCGCAGACCGTGGCCATCCCGCCGGGCAGCTGCGGCATCTTCCACATGCGGTTGCCGGTGCCCGGCCCGGTCAAGTTCGTCGATCACGCGCTCACGCGTGTGGCGCGCAAGGGCCTGCTGGCCGTGCTGGAGGTGGAAGGTCCCGAGCAGCCGGACATCTACAATCCCAACCCCGCCTGAAACCCTGAACCAAGGAGGAAACAATCATGATGCGTCGTAGCCTGTTGTTGGTGGGCCTGGTGCTCCTGGCACTCCGGGTCCAGGCCGAGCCGGTCAAAGAGATCGTGATCGAGCCGGTCGGCGACGAGCTGAAGTTCAAGGTGACCGAGTTCACGGTCGCGCCGGGCGAGACCGTGCGGCTCATCTTCAAGAACACGGCGAAGGTGATGCCGCACAACGTGGTCGTGCTGAACACCGACAGTCCGAACGTGGTGAACCGGGTGGGCACGGCCGCCATCTCGGACCCGGACTACGTGCCGGACGATCCGGCCATTCTGGCCTACACGAAGGTGGCCCAGCCTGGCGAGACCGTGGAGGTGACCTTCAAGGCGCCGGACAAACCCGGCCGCTACCGTTACGTCTGCACCTTCCCCGGACACTACACCCTGATGCAGGGCGTGATGGTCGTCTCCGGAAAGGCCACCAGCTGATGGGGGAGGTGCACGCCTGAGCGATCAGGCAGGGGCGGACGCCGAGGCGTCCGCCCTTTTTCTTTATACCGGCCACTTCTGGGGGCCGATTTTACGGAAACGCCGGACAGATGCAGGCATATCAGGAATAACCAGGAGCAAAAGGCGCAGGGCCATGGCCGAAACGGTCACGCGCTATCGGTTCACGGTGGAGGAATTTCATCGGATGGGCGAAGCGGGTATCTTTCAGGAAGATGACCGCCTTGAACTGATCGAAGGCGAACTGGTCCGGATGAGTCCCGTCGGAAGCCGTCACGCCGCCTGTGTCAAGCGGCTGGTCGATCTCTTTCTGCCGCTTCAGGCAGGCCGAAAGGTTTTGCTTGGCGTTCAGGATCCCGTGCGTCTGGATGATCGGACGGAGGTGTATCCGGACGTGTCGTTGTTGCGGTGGCAGTCGGACTACTACGCGTCGGGTCATCCGGGTCCGGAGGCGGTGTTGCTGGTGGTGGAGGTGTCGGAGACGTCGCTGGCCTATGATCGGGAGGTGAAGGTGCCACTTTATGCACGGGCGGGTGTGCCGGAGGTGTGGGTGGTGGATGTGGAGGGTCAGGCGTTGTGGGTGCACCGGTTGCCGGAGGGGGAGGCTTACCGGGAGGTCTGGCGACTGGAGGCCGGGGAGGAAGTGGCGCCGGAGGCGTTTCCGGAGCACCGGCTGCGGGTACAGGACATCCTGGGGATTTCCTGAGGGCAGAGCGAAAAACTATGGCGGAGCTGCTGACGCGCTATCGGTTCACGGTGGAGGAGTTTCACCGGATGGGCGAGGTGGGTATCTTTCGGGAGGATGATCGTCTGGAGCTAATCGAAGGCGAGCTGGTCCGGATGAGTCCCGTCGGAAGCCGCCACGCCGCCTGTGTTGCCCGCCTGACGCGGCTCTTTGTGCCGTTGCAGGAGCGGGCCATTGTCTGGGTACAGAATCCCGTGCGTCTGGATGATCGGACGGAGGTGTATCCGGACGTGTCGTTGTTGCGGTGGCGGTCGGACTACTACGCGTCGGGCCATCCGGGTCCGGAGGCGGTGTTGCTGGTGGTGGAGGTATCGGAGACGTCGCTGGCCTATGATCGGGAGGTGAAGGTGCCACTTTATGCACGGGCGGGTGTGCCGGAGGTGTGGGTGGTGGATGTGGAAGGGCAGGTGTTGTGGGTGCACCGGTTGCCGGAGGGGGAGGCTTACCGGGAGGTCTGGCGGCTGGAGCCCGGTGAAGAGGTAGCACCGGAGGCGTTTCCGGCGCATCGGCTGCGGGTACAGGACATCCTGGGGATTTCGTAAAGGCTCATCCGGAGGCGAGCAGGCTTTTCAGCGTGCGGGCGTTCTGCACGGCATGGCCGTCGATATCGTTGTTGAAGTACACGTACACGTCGCGGCCTTCGTCCAGCCAGTAGCGGATGCGGTTGGCCCATTCCCGGAGGGTGGCTTCGTCGTAGCCGCCCGCGTAACGTCCGGTCGTGCCATGGAAGCGCACGTAGACGGCCGGACCGGTCGTCCAGTGCGGCACGTCGAGCCGGGACCAGTCGTGGATGCAGAAGATCAGCTCCTGCTCCAATAGGAAGTTATGGACAGCTTCGGTGAACCAGCTCCGATGGCGAAACTCAAAGACGTGCAGATGTCCCTCGGGGAGCAGCGCGGTGAATGCCTCCAGACGCTCCAGGTCGGCGTGCAGGCCGGGTGGAAGCTGGTAGAGCACCGGCCCGAAGTGTTCCTGCAAGGGCGTCATGGTTTCAAAGAACGTCTGCAGCGGCTCGGTGCAGTCGCGCAGGCGTCGCTGGTGCGTGATCAGGCGACTGGCCTTGACGGCAAAGCGAAAGCCTGGCGGGGCCAGATCGTGCCAGCGCTGCACGGTAGCGGGGCGGGGGAGATGGTAGAACGTGTTGTTAAGTTCGACGGTGTCGAACTCGCGGGCGTAGTAGCTGAACCACTGATTCGAAGGCACCTCTTCCGGATAAAGCACGCCGCGCCAGTGACGATAAGCCCAGCCTGAGGTACCGATCCAGGCGCGTCCGTTCATGGAAAAACGTCGGGTTGGCCGGAACCGACTATAAAACCGGCCGTTGCAGCGTAGTGTTCACCGTATTGTTCCACCGACCGGTGCCCTCTCGTTGGCTGCACGGCATTTCTGCCTGACAGGGCAAGAGGACTTCCGGTCCCAGTACACAGGTTCAGTTATGTCTCAGGGTACCGTCAAGTGGTTCAGCGCCGAAAAAGGCTACGGCTTCATCCAGCAGGATGGCGGGGGCGAAGATGTCTTTGTGCACCGGACGGCTGTGGCCGGGCTGGGCTACGGCGAAGAGCTGCGCAAGGGCGAGCGGCTGAGCTTTGAGATCCGTCGCACGCCCAAAGGACTTCAGGCCGTGAACGTCAAGCGGCTGGACGTGTAAGCGCGCGACGCGTTTGTACTCCCGAAAGGTCCGGCGTTTCTGTGGTGAGCGCCGGACCTTTCTTTTTAACCAACGGAGAGACGGTTGTCTCCGTGTATGCATTGAGGGGATTTCTTGGGCACGCACCCGGCTGTCGTCAGCACGGTGGCATAGCCGCAGCCGCGTGATCAGGAGTGTGCGCCGCCAACATGTGGCGGAAACGACCATGTCTGCACCTTGTGGGTATCAGAGCTCCTGGCACAACCTCAAGACCGCCTTCCAGATGAGCAAGGCGCAGCACAGGCGCAGAAACACCTCATGAATATCGGTGCGGCAACCGAAGTGCGCAGCATGACGATTTCAATACCAGAAAGGTGCGATTAAAACCCCCAGCCTTAACCGTGATGATCGTAGTGGCTGAATCGGGATAGTTATTCAGGATGATAATGATTGATATTGTGGCATAAGTAATTGTAAATGTGGGGATATGTCAGTTCATCCTTTCAGTTTTCCTCGGCCGATTCGGGAGTGGGGGTGGCGAATTCGTCGTAGCTTTCGCGACGGATGGCAATGCCGGCAGCCGAGAGCTTGCCTTCGAGATTTTCGTAGCCGCGGTCGAGGTGGTAGACACGCAGCACGTGCGTTTCGCCTTCGGCCACCAGACCTGCCAGCACCAGCGAGACGCTGCCGCGCAGGTCGGTGCTCATCACATGCGCGCCCTGCAGACGCTGCGGCCCTTCCAGATAAACTGTATTGCCTTCGACCCGGGCCTGCAGCCCCATGCGCATGAGTTCGGGGACGTGCTTGAAGCGATCAGGATAGACTGTATCCCGCACGAAGCCGGCGCCTTCGGCCTGTGAGAGCAGAACGGTCCACTGCGCCTGCAGGTCGGTCGGGAAGCCCGGATAGGGCGCCGTCTCGATGGAAACGGCCTGCAGCCGTTCGGGCACGGTGACGGCCACCGTGTCGCCGTCGAAGGTGAACGCGGCACCGGTCTGGCGGAACGCCTCCAGAAACGCTTCGCCCAGATGAGAGGGCTCGGCGCCGGTCAGGTAGATCGTGTCGCCGGGCGTGCCCGCGATGGCGGCTGCGATCATGAAGGTGCCCAGTTCGATACGATCAGGACAGTTGCGGAACGTGACGGGATGCAGGGCATCGACGCCTTCCACCTCGATCGTGCGTGTGCCGAGTCCTTCGATGCGGGCGCCCATCTGTTGCAGGGCCCGGCCAAAGACGACCACGTCGGGTTCCAGCGCGGCGTTTTCGATGCGGGAGCTGCCGTGGGCCGTGACGGCTCCCAGCAGCAGGTTGACCGTGGCGCCGACGCTGGGCGGCTCGAGCCGAAAACGCCCCCCGCGCAGTCGTCCGCCGGGTGCGCGGGCCACCACGTAGCCCCGGTCCAGCTCGATCTCGGCCCCGAAGGCGCGCAGTCCCTCCAGGTGCAGGTTGACCGGGCGCGGACCCCAGGCGCAACCGCCCGGCAGCGACACGCGCGCCCGTCCGCAGCGGCCCAGCAGCGCGCCCAGCATGTAGAACGACGCCCGCATCTGCTTGACCAGCTCGTAAGGGGCCTCGGGAAAGTCGATGCGCGTGGCATCGATGTGCATGACGTGCGTTTCCGGATCGAACCGCACCGAGGCCCCCGCAATGCGCAGCACGTGGGAGAACGTGGTGATGTCGCGCAGGTGCGGGATGTTTTCCAGCACGGTGACGCCGTCGGCCAGCACGGCCCCGGCCATGAGCATGAGCGCCGTGTTCTTCGAACCGCTGATCGGGATCGTGCCCCGAAGCGGACGGCCGCCTTCGATGACCAGTTTATCCATATTTCCGAAGGTTGTCGGTTCGGTAGCAAAATACAATCGGTGGAATCCGCACGCCAGCGGCCGCGTTCCTTCGAGGCGATGAGGGTTAGAGGAAATACGCGCCATGCAGAAGCCGCAGATTATCTATCTGGACCATGCCGCCACGACGCCGCTCGATCCGCGCGTGCTGGAGGCGATGCGGCCGTATCTGGAGGAGCACTACGGTAACCCGTCGTCGGTACACCAGCTTGGCCGTCGGGCACGCGTGGCCATCGAGGAGAGTCGCGAGCGCATCGCCGCGCTGATCGGCGCCGAGCCGGCCGAGATCGTCTTCACCAGCGGCGGCACCGAGGCCGACAACCTGGCGCTCCGGGGCGTACTGCACGGGACGCGTCGGCACCTGATCACGTCGCTGGCCGAGCACGAGGCCATCCTGCGCACGGCCGAAGCGCTCGAAGAGGAGGGAGCGGCGGTCACTTACCTGCGGCCCGGACCCGACGGGGCCGTCACGGCCGAGCAGGTGGACGAAGCTATCACGGAGAAGACGGGGCTGGTGTCGATCATGCACACGAACAACGAGTTGGGCACCTGTTCGCCCATCCGCGCCATCGCCGAGGTGTGCCACTGCCGGGGCGTGCCGCTGCACTGCGACGCGGTGCAGGCCGTGGGTTTGCTGCCCGTGCGTGTGGACGAGCTGGGCGTCGATCTGCTTTCGGCCTCGGCGCACAAGTTCTACGGTCCCAAGGGGGTGGGCTTTCTGTACGTGCGGCGTGGTGTCGAGCTGCGGCCGCTGCTACACGGGGGCAAGCAGGAGCAGGGGCGACGGGCCGGTACCGAGAACGTGGCCGCCATCGTGGGCATGGCGCGGGCGCTGGAACTGGCCGTCGAAGAGCAGGAAACGCGCCTGGCCTATTTGCGCCAGCTCCGCGAGCGGCTGATCCGGCGACTGGACGAGGCGCTGGGCGATACGTTCGTGCTGAACACACCACGCGATCCGGAGCGGGCCGCGCCGCACATCGTCAACATCGCCTTCCCGCCGCAGAACGGCGAGCCTGTGGACGGCGAAATGCTGCTGCTCAATCTGGATCTGGAGGGCGTGTGCGTCTCGTCCGGTTCGGCCTGTACGAGCGGGGCCGTCGAACCCAGCCACGTGCTGCGGGCCATCGGGCTGCCCCGCGAGACGGCCGGAGCCGCCGTACGCTTTTCGATGGGCTGGAAAAACACCGAGGCGGAAATCGATCGGGCCGTCGAAATTCTGGCGGCTGTAATGGCCCGCCTGGTGGGCGTGCTCCGCTGAAATTTGCAGGTAATGGAAGCAATCTGGTGCGACATTTTGTATTTTAGAAAAAAGCGCTTCTGTTCTAAAACCGACGAATCGCTATGGAAACACTGCATACCCGGGGACGCAAAGTCGTTGAAGAGTTCATCACGCTGGAGCAATTCATCATCGATCAACAGGAGCGCTTCCCGCATTCGACCGGAGCCTTTTCGCGGTTGTTGCGAGACATCAGCGTGGCGGCCAAGATCGTCAACCGCGACATCCGCCGGGCTGGCCTGGTGGACATCTTCGGAACCACCGGTAAGGTCAACATCCACGGCGAAGTACAGCAGAAGCTCGATGCACTGGCCCATGAAGAGTTCGTGCGGGCGCTCAAGCGGGGCGGCGAGTGCTGCCTGATCGGCTCGGAAGAACACGCCGAGGCCATTCCGCTCAGCGCCAACGGCGAGGGGGACGGCCGCTACATCGTGCTGCTCGACCCCCTCGACGGCTCCTCGAACGTGGACGTGAACGTATCGGTTGGGACGATTTTCAGCATCTATCGCCTGCCCGACGAGTACGAGACACCCACACTGGAAGCTGCTCTACAACCGGGCAGCAAGCAGGTTGCGGCCGGCTACATCGTCTACGGCTCGTCCACCATGCTGGTCTACACCACGGGCAACGGGGTCAACGGCTTCACGCTGGACCCGTCGATCGGCGAGTTCATCCTGTCGCATCCGAACATCCGCATTCCGAAGACCGGCTCGATCTACTCGATCAACGAGGGCAACTTCAACTCCTTCGAGGAAGGACTCAAGCGCTTCATCCGCTGGGCGCAGGAAGAAGACAAAGCCACGGGCCGGCCGTTCTCGACGCGCTACATCGGCTCGTTCGTGTCCGACTTTCACCGCAACCTGCTCAAGGGTGGCATCTACATGTACCCGGCCACGAAGAAGAATCCGGAGGGCAAGCTCCGGCTGATGTACGAGGCCAACCCCATGGCCTTCATTGTGGAGCAGGCGGGCGGACGCGCTTCGGACGGCCATCGGCGCATCCTGGACATTGTGCCGGAGAAGCTGCACCAGCGCACGCCGCTGTTCATTGGTAGCGAGGAGCTGGTGCGCACCGTCGAGGAATTCCTGCAGGGCAAACGCTGAACACCTTATGCGCGCCTCCGGTCTGTTTCTTCTCACAGGCATTCTGGTTCTGGTAATGGCTGGATCTGTGCAGGCCCAGTCGGCTCGGCCCCTGCGCATTCTGTGCATCGGGGCGCACCCGGACGACTGCGACGTCAAAATGGGCGGCACGGCGGCGCTCTATGCCGCCATGGGCCACCAGGTGAAGTTCCTCTCGGTCACGAACGGCGACGCCGGGCACTACGCGCAGGGCGGCGGCGTGCTGGCCAATCGTCGCCGGGCCGAGGCCGAAGAGGCCGCCCGGCGGCTGGGCATCGCCGAATACGAAGTGCTCGACAACCACGACGCCGAACTGGTACCCTCGCTGGAGGTCCGCAAGCAGATCATCCGCAAGATTCGCGAGTGGCAGGCCGACCTGGTCTTTGCGCCCCGGCCCAACGACTATCATCCGGACCATCGCTATACCGGCCAGCTCGTGCAGGATGCGGCCTATCTGGTCATGGTGCCCAACGTGGTACCGGATACGCCGCCGCTTGCGCACAATCCGGTCTTCCTTTACCTGAGCGATCGCTTCAAAAAGCCCAATCCGTTTTCGCCCGACATTGCCGTGATCATCGACAGCGTGGTGGAGCGTAAGCTCGACGCGCTTGATGCGCACGTCTCGCAGTTCTACGAATGGCTACCGTGGATCGACGGGCGCCTGGCCGAAGTGCCGGCCGACTCGGCCGCGCGGCGGGAGTGGCTCCGGGCGCAATGGCTCCGGCCGAACATCACCCAGGAGGTGCGTCTGGCCCTGATGCGCTGGTACGATCCGGAGGTGGCCGCTCAGGCGCAGCATGTCGAGGCGTTCGAAATCTGCGAATACGGCCACCAGCCCACCGAGGACGAGATCCGGCTGCTGTTCCCGATGCTGGGGAAGCCGTAGGTCGATCAGGAACCCGGGGCTTCCCGACGCTAGATCGTCTTGTTGGGGATGAACGGGCGCGCCCAGAAGCTCACGCTCAGGATGTAGCCGAACGTCAGGTACAGGAAGCACAGCCCACCCCGCAGGCCCAGCAGGTCGCCCAGCGTCCCGATAATCAGAGGCACCACGGCGCCTCCGGCAATGCCCGTCACCAGAATGCCCGAAAACGCCCCGTGGTGCGCCTCCACCGAGTTCAGCGCAGCGAAAACACCACCGGCCACATCACCGACGCGAACAATCCGATCAGCGGAAACGCCCAGCGGGCCACCGGACCCGGACCAAAGAGCGCGGCCGTCAGGCAAACCAGCGCCGCGAGCGTCAGGCTCAGCCCGAAGTCGTCGATGATCTCGGGAATGAGCGGCCCGATGATGTTCGTCAGAAACGAGATGACGAAGAACGTAAAGAGAATCAGGCCCACCAGGGCGTAGCTGCGCTGTCGCATCGCTCAGTGCACGTCGAAGGGTTCCGAGATGCCGTCGTGGTGGTTGTACTCCAACTCCGAGGCCGCTTCTTCGTCGAGCAGCACGTGCGCGTAGCGGTGCAGTTGCACGATCGTGGCCGGCACCATCGCCGAAATCGGCCCTTCGAGCATCGCCCGCACCGCGCGCGCTTTGGCCCGTCCGCTGGCCAGCAGCAACAGCCGCCGCGCTTCCATGATCGTCCCGATGCCCATCGTGATCGCATGGCGCGGCACCGCCTCTTCGCTCCCGAAAAAGCGCGCGTTGGCCTTAAGCGTGGCCCGCGAGAGCGTCTTGATGCGTGTGCGCGAGCCCAGCGACGAGCCCGGCTCGTTGAAGGCCAGGTGGCCGTTGGGACCGATGCCCAGAATCTGCAGGTCGATGCCGCCTGCGTGCCGGATCTGCTCCTCGTACCAGTCGCAGTGCGCCTCGACGTCGTCGACCATGCCGTTGGGAATGTGGACGTTCGAAGGGTTGATGTTGATGTGTTTGAAGAGGTTTTCCCACATGAAGTAGTGATAGCTCTGGGGATGGGAGGGCGGCAGGCCCACGTATTCGTCGAGGTTGAAGGTGAAGACCTTGGAGAAGTCGAGCTGGCCGCGGCGGCAGCCTTCGACGAGGCGGCGGTAGAGGCCCAGCGGGGTGCTGCCGGTGGCGAAGCCCAGTACGCAGTTGGGTTTGCGGCGGATGAGCGTGGCGACGATCTCGTAGGCACGTTCGCTCAATGCCTCGTAGTCCGGAAAAATCTCGACCAGCATGACCTGACAGCGGGTTGGCTGATGGCAGGTCTCGTAATCTCAGGGAAAAAACGTGAAAAAAACAAGAGGCGACGATACTGGAAACGATCCCAAAATGCAGCGACGGCGCGGGCCCGGGCTACCATGGTCGTCACAGAATGTGCCAATCATTGCCTGCCGACACACTATCTGGCGCCGGTGCTTCGGGCAGGATGCGAATTGGCTTGTTGCACGAAATGGACAGCTCCGGTGTGTTTTTCTGAAGGGACAGCCCGTATCTTTCCCTGAGCAAAATGCGGGCGTAGCGTCAACCGGCTGAATCGCCATGAGCCTGGTCGTTTTTCCCTTCAAGCATGAGCACCCCGAAGTGCTGTTGCACAACGTGCGTGTGGCGGCCGCTCATCCCCGGGTGCACGAGGTGCTCTGCATCGGATACGAGCGCGAGCAGACCTTCGAGGCCGTCGAACGGGCTGCGCCCGAGATCTCGCGAGCTACGGGTACGCCGGTAACGGTCCGGCTGCAGGAGCGGCTGGGCACGATGCGGCCCGGCAAGGGCGACGGCATGAACACGGCGCTCCGGTACTTTCTGGAAGAAACGCAGTGGGAGCGCATCCACTTCTACGACGCCGACATCACCAGCTTCGGGCCGGACTGGATCACCAAGGCCGAAGAGGCGGCCGATTTCGGCTACGGGCTGGTACGGCACTACTTCCCACGGGCCTCGACCGATGCGATGATCACCTGGATGATTACGCGGACGGGGTTCGCGCTCCTCTGGCCGCACACCGAGCTGTCGTGGATCGAGCAGCCGCTGGGCGGCGAGCTGCTCATGCGGCGCGAAGTGGCCGCCATGCTTTACCAGGACGAACGGGTGCGGCGGCGGAGCGACTGGGGCATCGATACGCTCTACACGTTCGTTACCGTGCAGCAGGGCGTTTCGATCTACGAGTGTTACATCCCCGAGGGCAAGGCGCATCGCCTCTACGGCGGGCTCGACGACCTGCGCACCATGCTGGTCGAGTGTTTTGCGGCCATCCAGAGCCTCCAGCATGAGGTAGTCGGCCAGCCGGCCATTCATCGCCAGGAGCACCCGCACCGCGTGCCGGTCCATATCGCCGAGCGCGTGGGCTACGACGTGGAGGCCACGCTGCATCGCCTCATGCAGCACTGGACGCCCCGGCAGGTGGAGCTGCTGGAGCTTTTTACCACGCCCGTGCGCGAAGGAATGCGCATCTGCCAGCGTCGCCCGGCTTTCAACTTCATGGACGAGATGGCCTGGGCGGCCACCTATCACGTGCTGCTCGAGCACTTTCAGGCGGGCGACCCGGACTGGGAGGAGCTGCTCTTCAAGCTCTGGACGACCCGCGTGCTCAACTACACGATGACGGTCGCGCTGCGCGGCTACGACTACGCGCAACAGTACCTTTACCGTATGCTGGGGCGCTACCGCTACCAGGCCGCGCTGGAGAATGGACGCGGCCATCCGGTACCGCCGCGCGCGGCGCTTTCAACCGCCTGACGAAACACGGACGCACCGGCCGGGTCCAATATTGGACCAATCCAGATGTTGCTGGCAAAAGCGCCTCACCATGCGTGAACGAGCAGTCCTGGAAAATATGCGCCGGCTGGCGCACGACCTGCGGCGCATCCGGGAAAAGCGGAAGCGCTCGCTGCAGGAGATCCACAACGAAACCAAAATCGCGCTGGAGCTGCTGCAGCACTTCGAGCGCACGGCGCTTTACGACCACGAACGGTACAATCCCGTCTATCTTCGCTCGTTTGCCCGGACGTATGCGACCGCCATCGGCATCGACCCGGCCGCGGTACTGGAGGCGCTGGAGCTGGCTTTCGAAGGGCGCTATCGCAACCAGCTGGCCGTACAGTTTCTGGGCGAAGAACCGCTACCCGAGCCGGAGCCGGAAACGCCGCCGTCCGAAGAACCGACCCCTGAGGCCGTGCCCGAAAGCAGACCGTCCCGGGAGCCTGAGCCCGCCCTGCCGCTGGTGGCCACTCCGGGCGGTCTGGAACGGCTGGAACGCCCTTCGCGCTGGAAAGCCTGGGTTGGAGGGGTTGCCGTGGTGGTGATGGTGGCCATAGGCCTCTGGTATCTGCTGCGACCGGCCCCGGCACCACCCCCGGAGCCGCTGGCCGTGGATACGGCAACGGTTTCGGCTACTGCGGCCGATACCACGCCTTCGGTTGAAACGCCCACCATTCAGGTGCCCGTGCTGGGCGATACGATCACGGTCACCGTGATTGCCGCCTTCGACAAGGTCGATCCGATCCGTGTTCGGGTCGATCGCGATCTGCGCCGGCCCTACTGGATCGAGCAGGGCGACTCGATGCAGTTTCGGTTTACCGAACGCATCATTCTTGAAAACCAGCTGGACGACATCCAGCTCCGGCTGGACGGCTATCCGTATCCCACCGATCGCCGGGATGCGCAGGGCCGTATCGTCATCACGCGGGAGCAGCTGCAGGCTTACCTGGATTCGCTGGCACGAAGGATCCGGTAGCAGCAAAACCTGAGCACACCATGGAAACGCGCACCGCCTCGCAAACCGCCGAAGCGCGCCTGCTGGAAGCCACGCATGCCCTTTTGAAAACCGTACGGCAGGCCAACCTGGAAGCCATCGATCGCAAGGAGGCCGAGGCGCTGGCCGCCCGGCTCCGAGAAGTGCTCAACCAGCACGCCTACCGCTATTACGTACTGGACAACCCGCTCATCCCGGACGCAGACTACGACCTGCTTATGCAGGCGCTCCGGAAGCTGGAGGCACGCTTCCCGGAGCTGGTCACGCCCGACTCGCCCACGCAACGCGTGGGGGGACCGCCGCTGGAACGCTTCGAAAAAGTGCGTCATCCGGAACCACTGCTTTCGCTCAACAATGCGTTTGGCGAGGAAGACGTGCGCGCCTGGTACGAACGCTGCTGCCGGATGCTGGCCGAACAGCTCGGGCATCCGGTGCAGCCGGCCGTTACCGCCGAGCTGAAGATCGACGGGCTGGCCATGGCGCTGACCTACGAAAACGGCGTGCTGACCATCGGCGCCACGCGCGGAGACGGCATCGAAGGCGAAAACGTCACGCAGAACGTGCGCACGATCCCGGCCATTCCTTTGCGTATCCCGGTCGATCCTTCGGTCGGGCCACCGCCGACGCGGCTGGAAGTGCGGGGTGAGGTGTACATGCGCAAGCGCGACTTCGAGCGGCTCAACGAGCAGCTCCAGGCCCGGGGAGAGCGGACCTTCGCCAACCCCCGCAACGCGGCGGCCGGCAGCGTGCGCCAGCTCAACCCGCAGGTGACCGCCTCGCGGCCGCTGAGCTTTTTCGCCTACGGGATCGGTCCCGTCGAGGGGGCCGAGGTGCCCGACAGTCAGTACGAGGTGCTGCAATGGCTCGGGCGTCTGGGCTTCCCGGTCAACGAACATGCCCGCCGCTTCGAGCGCCTGGACGACGTGCTGGACTACTGCCGCTACTGGACCGAGCACCGTGACGAGCTGGACTACGAGATCGACGGGGTCGTGCTGAAGATCGACCACCGACCCTGGCAGACGTTGCTGGGAGCCATTTCCAACGCGCCCCGCTGGGCGGTGGCCTACAAGTTTCCGGCCCGTGAAGCCATTACGCGTCTGCTGGACATCATGGTCAGCGTGGGACGCACCGGCGTGGTCAAGCCGGTGGCCGTGCTGGAGCCTGTCGAAGTCGGCGGCGTGACGGTCTCGCAGGCCACGCTGCACAACGAAGACTACGTGCGCAGCCGCGACATCCGGATCGGCGATCTGGTGGTGGTGATCCGGGCCGGCGATGTGATTCCGCAGGTGGTGCGTCCCGTGGTCGAAGCGCGTACGGGCAACGAGCGCCCCTGGCGCATGCCCGAGCGGTGCCCGTCGTGCGGTAGTCCGCTGGTGCGACTGCCCGGCGAGGCCGACTACTACTGTCTGGCCTCCGACTGTCCGGCGCAGTTCGTGCGGCTGCTGGAGCACTTCGCCAGCCGCGACGCCATGGACATCGAGGGCATGGGCAGTCAGGTGGCCCGTCAACTGGCCGAGTCGGGCCTGGTACGACGGCTTTCGGACCTGTATCGGCTCCGGTTGGAAGACCTGTTGAAGCTTGAAGGCTTTGCCGAGACGCGTGCGCGCAACCTGCTCCGGGCCATCGAGGCCTCGAAGCGACGGCCGCTGAGCCGTTTGCTCTTCGGGCTGGGCATCCGGCACGTGGGCAAGACGACCGCCGAGTTGCTCGTGCAGCACTTCGCGTCGATCGACGAGCTGGCCACGGCTACGATCGACGAACTGGCCGCCATTGAAGGCGTGGGACCGATCACGGCCGAAAGCATTGTGAACTGGTTCCGTGTCGAAGACAACCGGCGGCTGATCGAAGAACTGAAGGAACTGGGCGTCAACACGCAGCGGTTGCCCGAGGAGGCCCCCGCAGCCGAAAGCCCGGTGCGTGGCAAGACGTTCGTGCTGACAGGCGCCTTGCCCCACCTCACGCGCAAGGAAGCTGAGGAGCTGATCAAACGGGCCGGGGGACGTGTGGCCAGCAGCGTCAGCCGCAATACGGACTACGTCGTCGTGGGCGAAAACCCCGGCAGCAAGTACGACCGTGCCCGCCAGCTCGGCATCCCGATGCTCGACGAAGACGGCCTGCTGCGGCTGCTGGGGATGAGGTAAGGGGCTTGAGACGGGGAACCTTCCTGCATCCGACATTTCTATCGAATTGTGAACGCAGCTGGCAATGCGATGAAAACGACGGTACGTCTTACACGCAAAGGGCAAATTACGGTACCCAGGCAGGTTCGTGAGACGCTGGGTTTGCATGCCGGGGATGAGGTTGAACTATCTGTTGAGGATGGAAAAATTGTTATCCGTCCGGTAAGGCGCTACAGTGTAGATGAACTGCTCAAGCTATTACCCGGGAGTCCTGCTTCCTATCCTGGCGAGGCTGCGGAAAAAGCGGCTATCGTGCAGGAATTGGCCCGAAAGGAGCATCGAATCCGTGATCGTTAGGCGATGCGTTTCTGGCTGGATACCAATGTGCTGGTGCGCCTGATTACCCGACAGCCAGAAGAAATGTTCAGGCGCACCGTGGCCTTTCTCCGCAACGCAGAGGCCAATCGATACACCCTGTCTGTCCATTCCTTTTACGTTGCCGAGGCCATCTATGTACTTCGTGGTGTGTATGGCTTTTCATTGGAGCGGTTGCTGACCGACCTGCGGCACGTGCTTCGGTTACGGCTGCTGGAAGTCGATGAACACGTGCTGGAAGCGCTGGCGCTGATGGAACGCCACCGTGTGGATTTCGATGATGCTTTTCTGGCTGTGCTGGCCTCCAGCCGTGGCGAAAGCCTGCTTTCTTTCGACCGAGATTTTGCACGGTTGCCCGTAAATTGGAGGGAACCATAGACAAAACAAACCATACTGGCGACGCTGATTTTGCTGCTGGCGCTATTGGCGCCGCCTTCAGACACGACGGCCACGGTCTGGTTGGAATGGCATGCCGGCCGTCGATGGATCCACACGCAGGAGGGATCGGGCTTTTACACGGGGATGCTGCTGGGATGGCCCGTCTCGTCCCGGCATGGAATCCAGTTCGGGCTGGGCTTCATGCGGCGCCTGACCGAAGCCCTCGAAGCACACGAGATCGGTCTGCTTGCACCGGGAGGACGGGGACCAGCGCATGACCGCTTTCCGTTGACGCAACTCGACGGATACGTGCGTCTGTACGTCCAACCCGATCTGAGCTCTTCCCTTCAGGTAGAGATTGCGGGCGGCCTGGGGATCGTCTGGACGGAGATGCCTTACAGAGCGCCGCTTTTCTGCATTCCGGAGTGGTGTGTCGCAGACCGATCTGTCGTCAGTTCCAGGCGACGTCTGGACGGCGGGCTCAGCGGTAGCCTGGCTGTGTTGATTCCGGTCGGAGCGCTGGTGATAGGTGGACGCCTGAGCATCCATCAACTCTTCGCCACGGCGCGTGACGTCTGGATGGTGGGGCTGGTGCTGCGGTTGCGCCGGTAGCCCGAGAAGGGCTTGCTGCACTATTTTTTGACGCATTTCTGATCAGCTTTTTATACGACTGGATTGCCTCGAACACTTCAACTTCTTTTTTTAAGACAAAAATGTCTTAATTATCGATTTTTCCTATCAAACCTGCAGGGTGTTATGCAACGTTTTGTGCTGTTTATACTGGGGTGGGGGCTGGCATGGGCTGGCTCCGTCCGGGCCGGTGTTCCGGCCGATACGATCCAGGCACAGGGCACCTGGGGGCAGGTGCGGCTGGACGCCCGCTATCGCTACGAGCTGGTGGACGAGACAGGCAAAGAAACCGCGCGGGCCTCGACGCTGCGGCTGCGTGTGGGATACGGAACGCCCGCGGTTGAGGGCGTCCGGGCCTATGCGGAGGTCGAGGGCCTGAAAGCGGTGGGTGCCGACCGTTACAACAGCCTGCGTAATGGACGCACGCAATATGCCACGGTGGCCGATCCGGAAAAGGCCGAACTGAATCAGCTCTGGCTGGAGGCGAACCTGATTCCGCGGACGCGCCTGCGGGTGGGGCGTCAGCGGATCACCTACGACAACCACCGCTTCATCGGCAACGTGGGCTGGCGCCAGCTCGAGCAGACCTACGACGCGGTCGCGCTGACGAGCCGCCCGTTGCCCGGGCTGACGATCGACGGGGCTTACCTGTGGCGCGTGCAGAACGTGCTTTCGCAGCGGCAGCGGCTTGCTGCACCATTGCTGCACCTGGCCTACACGGGCTGGCGCGTTGCCCGCGTGGTGGCCTACGGCTACTGGATCGGCTACGAAGAAGCGGCCAGTGCGGCGCGCTCGGTGCAGACCTACGGGATCCGTCTGGAAGGCAGCCGGCCGCTTACCGATCGGCTGGCGCTGCGCTACACGGGCGAATATGCCTACCAGATGGACTACCGGGACAATCCGAACGATTTTGCCGTGCAGTACGCGCATGGTCTGCTGGGGCTGACCCTGCGGCAGCAGGGCTGGGTGGTGTCGGCCACTGGCGCGCTGGAGCTCTTCACGAGCAACGACGGGGTGGCCTTCAGCACGCCGCTGGCCACGCTGCACGCCTTCCAGGGATGGGCCGACCGCTTCCTGAGCACGCCGCCGCAGGGCCTGCGCGATCTGTACGTGTCGCTGAGCGTGCGGCGGGGACGTGTCCAGGCGACGGGCGTCTATCATGACTTTGCCAGCGACGACGGCGACGTAGCCTACGGACGCGAGCTGGATCTGGTGGCGGGCTACGTGCTCACGCCAAATCTTTCACTCCTGGTAAAATATGCCGCCTACGAAGCCCGCGCCTGGAGCGTGGACGTCCAGAAATACTGGCTCATGATGACCTTCAGCTTCTGAAGAAACCGACGTCCTTGCGCGTTTAAGTCCCCACCCGTATTGCATGGGTGGGGATTTTTTTATAGAATGGGCCGCTGCGTCGATATTAGCTGCTGGAACAGGGTTTGCCCGGCCATAGAAGTCGTTCATGATCAACCAGCAGTAAGGATGCGTATGCGTGTGCGGGCAGAGGATGTGTGCCTGATGATGCAGCACGTGTTCAACGCGGCCATTGCGTTGCTCAAGGACAGCGAGCAGCTCAGCGAGGAAGTGAGCCTGGTGCGGACGGCGCGGCTGGCGGCGTTGCAGCGCTCGCTGGAGGATGTGGTGACCATCTACAAGGCCTACGAAGAAGACCAGCAGCAGCGATTCCGCTCCTGACCGTCGGTGCTGACCCCCCTCGATTATCTGATCCTGCTGGGCTATCTGCTGGGCTCCGTTGCACTCGGACTGTGGGCCGGTGGACGCCAGCGTCATGCCGTCGATTATTTCCTCGGCAGCCGCACGCTTCCCTGGTGGGCACTCTGCCTGTCGGTCGTCGCCACCGAGACCAGCACGCTGACGGTGATCGGTATTCCGGCCGTGGCCTACGGAGGCGATCTGAGCTTCTGGAAGCTCACGATCGGCTACGTGCTGGGCCGCATCGCCGTCGCTTTTTTTCTGTTGCCCCGCTACTTTGAAGGCTCGCTCACGACGGCCTATGCCTTTCTGGGGCAGCGCTTCGGGCAGGGCATGCAGGCGGCCGCCTCGCTGGTTTTTCTGGCCACCCGGTTGCTGGCCGATGGCGTGCGCCTCTTTGCCACGGCCATTCCGCTGAAGGTAATGGCCGACATGGCCGGGCTGTCGGTTTCGTATTTTGAGGTGATTCTGGTGGTGGCCGGTGCTACCGTGCTCTATACGTTGATCGGCGGGCTGCGCGCGGTGGTCTGGCTCGACGTGATGCAGCTGCTGGTGTACATCGGCGGGGCCCTGGGGGCGCTGTGGGTACTCTGGCAGGGGGCTCCGGACGGATGGTGGCAGACGGCCACGGCGGCGGGCAAAACCCGCCTGCTGGTGCCCGGCGCCGAGACCAGCCCGATCCGGTGGCTGACCGAACCCTACGTGTTCGTGACGGCCGTCGTGGGAGGTGCCGTCTTTTCGATGGCCTCGCACGGCACGGATCACCTGATGGTGCAGCGCCTGCTGGCCTGTCGCGACCTGAGCGACAGCCGGAAGGCGCTCATCGGCAGCGGGCTGATCGTGATGGCTCAGTTCGCGCTGTTTCTGCTGGTGGGGCTGCTGCTCTGGGTGCATTACGACGGGGCTACGCCGGCCGAGCTGGGGCTGTCGCGCGCCGACGAGGTGTTTCCGCGCTTCATCATCGAAGGATTGCCGCCGGGCATCTCCGGGCTGCTGCTGGCCGGCATCCTGGCGGCCGCCATGAGCACGCTTTCCTCTTCGCTGAACGCACTGGCGTCTTCGACGCTGTTCGATCTTTACGAGCGCTGGCGGGGGCGGCCGCTCGACGGCCGGCAGTCGCTCGTGGTTTCACGGCTGCTGACGCTTGGCTGGGCGCTGGTGTTTGTCGGCTTTGCCAGCCTGTTCGAGAGCACCGACAACCCGGTCGTCGAACTGGGGCTCTCGATCGCCTCGTTTACTTACGGCGGGATGCTGGGCGTTTTTCTGCTGGGGCGCTTCAACCGGCGCGTTTCACAGCGCTGGGCGATCGGAGCCTTTCTGGCAGCCATCGGATTGATGGTGTTGGTGATTTTCGGCGTGTGGGTGCGTCCGGATGGTCATCTGCTTTTTGCGCTGAAACCAGAGGCGGCGCGTGTGGCCTCCGAGGGTCTGCGCAGCCTGGCCTGGCCGTGGTACACGCTGCTGGGCGCGCTGCTCACCTTGCTGTTTGGATCCTTGCCGCACCTGGGGCATAGGTACCGACGTTCATCAAGCCAGACGCGGCACCTCCGATGAGCATCTGGGAACGATTCCAACGGGGGCGGCGAACGCCCCGACCGGTCGGCCAGCAACTGGAACGTGGCCGCGAGCAGGAGACCCGTCGGCAGCGTCGGCGGCAATGGATGATCAAAGCGGCGATCTGGCTCGGACTGATCGTGCTGACGCTGATCGCCTTTCCACGTGAACGCGTCTATCAGTTCACCGTGCGCGTCGGCGAGGTCTGGCAGCACAACGATCTGGTCGCCCCCTTCGATTTTGCCCTCTACAAGGATCCCGAGCAGCTGGAGCAGGAGCGTCGCCAGGTGATCCTCCAGACGCCTCCGTACTTCCGGGAGGTGCCCGATGCGATGCGTCGCATGGAGGCCAACCGCGACACCGTGCGCATGCAACTGGAGGCAATCTTTGAGGCCTATGCCAGCTATCGCCGGAATCTGCTGCGGGGACGACAGGATGCCGCGCGGGACGACTCGCTCCGCTATGCGGAGCTCCGGCGTAATGCCCGCGTCAAGCTGACGCCAGAGCAGTGGCGTCTGCTGGCCGAAGACTATCGGGCTGCTATTAACGAGGCAGGTCAGGTAGTCCGACGCGGTGGCCAGGAGCCGCTGTACGTGCGGGCGCTGGAGGAAGCCTGGTCGTTCGGCGTGCAGGTGCTTCAGCTCGGGCTGCTCGATGTGCCGCGCGACAGCGTGCTGACCGACGAAATCGTCGTGCGCAACGAAGTGGAACGAACCGAACGCGTGCTTTCGGTCGATCGCGTCTTCGGGCTGGACGAAGCCTACGGCGCCGCCCGCGAGTATTTCCTGCAACAGTTCAACAATCGCCCCGAGCTGGCCAGTATTGCGCTGGCTTTTTTCCGGGCGATTCTGGTGCCTTCCTATGTCTATCTGCGCGCCGAAACGTTGCACGCCTGGGAGCAGCAGCAGGCGCGTATTTCGCCCACCTACGGGCTGGTGAAGGCGGGTGAGGTGATCGTACAGCGCGGCCAGGTCGTGACCGAAGAGATCAAGCGCAAGCTGACCTCGCTCGAACGCGCCCAGCAGGAACGCGGCGGCACGGCACTGTTCTGGCGACGCCTGCTCGGCCAGACGCTCGTGACGCTGGCGACCTATCTGTTTTTCTTCCTGTATCTGTTCCTGCTCCGGCGGCCCATCTTCGACGACAACGCACAGGTGCTGCTGATCGCTCTGATCTTTGCGGCCATTCTGGGGCTTTATGCCATTGCCGTGCGGTTGCCCACACTGGCCATGTATGCCGTGCCCGTGGCCATCGCCTCGATTCTGCTGACGGTTATTTTCGATTCGCGCGTGGCGCTCTTCGGGACGATCACGCTGGCCTTCATCGGGGGGCACCTGCTCAGTTACGACTTCGAGTTCGTGTTTGCCACGGTCTTTGCCGGAACGCTCGGCATCTTCAGCGTGCGCGACATCAAAAACCGCGGCCAGTTTTTCCTGAGCGCCGGGCTGGTCTTTCTGGGCTATCTGGTGGTACTGGGCGCTTCGGCCCTCTGGCATCCGGCCGCCAGCGGGCGCTTTCTGTCGGACCTGCTGCTGGTGGGCATCAACTCGGTGCTGGTGCTGATGGCCTATCCGCTGCTCTGGGTCTTCGAGCGGGCCTTCGACATCACCACCGATCTGACGTTGCTGGAACTGTCGGACACCAACCGGCCGCTACTCAAAGAGCTGAGTCTGCGGGCACCGGGCACCTTCAACCATTCGCTCCAGGTGGCCAACCTTGCCGAGGCGGCCGCGGCGGCTATCGGAGCCCATGCGCTGCTGGTGCGCGTCGGAGCGCTCTATCATGACATCGGCAAGATGGTCAAGCCCGAGTACTTCGTGGAAAACCAGCGGCCGGGCATGAATCCGCACGAGAACCTCAAGCCGCGCATGAGCGCGTTGATCATCGCCAGCCATGTGAAAGAAGGACTGGAGATCGGCCGCCAGTACGGGTTGCCCAAAAAGGTGCTGGATTTCATCCCCATGCACCACGGTACCACCCGGATCGAGTATTTCTATCGGAAGGCGGTAGAGCAGACGGGCGATCCGAATCTGCCGGATGCGGAGTTTCGTTATCCCGGACCCAAACCAAACTCCAAGGAAACGGCCATTCTTATGCTGGCCGATTCGGTCGAGGCCGCCAGCCGGGCACTCGAAGAACCCACGCACAAGCGGCTGGAGGCGCTGATCGATCAGATCTTCCGGGCACGCATCGAGGACGGGCAACTGGACGACACGGACCTGACCTTCCGGGACCTCCAGAAGATCAAAGAGACGTTCCTGCAGATGCTGCTGGCCATCTACCACATCCGCGTGAAGTACCCGGGTATGGAAGAGCCGGAGCAGAAAGATCAGAAGGCGCCGAGCGAAACGCCCACCTCGCAGGAGACGCCCGCGCCCACGCAGGATCGGTAAGGGAGCCTACAGGCTCTGCAGATGGGCCTGGAGGGCTTCGACGGATTCGGGCCCGATCCGAAACGAAAGCAGGGCCGCCGGTCGATCGCGCAGGGCGGCCACACGCCGGTGGCTCTGGGGCGTGCAGAGCAGCAGATCGGCCTGTTCGAGGAGCGGGCGCAGGTGGTGGCGGCTTTCTTCGATGGCCACGGCCAGTACCTGTCCGCCAAAGCCCGTGGCCACGCGGAGTTCGGTCAGCAGATGAGGAATCGTTTCGGGTTGCAGCGTGACCAGCCCGATCGTCTCACGGGGAAGGAGCATGGCGACGCGTTCCAGCGCGGAGGGCTCTAAGTAGGCCATGAGGCCGAGCCAGTCGGCCTGCGGAAGGCGGGCACGGAAGCGATGCAGGTCGGCATGGCGGGCCAGTACGAGATCGGCGTCTTCGTGGTGAACGAGCGATTCAGGCGTTGCGGGTTCGATCCATTCGGCCCAGGGCGCGCCCAGCGCCGCAATCAGACCTTCAGCCAGCTCCCGGGTCGGGGCCAGACAGAGTACTTTGGGAGCAGGGGCATGATCTTCCAGGAGCGACAGTTGCTCCTGGAGCAGGTATTCGATGTCTTCCGGGCTGAGTCCGATGCCGACGAGCCTGCGCAGCGCCTCCTGCAGCAGGGCAGCGCCCTGCTCCAGCCGCATCTCCCGGGTCGGCACGGCTTCGGGCCGTACCAGATAGCGGCGGCCGGACTGACTGTGGATCAGGCCTTCGGCTTCGAGCTGCTGGTAGGCCTTGCGTACCGTGTGGAACGAAATCCCGAGCTGGCGGGCCAGTTCTCGTGTGGACGGAAGCGAAGCGCCCGGCCGGAAGTGCCCGCGTGCGATCAGGTAGCGCAATTGCGCCACCAGTTGTTCGTGGATTGGTTGAGATCCCGAGCGATCCAGCGTGATCATCGTCTCAGTCGAAGTCGCTGCAGGACATGAAGTAATGGCAGCGAGGGCACCGGTACTTGCAGCGATGGTTTTCCAGCCGGTGGCCGCAGTTCGGGCAGTAATCCCACCAGGCATCGGGTGAAGGTTCGTCCGCGGAGGCGTCCCGATGGCGTGGGTGCTCCGGTAGTGGATCCAGCGAGGAGGAATGTGCGGGGCGTTTCATGGCAGGCAAGCGGGATGGCGGCCTATAAACCGGAAATCGCCGCATCAGGTTCGCGCTTGTAAGCAGGCGAGCCGTGCTGGAAGAAAAAAGAGCCGTTCGTTGCGCCTGAGTGGCGATTGCGATGACAGGCTGGCTATGAGTCTTCGGGGCTGCTATGGCGGTCGCGAAGCCGTGCAACCAGGCGTTCGGCTTCGGGCCAGTCGGCGTCGCGAAGCGTGTAGAGCACGTCCGCAAAGAACAGGTGCGTGCGGTCATGGTCGCGGCGGACGCCCAGCAGTCGGCGTGGCGGCGGTTGCCGTCCGGTCAGCACGTCCCAGACGCTGCGCAGCACGACCGTGTCGGCGTGCAGGTGCAGTTCGGCCGGCGTCTGTTGCATCCAGTAGCCGGTCCAGCCCAGCGCGATCAGCACGGCCAGCGGCAGCCCCAGCGACAGCCAGAGGCCCAGTGGCTGCGTCTGCAACGCGCGCACCAGCAGCACCACGGCCAGCGCCAGCAGACAGGTCGCCAGCGGACGCACCAGCGCCGTCCGAAACGCCCGCAGGTCGGGCGTCTGCGCGGGATGGAAGCGGCTGAAGAAGACGGCGTCCATGATGGCACGAAAAAAAGCCCGGCCGGCGCGAACCGGCCGGGCTTCGGCGTTCAGGAGGATACGCCCGTGGCCTGGTCGGCCGGGATTTCGGCGTCCGGCTCCAGGTAAGGGTACTTGAAGTGCCGCGGCGGCACGAACGTCTCCTTGATGGCCCGCGGCGAGACCCAGCGCAGCAGGTTCAGATACGAGCCGGCCTTGTCGTTCGTGCCCGAAGCCCGCGCCCCACCGAAGGGCTGCTGTGCCACGATGGCGCCCGTCGGCTTGTCGTTGATGTAGAAGTTGCCCGCAGCATCGACCAGCCGTTCGGTGGCCAATTGAATGGCCTTCCGGTCCCGGGCGAAGATCGAGCCGGTCAGCGCGTAGGGCGAGGTGTTGTTCACAAGGTCCAGCGTCTCTTCGAAGCGCGCTTCGGGGTAGACGTAGATCGACACGACCGGCCCGAAGATCTCCTCGCACATCGTGCGGTGCTTCGGATCGCTCACCTCCAGCACGGTCGGCTCGATGAAGTAGCCTTCCTTGTCCGAGTAGTTGCCGCCGTAGAGGACCTTCACGTTTGGGTTCTGCTTGGCCTCTTCGATGTAGCCGACGATCTTGTCGAAGGCCTTTTTGTCGATGACCGCGTTGATGAAGTTTGTAAAGTCCTCGACCGTGCCCATTTTCACCTCGCTGAGCTGGTCGAGCAGAGACTCGCGGATGCGCGGCCAGAGCGTATCGGGCAGATAGACGCGCGAGGCCGCCGAGCACTTCTGGCCCTGATATTCGAAGCTGCCGCGCACGATGGCCGTGGCGACGGCTTCGGGGTCGGCCGAGACGTGGGCCACGATGAAGTCTTTGCCGCCGGTTTCGCCGACGATGCGCGGGTAGGCCCGGTAGCGGTCGATGTTTGTGCCGATGGTGCGCCACATGCGGCGGAACGTTTCGGTCGAGCCTGTAAAGTGCAGGCCCGCCAGGTACGGCGAGGCGAACACCGTGTCGCCCACGTCGGGGCCGTGGCCCGGCACCATGTTGATGACACCGGGCGGCAGACCGGCTTCTTCCAGCAGTTTGTAGAGGAAGTAAGCCGAGTAGACGGCCGTGGTGGCCGGTTTCCACACGACCGTGTTGCCCATGAGGGCCGGGGCCGTGGGCAGGTTACCCTGGATGGAAGTGAAGTTGAAGGGCGTGACGGCGAAGACGAAGCCCTCCAGCGGTCGGTATTCCATGCGGTTCCAGACGCCCGGCGCATTCAGCGGCTGGTCCTGGTAGATGCGTGCCATGAAGTAGACGTTGAAGCGCCAGAAGTCGGCCAGCTCGCAGGCCGCGTCGATTTCGGCCTGGTGGACGTTTTTGCTCTGGCCGAGCATGGTGGCCGCGTTGAGCGTGTCGCGCCAGGGGCCGGAGAGGAGTTCGGCCGCCTTCAGGAAAATGGCCGCCCGTTCGGTCCAGGGCGTGCGGGCCCATTCCTCGCGGGCTTTCAGGGCCGCCTCAATGGCCATTTCGGCCTCGCGGGGGCCGCCCAGATGTACCGTGCCCAGCGTGTGGGCCAGTTCATGAGGCGGATGCAGGGTTTCGACGCGGTCGGTGGCGATCTCCTGGCCGCCGATGATCGGTTTGATCTCGACCGTCTCGCGTTTCAGTTCTTGCAAGCGCTTCCGGAGCGAGGTGCGCTCCGGCGTTCCGGGGGCGTAGCTCCGTACCGGCTCGTTTTGCGGGACGGGAGGGAAGGGAATCGCGTTATGCATGGGTCCTCGGTGTCTGGTTGGCGAAAAAATCGATCCGAATGCACCGGACCCACCTTCGGGGTCCGGCGTTGAAAGAACGCCCTGGCCGGAGGGGTTGTTTTCGGGATTGTGGGAAAGGAACGCGTTGGTTAACTTTTCGCGCGGCGGGGAGGTGGTGGAATCGGTAGACACACGGCACTTAAAATGCCGTGGGCCCAGGTGGCCCGTGCGGGTTCGAGTCCCGCCCTCCCCACAAATAATCTGCATATCTTTTTGCCTGACAGTACCTCGGGACAATTGTGGGTGAAAACCGCGGCGTAATCAACGCACTCTTTTCGTTCGGATCAGATTAATCCGGGGATGTCCGTCTCTGTCGCGTTGTTTTCATCGCCGAGAGTCTGTGACGCTTCAGGAACGTAATTTCTTGCCGGGGAGTTTGGGAGCGCCGGAAGGAATCGGCTGTTCTGTTGCCTATGAAACCAGAAGCTACAACGCCCGAACCGGAGTCGCGGCCGCAATCGCGGGCCGAAGTGGAAGCTGCGCTGCAGGCCAAGGCGCAGGAAATCGAAGCCGATCTGGAGGCGCTCCAGGAAGAGGTGCGTCAGCTGGGACGGTCGTTTCGGGAAGCGCTCTGGAACCATCCGCTGGTCAGTGTGGGCGGTAGTCTGGTCGCCGGTTTGCTGGTCGGCTGGGTGTTGGGAGGGCTGGGGCGTCGGCGCCCGCGACTGTCGAAGACGCATCGGGCGCTGGTGTCGGCCTACCTGGAGGCCCTCGTCGCCGAAGCCCGTAAGGCGGCGCGGCGTGGACGCGACCCAGTGCAGGCGATCCGGAAGGCGCTCGAGGAGCGCGTGCCGCTCGTCATCGTTCAGGATAACGAAGGCGCGTCCGAGAAAGGTGTGCTGCGGTCGATCGGTGGGGCCGTGCTGGGACTGGTCGGCAGCGCTGCGAGTGTGGCGCTTAGCCGCGTGCTGGCCGATGCGCTGCTGGATGCGTTTGCCGCAGGACAGCAAACCGAAGCGGTCGATGCGGAGATTCCGGAAGCCTGAGGTGCGTTTTTCATCTCATTCTCGGCAAACGGGCGTGTCCTTTCACTGCGCCATTCATAAGTTTAGTTGAACCGCTTCCGAAAGGAAGCGCGGTTGTTCCGCCGGAACAAGCTCGAAGACGAACCATGCGCATTGTGTTCATGGGGCCGCCCGGCGCCGGTAAAGGCACCCAGGCCAGACGGCTGGCTGCGGCCTACGGACTGCGCCATATTTCAACCGGCGACCTGATTCGCGCGGCCATTCAGGAGGAGACGCCCCTGGGAAAGAAGGCGCAGCCCTATATCGAAAAAGGCCAGTTGGTGCCGGACGAACTGGTCTGGGAACTCGCCAAAGCGGCACTGGCCGAAAACCGCTACGATCACTTCGTGCTGGACGGATTTCCCCGGACGATCCGCCAGGCCGAATGGCTGGACGCGCTGCTGGAGCAACAGGGGCGACCGCTCCAGATCGTGCTGAATCTAATCGTGCCGGACGATCTGATCGTCGCGCGTCTTTCGCGCCGGCGCGTGCACAAGCTCACGGGGGAAAACTATCACTTGGATTTCAATCCGCCGCCGCCGGACGTGGATCCTTCGCTGATCATTCAGCGTCCCGATGATCGTCCGGAGGCGATCCGGCGCCGCCTGGAAGTGTACCGTACGACGCACGAGCCGCTCGCGCAGTACTACCGCCAGCGCGGGCTGCTGGTCGACGTGGACGGCGTCGGATCGATGGACGAGGTGTTTGGCCGGATTCAGGAAGTCCTTCGCCGTCAGGGCGTACTGGTGGAATAGATGGAGGTAACGCGCCAGGAGGCTGCTGCGCAGGTGACCCGACTGCGCCGGCTCGTGGAGCAGGCGCTGCCCGGTCTGGTCGAGGCCACGCGCGAGCCGGCCGAACTCTACGAACCCGTTCGCTACGTGCTGAGCGGTACGGGCAAGCGCATGCGCCCGGTACTGCTCATGCTGGCGGCCGAACTCTACGGCCGTCCGGCCGAGTCGGTGCTTCCGGCCGCGCTGGCCGTCGAGGTCTTCCATGCCTTCACGCTCGTGCACGACGACATCATGGACCATGCGGCCGAGCGCCGGGGGCGTCCGACGGTCCATGTGAAATGGGATGAGGCCACCGCGCTGCTCTGTGGCGACTACCTGATGGGCCTTTCCTACGCGCTGCTGGGGCAGGTAGAAAATGCTCCGCTGGCGCGCGTGCTGGCCATGTTTCACCGCATGGTGGAACGCCTCTGCGAGGGGCAGGCGCTCGACAAAGCCTTCGAGACGCGCGCGCACGTCTCCGTGGCCGAATATCTGCAGATGGTGGACGGCAAAACGAGCGCGCTCCTGGAGTTGTGCCTGCAACTGGGCGGACTGCTGGGCGGTGCCGACGAAGCCGACCTGCGGGCGCTCGAGCAACTGGGACGCAACTTGGGGCGGGCCTTTCAGATTCAGGACGATCTGCTGGATCTGACGGCCACTTCTCCGCAGTGGGGCAAGCCCATCGGCGCGGATCTGATGGAAGGGAAAAAGACGTTCCCCGTGCTGGCCGCTCTTGAACAGGCCGGCGAGGACGAACGCGCCTGGTTCGAGGAGCGTTTACGGCGGAGGTTTCGTTCCGAGGAGGTGCCGGAGGCGCGGCAGCGCCTGGAGCGGCTGGGCGGGCTGGAAGCGGCCCGCCGGGCGGTTGACCGCTATCTGCAGGAAGCCCGGGCCGCGCTGGCGCAGTTGCCCGACCGTCCGCCGGGCCAAGCCCTGGCCTGGTTCCTCGACCAGCTGGCGCAGCGTCGTCACTGAATCGCTTCTGCCTATGATCGTCCGCGAAGTTGTGGTCAAGAACAAATCCGGACTGCACACGCGGCCGGCCTCGATGATCGTGCGTACGGCCTCGCGTTTTAAGTCGGATTTTTTTATCGAAAAGGACGGATACGAAATCAACGGAAAGAGTATCATTGGTGTAATGACCCTGGCGGCAGAACCCGGCGCCCGGTTGAAGCTTGTCTTTGATGGGGAGGACGAAGAGGAGGCAGCGGAGGCGATTGTCGCGTTGTTCGAGCAGGGCTTCGGGGAAATCGAATAGGAGGCGGGCATGGAGCAGCGATCGATCCAGGCCGAAGCGCAGGAACGCATTTTTATCGGGATCCCGGCCGCGCCGGGCATTGCGATCGGTCCGGCTTACCTGTTCAACAAGCGGGAGGTGGTGGTGGAAGCCCGGCGCATCTCGGAGGCCGAAGTGGAAGCCGAGCTGGAGCGCTTCGAGCAGGCGGTGCAACGGGCCGAGCGTGACCTGAACAAGATCAGCTCGGTCGCCCGGGAAAAGCTCGGCGAGGAAAGCGCCTCGGTCTTCGAAGCGCAACGCCTGATGTTGCACGACGCATCGGTCTACGATCGCATCCGTGAATACATTCAGACGCATCGCTGCAACGCCGACTATGCCGTGGCGCACGTGCTGGACGAGCACATTCGCCGCCTGGAAGCCAGCAACAACGCCTACCTGCGCGAGCGCGTGGCCGACTTGATCGACGTCAAGGAACGGCTGATCCGTCATCTTCGTCGCGAAAAGCTGCTTTCGGCCATCGATCCCGAGCACATCATCGTGGCCGAAAACCTCTCGGCCGCCGACGTGGTGCTCTTCAGCCGCCGGGGCATTCTGGGCTGTGCCACCGACCATGGCGGACCCACCTCGCACGTGTCGATCATGGCGCGGGCGCTGGGCGTGCCCGCCGTGGTGAGCCTACACGGCCTCTCGGACAGCGTGCAGACCGGCGATCTGATCATCCTCGACGGCATTCAGGGACGCGTCGTCGTCAACCCGCGCCCCGAAACGCTGGCCCTGTACCGGACCCGCCAGGAGCGCTACCGCCGCCTGCTGCAGGACCAGCAGCACCTGATCCCGCTTCCGGCCGAAACGCTCGACGGCCATCGCTTCGTGCTGCGCGCCAACCTGGAGCTGATCGAAGAACTGGATCTGCTGAAAAAATTCGGCGCCGAGGGCATCGGTCTGTTCCGGACCGAGGTGCTCTTTCTGATGCGGGGACCGCTGAACGTCTCCGAAGACTACCAGCTGCACGTGTATCGCCAGATCGTCGAGCGCGTCAAACCGAATCCGACCACGTTCCGGTTGCTCGACCTGGGCGGCGACAAGATGCTTCCGATCGCACACCGCGAGCACAACCCGTTCCTGGGCTGGCGCGGACTGCGTGTGCTGCTGGACCGCCCCGAGCTGCTGTTGCCCCAACTCCGGGCGCTGCTGCGGGCCAGCGCCTACGGGCCGATTCGCATCCTGGTGCCGATGGTCACGGCGCTGGACGAATACCGTCGGTTCCAGGAAGTGCTCGAAGACGTCAAGGCCGAACTGCGCGCGCGGGGCGAACCCTTCGACGAAGCGGTGCCGGTGGGCATCATGGTGGAAGTGCCTTCGGTGGCGCTCATGGCCGATCTGTTCGCCGAAGAAGTGGACTTCTTCTCGATCGGCACGAACGACCTGACGCAGTACACGCTGGCCGTCGATCGCGGTAACGACCTGGTGGCGCCACTTTACGAAGCGCTGCATCCGGCCGTGTTGCGTCTGGTCAAGCACACGATCGACGCCGGCCATCGGCACGGCATCCCGGTGAGTCTGTGCGGCGAACTGGCCGGTGATCCGCAGGCCACGCCGATCCTGGCCGGCATGGGACTGGACGAGTTCAGCGCGGCGCCGCCGTATCTGCCCGAGGTGAAGCGGGTCATCCGGGCCATGCAGTTCCGCGAGGCCCAGGAGCTGGCCGAACAGGCGCTTCAGTGCCGTACGGCCACCGAGGTGGCCACGCTGGTCAACGCGTGGTTGCAGGAGCATGGCTGCGGTCTGCTGCAGTACATGCAGGCCGACGAACCAACGGCCGGCAACGGCCGCGCCGAAGCTTCCAGTTTGCAGGAATCCTGACCATTCCTCATAACCTGAAGTACATTGCCGTAGTACCATGCGACTCGAAGACATTCGCCGGGTAGATCCCCAGGGGATGTACGACGCCATCCGGGACTTTCCGGAGCAGTGGCGTCGGGGCCGGGAACTGGCCCGTGACTTCGATCCGGGCTTTACGGTCGAGGGCAAAGACCACCTGGTCGTTGCCGGTATGGGCGGTTCGGCCATTGGAGGCGATCTGTTGCGCACGCTGGTGGCCGACGCGGCCCGCCTGCCGGTGACCGTCGTCCGGCACTACCGGTTGCCGGGCTTTGTGACGGAGCGTTCGGTCGTGATCGCTTCGAGCTATTCGGGTAATACGGAAGAGACGCTGGCCGCCTTCGAAGAGGCGCGGGCACGGGGCGCCACGGTCGTCTGCGTGGCGTCGGGTGGTGAGTTGCTGCGGCGGGCCCGGGCCGAAGGGCTCCCGTATTTGCAGATCCCGGGTGGTTTGCAGCCACGGGCCGCGCTGGGCTATTCGTTCACGGCGCTGCTGACCATCGCCGAGCATATCGGCCTGGTGGCCCCCGACGAGGCGGCCTGGGACGAAACGCAGGAGCTGCTGGAGCAGCAAAGCGAGGTTTTCGGCGATCCGTCCGGCAACGACGCGCTGGAGCTGGCCGAGGCGTTGCAGGATCGCCTGCCTTTCATCTACAGCGGGACCGGACTCATGGAGGCCGTCAACCTGCGCTGGCGCTGCCAGATTCAGGAAAACGCCAAGCGGCTGGCCTCCGGCAACGTCTATCCCGAGTTGAACCACAACGAAATCATGGGCTGGGAGTACCCCGGCCCGCTGCACGAGATGATCGGGGTGATCGTGCTGCGCGACCGCGAGGATCACCCCCGCGTCCAGCAGCGCATGGAGGTGACGCGCGAGTTGATCTCGGACCGGGCCGGCTACTGGGCCGAGGTGCAGAGCCAGGGCGAAAGTCGTCTGGCCCGGATGATGTCGTTGGTGAACCTGGGCGACTGGGTCAGCCTGTACCTGGCCGTGCTGCTGGGCGTGGATCCGACGCCGGTGCCGCTGATCGGACAGCTCAAGGAAACGCTGGCGCGCGTGTAAGCGCCGAAGCCCTGTCCTGAGAGGGACGGGGTTTTCTGTGTACGGGCCGGGAAATTGCGCGCCGGTAGCCGGTTGTTTCCAGAGAAAAGCAAGGCGTGTCAGTGCGTGGTAGCAGACAGGCCGTTTTTGAGGAAACGGAGCGCACCTCATGAAAAGCCGAGCCATGGTATGGATGGCCGGGGTGCTGGTGCTGGTCGGTTGTACTGGTAGCCGTCCGGTCTCGCAACGTCCCGGCCTGCTGAGTACGCGCTGGGTGCAGACGTCGGCCGAGTACACCGCGCTGGCGCTGCAGGCTTACGAGATGGCCCGGCGCCAGCTCGTGCAGGCGCTGGCCGACAGCACCTGGACGGCCTACCCGGCCCAGGCCGACGCGCCGGATCTGGCCCGGCGTCCGCCGGCCGTGATCGTGGACGTGGACGAGACCGTGCTCGACAACAGCCCCTATCAGGCCTGGCTCGTTACGACAGGCCGGACTTTTGCGCCGGAGAGCTGGGCGCGCTGGGTGCAGGCTGCACAGGCCGAACCTGTGCCCGGTGCTGTCGTGTTCGTACAGGAGGCGCGCCGGCACGGCGTCCAGGTCTTTTATGTGACCAACCGCACGGCCGACCTGGAAGAGGCCACCCGTCGTAACCTGCAGGCCGTTGGCTTCCCACTGCCGGACACGCTCGACGTAATCCTGACGCGTGGCGAGCGGCCCGAGTGGGCATCTTCCGACAAAGAACCGCGCCGGGCGTTCCTGGGCCAGCGCTATCGCATCCTGCTCCAGATCGGCGACCAGCTGGGCGACTTTATGTCCGATCCTGAAACCAGAGCCGAAGCACGGCGAGCACTGGTCCGGCGTTATCGCTCCTGGTGGGGCACGCGCTGGATCGTCCTGCCCAATCCGCAATACGGCGCCTGGCAGCGCGCACCGGATAGCCTCCGAACCTGGCCGGGCAATTGACAACGAGACACCGGACGGTTTGGACGAAAACGGGAACCTCCAGAAATAAGGTGCGATTTCCTTTTAGCCTATGCCTATGTGGAGGCGCTCATGGCAATTCTGACCGTCCCGAAAGTTTTGCGTGAAAAGCTCGGCGACGAAGGCGTCGAGGCGCTCATCAATTTGCTTAACGAGGCGGCCCATCACGAGCGTAACAATCTGCTGGGGATTGTCGAGGAGCGTTTCGCGCGGCGGGTCGCCGAGACCGAAAAGCGCCTGGACAATCGCATCACCGAGGTGGAAGCGCGTCTGGAGCAGCGCATCACGGAGGAGGTGGCTCGGCTGGAGCAGCGCATCACCGCTGTAGAGGCAAAGCTTGACCGCCGGATTGCCGAGGTAGAGGCAAAGTTTAATGGCCGGATCGCCGAGGTGGAAGCGAAGCTTGATAGCCGGATCGCTGAGGTGGAGGCCAAGCTCGACAGCCGGATTGCCGAGGTGGAGGCGAAGCTTGATAGCCGGATTGCCGAGGTGAAAGTGATGCTAAGCGAGCGGTATGCAAGTCTGGTGCGCTGGATGTTCATTTTCTGGGCGGGACAGATCGGGGTGATTTTGGCGCTGTTTGCGCTGCTGCGTTGAGGTCGCAGCCCGGCCGGGTTGGCCCTCAAGGTGGACAGGTGTTCGGGTGGTTGGCTTTTCTATGGTGCTCTTTCCGTAGTATCCGGGGCTGTGGATGAAAGCCGATCTGTCGTATCTTTGAAACAGCCCGTGTTCATCAGATGGAGCGATGCACAATGCGCTGGATATTGCTGTTTTTGGTGATGCTGTTGGGGGGCGGAGAAGGAGCTCAGGCTCAGTCGCCGCGTCCGAAGAACCTGATCCTGATGATTGCCGACGGGTGTGGCCCGGCCAGCATCACGATGGCCCGTGACTATGCCCGGGCCGTGCTGGGACGCGAGGAACTGACGCTGGATGCCATTCAGACCGGTGCCGTGCGTACTGCTTCGGCCTCCAGCCGGGTGACCGACTCGGCCGCCGGGGCGACGGCCTATGCCTGCGGCGTCAAGACCTACAACGGCGCGATCGCTGTCGATACGGCCGGACGCCCACTCGCCACGTTGCTCGAAGCGGCAAAGGCGCGTGGGATGGCGACCGGACTGGTGGCGACCAGCCGGATTACGCACGCCACGCCGGCCGCCTTTGCCGCCCACGTGCCGCAGCGCGCCATGGAAAGCGAGATCGCCGCGCAGATGCTGGCGCAACGCGTCGATGTGCTGCTGGGGGGTGGCTGGAGCTATTTCCTGCCGACCGCGGAGGGCGGACGGAGACAGGACGGCCGCAATCTGCTGCGCGAAGCCGAAGCGATGGGCTACCAGGTGGTGCGTACGGCCGCCGACTTCCGCCGGGGGGTGAGGAGACCGGTGCTGGGACTGTTCGGTCCGGACCACCTGCCCTACGAGCTCGACCGCGACCCGGAAGAGGTCCCCTCGCTGGCCGAGATGACCCGCACCGCCCTTGAGCTGCTGGCGGAGG
Source organism: Rhodothermus marinus (assembly GCF_009936275.1). Classification (NCBI taxonomy): domain Bacteria; kingdom Pseudomonadati; phylum Rhodothermota; class Rhodothermia; order Rhodothermales; family Rhodothermaceae; genus Rhodothermus; species Rhodothermus marinus. Next base: position 1,502,891 of record NZ_AP019797.1, read on the forward strand.
ACCCGGACGGCTTCTTCCTGATGGTGGAGGGCAGCCGCATCGACCACGCTGGACATGCCAACGACGCCGCCGCCCACGTCCGCGAAGTGCTGGCTTACGATGAAGCCGTGGCCGTGGTGCTCGACTTTGCCCGCCGCGACGGACAGACGCTCGTCGTCTCGGTGGCCGACCACGAGACGGGCGGTCTGTCGCTGGGGCGCAACGTGAACGGCCGCGGCGTCTACGACTGGCACCCGGACGTGCTGGCCCGCGTGCAGGCTTCCTACGAACGGCTTATCCCGGCACTGCGCCGTTCGGAGCGACCCGACTCGCTCCTGCAGGCCTGGCTTGGCCTCGACAGCCTGCGTGCCGACGAGCAGGCGCTCGTAGCGCAGGCCATGGCCGAGCCCGATACCTGGGCCGAGGTGGTTACCGAGCTGATCGGTCGCCGGGCCGTGGTGGGCTGGACCTCGAATGGCCACACCGCTGTGGACGTCAATCTGTACGCCTTCGGACCCGGCGCCGAACGGCTGGTGGGCAGCTTCGAGAATGACGAACTCGGCCGCTTACTGGCCGAACTCATGGGTTTCGACCTGCCGGCCCTGACCGAGACGCTCCGGCAGGAGGAAGCCGTCGGCGAAAGCCACTGAGGGGATGCAGCTCGACGCCGTTTCGTTCGTCGTCGTCGATACCGAGACGACGGGCTCCGGGCCTGCCGATCGGATCATCGAACTGGCAGCCGTGCGTGTGCAGGGTGGCCGGATCGTCGATCGCTTCGCCACGCTCATCAACCCCGGTCGCTCGGTGCCGCCCTTCATTACGCGTCTGACCGGTATCACCACGGCCATGCTGGTGGGCAAACCTTCGGCCGACGAGGTGCTACCGGACTTTCTGGACTTTCTGGGCGACGGCGTGCTGGTGGCGCACAACCTGGCCTTCGACCGTAAAATGCTGGAGGCCGAGCTGCAACGGATCGGCCTTCTCTGGCCTGGCAACCCCACGTTGTGCACGCTCAGGCTGGCACGTCGGCTGCTGCCCGGCCTGCCCGCAAAAGGGCTCGACGGCCTGATTCGCTTCTATCAGATCCCTGTAGAAAACCGACATCGGGCCCTGGGCGACGCCGAGGCGACCGCCTACGTGCTGCTGCGTCTGCTGGAGGAAGCGCGCCGACAGTACGGGATCGATACGCTGGAGGCGCTGCTGACCTTCCAGCAGCAGCGCTATCCGCAGTACAAAAACGCAAGCCCGCTGGTGCGGCTGCGTGAAACGCTGCTGCCGCGGCTGCCCGAAGCGCCCGGTGTCTATCTGTTCCGGGACGAGCACGGGCGGCTTCTGTATGTGGGCAAGGCCCGCAACCTGCAGGCCCGCGTGCGTCAGCATCTGACGGCCGTCGAAGCCCATCCACCCCGGCTGCGCCAGATGGTGAGCGAGATTCGCCAGATCGAATGGCACGTGACGGCCACCGAACTGGAAGCCCTGCTGGAAGAATCCCGGCTCATCAAACAACACCAGCCCCGCTACAACCGATTGCAGCGTCGCTACCGCACCCGACCTTTTCTGCGGCTGGCGCTGCACGAAACCCCGCCCGTGCTCTCGCTTACGCCCGTGCTGCTCGACGACGGCGCCGAGTACTACGGTCCGCTGCCGGGGCGGCGTCAGGGACGTCGTGCGCTGGAAGCCCTGCAGGAGATTTTTCGACTGCCCCGCCAGAATGCCCATCTGGTGCTGACGGGTCGTTGTCCACTTGCCGGCGGCGAGCTCTGCACGAATGCCTGCGCCGACGGGGAGGCCGAAGTGGTCGCCTGTGTGCGCCGGTTGCTCCGGGGAGGGTGTACGCATCCGCTTTCGTGGCTTGAGACGCAGATGCGGGCGGCCGCCGCCCGGCTGGAATTCGAAGCGGCGGCTCGCTACCGGGATCAACTCCGCCTGCTTACCCGCCTGCTGGAGCGGCCGCTGCTGGCCGATGCGTCCGTGCTGGAGCGCGAGGCCGTGGTGCTCGTGCGCGAGGCACCCGACCGGCTGGCCTGTTGCCTGGTGCAGGCGGGCCGCCCGGTGGCCGTTCGCGCCCTGCCGTTTCCGCCCTCACAGGACGCCATCGACGCACTCGTTGCCTGGGTTCGCGAACACCTTGCTGCGAAACGGTCTCCTGCAGCCTATCATCACGCCGAGACCGACGCCATGCAACTCCTGGCGCACTGGATGCATCTTCACCGCGGACGACTCCGGCTGCTGCGTCGCCGTCCGGATGAGCCTATGGCATCCTTCAGCCGCCGCCTCCGCCACGGTTTACGCCATCTTGTCCCTGATCGGGCGGAACCTGACACTTCCGGCGCATCGGAGGGCGGCGCATAAGCGTTGAGAACAGGGCGGGATGATTTTAATAGGACTTACGCAGTTGACCGTGATGATGTAACTTTGGGAGGCACACTGGGACAACGCTTTAGTCTGGGAGGCCAACCGTGAACGCGTCGAAAGTGGATGAGTTAGATTACATTCATTTCTTGGTTGCGGCCCAACGGGTCTTCACCACCACCGAAGCGGCTCGGATTCGGGCAGGGGAGCTCAACGCCCCGGCGCATGATGCCTATACGCGTCTGCTGAAGCGGATTCCGCCCGATACGGAAGCCCTGTGGCAGGAGGTGGCCCCCTTTGTCCGGCCAGACCGTGGGGTGTTGGTGGTGGACGATACCACGCTGGACAAGCCCCATGCTCGGAAGATGGCATGGGTGACACGCCATTGGTCGGGTAAGCACAAGCGGGTGGTCCAGGGCATCAACCTGATCTCGCTGTTGTGGACCGAAGGTCAAGCACGCCTGCCTTGCGATTTTCGCCTTTACAACCGGGCAGAAGACGGCCTGACCAAGAATGACCACTTTCGAGCCCTGCTGCAAACGGCCCATGCGCGTGGCTTTCAGCCCCGGTTGGTTGTCTTTGACAGTTGGTATGCCAGTCTGGCCAACTTGAAGTATGTGCGCCAGCTGGGATGGGAATGGTTCACGCGTTTGAAAGCCAACCGGTTGGTTTCGGTAGAGGGCGAGCGCCGGAATCGTCCGGTATCGAGTTGGCCGATCCCTGCTGAAGGTTGTGTGATGCATCTGAAAGGGTACGGCTGGGTGAAGGTGTTCAAGACGGTGACCCCAGACGGTCGCGAGGAATACCGGGCCAGCAGCCGCCTGGATATGACCCTGGAAGAAACCGCCGCGTATGGCCGGCATGCCTGGCAAATCGAGGTGTATCATCAGGGTCTGAAGCAGTTCACAGGGATCGAACGGGGGCAATTTCGTGTGGCTGAAGCCCAGCGCAACCACATTGGTTTGGCCATTCGAGCCTTTTTGCGCTTGGAAGTGGCCCGTTTGCAGCGTGGTATCAGCTGGTTTGAGGCCAAACAGGCCATCCTTCGGGAGGCTATCCGTCATTACTTGGCCTCTCCCTCCCTGATCCTTCATTCAACTGCGTAACTCCTATTTAATTTGAAAACGTGGAAGAGACCACGTCAAACCTTCCGGGAGGAAGCCATGAAGCGCGCATCGTTGCTGGGGATCATGCTGTTGGTGACCGGCTGCTGGCTGGTCTGGCCCATCCCATCGCAGGCACAGATCTGGAAACGACTGCAGCAGAAAGCGGAGGAAGCGGCCAAACAGAAGGCCGAAGAGAAGGCGGCCGAAGAGGCCGAAGAAGCGATGGCCGGCGACTCGGACGACGGCATCGCCGATTTTCGCAAGCTCAAGGCGCTTTTGCCCGAGGAGGCGGCCGGACTGCCGCGTGTGCGGGCCGAAGGCTCGAAGGGCGGGGCGTTCGGCATCCGCACCTCAAAAGCCGAGGCTTTTTATGAGGAAGGCGACCGGAGCCTCCATATCGAAATCGTCGATCCCGGTACGCTGCAGGGCTTCGCGGCGCTGGGTTACAGCTGGATGCAGCAGGACATCGACCAGGAAGACGAAGACGGTTACGAACGAACGCTGACGCTCGACGGTCGCCGCGCCTACGAAAAAGTCACCCGCTACGACGGCACCATCGAAGCCGAACTCTCGACCGTGGTGGCCGATCGCTTCGTGGTGAGCCTGGAAGGCACCAACGTGCCGCCCGAGGCGCTTCGCGAAGTGCTGCGCAGCATGGACCTGGCGGTGCTCGAGGAGATGGCGAAGGAACTGGGCGAAGCGAAGGCGGAGCTGACCGACTTCCGGGTGCTCAAAGAGATGTTGCCCGAATCCATCGACGGGCTGAAGCGCGTGGAGGCTTCCGGCGAGCGCAGCTCGGCCATGGGCATCCAGATCAGCCAGGCCTCGGCCACCTACCGCGACGGCGACCGCGAGGTGCGGGTGAAGATCAGCGATATGGGCTCGATGCAGCAGATCATGGGGTTTGCGGCGGCCTGGATGCGCCAGGAGATCGACCGGGAGAACGAGCGCGGCTACGAGCGCACCACGCGCTACCAGGGACATCCGGCCTATGAGAAGATGGAGCGCCTGGACGACGGCACTACGCACGCCACGCTGCAGGTGGTGGTGCGCGATCGCTACATGATCGAACTGGAGGGCACGAACGTCTCGATGGACGTGCTGCGGTCCGCGCTGGAGCAGATCGACCTGAGCCGTCTTGAAGGTGAAGGGTAATAGTCGGGCACGGAGCGAAGCGTCGTGTCGTCTCGGGGGACGCCACCACGGCTGACGCCTTCGTGGCTTACTACAGTCACGTGCCCGTAGTCGGGCACGGGGCGTAGCGAAGTTACATTGCCCGGGCTACACAGCGCCCCTTCCGGGGGCGACGTTTTCCGGGTTAACGCAGAATTAAGGATCGGGTGAGCCGGGAACGGCCCGAAGGCGCGGCGGTTGGAAGCGACGGACGTCAGTAAACCGCCAGGCGATATGTCCGAAGCGGACGAAGTGGGGGCCTGTCCGGTGCCGGCCGTCGTGGCCGAACTGGAGCAGGCCACGCGGTCCCCGGTGCGCATGTGCGTGATCGATCTGGGGACCAATTCCTTTCATGCGGTCATCGTCGACGCACTGCCCGGCACGTTCCGGGTGGTGGATCGCTTCAAAGAGATGGTGCGGCTGGGGGAGGAAGGGTTGCAGGGCCAGCGGCTCTCGGAGGCGGCCATGCAACGAGCCATTCGGGCGCTCCGGCGCATCCGTCAGCTGGCCGAAGGCTGGGGGGCTACCGAATTTCTGGCCTGTGCCACCAGCGCCATCCGGGAGGCCGAAAACGGCGGCGAGCTGTTGCAGCGTATCCGCAGCGAAGTGGGGCTGCATGTGCGTGTGATCGACGGCCTGCAGGAAGCCCGGCTCATCTACAAGGGCGTCCGGCGGGCCGTTCCCATGCCGGAGCCGGTGCTCATCATGGACGTGGGGGGCGGCTCCGTCGAATTCATCGTGGGCACGAGCGAGCAGCCGCTGCACCTGTTCAGTTTAAAGCTGGGCGCGGCGCGCATGACGCGCCAGTTCATCCGGAACGATCCGGCCACGCGCGAAGAATTGAAGGCGCTGCGGGCCTTCTACCGCGAGCAACTGCAACCCGTCTTTGAAGCGGCTCGCGCTCACGGCGTTCGCGAAGTGGTGGGGTCCTCGGGCGCGATGGAAAACCTGGCATCGGCCTGCGCCCGGATGCGTGGCGAGGCGATGCATTCCATCTATGAGATAACCTTTCCGGCTGAGGACATCCGGCGCGTGGCACGCCGGATCATGCGCCTACCGCGAGAGCAACGTCGCCGCCTGCGCGGCATCGATCCGAAGCGGGTGGACCAGATCGTGGCGGCGGCTGCGCTGATCGACGTCGTGCTGAAAGATCTGGCCATCGAGCGCGTGCGCATTTCGCCACATGCGTTGCGCGAGGGCCTGGTGGTGGACTTCGTCGAGCGCAACGCCCCGTTGCTGGCCCGGCTCACGGCCTTTTCCGACGTGCGCCGCCGTAGCATTTACGAAATGGGCTGGCGCTTCGACTGGGAGTACCGCCATGCGCAGCAGGTGGCGGCCCTGGCGCTCCAGCTCTTCGACGCCACGCAGCCGCTGCACGGGCTGGGCCCCATCGACCGCGAGCTGCTCGAATATGCGGCGCTGTTGCACGACATCGGCTACCACATCAGCCATCGCAGCCACCACAAGCACGGCCTTTATCTGATCAAACATGCCGATCTGCGGGGGTTCACCTCGGAGGAGATTGCCGTGCTGGCCAACGTGGTCCGCTACCATCGCGGAAGCCTGCCCAAGCCGACGCACGCCGACTACATGGCCCTCTCGGAAGAAAACCGGGAGCGTGTCTGCAAGCTGGCCGCGCTGCTCCGGCTGGCCGAAGGACTCGACCGCAGCCACAACCAGAACGTACACACGCTGCACGTGCGGCTGGAGCCCGACCGGCTGGTGCTCCATCTGGAGACGCGGGGCGATCCGGAACTGGAAATCTGGGGGGTGCGGCGCAGCGCCGAACTGTTCGAGCAGACCTTCGGGCGCACCGTCGAGGTATCGGCCACGGCCGAGCCGCCGCTGCTGGAGGAGACAGCCGGTGCTTAACGGGATTTTTGAGGGGCGACGCTTGCTGTTATGCCGGGCGTGCTCTAATTTGGCCGACTGTTAAGCCCGGAAAAAGCCGCTGGCCAAACCCGACACGCCCCGCATGATTGCGCAACTCCTGTTCTTCCTGCTGGCCGTGACGGCCATTGCGGCCGCGCTCGGCATGCTCATCGCGCGCAACCCGGTATCGAGCGCGCTGTGGCTGGTGCTCAACCTGTTCTGCATCGCCGGCCTGTACCTGACGCTCCAGGCGTCGTTTCTGGGGGTGATCCAGGTGCTGATCTACGCAGGCGCCATCATGGTGCTGTTTCTGTTCGTGATCATGCTGTTGAACCTGGAGGCGCTCCCGCATCCACGCCAGATCGACTGGGGCAAGGTGCTGGCCTTCGTGGTCACGATGATCGTGCTGGCGCAGCTCGTCTATGTGGTGGCGCTGGGCCTGGACGTGCTGCCCACGTTCGTGGCCACGCCCGAGCAGGCCGCCGTTACGGGAAGCGCGCAGACGCTGGGACGGGAGTTGCTCACGCGCTACATCATGCCGCTGCAGGTGATTGGCATTCTGCTGCTGGCGGCCACGATCGGGGCGGTCATGCTGGCCAAGCGGCGCTTCATCTGAACGGCGCGACCAACGGGAATCGACCATGGAAATTACGCTGAACTGGTACCTGGCCCTGGGCGTGGTGCTCTTCACGCTGGGCGTGCTGGGCGTGCTCTTCCGGCGCAACGCCATCGTGATTCTGATGTCGGTGGAGCTGATGCTCAATGCGGTGAACCTGACGCTGGTGGCGCTCAGCCAGGCGATGGGGGACGTGTCGGGTCAGGTGCTGGTGTTCTTCGTGATCTCGGTGGCCGCCGCCGAGGCGGCCGTCGGACTGGCGATCGTGATTGCCCTGTTCCGCAAGAAGGTGACGGTGGACGTGGGGGAATTCAATCTGTTCAAGTACTGATGCTCCGGGCCTTCCGAAGCTAACCGACCTGCTCGGATATGAACCACACGACCCTGGTTGGACTGATCCTGCTGCTGCCGCTGGCGGGGGCGGTTTTTAATGGACTGGGTGGCCTTGCCTTCCACGGACTCCGGCGCCAGAAAGTGCTCATCGGGGCGCTGGCGACGCTGGCTGTGGCCGTGCCCTTCGTGCTGGCGCTCTATCTGTTCCTGACCTACGAAGGGGAGCCGCTGCTGGCCCGCTTCTTCACCTGGATCGCCGCGGGCGAGCTGGAGCTGGCCTTCCAGTACCGGATCGACGAGCTCTCGCTCGTGATGACGCTCATCGTCACGGGCGTGGGCGCGCTCATTCATCTGTATTCGATCGGCTACATGTACGAGGACCGGGGGTACTGGAAGTACTTCAGCTACCTGAACCTCTTCATCTTCATGATGCTCAACCTGGTCCTCGCCGACAACCTGACGCTGCTGTTTCTGGGCTGGGAGGGCGTCGGACTCTGCTCCTACCTGCTGATCGGTTTCTGGTACGAGGACTTCAAAAACAGCGAGGCCGCCAACAAGGCCTTCATCGTCAACCGCGTGGGCGACGCGGCCTTCCTGCTGGCGATGTTCCTGCTGTTCCGGGAGGTGGGAAGCCTGGACTTTGGCGCGTTGCTGGCCGATCCGGCCGCGTTGCCGTCGGGTGTGGTGGCGGCGGCCGTGCTGCTGCTGTTCATCGGCGCCACGGGCAAAAGCGCTCAGATTCCGCTCTTTGTGTGGCTCCCGGACGCCATGGCCGGCCCGACACCCGTCTCGGCGCTGATCCATGCCGCCACGATGGTCACGAGCGGTCTGTATCTGTTCGCCCGCATTTCGCCGCTGGCGCTGGCCGCACCGGGCGTGCTCGTGGTGGTGGCGCTGGTGGGCGCGCTGACGGCTTTCATGGCGGCCACGATCGCCATCACCCAGTACGACATCAAGAAGGTGCTGGCCTATTCGACGGTCTCCCAGCTCGGCTACATGTTCATGGCGGCCGGCGTGGGCGCCTTCTTCGTGTCGATCTTTCACGTGCTCACGCACGCGTTTTTCAAGGCCTGTCTCTTTCTCGGATCGGGTAGCGTGATCCACGCCATGCATCATGTGGAGCACACGCTGCACGAGCGGGGCCATCACGGCCATCTCGATCCGCAGGACATGCGCAACATGGGCGGGCTGGGGCGCTTCATGCCGGCCACGCGCACCACGTACCTGATCGCCACGCTGGCCATCGCGGGCTTTCCGCTGACGGCCGGCTTCTTCTCGAAAGACGAGATTCTGTTCAAAGCCTTCGAATACGGCTACAACGGCCACGCCTATGCCTGGATCGCCTGGATCCTGGGCGTGGTGACGGCGCTGCTGACGGCCTTCTACATGATGCGCTCCTACGTGCTCACCTTCGAGGGCACGCCGCGCTGGCCCATGGCCGATCAGGTGCACCCGCACGAGTCGCCCGCAACGATGACGCTGCCGCTCTGGGTGCTGGCCGCACTGTCGCTGGTGGGCGGCTTTGTGGGGCTGCCGGGCGTAATCGCCCACGGCGAATGGAACCTGATCCATCACTACCTGGGCGCTTCGGGTGGCGGACCGGTGGCCGAGCCCGAGTTGCATGCGCACGTGCCGCTGGCCGTCGAGTGGGCGCTGATCGGGCTGGGCGTGGCGATCGCGTTGATCGGGCTCTACTGGAGCTGGACGGCCTACCGCCGCCACGGCCTGGCCTACGACGACGTGCTCCGCGAGCGGTTCGGTGCTTTCTACCGCGTCTGGGCTGCCAAATACTACTGGGACGAATTCTACGATCGGGCGATCGTGCAGCCGCTGCTGCGCTTTGCCCGCTACGGGCTGGCCGTCTTCGACCAGAAGGTCATCGACGGCGCCGTCAACGGCGTGGCGCGGCTGATGGCCGAGATCGGTCAGCGCGTACGCCGGGTGCAGACCGGCGTCGTGCAGGCCTACGCCATGGCCATCGTGCTCGGCGTGGCGCTTGTCCTGGCGCTGATGCTGTTTGGATAACGACCGCGAAATTCAGCCTGAAGCGATGAACCTGCCGTATCTGACCTCGATCGTCATCTTCCTGCCGCTGGTCGGCGCGCTGCTCATGCTGCCGATGCGCCGCGTGTCGGCCATCCGGTGGACGGCGCTGGCGACCACGACGGTTACGTTTCTGATCTCGCTGCTGCTGTACGTCGGCTACGATCCGGCCGGGAGTCCGGCACAGCCGCAGTTTGTGGACCGGATCGCCGGGTGGTTTCCCGGGCTGGACATCCAGTACTACGTGGGCATCGACGGCCTGGGCCTGCTGCTGATTCTGCTGACGACGCTGCTGGGGCCCATCGTCGTGCTCTCGTCCTGGAACTACATCGACCGGCACCAGAAGGGCTACTACACGCTGCTGCTGGTGCTGCAGACCGGCATGACGGGCGTCTTCGCCGCCTATGATCTGATCCTGTTCTACATCTTCTTCGAGCTGACGCTCATCCCGATGTACTTCATCATCGGCATCTGGGGCGGCGAGGATCGCATCTACGCGGCTGTCAAGTTCGTGCTCTACACGCTGGTGGGCTCGCTCTTGATGCTCGTCGGCATTCTGTATCTGGGCTTTGCGGCCGGCGATGCGGTCAACGGCGGGGTGTTCACCACCGACTACTTCAAGCTGCTGGCCTACAATGTGCCGCTGGCCGCGCAGGGGTGGCTGTTCTTCGTGTTCGCGCTGGCCTTTGCGATCAAGGTGCCGCTCTTTCCGCTGCATACGTGGTTGCCCGACGCGCACGTGCAGGCGCCCACCGGCGGGTCGGTCATCCTGGCCGGCGTGCTGCTGAAGATGGGAACCTACGGCCTGGTGCGCTTCTGCCTGCCGTTCTTCCCGAACGCCGCCACCGACTACGCGCTCTGGCTGGCGGTGCTGGCCGTGGTGGGGATCGTCTACGGCGCGCTCGTGTCGCGCGTGCAGGCCGACGCCAAGAAGCTGGTGGCCTACTCGTCGGTGAGCCACCTGGGCTTCGTGGTGCTGGGTATCTTCGCCTTCACGGTCGAGGCCATGCAGGGCGCCATCATCCAGATGATCAACCACGGGCTTTCGACGGGCGCGCTCTTTTTGCTGGTGGGCATGCTCTACGAGCGGCGCCACACGCGGCTGATGGAAGAGTTTGGCGGCATTGCCCGCGTGATGCCCGTGTTCGCCCTCTTCCTGGTCTTTACGGCGCTGGCATCGGCCGGACTGCCCGGGCTGAACGGCTTCGTGGGCGAGTTCATGATCCTGCTGGGTTCGTTCAAAAGTGCACTGGTGGGGCATCCGCTGCTGATTGCGCTGGCCACGTCGGGGGTGATTCTGGCGGCTGTTTATTTGCTCTGGCTACTTTACCGAACGCTTTTCGGGCCGATTCAGAAGGAGATCAACCGCACGCTCCCCGACCTGAACGCCCGTGAGGTGCTGCTGCTGGTGCCGCTGGCGGTCTTCATGCTCTGGATTGGCGTGGCGCCCGGGCCGTTCCTGAAGCGGACGGAGCCCACGGCGCGCTTCCTGCTGGAGACCGTCGAACAGAAGCGGCTGGCGGCGCTGGAAGAGGCGGAGCAGCCGGCTACCACGGCCAGCGCGCGTCTGGAGGTGTCGGAAGGGGAGACGGTGCGGGCCGCTAACCCCTGAGGTCCACCATCAACCTGACGTCCCATGAACGCACCACACCTGAAAGCTTTCGGAAGCGGGCTGGCGCGCATGCTGGGCCCGCTTGTCGTATGTCTATGGTTGTTGCCGGTGGCTTCGGCCCTGGCGCAGGAAGTACCGGCCGCCGAGGCGCCGGCCACTGAGGCCGTCGAAGCCGAACATGCACACGACACGTCGGCGGCGGTTGCCCATGCCGAAGAAGCGGCGCATGCGGCGGCCGACGAGCACGGACCGCGTCCGCCGGTCTGGCTCGTGCTGCCGTTCGCGATCCTGCTCATCATGATCGCCACCGGGCCGTTGTTCTACCCGCACCACTGGCATCACCACTATCCGAAGTATGCCGTAGGGCTGGGGCTGTTCGTCTCGCTCTACTACATCTTCGGGCTGGGATCGACCACGCCCGTGGTGCACGCCATCGAAGAGTACCTGTCGTTCATTGCGCTGGTGGCCTCGCTGTTCATCGCGGCCAGCGGCATCTACATCAACATCAACGCGAAGGGCACGCCCCGCAACAACGCGATTCTGCTGTTTGTCGGATCGCTCGTGGCGAACCTGATCGCCACCACGGGCGCGGCCATGCTCTTCGTGCGCAGCTACATGCGCCTGAACAAAGGCCGGCTCAAGCCCTACCACCTGATTTTCTTCATCTTTCTGGTGGCGAACGTGGGCGGTGGTCTGACGCCCATCGGCGACCCGCCGCTGTTTCTGGGCTTTCTGCGCGGGGTGCCGTTCTTCTGGACGCTGACGCACGTGTGGTTCGTCTGGCTGCCGACGGTGCTGCTGATCCTGGCCGTCTTCTACGTGATCGATGCGCGCAACAAGATCGAGAGCCCGGATCCCGATCCGTCGCAGCCGCTCGTGCAGATCCGCGGCGCTAAAAACTTTCTCTGGGTGCTGGTGATCATCCTGTCGGTGTTCATCGACCCGAACGTCTTTGAGTGGGTGCCGGACCTGCATGAGCTTTTCCATATTCCGTTCGGCATCCGCGAGATTATCATGTTCTCGGTGGCCGTGCTGGCCTACAAGCTGGCCGACAAAGAGGCGCTCCAGAAGAACGAGTTCACCTTCGAGCCCATTCGCGAGGTGGGCTGGCTGTTTCTGGGCATCTTCGCCACGATGCAACCGGCGCTCCAGCTCATCAGCCTGTTTGCGCACGACCACGCCGAGCAGCTCACGGTGGGTATGTTCTACTGGGGGACGGGCTCGCTCTCCAGTGTGCTGGACAACGCGCCCACCTACCTGAACTTCCTGGCGGCGGCCATGGGTAAATTCGGACTCGACGTGAACGTGCCCGAGCAGGTGAGGGCCTTCGCCGAAGCGTCGGTGCATCCGGAGACCTGGTTCTACCTGCAGGCGATCTCCATTGCGGCCGTATTCTTCGGCGCCATGACGTATATTGGCAACGCGCCCAACTTCATGGTGAAGGCGATCGCCGAGGAGAACAAGGTGGAGATGCCTTCCTTCATGGGATACGTGACGAAGTACTCGCTCCCGATTCTGATTCCGATTTACTTCCTGATTTACCTGCTGTTTTACAGCGGACTGTTTCCGGGACTGGATGCTTTCTTTGAACAGCTACTGATTCGATAGGAGGGAAGCGATGAGCCGGGTGGAACCGCTGAGCCGCGAGGCGATCGAAGCCGCGCTGGCCGAACTGCCGGGCTGGACCTATGCCGAGGATCGGCTGCAGAAGACCTACACGTTCGGGAGCTTTCGGGAGGCGGTGAGCTTCATCGTGCGCATCGCCTTCGAGGCGGAGCAGTTGAACCACCATCCCGAACTGCACAACGTGTACAACCGCGTGACGCTGGCGCTGACGACGCACGCGGCCGGCAACCGGGTAACGGCCCGGGACGTGGAGCTGGCGCGCGCCATCGAGCGCATTGCCTGGGTGAAGTAGCACAAAACAAGACGCCTCATCCGCAATGGACCTACTGGAAGCCTACCGGATGCTTCCGGCCGACCTATGGGCGGCCTTTCCGCTGGTGCTGACGGCCGTCGTGGGCCTGGTGCTGGTCGTCTGGGACGCGTTCTGGAACGATGCCCCGCCGATTCCCTGGGTGGCGGCCGGCACACTGGCACTGGCGCTGCTCTGGGAGCTGGGCGGTCTGAGCCGTGCACCGGAGACGGCCTTCTACGGGCTGATCCGGGTCGGCGGCATGGCTTCATTCGTGAACGCGATCATTCTGGCCAGCGGCCTGCTGACGATCGCGCTATCGGGGCCCTACCTGAAGCGCATTCGCCACCTGCACGGCGAGGTCTATGCGCTGATTCTGTTCGCCACGGTCGGTATGATCGTGCTGGCCTCGGCCAACAGTCTGATCTCCGTCTTCGTGGGCCTGGAGACCATGTCGATCTGCCTGTACATCATGACGGGACTGGTCCGCGAAGACGTGGGGGCCGGCGAGGCCGCCCTGAAGTACTTCCTGCTGGGCGCCTTCTCGACCGGCTTTTTCCTGTACGGCATTGCGCTGCTCTACGGGGCCACGGGCACGATGTACCTGCCCCAGATGGCGGCGCATCTGGCCGAGGGAGCCCACCCGATCATGTTCTGGGCCGGCGTGGCGCTGCTGCTGATCGGCTTTCTGTTCAAGGTGGGGGCCGTGCCCTTCCACATGTGGACGCCCGACGTCTATCAGGGCGCGCCGACGACGCTGACGGGCTACATGGCCGCGGCGTCGAAGGCGGCGGCCTTTGCGGCGCTGGTGCTGGTGCTTGACGCCGCGCTGCCGGCCGAGCGCTGGCAATTGCTGCTGGCGCTGGTGGCGCTGGTGACGATGGTGGCCGGCAACGTGCTGGCGCTCGTGCAGCAGAACGTCAAGCGCATGCTGGCCTACTCGTCGATCGCCCACGCCGGTTACATCCTGACCGGCCTGGCGGCCGGCACGCCCGAAGGGTACGCCGGGGCGCTTTTCTACCTGCTGGTCTATGCGCTGATGAACATCGGCGCCTTCGGTGTGATGGCCTTTCTGGAGTGGGACGGTAAGGAGGGCTACGAGCAGACCATTGACTCGCTGGCAGGGATCGGCTACCGGCGGCCGCTGCTGGGCGTGGCCATGGCGTTCTTCATGTTCAGCCTGACGGGCTTCCCGCCGCTGGCCGGGTTCATCGCGAAGTACGCCGTCTTTGCGCCGGCCGTGAAGGCGGGGCTGACCTGGCTGGTGATCGTCGGTGTGCTGGCCAGCGTGCTTTCGGCCTACTACTATCTGCGCGTGGTGTACGTCTTCTGGATGAAGTCGCCGGACGAGGCGCCCGAGGCGGTGCGTCAGCAGGCGTTCCCGGTACCGCTGGCCCCGCAGGCGGTGCTGGTGGTGTGCGTGGTGCTGATCGTGCTGCTGGGCGTGCTGCCCGGCCTGCTGGAGGTGACCGCGTCGTTTTTCCCGACGCCGGCCGCACCACCGGCGGCCACGACGGCTCTGCTGCCTTAGAAATTACGGTTCGCTGGTTATAGAAAAGGCCGCCTGAGGGCGGCCTTTTTTTGTGGCAATTCTGGTTGGGATCGGCGCGGTCGTTCTTCCGGGGCCTGAAGGGCGGACATGCTCAGGCAAACAGCCACTGCACGAGGTAGATGGCCATGAGCATGGCGGCCACGTCGGCGATCAGGCCGGCGGGTACGGCATGGCGCGTTTTGGTGATGTTGACCGCGCCGAAATAGACCACCAGCACGTAAAAGGTCGTCTCGGTCGAGCCGAACATCACGGCCGCGATCTTGACGATGAGGGAGTCCTCGCCGTACTGGCGGATCAGGTCGAGCACGACGGCCGCTGAGCCGGAGCCCGTCAGCGGGCGCAGAATGGCCATGGGCAGCACTTCGGGCGGAATGCGCAGCGGACTCAGCACCGGACGGAGCAGTTCGGTCAGAAAATCCATGGCACCCGAGGCCCGAAACATTCCGATCGCAAACAGGATCGCCACCAGGTAGGGGATGATCCGGACGGCCACGTCGAAACCCTCGCGGGCACCTTCGACGAAGGCTTCGTAGACGGGCACGCGGCGCAGCAGCCCGTAGAGCGGAAAGCTCACGATCAGCAGCGGAAGCACCAGCAGCGAAAGCGTCTCGATCAGCGTGCGGAAGGTTTCCATGGCGTTCAGGCGTCCGTTTCGGGTTGCTTCGGATCGTTGTTTGTGGTCAGCATCGGATCGGTGCGGCGATAGGCAGGCAGTCGGCCCAGCAGTTTGGCCGCCACGATGGCCACCACGAGCGAGGCGAGCGTGACCAGAATGATCGGCAGGATCAGCTCGTTGATGGCCGACCCCATGATGGCCATGAGCAACACGGGCGGCACGAGCTGCACGCTGGCCGTATTCATCGCCAGCAGCATGACCATGGCGTTGGTGGCCGTGTCGGGGCGGGGATTGAGCTTCTGCAGTTCTTCCATGGCTTTGATGCCCAGTGGCGTGGCCGCATTGCCGAGGCCGAGCATGTTGGCCGTCAGGTTCAGCGTGATGAGCGCGAAGGCCGGGTGATCGCGCGGCACGTCGGGAAAGAGTGGGCGCAGCAGCGGGCGGGTCCAGCGGGCCAGATGCTGCACGAGGCCGGCCGCCTCGGCGATGCGCAGCAGCCCGAGCCAGAGGGCCAGCAGACCGATCAGCCCCAGCGCCAGCGTGACGGCCGTTCGGGCAAACTCGAAGGCCGCGTCGGTGATGGCCTGCAGCCGCACGAACCGCACCGGCGCAAACAGCACGGCCGCCGTGGCCAGCGAGTCACTGACGAACGTCAGCGCCTGCAGCGTGCCGCGCAGGTCGTTTTCGCGGGGGGAGGTCACGCGCCGAATCGTGGCCAGCGGCTCGGGTATGTCTACGTCTTTTGCAAAGCGCAGCTCGCGCCCGGTGCGAAACTGCACCAGCTCGCCCGCATAGGCCGAGTCCGGGACGCTTTCCGTGCGATAGAAGGCCCGGTATGTAGTCGGGTCGATCCGTACCCTGACGGGCTGGTGGCGGGCCTCCGGGCGATAGCCTTCGGGGAAGACGAGCGTGACGGGCAGGGGATCGCCGTTGCGGTAGGTGTTGCGCGTCAGGTCGCGCACGTCCGACACTGCGGCGAACACGAGGCTGAAGATGATCAGCCCGGCCCAGATGTAGTTCAGCATGGCGGCGGGGAGGCTACGTGTACGGATGCTTCCGCCGCAAACATAACGCGGCGCGTGAGAAATTGCCAGCGCTCAGGAAGAGGTAGAAGCGGTGTCGAAGTGCTGACGGATACGCTCGGCGCGGGCGCGTCCGACGACGGCGGCCAGCGCCTCCAGGTCGGCCTCGCGCACGCGCCGGGCCGATCCGAAATGCTGCAGCAGTTTCTCGACGGTGCGCGGTCCGATGCCCGGGATGTCGAGCAGCTCGGAGCGCAGCACGCGGCGGCGCTGGCGGCGCTGCATCGTGACGGCAAACCGGTGCGCCTCGTTGCGGATGCGCTGCAGAAGCTGGAGCGCCGGACTGGTCTTCGGAAGCTGGTAGGGATCGGGATCGCCGGGGCGGTAGATCTCCTCCAGCCGCTTGGCGAGGCCGATCACCGGGAACCGTCCGCGCAGCTCCAGGGCCTCGAGCGCTTCGAGTGCACTGGAGAGCTGGCCCTTGCCGCCGTCGATCACCACCAGATCGGGCCACGGGCCGCCCTCGTCGCGAAGGCGTCGGTAGCGTCGTGTGACGGCCTCACGCATGGCCTGGTAGTCGTCCGGCTTGCCCGGCGTGACGCTCCGGATCTTGAAGGTCCGGTAGTCGCGTTTGCTGGGACGGCCGTCCTCGAAGACCACGCAGGAGGCCACCGTGCCGGTGCCGCCGAGGTGGGAGATATCGAAGCATTCGATGCGGCGGGGTAGTCCGGGCAGGCGAAGCGCCTCCTGCAGAGCACGGACGGCTTCCGGAATCCGGGCTTCGCCGCGTTTTTTCCGGGCCAGCCGCCATTCTTCGAGCAGCAGTCGGGCGTTGGCTTCGGCCAGGTGGACCAGTCCGGCCTTGTCGCCGCGTTGTGGCACACGCAGCGGCACTTTTTTACCACGACGCTCCCGAAGCAGCGCCTCCAGCGCGTCGGGTTCTTCCAGTTCGTGCGAGAGCAGCACTTCGTCGGGGAAGAAGACGGCCTCGGCGTAGTAGTCTTCGACGAAAGCCTGCAGCAGCGCGCCATCGCGCTGGCCCTCGATGCGGCGCAGGTACCGGTGGCGGCGGCCGATCACCTTGCCCTCACGCACCTGAAACACCACGCCACAGGCCACGCCGTCGGTGCGATCGACGGCCAGCGCAAACACGTCGCGGTCGGCAAAGTCCTGGCTGACGATCTTCTGACGCTCGGCGTGCTGCTCAAGCAATCGGATCTGGTCGCGCAGTTCAGCCGCCCGTTCGAAGTCCAGCGCTGCCGCCCGCGCCTTCATCTCTTCCCGGAGCTGGGCGATGAGCGCCTGTGTCTTGCCGTTGAGCAGCTGTTCGATCTGGCGGATGGTGGCGTTGTAGTCTTCCTCGGACTGCAGCCCGATGCAGGGCGCCGCGCATTTCTTGATGTGGTACTCCAGGCAGGGCTGGTACTTGCCCGCCGCGATCGCCTCGGGCGAGAGGTTCAGGTTGCAGGTGCGCAGCTTGAACAGCGAACGGATCAGCCGCAACAGCCGGTGCATCTGGCCGACGTCGGTGTAGGGGCCGAAATACTTCGAGCCGTCCTTCCGCACGCGCCGCGTGGGGAAGACGCGCGGAAAGCGTTCGTTCGCAATGCAGATGTACGGGTAGGTCTTGTCGTCGCGCAGGTTGATGTTGTAGCGGGGCTTGAGCTGCTTGATCAGGTTGTTTTCGAGGATGAGCGCTTCGGCTTCCGTGTCGGTGACGATGACTTCGACGTCGGCGATCTTGCGGACGAGCGCTTCGAGCCGGCCGTCGCGCGGACGGCTTTCCTGGAAGTAGGAGCGGACGCGCTGGCGCAGGTTCTTCGCCTTACCGACGTAGAGCACCTGTCCCGCGGCGTCGCGGTAAATGTAGACGCCCGGGCATGTGGGCAGATGGGCCAGTTTTTCTTGCAGGTCCACGTGCATGGCGCCCATACGTTCGCCCGAAGGCGGCCGGAGTTCCCCGAAGGCCACGGAACCGGCTCCGGTAGGCCGCATATCACCCGCAAACAGCGCTTTTCAGCAAAAGGCTGAACGCCGCATGTCGGAGTCCGTCGCCGAAACAGTGCGCTTTTCGCGCTACGAAGACTTTCGCCGGTGGACGGAATCACAGCCGGGCTACTGGATCCTTGTCCACGGAGAACCCATGCCGAGCCCTTCGCCTTCGCGGATTCATCAGGAAGTTTCAATCCGTCTGGAACTGCTCCTGGTCGATGTGGTGCGCCGAACCGGTCGCGGATGGGTCTACAACGCACCGCTGGATGTCAAGCTTCGTGAAGACACGGTCTACCAGCCGGATCTGCTCGTGGTGCTCCGGGAGCATGCCGATCGACTTCGGCCCACGCACATCGAAGGCGCGCCCGATCTGATCATCGAGGTGCTCTCGCCCGCGACGGCCCACCTGGATCTTTGGGAGAAGCGCTACGACTATGCGCAGGCGGGCGTGCAGGAATACTGGATCGTCGATCCCGAATCGCGGCGTATCGAGCTGTATGTGCGGGAAGGGGAGCAGTTCCGGTTGCACGCCGGCGCGCAGCACAGCGGCCGCCTGCGCAGCGTGCTGTTGCCGGGCTTCGAAGTCGATCTGGAAACGCTCTTCCGGGACCTGTAAACGGGCACGAAGTGGCCGCCCGTGCGTTCAGTAGGCGCATCCTGAGACGCTTTCGGTTTGCACATGCAGTGGCCTGATTTACGCGATCCGCGCCACCGGGCAATGGCGGCCAGCCTGGCGGTGTCGGTACTGATGCTTGTCGGGAAGTTTACCGCCTATCTGCTTACGGGAAGCGCCGCGATCTTTTCGGACGCCGCCGAGTCGCTCGTGCACATCCTGGCCACGGCGTTCGTCGCCTTCAGCCTCTGGTATGCGCTCCAGCCGCCCGATCCCGATCACCCCTACGGGCACGGCAAGATCGCCTACTTCTCGGCCGGCTTCGAAGGCGCCATGATTCTGCTGGCCGCCGCCGGTATTCTCTACACGGCCGTGCAGGACCTGCTGCACGGGCCGGAGCTCCGACGGCTGGGGCTGGGCGTGCTGCTGACCGCGCTGTTCAGCCTGATCAACCTGCTGCTGGGGCTTTACCTGATCCGCGTGGGGCGGCGGCACCACAGCCTCGTGCTGGAAGCCAACGGCCGCCATGTGCTCACGGACATGTGGACCAGCCTGGGCGTGGTGGTCGGCGTGGCCCTGGTGGCCTGGACCGGGGTGGTCTGGCTGGACCCGCTGATCGCAATCGTCGTGGCGCTCAACATCCTCCGGACGGCCTTTCAGCTGCTCCGCCAGGCCGTGGCCGGCTTGATGGAGCGTGTGGATGAGGAGGACACGCGCCGGTTGATCGAGGTGCTCGACGAGGCCGTGCAGCAGGGGATCATCTCCGATTATCACCAGCTTCGGCACCGTCGCACCGGCGATCAGCTCTGGGTAGAGTATCACCTGATGTTGCCCGGCGAGCGTTCGCTGGAAGAGGCGCACGCACAGGCACATCGGGTCGAAGAAGCGATCCAGAAGCGGTTCCCCGGACGTCGCGTCTACGTGACGGCCCACCTGGAGCCCGAACATCACGAAGTGGCACATCCCGCCGGTCATCGCGAGCCCGAAGATCCGTTAAAAGCACAGGCCCGGCGATAACCGATTCGCTTTCGGCACCGGACTGTTTTATCTTTCAGCAGTCAGCTCAACGAACGCGGAGAACGCAGGGATGGTACCGGTCGCGTTGCGCCTCAAGAACTTCATGAGCTACGGGGAGGCGGCGCCCGTGCTCGATTTCGAGCAGTTTCAGGTGGCCTGTCTGTCGGGCAACAACGGCCAGGGCAAGTCGGCGCTGCTGGACGCGATCACCTGGGCCCTCTGGGGCGAGGCGCGCAAGACGAGCGACAGCAGAAAACCCGACGAGCACCTGTTGCGCGTGGGGGCGCAGCAGATGGAGGTGGAGTTCACCTTCGACCTCGAAGGCCAGCGCTACCGGGTGCTCCGGCGCTACACGCGCTCCAGCTCCGGCAAAACCAGCAAGTCGGAGCTGGAACTGCAGGTGTACGAGCCGGAGACCGGCACCTATCGGCCGCTTACAGGCGCTTCGGTTTCCGAAACGCAGGAACGACTCAACCAGCTGCTGGGCCTTGACTACCAGACTTTTATCAACGCGTCGTTTCTGCTGCAGGGGCGGGCCGACGAGTTCACGCGCAAAAAGCCCGGTGAGCGCAAGGAAATCCTGGCCCGTATCCTGAACCTGGATCGCTACGAGCGACTGGCCGAACTGGCGCGGGAGGAGGTCCGCGAGGCGAAAGCCCGGGCCGAGCAGATCGAACGCCAGCTGGAGCAGATTCAGGAAGCACTTCAGGAGGAGTCCGAGCTGAAAGCCCGGCACGAAGCGTTGCAGGAGCGTCGCCAGGCGCTGGAGGCCGAGCGTGAAACCCGCCAGCGGCACCTGCAGACGCTTCAGGAGCAGCGCGTACGTCTGGAAGAAAACCGCCGCCGCCTTGAAGAACTGCAGGAGCAGGAGCGTCAGCAGACGGCCCGCCTGCGGGAGGAACGTGAGCGGCTGGTCCGACTGGAGGCCGAGCTGCAGGACCTGGAGCAATTGCTGGCGCGACGTGAGGAGATCGAACAGGCCCATGCCCGCGAGCGAACCCTGCAGGAAGAGCGCCGCCAGCTCGAAGCAAAGCGCGAGCAGTACTGGGGCATCCAGAAGCAACTGGATCAGGTCCAGAGCGAACTGGAACGCCAGCGGAGCGAGCTGGAAAAGAAGCTGGCGCTGGTCCGCAAAGAGCAGGAGCATGTGCAGCGACAGCTCCAGGAGCTGACCACGCGGCTGCAGGAGCGACCCCGGATCGCGCAGCGCCTGAAGGCGGCCGAGCAGGCACGTCAGGAAATGGCCCGGCTGGAGCAGCAGCGTCAGCAGCGCAGCGCGCTGGAGGAGGAAATCCGCCACGTCTCCGAAGCGCTGCTGGCCGCGCAGAAGGAGCTCGAAGGACAATTGCGGTCGCTGCAGCGCCAGCTGGAGCAGGAGGCCGACGTGCCGGAGCAGCTTGCCGCACTGGAAGCCCGGTGCCGTGAGCTGGAGCAGCAAGAAGTCCGCTACCGGGCGCTGCAGGAAGAACTGGAACGACTGAAGGAGACGGGGCAGGGCAAGAAGGCGGCGATCGAAGCGCTGCAGGCGCGGCTGCAGGAGCTGGAGCGACAGCAGCAGGACCTGCAGCAGCGCTACGATACGTTCCGGCAGGCCGAAGCGGACGTGTGTCCGGTCTGTGGCAGCGAGCTGGGGCCCGAGCACCGGGAAGAGGTCGAGCGCCACTACGAAGAGCAACTGGGGGAGCTGGCGCGTGGACTGGATGAAGGGCGCTGGCGGCTGGCCGCGCTGGAGCAGGAGCGGGAAGCGCTCCGGCAGCAGTACATAGCCCGACTTTCGGAAGCAAAGCGGCTGGAGAAGGCGCCTGAAGAGCTGGCGCGTGCGCGCGCGCAGCTGGAAGAACTGCAGCGGCGTAATGCCCGACGGGAGGCGCTTGCGCGTCAGCTATCGGCACTTCAGGTACAACTTGAACAGCGCGCCTTTGCGCAGGAGCAACGGCGTCGGCTGGAGGAACTGCACCGGAAGCTGGAGGCCATTCCATTCGACGAGCAAAAATTTGAGGTGCTACGGCAGCAGGCGGCCGAAGCCGCTTCGCTCCGCGAACGACTTCAGGAGCTGGAGACGCTGCAGGGACGGCGGGAAAGCCTGGAGAACGAGCAGCGGCGGCTGGCGCAACTGGAGCAGCAGTACCGTCAGGAGCTGGATCAGGGGCCGGCTTTGCAACAGCTCCTGCAGCGCAAGCGCGCACTTCAGGAAAAGCTTCAGGCGATCGGCTTCGATCCGGCGCGTCTGCAACAGGTGCAGCAGGAGCTGGAGGCGCTGGGCGACGTCGGCGCCCAGGTGCATCGCCTGCTCCATGCGGAGGAAAACCTGAAGAAAGGCCGGCAGGAACGAGAGACGTTGCAGCGACGCATCCGACAGGAGGAACAGGCGCTGGAGCGGCTGCAGGCGCAGCTGCAGCAACTCCGGCAGGAGCTGGAAGATCTTCCCCGCGTGCAGGCGGCCTGCGAAGAAGCCCGGCAGCAACTGGCGGCCACAGAGGAGGCGCTGCAGGAGGTGCGGCAGGCAATCGGTGAATGCCAGGCGCGTATGGAGCAATTGCAGGCGCTTCGTGTGCAACGCAAACAGCTCCAGCAGGAGCTGGAATCGGT
This sequence comes from Rhodothermus marinus, assembly GCF_009936275.1. Classification (NCBI taxonomy): domain Bacteria; kingdom Pseudomonadati; phylum Rhodothermota; class Rhodothermia; order Rhodothermales; family Rhodothermaceae; genus Rhodothermus; species Rhodothermus marinus. The sequence continues at coordinate 1,525,293 of NZ_AP019797.1, forward strand.
ACGGCATCGGGAACGGCTGCACCGACATCTGCAACAGGCCTTCGGCAAGCACGGCATCCCTTCACTGATCATCGAACAGACGCTTCCCGAGCTGGAGGCCCGCGCCAACGAGTTGCTCGAGCGGCTGACCGACGGCCGCATGCACGTTTACCTGCGCACGCAGCGCGCCAAAAAATCCGGAGGCACGAAAGAAACGCTCGACATCATCATCACCGACGAGCAGGGGGCGGCCCGTCCCTACGAGACCTTCTCCGGGGGCGAGGCTTTCCGGGTCGATTTTGCGCTGCGGCTGGCGCTGGCCCAGCTGCTGGCCGAGCGCAGCGGCGTGCGCGTGCGCACGCTGGTCATCGACGAGGGCTTCGGCACGCAGGACCTGCAGGGACTGCAGCATCTGGTGGAGGCCATTCAGGCCGTACAGTCCGATTTCGACAAGATTCTGGTGATCACGCACCTGAGCGAACTCAAGCAGGTGTTTCCGGTGCGGATCGAGGTCGAGAAAGACCCGGTCGAGGGCTCGCGCTTCGAGGTGATCGGCGTGTGATCCTCACGAAGGCAGCGGCATGCGGCGGGCCCGGCGCATCAGGAGCAGGCCGCCGATGATGCCGGCGCCGCCCAGGAGCTGGGCCGGGGTGATCGGCTCGCCGAGCATCAGGTAGCCGGCCACAAGCGCCACCACCGGGACCAGATTGCCGAAGGCGGCCGTGTGGGAGGGGCCAACGTGCCGGATCGCATGGTTCCAGAAGGCGACGGTCAGGCCGGTCGAGAGCGCCCCGGAAAAGATCAGCGCCGCCCAGATGGTGGCATCGACGTCGGCCCACACCACCGCGTCGATATGCAGCAGGCCCAGCAGCGCCAGGATCGGATAGGCCAGCAGCAGGCTGAAAAATGTCAGGCTGGCCGGGTCCATGCGATGAACGAACGGCTGGCTGAGCGCCGTGTAGGCGCCCCAGGCCACGGCTGCCCCGGTCATCAGCAGGTTGCCCAGCAGCGCATCTTCTGAAAAGTCCAGTGCGCGCGGTCCGTAGAGTACCACGACGGCGGTCCCGAGCAGCGACACCAGCAACCCGATCCAGCCCAGCAGGTTCAGCCGATCGTAGCCCCGGAGCTGGCTGATGACGGCGGTCCAGAGCGGTGCGCTGGCCATGATGAGCGCGGCGCTTCCGGAGGTGGTCAGGTTGACGCCTTCGATGAAGGCCAGCTGGTAGATCACGTAGCCGAGCAGGCCCAGCAGCAGGATGGCGCGGCCGTGTGTGCGCAGCGGCTCGAAAAACGGCGTGCGGTCGCGTCGGTGCGTCCAGGCGTGCAATGCGCCCAGCACCAGCAGCGAGAAAATGAAACGAAAGAGATTGACCACGAACGGATGCATGGCGGCCAGGGCCACCTTGAGGATGGGAAAGTTGATGCCCCAGACCAGCACGTCGAACAATAGCGCCAGCTCGTATTTGAGGCGGCTCTGCGACATGGCCGTTCGGCAGGTTGTGCGGTTTGGAAGCTTCAAATATCCGGAAAGCGCCTTTTCGTTTTGATAGCTTCCCGTTAAATTTGCAGCAGCAGACCGGGCGACGTTATGCAGGAGCAGCAGAAGTGGTACAGCATCGGGGAGGTAGCGCAGCGGACGGGGCTGGCGCCCCATGTGCTGCGGTACTGGGAGACCGAGTTCGAGGAGTTACGGCCGCAGAAGGATAAGGCCGGCCGTCGTCGCTACTCGGAAGAAGATCTGACACTGTTACGGGAGATCCAGCACCTGCTGCATGTGGAGCGCTACACGATCGAAGGGGCGCGGCGCGTGCTGGCACGTCGGCGCCAACGGCAGGACGGTGCCATGCGGGCGCAATTGCTGGAACTCCGGGCGTTTCTGGTGGAGTTGCTGCAGTACCTGGAAGCGCGGCCCGGCTGTGAAGAGCCGGCAAAAGGGAACTCCGGCCCCGATTGAAGCATTTGCAGCCCTTGCCTGACGGCTACCATTCGGTGTAGTTTGCCAGCGAATGATGTCGGGACGTAGCGCAGCCCGGTAGCGCACTAGCATGGGGTGCTAGGGGTCGTGGGTTCAAATCCCACCGTCCCGACCAGGCCCCGCCCTTTCGGGCGGGGCTTTTTTTTGTGCGGGCAATTCTGGCGAGCTGCTTGAGCGTCATCCCGTTGCAGATCCTGACGCTTCCTGAAATTGTCCGGTGCTTTGTTCTGATCGGTAAAGCTTTTTTGGTGGCGCCTGCTGTCGAGCTAAAAGAGTAATTGTCTGTGTGAATAATGTATAAACAAGAAAGTCGAAAGATTAGAATTGCTCAATGAAACTAAGGTTTGATGGAAAGTTTTTCTTAAAAACAAAAATGAAAAGGGCTTCCAATCCGTTTAGATTTAATGAAAGCGCTACCGACGCTGTTGTTTTTGCAGGATTTGCTGCTTGACGGCGAGGATCTTAAATGCGTTATTGCAATCAAAAAGCAACGTTACGCTGCAAATTGACGGGTACGCGCATGCATCACCTTGCTTCTCGTCAGACAGGCCGGTTGTCACTTCCCGGATGCAACGGGAAGCAGGGTGTCGTGCGTCGGGTGTGCGCCAGGATGGTCCGTGCGGTACGACCTTGCGGTGCGGTCCTTATTACGGCCCCTACGGGCCGCGTAACGACGATTACCGCCTGATTCTCCAACCTGGCGACCCCGGCTGCCTCTCTTTTACAACTTTTTTAAAAGATTGCAGCGCAGACCGGGGCGCCATAAACCCCGGGTTGCGATGCGCCTGCAGAACCAGAACCCCGATCACCATCGCTCGCTGTTTAGCGCTCAGGAGCAAGACGCCTGTGGCGTCGGTCTGATCTGTACGCTGACGGATGCCCCTTCCCACACCATTGTGCAGGACGGCCTGCAGGTGCTGCTGCGCCTGAGCCATCGCGGTGCCTGCGGTTGCGACGAGCGCACGGGCGACGGGGCGGGCATCCTTGTGCAACTCCCCGATCTGTTCCTCCGGGAGGTGGCCCTGGAGGAGGGCGTTCGGCTGCCCGAACCCGGCGCCTACGCGGTGGGCATGCTCTTTCTGCCGAAAGATCGCGCGCGCCAGCAGGCCTGCCGGGAGGCCTTTGAGGGACTGGTGCAGGCCGAGGGGCAGCAGGTGCTGGGCTGGCGTCGTGTGCCCACGCGCCCCGAAGTGCTGGGCGTGTCGGCGGCCGCCGTCGAGCCGGCCGTCTGGCAGGTGTTCGTGCAGGCGGGCCCGGGGCTCGACGTGGAGGCCTTCGAGCGCAAGCTGTTTGTGATCAAGCGTCGGGCCCGGCATGTTATCGACGACCCGGACTTCTACGTGGTCAGCCTGTCGGCGCGCACGCTGGTCTACAAGGGCATGCTCATGCCCGATCAGTTGGGCGTCTATTACCCGGACCTGACCGACCCGCGTTTTGCCAGCCGATTGGCTCTGGTGCACTCGCGTTTCAGCACGAACACCTGGCCGCGCTGGCCGCTGGCCCAGCCCTTCCATCTACTGGCGCACAACGGCGAAATCAACACGCTGCGGGGCAACATCAATGCGCTACGGGCGCGCGAGGCGCTGTTGCGCTCGGAACTGCTGGGCGACGATCTGGCCAAGGTGCTGCCGCTGCTCGACGAATCGGGCAGCGACTCGCAGATGCTCGACGCCATGATCGAGCTGCTCTACCGGGCCGGTCGTTCGCTCCCGCACGCCATTCTGATGACCATCCCGGAGGCCTGGGCGCACGACGACTACATGGACGACGCGCGCAAGGCCTTCTACGAATACCACGCCTGTCTGATGGAGCCCTGGGACGGACCGGCCGCCGTCTGCTTCACCGACGGCCGCTACGCCGGGGCCGTGCTCGACCGCAACGGGCTGCGCCCGGCCCGCTACACGATCACCCGCGACGGGCTCGTCGTGCTGGCCTCCGAAGTGGGTGTGCTCGATCTGGAGCCCGAACGTGTCGTCGAAAAAGGCCGGCTGCAGCCCGGACGCATGTTCCTGGTGGACCTGGAGGAAGGCCGGGTTGTGCGGGATGAGGAGATCAAAGCCACGCTGAGTCGTCGCCGGCCCTATCGTCTCTGGCTCCGGTCGCACCTGCGCACCGAAGCGGATCTGCCCCGGGCCCAGGCTCTGCCGCGGACCTCGGATCTGGAATCGCTGCGGCGCCAGCAGCGGCTCTTTGGCTACTCGCTCGAGGAGCTGCGCATGATCCTGGCGCCCATGGCGCAGAAGAAGGATGATCCCGTCGGGTCCATGGGCGACGACACGCCGCTGGCCGTGCTGTCGGACTTTCCGCGGCTGACCTACGACTACTTCAAGCAGCTCTTCGCGCAGGTGACCAACCCGCCCATCGACGCCATCCGCGAAGAGCTGGTTACCTCGCTGCATACGTATCTGGGGGGCGAGGCCAACCTGCTGGACGAAACGCCCGAACAGGCGCACCGGCTGCGTCTGGAGCATCCGGTGCTGACCCCGGAAAAACTGGCCCGTATCAAGGCGCTGGACGAAGAGAACCTGCGGGCCACCACGCTCAGCACCACGTTCGACGTGAAGGTTGGCGGTGAAGGCCTGGTGGCCGCGCTGGACGAACTGTGTCGGCAGGCCGCCGAGGCCGTGCAGCAGGGCTTCACCATCCTGGTGCTCTCGGATCGGGAAGCAGGTCCGGGACGGGCACCCATTCCGGCCGCGCTGGCCGTAGGAGCCGTGCATCACCACTTGATCCGCACGGGGTTGCGGGCCCGCTGCAGCCTGGTGGTCGATAGCGGTGAGCCGCGCCAGGTGCACCACCTCTGCGTGCTGGTCGGCTATGGTGCCGACGCCGTGTGTCCCTATCTGGCCCTGGAAACCGTGGCCGACCTGGTGCGCATGGGCGAGATCACCGGGTTGCACGTCCAGGAAGCCCAGCAGCGCTACATCAAGGCGCTCTGCAAGGGGCTGCTCAAGGTGATGTCGAAGATGGGCATCTCGGTGTTTCAGAGCTACCGGGGCGCCCAGATCTTCGAAATCGTGGGCCTGAGCGAGGAGGTGGTCGAGCGCTGCTTTGCCCGGACCGTTTCCCGGCTGGGCGGTGTGGGCTTCGACGTGCTGGCCGAGGAGGTGCGCCTGCGCTACGAGCAGGCCTATCCGGAGGTGCCGGTTGCCGGCGCACCGAAGGACGAGCTGGAGCGCGGTGGTTTCTACCAGTGGCGGCGCGGCGGCGAGCATCACCGCTACAACCCGCTGACGGTGGCCAAACTGCAGCACGCCGTCCGCGAACGCGATCCGAAAGACTATGAGGAATTCGCCCGCCTGGTCAACGACGAGAGTCGGCGGCTGTGCAAACTGCGTGGCCTGCTGGACTTCGTCCCGGCCGAACGCCCGATCCCGCTCGAAGAGGTCGAGCCCTGGACGTCCATCGTGCGCCGCTTCAAGACGGGCGCCATGTCCTTCGGCTCGATCAGCAGGGAAGCGCACGAGGTGCTGGCCGAGGCAATGAACCGCATCGGAGGGAAGAGCAACACGGGCGAAGGCGGCGAGGAACCGGAGCGTTACGCCCGGGACAACCCGAAACGGAGCGCCATCAAGCAGGTGGCCTCCGGACGCTTCGGCGTAACGATCGGTTATCTGGCCAGCGCCGACGAAATCCAGATCAAGATGGCGCAGGGGGCCAAGCCGGGCGAGGGCGGTCAGCTCCCGGGCGAGAAGGTCTATCCCTGGATCGCCCGCGTGCGGCATTCGACTCCATGGGTGGGCCTGATCTCGCCGCCACCGCATCACGACATCTACTCGATCGAAGACCTGGCCCAGCTCATCTATGACCTCAAGCAGGCCAATCCCACCGCTCGCATCAGCGTGAAGCTGGTGGCCGAGGCGGGTGTGGGCACCATTGCAGCGGGTGTGGCAAAGGGCGGGGCCGACGTCATCCTGATCAGCGGACACGACGGCGGCACCGGCGCCTCGCCGATCACCTCGATCCTGCACGCCGGTCTGCCCTGGGAGCTGGGGCTGAGCGAGACGCATCAGGCGCTGGTGGCCAACGGCCTGCGTGAGCGGGTCGTCGTGGAGGTGGACGGTCAGCTCCAGACCGGACGCGACGTGGCCATCGCGGCCCTGCTGGGCGCCCAGGAATTCGGGTTTGCCACGGCCCCCCTGGTGGCGATAGGGTGCATCCGCATGCGCAAATGCCACCTGAACACGTGCCCGGTGGGCATCGCCACGCAGGATCCGGAGCTGCGCAAGAAGTTCACGGGCCAGCCGGAGCACGTGATCAACTACTTCTATTTCGTGGCTGAAGAGCTGCGCCAGATCATGGCGCAACTGGGCTTCCGGACGGTCGAGGAAATGGTCGGGCGCGTCGATCGGCTGCGCATCCGGTCGACCGACCACTGGAAGGCCCGCTACCTGGATCTGCGGCCGCTGATCAAAAAAGTCGAAACACCGGAGATCCTGCGGCCCTTCAGCCAGAAGCCGCCCGCGCGCCGCGACGTGCCCACGCTCGACGAGCGCGTCCTGCCCCGCCTGAAGCCTGCGCTGGAGCGCCGCGAGCCGGTGCGGCTGCACGTGGCCATCCGTAACACGGACCGCACCGTCGGTGCCCGCATCAGCTACGAAATCGCTACGCGCTACGGGGAAAGCGGTCTTCCGGAAGACACGATCTGGCTCGACTGCGAAGGCTCGGCCGGACAGAGCTTCGGGGCGTTCCTGGCGCCGGGCGTGACGCTGCGCGTCATCGGCGAGGCCAACGACTACTTCGGCAAAGGCCTCTCCGGCGGTAAGCTCATCATTCATCCGCCGGAAAACGCCGCCTATCCGGCCGAGTCGAACATCATCATCGGCAACGTGGCACTCTACGGGGCCACTTCCGGCGAGGCTTACATCCGCGGCCGGGCCGGCGAGCGCTTCGCCGTGCGCAACAGCGGCGCCCGGGCCGTGGTCGAGGGCGTGGGCGACCACGGCTGCGAGTACATGACCGGCGGGCGCGTGGTGGTGCTGGGCCCCACGGGCCGCAACTTCGCGGCCGGCATGAGCGGCGGCATCGCCTACGTGCTGGACGTGGACGGGCTGTTCGCCGAGCGCCACTGCAACCTGGACATGGTCGAGCTGATGCCGGTGGTCGAGGAGGCGGACATTGCCGAGCTGCGCGAACTGATCGAACGCCATTACGCCTACACAGGCAGCCCGGTGGCCCGCTGGGTGCTGGAAGACTGGCCGAACATCCTGGCCCGCTTCGTGAAGGTTTTCCCGATCGACTACCGGAAGGCGCTCGAGCGGCTGGCCCGGGAGCAGGAAGAAGCGAACCTACGGCAACATCTGGCCGCCTGAAAACCCACAAGTTGTACGCAAGCGTATGGGATCCCTGCGAGGTTTCATAGAAATCCCCCGCGAGAATCCCGAGAAGCGACCGGTCGAGGAGCGCGTTCGGGATTTCCGAGAGGTGTACCGGCTGCTGCCGGACGAACGCATCCAGCAGCAGGCCGCCCGCTGCATGGACTGCGGCATTCCGTTCTGCCACTCCGGTTGCCCGCTGGGCAACGTGATTCCGGAGTTCAACGACCTGGTGTACCGCAACCGCTGGCGGGATGCCTACGAGCGGCTGCGCGCTACGAACAATTTCCCGGAGTTTACCGGACGCGTCTGTCCGGCCCCCTGCGAGTCGGCCTGCGTGCTGGGCCTGATCGAACCGCCGGTGACGATCGAACAGATCGAGTGGGCCATCATCGAACGGGCTTTCCGTGAAGGATGGGTCAAACCTGAGCCACCGGCGCGCCGGACCGGCAAAAAGGTGGCCGTCATCGGATCGGGGCCTGCCGGACTGGCCTGCGCCGACCAGCTCAACCGCGCCGGCCACTGGGTGACGGTTTTCGAGCGGGATGACCGCATCGGAGGGCTGCTGCGCTACGGCGTGCCCGACTTCAAGATGGAAAAGTGGGTGATCGACCGGCGCGTGGCCATTCTGGAAGCCGAGGGCATCACGTTCCGCACCGGGGTACACGTGGGCCGCGACTATCCCGTCGATCAGCTCCGGCGCGACTTCGATGCGATCGTGCTCTGCACGGGCGCCACGCAACCGCGCGACGTGAAGGTCCCCGGACGCGAACTGGCCGGCATTCACTTCGCCTGGGAATACCTCTGGCAGGCTACCAAGCGGGTGGCTCGCGACGACCTGGAAGCGGCCGGCATCCCGATCATCGACGCCGCCGGCAAGGACGTGATCGTCATCGGCGGGGGCGACACGGCCAGCGACTGTATTGGCGTGGCCAATCGGCAGGGCGCCCGCTCCATCACGAACTTTCACATCTGGCCGGCGCCGCCAAAAGAGCGCACGCCCGAAATGCCCTGGCCCTATCATCCGCACCTGCTGCAGGTGACCACCTCGCACGAAGAAGGGTGTGAGCGGGTCTGGAGCGTGCAGACGATCGCCTTCGAGGGGCGCAACGGGCACGTCGAGCGGGTGATCACGGTGGACGTCGAACCCGGTCCGCCGGGACCGGACGGCCGCCGCATGCGCCGCGAGGTGCCCGGCTCCCGCCGCGAATGGCCAGCCGATCTGGTGCTGATCGCCATCGGCTACGAGGGACCGGAGCGGAGCCCGTTGCTGGAGGCGCTGGGCGTCGAACTGGACGAACGTGGACGCGTGAAGGCGGACGAACACTTCCAGACGAACGTCCCCGGCGTGTTCGTGGCAGGCGACGCGCATCGGGGCGCTTCGCTGGTGGTCTGGGCCATCTCGGAAGGGCGTGAGGCGGCCCGCGGTGTCGATCTGTACCTGATGGACTATACGACGCTGCCCACGAAGGGCGAAGGCGACCTGCCCTTGCTCCGATAAGTCGGCCACTCGTATCTTGCCGCCGCTATGGAAGCTGTACCATCGTCAATTTCTGTGGTATCCGACCGACAGGGCGAGCGCGTGGTGGTCTGGGGCCCCGGCTCGCTGTCGAATCTTGGTCCCGGCTTCGATGCGCTGGGGCTGTGCATCCAGGGGCTCGGGGATCGGGTGGAAGCCTGGCGCACGGAAACGCCCGGCGTGACGCTGGTGGAGGCCAACGGCCTGCCCGGCTCCAGCATTCCCTGTGATTCCACCACGAACACGGCCGCCGTGGCGGCCGCCGCCGTATTGCGCCAGGTGGGTGCCCGCCACGGAGTGGCGCTACGCCTGCATAAAGGGCTGCCCTCCGGCTCGGGACTGGGCAGCTCGGCCGCCAGTGCCGTGGCCGGCGCCTGGGCGGCCAACCTGTTGCTGGACGAGCCCCTGCCGCGCGAGGCGCTCGTGGAAGCCGTGCTCGAAGGGGAGGCCGTCGCTTCGGGCAGCCGACACGGCGACAACGTGCTACCGGCGCTTTTCGGCGGACTCGTGCTCGTGTCGGCCAGCGATCCGACCTGCTACCGCCGCATTCCGCTGCCCGGGCCCCTGTCGATCGCGTTGATTCTGCCCCGGGTCGAAATCCTGACGCGTACGGCCCGCGAAATTCTGCCCCGGCAGGTGACGCTGCAGGACGCCGTGCACAATGCCTCGGCACTGGCGTTTCTGATCGACGCGTTCCGGGCCGGCGACTGGGAGACGGTGGGGCGCTGGATGATGGCTGATCGGATCGTGGAGCCCGTTCGGGCGCGGCTGGTGCCCTGCTACGAGCCGGTACGCCGGGCCGCGCTTTCCGCCGGAGCCTTCGGCTGCGCCCTGACCGGCTCGGGCCCGGCCATGTTCGCACTGGCCCGCGACGAAATGCACGCCCGTCAGGTGCTCTCGGCCATGCGGGAAGCCTGCCTGCAAAGCGGGGTGGACGTGGAAGGATACGTTACGGCTGTCGATTTTGAAGGCGCACGTCAGCTCTGAGATCATGAGTGCTCCGGAGCCCATCCGTTTTGTCAGCACGCGCGGGAAGGCGCCCGCCCTGACGTTCGACGAAGCCCTGTTGCAGGGGCTGGCGTCTGACGGTGGCCTCTACATCCCGGAGCGTGTTCCGCAACTGCCATCCACCGTCTGGCGCGCGGCCCGCTCGTTTCCCGAGATGGCCGCCGAGGTGCTGGCGCGCTGGCTGCAGGGCGTTTTTCCGGAGGAAACGGTGTCCCGGGTAACGGCCGAGGCGCTTTCGTTCCCGGTACCGCTCGTGCCGCTGGGCGACGGCCTTTACGTGCTGGAGCTTTTCCACGGGCCGACGCTTTCGTTCAAGGACTTTGGCGCCCGCACCATGGCCCGCTTTGCCCGTGAGGTGCTGCGCCGGCGAGAGGAGCGCCTGCTGGTGCTGGTGGCCACGTCGGGCGATACGGGCAGCGCCGTGGCCGATGGCTTCGCCGGACTGGAGCGCGTGCAGGTAGGCCTGCTCTATCCCTACGGCCAGGTCAGTCCCGTGCAGGAGCGCCAGCTCATCGTGCAACGGCCGGGCGTGCAGGCCTTCGCCGTGCACGGCACGTTCGACGACTGCCAGCGGCTGGTCAAATCGGCCTTCGCCGATCCGGACTTTTCCCGCGTGCGGCTCTCTTCGGCCAACTCGATCAACGTGGGACGCCTGCTGCCGCAAATGCTCTACTACATCTGGGCCGTGGCCGAGGGCGGGTTCGACGAAGTGGTCTTCTGCGTGCCCAGCGGCAACCTGGGCAACCTGACCGGCGGGGTGCTGGCCGCACTGAGCGGGTTACCCGTGCGGCGTTTCATTGCCGCCCACAACGCGAACGACTTCTTCCCGCGCTTTCTGGCGGGAGAGGGACCGGCCTTCGGGCCATCGCGACGCACGCTGTCGAATGCCATGGACGTGGGCGCGCCGAGCAACTTCGAACGGTTGCAGGCGCTGCTGGGCGCGTCCATGCCCGAGCGCATCTGGGGCACGAGCGTATCGGACAAAGAAACGCTGCAGACCATCCGGCGGGTGTACGAGACGACCGGCTACCTGGCCGATCCGCATACGGCCGTGGGGCTGGAGGCGGCCCGCCGCTACCGGGAGGCCACAGGTGATCGGGCACCACTCGTGGTGCTGGCTACGGCCCACCCGGCCAAGTTTCCCGAAGTGATCCGCCAGGCGCTGGATTTCGAGCCGGAGGCGCCCGAGGCGCTGGCACGGCTCTGGAAGCAGGAAGTTTCTGTGGTTCATGTCGAAGCCGATCTGGAGGCCTTGAAAGCGCACCTGTTGCCTCATGTGGCTGCCGGGGCGTGATCCGGCCGAAGTCGCACCGGAAAAGCTGACCGCGCTCGTACCACCGGTGCGCACCTTTGAGGGCTTTGCGCCCGAAGCGTTCGAGGCCCTGGCTCGTCTGAAGTCCCGTCCGCACATCGAGCAGTACCGACAGGAAAAGCCCGCGTTGCGCCGGTACGTGCAGGAGCCTTTTCGGAGGCTGCGGGACGATCTGGTGGTGAACTGGGTGCTCCCTAACGCCCTGGCACTGGAGACGGAGCGCAACGTGTTCAGTCGGTTTCTGAAGAATGACTTCGGGGCCGGTGGCTGCTATGCGCATTACTGGATGGCGTTTTACCGGCAGGGGCGGCGACGTCTGGCCGATGTGCAGCTTATCGTGAGTTTGCATGCCGATGGTTTGCGGGTGGGCGTGTATGCCGGGGAGCCGGCGCGAACGGTCTGGCGTGCGGTGCGGGCGCGTCTGCCGGAGGCCGGGGTATCGGTTCTGGGGCCGATTATTCCGTTATTGCAAGTCAAAATCTACCCGAGGAAGGGAGAAGCGCGTCTGATAGGTGGCGTGGAGGATCTGCAGCGCCTGTCGGTCCTGCTGCGTGGTGCGGAGGGTATCTGGGCGGGATGGACGTTGTCTCGAGAGGCCGTGCTGGAACGGGGAAGTGAGGTGGTGGACTGGATCCTGGAAACCTGGCGGATGGCCTGGCCCCTGTATCGTTTCTGCTGTGCGGTCAGTTGAGCGCGAAGGCCAGCACGTCGCCCGCGCCATCGTAGGGCAGCAGGTAGAGCGTGTCGCGATGCAAGGCCAGCCCTTCGCGCGTCAGCGGCCATCCCTGGCGGGTCCGTCCTACGGGCAGGCGATGCACTAGCCGTCGGTTTTCCAGATCGATCCAGTCGAGGACGCCCTGAAAAAGCCGGTGGTAACCGCCGCACAGCAGCAGCCGCTCGACGAACTGGCAGTCCTGGTAGGCCACGCCGGTGGGACTGGGAAACTGCGCAAGGAGTCGACCGGAGGGGTCCCAGATGTAAAAGTGACGCGAGTCCCAGTCGGTCCCGACGAGGCGTCCTTCCGGATCGGCGGCCAGCAGGCTGATGTGTCGGGGCGCTGAGAAGCTGTGCACGACGGAAAAGTCGTCGGGGGACAGCGCGAGGATGCGGGAGGGACCGCCGGGATGGTAGGGAGCACTGGGGACCCAGAGCAGGCGTCCGTCGAAGGCGAGACCGCCGGGGTGGATGCGTTCGCCTTCGGTCAGCTCCCGGCGGAGAGTGGGGCGTCCGCTGGCGCGCGCGACGCGAAAGATCCAGCCGCGTCGTTCTCGACGATCGACGGCGGTAATGAAAAAGGCGGTGTCGGTCACGACCAGACCCTGGACGTGGTAGGCGTCGAAACGAAGGGGAAAGCGAACGGTGGGATCGGGCAGACGATGGCGTACGATCGAGGCGGGGAGCTCCGAAGAAGGCGGCGCGGAGCCCGGGGGTGCTGGCAGGGAAAGCGTGCTGAGGAGCAGCAGGATCGGTGTAAGCTGTAGCGGTCGGATCATGGCGGCTTTTTTCATTCTGGCCGCCGTATGCTACAGACGAGCTGTTAGTGCAGAATAAAGGGGCCGTTATTGCATCATAAAAAGCGATGGGGTATCATAGGAAGGGCCTTCGGGTTTACCTGCTTTGTCGATAAAGATCGGACGATCCGACGCGTTGATCGAGATAATCGCATGGAACTGGTACAGACGCACATTGAACAGCCGATCGCGACGCTGACGCTCAACCGGCCGGACAAACGCAACGCGCTGAGCGGGGCGCTGGTCACGGAGCTTTCTCAGGCATTGGCCGCTGTTGCTGAGCGCGATGAGGTGCGGGTGGTGGTACTGACCGGGGCGGGCAAGGTGTTTTCGGCGGGGGCCGATCTGGCGGAGCTTTCGCGGCTTCAGGAGGCGACGGCCGAGGAGAATCTGGCCGACTCGGAGCGCCTGGCCGCGCTGTTTCGTCAGATTGCTTATTATCCGAAGCCGCTTATTGCAAAGGTGAACGGCCATGCCATTGCCGGCGGGTGCGGGCTGGCCGTGGCCTGCGACTTCGCCATCGCGACCGCCGGCAGTAAGCTGGGCTTTACGGAGGTGCGCATCGGGTTCGTGCCGGCCATTGTGGCCACGTTTGTGCTGCGCCGGGTGGGCGAGACCGTCGCCCGCGATCTGTTGCTGCGCGGCCGGCTCATCGAAGCGGAGGAAGCCGTGCGGCTGGGGCTGATTCATCAGGCGGTGCCGGCCGATGTGCTGGATGCTACGGTGCAGGCACTGGCCCATGAGCTGGCCACCGAGACGAGCCCTTCGGCCGTTGCGCTGACGCGTCGTCTGCTGGCCGATCTGCCCGGCCTGAGTCTGGACGCGGCGCTGGCCTATGCCACGCGGGTCAATGCGCTGGCGCGGGGTACGGCCGACTGCAAGGCCGGCATCCGGGCCTTTCTGGAAAAGCAGGATCCCCCCTGGCGCCAATCGTCAGGCTGAACCATGGCGCTGATCCGCCCCTTTTACGAAAAGCCCTGGCCCGAAGCGTTGCGTCCGGCTGCCCGGGCGCTCTGGCACTGGCACCTGGCGCTCCGGCGTCCGAACGTGCCGGCCACGGAGCCGGAGGCGGTGACGGCCTTTCTGGAAGCGGAGGCCGTGCGGCTTCAGCAAGACGAGCCGATCCGGGTGGTGCCCGAGGAGGTATGGCGGGCAGCCCGGGAGGCCGCGATGCAACACGAACTGCCCGTAGAGCTACTGGCCGAGCAGGTGCGGGCGGCATGGGCCTGGGTGGCGCCGGTGCGTTTTCCGGATGCGGCCGCCCTGGAGGCGTTTCTGCAGGATTTTGCCGGGGCGCACGGGCGGCTGCTGGCCCGACTGGCCGGCGTGGGCACGCGTTTCAACGACCCTCAGGTCAACGCGCTGGCGGCCGGCTTCTTTCTGACGGATCGGCTGACCCGGCTGCCGCGCGATCTGGCGGCCGATCGGCTGTTTATCCCGCTGGAAGATCTGGAGCGGGCCGGGGTGTCGGTGGAACTGCTGCAGCGAGGAGCCGGCCATCCGGCCGTGCGACGGTTGATCTGGAAGCAGGTGGTGCGGGCCCAGGAGGCGCTGGCGCGGGGACGCACACTGGTGCACGAACTGCCGCGGCGTTATGCCCGGGCGCTCCGGCGCGAGTGGCTGCTGGCGCTCGAAGTGCTACGCACGATCGAACGCCGCGATTACGACCTCTGGCGTGGTCCCATTCGCCTTTCCCGCTGGCAGCGCCTGCAGGTGGCCTACCAGGCCCGCTTCTCCCGTGTGGCCTTTCGGGCGTAGATAGCTTTGAACAGTTTTTCATACGATAACCGTTTATATTGGATTGCAATGGGCGTTGGACAGAAAAACTTTCGGAGACCCTGACCCATGACGACCTACCGGGATGCCGGCGTGGACATCGACGCCGGCGACGAGCTGGTGCGGCGCATCAAGCCGATCGTGCGCGAGACGTTCATCCCTGGCGTTTTGACCGACATCGGCGCCTTTGGCGCCTTTTTCGAGCCGGATTTTTCGGCCTACCGGCGGCCTGTGCTGGTTTCGTCGGTGGACGGCGTGGGTACGAAACTGAAAGTCGCCTTCCTGATGAACCGGCACGACACGGTAGGACAGGATCTGGTCAACCACTGCGTGAACGACATTGCAGTCTGCGGCGCCCGGCCCCTGTTCTTTCTCGACTATCTGGCCACCGGGCGGTTGAAGCCGGACGTGGCCGAGCAGATCATCCGCGGGTTTGCCACGGCCTGCCGGGAGAACGGCTGTGCGCTGATCGGCGGCGAGACGGCCGAAATGCCCGACTTCTATGCGGCGGACGAGTACGACCTGGCCGGGATGATCGTGGGGGTGGTGGACCGCGATGCCATCCTTGACGGAAGTCGCGTGCAGGCGGGCGACGTGTTGATCGGACTGCCCTCGACCGGCCTCCATACGAACGGCTATTCGCTGGCCCGCAAGGTGCTCCTTAGCCACTTTTCGGTACACGACCGACCGCCTGCGCTGGAGGGCATGTCGGTGGGCGAGGCGCTGCTGGCCGTGCACCGCTCCTACCTGAAGCCGATCCGGGCCCTGATCGAGGCCGACTGCGTGCACGCGCTGGTGCATGTGACCGGCGGCGGCATTCCCGGCAACACGGCGCGCGTGGTACCCGAAGGCCTGCGCTTCGAGGTGGATTACGACGCCTGGGAGCGGCCGGCTATTTTCCGACTCATTCAGGAGCTGGGCGAGGTGCCCGAAGACGACATGCGGCGCACGTTCAACCTGGGCATCGGCCTGATTGCCATCGTACCGGGCGATCGCAAGGCCGAGGCGATGCGCACGCTGGAAGCGCTGGGCGAGCGCCCGATCGAAATTGGACGGATCGTGCCCGCCTGACAGCCTGGCGTCCTTTTTGTTGGGAAAAACCGCTTGCATGGAAACTTCCGATCCCGGAAATTCCGTTTACACAATAACTGTATTTCGTTGCGAAAAAGGCAGCCATGTTGTCGCTGATTGTCATTCTGATTCTGAGCTATCTGGTGGGCTCCATCCCGGGTAGTGTGTGGGTGGGACAGTTGATGTACGGCATCGACGTGCGTCAGTACGGCAGCGGCAACGCCGGCGCCACGAACGTCTTCCGCGTGCTGGGCTGGAAAGCGGGCATTCTGGCGACCATTGTCGATCTGGGCAAAGGATTGCTGGCGGCCGGCGTGATTGCGACGATCCGGATTGACGACCTGCCGTCGGGCTTGGCACACTGGCATATCGAAACGGTGGTGCGGCTGATGGCAGGCATTGCCGCCGTGCTGGGGCACATGTTTCCCATCTGGGCCGGTTTTCGTGGTGGCAAGGGCGTCAACACGTCGGCCGGCGTGCTGCTGGCGCTGACGCCGGTCACGACCCTGATCACGGCGGCCGTCTTTGTGGTCGTGCTGCTGGTGTCGCGCTACGTGTCGCTGGCTTCCATCGTGGCGGCCATTGCGTTTCCTTCGACCGTGGCGATTCGTAAGTATGTGTTCGGCATCGAGTCGCTGGACACCAGCCTGCTGATATTCGGCATCGTGCTGGCCGCCATTGTGATCTGGGCACACCGCTCGAACATCCGGCGGCTGCTCAGCGGCACGGAAAACCGCGTGCGCACGTTCCGGCCGGCCCGCGGCATGCTGGGACGCGGCGAGCTGAAGCCGAAGGCATAGCACGGACGATTTCGTTCTCGAAGACGACCTTCACAGAGCCATGAAGGCACACGCCAGCCAGGCCCGACGGCCGGCCGGGCGCAGGGTGACGGTTTTTGGTGCGGGAAGCTGGGGAACGGCTCTGGCCCTGCTGCTGGCGTCGAATGGACACGCGGTCACGCTCTGGGCCCGGCGGGCCGAAGTGGCCGAGCACATCCGCCGCACGCGGCACAATCCGACCTATCTGCCCGAGATCGAGCTGCCGCATTCCGTACACGTGACGGCCGATCTGCAGGAAGCAGCCGCCGACCGGGACATCTGGGTGGTGGCCACGCCGGCCCAGGCTATACGCGCGCTGGCCGAGCAACTGCGACCCTGGGCGCATCCGGACCTGATCATCGTCTCGGTGGCTAAAGGGCTGGAAATCGCCACGCTGAAAACCACCACCCAGGTGCTGGCCGAAGTGCTGCCTGAAGTGCCCCGGGAACGAATCGGCGTGCTCTACGGTCCCAGCCATGCCGAAGAGGTGGCCGCCGGCATGCCCACCACCGTGGTGGCCTCGGCCCCTTCCTGTGCGGTGGCCGAGCAGATTCAGGCGCTGTTTATGGCCCCGACCTTTCGGGTGTACGTCAACCCCGACCTGATCGGCGTCGAGATTGCCGGCTCGGTCAAGAACGTGCTGGCGCTGGCGGCCGGCATGAGCGACGGCGTGGGCTTCGGCGACAACGCGAAGGCGGCCCTGATCACACGCGGTCTGGCCGAAATTCAGCGGCTGGGCGTTCGGCTGGGGGCCGATCCGGCCACGTTTGCCGGACTGGCCGGTATCGGCGATCTGGTGGTTACCTGCATGAGCCGCCACAGCCGCAACCGTTACGTGGGCGAGCAGATCGGCCGCGGCCGCACGCTCGAAGAGGTGCAACGGGAAATGCAGATGGTGGCCGAAGGGGTGCCGACGACTGCGGCCGTCTATCGACTGGCTCGGGAACTGGGCGTCGAAATGCCGATCACCGAGGCCGTCTATCAGATCCTGTTCGAGGGCAAAAAGCCCCGCGAGGCCGTCCGGGAACTGATGACGCGCGAGGCCAAGTACGAAGACTGGTTGCCCCACACGCCGGAAACGACCCGGCCTGACGGGCTGGCTGCTTCAGAACCGACTCCTTCTCGATAGCCCGACGCCGTCCCACCATGACGCTTCAGGAACTGAACCAGCTGGTGGCCCTGGGCGAGGGGCTCACGCTGGAATTCAAGCGCCGCGTTCCCCGTCCCGAGCGGATCGCCAAGGAGGTCATCGCCTTTGCCAACACGCGCGGGGGACGCCTGCTGCTGGGTGTGGACGACAGCGGCGCCATCGTGGGCGTGCGCGACCCCGACGAAGAGGTCTTCGCCCTGCGACAGGCCCTGCACCGTTGCGCCACGCCGCCCATTGCCTTCACGCTGGAGCGCGTTCAGGTGGAGCACCGGCGGGAGGTGATCGTGGTGACGATCGAGGAGAGCGCGCGTAAGCCGCACTTTCTGCGCAACGGCCGACACCGGCAGGCTTATATCCGGGTGGAAGATCGGAGCATCGAGGCCAGTCCGGAAGTGCTGGCGCTCATGCGGGCCGAAAAACATCCGCGCAATGTCGTCTTCACCTTTGGCGAGAAGGAGCTGTTGCTGATGAGGTATCTGGAGCATTACGGCCGCATCACCGTGCAGCAGTTCGCCCAGCTGGCCAATCTGTCGCGTCGGCAGGCGTCGCGCACGCTGGTGCTCCTCACGGAGGCCAACGTGCTGCGCCTGCACCCCGACGAGCCGCACGACTACTTTACGCTGGCCTACAACGTTTCGTCCTCGGCCGCCTGAAGGGGTGACAGACTGCTGTCACCGAAGCGCGGGTAAACTCGGGGCGGATACGGAATCCGTTCGGAATTCGTATCTTGTTCTGTGCGTTCATCCGAAAAGTCTGTTATTGCGATACAAAAATGCCGGTTGTAGAAGTCATTCCCCTGCACGAGACGACGCGGGAGCGTTATCTGAACTTCGCGTTGTCCGTTATTACAAGCCGCGCGTTGCCCGACATCCGGGACGGTCTCAAACCCGTCCAGCGGCGCATTCTGTATGCGATGTTTCAGCACCTGCGTCTCTACCCGGATGCCCGCTATCGCAAAAGCGCCACGATCGTCGGCGAGGTGATGGGTAAGTACCACCCGCACGGCGACGCGGCCATCTACGAAGCCATGGTGCGGATGGCGCAGGACTTTTCGCTGCGCTATCCGCTGGTGGACGGGCACGGCAACTTCGGGTCGATCGACGGCGACGCGGCGGCCGCCATGCGCTACACCGAGGCGCGGCTGCGTCCGCTGGCCATGCAGCTCCTGGAGGAGCTGCGGCGCCAGACCGTCCCCATGCGGCCCAACTTCGACGGTACGCTCTTCGAGCCGGTGGTCCTTCCGGCCCGCTTCCCGAACCTGCTCGTCAACGGTGCCAGCGGCATCGCGGTGGGCATGGCGACCAACATCCCGCCCCACAACCTGGGCGAGGTGATCGACGCGCTCATCTATCTAATCGACGTGCCCAACGCGCCGCTGGAGACCATCCTGGAGCGGTTCATCCAGGGGCCTGACTTCCCGACCGGCGGCCGGGTGCTCAACACGCGCGAGGAGTTGCTGGAAATCTACCGCACAGGCGAGGGGCCCATCGAACTGCGCGGTGAATACAAACTGGAGGGCAAGACGCGCATCGTCATTACGTCGATCCCGTACGGCATTGCCAAGGCCGACCTGGTCGAGAAGATCGCCGAGCATATCGCGGCCGGCAAGGTGCCCCAGCTTTCGGACGTGCGAGACGAATCGACCGACGAGGTGCGCATCGTGCTCGAGCTGCGCCGAGGCGCCGATCCGGAGGCGGCCATGGCCTACCTGTTCCGACACACGCCGCTTCAGACGCGCTTTCACGTGAACCTGACGTGTCTGGTACCGACGGCCAACCCGGAGGTCGCCGCGCCGCGCAAGGTCGATCTGATGACCATGCTCCGGGCCTTTCTCGAATTCCGCATGGAAGTGGTGGTGCGGCGACTGCGCTACGATCTGGAGCAACTTGAGCGCCGCATCCACATCCTGCGTGGATTCGAGAAAATCTTCGGGGCGCTGGACGAAGCCATACGGATCATCCGCGCCGCGCGCGACAAGGCCGACGCCGCCCAGCGCCTGATGCACCGCTTCCAGCTCGACGACGAGCAGGCCGACGCCATCCTGGAAACGAAACTCTACAAGCTCTCGCGGCTGGAGATCGAAGCGATCCGTCAGGAGCTGGAGGAAAAAGAAAAGCAGGCGGCCGAACTGCGGGCGCTGCTGGCCGACGAGGCCGCCCGCTGGGGTCTCATCCGCGAGGAATTGAAGGCCATCAAAAAGCAATTTGCCGACGCGCGGCGCACCGTCATCGCCGGACCCGACGAGGGCTTCGAATACAACCAGGAAGCCTACATCGTGGACGAGGACGTGTACGTCATCGTTACACGGGACGGCTGGGTCAAACGCCAGCGCTCCTACACGGACGTGCAGAGCATCCGCGTCCGTGAGGGCGATACGGTGGGCTGGGTGCTTCCCGGTTCGACCCGCGCCACCGTCGGTTTCTTTACAAACTACGGCCGCTGCTACACCACGCGCATCGATTCGCTCCCCAGCACGACGGGGTATGGCGATCCGGTGCAGAAGCTGTTCGACTTTTCGGACCGAGAGCGCGTTGTTGGCGTGGTGGTCTTCGACGAGCGGGCACTTCCTCGGCCGGTTCCGGAGCCCGAAGTCGAACCGGCACTGTTCGAAAACGGAGAGAAGGAACCGCCCCGGCTCCATGTGGTGGCCGTCACCCGTAAAGGCCAGACGCTCCGCATCCCCATCGATGGCTTCCGGGAGCCGTCCACGAAAAATGGCCGCCTTTTCATGCGCCTGGAGAAAGGCGACGAGGTGCTGGGCGTCGAGGTAGCGGCCGGCGACGAGAACGTCTGTCTGGCTTCACGCGAGGGCTACGTGCTCATCTTCCCTGTGCACCAGATCCCGCCGGTCAAGTCGGCGGCCAAAGGCGTGATCGCCATGCGTCTGGGCAAGGGCGACGAGGTGCTGGGCTTCACGCTGGCTTCGGCCGCCCGCGAGGGGCTGGAGGTGGAGACCAGCCGCGGCCGGCGCGAGATCGTCCGCACCACGAAGTTCGAGGTGTCGCGCCGGGGTAACCGGGGCCGGCAGATCATCCGGCGCGGCCAGCTCGTCCGGGTCATCCCGGCGCCGGTGGAAATTCGTTTGAACGGACAGGGATAAGCAGACAGAACCTATGGCGGAGCTCTCGACAACCTATACGGGAAAGGACATTCAGGTACTGGAAGGGCTGGAGCCGGTGCGGAAGCGGCCGGGCATGTACATCGGCGGCACCGGTAAACCCGGCCTGCACCATCTGCTCTGGGAGATCGTCGACAACGCGGTGGACGAGGCCGTCAACGGCTTTGCCTCGCTGATCGAGGTGACGCTGCATGCCGACGGCCGGAGCGTCACGGTGACGGACAACGGCCGGGGCATTCCCGTCGATCCGCACCCGGTCAAGAAGATCCCCACGCTGGAGCTGATCCTCACCACGCTGCATGCCGGCGGCAAGTTCGATCGAAAGAATTACATCACCTCGGGCGGACTCCACGGCGTGGGCGCTTCGGTGGTGAACGCGCTCTCGGAGGAGCTCGTCGCCACGGTGAAGCGCGACGGGAAGACCTACCAGCAGCGCTTCGTGCGTGGCAAGCCGAAATCGAAGCTGAAGGTCGTTGCTGAAAACACGCGCGGCACCGGCACCAGCATCTATTTCCGTCCCGACCCGGAGATTTTCGAAACTACCGAGTTCGATCCGGCCTGGATCCGGGAGCATCTGGAGATCAAGACGTACCTGAACCGCAACCTGAAGATCGTTTTCAAGGACGAGACGAGCGGGGAATGGTACGAATTCCAGCACGAAGGAGGGATCGTCGAGTATCTGGCGCGGCTGGTCGAGGAGCAGGGCGCGCGCGTGGTGCATCCCGAACCGTTCGTGCTGATCCAGGAGGAGTTGCGCGACGGAGCTCGCCTGGAGGTGGCCCTGCAATGGACCGAGGCCCCGCGCGAGCTGATCAAGTCGTTCGTCAACGGGATTCCTACCACCGAGGGTGGCACGCACGAGCAGGGCTTCAAAGAGGCCGTGCGGAGTGCCGTGCGGGCCTACATGGAGACGCACGACCTGCTACCCCGCAATCTGGAGGTGACGGCCGACGACATCCGCGAAGGGCTGGTGGCTGTCGTCAACCTGTTCATGGTGGAACCCCAGTTCCAGGGCCAGACCAAGGAAAAACTGAACAACCCGGAGGCCCGATCGCTGGTGATCGGGGCGGTGCGGCTGGACCTGGAGCAATTCCTGAACGCCCATCCGACAATGGCCGAGGCCATTGTGGCCCGGATCATTCAGGCCGCCAAAGCGCGACTGGCCAGCCGGGCGGCCGCCCGCTCGGTGCGCCGTCAGAGTTCGGTCAGTCACCGGCTGAACCTTCCCGGCAAACTGGCCGACTGCACTTCGACAAATCCCGAAGAGTGCGAACTGTTCATCGTCGAGGGCGACTCGGCCGGTGGCAGCGCCAAGCAGGCCCGCGACCGGCGCTTCCAGGCGGTATTGCCGCTGCGCGGCAAGGTGCTGAACGCCGAGCAGGCTTCGCTGCGCAAAGTCGAGGAAAACAAGGAACTGTCCAACATCGTGCAGGCACTGGGATGTGGCATCGGGGATAAAATCGATCTCTCCCGCCTGCGCTATCATAAAATTATCCTGCTCATGGACGCCGACTCGGACGGCCACCATATCACGACGTTGCTCCTGACGTTCTTCTACCGCTACATGCGGCCGCTCATCGAAAACGGGCACGTGTACGTGGCCCAGCCGCCGCTGTACCGAATTGACGCCGGCAAAGAGACCTACTGGGCCCTGGACGACGCCGACCGCGACCGCATCCTGCAGGAGCTGCGCAAAAAGCGGAAGAACGTGCAGGTGGAAATCCAGCGCTTCAAGGGGCTGGGCGAGATGATGCCCGACACGCTGCGCGAAACCACGCTGGATCCCCGGAAGCGCCGCCTGCTGCGCGTCGAGATTCCGGAAGACGCCCGCCTGTTGACCGAGCAGACCATCACCGAGTTGATGGGACGCGACGTCTCGGCCCGCTTTCGGTTCATCATGGAAAATGCCGCTCAGGTCGACGCCGAGGCGCTCGACGTGTAATCGAACCGTTTTTTCCGAACGGCTGTCGTACTCGGGACTGCAACTTTGCGCGTAGTCAGGCGCGGACGCGGGCGACCAGCCAGGTACCGGCAAAGATCAATCCCATGCCCAGCAGGCTCAGCGGCGTGGGGATCTCGCGGAAAAACAGCAGGCCCCAGAGCGCGCCGAAGACGACCTGCAGGTAGTTCATGGCGACCGCCCGGCCGGCCTGTTCTTCGGCCAGGCCGCGGGTCATCCACACCTGCGCGATCTGGGCGCTGAGCCCCACGCCCGCCACCACAACAAGCCAGTCGAGCGGCGAGGGCCAGACGGCCGTGGGCAGCGCCATCGGAAGCGAGCCGATCGTCGAGACCAGCGGGAAATAGAACACGATGGTCAGCGGGTGCTCGGTGCGGCGAAGTTCGCGCACGATCGTGTACGCGCCGGCGCTGAAGATAGCCGCGCCCATGGCGGCGGCCACGCCCAGCGGATCCAACCCGGCCGTGTGGGTGCCGAACAGAAAGCCCGGCCGGGCCACCAGCACCACGCCGAGCAAGCTGAGCAGAATGCCGGCGATTTCGCGGCGGCCGATGGGTTCTTTCAGCCAGAGGGCGGCCAGCAGCGTGGTGAAGACCGGGCTCGTGTGCTGCAGCACCAGCGTGTCGGCCAGCGGCAGCCGCGTCAGCGCAAAGTAGAGGCAGCTCAGCGACACGAAGCCCACTACACCGCGCAGGATCAGCAGGCCCGTGCGCTGTCCCCGCCACGAGACCCGTTGCCAGCGGAGCAGCAGGTAGCTGTAGAAAAGCGTGACGACGCTGCGGATGAGAACGATTTCCTGGCTGGGCAGATGGCGGCCGGCCACTTTCACGAACAGCCCCATCAGGCTGAACATGAAGGCCGAGCCGATCATGTAGCGTAACCCGCGCGAGAGTCCGAGCGTCGCCGGCGTCGTCACTTCCCTGCGTCAACGGTCTGGTGTCCAGAGGAACGCCGCAGAAACGCGCAGCCGGCCGTTTTGTGGCTTGAATTCCAGAAAAAGGCGTCCGTCGTGGAGATTGCGTAAAAGTCCGGCAGAAGTCGGGAGTCCGACGGGAACGAAGCCACGGGTGGCAGTGTTTTAGCGTCGCGTTCAGAGATTGACAGGTCCGTAGCTCAACTGGTAGAGCAGCGGACTCTTAATCCGCGGGTTGGGGGTTCGAGTCCCCCCGGACCTACAGAGAAAGGGTTGCTGGTAAAATAGGCCGGCAACCCTTTTTTGTATCGTGACAAACGATAGGCTCTGTCGGGCGGTGTTTTCCGGGCCAATGAGGGTCACCGCCGCTAGGTCGAACGTGTAGCAGGCCAGGTGCGGATGCGGGCGGGGCACTTCCATGCAGAGCAATCCTGTCGCACAACGTGCGGTACGGGGAGCCATCGAGCCGTTTCGCCAGGACTAAAAGATTGAAGGTATACGTCTGGCTTCACATCAAACGATCAGGTCGTATGTGGTGCAGGCGCCAGTGCTTCCAGCCGTTTCCGTGCGTGGCGACGACCGGCTTCGGTCAGGTGGATCATGCGGCCTTCAAGGCGCAGCCAGCCGCGTCGCTGGCCTTCTTCCAGAATGCGGGCAAACTTTTCGTCGGTCCAGTTCAGATGAAGGGGCAGCGTGGCGCGATGGCGTTCGGCCGTGGCCTCCGGCCGGTGCTCGTGGTGCAGCAGATGGATCAAAAGCAGGTCCAGCGCAAAATCGCGCTGCTGCCGACGATGGCGGCGCCAGCGGGCCAGCAGTCCGGTCTCCGGAGCCAGCAGCCAGACCAGGCAGAACAGCACGCCCACCATGGTGGCCATCGATCCGGCGATCGACACGTCCAGCAGCCGGGCCATGCCGTAGCCCGGTACGGCACTCAGCACGCCGAAAAGCAGGCTCCCCAGCAGGTAGGTCGGCATCCGACGGGCCAGCAGGAGGGCAGCAGCCGGCGGACCGATCATCAGTGCAATGACGAGAATGGCGCCTACCGCATGGAAGGCGGCCACCACCGTGACGGCCACGAGGCCCATCAGCAGGTAATGCAACAGCACGGGTCGGAAGCCCAGCACGGCCGCCGAGGCCGCATCGAACGTTGCCAGTACCAGCTCTTTGTAAAGCAGTCGGATCAGCAGCGCGTTGATCAGTAGGAGGCCGGCCATGGTCCAGAGCGCACGCGGACCGAGGTCGATTCCGCGCCAGATCAGCCGATCGAACGGCACGAAGGCCAGCTCGCCCAGAAGCACGGCGTCGGTGTCCAGATGCACCTGGCCTGCAAAGCGGGCAATCAGCAGCACGCCCACGCTGAACAGCGCGGGGAAGACCAGCCCGATGGCCGTATCCTCGCGCAGCCGGCCGGTCTTCTCCAGCAGCTCGATCAGATAGACCGTGAGCAGCCCCGAAGCCCCGGCCAGCACGAGCAGCAGCGGATGCTGCAGGTTTTCGGTGAGAAAGAACCCGACCACGATCCCGGGCAGCACCGCATGGCTGATGGCGTCGCTGACGAGGCTCATGCGGCGCAGCACAAGAAAGGCGCCGGGCAGCGCACACGCGGCCGCCGTCAGCATGGCTACCAGCAGGATCTCGAGAGCCGGACTCATGGCGTGTGAGATGAACGTTCGGTAAGTTGCCAGCCCTGATCCGGCGTGTGCCGGACCTTCCCGCGCCGCTCCAGATCGCGCAGGATGGCCTCGACGGGAACGTCGGCGCCCAGCGCCGCCTGAATGGTGGCCGTGGGGTGCGGATGCGCCGCGTCCGGATGGCGATGCGCCAGCTCCTGAAGGACGGCCATTACGGCCTGGCGGGCGGTTTCCCGGGCCCGTCGCCGTCGAACGTATTGCCAGAGCAGGCCACGTGCCGGGGCAACCAGCACCGACAGCAGGGCCAGCGCGGTCAGCAGCAGTACGATAAGGGGACCGGTGGGAAGCCGGGGGGCAAGGCTGCTGATCCAGGCGCCCAGCGCACCGCTCAGCAGACCAAAAAGCCCGGCCAGCAGCAACACACGGCCGTACCGGCTGCTCCACTGACGGGCGGCCGCCGCCGGGGCCACGATCACAGCACTCATCAGCACGACGCCCACCGTCTGGAGTCCGATAACGATGGCCACCACGAGCAACACGATCAGCAGCGTCTGTAGCCGGCGCACCGGAAGTCCCAGCGTCGCCGCGTAGGCCTCATCGAACAGTACGAGCTGGATTTCCTTCCAGAAGGCCAGCACCAGTGCAAAAGCCAGTATGCCGGCCGCGGCCATGACGATCAGATCCTCCCGAAGCAGCGTGGCCGCCTGGCCAAAGAGGAAGCGATCCAGCCCTGCCTGTGCCGCGCCGGCCGTATGCTGAGCGGCCGAAAGCAGCACCACGCCGAGCCCGAAAAAGACGGCCAGCGCCATGCCCAGCGCTGCGTCGAAGCGGACGCGCGTCGTGCGCAGGATGGCCTGCACCCACAGCAGCGCCAGCGTGCCGCTGACGGCCGCGCCGAGCTGCAGGACCACCGGAGCTTTCGAGCCGCTGAGCAGAAAAGCCAGCACGATACCCGGCAGCGCCGCGTGGGCGACGGCATCGCCGATCAGCCCCTGACGCCGGAGCACGGCCAGCGTACCCAGCGATCCGGAGATCAGCCCGAGCAGGGCCGCCCCGGTCATCACGATGCGCAGCGTGAAGTCCATGGCTACGTCGGGTTCACCGCCGGAGCCGGGACCACCATGCGGCCGCCGTAAGTGCGCCGCAGATTTTCGGGGGTGAAAGCTTCGGCCACCGGCCCACAGGCAATGCACTGGACGTTCAGCAGCACCACCCAGTCGAAGTATTCGGCCACGGTGGACAGGTCGTGATGGACCACTACAATGGTCTTGCCCTGCTGCTTGAGCCATCGTAGCACGTCGAGCAGCGTGGCCTCGGTAGGGGCGTCCACGCCCTGAAACGGCTCGTCGAGCAGGTAAAGCTCCGCTTCCTGAGCCAGCGCGCGGGCCAGCAGCACGCGCTGTTGCTGGCCGCCGGAAAGCTGACCGATCGGCCGGTCCGCCAGCTCGGTCATCCCGACGCGTTCGAGCGCCGCCCGAGCCAGGGTACGTTCGGCTGCTCCGGGGCGCCGCAGCCAGCCCACGCGTCCGTAGGTGCCCATCAGCGCCACGTCGAACACGGTCGCCGGAAAGTCCCAGTCCAGTTCGGCCCGCTGAGGCACATAGGCCACCCGGCGTTCCCGGGCACGAAACGGCCGGCCCAGCACCCGGATGCGCCCGGCGGCCGGCCGCACAATCCCCAGCACGGCCTTGAGCAGCGTGCTCTTGCCGGCGCCGTTGGGGCCGACGATCGCGGTCATCTGGCCGGCCGGAATCACCGCGTCCACGTCCCAGAGCACCGGCTGCTGCTGGTAGGCAACGGTCAGGTCTTCGATTTCAATCGCCCACTTCATGGCAGGGTCGCTTCACGAAGGGCTTCGACGATCGTGTCGATGTTGGTGCGGATCATGCCTGTGTAGGTGCCGGCCGGCGAGCCCGGGTCGCCCAGCGCATCGGAGTAAAGCGGACCGGCCAGCCGCACCGAAAAGCCACGGGCGCCCACGGCTTCCTGCAACGCTCGCAGGTAGCGCTCCGGCACGGAGCTTTCCACGAAGATGGCCGGAACGCGACGGGCCACGATGAATTCGGCCAGTTGCTGAACGTCGGCCGTGCCGGCCTCGGAAGCCGTCGAGACGCCCAGCAGGCCGTGTACCTCCCAGCCGTAGGCGTTGCCAAAGTAGCGGAAGGCATCGTGTGAGGTGATCAGCACGCGCCGCTCCGGCGGCAGCGTGGCAGAGCGACGGCGAACGTAGGCGTCAGTGCTGTCCAGTTCGGCCAGATAGGCGGCGAGCCGGTCCCGGTAGAATGCAGCCCGTGCCGTGTCCATGCGGGCCAGCGTTTCGGCCACGCAACGCGCCGCATATTGCCAGCGGCGTACGTCCATCCACACGTGCGGGTCGTAGACGCCTCCGAAGCCGGAGGCGCGCAGTCGCAGGCTGTCGGGCACGCATTCGGCCACGGCCAGCGTCGGTCGGCCCAGCGCCTGCATGCGCTCGAAGACTTCGGTCATTTTGCCTTCCAGGTGCAGGCCGTTGTAGAGCACAAGGTCGGCCTGCTGCATACGGGCCACGTCGCCCTCGCTGGCGCGGTAAAGGTGCGGGTCGATGCCCGGTCCCATGAGTGCCGTCACCGCCACCGCCTCGCCGCCAAGCTGACGGGCCAGGTCGGCCACGATCGTGGTGGTGGCCACGATGCGCAGCCGCCCGTCCGTCCGGGATGTCGTGGCCTGGCAACCCACCAGCAGCAACAGAACGATGGCGGCGCAGCCGCTCAGGAGGAAGCTTCTTCGACGGCCCATATGGCTTCGGCAAGTTCTCGAGGAAGGAGAAAGCGTTCGCCGCCCACGGCAAGTCGGACGCCCGAGGCGGAGTGCTCGAGCACGTGCACGCGCGTGCCCGGACGCAGCGACAGGCGCGCCAGCAGGTTCAGCGTATCAGGGTCCTGAGCCCGAACGCGAACGACCTGGGCTACTGAGCCCACCGGCAGCAGGGGCAGAGGACGCCCCGGCTCGATGGCCGGGAACGTCAGCTCCGGCGTGGGAATCGGGTCGCCGTGCGGATCCCGCACGGGGTGGCCCAGCCATTCCGCCATGCGGGCTTCGAGACGCTCACTGATCACATGCTCCAGCCGTTCGGCTTCGTCGTGCACCTCGTGCCAGTCGAAGCCCAGCGCCTCGGCCAGGAAGGTTTCGATCAGCCGGTGGTGCCGGAGCAACTCGATGGCGATCTTGCGGCCGGCCTCGGTCAGGCGCGCGCCCTGGTAGGGTCGATAGTCCACCAGCCCCAGCGCCGCCAGCTTCTGCAACATGCCCGTCACCGAGGCCGGACGCACGCCCAGCCGCTCGGCCAGCGCCGTGGTCGAGACCGGCTCACCTTCGCCCAGCAGAAAAATCTGCTTCAGATAGTCTTCCTGTGCTTCGGACAGCATTTTTAGGTGAAGACTTGTTCTGTTTGCATCATAATTTAGTTTATCCTAAAAACAAAAGCAAGCCAAAAAAAGAACGCCTCCCGCGAGGGAGGCGTCTGCTGCAGCGCTACCCGGAGGCCGGCCCAGGTTTCCCCTTCAGGCAGGCAGCGCCACAAACGTTTGCCGGTAAATGTCTCAGCGCAGATGCATGAGCGTGCGGCTCTGGTTTCCGTAGGGCGTTTCGAGCCGGTACTGGTAGAGACCGGCCGGCAGCGAGGCGGCATCGAACACCACCTGATAGCGGCCGGCCGGCAGGAAGCCATCTACCAGTGTCGCCACGCGCTGGCCCAGCAGGTTGTAGACGGCCAGTGTGGCCCGGGCGGCCTGCGGGAGCGCGAACGTGATGGTGGTGCGATCGCGGAACGGATTCGGATAGTTCGGTGCGAGCATCAGGGTGGTGGGCGGTTCGCCTTCGAGCGATTCCAGTGCAGTCAGCACAAGCTGGCCCGGACGGACCTGTCCCCGAATCTCCCCGGCCGGATACTGGGCGGTGTGTACGTTGATGTAGATGTTGCCGGCCAGTAGCTCCCGGATCAGTTCGTCGGTCAGCGGCTCGTCGTCGGTCGGGCGCCAGACGCCGGAGGCCGTGTTGCCTTCGAACGCGATGGTGCGGACGACGGGGCCGTCCTGGCCGGCAGGCGCATGATGAAAGTGGGCCGCCTGGACGGACCCTGTCAGTCCGCTAACCGTGAGGTGGTAGACCAGTCCGGCCTCGGTCAGCGCCAGAAACGCCGTGCCGCGTCCGTTGCTGCTGACCGTGCCGGTTTCCTGCATGGGGTCGAGCGACACGACGGCACCGGTTCCGGCGGCCAGCTGCACCTGACCACGGATCTCGCCGGCCGGATACTGAGCGGTGTGGATATTGAGGTAAAGCTTTCCCAGTAGCAGCGCGACGATGAGCGAATCGGGCAGGTCGGTCCAGACGCCGGCCGCCGTGTTTCCCTCGAAGGTAATGCCGTGCACCACGGGGCCGCTGACGCCCGCCGCGCCGTAATGAAAATGGGCGGCCTGGACGGGGCCGGTCAGTCCTTCGACGGAGACTCGATAGACCAGTCCGGCGTCGGTGAGCGTCAGGTGGGCCGTGCCGCGTCCGTTGCTGGTGACGGCGTCGGTCTCCTGCTCGGGCGTGAGCTCGGCCTGCAGGGCGGTGCCGCCGCTGAGCCGTACCTGGCCTCGGATTTCGCCGGCCGGATACTGGGCCGTGTGGATGTTGATGTAGAGCTGGCCGAGTAGCAACGCCGTGATCAGTTCGTCGGTCAGCGGCTGGGCGTCGGTGGCCGTCCAGACGCCCGTGGCCGTGTTGCCTTCGAAGGTAATCGCGCGTACTACCGGACCGTCGGTGCCCGCCGCGCCCTGATGAAAGTGGGCGGCCTGAACGGGGCCTGTCAGGCCATCGACGGTGATGACGAACTGCAGGCCTTCGTCGGTCAGGGCCAGCGCGGCCGTTCCGTACCCGTTGCTGGTGACCGTGCCGGTTTCCTGCTCCGGGGTGAGCACGGCCGAAAAGAAGGTCTGGGCATGGACGGGCATGGCAAGCAGGAGCAGCAAAGCTCCCAGGGTGTAGCGTATGCGCATGGCTCTGGCGGGTCGGGTGAAAAGGGCTTTTGTTTCATGAAGTACCTGACCCGCTCTGGATGACTACCGGAGAGCAGAACGAAAAGAACGAAGCGGGACGCCAGGCGTTTGTAAGGCCCTGTCGTGAAACGCAAGCTTCTGGACGGATCCAAATGCACCGGTTCTGGATCGAGCGGCGTCCGCACAATGGCCTGACTTACGAGGCGTACGTGGCGGCGTGGGAGGAAGCGCTCCGGCAACCGCTGGCCGGACTCGACGCCAGGGCGCGGCGCTACCTGTACTACCGTCGCTACAACTACGAGCGGGCGCAGCGCGTGGCCGAGGCTTACCGTATGTCCGAGCGGCTGGCGCGGGCGCTGGAGGCCATCGATCAGCCGCAGCTCTGGATGGTGCTCACCGAAGACTGGTGCGGCGATTCGGCCTACAGCTTACCCGTCATCGCCGAAGCCGCCCGGCGCAGCCCGCTGATTACGCTGCGCATTCTCCGGCGCGACGAAAATCCGGACATCATGGATCGGTACCTGACGCGCGGCGCCCGGAGCATTCCCAAACTGGTGGCCTTTGCCGAAGATGGAACGGAGCTGTTCACCTGGGGGCCGCGTCCGGCCGAGGCCCAGGCGCTCCGGGACCAGTTGAAGGCGGAAGGTGCGGATGCGCGGCAGCTCTCGCAGGCGCTGATCGACTGGTACGAAGCGGGCGGCTGGCAGCAGGTCGATACGGAACTGGCCGAACGGCTGGAAGCCATACAGGAAGCTCAGCGCCTGTCGTCTTCCAGATAATGGGGACGGGAGCGTGCCTGTCCGGACCAGCCGGACGGATCGGGTTTGGCGGCATCCGGGGGTGTAAAGCCACCGAACGAGACGTAGAGCCGGGCGGTCTGCTGCTGAAGGGCCTGTTGCAGGCGGCGCATCAGGTAGCGGCGAATCAGCGCACGCGTAGGCGGTAGCAGACCGATCAGTCCCAGCAGGTCGGTCAGCACGCCCGGTGTGATCAGCAGAGCGCCGGCAAGCAGAATCAGTACGCCGTCGATCAGCTCGCGTCCGGGCAACTTTCCCTCGGCCAGGCGTTGCCGGAAGGCCCGCCAGGTGGCTGTGCCTTCACGGCGGGCCAGAAAGCTACCGGCCAGCGCCGTGGCGAAGATCAGGCCGATCGTAGGCCAGAGCCCGATCCAGCGGCCGATCTGGAGCAGCAGCGCCAGCTCGACGGCCGGCACGATCAGAAACAACAGAAACAGACGTGCGCCCATGGACCCGTGTGGTTGAGGTTTCCCGCAGTACGTGTCCGGGCGCGAAAGGGTCCACTTCAGGAAGTTGTCCCCGGTCGGGGTGGAAGTTTGCCGACGGTCGGGATCGGACGGGCGCCCGGCGGCAGGCGATCGGCCGGGACGGCCGCCGGCTTCGGCGTGGCCGCGGGCTGGGCAGCCTTGCGGGGTGTTTTCTCCGCGCTTTTCTGCACGAAGTACTGCTCTTCGCGGATGAACGCGTCGTCAAAGCCGGCGCGACGCAGAATACCCCGCACGTTCTCGATCATCTGGGGATGGCCGCAGGCGTAGGCCACGGCCGTTTCGGGCGTGAAGTCTTCGGCCGCGTCCAGGTACTTGCGCACGATGTCGTCCACGCGGCCCGTCTCGCCCTTCCAGTCGGGGTCTTCCCACGGCCGGCTGACGGTGGGGATGTACGTCAGCCAGTCCACCTCTTCGGAAAGTTTGCGGAGTTCGTCCAGGTACACGCCCAGCTCCTTCGAGCGGCTGGCCCCGTGAATGACCAGAAACCGGTGGGGCGGCGACGCGCCCCGTTCGATCGCGTGGCGCTGGGCGCGGATCATGCTCAAATAGGGCGCAATGCCGGTCACGGTGGCCAGCATCAGATGCCGCGTGCGCTTCGTCTCCAGCGTGAAGTGTCCCACGATCTTCCGGCGCATCCACATGGCGTCGCCCTCGCGCAGCTCCCAGATGCGTGGCGTCAGCTTCCCGTGCGGCACCAGCTCGATGAAAAATTCCAGCAGCGGCTCGTGGGGGGCCGAGACGATCGAATAGGCGCGCGGCACCAGTTTGCCTTCCACCTCGAGCGCCAGCGTGGCGTACTGACCGGGCGTGAAGCTTACAGGCTCTTCGGGCTGAAAACGAAACAGCGCCAGGTCGTCGGTGAAGTCAATGCGTTCGACCAGGCGAACACGACAGAATTTGTCCGTCGGCATGGCAACTCCGGCGTCGGTGAACGGAAACCGCTTACGAAAGCACGGTGCCAAACCGTACTTTCCGCTCCACAATACGGCGCAATCGGCTTGATGTCAAGGGCCGCTCAGGCTTCGGGGAGCGTTTCGAGCAGGCGTTCGATCAGTTCCACGGCCGAGATGCCGTCGGCGTCGGCGTTGAAGCTGGTGACGATGCGGTGACGCAGGACAGGCACGGCCAGGCGGCGCACGTCGGAAATGAGCGGCGTGGCGCGACCGTCGAGCGCGGCCAGCGCCTTGGCCCCCAGAATCAGGTACTGAGAGGCGCGGGGGCCGGCCCCGTAGCTCAGGTAGGTGTTGATGAACTCGGGCGTGTCGGGGCGTCCCGGACGCGTACGGGCCACCAGGCGCACGGCGTATTCGATCACGTGATCGGCCACCGGAATCTGGCGGATCAGGTCCTGAAAGGCCAGCAACTCTTCGCGACTGACGACGGGCTCGACGGTCGGCGGCGGACCCGAGGTCGTATTGCGCACCACCGCCACTTCTTCTTCGAACGAAGGGTAGTCGAGCCAAAGGTTGAGCATGAAGCGGTCGAGCTGAGCTTCGGGCAGGGGATAGGTGCCTTCCTGTTCGATCGGGTTCTGGGTGGCCAGCACGAAAAACGGCGGTTCGAGCGGGAAGGTCTGTCCGGCCGCCGTCACGTGCTGCTCCTGCATGGCTTCGAGCAGGGCGGCCTGAGTCTTGGGAGGGGTGCGATTGATCTCGTCGGCCAGCACGATGTGGGCGAAGATGGGGCCTTTGACGAAGCGAAACACCCGCTGGCCCGTGGTGCGGTCTTCTTCAAGGATTTCGGTGCCCGTGATGTCGCTGGGCATCAGGTCGGGCGTGAACTGAATGCGACTGAACTTCAGGTCGAGCGCCTGTGCCAGCGTGCGCACCAGCAGCGTTTTGGCGAGGCCGGGCACGCCGATCAGCAGCGCGTGGCCGCGTGCCAGCAGGCACACGACAAGCTGCTCGATGATGGCCTCCTGACCGACGATGACCTTGCCGATCTCCCGGCGAAGGCGCACGTAAGCCTCGTGAAGTGCTTCCAGGGGATCACCGGTGCGAAGCGCGCTCGGAGCAGGCATAGGCAGTATGGACGTCAACGTTGGGCCAGCGACGAAGTAACGATCTTGTCCGGATAGCGTTCGGCCAGCTCGCGGGCCTTACCGGCCAGGCGAATGACCACCGACTGACGCAACTCGTTCAGCCACTGACGCAGCACACGCTGACGCTTTTCCTGAAGCGCCAGCTGTTCGATGCGGGCGTAGTCGGTTTCGAGACTGACGCGGTGGCTGGGCACAAAGCGGTCGAGCCGCACGATGTGGTAGGCGCGGCGACCGTCGAGCAAGACCGCCTCGGCCGGGTGGCTGATTTCGCCGACTTCCAGTGTGTCGATGGTGCGTTGCCAGGTGGGATCCAGTGCGCTGAGCACCAGGTCGCGTTCACCCGTACGGGGATCCACCACACGGCCGCCCTGGGCCGCCGTGGCTTCTTCTTCAGAATGACGGCGGGCCATGAGCCCGAAGGGAATGTTGTACTGCAGGATAGAGTCGCGCACGGCCTCCAGATAGGCGATGGCCTCGGACGGATCGGCCTGGCTTTCGTCGATCCGGATCAGGATGTGGTTGAAGTCGATCAGGTCGCCCTGGCGTCGATTCACGCGGAGGATGTGCACGCCGAAGGGCGTCTCGAAGGGCTGAGAAATTTCACCGATGGGAAGGCGAGCCGCGACGGCGGCAAACTCCGGCACAAGGTCGGCCAGGCGTGTGTCGGGGATGTGTCCGCCGGCCGCCGCCGAACCGGGGTCTTCTGAAAAACGCCGGGCCATGTCTTCGAACGTGGAGCGGCCGCTGACGATCGAGTCGCGGATGGCCGAGGCGATTTCGAAGGCTTCCTGGCGGGCCTTTTCCGAGGGGCGCGGATAGCGCACGATGTGGCTCAGCCGCACCAGGTCGGGTAGTGTGGGAAGCGAGTCGGTGGGAAACTGTTCGAACCAGGCCCGCACTTCCGAAGGCGTAATCCGGATCTGCTGGAGCTTGCGGTTGCGGAAGGTTTCGGCCAGCATCTGCTCCCGAAAGTCCTCGCGCAGCTCGGCCTTGAGCTGGGTGAGCGTCTTGCCGTAGATCTCTTCGAGGCGGGTCTGGCCGCCCACCTGTTGCATGAGCTGGTTGAGGCGTTCCTGCAGGGCCTGTTCGACGCGATCGTCCGAGATCTGAATCGTTGTGTCGCGGCGGGCGTGCTCGGCCAGCACCTTCTGGTCGATGAGCTGGTTGAGCGCTTCGAGCCAGAGTTCGTCGGAGTAGGGAATGCGCTGCTGTTGCAGGTAGCCGGCCAGGAAGGCGTCCACTTCAGAGCGAAGGATCAGCTCGTTGCCCACGACGGCCACGATTTCGTCCAGCACCCGGTCGTCGGCGGGCGACTGGGCACGCAGCAGACCGGGCACGAGCAGCAGAAGGATTGTCAGTAACCAACGCATGAGTCCTGAGGCTTTCGGCGGACAGGCGTGGGGTCAGGGGCGTTGCGGCTGCTGGTACAGTTCCAGTTCACCACGCACGCGCGCTTCGTTGCGCAGGCGTTGAACCAGACGGGCATAGATCTGTTTCCGGGCCTGAATGCGTGCCTGCTGGGCCACTTCGTCGTAGATCCAGCGCAACTCGGGGAGGGTGCCGGCCGGCAGGCGTTCGACAAGCTGGAGCACGTGGTAGTGGCCGTCGATCTCGATGATCGGGGCCACGTCGCCATCCCGCAGGCGTTGCAGCGCTTCCCGCAGGGGGGTAAGCACGGCGGCCGTGAAGAGGCGGGATTCGGGGAAATAGCGGCTGGCCAGCAGGCGTGCTTCCTCGGGGTTGTCCGCGTAGCGATCGACCAGTGCTTCCCAGAGCGAGTCCGAGACGGCCGTGGCTTCCCGGAGTGTCCGATGCACCGTCCGGGCGTCTTCTTCGCGGGTGGTATGCAGGTAGCGCACGCGCACGTAGGGCTCGCGCAGGCGCAATTGCTCCTTGTAGCGCTCGTAGTAGGCCTGGACCTCGGCCGGACCGGGCTGGCCCTCCTCGCCGGCTTCCTCTTCCTGATACAACCGTTCAAGCAGCGCGCTGATCAACACGGAGCGCTCGTTTTCTTCGAGCAGGCGCTGCACTTCCGGATCGTTCCGCAGGCCGCGGCGCAGCGCTTCCTGATAGAGGAGCTGGTTGGTGATCCACTGTTCGATCACCTGCTGACTGGCCTCGGTCGAGTCCATCTGTACGGGCAGGAGCTGCAGCGCGCGGGCCAGTTCCTCGCGGGTCAGGTAGGCCTGACCGACCCGCGCCACCACGTCGGGCGGGGGCGGTTTTTCCCGACAGCCGAGCCAGCTCAGCAGGGCCAGGGCAAGCAGCAGACGTTTCATTGGCCGGCGCTGGCAAGCGTCCGACGTTCGGCCGCAAAGGCCTGGCGCAGACGTTCCGGAAAGATCCGGGCTCCGTAACGCGCGCGCAGCTCCTGATCCAGTCGGGCTTCCAATTCCTTCTGATAGGCGCTGAGCACATCGGCGCGCGCTTCGCGGAAGGTCTTGGGCCGCGGCGGTTCAACCCCGTCGTTGTAGAGCAGCACGTGCCCGTTCCAGTAGCGGAACGGTTCGGTGTAGCGGCCGGCTTCCAGACGCAGCGCCCGGTCGTAAAAGGAGCCCGTGGGTTTTTCGATGTAGACGGTATCGACCGTGATGCCGGCGCTGCTGTCGGCCGTCAGTTCGGCGATCAGTCGGGCTACCGGCACGCCGCGCTTCAGGGGTTCGTAGACCCGCTGCTCCAGTACCGAATCGCGTTGCGTGCGGAAGCTGAGCACGCGCGTGCGTTCCGGAAAAACGAATTCGCCGGCATGCGCTTCGTAGTAGGCGCGGAGTCCGGCCGTGTCGCGTTCGGCCACTTTCCAGACAGCCTCTTCCAGCAGCTTGAAGGCCAGCAGCCCGTCGATGAAGTCCTGCATGGTGCGTTGAAATTCCGGATCCTGTTCGGCCCGACGCAGCGCCTCGTAGCTGAGGACCCGGTCGTCAAGGAAGCGGTCGGCCGCCCGCAGCAGGCGCTCCTGCGCGATGGTGTCGCGGCGCGAGGTGCGGCGCAAGAGGTTCTGCTGGTTGATGTAGTCGATCAGCTCGGCCAGCGTGTAGGAGGAATCTTCAACAGAGGCAAACGGCTGGCTCAGGTCGAGTGCACCCAGCTCGCGGCGGTGTATCCGCAGTGCCAGCGTGTCGGGATGCGTGGCCACTTGCAGCAGGGTAAAGAGCCGCGCCGTGTCGAGCCGGACGCTCAGCCGGCGGCGAAGCTGCTCGACAAATCGATTGCGGGCCTCCTGCAGTCGTCCCAGCCGGTCGGCCACGGTCAACAGCGTATCGTAGGCCGCCTCGAAGGTGGGCGGAATGGGACGACGATCCTTGAGCTGGAAGATGTGCAGCCCGAATGGGGTGGTGACGATGTGCGACACGGCGCCGATTTCTTTCAGGGCAAAGAGCGTGTCGCGCACCATGACCGGCATCGGTTGCGCAAAGCTCAGATAGCCCAGATCGCCGCCATAGCTTTTCGTGCGCCAGTCTTCGGAATACTGGCGGGCCAGCTCGGCAAAGTCGGCCTTGCCGCTCAGGACGAGCTGGCGCAGGCTGTCGAGCGTGTGGCGCACGCGTGCCGAGTCTTCGGGCGTGGGGTCAGGCGTGATCATGATGTGCGCGGCGCGCACGTCGTAGGGGGCCGGCTTCCGGTCGTGTACCTTCAGTACGTGGTAGCCATAGCGCGTTCGGAAGATGGGCGACAGTTCACCGACAGGGGTGTTGAAGGCGTAGGTCTCCATGGGCTCGATCGTCTGGCCCATTTTGATCCAGCCGATGTGCCCCCAGCCGCCTCGGGTAGTGCGGGGCGATCTGGCCGACGGGTCGTCCGAGTGCCGGAAGGCGATCTCGTTGAAATCGGCGCCCTGGCGGACCGAGTCGATCAGCGCCTGCAGGCGCCGGTAGGCGGCCAGGGTGTCTTCGGGGGAGGCGTCGGGCGGAACGCGTACGAAGATGTGGCTGATGTCCACCATATCGGGCATGCGCTTGTAAAGCGTGCGCAGCAGGGGCTCGATGACCTCCTGACGCATCAGGTAGTTGCGGGCCAGTTCGATCCGATAGGCCGACGCTTCGGCTACGATGGCCGAGTCCCGATCGTAGCCCCGGGCCCGGGCCTCCTGCACGCGCAGCCGGTAGTTCACGTAGCGCTCGAGGAAATCCTGATAGGCCTGCAGCGAATCGTCGGCCGCTTCCAGGCGGTTGCCTACCGAGCGGGCATACTGGTTTTCAAACGTGGCCAGATCGATCACTTCCGAGCCGGCTACGGCTACGACTTCCGGATCGTCGGCCGGATTTGTCTGAAGCGTGCGGCAACCCGCCGCCAGAATCAGCCAGCTTCCAAGGAGCAAGCAGACCGTACGCATGGCCTGTTTCCAACCGGACAACTTCACGTGTGACATGAGCTTTCCACTTGCGTAAAACGTCAGGCGTTCAAACTTAGGGCATGAACGCTCGCCGCGCAATGCCGAATTGCCGGACGTTTGCGTAATTTTCCCACGGAGCCTTCCGGCAAAGCGTTATCTTATCGAGCAATTGCACCGCCAGAAAAAACGAACCGCAGCGCAGCTTTCGTATGGAGACGCAGACGCATAAGATAGAAGGACCGGTACGCGTACGCTTCGCGCCGAGCCCGACGGGCTTTCTGCACATCGGCGGGTTGCGGACGGCGCTCTACAACTTTCTGTTTGCTCGCAAGCATGGCGGCCAGTTCATCCTTCGCATCGAAGATACCGACCAGGAGCGTTACGTCCCCGGCGCCGAGGAGGACATCATCGAGTCGTTGCGCTGGGCCGGGCTGAGCTACGACGAAGGGCCGGACGTGGGCGGTCCCTGTGGGCCATACCGCCAGTCGGAGCGCAAGGAGCTGTATCTGCAGTACGCGAAGCAGCTCGTCGAGGCCGGGCACGCCTACTATGCCTTCGACACACCCGAAGAACTGGAGGAGATGCGGCGGCGGCTTCAGAAAAGCGGCAATCCGTCGCCCAAGTACGACGCGATCACGCGCATGAGCATGCGCAACTCGCTCACGCTGCCCGCCGAGGAAGTCGAGCGCCTGCTGGCCGAAGGCGTGCCTTACGTGATCCGACTCAAGGTACCGCGCCGTGAGACGATTCGCTTTTATGACCTGATTCGCGGCTGGGTCTCCTTCGAAAGCTCGGAGATCGACGATCAGGTGCTGATCAAGTCCGACGGCATGCCCACCTACCACATGGCCAACGTGGTCGATGACCACCTGATGGGCATCACGCACGTGATCCGGGGCGAAGAATGGCTTTCGTCGACGCCCAAGCACGTGCTGCTGTACCGGTACCTGGGCTGGGAAATGCCGCAGATGGCGCACCTGCCGCTGATTCTCAGCCCGAAGGGCGGTAAGCTCTCCAAACGTAACGCCGAGGAGCTGGGCATTCCGGTGCTGGTGCGCCAGTACCGGGAGCTGGGCTACGAGCCGGAGGCGCTCGTGAATTACCTGGCTTTTCTGGGCTGGAATCCGGGCACCGAGCAGGAGGTCTTCACGCTGGAGGAACTGATCGAGGCGTTTTCGCTGGATCGGGTGCGGCCGGCCGCCGTGCAGTTCAGCCTCGACAAGCTGCAGTGGTATAACCAGCAGTTCATCCGGCGCATGTCGGTCGAGGAGCTGGCCCGCAAGGCCATGCCCTACCTGAAAAAGCACGGCATCGAGGCCGACGAGGCGTACGTGCAGAAGGTGGCGGCGCTGATGCAGGAGCGCATTACGTTCGTCGAAGAGCTGGCCACGTTCTGTCGGTTCTTCTACGAAGATCCCACGACGTACGAAGAGAAAGGGGTACAGAAGCGCTGGAAGGAGAACTCGGCCGAATTGGTGCGGGCCTATGCCGATCGGCTGGAGCAGCTGGAGGAGTTCACGGCCGAGACGGCCGAGCAGGCACTCCGGGAGCTGGCCGAGGAGCGGGGCGTGAAGGCCGCCGAGATCATTCATCCGACCCGTCTGGCCATCAGCGGGCTGTCGTTCGGGCCGAGTCTGTTCGAGATGATGGAGGTCATCGG
The DNA here is from genome assembly GCF_009936275.1 of Rhodothermus marinus. NCBI lineage: Bacteria > Pseudomonadati > Rhodothermota > Rhodothermia > Rhodothermales > Rhodothermaceae > Rhodothermus > Rhodothermus marinus. Next base: position 1,564,683 of record NZ_AP019797.1, read on the forward strand.
GAAGGAGGCGTGTGTGCGACGGCTCCGTCGGGCTGCCGAGGTGCTGGGCTGAAGCGCGGGTCGCCCTGAAGCCGACGGTAGTGCCGCACCAGGTCGAACACGGCAATCCCGTAGGCCACGGCCACGTTGAGCGACTGCTTGCTTCCGAACTGGGGAATCTCGAGCGCCAGGTCGGCCCGTTCGATCAGCGCCGGTTGCACGCCGTAAAGTTCATGGCCGACGATGAGCGCCAGCGGGAAGATGTCGTCCGGCAACTGGTGCGTGTAGGTGGGCGTGTCGGTCAGTTCGAGCGCGGCGATCGTATAGCCGGCCTTGCGGAGCGACTCGACCAGCGGCACGGGATCGCGCACGTACTCCCAGGGTACGGTTTCCTCGGCGCCCAGCGCCGTCTTGTGGAGCTGGCGATGTTCGGGGGTGCCTGTGATCCCGGTCAGGTAGAGCTTCTCGATGCGGGCGGCATCGGAGGTGCGGAAGATGGAACCGACGTTATAAATCGAACGAATGTTGTCCAGCACCACCACGATCGGGTGGCGGGGCAACCGTCGCAGCGTTTCGGGATCGGGACGCGGAATTTCGTGGTGGGCCAGTTTGCGCATGGCTCGCCTTCAGGTTGCGGCGAAGAAAAATCGGACCAGACGCGGGAAGTTCCGTGATCATTGCCATTGATGGACCGGCCGGGGCCGGCAAGAGCACCACGGCGCGCCGGGTGGCCGAACGCCTGGGTTACCCGTACCTGGACACGGGCGCCATGTACCGGGCGCTGGCACTGGCGTTGCTTCGCCAGGATCCGACGCTCGATCCGGAGCGGGCGCGCGAAGCCCTGGCGCGGGTGCAGTTGCGCGTTGCCTGGGACAATGGCCGGTTGCGCGTCTTTCTGGACGGCGAGGACGTCACGGAGGCCATCCGCACGCCTGAGGTCAGCCAGGCCGCCAGTCGCATCAGTGCCTGGCCCGAGGTGCGGGCGCGCCTGCTGGAGGAGCAGCGGCGCATCGGCCGGGCGTGGGAGCGGCGGTACGGCGGCGTGGTGCTCGACGGCCGCGACATCGGCACGGTGGTCTTCCCGGAGGCCGAGGTGAAGGTGTTTCTGGTGGCCGATCCCGAAGAGCGCGCGCGTCGGCGGCAGCGCGAACTGGCCGAACGCGGCCAGGAGGTGCCGCTGGAACAGGTGCTGGCCGAAATCCTGCAACGCGACGCGCAGGACCAGCAGCGGGCCGTGGCGCCGTTGCGCAAGGCCGACGACGCCGTCGAACTCGACACGACTTCGCTGAGTATTGACGAACAGGTGCAGCGCGTGTATGAGCTGGTGCGGGAACGCCAGCGTCGTTTGCACGTTTAGCGGCACGCTTGAGGCGGAAACCGGAGCGCGGGCCTCCGGTTTTGCGTTCTGAATGCCCGCGTGTTCGTAACATGTTGAACCCTTAAACCCGGCCCGTCCGGTGTGGCCGGAGAAGCCCGGACGGGTACACCAAACGAGGAACGGAAGGCGAGGCTCGCTTCTCCTGAAGTGCCCGGGTCTTGCCTTCGGAAGAAAAAGTCTATGGCAGACGAACAGAAGCAGGAACAGGCAACCCAGGTCTCTGAAATGCCAGAGACGCCCGAAAAACCGCAGGAGGAAGCACCGCAGCCTGAAGCAGAAACGGCTACGACACCCGAAGCGGCCCAGCCTGAGACCGCCGAAACACCGGCGGCCGAATCGGAACCTGAGGCTACGGAGACTCCGGTAGCCGAGGCCGAAGCGGCTCCGGAGACCCCCGAGCCCGAAGCCGAGCCGGAGCCGGTGGCCGAAGCGCCGGCGCAGAATTCGCGTCCGGTCCTGGGCTTCAAGGGCGAGATTACCGGTCCGGTCGTGAAGCTGGAAGACCTTGAGAAGCAGCAGGAAACGCGCGAGATCGATCCCTTCCACGAGCAACTGCTCCGGCAGATCGAGGAGAGCTTCACGACCGTTCACGAGGGCGAGATCGTCAAAGGCCGCATCCTGTCCGTCGGCGAGAAGGAAGTCATCATCGACATCGGTTTCAAGAGCACCGGCATCGTCTCGCGCAACGAGTTTGGCGACGCGGAGATCAAGCCGGGCGACGAGGTGGAGGTCTTCGTCGAAAGGCTGGAGGACGCACAGGGCCAGCTCGTGCTGTCGAAGCTCAAGGCCGATCGCGTCCGGCGCTGGGAGCGCGTCGAGGATGCCTACTACAACGAGAAGGTCATCGAGGGTACGATCGTGCGCCGCGTCAAGGGCGGCATGATCGCCGAGATCTTCGATGGCCTGGAAGCCTTCCTGCCGGGTTCTCAGATCGACGTGCGGCCCGTGCGCGACTTCGACGCCTATATCGGCAAGCGCATGGAGTTCAAGATCGTCAAGATCAACCCGGCCAACGAAAACGTCGTCGTCTCGCACCGGGCCCTGCTCGAGAAAGAGCTCCAGAAGCAGCGCGAGGAGATTCTCTCGAAGATGGAGCCCGGCCAGGTGCTCGAAGGCACCGTCAAGAACATCACGGACTTCGGCGTCTTCATCGACCTGGGCGGCGTCGACGGCCTGCTGCACATCACGGACCTCTCCTGGGGTCGCGTCTCGCACCCGTCGGAGCTGGTGCAGCTCGGCCAGAAGCTCAACGTCGTCGTCCTGGACTACGACAAGGAGCGCCAGCGTATTTCGCTGGGTCTGAAACAGCTCCAGCCTCATCCCTGGGAGAACATCGACGAGAAGTACAAGGAAGGCGACGTGGTCGAGGGCAAGGTGGTCTCCATCACGGACTACGGCGCCTTCGTCGAGCTGGAGAAGGGCATCGAGGGGCTGGTGCACATCTCCGAGATGAGCTGGACCGACCACATCAAGCATCCGAGCCAGAAGGTCTCGCTTGGCCAGCTCGTCAAGGTGAAAATTCTGAACATCGACCGCGAGGGCCGGAAGATCTCGCTCGGCATGAAGCAGCTGGAGCCCAACCCGTGGGAGGGGCTCTCCAAGCGCTACCCGCCGGGCACGGTGCTGCGCGGCAAGGTCCGCAAGATCACCAACTTCGGCGTCTTCGTCGAGATCGAGCCGGGCATCGACGGGCTCGTCCACATCAGCGACCTGTCGTGGACGCGCCGCATCCAGCATCCGAGTGAAGTGGTCAAGGAAGGGGAGGAACTGGATGTCGTGGTGCTGGAGGTCGATGAGGAAAACCGGCGCATCTCGCTGGGCCACAAGCAGGTCCAGACGAACCCGTGGAACGACTTCGCCACGGTTTATGCGGAAGGCACCGACCATAAGGCCAAAGTGGTGCGGATTGAAGATAATGGCCTGGTGGTCGAGCTTCCGCTGGGCGTCGAGGCCTTCGTGCCGGCCGGCGAGCTCAAGCACAGCAAGAACTTCCAGGAGTTCTACCACGTGGGGGACGAGCTGGAGCTGCGCGTGATTCGCTTCAGCGCCGCCGACCGGGAGATCGTCATGAGCGAGGTGGCCAAGGAGCGGGCCGAAGAGGAGGCGCAGCGGGCCGAGGAAGAGCGGCGCCGTCGCGAAGAGCGCAAGCAGCAGGAAAAGGCCGTCAAGGAGTACCAGCGCAAGGCGGTCACCGGACCCACCACGCTGGGTGAGCTCAGCGGTCTGGAGGACCTGAAGGCGCAGCTCGAAGCGGCCGAGAAGGCGGCGCAGGAGGCCGAGCAGGAAGCGAAGGCCGAGACGGAAGAAGCCGCTGAGCAGCCGGCGGCCGAGGCGCAGACGCCCGAGGCTGAAGCCGAGGAAAAGCCTTCGGACGAGGCCTCCGAAGACAAGAAGGACTGACGCCTGAAACCAACCGGTAAATAAATCGACAGGGCGGCAACCTGCAGGTTGTCGCCCTGTTTTATTTTCGCGGGATCAATTTCGCAAAAAGCCATGGAACCGGAAAAGAAGCCGGACACGCTCTCGGCAGAAGCCGCCGACGAGGCGGCCGAAAAGGTGGCGGCGGAGGCGCCCGTGTACCGGGACGCCACGCATCGTTTCCCCGACTGGAAAGCCGTCAGCGCCAAACAGCTCGAGCTGGATCGGGCGCTGCTGAGCCGTACCGAGGGGCGGGTGCACACGTTGCTCTCGCACCTGCTGGTCGATCGGACGCTGCACCACTACCTGAGCTATGCCAATGCGGTGTCGGTGCGGCGGCTGGGCTACAACGACCACGGACCGGTCCACGCGCGCATCGTCACGTACAACGCGCTGAAAATTCTGCGTCTGTTGCACGAAAGCGGCATTCGTCCCTCCATCGAAGAAGAGGAAGTGGGCACCTACGAGGACGCCCAGGTGGCCGTGGCGCTGGCCGCCTTTCTGCACGATGCCGGAATGGGCATCACGCGCGAGGGGCACGAGCAGTGGGCGCTGACGCTGGTCGATCCGTTCATCCAGCACTACCTGTCGCTGGTCTATGCCGAAGGCGATCCCATGATCGCCGTGCTGCGGGCGCTGGTGCACGAATGCATCGTGGGACACATGGGCAACGTCCGCATTCACAGCGTCGAGGCCGGGGTGGTACTGGTGGCCGACGGGACCGACATGGCGCACGGTCGCTCGCGCATCCCGCGCATGATCAACCGCGATCCCATGATCGGCGACATCCACCGCTACTCGGCCAGCGCCATCACACGCGTGCACATCGGTCCGGGCGAGCGCAAGCCCGTCCGCATCGCCGCCTATATGGAGCATGTGACCGGCCTGTTTCAGGTCGAAGAGGTGCTCATGCACAAGGTGAAGGCCTCGCCCATCATGCAGCACCTGGAGGTCTGCGCCTACGTGGGCAACGATCCGCCGCGCTTTTATCTGCGCTGACGACTTGAGCAAACGGCCGACTCCTGCTATCTTCCAGCGTTTTCCTTCCGTGTAACCAGTCCACGAGCGGCCATGGAAGAATCGGTAAAGATCCTGCTACCGGAGTCGGAGTTGCCCACCCACTGGTACAACCTGAACGCCGATCTGGGTGCACTGGGGGTTGAGTTACCGCCCGTGCTGCATCCCGGTACGAAGCAGCCGGTGGGACCGGCCGATCTGGCGCCGCTGTTTCCCGAAGCGCTCATTGCCCAGGAGGTGAGCACCGAGCGCTACATCGAAATTCCCGAACCCGTGCGCGACGTTTACCGGCTCTGGCGACCCACGCCGCTCTTTCGCGCCCGCCGCTGGGAAAAGGCGCTCGACACACCCGCCCGCATTTACTACAAATACGAGGGCGTGAGCCCCACGGGCAGCCACAAGCCCAACACGGCCGTTCCGCAGGCCTACTACAACGCGCAGGAGGGCGTGCGGCGCATCACGACGGAGACCGGCGCCGGGCAGTGGGGAAGCGCGCTGAGTTTTGCCTGTCAGGTGTTCGGGCTGGAGTGCAAGGTGTACATGGTGCGCGTGAGCTACGAGCAGAAGCCTTACCGGCGTGTGCTCATGCAGGCCTGGGGCGCGACGGTGGTGCCGAGCCCGAGCGCCGAGACGGAAGCCGGCCGTCGCGTGCTGGCCGAAGACCCCGACAGTACGGGCAGTCTGGGCATTGCCATCAGCGAGGCCGTCGAGGAAGCGGCCACGCGCGCCGATACGAAGTACGCGCTGGGCAGTGTGCTCAACCACGTGCTGCTGCACCAGACGGTCATCGGGCAGGAAGTGATCCGTCAGCTCGAGCTGGCCGGCGCCGACTGGCCCGACGTGATTGTCGGTTGCGTGGGCGGCGGCAGCAACTTCGCGGGATTTGCCTTTCCGTTCCTGGCCGAGCGCGTGCGCTCCGGCCGCACGACGCGCATCGTGGCTGTCGAACCGACGGCCGCACCGTCGCTGACGCGGGGCGTCTATGCCTACGACTTCGGCGACACGGCCCGTCTGACGCCGCTCGTGAAGATGTACACGCTGGGGCACGACTTCATCCCGGCGCCCATCCATGCGGGTGGTTTGCGCTACCACGGGATGAGTCCGCAGGTGAGTGCGCTCTATGCGGCCGGGTTGATCGAAGCGCGGAGCGTGCCCCAGAACCCGATGTTTGCGGCGGCGCTGAGCTTTGCCCGCAGCGAAGGGATCGTGCCGGCGCCGGAAGCCGGGCACGCCGTCTGGGGGGCCATGCAGGAGGCCCTGGCGGCCCGCGAAGCCGGAGAGGCACGCACGATCGTGTTCAACCTGTGCGGCCACGGACACTTCGATCTGAGCGCCTACGAGGCCTATCTGGCCGGCAAGCTCGAAGACTACGAGTACCCGGAAGAGGCCGTCCGCAAGAGCCTGGAGGCACTGCCGCAGATCGACTGAGCGCAGGCACGACACACCATGGAAGCGATAATCGAAGCCCTGGACGGACACCCCGTCTGGCTGGGGCTGGTGGGCGGACTGGTCATCGCGGCGCTGAACATGGGCGGGGCCTTCGTGCTGTTGCTCTGGCCCCGCCCGTCGCCGCGCTTTCTGGACGCCGCGCTGGGCTTTGCGGCCGGCGTGATGCTGACGGCCAGCTTCACCAGCCTGATCCTGCCGGGCATCGAGTATGGCGGACTGCTGCCGGTGCTGGGCGGTCTGGCCCTGGGGGCGCTGGTAATGGACGCCGGCGATCGCTGGCTGCCCCACGAGCACTTCGTCAAAGGCCACGAAGGCCCCGACGTACAGCGCATCCGTCGCGTGTGGCTCTTCATCATCGCCATCACGCTGCACAACATGCCCGAAGGGCTGGCCGTGGGCGTCAGCTTCGGCAGCGGTCACTACCGGGAGGCCATCCAGCTCATGCTGGCCATCGGCATCCAGAACATCCCCGAAGGACTGTCTGTGGCGGTTTCTTCGCTCAGTGCCGGTCTGGGCGCCCGCTTCTACGCCAGCATGGTCGGCGTGCGCTCGGGACTGGTGGAGATTCCGGCCGCCGTGCTGGGGGCCGCGCTCGTGCACTACGTGGCCGTGCTGCTGCCCTGGGCCATGGGCTTTGCCGCCGGGGCCATGCTCTACGTGATCAGCCACGAGATCCTGCCCGAAACGCACCGCATGGGCCACGAGCGCCTGGCCACGCTGGGCACCATGCTGGGCGTGATCGTCATGCTCACGCTCGACGTGGCGCTGGGCTGAAACGAAAAACGCCGGACCTGAAGCTCCGGCGTTTTTCTCTGTTGAGCCTGTCTTGAGGCTCGCGTATTACTCCACAGTGATTTTCCGCGGCTGGTGGGCAGCCAGCTTCGGAATGCGGATGGTCAGTACGCCGTCGCGCATTTCCGCCTTGATGCCGGCCGGATCGATCGTCTGCGGGAGCGTGAAGCTCCGGAAGAACCGTCCGTGCGGCCGCTCCACATGCCGCACCGTCTCCTGTCCGCCTTCGTACTCGGCCGTCCGTTCACCCGAGACGGTCAGTACACCCTCGTTGAACTGAATATCCAGGCTTTCCTTGGCCACGCCCGGCAGATCCATGCGGATCAGGTAGGCTTCGGCCGTCTCCGACAGATCCGCACGGGGCGTCCAGGTAGCCGGCGCTTCGGTGGTCGCCTCAGCACCCCGCAGGAATTCGTCAAACAGCCGGTTCATCTCACGTTGCAGGGTTGTGAAACCGGGGAAATAAATGCGGTCGGCCATGGCTTTTTTCGGTTGGTTTGTTTGAACTTTACCCTTGAAGCGACAGGCTGTCGCGCCTGCCTGCAGTCAAAAGCTTTCGGGAAAACCATGCCGGATGCCAGAATGGAAGGATTTTGCTCCGAATGCTGTCGTTTCTGGCAGATCGGCCTGTAGCTTGCGCATGGCAGGCGGCGGTCTGTATGCCTGCCACTTCGGCAGGCGTCACGGCAACCACCAACCCAAACCGGAGGAGGCACTATGGCGGTAACGAAACAGCTTCCGCGCGAGCAGTGGAAGGAATACTTCGACAATTTCACGAAGGCATTTCTGGAAGACCTGAACCCTGAGGATGCCGTCGTGGAGATCGTAGACCCCAAGCTGGGGGATCAGTTCGAAGCGGACTACGCCCGTGTGATCGGGGTTAGCTACGATCCGAAGGATAACGTCTTCGAGGTGGCGCTGGAAGGGGTGGATCATCTCATCTATCACCCCAAAGAGATCTGGGTGGTGGAGGAGGACAACGGGTTTGTGAGTACGATCGAAGTCGTGCGCGAGGACGACACGAAAGAGATCATCCGGCTGCAGAGCGTGGGGCTGCAGCGGGCGCAGCAATAATTGCACAGTAGGAGGCTTCTATTCAGTAATGCGCCAGCTCTGGCGCATAAAGGGAGGGTTTGTTATGTTCAACCAATCGGAGAACGTGCTATGGCAGGACTGATGGCGGTTTCCAAGTTCGAGCGGCTGTTTCGCATGGCCGCCGGACTGGATGTCGATAAAGAGGACCTCAAACGTCTGAGCGACTTTGTTCGTCAGAAGATTTACGACCTGTTGCTGGCGGCGCAGGCCACGGCCGAAGCGAACGGACGCGACATCATTGAAGTGCATGATCTGCCCATCACGAACGGCCTGCGCGAAAGCATTCGCGCCTTCGAGGCGCTCGACACCGAGCTGGAACTGGAACCCATCCTGGAACACCTGGCCGCACTGCCGCCGCTTCGGCTGGGCTACAGCTACGAGGTGGAAGCCGAGCTTCCCCGACTCGTCGGCGCGCTGACGGTGGCGCTGGCGCGGACGTTCAAGATTCTGGATCCGGAAGTCAAGAACCCGCAACCTCTGCACTGGGAGCGGGCCATGGAGATCTTCAACCTGCTGCTGTAACCATCCTGTGCAGGATCATGAACGATCTGTTTTTCTTGTTTCTCATTCTGATGAGCCTGACGCCCGCGCTGCGCCAGCAGATTCTGGAAGCGCGCCGGGCGCAGATCATGCGGCGGCTGGAGCAGAAGCGGGGTTCGCGGGTGATCTCGCTGATCCACCGGCAGGAGACCGTCTCGCTGCTGGGGATCGGCATTCACCGCTACATCTCCATCGAAGATGCCGAGGAGGTGTTGCGGGCCATTCGCCTGACGGACCCCGCCTGCCCCATTGATATGATCGTGCATACACCGGGTGGGCTGGTGCTGGCGGCCGAGCAGATCGCCTGGGCGCTGGCACAGCATCCGGCCAAGGTGACGGTCTTTGTGCCGCACTATGCGATGAGCGGCGGCACGCTGCTGGCGCTGGCGGCCGACGAGATCGTGATGGATCCGTTTGCCGTGCTCGGACCGGTCGATCCGCAGATCGGCCAGTATGCGGCCGCGTCCATTCTGGCCGCCGTGCGCCGCAAGGGCTCCGCTCAGGTCAGCGACGAGACGCTGATTCTGGCCGACGTGGCCGAAAAAGCGCTCGGGCAGGTCGAGCACAGCGTGCGGCAGCTGCTCGAACGCAAGATGCCGGCCGCGCAGGCTGCCCGTGTGGCCCGGCTGCTGACCAGCGGGGTGTGGACGCACGATCATCCGCTCCGGGTCGAAGACGTGCGGGCGCTCGGCCTGCCGGTCTCGACCGACATGCCGCCGGAGATCTACTCGCTCATGGCGCTCTATCCGCAGCCTACCCGTATGCGGCCGTCCGTGGAGTACGTGCCGCTTCCGTATCGCTCCGACAGACCAGCCGGAAAAGGACAGGCATGATTCCCATTGGCGACGACGTGCCCGAGCGGCACTACCCGTTCGTGACCTACACGCTGATCGGGTTGAACGTCTTCTTTTTCTTCGTGGAGCTGCTTCAGGGGCCGCGCCTGGAGGCCTTCCTGTATCGCTGGGGCACCGTACCGGCCTGGATCATGAACTGGCAGGAGCAGCCCGAAGTGCTCCTGACGCTCTTCACGTCCATGTTCCTGCACGGCGGCTTTGCCCACCTGATCGGCAACATGATCTACCTGAACGTCTACGGCAAATCGCTGGAGGGGACGATCGGCTCCGGGCGCTTTCTGGTGTTCTACCTGCTCAGCGGCCTGGCCGGAGGCATTGCGCACGTGCTCATGAATCCCACGAGCACGGTGCCGGCTATCGGCGCCAGCGGGGCCATCTCGGGCGTGCTGGGCGCTTACCTGGTGCTGTTTCCGCGGGCGACGGTCTTTCTGGTGGTCCCGCTGCTGTTCTTTTTCCCGATCGTGGCGCTTCCGGCCGTTTTCGTACTGACCTGGTGGTTTGCGCTGCAGATCGTGGGCGGACTCACCTCGGCGGCCTTCACACAGGTGGGCGGTGGTGTGGCCTACTGGGCCCATATCGGCGGCTTCGTGGCCGGGCTGCTGCTCATCGGCCTGTTCTATTCACGGAAGCAACGGCAGCCCTTCCGCTACTATGGCGTGCCGGATCGGCGCTACTGGGCCTACCGGGAAGGCTGAGCGGGCGGCTCCACCTTTTCCAGTTCGGCTGTCTCTTCTTCGGAGAAGCCGAGCTGCCGCGCGTGGTGTGCGCTGAGCGGGGTGCGGAACAGCGAACTGCAGGCCACGAACGCCTGGGCCGGGCCGACCAGCACCAGCCGGTCGCCGGGCCGTACCCGGAAGTCGCCGCCCGGGCTGGGAATGAGGCGGCCGTCGCGGTAGGCGGCCAGCACGGTGATACCGTAGCGCGGGCGCAGCGCCAGCTCGGAGAGCGTGCGCCCGACGGCCGGCGCGCTGGCATGTACGGTCACTTCGCGCGTGTGCAACTGGTCCTGCGTCAGCGCCGAAAGCACGTGCTTGACCTGCTCCGGGTGGCGGAAGGCCTGATAGTTTTCGGCTCGGAGCGCCTGGATCTCGGCGGCCACCTCCTCGGCCGAGAGACCGTAGGCGTCGAGCACGTGCGAGAAAAGTCGCAGTGGGGTTTCCAGTTCTTCAGGCACGACCAGATCGGCGCCGGCCTCGCGCAGCGCATCGACGTCGCGGAGCAGGCCGGCGCGGGCAATGATGCGCAGCGTGGGGTTCAGATAGTGGGCCAGGCGCACCAGACGCTCGGCCGCCGTACGATCGTCGATGAGGACCACGAGCGCCTTGGCCCGGCGGATGCCGGCGGCTTCCAGAATGGCGCGGCGGCTGGCATCGCCCAGCAGCGTGGGCAGTCCGTCCTCGCGGGCCTCCAGCACGCGGTGTGGGTCCAGATCGATGACCAGCATGGGCAGCTGCAGCGGGCGTAGCATCCAGGCCAGGTGCTGCCCGTCGCGACCGTAGCCGACCAGAATCAGGTGGTCTTCAAGTGTGGTTTCCTGACCGTTGGTAGCCAGTTCGGCCGGCAACCGGACAGGCCAGCGCGCTTCCAGCCAGCGTCCCAGCCGATGTCCGGCCGGGAGCAGCAGCGGGGTGGCCAGCATCAACAGCACCGCCGAGGCGATGAACAATGCGTCGCCGTCCGGACGTCCCAGCGGCTGCAGGCCCACTTCGCGACCCAGCCGTTCCAGCACGAAGGAAAACTCTCCGATCTGCGCCAGCCCGAGCCCGACGACGGCGGCCACACGCGGTCCGTAACCCAGCGCCAGCACGCTGCCACCCGTCACCAGCGCTTTCAGCAGGGCAATGAACAGGGCAATGCCAAGCACCAGCCCGGGATGGGCCAGCACGAAACGCACGTCCAGCAACATGCCCACCGACATGAAGAACATGGCATTGAAGACCGTGCGCAGCGGCAGGATCTCGCTGAGCGTGTGCTCGGCGTAGGGGCTCTCGCTGACGACCAGCCCGGCCAGAAAGGCACCCAGGGCCAGGCTGATGCCGAACAGCCCAGTCACGAACGCCGTCCCGAAGCAGAGCGTGACCACGGTCAGCAGAAACAGTTCGTGTCGATAGGTGCGGGCCACGTAGTCGAGCAACCGGGGAATGAGCAGGCGCGCCAGCACGAGCACCACGCCGATGATGAGCAGGGCTTTGACCAGGGTGAAGAGTACGTCCGCGGCGGAGCCGCCCGCGCCGCCCATGAGCGGCACGAGCAACACCAGCCCGACGGCGGCCAGGTCCTGAAAGATCAGGATGGCCAGGCTGGCCTGTCCGGCCGCGCTTCCGGTTTCGCCGCGCTCGGCCAGGAGGCCCATCACCAGCGCCGTGCTGCTGAGCGCCACCAGCGTGCCCGTGAAAATGGCGACAGGCCAGGTCGTCCCCAGCAGGTGCAACAGCAGGGCAACCAGCGCCGTCGTGGCGCCCATCTGTAGCAGCCCGCCGCCCAGCACCAGACGGCTCAGACGTGCCAGTTTCTCCAGACTGAATTCGACCCCGATCGAGAATAGCAGCAGAATGACGCCGATTTCGGCCATGCGGCCGATAAGCGTTTCGTTCTGTACCAGGCCGATGCCGCCGGGACCGACCAGCACGCCCGCCAGCAGAAAGCCCACCACCGGCTCCAGCCGAAGCCGATAGCAGAGGTAGGCGATGGCCGTGCCGGCCCCGAGCAGCGTCACCAGTTCGCCCAGAAAGGGCAGTTGCAGGCCTGCCGCCAGCAGCATGGAAGTAACCGGATGGTTTCCTGTCTGTAAAAACATGCCAGAAACGAAGCGTCGCGTTGCCGGTTCATGCGAAGCATGCGGCCCTGTTGTAACGAACCGGACACAACCTCATGGCAGACGAGCTTCGGGCCACGCTGGAAGTGGAAGCGCCGGTCACGGCGCCCACCGACCGTGAACTGACGGTCGAGGTGGGCTGGGTGCTGGCCGGCGCCTTCGACGAAGTCGACCGGCGCGCGCTGGCGCTGGCCCGAACGCGTCTGGCCGAGCTGCTGACGGCCTGGTTTCCCGGCTTCTGCTGGCGCTTTCCGGTGGTCTGGCGCCGAGAGCTGCGGCCTGGTTCGCCCGTCGAACCGATCGAACTGCTGGAGGCAGCCACCGACGAGCGGGACCACGGCCGCTGGGACTTCGTGCTGGTGGTGACGGCCGCCGCCCTGAAAAGCCACTACAAGCCGTTCGCGCTGGGGGCGCCTTCCTCGGCGCTTGACGCTGCCGTGATCTCGACGCAGCGCCTCGATCCGATCGTGGAGGACGAACAGGCCGAAGAAGATGAACGCATCGAAACGATCGCCCGCCGCGTGACGGCCCTGGCCGTGCACCTCCTCGGTCATCTGAACGACCTGCCCCATCAGGACGACCCCGCCGATTTTATGTACGACCTGAAAACGGCGGCCGACCTGGACCGGATGCGCTACCTGCAGGACCGGGAGCGCATGGAAGAAGCGTTGCGCGAGGTGGCTGCCGAGCGCCTGGAAGAAACGGCCACCTATCGCCGTCCCGGACTGGCACGCAGACGGGGCGCCCGCCTGGGCTTCGGGCTGCGGGTGCTCTGGCGTGAGTGGCGCAACATCTGGGAGGCCGTGCGCGACGTCGAGCCCTGGCTCTTTCCGCTGCGCTTCAGCCGCCTGACCACGGCCACCTTTTCCGCCCTGGTCTTTTTGCTCATGACGGCCGATGTCTGGGAGCTGGGCATGAGCCAGCCGCCCCTTCGCGTGGCCGCACTGGCGCTGCTGACACTGGCTGCCACGTCGCTTTATCTACTGCAGCGTCAGCATCTGCTCCGACGTCACCGCTGGGAGACGCGGTTCAGCGAGCAGCGGACCGTGGCCGGCATAGCTGCCACCGTGGCCGTCGTGCTGGGTATGGCCACGACGTTCCTGCTGATCTTCCTGGCCGTGCTGTTGATCAGCAAATTGCTTTTCTCCTTCCGGCTCATCAGCGGATGGGCTGCGCTGGAGCCCACCTGGCGGCACTACCTGACCTTCGCCGGCTTTGTGGCCACGCTGGGACTGGTGGCCGGCGCACTCGGTGCCTCCTTCGAGCAGGAGGTCTATTTCCGGCACGTGCTCCTCATCGACGAAGAAACCTGATCAGTCCTGCGCCGTGTCGATCTGGGCCCGTTGCAGGCGACCGCTGTAGTCGATGTAGACGGTCTTCGTTTCCGTGTAGAAGTCGAACACCTCCCAGCCGCCTTCGCGGTGGCCGTTCCCGGTCTGTTTGACCCCGCCAAAAGGCATATGGGCCTCTGCGCCGATCGTAGGCGCATTGACGTACACGATCCCGGCTTCCAGCTCCTGAATGGCCCGGAAGGCGCGTCCGATGTCGCGCGTGTAGATGGACGAAGAGAGCCCGTATCGCACGTTGTTGGCCACCTCGATGGCTTCTTCCAGCGAGCCCACCTTCAGCACCGAGAGCACCGGCCCGAAAATTTCCTCCTGCGCAATGCGCATCTCGGGCCGGACGTCCACAAAGATGGTGGGCTCGAAGAAAAAGCCGTCGTCAAGGCCCGGGCCGGTAGCGCGTTTGCCCCCGAGCACGAGCCGCGCCCCTTCCTTGAGGCCGATTTCGACGTAGCGCTGCACTTTTTCGAGCGCGGCCTGATTGATGAGCGGGCCCATGTCGGTCCCTTCCTCGTTGCCGTCGCCCAGGCGCAGGCGGCGGGCTTCTTCGCAGAGGCGCTCGACGACTTCGTCGTGCACGGCTTCGTGCAGAATGAGCCGACTGGTGGCCGTGCAGCGCTGTCCCGTAGTGCCGAAGGCACCCCAGAGCACGCCGTTGACAACCAGATCCAGATCGGCGTCTTCCATAACGATGAGCGGGTTTTTGCCGCCCATCTCCAGCGAACACCGCTTGTGCAACCGACCGCAGATGCCGCCGATGCGCGATCCGACTTCGGAGGAGCCAGTGAATGAGATGGCGTTGACGTCCGGATGCTCCACGAGCGCCGCGCCGGCTTCGGCGTCGCCGTGCACCAGATTGATCACGCCCGGCGGTACGCCCGCGTCGATGAGCGTCTGCACGAAAAGCATCCCGCTGTGCGGGGCGTCCTCACTCGGCTTGAAGACCACCGTGTTGCCGCAGGCCAGTGCGGGGAAGATCTTCCAGCTCGGCACGGCCACCGGGAAGTTCCAGGCCGTGATGACGCCCACCACGCCCAGCGGCTGCCGGATCGTCATGTTGAACTTATTGGGCAATTCGCTGGGCACGGTGTGGCCGAAGAGGCGGCGCGTCTCGCTGGCCGCGTAGTAGGCCGTGTCGATGGCCTCCTGCACGTCGCCGCGCGTCTCGAAAAACGGCTTGCCCATCTCGCGCGTCATGGCGCGGGCAATTTCATTCTTTCGTTCGCGCAGCAGATCGCCCGCCCGACGCAGAATCTCGCCGCGCTGGGGCGCCGGCATGCGACGCCAGGCCGGAAAAGCCGCCCGGGCAGCCGCGACGGCCCGGTCCACGTCTTCCGCAGAAGACCGGGGAAACAGACCGATCAGATCGGACCAGCGGGCCGGGTTGCGGTCCTCGAACGTGCGACCCGAGGCCGATTCGACCCACTCACCGTTGATGTAGTTGTGAAAAATCGTCGCCATGAGGAAACCTGTCGTCTGTTTGGAAGCGTTTCCGAAGGGTTCCTGCTTAAGATAGGACATCCCGGTGCCTCTTGCCAGAGGCCGGGTGTCTGCTTTTGCCGTAAAGAAAAGCCGTATATTTCAAGTTCATTGCTGCTACGACGAACGATGAAGCCCATGACGGATCGTTCCGCCCTGCTGTCGTCGCTGGAAGCGCGGCTGGCCACGCGCGTGCGCGTCGTACCGCCCAGCGGCATTCGGCGCTTTTTCGAGATTGCCGCCACCATGGAAGACGTGATCTCGCTGGGCATCGGCGAGCCGGATTTCGTCTCGCCGCCGGCGGCCATCGAAGCGGCGATCGCCTCATTGCGAGCCGGACAGACCGGCTATACGGCCAACGCCGGCCTGATGGAGCTCCGGGAAGCCATTGCCGAAGAGCTGGCCCGACGCTACGGTGTGCACTACGATCCGGCGCGCGAGATTCTCGTCACCGTCGGCGTGGCCGAGGGCATCCAGCTGGCCATGCTGGCGCTGGTGGAGCCGGGCGACGAGGTGCTCATTCCGGAACCCTGCTTTGTTTCGTACGGACCGACCGCCGTGTTTGCCGGTGGCCGGGTGGTCTACGTGCCGACCTCGGTGGAAAACGACTTCCAGGTGACGGCCGCCGATCTGGAGCCCTACATCACGCCGCGCACGAAGGTGCTCATGATCGGCTACCCGAACAATCCGACCGGGGCCGTGCTGCGGCGCAGGACGATGGAGGAGATCGGCGAGCTGGTGATCAAGCACGACCTGTTTATCATCTCGGATGAAATCTACGATCGGCTGATCTACGGCCGCGCCTATGAGGAGGGGCACGTGTGCGTGCCGTCGATCCCGGGGCTCCGGGAGCGCACCGTGCTGCTGGGGGGCTTTTCCAAGGATTATGCGATGACGGGCTGGCGGATCGGCTATGCCTGCGCGCCCGAGCCCATTCTGAAGGCGATGTACAAGCTGCACCAGTACATCGTGATGAGTGCGCCGACGATGGGGCAGGTGGCCGCCCTGGCAGCGCTTCGGGAGGCGCAGGACGACGTGGAGCGGATGCGCCGGGCCTACGACGAGCGGCGTCGCGTGATCGTGGATGGTCTGCGCGCGGCCGGTCTGCCCACGTTTGAGCCGGAGGGCGCCTTTTATTGCTTCCCGGACATTCGGCCGACCGGACTGACCTCAGAGGAGTTCGCGCAGCGGTTGCTGCGAGAAGAGCACGTGGCGGTGGTACCCGGCGATGCTTTTGGCCCCAGCGGGGCGGGCTATGTGCGCTGCTCGTATGCCACGTCGCTGGAGAACATCCGGGAGGCGGTGCGGCGGATTCAGCGGTTTGTGGCACGTGTGAAGGAGGAGCGCCAGGTGGAAACCTGAGCGAGCGGTTGTCGTTGCCAGAGCCGCACTGTGGAGTCGATCAAAATCCGTTATTGCAATGCAGGAAAAAATTCAAAGCCTGTTAGAGCGTGTGGACACGCTCGGGAGGTTTCTTTGACATCCCCGGGCGTAAAGAGAAAATCGCGAAGCTGAACGAGGAGCGTCTGGCGCCGGGCTTCTGGGACAACCCGGAGCGGGCGCGTGAGGTCGAAAAGCAAATCGCCGAAGAAGAGTCCTGGGTGGCGGCGTGGGAGCAGCTGCGTCGCCAGGCCGATGATGTACAGACGCTGCTGGAACTCCAGCAGGAGGAGCCCGACGCGAACCTGGAAGAAGAGATCGCGCGGGAAGTGGCCCGCCTGGAGCAGCAGCTTGACGAGCTGGAGCTGCGCAGCCTGCTGACCGATCCCGACGACCACCGGAACGCCATCCTGACCATTCATCCGGGGGCCGGCGGGACGGAAAGCCAGGACTGGGCCGAAATGCTCCTGCGCATGTACACGCGCTGGGGCGAACGACACGGCTACGACGTGGAGCTGCTCGAATACCAGGCGGGCGACGTGGCCGGCATCAAGAGCGCCACGCTGCGCATTGCCGGACCCTACGCTTACGGCTATCTGAAGGGCGAGTCTGGCGTACACCGGCTGGTGCGCATCTCGCCGTTCGATGCGAGCGGCCGACGCCATACGTCCTTTGCCAGCGTGTTCGTCTATCCGGAGATCGACGACTCGATCGAGGTCGACATCCGGCCCGACGAGATCGAAATGCAGACGTTCCGCAGCGGTGGAAAAGGCGGACAGAACGTCAACAAAGTGGAGACGGGCGTCCGCCTGATCTGGCACGGCAAGCTCTCGAACGGCGAGGAGGCCAGAGTCGTGGCCGAGTGCACCGAAGAACGCAGCCAGCTTCAGAACCGGCAGCGGGCGCTCACCATGCTCAAAAGCCGGATCTACCAGCTGGAGCGGGAGATCCGCGAGGCCGAAAAGCGCAAGCGGGAGTCCCAGAAGAAAAAGATCGAGTGGGGGAGTCAGATTCGTTCCTACGTCTTTCAGCCCTACACGATGGTCAACGACCATCGCACCGAAACGAAAGTGACGGACGTCCAGGCCGTCATGGACGGTGACCTGGACCCGTTCATCCGGGCCTACCTGCTGTCGCAGGTGAACGAAGCCGCCTGAAATGCCCGAGCGTTATCAATTCGATTTTCTGGTCATCGGTAGTGGCATTGCCGGCCTGACGTTTGCGCTGCGCGTGGCCGATCACGGCTCGGTCGCCATCGTCACGAAAAAAGAAAGCGTCGAGTCGAACACGAACTACGCGCAGGGCGGCATTGCGGCCGTCATGGACGCGGCCGATTCCTTCGAGCAGCACGTGCAGGACACGCTCGAGGCCGGGGCCGGCCTGTGCGACCGCGAGGTGGTGGAAACGGTCGTGCGGGAAGGGCCCGAACGGGTGCGCGAACTGATGGCGCTCGGGGCGCAGTTCACCCGTGAAAACGGCCGGCTGCATCTGGGTCGGGAGGGCGGACACTCGCGCAACCGCATCGTGCACGCCGCCGATGCGACCGGCCGCGAGGTCGAGCGGGCGCTGCTGGCGCGCGTGCGCGCCCACCCGAACATCCACATTTTCGAGTATCACTACGCGGTTGATCTGATCACCGAGCATCATCTGGGCCAGTACGTCTCGCGACTGCGTCCCGACATCCACTGCTTCGGGGCGTACGTGCTGGACGAGCGGGCCGACGTGGTGCACACCTTCCTGGCGAAGGCCACGCTGCTGGCCACCGGTGGCTCCGGACAGGTCTACCTGCACACCACGAATCCGCCAGTTGCCACAGGCGACGGGGTGGCCATGGCCTATCGGGCCAAGGCCCGCGTGGCCAACATGGAGTTCATTCAGTTTCACCCGACCACGCTTTTCTACCCCGATGGCCCGAAAGAACGCTCGTTTCTGATCAGCGAGGCGGTGCGGGGTGAGGGGGCTCGGCTCTACAACCTGGCCGGCGAGCGCTTCATGCCGAAGTATGACCCACGGGCTGAGCTGGCCCCGCGCGATATTGTGGCGCGCGCCATCGATGACCAGCTCAAGCGGCGCGGCGACCCGCACGTATGGCTGGACATCTCGCACCGGCCGGCCGAGGAAATCAAACGCCACTTCCCGAACATCTACCGGACGCTGCTCGACTATGGCATCGACATGACGCAGCAGCCCATTCCGGTCGTGCCGGCTGCTCATTACCAGTGCGGCGGGGTGTTGACCGACCTGCACGGCCGCACTACGATTCACGGCCTCTATGCGGCCGGCGAGGTGGCCTGCACGGGGCTGCACGGCGCCAACCGACTGGCCAGCAACTCGCTGCTGGAGGCGCTCGTCTTTGCCCGACGGGCGGCCGAAGATGCCGTGCAGTACATTCAGACGCAGACGTGGCGTACGGACGTGCCGGACTGGGACGACCGAGGCACCGAGCGCCCCCAGGAATGGGTGCTCATTGCGCACAACCGGGACGAGCTGCGTCGCATCATGTGGGACTACGTGGGCATCGTGCGCTCACAGCTTCGTCTGGAGCGGGCCCTGCGTCGCACCCGGCTGCTCTACGAAGAAACCGAGGACTTCTACCGTCGCGCCCGGCTCTCGCCGGGGCTGTGCGAACTGCGCAACATGATCGCCGTAGCCTACCTGATCATTCGCAGCGCTCAAATGCGCCGCGAAAGCCGCGGGCTGCACTACATGCTCGACTATCCGGAACCCGTCGAGAGCGAGCGCCGGCCCACACTGGTCTGAGGAACCCGTTTTTGAAGCCGTCGTTTATGCCGTCGGGAGTGAGCGGGTTGTGTAGTCGCCTCCACGGAACGGAGTCGGTGTGTATGAAAAGGGGGGCTCAAGCCGCCCTTTTTTCGTTCAACCCGCTCAGGTAGTAACGCCCGGCCGTCCGTGGTGCGGGCGTTTTTTGCAACGAGCGATAACCATGACGCAGACGACGTACGGGACGCCGGCGCTGATCGAGCAGATCCGCGCCCGCGTCGAAGAGGTGCTGCAGGGAACGGCGTTCTTTCTGATCGATGTCGTCGTGCGCGGCCGACGGGGCGCGCACGTGGTCGAGATTTTCATCGACGGAGATCGCGGTCCCTCGCTTCGGGACCTGGAGCAGCTGAGCCGGGAGATCGGCTTTCTGCTCGACAGCGACGACCTGTTGCCCGGTCCGTACACGCTGAACGTGTCGTCGCCGGGCGTCGATCGGCCACTGGTGCATCCCCGCCAGTATCCCAAGCACGTAGGGCGGGAGCTGGAGGTGAAACTGGTGGCCGTCGCCGATGCACCGGCCGAGCGACTGCGCGGGACGTTGCAGCGCGCCGATGCCGAGGCGATCGAGCTGCGGCTTCCCGACGGGTCGCAGCGCCGGGTGCGCTATGAAGAAATTCAATCGGCCCGCGTCTGCCTGCCCTGGTAAGGCGGGCCCCAAGACGATGACAGGTGAGCCATGCAGAACAGCGAGCTGGTATCCTCCTTTGCGGAAATCGCGCATTCGAAGGGAATCGACCGGGACACGCTCCAGCTGATTGTGGAGGACGTCTTCCGGGCCATGATCCGGAAGCGTTATGGCTCGGACGAAGCGTTCGAGATCATCTTCAACCCGGATCATGGCGACATCCAGATCCTTCACATCCGGGAGGTTGTGCCCGACTGGGAGCTGGAAGACCCGGTCACGCAGATTGAGCTGAGCGAGGCGCGCAAGATCGACCCCGATTTCGAGGTCGGCGATGAGGTGGCCAGCGAGGTGAGCATCGCCGAGTTCGGCCGGCGGGCCATCATGACCGCGCGCCAGACCTTCAGCCAGCGCATTCGCGATCTGGAAAAGGAAAAAATCTATCAGGAATATTCCGAGCTGATTGGCGAAATCGTCGTCGGTGAAATCTATCAGATTCGCCGGCGCGAGGTGCTGGTCATGCACAACCGCACGGAGTTGATCCTGCCGCGCGAGGAGCAGATCCCGCGCGATCGCTACCGTAAGGGCGACACGCTCCGGGCGGTTGTCAAAGAGGTGCGTCGTGAAGCGGGCGGTGCGCCGCAGGTGATCATCAGCCGGGCCGATCCGGTCTTTCTGGAGCGGCTGCTGGAGCTCGAAGTGCCCGAGATCGAAGAGGGCATCGTCGAGATCAAGAAAATCGTGCGGGAGCCCGGCGAGCGCGCCAAGGTGGCCGTCGTCAGCCACGACGAGCGGGTGGACCCGGTAGGCGCCTGCGTGGGGCTCCGGGGGAACCGGATCCATGCCATCGTGCGCGAGCTGTCCAACGAGAACATCGACGTCATCGAGTGGTCTGACGATCCCCGGGAGCTGATCAAGCGGGCGCTGGCGCCGGCCAGACCGCTTTCGGTCACGTTGAACGAAGAGGCCAACCCGCCGCGTGCCAAGGTGGTCGTGCGGGCCGACGAGGTCAGCCAGGCTATCGGGCGAGGTGGGGTCAACATCCGGCTGGCCTCGCGTCTGACCGGCTACGAACTGGACGTCTACCGGGAAATCCTCCCCGACGAAGAGGATATCGAAATCGAAGAGTTTGCCGACGAGCTGGACGAAGAGATCATCGTGCGGCTGCGCGAGATCGGTTGCGATACGGCCCGGGCCGTGCTCGACCTTTCGGTCGAAGAGCTGATGCGGCGCTCCGGGCTCGATGCGGAAACCGCGCGGCGCGTGATGCATGTCATTCGTTCGGAGTTTGAAGAAGACGAAGAAGAACTGGAAGGCTGAACGCCGATCGCAGGAGGACGCAACAGGCGCTTATGGCAAAGAAGTTCAAAATCCGGCTATTCAAGCTGGCCAAAGAGCTGAACGTCGGGATCGACACCATTGAGCAGCAGCTCGAAGAGCTGGGCTATGCCCATGCGCTTTCCGGTCGGGGAGCCAATGCCGTCCTGGAAGATGAGGACGCCTACGAGGCACTCCTGGAGGTGTTTGCCCACGACCGGAAGGTGGCGGCCCGGCTGAAAGAATTGCGTGAAGCGCGCGAGGCGGCCGCCCGGGCAGCGAAGGCGGAGGCAGAGGCGGCCGAGGCCGTCGAAGAAGTCGAAGAAGAAGCCGTTGAAGAAGTGCCGGCTTCAGCGTCGGCCGCCGAAGAGACCGAGCAGGAAGCTACGGAAACAGCCGTCGAAGAAACCACCGGGGAGCCGGAGGTTGAAGCGCCTGCTGCGTCTGTTGAAGCGGTGGAGGCGGAGGAGGTCGCCGAGGAGGTCTCGGCCGAGCCCACGCCTGCCCCTGAACAGGAAGAAGAAGCGGAAGTGGTGGCAATAGCGGCTGCGACGGAGGAATCCAAGGCGGAGGCCGAGGCATCCGAGCCCGAAACGCCTGCGGCGGCCGAGGCTGAAGCGGCTCCGACGGAGGAGGCCCCTGAGCCCGCTGGGGAAGAAAAGAAAGAAGAGGACGAGGTAATCCGGGCGCAGGTGGTGCTCCAGGGAGCCAAGGTCGTCGGTAAAATCGACCTGTCGAAAGTCGAAGACGATGAGACGCGGTCTGGTAAGCGCAAACGCAAACGGAAGCGAAAAGCGAAGCCCGCACCGGACGAAGAAGTCGTCAAAGTAGCCGTTGAGGACGAGGAGGAGGAAAAAACACGAAGCAAGCGCAAACGCAAACGCAAGCGGATTCGCCGCGTCGACGAGGAGGAAGTCGAACAGTCGCTGCAGGAGACGCTTCGTGAGCTGGAGCAGGGCGTCAGCCGCATACGTCAGCGCCGGCGCCGTGAACGGCGTGAACGTCATGCGCAGGAACGGGAACGGGAGGCGTTGCGAGAAGCGCAGGAAGCTCGCAAACTCCGGGTGACGGAGTATATCTCGGTGGGCGAGCTGGCCGAGTTGATGGGGGTCGAGGTCAGCGAAGTGATCTCGACGCTCTTCAATGCAGGGATGATCGTCTCCATCAACCAGCGGCTCGACGCCGACACGATCCAGTTCGTGGCAGATGAATTCGGCTACGAAGTCGAATTCATCACCGACTACAACGAGCTGGAGATAGAAATCCCGGAGGATCGACCGGAAGATCTGCAGCCGCGGGCACCCATCGTTACGGTGATGGGGCACGTCGACCACGGCAAGACATCGCTTCTGGACTACATCCGCAAGACGAACGTGGTGGCCGGCGAGGCCGGGGGCATCACGCAGCACATCGGCGCCTACCATGTGGAGCTGCCGGACGGTCGGTACATCACCTTCCTGGACACGCCGGGGCACGAAGCCTTCACGGCCATGCGTGCTCGCGGCGCCAAGGTGACAGACATCGTGATCCTGGTGGTGGCGGCCGACGATGGCGTGATGCCGCAGACGATCGAGGCCATCAACCACGCCAAAGCTGCCGGTGTGCCCATCGTGGTGGCCGTTACCAAGATCGACAAGCCCGAGGCCAACCCGCAGCGCGTTCTCCAACAGCTGGCCGAACACGGCGTGCTGGTCGAGCAGTACGGCGGTCAGGTGCAGTGCGCCTTCGTTTCGGCCAAGACCGGCGAGGGGGTCGATGATCTGCTCGAAAAGGTACTGCTGGAGGCCGAGTTGCACGATCTGAAGGCGAACCCGAATCGCCCGGCCGTCGGCACCATCATCGAAAGCCGCGTGGAAAAAGGACGCGGCAACGTGGCCACCGTGCTGGTGCAGAACGGGACGCTCCGCGTGGGCGATCCCTTCGTGGCTGGCGTGACGAGTGGCCGCGTGCGGGCGATGTTCGACGAGCGGGGCAACCGCGTTGAGGCCGCCGGACCCTCCATTCCGGTGCTGGTGCTCGGTTTCGACGAACTGCCCGAGGTCGGCGACCAGTTCGTGGTCGTGCCCGACGAAAAAGAAGCAAGGGCGATCGCCCAGAAGCGTCAGCAGATCCGCCGTGAGCAGATGCTGCGCAAGCAGCGTCGCATCTCGCTCGACGAGATCAGCCGGCGCATGGCACAGGGTGAGCGCCTGAAGGAACTCAACCTGATCATCAAAGGCGATGTGGCCGGTTCGGTCGAGGCGCTGAGCGACGCGCTTCTGAAGCTCTCGACCGACGAGGTGGCCGTGAACATCATCCACAGCGGCGTCGGCGCCATCACCGAAAGCGACGTGATGCTGGCTTCGGCCTCCGACGCCATCATCATCGGCTTCCAGGTGCGTCCCACCAGCAGCGCCCGCCAGCTGGCCGAACGCGAGCATGTGGACATCCGGCTCTACTCGGTCATCTATCAGGCCATCGAGGATGTGCGCGACGCCCTGGAAGGGCTGCTGTCGCCCGAAAAGACCGAGCAGATTGTGGGCGTGGCCGAGGTGCGCGAGACGTTCAAGATCCCGAAGGTTGGTACGGTGGCCGGCTGCCGGGTCGTCGAAGGACGCATTCGCCGGGGCGACCGCGTGCGCGTCATTCGCGACGGGGTGGTCATCTACGAAGGCGCGATCTCGTCGCTCAAACGCTTCAAGGAGGACGTGCGGGAGGTGCAGAGCGGCTACGAGTGCGGCATGGGCATCGAAAACTTCAACGATATCAAGGTGGGCGACCAGATCGAGGCCTTTGAGATCGTCGAACAGCGGCGCAAACTGGAGGTCTGATGAGCAGCAGCATCCGGGTGCAGCGTGTGGGTAGTTTGCTCAAGCGCGAGCTGGCCGACATCCTGCAGTTTGAGTTCGGGGACCAGCTGCCGCCTATGACGACGGTCACCGACGTGCAGCCCACGCGGGACCTGTCGATCGCCAAAGTGTACGTGAGCATCTATGGTGCGCCCGAGCAGAAACGGGCAGCGTTCCGGCGGTTGCAGGAACTGACGCCTCAGATCCGCGCGGCACTGGCCCAGCGCATCCGCTACCAGCTCCGCTTCATGCCCGAGCTGCGTTTCGTCCTGGATGAGACCTTGGAGCGGGCACAGCGGGTCGAGGAGCTGCTGGCGCGCATCCGCGAAGAGCGGGCCCGCCGCGAAGATCAGCGCGAAGGACAGAGCTCCTGATCCATGCCTGTCCCGCTGCCGGAAAACTTCGACGCGCTGGTGCATGGCTATCCCCGGCTGCCCGAGCGATGGGATGCCGCCGTGCTCCTGATCGACAAGCCGAAAGGCATCACCTCCTTTGACGTGATCCGGCGGCTCCGGAAACTGCTGCGCGTGCGCAAGATCGGACATGCCGGCACGCTCGATCCCATGGCCACCGGCCTGCTGATCTGTCTGATCGGGCGGGCCACACGCTGGATGACACACTTTATGGCCCAGGAGAAGGAGTATGAGGGCGTCATGCGGCTCGGCGAAATCACGCCCTCGTACGACGCAGAAACCGAAGTGGTGGAGCGCAGGCCCTGGGAGCACCTGACCGACGAAGATCTGGAGCGTGCGCGCTGGCAATTCGTCGGCGAAATTGTGCAGCAGGTGCCGGCCTATTCAGCCGTCAAGGTGAAAGGCAAACGCCTGTACGAACAGGCCCGGGCCGGGAAAAAAGTCGAGCGCCCGAGCCGGCGCGTGCAGATTTACGCATTTGAACTGCTGGGGCGCAAAGGGCCCGATGTGGCCTTCCGGGTGTGCTGCTCAAAGGGCACGTACATCCGTAGCCTGGTGCACGACTTCGGCCAGGTGCTGGGGTGCGGCGCTCATCTCATCGAACTGCGGCGCACCCGATCGGGACCGTATCGCGTTGAACAGGCCTGGACGCTGGAGGCGCTGCCCGCGGCGCTGCAAGCCCGGACATCATCCCAGCCGGAAAGAAAGTCATGAAGTTCGAACGAGGCCTGGAACAGGTCGAGTACGACGCGCGCTCGGTCGTGACCGTCGGAACGTTCGACGGAGTGCACCGGGGGCATCAGGCCGTGTTGCAGTTTCTGATGGCGCGGGCGCGTGAGCGCGACGGTATCAGCACGGTGCTCAGCTTCGATCCACATCCGCGCGAAGTGTTGCGCGGCGAACCGGTGCCGCTGCTGACGACGGTGGAGGAACGGGCCACGCTGCTGGAAGCACTGGGCATCGAGCGCTTTATCGTGCTGTCTTTTACGCCGGAACTGGCTGCCATGCCGGCCCGGCAGTTTGTCGAGGAAATCCTCGTACGCCGCATCGGCCTGCAGGCCATCTGCGTGGGCTACGACCACACGTTCGGTCGCAATCGGGAAGGGAACGTAGCCCTGCTACAGCAACTGGGACCGCAGTACGGATTTGCCGTCGATGTCATTCCACCGCAGGTGGTGGGAGACCGTACGGTCTCGTCCACGCTGATCCGGACCATTCTGCTGCGTGATGGAGACGTGCGGCAGGCGGCCGACTTGCTCGGCCGTCCCTACATGCTCCAGGCTACCGTTGTGCGCGGGGACGGCCGCGGACGGGTGCTGGGATTCCCGACGGCCAACCTGCATCCGAATCATCCGCGTAAACTGGTGCCGCGCAACGGCGTCTATGCCGTGCGGGTATGGCTGCCGGGCGAAGCCGAGCCGCGAGGTGGCATGATGAACATCGGCATGCGACCTACTTTTGCAGGCGACCGGCGCACGCTGGAGGTGCACGTGCTGGACTTCGAGGGCGACCTCTACGGTCAGCTTCTTCGGGTGGATTTCATCGAGCGGCTGCGGGACGAGCAGCGCTTCCCGTCGGTCGAGGCGCTCCGCGAGCAACTTTTTCGTGATCGGCAGCGTTGTATGGAAGTACTGCAGGCCTCGGTATGAGGCCTGCTTTTTGACACGCGGCTTTACTCGGAGTTGCGGGTCAGCTTCTTTAGCATGGTATCAATCTAAAGAGGGGACCACAGCACATGATCAGCAAGGAACTCAAGCGCGAACTGATTCGCAAGTACGGCGCCCACGAAAACGACACGGGCCGGCCGGAAGTCCAGATTGCCATCTTCACGCACCGCATTAATGCGCTGACCGAGCACCTGCAGCGCCATCCCAAGGATTTTTCCACGCGCCGCGGCCTTTTGAAGCTGGTCGGCAAGCGGCGCCGCCTGCTCGACTATCTCATGCGCGAAGATTTCGAGCGCTACCGCGCAATTATTGAGGAGCTGGGCATTCGTAAGTAAAAGGGCCGGCGGCATCCCTGAGCGGATGCCGCCGCGCTTATTGGGCCAACGGGCCCGCAAAAAACAGGGAAGAGAACGGTTATGATGACGCAGGCAACCATTCACGAAATCGAATTCGCCCCGGGGAAGACGCTGCGGCTGGAGACGGGGCGTCTGGCCAAGCAGGCCAATGGGGCCGTGGTCGTCCGTCAGGGCGACACGATGGTGCTCTGCACGGCCGTGCTGGCCGACGAACCCAAGGAGGGGCAGAGCTTTTTCCCGCTGACGGTAGAATATCGCGAGAAATTTGCCGCCGGTGGCCGAATCCCAGGCGGCTTCATCAAGCGAGAGGGACGACCGACGGATAAAGAGATCCTCTCGTCGCGACTGATCGACCGGGCCATCCGACCGCTGTTTCCGGATGGCTTCTTCCACGAAGTGCAGATCATCTGCTACGTGATCTCGGCCGACGATCGGTACGACGCCGACGTGCTGGCCGGCACGGGCGCTTCGGCTGCCCTGTTGCTGGCTGGTGCGCCCTTCGACGGACCGATCGCCGAAGTGCGTGTGGGACGCATTGACGGCCAGTTTGTGGTTAACCCCACGCTCAAAGAACTCGAGCAGAGCGACATTAATCTGGTGGTGGCCGGTAAAGAGGACGCCATCGTGATGGTCGAGGGCGAGATGAAGGAGATCAGTGAGGAGGACATGCTCGAAGCCCTCGAGGTGGCGCACGAGGCCATCCGCAAGCTCTGCCGGGGCCAGCTCGAATTCGTGGAAGCGCACGGGCGTCCGGAACCCTTCCCGTACCAGACGACCACGCTTCCGGAGGAGCTGATCGACCGCGTGCGGGAACTGGCCGTGCCGAAGCTGGAAGCGCACCTGCGCGCACCCTACGAGAAGCAGACCTTCTACGAAGGACTGGAGCAGATCGGTGAAGAGACGGTCGCGGCCCTGCTGGGCACGACCGACGCGGAAGGTAACCAGGTGCTGGCCGAAGCCACACCCGAGGGGTGGACGGCCGACCAGATCCGCAAGGCGGTCTCGCAGGTGACCCGCGAGGTCATGCGCCAGATGATCCTGCGCGAAGGGCGCCGGATCGACGGCCGCGGCCTGGACGAAATCCGGCCGATCTGGATGGAGGTAGGCTATCTGCCCCGCGTGCACGGCTCGGCCATCTTCACGCGTGGCGAAACGCAGGTGCTGGCCTCCGTGACGCTGGGCACGTCGAAAGACGTGCAGATGATCGACCAGATCTTCGTCCAGGGCGACAAGCGGTTCTTCCTGCACTACGAGTTTCCGCCCTTCTGCACGGGCGAGATTCGCTTCCTGCGTGGACCGGGACGGCGCGAGATCGGCCACGGCTATCTGGCCGAGCGGGCGCTGGCCGCCATGCTGCCGGACGAATCGTCGTTCCCCTATACGATCCGCGTCAATGCCGACGTGCTGGAGTCGAACGGCTCCTCGTCGATGGCCAGCGTATGTGCCGGCTCGCTGGCGCTCATGGACGCCGGCGTGCCCGTCAAGAAGCACGTGGCCGGCGTGGCCATGGGCCTGATCAAAGAAGGCGACCAGGTGGCCATCCTGACCGACATCCTCGGCACCGAAGACCACCTGGGCGACATGGACTTCAAGGTGGCCGGCACGCGCGATGGCATCACGGCCTGCCAGATGGACATCAAGATCGGCGGGCTGACGCGGGAGATCATGCAACGCGCGCTGGAGCAGGCACGCCGCGCCCGGATGTACATCCTGGATCTGATGGAACAGACCATCGAGGCGCCGCGCCCGGACCTGTCGCCCTACGCACCGCGTCTGACGCAGATCACGATCGATCCGGAGTTCATCGGCGCCGTGATCGGTCCGGGAGGCCGTGTGGTACAGGGCATCCAGCGCGAAACGAACACCACGATCGAGATCGAGGAGCGCGACGGCGTGGGCGTGGTCACCGTGGCGGCCACGAACCAGGAGAACGCCCAGCGTGCCATCGAGATGATCAAGCAGATCGTGGCCGTGCCCGAGGTGGGCGCCGAGTACGAGGGCATCGTGCGCAGCATCCAGAGCTTCGGCGCCATCGTGGAGATCATGCCTGGCAAAGAAGGGCTGCTCCACATCTCGGAACTGGACCACGGCTACGTGAAGGACATCCACGACTACCTGAAGGTCGGCGACAAGGTCCGCGTCAAGTTGATCGAAATCCGCGAGGATGGCAAGCTGCGGCTCAGCCGCAAGGCCTTCCTGCCGCCGCCGGAGCCCGAAGCGAAAAACGGCGAACCGGCACGGGAGCAGGCGAGCGCCGAGCGGAGCGGGCCGCCGCGTGATCACGCTTCCGGACGCTCTCATGGGCCCGGACACGGTCGCGGAGGCCGGAGCGGACGGGGGCGCGGACCGGATCGCGGACGCGGTGGACGCCGTCGCTAAACGCCAAACCGAACGCAGGATGCGTAGAGGAGGCGGGGGCTGATTGCTCTCGCCTTTTTTGTGTAGGCGTAAGCAACACGAAAGAAGCGATGTCGGTGAAAGTTGTAGCAGATACCGTTACCTACCAGAAGACGGTGCTGCCCTGTGGGCTGCGCATCGTGACCGAAACGATTCCCTCGGTGCGCTCGGTGGCCGTCGGTCTCTGGGTGGATGTGGGGAGTCGGGACGAAGCCGAGGAAGAGGCCGGCATCACGCATTTCATCGAACACATGGTGTTCAAAGGCACCGAGCGACGCCGCACGCACCAGATCGCCCAGCGCATCGAGTACGTCGGCGGCTACCTGAACGCCTTTACCACGAAAGAGCATACCTGCTACTACGTGCGGGTGCTGGATGAATACCTGGATCGGGCACTGGACACGCTGATCGATCTGGCTTTCCGGCCGCGCTTCCCGGAGCGCGAAATCGAAAAGGAGAAAGAAGTAATCCTTGAAGAGATGAAGATGTACGAGGACACACCCGACGAGTACATCTTCGATCTCTTCGAAGAACTGGTCTATGCCGGGCATCCGCTGGGACGGCCGATTGTGGGACGGGAGGAGACGGTGCGCTCGTTTACCCGGGCCATGCTGCTGGATTTTATGGCGCGGCATTACACGCCGGATCGTATGGTGCTGGCGGCGGCCGGACGCCTGACGCATGAACGGGTGGTGGCCCTGACGGAACGGCTGTTGCGAGGGGTGGCGTTGCGTCCGACCAACCACCGGCAGCGACAACCGGTGCCGCCTTACCGCCCCGGCGAGCGCGTCGAGCGGCGCAGCGTGCAACAGGCGCATCTGGTGCTGGGCGGGCGCGGGTACGACCTGCACCATCCGCACCGCGCCGCGCTTACCGTGCTCAACACGATCCTGGGGGGCGGTATGTCGAGCCGGCTCAATCAGAACATCCGGGAGCGGTACGGTTACTGCTACAACATCTATTCGTTTGTCAACCTGCAC
This sequence comes from Rhodothermus marinus, assembly GCF_009936275.1. Taxonomy (NCBI): domain Bacteria; kingdom Pseudomonadati; phylum Rhodothermota; class Rhodothermia; order Rhodothermales; family Rhodothermaceae; genus Rhodothermus; species Rhodothermus marinus. The sequence continues at coordinate 1,594,583 of NZ_AP019797.1, forward strand.
TCGGATGTCGGCGACTGGGGCGTCTATATGGGAACGGACCCCCGGCGGGTGTCGCGGGCCGAGCAGCTCATCCGGCGCGAGCTGGAGCGGCTGGTGCAGGAGCCGGTGGGGCGGCGTGTGCTGACGCACGCCAAGAACCAGGTCAAGGGGACGCTGATGCTGGGGCAGGAGAACATGAGCAGCCGGATGATGCGCTTGGGGCGGCAGGAGCTGTATTTCGGTCGCTATTACAGCCTGGACGAAGCGCTACAGGAAGTAGATCGGGTGACGGCCGAGGAGGTGCAGGCGGTGGCGCGTGAGTTGTTTGCCGAGCAGCCGTATTCGAAGGTAGTGTTATTGCCGGAATAGTCTGGCGGAAGGGGCTTTTGCAGGCTCGGATTATTTCGTAGCTTTGGGCAAGATTCTGTCAACAAAATCCGTTATTGCAATGCAAAAAGTGCTGGTAACTGGAGGCGCCGGCTTTATCGGATCGCACGTAGCCGACGCCCTGCTAGAAAGGGGATACGAGGTGCACATTCTGGACGACTTCTCTTCGGGACGTGAAGAAAACGTGCCGGCCGGAGCCGTGGTCCATCGGATGGACGTCCGGGATGAGGCCGTGGCCGATCTGTTTGCGCGTGAGCGGTTTCCGATTTTGATCCATCACGCTGCGCAGATGGACGTGCGCCGCTCGGTGGCTGATCCCAAATTCGATGCGGACGTCAACATCATGGGACTGCTGAACCTGATGGAAGCCGGGCGGCAACACGGCCTGCAGAAGGTGATCTTCGCCTCGACGGGCGGGGCCATTTACGGTGAGCCGGACTACGTGCCCCAGGACGAAGACCACCCGGTGCGGCCACTTTCGCCTTACGGCATCACGAAGCTGGCTTCTGAAAAGTACCTCTACTTCTACGAGCAACAGTACGGCATCCCGTACGTCGCGCTGCGCTACGCGAACGTGTACGGCCCCCGGCAGAACCCCCACGGAGAAGCCGGCGTGGTGGCCATCTTCACGCAGCGCATGCTCGAGGGTAAGCAGCCGGTCATCTACGGCTCGGGCGAGCAGACGCGCGACTTCGTGTACGTCGGCGACGTGGTGGAAGCGAATCTTGCCGCACTGGCCTATCCGGGCTCGGGAGTGTTCAACATTGGAACGGGCATCGAGACCAGCGTCAACCAGCTTTTCCGCACGCTTCGGGATCTGATCAACCCCGAAGTGCCCGAAGTGCATGGCGAGGCCAAGCCGGGCGAACAGCAGCGCAGCGTGCTGGGCTACGAACGGGCTCGCCGCGAGCTGGGCTGGGAGCCCCGGGTGTCGCTGCAGGAAGGACTCCGGCGCACGGTGGAGTGGTTCCGCGCGCGGGTGACCGTCGGCTGAACCATGTATCGCGTTCGGCTTCCCGTCTTCGAAGGTCCCCTGGACCTGCTGCTTTACTTCATCCGACGGGATGAGCTGGACATCTACGACATTCCGGTCGCCCGCATTGCCGACGAGTTTCTGGCCTATGTGCGCCTGATGGAGGAGCTTGACCTGGACGGTGTGGGGGACTTTCTGTACCTGGCCGCCGTGCTGCTCCATATCAAGGCGCAGATGCTGCTGCCGCGCCCGCCAGCGCCGGCCGACAACGAAGCGGAGCCGGCCGATCCCCGCCAGGAGCTGGTGGAGCGGCTCCTGAATTACCTGCGCTATAAGGACGCTGCCGGACGGCTGGATGCGCAGGTCGAGGCGCGGCAGCAGCTCTACACGCGGGGCGCAGCGGCCGGGGCAGGGGATGAAGTGGCTGAGCAGGGACCGCCGCCGCTGGCGCCGGTACCCCTGTTTGAGTTGCTGGATGCATTGCGGAGAGTGCTGGAGCGTCGGGTCGAACCGCCAGCGCATACCGTCCGGCGAGAGATCTACAGTGTGGAGGCGCAGATGGATTACGTGCAGGCGCAGCTGCAGGACGGCCGGGCGCGTCCGTTCGGGGAGCTGGTGGCCGGGCGTCCGCGTGGATTCGTGATCGCCACGTTTCTGGCCGTGCTGGAGCTGGCCCGGCAGGGCAGGATATGGATTCGGTTGCTGGACGGCCGGGAAGATTTTCTGGTGGAAGCCTGCGAAGCAACGGCGATGGAGGAGGCCGATGTTGCAGCCTGAGCGCAATGGAATGGCGGCCACGCCGCTGATGCAGGGGATCGAGGCGTTGCTGTTTGTGGCCGATGCGCCGCTTTCGGCCGAAGAGCTGGCCGCGCTATGGGAGCGGGCCTACGGCACGCGGCCGGAGGCCGGAGAGATCGAGCAGGCCATCGCGGCGCTCAACGACGTGTATGAAAAGACCGGCCGCGTTTTCCGGATTTATCGCTGGGGGGGCGGTTTTCGGCTGGCCACGATGGCTTCAGTAAGTCCGTTATTGCAATGCTACAAACAACAGGAAGTCAAACTATCTCAGACACTGCTCGAAACGCTCGCGATCATCGCCTATCGCCAACCGATTACCAAACCTGAAATCGACCACATTCGTGGGGTCAACTCCGACTATGCCATTCGACGACTGCAGGAACTGGAGTTGATCGAAATAAAAGGGCGCAGCGATACGGTCGGACGGCCGTTGCTGTACGGTACCACGCGACGTTTTCTGGAGCACTTCGGGCTGAACAGCTTGGATGATCTCCCGGAGCTGCCGGAACTGCAACAACTGCTCGAAAATCCGGAGATCCAGCGCGAGCATCTGCGCCTGCTGTATCCCCTTGAACCCGAGCAGGACGAACCTTCCGAATAGAAGACACCCGCTATCTTCAGACAACCGGGCACTTCCGACACCGGCATTTCGTTTACTCCGACAACCCGCACTACTGGAGAAAAAATTTGGCTGGAGGGACGATGACGGTGTCGGATAAGTCCTCGCTGATCCGCCTGAATCGCTACCTGGCCCGGGCGGGCGTCTGTCCGTCCCGCCGCAAGGCCGACGAGCTGATCGCCAGCGGACAGGTACGCGTCAACGGCCAGGTGGCGCAACTGGGCATGCGCGTTGGACCGGACGACATCGTCGAGGTCAACGGTGTTCGCGTCGTCCCCCAGACGCAGGCGCTCTACATCCTGATGAACAAACCCCACGACACGATTACCACCTGCGAGGACGAACGTGGACGCCGGACCGTCCTGGATCTGATCAACCTGCCTCCTGAACAGAAAAACGGACTGTTTCCGGTTGGCCGGCTCGACCGTAACACCACCGGCGTGCTGCTGCTGACCAACGACGGCGAACTGGCCAACCGGCTGATGCATCCCCGCTACCGGGTCGAAAAAATCTACGTAGCCCGGACGGCCCGACCGGTCAAGCCGGAAGAAGCCGAACAGCTCCGCCGGGGCGTACAACTCGAAGACGGACCGGCCCGGGCCGTTCAGGTGGCCGTCAATCCGGCCGACCCGCACGAGATCGCCCTGATGATCTACGAGGGACGCAACCGGCAGGTGCGGCGCATGCTGGAAGCCATCGGCCACGAAGTGGTTCAGCTCAAGCGCACGCATTACGCCGGGCTGACGGCCAAAGGCGTGCGTCCCGGCAAATGGCGCCGTCTGACCGACGCCGAGGTGCGCCGTCTGTACCGCCTGGTCGGCCTCAAACCTCCGAAAACCTTCAAAACCCTGCCTATTGGTCATGGAGACGCAAACGCTGTCAAGCGCTGATATTCTCGAACGCATCGCCTGGAAATTCGTCGGCGAGGGGCTGACCTACGACGACGTGCTGCTGGTGCCGGCCCGCTCGGCCGTCATGCCGCGCCAGGTCTCCACGAAGACCTGGCTCACGCGTAACATCCCGCTCAACATCCCGCTGGTATCGGCCGCCATGGATACCGTCACCGAGGCGGAGATGGCCATCGCCATCGCCCGCGAAGGGGGCGTCGGCGTGCTGCACAAGAACATGACGATTGAGCGCCAGGCGGCCGAGGTGCGGCGCGTCAAGCGTTCCGAAAGCGGGATGATCATGGATCCCATTACGCTGCACCCTGACGATACCGTTGCCGACGCCCGCCGCCTGATGGCCCGCTACTCGATCGGCGGCATCCCGATCGTCGATCAGGAAGGCAAACTGGTGGGCATCGTCACCAACCGCGACCTGCGCTTCCAGACCGACAGTCAGCGCCCCCTGCGTGAGGTCATGACCTCGCAGGGGCTGGTCACCGCCCCGGTCGGCACCACGCTGGAGGAAGCTGAGCGGATTCTGGAGGAAAACAAGATCGAAAAGCTTCCGGTCGTCGACGAAAAGGGCTACCTGAAGGGCCTGATCACCTTCAAGGACATCGAGAAGAAGCGGAAGTACCCGAACGCCTGCAAGGACGAGCACGGCCGCCTGCGCGTTGGCGCCGCCGTCGGCGTGACGGCCGACGTGCTGGACCGCGTTGCAGCGCTGGTCGAAGCGGGCGTCGACTTTGTCACGGTCGATACGGCCCACGGCCACTCCGAAGGCGTCCTGCGCACCGTCGAACTGATCAAAACGCACTTTGAAAACCTGGACGTGGTGGCCGGCAACGTGGCCACGGCCGAAGGCACACGCGATCTGATCGCTGCCGGAGCCGACGCCGTCAAGGTGGGCATCGGACCGGGATCGATCTGCACAACCCGGGTAGTGGCCGGCGTCGGCGTACCGCAGCTCACGGCCGTCATGATCTGTGCGGCAGAAGCCCGACCGCGCGGCATCCCGATCATCGCCGACGGCGGCATCAAACACACCGGCGACATTCCCAAGGCGCTGGCGGCCGGTGCCTCCAGCGTGATGATCGGTAGCCTGTTTGCCGCCGTGGAGGAAAGCCCCGGCGAGACCATCATCTACGAAGGACGCAAGTACAAGAGCTACCGGGGCATGGGTTCGGTAGGCGCCATGGCGGCCGGCAGCAAGGACCGTTACTTCCAGGACGCCGAAGACGACCTGGCCAAACTGGTGCCCGAAGGCATCGAGGGCCGCGTCCCCTACAGCGGACGCCTCAGCGAAGTGGTCTACCAGATGATCGGCGGCCTGCGGGCGGCCATGGGTTACTGCGGTTGTGCCACCATCGACGAACTCTACGAAAAGGCCCGCTTCGTACGCATCACGCCGGCTGGCGTTCGCGAAAGCCACCCGCACGACGTCTATATCACCAAGGAAGCGCCCAACTACTGGCTGCGCTCTTTCTGAAAGGACTGAATTGCATGACCGCAGCGCGCATTGCCCGCATTCAGGAGCGACTGAGCCAGACCGACGCCGACGCCGCGCTGATCTCGGCGCTTCCGGACATCCGATGGGCCTGCGGCTTCAGCGGCTCGAACGCGCTGCTGCTGGTCCGACGTGACGGGGCGCATTTTCTGACGGACGGCCGTTACACCACCCAGGCCGAACAGGAAGTACAGGACATTCCCCGGCACACGGCCGGCCCCGATCTCATGCGTTACGCGGTAGCGCAGGGACTGCTGGAAGGCGTTCAACGCCTGCTCTACCAGGCCGACCACCTGACCTGCGCCCGCCTGCGGGCGTACCAGGAACTGCTTCCGGATATCGAGTGGATCGGCGTGGAAAACTGGCTGTGCGAGCTGACGGCGGTCAAGGACGAAACCGCCCTGCAGGCCATCCGCCAGGCTCAGGTCATCACGGAACAGGTCTTCGAAGAAATCCTGCCGTTGATTCGCCCGGGCACTACCGAGCGCGAGCTGGCGGCTGAAATCGTCTACCGCCATCTGCGGCGGGGCGCCGAGCGCATGGCCTTCGATCCGATCGTCGCTTCGGGCCCGAACAGCGCCCTGCCGCACGCCCGTCCTACCAACCGGGCCTTCGAAGTGGGCGACGTCGTGCTGCTGGACTTCGGCTGCCACGTGGACGGCTACGCGTCCGACATGACCCGGACCGTCGTTATTGGCCCGCCTTCCCGAAAAGTCGAGCAGGTCTATGAAACGGTCCGTGCAGCCCAGGAGGCCGCGCTGGCGATCGCCCGTGCCGGCATAACGGCCGCCGAGCTGGATCAGGCGGCCCGCTCGGTGATCGAAGCGGCCGGGTGGGGCGAGTACTTCACCCACAGCCTGGGGCATGGCGTCGGTCTGCAGGTGCATGAATGGCCACGGATTGCCTCCGGCAACGAGGAGTTGCTGCCTGTCGGTGCGGTCGTCACCATAGAGCCCGGCATCTACCTGCCCGGACGTTTCGGCATTCGCATCGAAGATCTGATTGTACTGAAGCCCGACGGCCACGAGAACCTCACCCGCCTGCCCCGTACGCTGCTCATCCTGTAAGCCATGCGCCGGGTGCTGCTCATCGCGTATTATTTTCCCCCGATGGGGCTCAGCGGCGTGCAGCGCATGGCCAAGTTCGCCCGCTACCTGCCGGACTACGGCTGGGAACCCATCGTGCTGACCGTCCACCCCGGCGGCTACTTCGCCTACGACGAGACGCTGCTGGCCGAAGTGAAAGCCGCCGGCGTTTCCATTCACCGGACCCTTTCCCTGGACCCGACCCGTCTGTTTCGAGGCCGAAAGCCGGTTCCATTGCCTGCCGAATCCATCCGGCGACGCTGGAGTCGGCTCAACGGCTGGCTGTTCATACCGGACAACAAGATCGGATGGCTACCGCCAGCCGTCTGGACCGGCCGACGCCTGATCCGCTCGGCCCCGATCGACGTGATTTTTGCCTCGGCACCACCGGCCACGGCCCTGCTGATCGGCGCGCTGCTGCAACGGTGGAGCGGTCGCCCGCTCGTGCTCGACTATCGCGACGACTGGCTGGAAAACCCCCGCCAGATCTATCCCACCCGCTGGCATCGCCGACTGCATGCCCGGCTGGAACGATGGACACTCCGACACGCCGCCTGCGTCACCACAATCAATCCACACTTGCAACAGGCTATCGCACAACGCATCCCACCCGGGGGGCCGTCCGTCCATGTGATTCCGCACGGGTTCGATCCGGCCGACTTCGAGGCTGTGGCCCCGGAGCCGCGCTCTGACCGCAAACTGCGCCTGCTCTACAGCGGCGTGTTCTACGATGCCCAGCAGCCGGACGACTTTCTCCGGGCGCTGGCCCGGTGGCTGGCGGAGCAGCCTGAGGCACGCGCCCACATAGAGGCCGTTTTCGTCGGACTCGTTCCACCCCACACGCCCGCGCTGATCGACCGGCTGGGGCTGCACGATGTGGTGACGCTGCGCGGATACCTGCCACATCGCGAGGCCATTGCTGCATTGAAGGCGGCCGACGTGCTCTGGCTGACGGTTGGCGAGCAGCCAGGCGCTGCCGGCATCAGTACGAGCAAGCTGTTCGAGTACATCGGAACCCGCAAGCCCATTCTGGCGCTGATACCGGAAGGGGTAGGGCGGCAGGTACTCGCCGAGTACGGCGCGGCTTACCTGACACCCCCGCACGACGTGGAAGCCATCGTGCAGGCGCTGCAACGTCTGTACGAAGACTGGAAGAGCGACCGGCTGCCGAGCGGAAATGCTTCGATAGTGGCACGATACGATCGACGGCGGCTTGCCGGTCAGCTGGCTGCCCTTCTGGAAGAAACCTTGCAACAGACATGCAAAAGCGCCTGAAAATTGCCAGCCGATTCGAAGAAATGGAACAGGCACTGCTCCAGATCGAAGCGCTGGTGCGCACCCTTCATTTTTCCCCCGAACTGATCGACCGGCTGCTGGTCGTGGCCAGCGAGGCCATCACCAACGCCATCCGCCATGGCAATCGCGAAGACCCTGCCAAACAAGTGCACATCACGCTGGACACCCGGGACGACACCATTGAGCTCTGCGTGGAAGATGAAGGCCCGGGTTTCGATCGCGAACGCATTCCCCGCTACAATCCGAACGACCCCGAAATGCTGCTTCGTCCCTACGGACGCGGCCTTTTTCTGATGGAAGAGCTGGCCGACGAGGTTTTCTACGAAGACGGCGGGCGACGCGTGCGCATGCGCCTGCACCGCCGCTAATCGAGTTTGATCCACTCGAAGTCGAAACGCCGGAACCAGGTGAGCTGGCGCTTTGCGTACCGCCGGGTGTTGCGCTGAATCAGGCGCCGCATGGTTTCCCGATCGTACGCACCCTGCAGATAGCCAATGACTTCCTCGTACCCGATCGTGCGCAGCACATCCAGATCCGGACTGTAGCCTGCCTCCAGAATCCCACGGACTTCCTCGACCAGTCCGGCCGCCAGCATCTGATCCACCCGGCGATTGATCCGCTCGTAGAGCACAGGCCGATCACGATAAAGCACGATGGTTCGAAACGTGTAGGGCGAAGGTCTGTGGTGCCGGTGGTAATAGGTGATGGGCCGGCCGGTGCCATGATAGACTTCCAGCGCCCGGATGACCCGCTGCGTCTTGGTGGAATCCAGACGGGCGGCGGCCTCCGGGTCGACGCGCTGCAATTCGGCGTAGAGCGCTTCCGGTCCTTCGGCGTGAATCCGCTCGTTGAGCCAGCGACGGACGGCCGGATCGACGTCGGGGATTTCCGCCAGCCCGAACTGCAGCGCGTAGAGGTAGAGTGTGGAACCGCCTACCACGAGCGGGACGTGCCCGCGGGACAGGATTTCGCCAATGCGCTCCCATGCGGCAAAGGCGAAGTGCCCGGCCGAAAACGGCTCGTCCAGATCCAGTTCGTCGATGAAATGATGCCGCACGCGCTGAAGTGCCTCGTGAGGCGGTTTGGCCGTCCCAATGGTCATCTGACGATAGATCTGGCGACTGTCGGCCGAGATGATTTCGGCCTGCAACGCTTCGGCCAGCTCCAGACTCAGATCCGTCTTGCCGACCGCCGTCGGTCCGGCCAGAATCAGGAACGGTCCCTGCTCGGACAGATGTCGCCGTTGCCAGGCGGCCAGTTCGGTAAGGATTTCCTTTGGAGCGGTCATTTTTCTCTGGAAAACCGGAAAACTTTTTACACGCAGGGCTTGCGCACGGCGGCACAATTTTTATAATTGGTTAACAGGAACGTGGCGGAAGCGATTTTCTTCAGGACGATCGGGAGATCATGGACTGGGTCTATCAGGTCATCGGGGTGTTGCTGGCACTGGCGCCCATGATCGTGGGGACGATCCTGTGGCACTTCATCTGGAAGAACAACGATTCCGGCTCGTCACAGGACCCTCCGCCTCCGGGTGATCCGTGGCGGCGGCCGGTACCGCCTCCGCCGAGGCTGCACGGCGATCGGGGGCCGCGTTCGTCCGAGCGGCCGCGCGTGACCATGCCGCGCAAGCCCGTCCGCCTTTTACGCTGAAGTCTGCTTCAGGCGCCGGTTTCAGAGGTGCACGTAGTCGGCGGCGTTGTCGTCGAGAAAGTCCTGCTGGTGCACGTAAACCATCGTGGTCTGGATGTCCGCGTGCCGTGCCTGAGTCCGCACCTTGTGCAGCGGCGCGCCGCCCTGTACGGCCAGCGTGATCCCCGTGTGACGGAGCGTATGCGCGCCGATACGTCGATCCAGTCCGATCTCCCTGGCCAGTCGTGCCACGATGTTGTAGATGCTCTGCGCCGAAAGCCGCCGGCCCCGTGAGTTGTTCGAGAAGCTGCGCCAGACCGGACCCCGTGCTTCGCCATAAAAGGCCGCCAGCCGCTCGAGCGACGTCATGCAGTGCGGCGGGATCTTGACGATTTCCTCGGTGCCTTTCTTTGTGCGCGGCAGCCGGAGCACGTAGTGCGCACCGATCTTGCGAATGTGCTCGAAGTTCATGGCGGCCGCCTCGCTGCGTCGCAGCCAGCAGTAGAGTAGCACGCGCACAAGCGCTTCGTCCCGAATGCCCGTGCGGGGATGCGCCCGCGCCGCCTCCAGCATCTGACGAGCCTCCTCGCGCGAAAGCGTCACGATGTGGCGCTCTTTCGAGGCGCGGGGCAACTGCACCAGGAGCCGGACCACCGGCGAGCGGTCGACCAGTTCGACGGCCTCGGCCCATTTGAAGAACGAACTGACCGCGGCAATCTTGCGTCGGAGCGTATTTTCGGCGCAACCGCTGCGCTTGAGGTGCTCGATGTAAAGGTTGACGTGTGCGAAGGTGACGCTGCGTACGTTCTCCAGCGAAAGCCGTCCGTCTTCGAAGAAGAGGCCGAAAAATTCTTCCAGGTCGTTGCGGTAGGCGCGGCGCGTGTTTTCCGAGCGACAGCGCGAGAGAAACAGCGGCAGCAGATCGTCGGCAAAGGCGCTGGCTGCAGGCAGCGGCAGTTTTTCGGGCAGCATAGGCCGACCTCGTCTGGTTTGTGCCTCAACTTAACAAAAAAGCAGCAGGCGTGCCAGTCCGGAGCTGCGGGGTAACCTTTCCGATGGCTTGAGAAGTCCGGCCTTCCATTTTTAGGTTGAAAGCATGCCGGATGTTCAGAAAGGACCTGCTGTATGAAAAAGTGGCTTCAGAGCTGGTGGCGACGGATAAGGGACGTAACTGACCGATCCTGCGGAACCTATTGACCACCGGCTATATCTCCCTCGAAAAAGAAACACGAACGCTTTTTCCAGCATGGCGCAGAAGCAGACCCGGCCTGAAATACTGCGCCTTTCCGAGGCCGATATCCGGCGCCGCACCACCGGTAAGACATGGGTGCGTGGCCTGCAGTACTTTCAGGAGGGCCACGTCCTGCGGGCTGTCTGGCGAGGCGCGACGCTGACCGCCGAGGTGCAGGGCAGTGAGTACATGCCCTACGTCGTACACGTCTCGTTCACACCGGAAGGCAACCTGCAAACAGCCACCTGCACCTGCCCCTATGAGGGGTTGGGCGACTGCAAACACATCGTGGCCGTGCTGCTGTACCTGCTTCATCATGCGCAGGATGTTCCGCAGCGTGCTTCGCTTGAAGAACTCCTTGAAAGCATGAGCCGTGAGGAACTGATTGAACTGATACATCAGCTGGCGGCCACTCACCCCGAGGTCATCGAGTTGATCGAGACGTTCAGGCATGTCCCCCGAGTAGAAAGCAACGCCCGGTCTGGTTTATCTCCTGAGGTGGATGTAGCCGCACTGGTCCGAAGCCTTCGCACCGAACTATACCAGCTGGCGCAGGCTTACCTTTATTACGATCCCGATGCGTTCGAGGAGGAATTGCCGTTTACCGAGCTATTCGACCCGCTGCTCGAGCAGGTGCAGGCGCAACTGGCCGAGGGAAAGCCTCGGGAAGCGCTGGCAGCCCTGGAAACATTGACCATGGCCTGGCAGGAAGCCTGCCGGGATGTCCAGGTGGAATGGCTTATCCAGACGGGTTTGCTGGAAGACGAGCCATGGCTGCAAAAACTGGGCATGCTCTGGGCCGAAGCATTGCTCTCGCTGGAGCTCTCAGCCGAAGAAAGGGAACACTGGATTCGGCGCCTTGCTCGATGGGTTCGATCTCTGCCGGGCGGTGAGGCGCTGGAGATTGCCGTCACGGCAGTCCGACAGGGCTGGGATGACCCTGCACTGGTGGCCGCCATGCAGGGACATATTACGGAGCAGGGCGCCTGGGAAAGCGAGCCACCGGATTTTGCAGACGATCTGGCGATAATTCGTCTTCGCATTCTGGAGCGGCAGGGACGTGTGCGGGAATTCCTGAACCTCGCGCAGGCGGAAGGGCAATATGTACCGTACGTGCGCAAACTGGTGGAAATCGGCCAGTACGACCGTGCCGTTGAGGAAGCCAGAGTCCTGCTGGCTTCGCCGGCAGAAATCATGGAGATCGTAAAGGCGCTATGGGCGCACCACCGTCAGGCTGAAGCGTTTGCACTGGCCGAATATGGATTGGAGCTTCCAGAGACACTTTCGCGGGTAGACAGGGAGGAGTTGGCCGTGTGGCTTCGGGATCAGGCCGACAGCGTCGGCCAGCGAGAACTGGCCCGAAAAGCTGCCTGGGAGGCTCTCCGGATCAACCCGACCCATGACAACTATCGTCGTCTGGTCACGCTGCTGGGATCGGAATGGTCTGCCGTCCGCGAGCGCGCCCTGGAAATGGTAGAAGCGCATGCGCTGGGGCCGGAAGAGGCGGTAAGAATCTTCCTGGAAGAAGGCGAATATGAGCGGGCCATGCGTGTGGTGGAAGCGGACCGATGGTGTCCGGATGCGGTGCTATTGGAAGTTATCGATGTAGTGCGCGAAATGGCTCCATCGTGGGCGTTTGCGCAGTGCCGCGCTCGGGCCGAGGCGATCATGGACGCCGGACGAGCGGACGCCTACCACGAAGCGGTGCACTGGCTGCAGAAAGGCCGGGATATTCTGCGTGAGGCCGGCGACTTGGAAACGTGGCAGCGATACCTGACCTCGCTGCTGGATAAACACCAACGCAAATACAAACTACGGCCGATGCTTGAGCAGCTGAAGCTGTAGCATCTTATTTTTTCTCCACAATTCTGCAGTTTTTGCTTCGCGACCATGCCTGTCTCCGGCGGCCTGACGAGATCGATGCGGCAAAAGCGGCCTTCGGGAAGTCCGCAGGTAGTGTTGCGTCTTTGTGCCTTTGCTCCGGAGCCTCCCGTGTACTCTATGGGCAACATTTTGGATAATTAATATGGTAATACGGTATCACCGTAATGCCTGAAACTTCTAAAAAAAGGCCAGACAAAAGCCTGGAAACTTTGATTTTAAGGAGTTGTGTCGCCTGGTAGAGTGTTTTGGCTTTGAATTTGCCCGGGAGAAGGGTTGACAACAGCTGAAGTTTGAGGTATCACTCATAGAACTTTATGATATTTCTGTGGAATTATGAAGCTGTCCGATTAGGCCAGAAAGCACGGCGTCTCTTACAAGACGGCGTGGAAGTGGTGGAAGGCGGGCATTTTGCCAGTACGGGCACGGCAACTGCCGACGGGTACGATTCTGGTAGAGGAAGAGGCGGTGCCTGAAGCTCATGGGGAGGTAGTGATCTACGCGCGGGTGTCGTCGGCCGAGCAAAAAGGGGATCTGGACCGACAGGTGGCGCGGTTGGTCGGGTGGGCGACCGAAAGGCACTTGCGTGTGGCGCGGGTGGTGACGAAGGTGGCCTCTGGTCTCAACGGACGGCGCAGGCAACTGCGGGCGCTACTTGCGGACCCGCGGGTAGCGGTTATCATAGTGGAGACGCGGGACCGACTTATGCGTTGGGGTTTCGATCTTGTGGAGGCAGCTTTTGCGGCGCAGGGACGCAGGATCCTGGTGGTTGACGACCGAGAGGTGGAGGAGGACCTTGTGCGGGACGTACTGGAGGTATTGACGTCGCTGGCGGCGCGGCTCTACGGACGGCGTTCGGCCCGCCGCCGGGCACAACGGGCGCTGGAGGCCATACGGTGAAGGCACATCAGGCGTTTCGATTTGAGTTGGACCCGAATGCCAGCCAAAGACGGGCGCTGGCCAGGCACGTGGGCGCTGCCCGCTTTGCCTACAACTGGGGCCTGGAACAGTGTCTGAAGGCTCTGGAAGCGGGGGAGCGGATTCCTTCAGCCGTGGAGCTTCACAGGGCCTGGAACCGTTGGAAGCGGGCGCACGCCCCCTGGTGGGTGGAGGTCTCCAAGTGCGCGCCGCAAGAGGCCTTCCGAGACCTCGAGCGGGCCTTCCGGAGCTGGCGGGAGAGGAGGGCCGGCTTTCCCCGCTTCAAGCGAAAGAAGAGCCTTGACGACAACAAAGCCCGCTTTACCGGGGCCATTCGGGTCTTTGCCCGTCACATTCAGCTCCCCCGCATCGGGAAGGTCCGGAGCAAAGAGAAGACGGACAGGCTTCTGACTCTTCTTTCCGCGGGCAAGGCGCGCATTCTGTCTGCCACGATCTCTCGGGAGGCCGACCGCTGGTATGTGAGCCTGACCAGTGAGGTGGAGCGCCCCGACCCCGAACCCAAGGAGGTGGGAAGCGAGCACGATATCGTAGGCATAGACCTCGGCCTCTCCGCCTTCGCCGTCCTCTCCGACGGCACCCGGATAGAAGCCCCCAGACCTCTGGGGAAAGCCCTCCGGTTGCTGAGGCGGCGAAGCAAAGCGCTGAGCCGTAAGCAAAACGGTTCCAATAATTACTGCAAGGCCACGCTCCGGCTGGCGAGGCTCCACCGCAGGGTGCGGAACATTCGCCGGGACTTCTTGCACAAGGTCACCACTGAGCTGGCGAGGACCAAGCCAGTGCTGGTGATCGAAGACCTCAACGTGAAGGGTCTGATTCGTGGTCGTCTGTCCCGGTCGGTGGCTGATATGGGCTGGAGCGAGTTCCGGCGGCTGCTGGAGTACAAGTGCCACTGGTACGGGAGCAGGCTGATCGTGGTGGACCGTTTCTTCCCCTCGACGCAGACATGCGCTCAATGTGGCACTGCCGGTCGGAAGCTTCCGCTGTTTGAGCGGACGTTCCGGTGTGAGCAATGCGGTCTGGAGTTGGACCGCGACCTGAATGCGGCCTTGAATCTATGGCGCTGCGGGCTGGCCACCCTGAACGGCCCTACCGCGAGTTCCGCGGGAAGTGACGCCTGTGGAGACTCCTCTGGCGGCGGAACCCTCCGAGTCATGGGTCGAGGAAGCAGGAAGAAGTCCGGGAATAAAATTCCATGGATTTCGGAACGGCTGGTGGAGGCCTGTGTGCTGAGCGCGCAGCCCGACGTGTCGGCGCGGCGGCGGTGCCGATGGCTACGGGCGGCCCTGACGCTGATCGAAGCAATTGAGGATGAAGAGGTGCAGGAGGGCTTGCGTGATTTCGTGGGCATGGCTGCGGTGGAACTGGGACATGCACGGTTGGTGCGGCAGATAGCGGCAACGATGCGGGCTCTGGGCGAGGAAGCCGAAGCGGAGCGTCTCTGGCTCCAGGCAGCGTTGCTGGAGGGGCGGAACCGACGCGACGAGCGGCTTGCCACGCTGCCTGATGCGGAGAAAAACGCGCTTTTGCCGCTGGTGTTTGACGGGCTTCGTCGACGGGGGCGCTATGGTCGAGCCGGTGAGCTGGCCCGGCTCATCCCGGATCCGTGTAGGCGGTTAGCTGCATTGCTCTTGCTGGTGCGTGCGATGGCCGGGATCGTGCCTCATGGCGAAGGCACACTGGTCTCCCTGCTGGTGGTGTCGTAAGCAAGGACGATTCCGGACATTTCGGGTGACTGACGCCTTGCTGGCAGGTGCTCTGAGGACAGATTCTGGAGTGCGAGGCTGTAGGATGACGAGCGTGGGGGAGCCGGATCGGGAAGCGGCGCAAGACTGAGAAAACTTACCTGGAAAGCATCGATTCCAGAAAACTCCGTGGGTCCATGATCCGCGGGCGGTGCAGGAGATCTCCTAGTGCCAGCAGGTCGCCGTCCCCGGTAATCAGCACATCTGCTTCGGCTTCGATAGCTGCGGCAAGTATCTTACGATCATTTTCGTCTTTCAATTTGTCCAGAGGAAATCCAGACGTGTCCGGGGGAGTAGGAACGACAGAATGGTGCCTGAGAAAAGCCTCAACGCGCTGCACCTCGTCCGATGGGAGTCCAAACTTATCCAGCAGCACGCGCTTTACCTCTTCGAGCACCACCTCGGAAACGGTCAATTCGTGTCGGGCGATTACCAGACGAATCAGATCGGCACACAGGCCGCGCGTCCCAAATCCGCTTACAATGACGTTTGTGTCGAGGAAGACCTTCACGACACCTCAGCAAAAACATCTTCATCGGTCAGGTAACCCCGACGCTGAGCTGCTTCAAGGACGCGACCACGCAGGCGTTCGAATTCCAGTAGCGCCAGATGGCGCTGAAGCGCTTCGCGGATGATTTCGCTGGACTTGCGTCCGGTTTCCTCGGCCGTTTCTTTCAGGCGGCGGGCCAGCTCATCATCGATGCGACAGGTAAGTACGGTGCTCATGGTACACCAAATGCAAAACGTATTACGATGTAATACGATGGCAGAAACATAACGTCATGGAGCGGGGCGGGTTTCGAAAAATCAATGGGGAGCCCGGTTGCGAGAAGATGGTCTCGGAGCATTTTGGCCCATAGCGGCTGTGACGATTCGAGCCGCTTTACGAAGGGCGCTGCGGACATCGGACTTTTGCGTGTCCGCTTTCAGTCGGACAGGGAGGTGGAAGAGGCACTATAGCTCGCCTGCATGGCCGCCAGTTCTTCTCGGATGCGCGCAACCAGCTCCGGCGGCTCCAGCGCCTGCACATCGCGCCCCCAGCTCATCACAAACGCCCGCATCACTTCCAACCCCGGCCCTTCGTAGGACACCACCAGACTCCCATCCGGACGCTCTTCCTCGATCACCTGTCCTGTAAAGTACTCTCGCTCGCGGAAGCAATGCGCCACGCGGGCGCTGACCCACAGCCGGTAGGTGTAGTATTGATCGTCGGCCACCGCACCCAGCGCGTCGGTCGTGTAATAGACCTCCGGATCGAAGTCGGGCCGTTCGAACGTCTCGTAGAGGAGCGCCCGGGCGGCGCGGATGCGGGCCAGCGAGAAGTTGGTCGGGCGGCGACGCCGGTGGCACCAGGCCGTCAGCTGCACGGCATTGCCCACGATGGCCAGACACAGCGGGTTGATCCGTCGATTTCGGTCCAGGCCGCGCCGGGGATGGTCGTAGTCGATTTCGAGCACGCGGTTTTCGAGCAAGGCCTCGAGCACGGCTTCGAAGATGAGGGGATCGACGTGGGTGCGGGCGATGGCCTGGAAGTAGAAGCGGGGCTTGAGATGCTCGGGCTGCACGGCGAAGTAGACGGGGCGGAGCTGCGTGCCCAGGCGCTGGAGCAGCTCGCGCAGGTTCTGGCCCAGCGGCAGGCCTTCGAGCAGCGAGGCGGCTGCAGCGCCGGCCACGCCCAGCGCCAGCACTTCGCGCTCGGTCAACTCCAGCTGGACGCTGGTGGTCTCTCCGACCAGCAGGGCCAGTTCATAGTAGACGTGCCGTCCCTGACGGGACTTGCGTAGCAGGCCTTCGGCTTCGAGCTGGCCGGCCAGGCGACGCACATGGCGCACGTCGCAGCGAAGCAGAGCGGCCAGTTCCTTCTGCGTGTGCGGACGCTCCTGCAGCAACGCGAGCAATCTGGTTCGCAGCGACATCGTCTCGGCAGGACGGGCTTCCGGTAGGCAGAGTATCGGCGGAGGTCCGTGGTTTTCAATAGGGGGAGCGCCGGTGGATGAAGCCAGAAGCGGACCTGAAAATGTCCGCTTTCGGAGAGGGGCCGCGTAGATTACAGGTGGAAATTGTCCTTCAAAACCAAACCGTGGAGGTACTATGGCGAAGCGTTACGAGAAGCAGCTGAATCGGCTGTTCGACTACCTGACGGCGGTGCATCAGGAGTTGGTCGGGTCGCGTCGTCGGCGCTGGGTGTTCGATCTGGACGAGGAGCTTCCGTTTCCGTTCGATGATGAGGAGGAGGCGACTCGGAAGCAGGGCGAGGGTTTTGTGGCGGAGCGCTGGCAGGAGGTGGCACCGGAGCGTTACATGGCCGCGCAGGGGCTTACGGAACAGGAGCGGCGTCTGGTGCGGGTGCTGCTGATGCAGGCGCTCTTGGAGCGGACGTCGTTTCGGCCGTTTTGCGGTCGGTTGTCGCAGTTGATGCCGCTGCTGGTGCGGGAGCGCGCTTCGGGCGAGCAGTTCGAGGTGCTGCGTGCGTTGCTGCCGACGTCCCGTTTGCGCAAGAGCGGGATGGTCAGGGTGCAGGGGGCACTGTTGGGAGACGATCCGCGGGTGAAGTTGAGCGAGGAGGCGCTGGTGGGGATGCTGGGCGAGTCGGTGTTTGTGCTGCTGGGTCTGGAGCCGCTGAGTGGCCCGAAGGGGTCGGTGCCGGAGGGTCTGGAGCTGGACGTTTCGCAGGGGCTCTGGGTGAGTTGCGGTGCGTCGGAGCTTGAGACGGTGGCCGGGATGCTGGCGCGCCTGACGGGCGGCATGGCCTGGCGCGCGCCGAAGGAACTGGACGTGGATGCTTTGCCCGAGGAGTTGCTGGTGGGGGCCTTTCGGGTGCACGGAGGCGTGCTGGTGCTCGAAGAGGGGGGCGACTACATGAAGTCGACGCTGCGGAAGCTTTCGCGCCAGATCCCGGTGCTGGAGGTGCAGCCGCAGGCGGAGTTGCTGCGCGTGAAGCATCCGGCCGTGTCGGCGGCGTCGTCGGCGCTGGAGCGGTGGTTGGCTTCGGTGCTGGCCGGAGGTGATGGTGTGGCGACGGAAGCGCCGGTGCTTTGCTGAAGGAAGGGGTGTATGTTGAACCGCAAACACAGGAGGTGGGCTATGTATTCGGCGAAGGTAGACAGAGACGGGCACACGGTTCGGGTGTATGATGCGCGAGGCGGCGTGTTGTTCACGCGGTCGGTGCCTGGTCGGATCGTGCAGGTAAACATAAGCGGGAATTTGCTGTCGGTGGTGGATGATCGGGGCACGCTTCGGGCGTACGAGCTACCGCGTGGGCAGCTGAAGTATCAGCGGTGAGTGGGGCAGGGGGTGCGGGTCCTGAGGGATCCGCACCCCCGATGTTACAGGAAGGTTCAGGTGTCTGAAGGTGAAAGATCCGATAGTAACTTCAATAGGAGCGCTATCAGATAGTCGGGGCCTATGGAGGTAGTAGACCACATAATGGCAAAAATAGAAGAAGCACGGTTGCAATACTACCGGCTTGTTCTTCTGGTCGGCCCTATGGGAAGCGGTAAGACAAGCGTTCTGCAGGAGGTTTCAAAACGTGTCACTGTCCCGCTTGTTAATGTCAATCTTGAGCTTGCACGGCGACTGCTGGAGATAAGCCCGCAGCAACGACCATTTAAGGTGCAGAAGCTTCTTGCGGATATCATCAGCGAAATCAAAGGGGATGTAGCGCTCCTTGATAATCTGGAATTGCTGTTTGACGTCCATTTGAACCAGGACCCGCTGCGTTTGCTTCAGCAGCTTTCCCGGAATAAGACCATTGTGGCGACCTGGAATGGTGCTGTTTCGGAAGGTCACTTAACCTACGCAAGCCCAAACCACCCGGAATACAAAAAATACAGTCTTAGCGACACGCTTGTAGTACCATTGTAAAAAAAACAAAAGTTTGTGTCATGATGGGGGTGAAGTATCGCGATCTGATTCAATTTGAGCCGGTTGAGACCGTTGTCCAGCTGCGAGAAGCCGATAGGCTGGCCGCCGCCCGCCAGCTGGTCCGCACGTATGTCATCTCCGAAGAGATGGCTGAGCGGATCATAAACGTGGTTTTGCCTAACCTGCAGTTCGACCAGCCAGCCGATAACAAAGGGTTGTTGGTAGTGGGCAACTACGGTACGGGTAAGTCGCACCTGATGGCCGTCATTTCCGCCATCTGCGAAAGTGCCGAGCTGCTGAACGAACTCAGCCACCCTCAGGTGGCCGAAGCCGCTCAAGTCGTCGCCGGCAGGTTCAAGGTGGTCCGTACCGAGATTGGAGCTACCACTATGCCGCTGCGGGATATTCTCACGAAAGAGCTAGAGGAGCACCTGGCGGCGATGGGTGTGATATACACGTTCCCGAAGGCTGATCAGGTTGTGAACAATAAGACGGCCTTCGAGGAAATGATGAGCGCATTCCATCAGACTTATCCGGACCATGGGTTGCTTCTGGTCGTAGACGAGCTTCTGGACTATCTGCGTACTCGAAAGGACCAGGAGCTGATTCTCGACCTTAACTTCCTTCGGGAAATAGGCGAGATTTGCAAGGAGTTGCGTTTTCGTTTTATAGCGGGGGTACAGGAGGCGATTTTTGACAGCCCTCGATTCGCTTTTGTGGCCGACAGCGTACGTCGAGTCAAGGACCGCTTTGAACAGATCCTCATTGCCCGCCGCGATGTGAAATTCGTCGTTGCCGAGCGCCTGCTCAAAAAAACCGGCGAGCAACAGGTCAAGATAAACAATTACCTCAGGCCCTTCGCCCGCTTCTATGGTAACATGAACGAACGGATGGACGAATTCGTCCGTCTTTTCCCGGTGCATCCGGACTACATCGATACCTTTGAGCGCATTACAGTGGTCGAGAAGCGGGAGGTACTCAAGACGCTTTCAATGGCGATGCGAGCGCTGCTCGACCAGGAGGTTCCGGAGGACAGACCCGGTCTGATTGCATACGATAGCTACTGGGATACCCTGCGCAGCAATCCCGCCTTTCGTACGATCCCCGAAGTAAAGGAAGTCATTGAGGCAAGTCAGGTGCTGGAATCTCGCATTGAACAAGCATTCCCTCGTCCTCAGTACAAGCCGCTGGCTCTGCGGATCGTCCATGCCCTTTCGGTTCATCGGTTGACTACAGGAGACATCTACGCCCCCATTGGCCCGACTGCTCAGGAGCTTAGGGACAGCCTCTGCCTGTACCAACCAGGAATTGAAGAGCTGGGAGGTGATCCCGCCGAAGATCTGCTTACCCTCATTGAAACCGTTCTGAAAACAATCCAGCACACTGTCAGCGGCCAGTTCATCTCTTACAATCCAAATAACGGCCAGTGGTACCTGGATCTCAAAAAAACAGAAGACTTCGATGCCCTTATTGAGAAGCGCACCGAAAGTCTGGACGACACAGCCCTGGATCGCGCCTACTATGAGGCGTTGCTGATCGCAATGGAAAAGAAAGATGTGCCGACCCATGTGACCGGGTACCGCATCTGGGAACATGAACTGACTTGGCCAGCGCGAAATGCCGGACGGAGAGGATACCTGTTCTTTGGCTCGCCCAATGAACGTTCAACGGCCGTTCCGCCACAGGACTTCTATCTCTACTTCATCCAGCCGTTCGCTCCACCTTCTTTTAAAGATGAAAAGAAAGCCGATGAGGTTTTCTTCAATCTGAAGGACTTTAGTGAAGAATTTCTTCAGGCGCTACGTTTTTATGCGGCGGCGCGGGATCTGGCCTCCTCCGCAACCGGCCACGCAAAGAAAGCATACGAAGACAAAGCGTCAGGATATCTGCAGCAACTGGTGCAATGGCTGCAGGAGCATGCCGCTGAAGCATTCCATGTGACCTACCAGGGACGAAGCCGGCCCCTGCGTGAATGGATTCAGGGGAAGACCATTCGTGAAGCGGCTGGCATTTCTCCTCACGAGCGGATAAGCTTTCGGGATCTGATCAACATTATTGCCGCACATATTCTCTCGGCTCACTTTGAAGATCTGGCACCAGAGTATCCACGCTTTTCGGTGCTCATAACCAACCAGAACCGTGCGCAAGCAGCGCAGGATGCACTACGTGCAATTGCCGGGCAGGGCCGCACCAAGCAGGCTATCGCTGTACTTGATGCGCTGGAGCTTCTCGACGGCGAGCGGCTTGATCCGTATCACTCTCGGTATGCTAAATATGTGCTCGAACTTCTCAAACAGAAAGGGCCGGATCAGGTAACCCTGCGCTCGGAGCTCATCCAGGACGTTCATGGCGTGGAATATTTTGCCCCAGAGAAGGGATACCGACTGGAGCCGGAGCTGGCCACCGTCGTCCTTGCTGCTCTGGTTTACTCTGGAGATGCGGTGTTGGCCATTCCCGGTAAAAAGTTTGAGGCCACAAATATTGCCGAGCTTGCGAGCACACCCGTTGCCGATCTGGTCAAGTTCAAGCATGTTGAGCCTCCAAAGGAGTGGAATCTCCCCGCACTTCGGGCGCTTTTTGAATTGCTTGGCCTGGCGCCGGGTATGGCGCAGCTTGTCACTCAGGGAAAGGATGAGCCGGTTCAGCAACTTCAACAGGCCGTTGAAACGAAGTTAGATGAACTGGTGCGGGCTCAGCAGCTGCTACAGGAAGGGGTGGGGTTCTGGGGACAGCCCCTGATCGACGAAGAACAGGTGCGAACCTGGCGTGCCCGGCTCCAGAAAACCCAATCGTTTCTGGAATCGTTGCACGTATTCAACACCCCGGGCAAGCTGAAAAACTTCCGCTACGACGCTTCGGAGATCAGGCAGCATGAGGATGGCCTGAGAGTCCTGGAGCAGATCAAGTCCCTGCAGGAGCTGGTTCAGGCCCTGAGTCCGGTGGCTTCGTATCTGTCTGAAGCCATGCGTCTGATGCCCGAAGACCGTCCGTGGGCAGAACGGGCCCGAGATGTCAGAACACAGGTGCTGAAGCAGGTAGCAGACCTCGCGCGACAGGGAGCAGTTGCTGATGCGATCGGCCCACTTCGCCAGACCCTTGAATCGCTCAAACGGGATTACATAACAGATTACCTTGCATTGCACGCCCGGGCGCGACTGGGCATTAACGAAGACCGACGAAAGGCGGATCTCCTGAAGGACGAGCGTCTGAAAAACCTGCAAGTTCTGGCCACGATCGAAATTCTGCCACACCAGCAGCTTGTCGCCCTGCAAAATCGCTTGGCCAACCTGAAAAGCTGCTTTGCGCTCACTGAAAGAGAGCTCGAGACATCGCCCATCTGCCCCCATTGTAACTTTAATCCCGCAGCGGAGCCCGTGAAAGCTTCCGCTGCAGCCGTGCTTGATGGTCTCGATCAGGAGATTGACAACCTGCTGGAGTCCTGGATTCGTGCGTTGCTGGAAAACCTGGAAGATCCGACCATCCGCGGTAACCTTGAGTTGCTTAAGGCTGAAGCCAGAAGACAGGTAGAGGCGTTTCTGGAATCCGGCCAGCTTCCCGATCCGCTGGTTCCTGAGTTTGTTCAGGCCCTCCAGGAGGTTCTGTCCGGGCTGGTCAGGGTTACGGTAAAAACCGAAAATCTTCGGGCCGCGCTTCTTAAAGACGGTTCGCCGGTAACACCGGAGGAGCTTTTACGGCGCTTTCAGGCCTATCTGGATGAACTCACCAGGGGCCATGAGCAGGGTAAGGTGCGTATTGTACTGGAATAATCATGCACAGACGCTAAATTATTATAGAACAAAATAGCGTGCAGGAAATGGGCAACACGCATATTCAGCTGAAGTTGGAGCTTGCGCATGCAGAGACGCAAGGCCACCAGAAAGAACACCCTGTCGAATGTCTTGGAAAGACCTTTCCAAGCGACGAGGCACGGCGGGAGTACTTCCTCGGCCTCCTGCGCGAGGGTCTGGAGGAGCTCTATGCCAAGCTCGGCGGCGTGCCCTTCACCACGGTAGAGGAGGCGGTGGCGCGAATGCGGGCCGTGGAGAAGTGGCCAATGGGCGATGACGCGCGTCTCCGCAAGCTTGCCGAGCGGATGCGTGAGGCCCACCGTCAGGAACCGCACAAAGACCTGCTGCAGCTCTGGAAGGATCAGATCGGCTTCCCGCACGGGGAGATCGAGGACATCCTGAACCTCTCCGATCCGCCGTATTACACGGCGTGCCCGAATCCCTTCATCGAGGAGTTCATCAAACACTACGGCAAGCCTTACGACCCGGAGCACGACGACTATCACCGTGAGCCTTTCGCGGCCGATGTGAGCGAAGGCAAGAACGACCCTATCTACAACGCCCACTCCTACCACACGAAGGTGCCGCACAAGGCAATCATGCACTACATCCTGCACTACACCGAGCCGGGGGACCTGGTCTTCGACGGCTTCTGCGGGACCGGCATGACCGGCGTGGCGGCGCAACTCTGCGGCGACCGCAGGGCGGTGGAATCGCTGGGCTACAAGGTGGATGATCAAGGCGTCATCTACCAGCAGGAGACGGACGAGAACGGCAAGACGGTCTGGAAGCCTTTTTCCAAGCTCGGGGCGCGTCGCGCCGTCCTTAACGACCTCTCGCCTGCGGCTACCTTCATCGCCTACAACTACAACACGCCGGTGGACGTGCAGGCCTTCGAGCGCGAAGCGAAACGCATCCTTAAGGAGGTAGAAGAAGAATGCGGCTGGATGTACGCTACGCTCGCCAACCCGAAGCCTGGCGAAGCCGAGCTCTGGGCGGATAAACTCAAGGCCTGTCGGTCGGCTGAGGAAGTAAGGGCCCTTGTTCAGTCAATCCCGAGCCCGGGCCGGATCAACTACACCGTCTGGTCCGACGTCTTCGTCTGTCCGGAGTGCACCCGGGAGGTGGTCTTCTGGGAAGCGGCGGTGGACAAGGAAGCCGGCAAGGTGCACAGCGAGTTTCCCTGCCCCCACTGCGGTGCCACGCTCACCAAGCGGAACATGGACCGCGCCTGGGTGACCAAGTACGACAAAGCTATCGGCAAGCCCATCCGCCAGGCCAAGCAGGTGCCGGTGCTCATCAACTACAGCGTGGGCAAGAGGCGTTTCGAAAAGACGCCCGACGCCTTCGACCTGGCGCTGATCGAGAAGATCGAGGCGCTGGATATTCCCTATTGGTTCCCGACCGACCGTATGCCGGAGGGTGAGGAGTCGCGGCGTAACGATGACATTGGCCTCACCCACGTCCACCATTTTTATACCAAGCGGAATCTGTGGGTGTTGGGGGCGATTAGTAAATCTCTCGGTACTAGAACACGCCTTGTTTTTCAATCCATAGTAGCCACACTTTGTTCCCGGCTTGTCCGATACAATATGGGCAATCGCGGCAATGGTTCACTATCTGGGACGCTCTATGTCAGTTCACTTATAGCCGAGACTCGTCCAACATGGGTTATGCTGGGCAAAGTCTCTGACTTTGCCAATGCGTTTGCAGCTCCGACTTATTCCTATGTTGAGACCCACTCAACATCTTTCCTCAGACTTAAGAATAACGATGTTGACTACATCTTCACCGACCCGCCCTTCGGCGGCAACCTGATGTACTCCGAGCTCAACTTCCTCTGGGAAGCCTGGCTCAAGGTCTTTACCAACAACAAGCCCGAAGCGATCGAGAACAAGGTGCAGGGCAAGGGCCTGCCGGAGTACCAGCGGCTGATGACCGAGTGCTTCAAGGAGTACTACCGCGTGCTCAAGCCAGGCCGCTGGATGACCGTGGAGTTCCACAACTCCAAAAACGCCGTTTGGAACGCCATTCAGGAGGCCCTTCAGGCTGCGGGCTTTGTCGTCGCCGACGTGCGCACGCTGGACAAGAAACAGGGCTCTTTCAAGCAGGTGACCAGCGCCAACGCAGTCAAGCAGGATCTGGTCATCTCATGCTACAAGCCAAACAGCGAACTGGAAGAACGTTTCAAGCGTGAAGCCGGCACCGAGGAAGGCGTCTGGGACTTTGTCCGCACGCACCTCAGGCAGCTTCCGGTGGTGGTGGAGAACAATGGGAAACTGGAAGTCATTGCCGAGCGACAGGCCTATCTGCTCTATGATCGCATGGTGGCGTTCCACGTCCAGCGGGGTGTGATGGTGCCCCTCTCCGCGGCGCAATTCTATGCAGGCCTCGCCCAGCGCTTCCCGGAGCGCGACGGCATGTACTTCCTGCCCGAGCAGGTGGCGGAGTACGACAGAAAGCGCATGCGGGTAAAGGAAGTCCAGCAACTCCAGCTTTTTGTCACCGACGAGGCCAGCGCCATCCAGTGGCTGCGGCAGCAGCTCACGCGGAAGCCGCAGACCTTCCAGGAGCTCCACCCGCAATTTCTCAAGGAGATTGGCGGCTGGCAGAAGCACGAGAAGCGACTCGAGCTTTCCGAGCTGCTGGCGCAGAATTTTCTGCGCTACGACGGTAAGGGGCCGATTCCGCCGCAGATCGTTTCGTGGATGCGGCAGAGTGCAGAGCTGCGCGGGATCATTCAGGAAGAGCTGAACGCCGGCCGGGCCACAGAAGACAACCAGGGGCTGCACACAACCCATCCGGAACTTCTGCGGCGGGCAAAGGACCGCTGGTATGTGCCAGATCCAAACCGAGCCGCTGACCTGGAGAAGCTGCGCGAGCGGGCCCTGCTGCGGGAGTTTGAGGAGTACAAACAGTTCAAAGGGCGCCGCCTGAAGGAGTTCCGCCTGGAAGCCGTGCGGGCTGGCTTCAAGAAGGCCTGGCAGGAGCGGGACTACCAGACCATTATCCAGGTGGCCCGCAAAATTCCTGAAACCGTCCTTCAGGAGGATCCCAAGCTGATCATGTGGTACGATCAGGCTGTCACTCGCTTGGGCGAGGAGGGATAAGGCAATGCGCCTGAAAACACTTGTACTACGAAACTTCAGAGGCTATAAAGGGGAGGTCCGGATTCCCATACATCCAGACCTAACGGCTTTTGTCGGGAAAAACGATGTGGGTAAATCTACCATACTCGACGCGCTGGCCATATTCTTTGATTTTCCGCTTGTGAAGTTCGACACATCGGACCGGTGCGTCTATGCAGAGGACATGGAAGTTCGCATTGGCTGTGTCTTTGACGAGTTACCCGATTCCCTTACGCTGGATGCCACATCAACAACAAAGCTGCAGGAGGAATATCTTTTGAACGAAGATGGCGACCTGGAGATACACAAGGTTTTCGATTGTTCTGCGAGAACACCTAAGCCTCGTGTTGTGGCGCGGGCCATGCATCCCGCCGCTGAGGATTACAACGATCTGTTAGAGCTTAAAAACTCAGATCTCAAGAGGCGACTTAGGCAGAAACAGGTTGACGCTACCGGTATCGACCTGAGGAGCAACCCTTCCATTCGCAAGGCCCTCTGGGCTTCCTGTGATGACCTTCGTCTCACGCTCAGGGATGTTGAACTGAACAAGGAGGACGCAAAGAAGATCTGGGAGCAGCTTCAACGCTACTTACCGATTTTCGCCCTCTTCCGTTCAGACCGTCCCGGCACGGACGAGGACAGCGAGGTTCAAGATCCCATGAGGCTTGCCGTCAAGCAGGCAATTTCTGAACTGGAAGGGGATTTGCAGGCAATTCAAGACAGGATTCGGGACGCCGCTTTAGATGTTGCCAGACGGACATTAGAGAAGCTCAAGGATTTGGACCCAAACCTGGCCAAAGAACTGAACCCGACATTCCGCTCCGATCCTAAATGGGACTCGTTGTTCAAGCTGACGCTCACCACGGACGATCAGATTCCTGTCAATAAAAGGGGAAGTGGTGTTCGCCGGTTAATCCTTCTTGGTTTTTTTCGCGCCGAGGCCGAGCGACGGCTGGATGAGGAACGAAAGTCAAAAGTTATCTATGCGATCGAGGAACCGGAAACCTCGCAACATCCGTCAAACCAGCGCAGGTTGATTGAGGCGCTCAAGGACCTCGCTTCGGCGGATGGATGTCAGGTTCTTATCACGACGCATGTTCCCGGTCTGGCCGAGATGATACCAACAGAGGCCCTCCGATACATTCAGCTCGGGAGCGACGGCACGCGCGAGGTTAAGGAGGGTACAGATGAGGTCCTCCGGGCAATAGCTGATGATCTTGGCGTGATTCCCGATAACCGTGTGCGTGTGTTCGTTTGTGTGGAAGGTCCCAATGATGTTGAGTTTTTAAAAAACATGGCCAGGGTCTTGCTTAAAGCCGGAGAAAAATGTGGTTTTGATCCGGATAACACTCCAGAAGTCGTGTTTTTGCCACTTGGCGGTAGCACATTGCGGGATTGGGTGAACAATCACTACCTCAAACCCTTGAAACGTCCTGAGATTCACATCTATGATGGGGGGACGGATTATTCGTCCAGGTATCAAGCTCAGGTGGAGAAGATTAACCAACGCAACGATGGATCGAAGGGGTTCTTAACCAAGAAACGGGAAGCAGAAAATTACCTGCACCCTGATGCAATCCGTGAGGTGCTGGGCGTCGAAGTGGAGGTGTCCGATGAGAATGATGTGCCTGAAGCGGTGGCACGCGCTATCCATAACCGCCAGGAGGGGAATGTGCCATGGGAGCAGCTCAGCGACAGAAGGCGAAAAAGGAAAAAGGATGAAGCAAAGAAGCGGCTGAACACCGAAGTGGCAGCCGCAATGACGGTAGAGCGGCTCCGAGAGCGTGGAGCCTTGGATGAGATTCGTGAGTGGTTTGGGGCAATTAAGGCATTGATATAGTGGATGAGTCAAAACACACATTCGCTATCAGGCAAATGGTACTACCTCCCCGAGTATGGCGAACTTTGTCAGCTTATTGAGGCCCAGGCGCTCTGGGGCGAGACGGTCTGTCGCGTCTGGTTGCCGGGTCGAAATGCCATTGTGCAGCTACCGGCTTCACGCCTGAAGCCAGTAGAAGAAGCGGGATTCCGGACCAAAGAGAGCCTTGCTTATGTAGTGGCCGCAGCACGTGTGGCTGATGCGCTCAGCCGGGACGTATTGCTGGCACCTGTGGCCTCTTCTGTGATTCCACTTCCACATCAGATTTATGCCCTTTCGCGAGCGATTTCCGGCGACCGCGTGCGCTACCTTTTGGCCGACGAAGTCGGATTGGGCAAAACTATCGAGGCAGGCCTCATCATGCGGGAGCTCAAGCTCCGGGGCTTGGTGCGGCGTACGCTGGTTGTGGCTCCAAAGGGGTTGGTCCGTCAGTGGATTGCCGAGATGGCCACCCATTTCAATGAGACCTTTCATCTGATCCTTTCCGAAGATTATCGGACTCTGAAGCGACTGAATCTCCATCCTAATCCATTTCAAGCGTTTGATCAGGTGGTCGTTTCTATGGACTCGGTCAAGCCGCCCAGACTGAAGCAGGCCGAAGATCCAGTACGCGAACGCTTCGAAGATTTGATCACCGCCGGATGGGATCTGATTATCGTGGACGAGGCGCACCGACTGGGAGGTAGTACCGATCAGGTAGCCCGCTACAGGCTCGGTCAGGCTCTGGCTGAAGCGGCACCGTATCTGCTCCTTCTGTCAGCCACGCCGCATCAGGGGAAAACCGACCAGTTTCGGCGTCTCATTTCGCTGCTTGATCCGATGGCCTTTCCAGAAGACGAAAGTATTACCCGTGATCGGGTGCGTCCTTACGTGATTCGCACAGAGAAGCGCCAGGCCATTGATCCGGAGGGGAAGCCGCTTTTTAAGCCCCGCTTCACACAACTTGCACCGATCGTCTGGGACGATCGCCATCAGCATGAACGGCTGCTCTACGAGGCCGTCACCGAATACGTACGCCAGGGATATAACCGGGCGGTTGCTGAGCGGCGCAACTACATCGGGTTTTTAATGGTCCTGATGCAACGGCTGGTTACCTCAAGTACCCGAGCTATTCGTACCACGCTGGAGCGGCGCTTGGAAGCGCTGAAGACCCGGGCGAAGAAACTTGCCCGAAAGGAATTCTTCGATGAGGAGGAATGGGCCGATCTGGACGGGCAGGAGCAGGTGGAATGGCTCCTGAACACCCTTTCGTTTGAGGCGTGGGCGCAGGAACGGAAAGAAGTCGAACACCTTCTTGAACTGGCCAGGCGTTGCGAACGCCAGGGACCGGACGCCAAAGCAGAGGCCCTGCTGGACTGGATCTACCGACTTCAGGCTGAAGAGAACGATCCCAACCTGAAGGTGCTCATCTTTACTGAGTTTGTCCCGACTCAGGAGATGCTTTACGAGTTTCTTACTGAGCGGGGCTTTAAAGTGGTGTGTATCAACGGGTCTATGGATCTGGAAGAACGTCGGCGTGCTCAGCAAAACTTTGCCGGGGAAGCGCGGATTCTCGTTTCCACCGACGCAGGTGGGGAGGGGCTCAACCTTCAATTCTGTCATGTAGTGATTAACTACGATATCCCTTGGAATCCGATGCGCCTGGAGCAGCGGATCGGTCGAGTTGACCGCATTGGCCAGCCAAAGGTGGTGCGGGCTGTAAATTTTGTGCTGAGGGATTCCGTTGAACATCGCGTGCTGCAGGTGCTGGAGCAGAAGCTTGCGGTGATTCTGGAGGAGCTCGGGGTGGATAAAACGGGAGACGTGCTTGATTCCGCTCAGGCAGAACAGCTCTTTGATGAGCTATATCTTGCAGCCATTCTCCATCCTGAGAAGCTTGAGGAAAAGGCCGAAGAGTTGCTCGCAGGCTTTCAAGAGCTGGCCCGGGATGTGCGTCAGAGTCTCTCGCTGCTCGGATCTGCCACGGAACTGGACGCGCGAGAAGCTCAGCGTATGATTGCTCATCCATTTCCGCACTGGGTAGAACGCATGACGGTCAATTATCTGCAAGCACATGGGGGACGTGCAGAGAAACAGGGAGGTTTCTGGGCGCTTACCTGGCCGGATGGCGAGCAGCTGAAGGGCGTAGTATTTTCAGTTCGAGAGGCCGAAGAGAGTCCGGCGGGCATTCATCTGACGCTTGAGCATCCCAGAGTGCGCGGCCTGGCCATGCGCCTGCCCACTTTTGTGCCGGGTCAACCTGTACCGGTGGTCTCCATTCCCGAGTTGAGCTCGAAAGTGCAGGGATTCTGGTCGCTGTGGGAGATATCTATTCAGTCGAACACAATAACAATCCCTGGCATGTCCGTTTCAACCTTTGCGCGACAACGCCGAATGTTGCCGGTTTTTCTGGCGGATAATGGTCGAGTGTTTGTCCCGACAGCTCGGCACATCTGGGATCTTCTATTGACCAGACCGTTTACCGTTCTTCGTCATCTGGACAGCCAAGATTCGCGGCATGTGTTTGAGCGCCTTCGCAAGGTAGCAGAAGAACAGGGTCAACCTCTGTATGAAGAACTGGTGCGTGAGCGCCAGGAACAGCTGGAACGGGAGCGCCAGAAGGCTGAATATGCGTTCGCTGCCCGGCGTCGGGCCATAGAGCGCATTGGGCTTATGCAGGTGCGAGATCATCGTCTGCGACTTCTTGAGAAAGAGGAGGCTCGTTTCCGGGAACAGCTTGCGCTGGCGGCACAGGTTATTCCAGAAATGAAGGCGCTCGTTTTGATTCGAGTGGAAAAGGAGGTTCATGAGCGGCTGGCGTGATCATATTTTGAGAGCGTTTACGCCAGGAGCCGCCCGGCTTACTCTTGTGGCGGATCCGGATGATTTGTTGCTGGACGAAAACATACTTCAGGAAATTCGCGCAAGAGGTTTTGAGTTAATTCCTTTTGAGGATTCCGTGGCTTTTCGCTATGTCTACGAGTCCAGATTTCGTTCTTGGTGGGATCGCGGTGAGGAGACCGAGCTGGTGGTTGTATTGCGCTTGCCATCAGGCCAGCTTGAATGCCTGCCATATGATTTGCTTCAGGCCGGGCGTCAGCTTTCATTCAGTCTGAGTGATCTGTTTCCCAACCTGAGCTATCCGGTCGTATCTGCGCTGGATCGTGCCGATCTTGATAAGCTGTATGCAGCTCAAGAAGAATACAGGCCTGAGCCGCTTGGGGAAAATGCAACAAAAGATTTCGTCCTGCGCCATGTGTTTGATATTGTAATTGTACCAGAGCATATCAGGAAGCCCGAAGATCTGCTTCGGGTGCTATTGCGACTTCATTATCGCCAGCAGCGCATTCCAGAAATTCTCGTTGAATACCTGAACAGGCTTTTGCTGCAGAATCCGTGTTTTAAAGACTGGCCCCTTGAGATAATCGTGTCGGATTCGGAAGCCTTTTTTTCGTTTCTGCAGGAGCGATGGCCGGTCTTCCTTGATTGGCTTATCCAGCCCCAAGAGTTTGCGGCTATACGAGAGGTCCAGGAGCGCTATGGTTTGAAGTTTTCGGGACCGGCGCTTTTGCCTTTTAATCATGAGGATGTGCGTGTTTATGTAGACAATTTATTTCTTGATGGAAAATTACAACCTGTGTCACATTCACGGGCTGACCAGGTTATTCAGATAAATCCCTGGGTCATTTGTGGGATTCTGCGGTCTGAGAAAGAGTCCCGGCAACAACGCATAAAGAAATTGCTTGATACATTGGAGAAAGAGACGGTGCTCACAACGGCAGAGGTGAGACATGAAGCATGGGCGTATTTTGCTTATCGCTGGGCAGAGCTCTGGGCGCTCCTTCGCGATCCAGATGCTTTTTTAGACGACATATATCGTGAGCATGTGGAGAAATTACAGGCTCGTATAGATGCGTGTTTTTTGACATGGGTACAGCAACGTTATCCAAGTTTGATCAACCTTCCGCCTACCGTACCTACCATGCTGCATCATATTCCTCGGTATTTTGCCAGACAGCTTGAGGGAAGACAAGACGTGAAAATCGCTTTTTTGGTGATAGATGGGCTTGCTCTGGATCAATGGATTGTGGTGCGCCAGGAACTCAAGCGGCAGGATAAAAATCTTCAGTTCGGAGAAAAAACGGTATTCGCCTGGATACCGACAATTACCCCGGTGTGCCGTCAGGCTGCTTTTGCGGGGAGGCCGCCATTCTTCTTTCCGAAAAGTATTCACACCACGGATAGGGAGGCGTCCCTGTGGACTCAGTTCTGGACAACTTGGGGCTTGAGCCAGGATGAGGTGGGCTATTGTAGGGGGCTGGGTGATAACCTTGGGGAACGCGTTGAAGAGATGCTCAACCAACCCCGTCTGCGTGTTGCTGGGTTGGTTATTGACAAGGTAGATCGAATTATGCACGGTATGGAGCTGGGGGCGGCCGGAATGCATAACCAGGTGCGTCAGTGGGTCAGGGAGGGATTTTTGAAGGAGCTTTTGGATTTGCTGAATGCGCATGGATTTCAGGTCTATCTTACCTCAGATCACGGAAACGTTGAAGCGGTGGGTATGGGCAAACCTCAGGAAGGTGCGGTAGCAGACGTGCGCGGGGAACGAGTCCGTGTGTATAAAGATCCTGCCTCCAGGGCAAGAGTTAAGAAACAATTTCCAAGCGCATTGGAATGGCCACCAATAGGCCTTCCAGAAGACTACCTTCCGCTCATAGCTCCCGAACGGATGGCGTTTGTGCAGAAAGGAAAAATTCTGGTGACTCATGGAGGCATCAGCCTTGAGGAGCTGATTGTGCCCTTTGTGCGGGTTGAAAGACGATAGGAGTATTTCAATTCAACATCAGAGAGAGAGCTAACCATGGTGCACCGTTCTAACCATATTGGATTTAGCCAACGTGTTCGCTTGGAATGGCTGGAACTAACGGCGAATCTGGTACTCGCCGGCAATGATGAGAAGGTGATTTATAATAGTCTTCAAGAATTGTTAAAAGATAAGCTATCTGTTGATAGCAATGCCCGCTGGGGTAACCGGGCGAAGACGATTTCTATCTTAATGCGGATATGGGTGCGGCCCCCTGGCAGATTGCGATCCTTTCACCAAGAGGGCCTTAGCCTGCTTTCGCATCTGCCATCTGAGGAGCATCTGGCAGTGCACTGGGGTATGACCATAGCTGTATACCCGTTCTGGGAAGCTGTTGCGGCACAGGTGGGGCGATTGCTCAGGCTTCAGAGAGTCGTCAGTCATGCCCAGGTGCGGCGCCGTATTATGGAATGGTATGGCCAACGTCCTACTGTTAAGGATGCAGTTCGCCGAGTGCTTCGCTCTATGATTGATTGGGGAGTTTTAAATGAGGGTGGAAATAGCCGAGGTGAATACGTGCGGGGGCGTTCCTTAAGTATAACCGACACAAGGCTGATTACCTGGCTGGTGGAAGCGTTTTTGCACGCTCAACCCAACGGCTCGGGATCACTTGAGACGATTCTCAATGCGCCAAGCTTTTTTCCTTTCCGGATGAATTTTATTTCCGCCGCCCAGTTGGTTTCAGGCTCTGAGCGGCTTGAAGTGCTGAGGCATAGCCTGGACCAGGATTTGATTTTGCTACGCTCAGAAGCCAGTGGTTAGCCTTGTAAAGGTTGAGAGGTTTTTGAATTAAAGATAAAACCTTGCTTGTTCGATTAATAGCTAAAGATCTTTTAACTGTTATTCCCAATCCATAAGGCTCTAAATAGAGATTCTAACGCTTTTGGGGTTCAAGGGAAAAAGGTCTTGTGCCTCAGGGGACTGCTAGACTAAACAAACTGGCGTGTTCAGATAAGATATCAAGGAAGGGGCTGAATGGCTGCCCAATACAAAAAACCACCGATCATAGAGGCACTCTGTGAATTTCGCCTTGGCCAGGATACGGAATGGGATTTGACCGTTCCGGGGCAATTTTACGAAAGAGTTAAGGACCAATTCCCCCATCGAGAGCATCGTACGGTTCAGGTAGTTGAGTTTGCGTTCCAGCCCCAGAATGTTCAGCAGCAGATTCGATCAGAGGAGCGAGTTTTGCTCTTTACACCCGATCGAAAGGCGCTGGTACAGATAGGACCCCGACTGCTGGTCGTTAATGTGTTAAAACCATATCCTTCCTGGCAGCGCTTTAAACCGCTTATAGAGAGGGCCTGGCAAGCGTTGCAGCAGGTGATAACCTTAAGGCAGTTGGAACGGATTGGTTTGCGGTATATTAACCGTATAGAATTTGAAGCTTCCAAGGTCGACCTGAAGGTATATTTTGATTACTACCTGCACGTGGGTACTCGGCTACCACAGGAATACGCCTCTTTTGCTGTACAGGCGGTGTTTCCGTTTGCTGAGGGAAGAGATCGATGTCTGGTTAGATTGGCTTCGGCTGAGAGCGAACAACAGCGATCTGCGGTGATACTTGACATCAACTACCACTGGGCGCGTCCCGGTGCGGTTGAAATTACCAGAGCACTCGAATGGGTCGAAGAGGCACATAGTAGAGTAGAAGAAGTATTCGAGGGATGTATTACCGACGAAATGAGACGAATTTTTAATTCGTGAAAGCTGATATGTTTGCCGACACACTTACACTGACTGCCGAGGATGCCGAATCCGTGAAAGAGCAGCTATATCAGATGGGGTCTGCTCTAAGCGATCTTGTCTCTGAAGAGATAGAGAGGTTTGAGACTTTAAGCTTAGTGGAGGGAAATTTTAATTCAATGCTTGCGCAGGCTTCGTATTCTGGTCGATTTAGATCGGAACCAGAAGTCTCTATTGAAGCAGAAATTGAGAAATTGTTTCAATGGATCAAAGAACAAGGAGTTGCCCTGAAAAGAATTGATCAGGTGAGAGAATATCTACTGCAGTTTCCAGACCTGCTGGATATAATACCCGAAGCGATTTGTTCAACCAGAAAGCATTTCCCAGAAGGGCAACTGACCCTTGACATTTACCAGGATCCTGAGATTGAAGACCAGTATCTTGTTTTGTATGTCAGGCTTGCGCACTACGATGAGACAACGCTTGACCGATTGCAGAAAGCAGAAGCCGCGTTTCTGGATGCTCTTTCTGACAGAGAAGGATGGATTCAGTTGACCACGGATTTTCGTGAGCCGGACGTAAACAATGTCCTTTGACTGGCTTTCGTATCTGGATTTGGCCAGAGTTCTGGCCGGACAAAGCAATGTGAGTCATTTACAGGAGGCAGCAAATCGTTCTGCAGTGAGCAGAGCTTACTATGCTGCTTTCTGCTTTTGTCGAAATTACGCCGAGCAACATCTGGGCTTTCAGAGAAGCAGTTTAGCAGCTGAACATGCGCAGCTAAGAAAGCATCTGAGCAAGCGCAATAAAGGAAAAGTGGCCTCCGATTTAAACAAATTGAGACAGTGGCGTAATCAGTGTGATTACGATGATAGTGTAAATCGATTGCATCAGATGGTCAGAAACAGCATACGTCTCGCTGAACAGGTCATATTGCAGATCCAGCAATAATTGGCCTGCCATATAACGCTTCGCTCTACTTTACAAATTCGGCGCCAGGGGCTATCATCCTGTCAAATTCCGCCGATAACAGGCAAAAAAAGAACTTTTTTTCCGACAGGACGCATGAGCACACGCGTTGTCGAAGTGGTGCCGGTTCGTATCGGGGAGCCGCTGCGGTTGCCGCTGCTGCTGAGCCGGGTGCCGGCCGGTTTTCCTTCGCCCGCTGATGACTACATCGAAGAGGCGCTCGACCTGAACGAACTGCTCATCCGCCATCCCGCGGCCACCTTCTTCATGCGTGTCGAAGGCGACTCGATGATCGAGGCTGGAATCCACTCAGGAGATCTCTTGATCGTCGATCGGGCGATCGAGCCGCGACCGGGGCACGTGGTGGTGGCAGCCGTCTGCGGTGAACTGACCGTCAAGCGTCTGAAGCTGCACGAAGGGCGGCTGTGCCTGATGCCGGAAGACGGCTCCCATGAGCCGCTGCCGATCCGCGAAGAGATGGAAGTGGTCATCTGGGGCGTGGTCACCTGTGTTATCCACCCACTTGTTTGAACAGCCTATGCCCGGTGCGATTGCTCTGGTTGATTGTGCGTCGTTCTACGTGTCCTGTGAGCGGGTTTTCGATCCTTCGCTTCGAGGGGTGCCGGTCGTGGTGCTGAGCAACAACGATGGTTGCGTGATTGCCCGCTCAGAGGAGGCGAAGGCGCTGGGTATTGCGATGGGCACGCCGTATTTCCAGATTCGAGAAAAGCTGGAGCGGGAGGGAGTGCGGGTTTTTTCGAGCAACTATGCGCTCTACGGGGACATGTCGCGTCGGGTGATGGCCGTGCTACGTTCGTTCAGCCCGCATGTGGAGGTTTATTCGATTGACGAGGCGTTCCTGGAGCTTCCGAGAGCGTCGGAGGAGGAGCTGAGGCGCGAGGCGCTCCGGATCCGGGAGCGGGTGGGGCGCTGGACGGGGATTCCGGTGCGGGTTGGCGTTGGCCCGACGAAGACACTGGCGAAGCTGGCCAGCGAGCGGGCGAAGGCGGTGCCGGAGCAGGTGCTGGCGTTGATGCGTCCGGAGCACATCGAAGCAGTGCTGGAGGAAACGCCGGTGGAAGAGGTGTGGGGCATAGGGCGCCGACATGCGGCCCGTCTCGAAGCACTTGGTGTTCGTACGGCGCGGCAGCTGCGGGATCTGCCGGATCGATGGGTGCGAAGGCATCTGAGCGTCACGGGGCTCCGAACAGTGTGGGAGTTGCGAGGCATTTCCTGTCTGCCGCTGGAGCTGGCGGCTCCGCCCCGACGAACGCTGGTGCGGAGTCGATCGTTTGGACGCGCGGTAACTGATCTGATGGAATTGCGGGAGGCGGTGACGATGCATGCGAGCCGGGCGGCAGAGAAACTGCGTGCGCTGGGGTTGGCTGCCGGAGCGCTGGTGGTGTTTGTCTCGACGGGCGCCTATGGTCAGGGCCCGCACTACAGCGGGAGCCAGCTAGTGGGATTACCGCTGCCGAGCAACGACATGCGCATGCTTGCCCGGGCGGCCTGGGACGGATTGCGGCGGGTCTACCGGGCAGACTGTGCATACCGGAAGGCCGGCGTGCTGTTGCTGGATCTGGTGCCAGCTGGGGTCGTGCAGGGAGATCTCTTCGCCGCTCTGGATGAGCGATCCAGGTCCTTGATGCGGGCGGTGGACGCGCTCAACCGCCGCTGGGGCGGAGAGACGATCCGCCTGGCCAGTGCGGGTTTTGCGCGACCGTGGGAGATGCGGCAGCAGCGACGCTCCCCGCGATATACAACATCGTGGGCCGAGCTGCCGGTCGTGAGGGCCTGATCGATGCAACTCAATGCGTCCGCTAGGGAAGTGCTGATCGCTATCACGGTTATACTTTCAAGTATAATACTTTTGAGTATAAATCAAAATGAGGTTATTCGGCGATGTGGCTTTTTACAAGGGAAGGCTTCTTCAGCGTGGTATGTGCGCGGCAGGGCGATGGGCAGCGTGGCCGGCCCATCGACCCAGAACGCGTGATGGTTCGGGCGCGCGTGCGTGCCCATCTGGAAGCGTTGCAGGCGCGGTTTCCGGAGCTTCTGGGCGGCTGTGCGATCCGGGAGTTTCCGGGAGCCGACTACGCCTGGCGCCTTTTCGTGCCGAAGTCGGTCTGGGCGGAGGTGGTGCGTCGCCTGGCCGAAGACATTGACTACGACAATTTCAAGGCGGCCACGGCCCGGCGTCAGGGACTGGATGGGGCGGCCTACGTGGAGGCGTTGCATGCGGTGTGGAGGACGATGCTCGGCCTGCAGCGTCAGCAGTTGTAGCATGCCGCGCGACCTTGTGTAAGGAAAGGGTAATCCTCCCCGCGCTGGAGCGTTCTGTCCGGGCAGAGAGGCGACCGCCAGGCCGGCGGTGGCGATCAGGGCCCAACCGGAAAAAGTTCTTTTCTGGACGCTTTCTCGTGATCTGGGAGAAGGCATGTTTGCGTCAGTGGGGGAGGGCTGAAGAGGGGGCCTTGTGTAAGGAAAGTTCAATGGCGTGCCCCTTGTCTTACACAAGGACCCGGGTGTTTGTCCCCCGGAGCAGTTCGCGCCAGTGCTCTGGAGCTTCCGTGTGCACGGGCAGCAGATGGTGAGGATGCAGCCGGCGCGCCACTTCCACAAGGTCGTCAGCCGGCGCATGGCCCGACGTGTGGTAGGGATTCTCTGCTTCGGCAGGGTTGGAGGGGGGATTTGCCAGCCACTCAGGCAGTGGCCGAAAATCCAGCGCCCGCAGCCAGTGCATCAGCACCGCCAGGTCCAGCACCTGTTCTTCGTCGGCCCAGTAGCTGTTGCTGAAGATATAGAGGCCCTGTCGGCGTGGTCGACCCATCGCCTGCTCAAGCAGCCGCAGGTCCAGCAGGCGGTTAATTTCATAAAAGCCGAAGGCCAGCAGAAAGGCGCCTGGATCCTGTGCGATTTCTTCCAGGCTGACCGGATGGATGTCGGACTGCTCCCAGAGCCAGGCCTCCCAGGTCGGGCGACGGGCACGCGGCTCCTGGAGGATCCGTGCCGCCTGGAGTGTTGCCTGCCAGGAGGGATCCGCTTCAGCGAGCGCCTGAAGCAGGTAGGCGTCCTTTGGGGTGATGACCAGGTGGCGATCCAGATCGCGGGCTACCTCCAGACAGGCCTGGAGCCTTTCGAGATTGCGCGGAGCAAAGTCCACGGCGATGGGTGCGCCGGCATGCCGGCGGATCGCCTCATGCAACGCCGCCTGGACGGCCGCTTCGGTGCGGGCCGGGCCCTGGCTGTCCAGGCGGGTGCCTTCGATGATGAGCAGGAAGACGTCTCGACCTTCGAGCCGCTGTAGGAAGCTTTTCGTATGCTGGCCCCATCGGCCATGGCGCCGCAGATCGCCCGTGTAGACGACCGGACCGGCGGGTGTTTCGATATAGAACGCCAGTGCGCCCGGCACGGAATGGTCCACCGGGAAGGCTTCGACCTGGAAGCAGCCAACCGAAAGCGGGGTGGTGACCGGAGTCCAGGGGTGTCCGTCGAGCGTCCTGGTTTTAGCCGGAGACTGCAGCGGAAAACTGTCCAGGCGTCCCAGCAGCAGGCGATAGGGGCGGCGCAGGTAGGAACCCCTGCGAACGGATTCAAGAATGCCCTCGTCGTTGGGAAGGCGGGGGCTTAAATAAGCGGCTTCGGCATCCAGGCCGATCTGCGAGGTATCCTGCATGGCCTTGAGGATGGCGGCCGTGGCGGCGCTGGCCACGACGGGCAGGTCGGCGCGCAGGTAGGCCACCGAACCGCTATGATCCAGATGGGCATGCGAGAGCAGCAGCGCCTGGATGTAAGCGCCGTCGGGTGCGCCGTCCAGAAAGCGGCGTTCCAGTTCCGAGGGAAAGAGCGTGTCGTCGGCAGCGTCGCGGTAGAGTCCGCGGAAGCGCGGCAGCAGCCCGAGGGCCAGCAGATCGCGCAGGCCGAGCGTAGAGCGTGGCCCGAGAAACTCCGTGAAGTGGCGGTTCCAGCGATTGAAGGAGCGGCCGAAGTCCAGCAGCAGGGCCTCGCCGCCGGCTTCGAGCAGGATCTGGTTGCCGCCGATTTCGGCCCAGCCGCCGAAAACGCTGACGGAGAGATCTCCACAACGAAAGTGCTGCATCAGGAGGGAGGTTTGCTTCGGCCGCTACGGAAAAGATGCGTGTCTCTGAGCTTTTCTGCAAGCAATGCTGGCGGCATGTCAACATCAGGGTTATGCGCCACGGAACGGATTAGAGAAACTTTCCCGGCCTGGAAAACACTATGTGTCGTTCTAATTCAGAATGGTCCGTCTATATCGACCAGGTTCTCCGCGTGCACGGAGACAGTTCCTGATGCCAGTTACGCCGGAATCCTGCAGGGTGCTTGAATGCCGGAGTGCCTCCGCCTGCAATTCCGTTGCATCATTCCTCGCCCAATGGGCCGCAGATTTCCACGCCCACTCGAGATGCAGCGGCTCTGAGAGCCTTGTCTTGAGTAGCCAGAGGTATACGCATGCGCAGGGCCAGATCCAGATAGACCGCATCGTATACCGATAGCTCTTGCTCTCGAGCCAGCAGCAGGATTTCTCCAAAAGCGCGTTCCGGCAAGATTGGCTCTATCGAAATGGGAAGTTCTTGAAGAAGCTCCAGAAATCGTTCCGAATCCACGGGCTTTACTCTCCCTCTGCGCTCGGCCACAAGCAGGGCGTTTGCGACTTCCAGAAACCACAGGGCCGGCACCCTTGCCTGCCCCTGTTTCAGTTGCTTGAGTACTCCCTGTGCATACCGGTTCAATTCCTCTCGAAATGCCCACGACAGAGTTACCGAG
Source organism: Rhodothermus marinus (assembly GCF_009936275.1). Classification (NCBI taxonomy): domain Bacteria; kingdom Pseudomonadati; phylum Rhodothermota; class Rhodothermia; order Rhodothermales; family Rhodothermaceae; genus Rhodothermus; species Rhodothermus marinus. The sequence continues at coordinate 1,634,484 of NZ_AP019797.1, forward strand.
GCATCCAGTACGAATTCCTGTACCATTACATCCGTCCTTCTTCGATAAGCTCTTTGATCGTCAACCCGCTCAGACTGTGCTTGCGGCCGAATTCCAGAATGTCCTGAATGACTTCTTCTATATCTCGTTTTCTACGAAAAGGTATTGGCTCCAGGACCGCAACGGGCAAACCGTGGCGTGTAATCACGAATCGCTCTCCCTTCTCTACCCGTCGAAGAAGCTCGGAAAATCGGGTTTTCGCCTCGTAGGCACCAATTTCAGGCATAATACTTCCTTTATTTAGACTGGTCTACGACTGGTCTAAATATAGCAAAAGGACGGCTGATTATCAAGGCCCCGCCATTTGTTCGACCGGCTCCATCAGGCCGTCGAAATCCTGGCCGCCATCCTGCCTGCCCGCTTCGGCGCGCCTGAACAAAATCGCGGCAAAAATGCGCGTCTTGCGCGAGGTCGCCTACAAGCACCTGCAACGCGCCGATCTGCACACGGTCCTCCGGCGGCTGTTGCCCGGACCCCTTCTGCTACAGGGGTAGGGGACCCCGGGGCTGACGGACTGGCAAGATACAGGGGCAGTTGCGAAGGACCTAAACGCTTTGCATTTGTAGCGCAGACCGCTTCGGGATCGGACGCTGCAGGCTGCCGATCATCCGAAGCCAAACAGCGGCGGCAGCACAAAGACGACAAACACCGCCCAGAGTGCATAGACCGGTAGATAGCGGCCGATTGTGAGTTCCAATCGGGTGTAGTCCGCCTTTCCGTGAAGCAGGCGCATATAGTCTCGGCCGATCCAGGCCAGATGGATGAAGATCAACAGGTTGGCGCCCAGCACCACGATGCGGTTGGGTGTAAGGCCAAAGGTCATTATTTGAAAGAAAATGGCCTGCCCCTTCGAACTGACTGACGGTCAGGGTGGTGAAGACCAGACCTCCGAGTACGCACCAGCAGGCTGGCTGTGGTCAGAAGCGCGCCACATGGGCACAAGTCACAACAGGTACCAGTCGGGTGTGAGCCATAGCAGGGGCAGGCGCACCAGGAGCGCGGCGCCCAGGGCGATGGCGAGAACTTTCCACAGGGCGGGATGCCTCCAGAAGCCCGGGCGCTCCGGTCGGTAGGTGAGCCGGACGTACCAGACAGTGTCAATGAACGCGGCGATCTGCTGTCGTGCAGCTGCAGCTTGTTAGGACGTCTGTAGGGTGCCATTTCGGGGGTTGACAATAAAGGAAGAATGGGTTATAATGGAAACGTTTCCATTTTTGAATCTCGAAATGGATCATTTTGCGAAAACGTTTTTACCCTGAAGAATGGCCGTTACGATACGGGATGTAGCGCGGGCGGCTGGCGTAGGAGTGGCCACCGTCTCGCGGGTGCTCAATAACAGTGGACCTGTCAGGGATGAAACCCGCAGACGCGTGGAGGAGGCCGCACGTCGTCTGGGCTACGTACCGCATGGGGCAGCGCGGAGCCTGATCACACGTCGCACGCAGACGCTGGGTGTGCTGCTGCCGGATCTCTACGGCGAGTTCTACTCTGAACTCATGCGCGGCTTGGATCAGGAAGCCAGGCGTAGAGGCTACTATCTGCTGGTCTCGGGAATGCATGCCGATCCCAAGGAGATCCGCACCATCGTGGGAGCAATGCGGGGGCGTGTGGATGGGCTGATCCTGATGGCGCCCCATCTCTCACAGGAACTGCTGAAGGAGCATCTTCCGCAAGATGTGGCGCTGGTGTTGATCGGTGCGCGTGCACCCTTCCCATGCGACACGGTGCGCGTCGACAATCTGGCAGGTGCCCGGGCAGCCGTTGCCCATTTGATTTGTCAGGGACATCAGCGCATCGCCATCCTTTCGGGTCCCCTGAGCAACCAGGAAGCCAGAGAACGGCTGGAGGGATACCGCCTTGCGCTGCAGGAAGCCGGGATTTCTGTACGCCCGGAGCTGGAAGTGGAAGGCGACTTCACGGAGGCCTCCGGATACGAGCTTGGCCGCCGAATTTTGTCGCTGGCCCCTTCGGCCGTGTTTGTTGCCAATGATGCCATGGCGATTGGCCTGCTCCGGTTTCTGCATGAAGCCGGGGTCCACGTGCCGGACCAGCTGGCGCTGGTGGGTTTTGATGACATCCCGATGGCGCGATACACGCGCCCGGCGCTCACCACGGTGCAGAGCCCCATCTTTGAACTGGGATCGTGGGCGGTACGCCTGCTTGAGGAGGCGCTGGCGGAAGGTTCTGGCCACGGGCCAAAGGATATTGTACTACCCACGCGTCTGGTGGTGCGAGAGTCCTGTGGGGTCGCCGAGGGACGCGTTATCTCTCCAGGATCAACCATCAACCACTAACCCGATGGAGGGCACTATGAGAACCGTTACGATGCTGGCCCTGCTCGTGCCGTTCTTGGCCTTGCAGGCTATGGGACAGCCCGCTCGCACCTTCGATGTGGTGTGGGCCCGCGACGTTGAGGGCGCAACCATGACCCTTGATGGACGTCTGGATGAGCCGGTCTGGCAACAGGCCGAAAAGATTCCACTGGTATGGGAAAATCCCACCTTTTATGAACCCGGGGGAGGCTGGGATAACTTTTTTGATTCCTTTACCATTACACCTACAGATCCTGTCAACGGTACTGTTTATCTACTCAGAGATGGTAATAAGCTGTGGATTGGAGTGGTTGCTCAGGATAAATCCATTGGAGGCGATCCGGGGGGCGACTTCTTTCGCAACGACGGCCTGATCATTGCCATTCTGAACAAGAACCGCCGCCAGACGGCCTACGACGGCCCCAACTACACCAAGGACGTCAACGTTGACGAGTTCTTCTTCACCTGGCGTGGTAGCGGCAATCCCGGGGATCCGCCTACGTTGAACCTTGGCGGAAGAGGTGGCGACCTGACAGACGACCGTACTGTCTGGGATGGAGCCGCCACGGTTGATGGCACCTCGAACGATGATGCCACTGAAGACACCGGCTATACCCTGGAGATGTGGATCGACCTGTCAAAGCTGGGCTTTGACATGACGCGTCCTGAAGGAGATCACGTGCCGATCTCCTTCGGATTGTATGATTACGACTATGCCTGGCCGGCCGACCCCACCCGGCAATACCTCTCTCGGGCCTGGTGGCAGAATCCCTGGGGGAATGACATGCCACACGGCGTTGGTTACGTGTTTGGTCGTCCGGACGTAACCGTCAGCTCGGGTTCGGTTCCGGAGGTCAACGAACCCGACTTCCGTATCCCAGTGGCTCCGACCGGGGCTGTTGTCACGCTTGACGGACGTCTCGACGAGCCGGTATGGACTGCCCTTGAACCGACGCTCTCGTTGCAGTACCAGATGCCGCCGGAGGCGCTTGATGCCCTGCCCGGACTGTTTGGTCCTTACCAGACGCATTGGTTCCGTCCGGGGGGCGACGCGGAGAACGCTCCGCCCGTGGTAGATCCGACGATCGGTCGCATCTATCTGTTTGCTGTCGGCAAGACGCTCTATGTCGGGTTGGATACAGATGACCAGGCCATCAACGGCGACCTCAGCGATGGAATACGCGTCAACATTCGCGCCAAACAGAACAGCCGTCCGGGTGCTCCTTATGTTGTCAAGCGTTTCCGGGTAGCCATTGATTCCAGCAGTTCGGCCGTACGGATGGAGGATGCCGCCCCGGACAGCGCGGGCAACAGTCCGGTTCAGGCGGCCATCTATCTGAAGGGGAGCTCCACGGTGGCCGATCCCTCGGATGTGGACGAAGGCTATCAGATTGAGATGGCCATTGATCTGACTCAGATCCCCGGATATGAAGATGAAACGGAAGTCGCCTACACGATCGGGTTGGGCTTCACCTATTTCGATGGCGACGGGCTGGACCCGGCTGAGCAGAGCTACAGCACCTTTGTCTGGTACATGAATGAGGGCAATGCCGACATCTGGGGAGGCCCTACGGCACTGGCGTATGTGGATCCGCTTCTGATCGTCGCCAATGAGGCCGTGGCCGAGCCGTTGCCTTCCACCGTTCGGCTACTGGGGAACGCTCCCAATCCCTTCCGTGGAAGCACCACGATCGCTTACGAGCTGCCCGCAGCCGGCGAAGTATTGGTGCAGGTCTTCGATGTGCTGGGACGGACTGTAAAGACGTTGCACCTCGGCCTTCAGCAGTCCGGACGCCAGGAGATCACTTTACGTGCATCTGACCTGGCCCCGGGTCTCTATTTGTATCGCATACACTGGCGTAATGAGGTGCGTGCCGCACAGGCAACGGGACGTCTGATCGTCGTGCAGTAGCTTTGAGGACGGGTGTCGGGGTCGCATGCGACCCCGACACCCGCAAAACTTTGTGACCCATGCATGGTAGTTTGCGCTTTGGCGTCTGGATCCTGGCATTCTGCCTCGGTCAGAGTGTCTGGGCCCAGAGTGGTAAACTGGCCGGACGCATTACCGACAGTCAGGGGATGCCCCTGCCGGGAGCGACGGTGCTGGTAGAGGGCACCATGCTAGGAGCGGCGGCCGACGCAGCGGGTGACTACCTGGTGCTCCGCATCCCTCCGGGCACCTACCGCGTGCGTTTCAGCATGGTGGGCTACCAGACCAAGATTATCGAAGGGGTCCAGATCGCCTCCAATCAGACCACGCGCCTGGATGTGACACTGGAGGAAGAGGTGATCGAAGGGCAGGAGGTGGTGGTGACCGCAGAGCGCCCTGTCGTTGACGTTACGCTCACCAGCACGATGGCCACGGTTTCACGGGAGGAGATTGAACAACTGCCCGTGCAGCGCTTGGAGGACCTGGTGAATCTACAGGCGGGCGTGGTCGATGGCCACTTCCGGGGCGGACGGCTTGGCGAAGTGCAGTTCCAGGTGGACGGTGTGACGGTAAACAACCCGTTCAACAACCAGTCCATTCTCACGCTGGATCGCTCCGTGTTGCAGGAGGTGCAGGTTATACAAGGTACATTCGATGCCGAATACGGCCAGGCGCTAAGCGGCGTGGTCAACGCGGTGCTGCGTAGCGGGTCGCCCGATCGCTACGAGTTCTCCCTGGAAGCCTATGCCGGGGACTATGTGAGCCCAGGTAACGATTCCATGGAGGTGCGAACGCGTGAAGGCGTCGAACGAGTAGCCCTGTATCCATTTATCTCCCGGATTGATCCGCTGACCATCCGAAACCTGCAGGCCAACCTGAGCGGACCACTGCCACTGATTCCTCAGACCACGTTTTTGATCAACGGACAGCGCTATGAGAACCTCGGCTACCTGATGGGGGTGCGTCGTTTTCTGCCACTGGCGCACGACTCTACAGATTTCGAGCGAGGCGTCTTTGTGGAGAACGGCGATCATAAAATCGTGCCCATGCAATTCGAGAAGCGCTGGTCCTTTCTCGGAAAAATCAGCAACCGATCGATCCCCAACGTCCAGCTCAACTATCAGGCAGTGGGGGGCTGGGTGCGCCGTAAACAGTACAACCACGCCTTCCGATTCAATCCAGACGGGACCCGTACGATTCGTGAGTTCTCGATTTCGCACGGGCTGGACCTGACGCACACCCTCTCCGGCACCACCTTCTACGAGCTGAGCCTGCGCCACAACTTTTTTGACCACAAGAACGTGCGCTTCGACGACGTGCGCGATCCGAGGTATTTCGAGTATGGCGCTCCTCAGGGAAGCCCGGTTTACGAAGATGGAGCCATTATCCAGGGAGTGGACCTGGGGCGCTTTGTGCAGCAGACCAATGCTCTGGTGGCCAAGCTGGCGGTCACCAGCCAGGTGACAAAGGTGCATCTGATCAAGGCGGGGGTTGAGGTGCAGCCGTTCATTCTGAAGTTTGGCGTACCCGGTCTGATCACGCAGGGGGATGTGGGAGGCCGGCAGGGGCTGGTGGTGCGGGAGGACTCGATCGGGGCCCGCGTGCTGACCTACAAACCGGTGCAGGGAGCTGCCTTCGTGCAGGATCGTATCGAGTGGGGAAACCTCCGGATTCGCGCAGGGCTTCGTTTTGAATTCTTTGACGCGAACGGCCGTGTGCCCAGCGACTGGGAAAATCCGGCCAACGCCATTCCCGGAGCGCCACCCTCTCGTCTGGTGCCCACTTCAATTAAATGGGCTGTGGCGCCCCGCCTGGGGGTTTCCTTTCCGATTCTGGCCAACGCTTCGGTCTTCTTCTCCTATGGTCACTTCTATCAGATGCCCGGTCTCGGCCTGCTTTTCGATAACGCGGATTACTCAATCCTGAAGGACCTGCAGGCCGGTAGCGTCAGCTACTCGGTCATGGGTAATCCAGACCTTAAGCCTGAATTTACTGCATTGTACGAGTTCGGCTTCAAGGCAGCGCTGACGGAAAATCTGGGACTGGACGTCAACCTGTTTTACAAGGACATCCGCGATCTGCTCGGCGTAGTGTTCCAGTCCACCTATACGGCTGCCGAATATGCACGTTTCGGTAATGTAGACTTCGGCAACGTTCGGGGCTTTACACTTTCGCTTGACCAGCGCAACTGGGGGCCGCTCAGCGTGGCGATCGACTACACCTACCAGGAAGCTCTGGGGAACAGCAGTGACCCCCGCGAGACAGCCAACCGGGCCGCAGCCGGAGAGGATCCCCGTCCCAGGCAGGTGCCACTCAACTGGGACCAGCGCCACACGCTCAATGTCAGCGTGCTGCTAAGCCGGCCCGACGACTACGCGGTGACGGGAATCCTGCGCCTGGCCTCCGGCCAGCCCTATACCCCCACGCTCGGATCGGGCTTTGGGGCCGAGCTGGAGCCTAACTCGGGACGCAAACCGTCGGCCATGCAGATCGATCTGCAGGCGGAAAAGTACTTTCGCTTTGGAGGTTTGCAGCTGGCTGTCTTCCTGCGCGTGTTCAACTTAACGGATACCCACTTTTTCAACGGCTTCGTGTACGCCGACACGGGCAGCCCTTTCTATACACTCAATCCCATTGCCCAGCGCAATCCGGATCCCGGACGGTTGTATCCGCCGCGGCGTGTGGAATTTGGCGTCAGACTGCAACGTAACTGGTTGGCATCGAGACAATAATCCTGAGAGGAAGATGTTCAAGTACTGCTTCAGCACTGGCGTATTGCTGATGGGCCTGGTGCTGGCCGTCCGCGCCCAGCAACTGGAGCCGGTGACTCCCCCTCAGTGGCGTAGTCAGATCAGCGCCGAGCGCATGGGCATTCACGATGCCAATCGTATCCGCACCATTTTTTACAACTTTGGAATGGTGGGGGACTTCCAGGTCAATCCGGACCTGAGTGTTTTCCACTCGGTGGAGGTGCCCAAAGGGACGGGTTTGAACTATTCCGATGGTATTACGCCCTTTGTGCTCACACGGGTACCCCGGGCCTCCAATCCCAACGATTCCATTTACGTCATGCTTACCGGTTATCGGGAGCGGCAGGCGGTGGATCCGTTTCATCCAGGCCGCCAGATGCGTTTTGAGCCGCGGCCGGGATTCTTCGAACCGGATCCCACCATCAATCGGGCGCGCTCGATTGCCATTTCGAATGATCCGCGCACGTGGCCTGGTGCCGTCGACGCCAACGGCAACCCGCGTGAGGGCGTCTCGCCGGAGCAATGCTGGTACGACAAGATCAACGACCCCGATGATCCGGGCTGGTGCGGTTCCTGGAACGGCTACTTTGGCAAGCGTCCCAACGCCGATCAGGAATCCTTCTTCGTGATGGACGACAACTTCTACGCCACGTTTGACTTCTACCCGGACGCACGGGACTCCACGCGTCGCGGTCTTGGGCTGCGGGTAGAGGTGCGGGGTTTCCAGTGGTCCAACCCGCAGGCTCAGAACGTCATCTTCTGGCACTATGATATCGTCAATGAAAGCACCACCGACTACCCCAATATGATCTTCGGGCTCTACATGGACTCGGGAGTCGGAGGCTCTCAACTGTCGTGCGACGGGGTCTACGAAAGCGACGATGACAATGCCTTCTACAATACGGATCTGGGCCTTAACCTGGTCTACACCTGGGATAAGGGCGGACATGGCGTCAGTCTGCGCTCCAACTGCGAGCCTACTGGCTACGTGGGGTACGCTTATCTGGAGACCCCGGGAAATCCCTTCGACGGGATAGACAACGACGAGGACGGCATTATCGATGAGCGTCGCGACAGTGGTCCGGGCGAGAAAATCGTCGGACAGGAGGCTATCCGTGCCTATGTGAGTAGCCATTACGACCTGGAAAAGTTCGAACGGGCCTACGGTCCACTGGAGAATAGACCCGCCTACAGGGCCGGGGTGTGGTGGACTGGGGACGAGGACCTGGACTGGGTGTGTGAAGCACACGACACGGGAGCCGACGGCGTTTTCGCCAATCCTGAAGAAGGTATTGAGCCCGATACCGGCGAGGGAGACTGCATCCCCACGGAGGGAGAGCCCAATTTCGACCGAACGGATATCACGGAAAGCGATATGATCGGGCTGACCGGTTTCAAGATGAACCGGATTCGCCCGGGTGCTGGCTCACCGGCCACCGAAACAGATAACATCGTCTTCTTTATGGACCAGAATGAATGGCCCCGGCGCCTCTACCAGCAGTTCACGCACCCGGACCCCGCCGTGCGATTCGACCGGCCGCTGGTACAGAACTACAACATCGGCTTTCTCTTCGCTTCGGGACCGTTCGAGTTGAAGGCGGGACAGCGCGAGCGGTTCAGCCTGGCTCTGGCCTACGGCGAGGATCTGATCGATCTGGAGACGACCGTCCGTGTGGTCCAGTCCATCTACAATGCCAATTACCAGTTCGCCATCCCGCCACCTGCACCCACCGTGCAGGCCTATGCGGGTGATGGATATGTCACGCTTATGTGGGACAACCGGGCCGAAAAAGCCATCGATCCCGTCACGGGCGAAAACGACTTTGAGGGCTATCGCATCTACCGGGCCACCGATCCCAATTTTCTGGACGCCCAGCTCATTCGCGACGCCCGGGGTGGAGGACCCATCGGTAACGGCAGACCCATTGCGCAGTTCGACCTGATCAACGGTATCCGGGGCTTTTCGGAGCAGGCCGTGCAGGGCGTGCAGTACTGGCTGGGCGAGGACAGTGGCATCGTGCACACCTGGACGGATTCTTCTGTGGTCAACGGGCAGACCTACTACTACGCGGTAACGGCTTACGACCGGGGTGTGGGACCACCCTTTAACTTCTATCCCTCAGAAAATGCCATCTCTGTATCCCGGACGTTGCGTGGGGGGACCATTCTGCCGCGCAATGTGGTGGAGGTGCGCCCCAACCCGCCGGTTCCCGGCTACGTGCCGGCCTCGGTGGAGGAAGGATCGGTGCGTCACGTTGCGGGCCGTGGCGTGGGCGAGGTGGAGATCCGCGTGTTGCATCCCGATCTGGTGCCGGACGGGCACACCTTCCGTCTGGAGTTTGAGGCGCCGGAAGACAGTATCCGTGCGCATTCTTATCGGCTGGTGGACGTGACCACCGGTGAAGAGCTCTTCGACGATGGGCGCGATCTGGAGGGTCAGGGTACCGGTCCGGTGGGCGCCGGCCTGCTCCCGGTCATCCGTACCCTGTCCTGGCCCGAGGTGGACACGGTGGCCAGCGGGTTCGTCTCCGGAAGCACCACCCGTGTGCGCCTGCGGCCGGTCTACCAGTTCACCCGGTCGCCCAATCTGCGCCGTCCCGGCTATCCGGAAGATCTGCTGATCGTCTTTGCTGACGAACCGCTGGATACTTCGCGTGCGGCCATCGGCATGCCCGCCACCCCGGCCCATTTCAAGGTGGTGTCGGCCTCCGGGCGGCAGTTCGACTTTCGCTTCCGGGACGTCAATGGAGATCGCACGCTCAGCGCAGATGGTGAGTTCATCGATGTATTGCTGCCGGAGCGAGAAGGGGGGCGGCTGGTCGTCACCTGGCGCATCTTCTACGACGCGGCGCGTACGCCCCCCGGAGCCATGCCGCCGGGAGATGGAGACGTCTACCGGCTGGTTGTGCGCCTGCCTCTGACGGCTGACGACGTCTTTGAGTTTACCACGCGGGGTGCTTACGTCGACGAGGCGCGGGCACGAGACCAACTTCGGAAGCAGGAGCCCTACGTCGTGCCCAATCCGTACGTGGCCGCCGCCTCGTTCGAGCCCGAGCGCTTTGCCGTAAGCGGTCGGGGAGAGCGGCGCATTGAGTTTCGCAACATTCCGGCGGGTGCCACCATCCGCATCTACACCGTGCGGGGTGAACTGGTGCAGACGCTCTACCACGACGGCTCCAGTACCGGGATGGTGCCCTGGAATCTACGTACGAAGGACAACCTGGAGATCGCCCCCGGCCTCTACATCTTTCACGTGGAGGCCCCGGGCGTGGGCGAGTACATCGGCAAGTTTGCGGTTATCAAATAGCCCGGCGGATTTTATCGATTGGCGTCATGAAAAGACCAGGTAGACTTTTGCTGATGATCGGGCTGCTGGGATGGTTTGCGGGTGGAGGATATGCCCAGACCAAGGTGGCCACAACGGTCGGGCAGGTGCTTCTGATTGAGCCCAGCGCTCGTGCGGCCGGTATGGGCAATGCGGGCGTGACGGCCTATGCGGACGCGATGGGGCTCTACTTCAACCCGGCCATTCCAGCCTACCTCGAACAATCGGCGGTGGCCATGACCTACAGCCGCTGGCTGGCAGACCTGACCTACACCTATACGACGGCCTCCCTGAGGCTGGGCGCCAACGCCCTGTCGCTTTCCGTGACGACCATGCATTCCGGAGAGATGGACGTGCGCACGGTGGAGCAGCCACTTGGTACGGGTGAGCGCTATACAGTTCAGTATCTGGTGTTCGGGCTGGGCTTCAGCCGCCGTCTGACCGATCGATTCAGTGCGGGAATTCAGGCCAAGTTGCTGCGCGAAACGATCTGGCACAGCAGCCTCTCTGCATTCGCACTGGATGTGGGCGTGCTCTATGAGCTTCCGTTTCAGGCATATCTGGGGGCCAGCCTGTCGAACTTTGGCACGAGGGGGCGCTACGACGGTCGGGATCTGCGCGTGCGCTACGACCTGGATCCCAATCGCCACGGCGATAACAGCAGCCTGCCCGCCGCATTTCATACGGAGAGTTACCAGCTGCCCATTCTTTTTCGGGTGGGTATGGGCTTTCCACTACAACTGGGCGCGGGACAGCGCCTGCTGCTGACGGCGGACGCGCTTCAGCCCAGCTTTAATACGGAAAGTCTCAGTCTGGGGGCCGAGTGGCAGATTCTGGACATGCTGGCACTTCGGGCCGGCTATCAAAATCTGTTCGAGCGGGATTCGGAATTCGGCCTCACCCTGGGAGTGGGTCTTCAGCAGGATCTGGCTCCCGTGCGCTTTCACTTCGATTACGCATGGGCCAGTCATCGCCACCTGGGTTCCGTACACCGCCTGAGCGCCGGCATCGCTTTCTAAATGGGGGCGAGAAGATGCTCCGATTGTGTTACATGTGCGTCCTGGTGGCGATGGGGCTTGCCGGTCAGGTACTGGCCCAGGGGCGCACCACCTGGGTCCTTTTCGACGAGAGTCCCGACCCCTCATATTACGCGCAAGTTCGGGGGCACTTCGAGGGCGGCGATTCTCTGGTACTGGCTGGCCCTGAAAATCGGGCGTTGCCTCTGACGAACCGAGCACGCTCAGGCGTAGTAGCGGGTCGCCTCATCTATCGCCACACCACGGGCGGGCATTGGGAATTGATTGTGTACGGCCTTGAAGCTCCATACAACCTTTCCGGAGCAGATACGCTGGTATTGTGGCTGAATGCTCCTGAATCCCTTCCGGGCGTCTGGCTTCCGGCAATCTCGCTTGTCGACGAAAACGATCGGGAGACAGCGTCGATTCCACTGCGGGCGGGCACCGGGGTGGGGTGGAATAGCGCACGCAGCGGCTGGCTGGAGGGTAGCACGACAGATGTCAGGCTTTCCGTCAGGTACGTGGAGACGCTGCCCGCCGAGTTGCCACGTCCGGGATACCCCGAGGATCTGCTGTTCATTTTCGACGACGTGGTTCTGGACACCTCTCAGGCGGCGATCGGATTGCCGGCCCGCCCCGCACGCTTTATCGTGCGTACGGCAGATGGTAAGCCTCTGGCCTTTCGTTACTATGAAATCAACAGCAATCAAACGCTGGATACGACGGGGGAATACGTTGAGGTGCTGACGCCCGAGCCCGAGACGGGCCGGCTTCGCCCGACCTGGCATGTCGAAGTGACGCGCACGGCGACCCGTCCCCCGGGCTCGGGAGACCGTTACCTGCTCGCCGTAGACAACGACGGCCTCGATGCGGATAGCACAACCTGGCAGGCTTTCCGTATTGCCTGGAGCGACTTTGGCCCGGTAGGTGACTTTGAGATGGAGCGCGTGGCGGGGTTTGCTCTGCGTGCGGGAGACGCGGACACCCGGGGCCTTCGAGAACTCTGGTTTGACGATGTGCATGTGGTGGACGACGGTCTCTCCACGTCGGCGCCTGAGCCTCCCGCCAGCCTGCGAGCAGAGGTCGGGGATTCAAGTGTGGTGCTCTACTGGGAGCCCGTCGAGGGAGCCGTGAAATACCGGGTGTACCGACGTGAGGGTGAAAATGGGCCGTTTGTACTGCGGGCCGAGGTGGTGCCCCCTGAGGACTTTGCCGATCTGGACGTCGTCAACGGACAGCGTTACACCTATATTGTACGCAGCGTTGACGCGCAGGGACGTGTGAGTTCCGATAGCGAACCGGTGCAGGCCACGCCCCGGCCTGGACTGGAGGACGCCTTTCTCGAACTGTTGCAGTATCGATCCTTTCTCTACTTCTGGAAGGAGGCCAACCCCATCAACGGGCTCATTCGCGATCGGAGCAGAGAGGGCAGCCCGGCCAGCATTGCGGCCGTCGGTTTTGGCCTGTCCGCCCTGACGGTGGGCATCGATCGGGGATGGATCACCCGTGAGGAAGGGCGCGCGCGCGTGTTGAAAACACTGGAGTTTTTCTGGGAGGCGCCCCAGAGTGCGGCCCCGGACGCCACGGGCTATCAGGGTTTTTTCTACCACTTTCTGGATTTTCAAACGGGTAGAAGAGCCTGGCAGTCGGAGCTTTCCACGATAGACACGGCGCTGCTGCTGGCGGGCATTCTACACGTGCGGCAGTACTTTGACGGGGCACATGAAGACGAAGTGCGGATTCGTGCGCTGGCTGATTCGATTTACGGCAGGGTTCGATGGGACTGGTTTGCTCCTCGCGCTCCCGCCCTGGCACTCGGATGGAAACCGGAGGAAGGATTCCTACCCTACGACTGGACCGGCTACAACGAGGCCATGATCATGTACCTGCTGGCATTGGGTTCGCCGACGCATCCGCTTCCTTCTGAAGCCTGGGAGGTGTGGACAAGCACCTATCGATGGGCTACTCATTACGGGTATAGCTTTGTAGAATTTCCTCCGCTTTTTGGCCATCAATACAGTCACGTCTGGATTGACTTTCGAGGCATTCAGGACGCCTACATGCGTGCGAAGGGCATTGATTATTTCGAGAACAGCCGACGGGCCACGCTTGCCCAGCGCGCCTACCACATGGCCAATCCCAATCGCTATCCCAACTACAGCGCCGACGAATGGGGACTGACCGCGTCTGACGTTCCGGGCGGTTACATGGCGCGCGGGGCCCCGCCGCCGATGAACGATGACGGCACACTGGCACCCACTGCGCCTGGAGGATCCATCGCCTTCGCGCCAGAGGCATCGGTGTGGGCACTTCGCACCATGTACCGGCGCTACCGCAACCGGCTCTGGGGGCCGTATGGGTTTCGCGACGCTTACAACGTGCAGTTGGACTGGTTCGATTCGGACTACATCGGCATTGATCAGGGGCCGATTGTGCTCATGATCGAAAACTTTCGTACAGGGGCCATCTGGCAACGAATGATGACGCACGAGGCCGTGGTACGTGGTCTGGAGCGAGCAGGATTTCAACCGGTTGCGTCTTCCGTATTACCGGCCCCTGTCTTCGATAAGGAAAAGTTGCGCTGCTTCCCCAATCCGTTTACCCATCGGCTACGGATAGAGCACGGCCATGTGCCAGGAAGGCGCGTCTCCATTGTGGTCTACGATGTGCTGGGGCGAGAGGTACATCGTTTGACCTTCGGTCTCGAAGATTCTGGCTCCCTTCTGCTGGACACTTCCAGGTGGCCTTCCGGGCCTCTGCTGATTCGGATGCGCTCCGGAGCCTCAGACGTCGAGTGTTTCGTTCTCCACCTGAAATCCTGATTCTCAATAGCCTATGGTTCGGAAACGTCTGACAATAGCGCTGCTCTATCTGCTTATCGTTTCGACCGGCGCTGTGGCACAGCCGGTGGACCGGGCTCGCGAGGACTCGCTCATCGAAGCGCTGCTGGCCCGCATGACGCTCGAGGAAAAGCTCGGCCAGCTCACGCTCTACAACGGCGGCATGGCCGAAACCGGCCCCGTCGTGCGCGAAGGCGAGCCCGACGCCATACGTCGCGGCCGCGTGGGCGCCGTGATGAATTTATTCGGGGCTGAGGCCGTCTGCGCCATGCAGCGCCAGGCCGTCGAGGAAAGCCGGCTGGGCATTCCGCTGCTGTTTGCGCTGGACGTGATCCACGGCTTTCGGACGATCTTTCCGGTGCCGCTGGCCGAGGCGGCCACGTTCGACCCGGCGCTGGTCGAGCAGGCGGCCCGCGTGGCGGCCGTGGAGGCGTCGGCGGTGGGGCTCAACTGGACGTTTGCGCCGATGGTCGACATTGCACGGGATGCCCGCTGGGGCCGGATCGTCGAGGGCAGCGGTGAGGATCCGTATCTGGGTTCGGTGATGGCGGCGGCGCGCGTGCGGGGTTTCCAGGGGCGTGATCTCCGGGCTCCGACGACGATCCTGGCCACGGCGAAGCACTTTGCGGCCTACGGGGCGGCCGAGGCCGGACGCGACTACAACACGGTGGATGTTTCGGAGCGGACGCTTCGGGAGTTGTATCTGCCGCCGTTCGAGGCGGCGGTGCGCGCCGGAGCGCTTTCGATCATGTCGGCCTTCAACGAGATCGGGGGCGTGCCGGCCACGGCCAACCGCTGGCTGTTGACCGACGTGCTCCGCAACGAATGGGGCTTCGAAGGGCTGGTGGTGAGTGATTACACCTCGGTCTGGGAGTTGCTTTTCCATGGAATTGCGGCCGACAGTGCCGAGGCGGGGCGCAAGGCGCTTGAAGCGGGGGTGGACATGGACATGGTCAGCGGGATTTACGTGCGGAAGCTGGCCGAGGAGGTGCGCGCCGGACGGCTTCCGGAGGCGGTGGTGGACGAGGCGGTGCGGCGCGTGTTGCGCGTGAAGTATCGGCTGGGGTTGTTCGAGGATCCCTACCGCTACTGTCGGGATGCCGGCCGCGAGCAGGTGTTGCTGTCGCCGGAGCACCGGCGGCTGGCACGGGAGGTGGCGCGTAAGGCGATCGTGCTGCTGAAGAACGAGGGGGAGCTGTTACCGCTGGCCGACACGTTGCAGCGGGTGGCGGTCATCGGGGCGCTGGCCAACGATTCGGCGAGTGTGCTGGGGCCGTGGGCGGCGGCGGGGCGTCCGGAGGATGGCGTGACGATTCTGGAGGGGATCCGGTCGGCGCTCCCCGGGGCGACGGTGCGCTACGCGCCGGGCTATGCGGAGGTGCCTCCCGGGAGTTTTCAGGAGATGGTGGCGGCGGCGTTGAGCACGGACACGAGTGGATTTGCGGAGGCGGAGGCGGTGGCACGCTGGGCGGAGGTGGTGATTCTGGTACTGGGTGAGCACCGGGAGTTGAGCGGGGAGGCGGCCAGTCGGGCGTCGGTGGAGCTTCCGGGGGTGCAACTGGAGCTGGCGCGGCGTCTGCTGGCGCTGGGTCGGCCGGTCGTGGTGGTGTTGATGAACGGACGGCCGCTGGCGATTCCGGAGCTGGCCGCTTCGGCACCGGCGATCGTGGAGGCGTGGTTTCTGGGGACGGAGATGGGGCACGCGGTGGCGGACGTGCTGTTCGGGAAGGCGAGTCCGGGAGGACGGCTTCCGGTGTCGTTTCCGCGGGCGACGGGTCAGGAGCCGCTTTACTACAACCACAAGCCGACGGGACGGCCGCCGCGGGCCGAGGAGAAGTACACGTCGAAGTACGTGGACGTGCCCTGGACGCCGCTGTATCCGTTTGGGTACGGGCTGACCTACACGACGTTTGCGTACGACAGTCTTCGGTTGAGCCGGAGGCGGCTGGGGCTGGACGACACGCTGGAGGTGGTGGTGTGGGTGACGAATACGGGTCGGCGTCGGGGGGAGGAGGTGGTGCAGCTGTACGTGCGGGATGAGGTGGCGTCGGTGACGCGCCCGGTGAAGGAGTTGAAGGGCTTTGCGCGGGTGGAGCTGGCGCCGGGCGAGACGAAGGCGGTGCGGTTTCGGTTGCCGGTGCGTGCGCTTCGGTTCTGGGGTTTGGAGGGGGGCTGGGTGGTGGAGCCGGGCTGGTTCACGCTGTGGGTGGGTCCCTTGTCGGCCGAAGGGCTGCAGGCACGGTTCGAGGTGGTGGCCTCTGGAAAAACAAACTGACAGAAAGCATGATTCAGAAATTGCGCCGTTCTGGATGGATTGTCGTCGTGCTCGTGGGCTTCATATCGGGAGGGTGCATGCAAGAGCACGGCGACGTTTCCAGTGATCCCTTTCTTGACTCGTTGCAGGCGCGCACGTTTGCCTTCTTCTGGGAGACCGCCCATCCCGAAACCGCCTTGATCCCGGATCGGTGGCCTACACGGACGTTTTCGAGTGTGGCGGCCGTGGGATTCGGGCTCAGCGCCTACCTTGTCGGTATTGAGCGCGGATATATTTCCCGGGAGCAGGGAGCAGAGCGGGTCTACCGAACCCTGCGCTTTCTCTGGGAGGCGCCTCAGGGACGGGACCGGACGCGTGTGGCGGGGTACAAGGGCTTTTTTTATCACTTTCTGGAGATGGATTCTGGCCATCGGTTCCAGCAGGTGGAACTGTCGAGCATCGATACGGCGCTGCTGATGGCCGGAGTGCTCTCGGCGCAGGCATACTTTGATGGCGACGATCCGATGGAGCGGGCCATCCGTGCCTATGCGGATTCCCTTTATCAGCGGGTGGAGTGGGACTGGATGCAGCCCCGGCCTCCCCTGATCGCGATGGGGTGGCATCCCGAACGGGGCTATCACACGCATGACTACACGGGCTACAGCGAGGCCATGATTCTGTACGTGCTGGCACTCGGTTCGCCCACGTTTCCCGTCGATCCTGAGGCCTGGGAGGCGTGGACGAGCACCTATCAATGGGGGACCTTCTACGGCCAGACGTTTGTGCAATACAGCCCGCTATTCACACATCAGTACAGTCATGTATGGATTGATTTTCGGGGAATCCAGGATGCCTACATGCGTGCGAAGGGCATCGATTATTTCGAGAACAGCCGGCGGGCCACACTTGCCCAGCGCGCCTATGCCATAGAGAATCCTGATGGCTGGCGCGGCTATGGTCCAGACGTGTGGGGGCTGACCGCATGTGACGGTCCGATGGATACCACCGTTGTGATTCAGGGGGTGCAACGCCGCTTTCGTAGCTACGCGGCTCGAGGAGCCAGCCTGGTCTACATCATGGACGACGGGACCATCGCTCCCACGGCGGCGGGCGGATCGCTGCCCTTCACGCCTGAGCTTTCGTTGCGCGCGCTCAAGACAATGAAGGAACGCTACGGCGAAGGAATATGGGGACGGTATGGCTTTCTGGACGCCTTTAATCCTACTTTCCAGCTGGCGGAAGCACGGTTACGCCATGGACGGGTCGTGCCTGGTCTGGGATGGTTCGACACGGATTACCTTGGAATTGACCAGGGGCCCATCTTGCTGATGGCCGAAAACCTGCGCAGTGAGCTTCTGTGGCGCCTGATGCGCCGAAGCCCCTACATCGTCCGGGGATTGAAGCAGGCGGGATTCTCCGGAGGGTGGCTGGATGGAGAAGAGATGCCCGAAATTCCCCGGGTGATCCATGAACGGCAGCCATAGCCCACGCGCCAGGACGCGGTAGAAGGGTCGTGTGCGATCGGCTTAGAAAGCTCATCCAGTTGAAAGGGTGGCCGCTGATTTTACTCGGCTGGCTGATCCTCGGCGGATGCGGCCGGGAGGATGCCAGGGAGAGATTGGTCTTCTGGGTATTTGGGCGGGAGGGGGAGCAGGTACGTCCGCTGATCGAGGCCTTTGAGCTGGAACATCCCGATCTCCGGGTGGACCTGCAGCAGATTCCCTGGTCGGCGGCCTACGAGCGCCTGCTGACGGCCTATGTGGGAGGTCAGCTGCCCGATGTGGCTCAGATGGGCAACAGCTGGCTTGCCCGGTTCGCCGAGCTGCATGCGCTGGAGGATCTTGGCACGTGGATTCGGGAAGCCGATCTGGATACGACGGATTTTTTTGAGGGGGTCTGGATGGCCAATCGCATTGATGGGTGTCTTTACGGCCTGCCCTGGTATGTGGACACGCGGGTGATCTTCTACCGAACCGATTTGCTGCGCAGGGCTGGTTATGAGCGGATGCCCACGACCTGGTCAGAGTGGTCACGGTTGATGCATCGGCTGGTCGCTCCGCCCGTCGGGGCGCGCTACGCCCTATGGCTCCTGCCCGATTGGTCTTCACTCGTCATTTTCGGCATGCAAAACGATGCGCCGCTACTGGGTGCCCGAGGAGCATACGGAAACTTCAGGGACGAGCGTTTTCGGCGGGCCTTTCGATTCTATCTGAGCCTTTTTGGTGCTCGGCTGGTGCCCCTTTCGAGTACCACGCAGCTTGGCAGCGTGTATCAGGAATTTGCGCGAGGACAGCTGGTGCTGTTTATCAGTGGTCCCTGGAGTGTCGGCGAACTCCGGGATCGACTGCCGGACTCGCTTCAGAACCGCTGGGCTACGGCACCGCTGCCCGGTCCCGAAGGACCGGGGTTGTCGCTGGCAGGGGGGGCCAGCCTTGTGATCTTTCGGGGTAGCCGGCACCCTGAAGCCACTCGAAAGCTGATTCGCTTTTTGACGAGACCCGATGTGCAACTGCGCTTTTATGAGTTGACCGGAGATCTCCCCGTTCGTCGTTCGGTCTGGCAATTGCCACCCCTGCGCGACGATCGACAGATCGACGGGTTTCGAGAGCAGCTGGCGCGCATACGTCCATTGCCGACCATCCCGGAATGGGAAGCGATTGCCGCGCGCATTCACTACTACGCCGAGGCGGCCAAGCGCGGTCTGCTGAGCCCGGAAGAGGCACTCACCATGTTGGATCGCGAAGTGGATCTTCTTCTGGATAAGCGTCGTCGCTGGATTTCGGCCGGAGAATACCACCCGGCCGCCCACGACTGAGGTCGCCGGCTCTGCTGGTCAACCATGTGCGTCATGAAAGACGGAGGCCTGAGCATAGAGTTGCGTGTGGCCGGGTGGTTCCTGGGACCGGCTCTATCGGTTGTTCTGATTTTTCAGCTAATGCCAGCAGGCGCCGCCTTTTTGCTCAGCCTTACCGACTTTGATCTGTACACGTTCGCAGCGCCCGACACGCTCAGGATAGTTGGCCTGCGTAACTACCAGATGCTGCTGCAAGACGGGCGCTTCTGGCTGGCGCTGAGAAACACGCTTTACTTCGTGGGACTTGGGGGAGTGCTGACGCTGGGACTGTCACTTGGAACGGCGCTCTGGTTGAATCAGCGGTTTGTGCGCTTCAGGGCGCTGCTGCGAACCGTTTATTTCGCTCCGGTCGTTACGACGCTCGTGGCTGTGGCCATTGTGTGGCGCTACATATACCATGCGCGCTATGGCCTGTTGAATCAGGGGCTGCAACTGTTGGGTCTGGAGCCCGTGGACTGGTTGGGCGACCCCCGATGGGCGCTGCCCTCGCTTGTTTTGATGGCTGTCTGGAAGAATTATGGCTACAGCCTGCTGATTTTTATGGCCGCGCTGCAGGCCGTGCCTGAAGAGCTGTATGACGCGGCCCGTATCGACGGTGCCGACCTCTGGCAACAGTTTCGTCATGTAACGTTGCCCACGCTGCGTCCCGTCGTGCTGCTTACGGGCTTGGTCACGGCCAACGGGTACTTTCAGGTGTTTGCCGAGCCCTACGTGATGACGGGAGGCGGGCCGCTGGACGCGACGCTCACCATGGTGCTGCTGCTCTACGATCAGGGGTTTCGCTGGTGGCGTCTCGGATATGCCGCTGCACTGGCCTTTGTGCTGTTTGTATTGATGCTACTGCTTTCCGCGGTGCTGTTGCGTTTGCAGCGGGAGGCTCAACGCTGAGGTCTTATGCGCGTGCGAGTTTCAGGATCGAGGCTATTTGGCTATTTGTGGCTGGTGCCGTTGGCCCTGCTGACGGCGTTACCCCTGTTCTGGATGGTATCCGCTTCGCTGATGCCCGGCGGAGCGGCCACCACCTACCCGGTTCCCCTTGTTCCACATCGACCGACGCTTGAGCACTACGTCTCGCTGTTTGAGCGCTTCCACATGCTGCGCTACCTGGGCAACAGCCTGCTCGTGGCCGGAAGCATTACGTTGGGCTCGCTTCTGCTCAATGCACTGGCCGGTTATGCCTTTGCCATGCTGCGCTTCAGAGGGCGTGAGCGATTGCTCCGGCTTGTGCTGGCGGTGCTGTTGATTCCCGTTCAGATCACGATACTGCCCCTTTTTCTGATGATGCGGGCGATGGGACTGGTCGGAACGTTTGCCGGAGTCATTCTGCCCAATCTGGCCAGTGCTCTGGGGATTTTCTTGATGTACCAGTTTATGCGAACCTTTCCGATCAGCCTGATCGAGGCCGCCCGGATGGATGGCGCTTCCGAATGGCAGATCTTCTGGCGTATTGCTCTGCCGCTCAGTCGCCCCATGCTGGTTACGCTGGGGCTGCTGACGTTCATGAGCGCCTGGAATGATTTCCTCTGGCCGCTGGTCATTCTGACGCGCCAGACGCATTATACCCTGCCGGTGGCTCTGGCCAATCTGATCGGAGAGCGGGTGCAGGATGTCGAGCTGGTTATGGCCGGCTCGGTTGTAACTACGATGCCGGTATTGCTGCTCTTTCTTGTGCTGCAGCGCTACTACATACCGGTTCTTCTGAGAGGTGGCCTGAGCGGAATGTAAAAAGGAGGGCCCATGCAGACGCGCGTAACGGAAGTGGTTCAGCAGTTTGATGGGGCCTCCAGAAATGGATGGCGCCGGTGGGTTCTGCGGCGGGGAGCGATGGTCAGCTGGCTCCAGGAGGACGGAGGCGGGGGACTCAGTCGTGGTGAGATTCTACTTACCAGATGGCATCCGGATCGGGCCGTCCTGGACACCGGCCACTTTCTGTATGTCCGTGATCTGGAAACCGGGCGCTTCTGGTCGGTCGGATTGCGTCCCACCATGCGCGTTCCCGAGCGTTATGCCATCCTGGAAGAAGGGGATGTCTGGCATCTGTTCCGGGAAGACGAGGGAGTGGCCTTGCACCTTAAGGTCTGGCTCGCGGAGGACTTTGAAGCGGAGATCCGTCAGCTTCGTCTTGTTAATCGAAGCGGGCGTAGGCGCTACCTGGAGGTCACGAGCTATGCCGAGGTCGCGCTGGCCCCGCCCCACATCGATCTGGCACACCCGGTTTTTTCCAAGCTGTTTCTTCAGACAGATGTGCTGCCTCCTGCCGGGCTGATTGCATGGCGGCGGCCTTCTGTACCTGAGGAGGAAGCCCGCTATCTCTATCAATACCTGCTGGGCGGCGAGCAGGTAACCTGGGAGACAGACCGGCTGCAATTCGTGGGACGAGGATGCACGTTGCGGTCTCCCCGGGCTTTAATAGAGCGCGATACGTCTCTCAACGGTTCGGTTGGCAGCGTGCTGGATCCCATCTTGAGCCTGCGGACCTCGATCTGGCTGGGAGCCGGCTCGGAGGTGTGTCTCTGGTTCGTCACGGGCTGCTCAGAGAAGAGGAAAGAGGTTCCCTCTCTTGGGAGACACTTCGAAAAGCTCTTTTGCGCGCAGCACAGAAAATCTCAATGTCTACAAATTGCTGTTCCGCCAGGCCGTTCATTCGGCGGCAATCATGATACTGCGCCATACCGTCGAGCTTCGGCGTCTGATGTGCTGCCGCTTCCGGAGGTGCCGCTATCCCATTTTAATGGCTGGGGCGGGTTTTCGGAAGAGGGTACCGCCTACGTAATCCGACTGAAACCGGAGTCCACCGGAAGGCTCCGTCTTCCGCCAAGGCCCTGGGCGAATGTGGTGGCGAGCGAGAAGGCGGGTTTTGTCGTCACGGAACGTGGAGGCGGGTACACATGGGTGGGCAACAGTCGGACCAACCGGTTGACGCCTTACTACGGCGATCCCGTGGCGGATACCTGTGGCGAGGCGCTCTACCTGCGCGATGAAGATGCGCGCACCTACTGGTCTCCTCTGCCCGGACCCGCACCGGCGCCAGCGCCCTACGAGGTCTCACACGGAATGGGTTACACGCGGTTCTGGCATGGAAGTCAGGGCCTCTTGCAGGAGACCTGCTGTTTCGTTCCCCGGGATTTACCACTGAAGATTATTCAACTTCGGCTCAGGAACGCTCAGAAGACACGTCGGAGGCTCAGCCTCTTCTACTTTGCCCGGTGGGTTCTGGGGGAGCTGCCCATCGATCGAAGTGCAATCAGAACACGTTGGCGGCCGGATCTTTGTGCTATGCTGGCGGAGAATCCGTCGCGTGGTTTGCCCTACACACACCGAGTGGCTTTCGCAGCACTTGTGGCGCCCAAAGCCAATCGCGTGACGGCGACGACGGATGGAGAGAACTTTATCGGGAGGTATGGTTCGCTTGAGGCTCCCGAGGCCGTGGTTCGAGGCAAATGGCTGGAGGAACATGTCGGTACTGGCTGTGATCCGTGCGCGGCAATTCAGGCGAACATGACGCTGGAACCGGGGGAAGAGACCGAGTGCCTGATTCTGCTGGGAGAAGCTGATTCTGATGAAGAGGCAGCGGTATTCATTCGCGACTTCCAGCAGAAGGGGCGGGCAGACCAGGCCCTGGAGGAGATGCAGGCCTTCTGGCAAAAGCTCTGCGGTCGGCTGCAGGTGCAAACGCCGCATCCCGAACTGGATTTGATGGCGAACGGATGGCTTCTGTACCAGACCGTTAGCTGTCGACTCTGGGGGCGTTCGGCCTACTATCAGCCAGGCGGAGCGTATGGCTTTCGCGATCAACTTCAGGACGCTGCAGCGCTGGTTTACGTCTGGCCGGAGCGGACACGACAACAGCTACTGCTGCATGCGGCCCATCAGTTTGTCGAGGGGGACGTGCTGCACTGGTGGCATCCGGAGGGGGTCGGGCCGCGCACCCGTTTCTCCGATGACCGATTGTGGCTGCCCTACCTCACGTTGCACTACCTGCGCGTGACCGGCGACGAGCGTATTCTGGAAGAGAAGGTTCCATTTCTGGAGGGACCTGCGTTAGAAGAGGGAGAGGTGGAGCGCCTGATTCGGCCCGAAGCGGGGCCAACGGATACGTTCCTTGAGCATTGTCTGAGGGCCATTGATCGTTCGCTGGAGACCGGACCTCACGGTCTGCCTCTCATCGGATGTGGTGACTGGAACGATGGCCTGAGCCGTGTGGGTGTCGGTGGAAAAGGAGAGAGTGTATGGCTGGGATTTTTTCTCGGCGACATTCTGGCCGGATTCATCCCGTTGTGCGAGCGGCTGGGCCTTCAGGAACGGGCGTCTCGGTACCGTGCGCATTTTCTGAAGCTTCAGAAGGCCCTGGAAGCTGCAGGATGGGACGGGGCATGGTATCGCAGAGCCTACTTTGACGACGGAACGCCGCTGGGAGCCCGCGACGGCGAAGCGTGTCGGGTGGATGTTCTCGTGCAGGCCTGGTCTGTGCTTTCAGGAGCGGGGCGTGCGGATCGCGCTCGGAAGGCCATTGAGGCTGCGCTGCAGTATCTGGTAGACCCGGAGGCGCGGTTGATTCGTCTGCTGACGCCGCCGTTTGATGGCATGCGTCCACATCCCGGCTACATTCAGGGTTACGTGCCCGGCGTTCGCGAAAACGGAGCCCAGTACACCCATGCTGCCCTGTGGTTCATCAAAGCGCTGGCAGAAAGCGGTCGACTTGATCTGGCCGCCGAGATGCTCTGCTGGATCAGTCCGGTGGCTCGTACTCGCTCTTTGGACGAAGTCGAACGATACGGCGTCGAGCCATACGTGGTGGCCGCAGACATCTACGGAGTGCAGCCCCACGTTGGCAGAGGTGGATGGACCTGGTATACGGGATCGGCCGGCTGGATGTACCGGGTGTTGCTTGAATCGATCATTGGCTTTGGGCTGGAATCCGGTCAGTGGCTAAGACTTCGTTTGAGTTGGCCTGCCTCTTGGCCGGGCTACCAGATACGCTACCGCGAACCGAAGACCGAAACACTGTACCTGATTGAAGCGCGGCGCGATGAAAAGGAGACGGGCGCATGGCTCGACGGGAAGCCCGTCGTTTCAAAGGATGGGTACGTCTACGTTCCCCTCCTGCAGGATGGTGGCGAGCATCACGTGCTTCTGAAAGGTGGCAAAGGCGCAACGTCATAACAGACGAAAGAATGCAATGAGTCGCAAGGGGCTTTGCGGAGACGCATTGAGGACAGGATGGCCGCCTCAAGCGGAGCAATGGAAGCCGTCGGTGACATGTTTGGGATTGCTCTGCTTGCTGTTGCTGGCCGGATGCGGGTCGAAGGCAACACCTGCGCGAACCGAGGCGCCGGAAGAGATTCCCGAAGGGATGGTCTGGATTCCCGGAGGCGTGGCGCGGATCGGGTCTGAGCGGGGCTTTGAGGATGAGCGACCTGTTTTCGAAGTGACCGTTTCGGGCTTTTTGCTGGATGTTCATCCGGTCACGGTGGCGCAATTTCGACAGTTCGTGGAGGCGACCGGCTATAGAACCGATGCCGAACGCTTTGGAAATTCGGCCGTCTATGATCCTCTAACGGATCGGTGGATGCTTAAGACGGGCGCGGTCTGGCATCATCCGCTGGGACCCGATGGTCCTCCCGCCGAGGATACGCATCCGGTAACGCATGTGTCCTGGTACGATGCCAGCGCCTATTGCGCCTGGGCGGGGAAGCGGCTGCCCTCCGAGGTGGAGTGGGAGTATGCGGCACGTGGTGCGGGAAAACATCGCGGCCCTTATCCGTGGGGGGATCATCTGGATGTAGAGGACGCCCCGGGGCCAACATCTGGCGGAGCCCGACTCCCGATGGTGACGATCCGGACGGCTATCGTCTTACCTCTCCGGTGGGAGCGTTTGGGACAACCTCGCTCGGCCTTATGGATATGGTGGGCAACGTATGGGAATGGACCGCGGACTGGTATCGTTCCTACTCGGAGCGCCATCTCCCTTTTACGCCCGGGCCCGGTTCCGAGAAAGTGCAGCGGGGAGGGTCGTTTCTATGTCATGCTGCTTTCTGTCATGGCTACAGGGTATCGGCCCGAAGCCACGCTACGCCAGAGTCCTCTTTCTTTCACGTAGGATTTCGCTGTGCACGTGATTCAAACTTCAGATAAACCGAGGTACAGTCATGCGCTGGTTATTGATTTTACTGTTGACCCTTATGACTTCGTGGGAGACCTTCGCGCAGTTTCGTGAGAGGCGCCCCCAGAATGTTGTGCTCATCCTGAGCGACGACCACCGTTATGATTTTATGAGCTTTATGGACCAGGCGCCGGACTTTCTCGAAACGCCCGGCATGGATCGCATGGCTCGCGAGGGGGCACACCTGCGAAATGCCTTTGTGACTACATCGCTCTGCTCGCCAAGCAGGGCTTCGATTCTTACGGGACAGTATGCACATCGGCATGGCGTGGTGGACAACACCACACCCGTGCCCCCAGACGTTCGTTTTTTTCCACAGGATCTGCAGGCGGCGGGCTATCGCACAGCGTTTATCGGTAAGTGGCACATGGGTGAGGCAGATGACCATCCGAGGCCGGGGTTTGACTACTGGGTGAGCTTTCGCGGACAGGGCGTCTATTACAATCCGACGCTTAACGTCAATGGCCTCCGGGTGAGGCGCGAGGGATATATCACGGATTTGCTGACTGACTATGCGATTGAGTGGCTGCGCGAACGTGCCGCCGATGGCGCACCGTTTTTTCTTTATCTGTCACACAAGGCCGTCCATGCAGAATTCGAACCGGCGGAGCGCTATGCTGGCCGATATGCTGGGGTGGCCATCCCTTATCCGCCCACCATGGCTAATACGGAGTCAAACTACAGAAACAAGCCACACTGGGTGCAGGCGCAACGTAAGAGTTGGCACGGGGTGGATTATGCCTATCACGGGCAGTTTGACTTCGATACGTTCTACCGACGCTACGCTGAAACGCTGCTCGCCTTGGACGAAAGCATCAGCAGGGTACTGGATTTTCTGGAGCAGTCAGGACTGGCAGAAAACACCCTGGTTATTTACATGAGTGACAACGGATTTCTTCTCGGAGAGCATGGTCTTATTGACAAGCGAAACGCCTATGAAGAATCCATCAGGATTCCGATGCTGGCCTGGGCACCCGGGTACATTGCTCCGGGCGCAAAGATTGACGCGCTGGTTCGCAACATCGATATAGCGCCCACCATTCTGGAACTGACGGGCGTCTCGACCACGATTCTAATGGATGGTCGCTCGTTTCTTGGATTGCTCACCGACCCTCAAGCGAATGAAGAAGATCGAGAATTTCTGTATGAATATTACTGGGAGTATGCTTTCCCTCATACACCCACAACCTTTGCGCTTCGGGGCGATCGTTTCAAGTACATCTTTTATCATGGTATCTGGGATATTCAGGAGCTCTATGACCTGGAGCTGGACCCTCTGGAGCAGCACAACCTGATATTTGTACCGGCCTATCAGTCACTGGTGCAGCAGATGCGCAATCGTTTGTTTGATCTGCTTGAGGAGGCCGATGCCATGCGGGTCCCCGTTCGGCGTGGAAGCTGGCAGGCCGGTGAGCGCAAACTGGATTGACTGAAGTAAAGCAACACCACGGCTCCGGGAGGGCTTGTTTTAATGCGTCGTCTAACCGAAGAGAACTCCGGGGTCGAGCGGCCTACCTGGAGGGCGTTGTATGCGGTGTAGAAGGTGCGGCCTGCAGCGTCGACAGCAGTAGCGTGCCAACTCGACCTTGTGTAAGAAAAAAGTACTTTTGTTGCGCTGAATGTTACACAAGGTGGCGAGCAGATGTGTCGGGGTGCCCATGGCCAGCTATGACATTCCTATGGAACGGTTAACTCGTTATGTGTTATACGATTTCCGGGAAATCATAGTGCATGTGAAAAAGCACGGGCGCACACTACAGTGCGCCCCTACCGGACAAACGACGACCTTCCTACCACGTAGGGGCGGACCCCTTGTGTCCGCCCGATTATACCCGACGGATTACGTCCGCCAGACGAGGTGCGGTACCCTCATGCACCGGTAAATCAGCGATCCCATATTAGGCCGCCAGAATCTTGGTCGCCATCCTGCGCGCTCGCTCATCTCGCCTGGGCGAAATCGCTGTCCAGATGCGCCCCTCGCTATAGTCCGCTTACAGGCGCTTGCTATATGCGCCCCCTGTAGCAGCTGACAAACCCCTGCTTGTGCTGGCTCCGAGATTGTGCGAGGGTTGACGGAGGGGGAACTGGCTCAAAAGACCCCTTCTGCTACAGGGGTGGGGGACCCAGGGGTTGACAACAGCTGAATTTTGAGGTATCACTCATAGAACTTTATGATATTCTGTGGAATTATGAAGCTGTCCGATTAGGCCAGAAAGCACGGCGTCTCTTACAAGACGGCGTGGAAGTGGTGGAAGGCGGGCATTTTGCCAGTACGGGCACGGCAACTGCCGACGGGTACGATTCTGGTAGAGGAAGAGGCGGTGCCTGAAGCTCATGGGGAGGTAGTGATCTACGCGCGGGTGTCGTCGGCCGAGCAAAAAGGGGATCTGGACCGACAGGTGGCGCGGTTGGTCGGGTGGGCGACCGAAAGGCACTTGCGTGTGGCGCGGGTGGTGACGAAGGTGGCCTCTGGTCTCAACGGACGGCGCAGGCAACTGCGGGCGCTACTTGCGGACCCGCGGGTAGCGGTTATCATAGTGGAGACGCGGGACCGACTTATGCGTTGGGGTTTCGATCTTGTGGAGGCAGCTTTTGCGGCGCAGGGACGCAGGATCCTGGTGGTTGACGACCGAGAGGTGGAGGAGGACCTTGTGCGGGACGTACTGGAGGTATTGACGTCGCTGGCGGCGCGGCTCTACGGACGGCGTTCGGCCCGCCGCCGGGCACAACGGGCGCTGGAGGCCATACGGTGAAGGCACATCAGGCGTTTCGATTTGAGTTGGACCCGAATGCCAGCCAAAGACGGGCGCTGGCCAGGCACGTGGGCGCTGCCCGCTTTGCCTACAACTGGGGCCTGGAACAGTGTCTGAAGGCTCTGGAAGCGGGGGAGCGGATTCCTTCAGCCGTGGAGCTTCACAGGGCCTGGAACCGTTGGAAGCGGGCGCACGCCCCCTGGTGGGTGGAGGTCTCCAAGTGCGCGCCGCAAGAGGCCTTCCGAGACCTCGAGCGGGCCTTCCGGAGCTGGCGGGAGAGGAGGGCCGGCTTTCCCCGCTTCAAGCGAAAGAAGAGCCTTGACGACAACAAAGCCCGCTTTACTGGGACCATCCGGGTCTTTGCCCGTCACATTCAGCTCCCCCGCATCGGGAAGGTCCGGAGCAAAGAGAAGACGGACAGGCTTCTGACTCTTCTTTCCGCGGGCAAGGCGCGCATTCTGTCTGCCACGATCTCTCGGGAGGCCGACCGCTGGTATGTGAGCCTGACCAGTGAGGTGGAGCGCCCCGACCCCGAACCCAAGGAGGTGGGAAGCGAGCACGATATCGTAGGCATAGACCTCGGCCTCTCCGCCTTCGCCGTCCTCTCCGACGGCACCCGGATAGAAGCCCCCAGACCTCTGGGGAAAGCCCTCCGGTTGCTGAGGCGGCGAAGCAAAGCGCTGAGCCGTAAGCAAAACGGTTCCAATAATTACCGCAAGGCCACGCTCCGACTGGCGAGGCTCCACCGCAGGGTGCGGAACATTCGCCGGGACTTCTTGCACAAGGTCACCACTGAGCTGGCGAGGACCAAGCCAGTGCTGGTGATCGAAGACCTCAACGTGAGGGGGCTGATTCGTGGTCGTCTGTCCCGGTCGGTGGCTGATATGGGCTGGAGCGAGTTCCGGCGGCTGCTGGAGTACAAGTGCCGCTGGTACGGGAGCAGGCTGATCGTGGTGGACCGTTTCTTCCCCTCGACGCAGACATGCGCTCGATGTGGCACTGCTGGTCGGAAGCTTCCGCTGTCTGAGCGGACGTTCCGGTGTGAGCAATGCGGTCTGGAGTTGGACCGCGACTTGAACGCGGCCTTGAATCTATGGCGTTATGGGTTGGCCCACCTGACGGGCTCTACCGCGAGTTCCGCGGGAAGTCAAGCCTGTGGAGACTCCTCTGGCGGCGGAACCGTCCTCTGGGACGGGTCTACGAGTCATGGGTCGATGAAGCAGGAAGTGGCCGGTCATCTGGATTGCCTTCCGGACTGAAACAGATGACGATGCGCCATGGAACGGTTTCCGAGTCGGGTCGGTGCTGGAGGGCTTCCTCGAGGGCCTGTCGGAAGGCGGCGGGATTTTCGCGGTAGAGCGCTTCGAGCCGCTCGGGTTGGTGGAGGTTTTCCAGGATGGTGCGGGCTTCCGGCGACATGGCGGTTTACTGGTAGAGGTTGTCGGCGGCGAGTAATACAGGTTGAAATTTCTGATTTTTCTCTATCTTTTACCGGACAAAATCCAGCGTTTCACTGACGGGTAGCATTGCGGACATCCAGAAGTGTGACTGGGTGTTGAGTGACTCGTTTCCGACGGCTCGCCATGGAGGACACCTCACGAGCGACAGGTTGCGGCCGCATGCGCGGGGTTACGCCGATTCAGAAGGGAGAACTGGAAGCCTCGGTAGTGCAAAAGCTTTGCGTGTTGGGCGAGGCCGGAGTGCTTCAGGGGAGCGGCCGCCGTCTTGAACCTGTTGACCCCGTCGTCAGTGTTTCGGGCTCCCCGGGGGTGGCTGATATCATCGTGCAAGAACGCAGATAGCGGCTGATTCAGGTCAAATGTTGCGCGTTTGGAAATAGCAACTCGCTTTCGTAAGGGCCGAACGCAAACGACTGATTCGGCCGGGAGAGAAAGAGGTTTTATCCGATTTCGGACGGGGAGCGAAAAGGTTCTTTTCCGGGCGACTGCTCCAGGCCAGAGAGAAAGCCATGTTCTACTGGTGGGGATGATCGGGCCGGTATGTCTTGTGTAAGGCGAAAGTGCCGTGGTGCACTGTCTTTACACAAGGGCTGGTCGCTCCGGGGGCAGTTGTACCAACGCTCAGAAGGAATCCAGAGATTTTTTTCAGGCAATTAGGCTATGACATAAGGTTGTCACCCGCGGCCATTTTATTTGCAGCAAGAGAATTTTCCATTTGAATCTTTACCCGGAAGAAGCCATGTTTGCTCTCGAAGAACTACAGGAGCAAATCGCCGGTGAGCTGCTGACGTATGCGAAAGAAATCCTTCGAAATCATGAAGAAATGACCGGCGTACCGCTGGGTGATGCTGAAGAGATGTATGAGGTGCTTGTTCAAAACGAATACCCCGGTTTGCTTGCTCGTAACGCCGTCAGGGCCAGAGACGTTGACGAATTTATTGAGTTGCTTGAAAAGGATCCGGATCTGATTCGAGCGGCTGAGGCTGCCCAGAATGCGGTTTTCTATGAGCTCGAAGATTATGACCGGGATACTATGCGGTTGGTGCTTGTTCTGGCTCTGAGTCTCGTGTGAATTAACATATTGCATTTCAGGGGTTATGCGCGTTGACCTTTACCTGTGTCCTGCGGGCGGTCGGCAGAAAGTGGCACTGCCCGTTCATTACAATGTACTGCTTCAGGGAGTGGTCTATTCCTCTCTGAACGAAGCGCTGGCACGCAGAGTCCATGATCATGGCTGGCAAGTCGGCGGACGGCGTCTGAAGCTGTTCACCTTCTCGCGCTTACGCGGAGATTTTCGTTGCAGGAGTGGTAGGCTCATTTTTTACGGTAAAATTGCCTGGACGATCGCCTCCCCGGAAGAGGAAATTCTGGAATCTCTGGTGGTGCACCTGCTGCGGGCAAAAGTACTGCAAATAGGGCAAGCAAAACTGGAGCTTCTTTCCGTTGAGGTGCCCGTGCCACCTTCATATCGGCGGCCGATCTGCCTGAGGGCGCTTTCGCCGATAACGGTCTACAGCACCTTCGAAACCTCAGATGGTCGCAAAAAGACATACTACTACACGCCCAGAGAGCCGGAGTTCGGACGCCTGGTGCTGGAGAACCTGCGGCGCAAAATCCGCGCCTGGATGGGGGAGGATATTCCTCTCGATGGTGCGACATTCAGGCCCGTGCGAGTGAGCAATCGCAATCTGGTGGTGGCGCGTTATAAAGACACCATCATCAAGGGCTGGACAGGTATCTATGAACTGGACGCACCTGAATCCTACTTCCGTATGGCGTTGGACGCGGGGCTTGGAGCCAAGAACAGTCAGGGCTTCGGGTGTGTAGAGGTATGGGCGCCGACGAAAAGCGTTTCGCTCAAGGAAGTCGAGGCCGGGAAAAGATGAATCATTGTACATTCTGAATCGGGTCAAGCATTCAGGAGGAAGGACCATGCTTTATGCTTTGCGCACCCTGGGCGAGATTTTGGGCGGGGCGCGGTTGCATGACCCCGTTGTCGCGGATCGGGTAATAACCCTGGAGTTTGATGCGGGGGGACGGTATCTGGGTACTAGCCTCCATCAATTCAGTGCCAAGGATGTTCCTCGCTACCTTTACAAAAAGGCCAAAGGCAGTAACCCACCCACGCTCACGCCCACTCTGCTGCTCAATCGTAAGGAAATCCAGAAGAGCCTGAAGAATGCGCGCAATGCGTACCGCAAGCTGCGAAAACTAAACCGCGATCTGCCCGAACTGGAGTTGTTGACGAAGGAGGGAGAAACGCTTCGTAAGATGGAAAAGGGCATCGTATGTGCTCTTAAGAACATTCCCGAGAAGGAGCGTGTCCTCTTTACCGTGCGCATTGATGGTCAATGGATGGGCGAAAGGGAAGATTTTCGTAGCACTCTACGAAGCAAGTTTCGCGAAGAAGGTCGGGAAAGCGCTGTAGATGGCGTATGTGCTGTCTGTGGTGAAAAAACCGAGATCAGTGGTGATATTTCACCCTTTAAATTCTATACGATTGACAAACCTGGCTATGTGGTTGGAGGGTTCGATAAAGCACGGGCGTACAGGGCCTTTCCTCTGTGTTACGAGTGCCGCGATCTCATTCGGCGAGGGCGTCAGCATGCGGAAGAAAACCTGAGTTTTGATTTGGCGCCCAACATTCGCTATCTCATTATCCCGGACTTTATTTTGGGTGCCGATGTTGTACGCCAGGAGGTTCTCGCTATCCTGACTGATGAGAGAGAACAACGCCAGAAACGCTTGCATACCTTAAGTCGTCGGGAGATCAGGCGTATCACCGAAGACGAAGAAGAGATTCTGGAACTGCTCAGCCAGGAGAAGGATGTGATGACGTTTCACTTCCTCTTCATGAGTCGCCAGCAGGGCCGCGAAACGATAGACCTGTACATTCAGGATGTATATCCTTCGCGGTTACGGGCTTTGTTGGAGGCCAAGGCCGCGGTGGATCGGTCGATGCGTGTTCCCCGGGAGGATGGCACATGGCTCGAGTACAACTTCACTTACGCCACGCTGCACCGTTTTTTCTCCAGGTCTGATCCCAACAGGAGAAATTCCGATCTCCTGCGTCATCTTTATGACCTGGTAGACCAGACCTTCCGTGCCGTGCCGGTTTCGACCGACTATCTCATGCCTTTTCTCATGCTCCAGATTCGTCACGATGTGGTCACGCCAGATCGACGTGATCAGGGTCTGTATCGCTTTACCATTCTTGACGCTCTAGCCGTGTTACTGTTTATATGGTGGACAACAAAAATGGAGGTGCCCATGACGGTTCCATCACCCACTACCCTGGAAGAGTTCTTGGATGGCCTGCCCGTATTGGACAGTGAACTCAAGAAAGGCCTATTCCTTCTGGGTGCGCTCACCGAGCGCCTGTTGCGAGTGCAGGGAAAAGAACGAGGAAGTGCGCCGTTCTGGAAAGTGCTCAAAGGTTTAAAGATGACCGAGGCTGATCTCAGAGGCCTGCTCCCGCGGGTACGCAACAAGCTACAAGAATATGATCGCTTTCGGGCCGGTGAGACTGCACTCTTTCAGAAGGCCGCGGATTACCTGGCCCAGACCGCCACGCCCTGGAAAATGAGCGTGGATGAACTCAATTTCTACTTTGCTTTGGGCATGGGTCTGTTTCCCAGAGTGGCTCAATTTGTTTATCCTAAAAAGGAGGAGGTAGAGCTATGAGCACGCTTCAGAACCGACACGAGATTCTGTTTCTGTACGATGTCTCATGGGCGAATCCCAACGGCGATCCCATGGACGAGAATAAGCCGCGTATCGATGAAGAGACTGGCGTTAATATCGTCACGGATGTGCGGCTCAAGCGCACCGTGCGGGATGCCCTGATGGAGTTGGGTTACGAAGTCTTTTTGAGGGAGGAGCGTGGTGAGGACGGCAGCCGAAGGACCAAAGAGGATATCATGATCTACTATGAGAGCGATCCTCGAAAGGTGCTGGAGCAATGTATCGACATTCGCCTTTTCGGTGGCACGTTTGCGCTCAAGGGTGATGATCAGAATGCGTTCTCGCTGACCGGGCCGGTCCAGTTCAAGTTCGGCCGCTCTCTGCATCGCGTGAAGGTGGAGCTTATTAAGGGCACCAGCATTATGCCTTCAGCCGCAGACAAGCGTCAGGGGACTTTTACCGAAGTCTATGTGGTCCCATATTCCTTCATCGTTTTCTATGGCATAGCGAATGAAAAGGCCGCGGCTGCCACGCAACTCACCGAGGAGGATCTGGAGGCCATGTTCAAAGCACTGTGGGTGGGGCATAAGGCCGGAACGGACGTCATTACGCGCTCCAAGTTTGGCCATGAGCCTCGGTTGCTCGTGGACATCGTCTACAAGCCCGGCACCCTGACCCATATGGGCGAATTGGACAAACTGGTAGCCTTCCGTAGCGAAAAGAACGATGAGGCCATTCGTGATATTTCAGACGGCATGCTGGACCTGAGTGGGCTGGTGGAAAAAATGGCGGCCTACAAGGACAAAATCGAAAAGGTGCGGCTACGGATGGATGGCCGGCTACGCTTGGTTCCGGATGTGAATGCGGCCCTGGAGGTTCCAGTAGAACCTTTTACCTGGAGTAAGGAAATATGAAAGTGGTTGCTTTTGACCTCTGGAGTGATTACGGTCATTTTCGCCGGTTCTTTACCACATCATCCCCGCTTACCTATTCCTTTCCGCCTCCCACGGCGGTGCGAGGCATCGTAGGAGCCATTCTGGGCAAAGGAAGGGACGAGTACCTGTTGGCCACCTCGGGCCTGGCCATTGGCGTGCGGGTGCTCACGGCGGTCAAGCGAGTGCGCTGGGGACAGAACTTTATTTTCACCAAAGGCACGAGTGGACAGTTTGATCCCACTCTCTTGGCTCAGCGCAAAGGGAACGCTCAGGGGATGGTGCGTACCCAGGTCAAGTACGAGTACCTCAGGGCTCCCCGTTTCCGCCTCTACGTAGGTGGCAATTCCGCACTCTTGGAGGAGTTGGAAGCTCTGCTGCGAGAGCACCGTACCCATTACACGGTTTCCATGGGCCTTTCGGAACTGCTGGCCGACTTTTCCTATGTGGGCACGTACGGAGCCACGGCTCTTCCTCCAGGTACGTACGAACTGGTTTCGGTTTTTCCTGTGGAAATTCTGGACCCTGAACGTGGGCTGGAGAATGTCCTGCGATCTGGCGTCAAACTGGCCAAGGAGAGGGCACCCGTTTACCTGGCTCCCGACCGTACGCCGTTGCTCTACCAGGATGTTGTGCTCGAAATGGGCGGCCAACCGGTCCGGGTTACGGTGAGCGAGAAAGTATACCGACTGGATAATGGAGACGTGGTGTATTTATGGCCTCCGGTCTCTACTCTCATCCCGGCATCCCGCTAGAGGACCACAGCAACCGGGTGCTGGCCCTTGCCCGCAAGCTGCTGGACGAAACCGCCCCGGCGTGGTGGAAGGATGCGCGTCTGCGCCTCCTGCTGGAAATGGCCATTGCTCTGCATGACTTCGGCAAAGCCACTTCCTTCTTTCAGGTTGCTCTGGAGGGAAAACGACGCACGGACGCCTTTTCTCGCCACGCACGGCTATCCGCCCTGTTCTTTCTTCACCGCGCTACTACGTGGCTGGGCGAAGACGCAGAGATTCACTGGCTGCCGCTTCTCTTTGCCTATCTGGTCGTACTGCGCCATCATACGAACCTGAAGAGTGTGGCCGACGAATTGCACCCACCTGATGAAAAGGAAATGGATGTGCTGAAATGCCAGATCCAGGCCATCCCGGTACAAAATGTCAACGCCTATCTGCAAGCGCTGGATGTACCCGATTGCATTCGGGCCGTACTAATCTTTTCCCCTGAAGCGTTTTTGGCCTGGCTGCGTGAAGATGCCCCGACTCTTCTGCGCGGTTGGCGTAAGCAGTGGCGATGCTGGAAGCAAAAGGCTCAGAATGCGGAGGCCTACTGGGCCTTCCTTATGGGCTTTTCTGTGCTACTGGATGCGGACAAGCTGGAAGCCGGGGCCAGAGGTCTCCTTCCTCGTCGGGAGGACATTCCCCCGAACGCTGTGGCTCTCTACAAAGAGAGGGTTTTCGGTCCGTCTTCCGTTGGCTCCCTGAATGAGATGCGAGAGAAAGCGTATCAGGAAGTGTTGGCCGCGCCCCTTTCCCCGGATAAACACCTGTACACCCTGACTTTGCCCACGGGTATGGGGAAAACGCTGACCGGCATGGCCGCAGCCCTCAAACTGCGCGCCCTGGTACATGAGAAGACGGGGTATGCGCCCCGCATCATCTACGCGTTGCCTTTCCTTTCCATCATTGACCAGAACGCGGACACGCTGGAGCAGGTGCTGGCCGTAGCCCTGGGTCTCACCGGGGGGATATCCGCGTCCGTGGCATTCTCCGATCACTGTGCCTCAGAGACCCGCAGCGATAGTCCCGTGGAGAGTCGTCTGCTCATCAAACACCACCACTTGGCCGATGTGCAGTATCGGCTGCAGGCACATGATGGGGTGGAGGAGCTGGATTATGCTACCTCAAGGCTTCTTACCGAGGGCTGGCACTCGGAAATCATAATTACAACTTTCGTGCAACTTTTCGATACATTGCTGGCCTGGCGTAATGCCTCGGCGCGGCGGGTGAACAGATTGCACCGCGCTATTTTACTACTCGACGAAGTGCAGGCCCTTCCAGCGTTGTACTGGCCGCTCGTGCGCAACCTGCTCATTGAATTGGCCGAACGCCTGGGAGTGTATGTCGTCTTGATGACCGCAACTCAGCCATATCTTCTGGAAGACGCCTGTGAACTGGTGCCTGATCCGAGTGCTTACTTCAAGTCTCTGGATCGGCTGGACGTGTACATTCGTCTGGAACCACGGAGGCTGGAAGATTTTGTGGCTGACTTCAAACCAGAGCCGGACAAGTCTTATCTTTTTATGGTGAACACCATTGCCGCGGCGCAGAAGCTACACCGTCTGCTGGAAGAGACTCTGAACGAGAAGGTGGCCTTCCTTTCCACCGGCGTTACGCCCGGAGAACGACGAAAGCGCATTCGCGACCTGAAGAAGGGACGCTACCGTTTTGCAGTGTCCACCCAACTTCTTGAGGCCGGAGTGGATGTGGATTTTGATGTGGTCTATCGCGACATGGCCCCGCTGGATTCGCTGGTGCAGGCCGCGGGGCGGTGTAACCGTAACCTGCGTGCAGGGCGACGAGGACAATTCCACATTGTGTACTGGATAGACGACAGGGATCGCTCCTACGCGCACTGGATTTACGACCCTGTACTACTGGCCCGTACGCAAACCCATCTAGAAAAGCATACCCATCTACGGGAACCAGAGTTTCTTAACCTGCTGCAGGATTACTTCCGGGATGTGTGGGAGACGGGCATCCCGAGGGATGTAGCCGACGCGCTGTGGGAGGCGGTGTGCACGCTGCGCTTTGACGGCGAGAAGGACAAGGCCTGCGTGCTCAAGGCTAAAGAGGCGCCGGGTGCGCATCTCAGCCAGTTCTGTTTGATTGAGCAGCAGCCTTACAAGCGGGATGTCTTTGTGCAGTTAGATGAGCGGGCAGAGGCCGTATGGAGCGAAGCAAAGAAGATTCTGCTGGATTTACGTCGCGATCATGATGTCTGGAAGGCCCGGGAGCGCTTCGCCCGTATAAGGTCCTGTTTTTACCAGTATGTGATCAGTGTGGCCCTCAAGCCCGAAACCGCACCTTATTGGGACGAGGACCTGCGCATTTATGTGGTGCAACGAGAGGTGCTGGAGCACTACTACGATGCTGTGATTGGTTTCAAGAGGGAGAGTGAGGGAGACGCCATGTTTGCGTGATGCACTGGTCTGTTCGGTGTTGCGTATGCCTGACCGTATTACCGGAACACTTGTCTGGTACGCAATGATCTGTGAGCGGGAAGTCTGGCTGATGGCCCATGAGCTGGAGCCGGACCGGGATGATGCACGTCTGGAGTGGGGGCGTTTCCTTGGACAAATGAGCTACCCACGCAGTCGAAAGCGAGAGATCAATCTACCGGGAATGAAGCTGGACATTGTGGAAAGACATGGTGCACGGATTGTGGTGGGCGAGATTAAATCGTCGTCCAGGTTCGTAGAGGCCACTCGAATGCAGATGTTATTCTACCTGTGGCGTCTGCGTGAGTCTGGTGTAGAGGCCGAAGGGGAATTACGTTTTCCTCAGGAGCGGCGTCGTATGCGTATTGTCCTGGACGCATCCGCAGAAGCGGATTTACTTCGTGTTATAGAGCGTGTAAGGGCCATTATGCAGCAGCCGTTTCCGCCTCCTGCAAAACGTATCACTTATTGCCGCTCCTGTGCTTATAGAGAATTCTGTTGGAGTGACGACCCGGAGGAATGACATGAGAAAGCGATTGTATGTGGTTTCCAGCGGGCGTCTTCGGCGGCGCCAGAATACACTGGTCCTGGTGGGTGAGCAGGGGAATCGATATTTTCCAATTGAGCAGATTGAGGAAATTCATGTTTTTGGTGAAGTAGACTTGAACAAGCGTCTACTTGAATTTCTTACCAGACAGCATATTCTTCTGCATTTCTACAACTACAGAGGCTATTATGTAGGCACGTATTACCCACGGGAGCATTACAACTCCGGATATATGATTCTTCGTCAGGCGGAGCACTATATGGATGAAGCTAAGCGGTTGGATTTGGCTCGACGTTTTGTAAAAGGGGCTCTGTTTAATTTGTACAAGGTGGTACGCTATTATCGTAATCGAGGTAAACCTCTTGAAGACATAGAGTTGTCGCTCGTCCAGCATCGCTCTCGTCTTGATGATATTCGAGATATCGCCGCTTTGATGCAGGCGGAAGGGCAAGCACGCAATGCCTATTATGCGGCATTTGACAAAATTCTGGAGAAACCGGATTTTGCCTTTGAACAGCGTTCACGTCGCCCTCCACGCAATCGAATTAACGCCCTTATCTCTTTTGGAAATTCTCTTCTTTATACAGCTGTCCTATCGGAAATTTATCGCACTCATTTGGATCCACGTATTGGTTTCTTACATGCTACAAATTTTCGTCGTTTTACCTTGAATCTTGACGTTGCTGAAGTTTTCAAGCCAGCTCTTGTTGATCGCGTCATCTTTACCCTTGTATCGAAAGATCAAATTAAGGCAAGCGATTTTAATGAAGAATTAAATGGTCTTTATCTCAATGATAGAGGGAGACGCGTGTTTTTGGAAGCATGGGAAAAGCGTCTGAAGAGCACGTTTTATCATCGAGGTTTGAAAAGAAACATTACATACCGTCGGGCTATTCGACTGGAATTATATAAACTGGAAAAACATTTTATGGATGAAAAAGCCTACATTCCTTTTCGTTTACGATGGTGAAAAACAGATCGTTAAACAATGTCCGATGGGGCGCCCTTGATGATTCCCAGTATTTCTTTGCGCAAATCATGTTCGGATCTTAAGGTGTAGAATAACACACTATCTTCATTTTTGTCAATTACTTTGAGAACTTCTTGCTTAAGGCGCTGATACTGCGTTTGGGTTAGTGCGCCTTCCATTACAGAATTTTGAACCCAGGTGAGATATTTTCGGCCAATCTGGAGCACTCTGGCTACACGCTTAACGCTAACGTCATATACCATAATTACGTACATAATGTATTTACCTGGTTGGCTTATAGTAGTTAAATTGAAGGACAGAGTAGTTATGCGACCAGGGCTACCTTTAGTGCTTTCAACTGCTTTGCAGCGAGATTCTCTCCTTCCCGCTGTTGCAACAACAGTAGAAAACACGCTGCCGAGCGGCGATGATCCTGCATGAGCTGTCCCTTCTCATTATTCCGCGTTGGTGGCAAATCGTTTGCCATGGTCAAAGCGTTTGTTCCGACAATCATAAATATGCCCATCGTAACTCTGAAATCGATATTGCTATTTTCTTTTCGCCCCAAAGGATCGGCATACACCTCCAACACCACTTCGACCCGAACTTGCCGCTTTCATTTTAGAACTCCGAGCACTGTCAATAGGGGGTAATGCTGCCAGAATTGGTGTCGTCGATGTAGAATAGCGTTGTAGCCTCCAGCGATCGACGACATAAAACGAAGTAAAAGACCCTTTCCGGGAAACAAAAAGGCCTGTTTTGTTCTATGATTGAATGGATCGGATCAGAAATGTTGCTGAAATACATAGTTTGCTTGGGTTTGTAGCCTACCTATGAGGGATTGAAATCAAAACCGATATCAAAGTTTTCACGGAGGTTGTTGGGTTTGTAGCCTACCTATGAGGGATTGAAATATCAGGAAGTTCGTCTACAATCTCATAGTTTCCGGATGTTTGTAGCCTACCTATGAGGGATTGAAATCGATTTCTCCGTTCACGTCAATGAGCATTGAATAAAAGTTTGTAGCCTACCTATGAGGGATTGAAATTCTGGATGGAAGGTGAGAAAGCCTATAAGCGGCTTCCGGTTTGTAGCCTACCTATGAGGGATTGAAATTCGCGTCGGTGCCGATGCGCCGAGCGCCGAGGTGCCGTTTGTAGCCTACCTATGAGGGATTGAAATAGCGCCAGGTTCGGATCGCAGTAGATCACGCCGCGCGCGTTTGTAGCCTACCTATGAGGGATTGAAATACGTGGCCGTCGAAGCCAAGCGCCAGGACGCGCCGGTCGTTTGTAGCCTACCTATGAGGGATTGAAATTGCGATGCACGCGACGGACGCACAGCAGGCGGATGCCCGTTTGTAGCCTACCTATGAGGGATTGAAATATCGTCTTTTCCGTGGAGGCGGACGCCGATCAGGCGAGTTTGTAGCCTACCTATGAGGGATTGAAATTCACGCCTTCGCCGCGTCATGGAGCCTCCTGCGCGCGGGTTTGTAGCCT
Source organism: Rhodothermus marinus (assembly GCF_009936275.1). NCBI lineage: Bacteria > Pseudomonadati > Rhodothermota > Rhodothermia > Rhodothermales > Rhodothermaceae > Rhodothermus > Rhodothermus marinus. Next base: position 1,675,032 of record NZ_AP019797.1, read on the forward strand.
ACCTATGAGGGATTGAAATGACGCAGACGGCTCAGGCTCTTCGCCTTCCGCCTGGTTTGTAGCCTACCTATGAGGGATTGAAATAATGGTAGCCTTTCCGGAAAAGCCATACTCCGTCCACCCGGTTTGTAGCCTACCTATGAGGGATTGAAATTTCAACCTGGTGGTAATATCGGACGGTCTTAAGTAGAGTTTGTAGCCTACCTATGAGGGATTGAAATTGCGAAGCACGGCGGCAATGACGCCACTCGCCACATGTTTGTAGCCTACCTATGAGGGATTGAAATACGAAGGTCAGATGCGCCTCGTCGGCGCTCGAGAACGTTTGTAGCCTACCTATGAGGGATTGAAATTAGTAGAAGGAGAGCGGGCCGCTGGCCCCGCGCTTGAGTTTGTAGCCTACCTATGAGGGATTGAAATGCTACGGCCACATGGTTCGGCCCCACGAGCAGTTTACGTTTGTAGCCTACCTATGAGGGATTGAAATAGCGCAAACGGTCCGCGCGCCGCCGTGCGCGCGCAGGTTTGTAGCCTACCTATGAGGGATTGAAATACGCCTATGCCAGGGATGCTGGCTACGAGAGCTTTGGGTTTGTAGCCTACCTATGAGGGATTGAAATCGCTTGATCCGTTCGCGAATGCGCTTACGGGTAGCTTGTTTGTAGCCTACCTATGAGGGATTGAAATTGGAAGATAAAGGCGGCCACCAGCGAGCGTTTTTCGGGTTTGTAGCCTACCTATGAGGGATTGAAATCGTAGAAAACGTCCGTGTCGACGTCTTCCAGCGATTCGTTTGTAGCCTACCTATGAGGGATTGAAATCCGAGCCGGCCAGAGCGTGCCGTGCTCCAGCCGCTCAGTTTGTAGCCTACCTATGAGGGATTGAAATCCGGTCTTCGGATGGACCTGGCGGTAGCTCCGCCAGGTTTGTAGCCTACCTATGAGGGATTGAAATACATGTACCTGCGCGGAATATCGGTTACGGAGATCGTTTGTAGAACTTATCCGGAAAATAGGGATACTCTGTAATCGCCACGATAATCGGAGCGGCCTCATGAAACTCACCGACGCACAATGGGCACGCATCGAGCCCCTGATCGTCTCCCCTCCTAAACGCCCTGATCGACGCGGCCGTCCCCGACGCGCCGACCGCGAGATCCTCGAAGCGATCCTCTGGATACTCCAGACCGGCGCTCCCTGGGCCAAGCTCCCCGCCCACTTTCCGCCCAGGTCCACCTGCCACGATCGCTTCCAGGCATGGAACCGAAACGGCACCCTCCAACGCATTTTGCAGGTGTTGGCCGAAGAACTCCACCAACAGGGCAAGCTCAAGCTTTCGGAGTGCTTTATCGATGCCTGCTTTGTCGCTGCTAAAAAGGGGGGACGTGTGTGGGCAAGACAAAGCGAGGTAAAGGAAGCAAACTCATGGCGATAGCCGATGCCAATGGGATGCCGCTGGCGGTGCTGGTGGCCAGTGCTTCGCCACATGAGACCCGGTTGGTCGAAGCCACTCTGGCGGCTCGTTTTACCGAGGCCAGGCCAGTACGTTTGATTGGAGATCGGGCATATGACAGTGATCCGCTGGATAAGGCATTGGCGCAACAGGGTATAGAGATGATTGCCCCGCATCGGCGGAATCGGAAGCGGAAAAAGACGCAGGATGGGCGTAAGCTTCGTCGCTATCGACGCCGTTGGAAAGTAGAGCGGTTGTTTGCGTGGTTGGGGCATTTTCGCCGGATTGTGATGCGTCATGAGCGCTACGCGGAAAACTACCTGGGTTTTGTATTGCTCGGGTGCCTCATGATCTTCTTGAGAACCTTTTTCGGATGACTTCTAGCCTACCTATGAGGGATTGAAATACATGTACCTGCGCGGAATATCGGTTACGGAGATCGTTTGTAGCCTACCTATGAGGGATTGAAATCCGAGCACGCGGCCGCATTCCCAGCAGCGGATTTCGAGTTTGTAGCCTACCTATGAGGGATTGAAATATCTGACAATATCCAGCAGGCGTCCATACGTAAACCGTTTGTAGCCTACCTATGAGGGATTGAAATTCGTAGAAGACGTCCGCGTCGACGTCCTCCACCGACTCGTTTGTAGCCTACCTATGAGGGATTGAAATGACTGAGAAAACAGCTCTTGCGCCTGGGCCTCGAGATCGGTTTGTAGCCTACCTATGAGGGATTGAAATGAGCGGTATCGTGATGAGCTGGCCAGGGGTGCGCGGTTGGTTTGTAGCCTACCTATGAGGGATTGAAATCCGTGGCGATCTGAGCGATCGGTTGTCACTCTATGCAGTAGTGATTATAATTAGGGGCAGGAGGTGAACCATGGCTCGAAAAGCATCACCGGACAACCCACCCTGTCCCCGTTGTGGCGACAAGCACACGGTCCGCAACGGCCATAAAGACGGCCGCCCGCGCTGGGTATGTCGCGGCTGCGGCCGTTCCTTCGGTCTCACCCTGGGCACCCCGATGTATCGTCTGCGCACCCCACCGGCCGAAGTGGCCCGTGCCCTGCTCATCGTCATGCGGCGGGGGAGTTTGAGCGCCGCCGAGGAGATCACCGGCCACAAGTATGAGACCATTGGTCGCTGGCTGCGTCGGGCGGCACACCATGCGGAGGCCATCACCTAGGCCCTGGTGTGCGAGCTCCAGCTGAGCCAGCTGGAAGTAGACGTCTTCTGGTCGTTTGTTAAAAAAAGCGGGGCGCGCTTAGAAGTAGGACAAGCACGCCGGACGGGGTGGGCCCGCGCTGGGGATGCATAAGCCAGGACCGTGCCTGCCGCTTTGTGGTGGCCTGGGCTTTTGGACCGACCGAGGATGAACTGGCGCCGGAAGTGGTCCGTCTGAGCCGTGAGCGCACTCGGGGGCAGGCTGGTGTGTGTTGGGTTAGTGATGGCCGGAAAGCCTATGAGAAGGCCATTCGGCGAGCGTATTGTGACTCCACTATGTGCACGAGGAACACCTCAACGGAGTGTTGCGTGATCGGCGCAGCGCCTTGACGCGTAAAACGCATGCTTTTGCGAAGAAGCCGACAAGCTGGGATGCGCTGGTGTGGCTCTGTTTGTTCGATCACAACTGGATGCGCCTGCATCGGGTGTTGCGAGAGCGCGTTGCCGGCTTGCCGGGCGAGCGGCGCTATCGGCCAGGCACGTCAGCCAGGGCGATTGGCTTGGCTGAGCATGTTTGGAGTTGGGAAGAATTCCTGACCTTCAGACATTACCAAAAAGAGTGGCTACCAGGATTATAATCCGACCTTGTGTAAGTTAGAAAGTGAGTGACCGATCAATCCTTACACAAGGTAGGGCATTGCTCAGGTCTTGCCGTTTCAAAGCCGTGCGGAAGGTGGACGCTGGAGAATGATTGCGAGAGGTGGCGGGCCTGTCCGGGTTTCATGTTGCCTGGACGGGTTGATCGGCAAAGCCCGGATACATCATGTCCGGGCATGATGTAAAACGCGATGGTTTAGATGGCCGCAAGCGTGTGACAGGAAAGGTCGGAGCTTTTCCGTTATTGCTATACTAAACCCCCAACAAGACCAGCACGAAAGCTCAGAGCGCGGGTCTATTTTGAGTTGCGATAAATCCACTTATCAGAAGTAGAATACCAGCGGCGCTGCACCCGCTCCTCTCGTGGCTTTGGGCTGTTGCTGAGTGTGTGAGTATAGCAATAACGGAACCGCTGCCCGCATCAACTCCAGCTCGCTCCAACAACCACTCTCGAACCTGCACGAATCTCCGGGTGCTACAGGCCACACGCCGCGGTCGCCTTCCTGAAAAAATATATACGTCTGCCTCTATGGTCCGGAATGTAGTGGCGCCGTTCTTGTGTAAGGCTAAAAGCGTACCGGCATATCAGCCTTACACAAGGCGCTTCAATCTATTTGCATTGGCCTCCAGAGCCAACGTATTCGTTTCAGGCGGGTCGATTAGTCCAGTTTTCCACGCATAAACGGTCCACCTTCTAACCTTCAACGCTACCGTCGCTATTCAACTGCGGAAATTTTCTATCGACCTCGCGTAACAATGTCCTCTCTGAATTACTCAAACCGGCCTATACAAAAGCAAAAACACAGACTTTATTCGGACGAACCTTCCCGCTTCGTCAGTGCCGCACGTCCCACTGCTCGCACCTGCTCCACCTTTTCTGGATACAGCAGGCAATAGCCTCCCTCCAACAGCCCCCGATCGATCAGATCAATCAACATCCCCGCATGGGCGATCGGAATATGCATAAAGTCCACCACTTCACAACCAGCATCCAACATCAAGCCGTCCAGATCTTCTTTTGAAAAGACGATATAGAGCGACTGATCTCCCTGAATGTCGATACGTGCCAGAAGGGGCAACGCGATGCTCCCGCACAGGGCCTCACCGCGACGAACCCGGCGAAGCAACAGGCGCACGTCTTCCAACCGATAGAAATAATCAAAGCGATATCCCCTACCGTTCTCAACAAAATCTGCCTGCTCAAGAGGCACCTCCTGCATCTCGGCAATCAGAGGATGTATACCCTGCTCTACCAGATGCGCGAGAACCCGGGCGGGAGCGTTCCAGTCCACTACCAGCTCCTCACAACCGCTCTTGCGAAAATGTGCCGCAATCTCCTCAGCCGAGACAAACGGTCGTTCGGCTTTCACCAGTTCTACGTCTTCTTCCAGCAGCTCGCGAAGTACTTCAAGCTGCGAAGGCGTCGGCTTCCGCGGATCGGCCCAGAAGACACGTACCATCTCTACTGCTCCTATGGTCTGAGGTTTAACATGTACTGCCATCACACCGTTCAGATTAGTACCTAGTAGTGACAGCATTATGTCACCTCCTTCTTACCTCACATTCCCGGGCGTCTCCTCATACTGCTATATGCCGTTGTTGGTGGATGCCTTGTGTAAGAAGAGCACAGCAGACAGCATGTATTTTACACAAGGCAATGAAAGAAACTCGGAGCGATTCGATTACCAAATCAGGGCATCGACCACCATGCGACCCCTCATCGAACATGCAGCCGCTCGTAGACCAGACGCGCCGCCTCGGCCACGGCCAGATTTCCCACCTGATCAACCGACCAGCGCGGATCCTTTATATGATCCGTCATCACAGCAAAGGCGATTGTATCGCGTGGACTGAAGATCAAACCCACATCACAGCGGGCCGTGCTGATCGCTCCGGTCTTATGGGCCACCTGCAGCGTGTCTGCCTCCACCGGAAGCAACCGCGGCGCCATCTCCGTCCACTGCTGACGCTTTAAGATCTCAATCATCTCGCGCGAGGCCTCCGCTGAAACCACTCTGTCCCGTGCCATCGCTATCATCAGCTGCATCAGCTCGCGCGGCGTGCCCATCCCGATCCCATAGCGACGCGCCTCCGGTGTGTTCTTGCGCGTGCTGAAGCCAAACGGCTTGTTCAACATACGCGTGCGTTGCAGACCGAGCGACCGAAGCGTGGCGTTGACCGAATCCAGCCGCGCATCATGGTGCGGACCGAGCCGATCGAAAACAAGATTCGTGGCTGTGTTGTCACTCAGAATGATCATCAAAACGGCTGCATCCTGCAGCGAGAGCACACGGGGTACCGAAAGATGCTGCAGCACGCCGCTGCCCGGATAGATCCGCCCGGCCGTCAGCACCACCGTATCCTGCGGACTCAGATAGCCCTGCTCATACTGACGATAAAGCTCGACCAGAACGGCCAGTTTGATGACCGATGCAGTAGGAAACAGCGTGTCGGCCCGATAGAACACCGACGCGCCCGTCGTGAGGTTGTAGGCCGCCACGCCGAGCGTGAGCTCGTAGCGGTGTTCGATCCTGCCAAACGGTTCCGTCTGGAAGGCAAGCGCCCACGGCAGCAGCCCTGCCGCCAGCACCAGGAAAAGCCATCGCACCATTTGTAAAGAAAGAATCTATTATCGCTATTGCACCTTCACCATGGTTTTGGTAGTGCGAAATCCCTCACCTTCCAGCACCAGCAAATACAATCCGCTGGCCAGGTCGGAAGCATCCCAGCTCTGCGTATGCCAGCCCGCCGTCTGCTCTCCTTCAAAAAGACGGGCTACCTCACGTCCCAGTACATCGTAAAGTGTCAGACGAACCAATCCTGACCGAGGGATCCCTATGCGAATTTGCACCCGACCACCAAACGGATTCGGATAAACCTCCAGTCGCACCTGCTCCGGCAATTCGGCCTTTTCTACCGCGACCACCTGCTCCGGACGCGCCAGCAAAATCACTCCCCCGGCACTCTCCAGCGTGGCCTCCCAGAAGCCAGAAGCCGCTTCGACTTCAAGTGCCTCCCATGCGGTACCATCCCAGTAGAGGGCCTTTGGTCTGCCCTGATAGGCTCCACTCCAAAGCTGCATGCGGTAAGCAGACGTGGGTGCCACAGCCGTGGCCTGCGCCTGATCCCAGAAACTCCATCCAATGGCGGGGCCGATGGCCGTAAAGCCCGAGGGTAAGGCCGCCGGCAGCGAATCCACAACCGAAAGCAGCACCTCCGGCTGAAGCGCTGCGGCCAGTACCGATCGCGGTAGCTGCACACGGGCTACCACAACCCCATCCTCCGTAGCCTCGGCTTCCAGCACCTCCGGCACCTCGACGTCCGACGCTACCAGCACAAACGGCACCGACGCAAGAGTAATCGTATCGCCTTCTACCACTCCAACGAGGGCCATTTGACCAGGACCACTATAGCCCGAGAGACTGTCCGGCATGCGCCAGGCCACCGTAGCAACACCGTTCTCGTCAGGCATCACCGGGAGCCAGTAACGAGTTGTCGGGGTGCGTACCTCCACGGCAATCTGTTCGGGCCGTGCAACCCCATGAGCCCGCACCCGTACCTGAACCGATACCGTGTCGCTGGCGGTCAGGCTGCGGCGCGAAAGCGAGATCGCTCCCTCAAGGCCCGCCACATCCAACACGATCCGACGCGTGAATGCCTCGGCCTGCACCGTCAGCGTCGTGCTGCCCGGGTGTAGTCCCACCACCGAGGCCTGCCCGGGTCGTTCCGTTTCTGCAACTGCAGCAATCGTATCGCTCACCGACCATTGCACGTTCGTGGCAGGGAGGGTCAGCGTCGTGTCGCCATAGGTGGCAACAGCCTCGAGCGTCACGCTCAGACCCAGGCCTACGCGCACCGAGTCTCGCCGCTGACCCGCGAGCATCACAAATAGATCTGTCGCTTCCGGTAAACTCTGAAGCGTAGCTGAAGCAACTGCTTCTTCAGGACTTTCCACAACCAACTGCCAGCGATCCAGGGGCGAAACCTCTCCTGTCCAACGGCGCAAGACCGTCTCTTCGCCCAGCGAGTCCAACTGCAACAGCTCCAGGGCATACGTACCGCTGCCGCTGCCGTGCACGATCACCCGAAACGGTCCGATATCAGCCGGGAGCAAGATCGTCTCTTCCAGCGAATCACTGGCAGGCCAGTAACCAGCACCCGGAATTTCGTTGTAGAACTGTCCTGTAGCATCAGCACCCGTGCGGCGTCCCTGCGTATCGACCACCATCAAACGTACGGGCGAGTGTACGCGCACCGCAAGCGCCGGTGCTTTCAGCGAAAAAGCCTGTCGCACGGCCGCAATCCCAGGCCGCCCATAATTGCCCTTCGGATGAATGGCCGACATAACTTCCAGGCCCGTGAGAATCATGGCCGCTTTCAGAACCAGCCCCACCGCCGTCGAAAGCCGATCCACAGCCACAGCCGCGGGTGTCAGAGCCCCTGAGGTCGCTACGCTCAACCCGAGCATGGCCGCTTTTATGGCATCCATAGCCGCATTAGCCATCTCGTTCAGGCCAAGCAATCCCTCGCAGCGCCCCAGCAGCCGGGTGCGCTCCTGGCGCATTAGCTCCAGCCATCCGTTGCTGGCTCGACGGGCATGATAAAAACTCAGCGGATACGCTGAAAACTGACGCTGACGTGCCAGTTCGACCTCTTCTTGAAGCGTTGTGGCTACAACCGCACGCAGATCATCAAGCTGTCCCCGCAGAAGTATCTCCTTGATTGTGTCGCTAAGCGAGTTGAGTAGGCGATTCAAACCGCTTTGCTCCATTGCCTGGGAAAAGACAAATTCTCGAGAGAACTCATCCAGTTTGGTTTTCTTGGCCAGATCTGTCACCCTTTTGATCAGTTCAGCCAGCGGCTCAAAAATCCTCCCCCGCAAGAAATACATGGTATTGAACGATGCAAAATCTCCATTTATAATAGCGTGCCGCATGCCTTCCAGAAGGTCGTTGGAGCTTTTCTGGGCCCATGCTTGAATCCTTTCCAGAATGTTGACCAATCTTATCTTGATACCTTCAAGCGCCTCCAGCGTGCGTCCCAGCTGACGAATCTTAGGGTCCGAGGATTGCTTCCAGTCAGCCGGCAGTTTGCTTCGAATGCTCTGGCTGATTTTCTCAAGCAATTTTATCTTTTCAACAATCAGTTTAACCACTTCAAAGAGGATCCCCAACGAGCCTTCCCAGATGGCTGTTTTGCCACAATCTGCCAGGTCGTGTGCTCCCTGAAACAGATCGTATGTGGCAAAAACGGCCTGCTGCAACCGCCGTACGGCTTCCTCATCCAACGCCCCAGTACTGTCCTGACGGGCAATTTCTGACAGAAAGCCCACAATCTCTGGAATGACACGTAGATGCTGCAGCGAGTCCCGTACCGATTCCATGTCGAAGGTGATCTCGGGAATCCATCTTTGCAGCATCGGACCGACGGGCAACTCGGCCAGAAAGAGCAAGAGCGTATCGGGCACAGGGCCGCTTTCCGTAACAAAAACGCGCCCCTGGGTGCGGCTCCATTTCGGGAAGTTGTCGGGCCAGAACTCACGACGGCGCGCATAGACCTGATAGCTTCCCACCTCCGGTACACCCAGTTCGAAGTGGCCGTTGGCGTCGGTGCGCACGGTGCGGTCCGGTGGAAAATCGGGCTCCAGGCTGACCTCCACGTTGGCAAGCGGCAATAACCCGTCCCGGTCCGGGTCCTGCCGGAGCTTGGCGCCAGCATGGCGTTGCACGAGCTGCCCCTGAATAATCAAGTTGGAGACCTGGACCGTCGCGTCTTCCCACGTATCGCCAACGCGCACGCGGAATCGGAAGCCATAAGGCATCGACTTGCCCTCAAACCAGTTCTTGGATGGAGGAATCCAGAAGAAGCTATAGATACCAAAAGCGTTCGTTTGCTGTGGCTCGTTCAGTAGCAGAAGGGCGTCGGTAGAGGGGATTTCGTCATCGGCGAAAGGACCCTCCACAGTTAGCGGCGTATTAGCAAGGGGCTGGCCGTTCTGATAGACCTGTACGATAAATTCAAAAGGCCGTCGATCATTCAAAGAACCTGCCAGATCCTGCAGCCGCTGCACCGAAGGATTGGCCAGCAGACGAATGTCGATCAACGGTGGCGAGGTTGTGTCTTCCGGAGATAATTGAGAAGATTTCGAGGGAAAGTTGAATATTGTTGTTATAACATGCGGAGAATAAAACAATTCATTAAAATAGTTATGGAAAAACACTATGTCTCTATCATCGTAGCCATCAACAGCAAGCGAACCAGAAGGATTATTTTCACTTTTGTAGGTACCATTTAGGATAACAGGTTCTAATCCGTAAGTACCTATGACATTACAATCGCTGGGTTTAATGGTGCACTGAATAACGAATCCCGGATATCCTATAATTTTTTTGGTATAATTAAACTGGCCTAAAAAATAAGAATTTCTTAATGCATAAATAGGATGCAAAGTATCTGATAGAAAATTAGAATTATACCGCTCTCCCAATTCGAAAACAACCCTTGCATTTTGATTAAAGACAGCGTAATAATTTTCTGTTTCATCTGTCGCGTCTCCTATTACTGAAGTATAAAATATTTTAGTATTATCTTCTCTTTCATTTTCTTCTTCTTCTTCCTTTAGTTTTTCTTCTAGTTCTTCTAATATTTCATTTATATCGGGTCTCTTATTTTTTGTTTTTCCCTTGTATTCCCAAATTAACTTTCTAATATAGCTAAAACTAGAAGAAACACTCAGATTCACAAAACCATCATGGGCATAATTGGAAATTATGGATAAAGATCCTGTATTGCTATATAAAAAAGAATAAACCGCTGTATCAGGTCCCGCTATAGAAGGACTTGGGCATATGTTTGATACTATTGTATATCCACTACATATTTCTTGAACCGTAGGTCGATTACTCCAATCATCCCCCCAAGTATAAAAAGATCCCGACGTATCCTTAAAGATAGGTGTTAGAAAGACATTGTTTTTGAGAAAGTCACCATATACATAAAAGTTCAACTCCCTTCTAAAAAGCTCAACTCCTTCACGATAAAAAGCAGCCACGATTTTTCCTCGACTTTCATTTGGAGCCTCTGGCCTGGGAATAACAAGTAAACGCCATGCATTATCAAGATATCTTTCATAATCTCCCGTATGATAAGGAACACTATTTGTTGTAAAGGTGTCCACAGGATCAATTCTGAAATATTCTGAATCTTTGAAATATGAAACTTGCCATGTCACCAAACTGAAATCTTTTGTATCCATGGAAGGATTGATATGATACAAATAAAGTGGTCCCTCTACCCATACCTTGAAAATTCCGTCTCCCCAAGGCCAAAGGGAAAATCTTACAAGACCCGGTTCCAATCCGAAGATGAGATACCCTGAACCTCGTGCGATAGGCAACACTGTATTATCTCTTACCCCTCTGTTGATGAGATGCCATGAACCAGCCGATCTGTCTTCATATACAAGACCTCCTTCTGGAGACGTATAGTAGATATACCTTGTATGCACCAAGGTTGAACAGAACTGTTCCTCCTCTCTTTCCTCTCCACTCTTCAAACGCCAACGAACTGGAGGCTGCTTGCCAATAACCATATCCCTGCTCCAGTTGTCCGGAGTATCTGGTACCCGCAGGATAACCTGGAGCGATTTACTCCCATCCTCAACCATCTCTATGTATCGATAACCTACAACCTCTAATGGAGACCAATCAAAATCCTGCGGGATGTAAACCGTATCTACGGCTGAACTCGCGCGGTAGTCAAAGCGAAAAGCGAAGGTTTCCCCAGGAAAAACAACCTCAGGATAACATCCCGCGCGAACGGTTACCACGGTCGAGTCGTAAGTCTGGGCCCAGAGCAAGCGACCAAGTGCGGCCCAGAAAAACAAAACGGGCAGGCTGCGCCTCATGGCTCCATTGGTATTGAGATATAGCTCCGTAAGATTTTAACCCCTCTTTAGTAGGGCGTCAATCACCCGAATGGGTGATATTGTGTACAAAAGATGGCGGAGCAGTACGTAGGCCTACACAAAAATTGCGTCTCCTGCCTTCGTGAAAGCCTCCGATTTAGAGACCTGCTTCTTTGAGAAGAATCGTTCCGGGAATAGCAAACCTTGCCGAAATCAGAAATCAAATCATAAGCCCAGGCCCAACGGCTATGAGCATCTAAAGTCCTCCCACGTACACGACGGGGATCACCCGCACGAATTCCCGATTGCCGATCAGACTGGCACGGAAACGCACATAGTACATCCCGGTAGCCGCTCCCCGAAGGGCAAAGGAAACGCCATGCCAGCCCGAGGTGACATATCCCCGGATCAGACGACGCACCGGGCGCCCGAGCACGTCAAACAGGTCGGCCTCGACCCAGGCCGTGGTGCGCAGGTAGTAACGAAGGCGCGCTTCCTCAACGAAAGGTGACGGGAAGACCGCCACACGAAGCCAGTCGGCATAGTGCGGCAGTTGAACCGTGTCCTCCGCGAGAACGAATGGATAGCCCGTATCAGAGAAGACCACGAACTGGTAGACCAGCTGGGCCGATGTGGGAGCCGTCACGTCGGCAAATTCCCCGGACGCCAGTTCTGTTGTCTGGTAGATCGTATCCGCCCGCACCCCGGCCTGTCGCACAATCGCAAGTCGGCTGGCATTACGAAGGGTGACGACGTTCCAGCGCAGACGCACCACCCCATCGGCATCGACACTTACCTCCGCCACAAGCTCGGCCGGCTGTGTGGTGCCCCGCTTGAGCAGTTCGGCCACCTCTTCTCGGATGGCGGGTAGCAGCGCCATGTTATTGTCACCCGGACAGGCCGTCGAGGCCGAGGGCCATTCACGATGCCCGCGGATGTGCAGCGGATCGATGCCGTAGGTGTCGATCAGGTAGGCCAGCAGCAACACGAGCGAGTCGCGGGCCGCAGGCGTGAGCTGATCAATGCAATGCGAGCCCTCGGGCGGATGAAAACACCCCATGATGGCCACGCCGATATTGCCCGTGTTGTGTCCTCCAACGTGGGCTCCGATCACAAGCGGCGGGCCCTGATCGAACGGAATGCTCTCATCGGCAAAAGGGCGTCCCTGGTAAATGCGCCCCTCCAGATCGAGCAGAAAGTGATAGCCGATGTCGCTCCAGCCCCGCACGTCCTGATGAAACTGCTGAATGTTGCGCACCTCCTGAATTCCTTCCTCGTAGGTGCGCGGTGCAAATCCGGCCGTATGATGAAAGGTCTCGTAGTCGTAGTAGGGCTGCGGTGTCGGTGTGCCGACGAAAGGGCGAGCGCCCCACTCGCTTCGACGAATAAGGTGGGGCGCCCGAATATGACCGGATGGACGCCCGGGCACGATGTGCCACTTCAGGGCCCCTTGCAACGAGTCGTCAAGGTGATTAAAGGTGCCCGCCTCAATGATCTGTAACACGCCGGCCCCTTCGCCCTCGAAGCGAACGCGGAAAAACGGTGCATGCAACAGGCTATCGCTTCGATAGCCCGCCCAGAAAATGGCCGACCGTTGCTGCCGCAGGATTGTCAGTTCATGCCAGTCGTCGCGGTCGCCCAGCCGGATCCATCCCCGGAGCGTCGCGCCCGGCCTGGTCGTTCCCCGGAGTATGATCCCGGTAAATGGTCCAGGGAGCGTGTCACTACGAGCCTCCCAGACCGTGTGACCGCCTTCCTTTTTGAGAGCGGGCGTCTGAATCCTGACCGGGCGCTCGACCACATCGGAGCGCTGCTGCGCCCGTGCAACCGGCACCAGAACCAGCAACGCCAGCAACAGAAGTCGTCTTGGCATACGCATGGCCATCAGAAGGCGACACCCACGCTGACCCACCGGGTCGACCCCAGCCGGCCAAAACTCGCGTGCGCAAAGTCGAAATGAGCACGCAATCCGGCAGACACCAGCGTCAATCCGCCTCCGAGCGTCAATCCCTGCTCGCCGTCGCGCTCGAAGACATTCTTGTAGCCGATCCGCAGGGCCAGTAGATCGCGGAGATTCAGCTCGGCGCCGAAATTCATGTACTCCGTGTTATCGTTCGGGTGCGCCGCATCACTCAGCAGCATAAACCGAACATCTCGATTTTCATAGGCAGTAAAGGCCACACCAAAGCGAAACAGCAGCGGCAGGTCGTACGAATCCAGCAGATAAGCCGCGTTGACCACCTCGACGTTGCCCTGGTTTTGCAGGTCCGGATCCACACTGAAGTAGATGTCCCTTCCGTCCATGCGCATCTTGGGACCGAAATTCGAGATGCTGGCGCCTATGACCAGGCGCTCAAACGGCGTGATGAAGCGCACCCCGATGTCCACGGCCACGGCCGAGGCGCTGCTATGCCAGATCGACTCCCGGATGTATTTGACCGAGCCGCCCAGCGCAAAGCGATCGGTGAGGTTGCGTGCATAGGAGAGCTGCAGCGCAAGGTTCTGCACCGAAAAGCGCTCACCGGTACCTTCCGGCTCTTCCACGGTACGCACCGGCATCTCTCCGGAGTTCAGGTAATAGAGTCCAGCTCCGATGGAGCCGGCCGATCCCAGCGAGATGGCCACCAGCGCGACGTCATAGGAGATCCCGGCCAGATAGTCGGTGTGCGTGAACTGGGCCGCTCCCCCACGAAACCACGCCAGACCCGCCACATTCCAGTAGATCGCCGGCAGATCGGTCCCCAGTGCCACGTAGGCACCGCCCAGTGCCAGCGGCCGGGCCCCCACCCCCAGCTTCAGGAACTGTGCGCCCGTCGTCCCCACCTTGGTGATGGTGCCCCGCGCCGGCCCTTCGTTGGAGAGCTGGGCCCGGACTGCCGGCGCTCCGCCCACCAGAAAAACGACGGCCAGCAGTTTCAGCAGGTTATTTGATGACCGCAAACTTCCCGACATAGGTACCCTCTTCCGACTCGACGTGGAAGATGTAAAGTCCGTAGGCAATGTCCATGTTGTCACGACTGCGCAGATCCCAGTAAGCAATTCCGTTGTCGATCGGGCTATCGTGCTCGATCACGTCCACCAGTTCGCCTGCCAGCGTGTAAATGCGGATGGTGCAGCGAGGCGGTAGATTCGCAAAGTACAGGCGCCGATCTCCGCGCCGCGTGCGCGAAACCGGATTGCGCGGCTCGAGCACGTTGGTGGCCACGTAAGGATTGGGCACCACGTAGATCTCCCGCATCTGCCGACGCACCTTTTCCGGTTCGGTACGGGCCGCGCGCGTGCGGAAGGTGAAGACATCCTCTATCGTGAAGGGCTTGCGCGTCACCACCTGAAACACGTCCCCCTCTCCCGGCAGCGTGCCCCGGTTTTCCGGATCGAAGAAACGCACCTCCCAGGTAGCGATCGGTGAGCCGTCCTGATATTCCAGAAAGATGATGCGCTCGTCGATGTCCCAGCGACCGTTGCGGTTTACATCCGGCACAAAGACATCGACTGGCTCATTGGCCCGCGTCCGGTTATAGACCCGGAACGGCAGGGGCAGCCGCGTGGAGAAGCTGGTATCAACGATCTGATTGGCAAAGCGGATTTCGTAGTCGTAGGGGACCCCTCGGCGGCCGGGACCGGCCGTGGCCACCCGCACCTGATAGGTGAAGCCCGATCCACCCTGCACCCAGCCGGTGTGTACCGAGTCGATCGCCAGCGGGTCGTTCCGAACGAACAGGTGCAGGCCGTCAAAGATGGGATTGGCTTCCTCAAAGTTAAGCAGGCTGCTGCGGTCAATCGGACGGTACTGGAAACGGGCCACCAGTTCCATGCCGGGCTCGATGGCCCCACCGTCCAGATAGATCACCCGGCCTGCCCGAGCGTTGAGCGTGTAGTCGACGCCTTCCTGCAGGGGCTGACCGTTATGCAGCAGTTCGAAGGTTTCCGGAATGATGTTGCGGTAGCCCAGCCCCGCCGATTTCCCCACCTTGCCAACCTGAATCGTTACTTCTACCGGCTTCTCATCGATCACGGAATAGACGAGCTGGCCATCCACCTCCTCGAAGATCAGCCGATAGGGGTTATCATCCTCCACCGCCATCGGATCGATCACCTCGATGTGGATCGTACCCGTGCCGTGTCCCGACACGTGTGCCACAGGTCCCGTGGCCGACGGTTCATCGGCAACCACCTCCGGCGGCACGTATCCGGCGGCCGGGGGACGCGGTACCACAGACACCGTGTTGACGTCGAAAATGTAGGTGTCGGTCTCCGGATTATAGGTGATGGTTTTGCTGGTCTCGCTGGGTGGGATGCCCAGGTCCGGGGCCCCGTGATCGTAGGCCACCACTGCGTAGAAGTACCGCTGACCGTTAATGACGTTGTTGGAATCCATGAACGTGTGGCGCAGGCCCGTGTCGTTTCCCAGGAAGTAGGCCACGCCACGCCGCGGATAGGGCACCGGGGAAAGCCCCTGGATGCCGTTGATCCGATCGAAGCGAGCGGGCACGCCCGTAACCATCTTCAGCGGCTCATAGAGAAACGGCGTGCCGTTGATGTCGGTGATGGTCTGCAGGTCGGCAAATTCAGGATCGGTCGAGCGGTAGATCACGTAGCCCTCGAAGTCGTTCTCTCCGCTGAGCGGATCTACCGAGTACTCGGCCCGGTCGTCCCAGTAGAGCGTCACCTTGCGGTCGCCCGGCACGGCCACGACGTGAGGCTTCTCGGGCGGTTTGGCAAAGCGGTAACCTGCGTTGTAGATCTCCTGGACCGTCTCCGCGTTGAGCATCAGGTCGTCCAGGTTTTCGCCCATCAGCAGCGCAATGGAAAAGCGCTTGGTCTCGCCGGCCCGCAGGCGGAAGGGTCCCGATCCATAGATGAACACGTAGTCGCCCGGTTCGGGCGGCACCTCGTCGAAGCGTCCCGGCTGCACGAAGCTCCACACCCGCTCGTCGTTGCTGATGCGGTTTCCGGCAAACGGCGGCGAGGCGAAGCTGGTCAGCCCGATCATGTCGCTCTCGTCGATGTCCGTAAAGTCGATGTTGGGCTCGCCCGGCCGCCGGATGTCGTAAGGATCGCCCGGCGTGGGCAGCCCGTCCCCTTCGCCTTCGTCACCGGTACCCGGAATGCCGTCGATGCCCACGTCATCTCGCTCGGGATCCCAGTCGCCGTCGTTGTCGATCCCATCGTACCAGGATTCGTCGACCATCCCGTCGCCGTCGTTATCGATCCCGTCGTAGTCGATACCCGGGCTTTCCAGGAACTTGTAGCCGAAATAGCCCGGCTTGCGTCCCGGTATGTCCGAGCGACCGTCGGCATCCCAGGCATAGACCATGTTCAGACGGCGGTCGAAGTAGGCCAGGTCATCGTGCCAGTCGCCCGGGCCGCCCACGTGCGGGTCGCCCCACATGCCGAAGATAACCTTCTCCAGGTCCTTCGGACTTTTGTTGGTGATCTTGTACACGAAGAAGATGGCATCTTCGGCCAGCGGATTGGACCACTGGTAGATGCGTACCTCGACCTCGAGCCCGAGCCCACGTTTGGTCGAGTCATCCGGGAAAGGATAGTAGTGGAATTCCTTATTGCTATAGTCGTTCATGAAGTAGAGCGCCTCTTTGTCAGCGTTGGAGACACCCTGCCGCAATGCGCCGGGCCAGACGTACTGGCGCAGGTTCGGGTTGTACCAGCTCTCGGGCCACGAGTCGGGGCGTCCGTCCAGGTCACGATCCGGTGCGTCGTTGGTGGGGATTTCGTCAGATTCCGGGTTGACGACCTCCAGCCCTTCGAACGAGCCGACCGGCTGGGCGCAGGGAATGGGCTGCCAGCCCCACCACTCCTTTCCATCCGGCGAGCGCTCGCCACCGTTCGAGACCAGCCCGTCCGAGACGATGTGCATCACCCAGATGGTGTCGCCATTGGCATCGTAGACCACGTTCCCCTGCTCGTCCCGCATGGGCACGCTCTGGGGATCTTTATGGCCCTCGTCGATCACTTCGGCAGCCACGAACGGCCCGAACTCGTAACCGTAGCCAAGCCCGTTCCAGACAATGTCCGTGATCGTATTGCCCGGACTGGAGATAGAGCCAAAGTTGGTGATCTGCGTGGTGATCTTGTTGCCGTTCATCACCACATCCCGGCGCGTGGTGTAGTCCGGGCAGTCCAGCTGATTCTGTTGCAACGGCTGCCGCTCCAGGTAGGTGTACCAGCGGTAGACCTGCTTGAGCGTCCATTCGCGTCGGCGCCCCTCACGCCATTCTTTTTCCGACTGAGCCCGGGCAAACCGCTCACCGAACAGGCTCAGCACCAGCAGGATGCCAAGTACGGCCGTCTTACGCATCATCTCCCCGCGTTTTAAAAGGACAGCGACATTCCGACACGTACCTCTCGTGGCGGCCCGAACCAGTGCGGGCGCGTCAGATATTCGTCCAGCGTGTGAATGCCCGGTTTGCCGTAATACGGCTCCCACGTGGCGTGCAGGTTGCGATAGCGAGCCAGCGAGTAGGTGGCCCGCCCGGTATCATTGAAGACAAACCGCTCGTTGAGGCGGTCAGACAGGTTGTAAACGCGGGCAAAAAGCTGCAGCGAGGCGGGCCCCAGTGTGAACGTGCGATACAGGTACAGGTCCACGGTCATCTGCGAGGGCTTGCGCGCACTGTTGGGCTTGAGATCCACCTTCTGGTTGATTAGCTCGGGCGTATAGGGGTACCCGGTGGCAAACTGGCCCTTCAGACTGACGCCCCAGCTTCCCGTCCCATAGGTGACCGTGCTCGACACCACGTGTCGCTGATCGAAGTCCAGCGGCACCAGCTCCAGCGGCGTCTCACGACCCGACAGAAAGTTGAAATAGAAGGCATTGGCGTCGTCACGGTTACCTTCGGCAATCTGGAAGGTGTAGTCCAGCGTGGCGGCCAGCCGATCGTCCCGCCCGCGCCGCTTCGTAAGCGAAAACGTCAGTCCCTTGACGTTCGCGTAGTCCTTGTTCAGGTAGATCCGATAGAGCGGATCGCTGGCCGTGCGAAACTGCACGGTCTGCAGCGTGAGATAATCCCGGATGTCCTTGTAGTAGGCCGTCACGTCGATGGCCACCAGCGCGCCGAGCTGCTGCTGCAGGCCGATCTCGTACATCACCGTGCGTTCCGGGCGCAGGTTGGCGTTGCCGAACGTGGGCGTGGTCCCGACGCCAAACTCGAATTCCGGGTTGATGTAGATATTTCGCAGCGGGGGCATCTGGTAAAAGTGGCCATAGGACAGGTGAATGAAGCCCGTTTCGGTAATGGGGAAGGAGATGCCCAGTCGCGGACTGAAACGATAGCGTGGACGCGACCGCCGGCGAGGTCCCAGGGGATCGAGCAAATCAGGAATGTACTCCCCCTCGGGCCAGAAGTAGTCGAAACGAACACCTGCGTTCACGATGAATTGCTCGAATTCCATCTTGTCCTGCACGTAGGCACTCCAGATGAGCACGCGCCGGTTACGGTAGCGATCGTGGGCGGGCGAGTCGAGCGGCGGCACGGTGGGCTCGCGGTACTGGTTGCCGTCGTAGAGTACCACAAAGTTCTCGCGCGACAGGTAGTGTACATTCCAGTCGATGCCCGCCTTGGCCTGATGAATGCGCCCGAACTGGTGGGTGATGTCGAGTTTGGCCCGCCAGGAGCGGCTGTCCTCGTAGACGTGGCCTTTCTGATCGCCGCCAAAGAGAAACTGATTCCCGGGGAAACCCACGATGCGCCCGTCCGACACGTAGCGCGGGTCCGTGGGATTCTCGTAGAGGTAGGACCGGAAGGAATGCGTTGCGTAGGAAAGCCGGATCGTGTAGAAAGTCCGGGAAGAAAGCGTGTGCGTAAGGTGCAGCGCGTGGTTGCGGCTCCAGTCTCGATAGGTGACCACCCCGTCCGGGTTGAAACGATACTCGAAGGCGAAAGGTCTGGTGCGGGCACGGTCCCGCATGTGCGTATACTCCACTTTAAGTGTCTGGAAGGGGCGGGCGGTAAGCTTTAAGAGCAGGTTGGAGCTGGTACGTGGGTTCATGGGCACACGCTCGTCGGGCACGGGTAGCGAGTCGACATAGGCCGTCCAGGGACGTCCCTGGATTTCGTAATACCAGGGATTGACGTTGAAATTGGCCGAGTCCGAAGGCAGGTGCTCCCGGATGCCCCAGAGATGCCCGTCCGACTGATCGCGCCGTGCCGAGAAGAAAAAACGTACTTTTTTGCCGGTCAGCGGCACCGGACCGCCCAGCGTTCCCTCGATCGTGGTGGTATTTCGCTGGATGCCCGGAGGTAGATAGAAAATATCTTCGTGGCGCGTCAGGTAGTCGCCGGCGTAAGCGCTGAAGGTTCCCTCGAGCTTTTCGCCCCCCTCTTTCGTCACCACGTTGACGATACCCGACATGGCCTGTCCGTACTCCGCGTTGAAGGTGCCGGAGACCACGGTCAGCTCCTGGATGGCGTTGGTGGCCACTTCCGTGGCCAGGCCATTGGCATTGAAGGGATTGCCCACCGAGAGCCCATCGACCAGGTAGGCGATCTCCGTGCTTCGCCCGCCACGGATGTGGAGTTCTCCAGATGGGCCGCGGTTCACCCCGGCCTGAAGGGCCAGCACGTCCAGAAAGCTCTCCACCGGAAGCGCCTGGATCTCCTCGGCCACCACGGTCTTCCGTGATGAGGTAAGGTCTCGCTGCACGAGCGGCCGCTGAGCCGTAATGACCACCTCCTCCCCCGCCACCACCGAGGGACGAAGGCGCACCTCAAGTTCGCGCGTCTGGTCCGAGACGATGCGTACGTCCGTGTAGCGGACCGTTTCGTACCCCACGTAAGAAAAACGCACGGTATAGAGGCCCGGCCGCAGATTCAGCACCACGTAGTAGCCCTGCGCGTCGGTTACCGCTCCCTGGCCGGTCTCCTCGATGTAGACGGTAGCACCGATGAGCGGTTGGCCGGTCTCGGCATCCCGGACGTAGCCGGCCAGCTTTCCGGTCTGCGCCCACACCGGAACCACCAGCATGAGCAGCAATCCCGGCAACAGTCCATACCTTGTCGCCATCATCGCCCGCTTTACGACCAGATCGGGCGGCCCCGGAAGCCATGCGACCTCCGGAGCCGCCCCTTCGGCAATTTACTACCGCACCAGCATTACCTGTCCCACCTTGCGGAAGTGGCCGAATTCCAGTGTGTAGAAGTAAAGGCCACTGGCCACACGCTGCCCTGCTGCATCCGTGCCATCCCAGCTGAAGGTATGGGTGCCGGGTCCGTACAGCGCATCGCGGGCCAGCGTGCGCACTTCACGGCCGAGCATATCGTAGATGCGCACGGTGATGCGCTTGGCCAGCGGCAACGTAACCGTAAACTGCATGCGCTCACGGAACGGGTTGGGGTAGGCGGCCGAAAGCCTGTAGTCGGAGGGAAGGATGACCCGTTCCTGGTCGATATCCACCGTCAGCCCGTCCGAAGCAATGATCCGCATGAACGCACGGGCCGGGGCTGCCCTGCGCTCCCGAAGCGTGCGCACGTATCCGTACTGGAACGGATGCGCTACAAGGGAAGCCCCCGCGTTCACGCCGACGATCTGGCGCTGACGGGTGTCGAAGGCCACCCCGCCACCCACTCCGCTGATCAGCGATCCGCTCCCACCGGAGGTGGTCCCTACCAGACGCGGATTCTGAGTGTCGGTCACGTCGACCAGATAAAACACGCCGGCGTTGTCCGGACCGATCGCGAGCAATTCCGCCGAGAAGCCGGCAAAGTCGGGGGTGAACCGATAGTAGGCGACGCCCGCCGCATCCAGTGGCACAACGCTGTCATCAATCGTGGCCAGCACCTGCCCCGTGTCGTCGATCAACCGCACGGGCTGACCTGCGCCATTGATCCAGAGACGCGTGGCGCTGACCGGCGCAATGCCGCCGGAAGCCGCTCCCTGCGCAGGCAGATCGATCAGGAAGTTCTGCCCATCGGTGCCTGTACGGAAAATCTGCGTATCCCCACCGATAAAAGCAATGGAGTCGGTGCTGATGTAAGCACCCAGCGCGTTGCCAAAGCGGCCACCCGACGCCAGCATCGTGTCCAGCACCACCTCTGGTGCTCCGGTAAAGGCTCCGGTCCACTGATAGAGCCGAATGGCCGCCGTGCTGGCATCGTTGACCAGATTGACGGCGATCAGCGCCGATCCGCTGGCTGCCAGGGCGTTGAGCACCTCGTCTCCGCCGGCCACGCCGGTCATGTCCAGCGTGTCCACAGCAGTCCCGTCGTCCGGATCAAGCGCCAGGAGCATCGGTGCCCCGGCATCCTTCACCAGCGCAAGCACCAGGTTGTTGCCTGAAGAATAGGCCACATCCCGGGCGTCTGCCGTGAAAGACCACTGCTGCGCCTCGACTGCTTCCGTCCACACCTCATCGTAGGTATCCAGGCTGTCATCCACACCCTGGAAGGAGACCACCACCTCCCGCTGGCCGTCTCCATCGGGATCACCAAGGTAGGAGAGCTTGGCCGGGAAGTAGGGGTCGTTTCCACCGCTGGGCTCATAGTAACGGCTCGGCACGCCGGCCGAGTCGCGGAAGATCACGTTGAAGGTGGTGCTGTCAATCGGAAGCGCCGTGTTGACGTCCATCAACGTATAGGAATTCGGATCTTCCGGATCGGTGCCGGTAAATTCCGCCACACGGATAAAATAGGAAGGCTCGCCCGCCGTGAAGGCACTTCCGGAATACGAATAACCTGCACCGATCAGCTCCGGATGACCATCACCGTCCAGATCGCCGGTGGTAATACCAAGGTTCGTCGGACCCTCCAGCAGCGGAAAGATGAGCTGATCGGTAGTGATCTCCAGGGGATTTTCGCCGCTTTCGTAGTTCAGGACGGCCAGCTGTCCAGTGTGGAAGTTAGGATAAAAGACCTCATCGTCTCCATCGCCGTTGATGTCCACCACTACGCCCCCGAACAGCGCGACGTGGTCGCCACTGGAAGCATGCACGTACACGTTCTGTGCATTCGCATCGGGAAACTGATATTGATCCGGGCCGAGTACGTCTCCATTGGTAAAGTTAAAGTTGTTCCAGGAGTGCATGGACAGTTCGTAGGTCCCGTCACCATCCAGATCGGCCGGTAGGATCGCATAGGGACTGCCGCCGCCACGATTGACCGGATCAAAGTCTTCCGAGGCGCGGCTGCTGATGCGCACTTCTTCGACCCACACCTCAAAGCCGCTCCCGATATCTCCGGTCACGGATAGAATGTACCAGTTGTCGTAGCGGTTATTGCTGCCATTGTTTGGGAAAAGCAACTCCTGTTGACCATCGCCATCTACATCAGCTACGACCATCTGCTCGCTAACCCAACGATCGGGCAAATCGTCGGGAAAGTCGTAGATGGAAGCGGGACCCGTTCCGTAATCGTCATCGGTGCCGGTGAACTCGTAGACGAAGAGCCCCGGCCGCAGGTTAAGTTGACCCACCAGCGGGTTGGTCGCACTATAGCTTCTTCCCGACAGAAACATGAACTCGCCCTTTCCGTCACCGTCCAGGTCGCCACAGACGGCATAACGGGCGTTCTGCGAGGTACTGGTCGAATCCATCCATGGCGTAGCATAGACCAGCTCCCAGGTGTCCACTCCCTTGTTCTCAATCACATAGACGCGGCCGCCGCCCGAATAGTCCGTCACCAGCACCTCCACCAGACCGTCGCCATCCATGTCGCAGGGACCATAGGCACCGCGCGCGCCAGAGTGGAATCCCACAGTATAGGGATCCTTGAAGTTGTCGCTGACCGGTACGTTGAAGACGTAATCCGTCTTCTGCGCCTGCAATGGCCAGGCAATGATCAAAACGGCCAGCATACAGAGCGGAGTAGCTTTGGACATGGCGCTTTTCCGGTTGGTGAGTGGATGCGCTTTCATGATTAGTTAATGAAGCCTCCAGAAAAAGTCAACTTTTATGCGATTGAAAGCGGTCCCAGACTCAGGCAATCACAGGATGAAAAGACTTCTACCAGGCGGTGCCCCTGCTGGCCGGGACGATTCCCACAGGCCACCTGGAGAGCAGGCAGCGCCCGGGCCGTTACCACTGGGTGGCCGGACAAACGCCTACCTGACCCAACCCGATGGGCCGGCTTTGCGTCTGACGGGCGCATTCGAGCCAGGCTCGTGAAGCGTTCCTCCGACCGGGTTGTGTCCGCCCCTCCTGAAGTGCCAATCTTGTCCGTCTGACGCTCAAAGCCGCATAGAGACCAGAACCTTGTGTAAGAAGTCGTTTGCGCAGCACCACCTCTTTACACAAGGCCAACGACCACTTGAAAGGCGCCTCGCGTCAGACCCAAACCGCCATGCTTTATCAACTCGGATCCAGAGACACGTGCCGTTCCGAAATCCATGGAATTTTATTCCCGGACTTCTTCCTGCTTCATCGACCCATGACTCGGAGGGTTCCGCCGTCAGAGGAGTCTCCACAGGCGTCACTTCCCGCGGAACTCGCGGTAGGGCCCGTCAGGTGGGCCAGCCCATACGGTCACAAGTCCTACGCCGTCTTGTAAGAGACGCCGTGCTTGCTGGCCTAATCGGACAGCTTCATAATTCCACAGAAATATCATAAAGTTCTATGAGTGATACCTCAAACTTCAGCTGTTGTCAACCCTCGACTCATGAATGGCGACGTCCCTCGTCGTAATCCCCTTTTCATCGGGTCAGGTCTTCAGACTTCTTTTTGAACGGCGGCGGGCTGTTGAACATATCTTTAACCGTCGTAATCCCCTTTTCATCGGGTCAGGTCTTCAGACTGAAGACGGTGAAAGAAATATTTATGGCGCATTACCGTCGTAATCCCCTTTTCATCGGGTCAGGTCTTCAGACTGGATAGTCTTATCGTTCACGACAGCGTCGATCCAGACGGTCGTAATCCCCTTTTCATCGGGTCAGGTCTTCAGACAAAATCGTCCATTTTCGTTTTGAGCGGTTCCGATCCTATCCAAGTCGTAATCCCCTTTTCATCGGGTCAGGTCTTCAGACATAAGAACTTGCCCTACAACATTGTGAGGGAGACAGGTCGTAATCCCCTTTTCATCGGGTCAGGTCTTCAGACAAAGAGCGTCGGCTTTTGAGCTGGGAGGCCTACAAGCGTCGTAATCCCCTTTTCATCGGGTCAGGTCTTCAGACTTCATTGACCCGGTAGAACTTGGCGTCCATGGCTGTGTCGTAATCCCCTTTTCATCGGGTCAGGTCTTCAGACGCAGTACGAAAACAAAACGGCCCGCTTGCTTAGCGAGATGCTCGCCTACATTCGGTCGTAATCCCCTTTTCATCGGGTCAGGTCTTCAGACCCCATTGTTACGGGGCTCGTTGGAACCGGCCTGTTTGCCCTCAAAAAGGCCGATTTTTTCGCCAACAACACGTCAAAAAACGGAATAGAATTTGCTCCGAAAACCCTGTGACAATTCCGTGTCACACCCCCTCCTCCATCCTGATCGCATTATAAACAGTCAGGCCATAGAAGTCAACCTCTCGCGGAATCAAACCCGAATGCTCTGCACCCTGAACATGGCCGGGCGTCCCTCCTTCTTGTTCCACTGGGCCACCTGTACCCGGATACGCTGCCCCACTTCAAGCACCCTGTGATTGGCGCCCCCACAGGGAAACCTTTCATTCTCCAGGCCGCGCACAAAAACACGAATCGTAAACGGTGAACGACTGTTGTCCACCACCTCGGCAACGATGTCCTGGCTCTTGGGCCCGATCTCATCCAACCACAGGTCCGAGTCATCCTCGGCGGCTTCTTCCTCTTCGGCGGTGGCTTCCGCTTCAGATGCCGGCCAGGGCCATTCCAGCTCCACCCAGCCCATTGGCTCCGCTATCATCGCACCTTCTCCGTCCAGAGCCATGCGCCGCGATGTCGGGAAAGTCTGCAGCAGATCCTCCCGCTCCTTCAGGGAAAAGAGACGATACAGTAAATCTTCGAGCGTTTCCTGCCAGGCCGGCTTTTCGCGCAGGGCCAGATAGACCGTAGCGGCGGCAAATCCACTCCCCCATCCCAGCCGCAGCATATCCTCTGGCATTTCGTCATAAAAACGCTGCAGACGACGAGAGATCTGAAGCGTGCTTCCTCGTTCCGCCCTTCGACACCATTCTTTTTCAAATGTCTTCAATGCACGGGCAAAGTTGCGCGCAGCAGTACGCACCCGCTCCAGCAAGCGGCGCTCCAGCTCTTCGGGAGCCATGGCCGCCGCCTCCTCCAGAGAAAAACCGTAAAGCCGCTGGAATTTCTCCGGAAGGCCAATCCATATTTCTGTCCCCATTCCCTGCGCTCCCTGCTTCAGCAAATCGGTCGCTGCCCGGAAAAAGGACACATCGAAGCTTACAGACATCGATAACTCCACACCGGCCTCCAGAGCCTCCACTGGCGGAGCCTGCGGCTGCGGATTTGAGCCCGGTAGTAAGATCTGCACATCCGTCACGACACCACCTTCATCGGCCGCCACGGGCACCGAATCGCTTACCTTCAGAAACTTGAGCAGATCGAACTGGGCATCTTTCCAGCTAACTTTTTCTTTCTTTTTCAGACCACAATAGAAAATATCCTGCTCAAGCCAGCGGGCAAAAAACACGCGATCTCTGCCGCCCAGTCTCTTCCCTGCCGCTGGCAGGGCTGCGCGCATACGCTCAAGCCAGCGCTGCAGGTTTCGCTCATCGGCCTCCACAAGAACCTGGTAGAGCAGACAGGTGCGCAACGCTCCTTTGAGCGAAGACCCGGGAATGTAAAGACGCCCGTCCGGATCTTTGAGCTGTTCACGCACGAGTTGTCTGAACTCGGAAAAGGGCGTGCGCATCGCATAGCGCGAAAGCTCAGAAAGCTGCTGCAGCAGCCGGGCGTCTACGTCGGGCCGGCCCAATTCATTGCGCACGAAGGTGCGCAGCGTAAGGCTACGACGTATTTCAGACTGCGTCCTGTTGTCCCGGGCGTTGGCAAGACGCTCGGTATTACGCTCAATCCACGACGCAAATTGCTCAATGGACTCCTCGCCGATTTCGTCCAGCAGAAAAGCCGTCACCCGATCAATGTCCAGTCGCCAGAAAAACCCGTCGTGGATAATGTACTCGAAGGATTCAAGCTCATGGCCCGAGCCGATATGGACCGGCGACCGCGTTATGAGCTTCAACGTAATCGGCATAGCCCGTTCGCTTCCCGTTATGATGACCGAAGATAAGCGGGCAAATCCAGCGCAAGTCCGCTGTGGCGCACCTGAATCCCTGCCGATTCCATCACGGTATGCACGGTGCCGCGCAACGGATGGCCGGGATCAGGCATAAGTGACCCTTCGGCAAACATATAAAGCGGCTTTTTCCGGTAAGCACTCCCGGGTAGCCGATGGGCACCGGCATACCCCTGCCGCCGCTCCAGTTGATAGAACGTTTGATCCCGATGCCGCCGAATGTGCGCCAGCTCTTCAGGATTCGGACTGTAAAGCGAAAGCAGCAGACGATGCGTGGGCTTCGCGGGCACCTGGAGCTCCAGCCGACGCAATGCCCAGTCGAAGTGCCCTTTGCCTACCGAACTGTCGCCACCCCACCCCACATGGTGCAGATAGCGCAGGGCCGGCGCGATGCGTTCCACGTCTCCCTCGCACAGGAAAAACAGCCCGTGTCCCCGCTTCAGGTAGTATTCGTGGCTGTAAAAGAGCTGGCCGGCATCATTCTCCATGCGCGTGGTACCCGTAAGCCGGTCGATCGACGTATGCAGGTTGTCCTGCGTGAGGATCACGGGCCATTGCTTTTGCTCACCGGATTGCTGAAGTGCCTGTTGCAATCCGGCCTCGTCGAGCTCGCCCTGCAGCACCCGTTCAAAAAGCTCCTGCGGGAGCCATCGAATCTGACGAAGTTTTTTTCCCTGCTTCATCTGCTCGAAAACGGTGCGGGCGTCGGCCCGGGACGGCTCCAGCAGAGGCGGCGGTGGCAGCACCGGCCTCGGGAAAAAATGCCGGATCACGGGCGCTCCATCGCCGCGCGAAACTTCAACAAAGGGAAAAGCAGAAGAAAGCCGAACCGGCGGCTGGCCCGCCTCGCAGGCGGCAATGAAATCATCGGCCTCTCGATCGCCCGCCACCACACGCAGCGCCACCACGAGCAGGCCCCAGAGCGTATCGGAGCGCAACGGCGTGCGAAAAGAGGCCCGCGGATACAGATAAATCGCCTGTAACGTCATGCCTGATTCGTCGCAAGCTTTTCGGCAACCTGGCGAAATGCCTGCTTGATTGATTCGAACCGGCCCTCGTCGAAGCTGGCCGTCTCCAGATCGAACGTCAGCTCCTCATGGGGGAGATTGGCCCGGCGATATGCCTCCCCACCATTCAGGTAATCGTTGAGCGTAACGATGATCGGCTCGGCCAGCTTGAATTTTACCTGACCATAGCCGCGCGTGCCGCTGCGTCCCAGCCAGGAATGCTCCAGCAGCCGCAGCCCATCGATGATGTACCTGAAGTAATCGGCGTCCCTGACCTCATAGACCCCGAAGACAAACTCGACGTTGAAACGAGAACCGCGCACGACCCGCTCGGGAAATCGCGGGTTGGCGGCCGAGGTGAGACGGTCGATGCCGTTTTCTGCTTTGATTTCGGTGTAGAGCAGCTCAGTATCCAGGTTTTCCCACATCTGGATTGTTTCCTCATCCGGAAACGCATCGCGCACGATCAGACGCGAAGGGCCAATGTTACGGGCTTCGGCCGAAGTACCAAAGACGCGCTGCAGCGGGCAATCTGGATCAAAGCTCCTGAAATTGGGATCTTCGTGGGCCTTACCCAGCGCGAACGCCAGCAACGACCGCATCTTGCCCTTGAGTGAAGAGCCGGGCACGTAGGGATAGTTCGTCGCCGGGTCGCGAATGACGGGCTGATCGACGCCGCCGATTTCAAACTTTTCCTTCGAACCGCCGATGTGCAGCCCTGTCAGACATTCCATTTTGCCCTTGAGGACGATATTGCCCAGAAAACCGGCCATGACGCACCTCCCGGTTTTAGTTATCCTTTCCGCCGTAGAACTTGTGATAGGCCACAATGCCCTCCACAAGATCAAAGAAATTCTGCAGCGCTTTCTCAAAGCTCTGCGAGTTCAGCACGGCATTCACCACCTGCCTGAGGTCTTCGCTCATAGGACGAACCTTCTCCTGTCGCCCTCCGGCATAGGCCAGGCGCGGTTTGAGCATGACCAGATCGCGTTTTATTATTTCGGGACTGACACTCCGATTGCGACGCAGGCGCGTGCGCATGCGGTTGATGTGGGCAAAGACGTTGCGCACCTGGGCTGTCTTGATCTCCTTTTCTGCGTACTTACGACCCATATCATGGGCCAGTCTGTCGATCGCCTCCGGCTCCAGTTCGGCCAGATCCTTTGGGATGTCCATGGCAGCATCAGGGCTGGTTTATGTACAGATCAGTTGCGCTGTTTGCGGGTTTTCAGCAGGACGTAGGCGGCCGGGATGACGAACGTACGAAACCATTCGCTACGATCGGGCCCCTCCAGCAAAAAGCCCCGGGCCAGCCGCATTTTCGGGGACTCACCCTCCTGCGTGTCCGTCTCCAGCACCCTGGCATGCACTCCCCGGCGGGCAAAGGTGTAGTGCAACAGATGATTGAATCGGGCCAACGCAGCCAGATCGATGCGCCCTTCTTCGTCGAGCACCTCGCGGCTGTAGCGAAGCAGCGTATGCAGAAAGGTGCGAGGAAGGCGGTCTTCGTCGGGCAGGGTTTCGTCCGACACGGCCAGCAGCAGCGGCTCGCCCAGTTCGTCCAGGAGAACGCTCAGGCGTTCCCAGGTCACCGGGGTCTCGAAAACAGAAATCCTGTTCTTGCCGGCCGCTTTGGCCCGATCTTCTTCCTCGCCGGCCGTCTCGGCCGCCACGGTGATCGGAAAATGCTCCTTGTGAATCGACAGACCGGCCGAGATCGTCACCGACGGATTGCCTGCGCAGTATTCACGCAGCTTTTCACGGATGCTCCGGGCAAAGCGCAGCACGCGAATCCAGGAGCCAACGGCAAACAGATCGTCCCCGCCGGCATAGACCAGGTACACGTCATGGCCCCGGGCCAGGGCGTTGACCTGGCCCCCGAAGAATCGATCCAGCTCCCGGGAAAGCGCCGCCGTACGGTGCAGACCAAAGGGCTGGTTACCAAAAGCCGCATGCAATCCCACCACGAAAAGCGCTCCCAGGTTGTCCACGTCCATCCGCAGAAAGCCCAGGAGCGGGTAGTTTTCACTTTCGATCGCGGCCAGCTCCTCGAACATGAGCGGTCGCGAATCGTCCGCAAGCATCGGCACATACACGCCGGCGGGTAGAAAGCGCCGGCCGACCTGCATCGCTCCCGGTAAGTTCGGGATTCGTGGGGTGCGTATATTGAAAACGGTGCCCCGGCGCGTGCCCAGTTGCCCCACTATCGCCTCGATCCTGTCCTCTTCCACAAAGAGCCACGTTACCGCAAAGCCCCGCAGCTCCAGAGCGCACCGCACGCCATCCGGCGCCTGGTTCGCGGCAAGCCCCGGCACCTCCACCAGGTAGTGCGTATAGGGCAGCGCCTGCCCGACGCGATGGAGCTTCGGGGTCTGGTTTGCCTCCTCGATGGGCTGCCCCACAAGCGTGTCGAGCACGTTCCACCCCTTGCGCAGTTTGGCCATCTGCAGTGCTTCTTCCAGTTGCCGCAGTGCCTCATGGGGGCGGCGTTCGACCTCCTCAATGCTGACGGGTACCGAGGCCTGCACCAGCTGAATGGCGCCGCGCAGCTCCTCGAAAAGTGCCTGATTGATCTGGCGGTCTGCTTCGTCGAGCTGTTGCGGCGCCGCCTCGGTATTCGGGATCAGCAGCAGAAAATGCCCACCGCTACTGTAGAGCACGCAGCCATCGGGCAACCGGAACTGGCGCTGCAGGTGGCGCACCACGGTGCGCGTCAGCAGCGCCACAAAGAACGAGCGGCCACGCAGCAACTGGGCGGGGTTTTCGGTTGCATCACCCCGCAATTCGCGGTAGATGAACGACTGGATGCCCGAGACGTCGCCCTTGACCAGCAACACGGCGGGTTCACTTCCCGCGCGGGCCCGGCACAGATGCAGCGCGGCCGTTACCCTGCTGTAGTCGAACAGCGAAATACCACGCGCTCCGGCATCGGGCGCCGGGACGTAGGCGGTATATTTCTCCAGCAGCGTGTAGAGCGTCTCCAGAGCAGCCTCGACATCCTGAATTCCCCGCAATGCGCGGGTCGTCTCGGCCTGCAATTCCTGCCAGAGATTACGGCAGGCTTCCCGGCCGTCGCCGACCTCCTCGGGCGCAACGGGGTACACGGTGCCCTCCGAAAGCGGGCGCGGGGGATAAACGCGCCCGGCCGCTGGCTCCGGATGGCCGGGCAACCGCACCTGCTGCAGCAGCGACTCCAGCCAGGACGAAGGGCGCGCTGCAGGTAACGCCTCGGCCGCCGCACGCACCGCCTCGCGAATGGCTCCGGCATGCGGTCCGAAAGCCGGACAGGCCTCCAGCACCTGATCGGTGAAATGCAGGCTCGCCTCGGCAGGCGACCGAAACGTCTGAGGGCCCAGTTGTTCGAGCACGCCGACTGCGTGCAGCAGCCCGCTCAGATAGGCAATCTGTCCCTGGTCCATCGGTTCGTACTACACCGTGAAACTACCGAAGAGAACGGCCGCCTGGCTCGATTCGTGTTTCGGGAATATCAGAATTCCGGCGGCTCATACGCAAGGGATGCCTTACCCGAAAGTCTGTAGGCTTTCCTCCCTACAGGGCTCGCCAATTCGATCCAGCACCGGCGCGAAGTGGGCCACCAGTTCGGCCCGCGACAGCGGCACGCCTTCGGCAAGTCCGGCAAACGCCCGGTACTTGTCGGCCACCGTGGCCAGTTGATTGGCCACGGTTTTGGGGCTGCGCTTCAGCATGCGGGCCAGCTCGCTGTTGGAAGCGCCGGTGCGTGCCAGCGCGACGAGCAGCGTGCGCTCGGCCGGTGTCAGCTCGTGCAGCAGAAACCAGGCGCGCTGCCGCCGGCTTTCTTCGTCGAGCCAGGCCTCATGCAGGCGCATTGCCTCGAAGGGATCGCCGGTGACGGCCAGGCGCGTGGCGGCCGGTGGAAGGGCGCTCCAGCGCACGAAAGGTACGGGCACCAGGTGCACCCGGTCGCCCGGCTCCGGATGCATGCGCCCGGAAGCGAGCAGTTCCCCCTCCGAGATCAGATGCCACACCTGATCTCCGGCTTCGCCAAGGAGCTGGACCACGGCCATGCCGTACGCGGCCATGACCTTACGGCCTCCGGCGATCAGAAAATGCAACGGGCGCCGCTGCCGTTTGACCTCCAGCACCTCCCGAAAAAGTATCCGAAACACCTGCCGCGCTTCCTGCTCGGTACGCACGTCGGTCAACTCCCGACCGGCTTCATCCCGCAAAAGCACACGACGGACCGTCAGCGATCTGTAGGCCGGCCATTGCCTGAGCTCCGCATCGAGCAGTTCGAGCGAGCGGCGAAGTGCCGGATAGTGAGCAGCCGTGTGAAACACGACCAACTCCTCCACCTCCATTCGTTGCGCCGCCAGCAGATCCAGCGTCAGCGTGACCACCTGGGGCTGTTCGCCCAGCGTGGCCATCAGTACCGGACCCTGACGACGCGCAACCGACATGCACTGAGCTCCAGAAACTCCGTCAAATCCTTATAGCAAAGAAAAGCAAGCGGTCTTTTTGCTGTCAAGACCCCGGGCCTCTGGAGTGCAAAGAAAGCCTCCCGATCAACGGACTTCCCCTGCCGAAAGGCGCCCGTCTTTTTGTAATCCCCTTTTCATCGGGTCAGGTTTTCAGACACGGTTCGGCGGTGCAGGTCTTCCGGTTTGCGGGAACGGCGAAGTAGTCGTAATCCCCTTTTCATCGGGTCAGGTTTTCAGACACGGTTCGGCGGTGCAGGTCTTCCGGTTTGCGGGAACGGCGAAGTAGTCGTAATCCCCTTTTCATCGGGTCAGGTTTTCAGACACGGTTCGGCGGTGCAGGTCTTCCGGTTTGCGGGAACGGCGAAGTAGTCGTAATCCCCTTTTCATCGGGTCAGGTTTTCAGACCACAAGACCGGAGGCGGCCATCATGCAGGCACTCCGAGTCGTAATCCCCTTTTCATCGGGTCAGGTTTTCAGACGCACAAAACAATGGAGGTGTTATGCAGTACATCGTAACCGGTCGTAATCCCCTTTTCATCGGGTCAGGTTTTCAGACGGAAAGTGAGCATCACGCCGAACTCACGGAGCGCCGCATCCCAGTCGTAATCCCCTTTTCATCGGGTCAGGTTTTCAGACATTACCGATTTGCGTTTTGTCAACGAGGCTTTCATGTTGGTGGTCGTAATCCCCTTTTCATCGGGTCAGGTTTTCAGACCCCATTGTTACGGGGCCCGTTGGAACCGGCCTGTTTGCCCTCAAAAAGGCCGATTTTTTCGTCGTCAACACGTCAAAAAACGGAATAGAATTTGCTCTGAAAACCCTGTGACAATTCCGTGTCACACCCCTTCCGTTCTGAACACGTCGAAGCATAAGTGATTTTCAGCGGAATGTCAAGCCCCGTATTCGCCGAAGTTCTCTCCCTTTTTCGGAAATTCGGAAAAGCATCCCGGACGCGCCCTGCACGTTGATCCGGTGCATCCCTGAAAAAAACCTTAATGCGCACCATGCCACTGCACCTGTACCGCACGTTTCGACTGGGTCCCGTACGGCTGACGATCAGCCATCGGGGAATCGGCCTGAGCATCGGCACCCGCGGTCTGCGCATCGGACGCACGCCCTCCGGACGGCCCTACATCCGGCTGGGACGCGGCCGCTGGCGCCTGGAAAAGCGCCTGCCCGAACGCCCTTAGGCTTCATCCATCGGCGCATTAATCTGTAGCCGATCGCTGTACGCCGATATGCGGCGCAGCAAGGTAGTTCCCACAACTACCGGATGGATCTGATGTCATCCCACAGCGCCATCATGGAAGTGATCCGACACCCTGCAACGGAAGCGTCCACCGAGGCGCCCTCGTCGATCCTGACGGAAGCGCCGGACTGGATCGCCGACGACGGCCTGTTGCGCGACGAGGGGGTCATCGTGGGGCGTGCCCTCGGCACCGACCCGCTTTCCGAAAATAATGGCCCCCACTTCTGGAAACTGGAAACAATTCGGGCTTACTACGACGAGCGCCGGGCACCGCTGAAGGCGCAGCTGGAGGCGATCCGCCGGCAACTGACGCGGCTCCAGCACCGCGAAGCCGAACTGCGCGAGGAGCTGGTCCGGCACGAGCGGGCGCTGGCCGCCCTGGCGGAAGTCGAAACCCGCCTGCCGCTGACGGGACGCAACCTGCTGCTTGCCGCCATTCTGACGGTGGTGTGCGCCCTTACGCCTTTTGTCGTAGCCGAATTGCTCCCGTCCGAACGCTTCGAGCATCCGCTGGCGGTAGCCATGGCGCTCAGCCTTTTGGGGCTGTTCGCCCTGTTTCAGGGGCGCTCGTTGCTGGTTGCGGCCGATGCCCGCCTGTCCGGAGCACCGATGCGACCGGAGCGGTGGAAGCTCTACGCCATGGAATTGCTCCCGCCACTGGCCGTGGCACTGCTGGTGGCCGCGCTCGCCCATCGCTCCGAGGAGGGCTGGCTGCCCACGCTGGTGATCGGGTTCGCGCTGTTGCTGTTGCTGCTGATCCCCGGCCGGCTGCTCATGAGCCTGCTGGCCCGGACGCTTCCCGAGCTGAGCGGCTGGTGGCGCATGGCCTCGCATCGGTGGCGCCTGCGCCGGCACCACCGCAGGGCGGCCGCCGCCCTCCGCAGGGATCTGGAAAAGCTGACCCGACTGCGCATGCAGCTCGAAGACGAAACGATCCCTCTGCTCGAGCGCAAGCTGGCATTCCTGGATGCCCGTTGCCGCCGCAAAGAAGCGCTCTTCCGCTCCGAGATGGAGCTGGCCCGCCAGCGCAACCTGCTGCGGGCGCGCTACGAGTCTAACGGCCAGCAGCATTCTCCGGAAATCTCCCTGTAGAACCATCCCGGTTACAGCCCATGCTTCAGATTTTCCGCAGAAAGTCGCATCCCGAGGCTTCGTCTCCGGCGGACAATATCCTGATGCTACCGGTCGGCGCCGAGGAGCCCGACCCGAACCGGCCGCATCTGTACGGTCAGTATGATGGCGGCCTGGCCGTCGAAAACGATGCGTTTGCGGAGTTTCTGCAGGCCGCCTCACGCCGGGAGCATCTTGCCGAGCGCATCACCGCGCTCCTCGAGCAGCGCCATCAGATCCAGGAGCAGCTCCGGCAGGCGGAGGCTGCCCACATCAGTGCGCAGACACTTCCAGAGCGCCTGCAGGCACTCGAACGCGCCCTGCCGGAGGCGCGCCAGCGCCACGAGCAGCTGCGCCAGCAACGGGAGGCGTGCGAGAAGGAACTGGAAACGCTGCACCAGTCGCACGAGGCCTACTCGCTCGTCCAGATGCTCATGTACGGAACGGCCGGCCTTGCCTTCCTGCTGGGCGACATTATCGTTTCAAAGGAAATCGTGGCCCAGGTGCTCTACCTGCCCCTCGAATACGAGCGCTGGTTGTTTGCCGTGGGCCTGGCATGCATCACCTTCGTACTGAAGGTGGCCTACGACCGGCTGGTGGAGCTACCCTTCTGGCAGCGTGTCCAGAAGCGATTCGAGGTGGTGATTCTGAGTATCTCGACGCTGGCGCTGATCACACTCATCTTCATGGGCGCACTGCGCACCCAGGAGATTCAACGGCAGCACATGCTGCGCAGCACCGAACAGACCACCTGGTCGCTCGAGGCAGACGCGCCGTCCATCCAGCAGGAGATTCCGGGTCCCGACGGGACCGTGCTGCTCGTGACGTTTATGCTGGCGGCGGTTATGTTTGCCACCGCCGGCGCCGTGTGCTTCAGCACGGCCCATACGCACGCACGGGGATATTTCCATCGGTACCGTCCCCTGCGCCAGAAGTGCGCCCGGCTTTCTGACCAGGAGCGGGAGGCCGCCCTGCGTCTGGAAACGCTCGAAGAAAATCTGACCCGGGGACGCGAGGAGCTTGCCCGTGCCACCGCCACGCTGGCGCTGGTGGGCACGCCGGAAGTTCTCCGTCAGGATCTGCAGAAGCTGGAAGATCGTATTGCCCAACTTCAGGACCAGCTGGCCGATCTGCTGGTCGCACAACGACAGGCCAGCTATCGGAGCGGCCGGGAGCGGGCATTGCACTATCAGCGCCTGCTGGCCAGTCAGTCGTCGAAGGAGGAAACAGACGAGCTACCGGACGCATCCTCCGAGCAAGAGGAGCACGAGGAGGCGGCAGATGCGCTCCCCGAAGCTACGGCCGCGCAAGAAATGTCCGAGAAGGAAGCAGACGCGCTGATCGAAATGCTGACCGCTCAGGACAACCAGGAGGATGCAACCTCCACGCTCCCCGAGGTCTCGGTCGCGCAAAACGACCGGGAAGACCTTCATGAGGCTGAAGCAGCTACCGATGAGCTCCCCGGAGAACGCTCCGAGAGTCGGGAAGCAACCCCGGAAAGTCTTCCCGGCGAGCATGAAGCCGCGCAGCCGGTAGCTCTGACGGTCGCGCATTCCGATGCTGCCCCTGAGGACTCCGAAGCGTTTCAGACGGGATCCAATGGGGCTGCGAGCCCGATGCCAATCGGATCTTCCGTAACTTCGGACGTCGAAGGGGAATCGGCTGCTGTGGGCGGCGACGGTGCCGAAAGATCGACCGAGAGGCGCAGTCGCCGCGAACGGGGCGTCCGGCACGGCCTGCGCCGCCCCTTCCTCGACATTCGCGATGAAATCCTGGACCTGACCGCATAGCAGTACATGCGCTGGTTCTGCCTGTTCTTCCTGATTGCTACGCTCGGGTGCAGTTCCGAAGCGCAGCGCGATCCGCTGACGGCCTGCGCAGACGAAAACCTTGCCCATGAGTCGCTCACGGGCATTCCTCGGACCGCACTGGTTTTCATCGATCGTAGCTCGAGCGTAACGGCCTCGCCCGACACGCGCCGCGCCTTCGAGGCGGCGCTGCGTCAGCAGGTTGAGGCGATCCTGCCCGTCCGCGGCGGGACGATCCAGGTCTTTTTCGTACACAGTCGCACGACAGGCAAGGCCGATGCACGCACGTTCGTGCAGGATGCGCCCCTGCCACGTGTATCGCCTTACGATTCGGAGCAGCGTCAGGCCTGCCGTCAGTACGTTTCGGAGGTGCAATACCGCATGCGGGCCGCCCGCGATTCGCTGCTCCGCTTGCTCGACGAACAGGTAACCACCAGCGTAACGGAGGCTACCGACCTGTGGGGCATCTTCGAGGTGATCTCGGAAACCCTCCCTGCTTCAAACGAGATGCCCCCCGCCACCGTGCTGGTGCTGAGCGACCTGCTCGAGTGTATGCCGGGTCCCGAGCGCCGTTGCTTCGAAAGTCGCCCGCCGACCAGCAGAGCACAGGCCGAAGCCTGGGCCCGCGAAGATGCCGAGCGCATTCAGCGCAGCTATCGCATCCGTCCGGAGGTGCTGCGCCAGGCCCATTACGTGCTGATCTCCGGCGACTTCGCCAACCGCGAGGAAAGCCGCTACGTACGCTACTACTGGTTCGCCCTGCTGGAAGCCTTCGGCGTCCCCTACGAACAGATCAGCATCCAGTAAGCCATGCGCGTGCAGCTTTCGTTTATCGGAACCGGCAAGTATCAGCCCTGCATTTACGTCTGGAACGACCAGCGCTGCGAAACGCCCTATTTCCAGGAGGCGGCCTTTCAGTTTTTCGAGCCGGAGGATTGCCTGGTGCTCATGACCGAAGAGGCCGAACGCATACACGGGCAGGCCCTGAGCGCGCGCATCGCCTACCAGCCGATTCGCATTCCCGACGGCCGCACCGAAGACGAGCTCTGGGAGATCTTCTCGACGCTGACGGAACACGTTCCCCAGGACGCCACGCTGATCGTGGACGTGACGCACGGCTTTCGCACGCAACCCATGCTGGCGCTGGCGGCCCTGTACTATCTGCGCGTGACCCGCAACGTCGAGATTGAGCGCATCGTCTACGGTGCCTTCGAGGCCCACAACCCCGAAACCAACGAGGCGCCGGTCTTTGACCTGACCCCCTTTCTCACGCTTATCGACTGGAGCGTGGCGGCCCACCAGTTCATGCGTTACGGACAGGCCGAAGATCTGGCCCGGCTGATCCGGGAAATCCATCGGAGGACGCACGTGGAACGTGCCGGGGTGCAGGCCCGGCATGCCGCCCCGGCAGCTTCCTGGCTGCAGGGCTTTGCCCGCGGTCTGGCACTGGCGCGTGTGACCGAGGTGATGACAAAGCATGCCTGCTGTCTGCCGGAAGCCCTCGAGCAGGTGCGCCAGGAGGTGAACCGCATCGCCCGGCTCCGCCCCTTCGAGCTTTTGCTCGACCAGACGGCCGAGCGCGTGCGTCTGCTGTATCACGACAATCGGGCAAGGAAGCCCACGGCTTCAGCCGTGGGAGGAATTGCCCCATGCCCGTGACATACCGTTGACACCGGCGCATCATAACCTCCCCACAAACGCTCCCCGTCATGCAGACGCTGACGCTGCGCACACGGCTCGATCCTACACCCGAGCAGGCGGCTGCTCTGGAGGAAACCCTCGAGCGCTTCGCGCAGGCGTGCAATCTGACGCTGGAGGTGGCCCGTGCATGCCGCACCTTCAGCAAGTTCAAACTTCAGCGGCTCGTCTACGGACAACTCCGCGCGCTGGGCCTGTCGGCCAACCTGGCCATTCGGGCCATCGCCCGCGTGAGCCATCGCAAAGGCCATTGCGCAAAGCACTACCGTCCCACCTCCTGTGACTATGACCAGCGCACGCTCTCGCTGCGAGGCCAGACGGTCAGCCTTTCGACCACGCGCGGGCGGCTGCGCATTCCCATGCGGCTGAGTCCATACCATCGCTACTGGCTTGCTCGGGCGCGCAGCGTGCAGGGTGGGAGGCTGCTTCGCGACCGACGCGGACGCTGGTATGTCCACCTGACCGTTCGCGTTGCGGTGCCGGAAGCATTGCCGACCGGTCGGGTGGTAGGTGTCGATCTGGGGCAGCGCCTCCTGGCGGCGCTTTCGACGGGCGAGTGTCTCTCCGGGGGTGCGCTCAAGACGAAGCGGCTCCACTACCGCGCCAAACGCGCCGAGATCCGCTCGAAGCTGGATCGCCCTTCCGAACGCACCCGGTCGCTGAGGCGGCTGTGGGCACGGCTTTCGGGAAGGGAGCGGCGCTTTGTGCGGCAGGTGCTGCATGAGGCGAGCCGCCGCATTGTGGACGGCCTTGCGGCGGGCGATGTGCTGGCGATCGAAGACCTTCGCGGTCTTCGCGGACGTACGATACGCAGGGGCAGGACCGATCGGCATCTGCACCATCTGTGGCCCTATGCCTTGTTTCGGCGCTTGCTGGAATACAAGGCGCGGCTCAAGGGGGTGCGGGTGGTGGTGGTTGACCCGGCGCATACGAGCCAGACATGTCCGCGTTGTGGGCACGTTGATCGGCGCAATCGTCGGAGTGGGCGGCTGTTTCGATGCCGGGCGTGTGGATTTCAGCACAATGCGGACGTGGTCGCGGCGCTGAACCTTGCCCGAAGAGCGGGCTCTGAGGGCATGGGCCGTTGTCAGCCGGCCCCTGGTGCTATCCCGGCCGGTGGTCGGGAGGGCAAGCCCACGACTTCAGTCGTGGGTAGCTGACGACAATCCACTCTCGCTCGATGGGCTCCATCTGCAGGCCGAACTGATCCGTCTGCTACGCGACTACGGTCTGGTGCAGCAGGCCGTCACCGTAGCCCGCGAAGCCGTCGTCACGCGCTATGCGCTCGACCTCGGGCGTGATCCCCTGCAGGATCGCGAAGCGGTCGAGCACGAACTGGGCCGCCTCGCCAGCGGCCTGCAGGATCAGGCTGTGCGCGCCGGGTATACGTCCGAAACGCACCGGCTGGCGGAGCTGTGGAACGCGCTGACCAACGTGCGCAACGACATCAACCACGCCGGCATGCGCAGCCATCCGGAAACGACAGCCAATCTGCATCGCCTTGCCTCCGAGCTGGCAGAAAAGGCAGCAAACTGGATCGCCCGCAATGTTGATCAACCTGAGTAATCACCCGGCCTCGACCTGGGGAGAAGCGCAGCGTGCGGCAGCCCGAATCTATGGAGAGATTGAGGACTGGAAATTCCCACTCATTCCACCCGAGTGGGACGAAAGTCAGGTGGCCGACCTGGCGAAGACCTACGCCGAACGTATCGTTCGGCGCCTGAACGAAGCCGGCAAGGGCTGCCATGCCGTCCACGTGATGGGAGAGATGACCTTTACCTGTACACTGGTACGGCTCCTGCACCAGCGAGGCATTCTCTGCCTTGCGTCCACCTCGCAGCGCATGGTCGAGGAGGACCCTGCTTCGGGGAAGAAGATCGCCTATTTTCGTTTTGAGCGCTTTCGCCCCTATCCCTGTCTGCAGGCGCTCTCCTTTTGACGAAATTCCCCGTCGTTTTCCGAAGTGCCGTTTCTGCCGTCGAAATTCCGATTTGCATCAGGCCGTGTCATGGGTGCGTATCAGGCGCGCTAACAAACAAAACGGGCCGCCGATGCGCACCACGCACAACCTGATCCTTTACATCACGGACATGGAGCCGGACGACCTGCGGACGGCCGAACGTCTGATCGAGGCGTTCGAGGAGGAACTCGGCTGCGTGCTTGAATACGACCCCGAGCATCGCATGCTCAGCCTGTATACCGCGATGGTCGTGGAGCCCGCCGAGGCCTCGGGTGCGGCGCTCCGCCAGATGCTTCATTGCGTTTATCATCTGGTCGGACGCTTCCTGCAGGAGTATCGGCTGATCTTTTCGGTCTCTACGAGCTCCGGTGCCTCGGGCTCGCGTCCGCTGGGTACGATACTGGAGCGCAGCCCCTACGACCGACTGCTCAGCCAGTTGATCACCCCGGAGTATCCGCGTCTTCTTCCCCCGGAACCACCCCTGTGCTGAACCATGCGCGTCTGGTTTACGAACTTCTTCGCCCGGGAAGTCCCGTGCACCCTGGAGATCTCCGTAACGCTGGAGGGCGGCGAGCACCCCCCTCAGCTGGTGGACTTCCTGCGGAAGCGGGCCGACCGTCTCTGGACGAACCCGGACGGGTCGATGCTGGCCGTCTTTATTCGGGAGTTCAGATTGGAGAGCCTTCAGCAGCGGCTTCCCCGGTTTCTCCGGGCGCTGGAGCTGCGCCTCCTACGCCTTGGGGCTTGCCGCGGAACGCTCGCCTGGCGTCCGGCCTTCGCCTACAACTGGAGCCTTGAAGGATGGGGTTGCTCGCGAGAACAGGCCCTCGAGCACCTCCTGAGGCTGCAACGCAACTGATGATTGTCGCATTGGAGCCCGTCGTTTATCTTTCAGCCCACACGACAGACGACATGGAACGATACAACCTGCTGATTGCCCTGGGAATTTCGCCGGCCGTCCTGACCGAGACGATCTGGACGCTGGCCGTCGAACATCCGCAGCCGGCCATCCCGGCAGAAATCCACGTGGTGACCACCCTTACGGGCGAGCGTACACTTCGCAACCGTCTGTTCGACACGCCCGATGAGGAGGGGCTCTCGGTCTGGGCGCGTTTCTGCCGCGAAGTGTTGCAACTCGATCCCGAAGCCCCCGAGGCTCCCCGGTTTCACATTCACGTGCCGCTCCGCGGCAACGGACTCAAGCTCGACGACATTCGCACGTGGGACGACGACCGCCGCTATGCCGAACTCTGCTATCGTGTGGTGGCGCAGCTGTGCGCCGATCCCGACGCGCCCCGTGTGGTCGCCTCGATCGCCGGCGGTCGCAAGACCATGAGCGCCCACCTGCTCACGGCCTTTTCGCTGTATGCCCGTCCCCGAGACGAAAGCATCCACGTGCTGGTGCATCCGGAGCGCCCCGTGCTCGAAGACCCGACGTTTTTCTATCCACGCCCCGGTTCCGGGATGGACGTGCGCATCGAGCGGGTGGACCTGCACCTGGTGCGCTTTCGCAACCAGCTCGAGGAACTGGCCCGGCTGCACCGTGGAGGCCAGCTTCCGCGCACGCTGCAGGAGCTGGAGTCGCTGCCCGGGCTGGGACTGCGACCGGCCCGGCCCGCCCTCGTCGAGGTCGTGCTGGGCGACCGGACCGAGCGCAGCCTGCGCCTGCTCGACGCCGAAGGCAACGAAATGGCCGCCCTGAAACCCGTGGCCCCGCTGCCTCTCGTGACGTTGATCACCCTCTACGAAATGCTGCGCCGTGCCGACTCGCCGGAGATCTCCAACCTGCAGCTGGTCGAAAACGAACAGGTCGAGGCGCTCCGCAACGCGGCCTACGCCTTCTGCCGGGATCTGGCCCAGCTTCGCCCCTGGGGCGACACGATCGCCCTCTCACGCAGCATCTCCGAGCTGAACCAGCTCCTGGCCGGCAACCCGCTCTGCAATCGTTACCTCCGGATTCACTCACGCCGCACCTGGGATGAAACCTTTTATGCATTCGGCACCGAACCTCCCGCCCTCCGGGTCTGCGTTCCGCGTGCACTGGATTACATTCAGAACTGGCCGTTTCAGCATGTTCCGTTAACCTACATCGACTGAAGTGCCATGTCCGAAAAGCTGCTGACGTTCCTCGGCGTCGGCGACCGGAATCGCCAGCTCGAAGCCCAGCTGCAAGACCGCGAATACCAAAGGGTCCGCTATTTTCTACCCGATGCACCCGACAAAGAGATCGAAACCCCTTTTGTGGGCCAGGCCATTCTGGAGCTTCATCCCGATCGCTTCTCGCAGGTCGTGATTCTGGGCACGGTCGATTCGATGTGGGATACCCTGCTCATCCACTTCTTATCCGACACCCAGACGGAAGCGGAAATTGAGCTCTATACGGAACTGTTCGAAGCTATCGAGCACAAAAGAGAAGCCGAAGTTGAGAACCTGCTACCTCGACTGACCCGGGTCCTCGAAAAACGCTGGCGTCCGGGACTTCAGTTGAAACTCATCCCGGTTGGCCGCACCCAGGAGGAACTCTGGCAGATTTTCGAAACCCTCACGGGCCTGAAGCCCTCGAACACCACCCTTTCGATCGACATCACGCACGGACTGCGGTATCAGCCGTTTTTTCTGCTGCTGGCGCTGCAGTATTTCCATCTCACCAGACCAAACGTCCGGCTCGGCTCGGTCTTCTACGGAGCCCTGGAACTGCACGACTACTATGAGGGCCGTGCCCCTCTTTTCGATCTGCGCCCGATGCTGGAGTTGATGCAGTGGAGCCTGGCCGCCCAGGCGTTCGTCCAGTATCAGGATCCAGAGCCACTGCTCGGATTGCTGCGGGACCCCAGACAGGAACGCCTGCGCCATGAGCTGCGTCAGTTTGCCCGCCAGATCAACCTGAACCTGTTCAACGACTTCCGTAACCGTGCGCAGAAGCTGAGCCATCAACTACGCGGACTGTCCCAGCGAGAGGAAAACATGCCCGCCCCTTTCCGGCTGGTGGAGCCGTTTCTGGTGGACTTCTGCGAGACGTTTGCCGGTGCGCAAAGCGACTGGGAGGCGCTGCTCCGACTGGCCAGGCGTCATCTGAAGTACAGACGACCCGCGCTGGCCGTTCTGGCCGCCTACGAAGCGGTCGTCCACCGTCTGTGCGAAATCTACGGAGTAAGGCCCGCCGCCAAAAATTCGCGAGGAAAGCGCTATAGCAGCGAGCTAATTCAGGCTTTGAAACGGGGCTCTATTATCAGCAGGGCATTGCCCGAGCTCAAAGAACTGATCAAAGCCGTCAACGAGCTACAGGAGATCCGTAACAACACGGCCCATTTCAGGACGGACTCCGAGGGTCCCGATCCCGGCTATCGTCTTACCAAGATCAAAACGCTGCTGACCATTCTGGAAGAGAAGCTCGGCCACCCCACGCTGGAGCAATTGCCTCATCTGTATCCCTTAGAGAGGCCGTAGCTCGTAGGCGCCCAACCCCATGACGGTGCTGTGGCCCACATGCAGTGCGGCCCCCAGGCGCAGCATGGGCCAGGTCTCGGGCGGTACGCCCTCGAAGACGATCTCGCCCACCAGCCCGCCCTGGCGCATGGTGGTGCGCTGACGGCCGGAGTAGCGCTGCAGGTCGTCCCGCCACTGCATGCGGTCTTCGCGCACGCGTACCGCCTCGGCTCTTCGCAGCAGATCGGCGTAGTCGAGCTGAAGCTCGGTCTCGGCATGAAAGGCGGCCAGGCTGGACAGGCGGCCGAGCACCGAGCGTAGCAGTATGCGATAGGTGAGCCGACGCACAAGCCGCCCCTGGGCCTTCAGGCGAAGCGGTACCGGAGCCCGGAGCAGTACGGTGCTGGCCGGGGATTCACCGGCCAGCAGTTCGGCGGCCGTCCATTCGGGCACATCAGCCAGCACCTGCCGCGCTCCGGCATCGTACACCTGCTGCAGCGAACCGTCGGGCCGCAGCGCCTGCGCAGCAACCAGCCGAAAGCGACCGCCTCCGTCGCGCCGCCCGCGTCCCAGACCGCTTTCCTCCAGACGCACCAGTGCCAGCGTCAGATAGGGCAGGTACATCCGGGCGCGCCCCACCAGCAGCAGCTCTACCGTCAGACGCTCGCCCGGAGCAAACCGTCGCTCCTCCAGCCCGGGGCGCCGGACGACGTAGGGCCGGGGGACATCCTGCAATCCACGAAGGAAACGGCCATCGGGAGGCGGCGGCGTCTCGAAAAGGTAGCCATAGACGCAGGGCCAGCGAAACGGACAGTCCGTGCAGGTCGGAAGCCGCGTAATGCATACCATCCGCCGCAGTGCCGCTCCCAGCGCTCCACGGACCGTCGAGGCGGGGAGATCTCCCAGGTCGATGGGCGAGACCGCCTCCAGCTCGAAGCGCACCACCGACCAGCGCAGACGCGCAAGTCCGGACGACTGCAACAACGTTTCGTACATATTCGGTGTGGCATACCGGCAGAGAAGGTAGCCACCCGAAGCGCTCTCCCGCAAGCACCACTCAGAAATTCAGCCGGGCCCGGAAGTACTCATAGGCTTCGTTCAGTTCGCGCGCCCGCTCCTCGGCCTGTCTGCGCTCGGCCGCCGAGGCCTGCTGCATGCGGTCCGGATGACAGGTTTTGATCAGCCTCCGGTAGTTGCGGCGCACCTTCTCGGGCGTGTAGGGGGCCTCGAGCTCCAGCACGGCGGCATAATGGCGTTCCAGTGCACGATCCAGATCGGCCCCGGCCTCCGAAGCCCCATAGCGTTCTTCTCTGAGGATCTCCTCGATCTCCTGCTCCAGTGCCTCACGACCTGTCCGGAGTTTCTGGTAAAGATTCCAGTGTTGCAAACCGTAAAGTAGCAGGCATATAAAAAGAATCGTATCGAAATCATGAGTACGTTCATCGCCAACCTCCGCCTCGAGCTGCGAGACGATCCGATGCAGGTTCTTCTCCTGCGTCGGAGCAATCAGCACCGGGAGCAGCTCATCGAAACGCTCGAAGGATTCTTTCGCGATGAAGTAAACGACGAGCAGGTCACGCAGAATGCGTGCGGGATTCTCTGCCGTGATTACGATTTCGGCGAAGTGCTTGATCATGAGCAGGCGCAGATTCAATGCCTCCCATAGCAGTGCTCCAGCTTCTTCGGGCTTCATGGTTCCACCTCCGAAGAAGCGGGC
The DNA here is from genome assembly GCF_009936275.1 of Rhodothermus marinus. Taxonomy (NCBI): domain Bacteria; kingdom Pseudomonadati; phylum Rhodothermota; class Rhodothermia; order Rhodothermales; family Rhodothermaceae; genus Rhodothermus; species Rhodothermus marinus. Next base: position 1,719,816 of record NZ_AP019797.1, read on the forward strand.
CGCCTTGTAGGCCAGTGGTCCAATAATCAGGTCCTCCAGCCCCAGGCCACCTGTAAGCAGAGAAAGCCCTATCCCCAGAATGGTCCCGTTGCGACGTGCCCGGCGATCGGCCTCGAGTTCCCGAAGCGCCAGGTCCACACTGTCTCCCAGCAGCAGAAACGCCGCTTCGTAGTTGCCTCGTTCGATCAACGTACTAACTCGTTCAAACTGATCCATGGTACTCCCGAGGTTCAGACGATCCAGTGGTTCTGTCTGAGGTCCACGCCTTTCCCCTGGCCGATCTGCTCGAGGGCTTCGATACAACCCTGACAGAGACGCAGAAAGAACAGGCGGTCTTCTTCAAGATCGACGATGCGCAGCAGCCCGCGACGGAGCTGCCGTATCGCTTCGGCCTCAAGCCGACACAGAAACACACTGTACTGCAACCGCTGCCCGTAGTCTTCAAGCAGCCGCGCCACCCGCTGCAGGCGGCGGGGGTCGGCAATGTCGTATCCGATCAGCCAGAATGCCATCTATGCAACAAACGGCGTGTATTCGGCGCCGGGCTCCTGGAGGGTACGCGCCAGCAATCGCGCCTGCGCCTCGAAGTGGCGCATCTGCGACATTTCAAGACCGAGCACCGGATGCCGACTTACCTGCTGCCGCCATTCCTGCCAGGCAGCCAGCACAACCGCACGGCCTTCTTCGTTCAGGTACACCCCACCACTACGCTCCTCGAAGTGGCGGGGACGCAATTTCCCGCGATTGAACAGGTGCAGCGTCAGCCGGTCGGCTATCGGGGCGCGAAACTCCTCCATCAGGTCGAGCGCCAGCGAGGGGCGTCCATAGGCCGGTGTGTGCAGATAGCCCACATAGGGATCGAGCCCGGCTACTGCACAGGCCGTTACGAGATTGCCGAGCAGCAGGGCGTAGAGATAGCCCAGCGTGGCATTGACCGGATCGGTGGGGGGGCGCCGGTTGCGCCCGGGGAAAACCGGCCAGTCGATCGGTTCGTGCGCTTCCGGCCGCAGCATTTCATTGAAAACCGAGAAATAGCGGCGGGTAGCGGCTCCCTCCAGTCCCCGCACGGCGTCCGGCGACTTCAGCTCGGACAGATGCTGCAGATCGCTTTCGATTGCTGCAGCGGTGGCCTCGAGCGTGCTGTTTCGATAGTCCTGCGCGTAGTGGCGAAGCAACCGGGCCATATTCTGCAGTTTTCCGCGCACAAACTGCCGCGCCAGTGGCAGGGCGCGCTGCGGATCACGGGCTGCCTCGTACTGCGCCAACCGGAGGGCCACGTGCGGATGGAACTCGGTCGCCAGTCGTCCCTCAAAGCGCCCTTCGGTCGAGAGATATACGATGTCCACGTTCTGGCGCAGCAGCAGCCGCAGGGCCTGCGAGGTGATCTGCACGGGTCCGACGAGCACGACCTGATCCACCAGCAATGCGGGCAGTCGCAGCAATTCCCGGCGGGTGCCGTTGCGGCTGACGGTCACCACCAGCTGCCGCCCATCACGGCGCACGACGGCTCCGATTTCATCCACGTAGAGCGTGCGGGCCTGACGCACCGGAGGCAGAACGTTCAACTGGGCCGCAGTTTCGGCTGCACCAGAAGGGTTACAGACTTCAAGCCGTGGACAGGCCGGGCAACGCTGGTCGGCCCGTGGTGCAGGTAGCCTTCCTTCATGAATAACCGCCCGGATCTCCGCATCGAGGCGTTGCCATGCGGCCCGCAGGCGCTCGTCCAGGGTTACCACTTCCTGCCGGCCGGTAGGACCGTACTGCACGATGCCGCGGGCAACGGACTGGCCTGTTTCGGCTTCGATCAGTCGGGCAAGCGCGGCCAGCATCAGATGCTCCGGCCGCTCGGCCGTGTCGCTTTCCGCTACATGCGCCAACCGGATCACCGGCACAGGGCTTCCATGGCCGTCTCGGATGAACTGCACCGGTCCGCACCAGCCATCGGCCGCCATCCATGTGCCCTCGCCCGAAGAGAGGGCAACTGGTTCGCCCGGCCCCTCCACCCAGGCATAGTAGCCTCGCCGCAGGCAGTAGGCAAACTCATACACCCATGCCACCGGCCAACAGGGGCCTTCGTATGGTGCCTGCATGTACTGTATGAAGCCAATCAGTTGCCTTGATATGCAGACAATCTATCGTCTCGGGAAAGCGTAATGCATGGGCAAACGAGCCCATTATCTATAGGAAAAGATTCCCTTTAGCCATACAGGTCGCAAGAGAGACGCGGATGCGGAGGCTCAAACCAGCCGGAGATCATCAGCCAGCACATCTCTGTTTCTCGATGCCATCTCGAAAGGGATACGCGAATAAGCGAACCTTCCTTTATGACAGGTGGTGTTTTTGAAAAGACTCCTACGTAGGGTATATAGTAAAGTCTATTATTATCTGCTTTATACCGATAGCATAGTTTATTGTTAGAATCATAGCTTTTATAAAGATTCTTATCGGGCAACCAAAATCCAGTGCTGCATTTCGAAACGTTATTTTTATCTATATATCCCTTTCCATTCTTATTAAACTGAATCTTTCCGTCAAATAAGTTGTTAGGATCGCCGCGCCACAAAATTGGCAATCTCGATTTTTGAAGCATATAGAGGATTCTGTCATACATTTCACTTACTCTGATCTTTTTCAAAAGTATGGCATCTTCAACAATCACGTCTTCTACATGAGGAGGAATTTTTTGTTCAAGCTCTCTTACAGTGAGCTCCCAGACATCTCCAATCCGATAGGGCGCAGACGTATCCCAGAAACCTTTAAACCCTCGCCTGATTATCCTTCCTCTATAAAGATCACGAGGGTTCATCAGGCGAACACTATAACATTGGGCCTCATTTTCCTCCCAAGCCAGTCCACCTATACATCTCATCTGATCATTGTTGGTACGAGTACGAGCAACAATCAGTACTTTTATTTTATTCATAGATGAACTACGGGTATATTTTCCTTTTGTTCAATCCAGTCGGTCAAGATAGATCTATGACAGGCGCGAGGATCTTTCTCCACACAGAAAAACACGATGCGTTTTGAATCTACTGGAAGTTTTGCAAAGATATCAACAGGAGATATTTTAGATAGACAAGCCTGTTTATATGCTTCAATAAATGCATGGGAAAGCAGGGTACGCTGGCGCTTGAGAATGGATTTTTTTTGATCGACTGCTCTCTGGATGGCCCTTACTTCTCTGGGAGGTGCCAATTCTTTCAGGTAAACATACCTGATACCCAGTTTGTCCAACTTTTGACACAGATAATTTTTATTTACGAATTTATATTCACGACCCCTTACTCCTCTGCGTTGACGAATATCACAGAAGGTATCGATTTTATTTTGCTGCAAAGTGTCAAAAAAACTATCCTCGTCTCTCCCATAGACACCAATTGTAAAGATTTGCTCAATCATTTTCAGGCATCTTTTTTAATTTTCTTTCCGGAAACGGCAATTTTGCTTTCGAAGTCAAAACCAAAAAGATTTAACTGACCGCTGACAATTTTCAAAATAACTTTGTCCTGTTCGATAACTTTATATTCACCATTTTTATCTTTGTAAATATGAATAATACGTATATCGTTGTCACTTCTGGTCTCATATATATATTGTCCAACGAGCTTACTTCGATGACATTTATCAGGATACTGACAGGCACACATTAGAGCAATTCGCTGTGGCTGATAGTATCTCCACAACGAAAGTAACTTCCGAATTCCCTCTTTGAAAAAATCTTTTTCTTTTATTACAGAAAATATCGGTTTATCGTTTTCGAGGCAGCTTTCGTCTGTAGGTTTACCCCCAAGAGTATCCCCCATGTACTCATATGCAATTCCATTTTTTTCTAAATGATTCTTCAGCGTTCCTATAGAAAAGTCGGGATTGAATTTTGAATAAGGATTCGAGCGTATGTCCACAATGCATTTAATTTCATACTGTTTGAGCACATTGATAAACTCCTCTATTGAGGAAGTGCCATATCCCACTGTGAAAAGCGGCTGCACCTCATTCATTTGATCTCCAGGTTGAAACTTTTGGCGCGCCCAATACACCAGCCTTTCCGGAAAATAAAAAGGTCTTTCAGGAAGATCAACCGCAGAGCATTACCTCTTACGAGCGACCTTACACCCAAGACTATCAACGCTATCTCCTTTTCATCAGGTCAAGTCTTCAGGGTTGGCTGACATGGGCCCGCTCATGCGCAGGCGGGCCACGCAGGTCGTAATCCCCTTTTCATCGGGTCAGGTTTTCAGACCACCGCGTAGCCCAGGATATCCTGGGTTACACGAACCGCGCGAACAGGTCGTAATCCCCTTTTCATCGGGTCAGGTTTTCAGACTAGAGGCACTGGCCGAACTCTCGGAGGCTGCCGAGATTCTGGAACGCGTCGTAATCCCCTTTTCATCGGGTCAGGTTTTCAGACCACGTCATGGGTGAGATGACCTTCACCTGCGCGCTGGTCCGGTTACTACAGCGTCGTAATCCCCTTTTCATCGGGTCAGGTTTTCAGACCGAATGGTATGTGCCGGGCTTGCCATGATCTATCTTGTCGTAATCCCCTTTTCATCGGGTCAGGTTTTCAGACTCAAACAAGCCCTTAAGGCAAGGGGCTTGCTAATCGAATAAAACGGCTACGGCCAACCGTCGTAATCCCCTTTTCATCGGGTCAGGTTTTCAGACGCCGACAGGTCCGAACCCAAGCTCGGCTTGGACGATAGTCGTAATCCCCTTTTCATCGGGTCAGGTTTTCAGACCGATCCCAGTCGATTTCCCCATTCTCTCCGGTACAATACTGTCGTAATCCCCTTTTCATCGGGTCAGGTTTTCAGACCCAATAACCAACCGCGCATGGAGAAATGGTACGCTACTCTCGTCGTAATCCCCTTTTCATCGGGTCAGGTTTTCAGACCACGTCATGGGTGAGATGACCTTCACCTGCGCGCTGGTCCGGTTACTACAGCGTCGTAATCCCCTTTTCATCGGGTCAGGTTTTCAGACCGTCTCGGCTTGAGAGTGGCGGAGCGCCCGCGTCGATCATGGCGACGGTGTGGGGTCGTAATCCCCTTTTCATCGGGTCAGGTTTTCAGACGGTGGAGGTGTCGCCCGTGCGCACGGATGTGTACGTGAGTCGTAATCCCCTTTTCATCGGGTCAGGTTTTCAGACTTGGCGGACACGGTATATTCTTCGGAGCGATGGCTGGTCGTAATCCCCTTTTCATCGGGTCAGGTTTTCAGACGCAGCCCCATGTGTACCTGCTGAGCAAGCGCTCAGCAGGTCTCACCATGTCGTAATCCCCTTTTCATCGGGTCAGGTTTTCAGACCCCAGTTAGCCAAGTTAGAAAAGATAGCCCAGGAAAGGGGCGTCGTAATCCCCTTTTCATCGGGTCAGGTTTTCAGACGGCACAGGTGATCGGCAGCGTGGAGCGCATTAACCTGCGTCGTAATCCCCTTTTCATCGGGTCAGGTTTTCAGACTGCCTACATATTTCTGCACAAAAACATGCACGTCCGCGCGCAGTCGTAATCCCCTTTTCATCGGGTCAGGTTTTCAGACTTTCCGTGAATTGAATAAAAATAACACGAAGTTATTAAGTCGTAATCCCCTTTTCATCGGGTCAGGTTTTCAGACCGCCAATTTTTGCCTCCGTCTCGGTGAGCACCGTTTCTCCGTCGTAATCCCCTTTTCATCGGGTCAGGTTTTCAGACCCACAGGAAAGAAAGTCGCCTACTTCCATTTCATACAATTCAGTCGTAATCCCCTTTTCATCGGGTCAGGTTTTCAGACGTTCCTGTGCTGAAAGAGCGATGAAGACCGGACGTTGCTGCCGTGTCGTAATCCCCTTTTCATCGGGTCAGGTTTTCAGACGGTGGCGCCAGAAGGTGTACCTGCTAGACAACGACGAACGGTCGTAATCCCCTTTTCATCGGGTCAGGTTTTCAGACCGGCCCGGCGAGGTAAGCCGGGCGGTGGCTGGCTATCTGGTCGTAATCCCCTTTTCATCGGGTCAGGTTTTCAGACCGCCAATTTTTGCCTCCGTCTCGGTGAGCACCGTTTCTCCGTCGTAATCCCCTTTTCATCGGGTCAGGTTTTCAGACTTCGGCAACGGCTTCGATCAGCTTGGGAAGCGTTTCGTGTCGTAATCCCCTTTTCATCGGGTCAGGTTTTCAGACCCCATTGTTACGGGGTCCATCCGAACCGGCCTGTTTGCCCTCAAAAAGGCCGATTTTTTCGCCGTCAGCACGTCAAAAAACGGAATAGAATTTGCTTCGAAAACCCTGTGACAATTCCGTGTCACACCCTCTCCCGGTCGCATCGATCTGCCAGGGAGCATACGTGTTTTTCAATGGAATGTCAAGAGGGGTGGCCGAAGCCGGCCACCCCTCCGACATCAGTTGCAGAGCTGCTGGACCTGCGCGCAGATGCGCTCACGCCGCCGATTCATAAACTCCCGGGCTTCTTCGTAACGAATCCGCATTCGCCCCACTAACATGCGAGGCACCTTCCATGAAATCGAGCCGTAAGGCTCGCGCCCGTTCAGATGCGAGCGCGCCCAGCTTTTGATCGTTTCGCAGATACGCTCCACCTCGTCATAGATGCGCTCGGCTTCCACCTCGATCAGACAGCTCACTTCCAGATCGAACGCCCCGGGCCAGGCATTCACCTCCGCCTCCGGAAGGCGCTGTCGGAGCCCTTCCAGGTCTTTCTCAAGATCGTTTTCGCCCTCAATGTAAAGCAGGAATTCAAGCAGTACCGGACAGGCCATAGGGACATCGGGTTGGTTGCAGGTAATGCGCTACACCGGGCCGTGCTAAGAGGCGCTTCCTCAGCGGCTTAACTCGGGCCAGCCCTCCAGGTCCGGCGAGAGTTCTTCACCAAACAGATCGACGCGGCCGGCCGCTACAGCCGCCGGTCCGTAGGAGACGGTCACTTCTTCTCCCGGAGCACCTGATCGTGCCAGCTCGCGACAGATCCGGAGCTGCAGTTTCTTCAGCACCTGATCCAGTTGGGGCTGCTCGAACGTCCAGATGAACGCAGGACCGGTTACCGGCCCATAGCCCATCTGGCTCAGCGCTCGAATCAGTGCCGGCATAAGCTCGGGGTTACTGCCCCGGTAATGCAGCATAAATCGGTACGAGGTCCGCATACGTGCAGATCGGCTGGTGCGTGGTTGGGTCGAGGACAATCTTCCCCCATCACGGAGATCAACCGCACCGATCTATTTCATGAGGTTGTTTTTGCCCGGGGATGCTCGGCGAAGCGTACAGTGCAGAGAAGGCTGTGTGGAAAAGTGGGAACGTGAGATCCGGTAATCGAACCGGCTGCCGATAAATCCCATGCTCGAGGCGGCTGGTCTGGGAAGGATAGCTCCTAACGGAACACGTTGCGCACGGGTTCCCGAACGTTACGCGGAAGGCTCGCCCGCATCCCAGGAGGCCACCAGCAGCTTGCGCACCAGCACCACGACCGGCATCGCATTACGCTCCGGCCATTCGTTGCGCCGCAACATGCCCTCGACGTAAAGGATCTGGCCTACCGTCAGGTGCCGCAGGCAGAAATCCCTTAGCGCAGCATCTTCGACCTGCAGCAGGTGAGGTTCCAGGCGCACGGCAGGTTCGCCCGTAGGCCCGATGGCCTGCTCCTGAGTGGTCAGCACCATCTGGCAGACGTTGCCGGCCTCCGAAACCGGCTCTGGCGGCGCGGCCAACCGCCCCAGCAGGATCACGCGGTTGACCGTCCGCTTCGGCTGCAATGGTTCCATGGGGCCTTCAATCTCCGTACATTTGATCCCGGCAATCCTCGCACAGGGTCATGTACCCATCGTCATAGCCATATCGTCCGACAGGTGCTCCGCAGATATCGCAGGTCGCCAGCCCGTCGTCCAGCTCATCGTCCCAGTCGTCCCATTCGTCGTCCCAGTCTTCTTCCCAGTCTCTGGCATCGGGCAGGTCCTGGAAGCCTTCGTAGTCGCCGGACTCCGGATCGCCTTCGAATTCATCGTCGAATTCGAAGTCCTCTTCGTACCAGAAGTCATTCATAGTGAATCTGCGCTAAAAGTGCAACATATCTTTCGCCCACATTATACGGCACTTTCTGCACGCTGGCCCTTTTTCGGAAAACCCGGATTGACGGGGCAACTTTCGGGGAAATTCCCGAACGAGGCGGCACGGCCGGCTGCTGCGTAAACGCCCCGAAAAAATCTCCACCACCAAACCCGATGCAGTTGATGGTAGAACTTTCAGGCGAACAGCAGCGCATACTTGATCAGCTACTTGCCTGGCTTGATCGGCCCGAAGCGCCTCCGATCTTCATCCTCACGGGCAGTGCCGGGACCGGCAAAACCCTGCTGATCCGGCACCTGGTGCAAGCGTTGCACCAGCGCCGTATCAAGTACGCGCTGGCTGCCCCCACCGGACGTGCCGCCCGTCTGCTGGCGGATCGTACCGGAGAGGATGCGCGCACGCTGCACAGCCTGATCTACATCCTCGACCGTTATCAGCTCATCGAAGAGGCCGAGGCGCAGGCCGAAGATCCGTTGAGCCTGCGCCTTCACTTTGCGTTGCGGTCTGCCGAGCTCGACGCGCGCCTCATCATTGTGGACGAAGCCTCCATGGTGGGCGACGTGGTTGGCGAGCAGGAACTGTATCGGTTTGGCTCGGGCCGGCTACTGCTCGACCTGCTGAGCTACGCGCGCCTGATGCCACGACGCGCCGGGGAGGTGTCCTCCCGACTGCTGTTCGTCGGCGATCCGGCCCAGCTCCCACCGGTCGGCCAGTCGATCTCGCCCGCACTCTCCGCCGAATATCTCCGGGAAACCTTCGGTCTTTCGGCCGAGACGGCCCATCTGCAAACGGTCTTCCGCCAGCGCAAAGGGCATCCCATTCTGGAGGCGGCCACGGCGCTGCGCAACGCGCTCGAGAACAACCGCTTTCACACGTTTCAACTTCCTGCACAGCCCCCCGACCTTCGCCCGGTCGGTATCGAGGAGGCCATCCAGATTGCCGCGCAGGACTTCGAGCGTCAGACGCCCTCCGTGCTGCTGTGCCGGACCAACGCCCTTGCCCGTAAGCTCAATGAAGCCGTCCGCGCCCTGCTCTGGGGAAAGGAAAGCCTGCCATTACAGCCCGGCGACCTGCTGCTCGTCAACCGCAATGCCCCGCTCTACAGCCTTTTCAACGGCGATCTGGTGCTGGTCGAGACCGTCGGCCCCCTCGAGCATCGTCGCGTGGGACGCCGGGGTCGCCCGCCCGTGGACCTCTACTTTCGCGACGTGATTCTACGCTATCCGCACGACAACCCCCGGAGACGCATCACCTGCAAATTGCTCGAAAACCTGCTCGAGAGCCCGGACGGCCAGCTCTCTCCAGACCTCATTCAGGCGCTGCTGATCGACTTCTACCTGCGCAACCGAACGCTCAAGCCCGGCTCGCCTGAGTTTCATCTGGAACTGGCACGCGACCCGTACTTCAACGCACTGCACGTCCGCTACGGCTATGCCATGACCGTCCACAAGGCGCAGGGTGGTGAGTGGCGCCGGGCGGCCGTGGTGTTCACCGACTGGAAACACTTCCGCCATGCCGACTTCTTCCGCTGGGCCTACACGGCCATCACTCGTGCCCGCGAGGAATTGCTGACCATCGATGCACCCGCCTTCGAGGCGTTTTCGGAGATGCGCTGGCAGCCGGCCGCTTCCGTCCCCGCCGCTGAGCAGACTGCTGGCTCAGCGGCGCGTTTTCCTCTGAAGGCGCTGGAAACCTACCACCGACGCCTCACCGAAGCGCTCAGCGCAGAAGGCATCGAGACGACCGACGTCGAACTGCTGCAGTATGCAGTACGCTATCATCTCAGCCGGGAAGATCGCACGACCCGAATTCAGTACTACTACCGTGGCAACGGGCAGGTCAGCCGCATTGTCACGCTGGGCGGCGCCGACGATCCCGAGCTGACGCAGCAGGCCTATGCCCTGTTCGAGCGCATCCTTTCCGAGCCGCCCCCCGCTTCGGATGAGCTCCCGGAAAACCCCTTACTCCGCGAGTTCCTCGAGCGGGCCCGGCATCGTCTGGAAGGATCCGGCATTCGGATCGTCAACTGGAAAGAAATGCCCTATGCCCTCCGCCTTTACTTCAGCGCTGACGGCGAAAATGCCACCATCGACTTTTACTACAACCGACGGGGTGTCTGGACCCACGCGCAGCAAGTAGGGCGATCGAGCTCCGGCTCGCTCTTCGCACGCATTCAATTGCTGCTACAGTCCGACGGCTGAAGTGCACTATGACCACCGCCATCTCGACTGAAGAGCTCCGGCGCTTTAAAGCGTTGTGCCAGCAGAAAAACTTCGGGCAGGCGCTCCCCCTGGCCCGGCGCTTTCATCCGCTGCTTGTTCAGAACGTCCATCTGGCCAGACAGTGGGGCTGGGTGATCTACGAACGACTGAAAGATCTGGCAGAGCAGGCGCGCGCAAAGCAAGCCCCGGCATCCCGCCAGGCGAACAGCCTGCCCGAACATCTTTCCCGCAAGATCCGTGAAGCCCTGGTCGAATATGCCCGGCTCCCGAATCTGCATACCCCTGATTTGCTACATGCAATGATACTCGTCATGGTCTGCCGCATCGGGATCCGATGGTCCGGCGTGCTGGGCTTTCTGTACCACGTGCGCGCCTTCGACACGCTGCGCCCCGAGGACAGGCTTCCAAAGACCTACGGGGATCGGACCTATCCCTCGATCGAACAACTGCTGACGCAGACGGTGGCCGCCGCCCTTGCAAAGCTCCCCCTCCGGGACCAGCGGCCTGAGGTGCTGGACTGGGCCTGTGTGCAGGTGCAGCAGCGCCTCGACCGCTTTCCTGACGAGCCATGGATTCCCTATCACCTGGCCTGCTATCTGATCAAAAAGCAACGAGGTCCGGACGCACGTCCGCTGCTGGCCCCCGTGCTCCTGCAACACCGCCATAAGAGCTGGATCTGGGAACGGGTGGCACGGGCCAACCACGACCGGCCAGAACATCGCCTGACGGCCCTGACGCAGGCCCTGCGGCTCGCAGAGCGGGAGCTGCCCGCCGTCCGTTTCAGGCTACACCTGGAGCTGGCAGATCTGCTGGCCACCCGGCAGCGCCACGATGAAGCCGCTGCCCAGCTTCAGGCTGCCCGCCGCCTGGAAGAACAGCTCGGCCGTAACGTGCGCGACGACCGCAATCCTCTCTGGCAACGCTATCGGCACATGTTGCAGCAACCCTGGTTCCGGCAACGGGCCGAGCAGACCAACCTGCCCCGGACACCCACCCTTACCATCGAGCCCGAAGCAATGCTCTACGAACACCTGCCGACCACGGAATCCTCTGGCGTGATCATCGGCCACAACTCCGAAAAAGGTCTCACGATCATTCGCCTGTCCCCGTCGAAAATAGTCTGCGTCAAACACAGGAAATTTCCCGACGCTTCCCGGCTCGAACCGGGCACGGTGGTCTGGCTGCGCCTGGTAGCAGAGCAGGTGGTGGCGCTCGAGCCGCGGCCGGACCATCCGCTTCCTGATCTGGTCCGGTGGTTTCGGGGCCGCCTGCTGCAACCCGACGGACGCGCTTTCGCCTTCGTAATTACCGGGGACGAGCAGCGCATCTTTATCCCACCCCGGCTTAACAGGAAGTTAAACCTGGAGGCAGACGCTACCGTGGAGGTGCTGGCCGAGCGCACCATCGACCCCACGAAAAACACACACTCCTGGAGCGCCCTGAAAGTTAAACCCGTTGCTGACCAATAGCCTTTCTCAGGCTTTCTTCCGGTCGCTCTCACGCGGCGGCAGGGACGACTTCCGTAATGCTTCAAAATCGTTCCCTCGCTCAAATTTTACCGGCTACGTGGCGCTCTTATCATCCCCGCCGCTACCTTTTCTATCTGTTGCTTCTTTTTTTGGAGAAAATATGCGTCTTAATACAACTTCAAAGAAAATAAGCCATGCGAGCAAACTGACAAATAAACTCAATCGTAAAGGCCCCGACGAATAATAATGCTCTTTATAAAACTCGTCATCAAACTTAAAAAAAAGAAACAATAGTGACTATTGCTGCAATAAACAGAATCTTATCACAGACGAAAAAGCGCCACAGAATAAGCAGAAAGTAAATAACAATAAGCAGAATCGCACATTCAGGCACGAGCACGATTTCTGATCCCAGAAGATAAAACACGAGCAAGAAGAGCAATGTAAGGGCAAATATCAATATGTTTAACTCAGGGCATATTCGACAGACTTGATTGTAGCGATAGATCAGAAATGCAAGAGAACCTATTCCGAGCAGCAACCAGATAATGATAATCATCCGAACTGGCCTTTACGAAGCCTTCTGCGGGCATATTTTCTGCTACAATAAAACGCCATCAGAACAGACGCATGAGTCGTTCAGCCCATCGAATGCTGAGAAGCCTTTCCTGAAGTGCTACAGGCGCTGAAGCAAAGATAAAGGCCTCTTTTCGCTTTTACGCCCCGCCGAAAGTCGTAATCCCCTTTTCATCGGGTCAGGTTTTCAGACAGGAGGTGCGGATAGCCAGGACCAGACCCACAACCAGAAATCGGTCGTAATCCCCTTTTCATCGGGTCAGGTTTTCAGACTGTTTGTTCAGTGTCCCGTGTGCGTGAATGACGTCAACGCCAAAGTCGTTGAGTCGTAATCCCCTTTTCATCGGGTCAGGTTTTCAGACCTGGCCGTACAATATGCGGACGAGGATTGCGTAAGCGCCGTGTCGTAATCCCCTTTTCATCGGGTCAGGTTTTCAGACTTGAGCTCGGCGATGAAGTTAGTTGAAAGGGAATGGCGTCGTAATCCCCTTTTCATCGGGTCAGGTTTTCAGACTTGGCCCGCCGCGAGAGAGCCATCATGGCTTCGCCTTCTACCGGGTCGTAATCCCCTTTTCATCGGGTCAGGTTTTCAGACACGAATTGAAGCAGCTGAGGACATTCAGCAGCACTTCCTGCTGTCGTAATCCCCTTTTCATCGGGTCAGGTTTTCAGACGCCGCCCGGGTTTCAGTCGAAAACTTGCCCGACGTAAACGGTCGTAATCCCCTTTTCATCGGGTCAGGTTTTCAGACCGCCCCTCAGCAAGGAGAATTTGTGCGCCTCGGCGACCTCATCATTACCGAAGCGCGGGAATGGTCGTAATCCCCTTTTCATCGGGTCAGGTTTTCAGACCTGCTGAGCGGGCTCTATCCCCAGGCGAAACAGTCGACGTCGTAATCCCCTTTTCATCGGGTCAGGTTTTCAGACTCGAGAACAACCGGCGCTTCCAGAATCTCCACGTGTTCGAGTCGTAATCCCCTTTTCATCGGGTCAGGTTTTCAGACAGCCAGCACGTCGTCCGACTGCTCGGCAGCACCTGGCGTCGTAATCCCCTTTTCATCGGGTCAGGTTTTCAGACGTCTTCACGGTCCCCTTCAGCTTATCGAGGGCCACCGTAAGAGTCGTAATCCCCTTTTCATCGGGTCAGGTTTTCAGACCTCAGTTGTCGCCGTCATGGCTCGTCTCCGTTCGATTGGGTCGTAATCCCCTTTTCATCGGGTCAGGTTTTCAGACTGGACCAGAGCGGCGAGTTGGACAATCTCCGGAGCATTCGCAGTCGTAATCCCCTTTTCATCGGGTCAGGTTTTCAGACGAGCCGTTGAGGAGAGTCTTCCGGCGGTGGTTAATTGAGGCCGTCGTAATCCCCTTTTCATCGGGTCAGGTTTTCAGACCCCATTGTTACGGGGCCCATCCGAACCGGCCTGTTTGCCGCCAAAAAGGCCGATTTTTTCGCCATCAGCACGTCAAAAAACGGAATAGAATTTGCTTCGAAAACCCTGTGACAATTCCGTGTCACACCCCCTTTCTCTCTACCTCCCTGTACACTCCAGAGCATAAGCCTCTGTCGCTAAAATGTCAAGCCCCGGCCGGCCCGAGTTCCACCCACTCCAGCACCTCCGAACGCGGCAACTGGGGCGCGCGCAGCGACTCCGCTACCACCCGGGCCGCTTCGTGCAGAAAACCCTCCAGCCTGTTGCGCACCGCTTCGTACTCCTGTTCGTCAAGCGCGGCACTACCCGCCAGCAGAAGAGAGTCGCGACAGCGTTCCAGCGCCTCGCGCAACACCGAACGCCGTCGGGCAAACAACTGCCCCACCGGATCGCCAAGCGCCTCCAGCATATGATAGCTCAACTCCGGGGAACCCGGCCAGCGATCCCGCGACACCGCCGGTTCTGCCCGCAACACTTCCGGTAGGCGCGCCTGATCCGGATGCCTGATGTCGATGCCATGCGCCTGCTGCAACCGCACCGTCCCGAAAAGCTCCACGGCCCGCACCAGACGCACGACCGCGTCGTCGTAACGTCCCTGATGCGCCCGGCGTGCCGCCGCAAGCAGCAGATCGGCCACTGCCTCCAGGCCGGGCTTCTGCGCTTCGGCCAGCGTCCGAAGTCGCGGCAGCCACGCGCTCCCATGCGCTCCTGCCATACCGAAGCCCACCAGCGCCTGCCGGTACTGCCCCACGTCCCAGGCCGCCAGCCCCTGTACAATCTGATACAGCCGCAATACCTGCGTGCGACGTGCGCCGCTCAGCGAAAGGGTACGCAGCAACTCGCGCACGATCTCTGCAGCCGCCACGTAGTCGTACCGATCCAGCGCCTGACGCAGCAAACGCAGTTCAAGGTGCAGCAGCACGTCGTCGGCCGCCACACGCATGGGAACGTCCGTCCCGGCAAGGACCTGACGTAGATCGCGCCGCACACCGACGTTCAGTTGCAACTCCCAGCCCAGCAACACGGCCCCGATCACCAGCGCCGCCGACATCGTCTTGGTCCCGCCGGTATAGTTGGCCACCACGCGCGCCTCGGGAAATCGCGACCGGATCCGCCGGTGCAGTGCAAACAGGGCCGACACACAACCGGCCAGATCGTCCGGATCGGACCACACCTCCACGGCATAATGCGTCGCGGGCAGCCCTGCCGCTCGGGGAATGTTCGGCGCATCGCCCGCTGTTTCCACCAGCCGCCGCGAGTCGGGCGAGCAGATGAAGCACACAAAGCTCTGCGACGGGTCGAGCCGCTGCACGGCCCGAATCAGCGGCTCGGGTGAACCGCCCACCGTAAGCAGCAGTACGGTTTCGACACGGGAAGGCGCGTGCTGCTCCTGGGCCGCTACCTCCTCGCCCCAGAGTGATTCCTTCAGGTCCTGCGCAAACCTCCGGGCCGCTTCCTGCGCCGCCTCCTCATCGGGAAACTCGAACTCCCCGACGATCTCGGCGCCTGCGGGCAGCCGCCCCGCATCGACCTCCTGAAAAATCCGATAGGCCTGCTCATCATGGAAGGTTTCTCCGGGAGCGATTACTGGCACAACACCCACGCGTTGCTGCCCTTCCAGCTCCTGCATCACAAGCACCAGCGACCGTTGGAACGGCAGCCGCACCAGCAGAAAACGCACGCGCATGTCTGTCCCGTTTTTTCAGAAGTTCTGTTTTCGATCGGAAAGTTAAGCGCTACGGCCCCCTTTCTGCAGGAAAATCCGGAAAGCTCTTTTTTGAGAAAAGCGGGCATTAAATTCGGGTAAGAGAGGTAACAAACGACCCGCTTCGGGGTCTTTCCAAAGGAGCGTTGATGCGCAATACGTGCATGGTAGTTTTCCAGGCGCCTGTTGACCCGGATCGTTCCCCTCAATCCCCACCGCATCGGATCTGGCTCCACCAGGACGTTCTCGAATTTCTCCACGGTCGGGATGCTTCCGTGCGTCGGCTGGGCATCGTTCTGCGCCAGATTGCAGCCCGAGGACGCCCCAACCGCATCAAGAGCTGCCGCACCCCTGAAAATCGCGGCTGGCTGCGCACGCCCATGGGAGGCGGCGGTAGTGGCATGCACTTCTACCTGTGGTGGGCGCCGAGCGACAGCGAACGCGTAGCTCCGCTCGTCCCCTCCGACAACGAGGTTTTTCTTCGCACGATTCGCCACCACGACAACCACGATCCACTTGACTGTGGCCAGCGCCACGACTACATCCTGCTGTCCCTTCAGGAGCTGCAGACAGAACACATCGACGGCGTTGACTGCGCACCCTGGACGCCCGAGCAACGAGCCTTTATCGACGCCGGTGAAGTTACACGCATCGTGCTGGGCAGGCCGGGCTCGGGCAAGACGGCCAGCCTCTGGCGTGCCGTGGAGCGTCATCCGGCACGTCATCTGCTGTATCTGACCTGGTCCCGGGAACTGGCCTGGCAGGCGCACCTCAATTTCTCGGCCCTGGCACCCGGCCGAACCGTTCGGTGCTGGCATTTTTCCCGGCTTCTTCGGGCCATCACGCAGCAGGACGAACCGCGCCTTACGCTGACGGAAAGCCGCAGGCGCTTTCGCGAAGCACTGCAACTGTTGAGTGCCCGGCAACTGGGCCCCTGGAAGCAGCGCCTGACGGCCCTCCATGCAGAACTGCGTGCCTTTCTGATCGGTCGGGCACGCCCCGGCCATGCATCTACCGTTTTCCACAGGCCGGTTTTCCACCTGCGGCAGGAAGCCTATGCCGGCCTGCGGCGGGACGATCGCCATCCGGATGCAATAGAGAAGGCCTGGCATGTTTTCGAACTGCTCTGCCGCAACGAACAACTTGCGGAAATCTTTCCCGAACTGGCGGCCGCCTCACAGGCCATTCGAATCCTTCGGGCCGGACGTCTGCCGACCATCCTGGAAACGATCGAGGGCATTGTCGTCGATGAAGTACAGGACCTGACGTTGCTGGAGCTGTCGGTTGTGGTGGAACTCTGGCACATGCTGGCGCGGCGACGTTCGACCCCTCCGCTTCTGCTACTGGCGGGCGACGAAGGGCAGACGGTCCGTCCTTCGGGGTTTCGCTGGGGACCCTACAAGGAATGGCTGAGCGAGCGCATTGCGCCACCTCGGGATTACGAACTCGGCGAAAGTCTTCGTTGCCCGGCCAATATCGCGCGCACGTTCGAGCGTGCCGCCCGCTACTACAGCAAACTGCCGCGCGAGGAACGCCCGGCGCGTCAGCGTCGCGATACCCGGGCCGCACCCGGTGGCCATCTCATTTACGTAGCTGCCGAAAACCAGCAACAGGCCACCTCCCTGATCCAGAAACTGTGCGACGAGGAATCGCTGGTGGTCGTCTCGCTGGAAGATGAAGTGCCCGAACACATCTGGTCCCCGGCCCTCATTAAAGGGCTCGAGCGCCAGACCGTGGTTGTGCTGAATCCGGGCGCAGTGCTTGAAAGGCTGGATCGTTTCGTTGCTGAAGAGCACTTTGCGTTCGACCGCGAAGACTATCGCACCGAAGTCGATCGGCTGCGCGTGGCCCTGAGCCGCTCCAGCGAAACACTGGTGTTTCTGGACGTAGCGCCCACCGCCGCGCAACGTGCCTGCAGCCTGCGGTTGCTCGGCGACGACGTGGTAGAGGTGCCGCCACACGAACTGCTCGATAATCTGGAGCAGGCGGAGCTCTCTCTGCTGGAGCGCATCCAGGCGCGTCTGGAGGAGTTTTCTGTGCGCATCGACGACGACCCCGTGCAGGCCCTTCGTCTGGCACTGCGCGCCCGCGATCTGCAGCTGCGAATTCGAAGCCTGGGCGAACACATCCCCGCGAACATCGCCCGAGAGGTCCCCCGGGCCATTCTCCTCTCAATAGCACGCCTTTTGACCGACGATCGTGTACTTCCCGAAGTGGAAACTCCGGACCTGCTGCAGCAGGCTCGCGAGGCCGCCAGCGAACTCGGCCCGGAGCACCTGCGTGCATTCGACGAACTGGTACGCTGGCATCAATCCGGTCGCGTTTTCCCGGCCGCACTGCTCAAAGCCGCCTGCCGGCTCACCGGTGAAGCCGAATGGTTACGGCAGGCCCTCTCGGCCATTGCCTACAGCCTGCACGCGGCCCTGGAGCGTAGTGCCCGTCGCCCGGAATCGGCCGGCGTCTTCCTGGAGGATGTGGCGGCCTGGCTTCGCTTCCTGGACTACGCTGGTAACCTCGAGGAAGCAGTGCGACAGCTACGGGGCCTTGCTTTCGACGCACTGCTTGCGGCCGGCGATCTGGCCACGGCGCAGCAAATGCTGGAACGCATCCAGCCGCCCGATCTGCTCCGCAAAGGGCGCTTGCTGGAAGCAAAGAACGAGCTCGAAGAGGCTATCGAAGCCTATCTGCAGGCCGGCGCATACACCGAAGCCGAACGCGTCCGCCAGCGGCTCTACCACTTCCGTAACGATACGCTGCGACGCTTCCGCCACCTGGCCGATCAATGTTCGGCTCTTGAGCAGATCCCTGTGCTGACTTCCATGCTTTCCGGTGCACAGCAAAGGCTGGCCACCCGGTATATCCAGCTCCACTTTGAAGCAAGAAAAGATGCCAGTGTTCAGAACACACTTTATGCATTCCTCAGCTACCTTCAAGCAGTACATCAGCATACGGATCAACTGGAAGATCCCGAGCTGATGATGCTTGGCGCTCTGGAAGAACTGACGCGCCGGCGGCACAGGGCCTGCGCTGCAGCGGCTCAGCTACTCTTCGAGCACTATGGCACACGTTCGATGGCCCGCCGCCTGCTCGCATCGCCCGCCGGAGAACTCCCGGAATGCAGCGAACCGGCCGTTTTCTGCCTGGCGGCCTCCACGCTGGAAACCCTCAGAAACTGTCCGCCCTACCAGAACCTGCTTGCGTTTATCGACCATGGAAAACCGACACGCCGCGCTGCTGAAAGCTGAACAGCAGATTCAGGAAATTGCCGAAGAGTTGAGCCGGCTGCGTGACGCAACCCTTTTGCTGACCGAAGCGCAGCATGGTGTCGATCAGGTACTGCGCAGCTGCCAGCACCTTAATGATCGCGTGGCCGATCTATTCGAACACCTCCATGCGGCCGCTAGTGCGCTTCAGGAAGCCGGCTTTCCGGAATTGAAGGCAAGCCTGGATCAGATGGGCACCGATATAGAAAAGCTGCAGGCGCGCCAGCATGAAGCCTCACGCCAGCTTGAGGCGCTGCATCAAACGCTCAGGTACCTTCATGAATCAATCGTGCAAATTGTGAACGGCTACAACAGCCTGCAGGCCACCGGCGAACGACTGCAGACCGACCTCGAATCGCTTATGCTGGCCACCTCGCAGCTGGCCGATCGGATCGCCACCATCGAAACGCGCCAGCAGCGATCGCTCTGGATGCTGGCAGTCGTGGCGGGCCTTGTGCTGCTGACGCTGATCATCATGCTCTGGCCCTGAGCATCGGGTATGCATCCCGATCCTGCGGTCCGGAGAGCGGGCCACTGCCTTGTGTAAGGAATAGCGCTATAGTCAGCAACAGTCCTTACACAAGGGGCCTGCTGCCTGAACTACCAGACGCATCCTGTGGAAGCAACGCGCGGGGCCGTTCTCGCGGACCACGTCAATGCGGGCCGGGCGTCGGTCTTCAGCCTGTTCTGAAGATCAGCAACAGCAGCAACAGAATAATCAGCCCCAGCGTGCCCAGTACCAGCGTAACCCTCGTCTGGAGTGCTTTAAGCGTCTCCTGCAGCCGCCCCGACTCCTCTTCCATCAGCGATCCGGGCGCAAAGCCGCCGCTGGAAAAAAAATGAAATACCGCACCTGCTCCGGCAACCTCTGCCGCTGAACCAGCCTCTTCCATCGCGATTGCAGCTCCCTGAGCACCTCCACCCCTACCGGTCGTTGCGTCCATTTACACTCCCCGATTGTCCAGCTTCCATCTGCATGCTCGGCCATCAGATCCAGGTCAAAATCTCCCGCCCATTCCCGCCCCGTCCGCACTACCGGAGGCACCTTGAGCTCGGCAGCAGCATAACGCTCCATGTAATGGCAAAGAAGGGATCGATATGTTTTGATGTTTTATGTTTTTACAAGAGATATACCTACTGGACGTAGCTACTAAAGCGACATTCTGAATGATTTTTCGTTAACAAATCGTTAAGTAAGTGGCAGATCGAGTATGCACTTCAGGTTTCTCGCTTCCGGAATTATATTACAGGGGAACATTGTGGCCTTGTGTGCGGAATCAACTGCAACCGTTTACGCTTAACCAGGGGCCCTGCATATGGCACAGCGCATTCGTCCCAAAAAGAAAGATAAGGTCACCATCTACGACGTCGCCCGGGAAGCCGGCGTCGCTATCTCGACGGTCTCGCGTGTGCTGAACAACTCCAGCGACGTCTCGGAAGAAACGCGGCAACGCGTTCTTCGGGCCATCGAGAAGCTTCAGTTTCGCCCGGATCGAACCGCCCGCACGCTGGCTCAGAAGAAAACGCGCGTGCTGGCCGTGGCCGTCACGTCGTTCACGACGCCTTTCCACAACGAAATCCTCAAAGGCGTCCGCACGGCCATGGAAAACGTGGACGCCGACCTGCTGCTGAGCGACCTGGGTTCGAAGTATCCCCAGCAGAAGCTGCTCAACTTCCTGCGGCGTGGCGCGGTCGACGGTCTTCTCGTGATCGGGTTGCCCGCTGACGAAAAGCTTACGCTGGAGCTCCGAGCCCTTCATGCACCCGTGGTCATGGTGGGCTACCATCACACCGACTTCGACTGCTTCTACTGGGACGATCGGGTCGGCGCCCGAAAGGCTGTCGAACACCTGATCGCCTGCGGCCATCGCCGCATTGGCATGATCCGTTCGCATACGGAGGGTAGCCTGCAGCTCGATCGCATTGCCGGCTACCGGGAGGCGCTGGAGGCGGCCGGGATTCCGTTCGATCCCGAGCTGGTACGTGCCGGCAAAACCGAAAAGCATGCGGGCTTCAGTGAGGAGGCCGGCTACGAGGCCATGCAGGATCTCTTGAAGATTGAGCCCCGGGTGACGGCCGTCTTTGCCAGCAGCGACGTGCAGGCGATCGGGGCCTGGAAAGCGCTGCGTGAAGCCGGGCTGCGCGTGCCCGAGGACGTGGCGCTGGTGGGCTACGACGACATCAAGATCAGCGAGTACATCGGCCTCTCCAGCGTCTCCCAGAACATGCATGCGGTGGGCCGCGAGGCGACGCGCCTGCTGGTGGAACGCGTCGAAGGGAAGCGGCAGGATCCGCCGCTGGAAGTGCTGGTAGTGCCACAGCTCAAGATCCGTTACTCGAGCGACTGCGGACGTGCCTGAGAAAATGGTCTCGGAATCCCTGATTCGCGTACAACTGGACCGGACGATCCGGGAGACGAATCTCCAGGAGCTGGGCACGCCCTACCGGGGCAAGGTGCGGGACGTCTACACGGTGGACGGTCACCTGGTGATCGTCACGACCGACCGGATCTCGGCCTTTGATCATATTCTGCGCCAGACCATCCCGTTCAAGGGGCAGGTGCTAAATCAACTGGCCGCGTACTTTTTCCGCCACACGGCCGATCTGGTCCCCAACCATGTGGAGGCGGTGCCGGACCCGAACGTGACGGTAGCCCGGCGGTGCCGCCCGATTCCCATCGAGTTCGTGGTGCGGGGCTATCTGGCCGGACATGCCTGGCGCGTCTATCGGAGCGGCCGCCGGGAACTCTGCGGCAAAAAACTCCCGGAGGGGCTCGTGCAGAATGCCCGCCTTCCCGAGCCGATCCTGACGCCGGCCACCAAGGCGAAAGAGGGACACGACGAAGACATCAGCCGTGAAGAAATTCTCACGCGTGGGCTGTTGGATGCGGAAACGTTCGACCACATCGAGGCCATGGCGCTGGCGCTTTACCGTCGCGGTGCCGAAATGGCCGCGCGTCGGGGACTGATTCTCGTCGATACGAAGTACGAGTTCGGGATTGACGACGAAGGCACGATCCGCCTGATCGACGAGGTCCACACGCCGGATTCGTCCCGGTACTTCTATGCAGACGAGTACGAAGAGCGGTTGCGCAAAGGACTCCCGCAGCGGCAGCTCTCCAAGGAGTTCGTGCGTGAGTGGCTGATGGAGCACGGTTTCATGGGCCAGCCCGGTCAGCAGTTGCCCGATCTCCCGGACGACGTACGCGTGGAGATTGCCCGCCGCTATATCGAGGTCTACGAGCAGCTGACTGGCGAGCCGTTTCAGCCCGACACGCATCCGGACCCGGAGCAGCGCATCCGGGAGAATCTGGCTGCCCTTCCCCTGCTCCAGGCTCAGCTCAGCCGGTAGCAGTCTGGCCGTCGATCTTCGAACAGGTCGTTATAGGGCGTAATGCGCCGGTTGCGGGCTTCCTGAGGTTCGATTTCGGCAATGCCCACCTGGTCTCCCTCGGCCGGAGCTTCTTGCAGCACCCGACCGGAGGGATCGCAGATCAGGCTGCGTCCGATGAAGCGCAGCGTTTCGCGCCCGTTGGATTCGGTGCCGTAGCGGTTGGCCGTGATCGTGAACACATGGTTTTCCAATGCCCGGATGGGCATGGCGCGGGGGCAGTCCGGACGCACCAGATTGGACGGATGCGCGATCACGTCGGCTCCCTGAAGCGCCAGCGTGCGGGCCGCCTCCGGAAAATACCAGTCGAAGCAGATCATGACACCCAGCCGGTAGGGCTGGCCATTCCGATCGGCCACCTCGAACACCTGAAACCCCAGGTTGCCCGGGCTGAAATGCAGCTTTTCTTCGTAGAAGAGATGGACTTTGCGATAGCGGCCGATCAGACCTTCGGGCCCCACCACGACCGCGCTGTTGTAAAATCGATCGCCGTCGCGCTCGGGCAGGCCGCCGACCATGACGGTGCCCGTCTTCCGGCACCACTCGATCATCCACTGCGTGGTAGGTCCCTCCGGGATCGGCTCGGCAACGACCTCCAGATCTTCGTGTGATCTAAAGAAATACCCGCTGGCAAACAACTCCGGCAGTACGATCAGGTCGGCCTCTATGCCTTCAAGCAGTGCTTCAACCTGTTTCAGGTTCTGCGTGACCTGAAGATAGGCCGGATTGTACTGCACGTAAGCAACCTGCATGATTTCAGCGCGGCTTCGATTCAGGGATGCCTTCGACCCACACGTTCTGACCGTCCGAGAGCGTTTCGCGCTTCCAGATGGGCACCTGGCGCTTGAGCGTGTCAATCAGGAAACGGCAGGCCTCGAACGCTTCGGCCCGATGCGGGGTGGCCACGCCCACCAGTACACTGATTTCGCCGGCGGGTACGTCGCCCAGTCGGTGCCACAGGCAGAGCCGACGGACGGGCCAGCGGCGGAGCGCTTCGTCCGAGAGTCGTCCCATCTCGGCCAGGGCCATGGGCTCATAGGCTTCGTAGAACAGCGAGAGCGTCTCCCGGTCGTCGGTCCAGCGGCGTGTGGTGCCCAGAAACAGCGCCAGACCGCCCGCTTCGGGCGTCTGAAGAAACGACACAGCTTCGGCGACCGGCAACGGCTCGTGCATCAGTCGTAGCCAGACCGTAGGTGAGCGAAATTCCATAGCGATCCTGCTTTTCTGAAGGTTGCACAACTCAGCCTCCACTGACCGGTGTGATCAGGGCAATTTCGTCGTTTTCATGGAGTTCAACGGATTCCGGGACGTACTCCTGGTTGACGGCCAGGCGAACCACCGGCCGATAAGCGGCGATGGCCGGATACTGTGCGGCCAGTTGGTCCAGTAGCCGACTCCCGGTAGCCGGGGCCGGAACGAACACTTCCAGTTCACTGCTTCCCAGGCGCTCCCGTAGCGTGCTGAAAAGCAGGACCCGAAGGCGAACCTGTGGCGCGTCGCTCATGGCCTGTTCAGTGAAAACGAATCACCTGA
Organism: Rhodothermus marinus; assembly: GCF_009936275.1. Taxonomy (NCBI): domain Bacteria; kingdom Pseudomonadati; phylum Rhodothermota; class Rhodothermia; order Rhodothermales; family Rhodothermaceae; genus Rhodothermus; species Rhodothermus marinus. The sequence goes on from NZ_AP019797.1 coordinate 1,743,452, forward strand.
ATCGGGTTCATGCGGGCGGCAATGCGGGCCGGTATCAGCGAGGCCAGTCCACAGAGCCCCACCGTCACGACGGCAACCAGGATAAAATCTACGGTCTGCAGGGCGATCGGTGCCGTTCGCATGTAGTAGGCCTCGGCAGGCAGCGGAATGATTCCGAACTTTTGCTGCAGAAGCGCCAGGCTCAGCGCCAGGAGTTCGCCCAGGGCGGTTCCGACCAGTCCGGTCAGCAGACCCAGGATCAGGTACATTCGCTGAAGCCTTCGCCGAGACGCCCCCATGCTGGCCAGAATGCCGATCTCGCGCGCTTTCTCCAGAATGACCATGAGCAGGGTAGCCAGCATGTTGAAGGCGGCGACGATTACGATGATACTGATTACCAGCGGAATGATGCTTTCCTGCAGGCGAACCCAGGCGAAAAGATTGCGAAATACTTCATAGATGGTGCGGGCGATGACCGGCAGGCCAAAGTGATCCTCGATCTGTCGGGCAAGGTGTGGGGCGTCCTGCACGTTCTGCAGCGTGAGGTCAAAGCGGGTGACCTCGTCGGGACCGTATTCCAGCAGGGTCCGGGCGGCTTCAAGAGAAGTAAAAACGTAGAGCTGGTCGAAGTCGGCCAGGAGCGTCTCGTACAGGCCGGCCACGTAGAACTGGCGGACGCGTACGCGGGGATGAACCGAGGCCGGCAGCCGGCGCATGGAGAAAAGCGTGACAAGATTGCCAACCTTGAGGCCGAGCTGCTCGGCGAGCTGGCGTCCAATGACCAGTCCGGGCCGTCCGAGACTGTCAGGTGCAAATCGTGCCACGCCGGCCACCAGGTGCTGTTGCAGGTATTCTGGAAGCGTGGGGCTCCCCCACAGAGCGACGCCGTCCACTTCGCGGCGCCCCCGTCGGATCAGGACGAACTCCTGAATGACCGGGCGGACGGAGACCACGCCGGGCATGTACTGCAGGGCGGCTTCCATCCAGGCGGCATCTGAAAGCGGTGCATCGCGAAGGTTCTCCACCTGAATGTGTGCGCCAAAACCGGTGATCTTGGCTTCGATCTCCCGACTGAAGCCGTGCACAATGGACAGCGCCAGGAGCAGTGCGGCGACGCCGACAGTTACTCCGCCGATGGCAATGTAAGTGATAAAGCGAAGGAATCGGCGACCCTCCTCGCGTCCCTGCGCTCCGCGCAGGTAGCGTAAGGCTACGAAAAGCTCGAAGTACAGGCGTCGGAGCACGGCTTTTTCCAATAGCAACCAGGTATCCGGCGAAACTTATGCAATCGCTCCGGATATGTCCTGTGCTTCATAAATGATCCACGAAACTGCCGTGACGGACATACGCGAGCAACTCCGAGAGCTGGTGCACGAGGTGAAACGCCGCGCTTATGTGCCCTACTCGAAGCGTCCGGCCGCCGTGGTGCTGTTGCTCTCTGACGGCTCCTGGATTCCGGGTGTACGCGTCGAAAGCGCGTCGTTTTCGCTGACGATTCCACCGCTGCAGAATGCCTGGACGACCGCCGTGGCGCTGGGCCGTCGTGACGTGGTGGCCGTGGTCTTCTCAGAGCCACCGGATGCGGGAACGCGGGCTTTTCTGGAGGGGCTGGAATTATCGCTAATGGGCGTATCGGCGGATCTTTTTGTGCTTCGAGCTACTGAGCTGCCGACGCTTCGCGAGCCGCTTGCCCCTTTTCTTGATCAGATGCCCGATGAACCGCCCGAGGGTATTCAACTGGCCCGTGAGGTTGCTACTCGAGCGCTGGCGCCGTACTCACGGTTTCCGGTGGGCTGTCTGCTCCAGCTTGAGGATGGTCGTTGTATTCCGGGCGTCAACGTCGAGCATCCGGACTGGACGCGGACGCTCTGCGCCGAACGGAATGCGCTGGGAACGGCCATTAGCTACGGAATAGCGCCGTCAACCTGGCGAGCGTTGTTTCTGTCGTGTGTGAACGACGTCCGGGGTGCGCCCTGTGGTGCCTGTCGACAACTGCTGGCCGAACACCGTTCGGATCTGTCGGTGTGGATGGATCGAGGATCGAAGAATCCTCCTGAGCATATGAGGGTTGATCTTTTACTTCCTGGTTTTTTTGTATTGCAATAACAGCAATTGCGCATGCTGCAGCTCGCCTGGCCGCCCTTCCTGTACGTTCTGCTGCTGAGCCTGACGGTCGCTTTCGCCGTCTGGACCTACCGCCGCACGCACACCCTGACCCGGCGCCAGCGTCTGCTGCTGACGCTGCTCCGGAGCACCACCCTGGGCCTCGTGCTTACGCTGCTGGCCGATCCCCTGCTGGTACGTACCGAGCGACGGCAGACTCCGCCCGAACTGGCCCTTCTGATCGACGATAGTGCCAGTATGCCGCTTGCCGCCCGCGACAGCAGCCGGCAACTGGCCCGGCAGCTTCAGCAGGCACTCCCCTGGGATGCATTGCGAACAGCCCGCCTGCACGTTTACGGCCTGGGAGCCACCCTGCACCCTCTTCCTGATGAGCCGCGTCATCTGACCGACTCGCTTCGCTTCCGCCAGACACGCACCGACCTGAATCAGGCTATTCTCGAAGTCCAGCAACGCCATCCCCATCTTCGTGCCATCGTATTGATCTCCGACGGCCAGTTCAACACCGGTCCGTCGCCCCTGTACAGCGCCGAACGCCTGGGCATCCCGATTTTCACCGTGGCCGTGGGCGATACTGCACGCCCGCGCGACATCTGGATCGACCGTATCGAAACCAACACGCTGGCCTACACGCGGACGCGCCTCCCCGTCACAGCACACCTGCAGGCCCGGGGCTTCGCCGGCGCGGAAGTAACGATCAGGCTGGAAGTGGACGGCCGCGAAATCGAACGCCGGCGGCACACCTTCAGCGCTCAGGAAGAGCGGGCGACCGTCACCTTCACCTACGAACCACAACAGCCGGGTCTGCATCGGCTGCGCGTGTATGTGGATCCGATTTCTGGAGAGTTTTTGGATAGCAATAACGGAGAAAACACCGTCGTCCGCGTACTCGAACGCCGCCGCCGCATCCTGCTGCTCGGCGCCGCCCCCGAACCCGATCTGGCCAACCTCCAGCGGCTCCTCGCTCAGAACGCCGACCTGGAGGTAACCACACGCGTGCAGCGCGACGACCGGCGCTTCTATGGCGGTCCGCTTCCAGACTCACTCAACGCATTCGACCTGATCATCCTGGCCGGCTATCCTGGACGCGAAGCCAGCACGACCGACCTGGAGCGTATCGCGGCCGCCGCCGAGCGCATCCCGCTCCTGTTTCTGCTCAGCCCCCAGACGGATCTCCGTCGCCTGAGCGCCCTGGCCGAGGTACTTCCGGCCCGCCCCGATCAGATTCTTCCCGGCCATGTCAACGTGGCCTTCCAGCTTCGACCGGAAGCTCGCACGCATGCCGTCTTTGATCTTCCCGGTGGCATCCCCGACGCGCTGGAACAGCTTCCTCCACTCCGCACCACGCTTTCCACCTGGACGGTGGCCCCGGACGCGCGTCTGCTGGCCGTTGCCCGTTCAACCGACGGCGCTACCTCCGCTCCGTTGCTCGTGGTCCAAGAACGAAGCGGCCACCGCCGTGCCGTGCTGCTGGGCAGCGGTACCTGGCGCTGGAGCAGCCTGCCCGATGCGTTCGACGAACTCAGGGCTTTCTGGGAAACGCTGCTGAACAACCTGATCCAGTGGCTAACGGCACCTACCGAAAATCAGCAGGTGCGCATCCGCCCGGAACGCGACACGTTTGGCGAGGACGAACCGGTTCGACTCCTGGGCGAGGTTTATGACGAACGGCTGGCCCCGGTCAGCGACGCGACGGTTACCGTCGAGGTGTGGGACGCCGACAGCACCCGCTATCCGTTCCGTATGGAATCGACCGGCAACGGCCGCTATCGCCTGGAAATCGACAACCTGCCCCAGGGCCTGTACCGCTACCGGGGCGAAGCACGGCGCGGAACGGAACTGCTCGGCCGCGACAGCGGCTACTTTGCCGTCGGTGCCACCACGCTCGAGTACAAAACCCCCTGGGCCGACTGGAACCTGCTCCGACAGCTTGCCGGCCGCACCGGCGGCCGCTTCCTGACCCTTTCGGAAGCTCCGACGCTGGCAACTACGCTCCAGCAGGCCGGTTTGCTTACACCATCGGAGACGCTCGTACAGGCAGAATGGCGCCCACGGATGACGTGGCCGCCGCTTGTCCTGATTATTTTGCTGCTTACAATCGAATGGGTTCTTCGCAAACACTTCGGGATTGTTTAGCGCTGCAATAACGGCTCTCAACGGCCATGCACCGCTTCCTCTGGCTCCTGCTGCTTCCCCTTCCCCTGCAGGCCCAGCTCCTGGAAACCTTCAGCGACGGCAACTTTACCGAAAACCCGCCCTGGCTGGGCACCACCGCCTACTGGACGATCGATACGCTCGCCAGTAACCCCCGCCTGCGCACCAACGGCCCACCCCGAGCCGACACGCTCTTTCTCGCTACCCCCTCCACCGTCTCCTGGGGCCTCTGGCAGTTCACCATAAGCTATGAGCAGGTCAACCTGAGCAACTTCAACGGCGTCCGCATCTACCTGATGGCCGACACCGCCGATCTGAAAGGCCCTGTCCACGGCTATTTTCTGCAACTGGGTACGAACAACAGCGACGAAGTGCGCCTCTACCGCCAGGACGGTGATCCGGCCACCCGGCGCATTCTGCTCGGCCGTAGCGACCCGATCCTGACCGAGCCGACGCAGACACTCACGCTGAAAGTGTTGCGTACCGAAACCGGACACTGGAGCGTCTCTCTGGAAGGCCAGCTGCTCCTGGAAGCCAGTGATGCCACCTACTGGAAAAGCCGCTACTTCGGCCTCTGGGTCAAGCATACGACCACCACCGGCCGCAGCTATACCTTCGACGATCTGCTCGTAGCTGGCGAGGCCGAACGCCCCGACCGCACACCCCCTGAGGTTACCGGCGCCGTCTATCGCCAGCGACTGCGTGCCTTCCTGGTAGACTTTTCCGAGCCCATCGACACCACCCGTACGCCATCTGACGCGTTCTACGTGGAGGCCCCGACGTTCTCCGGAATCCCTGACAACGTGCGCTGGGATGCTTCCGGCCAGACCGCTCGCCTGCACTACGCCCGCATTCCTCCCTCTGGGTCCTATCGGCTATACGTCCGCGGCCTGCGCGACCCGGCCGGCAACCTGATGCGCGACACGGTGCTGGCACTTCCTGTCGTAACCGATACGCTTCCACCACGCCTGGTCGACCTCTACCCCATCGACAGTCGAAAGCTCGGCGTGCGCTTCGATGAGCCGGCGACGGGTTGCGATCCGGCCGCCTACCGCCTGCTGGAGGGGCCGGCCGTCCGGCAGGTGCAGGACTGTCCGGCCCCACCACGCCCCGACTTCACGCTGCTGCTGGCTACGCCCATGACACCCCTGGCCACTTACACCCTTCGCATCGAAGCCGTGGCCGATACGGTGGGCAACCTCATGCCGGCCGTTGAGCGCACGTTTACGTTTCCGGGGGATCCCGAACCGGCCGATCCGGGCGATCTGATCATCAATGAAGTGCTCTACGCGCCCGCACAGCCCGGGCTTGAGTTTGTTGAACTCTACAATCGCTCAGCCCATGCGCTGGATCTCCGCGAGATCCACTGGCACGATGCCCGGTCGGAGCCACAACCGCTGGCCGAGCGTGTCTTTCTGATCGGTCCCGGCGCTTATGTCGTGCTGGCCGAGGACACGGCCGCGTTGCGAAAAATCTTCGGCAACGTGCCCGTGCTCCTGCAGCCGGGCGCCTGGCCCCCGCTCAACAACGACGGCGACGTCGTCGTACTGAAGCGAAGCGACAGCCTGCGCCTCGACTCGCTCCGGTACGACGCGTCCATGGGCCAGCCCGGCCGTTCGCTGGAGCGTCGGGATCCCGACCTCCCCACATGGCTCCGTGCCAACTGGGCCGTCAGCGTCGATTCGCTGGGGGCCACACCCGGGCGCCGTAACAGCCGCTACGAGCCCGACCTGGCGCCGCCCGTCGTGCGCTTTGTGGCCGTGCGCGACAGCTTTACCGTGGTGGTCTTTTTCGATGAAGTACTCGACCCGTCATCTGTTCAGCCCGAGGCCTTCGAACTGGACGATGGCACACAACCCGCGGCGGCCACCTGGGTGTCCGACGCACAGCAGGTCCTGCTGCACTTCGAACGACCGCTAACCCAGCAACAGCTTGTCATTCACGACCTTCGTGACCTCAAAGGCAACCAACTGGCTTCGGCAGTGCGCCCGCTGGCCTATCCACCGGTGCCGGACGCCTTGCGTATCAACGAAATCCTCTACGCGCCGCTTGCCGATCCGCACGACGGCCGTCCGGACCAGCCCGAATACATCGAACTGATCAACATCTCCGAACGCCACCTCAATCTGGAGGGGCTTTTCTGGACCGACGTGCCCGACGAGCACAACCGTGCCGATACCATGTGGTTGCCCGTCCGTTTTCGGGCGCTCGCACCTGAAAGTCTGGCCGTCGTCTTTAACGTGCCGGCCGGGCAGGACCCGCTGGCTTTCATCGAGGCGGCCTTTCCGGGCGCCACCCGTCAGCCGGGTACCGTATGGATTCCTCTGTCCGGGGCCTCGCTGGGGCTGCGCAACGAGGGAGATCTGATCCACCTGCAGTATGGGCATCACACGATCGACTCGGTGTACTACGACCCCTCCTGGCACCAGGCGGGCGTCCGTGAGGCAACGGGTCTGTCCCTGGAACGATTGCTCCCCGAGGGACCCTCAAATGATCCGGCCAACTGGACCAGCAGTCCAGATCCTTCCGGCGGCACGCCGGGACGTCCGAACGCTGCCCGCCTGCAGACCACCCCGCCACTTCCGGAGCAGCCCGATCTGGAAGTCACCCCCTCCCCGTTTTCACCGGACGGCGACGGCATCGACGACGTGGCCGTCATTCGTTTCAAGTTGCCGACGGCCGGCGCCCTGGTACGCGCCCGGATCTTCGACAGTCAGGGACGGCCGGTGCGTACGCTGGGACCGGCCAACAGCGGCGCGCAGGGCCTGCTGTTCTGGGACGGTCGCGACGATACGGGTGGCGTGCTCCCCATCGGGATCTACATCGTATTGCTGGAGGCCATGGACGCCCGCGGCGGTCGTCTGCTGGCCCGCAGGGCACCTGTGGTGCTGGCACGCCCGCTGCGCTGAGTGCGGAACAGCTACGTCCGCGCTACGTTCTCAGAATCGTTCCGGAAATCATCCGAAAGTTTTCGACGACCCATGAGCACCACGACCCTGCAGGCTCCGATCCAGCTGACGCCCCGGGCGGCACAGGAAATCCGGAAGATCATGCAGACCAAGCAGATTCCGGAAGGCTATGCGCTGCGCGTGGGCGTCCGGGGCGGCGGATGCTCGGGCATGAGCTATCTGCTGGGCTTCGACCGCAAACGCGAGTACGACCTGGAGTTCGAAGTCGAAGGCATTACCATTTACATGGACCGCCGTCACGGCCTATATTTAATGGGAACAACGATCGACTACCATGACGGGCTTAATGCCCGAGGGTTCGTTTTCAACAACCCCAATGCTACCCAGACCTGCGGCTGCGGCTCGAGTTTTGCAGTCTGAAGCAGGATGCGAGCTGGCTGCAGACGCGGGGTAAGCGTTGCCGCCCCGCGTTTTTTGTTCAGGAACTGCATTCCAGAGGTTCGGTTAACAGCGTAGGGTCAGCGTCGGCCGCACATTGCGGCACGCTGATCGCATCAGGGCAGCCTTGAACAGGCCACCGGCATTCAGGGCTGTTTAAATCAAAACCGGTAGTTATGGAAGGAAACTTCTCCAACAGAGTTCGGGACGTTATTGCCTACAGTCGCGAAGAAGCAATCCGGCTGGGCCACGACTATATCGGAACGGAACACCTGTTGCTTGGCATCATCCGGGAGGGCGAAGGCATCGCCGTACAGATCCTTCGCAATCTCGGATGTGACCTGCTGAAGCTGAAGAAGGCGATTGAAGACGCCGTCCGTAGCACCAGCGGCCCGACGACCGTCGTGGGGAACCTCCCCCTGACGAAGCAGGCCGAAAAGGTACTGAAAATAACCTACCTGGAAGCCAAACTGTACAAAAGCGATGTAATTGGCACCGAACACCTGCTGCTGAGTCTGCTCCGCGACGAGGAAAACATTGCCGCTCAGATTCTGCAGCAGGGGTTCTCGATCACGTACGATGCCGTCCGGGCCGAGCTCGATGCCATCCTGAGTGGCAAGGCTTCGGCCCGCGGCAGTAGCAGTAGCGGAAGCGGCAGTCGATTTTCATCCAGATACGGCAGAGAGTACACGAAAATGGAAAAGAGCAAAACACCCGTGTTGGACAACTTCGGCCGCGACCTGACCAAGCTGGCCGAAGAGGGGAAGCTGGATCCCGTCATCGGACGGGAGCGGGAGATCGAGCGGGTTGCCCAGGTGCTCAGCCGCCGGAAGAAGAACAACCCGGTGCTCATCGGAGACCCGGGGGTCGGGAAGACCGCCATCGTCGAGGGCCTGGCCATGCGCATTGTGCAGCGCAAGGTCAGCCGCGTCCTCTACGACAAGCGGATCGTCTCGCTCGACCTGGCCGCACTGGTGGCCGGCACGAAGTACCGCGGCCAGTTCGAGGAGCGCATGAAGGCGGTCATGAACGAGCTCGAGAAGAACCCGGACGTCATCCTCTTCATCGACGAGCTGCATACGATCGTCGGGGCGGGTGGTGCTTCGGGCTCGCTCGATGCCTCCAACATGTTCAAGCCGGCGCTGGCGCGCGGTGAGATCCAGTGCATCGGCGCCACGACGCTGGACGAGTACCGCCAGTACATCGAAAAAGATGGCGCGCTCGATCGCCGCTTCCAGAAGATCATCGTGGATCCCTCCACGCCCGAGGAGACCATCGAGATTCTGAAGAAGATCAAGGATCGTTACGAAGAGCACCACAACGTCCGCTACACGGACGAGGCGATCGAGCTATGCGTCAAGCTCTCGGAGCGCTACATTACCGATCGCTTCCTCCCGGACAAGGCGATTGACGTCATGGACGAGGCCGGTGCCCGGGTGCACCTGAAGAACATCCGGGTTCCGAAGGAGATCGTCGAACTGGAGGAAGAGATCGAGCGCGTCCGAGAGGAAAAGAACCGGGTGGTCAAGAGCCAGCGCTTCGAGGAGGCGGCCCGGCTCCGTGACCGGGAAAAGAAACTGCTCGAAGAGCTGGAAGAGGCCAAGCGGGCCTGGGAAGAGCGCGTGCAGCATGAGGTGCATGAGGTCACGGCCCAGGACGTCGCCGAAGTCGTGGCCATGATGACCGGTATCCCGGTCGACAAGATCACCGAACCGGAGCAGAAGAAGCTCCTCCGTATGGAGGAGGCGCTCAAGAGCCGGGTGATCGGCCAAGACGAGGCGATCTCCAAGCTGGCCCGGGCCATCCGGCGCACACGGGCCGGCCTCAAGGACCCGAAGCGGCCGATCGGCTCGTTCATCTTCCTCGGACCGACCGGCGTCGGGAAGACCGAGCTGGCCAAAGCGCTGACGGAGTACCTGTTCGACTCCGAAGACGCGCTCATCCGCATCGACATGAGCGAGTACATGGAGAAGTTCTCCGTCAGCCGCCTGATCGGTGCCCCGCCGGGATACGTGGGCTACGAGGAAGGTGGCCAGCTCACCGAGAAGGTGCGGCGCAAGCCCTACTCCGTCGTGCTGCTCGATGAGATCGAAAAGGCGCACCCGGATGTGTTCAACATCCTGTTGCAGGTGCTCGACGACGGCATCCTGACCGACGGACTGGGCCGCCGCGTCGACTTCCGGAACACGATCATCATCATGACCTCGAACATCGGGGCTCGGGAGATCAAGAACCTGGGCAAGGGCATCGGCTTCACGCAGACCGAGCAGCCCTTCAACTACCAGGCGATGAAGTCCACCGTTGAAGATGCGCTCAAGCGCGTCTTCAACCCCGAGTTCCTGAACCGAATCGACGACGTGATCGTCTTCCAGCCGCTGGAAAAGCAGCACATTTACCAGATCATCGACCTGATGGTCTCCGACCTGCTCAAGCGGGCGGGCGATCTGGGCATTCAGGTCGAGTTCACGCAGGCGGCGAAAGACTTCCTCGTCGAAAAGGGCTACGACCCGCAGTACGGCGCCCGGCCGCTACGGCGGGCTATCCAGAAGTACGTGGAAGACCCGCTGGCCGAGGCCATCTTGAGCAACGAGGTCAAGGAAGGCGATCTCGTCGTGATCAACTACGACGAGTCGGTCAAACCGGGTGAGCTGATCTTTGAGGCGCGCCCGGCCGCCGAGGCCACTTCGCCGGAGAAACCCGAGACGGCTGAGGAAGGAGCCTCTGAGTGACAACGCCCATGGCGAAGCCAGAAAGCGCCGGCTCTGCTTGGAGCCGGCGCTTTTTGTTTTTCAGCGCAGGAGGCTCGGTGCCTGAAGCAATCGCACCTTCTGCTCCGCGTCCCTCACGGCATAGGTAAAACCCGGTTGCAGGCTGTAGGCGCCCACGGCACCGTCGCGCCGGAGTGCCAGAAAGCCCACCTGCAGCGTGTCGTCGGCATTCCTGGCGCGATAGCGCGCGACGGCCTTCCGGCAGGCGAGCTCCGGATCGTCGCCCTGGCGCATCAGCTCTACGACCAGATGCGAGCCGGCAATGCGAATGACACCTTCGCCCCAGCCGGTCGCACAGGCCGCCCCCACGTCGTCGTCCACGAACAGCCCGGCCCCGATGATCGGCGAGTCGCCCACGCGTCCCCGCATCTTGAAAGCGGCGCCGCTGGTCGAGCAGGCACCGGCCAGCCGGCCCGTCGCATCGGCCACCAGCAGCCCGACTGTATCGTGATTGTCGGCATCGATGCGGTTGGTGTTTTCGAGATTGGGCGGCGGCGGAGCCGGTGTCCCCTGCTGCTCCTTCCAGCGAAGCCAGTCCTGCTCGGATTCCGGCGTCAGCAGTTTCGCCTCCTCGAATCCTTCGGCCAGCGCAAAGGCCCGGGCACCCTCACCTACCAGAAAGACATGCGGGGTCTTTTCCATCACGCGGCGAGCCACCGAAATCGGATGCACGAAGCCCTCCAGAAAAGCCACGGCCCCACAACGCCCCGTGCCCTCCATGATCGACGCGTCCAGCGTAACCCGACCGGTGACGTCCGGATAGCCGCCCACTCCGACCGTCCGCACATCAGGATCCGCCTCGACGACCCGCACGCCTTCCTCCACGGCATCCAGCAGGCTACCGCCCTGTTGCAACGCGCGCCAGGCGGCTTCAACGGCCATCTGTCCGTGATCCCAGGTCGCGACGGCTACTGGCAGTCGATGCCTTGCGGCGGGCGAACACCGAATGCCCAGCAACCCCAGCAGACCGGAGACTACCCCTAATTGAATCAGTTCTCTTCTCTGCATTGCAATAACGGATTTATCGAGGCTGCAAGGCACCGCAGCACCCCGCCCGCGTCCCCGCTGTACTCCCAGAACATCAGACCTCCCAGCCGATGCGCCCGCACGTAGGCCACCTTCTCGCCCAGCGACTGCGTATCCTCGTAGGAAATAAAAATTCGCTCCGTGGCATGCCACAGGTATGGCGCCCGCGCTTCTTCATCCCAGTAGCGCACGAAACCGCCCCGTCCGATGTAGTCACGCTGCAATGTGGCAAACGACAGCTCCTCCGTAAGCGACGCCTCGTAGGGCTGATACCGCCCGTTATGCTCCGGCCGCACGCCACGCCAGCCTCGCCCGTAGAACGGCACCCCGACCACCAGCTTCTCCCCCGGCACCCCCGCCGCCAGGTAGCGCCGAACGGCCTCGTCTACCGAAATCCCTTCCGGGTCCAGCGGCGACGGGTACAGGTTCGCGTGGTGCCCCGTGTGCGGCGTCCAGCTCCCGTGGAAATCATACGTCATCAGATTGATAAAATCCACCAGGGACTGCACCTGCTCTATTTCCACATGCTTCAGGTATTCCGGACCGGCCGCCGCCGCAATGGTCAGCAGGTAGGTTCGACCGTGCGCCTGCTCCAGCGAATCCAGCACCGCCCGCACCGATGCCAGCAGCCACGTGAAATGCTCCCGATCCTCCTCTCGATACACGTTGCCCTCGCCCGGCTGGCCCGGATACTCCCAGTCGATATCCAGCCCGTCCAGATCGAAGGCTACCAGCAACGAGCCCGCACTCTCTGCAAAGCGCTGGCGGGACGCCTCGGTCAGCGCCGCATCCGAGAAATAATCCGACCAGGTCCATCCCCCCACTGAGAGCAAGATCCGAGGGCCTTCCATGCCCCGCATTCCCACCAGTCGGCGCAATCGCACGCTGTCGTCCGACGTCTCCAGCACAACCCGACCGTCAGGGCGCACGTTTGCAAAGGCATAGTTCACGTGGGTCAGGCCGGACAGCTCCAGCGTCGGCAGGCTGTCCATCCGTGGTCCATACAGGTACCCCACGACGCGATAGTTCAGAGCCGGCTGCTCCTGAACACACCCCCAGAGCAACCACACTCCCAGGCATACCCATCCGATACGCATCGGCTGTAGTTGATTTAAGCTGCAGGGGAAACCACCGATTTATCGCAAGGTAGGCCTGGAGTTACGCTTATTGCAAAATATGTCAGTATTTTGGAACCGCTCCCCGTCCGAGATTTTCTTTTGTTGCACTATTGAATGTAATAAGTTTTATGTATAAATTCAGGTGCTGTCCCACCGCGAAGCACGGAGCCTTCCTTACAATGGATCTGGTAATGTTTATCAGCGGCCAGGGGAATCATGTCTTTAAAAAGCCAGGCCTTAAAGAAAAAGGCACGCAACATTTTTCGCATTGACGTGCACGCCACCCACGGCTGGCAGGTCCGCATCCAGCGGCAGAATCAGTCCTATACACAATTCTTTTCCGACAAGAAATACGGCTCTCCCGAGAAGGCATTCGAAGCCGCGCTGGCCTATCGCGATCAACTGTTGCAGGAGCTTCCGCCCCCGATCGATCCTACGGCCCGGTTGCGCACGCCAGAGGTTCGGCAAAAAGCGGCCGCATCGATCAACCGTTCCGGTGTGATCGGAATCGGCTTCAGCGTCAAGGTGACGCGACAGGGCATTCGTCGTCCCTATGTGCAGGGCTACTGGATCGACGCTGACGGCCGTCGTCGCGCCACCAGCCGGAGCATTGAAGCGCACGGCCTGAAAGGAGCACTCGAGCTGGTCTGCCGCAAACTGCACGAAGTACAGGCCAATCGGGGACTGAGTGTGGAGGAGATGGTGCAGCGTGCTCTGCCCACGCTGGAAAAGCTCTACCGAGAGGCGCAACGTGACCGATAATTTTCTCCGGCTCGACGCTTAAGTTGCTCCGGCTTCCGGCCGATACTTTCCCCGGAACACGCAAGGCCCGTGTTCTCGTGGATGGGGACGCAGCAGGTCCGCTCTCGCAAGGGGGCGGGCCTGCTGCGTTTATGACCCGGATGGCACGGTCTCCACGCTGCCGGCCACCACGGTGTGCAGGGCCTCTGGATTCAGGTAGCGCTGCACGACCTCGTTGACCTGCGGGCGCGTGACGGCGCGGATTTCTTCGGGGTAGCGATCCAGGTAGCCGGGCCCGAAGCCACGCTCGATGTTGATCAGCAGTGCCGTGGCCAGTCCGGCCGTCGTGCTCAGGCCGGTCTGGAACAGTCCGGTCAGCGTGTCCTTCTTTTCAGCTAGTTCTTCCTCGGTCACGCCCTCCTCCACGAAGCGCCGTACCTGGGCCAGCGTGGCGGCAATGCCTTCCTCCAGACGCTCCTGGCTCAGCGTTACTTCGATCTCGAAGTGACCGTCGTGCTCCGTCGAGATCCCTTCCAGCGCGGCGTGGATGCCGTAGGTCAGCCCCTGCTCGTCGCGCACGGTCGCCATCAGGCGGGCTGAAAAGTTGCCGCCCAGGATGTAGGTGCCCACGTAAAGCGGGATGTAATCGGGATGCTGACGCCGGAGCGGCACGGCATGGCCCATGAGCACGTCCAGATTCTGCCGATCCGGCACGTGGATCTGGACCCGATCCGGCGGCTGCGGGGCGGCATCGGCCGCAAAGCGCGGCGTCGCGGCATGCGGCGGCCAGTCGGCAAACGCTTCCCGCACCAGCGGCTCGGCCGCCTCGGGCTGCACGTTGCCCACCAGCACCAGGATCAGTTCGTTCGCCCCGAAGTGGGCGGCGTGGTAGGCCCGCACGTCTTCGAGCGTCAGCGTGGCCAGGCGTTCCAGCTCGGCTTCCGGATCGCGCCGGTAGTTCGGATGCGCGGGCGGATAGAGACGCTGGCTCAAGGCAATACGGGCGCGTGCGCTCGTCTGCTCCAGTTGCTGCTGGAGCTGCGCCTGCACGTGCAGGCGGGCCTTTTCGAACTCTTCGGGATCGAAGCGGGGTTCGCGGAGCTGCTCGGCCAGCAGCGGCAGCACGTCGGCCAGATGTCGCCGGAGCATGCGTCCGGCAAATTCAACACGTGAGCCCTTGCTCGTAAAGCTCAGGTGCGCGCCCCGGTCTTCCAGCAGGCGCGCCAGTTCGAAGCGATCGCGGCGGCGCGTGCCCCGGTCCAGCATGGCAACGGAGAGCCGCTGCAGGAGCGTCTCGCCGGCCGCGAAGTCCGGCCAGGTGCGAAACGAGCCGCGGAGCGTCACCACCTGCTCCACGGGCATCGGCAGCACATAGAGCCGGCAGGGACCGGCCGCAACTTCCACAACCCGTTCGGCGAACGTCCGTGTCATGGCCTTTCAGGAGTTTTGCGGGATGTACCAGCCCACCGTACGCGCGGTCTCGATCAGGTAGGTCTGCGCCACGCGCTGCACGTCGTCGGGCGTGACGCGGCCGATTCGATCCAGATAGGTGGCGTAGAGTTTCCAGTCGCCGAGTGCGATCGCTTCGTTGAGCTGCGCGGCGATCGCAAAGGGACCGTCCCGGCCATAGGCCTCCAGCGCGGTGAGTTGCTCGCGAGCGCGGGCGACTTCCTCCTCGGTCACCCCCTCGCGGGCCACGCGGTCCAACTCCTCCAGCAGCACGGCTTCCACCTCGGCGTGCGTCTTGCCCGGTGCCAGGCGGGCGACCACGTAGAACAGACCGGGGTCGCGGTGCCGCTCGTTGGCCGCCACCACCAGCGTGGTCAGTCCCGTATCCGTCAGGCGCCGATAGAGGCGGCTATTTCGGCCATGAGAAAGCAGCGTGGCCAGCACATCGAGCGCGTCGGCGTCCGGCTCCAGCCCGGCCGGTGCCTTGAAGGCCACCATGACCAGCCCGAGCTGGCCGGCCTGCCGTACCGTCACGCGGCGCTCGCCCCGCTGCACGGGTTCGCGCGTCCACACCGGCGGGATCGGATGCGGAGCCCGCGGAATGCGCCCGAAGTGCTCGCGCACCAGCGCCAGCGCCGCTTCGGGCTCGAAGTCGCCGATGATTGAGACCGTGGCATTGTCGGGCCAGTAATAGGTGTCGTAGAAATGGCGGAGCGCCTCGGCCGTCATGTTCTCCACGTCGCTGCGCCAGCCGATCGTCGGATGGCGGTAGGGATGCGCCACGAAGGCCACGCTCCAGACCGCGTGATACAGGTTGCGGAGCGGGTCGTTTTCGCCCCGATCCATCTCGTTCAGGATCACGGTGCGCTCGGCCTCCACGTCTTCGGGACGAATCAGGGCGCCGCGCATGCGATCCGCTTCGATCTCGACGGCCAGTGCCAGATGCTCGCGGGGCAGCAACGCATAGTAGTTCGTGCGATCCAGCCAGGTGGTCGCGTTCACCTGGGCGCCCACGCGCTGGAGCACCTGAAAGACCGAGGTCCCCCGCGCCTTGTTGAAGCGCTCGGTGCCTTTAAACATCAGATGCTCCAGCATATGCGTGGCGCCGGTCAGGCCCGTCGGCTCGTTCCGGCTTCCCACGTGGTAGGTGACCATGAAGGTCACCACCGGCACCACGTTCTGGGGCATCAGCAGCACCTGAAGGTCGTTCGCGTCCAGGCGATAGGCTTCAATGCCGCCGACGGCTTCCTCAAAGGTAAAGCCCTCCACCCGGCGGCCGGTCTTCTGAGCTACTTCCGATACAGCCATACGTGTCCCTTCGTTTACTGCGCTTCAGTGGGCATCCAGCCAGTTGTCGCCGACGCCGATGTCCACCTCAATGGGCACACCTTCCAGCGGCAGGGCCTGCTTCATCTCCTGCTCGACCAGTCGGCGCACGGGCTCCACCTCTTCGGGGGGCATCTCGAAGACCAGCTCGTCGTGCACCTGGAGCAGCATCTTGGCCCGGTAGCCCTCCCGCTGCAGCCGGTGGTAGATGTGCACCATGGCCAGCTTGATCATGTCGGCCTGCGTGCCCTGGATGGGCATGTTCACGGCGATGCGTTCGGCCATCGAGCGCTCGGCCCGGTTGCGGGAGTTGATGTTCGGCACATAGCGGCGGCGGCCCAGCAGCGTCTCGACGTAGCCCTTCCGGCGGGCCTCTTCGACGACGCGGTGCAGGTAGCGCGTCACGCCCGGAAAGGCCCGCTGGTATTCTTCGATAAGCTCCTGTGCCTCGCGCGTGGAGCAGCGAAGCCGCTGTGCCAGCCCCCAGGCCGAAATCCCGTAGGGAATGCCGTAGTTGACCATCTTGGCACGGCGGCGCTGCTCGGGCGTCACCTGCTCGGGCGGCACCTTGAAGACGCGGGCCGCCGTGGCCGTATGGATGTCCTGTCCCTCCAGAAAAGCCCGGCGAAGCGCCTCGTCGCCGCTCAACGCGGCCAGAATGCGAAGTTCGATCTGGACGTAGTCGGCCGAGAGCAGCTTCCAGCCCGGCCGCGGCACAAACGCCCTGCGGATCTCCCGCCCCATCTCGGTGCGTACCGGGATGTTCTGCAGGTTCGGGTTGCTCGAGGAAAGCCGCCCGGTGGCCGTTACCGTCTGGTTGAACGTGGTGTGGATGCGGCCGGTCTCCGGGTGGATGAGCGGCTCGAGGCCGTCCACGTAGGTGCTTTTGAGCTTGGCCAGATGCCGCCAGTCCAGGATCAGGCCGGGAAGTGGATGCTGCGTGGCCAGCTCCTGCAGCACGCTCTCTTTGGTGGAAGGCCGGCCGGTGCTGGTACGCGCCCGCGGCTTCAACCCGAGCTTCTTGAATAAGACGTCCGCCAGCTGTTGCGGCGAGCCGATGTTGAATTCGACACCGGCCACCTCATAGATCTTCGCCTCCAGTTCGTGAAGCTCCGCTTCGAGTTGCTTACCGATTTCCCGGAGCACCGTGCGATCGATGCAGATGCCCGTCCGCTCCATGTCGGCCAGCACCTCGATGAGCGGAAACTCCATTTCCTCGGCGATATGCCGGAGCCCGTGTCGATCCAGCTCGGCGGCCAGCACGTCGGCCAGCTGCAGCGCAATGTCCGTGTCTTCACAGGCGTAGGGCCCCACCTCGTCGATCGACACATCGCGCATGGACTTCTGGTCGCGGCCCGAGCCGATCAGCTCCGTGATGGAAACCATCTGATAGCGAAGGTACTGGCGGGCCAGCACGTCCAAATTGTGCAGCTCCTCGGGCGCAATCAGGTAGTGCGCCACCATCGTATCGAAGTACGGGGGCGGGACTTCGACGCCGTGCCGCGCCAGCACCACCAGATCGTACTTCAGGTTCTGACCGACTTTGCGCTGCGCCCGTCGGAGGATCGGCGCCAGTCGCTCGAGCACCGTCTCGGTCGGCGTGCCGTCCGGCAGCGGTGTGGGCACGTAGTAGCCCTGGCCTTTCTCCCAGGAAAAGGCAATGCCCACCAGCGAGGCCCACATGGCCTCGGTCGAGGTCGTCTCCGTGTCGATGGCCAGCCGCTCGAGTCCGTCCAGCTGCGTCACGAGTTCGTCGAGTTGCTGGCGGTTGCGGACGATCCGGTAGTC
Organism: Rhodothermus marinus; assembly: GCF_009936275.1. Taxonomy (NCBI): domain Bacteria; kingdom Pseudomonadati; phylum Rhodothermota; class Rhodothermia; order Rhodothermales; family Rhodothermaceae; genus Rhodothermus; species Rhodothermus marinus. Next base: position 1,761,269 of record NZ_AP019797.1, read on the forward strand.
CGCCTTTTCCGGATCGTACACCTGAAGCGGCTCGTAGGGCCCGAAGTCGAACTCCGGCTCGGTCTCCGCTTCGAGTGCCTCATCCAAGGCGGCTTCGCCGTTCACAATGCCGGCCAGTCCGCCCTCCCGGATGCGCCGCACCAGCGAGTCGAACTCCAGCTCCTGAAAGATCTGCAGCAGACGGGGCAGATCGGGCCGGGCGCGATGGAACGTCTCCCAGCGAATGCGCAACGGCACATCGGTCCGGATCGTAACCAGTCGCTTCGAGAGGAGCGCTTCCTCGCGGTGGTTCAGGAGCCCCTCGCGGGCGCGCTTCCCTTTCACCTCTTCAGCGTGCGCCAGCAGGTTTTCGACCGAGCCGTACTGCTGAATAAGCTGCACGGCGGTCTTTTCGCCGATGCCCGGCACGCCCGGCACGTTGTCGCTCGGATCGCCCATGAGAGCCAGCACGTCGATGAACTGGTGCGGCTCCAGGCCGTAGGTCTCCCGGAAGGTCTCGATGGTAATCAGGTCGAAGGTTTCGCCGCGCCGTGCCGGTTTGTAGATGGAAATGCGTGGGCTCAGCAGTTGCAGAAAGTCCTTGTCAGGCGAGACGATCACCACGTCGATGCCGTGCGCCTCGGCCCGACGGGCCAGCGTTCCAATCACGTCGTCTGCCTCGACGCCCGGCTCCTCGATGACGGGAATGTCCAGCGCCCGGACGATCTCCTTGATCCAGGGCAGGTTGGCCAGCAGATCTTCCGGCGGCGGCTCCCGGTGGGCCTTGTATTCCTCATAGATTGCTTCGCGAAACGTGCCCTCCTCCCCGCCGGCGTCGAAGACCACGGCCATGTAGTCCATGCCGTGTTCTTCGATCAGCTTCAGAAGGGAGGTCGTAAAACCGTAGGCGGCCGAGGTGTTCTGGCCCTTCGAGTTGACAAGCGGCCGGCTGATGAACACGTAGTGCGCCCGATAGGCCAGCGCCATGGCATCGATCAGGTACAGGCGCTGCATGTCGGGCGGCGGCCGATCGACTTCCTGCTCCGGGAACAGACTGAGCTGGTCTTCTTTTTGCACGGGCGTTCCAGATCGATCCAACAGAAACGTATCGCCAAAAGTTAAAAAGGTCGGGGAAAGTTAGTTCCTCGGAAAGCGTTATATTGGGGCTGATTTTTCGGAGCACACATTCGAGGCAGCACAGCATGTCGGAGAAAACACCACCTGTGATCCATCGGCCGGAGGTCGTGCTGGTGACCGGAGGGGCCGGCTTTATCGGGTCGAATTTTCTGCTCTACATGGTACCCCGCTATCCCGAAGTGCAGTTCATCAACCTGGACAGCCTGACCTACGCGGGCAACCTGCTCAACCTGCGGGACATCGAAGACGCGCCGAACTATCGGTTCGTGCGGGGCGACGTGGCCGATGCGCCGCTGGTGGAGCGGTTGTTCCGGGAGCATGGCATCACCACGGTGGTGCATTTTGCCGCCGAGAGCCACGTGGACCGCTCCATTATGACGCCGCTGTCGTTCGTGCTGACGAACACGGTGGGCACCGTCACGCTGCTCGAAGCGGCGCGTAAGGCCTGGGGCGACCACGCCGATCCCGAACGCTTCCGGTTCTATCACATCTCCACCGATGAGGTGTTCGGCAGCCTGGGACCGGAAGGCTATTTCACCGAATCGACGCCGTACAACCCGCGCTCGCCGTATGCCGCCTCCAAGGCGGCCAGCGACCATTTCGTGCGGGCTTACTGGCACACCTACGGCCTGCCCGTGGTGATCTCGAACTGTTCGAATAACTACGGCCCTTACCAGTTTCCCGAGAAACTCATCCCGCTGGTCATCCTGAATGCGCTGGAGAACCGCCCCATCCCCATCTACGGCAAGGGCGAGAACGTCCGCGACTGGCTCTACGTGCGGGACCACTGCACGGCCATCGAGCGCATTCTGCTTTCCGGACAGACCGGACAGACCTACCTGGTCAGCGCGGGCTGCGAGCGCAAGAACCTGGAGCTGGTGCAGCAACTGCTGGATCTGATCGACGAGGAACTGGGGCGGCCCGTGGGCCAGTCGCGGCAGCTCATTACGTTTGTGAAGGACCGGCCGGGCCATGACTTTCGCTATGCGCTCGACGCCTCCCGGCTACGGGAAGAGCTGGGCTGGGCGCCGGCCTACACGCTGGAAGAAGGGCTGCGCGAGACGGTTCGCTGGTACCTGTCGCACCGCGACTGGCTGGAGGCCGTGGCCGACGCATCGTATCGCGCCTACTACGAAAAACAATACGCCTTGCGCTGAATGGAACGCCCGCTCAAAGGGATCGTGCTGGCCGGCGGTACGGGCAGCCGTCTCTATCCGCTGACGAAGGTCACGAACAAGCACCTGCTGCCCGTCGGCCGCTATCCGATGATCTACCATCCGCTGATCCGGATGCGTCGTGTGGGCATCCGGGAAGTGGCCGTCGTGACCAGCCCCGAACACATGGGCGACGTGGTCAACCTGCTGGGCAGCGGCCGCGACTTCGGGCTGGACCTGACCTACCGTGTGCAGGACGAGCCCGGCGGCATCGCCCAGGCCATCGGGCTGTGCGAGCGCTTCGTCGACGGCGACCCGTTCCTGGTCATCCTCGGCGACAACATCCTCTCGGAAGACCTGCACGACGAGGTAGCCGCCTACCAGGAGCAACTGCGGCGCGACGGGGGCGGCGCGCGTGTGCTGCTGAAAGAAGTGCCCGACCCGGAGCGCTACGGCGTGCCCCGCATCGAAGGCGATCGGATCGTGGAGATCATCGAAAAGCCGGCCCGGCCGCCCAGCCGTTATGCCGTCACCGGCATCTACTTCTACGATGCCTATGCCTTCGAAGTCATCCGCCACCTGAAGCCCAGTGCCCGGGGCGAACTGGAGGTGAGCGACGTCAGCAACGCCTATATTGCCCGCGGCCAGCTCTCCTACGGCATTCTGAAGGGCTGGTGGGGCGATGCCGGCACGATCGAAGGCTGGCACGAGGCCAACCGCCTGGCCCGGGATCTGATCTACGAAGAGCTGGAAAACCTGCGTCCGAATCGGCGATGAACTGGAAAGAAGGTCCAATCGAAGGCGTCGTCATTCGGCCGCTCAAGCGCTACGAAGACGCCCGCGGGTGGCTGGCCGAGTTTTTTCGGCAGGACGAACTGGATCCATCGGTCTATCCCGTCATGGGATACGTTTCGCTGACCCATCCCGGCATCACGCGCGGCCCGCACGAGCACCGGGAGCAGACGGACCTGTTCGTGTTCTTCCACGGGCATCTGCGGCTGTATCTGTGGGACACTCGGCCCGACTCTCCCACCTACGGCCACCGACAGGTGCTCGACGTCGGCGAGGCCAATCCGGTCACCGCGCTGGTACCGCCCGGCGTGGTGCATGCCTACCGCAACGTCGGCCACACGCCGGCCCTGCTGGTCAACTGCCCGAACCGGCTCTATGCCGGCTGGGGCCGCCGCGAGCCCGTCGATGAGATCCGCCACGAGAACCGTCCGGATCATCCCTTTCACATGGACTGAGGCGCATCCGGCACATTTTTTTCTGGTTAAATCTGCCGCCGTTGTCGAACCCGGCCGAAAGGTCGGCGTTCGTGCCCCGGAGATCATCCAACCCGATCAGGCCCGTGCATCTGCTGCTGTTCGACATCGACGGAACGCTGATCCGCACGCGCGGCTTCGGGCGCCAGACCATGGAGGCCGCGCTTTCGGAATGGCTGGGACGTCCGGTCACCACCGAAGGCGTCGATTTTGCCGGCCGCACGGATCCGGCCATTCTGCTGGACATCCTGAAGGCCAGCGGATTGCCCGAGCACACTGCCCGTCACCTGCTCCCCGAAGCGCTGGAAGTCTACAGCCGGGCCATGATCCGGCGGCTCCGGCCCGAACATCTCGAAGTGCTGCCCGGTGTGGTCATGCTGCTGGAAGAGCTGAGCGAATGGCCCGACGTTTACCTTGGGCTGGTGACGGGCAACCTGCGCCCGGTCGCCTTTCACAAGCTGGCCATGGCGGGCCTGGCCGGGTATTTCGGGGAGGGCGCCTTCGGCTGCGATCATGCCAACCGCAACGAACTGCCCCCGCTGGCCATCGAGCGTATCCGCGAAGCCACGGGTTATCCGTTCACCGGCGCCGACGCCTTAATCATCGGCGACACGCCGCACGACGTCGCCTGCGCCCGGCATGCCGGCGCTTCGGTGGCCGTCGTCTGCACGGGTGGTTATTCGCGCGATGCCCTGGAGGCCTGTCGGCCCGATCTGCTGCTGGAGGATCTGAGCGATCCGGAGCCGCTTTTTGAACTGTTGACGCGACAGGCCCTTTCACGCAAAGCGTCGTAGCGTGCGCGCCACGCCTGCGGCATAGCCGCCGCCGAAAAGGTTCAGGTGGTTGATCAGGTGGTAGAGGTTGTACAGCTCCCGCCGCTCCTCGTAGCCCGGCTCCAGCGGCCAGGCCACCCGATAGGCCGCATAAAAGCGCGCGTCGAACCCGCCGAACAGTTCGGTCATCGCCAGGTCGGTCTCCCGATCGCCATAGTAGACGGCCGGATCGATCAAAGCGGCGCGACCATCGGCGGTCACCATGAAATTACCGCTCCAGAGATCGCCATGCAGGATCGAGGCCGGCGGGCGTGCCGGCAGTAGCTCCGGCAGCCTGGCTTCGAGGCGCTCCAGCCAGCGATCCCAGCTCCGCTCCCAGCGCCCCCGCTCACGTGCCCAGCGCACCTGCGGTTCGATGCGATGTCGCCAGAAGAAGGTCGGCCAGTCGTCCTCCCAGGTGTTTTCCTGGGGCATCCGACCGATGAAATTGTCCTGATCGAACCCGTAGCGGGGCCCCAGATGCCGGTGCAACCGGGCCAGCCCTTCGCCGAAGTGTTCCCAGAAACGGGGGCCGGGACGGCCGGACTCGATCCATTCCATGAGCAGGAAGCCGGGGCAATCCGGCCACGCCTCGGCCAGCGCCACGACCTCGGGGATCACCAGCGGACTCCCGGCCGCACGGAGTGCCTGCAGGCCGGCCGCTTCGGCCGCGAAGGTACGTGCCACCTCGGGCGGGCCCCATTTCAGAAAGTACGGTCCCCGGTCCGTTTCGACCCGGCAGGCCTGCGCAATGCAACCGCCTCCGACGGGCACGGCGTGACGGATCGGGCAGCCCAGTGCCTTCGCCAGTGCTTCCTGCAACGCGGCAGGCAGCGTCATCGCGACAGATCGGCCGTTTCCTTCAGCTTGTAGAGGGAAACAAGGTGCTCCAGCAGACGGCGCGCCGTGCGCTCCACGATCTGATAGACCTCCTCAAAGCCGCGCTCGCCGCCGTAGTAGGGATCGGGCACTTCGCCGTCGCCGGGCTCCGGATCGAACGTGCGGAAAAGCTCCACCTTGTGCCGGAAGCGCCCGTCCCGATCCAGTCGGAGCACGTCTTCCAGGTTTTCCCGGTCCATGACGTAGATGTGGTCGTAGCGGGCCAGATCTTCCCGACCGAGCTGGCGGGCCACATGACCGCTCAGATCCACGCCGTGGCGCCGGGCCGTCCGCTGCATGCGCCGGTCGGCCGACTCTCCGACGTGCCAGGGACCGGTCCCGGCCGAGTCGATCTCAAAATGGGCCGATAGTCCGGCCTCGTCCACCAGCTTGCGAAAGACGCCCTCGGCCAGCGGACTCCGGCAGATGTTGCCCAGACAGACGAACAAAACGCGGATTGGCTGATGATTGGTCTGCGACATAGGCCCCCTGCGGTTACCTGACGACAATGAATGCGAAGGTGCGTGAACGTCTGATGTCTGGCAAAAGTGCCATTTGCTTCAAAAATTGCAGGTTTCTTGATGGAGAGCGTCTCCTGTTTTTTTCTTTCAGGCAAATCACACACCAAAAGATCATGGAGTCGCTATTTGATTTTGCCTTTGAGCCGCGCATCTGGCGGGTCGGCGAACTGGCCGAGGCGCTCTGCGAGACGGTCGAATCGCTCTATGACGAACTGATCGTCGAAGGCGAACTCTCGAATTTTCGGCGGCACCGGCAGAGCGGCCACTGCTACTTTACGCTGCAGGATGGCGGGGCCCAGCTTCGCTGCGTCATGTGGGCCAGGCAGGTGCAGCGGTTGTACTTCCGGCCGGAAGACGGCCACCAGGTGCAGGTCCGGGGCCGCCTGACGTTCTACAAGCCCCGAGGTGAGCTGCAGTTGATTGCCACGTCGATGACGCTTGCCGGGGCCGGCGCCCGCCAGCAGGCCTTCGAGGCGCTCAAGCGCAGGCTGGAGGCCGAGGGGTTGTTCGATCCAGACCGCAAGCGTCCGCTCCCCCGCTTTCCCCGACGAATCGGCGTCGTCACTTCCGACAGCGGTGCCGCGTTGCAGGATATTCTCAGTATTCTGCGTCGCCGCTTTCCCGTCGTCGAGGTGCTGCACTGCCCGGTGCGCGTGCAGGGGTTGCAGGCGGCGCCGTCGATCGCCCGCGCCATCCGACTGATGAACCGGCTGCCGGAGGATCGCCGGCCGGACGTGCTCATTGTGGGACGCGGCGGCGGATCGGTGGAAGACCTGTGGGCCTTCAACGAGGAAGTCGTCGCCCGGGCGATTTTCGCCTCTCGCATCCCCGTCATCAGCGCCGTCGGGCACGAAACGGACGTGTCGATTGCGGACCTGGTGGCCGATCGGCGGGCGGCCACGCCGTCGATGGCGGCCGAGATCGCCGTACCGGATCGGGACGATCTGGAAGCCATGCTGATCCGCACCGCCCAGATCATGCGTCAGTACCTCCGGCAGGGCCTCGATCGGCGGCGCCAGCGTGTGCACATGCTGTTGCACCACTACGGCCTGCGCCGCGTCCCGGACCGGTTGGCCCGTCTGCAGGACGAGCTGCAACGGCTGGAAGCCTCGCTGCAGCAACAGGTCCGGCAACTTCTGGAACGGCGCCGGCAGACGCTGGCCCTGCTGCAGAGCCGCCTGGCCGCTTTCGATCCGCAACTTCCCCTGCGTCGCGGCTACGTGCGCGTGCGGTGCAACGGCAGCCTCGCCACCCGTGCGCATCAGCTCCGACCCGGCGACGCGGTCACGCTCGAATTCTATGATGGCCGGCACGACGCCCGCATCATCTCTTAATCGGAGGGAACGGCCGCGGCCGCTTCCACCACGTGCTGAGCCACCTGATCGGCGATCCAGAACCCCAGCGGCGCCAGTCGCACCCCCTGCAGATTGGCAATCAGCGCGACGACCACCTGTGCTTCGGGTAGCAGCACGAGTACCGAGCTGCCACCCACGGCGCCTCCGGTATGCCAGACAAAGTGGCGTCCCAGGTGCTCGCCGACCCGCCACCCCATGCCGTAGCCCGTCTCCTGACCGTCTTCGGTGCGCTGCGAGGTAAACAGCAACTGGACCGTCTCCGGCTTCAGCAGGCGCCCGGTCAGCAGTCCGTTACCGAAACGCACCAGGTCCGGTGCCGTCGATAGAAACCCACCGCCGGCCCATTTGACGCTATTGTCCACGTAGGGCGCGTTCATCAGCAAACTATCCCGGTAGACATAGAAACGCGCGCGGTACATGATCAGGCTGTCGACATGCTCGGCCACCGTGTCGTGCATGCCCAGCGGGTCGAACACATAGCGGCGCATGAACTGCAGGAACGGCTCACCGGAGGCCCCCTCAATGACCGCGCTGATCAGATTCCATCCATAGCTGGAATACGAGTAGCGCGTGCCCGGCCGGAAGAGCAAAGTGTCATCTTTGAAGACTTCCAGGGCCTCCACCACCGAATCGTAGTGTTTCATGCTGTAAAATTCCTGATCGCGGTAGTGCCGGATGCCCGCCAGATGTCCGGCCAGTTGACGGGTCGTGATCGGCCAGCGTTTTTTCGGAAAGGTGGGCACGTAGCGCTGCACCGGGGCGTCCAGGTCCAGCTTCCCCTGCTCGACCAGCAGTCCCAGTGCGGCCGACGTCAACGACTTCGACACACTGGCCACGCGCAACTTTGTCTGCGGCAGCATGGGGACGCGATTTTCCACATCGGCATAGCCGAATCCCTCCGCCCAGATAAGTTTACCGTTCACCCCGATGGCCGCCGAAAGCCCGGGCACTCCGTAACGCCGCATCAGCGCATCGATGGAGTCCCGGACCTGCACCAGTAGCGAGGCGTGTGGCGGGGCAGGTGCCACGGCATAGCGCGGTGCCCGCTGCGCCTTCAGGGCCGGCGCCACGGCCAGCAGCAGCAACAGGCCATAAAACCGGAGCCGACGCATGGCTTCACTCTCTGTTGATCACACAAACTCTGGCGCAAAGCTATTAAATTCTTACTGAAAGCGCTACTTTCAAACTTCAGAGGTTACCATGCTTACCCTGCTACTGGCGCTGTGCATCGGACTGGTTGCCGGCTCTACACCGATACACCTCGACACGATCTACACGGTCATTCTGGAAGGCGGCACCGTTTACGACGGCACCGGAAAGGCGCCGTTTGTGGCCGACGTGGGACTGGTCGGCGATCGCATTGCTGCCATTGGTGATCTGAAGGAGGCGCGTGCGGCGCTCCGGCTGAATGTCGAAGGGCTGGCCGTAGCCCCCGGTTTTATCGACATCCACAGCCACGCCGTACGGGGAGGCCCTGAAACCAGCGGCATCTTCCGCCAGCCACTGGCCGAAAACTACATCCGCCAGGGTGTCACCACGGTGTTTGCCGGGCAGGACGGCTCCTCGCCGCTGCCCATCGACGAATTTCTGGCGCGCTTTGAGCTGACCCCGGCCGCCATCAATCTGGGGCTGTTCGTAGGCCACGGGAGCGTCCGTCGTGCCGTCATGGGCAACGAAAACCGCGATCCCACTCCGGAGGAGCTGGAGCAGATGAAAGCCCTGGTGGCACAGGCCATGGAAGAAGGGGCCTGGGGTCTGTCATCCGGGCTGAAGTACGTTCCCGGCGCCTACGCGCGCACCGAAGAGGTCATCGAGCTGGCCCGCGTGGCCGGTCGCTACGGCGGGATCTATATCACACACATGCGGGATGAGGGATTACACGTGCTCGAAAGCGTCAAAGAAACCATCCGGATCGGCCGTGAAGGTAGCCTGCCGGCGCAGATCACCCATGCCAAAGTGATCGGCCCGCGCATGTGGGGCAAAAGCCGGGAAATGCTGCGTCTGGTGGACGAGGCCCTGCAGGCCGGGCTCGACGTCTCCATGGACCAGTATCCCTATACAGCCTCCAGCACAGACATCAGCGTGCTGTTTCCGGCCTGGGCGCTGGAGGGAGGTCGCGAAGACATCGTCGCCCGGCTGCGCGACCCGGAAACTCGCCACAAAATCAAAGAGGCCGTCATCTTCAACCTGCGCGAGGATCGGGGTGGCGGCGATCCGTCCCGCGTACAACTGGCCTTCTGTCGCTGGGACACGACACTGAACGGCAAAAATCTGGCCCAGGTGCTGCAGGAGCAGGGACGGCCGGTTACTGTCGCAGAGGCGGCCGAGCTGGTGCTGGAAATCCAGGAGCGAGGCGGCTGCACGGGTATCTTCCATGCCATGAGCGAGGAGGACGTCGAGCGCATCATGCAGCATCCCCGCACGATGATCTGCTCCGACGGCGGCATCCCGGACCCCGGCGTCGGTGTCCCTCATCCACGTAACTACGGTGCCTTTGCCCGCGTGCTGGCCCGCTACGTACGCAAGCGGAGCATTCTCACGCCCGAGGAGGCAATTCACAAGATGACCGGCCTGCCCGCCTGGCGCCTCAACCTGAAAGACCGCGGCGTGCTACGCCCGGGCGCCTATGCGGATGTAGTTGTGCTGGACCTAAACCGCGTGCAGGACCGCGCCACGTTCACGAATCCTCACCAGTACGCCGAGGGCATCGTGCACGTGTTTGTCAACGGCCAGGCCGTACTGCTTGACGGCGAGCTTACCGGCGCGCGTCCTGGTCGCGCCCTGCGTAAAGGACAGGATGGATGAAACGCCTGTGCGTTAGCAGAAGAGGGCGACGGACAGGCATTTAAGCCGGCCGTCGCCCTCTTTGTTTTCAGAACCCGTGCCTTAGTTTTGCGCATTACATCTGCTCGGCAGCTGCCGTATCCGGAGCCGCCATGGTGGTATCCTGCTGCAGCGTATCCACGGCGGCCGGTGCCTCCTGTTGTTCGGTCGCCGGTTGTTCCTGCTGCTGTTCGGCCGCACGCTGCCCACAGGCACTGAGGCTCACCATAAACAGTGCAGCAAACAGCACATAGATTAAACGACGCATGGCTCCTGGGTGTTGGTTGGTGGGTGAGTTTTATAATAAGCCAAAATATACTGCATTTTCTCGGCAAAAAAAGACCCGAATTACAATTTTTGCGATAGAACCGGGCTGAAAACAGGCCGACTTTCGATGAAAACGCCCGTGCTTGTCTCCTGGAGTGGCGGCAAAGACAGCGCCCTGGCGCTTTATCGAACCCTGCACGATCCGAACTGGCAGGTGGTCGGATTGCTGTGCACGATCAGCCAGCCATACGACCGGATCACCATGCACGGTGTCCGGCGCGCGCTGATCGAACAGCAGGTAGCCGCCATGAACGTAGCGCCCATGATCCCGATCTTCCTGCCACCCGAGGCGTCGAACGAAGTGTACGAAGCGGCCTGGGCGGAAGCGCTGCGTCCGTTCATTGCACAGGGCGTCCGGCACGTGGCGTTCGGCGACATTTTTCTGGAAGACATTCGCGCCTACCGGGAGCAGCAGCTGGCGAAGCTGGACATGAGACCGGTTTTTCCGATCTGGACCGGTAGCCGTAGGCGCACCGACAGCCTGGCCCTGCTGGACGAATTCTGGAACGCGGGCTTTCGCACGCGCATCGTGTGCGTCGATGCACGACACCTCGGTCCAGAATGGGCCGGCCGTGAACTGACCCCGAAGGCGGTAGAGAAGCTACCGGAAGCCGTCGATCCCTGCGGTGAAAACGGTGAATTCCACACGTTCGTCTTTGACGGGCCGCTGTTTCGCCATCCGGTCCGACACCGGCTCGGCCGACGCGTCGCCCGCCGGGGTTTTCATTTTCGCGATCTGGTTCCCTCTAAATGAATTTGCCATAACGGACATCAAAGGCTGGAGCTTCCCGCAAAAAGCCCGTATCTTTCCGGCGCATTGCACGGAAAAACGCGTCGTACCATGGAAGCCGTTGTACAGGATCGGACCACGGAAGCTCGAAAGCTGCTGACCACCGCACTGGAAGAATTGCAGCAGGCCCGCCGGGCGCTCGAAGCCCAGCCCACCGACTACCGGGGCCTGCTTGAACATACGCTGAAGGCGCTCAAGGCGGCTTTTCGGGGATTTCTGACCTGGCACGATGTGCCCGTTCCTGAAGATGCCTCGCTACGACTGATGGCGCGCCCCTGCACCGATCTGGCCAGCAGCCTCCACCTCTACTTTGATCTACTCTTGCCGCTGGAAGCCGAAGCGCCGTCGCTGCTGCAGAAAGACGCGCTCTCGGTCAACGAACGCGAGCGCATCCGCAACGCCTACTTTACGGCCCGCAACGCCATCGCCACCGTGCTGGGCGAACTTCCCGCCTCGCTTCATCCTACCGCCGCCTGATTTCCTTATACGATTTCCGGAAAATCATAGTGCATATGAGAAAGCATGGGCGCACATTGTGGTGCGCCCTTACAGATCCTTGATGTTTTCCCTATCCCGTAGGGGCGGACCACTGTGTCCACCCGATCATACCCGCCGGATTGTGTCCGGCACACAGGGTGTTGCACCCTCATGCACCGGTAAATCAGCGATCCCATATTACACCGTCTGGGAATACATGGGGCGGTCGGATGTGGCCTGCAGATAGGCGTCGAAAGCCATGGCCACGTTGCGGATGAAGAAACGGCCGGTTTCGGTGACCTCGATCACGTCGGGTCGGCGCACGACCAGCCCGTCGGCTTCCATTTCCTCGAGCCGTGCCAGCGGCTCGGAAAAGTGTGCCGCGAAGTCGATCCCGAAGCGTCGTTCAACGTCGGGAATGTTCAGCCGAAAGTGACACATGAGCGACATGATCACGTGCCGCCGGAGCCGATCCTCTTCGGTCAGCACATAACCCTTCCCCACCGGAAGTTGTCCCCGGTCCAGCGCCGCATAGTATTCGGGAAGCGTTAGCACATTCTGCACATAGGCGTCACGGAGCTGGCTGATGGCCGAAATACCGAACGCGTACAGTTCGGTGCCGCCATGCGTGGAGTAGCCCTGAAAGTTACGCTGGAGCGTGCCTTCATCGAGCGCGCGGCTGAGCGGATCTTCCGGCCGCGCAAAGTGATCCATGCCAATGTAGCGGTAGCCGCCCTCGGTGGTCAATAGCTCGACGGCCCGCAGGAAAAGTTGCAGTTTTTCGGCCGGTCGGGGCAGCCACTCCTCACGGATAAGCCGCTGGTGCTTTTTCTTCCAGGGCACGTGCGCATAGCTGAACAGCGAAATGCGATCGGGTCCCAGGTCGATCACCTGGCGGATGGTCTGCTCGAACTGTGCCAGGTGCTGGTGCGGCAACCCGTAGATCAGGTCGTAGCTGATGCTCTCGAAGCCCAGCTCACGTGCCCAGCGCGTGACCTCGGCCACCTGCTCGTAGGGTTGCACCCGGTTGATGGCCTGCTGGACGGTGGGATCCAGATCCTGCACGCCGAAGCTGATCCGGTTGAATCCGGCCTGCCGGGCCGCCTCCAGATGGGCACGGGTCAGGCCACGCGGGTCTGCCTCGATGCCGATCTCGGCGTCCGGCGCAAAGTGAAAGTGCCGCCGGAGCAGGTCCATCAGCGCCACGATCTGCTCGGGCGCCAGGTAGGTCGGGGTGCCGCCGCCCCAGTGCAGCTGCACGACGGGACGGTCGGGCGCCACCCACCGGCTGACCAGCGCGATCTCTTTTTCCAGGTAGTCCAGGTAGCGGGCGATCTTCTCCGGCCGGTGCGTGACGATCATGTGACAACCGCAGTAGTAGCAGAGCGAGCGGCAGAACGGCAGGTGCACGTACAGCGAGAGTGGCTCGGGATCGGGGCGCTCGTTGTCGGCCCGGATCATCGCCACCACCGTCTTCGGCGTCATCCCCGGCCGGAAATGGGGCGCGGGCGGATAGCTCGTGTAGCGCGGTCCGGGACGATTATACTTCTCCACCAGCGCCGGCGACACCTGCATATTCGCTCCAGATTCTGGATTTACGACAATTCACTCCGATACCTGTAACATACAACAGCCCGGCACCCTGGATTCGATGCCGGGCCGAATTCGTCAGATTTCTGCAGATGCCCCATTGGCCACACCGGCCGATTCGACCATCCGCTGTTCCACGCGCTTCTGCTGCAGCGGCAGGTACGCCTCGGCCAGTTTCATCTCCAGCAGCGACAGCAGGAAGGCGAGCGTCGATTCGGCGCCCTGGTTTTCGTTGACGCCGTTGGGTTGCAATCCGTCGCAGCAGCCTCCGGTGGATGGATCGTAAAGCGGCACGCCGAGCTGGTTACGTCCCAAGAACCACTCGAAAGCCCGGCGCGCCTCGCGATACCAGAACGCATCGTTCGTGATTCGGTAGGCTTCCAGGCAGGCCGAGACCGTCGCATGCGCCTCGATGGGCTGCTGATCGAAACGGGGACGTTTCTTTCCGCGCAAATAGAACCCATCATTGCCGATCGGCACAAAGTTGCCCTGTTTGTCCTGCTGCACGCCGACCAGCCAGCGCAGCGACTCCAGCCCGGCCTCCAGCCATTCCGAACGGCCGGTCCAGTAGCCGGCCATCATGAGCGCATGGGGCATGCGCGCATTGGCATAGGTAAGCCGATCTTCGAACCAGCGCCAGTCGTCACGCCGGTTTTTCTGGTAGAGCTGAAAGAGCCGATCGGCCAGCGTCTCACGGGCCTGGAGGGCCGTCCGGTCTCCGTAGAAGCGCCGCAGGTATTCCTGCACGCCCAGAATCGTGAAGGCCCAGGCGCGCGGACTGGTAAACGCCAGCGCAGCGGGCAGCGCCTCGTCGAAGAGGCGTCCGGCCAGCTTCCAGAGCCCCGGGCGCCGCGAGCGCCCGACGACGTAGCCCAGTCCCCAGAGGGCCCGGGCGTGACTGTCTTCGGAGCCGACGGCTTCAAGCCAGTGGCGATTGTAGTCCAGGAAGTTGCGAAAACGGCCGGTTTCCGGATTGAAGGCGTGCCAGAGGAAGGCCAGGTAGCGCGTGGCCAGCTCGGGCGCTTCGGTGGCCGTCTTGCCGCCCAGTTCTTCGAGCAACACGGCCACGATCAAAGCCCGCGCGTTGTCGTCGGTGGTGTATCCCTCGTCGTAGTTGGGTACCGTGTAGGTGGCGTGCTGCAAGATGCCCGTGTCGTCAGTCAGGCGCTTGAGATGATCCAGCTTGAGCACGGGCAGCTCATCCGGGCGCTGGTTGAGCGTCGGGATGGCCACGCGCGTGCGGGTGGTGCCGGCCGCGCGGGCCCGTTCGAAGCTCTCCAGATAGCGCTGCGCCACCACCGGCCAGATCATCTGGCGGCCGTACAGGTAGGCTCGCTTCCGGATGGCATGGCGCTCGGCCTCGTCGTCCAGCAGCCGGTTGACCGCCTCGGCAATGGCCTTCGCGTCCCGGAACGGCACCAGAATGCCCCGTCCGTCGGCCAGCAGCTCTTCGGCGTGCCAGTAAGGCGTCGAGATCACCGCCTTGCCGCAGCCGACCGTGTAGGCCAGCGTACCCGAGGTGATCTGCTCCCGGTTCAGATAGGGCGTCAGGTAGATGTCCGCCGCGCCGATGAACTCGACCAGTTCCTCCAGGCTGACGAACCGGTTGTGGAAGATCACATGCTCCTCGATGCCCAGCTCCCGCGCGCGACGCTGCAGGAAGAGCCGGTAGCTTTCGCCCTCCACCTGGCGCACGTGCGGATGCGTGGCGCCCAGCACGATGTACACGACGTTCGGGTGCCGCTCCAGAACGGCCGGCAGGGCCTCGATCACGTACTCGATGCCCTTGTTACGCGAAAGCAGCCCGAACGTCAGCAGCACGATCTTGCCCTCGACCCCGAAGCGGTCTTTGTAGAAGTTCGGGTCCACGAAGGGCACGTCCGGGATCCCGTGCGGAATCAGATCGATTTTGCTTTCCGGCACGCCGTAGATCGTCTGCAGGAATTCCTTGCCCCGCTGCGTCATCACGACCACACGATCCGAAAGCGCCGTCAATTCTTCGAGCACGGCCCGTTGCTCGGCGTTCGGCTCGCGCAGGATCGTGTGCAGCGTGGTCACGACGGGCATGCGCAGCTCGCGCACGAGCGTCAGCACGTGGCTACCGGCAGGGCCTCCGAAGATCCCGTATTCGTGCTGCAGGCAGACCACGTCCACATCGTTGATGTTCAGGAACTCGGCGGCACGCCGGTAAGCCGTCAGGTCCTCTTCGAGGATTTCAAACCGCACACGGGGCGGGTAGGCGTATCCTTCCGGACGATCGTTGATCGGGACGGCAAAGCAGGTGGTTTCGGGAGCGGCCGCCGCAACGGCTTCGCACAGGTCCGTGGTGAACGTGGCAATGCCGCACTGGCGCGGCAGATAGTTACCCACGAAGGCGATCCGCCGTATGCGAGCCCCCTCCATAGGGAACGACCTGGATGGTTGACAGGAAAAAATAAAGTTTACTAAAAGGTGATCGCCCGCTTTTTGCAAACGTTCCTGAAGAAATGGCAAAACGGCCGGCACCGAGCCGGCCGTTGCCACATGGTAACAAATCGGACGACGCTCAGACCAGCCGCGCGTGCAATTCGATGACGGGCACGGCGGCCAGCGCTTTGGAAACGGGGCAGCCCTGCTTGGCCGCCTCGGCATGCTCCAGAAACGTCTGCTCGTCCAGGCCCGGCGCCTTGACTTCTGTATGCAGCTCGATTTTGCTGATGCGTGGCCCGTCGTTCGTCATCTCCAGATGCACGCGCGCTTCGGTCTGCACTCGCTCAGGGGTGTATCCGGCCTGGGCCAGCCGATTAGCCAGCGCCATCGAAAAACAGCCGGCATGCGCCGCGGCGATCAACTCTTCCGGATTGGTGCCCTCCCCTTCCTCGAAACGCGAGGCAAACGAGTAGGGCCCTTCGAAACTGCCGAAGGCCATACGGCCGCTTCCTTCCCGAAGATTGCCGTTCCAGACGGCTTGCGCTTTGCGTACAGGCATAGGTCTGCCGTGTTGGTTCAGGGTGATGCTCTGCGCAAAAATAAACCTCCCGGCCACAAAAGCAAGGTGTGTACGGAAATGTTACACCCTGTTCCCGTTCAGAAAAGCCGATGAAAATGGGTGCAATGGAAGCCACCGACAGTCCGGATGCCGGCAGCAAGGCGCGGCCTGCACTTCACAGGTGCTGGATCTGTGTAGAACTTAATGGAATCGTTGATTTACTGGTGCATGAGGGGCCACACCCCGTGTGGCGGACGTGATCCGGCGGGTATGATCGGGCGGACACAGGGGTCCGCCCCTACGGGATAGGGAAAACGTCAAGGATCTGTAAGGGCGCACCACAATGTGCGCCCGTGCTTTCTCATATGCACTATGATTTTCCGGAAATTTATCCAGAAAATCTGGTATGCCAGCGCTTCGCGCTGCGTGTCAGAAGCACGGGTTTGTAGTACGCCACGAAGGCGCCAGCCGAAGGGGCGTCACCCGAGACAGCACTTCGCTTTGCTTCGTGCCTGACTACGAGCGCGTTGGTCGTGCTTCAAAACGGCAGGCTATAGGGCTCACCGAAAAGCTTTACAGGTCGAAATCGCGAACTTCTTTGACACTATTTTTCGGACGACTGCTAGAAATTACGGTGGGGAAGGGGGCACAGCGGCCCCCTTCCCCACCCGAACGACAGGCTCAGGCGCCGGCTTTCTCGCGCCGGTCCACCGACATGGTTACCGGGTTGCGGTGACACCGCATGCACTCGTAATGCCCGCGCCAGGCGTCGGCATACCAGGGCGTGGTTTCTCCACAGACCGGGCAGAACCCCCAGTACGTGTAGGCCGGCAGGGCCATCACGTGCGCCAGCTGGAGCAGTTGCCGCTTCAGCGAATGCATAAGCCGTTTCATGGCGTCGTTTTCCCTCCCGAAATGGTTGGTGGAACAACCGAACGTCCCGTTCTACGAAAGGACGAAGCCTCGGATTCTTCTTCCGGAAGCAGTAAGCGTTTTCGACATAGTTATTTAACAGAAGCGTTTTCGTGCAGAAAATTCAGAAACTATTTCGCAAACCCGCCATTGATCGGCGTAAACCGCTTTTGGAATGGCGTATCCACGACTGACGGACGACGGACGGTGCGTGGTGCTCGACCTGCACGGCGTGCGCTTGGCGGAAGCGCGCCCGCTGGTGTTACGTGTGGTGGCCGAGGCCGCCCGCCAGGGCCGCGCGCAGGTGTGCCTGATCCATGGATCGTCCACCGCTGATCCAGAAGGTGCACGCCCGACCATCAAACGCATGCTGCACGAGATGCTCGAGACCGGAGCCTTGCGCCGCACATCACGCAGGCGCTCCCGTTGCAGACTGAACTGCTACTGGCCCTGGATCTGACGGCCACGCCTGATCCGCGTCCGATCTGTCTTTCCGAATACTGCCCCCGTTAGCCATGGTGCGGATTGGCCTGACAACCGGCTTCGACGGCGAGCGCCAGCAGGTGGACCTCGCCTACGTGGCTGCTTTGGAGACGGCCGGAGCCCTGCCCGTGCTGCTGCCGCTCACGCAATCGGCCGAAATCGCCCGCCATTTTGCCGGGCTGCTGGACGGTCTGGTCGTACCCGGAGGTCCCGCCGTGACCGATGGTCTCATCGGCGAGCTACCGGAGGATCTGGATCCGCCGCAGCCGCGCCGCACCGCAAGCGACCGTCTCTATCTCCAGGCGTTCCTGGAAGCCGGCAAGCCCATTCTGGGCATCTGCTACGGCATGCAGTTGCTGAACGCCGTGCTGGGCGGCACCATCTACGCCGACGTGCAGCGTCAATGCAAAGGCGCACAGGCGCACAGTCCCAGACGAGGTGCCGAGCAACACCCGATTGAAATCGCGCAGGACTCCTGGTTGGCCCGTCTACTGAAACGGACAACCTGGACGGTCAATACCCGACACCTTCAGGCCCTTGCCACCGTGGGCCGTGGTCTTCGCGTCAGCGCCTGGGCACCCGACGGGGTGATTGAAGCCATCGAGTCACCCGATGGCCGTCTGCTCGGCGTACAATTCCACCCTGAGCGCATGGGAACGGAGGGCTTCCCGCTCTTTCGCCACCTGGTCAGTCTGGCCGAAAAATTTGCGGCCGGTAACACCGAGCGCTTCTAACTGGTACGGCTTTCGCCGATACATAGCGCGGAGCCTTCTATAGAGACAAAATTACGACAACGCGTCATTCGCTATGGAGCAGCAGCGTGCCTGGTGGCGCCTGTTTCTGATCGCGCTGACGCTGGCCGTGTCGCTCAACCTGCCCCGGCTGGCCGCCGCGCTTCGGGCGTACCTTACTCCTCCGCCGGAGCCGGTCGCGGTAACCTCCCCGCCGGCACCTCCGACGGAAACGCACACTACTATTACGCTTGGAAGCTTCGCTGCCGATCTGCACCCCGACGTCCGCTACGGCCCGTACTTTACCGGGGCCCTTACCCCTGCGGATCGCTCCATTCCCGTCGCTCCGCTGCTGCCTCATTTTCAAAAGTTGCTGGCGCAGTACACGCTGCGCCAGGCGGTGGACGACAACTTTACCATCCGCGTCTACGATGGAGCACGCGGTGAACTGCTGGTTCGCTACGAGCTGATCGACGAACGGCAACGCTATCAGGAAACGGGCGTCATCGACTGGGACGAGGTGGACCGTCGGCGCCGGGAAATCACCCGTGCGTTGCTGGATAACTTCGTCGCCCGGGGTTTCTCGCGCGAGGCGCTCGTGGTGCGCTGGGGCCGGGCCAATCAGGTGCAGGAGGCTTATCTGCGGGCGGCGCCCTATCTGGAATATGAAATCCGGCTGGCGCGCCTGCTCAATCTCAGTCTGCTCAGCACGGCCGTAAGCGTCGTCGAAACGTTCAGCAACGACCGGCTGGTCTCTCCTGCCGGCGCCCGCAGCCGCTACCAGCTCATGCCCTACCTGCTTCGCCATTATGACATTCACCACTATACGCTGCACACAGCCGCCGGCAACCGAATCCGGGTCCTCGAAGAATGGCACCCTCTGATGACCATGGAGCCGGCCTTTCTGGTGATGCGCAGCTACGCCAACGCCGTGGGCCACGAAGTGCCGGGCCTGTCGGCCTACCACACCGGCCCGGCCAATCTCTTTCGCGTTTATCGCCAGTTTCTGACCAAAGGCCTTGCCTACCTGAAACCCGGTACCACGGTGCTGGACGCCTACCTGTGGGCGCTGACCGAGGGCTTTGACGAACTGTCTCGTCAGACAAGTTTTCGCAGCTACTCGCGGGGTTATGTACCCTCGCTTTACGGCACGCTACGTGCGCTGGAACATTTGCCGCTGGACACCAGCCGTACCATCCAGGCCGAACTGGTTCAGGTGGTCTCACCGGAGCCGTTCTACCTGAGCGAGCTGCTTGCCCTGCTGCGCGCTGCCGGCGTCGACACGCTGGACTGGCGGGTCGCAACGCCTTCCGCCAGCCTCTACAACCGATTCCGCCTGCTCAATCCACATTTCGAATTGCCCGCCGCACCTGATAGCGTGGGCATTCCTCTGGCCGGAGATGTTCACTTTGCAATAACGGACAACACGCCGCCCGTCCGTTTCTTCCTGCCCCTCGGCACCACGCAGCGCCTCCGGTACCTCGGCTTCGACGGCCTGCGCCTGATCCAACGCTTCGACCACACAACCTTCACGCAAAACGAACAGGAATACACACTCTGGGACCAGGCCTATGCGGACCTGCTCGAGGACGTCCGCCACTTTGGCTTCACCTTCGCCAACCGGGCCCGACTGGACTCGCTCGCCGCGCGCTTCGAGCAACTGGCCGAGAAAACGCCTACCCCGTATCGTCAGCGCCAGCTGCAGATCATCCGCACGCACGCGCGCCTCTGGCAATTCGGCGCCTGGGAACAGCTGGCCCATGCCGCCGAAGCTGCCACCGGCCGGTTGCGCCTCCCGGCCCGGCCGCCCGAAGCATCTGAATCCGACTGAACTGGATCAGAAGTCATCCGAAAAACAGTTGCGAAGAAGTTCGCGATTTCGACCTACAAACCTTTATAGCCGGCCGTTTGAAGCACGACCAACGCGCTTGTAGTCCGACGCGGAGCGAAGCGGAGTGCCGTCTCAGGTAACGCCACTACGGCTGACGCCTTCGTGGCTTACTACAAACACATGCTTCAGAGACGCAACCCAAAGCGCCAGCTTATCAGATCTGCCCTTGTTTTCCGAGTAAGTTCTAGTCATCGGCCTGTGGAATCCCAGTCTGCTCCCACAGCACGGCCGGATCCCAGGGGCCCTGCTGCCGACTGGCCGCACGCACGGCCGCCACCTCTTCGGGCGTTACCGGATCGGCCTGGTTGCCAAAATTCTGTCGGATAAACGTCAGGACCGCTGCAATCTGTTCGTCCGTCAGAAAATCGTGCGCCGTCATCACGTTGTTGTAGACTTCCTCGCCCACCTTCATTTCACCCTGCGCGCCGTGCAGCACCAGCCGGATGAGCCGCCCTTTGTCGCCCTGTACCCATTCATTGGGGGTCAGCGGCGGATAGATGCCGGGCACCCCCTGGCCATTGGGTTGATGACAGGTAGCGCAGTAGTTCTGAAAAACCCGCCGGCCGAGTTGCAACACCTGATCCTCTGACGAAGCAGAAGGCGTCTGCCCTTCCGAAGCGCAGGCGGCCAGCACGGCCAGCCCGACAAGCACTACGTGCAGCGTACGCATACGACCGTCTGATTTACAGCTTTCGAACCGGATCGCCCACATGCACGACGCCGCCCCTGCGCACCGTGAAAAGCGCCCCTCGCAGGCCGGTCTGCGCCACCGCCTCGAAGGCTTCCGGGCTTGTACGGGCCCGAAACGTGGCGCACGGCTGATGCGGCCGGTCGCTTCGCTCCAGCACCACCTCGCCCACCAGCAGCCGATCACCGGGTCGAAGCGCCCGTAGATCGATGCCCTCCAGAATCAGATTGTCGCCCGGCACTTCCGGGCGCACCTGCAGCGCGCGCAGCACCTCCAGACTCATGGCGCTCACCTCACGGCCCGGCGTGTGCCTTCTGGCATGATCGCCCGGACACCCCACCCCTTCCTCCAGCGGCAATTCCGCCCGGAGCAGGTGCAAGCCCGGTTCGGGGCTCTCTACCAGATAAGCCACCCGGCCGATCGGATCGAAACGGAGCGCCTCCAGCGCCTGCAGGTAGGCGGCAAGTCGTGCGTCGTCCATGATTCCGCGGGCAAAAGTTTTCGGTAATGTAGGATGCACGGAGATTTGACGGACCGAGGCGGTGCCGTTTTCCCGAATTGTTTAACTTGAAACGTCATTGCGATCAGCAAGCCACAGAAGGATCGTGGCCGAACCGACCTTACCGCTTCCTTCCGTTTTCCAGGCCCCTGATCCCTGGATTCCCGAGCCGCTTTCCAATCCCCCGGTGGTTTCCTGTGCAGCCGGCTTCGAGCCGGTGGTGGCCGAAGAACTTCGCAAGCTGGGCCATACGCCCTACTACCTGAAACCGGCCAAGCTGGTACTTCCCGAGGCGGGTCCGGACGCCTGCCCGGCGCTGAACTTCTATCCGCGCACCGTCCATCGCGTCTATCTGCTGCTGGGACTGGGACGTGCACCGACGCTACAGGACGTGCGGGCGCTGGCGCAGGCCGTTTCCTTTCATGCCTATCTGAACCCGGAGCAGCGTTTTGCCGTGCGCGCACAGCGCCACGGATCCCACGACTTCACGTCGATGGACGTCGCCCGTGAAGTGGGCTCGGCCGTGGTCGAGCGCGTGCAGGCACACACCGGACGGCGCATTCGAGCCGACCTGGACACGCCCGACGTAGAGATCATGGCCGAACTGAGTGACGACCAGCTCCTGCTTCTGCTGAACACCTCAGGCCCACCCCTGCACCGTCGGCACCATCGGGCCTTTCAGCATTTTGCGCCGCTGCTTCCCACGCTGGCGGCCGCGCTGCTCCGGCTGTCGTCTTTCCCGGACAACGTGGATCTGCTCATCGACCCGATGGCGGGCGGCGGCACAATCCCCATCGAAGCGGCCCTGCTGGCCCGCAACGTGGCACCCGGACTCCTGCTGCCGGAAGGACAGCTGGCACTGTTTCGTCTGTCTTTTCTCGACCACACTGCGTGGAGTCGGTTGCGTCACCGCGCGGAACGCCAGGTGCGTCCCCGCTCGCCCGTTCCGATCCTGGCGGCCGACCGCTACGCCCGCAACATTCGGGGCATGAAGGCCAATCTGGAAGCCATGGGCGTGGCGGCCGACGTGACCGTCTGCGCCGGCCGGGCCGAGCGCATGGCCTACCTGGAACAGCAGCCACCCGGACGCTGGAGCATCGTAACCAACCCGCCCTATGGCCTGCGCCTGGGCGATCCGCGGCGCATTGACCGACTCTACCACGACTTTGCCCGCGCCTGCGCCCGACACGGCATTGCCGAAGTCGTGGCGCTCACGCCCCGCCGCGACTCCTGGCTCGAGGCCTTCACGCAGGCCGGTTATCACCCGACACTCGTACAGCCCGTGCGCTACGGGAAGCTGGAAGCTTTTGCGCTGCGCGTCGAGCCGGCCTAAACAAAAAAGGGGTGGCTTGAACGCCACCCCTTTGCCACTGCTTTACGCCGTCTGCGCCGAAGGCTCCGGCCACAGGTGCCGGATCGCTTTGGGCAACATGGCCCGCACGTCGGCAATCTCACCGGCGCTGATATGCCGGTTCAGCACTTCGAAGACGACCCGCACGGCCTGCTGCGGGCTGATGGTTAGCCCGATCTGGTGCAACTCTTCCTGAATGGGCATCAGGAAGTCCTCTTCGTGCCGCAGGCGCAGCGGCTTGTCGGTGGGGTCCCATCCTTCGTAGAAAATACCACGCACCAGCAGCGGAAGCTGAGCAGCAAACTGAGCCGCCTCCTCCACGGTCAGCCGATCCCGCAACTGGTGCAGCACGGCCCGCAGCACGTGATAGGCATAGCGCCGGGCCGTCTCCTCCGGATGCGGGCTGTTGCCCACATGTTCGTCCAGGTGCAGCGCCTCTCGAATCTCCTTCAGCCAGGTGTTCGTCTTCTGGATCGTGCTGTCAAACACGTCCAATCCGGTCATCGACATGGCGCACCTCCCGGTTTTTGGTTGACACGCTGTCACCCACAGGCTCCGGAGATCTGCTCGACAAAGCGCGTTCCGGTCTGTCAGGCCGACAGCACCGGCACCGGACAGGCCGGCCAGTAAACCTCGAAGGTGCTGCCCTTGCCGGGGCCCGGGCTCCAGGCCCGCACCGAGCCGCCGCAGGCTTCCACGATGGCGCGTACGATGGCCAGGCCGAGTCCGGAGCCGGGCCTGCCTTCGGCCGAGCGTCCCCGGTAAAAGCGGTCGAAGAGATGCGCCGCTTCCGCCGGATCGAAACCGATCCCGGTATCCGTAACCCGCAGCCGGATCTGGCCGTCGAGCCGATGCACTTCCAGACGCACCCGGCCACCCGGCGGCGTGTACTTACAGGCGTTGGAAAGCAGATTGTCGAGCACCTCGTCCAGATATTCCGGCACCACGCAAACCCAGGCCTGTCCGGGCAACACCGCCTCGAAACGCAGCCCTGCCTGCTCGAAGCGGGCCTGCCAGTCCTTCAGGTGCGACTGACAGCGCTCGACCAGATCGGTCGGGCGGGCGCGCTCATGCGCGTCGGTGCGCTCGAGACGGGCCAGGTGCAGCAGGCCGCGGACGGTTTCCGTCATGCGCTCGACGTCGCGCAGGGCTTCTTCGAGCACTTCGCGATAGTAGGCGGCCTGGCGGGGTCGCCGGAGTGCCACCTCCAGCTCGCTGCGCAGCGCCGAAAGCGGCGTCAACAGTTCGTGGGCCGCGTTGTCCGTAAAGCGCCGTTCCCGCTCGAGCGAGGCGGCCAGGCGTGCCAGCAGGTCGTTGAACGTCTCGGCCAGCTCGGTCAGTTCGTCCTGCACCCCGCCCGGGACGGGCAGGCGCGCCGCCAGGTTGTCGGCGCCCATCTGCCGGGCGGTCGCCGTCAGCAGCGCTACCGGCTGCAGAGCCCGCCGAGCCAGCCAGTAGCCGCCCAGGGCGGCCAGCAGCACGCTCAGCACGATCCCCAGTCCCAGCACCAGGCCCAGATGGTGCAGCTCGCGGTGGAGCGACCACTCGAAGCCTGTCACCTCCAGCCAGCCGAATAGCAGACCTGCCTCATCGAAAAGCGGCGTGTAGCGGGTGCGCGCTGGCTTGCCTTCCCACGTGTGGCTGTAGACCTGCACATCCAGGACGGGCTGCACGCGCACGGGCAGCGAATCGTGCCGGGCGAAATTGGGACTCTCGTAGACCACGCGACCGTCGGGGCGCAGCAGCCGCACATACGTACCGTAAATGCCGTCGGTCTGATAGGCCACGGAGCGCAGCGTATCGAGCGCCACAAACACAGGCACACCGGCCCGCTCCTGCACGAACGGCATGAGCTGGCGCGTCTCGTGGATCAGATGCTGGTCGAAGTCCCGATGCCGGGCCATGTGGAAGCTCACGTAGCTGAAGGCCGCAAACAGCCCCAGCAGTACCAGCAACGTAACGGCATACCAGAGCGCCAGCCGTACGGAGATCGACCAGCGGTGCGGAAGGCGACGAAGCCACGTCATGGCGTTTCCGTGGCGGACGGTTCAAGCCGCAGGGCGTAGCCGACCCCCCGGACGGTTTCGATCTGCAGCGCCGGAGAAGCGTCGCTCAGCTTCTGGCGCAATCCGGAAACGGTCACGTCGATCGTGTTGTCGCTCACGTAGAATGGGTCGCCCCAGACCTGCTCGGCAATCCGCGTGCGCGAGAGCACCTCGCCCGGATGACGCGCCAGAAAGCGCAGCAGATCGTACTCCTTGGGCCGCAGCGGCAGGACGTACTCACCCACCCGGACCTGGCGGCGCCGCTCGTTGATCTCCAGCGGCCCCAGGCGGATCACGTCGGTTGCCTGCCAGACGGGCGAACGGCGCAGCAGCGCCCGCAACCGGGCCAGCAACTCCTCGAAGGCGAAAGGTTTTCCCAGATAGTCGTCGGCTCCGGCGTCCAGTCCGGCCACCCGGTGTTCGAGGTCGTCCAGCGCCGTCAGCATCAGGATCGGCATCTGATAGCCGGCCTCCCGCAGGCGCCGCACCAGCGTCTGGCCGTCCATCCGGGGCAACCGCCAGTCCACGATCAGCGCATCGTAATGGCTGGCCTGCACACGGGCCTCCGCTTCCACCCCGTCGGCCACCCGATCCACCTGGTATCCTTCTTCACGAAGCCCCCGGGCCAACGCCCGCGCCAGCCGCTCATCGTCTTCCACCAGCAGAATCCACATGGTAGCCGCGCTTTTTGTTGCATGAAAGACCCGTCCGGACGTTCAGTTTCTTCCTTAAAAGGTTTTAAGCCACGGCCCAGTCAGGTTTTAGATCCCGGGAAAAAAATTACGGCCGGTTAACTGAAACACCGATCCACCGAAGCCAACATGAAGCGCTTCACACGTCGTGACTTTCTGCAGACGCTGGCGGTGCTGGGCATTTCGACGGGGATCGAGGCGCTCCTTCCGGCCTACGCGCGGCCGCGTCCACGCGTGGCTGCTCCCCGTCGTTCAGGCCGCGGTCCGGTGACCTACGACCTGACCATTGCCGAGACGCCGATCCGCATCGGCGGCCGTAAGGCGAAGGCCACCACCATCAACGGCACGGTACCGGGACCGCTGCTGCGCTTCCGCGAAGGCGACGAGGTGATCATCCGCGTCACCAACCGCCTGAAGGAAGATACGTCCATTCACTGGCATGGCCTGCTGGTGCCTTTCGACATGGACGGCGTGCCGGGCGTGAGCTTTCCGGGCATCAAACCCGGCGAGACCTTCACGTACCGGTTCCGGTTGCGCCAGCACGGCACCTACTGGTACCACAGCCACAGCGGGCTGCAGGAGCAGACGGGCATCTACGGCCCGCTCATCATCGATCCGGCCGAAGAGCCCTATCCCTACGATCGCGAGTACGTGATCGTGTTGAGCGACTGGACCTTCGAGAATCCGCATCGCGTGCTGGCCCGGCTCCGCAAGTACCCCGGCTATTACAACTTCCAGCGGCGCACGCTGGCCAATCTGTTCGAAGAAGCCAGAGAGATGGGCTTCTGGAAGGCGCTGAAGGATCGGCTGAGCTGGGGGCGCATGCGCATGGGCGCCACGGACATCGTGGATATCACCGGCGCCACCTACACGTACCTGATGAACGGCCACGCGCCCGAAGACAACTGGACGGCGCTGTTCCGCCCAGGCGAGCGCGTGCGCCTGCGGTTCATCAACGCGGCGGCCGGAAGTATCTTCGACGTGCGCATTCCGGGGCTGCCGATGACCGTGATTCAGGCCGACGGCCAGTACGTGCAGGCGGTCACGGTGGACGAATTCCGAATCGGCATTGCGGAAACCTACGACGTGATCGTCGAGCCGAAAGAAGAGCAGGCCTACACGATCTTTGCCGAGTCGATGGATCGCAGCGGCTACGCCCGTGCCACGCTGGCCCCGCGCGAGGGCATGGAAGGTCCCATCCCGCCGCTCCGGAAGCGTCCGCTGCGCACGCATGCCGACATGGGCATGGTGCACGAGGGTCACGCGGGGATGAGCCATGAAGCCATGCCCACCCACCACCAGGAGCACCGGATGCCCGCCGACACGACCGGACATCACATGCACGGCGGGCATGACCACCATACCGGACATGCCATGATGGCGGGTATGATGAGCGGCGTGGGCCAGCCACCGGGCATGCCGCCGGAACCGCAGCCCCACGGGGACGACACGCACGGCCCGGGCAACGCGGCCGTGCCGATGATCACGCGCAGCCGCCTGCACGAGCCGGGCGTGGGCCTGGGCGAAGACGGCTGGCGCGTGCTGGTCTATACCGATCTCAAGAGCCTGCATCCCCGCGAGGACTTCCGTCCGCCTACCCGCGAGATCGAGCTGCACCTGACCGGCAACATGGAGCGCTTCCTGTGGGGCATCGACGGCAAAACCTATTCGGAAGCGCCCGAGCCGATTCGCCTGCGCTACGGCGAGCGGGTGCGGCTCGTGCTCGTCAACGACACGATGATGGAACACCCCATGCACCTGCACGGGATGTGGATGGAACTCGAAAACGGCCACGGCCGGCACATTCCACGCAAACACACGATTCTGGTCAAGCCGGCCGAGCGGCTCTCCGTGCTGATCACGCCGGACGAGCCCGGCCCCTTTGTCTTCCACTGCCACATCCTCTATCACATGGAGATGGGGATGTTTCGCGTCTTCGAAGTATCCGAACCTGAAACGGCAACCCGAACCTCGTCATGATGCGTCGGATAGGAGTCTTTCTGTTGCTCGCCGCACTTGCGGTGCTGCCTGCCCGCCAGCTTCGGGCCCAGGCGCAGCCGCTGGTCCACTTCATGAACGAAAACACGCTGGCCTTCGTGCTTTTCGACCTGCTGGAGACCTCACCCGCCCTGGACGGCCGCCCGCTGCAGTGGGACATGGACGCCTGGGTCGGAAAGATGTACAACCGACTCTGGATCCGCAGCGAAGGCGAACTGCTGACCGCGCAGCGCGGCGGCGAAGCGGAGTTTCAGGCGCTCTACAGTCGGGTCGTAGCGCCTTACTGGGACCTGCAGGTCGGTGCCCGCTTCGAGGTAGCCTACGGCGAGCAGACCCGCACACGCGCCCACCTGGCCCTGGGACTGGAAGGCCTGGCTCCCTACTGGTTCGAGCTGGAACCGATCCTGTTCGTCAGCCAGGACGGAGACGTCTCCGCCTCCCTGGTGGCCTCGCATGACCTGTTCGTCACGCAGCGGCTGATTCTGCAACCCCGGCTGGAGGCGCTGGTGGCCGTGCAGGAGGTGCCTGAGTGGGGCGTCGGACGTGGACTGAACCGCGTGGACTTCGGTCTGCGGCTGCGCTTCGAGCTGGTGCGCGAGTTTGCCCCGTACATTGGCTTCAACTGGAGCCGCCTCTACGGAGGTGCGGCCGACCTGGCCCGCGCAGAAGGCGAAGCGACGCGCACGTCCGGGTTTGTAGCCGGCGTGCGGCTCTGGTATTGAAAAAATGCCGAGAACGGGAGCCTCTGCCCGACTTTGGCCGTAATGCCTGCAACCCTGCTTCACCTTACCCCCGAATCTCATGCGCATCACCCGCAAAACCTACGTGCTGGGCTTTCTGCTGGGCGCGGCCCTGGCTGCCATTGGTCTGGCCCTCTACAGCAGCCAGCAGCAGGCTTCGGCCCAGCCCACCCTGACCGTCTTCAAAAGCCCCACCTGCGGCTGCTGCGGCAAGTGGGTGGAGCACATGAAAGCGGCCGGCTTTAACGTGCGCGTCGAGGACGTGCAGGACCTGAGCGCGATCAAAGCCCGCTTCCACGTGCCCGGCACGCTGCATTCCTGCCACACGGCCATCGTCGAAGGCTACGTGATCGAAGGCCATGTGCCGGCGGCCGACGTGTGGCGCCTGCTCCGGGAAAAGCCGGACGTAACCGGTCTGGCGGTCCCGGGCATGCCGATCGGTTCGCCCGGCATGGAGCAGGGCTTCCGCGTGGATCCCTACGACGTGCTGGCGTTTACGACGGACGGTCAGACACGGGTCTTCGCCCGCTACGGACAGGAATAGGCGATGCAGGAGAGCCTGCCGCTCAGTCCATCGCTGCTGTACGCGCTGGCGGGATTGCTGGTGGTCGGCGGCCTGGCGCTGCTCTGGTTGGCGCCACGCCTCAGCCCGCGTCGCCGTCTGGAAGGCGCGGCGGCCTGGACCGGCGCGCTGTTCGGCGGCGTGGTGATGCTTTCGGGACTGGCCCTGGGCGCGCTGGCCTACCTGCGCCAGCAGCAGCCCGAGATCGTTCAACCGCCGGGGGTGGTTGGGCGCCCCGCACCGGAGCTGGTCTTTCGTCTGGTAGACACCGACGAGCCTCGCACGCTGGCCGATTACCGGGGGAAGGTGATTCTGCTGAACCTCTGGGCCACCTGGTGCGGCCCCTGCCTGGCCGAAATTCCCGAACTCAATCGTTTCCAGCAGGCCTATCAGGACCGGGGTGTCGTGGTAATCATGATCTCAGACGAACCCCGCCAGACCATTCTGGAATTCACGAAAGAACGTCCCTTAGAAGCCGTCAGCGGCTATCTGCCTGAAGACGCCCGCTGGCCCTGGCCCTACAACCGGGTCGAACAGGCCCGCCCCACCACGTTCGTGATCGATCGCGACGGCATCATCCGCGAGACCTGGCCCGGCGCCGCCGACTTTGCCCAGTTCGAAGCGGCGGTGTTGCCCTATCTGGAATAAGCAGGTTTCCGCCTCTTGGCAGTACGCTTCGGGAAGCCCCGCTTCATGCCTGGCACAGAGCCTGTTTGTAGAACTTATCCGGAAAACAAGAGGAGATCCGGTAAGCCGGCACTTCGCGTCGCGTGTCGGAAGCACGGGTTTATAGTAAACCACGAAGGCGCCGGCCGAAATGACGTTTCCCGTTCGGCACTTCGCTGCGCTCCGTGCCTGACTACGAACAGAGTCTGTTTGTAGGGTAAGCCGTGAAGGCGTTTTAGCGAAGTGCCCCCCTTTCTGCCTGCATACGCGTTCCTTAAGCACCCATTGCCGTCACTGTAACCGCTTCGTTGCGTGCCTTAAAAGCTTTTCAGCCGCCGCTCAGTCGTTTTAAATAAAGGGTTCAGTAGCTTGAGAGCGTATTCTGAACCTGCAACCAACCCGAGGAGGTAACGCCATGTATACGGTGATAAAGCGACTGGTGCTGGGCCTGACCTTGCTGAGCATGCCGGCCCTGGCCCAGCAACACGGCCATCAAATGATGCGTCCGGACACCGCCCGCGGAATGATGCAGGGCGGCATGATGGGCCAGATGGGCATGATGATGCAGATGATGCCCCGCATGATGGGCATCATGCAGCAGGGCATGATGATGCAGAACCCGCTGCACCATGCCACCATGATGGCCTTTGTGCTTCCGGCGATGGCCGATACGCTGGGCCTTTCCGAGCAGCAGCAGCGCCAGCTTGGTGAACTCAAACAACGCATGCTGCAGGCGCATCGCGCCCGCCAGCAGGAGATCCGGCAGCACCAGCAGGCCCTGCAGGCGCTCTTTCAGAGCGAGCAGCAGCCCGATCCGGCCGCCCTGCGCGAGCACCTGCAGGCAATCGCCCGGCTGGAGGTAGATGACCGGCTGGCCCCCTACGAAACCTTCCGCCAGATGCTCCAGGTGCTCAACGACGCGCAGCGCGAGCGCCTGCGCGGCATGCAGCCCCATCAGCTGATGGCCTACATGATGCGGCTGCCCATGATGGAGATGATGCCGATGATGCACATGATGCACGGCCGCGAAGGCATGATGCAGATGATGCAGGGCGGCATGCCCATGCACCGACAGATGGAAGGACAACACGGGCACGATCAGGACGGCCATCACCACCATCGTCCCCGTTGATTAAACGGAGAAGACCATGTACGGACCACACATGTTCTGGGGCATGCACTGGGGGTGGTGGATCTTCTGGATCGTGGTGATCATCGCGCTGGTCTGGCTGCTCAGCCAGCGCCGGACCGGCGCGCCGCCCCCACCCCGGAAAGAATCGCCGCTGGAGCTGCTTCAGCGCCGCTACGCGGCGGGAGAAATCTCGACCGAAGAGTACGAGGAGCGTCGGGCCCGCCTGGAACGCGACCGGTTGGAATGAGCTCGTTCACTCAAAACCGGGTATCCGTCGAGCCGGAGGCCACGGCGTTTGCGCGGCGGGCCTACGACCGTGTGGCCGCCTGCTACGATCTGCTGGAGCTGCCGATGGAATGGCTGGCCTTCCGGCGCTGGCGGCGTCGTCTCTGGGAGGGCGTCCGGGGGCCGCGTGTACTTGAACTCGGCGTCGGCACCGGCAAGAACATCCCGTACTACCCGCCAGAGGTCACGGTGACGGCCATCGACCTCTCCCCCCGCATGCTCGAGCGGGCACGTCGCCGGGCCGCCCGCTTTCCGGACCGGAGCGTCGAGCTGCTGGAAATGGACGCGCAGGCGCTGACCTTCCCGGACGACACGTTCGATGACGTCGCCGCTACGTTCGTCTTCTGCTCCGTCCCCGATCCGGTGCGAGGACTCCGGGAGGCGCTGCGCGTCACCCGGCCGGGCGGCCGGCTCCACCTGCTCGAACACATGCGTGTGCGCTCCGAACGTATCGGCCGGTGGATGGATCGGCTCGATCCCCTGATCTATCGCCTGACGGGCGTGCATATCGCCCGTCGCACCACGGAAAATGTACGGAAGGCCGACTGGGTGCTGGAACAGGAAGTGGATCTGGCACCCGGCGGCCTCGTTCGTCATCTGGTAGCCCGTAAACCAACCAACCAGCAGGAGCCATGAGCGAAACGAAAACGGCCTACTACTTCGCCCGCACGCTTCCGGTCAGCCTCGAAGAGGCCGAAGCCCGCGTGCGCGAACTGTTGCAGCAGGAAGGGTTCGGCGTGCTGACCGAAATCGACGTGCAGGCCACGCTGAAAAAGAAGCTGAACGTCGAGGTGCGCCCCTACAAGATCCTGGGCGCCTGCAATCCGCATTTTGCCCACCAGGCCCTGCAGGCCGAGCCGCACATCGGCACGATGCTGCCCTGCAACGTGATCGTACGCCAGACCGACGACGGCCAGACCGAAGTGGCTGCCATCGACCCGGTGGCCTCCATGCAGGCCGTCGACAACCCGGCGCTGCGTCCGATCGCCGAGCAGGTGCGCGAGCGCCTGCAGCGCATCATTGAAAAACTTTAGCCCAAAAAACATGCGGTTTCTCCTCATGGGGTCGATCCTGCTGACACTCGGCCTGCTGGCCGGGTGTACCGAAACCCCACCGGTTGCCGACAATCAGGTATTTGTTACGCTCTCGGCCCAGCAGGGCGTGGCCGTACTACCACAACATGCTGTCTGGCCGGCCGGGGAGCAGATGACCTACCTCACGGTCGATCCGGAAGGCCGTCTTGTACTGGCCACCAGCAGCCGAGAAAACCGGGTTTATGCCTTTGACGCCCGCGAGGGACGTCTGCTGGCCCGGATCCCGGTCGGCCGGACACCCAAGGGGGTCAAAATCGATCACGCCGGCCGGTGGGCGGCGGTCGCAAACGAGGGAGATGGGACATTGTCACTGATTGACCTGGCCACCCTGACGGTGGTAGACACCATCCGGGTGGGCCCCACCCCACACAACAGTGTCTTTTCTCCCGACGACAGTCTGTTGTATGTGACGCTACAGGGCGACAGCAGCGTTGCCGTGGTAGATGTGGTACGGCGCACCGTGATCGATCGCCTGCCGGCCGGACGTGCGCCCCACAACGTCGACCTTTCCCCCGACGGCCGTCGGCTGTACGTTTCGAACATCGGCAGCCGGGACCTGACCGTGATCGACCTGCCGACACGTCGCATCATCCGCCGGATCCCCCTGGCTCCGCCACACCATGGCGTCGATGCTACCCCGGACGGACGGTATGTGCTGGTCACCGGCATTGCCGGCCAGGTTGTCACGGTCATTGATGCCCGAAAACTGGAGGTGGTCAAGCAGATTGAAGTAGGCATCGGCCCCCATGGAGTGCGGGCCAGCCGGGACGGTCGAACCGCCTACGTGGCCCTGGTGCCCCAGAACCGCGTGGCCATCCTCGATCTGACTACGCTTACCGTAGACCGCTATCTGGAGCCGGGCAACGGTCCCTTCTGGATTGCCATCCCTGGAAATCCCTGACCTGGCCCTGCTATGCCCGACCGCCGCACGTTTCTACGCGCGTTGCTGGGCACGACGGCTGCCCTGGCGGTGCCCGGTCTATGGACGGCCGGGTGCCGTCGGGAGCCGGCCGACGCCGCCACCATCGCGCCCTCGCTACGCCGAGATACGCCGACCGGTCCCACCCGCACCGTTCGACTTCGAGCGGAGGAGATCGAAGTCGAGGTCGCACCGGGGCACGTCTACCGCACCTGGGGCTACAACGGCGCCTTCCCCGGGCCGGAGCTTCGGGTGCGCGAGGGCGAACAGCTGCAGGTCGTGGTCGAGAACCACCTGCCTGAAGGGACTACCATCCACTGGCACGGCGTGCCGGTCCCCAATGCCATGGACGGCGTGCCCGGTCTGACGCAGGACCCCATCGCGCCGGGCCAGACGTTCACCTATACGTTCGTGGCCGCTCCCTCCGGTAGCTATCTTTACCACAGCCACGTGGGCCTGCAGCTCGATCGCGGTCTGCTCGGCGCTTTAATTATCGAAGAAACGACTCCCCATGTCTCCTACGACCGGGAGTACACGCTGGTGCTGGACGACTTCCTACCGGGTGAACCCCGGCCGCTCACCGCTGCGACGCCCGGTATGCGGGGCCGGGGCATGATGGGACGCGGGATGATGGGCGGCATGATGGGTGTGCAGGTGCCCCCGTACGCCGGTTCACTCATCAACGGCCGCCTGCCCGAGGCGGCTCCGGTCTTCGAAGTGCGGCGTGGCGAGCGGGTGCGCCTCCGCCTGCTGAATCCCTCCGGGGCCAGCACCTTTCGCTTTGCCATCGACGGCCATGCGATGCTCGTCACCCATGCCGATGGCCGCCCGGTCGAACCCGTCCGCGTCGACAACCTGCTCATCGGAATGGGCGAACGCTACGACGTAATCATCGAAGCCGACAACCCCGGTCGCTGGGCCATTGTGGCCGTTCCGGTCGAGGGCACGCACCCGCCGGCCCGGGCCGTGCTCCACTACCGGGAAAGCCGGGCACGCGGCCTGCTCTTCGGCCTGCCCGAAACACTCCGCGGCCGTCCGCTCGACTACAGCGATCTGAAATGCCTCGAAATGCTACCGGCACAGCGGCCGGATCGCTCCTTCGATCTGCTGCTTTCAGGCGGCATGATGATGGACCCGCGCTGGACAATCAACGGCCAGGCCTATCCGGACGCTGAGCCGCTGGAAATCGCCCGGGGCGAGCGCGTGCGCTTCCGCATGGTCAACCACAGCATGATGCTGCACCCGATGCACCTGCACGGCCACTTCTTCCGCGTGGGCGATGCCCTGAAAGATACCGTGCTGGTGCCGCCGCATATAGGACGTGTCGTGTTCGACTTTGTGGCCGACAACCCCGGACGCTGGTTCTTCCACTGCCACAACCTCTACCACCTCGAAAGCGGCATGGCCCGCGAAGTCCGCTACCGCGCCTGATCAGGTCCACGCCGCCGGTTCGGGCACCCGAAGTGGCGGCAGCGCCGCTTCGATGTCGGCCCGGTGCGGCTCCAGCCAGGGCGGCAGCACCAGCTTTTCGCCCAGGTGGGCCGGCTCCTCGTCGCGGGCAAAACCGGGTCCGTCGGTGGCCAGCTCGAAGAGCACACCACCCGGCTCCCGGAAATAAACCGAGGTGAACCAGAACCGGTCGATCAGCCCGGTCGGCCGAAGACCGGCCTCGGCCAGCGCCCGCCGTAACCCGTCCTCCTCGGCTACGTCGCGCGTGCGCCAGGCCACGTGATGCACACCGCCTCGCCCATCACGCCCCGACATGGCGCCGGGCAGCACCTGCACGTCCACCAGCTGCCCCGGCGCACCTTCCTCGACGGCGTAGCGATACCAGACTCCTTCTGCTGCAAGGCGCCGGAAGCCCAGGTGTTCGGTCAGCACCTGCTCGGTGGGCGCCAGCTCCCGCTCCCAGAGCTGCACCGAGTGAAAGCCCCGCAGTTGATGCGCGGGCGGCACCGGACTGTCGTCCCAGGGCACGAACGGCCGCTCCTGCTCGGTCGCCACCAGCGCCAGCCGGAGCCCGTGTGGATCCTGAAAGCGCAACACCGCCTCCCCAAAGGGCGAGGTGGTCGGCTCGAAGGCCACCCCATAGCGGGTCAGGCGCTGCTGCCAGTAATCCAGACTCTCGGGGTGCACGGCGAACGCCACCGTCATCACGCGTCCCGTCCCCTCACGAGCGGGCGGCAGGTCCGGCCACGGGAAGAACGTCAGGTCGGTACCTGGCGTCCCGGCCCCGTCCGCATAGAACAGATGATAGGTGGTGGGATCGTCCTGATTGACCGACCGCTTCACCAGTCGCAGCCCCAGCACCCCGACGTAGAAATCAAGGTTCTCCTGAGCCGGACCGCAGATTGCCGTCACGTGATGAATTCCGTGCACGCCCATGGTCGCTCCGGAAGTGGCTCTCCTTTCCGGTTAGAACCGGCCGGATCGCACACTTGTTGCAACAGACAAGTAACAGCAGGCTCAAGTGGCGGTCGTGCCGGTCCAGGACGGCGGGTCGCTGGCCGGGAACGACTCCTCGCCGGCCTCCTGCACTTCGTCCAGCGGTTCATCGGCGGGCAGCGTTACCAGGAGAGCCCGGCAGGCCGTCGTGCCCGGAATATGCAGACGGTGTCCGCTTCCTGACGTATCCTCGAAAAGGACGGCTTCGCCCGGACCGAAGCGCCGGGGGGCCTGATCGGGTACGATCACGTCGATCTCCCCTTCCAGCACCACCAGTAACTGCCGGGTGCCCACCGTACGCCAGTCGTGCGCATGCCCGGCCGGCGCTTCCAGGAATTGAATATGCCCGGCCGACCAGCGCTTGGAAAGCAATCCATCGGCACCGGCATCCCGAAGCTTCAGTTCCCATCGGCCGAAAACGGCCCGCCCATCCGGGCCGGTATAAACACGGGTGATCTGCATGGCGGTTGCGCTTTATGTTTTTCACCACAGGCTTTCAATGATCTTACGCGCAACCCGAAAGCAGGTCAACGACGCAATTGCTACAGATAGGATAAAAAAGTACGGCGGTGCCTGCGCGGGCTCTATGCATACGAGCGCCTGAGGGGGAGCTCGGGTACGAACCAGGTGGCGATCAGTCCGGCCACAACCAGCGCCAGCACGTAGCGATAGATGCGGCCGATGGCTTCGGCGAACGCCCGACGCAACTGCTGGAGCACCTGCTCCCGAGCCTGGCCGATCTCCCGCTGAATCAGCGCCTGCAGGGCCTCGGTCGAAGCTTCGCGGCGGGCCGCCTCCTGCAGACGTGCCTTCACGGTAGGCGGCAGCGGTGCAGCCTGAAGCGTCCGCGCCAGCCGGCCGTCGTCGTGGGATGCCAGCGCGGTTTCGATCTGCACGGCCAGCGAATCGAACCGGGCCTGAACGGCCTCCAGCCCACCCCGCTGCCCTTCCTGAAATCCGAGCTGTGCAGTCGCCTCCTGCGGCACATACGCCGCCAGCGAAGCGGCCAGCACGGTACCCATGACGGCCGTTCCCACCACCCCGCCGATCTGACGGGCAAGCATGGCCGCGCTGGTGGCCTGTCCCAGCCTGCGCACGTCCACGGCGTTCTGAATGGCCAGCGGAAACAGCGGCATGGTCGGTCCCAGTCCCAGCCCGCACAGCGCCAGGTAGAGCGCCACAAGCCCGGGCGGCGTCTCCGGTGTGAGCGTCGTCAGCAGCCCCACGGCCACCAGCACGAGCAGCTCACCGCCCAGCATGAAGCGCCGGTAGTGTCCGAAGCGCGAGACCAGCTGACCGGAGACGGTCGAACCCGTGGCCACGCCCAGCGAGAAAGGGATCATGCTGAGCCCGGCCACCGTGGCCGAAACGCCGGCCACGTTGATCAGAAATAGCGGCGCGAACAGCACGATGTTCAGAAAGGCCGCGCCCATCAGAAACAGCGCAATGACCGAAGTCGTGAAGACGCGCTCGCGGAACAGCTCCAGGTCCAAGATTGGCGAAGGCGAGCGCCGGGCCTGCCGCACGAACAGCACCAGAAGCAGCGCGGCCAGCACGAACAGGCCGATGGTCTCCGGCGCGTCCCAGGGATGCGCCTGTTTGTCGAGTTGCAGGGCCAGTACGAGCGCGGCCAGCGCCCCGGAAAACAGCACCGTCGAGTTCCAGTCCAGCACGCGATGCGTAGCCGGCGGCTGAAGCGTCGGCATCTTGCTCCAGATGAAGCCAAGCGCGAGCAGGCCGAACGGAAGGTTCACGTAAAAGACCCAGCGCCAGCCTTCGATGCCCGGCACCAGCACGTCACCATGGTCGGTCAGCACGCCCCCGATGAACGGGCCCAGCACGCTCGCCAGCGCAAAGACGGCCCCCACGAAGCCCTGGTAGCGTCCGCGTTCGGCCGGAGGAAACAGATCGGCGATGATGATGAAGGCCAGCGAAAACAGTCCGCCGCCGCCCAGTCCCTGCAGTGCCCGAAAGACGATGAGCTGATTCATCCCGTCGCCCAGAAGCGGCAGCGGCCCGAACTCTCCGGCCAGCCCGCACAGAAACGAGCCGCCCAGGAAAATGCCGATGGCCGCCAGTTCGATAGCTTTACGGCTGTAGAGATCGGCCAGTTTGCCGTAGATAGGGGTCGCGACGGTGAACGTGAGCAGGTAGATCGTAACGATCCAGGCGTAGCGGTCCAGTCCCTGCAGGTCGGCCACGATGCGCGGGAGGGCCGTCGCCACGATGGTCTGGTCCAGTGCGCCCAGAAACAGCGCCAGCAGCACCCCGGCCAGCGTGTAGCGGCGTTCGGGCGAAGCGAGCAGGTTCACGGCAACGCGTTCGGTTAGCAGCCGTCCGTCGATAAACGCCCGAGCGCCCGCGTGATTCCGGCTGACCTGTTGTTTACCCGAGTTTCACACAGCACAGCAGCTGAGCTGGCGCACATCCTTGGTAAAGCCCAGCGCGGCCAGTTTGACGGCCTCGGACCAGGTCAGATAGGGATGAAACCGGCGGGCCAGCTCCGAGACCGGGATCTCGTAGCGCAGCGCCAGCGACAGCTCCATGACCAGTTCGCCGCCTTCGGGCGCCACGATCCGCGCGCCCAGCAGCCGGTCTGTCACCGGATCGCGCAGCAGCTTGATGAACCCGCGCGTATCGCGGCCCACCAGCGCCCGCGGCACCTCCGAAAGCGGTAGTACCGAAGTTTCATAATCCACGCCGGCTGCCTGCGCCTCGCGCTCGCTCAGGCCCACCCCGGCCACCTGGGGATCGGTGAATACCACCCAGGGTAGCGCGCTGTAGTCTCGCATCTCGTGCCGATTCATCAGGGCATTTTCGGCGGCCAGCTGGCCTTCGTAGGCGGCCGTGTACACGAACGGCGGATTGCCGATCACGTCGCCGGCCCCCAGCACGGTCGGCACCGCCGTCCGCAGCGTTTCGTCCACCTGCAGAAAACCCTGGCGGTCGGCGGCTATGCCCAGTGCCTCCAGGCCCAGATCGTCCGTGTTGCCCCGGCGGCCGGTCGCCACCAGCAAATGCGAGCCCTCCAGCCGATGCGTCGCGCCATCTCGTTCATATGTGACCACCACGCTGCCCTCCTGCCAGGCTACCTCCACGACACGCGCCTCGGTCTGAACGTCGATTCCCTCCGCCTGCAGGTACGTTGTGAGCGCCTCAGCCACGTCGGCGTCTTCCTGTGGCAGGATCTGCGACAATAGCTCCAGCACCGTCACTCGGCTGCCCAGCCGGGCAAAGGCCTGAGCGTTTTCCAGTCCGATGTAGCCGCTGCCCAGTACGATCAGGTGCTCGGGTAGCACAGATAGCCGATAGAGTGTTTCGTTGGTGAGATAAGGGCCGTCGGCCAGACCCGGCACGGGCGGCAGTGCCGTGCGCGAACCTGTCGCGATCAGCACGGCCCGACCCGTGATCGTTTCGTCGCCCACCTGAATGGCAGTCGGACCGGCCAGCCGCGCTCGCCCTTCGCGAAAGACGATCTGCTGACCGTCGATGAGATCCAGGTACTTGTGCTGACGCAGTTCGTCGGTCAGCGCCTGCACCTGGCCGATTACGGCGCCGAAATCCTCCACCCGACTGGTGGAACGAATCCCTGCAAAGGGATGATGCGCCGCCCGGTGGTGGGCTTCGGCCGCCCGAATGAGCGCCTTCGAGGGCACACAGCCAACGTTCACGCACGTGCCGCCCGGCGGCAGGCCGTCGTTGACGATCAAGCTCCGGAAGCCCAGCTCCCGCGCCCGCAACGCCGCCGCAAACGCCGCCGAGCCACCGCCGATGATCAGCAGATCGTAATCGACCCGATCCAAACCGTCTCCTGCCGGCGTTTCGCCGCCGATTTCACGCACTACCTCCCAGGCCTCCAGTCGGTATCCGTGGCCGGCCTGTGCGACAGCCTTCTTGAGCGCTTCGGCATCGACAGCGTCGCCTTCCCAGGTTACTACAGCCCGGCCGCTCTGCCAGCCGGGCACCTGCGCGCGCTCCACACCGGGCACCCGCATGAGCGCCTGTTCGATCGTGCGCGCGCAATGCGCGCAGGTCATTCCCCCGATACGCAGTTCCAGGATCTTTTTCATAATCATACTCCATTTTTCAGTTTTGCATCGAATCCGGCGCCGCGAATGGCCTCAATAAGCTGCGCCACCGAAACCTTCTCCGCGTCGAAGCGCACGCGCGCCTCCGGCGGCTCCAGCGTTACCTCGGCTGCCTGCACGCCTTCCAGGCGACGCAGCGCATAGACCACGGCCTGACTGCACGCCTCGCATGTCATCCCCTGCACCTCCAGCACCACCTCCTGCACCGGCTCGCTACGGACCTGCTGCGCCATCGCGGTCGGATGCGTGCGTCCGATCAGCGACGGCGCGGCCAGCAGCCCCAGCACCAGCACCGTGCCCAGTCCCAGCAGCAACCGGCGCATCTTCGGGCGCAAGCCGGTCTCGCAGTCGCAGTCGGGTTCCCGAACACGTCGCGCTTCCCGGTACCAGGCCAGTCCCAGAGCTCCCAGCGCCAGCGCCACAAAAAACGGCCGGTAGGGCTCCAGCGCCGAAAGCCGGCTCACCCAGGCACCCCCCACACCGACGGCCACAGCCGCCAGCGGGCCAACGCAACAGACCGAAGCCAGCACGCCCGCACCTATGGCCGCCAGCAGGCTCGAACGGGCAATTCAGTCCGGCTTTTCCGTCCTGTTCGTGCTCATTGCGCTTCCTCCTTCAGGTTGAGGTTCAACTGAATGCGGTCCAGCTCCAGCTCGTCGAACAGTCGCACAAGCAGTCGGGCAAACGGATTGGCCGTGCAGACCCGGTAGTAGATCGTCTGCGCCTCCCGCCGCGCTTCGACGAGCGCCTTTTCGCGCAGGATTTTCAGGTGCCGCGAGACGGCCGGCTGCGAGATCTCGAAAATGTCGGCCAGGTCGCACACGCACAGCTCCCCGGTCCGGTGCAACACGTAGAGCATGCGCAGCCGCGTCTCGTTGCCGGCCGCCTGCATGAAGGCCGCCAGTGCCACCAGGTGATCATTCCTGAGCGCCTCTTCGCGCAATCGGGCCAGCTTCTCCGGATCGACGGCCACCCGCACGCACGTGCGGTCGGTCACCTCGCGCCGCTTCATAATTCTTAACAGATTGGTTAATTAACTTTATTGTTATATAACAAACAAAACACACATTGTCAAGATCCCTGAGCCCAGATTTGAAAGAGGGCGCCACGCGCGGACGGGAAAAGCCTCAGCTTGTGCATGAACGGACAGGCTTTGCAGAAGCAGCGTCGTCCCGCTGGTGCGCAGACCTGAGCAACACGGTGCGCTTCGAACAGAAATCCAACAAAAAACCCCGGCACGAAGCCGGGGTTTGAGAGCCAACGGCCGGACTCGAACCGGCGACCTGCTCATTACGAGTGAGCCGCTCTACCAGCTGAGCTACGTTGGCTCGTAAGGCGCAAGTAAGTTAGCGAGCCATTTCACGCCGCGTCAAGCCGCAGGATCCCATCCAACGGCCGCCGACGCCAACCTTAACATTTCTTCAAGCAGCCCTACTGCTGTACGGTTTTATCCAGCGGCAATCCGAGCTGCTCGTAGAGTTGGCGACGCCCCTGTTTGTCGGCTTCCAGCACGCGCCGGGCCAGCCGGAACACCCGTGCGGCATGTTCGCGAGGGACGACCACCACGCCATCGCCGTCGGCCACGATCACGTCGCCGGGACGCACCAGCGCCCCGCCGATCTCGACGGGCCGGTTGACCGATTCCAGTTCGTTGCGTCCCGGACGAATGCCGCGTCCGCGCTGCAGCGGGTCCATGTAGAGCGGGATCTGCTGCTTGATGATCTCATCGGTGTCGCGCACGCTTCCGGTAGTCACAATGCCACGGGCGCCCCGGGCATACCAGAGCAGCGAGTTGTAGGAACCGATCGAGCCCGTATCGCCGTTGCCGCTGGCGTCGATGACGATCACCGTACCGGGCCGGATCAGGTCCACGAACGGCTCGGGCGACAGTTCGTTGTACCAGCGGCCGCTCCAGGCGTCGAATGCTTCCTCGGGGATCGGATTCGGGACGATTTTGTTGGTCGGCACGTAGCGAACTGTCAGCGCAATCCCGCAGAAACGGTGTCGAAAATCCTCCAGATCGCGCCAGAGCGGCTGAATGCGCGTATCGACCAGCCCCACATTGCGCAGGCCGACCACGTCCATGGCATCGACCACGTCGGCCACGCGCAAACCTTCACAGAGCGCCAGCAGCGTCGAGTCGCTGACGGTCGTATCTTGTGGGGCCGCAAACAACAGGCTCAGCGTAAGCAGCAGGACGTTCATGGCGTTTCGTTTACAGGTTACAATTTATCAGACAATACATAAAAACGATGGATAAAACAAGCCCCTTTGCGATCCATCCGGCGCTGGCCGAGCTGCGTGCGCACCTGGCGCGCATGATGGACCTCCGGGCGGCGGCCGCCCTGCTGGAATGGGATCAGGAGACCTACATGCCCGCCGGAGCAACCGCCGTGCGGGCCGAGCAGCTCGGCACGTTGCATCGCCTGGCCCACGAGTGGTTCATCGCAGAGCGGACGGGCGAGCTGCTGGAAGCGGCCGCGGCCTCCGTGCGTGAGCTTCCTCCGGAGCACCTGGCCGTACGGCTTGTCGAGGTCGTGCGCGAGGATTACGACAAAGCGCGACGGGTACCGCCCGAGCTGGTGGCCGCGCTGGCCCGCACCGAGTCGGAGGCCCGCGAGGCCTGGAAGCAGGCCCGCCAGGAGAATCATTACGCGGTGTTTGCGCCCTATCTGGAGCGGCTGCTGGCGCTCAACCGGGAAAAGGCCGAGGCGCTGGGGTACGAAAAACATCCCTACGACGCCCTGCTGGACCAGTACGAGCCGGGCATGACCACCGAGGCGGTGCGCGTCCTTTTCGAGCAGTTGCGCGCCGAGCTGGTCCCGCTCGTTCGGGCGCTTGCCGACCAACCCCAACCCGAAGCGGCCTTCCTCCACCGCTACGTCGAGCCCGAGCGCCAGTGGGCCCTGAACCGCATGGTGCTGGAAGCCATTGGCTTCGATCTGCAGCGCGGGCGGCTGGACGCCTCGGTCCACCCGTTCAGCACCGGGATTGCCATTGCGGACGTGCGGCTGACCACCCGCATCGATCCGCACGACTTCGCCAGCGGGCTGTTCGCCACGCTGCACGAGGCCGGACACGGACTCTACGAGCAGGGGATCGATCCCGTACTTGAGCGCACGCCGCTGGCCGACGGCGCCTCGCTGGGCCTGCACGAATCACAATCACGTCTCTGGGAAAACCTGATCGGCCGGAGTCTGCCTTTCTGGGAGTATTTCTATCCCCGGCTTCGGGAGTATTTTCCGGGCGTGCTCGACGACGTGCCGCTGGATGCCTTCTACCGGGCCATCAACCGCGTGCAGCCCTCGCTCATCCGCGTCGAGGCCGACGAGGTCACCTACAACCTGCACATCCTGCTTCGCTTCGAACTGGAAGTCGCCCTGATCGAGGGGAATCTTTCGGTGCAGGATCTTCCGGCCGCCTGGGACGAGGGCATGCAACGCTACCTCGGGCTACGGCCGGAGACGCTTCGCGAAGGGGTGTTGCAGGATATTCACTGGTCGCAGGGAGCTTTCGGGTACTTTCCGACCTATACTTTAGGGAACCTGATGTCGGCCCAGCTCTGGCGGGCCATCGAGCAGGAGATCCCGGACGTAGCAGCCTTCATGCAACAGGGAGATTTTCGCCCGATTCTTACCTGGTTGCGCACGCAAATCCACCGGCACGGCCGCGCCTGGAAGGCGCCGGTCCTGCTTGAGCAGGCCACGGGCCATCCGCTCGATGCGGAACCCTGGCTGACGTATATACGCAAAAAGTACCAGGCGCTGTATCCCGCAGCGTCCGTATCTTTGTCGTAGTTCAATCACCAGCCGAGAGAGCCTCTATGGAGATCCCGGAAATCGCCTTTGAGTACTACAGCGAAAATCACGAGCTGACCGACGCGCTGAAGGCCAAGGTCGAGCAGCGCATTCAGAAGCTGGCGAAAAAACACCACGACATTACGGGCGTGTCGGTCGCCATCCAGCGGGTCGAGCATACCCATACGCCCCATGCTTACCGGGCACGGGTGGTCGTCTACCACAAACCCGAGAATGTCGTGGCAACCGAAGTAGCTCCGACCGTAGAGGAGTCGCTGCTCCGCGCGCTGGACTCCGTTGAGCGTCAGGTGCGCGAGCAGCGTCGCAAGCTCCGCGAGCAATGGAAGCGCCCGTGAATACAAAAAGTACAAAAAGGGGCGGTTCTTACACCGCCCCTTTTCATTTTACGCACCCATCAACAAGCTGCAGCTCTATTGTGCAGAAGGGCGTGTAGCCCGGGGCGTTTTGATCAACCGACCGCCACGCTGACGCAGCAGATCTTCCCGTAGAAAAATGAGCAGGTAGTCGCGGGCCACCTGGCTTTCGATTCCGGCCTGTTCGGCCCGA
The DNA here is from genome assembly GCF_009936275.1 of Rhodothermus marinus. Classification (NCBI taxonomy): domain Bacteria; kingdom Pseudomonadati; phylum Rhodothermota; class Rhodothermia; order Rhodothermales; family Rhodothermaceae; genus Rhodothermus; species Rhodothermus marinus. The sequence continues at coordinate 1,804,931 of NZ_AP019797.1, forward strand.
TCGAAAAACTCGGCAAAGCTCAGCTCGTCGGGTAACTGTGCCAGGAAGGCCATGGCCTGCTGAAGCACCTCGGCCGACAGTTCCGGCAGCCCCTCTTCGGCGGAAGGTTGAAGCTCCTGAAACAGCCGATACAGCGTTACCTCTTCTCGAAGCCGCCGATTTTCTTCTCGAAGCCGTTCGTTTTCCTCGATCAGGCGCTCAACCTCCCGCTGAAGCCAGGCTAACCGTTCCTGTACATAGGCAATGAAGTCTTTCGGGTCCAACGGCATCGAGAGCGATTCCCCTCCGGGACTACCGCGTGCAAGATCCGGGCTACGCGCCATCGGAGTCTTTCATGCATGCTTTACAGATAGTGTCCGAAAAGTTCGGCTCGGTTGACAAAAACTGTTGGCTCAGCAAACATGCGCCAACGGCGCATCCCCTGGCGTTATCTTCGGCGCAATTCCCCAACCTCTCTGCTTGCTCAAATTTAAGCACGGCTGCATTTACGGGGAAGTGTTTTTCTGGAAAAACGGTGTTGTCGAAAATCAATAAAACGGTGGGTGGCCGCTTCATAGCAGTGCTCTTCAACCTGCACTGTTTCTTTTTCGATGCGAATGATGTTGTAGAAGTTCTTCTCGCGATGGGGACCACGTCCCCGGCTGCTTGTGGCCGTTCCGGCACTGACGATGACCACGCGGTGGCCGTCGGGCTGCACCACGACCGGCTCCACGTGGGCCACGTGCAGGTGCCCGCACAGGATGAATTCGATCCCGGCACGGGCGATCACTTCCAGCGCCCGGCGGGCGCCCCGCGCCACGTCGTGCGGTCCCACCGCCTGCAGTTGCACCAGGTGGTGGTGAATCACCAGCATGCGCACGGCCGAGGGCGGCACCGTGGCAAAGAATGCCTGCAGGTAGGCTAAATCTTCGGCGGTAAGACGGCCACCTTTAACGGTGGCGCCGTACGCCGTATTCAGGCCCAGCACGGCCACCTCATCGTTGACGAACGACGGCCGTAAATCGGTGGTGATGTACCGCCGATAGCGGGCCAGCGGCCGCACCAGTCGGCTCAGCGGCCGCCACCAGGGGTAGACATCGTGGTTGCCGGGCACCACCAGCGTTGTCGCGGGCAGCGCCTCCAGAAACGCCCGGGCAGCCCGGAACTGGCGTGGACGCGCACGTTGCGTCAGGTCACCGCTGATGACCACCAGATCCGGCGCCTGGCGACGCACTTCCGCCAGCAGATCCTCGACGACGGCCCCGGAGGCCAGCCGTCCGAAGTGTAGATCAGAAAGATGCGCAATCACCATGACCAGAAAAACAGACAGGCGGTCCGGTGAACCGCCTGCCCTGAACGCATGGCTATGGCTGCAGGTGCCCGACTACAGCAGCAGGTTCAGCGGCTCTTCCAGGTACTGCTGAACGGTCTTGAGGAAACGGGCGCCCGTAGCGCCGTCGACGATCCGGTGGTCGCACGAGAGCGTCAGCCGCATCCGCTTACCGGGCACGATCATGCCGTTCTTCACCACGGGCACATCGCGGATGGCGCCGATGGCCAGGATGCAGGCGTTCGGCGGGTTGATGATGGCCGTGAACTCCTCGATCCCGTACATCCCCAGGTTGCTCGTGGTGAAGGTCGCCCCTTCCATTTCCTGGGGTTGCAGTTTGCGCTGGCGTGCTTTTTCGGCTAGCGCGCGCGTCTCCTCGGCGATCTGGCCCAGCCCCTTCTGGTCGGCGTTGCGGATGACCGGCGTCACCAGCCCGTCCTCCAGCGCCACGGCGATCCCGATGTGGATCTCTTTCCAGCGCCGGATTTCGCCTTCCTGCTCCAGGTAGGAGGCATTGATCTCGGGATGCTGGCGCAGCGCCAGCGCGCAGGCCTTCGTGATCAGGTCGTTGAAGGAGATCTTGGGCCGCCCCTGCGCTTCGGCCAGCTCGTTGAGCTGCTGGCGGAAGGCAACGGCTTTCTCGACGTCCACGTCGACGGTCAGATAGAAGTGCGGCGCCGTGAACTTGCTCTGCGCCAGACGCCGCGCAATCGTACGGCGCATGGGCGTAATGGGCACCGACTCGTAGGGCAGCTCGGGCGCCGGCGTGGGCGTCGGGGCCGGAGCCGGTGCGGGCGCGGCTTCGGGCGCCGGTGCGGCCACCTCGACGGGCGGACGCTGACGGGCCAGCGCTGCCTCGATGTCACGGCGCACAATGCGTCCCTCCGGACCCGTCCCCTGAATGGTGCGCAGGTCCAGTCCGTACTCCCTGGCCAGTTTGCGGGCCAGCGGCGAGGCCTTGATGCGTGTCTCGGCGCCATCGCCGGCCGTCACCGCGGGAGCCGGAGCGCCATCTCCTGCACGCGCCGGCTGCTCGGCCTGTGGCGCCGATTCGGCCGGGGCAGCCTCCGCCGTCGGCTCCGCCTTCGCGGGCGCCTCCTTTTTGCCGCTATAGCGTTCCAGAATCTCCGAAATATCCTCGCCTTCCTCCCCCAGCACAGCGATCAGCCCGCCGATGGGGACCGACTCGCCCTCTTTGACCACTTTCTTCAGCAAGACCCCGTCGTCGTACACTTCGAGGTCCATTGTTGCTTTATCCGTTTCCACCTGAGCGATCACGTCCCCGGCCGACACGCGCTGCCCTTCTTCCACCAGCCATGCCACCAGCACCCCCTCCTCCATCGTGTCGCTCATCTTGGGCATTTCAATGGGAATTGCCATGGTCGCTTATTGCTTTGATGGTTTCGGGGGAATCAGTCCACGTACATGACCTTCTTGCAGGCCTCGTAGGCCGCGTCGACACTGGGCATGTAGTACTCGATCAGGTTCTTCGCATACGGCGCCGGTGTGTCTTTAGCCGTCACGCGCAGCACAGGCGCGTCCAGGTAGTCGAAGGCCCGCTGCTGAATCTGGAAGGCCACTTCCGACGAGACGCTGGCAAACGGATTGCTTTCGTCGATGATCACGCAGCGGTTCGTCTTTTTGATGGACTGCACAACCGTGTCGAAGTCGAAGGGTCGGATCGTCCGCGGATCGATCACCTCGGCGCTGTAGCCTTCTTCGGCCAGCCGATCGGCCACCTCCAGGGCGATCCAGTAGCTCTTCGAGTGCGCCACGATCGTCACGTCCTCGCCTTCCCGGGCGATACGGGCCTTTCCGAGCGGGATGAGATATTCCGGATCCTCGTTGACCTCCCCCCGCATGCTGTACATCAGCTCGCTTTCCAGGAAGATCACCGGGTCGTCGTCCCGGATGGCCGACTTGAGCAGCCCCTTGGCGTCGTCCGGATTCGAAGGAGCGACGACCTTCAGGCCCGGGAAGTAGGAGTAGATCGACTCGACCGAGGTGCTGTGCGTGGCCGCCAGCTGACCGGCCGCGCCGTTGGGTCCTCGGAAAACGATCGGGATCTTGAACTGACCGCCCGACATGTAGCGGATCTTGGCCGCATTGTTGACGAGCTGGTCGAAGGCCACAAAGGAAAAGTTGAACGTCATGAATTCCACGATCGGGCGCAGGCCGTTCATTGCGGCGCCGATGCCCAGTCCGGCAAAGCCGGCTTCGCTGATCGGGGTATCGATCACCCGCTTGGGGCCGAAGCGCTTGAGCATACCCTCGCTCACCTTGTAGGCCCCGTCGTACTGTCCGACCTCTTCGCCGATGAGAAAGACGCGCTCGTCGCGCTCCATTTCTTCGATCATCGCGGCCCGGATGGCCTCGCGAAACTGCATGATGGCCATGGTCTATCGTCTCGGTTAGGTTCTCGGGGATACACGAAATCAGGCCAGGAAGGGATAGTCCGGCTGTGCGTAGACGTCCTCGTAGATGGACTCCAGCGGCGGATACGGACTCTTCTCGGCGAACTCCACGGACGCCTGCACCTCTTTCTTCACATCGTCGTCGATGGCGTCCAGCTCTTCGTTCGTCGAGAGTCCGTGCTGGAGCATGTAGCTCTTCAACCGAATGATCGGGTCTTCTTTCTTCTTGGCTTCCAGCTCCTCTTTGGTACGGTACTTGGCCGGGTCGCTCATCGAGTGCCCGCGGTAGCGATAGGTGCGCACCTCAAGCACCGAGGGCTGATACTCGCGCGCCAGCGCCACGTACTTGCGCAGGGCCTTCATCACACTGAAGACGTCCATGCCGTCCACCAGCGCCCCCGGCATGTTGTAGTTGGCCGCATATCGGTAGAATTCCGTGTTGGCAAAGGCCCGCCAGACGGCCGTGCCCATCGCATACTGATTGTTCTCAATGATGAAGACGATGGGCAGCTTGTAGAGCGCAGCCAGATTCATGGATTCGTGGACGGTACCCTGCCCCATGGCACCGTCACCGAAGAATGTCAGGCATACACCGCCGTCCTCCTTGTACTTGTGGGCAAAGGCAATCCCGACGCCCAGCGGCACATGTCCCCCGACGATCCCATGGCCGCCGAAAAACTTCTTTTCGGCCTTGAAGAAGTGCATCGAGCCGCCTTTGCCGCGCGAGCAGCCGTCGATCTTGCCGAACAGCTCAGCCATACACTCGTTGGCCGTCATGCCCAGCGCCAGCGCGATGCCGTGATCGCGGTAGGCCGTGATGACTGAGTCGTGTCCGATCTTGATCGACCAGGCGGCGCCGGTCGAGACGGCCTCTTCTCCGATGTACAGGTGCAGAAAGCCGGCGATCTTCTGCTTGCCGTACATCTGGGCCGCCCGCTCTTCGAAGCGGCGCTGCAGCAGCATGTTACGGTAAATAGCCAGGAGATCTTCCCGGCTCAAGCCGAGCTCTTCGTGCGTATAGGCACCGGCCGGGTAGGTCTCGAAGGTCTGCTCAAAGTGAATCGGCTTGGACGGCACCTGCAACTGCACCGCCTGCCCGTTGGCCTGGCTGGCGGCCTGATCTACCTGCGTCGCCTGCTGCTTCTTTCTGGTCTTGCTGGCCATAGCAACGTGTCGTTCGTGGTTATACGTGGCTTCTATTTTACAACCGGCGAAAAACCGCCGGCAAAGGTAGCTTTTAAAAATACAACAAAGCAGCCCCGAAAGCGCATACAAATTGCTGCTTTTTCTTGAGAGGACCGTGAACTTGGAAAGAAACGAGTCGGGGTCTTTTTTGTGCCCATCGTAGTTTAAGGGACCGTTTTGCCTGCAACGATCCGTAACCGAGGGCAATCAGTGACTACCACGCCCGCTACATCCGGCCACTCAGGCACGCTCGTGGTCATCCCGACCTACAACGAGGCGCAAAACGTCGAGCGCCTGCTTCCCCGCGTGCTGGAACTGCCCTGCCGGGTCTCCGTGCTGGTCGTGGACGACGCCTCGCCCGACGGCACTGCCGAACGTGTGCGGAAGCTGCAGGACCGCTACCCGGACCGCCTCTTTCTTATCGAGCGCACCGGCAAGCTGGGCCTGGGCTCGGCCTACCTGACAGGTTTTCGCTTTGGGTTGGAACACGGCTACACCTATCTGGCCGAAATGGACGCCGACCTGTCGCACAACCCGGACGACCTCCCCCGCCTGCTCGAACCGCTGCGCCGCGACGAGGCCGATCTGGTCATCGGCTCGCGCTACATCGGCGGCGTGCGCATCATCAACTGGCCGCTCTCGCGCCTGATCCTCTCTTACAGTGCCAGCCTCTACACCCGGATGATCACCTGTATCCCCGTCTACGACGTCACCTCGGGCTTCAAGTGCTACCACCGGCGCGTGCTCGAAGCCATCGACCTGGACCGCATCCGATCCAACGGCTATTCGTTTCAGATCGAAATGAAATACCGCGCCTGGCGCAAGGGCTTCCGGCTGCTCGAAGTGCCGATCATCTTCACCGATCGTCAGGAGGGTTCCTCCAAAATGAACAAGGCCATCGTCTGGGAAGCGGCCTGGAAGGTCTGGGAACTGCGCCTGCGCGACCTGCTCGGCCTGCTTTAAAAAATGCGCATACCGTCCCGTCGCACCACCGCTTTTTGTAGTTTAGTCCGGAGCGGATCTGCCAACCACCATTCCTGCACGTGCCATGCGACGCTGCCTGCTTTTCCTCTGCGGGCTCTGGGGGCTCCTCGGAGTGGCCGTGGCCCAGGTGCCCGTCCGGCTACCCGAGACGCTTCCCGTAGCCGAGCTGCTGCGCTCGGGTCCGATGAACGGCTACGCCACGCAACGCGAGGTCGTCGTCTGGCTGCAGACGTGGGCGCCGGCTCAGGTGCAGCTGCTCTACCGCGAAGAGGGCCAGCCCGAAGACAGCGCACGCATCACCCCGCCGTACTTTGCCGGCCCTGAGACGGACTACACCGTGCACATCTCCGTGCCCTATCTGGAGCCGGGCCGCCGCTACGTTTACGACGTGGTGCTCAACGACACGATCCTGGCGCTCCCCTACCAGCCACGCTTCCAGACGCAACCGCTCTGGCAGTGGCGCACCGATCCGCCCACGTTCACCGTGGCCGCGGCGTCCTGCTTCTACGTGAACGATCCGCCCTACGACCGCCCCGGCCAGCCCTACGGCGGCGACTTCCAGATCCTCACGCACCTGACGCGCCTCCGCCCCGACGTGATGATCTGGCTGGGCGACAACACCTACCTGCGCGAGGCGGACTTCGGCAGCCCGACCATGATGTCTTACCGCTACGCGCACACCCGCAGCCATCCGTTGCTGCAGGAGCTGCTCGCCACGGCCCACCACTACGCCATCTGGGACGACCACGACTACGGCCCCAACGACGCCGACCGGAGCTATGTGCTCAAAGGCGCCGCACTGCGCCTCTTCCAGCAGTACTGGGCCAATCCGTCCTATGGCCTGCCCGGCACGCCCGGCGTCTTCACCCAGTTCACCTGGGGCGACGTGGACTTCTTCCTGTTGGACGACCGCTTTTACCGGAGTCCCAACGACGCCCCGGACGATTCCACCAAGACCATGTGGGGCGAGGCCCAGCTCACCTGGCTCATCGACGCGCTCACCTACAGCCGCGCACCCTTCAAGATCGTCGCCAACGGCAACCAGATCCTCAACCGCTCCACCCGCTTCGAGTCGGTGGCCGCCCGCTTTCCGCGCGATTACGAGCGGCTGCTCCGGGAAATCGTACGCCGCGGCATCTCCGGCGTGGTATTCCTGAGCGGCGACCGCCACCACACCGAGCTGCTGCGCTACGAGCCGGAAGGCTTCTATCCGCTCTACGAGATCACCACCTCGCCGCTGACGGCAGGCCCCTCGAACGTGGAAGAAGATAATCCGCTGCGCGTCGAAGGCACCCTGCTACGCGAGCGCAACGTGGTGCTGCTCACCTTCTCCGGGCCACGCACCGACCGCGTGCTGACGATCACCGCCTACGACGCCCAGGGCCAGGAACGCTGGCGCCACACGATCCGGGCCCGGGAGCTGCGACCGCCCCGACCGTGAAGCTTCTGCCAAACCGGACGAAAAAGCCTTTTTTGTGTTAATTTAGACCGGTATTCATTCCCCGAAAAACCGAAAAACAGGGATCATGGCACAACCGGTATCGACAGAAGCGCCTGCTTTCGAACACCTGACGCCCCCGGCCGAAGGGGTCCGCATCCAGAAACGTCCCGACGGCACGCTGGAGGTGCCGGATCAACCGATCATCCCCTTCATCGAGGGCGACGGCACCGGGCCCGACATCTGGCGGGCGGCCAAACTGGTCTTCGACGCGGCCGTCGAGAAAGCCTACGGCGGCCGCCGCAAGATCGTCTGGTTCGAGGTCTTCGCCGGCGAGAAAGCCTACAACCAGCTCGGCACCTGGCTGCCCGAAGACACGCTGAAGGCCATCGACTACTATCTGGTGGCCATCAAGGGACCGCTGACCACGCCGGTGGGCGGCGGCATCCGCTCGCTGAACGTGGCGCTCCGCCAGCAGCTCGACCTGTACGCCTGCGTGCGGCCGGTGCGCTACTTCCCGGGCGTGCCCTCGCCGGTCAAACACCCCGAACTGGTCGACATGGTGATCTTCCGGGAAAACTCGGAAGACGTCTATGCGGGCATCGAATTTCCGGCCGGCTCGCCCGAGGCACAGAAGCTCATTCGCTTCCTGCAGGAAGAACTGGGCGTCACGAAGATCCGCTTCCCGGAAACCAGCGGCATCGGCATCAAGCCGATCTCGCGCGACGGGACGCGTCGGCTGGTACGCGCCGCCATTCGCTACGCCATCGAGCGGGGCCGGAAGAGCGTCACGCTCGTGCACAAAGGCAACATCATGAAGTTCACGGAAGGTGCCTTCCGCGAATGGGGCTACGAGCTGGCCCGCGAGGAGTTCGGCGCCCGTCCGCTCGACGGCGGCCCCTGGCACGTGATCGAGCACGACGGTCGGGAAATCGTCATCAAAGACGTGATCGCCGACGCCTTCCTGCAGCAGATTCTGACGCGCCCGGCCGAGTACGACGTGATCGCCACGATGAACCTGAACGGCGATTACATCTCCGACGCGCTGGCGGCGCAGGTGGGCGGCATCGGCATCGCGCCCGGGGCCAACATCAACTACGAGACCGGCCACGCCGTCTTCGAGGCCACCCATGGCACGGCGCCCAAGTACGCGGGGCAGGACAAGGTCAACCCCAGCTCGGTGATCCTCTCGGGCGAGATGATGCTGCGCTACATGGGCTGGCACGAGGCGGCCGACCTGATCATCCGGGGCATCGAGCGCACGATCGCGCAGAAGCGCGTCACCTACGACTTCCACCGCCTCATGGAAGGCGCCACGCTGCTCCGGACGAGCGAGTTCGGGCAGGCCATCGTGGAAAATATGGACTGAACCGAAGGCGGGGCGGCCAGAACGGGCCGCCCCGCCTTATCTTACAGCATGCCCGATCGCATCACCGAACATCTGGACGAAGACGGCCGGCGCTTTGTCATTCGCGCCCCGGCCGAAGCGGACGCCGACGACCTGCTGGAGGCTTCCCACCATCAGTTCATTCTGACCCACTGGGAAGAGCTGGCCGCCGCCTCGCTGACCGGCTATCGTCAGGCTGGCCGTGGCGTGCTCGTCGTGGGCGAGGCCACGCCTCCGCGCAGCCGGGCGCTCCGCCACGGCTTCATGATCCACCGCCTGGCTTACGCCCCGCAGGACGTCCTCACGCCCGCCCAGGAGCTTCCCCCGCTACGGTGGCTGCTGGACCAGCTCGACCGGTACGATCCCAACCAGACCGTGCTCCTGCTCTTCACCACCGAAGACGACTCGCGCGCCTACGCCGTAGATGGCGAGCCACCCCCACCCGACGCCCTTCGCTTCGTCCAGGCTTCCAACAACTGAAAACATTCCGTCCGGGCGGCACCTGTGATCATCACGGCATGAGGTGCCGTACCTGACCTGCTCGTAGTGAGACACGCAGCGAAGCGAAGTGCCATCGAAGGAAAGCCCCTACGGCCGGCGCCTTCGTGGCGCACTACAAACGCATTTGTGCTTGTGGCCAGGCCTGAAGCGAAGCATAGTGCCATCAGGGGAAAGCGCCTTTTCCGGGTGGGTACGGGCCCCATAGTCATTTTACCCCGGCCGCAAATGAAAAACGCCCGTAGCATTGCGCCACGGGCGTTTTTGATGATCATCGGGTAGTTCAGGCGGTAGCGGCCATGGCTTCGTCCGGACGCGCAGAAGCCATGCCGGCCACTTCCTCGAAAAGCCGATCGTAAGCTTCCACGTGTCGTTTCCAGTCGAGGTGCGCGGGGATTTCGCGGAGCCGTTCCGGCGGCAGCGGCCGCTCCTCACCTTTCAGCAGGGCCGACAGCAGCCGGTAGAGTTCCTCCTCGTCCTCGTACAGCGTGGGCGCGTGCAGCAGCGGCCGATGCAGCGGCTCGGGAATCAGCTCCGGATAGCTCAGCCGGTTGGGAAGCAGCGGATGGCAGCCACAGTAGATCGCCTCCAGCACCGCCACCCCGAAAAACTCGTGGCGGGCCGTCGAGACGATGATGTCGGCCCGGTGCAGCAGGCGGCTGTATTCCTCGAAGTCCTCGGCGTAGCCGTAGTGCAGGATGCGGTCGGCGTAGCGCTCGAAGGCCTTGTCCAGTTCGTAGGGCTGTTCCTCGAAGCGCTCGCCGGCCAGAATCAGCCGGAAGCGGTGGCCGGCGTCGTCCAGCCGGTTCATCACGCGCAGGAAAACTTCGGGCGCCTTGTCGTACTCCCAGCGCTGGTTCCAGAGAATGATGGGCGGCGGCATGCCCGGACCCCAGTAGCGCGGCCGCCGATCCCCCGCGTACTGGTCGTGCGCCGACAGATCGATGCCCGGATAGAGCACCGAAGCCTTGGCGCGAATCTCCTGCACGGCGTCCAGGTGCGTGTAATCCGGAAAAGCCCGGAGCAACTGCGGCAATGCCTCCAGAAATTCTTCCATGTGGAAGCGCGTGTTGAACAGCACCCGATCGGCCGCCAGGCACGACAGGTAGTTGATGTACCCGAAGGCCGGATCCCGCTCTTTGCCCTCGGGCAGCGGATAGGTCAGCGCGTTTTCATGGAAATAGAGGATGACGGGCACGTGCGCCAGTTTGCTGCGCGTCAGCGACAGGAAGGCGGGCAGGTTCACCATGTTCGTGGCGAAGATCACATCGGGCCGAAAGCCTTCGTCCCAGGCCTGCAACGCCTTCCGCGCCATGGTGACGGCCCCGCCGTGCATGCGCCAGCGCCGGTAGCGCGGCGCCATCGTTACCGCATGAAACCGATGCCGGCTGTGGCGCATCAGCCCGTCCAGAAAATTCCTGTGAGACCCTCCGTACCAGGGCTCCAGTGCCAGAATGTTCAGCATGTGTCCTGACGTTTTTTAATGGCTCTGTTGCTGTGCCAGCTGTTGCCGGAGCATTTCTTCCTCCTCCTCGGTCGTCGGCCGCACGATCGAGACGGCCCGCACCTGAAGTTTTTCACGCAGCACCGGATCGCGCACCTCCTCGGCCGTAACGAACGCCTCTTCGCCGGGCTTGAGCCGAATGGTGCGCGTGCTCATGGGAATTTCAACCGGCACGTCGTTCGTGTTCTTGATGATCATGCCGCGACGTTTACGACTGGCCATGCTGCCCTCCCCGGATGGTTTGTTTGCGGGCACATGCGTGGGGTATGTTCTTTAAAGTATACAATATTTCCGACGCCGATGCGAACCGTTCCGACCGCCCCATGACTGTTTTACCGGATTCTTACAGGCAGACGCTTCGCCGTCTGGGAAGGGCCCTGCGGGCGCTGGTCTATCCATGGCACTGTCTGCACTGCGGCGCACGGGCCACGCACCCGACGCTTCCGCTCTGCACAGACTGTCTGGCCACGCTTCGTCGCGTGCCGCCCGGCGAGCCGCTTCGTCGCCTGCACCGGTTGCCGGAGGCCATCGGCTGCTTCCGCGCCGCCTACAGCCTGTGGTACGAAACCTCGGAGGGGCCCTTTCGCCCGCTGCACCATGCTCTGAAGTACGGCAACCGGCCGGTCTATGCGCAGCGGCTGGGACGGCTGCTGGGAGAGACATTCCGAGATGAGCTGCAGGAGATTGATGTAATCGTGCCCGTCCCGCTGCACCGCCGCCGTTTCCTGGAACGCGGCTACAACCAGAGCGCCTGGCTGGCCCGAGGCGTCGGCGAAGTGCTGGGACGCTCGGTCGCCCCCGAACTGCTGGTGCGCGTGCGCGCCACGCGGAGCCAGACCCACCTGGGTCGGGAAGCACGTCGCGCCAACGTGGCCCGCGCCTTTGCGGCGCCTTACCCGGAGCGTGTGGCCGGACGCCACGTGCTGCTGGTGGACGATCTGCTCACCACCGGCGCCACGGCCGCCTGGGCCGCCCAGGCCCTGCACGAAGCCCACGCTTCTGGCGTCACGCTGATCACGCTGGGCCTGGCGGTATGAAGCAATTGCAAATTGCCGGAATGTGTGATTGCAGATTCACCGACGAATGACGGCACACCCCATGTACTGGACATGGCTCGCGGGCACAAAAAGCGGACACAGTGGCCGTCTCTGTGTGCTGGAAATGCCGTCAGCTGTCCGATAGGGGTGCCCCAAGGTGTGCGCTCGTGCTTTCAGCCCGGGGTATAAAGCGTGGTCATGGGATACCACGCACATGCACCATGATGCCCGTGATCAAGCAACCCACTCGCCACACAACACCTCCGTTTGACTCAAAACCAGCTCCACAGCCTGTTCCTGTTTGTCGGGCGGATAGCCATATTTGCGCAGGATACGCTTGACGAGTACGCGCAACTGGGCGCGGGCGCTCTCACGTCTATTCCAATCTACCGTTACACTTTTGCGTACGCTTTCGACCAGTACCCGGGCGATCTCCTTCAAGGTTTCGTCTCCGAGCACTTCTACAGCGCTTTCATTTACCGCCAGCGCATCATAAAACGCCACTTCATCTTCGGACAGGCCGAGCTCTTCACCACGGCGCGTGGCTTCTCGTACCTGCCTGGCAATGGCGATCAGTTCTTCAATCACCTGCGCGGCTTCGATGGCGCGATTGTGATACTTGTTCAGGGCCCGCTGGAGCAATTCCGAGAACGCCCGCGACTGCACCACGTTTTTGCGCAGGCGAACCTGGATCTCATCCTGAAGGAGTTTTTTCAGCGTCTCTACGGCCAGATTTTTCTGCGGCAAGCTGCGCACTTCTTCAAGAAACTCATCGGAAAGAATGGAAATGTCGGGCTTTTCCAATCCCGCCGCCGCGAAGATATCCACTACCTCGCAGCCCGAGATCGCCCGGGAAACGAGCTGCCGAACCGCCGCTTCAACCTCCTCCGGGGCGCGCTCCGCCGAACTCACCGTAGCCTTGATCAGAGCCGCCCGAATCTCCTGAAATAGACCCACCTCGTCGCGAATAGCGAGGGCCTCCTCGTGCGGCACCGCCAAAGCAAACGCCTTGGACAGCGCCGCCACGGCCTGCAGATAGCGCTTCTTACCGTCCTCCCGCCCCAGAATGAAGTCCATGGCCTCGGCAATGCCCTGCAGGCGCTCATCGGGAGCAGCAGCCAGCAGGCGCCAATAGTCGAATCCGTGCAGGATGCCGCAGACGACCTCGTACTTCTCCTTCATCACTGCCACGGCTTCGGCCTGATCGATGGCCGCCTTGCCCCGACCGCCGCTTTCAGCGTACACGGCAAGCGCCTTCTTGAGGGAATCGGCAATGCCCAGGTAGTCCACCACCAGCCCGCCGGGCTTGTCGCGAAAGACGCGGTTCACGCGGGCGATGGCCTGCATCAGATTGTGGCCGCTCATCGGCTTGTCGATGTACATCGTGTGCAGGGGCGGCGCATCGAAGCCGGTGAGCCACATATCGCGCACAATGACCAGTTCCAGTTCATCGTTTGGGTCTTTGAAACGTCGGGCGAGAAAGTCCCGGCGTTCTTTGTTGCGGATGTGCGGCTGCCAATCGAGCGGATCCGAGGCAGAGCCGGTCATCACCACCTTGATCTTCCCCCTGGCGTCGTCGTCACTGTGCCACTCAGGACGCAGGGCCGTAATGGCCTTGTACATCTCCACGCAGATCCGACGGCTCATGCAGACGATCATGCCCTTGCCCAGCAGGGCTTCCCGCCGCCGTTCCCAATGCTGCACGAGGTCCTCGGCCACAAGCCGGATGCGCTTCTCCGCTCCCACCAGAGCTTCCAGCGATGCCCATTTCGACTTCAAGCGTTCCCGGCGGACGACATCCTCTTCGGCTTCGGTAATCTCCTCGATTTCCTCATCGAGCCGCGGTTTCTCCGCCTCATCCAGTTCGATCTTCGCCAACCGGCTTTCGTAGTAGATCGGCACTGTAGCGCCGTCTTCCACTGCGCGTTGGATATCGTAGATGGAAATGTAATCGCCGAAGACTGCACGGGTGTTTTTGTCTTCCTTCTCGATGGGCGTCCCGGTAAAGCCAATGAACGATGCGTTGGGAAGCGCATCGCGCATGTGGCGGGCGAAACCGTCAATGAAGTCGTATTGACTGCGGTGGGCTTCGTCGGCGATGACAACGATGTTGCTCCGCTCCGACAACGTCGGGTAGCGTTCCCCCCTGGTTTCGGGGAAGAATTTCTGGATGGTGGTGAAAATCACGCCGCCAGAGGCAACTTGGAGGAGTTCTTTCAGGTGCGCCCGGCTTTCGGCTTGCACGGGGGTTTGGCGCAAGATCTGACGGTTGGCGCTGAAGGTGGCAAAAAGCTGATTGTCCAAATCGTTGCGGTCGGTTAGCACCACGATGGTGGGGTTTTGCATGGCGGGGTGCCGGATGATTTTGCTGGCGTAGAAGACCATGGAAAGGCTTTTGCCCGAGCCCTGGGTATGCCAGATGACCCCGACGCGCCGGTCGCCGAACTTCGGGCGATATTCGGCTTTTGGTTCCCGGACCGCAAACGGATCAGCGGCCGCTGCTTCTTGAAAGCGAGCGTATAGCGTGCTGGCATCCGCTTCAATGCCACAGGCGACGAGTGTGGAAGCGAGCGCCTGATTGACGGCATGGTACTGGTGATAGCCGGCGGCCTTCTTGGCGATGCCTGCTGTGCCCTTGTCCACCTGTTCGAAGGTGATGAAGTTGAGCACGTAGTCGAGAAAGCGCCGACGCTCGAACATACCACGGATCAGGGTCTTCATCCCCGGCTGCACCATACCTTCGCTTTGCTTGTCGTTTCCCGGCTCGCGGTAGAGGTCGGTCCCGTCGATGGTGCGCCAGGGCATGAATCGGTCCCAACCGGACGTCAGCGTCCCGAAGCGGGCCTGCATGCCGTCGGAAATGACGAGGATCTCGTTGTAGGTAAAGAGCGAAGGAATCTCCTGCTTGTAGGTCTGCAACTGATTGAAGGCCGCCCGTAGCGTGGCCTGCACCGTGCCCGGGTCTTTCAACTCGATCACGACCAGCGGCAGACCGTTGACGAAGAGCACAATATCCGGCCGCCGCTCGTGCTTGTTCTCGATGACCGTGAACTGGTTGACTGCCAGCCAGTCGTTGTTGTCCAGGTTTTCGAGGTCGAGCAGCCACACCTTGCCGTGCTTCTCCCCTTCCGGTCCCATCCAGGAAACATCCACGCCGTCGGTGAGCATCTGATGGAAGCGGCGGTTGTTCTCGATGAGCGCCGGACTCTCGGGCGTGAGCACCTGGCGCAGGGCCTCTTCGATGGCCACGGCGGGCCTGTCCGGATTGATGCGCTCCAGCGCCTCCCGCAACCGCCCCTTGAGCACCACATCGCCGTAGGTTTCACGTTCCGGCCGTAAGCTCTCCGGGGCGAGGTCGGGGCCGTATGCGGTCTGCCAGCCCAGCGCCTGGAGCTCGTCCAGGGCCATTTGTTCAACGTCCTCTTCCACAAGATTACCCATGGCCATTCCCGTTTTCGATTTCACGGCGCAACCAATCCAGCAGCGGCTCAATCGCCTCCTCGTCCAGGCCATCGATAGCGGCAATCTGGATCAGGCGTTTCAACGTCACACGCACCGCCGCCCGTTTTGACTCGCGCCTGCTCCAATCCACGACTGCGAGGTCTTCCATTTCGTCAAGCAGCGTGTTGGCGAAACGGTGCACCTGCTCTTTCTGGTCGCCCCTGCCACCCAGCAGCCGATGGACGACGAACTCGTAAAGCAGATGTACCTTCTCCCGAAACCGCCCCTGATAATCGTCAAGGAGCTGTTGTCTTACTGGCTCGGCGACGGGTTCCGACGGTACCGCTGGCTCTTCTTCTGAAACAAATTCGCCCGATTCCCCTGCTTCCTCCTCGACCAATTCCGTTCTTTCCTCCTCCTCGGCTGGCATTGCCCCTTGTAACACATCAAGCACGCTTATGTAGGCCTGCCGGTCCAGGTGATACAGCAATTCGCTGGGCGGCACGCGCAGTTCGATGGCTTCCTCAGGCGTCTGCGTGCCTGCCTGAACCCGCACCACCAGCACGCCAGCCTCCTCATCTACCTCAGCCTCCAACGCACAGCCTGCATCGATGCGCTCGTTGAGATGCCGAAACCGCTCTGGCGGCTCTCTGGTGGTCCGAAGATTGGGCTCCCTGCCGTCGTAGGCGCTCAGAATGAGCGCAATGACCGAGTCGGCCGAGAGCAAATATACCCTCATATGCCGGTTCGCAATCGTGTCGAGAAACCCATCCCTGCCATGCGCGACGCTGCCGTCCTGATTGCGCAGCTCGTTCAGCCCCTCGACCAGTTTATTGTGCCCCGAGATCACCTTGCCCAGTGGTCCGACGCCGCGCTGGTTGCGCAATCCCAGGGCGTCCAATACGCAGGAAAGCAACTCCGTTGTCGTCGGCGTGGAGGAAGCCGGTCCCTCTCTCCCCAGCTCGTTGAGCACCGTCCAGCAGACGCACTCCAGGAAGGACTTGATCAACTCGATGACGCTGCTCCCTTCCCCCTCCCAGGCGCGGACGAGCTCCCGATAGTGTTGTTGAAGATTGGCGGCATCCGGCCAGCGCTCGACAGCGGCAGGATAGGCCGGGGCGATGTCGTCGAGACGGTTGGCACTCATGTCTATCTCTCCAGAACGAATCGAGCTCGCTCGTGCCGCAACATTTCGAAGGGTGTCATCACCTTGATGCCCAGTCCCACACACACGTTCGGAATCTTGACCTTATTCCGCGTGTCGGCAGGCTTCTCATGCGTTACAACGACAAACCCACCGGCCAGCGCATGGGCGATAAGCCAGTAGTCCGCCACCTGGAAAAAAGCGTTCTTGGCAGCCGGGGTGTATCCGTTGCTGTTCACCCATTCGCTCACCGCACCCATCGCTTCGAGAACAGTCGGATCTGGTTTCAAGAAGAAGCCATCCCGCTGAGACGACACCCAAACCGCCAGTTCATCGTCGCCCGCCTCGAGTTCGTCCTTGACCTTCTCAATGCTGAACACCTTGCCGGCCTGGTTGCTTTCGACCAGCCAGTCCCAGAAGGCTGGGCAGAAGTCCATGCCGTAATGCAGGTTCTTGGCCGCTATGAAGACGTTGGCATCCAGCAGGTATCTCATGCCGGAATCTCCAGACGTTGCGCCAGCTCATAAAAGGTCCGGCTTTTTCGCACGCCGAGAAGGCGAAACGCCTCGGTAAAGGGCGTTTGTCCCTCCAACGCGCTCACGATCACCGCCCTGGCGAATCGTTTGCCCACATGAGCGCCCAGGGTGTTGTAAAAATCCCCGCCCTTTCCTCCGGGCGAAAGCTGCTTCAACCGCTGTAACTCTTGTTGCCATGCGCTGTCCAGTGTTTCCCAATTGATCCACCCGGCATCGAACAGACGGCGCAGGATCACCAGGGTGCTGACCTTGAAGCGCCGCGCCAGCCGCTCCAGCGTCTCGGGTAAAGGTTCGCCTGCCACCAGGTTCGCTCGCACGGCTTCAAGCGGAGCAAGGAATTCCGCCGCCACCGCATTGCACCAGCGCTCGGTCCGCTCGTCGGGAAGAACGCGCGCGTCGCTATCGCTTACGCCAGATTGTCCCAACCAGAGGTGCGCCAGTTCATGGGCCAGGGTGAACATCTGTCCCGCCTTGCTGTCCCTGCCATTGATGAACACCAGCGGGGCCAGGTCGTCGGCCAGCGCGAATCCGCGAAACTCGGAGACATCGAGCGGGCGGTGGGTATTGCTGCCGACAATGCCGCTGACCATCACCAGCACCCCGGCATCTTCGGCCAAGCCGATGAACTGTCGCAGCGCTTCAGTCCATGTCGTCATTCGGGAACGGGCTTCTATATCGAACCCGAGCTGTTCGCGCATCCGAGCGGCCACCTCCGCCGGGGCATCCTGAAGCGTCGCCGAGCCCACAAAGGCAACCGGCGGTTCGCCATATAGCCGGGCAAACTCCCGGTACCAGGCCTGCCGCTGCTGACAGATGTAGATCGTTTCCAGCAGGTCGGCGCTGGGGGAGCTATGGCGTGCCTTCGACGTGGTGCGAAAATCGGGGATCGGCAATGTCTCTTCCGGCGGTTCGGCCAGAAAGAAATAACCGATAGGGGTATGGGTGGCGCGGGCGAAGTCCTCGAGCTGCCTGAGCGTGGGTTGCCCCTGCCCTTCTAACCAGTCTTCGAGCTTCTTGAAACGACGAGACAACTCCTCCGGCATGCGGCCAGAGCGCCGCATGGCCCAATACAGGAGTTCGGGTTTAACAGGCACCCGCAAGGTCATACCGCATCCTCCTGAATCTTCTCTTCATCTGGCACGATGTCGGAGCCGTACCTCACGGCCCAGCATATGGACTCGAGCCAGACACAGACAGCGGCTTTGGTGATAGATTCAGCGAAATCAGCCCTTATCATTGATCCGTCTCCTGTTCCCTGCCTTAAAACGCTCGGGCTGCCCTTTGACAAACTCCAGCTCATACCGGCGACGGTCAAGAAGCTCCAGAAACGCCAGCTCGTGGCCTTCGGAGACCTTGAGTTTACCGTCTAATTCTTCGACTTCGACACCATTCTGCTCGCAGAGAGCCTTGAGCAAGGATTTGTCGACATTCTTGGTTAGCTCTTGACTCCGGATCGAGGCAAGGTAGCGGGCTGCCCTCGTATGCTTTTTGGCATATTCCTCGATAGGGGCTAGTTCTACGAATGGAAGATCACTTTGGATCGCTTTGATGTTCTTCGGCACCGCATCCAGAATGGCCTGCTGGAGCTTGCCTGCGAACTCAAATCCACTGGGCCGCAGGATGTAGACGTTCTTCGAGTCAGCGAGAAGGTCGAAGTCAATATCCAGCTTGAACACACGGTCTTCAATCAGCTTGAGTGAGTCCGAGACTAATCGAATCAGGCGGCTCTTCAAAATCCCCTTGAACTGCGTAGCTCGCCGAAGGGCGGTCAAACGCCGATGCTTGTTATCCGTGAGCTGGGCGAAGTAACAGAATATGTTCGAAGGATCATTCAACGCACCGCTATTGGTGGGCAGATTGGCAGCTTCGTGCAACGTTTTTACTGCGGCTGCCATCTCGTGGTCTAGTGGCAGATAGAGGCACTCTCTACTCTCGTATTTCTCGGACGGCTCGTACTCCCTCGGCCCGTCCTCGCAATTGTTCAATGCATTCCACGTTGCCTGCGCCATCTCGCGAAGCGCTCTCTGCACGCCCACATCTACTGGTACAACGACGAACGTTTGGTGGTCGCCGGCATCAATGCCCACGCCAAATGTGGTCACGGTCACGTTCTCGAAATCAAAGTCTATGGTTAACCTCATGTCTCAGGCTCTAAATAAACTGTATCGCTCAAGCGATAGGCTATAAGCTTTTCACCAGAAGCGAGACTCACGCGGCGCGTGATTAGAACCAAGGGCACCCTGCCGGTAAGTGGATTGCCGTCATCCGGCGGATAGACCGTAAACACTCGGTAGCCCCGTGCAGCAAAGACCAGATTCATGTAGTGCAGGTTTAGGTGCCAGAATAGGAATACAACAAACGCCAAAGCGGCAACAGTAGCCCCAAGGTCACGCCAGTTCCCAAGATCTTCCGAGTAGAACGGCAGCAGCATCGCGAACAGGTAAACGAGAATGTGGTCGCGATGGTCGTCAGAAGTGCCAACAATCAGCTCGCGTTTGTCGTTTTCCTTCTTCGCTGTTGCAATGCGCAGCCATAGAAAGGCGTTAGGAACAACTACCATCAGCGCACAACACCCGACGAACCAAGGATCGGGGAGAAGACTGTTTCCACGGATAGCCCATAGGATAAAAAGCGGCGAGATGCTGCTGAGCACCATCAGGAGTCGCGCCGCCTTGAGTCCCTCGCGATGAACGGTAACAGGACGCATGTTCATACCGCATCCTCCAGAATCTTCTCCACATCCTTCACCCGCAACTCGCCAGAGATCAGTTTGGGCAGCAGCGTGTCGCGCAGGGCAGCAAGGGTGCGGGATTCCACTACATAATGATCCTGCAAAGCTCTCATCTTTGATACAAATTCAGAAAGTTTAGAAGCTAAGTTGCTTCCTGGCCAGAGAATTGGTAAGCACTCAATATCGCTATTTGCTACAAAAGGCTGTGCTGCCCCTTTTTTGATTACGTCAATGTTTGCATTGCGTAGCGCAAGATATAACCATTCTCCAAGTTTGCGTTCATGAACTCTAACCAAAGAAGCATTGTTGTTTATCCAAGCTTCGCCGATATGTCGGAAAAACTGCCCGCAATATGCTCCCACTCTTCCAACAGTTATGACAAAACCAGTTGCGTTGCTAATAGTTGTGTAGCCCATAATACCCGCACCTCCAAAAACGGGCACGGGACCATGATCTTTGATGTACTTTTTGGAAAGCTGCTGGCCACCTTTTAGAGCAGCAAACTCCCTGACCTGTTTTATCTCCCACCCCTCCGGAATCGGCCCCAGTTCCGACTCCACGAAGCGGGCGGGGAAGAGGCGTAGGATGTCTTCGGGCAGGCCAAGGGCGTCGGGGTTGTCGCGGTAGTGGGCGGCGCGTTTGGCGAACTTTTCGGGGATGGGGTTTCCGGCGCGCAGGGCGTTGACCACCACCGGGTCGAAGTCCACGAACCAGGACTTGAAGAGCGCCTGGGCCATGGCCTCCAGGGTCTCGTTCATCCGCCGGTTCAGCTCGATCTTGTCATCCAAGGTGCCGAGGATGTGGGCAATGGCGCGTTGTTCGGGAAGGGGTAAATAAGGCCTCTTAAATCTTTCTACATGTTCCCATTTCGCCCGCGGCATTCGAGTACCTTCGGAACCTTTGCTGGCAAAGTCGATGAAATCGTGAGCAGCCATCCAATAGAAAAGATAATTCTGATCAAAACCCTCTTTTGCACGCACTACCCAGATATCCGTAGAGCAAATGCCATCAAATGGTGCACGTATTACCTTACGGAAATATGGACGCAGTTTTCCAAAAAGTATGTCGCCTTTTCTAAATCGGAATTTTGCACTACTGACATCGGAAGCATATCCCCAACCAGCAAGTCGTAATGTGCCCTGCTCAATGTGTTCAAGACCAATATAGGGCATTTTTCCAGCTTCTTCAGGCTGGACAACATCCCGCACAAGTTGGGCCACATCACGAAATGCGACCTCGCTTCCCATAGATCACCCCTTCATGGATTCAAGAAGGCCCGATTTATCTCTTCAAACAGATTACTGGCTATCCTGAAAACATCAGTGGGGATTTTTTCTGAACCATCCATAATCCAGTCCCGTAATACCGCAGCGGGTCGCCACTTCTCGAACCGACCAAGTCCCTTGTACTCAAAGAGCGCCTTCACTTTGTTTACAACGCCATCGGTTGTCTCTATGTCCTCGTCAAACGTTAGCTGGTCGATATTGTAGGCTTCCCTTACTGCTTCCAGGTAAACCTCTTCAGGAAAAATATCTTCGAGCTCTGCATATGGTTTTTCTGGCAAAAAATCCCCAATGAATAGGCAACGTCCTGTTTCACCTGCAAATAAGTTTTCGGTGAGCTTCTTGCCTTCCTTGCGACCTGGTTCGTCACCATCCAAGAGGGCTACAACCTCGACGTCATGGCCAATAAGCATACTAGCCAGGGGAAATAATTTGCTCAAACCAGCTGATGGAACAATAACCACATCATCCCGAAGGGCTGACTCACCGCGCTGTCGAAGCAACTGGTCAAACGCCTTGAGAATCCAGTAGTCGGTAATCCCTTCAACGATTAGTTGGCGCTTGCTGATAAAAAGAGATTGAACAAGCTGATACCCTAAGCCTGCCTGAAGTGGGAAAAGAGCATCTTTGTCACGAGGCCAAATGTCTTCTGATACTTTGGTCGTTCCATCTTCTGCCTCATAGACAATACGGACTCGTTCCAAGTGGTCTGCATCTATCATAAAAGGGGAGTGGGTTGTGTACATTGTCTGATTTTCTTGGGAAAGCTTCTCAAGGAACTTGACCACCTTTGCTTGGGCTGTCCCATGCATGTGCAAGCCGGGCTCGTCCAGAAGGAGAATTGCCTTTTGATGTGCCCCTTTCGCTTCAACAAGGAAAACGGTAAAGAATGAGAAGAAATACTGCATACCCAAGCTGCGCTGGTCCAGTTCGATCTCGCTTGGATCAAGGTCATCAGAAACCCAAATACGGAAAAAGTCCCCGTCTGCTTGATAGCGGAACTTGTGGCGGCGCTGCTCCCACCAGTCTTGGAATTTGGTAGTCATGGCATTTGACGCTGAAGATAGTTTTATAGCGCGCTCATCAACGTAACGGCGGATCTTTTCAATAGTCTGGGAATCCATTTGCTGTCCTGGCTGGTGCTTCTTCCCAAGTGCTGCTAATTCTTCCACATCGAGACCCACGTGCTCAAATAAGCATCGCGTTGTGCGAACGCGGGGCGCGGTAGGATTTTGGTTGAGCTGCTGCACAAAAGTTGGGAGATGAACGGCGCTGTCAATTACGTCGTAGCGGTCAAAGTAGATGAACTTTGGAAGATTGTTTTCAACCCATTGCTTGGCTTGCGCCAGTTCATAACCAAAGGAAGCGCGCTCAAGCAAGCTCTGGGCTTTTTTGCTTATATCCTGGAGAAGCTTTTTTTGCCATTGCTCGTTTGATTGCGTAGCGATGGTGTGTACGAGTCTCTCAACTTCGGCTTTCGGTACAACTTCATCCGGCCTTGTTGAGGATTGTTGATTTTCAAGCTGATAGAGGGTCTGAAGGAGGGTATTCTTAATTGCACCGAGAGCATCGCCCTTACCTTCGGGGGCGGTCAGATCACTCAGCGTTTGCCGAATCTCTCCAATGGCAGTTTTGAATTCAGTACGAGTCAAGACAGAAGTAGGAGGAGCGGGTTCAAATTCTACTGACAATTCCCAAGAGTAATGGCGCGTACATGTCACCTGCTTGACGTCCGCAAGTGCAGAGCATATTTCGGCAAGCTTCTTGCGATCGATGTCGTCAAGCTCAAACCTGCCGCTTGCTACAGGCCAATCTTGCTTTTGGAATTCGTCGGTATAACGCCGTCGTGGAAATTCTTTAAGTCCATCGTATCTTTCACCGTCGGATGGGTTGAGCTTGGAGAGGCCTCGAAACAACGCTGACTTACCTGCTTCATTTTTTCCCACGAAGCAGGTGAGATCACGGACACTAACCCATCCTGTATCTTGAATCTTCTTGTAGTTTTGGACGCGAAAAGCTACAAGTTTCATAATTCATCCTCCTTCGTATAGAATCCAAGCACCTCCAGGTTTTTCTTGATTTCCGCCTCCAGCCGGCGGGCTTCCTCGAACTGCTCATAGAGCGTGGCGGTCAGTTCGGCCATCTTCTCTTCAAAGGGAATGCCGTCGTCCTCTCGCTCCTCCACGCCCACGTAGCGTCCCGGCGTGAGCACGTAGTCGCGCTGGCGGATATCCTCGATGGTGGCCGACTTCCACCAGCCGGGTTTGTCCTGGTAACCCTCGCCCTTCTTCCAGGCGTGGTACACGTCTGCGATCTGGCGGATTTCCTCCTGGGTCAGCTCCCGGTGCACACGGTCCACCAGGCGGCCCATGCGCCGGGCGTCGATGAAGAGGGTTTCGCCGGTGCGGTCGCGATAGCCTCGCTTCGGGTCGGCCTTCTTATTGCGGGTGAGGAACCAGAGCGAGACCGGAATCTGCGTGGTGTAGAAGAGCTGTCCCGGCAGGGCGACGATGCAATCCACCAGGTCGTCCTCGATGATGCCCTTGCGAATCTCGAATTCGGCCTTCGTGGATGTAGAGAGCGAGCCGTTGGCCATCACGAACCCGGCAATGCCGTTGGGGGCCAGGTGATAGATGAAGTGCTGGATCCAGGCGTAGTTGGCGTTGCTCGCAGGGGGTACGCCATATTTCCAGCGCGGGTCGTCCGTGAGCCGCTCCCCGCCCCAGTCGCTCATGTTGAAGGGGGGATTGGCCAGGATGTAGTCGGCCTTCAGGTCCTTGTGCAGGTCGTTGTGGAAGGTGTCGGCATGGTGCGGGCCCAGGTCGGCGTCGATGCGGCGGATGGCCAGGTTCATCTTGCAGAGCCGCCAGGTGGTGGGGTTCGACTCCTGGCCATAGATGGCGATGTCGCCGAGCTTCCCCCCGTGGGCTTCCACGAACTTCTCCGACTGCACGAACATGCCACCCGAGCCGCAACAGGGGTCGTACACGCGCCCGCGGTACGGCTCGATCATCTCAACCAGAAGTTGCACGACGCACTGGGGCGTGTAGTACTCGCCGCCGCGCTTGCCCTCCTTCTCGGCAAATTTGCCCAGAAAATATTCGTACACCCGCCCAAGCGGGTCTCGGACGCCGTATTCCTGCGCCTTCAGGTTGATATCGCCGACAAGCTTCACCAGCTCACCCAGGCGCACCTTGTCCAACGTCGGGCGGGCGTAGTCCTTGGGCAACACCCCCTTGAGCGACGGGTTCTCCCGCTCGATGGCCGCCATCGCCTCGTCGATGACCTGGCCGATGGTGGGCTGTGGCGCAGCCGCCTGAATTTTCTCCCAGCGCGCCTCGGGCGGCACCCAGAAGACGTTGGCGGCCAGGTACTCGTCGCGATCCTCGGGGTCGGTGAACTCGGTGTCCTGCTTGGCCTTGAGCTCCTGGTACTTTTCCTCGAAGGCGTCGGAAATGTATTTGAGGAAAATCAGCCCCAGCACCACGTGCTTGTACTCGGCGGCGTCCATATGGCCGCGTAACTTGTCGGCCATCTCCCAGAGCTTGTTCTCAAAGCCCAGATTGGCGCCGTTTGTTTTATTCGTATCCATAAGCTATTTGATCGATGCAGAAGGTACGGCTGTGACAGGATGAAAAAAATGCATTCTTTTAACACTTCCAGATTGGTCAGGATTCCATCCCGGGCAAAAACAGTCGCTGAGCACCTGTTCATCGTGATAAAGTATGCTATCGGATTCAGTATACATCTCCTGGGTACTTTTCTATGCTTTGCTGCATGATTTTAAATTGCAAAATTTATAAGATTTATAAGCCCGATCAGTTTCTTCACCGAAACCGCCGCAAATCCACCTGCTGCATGCAGGCGGCCGCTTCGTCGGCGTCGTTGGTGGCCACTACCACCAGTCGGCCTTTCGCGCGGGCTTCTTCAAGCAATGCTTCAACCAGCCGGCGGCCGGCCTCGTCCAGGTTCGAGCGCGGCTCGTCCAGGAGCCAGAGCGGCGGATCGGCCAGCAGCGCGGCGGCCAGCCGGAGCCGCTGGCGCATGCCCGAGGAGAAAATCGCCACGGGCTCGTCGGCAAACGCCCGGAGCTGCACCCGTTCCAGCCAGCTTTCCACACGCCGGCGTCCGTCAGAAAGGCCCCGGGCCCGGGCGATAAATGTCAGGTTCTCCCGCGCGGTGAAAGCGTCGTAGAGCTGCAGGTAGGGTGCAGCCAGTCCCACGTAGAAGGGACGATCGGCAGGCTCGATCGGGCGGCCATTGACCTGGAGCCGCACCTCGCCCTCCGAGGGACGCAGCACGCCCGCCAGTATGCGCAAAAGCGTCGACTTGCCCGAGCCGTTCGGGCCCGTCACGGCCAGCGTCTCGCCGGCCGCGATCGTGAACGAAAGCCCCGCAAACAGACGCCGGTAACCGAAGCGCTTGCCGAGCGCGATCACTTCCAGTCGGTCCATGCCTGCAAGATAAGCAACCGGACCGCTCCGAAACGCATCGCCGCTCCCGCGGTATATCCTTTTGCTCAAGTTTTACTTCAGCCGTGGCGGAGACGACGCACCTGTACGACGACGTCGCGCTGTTCGGCCGGGATCCGTCGCCGGGTCTGCTGGACGTGCAGCCGCTGCTGGACGGCGACGCCGACACGCCGGCCCGCGTGCGCCTTTACTGGCGCAGCACGGACAGTACGCTGTGCGTCGAAGAGCAGCCGTTCTATCCGTTCTTCCTGCTGGCCGACATTCGGTTGCTCCGGGGCTACCCGCGGCGGCGTTTTCGCTTTCGCCCGCTGGCGGGAAGCGAGCACTTCCGCTATCTGGTCGTCTTCGAAAGCTGGACCGCCTACCGCGAAGCGCTCCGGCACATCGAGCAGGCGGCCGCCGGTGCCGAGCGCCCGCCCGTCTATCAGATCAACACCCCGGCCCAGCAGTACCTGATGCAGTCGGGCCGCACCTGCTTCAAAGGCATGACGCTCGACGACCTGCACCGCCTCCAGCTCGACATCGAGGTCTACACCGAATCGGGTTTCCCGAACGCGGAGCGTCCCGAAGATCAGATCGTGCTCATCGCGTTGCACGACAACCGCGGCTGGCATCGCGTGCTGGACGTACGCGAAGCAGGCTCCGAAGCGGCCCTGCTGCGTCAGTTTGTGGACGTGCTGCGCGAGCGGGACCCCGATGTGCTGGAAGGCTACAACCTGCTGGCTTTCGACCTGCCCTATCTGCAGCGGCGTTGCCAGCGCTACGACATTC
This sequence comes from Rhodothermus marinus, assembly GCF_009936275.1. Lineage (NCBI taxonomy): Bacteria > Pseudomonadati > Rhodothermota > Rhodothermia > Rhodothermales > Rhodothermaceae > Rhodothermus > Rhodothermus marinus. The sequence continues at coordinate 1,831,065 of NZ_AP019797.1, forward strand.
CCCTGCAACTGGGCCGCGACGGCAGCGAGCCCCGCACGTTTCCGGCCAGCATTCGCTTTGCCGAGCGCACGATCGACTACACGGCCTTCGAGATCGCCGGCCGGCACGTGATCGACGTGTATTTTCAGGTGCTGGCCTTCGACGTGTTCAAGCGGGATCTTCCCGACTACACGCTGAAGACGGTCGCCCGCTATTTCGGCCTTTCGACGCGCGATCGTACCTACATCGCCGGCACCGAGCTTTCCCGCACCTGGAGCGAAGATCCCGATCGCGTGCGCGCTTACGTGCTCGACGACGCCATCGAAACGGAGCGGCTGGCCCGCATGCTCTCGGGCTCGGCCTTCTACCTGACGCAAATGGTGCCCATGCCCTACGGACAGGTGGCGCGCACGGGACCCGCTGCCAAGATCGAAGCGCTCATGGTGCGCGAGTACCTGCGGCGTCGCCACAGCATCCCCTGCCCCCAATGGGGCAGCCAGGCGCTGGGCGGCTACACGGACGTCTTCGTGACCGGCGTGGTCGGCCCCATCGTCTATGCCGACGTCGAAAGCCTCTACCCGTCCATCATGCTCACCTACGGCATCCAGCCGCGCACCGATCGGCTGGGGCTGTTTCAGCAGCTGTTGCGTCGGCTGACCGAGCTGCGCCTGGAAACCAAGCGCCGGATGCGTGAAGCCGAGTCCGAAGCGCTGCGCCGCGAACTCGACGCCCGGCAGAACTCCTACAAGATCCTGATCAATTCCTTCTACGGCATGCTGGGCTTTTCGCTGGCGGCGTTCAACGACTTCGAGGCGGCCGATCGCGTGGCGGCCACCGGTCAGGAGGTGTTGCGCCGGCTCATCCAGGCCATCCAGCAGGCCGGCGGACAGGTCGTCGAAGTGGATACCGACGGCGTGCTCTTCGTGCCCCCGCCGGACGTCCGGGACGAAGCGGCCGAACGCGCCTTCGTCGAGCAGCTCGGCGAGGCCCTTCCATCCGGCATCCGCGTGAGCTACGAGGGCCGTTTCAAAAAAATGCTTTCCTACAAAAAGAAAAACTACGCGCTGCTGGGCTACGACGGCAGCCTGAAATTCAAAGGCTCCTCGCTGATTTCCCGCTCCGTCGAGCGCTTCGGCCGCCAGTTCGTGCGCGAGGCCATTGCGCTGCTGCTGGAAGAAGATATTCAGGGACTGCACGAACTCTACCTGCGCTACCGCGCCCGCATCCTGCAGCACGACTGGGAAAGCGTCCACGACTTCGCCCGCACCGAGACGCTGAAAGACACGCTGGACAACTACCTGGCCGATGTGGCGGCCGGACGGCGTCCCCGCGCGGCCGCCTACGAACTGGCCCTTCGCCTGCGCGAAGCCGGACGTCCTGTACGCAAGGGAGACCGCATCACCTACTACATCACGGGCACGCACCCCAACGTGGCCGCCTACGAAAACTGCCGCCTGGCCGAGGAATGGGATCCGGCCAATCCGGACGAAAACGCGGCGTACTACCTGCGGCGTCTGGACGAATTTGCCCGCAAGTTCGAGCCCTTCTTCACCCCGGCCGACTTCCGGCGCATTTTTTCCCCCGACGACCTGTTCGGCTTCTCGGCCGAGGGCATTCGTCCGATCCGCCGGGTACGCGCGCCTGAAGAAGTGTTTTCATCCACCCCGTTTTGAAAAAATCCGGGCGCCCTCCCGCCACGAAACTATTCCCAAATCCATTGCGTTCGGAACGCGATTCTGGCACGTAAACCCGCCGGGAAATCCTTGGACGAAACGGCTCAACCGCTGGAGATCGATCTCGAAGCCTGGACGCCACAGGCGGCCGAAGTGCTCTACCATGTCCCGGCATGGGGCGCGGGCTTTTTCCACGTCAACGAAGCCGGACACGTAGCCGTCCGCCCGCTGGGACCGGAAGGTCCCTCCATCGATCTGCTGGAAGTGATCGAGCGCCTGCGTGCGCAGCATGTGCATCCGCCCGTTCTGCTGCGCTTTCAGGATCTGCTGCGCACCCGCGTCCAGCAGCTCAACCGGGCCTTCCGTCGTGCCATTGCCGAAACGGGCTACGCCAACACCTACCGGGGCGTCTATCCGATCAAGGTAAACCAGCTCCGCGAGGTTGTTGAAGAAATTCTCGAAGCCGGAGCGCCTTTCTCGTTCGGGCTGGAATGCGGCTCCAAGTCGGAACTGCTGGCCACACTGCCCTACCTGGACCGGGACGACATGCTGCTGATCTGCAACGGCTGTAAAGACCGGGCCATGATGCAGCTTATCCTGGCAGGGCAGCGCCTGGGCAAAAAGGTGATCCCGGTGATCGAACGCATGGCTGAGTTCCGGCTGCTGCTGGAGGCGCTGGAAGATCGCTCGCTACCGCAGGCCAGTGTGCCGGCCATCTTTGGCGTGCGCCTGCGGCTGTCGGCGACGGGCGCCGGCCTGTGGTCGGAGTCCGGCGGTGAGACGTCCAAGTTCGGCCTGTCGCTGTCGGAGCTACTGGGCCTGCTCGACCGCATCGGTGACGGTCACTCGGGGGTGTCGCTGCAGCTGCTGCACTTTCACATGGGCAGCCAGATCGCCCATCTGGCGCACATTCGCGAGGCGGTCACCGAGGCCGCGCGCATCTATGCCCGGCTGCGCAAGCGTGGGCTGGGCATCACCTACCTGGACATCGGCGGCGGCCTGGGCGTCACCTACGAGGCGGGCAACCCGGACGCCCCCGGCAGCATCGACTATTCGCTCGGCGAGTATGCCCGTACAGTCGTGGCAACGGTGCAGCGAGTCTGCGAAGCCGAAGGCGTACCCCCGCCCATTCTGATCTCCGAAAGCGGCCGGGCCCTGACGGCCTACCACTCGATCTTCGTGACGGAAGTGCTCGACACGCGCTCCCGCCATTACGAATTGCCTGCCTGGGCCAACGGAGGCATCCATCCCCTGCTGGAGGAATTGCGCCGGCTCTACGACGCGGCCGCCTCCGAGCCGCTGTCCGCAACGTACGAACAGCTGGAAGCCGTGCGGCAGCAGGTCAACCGCTCATTTCGTGAAGGGGCCCTGTCTCTGGAACAGAAAGCAGAAGCTGAACAGCTCTACTGGGCTACCTGTGCCCGCCTGAGCGAACGCCTGCCCCGCTCGCCCGAAGCCCTGGAGGTTCTCCCTGAAAACCTGCGTCAGCTGCCCACGCGACTGGCCGATCATTATCTGTGCAACTTCTCCGTCTTTCGCTCGCTGATCGACCACTGGGCCATCGGCCAGCACTTCCCGATCATGCCCATTCATCGCCTGGATGAGCCGCCCACGCGTCACGGCATCCTGATCGATCTGACCTGCGACTCCGACGGTCAGGTCAGCGATTTCGTCACCCCGGTCGGCGAAAAGCACACGCTCGAACTCCATCCGCTGCGCCCGGGCGAGCCCTACTACCTGGGCTTTTTCCTGATGGGTGCCTATCAGGACATCATGGGCGACCAGCACAACCTGTTCGGGCGCGTCACCGAAGCACACATCTATCTGGACGAAGACGAGCCGGGAAACTTCTACGTCGAACTGATTCTGCCGGGCGCGACCGTCGAAGAAGAACTCGCCCAGGTGCAGTACTACCCGAATGACCTCGAGCGTCGCATGAACCGGCTCATTCAGGAAAAGGTGCGAACCGGCGCGCTGCGGCCACGGGAAGGCGTGGAATTGCTGGAGCTGTACCGGCGCGTCTTCCGGACTTCCACCTATCTGGAACACTGAGCGTTACGCCGCGCGGCGGCGTCCCTGGCGCAACAGATACAGCGCAATGCCAAGCAGATGGGCCGGATGCACCGGCCGCACCAGACAGGCATCGGCGCCCATCTGATAGGCTTCGGCGATTACCTGCGGATTGTCTTCCTGAAGCACGACCAACAGCGGCACATCCGCCAGCGGCCACTCCCGTCGCAACTGCATCAGGCGCGTCCAGTCCGGGTGCGGCTGGCGGGCCTCCAGCACCAGCAGCCGCCCGGAAAACGCGCTGTGGATCTCCACGAGCGAAGCCACCCAGTGCGCATCGGACACCTGCAGGCGCTGCACGACCGGAAGCGTCTCGGCGGTTTTTTCCTCAACAGGTACTTTTTGCAACTGCACCTGCAACTGCTGGATCACGGCCAGCAACTCATTCAGCAACGACCGAATCGGTTCTTTTTCGGCGGCGCTCCCGGCCGATGCCTGCGGGTTGACGGCTTTCATACCGGAACAGATGCTTGAACTCCTCGGAAGACTACTTCAAGTATCGGTTCAGAACCGGTGGGGATTAAGCCGGAGGAGCAAGCATCGTGCCCCGGATGAAAAATTCATCCTCCGGCGGCGCGCGGAAGCGGCTCGGGCAGGTCGGCGATCACGTAGGCCATGACGGCCAGGGCCGCAATGCACAGGTTCAGCTCGTGGGGATCCAGCTTGTCGATCGTGTCGGCGTCGGTGTGGTGGTACCAGAAGTAGCGGGTGCCATCCACACGAAGCCCCATGCCGGGCACGCCTTCGCGCATAAGTGGTGAAATGTCGGCGCCGCCACCTCCTTCCCAGATCCGATCGGCCCCGATGGGCTCCAGCAGCCGGGCGACGGCCCGAACGATGGCGAGCGCTTCGGGCGATCCCGTAAATCCGAACCCTTCCGGCTTGAAAACCCCGGCGTCCGTTTCGATGGCCAGCACGTGCCGATCCAGTTCGTCCCGGTAGCGATCCCGGTAGGCCAGCGCGCCCCGGAGTCCGTTCTCCTCGTTGGTCCAGAGCACCACGCGGATGGTCCGGCGCGGCCGCAAACCCAGGCGCTTCAGGAGCCGCACGGCCTCCCAGGCGGCCACACAACCGCCCGCGTCGTCCATGGCCCCCTGCCCCACATCCCAGGAGTCGATGTGTCCGCCCACCACCACGATCTCTTCGGGACGCTCCCGCCCCACCAGCTCGGCCACCACGTTGCGCGAGGGCACGTCGGGCAGTGTCTGCGCCTCCATGTAGAGCCAGAGCCGGGGTCGCTGGCCGCGATCCTGCAGGCGTTGCAGCAGCTCGGCGTCCTCGACGGTCAGCGCGGCGTGCGGAATGCGCGGCACGCCATCCTCGTAGCGCATGCTGCCGGTATGCGGCGTGTAGAGCGAGTGCGGGGTCACCGAGCGGACCAGACTGGCCACGGCACCGGCCCGCGCCGCCGCTACCGCCCCCAGCACCCGGTAGCGCACTGTCTCGCCGTAGGTGGTGAAGGGCACGTTGAAGACGACAATACGGCCGGGCGCCTCGTCCCGCCGGGCCTCCAGTTCGTCGAACGAGCGCACGACCAGCACCTCGGCCTCGATGCCTTCCGGCGGGGTGGCCACGCTACCGCCCAGTCCCAGCACGGCCAGTTTCTTCCGATAGGGATGGCGCAGCTCCAGCGCTTCGTTACCCCGCACCCAGCGGGGCACCATCACCGTATCGCCCCGGACGTTTTCCAGGCCATCCTGCCGCATGGCTTCCAGCACCCAGTCGATGGCCCGCTCCAGCTGAGGCGTGCCGCTGAAACGCGGCCCGAAGGTATCGACCAGATAGGCCAGCCGCTCGAAGGCGCTGCTGTCGGCCAGCGCCGCCTTGATAATGCGCTGCGCAACGGCTTCGTAGCGTGCCCGGAGCGTGTCGGCCAGCGGCTGCGCCTGCCCTACCCTGCCATTCAGGATGACCAGTGTTATCAGTGTTGCAATAACGGATCTCATGGCGACTTGACGGTGGGTTGCTTCCGAAATTATCGTGTAGCTTACGAAACCGCCTGCAGAAACGCCATGCCCTCGCCCGCTGCCGACAGCCTCTGCGGCCTCGACTTCGGCGCCCGCACCGCCGGCACCACCGTGGTGGTCTGGAACGGCCGCGACGGCCGCCTCCACCTGCGCGCCTGCCCGCGCCAGACCGATGCCGACGCCTGGCTCGAAGGCCTGCTAATGCCTCGCCCACCCCGCCTCGTCGCCATCGATGCGCCGCTCAGCCTGCCCCGCGCCTACTGCGGCCCGAACCCCGACGACGCGCCCGACTTCTTCTTCCGCGCGGCCGACCGCCTGGCCGGTGCCATGTCGCCGCTGTTTCTGGGCGGTCTGACCGCCCGCGCCATTGCCCTGGCACACCGGCTCCGTCGCCTCGGCGCCACCGTGCTGGAAACCTACCCCCGCCTCGTGGTGCAACGCCGCCTGCCGGAAAACCTCCAGGCCCGCTACCGCCACGACGACCCGGAGGCCTTCGCCCGCGACCTGCTCCCCCTGCTGCCCCAGCCCTGCGCCGAGCCCCCGGCAAGCTGGCACGACGTGGACGCCCTGCTGGCCTGGTGGACCGCCTGGCGCTATGCCCACCATCAGGCAGCCAGCCTGGGCGACCCGGACGAAGGTTTGATCTGGTACTGAACGTCAGAAGTGGAACGTCACGCCAAAGCGCCAGATGAGCACGTTCGTCCGTGAGCGGTACACGTCGTACATTACCCGGCCGTTTTCGCGTCGGATGGAGCCTTTTCGGAGATACTCGGCCTCCGAACCGTACAGGTAGCGCCCGCCCAGGTGGATCAAAAACCGCTGCGTACGCTTCGGCGTGGGCTTGCGATAGAGTTCGATCTCCAGACCACCCCCGTAGCCGTAGCTCAGCGCCACGTCTTCGTAGTTGTTGGACGCGGCAATTTCTCGTTGCTGCTCGCTTTCGATTTTGGTGCGCGTGTAGAAGTAGCGCCCGCCGATCAGCCCCTCCACGAACGGCCAGAGCCGGTCCAGCCCTGGCTGCAGACGCATCAGCAGGTGCCCCATCGCCATGTTGTTGACGGTCTCGACGTCCACCGTCACGTCCGGGATCGTCAGGCTGAACGGCTCGCGGCGGCGTTCCACGCCATAGATCATGAAGCCGGCCTCTGCCCCCAGAAACACCGGCACCTCCAGAAACCGCCAGCCGAAGTCGAAGTCCAGTCCGAAGCCGGCATTATCGACGTTCGTCCGGAATTCTCCCTGTGGAATGCCGGCCAGGAAATAGACGCTGCCCTGAAAGGCCGTCTGTGCCCGGGCGCCAGGCACCAGCATGAGCCAGAGGATCAGTCCTGCGAAGCGCCGCATGGTCCGTTGTTGTTACGTGAAGGGAAACCAACTAGCTTGAAAATTAGCGCCGGCCAGCGGCCGATCGTCATGCGCTTGCCGGCGCATCGCCTCCGTCTTCTTCGGCGTATTTCACCCGAAGCGCTCCAGTGCGAAAGCGGAACGGTGACTTCGGGCAAAGAGATCGTAGCCATCGGGGGTGTATCCCAGCAGGAGTTCGGCCAGCAGGCGTCCCATGCGAAAGCCGTAGCCCATGCCGTGTCCGGTGAATCCGGCCGCCCAGTAGCTGCCGTCCAGGCCCGGCACCTGATCGACGACAGGCAGGCCGTCCGGCGAAAAGCCCATCGTGCCGCTCCAGCGACATTGGATCCGGAGCCCTTCGGTCTGGGGGAAGTAGGCATGCAGGTAGCGTTCCAGGTCGGCCTGCAGCGCCTCGGTGGTGGCGTCCTCGTAGCCCACCTCTTCTTCCAGGTGCAGGTGTCGGGCACCGCCCAGCAGCAGGGTGCCGTCGGCGAGCTGACGCAGGTAAAAGAAGCCGTCGTGCGAATAGACCGGGCACGGCACCCAGCGGCGGCCGGCCGGCTCGGTGGCCAGCATCTGCGCCCGTACGGGCCGCACGTAGGCGGCCGTCTCCGGCAGGAGTCGCGGCAGGTAGGCGTTCAGGGCCAGCAGCACCTGCCCGGCCCGCACCGAGCCGTAGGGCGTCTCCAGACGCACGCCATCGCCGCAGGGCTCCAGTGCCAGTACGGGGTGATGCGTCAGTACGAGCGCTTCGCTCCGGTCGGCCAGGTAGCGGACCAGCGCTACCGGATCCAGACAGCCCCCCTCGGGCAGGTACAGACCACCCCGATAGCCGCGGGCGTGGAGACGACGATTGATTTCGGCGGCGGATAGAAAAATCGCGGGGGCTCCGTCGCTCCGAAGCCATGAGACGGCCTCCTGCAGCCGCTTCTCCTCTTCGGCGGAGCCGGCCACGATCAGCGCTCCGCTGTCCTCCCAGTCAAAGGCTCTCGGGTCCAGCTCCCGCACCAGCAGTGTGCGATTTTCCCGGGTGAACTGCCAGAGACGACGTGCTCGGGTCTCGCCATAGCGGCTACAATCTTTCAGGAAGTCGGCCGAGGCGCCGGGCAGAATAAAGCCCGCATTGCGCCCGCTGGCGCCGTCGGCCAGCGCCCCGGCCTCCAGCAAGATCAGCCGCAGCTGCGGCCGCAGCCGGTGCAACCAGAAGGCCGTGGCGCATCCGATCACGCCGCCGCCGACGATCGCGATGTCGGCCGCGCGTTCGGCCGCCTGATGTCGCCGTTGCCAGAAAGATCGCGTCACGGCTCGTTACGTCTGCACGTCCACCACCAGCCGTCCCTGCGTTTTGCCGGCCAGCATGGCTTCGCTCCACTCCGGCACCTCGGAGAGCGGAATCACCCGGGTAACCCGGTGCAATGCGTCTTTGGGCAGGTCATGCGTCAGGCGGTGCCAGGCGCGGCGGCGCCGCTCCTGCGGACAGGTATTCGAGTCGATGCCCAGCAGGTTGATCCCGCGCAGGATGAACGGGAAGACGGTAGTCGTGAACTCATGGCTCTGCGCCAGTCCACAGGCAGCCACACTGCCGTGGCGCTTGAGCTGGCTGAGCAGGGCCGCCAGCGTCGGACCGCCTACCGTATCGACAGCGCCGGCCCATAGGCCTGAGTCGAGCGGCCGCTTCGGCCCCTGTCCCAGCTCCTGGCGGTCGATCACCCGGGCCGCTCCCAGCGCCTGCAGCAACCCATGCGCCGAGGTCTTGCCCGTCGAGGCGACCACGTCGTAGCCCAGATGCGCCAGAATCGCCACGGCCAGGCTGCCCACCCCGCCGCTGGCACCGGTCACCACGACCTCGCCCTGGTCCGGGATCAGGCCATGCTCTTCGAGCGCCATCACCGAAAGCATCGCCGTAAAACCGGCCGTGCCGATGGCCATGGCCTCCAGCGGCGTCAGGCGACGCGGCAGCGGCACCACCCACTCGGAACGAACCCGGGCCCGCGTGGCATAGCCGCCCCAGTGCGACTCGCCAATCCCCCAGCCCGTCACGATTACCGTCTGCCCGGGTTTGATGTCCGGATTTTCCGATTCGAGCACCGTGCCCACCAGGTCGATGCCCGGCACGAAGGGATATTCGCCCCGGATGATTTTTCCCTTGCCCGTGACCGCCAGCGCGTCTTTGTAATTCAGGCTGGAATAATGCACCTCCAGCAGCAGATCGCCTTCCGGGAGACGATCCTCCGGAAGTGTTTCGATACGGGGTTGAATCGAACCGTTTTCGTTGTACAGAACCAGTGCGCGCATCGTTACCGACAGGTTTCGTGAACAAGTTCACCCTCGATGATCACGCCGCACACGTGCGTGGTGTACTCGAAGGGATCGCCGTCGAAAAGCACCAGGTCGGCGTCTTTGCCGGCCTCCAGCGAGCCCACCCGGTCGGCGATCCCCAGAATCCGGGCGGCCTGAATCGTCAGCGCCTCCAGCGCGGCCGTGCGGGGCAATCCGTTCGCCACAGCCATGGCCGCCTCGAAGAGCACCACCCGGGTTTTCGGGACATAGCTTTCAAAACCACTCTGGAAGGCGAAGGGAATGCCGGCCTCGTGCAGGCGGGCGGCCGTCTCCAGCGTCGCGTTGACCGTCTCGCCGCGCGGTCGCACCATTGTCGGATGCAGGATCACAGGCACGCCGGCCTGTTTGATCTCGTCGAGCACCAGGTAGGCCTCGGCGGCACCATCCAGAATCAACCGGAAACCAAATTCCCGCTGCAGTCGCAGCGCGGCCATGATCTCGGGCACCTGCTGCGCCGTGATCATCAGCGGGATCTCGCCGTCGAGCACCCGCACGAGCGTTTCCATGCCCAGGTCCGGCTCCGGTCGCCGCGACGGGTCCGAAGCCTGCAACTTGCGCCGATAGGCCTGTGCCTTGAGCAGCTCGGCCCGGAGCATGGCCACCGCCTTGGCCCGCGTGCCCGGACTGCGGAAGTAGCGTTCGACCATGGGTCCCAGCGTGGCCGCCACCGTCGCCACCGAATCGATGAGCGCTTCTTCGACCGTCTCGCCCCGCGTTTTGACCAGCATGGTCTGGCCGCTGATGACCGCGCCCGGGCCGTGCCCGGTGTGCAGCGTGGTCACGCCAAAGCTGCGCACCCATTCGACCAGCCGTTCCCGCGCATTGTAGGCATCGATGGCCCTGAGTTCCGGCTGGATGGGATCGGACGTGTCCAGCTGGTCCTGATCGTGGTCGTAGTTCAGGATGCCGGCCAGGCCCACCACGCTGTGCGCGTCGATCAGCCCCGGCGTCACTACCACCGCTTCGAGCACCCGATAGCCCTCCGGGATGCGAATCGCCTGCGCCGGCCCTACCTGCTCGATTTTTCCATCACGAATGAGCACCACGCCGTTTTCGATTGGAGCGCCGGCCATCGTGTAGAGGGTGTCGGCCCGGACGGCCAGCTGCGCCTGGGCCGAGGAAACCAGCAGGCCCAGCGTGAGCAAAAAGCTCCAGATCTTCATAGGTCAACTTCTGCTGTTTTCAGTGCGCTTCATGGACGAACGTATCGCCATCATCGAACACACCGGTTCCACCGACCGCATACCTGCGGTCTTCCGGATCGGCCCGGTCGAACACCTTTTGCCCTTCCACCCAGGTCTGCTCCACGTGCGTGTAGATGCTGAAAGGATCGCCCGACAGAATGATGAAATCGGCGTCCTTGCCGGGATCCAGCGACCCGATCCGGTCGGCCAGGTCCAGCATCCGGGCGCCCGCCAGCGTGAGCGCCTCCAGCGCTTTTTCGGGCGACATGCCGGCCCGCACGGCCAGCGCAGCCGAACGCAGAAACCAGCGCGAATCCGTGATCAGGTCGTCCGTGTGAATGGCCACATCGACGCCCGCTTTCTCCAGCACGGCCCCGTTTTCCATGCGAATTTCGGCGGCCTCCAGCTTGCCGCCCGGTGCATCCAGGATGATGATCGAGCAGGGCACACCGGCCGCGGCGATCTCGTCGGCCACCTTCCAGGCCTCGCTCACATGGTGCAGCACGACCCGGAAGCCGAACTCCCGCTTGAGCCGCAAAACGGTCAGGATGTCGTCGTGCCGATGCGTGTGGAAATGCACAATGCGGCGGCCGTCGAGCACCTCCAGCAACGCCTCCATGTCCAGATCCCGCTCCGGCATCTTTTCGGGATCGCCCTTCGCCTGCTCGATCTTGCGCCGGTAGGCCAGTGCCTTCAGAAATTGCTGGCGGACCAGCGCGGCCGCTTTGGCCCGTGTGCCCGGAAACGGCGGATCGCCCTGCGGATTCGTGCCGTTGGCCATCTTCAGGCCGCCGCAGACCTCCGTCAGCGGATCCCTGCAGTAGAGCAGGTCTTCGATGGTATGGCCCTTCCGGAGTTTCAGGTAGACCGTCTGGCCGCTGAGCAGATGCCCGGAGCCGGACATCACGTTGACGGTGGTGATGCCTCCGGCCCGCGCCCGCTGCACCGAGCTATGCCGCACGTCGATGGCATCCAGCGTGCGCACGGCCGGATGCATGGGCGCCGAGCGGTCGCCTCCCTCCACGCGTCCGATGTGCGAGTGCGTATCGACCAGCCCCGGCATGATCACCTTGCCCGTCACGTCGTAGACGGTGGCCTGGTCTGGAATCGATACCTCACCTTCCGGCCCCACCGCCACGATCTTGCCATGCTGCACCACCAGCACGCCCCGTTCAATGGGCGGCTGGCTGATCGGATAGAGCCGCGCGCCCCGAAAGACCAGGGGCTGCTCCTGCCCGTAAAGCGCCAGCGGAATGAGCGCGATCAACAACGTCAGATGAACCCGCATACGCCTGCCTGGATTGTGTGGAACGAATCTCGGTCTGAGCATGCCCTGAAGTTAGGCAAATTTTGGAAAAGACGCGCGTCGTTTGTTCAGACAGCAACTTTTCATCGAAGCCATAGTTTTTTCACAGAGGCTTTGCACTGGGTGAGGTGGTCATGCGGCGTGGGCCTACAGACTCGCTGCGCTCCCGGAGCCGACTCTCCGAGCGGCTGGAAGCGCGGGAGCGTGCCTATTCGCTTCGTGTTCTGATCGGTCTTGCTTTTGCGCTGTTGCTGTGCCTGCTGTTGACCCGTTTGCCCTGGTATCCGAAACCGCGGCCTATCGGGTGGCAACTGGTCGATGAAGATCGACGCCTGGCGTTGCTGGCCACGCAGCTCGAAGCCCGAGCCCGAGAAGACGCGGGCGTTCCCATCACGCGCTTTGCGCCTCCCGAGCCGGAAGAGAAAAAGGAAGGACGCGACACGTCCGAACTGAAGGCGCTTCAGCTGCGCAGGCGGCTGGAGCCTCCGGCCCGTCTGCAGGCGCGTGAGGTCATTTTTGAGCATCCCGAACAGCCGCCCCAGATCATCGGCGGCCTGGGTGCCTACTACATCCACATCGAGTATCCTGAAGAAGCCATCCGGGCCGGCATCGAAGGGCGGCTGGTGCTGCGCTTCGTGGTGGAGACCGACGGGCGACCCTCAAACATCCGGGTAATCCAACCGCTGCACCCGCTGCTGGACTCGGCCGCGGTGGTGGCCCTGAAGCGCGTCCGTTTCATTCCGGGCAAACAGAACGGCCAGCCGGTGCGCGTCCGCATGCAACTACCTGTGCGGTTTCGTCTGCTTTCCAGTCCCGTTCAGGCCAACAACGACAACGGAAGCGGGCGGTAACCATTACCACCCGGAGACGACCGTTTCTTCCTCGGTTTTCGGAATTTCAGGAGGAGGCAGATCCGAAAGGTGCAGTATTTCCTGACCGACCTGCTGTCGCCAGCGTTCCTCCGCCCTCCGATTGCCCGACACCCAGCGGAACGTGGCGCCGGTACCGTCTTCGTTTACCGTGAGCACGCCGAAAAGCTCACAGGAAGGCCGGAACCAGCCCCCCTCGCGCCAGCGGGCCGACACCTCCGCCACGTATTGCAACGTCAGCGGGTTGAAGCTCCAGCTCTCCACACGGAGCCAGACCGGATACGGGCGACCGCTGAGCAGTTCGACCACCTGGCGGAGCGCTTCGCTCACGAAGTGGGCCACCTCTTCCTTGCGCTCGGCTTCGGTCTTGGGCCGCAACCGTTTGCTGAGGGAAGCCAGCAACTCGGGTTGTTCCATGCCTCCGTACACCTCGAACGTCACGACGGCCGGACGTCCCGCTCGGAACTGCTGCTGCAGCGTATAGCGGAAATCCGGAAAATCCGGCAACGAGGCCAGTTCGACCACCCCTTCCCAGGCCTGCAGCGGCACCCGGAGCCGACTGCGGGGATCGGCTTCGGTACCCATCAGCAGATAGCCCTGAAGCACGCGCCGCACCGGAAGTGGCTCCCAGCCTTCGTCGTCGTAGCGCCGACGCTCCAGACGAGGATGCAGCCGGTAGTAAAGCCGGGCGGTCGTTCCCTGATAGGGATAGACGATCTCGGGCGCGACCACCACCCGCTTCGGAGAAGCATTCAGGCCGAGCTGGTCACACACCGAACGTCGCCCGAACCAGCCACACACTTCCAGCAGCAGGCGCTCACGATCGCCCAGCCGGGCATCCGGGATCGGGATCGCCGTCGCGTTTCCCAGGTACAGCGTGTCGTATTGTGCGTTGAGCAACAGGACCTGAATCGAATCGGGCACGACAGGTTCGGCCGAAGAGAGCCATCGACGCTTCTGGAACTGCACGTCGACCCGAACCGAATCCCATCCCTGCCGGTGCACCAGCAACTGGGCCACGCGATAGGATTCCCGGAGCTGACAGCCTCCCACAAGGAAAGCCGCCAGCAGCAGGACTCCAACAGGACCGGCCACCTTTTTCAAGGGCATAGCGCCATGTCTGCGACTTTACGAGCCGGTTGCCTGAAAAACGACTCAGGCCGCCCGGTTCGCATGTCCGTCGGGTAGAATGCCGCGGAAGTGCGCCCAGAACAGCGCGGCCGCGTGGATGCCGTGCACGATCCGGCCTTCGTCGGCCAGCCGCAGCGCTTCGACGGGACGGATCAGGCGTACCTCCATGTCTTCGCCCGGGTCCAGCCGCGGCGCCGCTACCTGTCGCGCCCCGCGCGCCACAAAGATATGCGCCAGGTTCGTGTGTTTGCTGGGCTCCGGAGCGCAGCGCCCCAGCGGCTCCCAGACCTCCGCCGCGTAGCCGGTTTCTTCCAGCAGCTCGCGCCGGGCCGCTTCCAGTGGATCTTCCCCCGGCTCGATGCCCCCGGCCGGCAACTCCAGGCTTACCACACCCAGCCCGTGCCGGTACTGCTCCACCATCACGAGCTGCTCGTCCTCCGTCAGACACAACACGCACACCCAGTCGGGATACTCGATCACGTGAAACTCCTCGATTTCTTCCCCGCTGGGCAGCCGCACGCGATCGACCCGGAGGTTCATCCACCAGCGGCGGAGCAGATACTCCTGCTTGAGAATTTGCCAGCGCTTCATCTATAAACGTCAGATCGGTCTCGCTGCTGTAAAACGGGTATCAAACGGCATACCGTCGGGCCATAACGCCCGTTGGAACAAAAAGATGCCACGCGGCGGAACGCTTTCCATCAACCGGCATATCTCTTCTTTAAGAAATCTTAACAAACAGAGGCCGGTTATGAGAAGCCTGGACGATCTTCGCGGCTGGCTCGACGCACATCGGCTGCTGGGCTACGATCTGATTCGCATGTACCTGGGCGTGGCGCTTTTCGTGCGCGGCTGGCTGTTCGTGGCCGACTCCTCGCGCATCATGGCCTTCGTCGAGGGCCAGAACCTGGACTGGTTCCTGCCCATGGCGGCCGTCCACTACGTGGCGCTGGCCCATCTGGCCGGCGGGCTGATGCTGGCCGTCGGGTTGCTCACGCGCCTGGCGGCGCTGGCGCAGGTGCCCATTCTGTTCGTGGCGACCTTCTTCCTGCACCTGCAGGAAGGATTGCTCTCAACCAGCCAGTCGCTGGAGCTGTCGGCGCTGGTGCTGTTTCTGCTGGTGGTCTACAGCGTCTTCGGCGCCGGGCCCTACTCACTCGACGCCCGGATGCTGGCGCGAACGCCGGCGCAACGACTGGAGGCTCAGGGCGCCTGATCGGCCGGTTCGAAGACCAGCGCCGCCGAGTTGATGCAGTAGCGCAGGCCCGTGGGCGGCGGGCCGTCGGGGAACACATGCCCGAGGTGCCCGCCACAGGCGGCACAGTGCACTTCGATGCGGTGCATGCCCAGGCTGTAGTCGTCCGACGTCTCCACGTGGGCCGGATCGATCGGTGCGTAAAAGCTCGGCCAGCCGGTGCCGGAGTCGTACTTCGCTTCCGACGAGAAGAGCGGCAATCCGCACCCGGCACACCGGTACATGCCCGGCTCCTTATGATTCCAGTATGCGCCGGTGAAGGCCGGCTCGGTGCCATGCTCCCGCAGAATGCGGTACTGCTCCGGCGTCAAAAGCCGCCGCCATTCTTCTTCGGTGCGCGTGATCTTCTGAACGGCCATTGTCCGAAACCGGTCGTTCTTAAGGACCCTGTCCTATCCATTCATTATTTCTTTACAATCAAACCACTTGCGTAATCTCTTTTTTTTTCGCAAAATGAGGGTAGCAATGTCTTGATGCCCGTCGTAGCAGCCGGTCTTCAGCCGGGCCGTTCCTGTAAGATCGGACGCTCGGGCAGTAGTAAACTTTTCGGCCAGGAAGCAAACCATGCGCCTTCGATTGCTGCTCATCGGACTCCCGGGATGGCTCTCGGGGGACTGTGACTTCAACCCGAAGCCACCGGATCCTTTCTGGTCAGTCGCCTTGAGGTCGGACGGCTGGATTCCGGATGGCCGCCGGATTGTTCTGGCGAGGTACGTGCCCGCTTGGCATCTGTTGACGCTGTACCCTATGTCGGTCGTCAGACATCTGGTGCAGCGGCGGACCTGCACGGAAGGCTATCTGGCCGACACGTTGAAATCGCCCGGGATTGCCTGCGACAAAGGCAAACACACACACACCGGTTACCCAGGAAGATCCCCGCAGCATAATCTGGCACTGAAACACCATGAGACGGACCGCCCAGACGCTCGGAGTTCCCGGACAAGCCGAGACATCACACAGCGTTGCGAGAGGCTTTCCTGAGAGGTTGTCCGGCCGGGTGTTTCCGCAACTCCGAAGGACCGGGCCTTTGTCCCTGTTGATGTTGATGCTCTGGATGAGCGGCGGCTGCGACCTGTTGCGTTCGGAAAAGGAGGAATTCATCATCCCTATCAAACCTGTGTTCGACTTCACCATCGACATGTACCCTGCCTGGGGCCCCGACAGCCGCACCATTGCTTATACTCACCGGCCTCAGACCCCCGAAGAAGCAGCCTTCGGCCGGGGTGATCAAATCTGGCTGCTGGACATCGAAACAGGTCGTCGATGTTTTCTGACGCTGGGATGGAAACCGGCCTGGAGCCCGGATGGTCGGCGAATCGCTTTTATTTACGGAGCTTATGAGGCGGCCAACCTCTATGTAGTCGAGGTGCTCTCCGGGGAGGTTACCGAGCTGACTACCGAAGGCGCAAGTTTCAATCCCTCCTGGTCGCCTGATGGGAAACGCATTCTTTACGATAGAGGGGGATACTATTATGAAATCTGGGTGATGAATGCCGACGGAAGCAATAAGCGAAAAATTACCCGGGGCCAGACCCCTAGCTGGTCACCCGATGGCTCGAGCATCGCCTACGTAACCTTTTTTGAAGATACAAGTCGCGGACATGTGGATGAGCTGGTCATAATGGACACCAGTGGGCAGCACGTGAGGCGCCTTACCTTCGACATACGCCAGGAAGATTACCCGAGTTGGTCGCCAGACGGCATGTGGATCATTTACAGGTCTATTGCTGAAGGCGTTGATCCTACGAATGGTCTCTGGATGATTCATACTATCTCAAAGCGCCGACGCTTTCTGGTACAAGGCGCACATGCTTCCTGGAGCCCCGACGGCCGGCAGATTGTCTATGATGGGCCCTACGGTGAGAACAGCGGGACGATCTGGATCATGAATGCCGATGGCTCTAACCGGCACCCTCTTACCCGGCCGGAAGACTACCAGCCCGGACGACCGGTAGCCTACTGCCCGGAGGTGTTGCCATGGCATGACAACTGAAAATAAAAAACCTGCGCCTGCTGTAGGGGAGCAGGCGCAGGGAAGTGCCCGCAATAACCAGCCCAAACTATAAACACGGGAGGACCAGTTATGCGTAGCTTCACATGTAATGCGCCACAGCGCGTAAAGATTCTGGGCCTGCTCCTATGGCTGATTGTTGGAACCGCGTATGCCCAGAAAGAAGCGGCAACCAGACTGCCAGCCGACCTCTTGGAACGATTGCGTAAGGAAAGGCCTGTGCGGATTGACCGTAGAGGTATTTCAGTTCCCTCTCCTGAAGGGGTTGCAGGAAAATACGTACCGAATGAGATCATTGTGCATTTTAAAACAGGAACACTTCGATTGCCAATACAACAGGCTCAAACTTCTATAGAACAGATTCGGGCGCCACAGAGCGTTATGCGTCAATTGCGGAATATGGGGGTGCAGCAGATACGCAAAGTGTTCCCCGCCTTCACACCAGCCGACACACTCCAGCTACTGGTAACCGGTGAACAGATCCAAGTAGCAGACCTTTCGCAGACGTTCGTTCTTACGTTTCCGGCTCCTGTAGACGTGCCTGCGCTTATATCTCGGCTTGAAACATTGCCTGAGGTCATCTATGCAGAGCCCAACCACATTTATCAATTGGCATATCAGCTTTCAGGGACCTCGGCACCTGTGCCACTTTCGAACCCTCAGCCTCTGCCACCACGCACACCCGCGGACCCGTACTTTACCAGTCAATGGGCCCTGAAACCGCCGCCCGGTATCAATGCCGAACAGGCCTGGGATATTCAGACCGGTAGCTGGAACGTCCGAATCGGCATTATAGACTCAGGCATTGATTACACGCACCCTGACCTGGGAGGGAGCTTTGGAGTTAAAGTAACAGGCGGATATGATTATGGCTATGGCGATGCAGATCCCCTTGATGATTACTGGCATGGTACCCACGTAGCTGGTATTGCTGCTGCTTTTACGCATAACCTGAATAGCGGCGGCCAGCGAGAAGGAATTGCCGGCGTAGCCGGCGGCTGGGGCTATGATGCACGTAACGGTAGCGGTAATAAGGGGGCTCAATTAATTGCACTAAAAATTTCCGGACCAACCGGCATTACTACTGAAAACGCCGCCCAGGCAATTGTAAGTTGTGCCAGTCCAAACCAGTACAATTGCCATGTGCTTAACAATAGCTGGGGAGGGTATCAGTATGACGAGACAATCCGCGGCGCGATAAATTATGCCGCTCGGTTGCGCCGTGTTTTTGTGGCTGCTAAGGGCAATGATAATACCACGCAACGCCATTATCCCTCTGATTACGACCAAGACTGGGTGATTTCGGTAGGCGCCACGAATAAATCCGGAGGTAGAGCTTCGCCCGGTGATCCTGGTTGGCCTTGGCCGTACTACGGCAGTAACTACGGTAACGGAATTGATGTAATGGCACCTGGAACGGCTATTTTATCTACCATGCCTACGTATAGAACTGCGGATATGATAGCTTCAGGTTTGCCTCCAAACTATGCGGGAGCAGGGAATCCCGAAACCGGACCACCCATTAGTGGTACGTCGATGGCGGCACCGCACGTCTCGGGTGTCGCAGCGTTGTTGCTTTCAGAAAACAGCACCCTCCACCCTCAGGAGATAGAAGGAATCATTCAAGCTTCTGCCAGAGATATACAAACTCCAGGATATGACGAAGAAACCGGCTACGGTATTGTTGATGCGCGCAGAGCCCTAGAGATGTTACGGCCACCCTGGGAGTTGGATCGCTATACAGCGCGAGGAGGAACGATCGTTAGCAGCACAGGTGTGTATCCGATCATCATTTTCAACACAGGCGGTGGGTTACCTTCTGGTATTTATTTCGTGAGACGTCATGAAGTACGAACCACTGTACAATTCCCAAAGACCTACCAGGAGAAGCCCTATGTATTTGGACGTGGTCCCGGCATAACCATAGGATGGGGTCCGGAAGCCCCCAACTACCAGACCGGTTTTGTACAGGTAGTTACTTCGTCGTACACCTCCGCAACCCTACGGACATACATTTACCAGGTCTGGGACGAGGCTGGATATTATAAGGGTTGGTTTCCGACTACCGCCAGCAATGTAGTGTTTGCCTATTCGGTTCTTGGAAAGCCGGAAGCACCCCCTCCGCCTCCTGCCCCACCGACGAATCTGACGGTCACCACTGGTCCGGTGGGTTCCCATCCGCAGTTGAACTGGACCGCCAGCAGCGGTGCCACCGGCTATTACATCTACCGATGCTCGAACCTCTACTACACCTGCTCGTCATTTTCTCGTATTGCCTCGACAACGGCCACTTCGTACATCGATCAGTCCAAGTACATTGGAAGCGGATGTCTGGGTGGTGGCGATGAGATCACCCACTATTACGTAACAGCTTACAACACGGGCGGGGAATCTGACCCATCGAACACGGCTACGACGTGCACCGACGCTCCGGGCAAGACGAACGCACCGCCGGTCCCCCGGGCGTTTGCGTTGCACACGAACACCCCCAATCCGTTCCAGGAACAGACCGAACTGCGGTTTGATTTGCCGGAAGCAACGCGGGTGCGTGTTGTAATCTACGATGTGCTGGGACGTGAAGTAGCCCGTCTGGTCGATGGCGAAATGAGCGCAGGCTATCATCGAATCGTCTGGAATGCCACGCATCTGCCCAGTGGCGTGTATGTGTGTCGGTTTGAGGCCGGCACGTTCCAGGCAACCCGGCACATGCTCTTGCTCCGGTAAAGGCCGGCTATCCACTCTGCTGCTACTAATCCGGGCGGACGAAAATGTCCGCCCGGATTTTTTATAACCTTCCCCCCAGATTCATCCCGGATTCACCACAACTTGCACCGAATAGCGCTTCCGGCGTATTCTTACTGATCCGGACAAAAAGAGCTAAAGGAGGCCGACTTGCCTGAAGCAGCCTTCGATCACCGAGCGCTTGTGCCGCAGCCGTTCCTTCGCACGGCGCAGTTCCAACGTCAACGCCTCCAGGTGGGCGCAGCAAAGGTTCTTCAGTTCGACCCGCTTCAGATGCTTGAAGATGCCCTCCTTCGGATTCAGCTCCGGGGCATAGCCCGGCAATCGCTCCACATGAATCCGCCCCTGCTCCTCGCTCAAAAACGCCCGAACGTGCTTTCCTCGATGCGCCGGGAGTCCGGTCCCAGACCACCAACAGGCGCTCTCCAACATGACGCTGCACGTGGCGCAGAAAACGCACTACCTCCTGGCCTCGGATGACCTCGCGCACACGGGCCCGGGTCCAGACCTGGCCGCGAAAGCCAGAGTGCTCAGGGCCCTGGACCAGGAGTCCGGCTAGTCGTTCAAGTTTATCCTGGGCCAGTCTGGGAGGGCGTCCCGTGCCTTTGCGGGTGCGTAGGGCTCCCTTGCCACCTTCGCGGGCGCGACGAAGCCATTGGCTGACGACGCCCTCGGTGACGCCGAGGGCCATGGCGATGGCTACTCCGGTCCAGCCTTCCTGGCTGAGTTCGAAGGCACGCAGGCGTCGGGCCTCGCGCCAGTTGTTAGGGGCGTCGTTTGCCATAGTGGGATCACAACCACCTTTAGGTAATTAAGTTTGGATCAGTAAGTGCGAGTTCAGGATAGCTACATAGCCAGAAGGACCGTCTCTGTCGTTTACTACGAGTGGCAAACATGCCAACACGAACGGCCGGTTGATTTTCAGAAATTTTCAGGTTTTCTGAACTAAAACGCAATAACGGAAAATTTGGCTTTATGGAGAGCTCCACCTTTCCCTTCAACCAGCCCGTGGTCTGGGAGCCGCGGCCGGAGTGGATCGCGGCCAGCAACCTGCAGCGGTTCATGAACCGCCACGGCATCGGTTCGCTCGACGAGCTGCAAGCCCGCTCGGTCGACAACCCGGAGTGGTTCTGGCCGGCCGTGCTGGAAGATCTGGACATTCGCTTCTACCGACCTTACACGCGCATTCTGGACCTGAGCGAAGGTCCGGCCTTTCCGCGCTGGTGCGTGGGCGGCCAGCTCAACATCGTCCACAACCTGCTGGACAAATGGCAGGAGACGGACGCGGCCGAACGTATCGCGCTGCGCTGGGAAGGCGAAGAAGGTACGCTGCGCACGCTGACCTACGCGGGCCTGCACGCCGAGGTGTGCCGCTGCGCCCGCGCCCTGCAGTCGCTGGGCTTCCAGAAAGGCGACGTGGCCGCCCTTTTCATGCCCATGACGCCCGAGCTGGTCATCGCCTTCCTGGCCGTGATCAAGCTGGGCGGGATCGTGCTGCCGCTATTCAGCGGCTACGGCGCCGAGGCCGTCCGCACCCGCATCCAGGACGCCGAAGCGCGCTTTCTGTTCACGGCCGACGGTTTCTACCGGCGCGGCCGGCCGGTCTACCTGAAGCCCGTGGCCGACGAAGCGCTGGCCGACTGCCCGAGCGTGCAGCACGTGATCGTCTACCGCCGCATGGAGGCCGACAACGTACCGGTGCCCATGCACCCGGGCCGCGACCACTGGTGGCACGAGCTGGTCTGGCCGCAACCGGCCGAGGCCGAGACGGTCCGCACCGACGCCGAAGACGTGCTCATGGTCATCTACACGAGCGGCACCACGGGCCGCCCGAAAGGGGCCGTCCACACGCACTGCGGCTTTCCGGTCAAGGCCGCCCAGGACATGTACCAGTGCATGGACCTCAAGCCGGGCGAAACCATGTACTGGGTGACCGACATGGGCTGGATGATGGGCCCCTGGCTGGTTTTCGGCACGCTGCTCATCGGGGCCACGATGGTGCTCTACGACGGCGCGCCCGACTACCCGGACGTCGATCGGCTCTGGGGACTGGTCGAACAGCACCGGGTAACGCATCTGGGCATCTCGCCCACGCTGATCCGGGCGCTGCGGCCGCATGGTCCGGAGCCCATTCGCCGCCACGATCTGTCGAGCCTCCGGGCGGTGGGTTCGACCGGCAGCCCCTGGGACCCGGAATCCTGGCTCTGGTGCTTCGAGCACGTGCTCGGCCGCGAAAAGCCCATTCTCAACTACTCGGGCGGCACGGAGATCTCCGGCGGGATTCTCTGCGGCAACTTTTTCCGTCCGCTCAAACCCTGCGCGTTCTCGGGTCCGGTACCCGGTATGGCCGCCGACGTGGTGGACGAGCAGGGACGCCCCGTGCGCGAGGCCGTCGGCGAGCTGGTCATCCGCAAGCCCTGGATCGGCATGACGCGCGGCTTCTGGCGCGACCGCGAACGCTACCTCGATACCTACTGGCGTCGCATCGAAGGACTCTGGGTGCACGGCGACTTTGCCGCCATCGACCGCGACGGCCTCTGGTACATCCTGGGCCGCTCGGACGACACGATCAAGGTGGCCGGCAAGCGCCTGGGTCCGGCCGAAGTCGAGGCCATCCTGAACGCCCACGAAGCCGTGGCCGAAAGTGCGGCAATCGGCGTCCCGCACGAAGTCAAGGGCGAAGAAGTGGTGGCCTTCGTCGTCCTGAAGCCCGGCGTTTCACCCTCTGAAGAACTCCGCCGGGAACTGATGGAGCGCGTGGTGGCGGCACTGGGCAAGCCCCTGAAGCCCCGCGAGATCCGGTTCACCACGGCCCTGCCCAAGACGCGCAACGCCAAGATTATGCGCCGCGTGATCCGGGCTGCGTATCTCGGCCAGGATCCGGGCGACCTGAGCAGCCTCGAAGATCCGGCCGCCGTCGAGGCCATCCGCCAGGCCGTCTGACGGCCGCGGCCGTTTCCCGCAACACATTTTGCCCACTTTTTTGCGTCGTCCGGCTGGGCCTTCGTGGCGCACTACAAACACGTTCGCAGTCAGGCACGAAGCGTAAGCGAAGTGCCGTTAGACGCTATTGCTTCGTGCCGACTACAGGAGGAACGGGGCCTTCCGCATATTGTGCTCAGGCCTTGCCCGGATCTCCCGACGGCGCTAACTTGCAGGACGTGTCGCCATCCTGCCGAGAGTAACCATGCCACGCCCTGCCGTAACCGTTACGCTGTATATTTTGTTGATGCTGGGCGCGGCCGCCTGCCGCCGCGCTCCTTCGGTCCCGGAGCCCGGTACCGACGCCTACCAGGAGACCGTCACGGCTTTTTACACGGGACTGGCCGCCCTGCAGGCCGGTGAGGATCGGGGCGCCCGTACGCTGCTGGAGCGGGTGACCGAGCTGGCGCCCGGCGAACCGGCCGCCTGGGCCAACCTGGGCCTGCTCGCGCTGCGCCGCAACGACCTGGAGGCCGCCCACCGCTACCTGAACGAGGCCGCCCGCCTTGCGCCCGAAAGCGTCCGCATTCAGGTGCTGCTGGCCCGTCTGGCCCTGGCTGAAGAACAACCGGAGGCGGCCCGTCGTCACCTGCTGGCCGCTCTGCAGCACGATCCCGCCGACCTTGAAGCAGCCTACCTCCTCTTCCAGCTCCTTGAGACCCACCCGGCGCCTGGCGACACGCTGACAGCCGACACGGTGCTGGCCCGGATGTTACGCCACCGCCCCGACAACCAGGCGCTCTGGCTGGAGCGCCTGCGCCGGGCCGTCGCCACCCAGGATGCCCGGACGCTTCAGGAGACGATCGCCCATCTCCAGACGCTCATCGATACCTGGCCCGACGAGGCGCGGACGGTCTGGCAGGAGCTGCTCGCACTGGCCCGCGAGGCCAACTGGACGGCGCTACGTACGCAGGTCGCCTTCCTGCGCAACACGTTGCTCCAGCATCCGGCCTTTCGGGCCGATCTGGCCGAACTGCAACCCCCGCCGGAAGTGCTGAGCCCCCCGCTTACCGAGCCGCTGCGTCTGGAGCCTCCCCGGGCCACCTTCGCCCTGCCCGACACGCTGATGACGTTCCAGTCCGAGCCGCTGCCAGGCGGTCCGGCACCGGCCTCGCGCGTGATCTGGAAGACCGCCGACGCCGACCCGTCGGTACTGCTGGTGCGCACGCGCGACGTCATGTTCGACGACGGCACCGTGCTGCGGCGTCCGGGTCCGTTACCACCAACGGCCACGCCCGCCCACAGCGTCGCCCTGGTCGACTTCGACAACGACTTTCGTATGGATGTGGCACTGGTGGGCAGCGAAGGCGTCCGGCTCTACCACCAGGAAGCCAATGGCACCTTCACCGAAGTCGCCCTGCCCGCACCTCCGGCCGACGGGATCACCGGCCTCTGGGTGGCCGATTTCGACCTGGAAGGCGACCTCGACCTGCTCCTTGGCACCGCATCCGTTTTTTTGATTAGCAATAACGGAGACCAGACCTTCCAGATCCGACGTGTCTTCGACATCGCCCCCCGCCAGCTTGCCTGGAGCGATCTCGACGGCGACGGCGATCCCGACCTGGCCGCGCTGGACCTCAACGGCGCGCTCCACCTCTGGCGCAACGAACGCCAGGGCCTTTTCCTGAAAGACGCGACCATGCCCGCCGGCTCCGGCTGCACGCTCACCTCCGCCGACCTCGACCACGACGGCCTGCTCGGACTGACGCTGTGGCGCCCGGACGGCTCGCTCCACCGACTCGCCTACACGCCACGCACCCGCTCCTGGGAAACCCGTCCGCTGCCCGTCCGAACCCCCGCACTCGACGAAACCGCCTGCCGCCTGGCCCATCTCTTCACCGCCGACCTCGACAACAACGGCGCCCAGGACCTGATCGCCTCAATCCCCGGCCAGACCTGGATCTGGCTCGTTGACGCCCGCGGCCGCCTGCGCCCCGAACCGCTCACGCTCGAAGTGCAGGCCTTCGACGCCGCCGACCTCGACGGCGACGGCCGCCTGGACCTCACCGCCGCGCAACCCGACGGGACACCCGTCCGCCTCCGCAATCAGAGCGACGCGCCGTACGCCTGGACGCTGCTCCATCCCCAGGCCGTCGTCGTGGGCGACCAGCGCGTCAACAGCTTCGGCATCGGCGGCGTCGTCGAGATCCGCGCCGGCACGATCTATCAGAAGCAGGTCATTCAGGCGCCCGTGGTGCATTTCGGGCTCGGACTGGAATCGCGCGTGCCACTGGCCCGCATCGTCTGGCCCAACGGCAACGTGCAGGCCGAATTCAATCTGGCCGCCAACGAAACCGTCCAGGCCACACAACGCCTGAAGGGCTCCTGTCCCTGGGTCTTCACGTTCGACGGCGAACGCATGGTCTTCGTGACCGACTTCATCTGGGGTTCGCCGCTGGGCCTGCGCATCAACGCCCAGGAGACCGGCGACATCGCCCAGACCGAGGACTGGATCAAGATCCGCGGCGACCAGCTCCGCCCACGCGACGGCATCTACGACGTGCGCATCACGGCCGAGCTGTGGGAGACGCACTTCTTCGACCACGTGGCTCTCATGGTGGTCGATCATCCGGAAGGAACCGAGGTCTGGGTGGACGAACGCTTCGCGTTTCCGCCGCGTCAGCTTCGACTCTACCCCACGGGTCCGGTGCAGCCCATTGCCCGCGCCCGCGATCACCGGAATCGGGACGTGACGGATAAAGTTCGGCGTCGCGACGGCCGCTATTTCGACACGTTCGCCCCCGGTGCGTACCAGGGCATCGCCGAACCCCACTTCATCGAGCTGGATCTGGGCAAAAGCGTACCGGCCGACCGACCGCTCTACCTGATCGCCTACGGCTGGTTGCGTCCGACCGACAGCTCGATCAACGTGGCGATCAGTCAGGGTCGCCATCCCCGGCCGCGGGGTCTGCGCGTCGAAGTGCCCGACGGCCAGGGCGGCTGGCGCGTGGCCTACCCGGACCTGGGCTTTCCGGCCGGCCGGTTGAAGACGATCGTGATCGACCTGACCGGCCAGCTCCCGGAGGGTGGTCCGTATCGCGTGCGGCTGCACACGAACCTGGAGATCTACTGGGACTGGATCGGCTGGGCCGAAGCGCGTCCGGACGCTCCGCTTCGCACCACGCGCCTGGCGCCCGAGCTGGCGCTGCTACGTTACCGGGGCTACTCGGCCACCGTGCAACCCGAACGCTCCGCGCCGGAAGTCCCGATCTACGATTCGCTGGCCGGCACGGCCCAGCGCTGGCGCGATCTGGAAGGCTACTACACCCGTTTCGGCGACGTGCGCGAGCTGCTGGCTGAGATCGACGACCGCTACGTGATCATGAATGCCGGGGACGAACTCGTCTTCCACTTCCCCGCCCTGCCCGATCCGCCTGAAGGCTGGACGCGCGACTTCGTGCTCATCGGCGACGGCTGGGTCAAGGACGGCGACTACAACACGACGTTCTCCCGCACCGTGCGGCCCCTGCCCTATCACGACATGCCCGGCTATGACACACCGCCCGGTCGCCTGTGGGACGACCCGGTCTACCGCCGTTTTCCCGAAGACTGGCTGCGCTTCCACACGCGCTACGTGGCACCGGACCGCTTCGACCGGAAGCTGGCGCTGACATCGCCCGATTAAGCCCGCAACGTCAGCCCCTGGTCAGGGAAACGCCGGTCAAACGTGAAAACCTGGCGTACGCCCCTGTGATGGGCTTCCGCCCATAACAGAGCATCGGCGATGGAAACGCGCCCGGATGGCAAACAGCGCATCAGCGCCTGCAAAACGAGCGACTTCGTACAACCAATTGGTTGCAGATTTTCTTTTTGCAGAAGCCAGATCAGACTTTCAACGACCTGCCGACGCGGAACGCCATAAACGGACAGCAGCACATACGCCGTCTCTGCAAGCACAAGCAGTCAGCTACCCACGACTGAAGTTGTGGGCTTGCCCTCCCGACCACCGGCCGGGATAGCACTAAGGGCCGGCTGACAACGGCCCGTGCCCTCAGAGCCCGCTCTTCGGGCAAGGTTCAGCGCCGCCACCACGTCCGCATTGTGCTGAAATCCACACGCCCGGCACCGAAACAGCCGCCCACTCCGACGATTGCGCCGATCGAGGTGTCCACAACGCGGACACGTCCGGCTCGTATACCTCGGGTCAACCACCACCACCCGCACCCCCTTGAGCCGCGCCTTATATTCCAGCAGGTGCCGAAACAAACCGTACGGCCACAACTGGTGCAGGTGGCGCGCCGCTTTGCCCTTTCGCCTTGTGCGTCCGCGAAGACCCCGAAGGTCTTCGATCGCCAGCACGTCACCGGGCGCAAGGCCGTCCACAATGCGGCGGCTCGCCTCATGCAACACCTGCCGCACAAAGCGCCGCTCCCTTCCCGAAAGCCGTGCCCACAGTCGCCTCAGCGACCGGGTGCGTTCGGAAGGGCGATCCAGCTTCGAGCGGATCTCGGCGCGTTTGGCGCGGTAGTGGAGCCGCTTCGTCTTGAGCGCACCTCCAGAAAAACGCGCGCCCGTCGAAAGCGCCGCCAGCAGGCGCTGGCCCAGATCGACGCCCACCACCCGGCCGGTCTGTGCGGCCTCCGGCGTCTCAATGCGAACGGTCAGGTGGACATACCAGTGCCCGCGTCGGTCGCGAAGCAGCCTCCCACCCTGCACGCTGCGCGCCCGAGCAAGCCAGTAGCGATGGTATGGACTCAGCCGCATGGGAATGCGCAGCCGCCCACGCGTGGTCGAAAGGCTGACGCGTTCGCCGCGCAGCGAGAGCGTGCGCTGGTCGTAGTCGCAGGAGGTGGGGCGGTAGTGCTTTGCGCGATGGCCTTTACGATGGCCCGCGCGGGCGATGGCCCGAATGGCCAGGTTGGCCGACAGGCCCAGCGCGCGGAGCTGGCCGTAGACGAGTCGCTGAAGCTTGAACTTGCTGAAGGTCTTGCAGGCCCTGGCCACCTCCAGCGTCAGATTGCACGCCTGCGCGAAGCGCTCGAGGGTTTCCTGGAGGGCGTCTGCCTGCTCGGGCGTGGGATCGAGCCGTGTGCGGAGCGTCAACGTCTGCATGGCGGGGAGTGTTTGTGGGAAGGATATGATGCGGCGGTGTCAGCAGTATGTCACGGGTATGGGGCAATTCCTCCCACGGCTTCAGCCGTGGGAGGAATTGCCCAAGTCATCGTGAAACGCCCAGCACTTCATCACCATCCAGAATAGCTGCAGCACGAGCGGCCATCTCCTCGGGCGTTCCGGTCAGATAGCGCACCAGCACGCTGGTATCGACCAATGCACCTATCGGTTTTCTTTTTCCTGGCTGATGGCTTTCCATGCCTGCTCACGAAGGGCGGTCCAGTCGTCCGTTTCCGGCTGACGCTTGATGTGCGGGGCCAGCATACCCTTCAGGGAACGTCGATGCACAGGGGGTACAAAATACAGTTCAACATGATCTTCGACCAGCAATTGAACAACTTCCCAGCCAGGCCCGATACCCAGTTTATCCCGAATCTTCTTGGCAATAACGACTTGCCCCTTTGGTCCAATCCTGTAAGTCATGGGCAAAAGTAGTTATACTTTGCTTTGGAGAGCATAACTACAGACACTCACTTCTTCAAGGTTCAAACCTGTTGCAGCCGGTCGTCGGAAGAGCAGCACGCGGGTTCGGTCGTGCGTGCGAGCGGCGATAATGCGCGGGCCGACGGCGATCTTCACGACTGCAGCAGGTCAACAGGTAAAAAGTCGGCCGGATCGCTTATTTTGACAGCGTGAACGTCAACTTCTGCAGAGAATCCAAAAAGCGCTTCCGCTTTGAAGCTCAAAATTTCGTAAACTGAAGCCAGGTTGTATCCTTCTCGAAGGACTATGAACATCTGCGTCTGCATCAAACAGGTACCGGACATTCAGGCGCCCTTTCGGATCGTGGACGGGCGCCTGCAATTTGACGTCGAGCGCTATGTCCTGAACGCCTACGATGCCTCGGCCGTCGAAGGGGCGCTGCAGCTCGTCGAGCAGCACGGCGGTACGGTCGAGGTCGTCGCCATCGGACCGGCCTCGGTCTCGGAATCGATCCGCAAGGCGCTGGCCATGGGCGCCGAGCGCGCCTATCACATCGAAGCGGATCCGTCCGACTGGGACTCGGCCACCGTGGCGACGGTCCTGGCCGCCTTTTTCCGGGACCGGAGCTACGATGCCATCTTCACCGGCAAACAGGCCCAGGACACCGACGCGGGCCTGACCGGCACCATGCTGGCCGAGCTGCTGGGGCTCCCCTACGTGAGCAACGCGGTGGGGCTGGCCTACGAAAACGGACGCCTGATCGTCACGCGCCAGGGCGACGCCGGCCGGGAAATCATCGAACTGGCGCTGCCGGGTCTGGTGACGATCTCCAACGACATGAACGACCCGCGCATTCCATCGATTCGGGGCATCATGCAGGCCCGCCGAAAGCCCATCGAGGCGCTCACGCTGTCGGACCTGGGGCTGTCGCCCGAGCAGCTCCGGCCCCGCACGCGCGTGACCGGCTACCGACCGATTCCGCCCCGTGCGTCCGGCCGCAAGCTCGAAGGCGAACCGGCCGAGGTGGTTCGTGAACTCGTTCGTCTGCTCCGCGAAGAAGCCCGCGTGTTGTAACCATGAGCACCTACCTCTGCCATATTCCCACGCAACAGGAGCGCCCCACCCGTGCGGCGCTGGAAGTGCTGACGCACGTGCGCACGCTGGCCCGCCGTGATGGGGCCCGACTGGCCGCCTGTGTGCTGCACCCCGAGGCGGATCGCTTCGTCGAAGCGCTGAAGCTCTACGGGGTGGATCAGGTCTATCTGGTGAAACACCCCGCACTGGACCGGCACCTGAACGCGCCGGTGCTGACTGCGCTGGCGGCCGTCTTTCGCGCGGCACAACCGACGCTGATGGCGCTGCCGTCCACCGAGTCCGTCAAGGACGTGCTGGGGGCGCTGGCCGCCCGCGTCGGAGCCGCCGCCCTGCCCGACGTGTCGGCGTTCGACATCGGCGCGTCCGTGACGGCCACGCGTCCGGTCATGGCCGCCCGTGTGCTGGCCGACACCGAAGCCACCACACAACCCGTGCTTGTCTCGGTGCGGGCCGGCACCTATACCGCACAACCGGCCGAAAGCCCCACCGAGCCCGAAGTCGTGGAGGTACCGCTCGACTTCGACACGGCCACGCTGCGGGCCACGCTCCGCGAGGTGATCACCGGCACGACCGGTCAGGTGGACCTTTCGGAGGCCGACATCATCGTGGCGGCCGGACGCGGCGTGCGCGACGAAGCCGGCAAACAGCTCGTCGAAGAACTGGCCCGCGAGCTGGGCGCCGCCATCGGGGCCTCGCGTGCCGCCATCGAGGCCGGTCTCTTTCCGGCTTCGCTCCAGATCGGCCAGACCGGCAAGGTGGTTTCGCCCACGCTCTACATCGCCGTCGGCATCTCCGGGGCCATCCAGCACGTGGCCGGCATGGCCGGAAGCAAGGTGATCGTGGCGATCAACAAAGACCCGGACGCCCCGATCTTCAACATCGCCACCTACGGCATCGTGGGCGACCTGTACCAGATCCTGCCCCTGCTCCTCGAAGAAATCCGCCGGATCAAGGCCGAAAGCTGATGGAAGCCGAACGCTTCGGGTGCATCATCGTCGGCGGTGGTATCGCCGGACTGAGCGCGGCCATGGTGCTGGCCCGCCACGAGGTGCCCTTTCTGCTCATCGAGCGCGGCGCCTACAGCGGCGCCAAGAACGTCTCGGGCGGCGTGCTCTGGGGCACCGACCTGGCCCGCCTCGTGCCCGAGTACTGGAACGATCCGAACGCCGGCTTCGAGCGCTTCATCAACCACCGGCGGCTGACCTTCCTCGACGAGCAGTCGGCCTTCTCGATCGACTTCAAATCGTCCCACTACGACACGCCGCCCTACATGGGCGTGACCGTGCTGCGGGCCATTTTTGACCGCTGGCTGGCCGACAAAGTGCAGGAAGCCATCGATCGGAGCGCCTGTGCCGACGCGTCCTTTCTGGCCTTCGACGTGCTCGTCGAACGCCTGCTCGTCGAAGACGGCCGCGTCGTGGGCGTCGAGGCCGGCGGTGAGCGTTTCTATGCCGACTGCGTGATCCTGGCCGAAGGCGTCTACAACCTGCTCACGCGCCAGATCGGCCTGCAGGCCGAGTACGTGCCCGCCGACCACATGGCCGTCGGCGTCAAAGAAGTGCTCCGCTTCGACCGTCGGGTGCTCGAAGACCGCTTCCAGCTCTCCGAGCGCAGCGGCTTGGCCAACGAGTTCATCGGCGCCATCACCGACGGCGTCGAAGGCGGCGGCTTCCTCTACACGAACCGCACCACCGTGTCGATCGGGCTGGTGCTCGGCATGGCCGACCTGCGCCGCAAGCGCAAAAAGCCCTACGAACTGCTGGACCGCTTCAAGGCGCATCCCGTGGTGGCCGACATGATCCGGGGGGGCGAGGTCGTCGAGTACTCGGCGCACGTGGTCTCGACGGGCGACATGCGGGCCATGCCGCGCGAACTCTACGCCGACGGCGTGCTCGTGGCCGGCGAGGCGGCCAACCTGCTGCTGAATGCGGGCAAGGCGATTCAGGGCATGGACTTCGCCATGCATTCGGGCATCCTGGCCGCCGAAACCGTGCTCGAAGCCCGACGCGTCGGCGACTTCTCGGCCGCCACGCTCCGCCGCTACCGCGAGCGCCTGGAGCAGAGCTACGTGCTCCAGAACATGCGGAACTTCCAGGCGGCCGTTCGTTTGCTCCACGAACCGGTGATGTACGAACGCATGCCGCGCCTGGCGTGCGACCTGGGCCGTGAGTTCTTCCGCGTGGAAAACCGTCCGGCCCCGAAACTGCGCCAGATTCTACGCGAGGTGGTGCGCCGCCACAGCTCGCCGCTGGAACTGCTCAAACTCACCTACCGGGCCTGGAAAGCCCTCTGAGCCATGACGATCGCCGAACGCCTCGGAACCGTCAACTACCGCAACCAGGAGCGCCGGGACGCCCGGCCGCATATTCTGGTCGACACGAACATCTGCAATACGCGTTGCCCGCACAAGGCCACCACCTACGTGTGTCCGGCCAACTGCTACACGCTCGACGAGCAGGGCCACGTGCACTTTCAGTTCGAAGACTGCATCGAGTGCGGCACCTGCATGTACGCCTGCGATCAGGGGGCCGTCAGCTGGCACTACCCGGATCCCGAGCAGGGCCGCGGCGTGAACTGGAATTACGGATAAGTGCTGCGATCACAAAAAATTGGATAGACCATGGGCTCGTTTCCCTTCAACCCGGACGATGCGTTCCTCTTCGAATCGATGCTGAAGGAGGAGGATCGCCTGATCATGGAGACGGCGCGCGAGTACGCCCAGAGCTGCCTGGAACCCCGCGCGCTCGAAGGCAACCAGCAGGGCATCTTTCACATGGAGATTCCCCGCGAGATGGGCGAGCTGGGCCTGCTGGGCGTGACGATCGACCCGAAGTACGGCGGCGGAGGCGCCAGTTACACGGCCTACGGACTGATCGCCCGTGAGCTGGAGCGCGTCGACTCGGCCTACCGCTCGTTCATGTCGGTGCAGTCGTCGCTGGTGATGTTCCCCATCGAGAAGTACGGTACCGAGGAGCAAAAGCGCAAATACCTGCCGAAGCTGGCCACCGGCGAGCTGATCGGCTGCTTTGGCCTGACCGAGCCCGACCACGGCTCCGATCCCGGCTCGATGGAGACGACGGCCCGGCGCGTCGACGGCGGCTGGATCCTCAACGGTACGAAAGCCTGGATCACGAACGCCCCCATTGCCGACATTGCGGTGGTCTGGGCCCGCGCTAAAGAGCATCCGGACGACGAGGGCGAAATCATGGGCTTCATTCTGGAGCGCGACATGCCGGGCCTCTCGACGCCGGAGACCAAAAACAAGATGTCGCTGCGGGCCTCTTCGACCGGCGAGATCGTGATGGAAGATGTGTTCGTGCCCGATGCGAACGTATTGCCGGGCGTGCGCGGGCTACGAGGACCGTTCTCGTGCCTGAGCAACGCCCGCTACGGGATCGCCTGGGGCACGGTGGGTGCGGCCGAGGACTGCTACCAGCGCACGCGGCGTTACGTGATGGAGCGCACCCAGTTCGGCTACCCGCTGGCGGCCATGCAGCTCATCCAGACGAAGCTCGCCAACATGCTCACCGAGATCACCCAGATGCAGTTGCTGGCCTTCCGGCTGGGGCAACTGGCCGACGAGGGCAGGGTGACGCCCGCCCAGATCTCGCTGGCCAAGCGTAACAACGCCGGCAAGGCGCTGGAGATTGCCCGCATGGCGCGCGACATGCACGGCGCCAATGGTATCGTAGGTGAGTATCGGGTCATCCATCACATGGTAAACCTCGAAAGCGTCAACACCTACGAGGGCACCTACGACATCCACGGCCTGATCCTCGGCCGCGAGATCACGGGCATCCAGGCCTTCGTGCCGCGCGGCAACGACCTGCCCCCGAAGAAAAAGCCCGCTCCGGCTACGGCTTCGTAAAGACCCGCGGCAATCGCTATCCGGTCAACATCCGGCATCGGACACCCGGAGGCTTCGTCGGATGTAGTGGTGGATCGCCGTCTTTGGGCGTGCAGACGTGCACCCGAACGAAGCCCGGGCGCATGCAAAGACATGCGAAGGTTTCCCGGGCCCAATCTACCTGGAGGTCATCCGAAAAATAGTGCGGGAGAAGATCACGATTTCGACCTGCAAACCGTTATAGCCTGCCGTTTGCAGCACCGACCAACGCGCTTGTAGTCAGGCACGGAGCGAAGCGAAGTGCCGTCTCGGGAAGCGCCACTGCGACTGACGCCTTCGTGGCGTACTACAAACATGTGCTTCTGACATGCAGCGCGAAGCGTTGGCTTACCAGATTTCCCCTTGTTTTTCGGACAAAGAAGCGATCAAGCAAAATACCCGACCCGCCACTTTCATACGGTTTCTGCTCTTTATCGAAACAGGGCAAACAGCGCCACAATCACTCCGATCTGCCCTGCCCAGAAAATGAACATCCAGCGCACCAAGCTCGCATACCGCTCGCTGAGCGCTACCTTCACCTCTGCAATGCGGTTGTCCAGTTTCGACTCTACCTCCGTGAAGCGCTGCTCCAGACGGGCCACTTCCTCGGTAATCCGCTTGTCCAGTTTTGCGGTCTCCTCTGTAATCCGATGGTCCAGCCGCTTTTCCACCTCGGCAATCTGCGCTTCCAGCCGCTTTTCCACCTCGGCAATCTTCACTTCCAGCCGCTTTTCCACCTCGGCAATCTTCACTTCCAGACGTTTTTCCGTCTCGGCAATCTGCGCTTCCAGCCGCTTTTCCACCTCGACAATCTTCACTTCCAGACGTTTTTCCGTCTCGGCAATCTGCACCTCCAGGCGTTTGCCTTCGTCGGTCACGCGTCGCTCAAAACGTTCTTCCAGAATACCCAGCAGATTATTGCGCTCATGATGGGCTGCTTCATTCAGAAGCGTGATGAGCGCCTCGACGCCGTCGTCGCCGAGTTTCTCACGCAAAACCTTTGGGACGGTCAGAATCGCCATGAATCTGCAAATGCAGGTGCCTTTCAGCAGCAGAAAAATTTACAGATTTACAGGAAAGTTCCTCGGGCTTCTGAATTGTTCGTCGATCGTTGTGCCGTAGATGGTCCGGACAGGCTCAGCTCGACTTTCCGGGAAGCACTCGCTCCAGCCGATCGGCCAGCGGGCGAAGGAACTGGTCAGGGTCGAGTAGGTTGGTCGTGTCGGCCAGGGCGGTTTCGTTGAAGTCCAGCAGCGGGCACGTAGTGGCCTCTTCCGACACCAGCGCCCGCCCTGTGCGCGTGTTGCCTTCTTCGAGCTGGAGGCGCGCCGCGTCGGTTCGCGCCCGGGCATAAGGCCGGGCCTGTGCCAGCAACGCAGCGGCGGTCTTCCGATCGCCTGCCTGCCACGCCAGATAGGCCTTCAGCACATAGGCCGGCACGCTGCGGAAGTTCATCGCCAGCACCTTGTCGAAGAGCGCGGCGGCTTCCTCGAAACACCCCTCCAGCAGGGCCACTTCGCCGAGGTGCAGCACCGGGCCGCTGTCTTTGTTCAGCGCCAGCGCCCGCTCGAACGAAGCACGCGCGGCCTCCAGGTCGAACAGGGGGCTTTCGGGGTAGCACATCTGCAGGCGACCGAGCTGCATGAAGACCCGGTTGCTCCGGGGGTAGGCGGCGGCCAGCCGCTGCCAGACCCGGTAGGCGTCCTCCAGGCGTCCCAGCTCCAGATAGGTGTTGCCCAGGTAGTAGAGTGCGTTTTCGTGCAGACTGTCGAGCGCCAGCGCCTGTCGATACAGTTCGGCGGCGGCTTCCAGCTCGCCACTCAGGCGCCGCTGCGTGGCCTCGCGGTACAGCTTCCAGAACTGCACCACGCGGGCCCGTTCGGCCTCGGAGGCGTCGGTCGACTCCTGCGAGGCCGTGCGGGAGGCGCATCCGGCCAGCAGCAATAGCCCAAGCAGTCCGCCGACGAGCAGGTGTTTCGATATGAGTCCTGCGCGTTTCATGTGCCCACGTCTTCGACGATACGTACGATCTGCCGGGCCGGTACGTCGGTAAGCACCTGACGGCGGCCGTTGCACGGCCAGATAACCTCGACCGTATCGACGCGGGTGGCCTTCCCCAGTCCGAAGTGGGCCACGGGGCTGTTCTGCGACAGGTAGGAGCTCTGCGCACCGATCTGGCGAACCTGCACCTGTCCGCCCGCCACCACGCGCACCCGTGCCCCCAGTGCCATCCGGTTGCAGGAACGGCTTTCGAGCGCCACCTCCAGCCAGCTGTTCCGGCTGCCCCCTTCGTTGCGGAGCAACACGCCCCGGCCGCCGTGATTCACCACGAAAATGTCCACATCGCCGTCGTTGTCGTAGTCGCCAAAAGCCGCCCCGCGCCCCACATAGAGCGAATCGAAGAAGCTGCCGCTGACGGCCGACACGTCGTAGAACCCGTCGCTGCCACGATTCCAGAAAAGCAGGTCTTTCTGGGGTACGAGCAGGTGCGGGCGGTCGCGCTGCTGGAGCGTGCTGCCATTCGTCACAAACAGGTCAAGCCGCCCGTCGTTATCGTAGTCGAAAAACGAAGTCCCCCACCCCACGTAGTCAAGCGAAATCTGCCCGAGCCCGTACATGTCGGCCTCGTCACGAAACAGCAGCTTGCCCTGCTCCCGCAAGAGGTTCGTGTAAAGGGCGTTTTCCTGGGCCACCCAGTGCGTCAGGAACAGATCCAGGTCGGTGTCGCCGTCCCAGTCGCCCACGGCAATGCCCATCGAACTCCGGTAATCGGCCACCAGCGCGGGATAGCTCAGGTCTTCGAAGGTGCCATCGCCCCGGTTGCGGAAGAAGGTGTTGTCCGAGACGTCGTTGGCCACGTAGAGGTCGAGCCAGCCGTCCTCGTCCAGATCCGCCCAGGCCGCGCTGAGCCCTTTGCCTTCGGGGTCAGCCACGCCGGCCCGGACGGCGATTTCGGTGAAGGTGCCGTCGCCGTTGTTGCGATAGAACAGGTTGCGCTCGGGCTCGAAGGTCGAGGGATTGATGCCCGGCGGATTTTCGATGTCGAAGCCCAGCGCCGAGGGATCATTGCTGACGGGCACGTAGCGGACGTAGCCGGTGATGTAGAGGTCGAGGTCGCCGTCGTTGTCGTAGTCGCCCCAGGAGGCACCTGTCCAGAAGCCCTGCGGCCCGGCCAGTCCGGCCCTGCGGGTTACGTCGGTGAAGGTGCCGTCGCCGTTGTTGTGATAGAGCACGTTCTGTCCGAAGGCGGTCACCACCAGGTCAGGCCAGCCGTCGTTGTCGTAGTCGCCCCAGGCCGCGCCCATACCCCATCCACAGAAGCCCACCCCGGCCGCCTCGGTCACATCGGTGAAGGTGCCGTCGCCGTTGTTATGGAACAGGCGGTTGCAGGTACCGGCCCGGCGCCCTTCTTCGGGCGTCATCGAAAGCGGGCCGATCGTACTGACCACGTAGAGGTCGAGCCAGCCATCCCGGTCGTAGTCGCCCCAGGCTGCCCCCGAGCCCATGTCTTCCGGGATCTGGCTTGTGCGCCGGCCTGCAAAGTGGCGAAAGCGAATGCCGGCCGCCTCCGTCACATCCGCGAACGTCACGCGGGGATAGTCCGGCGGGAGCGTCCGCTCCAGGCGGGCCACCACCCCTTCGACCTGTTCGCCCGGGCGGTACGGCGCTTCGTCCGTGTCGGTCATGCTCCAGACCAGCACGCCGCCGCCCAGGCTACCGACCAGCGCCACTCCCAGCGCCCACAGCGCCTGGCGCTTTCTTCGCGAAAGTCGTCCCATCGTGCTTACATCACCTGAATCACCGTGGAATCGGCCGACAGCTCCGTCACCGGTGCGGTCAGCGTGGTGTCGGGGAACAGGAAGTTGAGCAGGAACTGGTTCACCTTGCGGTAGCAGAGTCGGGCCTTCACGTGCAGGCGACGGGCGTCGCGCGGCACGGTGAACGTGTAGCGGGCCTGATCGGCATAGCCCGGAAACATGGCCCGCTTGTAGCGCACGCCCACCATCTCCCAGAGGTTGTGCCGGTCGATCAGGTTGCCGTAGCGGTCCACCGGCTCCGCCTTGAAGACGAAGGAGCCGGGCTCGATGAAGTAGCGGTCGTCGAGCCGTCCGCTGGCGAACACCTCCCGACCCTGCTCGTCGGTCACCACAAACTCGACCCAGGCCTGGATGATGTCCAGTGGCCCGGTGGGGAAGTCGTGCCCGGCCTTGTTGTTCAGCATGGCCACTTCGACGGTGACCGTTTCACCGGAACGGGCGCGTTCCGGGGCCAGCACCTGGATGGGAATGACCGGCCCGTTGCGCCACTTGTCGGCAATCTCCGGCACTTCGATCTCGCCGCGAAGCCACTTTTCGACGAGCCGTGCATGTTCTTTGCCGCCCGGCAGCTCCAGGTGGGCCGGAATGAACTGATTGGCCCCAAGAAAACGGTGGCTGCGGTGCTTGCCGTCGTCGGGCGATCGGTTGTAGTCGAGCGCATCGCCACGGGCCGGATCGAACGAATCGACCAGCGGCATGTGGCACTCCCGGCATTCGATCGTCTTCGCGGGATCGCCCGGATGATTCCAGCGGCTCTTGCGCCAGTTGTCGTACTGGTTCTGGAGCTGCACCCAGCCCACGTTGTTGATCTCCTCATCCACGAACTGCTTGTGGCAGGCGCCACAGAACTCCGGGCTCTTGAACATGCGGCGGCTCAGGCTCGAAACGTGGTGCTTCGGATAGGAGCGAATCAGGAAGTTGCTGATCAGTACACCGAGACCGCTCGTGTCGCGCTCGAACAGATAGGGCTCCGGCGCGTGGATCACGTAGTCCGCATTGCCCCGCACGTCCACTTCCTGGATCGCATGGCAGGTCACGCACGAGACGCCCTCATGCAGCCCCACAGGATTGGTCAGGTCGTCGCGAAACAGGTTCTTCGCAGCGCTGAAGAGCGAGATCGGGTCGTGGCAACCGCCACAGTAGCGGGTCGATTCGGCCCCGTTCTGCGTGCCCATCACATGCTGCACCCGTCGAAACAGCGGGTCGGCCGCCGAATAGCGGTGCGCGCTGGGCAGCCATTCTTCGTAGATCTGCTCGTGGCAGCCCGAGCGCCCGCACGAAGCCGACCCACCCAGCATCTCGGCCGGAATGGCCTTGTTGTTCTCGGTGCGGGCCAGACTCGGCGCAAAGGGGCGATCGGGGCCGTAGAGGTAGCTGTAGTCCGGCGGAAAATCGACGTAGCGCGCCGGCGCCCGGTAGACATAGGCCAGCGCCACCACCACGACGAAAAGTCCCAGCGTCAACGCCGTCACCGCCGCCGAAAAATGCCGTTGCGCCACCAGCACCGGCCGAATCGCCTCACGCTTGCGGGCGCGGTGGTCGCGCACCATGATCCAGACCACGTGCGGCACAACCGTGGCGATCAGCGCGAACGTGGACCAGAGGTGCACCCGGCTCCAGCCGTAGTGGATGCGCGTGTCCCAGAGCGCCTGCACCGTCAGCACCAGTCCCGACACAATCG
The DNA here is from genome assembly GCF_009936275.1 of Rhodothermus marinus. Lineage (NCBI taxonomy): Bacteria > Pseudomonadati > Rhodothermota > Rhodothermia > Rhodothermales > Rhodothermaceae > Rhodothermus > Rhodothermus marinus. The sequence goes on from NZ_AP019797.1 coordinate 1,869,933, forward strand.
CCACCAGCGTGGCGACCATCCCCACATAGCCGAGCACTACAATGTGATTCCACGGCATGCGCCGGTAAATCCACCAGTGCCGCACCTGATACCACAGATAAGGGAGCAGAAATGCCAGCCCCCCGACGGTGTGGAGCAGCACGATGAACTGAGCGGGCACGCTGAACGGCAGCAGGTAAATACCCAGGCCACTCAGCGTTTCAAACAGCAGCAGACCGCCCACACACCACAGCAGGCGGTGCCGCCATTCACGGACACGGGGATGATCGGGCTGCATGGCGCCGGGCCTTTTTTGGATTGAAGTACAAAAATGCATTTAATCATCCTTTGTCTTAAATTGAAGGTAACAGCCTGCTTTACCCATGTCAAGGGCTTGTCGCGTCTCCACAGCGCAGGTGTAACCCGGCCGCAATGTTTTCGTAAAGCCAGAGCGTCGTTTCAGGGTAATTGTCTGTGAAAAACTCTTGAGCTCCATGAAACGTGTGCTCTGGGTGACAGCCGGGCTGGCCGTAATGGCCGTGGTGATCCTGCTGCTGCTTTCCTCCGACAACGGTCAGGCGGCCGAAACGCTACCCACCGTCACGGTCACGCGCGGCGACATTGTGGACAAAGCGCTGGCGGTCGGGACCATCGAGCCTCGTGTCGAGATCAGCGTCAAATCTCAGGTGGCCGGTGTGGTGCGGCGGCTGTTCGTGGACGCGGGCGACTACGTGGAAGCGGGCACGCCGCTGCTGGAAATCCAGCCCAATCCTACCCCTCAGGAACTGATCGACGCCGAGCGGCGGATCGAGCTGCGCCAGCTCGAAGTGGACAACCTGCGCCGGGAGTTCGAGCGGCAGCAGCAGCTCTTCGATCGCCGGCTGATCTCCGAGCAGGAGTACGAACGCGCCCGCCGGGCCTACGAAGAAGCCCGCCTGCAGCTTCAGGCCGCCCGCGAGCAGCTGGCGCTGCTGCGGGAAGGTCGGGTGCAGACCGAGTCGGGTCGCTTCGAGACGGTCGTCCGCGCCCCCATCAGCGGCTACGTGCTGGAAAAGATGATCGAAGTGGGCGATCCGGTCGTGCCACTCACCTCCTATCAGGAGGGCACCGTGCTGATGACCATGGCCGACATGAGCGATCTGGTCTTCCGGGGCACCGTGGACGAAATCGACGTGGGGCGTCTTCAGGAAGGCATGACGGCGCAGATCAAAATCGGGGCCCTGCCGCAGGCACAGGTGACCGGTCGCCTTTCGAAAATCTGGCTCAAGGCGAAAAAAGAGGAAAACGCGACCGTCTTTCCGGTGGAGATCGAGATCGTCGAGGCGGTCATGCGCGACCCGCGCGATCCGGAGGCGCCGCCCCGGCCACTGGTGCTCCGGGCCGGCTACTCGGCCAATGCCGAGATCATCATCGAAAAGCGCGAAAACGTCCTGCTCATTCCGGAGCGCGTCGTCACCTACAGCGACGACACGGCCCGCGTGACGGTGGTCCTGCCAGACGGCACGACCGAGGAGCGGATCATTCAGACCGGCCTCAGCGACGCGCTGCACGTGGAGGTCGTTTCGGGTCTGGAGGAAGGCATGAAGGTGCAGGAAAAACCCCTGCCACAGATTCAGTAAAGGGCCATGCGCTGGCTGACCACGCTGGAGCAGTTTCTGCACGACCTGAAGGCGCAGCGGCTGCGCACGACGCTGACGATCCTGGGCATCACCTGGGGTACGGTGGCCGTCGTGGTACTGCTGGCCTTCGGCGTGGGCTTCGAACGCCAGACGCGCAAGAACATGCACGGCATGGGCGACGGGATCGTGGTGCTTTTCGGCGGCACGACCACCCGACCGTTTCAGGGTTATCCGGACGGCCGCCCCATCCGCCTCCGTGAAGAAGACGCCCGGCTGCTCCAGCGCGAGATTCCGGCCATCGAAGCCATCAGCCCCGAGTATATCAACCGCCAGACGCCCGTCCGGCGCGGCCGTGCCGTCACCAACCCCGCCATCACGGGCGTCTATCCCGTCTACGGACGCCTGCGCAATATCATCCCGGAGCCGGGCGGACGCTTTCTGAACGAGCAGGACCTGAAGCTGCGCCGCCGCGTGGTCGTACTCGGCGATCAGATCAAAAAGCTCCTGTTCGGCGACGAAGAATCCGTCGGGCAACAGGTCTACATCGGACAGACGCCGTTTCTGGTCGTCGGTGTCATGCAGCCCAAAACCCAGAACAGCTCCTACTATGCCCGCGACGCCGATCGCATCTTCATCCCGGCCTCGACCTTCCGCGTGCTTTTCGGTGATCGCTACGTGAACAACCTAGTCTACCGCCCCGTCGATCCGGACCTCAGCGATCGGGTAAAGCGGGCGGTTTACGTCACGCTGGGACGCCGCTACCGCTTCGACCCCGCCGACGAGGACGCGCTGGGCGTCTGGGACACGAACGAAATGGATCGTTTCGTCAAGTACTTCTTCCTGGGGTTCAACCTGTTCATGGGGCTGATCGGCAGTTTCACGCTGACCGTGGGCGGGATCGGCGTGGCCAACATCATGTACGTCGTGGTGCAGGAACGCACCCGGGAGATCGGCATTAAGCGAGCACTGGGGGCGCGTCGGGGCACGATTCAGCTACAGGTGATCTTCGAGGCACTGCTGATTGCACTCACGGGCGGCGCCGTCGGCCTGCTCATTTCCTGGCTGCTCGTCGAAGCCGTGCGACACATCCCGAACAAAGAGGGCGCGCTGGAATTTCTGGCCAACCCGGTGCTCTCCTCGCCCATCGCGCTGCTGACCGTCGCCCTGCTGACGCTGATCGGTCTGGCGGCGGGATTCTTCCCGGCCCGCCGCGCCGCCCTGGTCGATCCCGTTGAGGCACTTCGCTACGAATAACCCCCTTTTCGCTTAAACAACAATCCTGTTTACCTTTCTTTTTGAGACAACTCAATATTTTCCCTTTAAAAATCACATAAAGCCTGTTGACATCTAAATAAATCCGGTCTATATTCCAGAAGGCCTTACTAAGTAAGCCATAACTCCCTTTAAACCAATATTCTTAAAACCAAACCCAAGCGTACGTATGGCGCCGCCACTGATCACGGAGATGCCGGTGGAGACCCGGCAGGAAGCCATCCGAAAGGTGTTCGAGCTGATCGAAAAGGAAGGGGCGCAGATGGTCGACATTCGCTTTGTCGACTTTCTGGGTCAGCAGCAGCACTTTTCGATCCCGGCCGATCAGTTCGAGCCTGATCACTTCGATGAGGGCGTGGGCTTCGACGGCTCGTCGATCCGGGGCTGGAAGAGCATTCACGAGTCGGACATGCTGGTGATCCCGGATCCGACGACCGCCTTCATCGATCCGTTCTTCCAGCACAGGACGGTCGTGCTCATCGGCGAAATCCACGAGCCCGGTACGCTGGAGCCCTTTCAGCGCTGTCCGCGAGGCATCGCCCGCCGCGCCGAGCAGTTCCTGAAGCAGTCGGGCATTGCCGACGTGGCCTACTTCGGGCCGGAGGCCGAGTTCTTCGTCTTCGATCACGCCTCGTTCGATGAAGGGCCCAACCATGCCTTCTACAAGATCGACTCGGACGAAGGCGCCTGGAACCGGGGCCGGCACGACAGCCTGGGTTACAAGCCCACCACGAAGGGCGGCTACTTCCCGGTGCCGCCGACCGACTCGCTGCAGAACCTGCGCGCCGAGATGGCGCTGCTCATGGAGGCCATCGGCATTCCGGTGGAGTGCCAGCACCACGAGGTGGCCTCCGGCGGCCAGTGCGAGATCGACTTCCGCTTCCAGCCGCTGTTGAAGTGCGCCGATTTCCTGATGAACTACAAGTACATCGTCAAGAACACGGCCTGGAAGTACGGCAAGACGGTCACCTTCATGCCCAAGCCGATCTTCGGCGACAACGGCTCGGGCATGCACACGCACATTTCGCTCTGGAAGGATGAGCAGCCGCTGTTCTTCGGCGACAGATACGCCGGGCTGAGCCAGGAGGCGCTCTGGTTCATTGGCGGCATCCTGCATCACGCGCCGGCCGTCATTGCCTTCACGAACCCGACGACGAACTCCTTCCGACGGCTGGTGCCGGGCTTCGAGGCACCGGTGAACCTGGTCTACTCGGCCCGCAACCGGAGCGCCGCCATCCGCATCCCGGTCTACTCGGACAGCCCCAAAGCCAAGCGGATCGAGGCCCGCTTCCCGGACCCGTCCTGCAACCCGTACCTCGCCTTCTCGGCGCTGCTGCTGGCCGGGCTGGACGGCATCCGTAACCAGATCGATCCGGGCCAGCCGGTCGACAAGGACATCTACCACCTGTCGCCCGAAGAGCAGGCCGCCCTGCCCCAGGCGCCCAGGTCGCTCGAAGAGGCGCTCGAGGCGCTCGAAAAGGACCACGAATTCCTGCTGCAGGGCGGCGTCTTCACCGAGGACGTGATCGAGGCCTGGATCCAGTACAAGTACGACAACGAGGTGCAGCAACTCCGGATGCGCCCGCATCCGTACGAGTTCTCGCTGTACTTCGACGTGTGAGCGACAATGCCGCGACGATAGAACGGGCGGTCGCGCTTCGGTGGCCGCCCGTTTTTTTCTTATCCCCGCAGCCGGCGCCAGAGGGCGCGGCCCACGAAGCGCAGCCGGTCGCCCGTCGGGAAGCGCGCGAGCACGGTCTTCACCACGCCCCGGGTGAAGCGCGTGCGGCGGCTGTAGTCGATGGGCACGTCCACCACCACGACGTCGCCGCCCTGCGCCCACGCGAGCGCCTCGCGCAGCGTCCGCTCCAGCACGGCCGGCTCGCCCTGCAGTCGGACATACCGGGCGTCCACCGCCCGGGCGATCCCGTCGAGCCGCACCTCGCCGATCACGGTGCAGGTCTTTCGGTTGTAGGGGATCTCCTGGCCCTGGGAGATCTGGCTCAGCTCGCCGTCGTGAAAGACGCAGCAGACCACGCCGACGCCCATGCGCCGGGCCGTGAGCAACTCCAGGCCGGTCATCAGGAACGCCCCGTCGCCCACGACGGCCACCACCGGCCGGTCGGGGTGCGCCAGCTTCGCGCCCACGGCCGCCGGAACGGCGTATCCCATGCAGTTGAAGTCGGTCGGCACGATGAGCGTGCGCGGCCGCCGCACTTCGAACAGCTCGGCCGTCAGGTAGGTGTGGTTGCCGTCGTCCACCGTCACGATGGCCTCGTCGGGCAACACGGCCCGCAGCGCATCGAAGAACCGGACGGGATTGACGCGCGCGCCGCTGTCGTGCCGGTACCATTCGTCCCGATAGGCCTGCTTGTCGGCCCGGATCTGGCGGGCGACGGCTTCCCGCCGCTCCCGGCGATCGACGCCCATGGCCCGGAGCGCCTCCAGCAGACGCGGCAGCACCACGCGGCTGTCGCCCGCGATGGCCACGCAGGCCGGGTAGTTAACTCCGAGCACACCGGGGTCCAGGTCGATATGCACGAGCGCCTCGGGCACGCGCACGCCAAAGCTCCCGGTGGGAATCTCCGCAAAGCGCGTCCCCACGGCCAGCAGCGCGTCGCAATCTTCAAAGGCCCGTTCGGCCGCTGGCACGGCCGCCCGCGAAAAGCCCATGCCGGCATGCAGTGGATGGTTGCCCGGGAAAGCGCTCAATCCCTGCAGCGTGGTCGCTACCGGCGCCCCCAGCCGCTCGGCGATCTCGATGAGCGGCTCGGTGGCATCGACGGCACCCCAGCCGACGAAAATGCCCGGCCGCTCGGCTTCGGCCAGCACCCGGGCGGCCTCCTCGATCAGCGCGTCGTCCGGTGCTTCCGACGGCGGAGGCGGCGTGAAGGCAGGCAACGTCGGCACCTCGCCCTGAAAGAGCTGTACGTTGACGGGCACTTCGACAAAGACGGGGCCGGGCACGCCCGATACGGCCGTCCGGTACGCCTCGAAGATGGTCGGGACGATCTCCGCGTGCCGCGTCACGCGCCAGAAGCCTTTCGTGACGGCGCTCACCAGCTTCTCCTGGTCGATTTCGTGCAGTTGAAAATGAAACGGAATATCCGTCCGGATCCCGCCCGAGACGACCAGCATCGGCACGCCCGCCAGATAGGCCTCGCCCATGCCGCCCATGGCCAGCGCCGCACCGGCCGCCGGTACGATGGCAAGCGCTCCGATGCGGTCGGGTGCCACCCGGCTGACGGCGTCGGCCATGAAAGCCCCGCCGCCTTCGTGCGTGACCAGCACGGGCCGCACGCGCTCGCTCCGGCCCAGCTCGTCGTACAGCTCCGTCACGTGCACGCCCGGAATGCCGAACGTGAACGGCACGGGCAACTGCTCCAGGGCGTATCGAATCAACCAGGCTCCGCTTTTCTTCGGCATGGCGTTTTCCTCGGTCAGGTTAGAGATGGCGGGCGGTGGTGCGTGCCGTGAGGATGCACCCGCCCAGGAACGTCCCTTCCAGTGAGCCCCGGCCGTGAATGCCGCCGCCCCCGAAGCCGGCCGCTTCGCCCACGGCGTACAGGCCGGGAATCGGCGTGTCGTTGGGCCGCAGCACCCGGCCTTCCAGGTCGGTCTTGAGTCCGCCCAGGCTCTTGCGCGTCAGGATAAAACAGCGAATCGCAATCAGCGGGCGGGCTTTCGGGTCGAGAATCGGCTGAAAACGACACAGCCGGAGCCGGTCGGCCCGGTAGGTGCGGAAGTTCATCAGCCGCCGGAGCTGCTCGTCGTTGAAGAAGGCCGGGCCGCGGGCGATCATCGCGTCGTACTCCTGAATGTCGCGCAGCATGCCCTCGCCGTCGATCTGGAGGCCGAACAGGCTCCGGGCATTCATGCCGTCGATGAGGGCCTCGGGCGTGTCGGCCACAACGAAGTCGTCCGGGCACTCGTCGATGAGCCGCCGCACGAGTCGGTGGTTACCGCGCACCAGCTCCCAGAGCATGCGCAGGCGTTTCTTGTAGCGGAAGGCCTCCATGTAGTCGCAGCCCGAGACGGCCAGTTCCCGCACGGCAATTTTGTAGTTGAGCACCAGCCAGCTGTACTGGCCGGGCTGGCGGAGCACCTGCTCGACGAGCCATCGGGTGTCGGTGTACCCCACCAGCGGCGGGGGCCCGATACGTCGGCCGTGTGCGTTGCACCAGAGCGCCGAGCGCGGCGGCACCAGGCTCAGGCCATCATCGGGGCGGCGCCGCGCCGGATGGTGCACCCCGGCCGCGTAGTGCCACTGCAGGTCCAGGTGCGTCAGGTGCGCGCCGAGTGCGGCCGCCCGGTCGTGCAGCAGGCCGTCGGCGTAGCGATGAGCCCCGTTCAGCAGCTTGCGGGGCGGCTCGCCCCAGGGACGGTACCAGTGCGCGCGGAGCTTGCTCAGATCGCCCCCGCAGATGCCCCCCGAAGCCACCACCACGGCTTCGCCCCGGGCTTCGAAGTCAGGCCCATCCGGCTCCACGTGTCCCACAATGCCCACCACGCGTCCCCCCTCTTCCACAAAGTCCGTCACGGCGTGCCGGAAGTGCAGCGCAAACCGATGTCGGTTCGGATGCGCTTCCAGCGCCGCGATTACCCGAGTGGCGATCTCGTAGCCCGTGCCCCAGGCGATGTGCCAGCGCGGTACCGAGTTGAGCGGTTCGTAGAGCCCCCGCTCCGGCCAGTTCACCAGCGGGAGAAAGCGCACGCCCAGCCGATCCAGAAACTCGAAGATGAGCGGGATGGAACGCTCGCAATAAAGCTGTGCCCAGCGGCGTGGCCAGTGATCCTCGGGACCGAAGCGGGCGCAGCGTTGCCAGTCGCTCCAGGCCAGCTCCGGACTGTCCTGAATGCGCAGCCGCCGCTGGTGCGGCGTATCTACCAGAAAGACGCCGCCGAACGATTCGCGGGCCAGCCCGCCCAGCCGCGCGGGTTCGTCGCGATCCAGCAACACCACGCGACGGTTCTTTTCGAGCAGTTCCAGGGCGGTCACCAGCCCGGCCAGCCCGCCCCCCACGATCACCACGTCGGCTTCGTAACGAAGCGATTGCATCGGAACGCTTGCGGGAATGCAGGATTTGCCGGAATTTACCGCCGCGATTCTACCTTTGCAACGAACCTTCACAATGGCCTATGCCCACCGAAGACGCACGCCGGCGCATCGGCGCCATTCTGGAGCGCCTTCGCGAAGCGTATCCGAATGCCATCACCGAACTTCGCTGGTCCAACCCGTTCGAATTGCTCATCGTGACCGTACTTTCGGCGCAGACCACCGACAAAAAGGTCAACGAAGTATCGCCGGAACTATTTCGGCGCTATCCGACGGCCGAAGCGCTGGCGCAGGCCAACCCTGAAGAACTCGAACCGCTCCTCCGTCCGCTGGGCTACTACCGCCAGAAGGCCCGGACCATCGTCAACCTGGCCCGCCAGCTCGTCGAACGTCACGGCGGCGAGGTGCCACGCAGCATGGAAGCGCTGACAGCATTGCCGGGCGTGGGCCGCAAGACGGCCGCCATCGTGCTGGGTACCGCCTTCGGGATTCGCGAGGGCATCGCCGTCGATACACACGTCAGCCGCGTGTCGCAGCGCCTGGGGTTGACCACCCATAAGACACCCGACAAAATCGAGCAGGACCTGATGGCGCTGGTGCCGCGCGAGGACTGGACGTGGTTCGGGCACGCCCTGGTACTGCACGGCCGCTACGTGTGCCTGGCACGTCGCCCGCGCTGCAGCCAGTGCGTGCTGGCCGACATGTGCCCGCGTATCGGCGTGACCGTGGCCGCCTGAACTGTCTATCCGGCCCAGAAAGCGTCTTTGAAATGTTCGATTTCCGGCGGACGGTCGTCGTGCAGCACGATGGCGATCACGTCGAAGCGACAGCGGGCGCGCTGCAGGTGGTGCTCGTAGAGGTAGGCCCGGGCGGCACGGATCAGGTGACGTTGCTTTTCGGGCGTAACGGCCTCCTCCGGACGCCCGAAACCCAGCCCGCGCCGGGTCTTCACTTCGACGAAGACGATCTCGCCCCCGTCCTCGGGACGCGGGGCCGGTTCGAAGCAGACCAGGTCGATCTCCGCGCGCTCGAAGCGGTACTGACGCGCCAGAATCCGATAGCCCTGCTGTTCCAGATAGGTCGCGGCCAGGTCTTCGCCCCGGGTGCCGATCGTGCGTGTATCCATGCGTCGTCGATGATCTGGTCTCAGCGCGTGAACGAAAGCGCACGGGATCCCGTTTCCCGCATGCGCATTCGATGCGTGCTGTTCGTAGTTTACGCTGAAAAATAGCCCGTACGGCATGGCGGACCAACCGATACCACTCATCACACTGACCACCGACTTCGGCACGCGCGACGCCTACGTGGCGGCCATGAAGGGCGTGCTGCTGAGCCTGGCCCCGCAGGCCCGGCTCGTGGACATCACCCACGAGATCCGACCACAGGATGTGATGGAGGCGGCGTTTGTCCTCCGCGAAGCCGTGCCGTACTTTCCGCCGGGCACCATTCACCTGGTCGTTGTCGATCCGGGCGTGGGCACCGCACGGCGTGCCGTCGCCCTTCGGCATGGTGCGCACTGGTTCGTGGGCCCCGACAATGGTCTGTTCACGCTGGTGCTGGGCACCGAGCGCCCCGACGAACTCGTCGAACTCAACCGACCCGAATTCTGGCGCACCCCCACACCCAGCCAGACTTTTCACGGACGCGACATCTTTGCGCCGGCCGCCGGACATCTGGCCGCCGGACGCTCGCTTCAGGAGATCGGCACGCCGCTGGAGCAATTGACCACGCTCCGCTGGATGGAGCCGTCGGCCAGCAACGAAAGCATTCACGGCTGGGTGGTCCATGTGGATCGCTTCGGCAACTGCATCACAAACGTTTCGCGAGAGCTGTTCGAGCGCTACCGGGCGGGTCGCCCGTTCAAATGCTACGTGGGCAGCACCCCCTTCACGCAGGTGCAGCCTACCTACGGAGCGGTCGCCCAGGGCGAAGCGCTGCTCCTGTTCGGCAGCAGCGACTTTCTGGAGATTGCCGTCAATGGCGGCAATGCCGCCGAGCTGCTCGGCATTCGCCAGGGCACACCCGTCCACATTATTTTTGAGCAGAAACCTTCGCGTTCATGAATTCCCCGAAGGCCACACCGCGGGCGTTGCTTGCCCATCTGGACGAACTCTACCGGCTGGCGCAACTGCTGACGTCAGACGCTGAGGCGGCCGCCCGGCTGGTTCGTGACGTGTACCGGGAAGCGCTGGCGTCGCCGCCACCGGCCGATCAGGCCCGGACCTGGCTGGTGGCACGCCTGCTCCACCGCGCCCGGCTCGCCGAAAGCACCGACGAGCCCGTACTGGCCGCCCGCCGGGAGCTGGCCGAAAGCATGCTAAGCCGGGTGCTCCCGGCCGCCGTAGCGCTGCTTTCGGCGCGCGACCGGCTCTGGCTCTACCTGTGCGACGTGTTGACGCTGGCGCCCGAGACGGCCGCCACGCTGCTGGAAGATACACCGGAAGGATACGAACGGGCCCACGCGGCGCTTCGCACGGCCCTCCGGCGATACCTGACGCCCGGTCAGTTCGCCCTGCTGGAGTTCGGATTGTCCGAAGAGCAGATCCGCACGCACCTGCAGCAGGCCCTGAGCCGTCTGCTGCAACCGCCGCCGGGCTCGTTGCGCACGGAGCTGCTGAACCTGGGCGGTGGCGAAGAAGTGACGGTTTCCGAAGTGCGGACCCGCTCCGTCGCGCGCCATCCGGCCACACGCATGCTCGTGGCTGTGCTGATCGTGCTGCTGGCCGGCCTGCTGGGATGGCTGGCCTGGCAGGGTACGCGTCCCGCCAGTTCACCTTCCCCCGCCCGGCCGTCCGATCTGATCCGCCGCTCCGTCGAACTGGCCGCCTCGCTGACCGTCGAGCAACCGCTGACGCGCCCCGCCGAAGCCGAGCGCTACCTGGCCCGGCAGGGCTGGCGCGTGGTCGTCCCCGACATCGCCGATGCCCGGCTCGTCGGCCTGGCGCAGGCGCCAGTACTTCCGGACCTGAGCGTACCCGTACTGCTCTTTGAAGACCGCACCAGCGGCCGCATGCTGGCCGTTTATCTCTACAGTTATGCGCTGCTGGATCGCTACCGGGATCGGCTGACGCTCAACCCGGACGTGCTCCGCCAGATCGAGGAAGAGCAGCACTTCGATCTGCACGTGCTCGGCCGCCAGCAGGTGCTCGTCTGGCGCTACCGGGACGACATCTACGTGGCCGTCACCGAAGGTGATGCCGCCGCACTCCGCGAGCGGATCGCCTTCCCGTCATAAAGCGCCTCACCGCAGCGGCAGCGTGATGCGGAACGTCGAGCCCTGACCGGGTCGCGACTGCACCAGGGCGATGGTACCGCCGTGGTAGTCCTCCACGATGCGCTTGGCCAGGCTGAGCCCCAGTCCCCAGCCCCGCTTTTTCGTGCTGTAGCCCGGCCGAAAGATGTTTTTCCACTGGCGTCGGTCGATGCCCCGCCCGGTGTCCTGCACCTCGATCTGCACCACGTCGCCCTGCACGCGGGCGCGCACGTCGATGCGGCCGTCCGGCCCCTCGATGGCGTCCAGCGCATTTTTGAGCAGGTTCTCGATCACCCACTCGAACAGTTCGGCGTTGAGCGGCAGCCGGATGTCCTCGGGCACGTCCACCGAGAGCGTTACCTGCTTGCCCAGACTGGGCATACGGCGCCGGATGTAGTCGGCCGTGTTCTGAACGACCGGGGCCAGCGGCTGCACTTCGAGCCGGGGCAGTGATCCGATCTCCGAGAAGCGCTGGGCCACCCGCTTCAGCCGTGCGATGTCTTTTTCGATCTCGTCGAGCGCCTCGCGCTGCTGCTCGGGCGAAAGGCTGTCGGTCCGGAGCAGCTCCACCCAGCCCATCAGGCTGGAAAGCGGCGTCCCGAGCTGATGCGCCGCCTCCTTGGCCATGCCCACCCAGAGGCTTCGCTGCTCGCTACGCCGCACGTACGAAAAGCCCAAATACCCCACCAGAATGAACAGCCCCATCACGAAGAGCTGCACGTAGGGAAACACCCGGAGCTGGCGGATCAGCCGCGACTCGCCGTAATGCACGTACTGAACCAGTTCGGTATCGTCGAAGCGGATCCGGATGGGGATGGGTCGGTGCACCCGATCCATTTCGGCCACCAGTTCGCGCAGGCGGGTGATGGCCCGGGCCGAGTCGGCGGGTGTCAGGCCTGAGAGCGAGTCGGGCACGGGCACGTTCCGCCAGAAAAGCGGCTGCAGGCCGGTCGAATCGGTGATGATGGCGGGAATGTCGAAGGCCCCTTCGAGCACGATCTCACTGGCAAGCGTCACATCGGACGTGGGCGGCATGGTACGCGCCCAGGCCAGCGCCGCCCGGTAGCGGGCCAGCTCTTCTGGCGTGTTCACACCTCCGAGGCGGTCGAGCCGCGCTTCCAGCTCCTGAAACACGTCGATGTACGGGTTGACGTGCTCGGTCGTGGCCAGCTGCTCCTGAGCGGCCGCCCAGAGCCGCACCAGAAACTCCTCACGCTCGCGCAGCCGGTTGGCCAGCCAGTTCGTGTAGGCCACCGAAGCCACCGCAATCGCCACGGCGGCCACCACCAGCCCCAGCTTCAGATTGACCGAAAGGCGATAGGCCTTCATACGCTTCGCGGATCACGCTACCTGAAAAACAAAACAGGCGCCGCGTGCAGGCGCCTGTTTCCAACCGAGCAATCGGAAGCGGGTTCAAACATCAGCCGTCACAGACGCCCGAGCCTTCTGAGCGTTTCCAGATCTTCTTCGTATGCACGCACGTCATAATGCATGGGAATGCCACGTCCGGCCAGTGTCTGCTGGAATTGCCAGACCGGTACGTTCGCCAGTTCGGCGGCCTTGTCCAGCGAAAGGCGCCCCTGCTCAAACAGATGAATGGCCAGCTCAAGCCGCAATTCTTCAAGCGTCATGCGGGTCGCCTGCAGAAGCTCCTCGGGTAGTTCGAGCTGCACCGTTTTCATTTCAGAAAAAGCAACGCCTGAGGGATCTATGCGCTTGCATACACATCCCTCAGGCGCACCTCAGGTTCCGGCAGCCTTCACGCCGAGGCCGGGATGACGGCGCGGCCGTTCCAGATGGTCTGTTCCCGCTTGGGGCCGGTCGAGATCAGACTGATGTCCACGCCGGTAAAGCGGGCAATGAATTCCAGGTAGCGTCGGGCCGCCTCGGGCAGATCCTCCAGCCGGCTGGCGCCCGTGATGTCTTCGTGCCAGCCGGGCAGCACCTCGTAGAGGGGCTCGACTTTTTCGAGCGTCTGGGCCTCGCTCGGGAAGCGCTGGCTGACCTTGCCGTCGTACCGGTAGCGGGTGCAGACGGGCAGCTCCTCGAAGCCCGTCAGCACATCCAGCTTCGTGATGGCCAGCTCCGTGAAGCCGTTGATCATCGACGAATAGCGGAGGGCCACCAGGTCGAGCCAGCCGCAGCGACGTGGCCGCCCGGTCGTGGCCCCGTACTCGTGCCCGACTTCGCGTAGCCGTTCACCGATCTCGTTGTCCTGCTCGGTCGGGAACGGTCCGTTGCCCACGCGGGTGCAGTAGGCCTTGACGATCCCGATGATGCGCGTGATGGCCGTGGGCGGAATGCCCAGCCCCGTGCAGCAGCCCCCGACGGTCGGGTGGCTGGAGGTCACGTACGGATAGGTGCCGAAGTCCACGTCGAGCAGCGAGCCCTGAGCGCCCTCGGCCAGGATGTGCTTGCCCTCGCGCAGCGCCCGATTCAGATACTCGGCCGTATCGGTGACGTACGGGTCGATGAGCTTGTCAAACTCGACGTATTCCTCGATGATCGCGTCCACGTCGAGCGCTTCGGCCTTGTAGACCTCGCGCAGGATGGCATTCTTCTCCTCGATGGCCTGCTTGAGCTTCTTGCGGAGCACGTCCCGGTCGAGCAGGTCCACCACCCGGATGCCCGTGCGGGCGAACTTGTCCATGTAGGCGGGACCGATGCCGCGGCCGGTCGTGCCGATGGCGTCGGCGTCGCGGAAGCGCTCGCGCGCCTCTTCCAGCTTGCGGTGGTAGGGCATGATCAGGTGGGCGTTGTGCGAGATCAACAGCCGCCCCTCCACCTCGTAGCCCAGCGAGCGAATCATGCGGATTTCTTCGAGCAGCGCCACCGGATCGAGCACGACGCCGTTGCCGATCACGCAGGTGACGCCTTCGTGAAAGATGCCGCTGGGCACCAGATGCAGCACGAAGGTTTTGTCGCCCCAGCAGATCGTATGACCTGCATTGGCGCCCCCCTGGTAGCGGGCGACGATGTCCACGTCCTGGCTGAGCAGATCGACGATCTTACCTTTTCCTTCGTCGCCCCACTGGCTTCCGATGACAACCGTTACCGGCATTGCTGGATGCTTTTTGTTATGCAATCAAGGCAAACATGGCAAAGGCGACGGCTTTCTACCGTCGCCTTTGGGCCGTAAGGGAGGTTCGCCATGAAGTTCAGGTGGCCTGCTCCACCGGAACCGGCGGATCGTTCTCAAAGCTTTTGACCGCTTCCTCCACCGAGTCGTAATGCTTGAAGACGGTGATCAGTTTCGTGATCATCAACAGCGACTGAATGCGGTCGGCTACGTTCGCCAGGCGCAGGTCCCCGCCGGCATTGCGCAGCGAGGTCAACGCGCTGATGAGCATGCCCAGCCCGCTGGAGTTCATGAACTTCACTTTCGACAGATCCACCACCACATTTTTCTTCCCTTCCCGGATCAGTTCATGAATTTTTTCGTGGAGTTTGACGCCGTCCGGGCCGCCCATCACGTTGCCCTTCAGCGTGATGACGACCGCATTGTAGCGTTCTTCGATGGAGAAATTCATTGCTGCTTACCGGTTTGAATTAACGAGCCGTTGCCAGTCGTCGGACCGAGGCCCGCGCCCGCAGCTCGATGACCACGGGCGAGGCCACAAAGATCGACGAATACGTACCGATCACGATACCCACAATCAGTGCGAACGAAAAGCCCCGCAACACCTCTCCTCCGAATATAAAGAGGATCACGACGACCAGCAAGGTCGTGCCCGAGGTGATGATCGTACGGCTCAGCGTAGCATTAACTGAGAGATTCACCACCTCCTCAAACGGCTTGGTCTTAAAGAGGTTCGTATACTCCCGAATTCGATCAAAAACGATCACCGTATCGTTGAGGGAGTACCCCACGATGGTAAGAAATGCGGCGATAATTGTCTGATCGATCTCCAGCGAAAACGGCAACCAGCCGTGCAAAAAGGAAAACAACCCAAGCGTGATGAGCACGTCGTGGAAGAGTGCCACCACGGCTCCCAGACTAAAACGCCACTCGAAGCGGATCAGGATGTACACGAAGATGACGAGCAATGAGCCCAGGATCGAGTAAATGGCGCCACGCTTGAGATCCTCGGCAAAGCGTGGCCCGACGATGTTCGTCTGCACCACCTCGGGTTGCGTTTCCGGAAAGCGCTGGCGGATCGTTTCGACGATCTGCCGCTGCACTTCGTTGATGTCGCCTTCGGCCGCCACCCGGATCAGAATGTCCTCGCCATACGTCTTCACTTCGGGCTCGGCGCCAAGCACGGGCGTCAGCGCCTCACGGATGGCGGTAGCGCCGGGCTCTGTTGCCCCGCTCACAATGAACTCCATACCGCCTTTGAAGTCGATGCCCAGCTCCAATCCACGCGTGACCAGCGACACCAGGCTCAACAGCAGGAGCACGCCGGAGAAGACGTAAGCCTTCTTCCGGTTCTGCACGAACGGGTAATTGGCATTTTCAAAGATTCGCATGGTCGTTATCTCCCGGTTTGGTTAGCCCACACTGACCATCAGTTTCCGCTCCAGCACCAGGTAGTCGAAAATGATCCGCGTGATGACGATAGCGCTGAACATGGAAGCGGCGATACCGGCCATCAGCGTCACGGCAAAGCCCTGAATGGGCCCGACGCCGAACGAGTACAGGATCGCGCCGGTGAAGAACGTGGTGATGTTCGCATCGAAGATGGCGCTGAAGGCCTTCGAATAGCCCAGATCGATGGCCGCCCGCAACGTCTTGCCCGTGGCCTGTTCCTCACGGATTCGCTCGAAGATGAGCACGTTCGCGTCAACCGCCATACCGATGGTCAGCACGATACCGGCAATGCCCGGCAGCGTCAGCGTTGCGTTAAAAGCAGCCAGAATGCCCAGAATGAAGATGATGTTGAGCACGAGGGCCAGGTCGGCAATCATGCCGCCCGTACGATAGTAGAAGATCATGAACAGCGCCACGAGCAGCAGGCCGGTCAGCACCGAGCGAAGTCCGGCTCGAATCGACGCCTCACCCAGGCTGGGCCCGACCGTTCGCTCTTCGATGATGTCCACCGGTGCCGGCAACGCGCCGGACTTGAGCACGGTCACGATGTCCTGGGCCTCCTCCCGCGAGTCCAGTCCGGTGATCGACGAGCGGCCGCTCGGGATGCGCTCGTTGACCACGGGATAGGAGTAGACCACGTTATCGAGCACGATGGCAATGTGCTTGCCCACGTTGGCCCCGGTCAGGCGGGCCCAGATGCGGGCGCCCTCCGAGTTCATGGTCATCGACACCTGGGGTCGGTTCAGCTCGTCGAACTCGACGCGGGCGTCCGTGATCACCTCACCGGTCAGTTCCACCTCTTTGCGCACGCCCAGCAGGTAGTAGAGCGGCCGCCCCTGCTCGTCGGTGCCCACCGGATTGGCCGTGTAGAGCAGCTCGATCCCGGGCGGCAGCAGGGCCTGCACTTCGGGATTCCTGAGCAGGCGGTTGACCTGGGCCGTGTCGGGTCCGGCCACGATGCCGAACACTACGCCCTGCCCCACCGGCTGCATGACGGCCAGCAGCGGGTTGCGCGGACGCTCCGGCGACGGCTGCTCGCCCAGCAGCGAGGCCAGCGAGGTGTCGGCCGTGGCCGTATCGGCGGCCGCCAGCGTATCGGACGCAGCCGTCGTGTCGGGTTCATAGTAGGCAATGATGTCCTGAAGGGCCGCCTGCAGCAGTTCCGGATCGGCCATCAGGCGGAACTCCAGCCGGGCCGTACCCCGCAGCAGCCGCCGCACGCGCTCGGGATCGTCCACGCCCGGCAGCTCGACCACAATGCGGCGGGTTCCCTGCTTCTGGATGACCGGCTCCGTCACGCCGTAACGGTCCACGCGGTCGCGGATGATCTCGATGGCGCGGTTGACCGCCTCCTCGGCCTGCTGGCGCAGGTAGGCGGCCACCTCTTCGTTCGACGAACGCCGCGTGATGCCGGCGTCCGGATTTCGGAAGTAGCGCGACAGCCGCGCATTGGGATCGCGCCGCTCGAACTCCTCCACGAAGGCGTCGATCAGCGACACGTCGCCGGAGCGGGCACGCTCACGGGCGGCTGCCAGCACCTCCTCGAACGTTTCGTCCACGTCGGTGGCCAGCTCCCGGATCAGCGCGTCCACCCGCACCTCGAGCGTCACGTGCATACCGCCCTGCAGGTCGAGTCCCAGCTTCAGGGCACGCTCCCGCAGGCTCTGAATCGTTCCGTAATTAGCCTCGATGAAGGCCGCCCGCTCCTCTTCCGACATGCGGTTGAGCTTGCGCTGCAGCAGGGCATATCGAACCGTCGGGTACAGGTAGTACCCGCAGAGCAACAGCAGCGCCAGCGTAACACCTATTTTAAAACCGTTGCGTTTCATGTCCTCTGTGATGATGGTGATCAACAGGATCCGTCAAAAGGAGCACAGCGCGCTCGTGCGCTCTACCGTAAGCAGGTAAATAAAAAGGCCGGTGGCCCCTACGGACCCATCGGAAGAACGGCACCGAACAGAAGGGTCGCCGTCGCAGAGACCGGCACATCGAGCGCAACCGGCAGGATCAGCGCCGGAGGGTACTCCCGGAGATCAGGATTGGCGGCAAAAACCGCCATAACGACCCGCTGCAGACCCGCCAGAAGCGCTCCACCGCTTGCCTGCAGCAGCGGCGTCAGGATCGGCTCGGCCACCAGACGAGGCACCAGCCCCAGCAGCCAGGCCACCACGGTCTCGTCCGAAACCTCGGCCGGAAGCCCCAGCGCCGCCCGGATGGCCGCTTTCCCTTCTTTCTGCACACAGGCCCGCAGGAATGCCCGCACGAACGCTTCCGGCGTGGCGGGTCGATCGGCCAGCGCTTCCTGAAGGCCCTCCTCCAGCACCGATTCGGCCAGCACGCCCCGCAGCTGCACGCGCAGCCAGGCGGCATACGAAGCGCCGGAGACCGGCCAGAGCGGACGCACCGCACCGACCAGCAGCGCCAGCGCGAGCCCCAGGCTCACGCTGCGCAATACGCCGATATGCCGCAAGCGCTTCATCGCTGCACGTTGCAACCGCCGCCTAATTTACGGTCCGGCATAGCCGGGGTCAACGGCCGGGCTTGAGCGTTCGGCGAAAACAGCGGTGACATATAGTTGTCACCTCCGGCCACCTATTATGCCGGCACAACACACCCGAACAGACCCGATGAGGCTATGAGCGACCGTCCCCGCCACATTTCCGAGATCTTACCGGAAGTGCTGGAATATCTCCGGGCCGCCGGCGAAGCAACTTCGCCACAGGTGGCCCGGACGCAGACCTCCGAGCGTCTCCGCCCGGTCACTCAACGGATGGCAAAGGTGATCTCCACGCGCGCCTGCACCTCGATCTCGCCGGCGGCGTAGGCTTCGGGCTCGGGCGCCGCTTCGGCCGTACGCAGGGCGGCCATATCGGCCCGCCAGAGCGGCCGCGGAAATTCCAGCGCCTGCTCGGTGATCCGGATCGGATCGCCCACTTCTCGATTCAATTCGGCCAGCATCTGTCGGGCTTTCTCGCGGGCATTTCGGACGGCCGCCTGCAGCGCCGCCAGCCGCACCGCCTCCTGGTTCGAGACGTCGTACTGAATGCCCTGCAGCCGATTGGCCCCCTGCTGCACCACGCGGGCTACCACCTCTGGAAGGCGATCCAGATCGTCCAGTTCTACGCGCAGTACGCGCTGCACCTCGTAGCCTTTTTCTTCCCACCGACGCAGGTCTGGATTGTATTCCCGCACCGGGTGCAGCGTCAGCGCTTCCAGGTGCAACCAGCGTTCTTCAACGCCCAGTGCCCGCACGGCGTTGAGCGCCCGGCGCGACGCCTCGGCATTGCGCCGACGGGCCTGCTCCGGATCCAGATCGCGCGTGACCACCGCAAAACGCAGCGTCGCCCGATCCGGCTGCACGCGCACCACCCCTTCGCCCTGCACGGTAATCGTCGGGACGGCGGGCGTCTCCGTTCCCATCCGTATCACCTGCGCGCGGGCCGCCAGACACCCCGTCCAGGCCATCACCAGACCGACCAGCAGCAAACGCATAATAACCCTCCGTTTGATTGACAGGCAACTCTCCTGTATGAACGAAGCACCCCGGATCATTCGCACGGACTTACACCATACCGACCGAGATCGCCTTACGCGCCCACCGTCAGGATCAAGGCACACAAACCGATTCCTCCGGGCATCTAACGCCCGAACTATACGCACCAATTGCAATGCGAACCGTCTTTGGCTGAAAATCCATCCGCCACCAGACGGAGTCTCTCATGCGACGCCTTTCGTTTCGCCTCGTGCTCGGCCTGAGCCTGCTGGCCCTGCTGGTACTGAACGGTTGCGCTGATCTCTGCGCTTTAACCGGTTCCTGTTTTCCCTGATGTCAAGCCACTTTTGAACATTCACGGTGTCAGGCGGCCGAGCAGTCGCGGGAAGGGGATCACCTCCCGCACGTGGTGCACGCCGCAGATCCAGGCCAGCGTCCGTTCGAGTCCGAGCCCGAACCCGCTGTGCGGTACCGAGCCGTAGCGGCGCAGATCCAGGTACCACTCGAACGCCTCACGGGGTAGTCCGTGCGCCTCGATCTGGGCCTCCAGAAAGGCCAGGTCGTCGGCCCGCTGGCCACCCCCGATGATCTCGCCGTAGCCTTCCGGCGCGAGCACGTCCATGCCGAGCGCCAGGCGGTCGTCTTCCGGGTCGCGCTTCATATAGAAGGCTTTGATGGCGGCCGGAAAGCGATGGACGATGATCGGCCGGTCGAAGTGCCAGGTCAGCACCGTCTCGTCGCTGTTGCCGAAGTCGTTGCCCCACTGGAAATTCCGGGCCGACTCCTTCCAGAGCGGCAGGTTTTCCAGTTCTTTTTCGATTTCGTCCAGGCGCTGGTTGATTTCGATCTCGCGGGCGTCGATGCGCCGCTTTTCGGCCTTTTTGGCCTGCCCGTAGCGTCGCCGGTTTTCGGCCCGTTCGGTTTCGAGTTGCCGTTGCTCTTCTTTCAGCGCTTCGATGCGGGCATCGATCATGCGGGCCGTCTCATCGCTTCGGAGTAGCTCGACAGCTTCCGAGTAGGTCAGGCGCGGGAACGGCGGCTGGACGCGTTCCAGCGCCGCAATGTCACGGCCGAGCACCTCCAGTTCGGTCCGGCAGTGGCGCAGCACCTCCTGCACGATGTGCACCACCAGCTCCTCGGCCAGCGCCATGTTCATTTCCAGATCGCAGAACGCCATTTCCGGCTCGATCATCCAGAATTCGGTCAGGTGCCGGCGCGTTTTGGACTTTTCGGCGCGGAACGTCGGGCCGAACGTGTACACCTTCCCGAAGGCCATGGCCATGGCCTCGGCGTAGAGCTGGCCACTCTGACTCAGGTAGGCTTTGTCGCCGAAGTAGTCGATCTCGAACAGCGTCGTGGTGCCTTCGACGGCGTTGCCCGTCAGGATCGGCGCGTCGAGCTGCAGAAAGCCGCGCTCCTGGAAAAAGTCGTGGATGGCCCGGATCACCCGGTTGCGGATGCGCATGATGGCCCACGGCCGGCGGCTGCGCAGCCACAGGTGTCGGTGATCCATCAGAAACTCGATCCCGTGCGGCTTGGGCGTGATCGGGTAGTTTTCGGAAGGGCCGATGCGCTGCAGGCGTTCGACGTGCACCTCGTGGCCGCCGATCTGGCGCTCGTCGCGCACGACGGTACCCACCACCTCCAGCGAGCACTCCTGCGTGGCCTCCTCGGCCACCTGCCAGGTGTCGGCGTCCACCCTGTCCTGCGCCACCACGCACTGCACAAGCCCCGTACCATCGCGCAACATCAGAAAATGCAGCCCCTTCGAGCTTCGCTTGTTGTACAGCCAGCCTTTGAGCGTGACGGTCTGGCCCACATAGCGAGGCAATTCCTCAATGTATTGAAACGGCAGTTCCATCGTCCTGAAGGTTGCTGGTGAGCAGATTTCCGGGCTATCGAAAGCGCCCGAGCTTATACGCGCAAGGCCCGAAGGGTTCTCTCAGCCGAGCATCCACGCCGTCACGAACGGCCAGGCTACCAGCAGATCGAGCAGGGCGAGATGGCCGTCGGTGATGCCGTGGCGGGCGACGCCGAGCACCATGCCGACAAGCAGCACGCCGAGCAGGTCAACGGCGGCCTCCGGTCGTTTCAGATGTGCCATGAAAATCAGGCCGACGGCCAGCGCCCCGAGCAGCAGGTTCAGCGCCACGCGGCGCAGCGTGCCGTAAGACCAGCGCACGGCGGGCGTGCGCACCCCCGAAGCCAGATCGCCGACGCGATCCGGCCAGTCGGCCAGCAGCGGATTGGGCAGCAACCACAGCAGCCGATAGGCTGTCAGCAGCCACAGGTCGGCGCCGGGCGTTCGTCCAGCTTCCAGAACCGGTAGCAGCGTGGTGCCCAGACTCCAGGCGCCGGCGATCAACAGCGGCTTGAGCAAGCCCCACTGTTTCAATCGCACGCCCGGCAGCACGTAGAGCAACCCTACCAGGCCAAGTCCGGCCCCGGCCATCAGCGTGACCGGTTGCAGATGCAGCGTGGCCCATCCGGCAAGTAGCGCTCCGAATGCCAGCCCACCGCGTTGCAACGTCCGGTGCACACGCCACCAGGACACACGTTCCGGTCGATTCAGGTAGTCCTCCGGCCCGACCGCCAGCGAACGATCCAGCAGGTACACCATCCAGGCTCCGGACGCCTCCAGCACGACGAGTGGCTTCGAAAGGGAAAGCTGCAGCAGGGCGGCATTTCCCGCCAGCAGGGCAACGGCCAGCAGTGGAATGTGCAACCCGCTCCAGAACAGCCTGTGCCAGAAGGGAATCGGCACGGCTCCGATTTTTTTCGGGCCTACGCCACGCCGCCGTGCAGGTTCATTCCGGCAGCGGTCGGCGCGCTTCGAGCCAGCCGTCGGCGGCGGTGTCGCGGTGCACCAGCCAGCGGAAAAGCGGCGGGGCCACGGCCGGCAACACCTCCACCAGGAGCCGCATGTAGCGGGGCACGAACGCCTCGGGCAGATCGTGCTCGATCGCCCGCACGACGGCCCGGGCTACATCTTCGGGGCGGGCCAGCGGCACCAGCGGAGAGCGCCGGACGCCTTCGATCAGCCGCGTGGTGACCATGGTCGGACAGACGCAGCTCACGCCCACCCGCGTATGGCGCAGCTCGAAACGCAACGCCTCGGAAAATCCCACCACGCCGTGCTTGGCCGCGCAGTAGGCGGCCAGTCCCGAGGCCCCGAACTTCCCGGCAATGCTGGCGATGTTCACGATATGCGCCCGGGGTTGCGCCAGCAGATGCGGGAGCGCTGCGTGCGTAAGTGCCATGAGCCCGGTCAGGTCCACCTCGATCGTCCGGGCCCAGACCGAAAAGTCGACCTCGGCAAACGGCCCGCTTGGCAGCACGCCCGCGTTGTTCACCAGCACCGAGAAGCCCCCGGCCGCTACGGCCTCGTCCACCACGCGTCGCACGGCTTCTCGGTCGGCCACGTCCGCTTCGAGCGCGACGAAACGCCGGCCCAGCGCTTCCACCCGACGGGCCGTTTCGGCCATGTCCCCGGCGCGTAGATCCACGCCGATCACGTGCGCACCCCGTTCGGCCAACGCCACGGCCGTGGCCTGGCCAATGCCCCGGGCCGCACCGGTCAGCAGCACGGTCTGATCTTTCAGCGTCATGCCTGAGAATCCGAAAAAAGATAGAGACGGCCCTTCCGGATGGAGCAAAACACAGAGGTTACGTGGGCGTGGAGGTATCCGGACCTGTCTCCTCGAACACCACGTGGCGCAAAACCTCCAGATCTTTCAGGCGCTTGCTGGCGTCCAGAATTTCGATGCCGGCGACACGTCCGTCGGCGGCATAATCCACAGCAATCCCTTCAGCCACTTCGCGGGTGGTTACCGTCGCCTTTAGGAAGCGAATGTAAAGGGCATCAACTTCTCTGTCGTAGGTTATCTGCATCTCGCAAACAGTCGGTCAGAAATAATACACGTAGACCGTGACCACAACAATTTCTTCGGGTTCCTCAACAAATATGGGGCGCACCTGTTTCATTGCATAAAACTTTCCGTTCCAGACACTTTCAAAGCGAAAATCTTTCTGACAACTCCATCTTCCTGATGCCACAGGTGTCCAATCGGCCGTTCGAATCGTCTCGACAACCTCTTCAACCGTAGCTCCGCGGTCCTGAAGGCGCTCGTAGGCATGGTCTTGAAAAGCGAATACGTTTCATTCGACAGACACTTCTTTCAGGCCCTTTCCAAGTACCTGTCGTGGAGGCCGACGCCGGCCGCGACGGCGTTCGCGGCGAAGCTGGCGCAGGTAGCGGTAGAAATCCACCTCCAGGGCGTGGCGTTTTGTGGGGACAAAACGCCGTTGGCGCCAGGCATCCTCGCGGCGAATCCAGCGCCACATGGCTTCACGCGACGGCAACCCGGCCCGTCCTTCCAGCAGATCCGCCACCCATTCGGCCTGCACTTCGGCCAGCGGCATGATGGAGCCCAGTGGCTGCACCAGTCCGATGAAATACAGGTTGGGATGGTCGGGCGGCACCACGTGCAGGTAGCGCGGCAGATAATTGTCGCGCACTTCCAGGAAGGCCGGATCGAAAAACGGAAAGGCCACCCGATAGCCGGTCGCGTAGATGATCAGGTCGATCGTCTCCGTCGTGCCGTCCGCAAAGTGCACCTGTCGCCCTTCGAGCCGGCGCAGGTCGGGTTTGACCCGAATGCGACCGTGCCCGATGAGCGGCAGCAGTTCGGTGGAGATCGTCGGATGCTCGGCCCCGAGCGGATAGTCGGGCACCGGGAAGCCGTAGCGCCGCTGGTTGCCGCGCGCCAGATAGACGAGCAGTCGGAAGAGCGCCCGCTGCACGACGAGCGGTAGCCGGGAGGTAAACGGCGTCAGCCACAGGTCGAGCGGCCGCCCCAGCAGGTACTTCGGGATGACGTGCGCCCCGCGGCGCGTCGAGAGCAGGACGGCCCGGGCATGGTGAACCGCCTCGCAGGCGATGTCGCAGGCCGAGTTGCCGGCCCCTACCACGAGCACCCGTTTGCCCCAGAGCACGTCGGGCGTCCGGTAGTCGCGGGCGTGCATGACCTCGCCTTCAAACGTACCCGGCACTTCGGGCCAGTTCGGACACCAGTGGTGACCACTGGCCACGATGACCGCACCGTAACGTTCGGTGCGCGTGGCTCCGCTGTCTCGGTGACGCACCGTTACGTCGTAGGTGCCGCCTGCGGCCGGTTCGACGCGCACCACCTCGGTCCGGAATGTGATCGTGTGCCGGAAGCCGAAATGCTCCACGTAGCGCTCGAAGTAGGCCAGCAGTTGCGCATGCGAGGGGAAGTCCGGGTAATCGTCCGGCATTGGAAAGTCCGAAAAGGCCGTCTTCGTCTTCGAGGTGTTCGTGTGCAGCGAGGCGTAAGCCGGCGAAAGCCCGCTGTCGTTCTCGTAGCGCCAGAGTCCGCCGATGTCGGAGCCCTTCTCGAAGCAGTCGAACGGCAGGCCGCGCTGGTAGAATACTTTGGCCGTGACCAGGCCCGAAGGTCCTGCTCCGATGATGCAGGCTTTCATACGGACAGCGGCTTTTCGGCGGAAAGAAATTGCTCGAGCAACGCGCTTACGACTTCCGACGCTTCCACCATGGGAAAATGGCCCGCGTCCGGCAGCAGCTTTTGTTCGGCCTCTGGC
The DNA here is from genome assembly GCF_009936275.1 of Rhodothermus marinus. Classification (NCBI taxonomy): domain Bacteria; kingdom Pseudomonadati; phylum Rhodothermota; class Rhodothermia; order Rhodothermales; family Rhodothermaceae; genus Rhodothermus; species Rhodothermus marinus. The sequence continues at coordinate 1,894,758 of NZ_AP019797.1, forward strand.
AGGCGCTTGGCCATCGCGCGCACATGCGCCACCGGCACCACCGGATCCTTTTCTCCAGCGATCATCAGCACCGGGCACTGCACCGAGGCCAGCTGCTCGGTCAGGTCCATATGCGCCACGGCCGCGGCCAGTTGCAGCAGGGCGTCCGGGCGGTAGCGTTTCGCGTCGGGATAGACGCCCTCGAAAAACACCTGACCGGCCGTTTCCTGCCAGGCCTCCGGTCGCCCGCTCAGCCGGACCAGCAACCGGCGCCAGCGTTCGGGACGCGCCGTCAGCCAGCGATAGCCGAGGCGGAAAAGCGCACGGCCGACGCCATGCTCGGCCAGCCGCTGCACACGCGCCAGCGCTCCTGAAAGACGTCCCCGGGCGAAGCTGCTCACCAGCACCAACCGCTCCAGGCAGGTCGGCCGGTGTACGGCCAGGCACAGTCCCCAGAAGCCTCCCAGCGAATGTCCCACCACCTGCACGGGCGTCTCGCCGCACAGCTCCTGAAGTGCCTGTGCCAGCGCCTGGGCCAGTCGTTCCGGCGTGAGCAGTGACGGAAGCGAGTCGTTCGCCTCCGGCAGGTGGCCGGGCAGCGACAGCGCATACCAGCGGCGCCGGGTGCGCAGAGCCGGTGGCATCAGTGCCACCCATCCCCATGGCGAAAGCGTCCAGCCGTGCAGCCAGATGATGGGCGGTCCCGGCCGGTAAATCCCGTCCGTCACCACCCGCACTGGCCCCAGCTCCGTCGCAATGCGATAGGTGATCATGAGCTTCCGTGCAACACCGAGCGGTCCACCTCGTCCCAGTTCCGGCAGCCGAGCAGGCCCAGCGCCAGGTCGAGTTCGGCCAGCAGGTTCTCCAGCACGAAGCGCACGCCGGCCTCGCCGCCCACGGCCAGCCCGCACGCGTAGGGTCGCCCCAGCAGCACGGCCCGGGCGCCCAGCGCCATCGCCTTGAGCACGTCGGCCGCGCGACGGATGCCGCTGTCGAACAGCACGGTCAGCCGGTCCCCCACCGCCTCCACCACGGCCGGCAGCGCCTCGAGTGCGGCAATCGCGCCGTCCACCTGGCGGCCGCCGTGGTTCGAGACGATCACCCCGGCCACGCCCGCCTCGGCCGCCCGCCGGGCATCGTCCGGGTGCAGGATGCCCTTCAGCAGGATCGGCAGCCGGGTGTTCTCCTGCAAAAAAGCCAGATCGTCCCAGGTCAGGTCCGGGTTGGAAAACACACGGGCGAACGCCAGAATGGCGGCCGTCGGATTGGCCTCGGGCGGCTCGTCAAGCCGGCTGCGGAAGACCGGATCGGTGAAATAGTTCGCCAGCCCCTCGCCCTGCAGGAACGGCAGGTAGGCGTGCGCCAGGTCCTGCTCGCGCCAGGCCAGCAGCGTTGTGTCGAGCGTCACGACGAGCGCCTCGTAGCCGGCCGCCTCGGCACGGCGGATCAGGCTGACGGTCAGCTCCGGATCCCGCCCCCAGTAGAGCTGAAACCAGCGCGGGGCCGCCCCCATGGCCTCGGCCACCGCTTCGAGCGGCTGCGACGAGACCGTACTCAGCACGAACGGCACGCCCACGGCGGCGGCCGCCCGCGCCACGGCCAGCTCGCCCTCCGGGTGCAGCATACCCTGCACGCCGATGGGCGCCAGCAACACGGGCGCCGGAAGCCGACGGCCCAGTAATTCCACGCTCAGGTCGCGCGTTCCCACGCCCCGAAGCATGCGCGGCACCAGCCGCCAGCGGCGGAACGCCTCCCGATTGGCCCGCACCGTCTCTTCGCCGCCGGCCCCGCCGAACAGGTAGGCCGCGGCCTCAGGCCGCAACACCTCGCGCGCCCGCGCCTCCAGCGCCTCGATGGCAATCGGAAACGGCGGCTTTTCGCCGGCCAGCCCGCTCAGGTAGATCTGCAGCTGGCGCTGCATACCGGGCGAAGCCCCGGGCAACGAGGCATCCTGCATCATGGTCTCGTTCCGAGTAGTTCTATTGCACGCTTTACAGTTCGAGGCCCTCCTGCAGGGCCGCCTGTTCGATGGGTCGGGACGGATCTTCGGCCAGAACTACGTCGATTTTTCGATCGCCGAGCTGCAGCTTCAGGCGGGCCAGAAAGGTCAGTTTGCGGTCAAAAAGATTCTCGCGCACGGCCGGGATCACGTAAAGGTCCACGTCGCCGCCCTTTCGATGGGGATCGACGCGGCTTCCGAACAGAAACACCCGCGTGCCGGGGCCGAACACCTCGCGGGCAATCTGCTTGATGCGTTCCCTGTCCTGTGCCCGAAGCCGCATGGCCTTATTCCTGATAGGGCAAGACGGCCAGCGTCAGACGGCTGACGCACACGAGCCGTTCCTGTTCGTCGTAAATGCGGATGTCCCACACCTGCGTCCGACGGCCGATATGGAGCGGCCGCGCCACCCCCTTCACCTGACCGGAACGCACCGCGCGGATGTGGTTTGCGTTGATCTCCAGCCCCACACAGTAGTAGCGTGCCACGTCGATGCACAGGTGCGAGCCGACGCTTCCCATCGACTCGGCCAGCGCCACCGAGGCGCCGCCGTGCAGCAATCCGAACGGCTGCTGCGTGCGGTGATCGACGGGCATCGTGGCCACCAGGTAGTCGTCGCCGATCTCCACGAACCGGATGCCCAGATGCCCCAGCATGTTGCCCTCGGTCATCCGGTTCAGGTCGTCCAGCGTGGCCGGTTGCTTCCAGATCGTCGTGGTTGCCATGTTTTTGCAGGATTTCAGACAAACACTTCACCCCGTCGGGCCATGTCACGAAGGCGCTCCGGCGGCACGAACCGCTCGCCGTAGCGCTCGGCCAGCGCTTCGGCGCGTGCCACGAAGCGCTCCAGACCGTAGGCATTGATGAACTGCAACGTGCCCCCGTGAAACGGCGCAAAGCCCCAGCCGAAGACGCTCCCGATGTTGGCGTCGGCCACCGAGGTCAGCACGCCTTCGTCGAGGCAGCGCACGGTCTCCAGCGCCTGCACAAACAGCAGGCGATCGATCATCTCCTGCTGCGGCAGCGGCTCGCTCTGCGGCGGGAAGAGCCGTCGCAACTCCGGCCACAGGTGTTTGGGACCGTCTTTCGGATACTCGTAGAAGCCCGCACCATGCGCCTTGCCGAGCCGGCCATGCTCGCGCACCATCACGTCGAGCACCCGATAGGCCGGATGCGGCGGGAGCGTCTTGCCCTCGGCGGCCAGGTCTTTTTCGGTCTGCTCGCGGATGTGTTGCATGAGCTGCAGGCTCACCTCGTCGGCCACAGCCAGCGGTCCGATGGGCATGCCGGCCTGGCGGCCCGCCACCTCAATGGCCCGCGGATGCTGACCTTCGGCCAGCAGCGCCAGCCCTTCGTTCAGGTAGGTGCCGAAGACGCGCGACGTGTAGAAGCCGCGGCTATCGTTCACCACGATCGGCGTCTTGCCAATTTTGCGTACGTAGTCGAACGCCTTCGCCAGCGCCTTGTCCGAGGTCTGGCGCCCGCGGATCAGCTCGACAAGCCGCATGCGGTGCACCGGCGAGAAGAAGTGGATGCCCACGAACCGATGCGGGCGCTTCGAATAGGCGGCCAGGCTCGTAATGGGGATCGTCGAGGTGTTCGAGCCGAAGACGGCGTCTTCGGGCAGCACTGCTTCGGTTTCGCGGATGACCTGCGCCTTGATGTCCCGATTCTCGAAAACCGCCTCGATCACCAGATCGCACCCGGCCAGGTCCTCGACGCGGTCGGTCGCGCGGATGCGGTCGAGCACAGCCTGCTTCTCTTCGGGCGAGAGGCGTCCCTTCGCCACGCGTTCGTCGAGCAGCTTCGCGATGCGGGCCTTGCCGGCCTCGGCCTTTTCCAGCGTCAGGTCCTTCAGCACCACCTCCATGCCCGCCAGGGCCGTCACGTAGGCGATACCGTGGCCCATCAGACCGGCCCCGAGCACACCGACTTTCTTCGTATCGGTGGGCGGGATTCCAGAAGGACGGCTGCGCCCCCTGTTGATCTCGTTGAGCTGAAACCAGAACGTCTGGATCATATTCTTCGCCACCTGGCCGGTGGCCACGCGGGCGAAGTAGCGCGACTCGATGCGGCTGGCCGTGTCGAACGTCACAAGCGCGCCTTCGACGGCGGCGCTCAGGATGGTCTCGGGCGCCGGATAGTTGCCCCAGGTCTGCTTGCGGAGCATGGCCGGTGCCACGGCCAGCATCTGCATCATGCGCGGATGGCGGGGGTCGCCGCCCGGCATCCGGTAGTCCGGCCGGTCCCAGGGCTGCGTGGGATCCGGACGTGAAAGAATCCAGGCGCGGGCCTTTTCCAGCAGCGTGTCGTTGCTTTCGGCCAGCTCGTGCACCAGACCCGCTGCAAGCGCCTCGCGAGGCGACACCTGGCGGCCTTCGATCAGGTAGGGATGCGCGGCCTCCAGCCCCAGCAGCCGAACCAGCCGCGTGACGCCGCCGCCTCCGGGAATCAGGCCAAGCGTCACTTCAGGAAAACCCAGCCGGATGGACGGATCGTCGCGCACGATGCGCCGGTGGCAGGCCAGCGCCAGCTCCATGCCGCCGCCGAGCGCCGTCCCGTTGATGGCGGCCACCACGGGCCGTCCCAGCGTTTCCAGACGCCGGAGCAGCGCCTTGAACTGCTCGGCACGACGGAACGCCTCGGCCGGATCACGCAACGCCAGCAGCCCTTCCAGATCGGCCCCGGCCAGAAACGTTGGTTTGGCCGAAGTCAGAATCACGCCGCTGATGGCCTCTTTCTCCTGTTCCAGCCGATCGAGCGCGGCCGCCAGCGCTTCGGCCAGCGCCTCGTTGATCACGTTCGCCGAGCGCCCCGGCATGTCCATCGTCAGCGTGACGATCCCGTCGGCGTCGCGCTCGTAGCGAATGGCCGGTTGCATCTGTTCGGTCATGGTCGTCACACCCGTTCGATGATCGTGGCGATGCCCATACCACCGCCCACGCACAGCGTGATCAGGGCGGTCGAAAGGTCGCGGCGCTCCAGCTCGTCGAGCGCCGTGCCCAGCAGCATGGCGCCCGTGGCGCCCAGCGGATGGCCCATCGCGATGGCGCCGCCGTTCACGTTCACGCGCTCGGGTCCTTCGTCTTCCAGCCCCATGTCGCGCATGAACTTGAGCACCACCGCGGCGAAGGCCTCGTTGACCTCGATCAAATCGATGTCGTCGAGCGTCATACCCGCCTTCCGGAGCGCCTTTTTCGAGGCCGGCGCCGGTCCGGTCAGCATGATCGTGGGCTCGGTGCCCACCAGCGCGGCCGAGACGATGCGCGCCCGCGGCTTCAGCCCCAGTGCCTCGCCCTTTTCCTTCGAGCCGATCAGCACCAGCGCGGCCCCGTCGACAATGCCCGACGAATTGCCCGCCGTGTGCACGTGATTGATGCGCTCGACGGTGACGTACTTCTGGAGCGCCACGTCGTCGAAGCCCATGGCACCCATCATCTCGAAGGCCGGCGGCAGTGCGGCCAGCGCCTCGAGCGTCGTGTCGGGCCGGATGTGTTCGTCCTCGGCCAGCACCACCAGGCCGTTCTGGTCCCGTACGGGCACGATCGACTTGAAGTAGCCGTTGGCCCGGGCATGGGCGGCCCGTTGCTGCGAGCAGAGCGCGTAGCGATCGACGTCCTCGCGCGTAAAGCCCTCGATCGTTGCGATCAGGTCCGCGCCGATCCCCTGCGGCACAAAGCCGATCTTCATGCTGACGGCCGGGTCCAGCATCATGGGACCGCCGTCCGAGCCCATCGGCACACGCGACATCGACTCGACGCCACCGGCTACCACCAGATCTTCCCAGCCGGAGCGCACCTTCATGGCGGCCAGGTTGACCGCGTCGAGGCCGGACGCACAGAAACGATTGATCTGCACGCCCGGCACCGACAGGTCCCAGCCGGCGTAGAGCGCGGCCGTCTTGGCGATGTTGCCGCCCTGCTCGCCGATGGGCGTCACGCATCCCAGGATGACGTCGTCCACCTGCGACGTATCCAGCTCGTGGCGCCGCTTGAGCTCGGCAAAGAGCGTGGTGAGCAGGTCGATGGGCTTGACCTCGTAGAGCGAACCGGTCGTTTTGCCCCGTCCACGGGGCGTGCGGATCGCATCGAAAACGTAGGCATCGCGGGCCATGATCATCCGAATCTTTTACAGTCGCACCACCACTTTTCCGACGTTGCGTCCGGCATGCAGGTGCTCGACGGCGTCCGCCACCGACTCCAGTCCCTCAAAAGGCGTGGGATCGACGGCCACCCGCAACTTTCCACTTCGGTAGAGCTGGAAAAGCCGGGGCAGGTGCGTGCGAAAATGGGCCACAAAATGCGGCAGGAAGAAGCCGTGCACCGAAGCCGACTTCGGAATCAGCCGGGCGTAAATGCGCGGGCGGGCCACGGGCTGCGGGCCGGTCAGGTACTCGCTGATGAATCCGATGCAGAGCAGCCGGCCATGCCGCGCCAGCGCCTCCAGGCACAGGTCGAACAGCTCACCGCCCACGCTTTCATAGACCACATCCACCCCGTCCGGAAATTCCTCCCGAAGCACGCGGGCCACATCTTCCTCCCGGTAATTGATCACCCGGTCGCACCCCAGCTCCCGGAGCAGCGCGGCTTTCTCTTCCGAGCCACAGGTGCCGATCACCGTGCAGCCGGCCATACGGGCCAGTTGCACCGCGTACTGGCCGGTTCCGCCCGCGGCGGCCGTCACCAGCACCTTCTCTCCGGCGCGAATGCGGGCCACCTCCTGCAGCGAGATCGAAGCCGTCAGGCCGCTGACCAGCAGACTCACCACCTCGGCCGACACCTCCGGTACCGGAATCGCGTGCTTGGCCGGCACGATCTGGTACTCGGCATAGCCGCCGCCCAGCTTGATCGTCCCCACCGGATCACCCGGCCGGAAGTCTCGGACGCCCTCCCCCACGGCCACCACCTCGCCCACCGCCTCGGCGCCCAGATCGAACGGCGGCGTCATCGCCGGACGGTACCGGCCGGCCGTGATGTTGACGTCGGTCGCGTTCACCCCGGCAAATCGATTGCGGATCAGCAGTTCGCCGGGGCCGGGTCGTGGCGTCGGCACCTCGACGATCTCGGCGGCCTCCCGGAAGTGCGGCGACAGCCGCCGGGCCACCAGCTTGCGATAGGTTTTCGGTAACAGCATATTCGACCTAAACGACCGTTTTTTCTAATCCTGCAGCTTGCGGCGCCAGTAGCGGGCCAGGCCAAACCAGCTCGCCCGCGGCTGGCCGAACTGCTCATAGCGCGACACCAGTGCCTCGTCCTGCAGACATTCCCGGAGTTCGGCCATGACCTGCTCGTGGAAGGCTTCGGCCCGTTGCGCATCGTCGTCTTCGGTGTCGAGCGAGTTCCGGACGGCTTCGGCCATCGCGTCGAGCCGGCGGGCCATCTGCGCCAGGTGCGTCTCGGGATCGTCCGAGGGGCCGAAGTGCGTGACAAAAAGCCTTCGCGGTTGCCAGCGGGCAATGCGCTCGAGGCTTTCGTGCCAGGCTTCCACCTGAATATCGGGCGGCGGCGCCACGGGCAGCACGCAACGCGTGCCGGTGATCTGCATGCCGGCCGTATCGCCCACGAAGGCCATGCCGGTGTCCGGGTCGAAGAAGCTGACGTGATGCACGGCATGGCCCGGCGTGTAGGCCACTTCCAGCGTGCGACCGCCCGGACGGATCGTCTCGCCCCCTTCAAGCGCCACGATCTGGCGTTCGGGCACCGGCAACACGGCCCCCCAGAGCGGCTCCATCAGCTCGCCGTAGAGGCGACGGGCGCTGGCCAGCAGGCGGCTCGGATCCACCAGGTGGGGCGCTCCGATACGGTGGACGTACACCTGCACGTGCGGCGCCTCGGCCGCAATGGTGCCGGCCGCGCCGGCATGGTCCAGGTGAATGTGCGTCAGCAGCAGCGCCCGCACGTCGGCCAGCGAAGCGCCCGCCTCACGGAGCGCGGCCTTCAGGTTGTCCAGCGCCGAGGTCGGTCCCGGATCCACCAGCAGCAACCCCTCGGGCGCCTCCAGCACGGCACAGGCAATCAGCCGATCCGTGCCCAGATAGTTCAGGTCCAGGTAACGTGCGCCGTGATCCAGTGCGATCATGCTTCCCGATTGTCCTTGCGCCGCATCAGCCGACAGAGTCCGCCGATGGCCTGGCGGACGGCGTGCTCGATCAGCGCTTCATGATCCACCTCGAGCCGGAGCCGGGCCAGGCGTCCGGCCAGCAGCAGGCTGACGATCCCGTGCAGCGCACTCCAGAACGACACGGCCGCCACGCGGATATCGGGCATTTCCAGATCGTGCCGGCGCACGTAGTCCTCGATCGCCTCCACGATGGGATCCAGCAGCCGGTAGGCCCGCTGCAAGCGCTCCTCGGGGTACGAGGCCAGCTCGCGCGGGTGCAGCATGAACAGAATTTCGTAGGATTCGGGATAGGTCAGCCCGAAGTCCACGTAAGCCCGCGCCAGCGCCTGCAATCGCTCGCGGGGATCGTCGATCGCCTGAATCTGGGGATCGAAAAAGCGCTCGGCCAGCCGCTCCTGTGCCCGATCCAGCAGGGCAAAGAGCAGCCCTTCTTTGCTGTCGAAGTAGAGATAAAGGCTTCCTACACTGCAACCGGCCCGCTGCGCAATGCGCCGCATCGTCAGGCTGCCGTAGCCTTCGCGGATCAGCAGGTACTGGGCGGCTTCCAGGATGGCTTCCTGCAGGTCGTGACGGCTCAAGGTGGTACTGCATGAAAGATTGAACGATCGTTCATCAAAAATAAACCGAACCGGATGATAAATCAAGAAAAGAAGCGCTTCCCGTCCGTCGGCCGCTACATATCATCGCGCACCCTTCCTACATTCTCTGCGTTGAAGAGCCAGGCGTTCTGCTTCATGCGATTCCGGATCACGGTCCCATGCCCAAGATCGACGGTGTCCGTTTTCTGAACGAGCAGTTTAAAAAGGCCCTTATTCTGGAGAATCCGGACCCGAGTCTGGACGACTACCTGCGCGCCCAGGGGATCGAGCCGGAGCGGCTGCCCGATTCGGTGGTGCAGAACCCCGAGGCGGTGATCGCGCGGCTGAAAGAAGGGCGGCACGACCTGCTCTTCAAGCGTAGTCGTTTCATTGTGGACGAGCGCGTGCTCCGGGCCTCGGAGAACCTGGCCGCCGTGATCCTCTGCTGCATCGGCGACGACTCGGTCGACAAGGAGGCCTGCGCGCGCGAAGGGGTCATGGTGATGAACGACCCCATTAGCAATGCCCGCTCGGTGGTCGAGCTGGTCTTCGGCGAGATGATCTGCCTGGCGCGCCGCGTCTTTCAGGCCAACGAGGCCGCCCACCGGCACATCTGGACCAAGGACAACCGCAAGCGCTACGAACTGCTGGGCAAGACGATCTCCATCATCGGGCTGGGCAACATCGGCAAGCAGGTGGCCCAGATGGCCGAGAAGTTCGGCATGGAGGTTTACTTCTACGACAACCGCGAAGTGGCCCGCGAGGTGGGCGTGACGCTGGGCTGGAAGGCGTGCCGGACGCTGACCGAGGCGTTCCGCGTGGCCGACTTCGTGACGGTGCACGTCTCGGCCGAAGACCACCGGGGCCGCTCGAACCGCAACCTGATCACCTACGAACACTTCGCCCAGCTCGGCGCGGACCGTGGTCCCAACAGCCCGCGCATTTTCATCAATGCAGCCCGCGGATTCATCCACGAGCCGGAAGACCTGATCCGGGCCGTACGCGAAGGGCACGTGCAGGCGGCCGCCGTGGACGTCTACCCTGAAGAACCGGCCAGCAAGGACGAACCCTGGCACAACCCGTACGCCGGCATTCCGGAGATCGTCTGCACGCCACACATCGGCGCGGCTACCGAGGAAGCCCAGCCCCGCATCGCCGCTCATGTGGCCGGTACCGCCCATCTATTCAACCGGTACGGCACCGTGCGCGACACAGTGTTCAGTCCCGGTCAGGTGATCGGCGTCGATGCCGAGCCGCCCTACTGGGTGCTCAGCGTCGTGCACAGCGACGCCCGCGGTACGAAGAAGGCCATCAGCGACGCCATCTACGAGGCCGGCGCCAGCAACCTGCAGTCGAGCCACCGGGACTTCAGCCGCTACGGGTTCGCCTACGAGGTGAGCGCCATCGACAGGCCGCTTTCTCAGGAGCAACTGCTGCACATTGTCGAGACGGCACGGCGCATTTCGGGCGATCCGACGGCCATCCGGGCCATCCGCCAGTTCTACGTGCCGGCCAACGGCAACGATGACTAAAGCACCTGGCCGGTGCGCCAGTACGTCAGCGCCCGGTGCCACATGTCGTAGTAGTACGGCTGGCGGCGAAGCACGTAGTTGACGAACGGTGAGCCGGGCCAGCGCACCCGCTCGAACACGAACGTATAGCGGGGGTCCTGCTCGCTGTAGGTGTAGTACCAGATCTGTTCGTCGATGCGATCCTCGACGACGTAAGGCGGTCCCAGCATGATGTACACCATGCCGCGGTCGGTTCGCCACCCCTCTTTGAAGGTGGAAAACTGCAGGTTGGCCTGCTCGACGCGCTCGTAGTACAGACGCAGCAGGCGGGCCGCCTTGCGCCGGTCGCCCACCAGACGCCCCCAGAAGGCATCGAATCGGGCGCGTAATTCCGCGGACGTGCGGGCAGCTCGAAGCTGCTCCCATTCGTCCGGGTAGGTCAGGTACACCAGCGCCTCGGCCATCTGGTCCAGCGTTTCCACCTGCGGAAAGGTCGGACCATGTACGGCCAGTTCGCGGCGGCTGACGGCGGGCTGCTTCTGTCCTTCGACCTGAGCCGTCACCTCCACCCGATAGACGCCGCGCTCGACCAGCGGCGGCAGCATGAAATCGATCCGAACCGAGCCGCTGAGTCCCTCCACCTGACGCGTGGACACCTGGAGCGTCTCCGGGCGGTCGTACCGGACGCCCCGGTATGCCAGCGAGCCGGGCGCCGGCATCAGGTCGTATGGTGGGCGTGCCGCGCTGGTATCTGTCGGAAATTGCAGTAACAGCAACTGGACCCGCACCCGATGCCGCGGCACCAGCTTGAACAGCTCGACGGCCGCCCGCAGCGAATCGACACCGGCCGCCACATGAAGCCCCGGATGGACCTCGTAGCGCCCGTTCGCCACGCGCCGCTCCAGCCAGACCGGACTCAGCAACGGCCCACGGCCGGCCGGATCCGGCAGATAGACCCGGCGGCGCCGCGTCGTGTAATGCCGGCTGTGCCGATCGGTCACCGTCACCTCCAGCCGGTACCGCCCCGACCGGTACGGCACGAACCGATGCCACAGGTGCAGCGCATGCGCGCGCGTGGCGGCAAAGGTCGGTACCCGTAGCGTGTCGTCGAAGGCCTGCTCGTAACGCACACGGCCCTTTTCGTCCAGCAACCGCACCAGCACTTCGTAGACGGCCTGATAGGCCGTATCGACATGCGTAAAGACGAGCGTGCGCGGCCGAAGCCCCAGGTACAGTTCAAGTCCCGGCTGCGTGTCGCGCAACACCGGAATGGCCTCCAGCACAAACGAAGGTCCCCCTTCCTCGTACCCTTCCACCGCGACCGGACGAGCGCTTCCGCATCCTGTGCCTACCCCTACCAGGATCAATACCCCGATCCATCCGAGCCAGGCCGTCTGTCGTTGCACGGGCATACCTGCAGCCCCGGCATTCGCGTCTTTTCTGATCCAAAAGAGGTAACTGGCGTCCGGGCCGGTGTCTTTCACGATCCCGACTGATACCTTCGCGAGGCACTACAAACGCCTTCGCGTTCGTATCAGGCAACGGAAGCCGCTCCGGCTACCGTTTCCGAACGCGTCCTCACGGCATACATGACCCGACAATCTCTCCCGGATCTGCAATAAAAAGACCGGCGTAGCCCGGAAGGATCCCATCCGGTTACAGGCCGTGCGCCAACGTCTACTCAGCCGTGGGCAGCCCGCACGATTGCCGCGAAGTCGGCGGCCTTCAGGCTGGCGCCACCGATCAGCCCACCATCGACGTCCGGCTGCGCGAACAGATCGGCCGCATTGCCCGGTTTGACGCTCCCCCCGTACAGGATGTGCAGTGCACGGCCGATGGCCTCGCCGTACCGGTCGATCAGCAGGCGACGAATCAGCGCGTGCATCTCCTGCGCCTGCTCCGGCGTGGCCGTGTGGCCCGTTCCGATAGCCCAGACCGGCTCGTAGGCGATCACCAGCGCCTCGGCCGAGGTCAGCGTAACGCCGTCGAGCGCGGCCCGCACCTGACGCTCCACCACGGCTGCCGCCTGGCCGGCCTGTCGTTCTTCCAGCGTCTCCCCCACACAGACGATCGGAATCAACTCGTACTGAAGGGCCCGTTTGATCTTGCGGTTGACGCCTTCGTCGGTCTCGCCGAAGTACTGGCGCCGCTCCGAGTGGCCGAGAATCACGTACCGGCACCCTACCGACTTCAGCATGGGTGCCGACACCTCGCCCGTGTAGGCGCCCACCTCCTCGTAGTGCATGTTCTGCGCGCCCAGTCGGATCGGCGTGCCTTCGATGACCTGCCGCACCACTTCCAGGTTGACAAACGGCGGACAGACGGCCACCTGTACCGGACCGGGATCGCCCACTTCGGCGACGACGGCTTCGGCCAGCCGAATGGCTTCCTCCCGATCCGTGTGCATTTTCCAGTTACCGGCTACCAGCATGGTTTTTCTGTCGAGGGTTTGTCAGGAAGGCGAGGATTCGTGGGTTCCGCTCTGCAACCGGGCCAGCGTCTGCTGCAGGCGGGCCAGCGCTCCGGCGCCTTCGAAGCGTCCCAGAATGCGTCCGTCCGGCCCGATCAGCCAGCGCACGGGAAGCGTCGTGACGTTGTAGCGCTCGGCGATCGGATCCCGGAGACCCCCGGGAAGGATGACCGCCTGCCCGGCCTGCACGAAGCGCTCGTGGAAGGCTTCGTTGACGGTCGTGTCGGGCTGCACCGAGAAGGCCAGCACGTTCAGCGGCAACGCGCGGTAGGTTTCGGCCAGGGCGTTGCGATAGGCCAGTTCGTTCAGGTAGGTCGGATCCTCCGGCCAGAAGAATTCGAGCAGCACGTAGCTCCCCCGCAGGTCGTCGAGCGTAATGGTGCGCCCGGCCGTCGTGGTAACCACAAAAAACGGTGCTTCCATGCCCGGCCGCAGGTGGTCCAGTTCGTAGCGGACGCGCTCGGCCCAGCGCAGCCAGGTGCTGTCGGCCGTCATGCGCGCCAGCTCGTCGAGCGCGGCGCGGGCTGCCTCGTCCTGGAGGCTGTCCATGTAGGCCTGCACCAGCTCGGCCTGCACGGCCACCCGCAGTTCGGGTCTGCGCAACCGCTCGCGAAGCGCCGTCAGCCAGCGCACGGTGGCCTGCTGGCCGTCACGGCGTGCCAGTGCCTGCCGGATGGCCTGCACGGCCTCCAGATAGCGCGGGTTGTCGGGCGAAAGGCTGTCGAAGCGGGCCAGCGCCAGCGTGTCGTTCCACCCGGCCAGGAGCCGGACGGCCTCGGCCGCCGCCCATTGCGCCCCGAGCGTGTTCGGGTAAGTGCGTTCCACGCTTTCGAGCAGTGCCAGCGTGCGTTCGACGATCTGCGCCAGCGCGGCCGAGTCGGGCGCCGTCTGGAGTTGCCGGAGCAGGTCCTGATTGTGCTGCGCAATGGCGTTCTGGTAGGCGAGCCAGGCGGCATTTTCGCGGGAGCGCACCAGCAAGCGTCGCCCTTCCAGCGGGAATTCGGCCCGGAGCGTGGCCGAGTCGCCGTCGGCCACTACCAGCACGCTGCTGGCCAGCGCCGCGCCTCGCCGGCTGATACGGAGCGGATAGAGACCGGGTGCCGGCGCCCGGATGGTCATGGCGAAGTGGCCCGTACTGTCGGTCACGGCCAGTCCCAGCGTGTCGGGCTCGCCGGCCACCTGACGGTAAACCAGCACCTCAAAGTCACGGTAGTCCGGGATGGAATCCACCTCGGCCCGGACGGTCAGCCGCCCCGTCAGCACGCTCTGCACCATCGGCTCCGGCGTACGGGTGCGGCAACCCAGCAGCAGACTCAACCCGAGGGCCGCCAGCAAACCTGCGCGGTACTTCATTGCGCCGTTCCGGTTATTTCGTTTCCTGGCCGGCCGCACGGGCCGCCTCCAGCCGTTCTTCCAGCAGTCGCCGCACCAGCTTGGGATCCGGCGCTCCCTCGAAGCGCCGCATGACCTGCCCGATAAAGAAGCCCAGCAGGCCGGTCTTGCCGTTCAGATAGGTCTGCACCTTGTCCGGATTTTCGGCCAGCACGGCCTCCACTACCGGAATCAGGGCGCTTTCGTCGGAGACCTGTAGCAGGTTGTGCGCCTCGGCGATTTCCTCAGGCCGACGCGGGTCTTCGAGCATCGTGTTGAAAATCTCCTGGGCGCCGCTCGAGCTGACGCGGTCTTCCAGTCGTAGCCGGACCAGCTCGGCCAGGCGTTCCGGCTCGATGGGAAATTCGCGGATGTCGATCGAGCGCTCGTTCAGCACCCGGAGCACCTCGGTCATCACGAAGTTCGAGACGGCCTTGGCCTGCACCTTCCGGTCGCCCTCGGGCATCAGACGGGCCAGCGCGGCCAGCGTCGCCTCGTAGTAGTCGGCCACGCCGCGTTCTTCGGTCAGCACGCCCGCGTCGTAGGCCGGCAGGCTCAGCTCCTCCATGAAACGCTGCCGCCGCACCTCGGGCATCTCGGGCATTTCGGCCCGGATGCGCTCGAGCATGTCGGCCGTCACTACGACGGGCACCAGGTCCGGGTCCGGGAAGTAGCGGTAGTCGTGCGCCTCCTCCTTGGTGCGCATGGGACGCGTCTCCTGGCGCACGGCGTCCCAGAGACGCGTTTCCTGCACCACCTCCCCGCCCCGCTCCAGAATGGCGATCTGGCGTCGGATTTCGTATTCAAGCGCCCGCTCGACGTTGCGGAACGAGTTCAGGTTCTTGATCTCGGTCTTCGTGCCCAGTTTCGTCTCGCCCCGTCGCCGCACCGACACGTTCGCGTCGCAGCGCAGCGAGCCTTCCTCCATGTTGCCGTCGGAAATGCCCAGGTAGCGTACGATCTGGCGGATCTTCTGCATGTAGAGCGCCGCCTCGCGGGGCGAGCGGATGTCGGGCGCCGAGACGATCTCGATCAGCGGCACACCGCAGCGGTTGAAGTCCAGCAGCGTGTGGTACGGGTCCTGGTCGTGCAGCGACTTGCCCGCATCTTCTTCCATGTGGATTCGAATGATTCCGATCCGCTTGCGCACGGGCTCCTGTCCGTCGCCTTCTGGCTCCAGTTCGATCTCGACCCAGCCGTCGTAGCAGATGGGCGTCTCGTACTGTGAAATCTGATAGCCCTTGGGCAGGTCCGGATAGAAGTAATGTTTACGAGCAAAGATGGAGCGCTCGGCGATCTTGCAGTTCGTGGCCAGCCCCATGCGGATCGTGTATTCCACCATGCGTGCGTTCAGCACGGGGAGCGTGCCCGGATGTCCCAGGCTGATCGGATCGACGTTCGTGTTGGGCGGATCCCCGAACTGGGTGGACTCCGGGCTGAACGCTTTGGAGGCCGTCAGGAGCTGACAGTGCACTTCCAGGCCGATAACCGCTTCGTAGTCGTGCCGCATGGTTTTCGATGGCTCCGGTCCGCGTCGGATGTTGCCGAAACGAACAATCCTCCGTGCAAGATCCTTCAAAGTTAACCCATCCGACGCGCCCCGTGCCAGCCGACGGTGCATTCTTTTCGATCTTTTGCGAAAGGCCGTACGGGAAAGGCGCCGGTCGTCCGTCTTTACTGGTGAACATCCTGCGCACCATCAACCGTCCGGAGCAGTCATGCGTCACGCTTTCTGTCTGCCGGTCATTTCGTTCCTGTTGTCTGTTGCCAGTACGGCCAGTGCGCAACAGATCTACACGCTGGACGTGCGTCCGGCTCATGTGGATATCCGCCGCGGCCATTTGCACATGGGCGGCTCCAGTCCACGGGGCGACACGATCGGCGTCAACAGTTTCTACCTGGAATACAACGGACGCCCGTGGTTTCCGCTGGTCGGCGAGTTCCACTACGTCCGCTACCCGTCCGCGTCGTGGGACGAGGAACTGCGCAAGATGAAAGCCGGAGGCATTCAGGTTGTGGCCACCTACGTGTTCTGGATCATCCATGAGGAGACCGAAGGGCATTTCGACTGGACGGGCAACCGCAACCTGCGTCATTTTCTGGAGCTGGTGGCGAAAAACGGCCTGTGGGCCATCGTGCGGGTGGGACCGTTCATCCACGCGGAAATCCGCAACGGCGGCCTTCCCGACTGGCTCTACGGCCGGCCTTTCCGGGTGCGTTCGAACGATCCGGAATATCTGGCCTATGTGGCCCGCTACTACCGGGAGGTCGCTCGTCAGCTCGAGGGGCTGTACTTCAAGGACGGTGGTCCGATCATCGCCATCCAGCTCGAAAACGAATACGAGCATTCGGCGGCGCCCTGGGCTTTCTCGTATCCGGGCCAGCCGCCCGAATGGACCGCCTCGGCTTCCGATCCCGGCGTGCCGGGTTCGGAGCACATGCTTCGGCTGAAACAACTGGCCCGGGAGGCCGGCATGGACGTACCGCTCTACACGGCCACGGGATGGGGCAACGCCGCCATTGCTCCGCTGGAGACGCTGCCCGTCAATTCGGCCTACCCCTATCCCACCTGGGCGCCGATTCAGCCTTCGCCGTTGTATCTGTTTCGTAACCTGCAGCAGACGCCCGACTATGCACCGGTCAGCTACGATCCTTCGCTGTACCCGGTGCTCGGTGCCGAGCTGTTCGGGGGCATTCAGGTAACCTACACCCGACGCCCTACCATTCCACCTCGAAGCCTGGAGGCTCAGATCGTACGACAGCTCGGTAGCGGTGCCAACGGCATCGGCTACTACATGTACCACGGCGGCGCCACCCCGCGCGGCCGCTTTTTCTACTTCAGCGACGAAGCGATCGGCGTACCACGCATCAACTACGATTTCCAGGCGCCGATCGGCCAGTACGGCCAGCTACGTCCTTCCTTCCATTATCTCAAATTGCTACACTTCTTTCTGCAGGACTACGGTGCGCGGCTGGCGCCGATGGCCGTCGTCCTTCCCGAAACGGCCACGCAACTGCGTCCGACGACCACCGACACGCTGCGCTATGCGGCCCGCTCGGATGGCACCGGCGGCTTTCTCTTCATGCACAACTTTCAGGATCACGTCGCCATGCACGACCTGACCGACCTGCGTCTGATCGTCTACACCCGGCGCGACACGCTCGTCATTCCCCGAGCGGGCACGTTCACGCTGAAGGCGGAAGCCTCGGCCATTCTGCCTTTCAACCTCCCGATCGGTGATCTCTGGCTGCGGTATGCCACGGCCCAGCCGCTGGCCGTGCTGCACGTGCGCGACACGCTGCACCACGCTTTTGTCGCCCTGGAGGGCATTCCACCCGAATTCGCCTTTGCACAGGCCACGCTCCAGGAGCTGAACGCCGGCGACTGCCGGCTCGATACGACACCCGGAACGGTCTATGTGCACTGCCCGGCCGACCGTCCGGCCACCTTCACCGCTATCGATCGGAGCGGCCGCCCCATCGTTTTCGCGCTGTTTCCAAAACAGATGGCGCTCAGCGCCTGGCGGCTCACGCTGGACGACGGCTCGTACCTGGCCTTTTCGGAAGCTGCCGTGCTGGCGCACGACGCGCTGCACGAACTGCAACTTGAAGACACGTCGGCCGTCACGCTGGCACTGTACCCGAAGCGGCTGCGGCCGCCCCGGGTGCGACCGGGCACCGTTTCGGTGACGGCACCGCCCCATCCGGCCCTTTCGGCCTACCGGGTCACGGTGCCGGCCGTGCGCCCCGAGGTGCAGGTGGAGCGCGTGCGTCGCGATCGCCTTGTGCTGCGCGTCGGACAGGAGCGCCTGCCGGAGCCGCTGCACGAAGTGTTCGTCGACATCGACTACGTAGGCGACACGGGCATGGCCTTCATCGACGGCCAGCTCGTGGACGACCACTTCTACTACGGCCGGCCCTGGCGTATCGGGCTGAAGCGATTCTGGAGCCGGCTTATCCGCCACGAAATGTACTGTTACTTCCGACCGCTGTACCCCGACGCGCCCTTCCTGGACGATCTACCGCCCGAGGCCATCCCGGATAACCTGCGCGATCCCGAGCAGACGCTGCAGATCCGGGCCATCCGCATCGTGCCGGTCTTTCGAACTTACGTGGCTTTCTGAAGCAAAAACGCGCGGTCCCTCCTCGTCGACCGACGGGGAGGGACCGCGTGTGCACGTCCGGAAGGTGCGGCTATTCGGGGATGTAAAACAGCCAGCGGCTTTCCGTACGGTCCGACGTCTGCACGCGGAGCAGGTAGCGTCCGGTCGGGAGCGCTGCGGGTTGCCAGAAAAGGCGGTGCAGGCCGGCCGGTTGCCGCCCCGTGCTCAACGTGGCTACAATGCGTCCCAGTACATCGAGCACCTGTACGGTAACCTGCTGCGGTCGGACCAGCCGATACGTTACGGTGAGGCGATTTCGAAAGGGTACGGGATAGACGGCTTCCAGCAGCACCGGCGTCTCGGGCGTGATGGCCTCGCCGGTGTTCAGCAGATCGGCGTACCACTCGCGGTGCGTCCAGCCGATCCCACCGTTGGCGATCAGGTTGTAGGTGCCCGGCTCGAAGAAGGCCACGTGCTCGAAGGAAGAGCCCTGCCCCCAGGGCGTGCGGCACGGCGTCGAGACCCAGTCCGGTTCCCAGAATACCACTCCTCTCCCACCTGCCTGGATGACCGTGCGCGTCAGGTCCACCATATAGGTGCGCTGCATCTCGGGCGAAAACGGATAGTAGTCGGGATCCGGCGTGTTGAGCAGATTGCCCAGTGCGTCATAGTTGCGCGAGGTCCAGGGGTAGGCGGTCTCCAGCACCA
Source organism: Rhodothermus marinus (assembly GCF_009936275.1). Lineage (NCBI taxonomy): Bacteria > Pseudomonadati > Rhodothermota > Rhodothermia > Rhodothermales > Rhodothermaceae > Rhodothermus > Rhodothermus marinus. The sequence goes on from NZ_AP019797.1 coordinate 1,913,597, forward strand.
TGATCTGGTAATCCGGGAAGCGGTCGACCAGCTCCCGAATCGTAGCGCCCAGCTCGGCAATGCTCCCGCCGTGGAAGGCGTAATAGTACGAAAGCCCCATGATGTCGAAGTCGGTCACGCCCAGACTGATCAGCCGCTGGAAGTGCTGCACGCTGCCGTTCAGGCCGGCGTAGTGGAGTGCGATCTTTGGCATCACCGAGCCCGCGGCCCCGGCATCGCGCACGGCCCGAATGGCCGCATTGAAAAGCTGCGCGTGGCGTGACCAGCGCCAGTCAACGGGATTAATCCCGTTGTAATTTTCGTCCATGTCGGCGTGAATCAGAATTCCGCTGTTGTTTTCGTTGCCGACCTGGACGATCTCGGGCATGAGTCCTTCCCGGTCCAGTGTGGTCAGCACCGCGTAGGTGTAGGCATAGACCGAGTCTTTCAGCGCCTCCAGGTTATGGGCTACCGAGCGCCAGCGGGCTGGAATGACCTGTCGGCCGGGATCGGCCCAGAAGTCGGAGTAGTGAAAGTCCAGCAGCACCTGCATACCTGCCGCTTTCGCGCGGGCGATGGCCTCCCGCACGTCGGCCAGATCGCTGTACTGCGGCTTGACGCCCGGCGGCTGCTGCAACTGCTGCTGCCAGGTGGGGTCGACCCAGAGGCGGAGCCGGACCAGGTTCGTGCCGTGATCGGCGAAAATCCGATAGATGTCTTTTTCGACGCCCCCTTCTTTGAACGTGGCCCCGCAATCCTCCATCTGGTTCGCGTAGGAGAGGTCGTGTCCGAAATAAAAGGCCTGCGCCCGGGCGGTGCCGTGCCCCACAAGCAGCACCGACACCAGCCCGAGCGCCAGCCACGTACGACGAGGCCGCTGCATCAGTAACCCGGGTTCTGTTCGATGACGCCGCCGCTCTGGTCGATCACAAACTGCGGGATCGGGAAGAGCACGTGGTGCGGCTGCGCGTTGATGCCGCGACGCTGCGCGTACTCGATGAACTTGCCGTGGCGGATCAGGTCCTGGCGACGGACTCCCTCGCTGTAGAGTTCACGGCCGCGCTCGACCAGCAGCGAGTCGCGCAATTGTTCTTTCGAGGTAAACTGATCGGGCGTCCAGGGCGCCACGCCGGCCCGCTCCCGGACCATGTTCACGTACTGAAGGGCCTCGGCTGTGGGGCCGCGCTGCTCGTTGATCGCCTCGGCCAGCGACAGCAACACCTCGGCATAGCGGAAGACCGGCCAGTCGATCTCAGCTCCGGCCGAGGTGCCCAGATCGCCAATGCACTTGAGTGGAATCGCACCGCGCATCCGCTGGCGCGTGATGAGCTGCCCGCGCACGTTCGTGTAACTGTCGAGGATCGTATACAGTCGCTTATCGCCGGCTTCATACTGATCGTAGAAGTCCCAGGGCATCCAGAAACCACCCCACCCCTGCGGCCCGGTGATCGTCTGATCGCCGACCTGTGCCGAGGCGAAATCGTTGGGGAGGATTTCCATCCAGTACCAGTTGGGCGACGAGGCGTCGGCCGGCACCGCGTAGATCAGCTCGGGATTGCGCTCCTCACAGATCTGCGTGTACTCGGGCATCAGCGTATAGCCCATGTTCATGAGCTCACGGGCCACGTTTTCCGCCTCGGCCCAGCGTTTCTCGTGCATGTAAAGCCGAAGCAACAGCATGCGGGCCACGCCCTTGCTCACCCGTCCCCAGTTGGCGGGATCGTCGTTGTATTTGTCCGGCAGGTTCGGGATGGCCTCCTGGAGATCCCGCTCGATGGCCGCCACGTATTCTTCGCGGGAAGGACGCGGCGTGATTTCCGTGCTGTAGAGCGTGGCGGGATCCAGTTTGACGTTGACCGGCCCGAAAAAGTCGTACAGGATGTACATCAGCCAGGCCCGGAGCACCTTGGCCTCGGCGATGTAGCGGGCCTTGATGTGCTCCGGTACCGGCGCCGTGGATTTTTCGATCTTGTCGATGACGTCCGTAGCGCGGGCCACGTAGCGAATCTTCATGTAATTGGAGGCTTCCACGCCGGAGAACGTGGCCGGTCCCCAGGAGAACGTGGTGAAGGTCGGGTCCCAGCCGGTGGCGTACTCGTCGGTAGTGATTTCGCTGCGGGCCCAGTAGGTTTTGCGGTCGTGGTTGTAGAGCGCCGCATACCACTGGCCGTCGCCCAGGTCTGTCGTACCCCAGTCGGTCGAAAAAGCATTGTAGATGGCGACGACCGCGCTGTTGAAGTCGGCTTCCGACGAGAAGAAGGTCTCCGGTGTCAGTTCGCTGTACACTTCCGGCTCGAGCATATCGGAGCAGCCGACCAGCAGCGTGCCGGTCAGTCCGATCCATGCCACGAGCCAGGCGGTCGATAGACGAAAGCGTTTCATGGCGATCAACTCGTTGTTTTCGCGTTAGCGTGTCCCTTCAGAATCCCAGTTCCACCCCGACGGTCACGGTGGTGTATTTGGGGTAGGGATTGGGCTCGGTGTATTCCGGATCGAACCCCGGATAGTCGGTCAGCACGCCCAGATTCTGCAGATCCACAAACAGCCGGGCGCGCTGCACGGTAGAAGCCACGCCGCCCAGCCAGCGCCGGGGGATCGTGTAGCCCAGCGTAATGCTCTTCAGCCGGAGGAAACTGGCATCGTGCAGGTCGAAATCCGTATTGCCCGTCGGGTTGTTCGTGGCGTAGGGGTTGGCCGCCACCCCCGGCCGCGTGCCGTCCGGCCGGTCCGTCGACCAGATCTCCCGGGCGTAGATCGTCGTGTTCATTGGCGTGGTAAGCTGCGAGATCGCATCGACATTGGGCGCGAAGTTGTTGTACCGCTTGAAGCCCAGGTAGCCGTAGACGAACACGTTCAGATCGAAATTTCCGATCGAGATCGTGTTATTCAGGCCCAGTTGCCAGCGCGGCGTGGTGTTCCCCAGGATGACCACATCCTGCGCATCCAGCACGCCATCGCCGTTCTGGTCGACGAAGATCAGGTTGCCCAGGTTGGCATTGGGCATATAGTCGGGACGATCCGCCTCTCTGCGAATGATCCCGGCCGTCTCCCAGCCGTAGATGACGTCCAGCGGATCGTGCTCGCCCACGTAAGGTGGCAGCGGCACCTGCGGGTTCCGCTCCACCCAGTAGCTCTTGTAGTAGGAGAGCGTCAGGTCGGTATTCCAGCGGAAGCGAGAGCCCGTCAGGTTGTCGGTGTGCAGCGCCAGCTCGAAGCCCCGGCTGCGCGTGGAGCCCACATTGTCGGCCACGCGCCCCACCGGATTGTTCGCAGGCAATGGGTTGAAATCCAGCAGGTCCCGTGCCGTCTTCACGAAGAAGTCCAGCGAGCCCCGCACCCGATACTGCCAGAAGGCGAAGTCCAGCCCGACGTTGAAGGTCTGGACCGTCTCCCACTTCAGATTCGGGTTGGCCACCTGCGAGACGGCCACGCCGTTGTATTCGGTCGCGCCGATCAGGAACGGATAGCCTGCGCTATAGAGCTGCAGCGTGTTGCCGCTGAGCACGCTTTCGTTGCCGGCTTCGCCGTAGCTGACGCGCAACTTGAGCTGCGACAGACCGCTCACGTTCTGCATGAAGGGCTCTTCCGAAATCAGCCAGGCGGCCGAAACACCCGGGAAAAAGCCCCACTTGTGGTTTTCGGAGAAAATGCTCGAGCCGTCGCGACGGGCTACCAGCGTCAGTACGTAGCGGTCATAGAGCGAATAGTTCACGCGGGCAAACTGCGAGAGCTTCGTGCGCGAGCTTTTCCAGGAGTCTACGATGTTGCGCAGTCGGTCGCTGCTGACCTCCAGGTTGTGGTAGCTGAAGGCGTCCGTGAAAAAGCCCACGCCCTGCATGAAGCTGCCTTCCGTCCCGCCGCGGTAGTAGCCGGCGCCGGCGACGGCCGTCAGGTCGCCCGGGCCCAGCCGTCCCGTGTAGGTCAGGTACGACTCGGCGCTGTAGTTCTGAACGCTGTTCGTGCTTTTCTGCGCCATGCCCTCGGGCAACACGTCGTGGTCAGCCCGACGCGGCAGATAGAAGCCACGCAGCGTGGTCTCCTCCTGAACCTGACCGACGACGGTAAGCTGCAACTGGTCGGTCAGATCCACCTCCAGCGTGGGCGCAGCAAACAGCGAGGTTACCCGGCTGTCGTCGTCGATGATGAGAAAGGCGGCCGGGTTCATCTGGATGCGATAGTAGGACTTCGTAAAGTTGCCATTCTCGTCATAGACGGGCACCGTGGGCGCGAACGTCATGGCGTTCTGAATCATGTTGAATTTCTCCGGTCCTCCGGCATTAGCACCCGTCGAGGCGTTGTTGCCTTCCAGCCGCGTGGCCTGCGTGCGGAGTTTGAGCCGTACGCGGGAAGAGATTGTCTGGTCGACGTTTACCCGAAGACTGTAGCGGTTGAGTGTGGAGTTCTTCAGGACGGCGTCGTTGAGCTGCACGTTGAAGGACGTGTAGAATTGCGTACCGGGCGAGCCTCCACGCACAGCGATATTGTGTTCGATAATGCGCCCGTTTTCGGAAATCAGGTCGATCCAGTCGGTGCCTTTACCGGCCGCCTGAATGTCCGCGTCGGTAAAGAGCGGCGTGTAGGGCGTCACACTACCGGGATCGCGCGTGCCGTAGGGCGGGAGCCCGTTTTCAAAAAGGTAGCGGTCGTACGAAAGCCGCCGCTGCTCCTCCATGAACTGGCGGGCGTTCAGCAGCGGGAAGTAGTCCTGCATGAGCTGCGCCGAGTAGCTGCCGCGATAGTCGACGCGCACGGCGCCAGCCCGCCCGGATTTCGTCGTGATCAGCACCACGCCGTTGGCAGCCGCCGAACCGTAGATAGCTGCCGCCGCGGCGTCCTTCAGCACGGTAATCGATTCGATGTCGGCAGGATTCAGAAATGCCAGTGGATCGCGATCCACGCCCCCGTAGAACCCGAGGTCCCGGTCATAGAGCCCCGGATCCGACTGGCGGTACTCGGTGATGGGCACACCGTCGATCACGTAGAGCGGCGTGTTGTTGCCGCGTGGCGAGATGGCGCCGCGCACGTTGACCGAGACGCCGCCGCCGGGCTGCGTGGTACGCACCTGCATGCTCAATCCCGGCACCTTCCCCTGCACCATCTGGTTGATCGAGAGCGTGGCCAGCGGATTCAGTTCCTCTGCGCTGACCGTGGTGACGGCCCCGGAGACCTCCCGCTGCCGCACCGTTCCGTAGCCGATCACCACCACCTCTTCGCCGGTGATCACGGCCGGTTGCAGTTGCACGTCGATCACCGAGCGTCCGGCTACCGGAATGCTGACGGTCTCGAAGCCCACAAACGAGAAGACCAGCGTATCGTTGGGCGAAGGCACCGCCAACGAATAGCGCCCGTCCAGATCGGTAGCCGTGCCAATGGCTGTGCCTTTCACCACGATGTTGACACCGGGCAACGGCTGGCCGTCCTCGGCCGAGGTTACCTGGCCGGACACGACCACCTGGGCATAGACACTCCCGACAGTCCCCAGCCAGAGCAGTCCCAACAAAACCAGCACAATCGTGCCCGGCCGGGCAACGACGGCCGCTTGCCGGACACGTTCCATCAATCGTTGACGACCCATGACCTACCTCTGTTTAGATGGATGACGTACGTTCGTTAGCCGACCGGAGCGTGCGCCCCAGTCGCCTCATGATCTTCCTGCAAGGCCCGTTGCAGGCGACGAAGTGCCCGCCGCACATGCACCTCGACCGTTCGCGGGGAGATGTGCATCAGGCGGGCAATCTCCGGATGACGATACCCGTACCAGCGCGAAAGCACAAAAGCCGTCCGCATGCGCCGGGGCATGCGTGCCAGCTCGGCTTCGAGCAGCCGGTAGCGTTCCCGGAGGAGCAACCGGCTTTCCGGACTGCTTCGCCCCATCACGTCATGCCGGGGTTCCAGCGGCACTTCCAGCCCCTTCCGCAACCGCGCCCGGCGCTGATAGTCGCGCACCCGGTTGCAGACGGCCTGGTGCAGGTAGGCCTCGACGTTCCCGTACACCTTCCAGTGGGCGCGCCGCTCCCAGAGTTTCAGAAACACGTCCTGCACGACATCCTGCGCCGCCGCCTCTTCGCCCAGCCGGCGCGCGGCCACTCCGAGCAACCGCTCGTAATAAGCCCGGTACAGCAGACTGAAAGCCCGCGGGCACCCGCGTTGCATGGCCACAATCCAGGACGTCTCGGTTTCCATTCGCTTTGCTTCAGCGCCGGAGCACGATCGGACGCGCCTGCACGGATGCGCCGGGCCCCGACAGGCGGGCGAAGTACACACCGGCCGGGAGCAACCGTCCACCTTCATCCCGACCGTCCCATTGCACCACGTAAGTTCCGGCCGCCTGGAACGACCGGACCAGCGTCCGCACCGGACGCCCCAGCAGATCATACAGCACCAGTTCGACAGGCCCCGCCTGTCGCAACGTGTACTGCATCCGCGTAAAGTCCCGGAACGGGTTCGGATAAGCAGGCGCCAGCGTCAGCGCCTCGGGAAGGCGTGCGCCTTCCTCCCGCGCCGTGGCCGTCGAGCGGAACAGGCGCACGTTGTCGATCTCGATGTAGGTACCATCATCCCCGATGTTGTCAATCGAAACACCCACACGCCGACCGATCGCCTCCGGCACGTCGCTCGCCGTGAAGCTGACTGAGAACTCCGTCATCAGATCGGCCACTTCCACCGTGTCAGCCGCCGCAATCCGGCGCTCCCCGTCATATTCGTAGATAATGGCGATCTGAACCTGATAGGCCATCCAGCTATTGCGCAGATCGACGTACATCGTGATCACGTCGTTTTCCTGCAGCACGTAATCCGTAAGCTGCCAGATGGCCGGATCCTGACTGGCCAGCCAGGCGGCACAGGTGCCGTCCGTGGCATTACCATTTTCCGAGACGCCCGAGTCCTGCGCCGGCGCGTCCATGTTCCAGCCCGGAATCTGGTCCCAGTCGGTCAATCGAATGCAGGGCGTGCTGCCGTCCGGCGCCTGCTCGAAACTCGGATTTTCCAGCGGAATCGCTTCCTGTGCAAAAAGCGGGGCAGCGCCGGCCAGCAACAGGGCCAGCGTCAGGATTCCGAATCGTAGCGGCTGTCGCATCGCTCCTCCTGGTTGCTATGGTGATGGTGGATTCAATTCGGATATATTCGATAGCACACCGATTTCCTTCACGCAAAAACCTTATAAACCGGTTCAACAACAGAATACAACGATCTTGAACAAAAATCAATGGCTCCGGCCTGTGAAATAAAGGTGAACAGATGTGCGCTATGACAGACCGAACCCCTTCAGCACTTCGTCGGCATGCTGCTCGACCTTCGGGCGGCGGATGACCTGGCGGATCCGGCCGTCTTCGTCGATCAGAAACGTCGTGCGCCGGATGCCCATGAACTTACGGCCGTAGAGCGTGCGCTCGCCCCAGACGCCATAGGCCTGGCAGATCTTCGCCTCGGGATCGGCAATGAGGGGAAAGGGCAGGCCATACTTTTCGGCAAAGCGCCGGTGGCTGTTCGCGTCGTCGGCCGACACGCCCAGCACCACGATGCCGGCCTCCTGCAACCGAGCATAGCCATCGCGCAGGCTGCAGGCCTGCTTCGTGCAGCCCGGCGTGTCGTCCTTCGGATAAAAGTAGAGCGCCACTTTCCGGCCGCGAAAGTCACGCAGGCGGATCGTGCGCCCGTGCTGGTCGATTCCTTCAAAGTCCGGGGCTTCCTGCCCCACCTCGGGCATGGCGTTCTCACTCATCGCTCTTTTGACACTGGTTACAGGAAAGCGACGGCAAGATACCGGACCGATGCCGCTCGGGCAATCGAAAAACCTCAAAAACGAAGCAGGCGCACCAAGGCGGGGCGCAGACGCGGCCGGGCCGAAAAGATCTTTTCTTCGAGCGTGCGTGCGAACGGTACGGGCAGGTCTTCGGCCGCCACGCGCACCGGGGGCGCATCGAGCCACTCGAAGGCCACCTCGGCGATCTCGGCGGCAATCTCGGCCCCGAAGCCGGCCGTCCGGGTCGCTTCGTGCAGCACGAGCAGCCGGTTCGTCTTCTGCACCGAAGCCAGCACGGCTTCCCGATCCCACGGAATCAGCGTGCGCAGGTCGATCACCTCCAGCGAGACGCCTCGCTCGGCCCACCAGGCCGCCTCCTCCAGCGCCCAGTGCACGCCCACGCCGTAGGTGACGATCGTCGCGTCGGTGCCAGCGCGGGCGACGCGTGCCTTTCCCAGCGGCACATGGTAGATGCCCTCGGGGACCGGTCCCCGTACGGAACGGTAGAGCAGCTTGTGCTCGAAGAAAAGCACGGGGTTGGGCTCCTCGATGGCCGTCAGCAGCAATCCTTTGGCGTCTTCCGGCGTGGCGGGCACTACGATCTTCAGCCCGGGCACGTGACAGAACCAGGCTTCTTTCGACTGGGAATGGAACGGTCCGGCGCCCAGTCCGCCCCCGAACGGCGCCCGGATCGTCACGTTGACGGGCTGGCCCCAGCGGTAATGCGTCGTGGCCAGGTTGTTTACGATCTGGTTGAAGGCGCAGGAGATAAAATCCGCGTACTGGATTTCCACCACCGGTTTGAAGCCTTCGATGGCCAGCCCCAGCGCGGCCCCCACCGCTCCGCTCTCGATGATCGGTGTGTTGCGCACCCGTTCTTTGCCGAAGCGTTCGACGAACCCCTCGGTCACCTTGAACACGCCACCGTATTCGGCAATGTCCTGGCCCATAAGCAGCACGCGCTCGTCCTGCTCCATGGCCAGCCGGAGCGCCTCGGAGATGGCGTCCACGAAGCGCAGCTCCCGCCGGGTGGGCTTCGGCGCACGCAGCGCGAGGAAGGGCGGCGCAAACAGATCGGCCCGCTCGGCTTCGGGCGTGCTCTCGACCTCCGGCTGGGCCAGCGCGTATTCGGTGGCCTCCCGCACCTCGGCCTCCAGTTCCGCCTGAATGGCCTTTCTTTCTGCTGCCGAAAGTACGCCCTCACGCTCCAGGTAGGCCTCGAAGCGATCGACAGGATCGCGTTTGCGCCAGTATTCGAACAATTCTTTCGGCACGTACTTCGTGCCCGAGGCTTCTTCGTGGCCCCGCATGCGGAAGGTCTTCATCTCCAGCAGCGTGGGTCCCTCGCCGGCCCGGGCCCGCTCGGCCGCCCGTCGCACCGCGTCGATCACCGCCAGCACGTCGTTGCCGTCCACGACCTCCCCCGGCATGCCGTAGCCGACGGCCGCGTCGGCCACATCCTCGACGGGAATCGCCTCGTGCGCCGGTGTCGAAAGCCCGTAGCCGTTGTTTTCCACCACGAAGATCACGGGCAGCTTCCAGACGGCCGCCAGGTTCAACGCCTCGTGGAAGTCGCCCTCACGGGTCCCGCCTTCACCCGAAAACGCCAGCACGACGAAGTCCTCGCGCTTGAGCCGGGCGGCCAGGCCCAGCCCGCAGGCCACGGGCAGCATGGCGGCCATGTGCGAGATCATGCCGATGATGCGACGCTCGGGCAGACCAAAGTGGAAGGTGCGATCGCGCCCCTTCGTGAAGCCGCCGGCCCGTCCCATAAGCTGGCAGAAAAGCGGCCGCAGCGGCACGCCCCGCGTGGTCCACACCCCCAGATTGCGGTGCATGGGCAGGATGTAGTCGCGCTCTTCCAGCGCCCAGGTGCATCCTACGGCAATCGCTTCCTGCCCGTAGCCGCTGAACCACTTGGAAAGGCGCCCCTGGCGAATCAGCCGTAGCATACGTTCTTCGATCACCCGGGGCAGCAACAGCGCCCGGTAGAGCGCCTTCAGATCCGTCGTCGCCGCAACGCCCATACATGTCGCCGATGGTTGCTCCAGGTCCATACAGCCTCAAACTACGAATCCCATCCATGCAAATGCAGCAGGACGCTACATGGAAGAGCCACGCCGGGATTCGCGGCTTACGACAGCGTCGAAGGAGCACATGTGCCGCTGTGAACGACACGGAACAGGCCGTTACTGACCCTTGCCGGCCAGCATGGTGTAGATGGTCCGGAAGATGATCTTCAGGTCCATGCGCAGGCTCATGTTCTCGATGTAGAACAGGTCGAACTTGACCTTCTGGCGCACGTCGTCGAGGCTGCTGTCGTATTTCCAGCGCACCTGCGCCCAGCCGGTAATGCCGGGTTTGACACGATGGCGGCGGTTGTAGAGCGGGATTTCGCGGGAGAATCTTTCGACAAAGTAGGGCCGTTCGGGTCGCGGCCCCACCAGGCTCATGTCGCCTTTGAGCACGTTCCAGAACTGCGGCACTTCGTCCAGGCGCCAGCGACGAAGCCAGCGGCCGATAGGGGTCACACGCGGATCGTCTTTCGTGGCCCAGACGGGCCCGGTACGCGCCTCGGCATCGACGTACATCGTGCGGAATTTGTACAGCGTAAAGATGCGGCCGTGCTGTCCCACCCGCTGCTGTTTGTAGATGGCCGGGCCGGGCGACGTAAGCCGGATCAGCAGGCCGATGGCGAGCCAGAGTGGCATGCCCAGCACCAGCACCAGCAGCGAAACGGTCACGTCCATAACCCGCTTCATGCTCTGCTCCCAGGCCGGCATGGGCTCGGGCAGCACTTCAATGAGCGGCAGCCCGTACATGTGCTCGGTGCGGGCCATGCCGCCGATGAGCGTGTAGAAGTCGGGCACCAGCTTGAGCTTGACCGGCTTGCCGTCGCACAGACGGAGCACTTCGAGCAGTGCGTCGTGGTCGCGCCCGTCCAGTGCGATCAGCACATCCTGCACGCCGAGTTCGTCGATCAGCCGCGGCAACGCTTCGATCGTATAGGCCGACGTGCCGACCTGCGCAACGGCGACGGCGGCGCCATCCCCTTCGCTTTCGGACACGCGGGGCTGCTCGCCCGGCCGGGCCAGCCGAATGGCGCCCACGATCTTCAGGCCCGCCTCCGGATAGCGTGCCACTTCGTCATAGAGCTGCTCCACTTTGTCGCTCCAACCCACGATCAGCGCCTTGTGCACACCATAACCCCGCACCAGCAATGCCTTCTGCACGGTGCGCACGCCCAGCCGGCCCACCGAGACCAGGCCATAGACCGATGCCCAGTAGAAAAAGATGGCCTCCCGGCTCGAACTGGGCTCCAGCGTGTCGATGAAAATGGCAAACACCAGGATCAGCACGCCGACCGTGACCACCTTGAACAGCGAAACCAGCTCGTCGAAACGGCTTTCGGCGTACCGCTCCCGGTACATGCCCGAAAAGGCGAACAGCAACACCCAGTAGGCCGTCATCAGCAGCATGGGCAGCCAGAACATCATCGGGTACAGCTTCGGCTGCCCGAACCACTGCCACTCGAACCGGGCCAGATACAGCAGCGCATAGGCCAGGCTGAACATCAGGGCGTCGATCGCCAGCAGGGCGATCAGTTCGATGCGGCGCGACACGGGAACGCGCTATGGTTTAAACCATTGATTCAAAAAGAGGTGGTAGCAAACTGCGCGCCGTCGAGAGGCTTCGTTTCGGTTTCGTCTCAGGTTCGTTCCCGTTTTCAATATACAAAAGCCGCGGCAAAAATCCAGCACCATGGCGCGTCCCTGGCCGTCCTACCTGGCACTGAGCCGTGAAGAATGGCGGCGCCGCGTTGAACAGGCCCGCGCGATGCTGGCCGACTGCCGGGCATGTCCCCGCGACTGCGGTGTCAACCGGCTGGAAGACCGCTACGCCGCCTGCAAGACGGGCCGCTATGCACTCGTGAGCAGCTACTTTCCGCACTTCGGCGAAGAAGACTGTCTGCGAGGCTGGAACGGCTCGGGCACGATCTTCTTTGCCCATTGCAACCTGCGCTGCGTCTTCTGCCAGAACTATGACATCAGCCAGGCCATCAAACCGCATAAAGCGCCGCCGGGGCATCCGCCCGAAGCCATTGCAGCCATGATGCTGGAGCTGCAGGAACTCGGTTGCCACAACATCAACCTGGTCACGCCCGAGCACGTCGTCCCTCAGATCGTCGAGGCGCTGGCAATTGCCGTCGAGCACGGCCTGCGCCTGCCCATCGTTTACAACACCAGCGCCTACGACCGCCTCGAAAGCCTGCGCCTGCTCGAAGGCATCGTGGACATCTACATGCCGGACTTCAAGTTCTGGAGCGCGGAACGCAGCCGACGCTACATGAAGGCGGCCGACTATCCCGAGCATGCCCGCACCGCCATCAAGGAAATGCATCGGCAGGTGGGCGATCTGGAACTGGACGACGAAGGACTGGCACGCCGCGGCCTGCTCATCCGGCACCTGGTCATGCCCGGCTGCCTGGACGAAACGCGGGCCATTCTGGAGTGGATTGCCCGCGAGCTGGGCCCCAACACCTACATCAACCTGATGGACCAGTACTACCCGGCCGGACGCGTCAATGGCATGACCTTCCCCGAACTCAACCGTCGCCTGAGCCCTGACGAGTACGCCGAGGCACTGCACATCGCCGCCGAGCTAGGCCTGCATCGGCTGGACCGCCGCCGCCCCCACCCCCGCCTGCTCATGAAAAGCCCCTGGTTCTATTGACCTTTCGGATTTATCTCGGCGAAAATGTCATTCACCGGCACCTCAAAACCCGGCAACAATGCCGAGCGGGCCGTCTCCTCCGGCCCGAATTTGCCCAGTGGCTCGTAGACGTGCCCTCGTAGCACATACACCTCAATGGCGCGACTTTCCGGATCGACGATCCAGTATTCCCGTACGCCGGCCCGAGCGTATTCAAAGAATTTCTCGCCCCGATCCACTTCGCGCGTGTCGGGCGAAAGCACTTCCGCCACAAGATCCGGCACGCCGCAGACCTGCTCTCCGATCCGATCGGCATGCGCACGGTCGATAAAGAACAGATCTGGCTCCCGAATCTTCCCCGGCCAAAGGCGCACAGGCAACGGCGCAAAGCGTACGATTCCCAGACCATTGGCTTCGACGAACGCCTGCAGCCGCAGAAATAGCCGCTGCAATACCGACTGATGCGTATAGGTAGGATGCGGAGGCATAACAAGACAGCCTTCCGAAAGCTCCACGTAGCGGTTTGTCTCCGGCAGGGCAAAATAATCCGCCTCGGTCCAGTGCCCCTGCGGCGGAAACAACTCCGCCACCGGTGCCAGCCGATGACCGTGCTGTTCAGCAGTCGCCATGATCACTCCAGCCGGAAGCGGAAGGTGATGATGCCGGTCTGGTTTTCCGGCGGAACGCCGGGCGGCAGTGGATTGAAGCGCCAGCGCCGCAGGGCCTCCAGCACGGCACGCTCCAGCGCCGGGTTGCCTTTGATCAGCGGAATGGCCTGCACCACACGCCCCTGCGGATCGACCACGATGCGCACGCGGATGATGGCGTTGACCTTCTCGGCATAGACGGGCAGCGGCGCCTGCACCAGCGTGCGATCCAGCCCCTCGATCAGATAGGGTGCGCTGCGCTGATCCTCCTGGCCTTCTCCTTCATTTCCGGTAGCGGCTCCGGCCGTCCCCTCGGCCTGTCCGCCACCCTGCGGCCGAACGGGTTGTGCAGCTTCGTCGGGCTCGGGCTTTTTGACCTCGGCCGGGTTGTTCTGCGGCTCCGGCGCCACACGCGTTTCTTCGGGCTCGTTGATCCGCTCCTCTTCCTGAACCGGCGGCGTCTCGGGCAGCTCCACCGGACGCGTCTTTTCCGGCAGGGCCGCCGTCTCTTCCTGTGGGGTTTCCGGTTGCGGCTCCGGAGCCGCCTCGTTCGGCCGCGGCTGCTCGGACTGCTGCACGGGACGCCCTTCGGCCCAGGGGCCCAGCTCCACTTCGATGAAGCCCAGCGGGGGCACCTGCGTCAGCTGCACGTGCTTGAAGGCCAGCAACAGCAGCACCAGTGCGTGGATGACCAGGCTGGTCAGCAGTCCGATCCAGTCGTTGCGTTTCATGGCCGCTCAGGTTGCGCTCGGCGTGGTCTCCGCTTCCAGTTGCTCCCGAAGAGCAGCCAGCGCTTCGGGATACGGTGGACGAAGAATGCCTCGATCCGTGATGATCGCCGTAATCAGCTCGGCCGGGGTCACATCGAACGCCGGGTTGTAAACGCGGATGCCCTCGGGCGCCGTCTGCCGCCCGAACCCATGCGTGATCTCGCGCGGATCCCGCTCTTCAATGACAATTTCTTTGCCGGAAGGTGTTTCAAAGTCGATCGTGGAGACGGGTGCCGACACGTAGAACGGGATGCCGTGCGCACGGGCCAGCACGGCCAGCCCGTAGGTGCCGATCTTGTTGGCCACGTCGCCGTTGGCTGCAATGCGGTCGGCGCCGACGATCACGGCATCGACCCAGCCCTGCTGCATCACGTGCGCGGCCATCGAGTCGGTGATCAGTGTGGCCGGGACGCCCGCCTTGAGCAGCTCCCAGGCCGTGATCCGGCTTCCCTGCAGGAGCGGACGCGTCTCGTCCACCCAGGCCTCCAGCCGGACGCCCCGCTCCTTGCCCAGAATGAACGGCGCCAGCGCCGTACCGTAGCCCGAGGTCGCCACGCCGCCCGTGTGGCAGTGCGTGAGCACGCGCATGCCGTCTTTGAGCAGCTCCAGTCCGTAGGCACCCAGACGCCGGCCGGCCTCCCGGTCTTCTTCCTCGATGGCCCGGGCTTCGGCCAGAAGCCGCGCCCGGAGCGTTTTGCGGTCGGCGTGCCGGTAGGCTTCCAGCACGGCCTTCATGCGCCGGAGCGCCCCGAACAGGTTCACGGCCGTGGGGCGCGTCCCGCGCAGCAGCTCGATGGCCCGCAGCACGTCTTCCGGACCACTGTCCGGCTCGCGGAGCGCCAGCACCACGCCGTAGGCCGCCGCAATCCCGATGGCCGGAGCCCCGCGCACCCGGAGCTTCCGGATGGCCTCGGCCATCTGCTCGGGCGTTTCGATCGGGATCCAGCGCTCCTCGACGGGCAGGAGCGTCTGGTCCAGCAGGTCCACGCGAAAGGCTTCGTCGTTCCAGTACAGCGGTGGAATCATGGGCAGGGATTAGTTTCAGGTTAGTTTTATCGGGGAATCAAACGTCCGGGCGGTGCCAGTTTTCCCGGGCCAGCACGAAGCGCACGGCCAGCCGGTGGGCAAAGCCCAGCTCGGAGGCCAGTCCGGCAAAATCGCCGAAGCTGTAATCGACGGTCAGATGCCGGAGCCGCACGCCCGCGCCCACCGTGGGCGTCAGTTCGAGTCCGAAGCGGTCGGAGTAGGCCAGGCGGTTGACGCCCGCCCGCAGTGCCACCACGTCCCGGTACCAGAACTCGGCCCCCAGCCGGGGGTGCAGCGAGACGTCGCCCACGTTGACCGCATAGGCGCGCTGGCCGTCGAAGGCCACGTCCACGTCGGCGGCCACCACGAGCCGGTGCATGCCCAGCGGCTGCTCGTAGGCCGAGCCCAGCCGGAGCACCGGCAGCACCAGGTAGGTGCCCCCCTCCGGCAGTTCCTGTCCAAAGGCTTCCTCGAAGGTGTAGGGCCGACCGGTCTCCGGGTTGATCGTCTCCAGCGCGAACGCATCCGGGTTGATGCTCCAGCTCTGGAGCATCGTCGAAAGGTCCTGCACGTTCACGCCCAGCCAGAAGCGTCCCAGCCGATAACGGGCGCCTGCGTCCACGCTGTAGCCCCAGGCTTCGGCGAAGTCCCCGATCGCCCGGCGCACCACCTTGGCCGAAAGTCCCACGGCCAGGTTCTCGCCCAGCAGGCGGGCATAGCTGAAGTAGAACGCGTAGTCGGCCGCCGAGAACGTCTCGATGAACTCCTCGGCGTGCGGCTTCGGGCGGTTGCGCACCGGGTCCCAGGCGTTCAGCGTGTTTTTGATGTCGTTGACGCCGCTTCTGAAAAATGCAATGCCCAGCGTCGAGGTCGCACTGATCGGCCAGGCCAGCGCCGCGTAGTCGAACGAAACGATCCCGGCAAAGCGTTCGGCGTGCATGTAGGCGACCTCCGGGTAGGCCAGCAGGCTCAAACCGGCCGGATTCCAGTAGGTGGCGTCCACGTCGGCCGCCAGCGCCACGTAGGCGCCGCCCATGCCGAGCGCCCGACCGCCCACGCCGCCAGCCAGAAAGTCGGCGCCGTACTTGGCCACCCGTTGTCCGGCGACCGGTAGGGCCAGCCCGCTCCACCCGATCAGCAGCCAGAGGGCCGCCTTTTTTCTCGAAACGAACATGCGCAATCGCTTCGCGTTGATTCTGGCTCGCAACGAAAGATCGCGTAGCAAACGCTCGTGGCGCCGGCCGGCTGGTTTACAGGGACGAGACTCCAACCGGCAGGCGCCCGGCCCGTTCCCCTGACCTGCCTCGTACCAGACCATGCGTGTTGTCCTCAAACCCGGCAAAGACAAACTGCTGCGTCGCGGCTATCCGTGGGTGTTCGCCAATCAGATTCACCGCATCGAAGGACGCCCGCAGACCGGCGACGTGGTCGAGATCGCCGCGGCCGACGGCACCGTCTATGGACTCGGCTTCTATCACGAGCGCTCCCAGATTGCCGTGCGCTTTCTCACGCCCGATCCGGAAGCCACCATCGACGCCGAATTCTTCCGCCGTCGACTGGAGCGGGCGCTGGCACTCCGCAAGGCCGCCTTTGGCGACAGCACGCACTACCGCCTGGTCTTCAGCGAAAGCGACGGCCTGCCCGGCACGATCATCGACCGCTACGGCGAGGTGCTCACCTGGACTTGCCTCTGCTACGGGATGGAGCAGCGCCGGGACCTGATCCTCGACCTGCTGGAGGAACTGCTGCATCCCCGCGCGATCGTCGAGCGCAACGACAACAACCTCCGCGAGAAGGACGGCCTCCCTCAGCAACGGGGCATCCTGCGCGGCCGCTACGACGGACCGGTGGAGATCGTCGAGGATGGCGTGCGTTTCCGCGTGGACGTGCTCGAAGGACTCAAGACGGGCTTCTTTCTGGATCAGCGATTGCACCGGCCCGTGGTGGCCCGCCTGGCGCGCGACCGTCGCGTGCTCGATGTGTTTTCGGCCGATGGTGGCTTCGGCCTGATGGCCGCAGCATACGGCGCCGCCCACGTGCACCTGCTCGACATCTCCGAGCCGGCCATGCAACGCGCCCGCGAAAACGCCCGCCTGAACGGCCTCGACCTGTCGCGCCTGACCTTCGACGTAGCGAATGCCCTCGACCGCCTCGGCGAACTCGTTGCGCAGGGCGCCACGTACGACCTGATCGTGCTCGATCCGCCCGCCTTCGCCAAAAGCAAGCGGCATCTGGACGACGCGCGCCGGGCCTACCAGCGCATCAACATCAGCGCGCTGCGCCTGCTACCGCCCGGTGGCCTGCTGGCCACGGCTTCGTGCTCGCAGGCGCTCGACGAAGACGAGTTTCTGAAAATCATTCACTACAGCGCCCGCCGTGTCGGGTGCGGCCTGCGCCTGCTCTACCGGGGCACCCAGCCGCCCGATCATCCCGTTCTCGAAGCCATGCCCGAAACGCATTACCTCAAGTTCTTCCTCTTCCAGAAGATGGCCGACGAAGTGCCACCGGTCCGGCAGTGATCATCCATAAAAAACGGCGCCTACGAGGGACGCCGCTTTTGCACGGGATCATTCCACGTGCAGCAGGCAGTTCTCGCTGAAGAACGGGCTGGCGGTGTAGCCGTCGGCCTGATCGTCGTTCACCCAGCGCTCACCATCGACAAAGTAGCGGAACTGATAGGTACCGGGCTTGAGCACGATCGACTTGCTCCAGTAGCCTTTGTTTTTGTAGAGGCGCATGGGATGGGCCGACGGATCCCAGTTGTTGAAGTCGCCCACGACGGACACGCTTTCATGCGCCACGTCGGCCGGCAACTTGAAGGTAACACTGATACCCCGACTCGTCTTTTTCTTCTCGATCATAGGGCCTCGAACAGGGATTGGTGAACAGGGATCGCCTTCGCATGAATTGGAAACGCACGCAAAAGTTGCCCGGCAACTGTTGAAAAAACAACTATCCCTGCCGCGACAAGCGCTTTTCTAATGAAAAGCTAAAAAAGCAGCGCTTGCTTTGATTTTGAGAAAGCGCTTTCTATTTACCTGCCCATCCCGGTAGCCTGCGCAAGGGGTGCTGTCGTGTGCAGGCGTCCACGGGCCTGTTCGAAGAAAGCGTCGTCCCCCAGCAGTTGCAGCACCAGTCCCTGTTCGAGGCGTGTCTGGGCCAGGTGGTAGAGCACGGCCATGGGCACGGCGTCCATCAACAGCACCGCCACGCGCACCCCGGGCCGATCGTGCCGTCGGGCATAGGCGGCCACACTGACCAGCCCCGGAAACAACCCGCTTTCGACGGCCAGCACCTTCAGGCTGGTCTGCAACGTGTCGGGTAGCGTACGCTCCAGGTAGCCACGCATGGTGCGTCCCCAGGCCGAGCTGTCGGTCGCAATACGCCGGAGCAATGCGGCATAGCCCTGCGCCGTACCACGGGGGTAGGTAGCCTGCGCCCGATCGCGCTGGTCCCACAGACTCAGGCCAGAGCCCTGCTGCTCCAGATGGGTTGCCAGCGCGTCATGCAAACGTGCATCGCGCACGACGGCCTGCGTCAGTGCAAAAGGTTCGGTACGGCGACCCTCCAGCGCCGGGATGGCATGCCAGCTCAGAAAAAGCCCCAGGAGCGGCCGCGGCGATTCCAGCAACGGGACACCGAGTCGCTCCGGCAGCGTGGCCACTGAAGCCTGCCCCAGGCGCAGCAGCAGGTAGTCGTGCGCGGCCGGATCGTTGCCTTCCAGCAGGAGCTGCACGACCTGCCGCAGGGGGAGCGTATCGCCGGTGTCCGGCAGCAGCGAGAGGGCATGCGTGTGCACCTGCGCGCCCAGCGATGGCAACACGTACCGGTCGAGCGTCTGGCGGGCGATTGGTTCGTCCGGGTTCAGCCTGCCCTGCGCAACCGCTTCGGCATAGCCGGCCAGCAGCAGCAGTCGGGGCAGTCCGGCCACCGGCCGCGCCACCTCCGGCTGGAAGTAGAGCCCGGAGTCCGGCGCCGTGACGTCAAAGACCACCAGCGAAGCCTGCCTCGGGTGATCCAGCAGATAGGCGAGCAGGTCCTGCGGGCTGCGCAACGTTTCGGCCAGCGCACGACCCTCTCGCATGGCCCGCAGGTTGTCCAGCATCACGCCGAAGGTGTCCCGATAGCGCAGGACGACGACCACGATCGCCACTACCAGCAATCCGGTGGCGATCAGCAGATGGCGTTTCAGGTTGATCCCCGCCATGGTTGCAACCGCTCCGTAGTTTTTTGCTCACAAAATAAAAAAGGGCGGCGGCACCCGAAGGCACCGCCGCCCCGGGGGTCCCGATCAGGCCGACTCCAGCTCTTCGGCGCGCAGCACGCGCGGATAACGGATCTGCTCCACGAGCGTCTGCACCTCCTTCGGAGGCGGCGGCGTGCGGAGCGAGACCAGAATCGTCACGATGAAGTTCAGGATCATACCGATCGTGCCCACGCCCTGCGCGTTGATGCCCAGGAAGCTGCTCAGGATCGGCTCCTCGAGGCCGAGCACGCGGTCGGCCCGCATCAGCACGATCAGCGTAAACGTAAAGAGCAGGCCGGTCAGCATGCCGGCGATGGCCCCTTCCTTGGTGCACCGCTTCCAGAACACGCCCAGTACGATGACCGGGAAGAAGCTGGAGCAGGCCAGGCCGAAGGCAAAGGCCACCACCTCAGCCACGAAGCCCGGCGGGAAGATGCCCAGCAACCCGGCAATGATCACACCAAGGAAAATCATCACGCGGGCCACCGTCAGCTTCACATGATCGGGGGCGCTCGGGTTGATGATCTGGCCGTAGATGTCGTGCGCCATGGCCGAGCCGATCACCAGCAGCAGGCCCGAGGCCGTCGATAGCGCTGCGGCCAGACCACCGGCCGCCACCAGCCCGACCACCCAGGCCGACAGGTTGGCGATCTCCGGCGTGGCCAGCACGATAATGTCGCGGTCGATCGTGCTGAGCAACGCAGCCGCCGTCATGCCCTCGCTCCACTCGCTCGTGCGGATCAGGCCGGTCTGCGCCCAGTTCTGGACCCAGCTCAGATCGAGCATGCCCGTCGGCCCCAGCTCACTGAACGCGTTCAGGATATAGTAGCGGGCGAACATGGCCACAGCCGGCGCCGTCAGGTACAGCAATCCGATGAAGAACAGCGCCCAGAAGGCCGACCAGCGGGCATCCACCACGCGCCGCACCGTGTAGAAGCGCACGATCACGTGCGGCAGGCCGGCCGTTCCGGCCATCAGGGCGAACGTCACGCAGAAGACGTTCAACATGTCCCAGCTCCCCTTGAAGGGCTGGCTGTAGAAGTTGCCCAGCAGCTCGTACTGAAGCTGGTCCAGCCGCGGCAGCACTTTGCCCAGCGCCAGCTGCGGCAGCGGAATACCCGTCAGCGTGTAGGCAATGGCGAAGGCCGGGATCAGGTAGGCGATGATCAGCACGGTGTACTGGGCCACCTGCGTCCAGGTGATCCCTTTCATACCGCCCAGCACGGCGTAGAGCGAGACGATCGCCATACCGATGATCACGCCCCAGACGATGTCCACCTGTAGAAAGCGGCTGAAGACGACGCCCACGCCGCGCATCTGCCCGGCCACGTAGGTAAAGGAGACGAACAGGGCCGCGATGGCCGCCACCACACGGGCCGCATTGGAGTAGTAGCGTTCGCCCACAAAGTCGGGCACCGTGAACTTCCCGAACTTGCGCAGGAACGGCGCCAGCAGCACGGCCAGCAGCACGTAACCGCCCGTCCATCCCATCAGGTAGACGGCCCCGTCATAGCCCATGAAAGAGATCAGCCCCGCCATCGAGATGAAGCTGGCCGCACTCATCCAGTCGGCGGCCACGGCCGCGCCGTTGGCAACGCTCGGAATGCCCTGCCCGGCCACGTAGAACCCGGCCGTGTCCTTCACGCGACTCCAGATGGCGATTCCGATGTAGACGGCGAACGTAATCGCCACCCAGAAGAAAGTCCAACCAATGATGCTCATGGCTCGTGCCTCCAGATTGGTTCAACGGGAGCCTCCTCAGTGCGCCTGCGAGGGGGGTGCCGTCGTGCCGGCGTCTTCCTCGACACCGGCCGCCCGGTCCAGCTTACCCATCATGATGGCGTAAGCCAGAATCAGCAGGATGAAGATCATAATGCTGCCCTGCTGGGCCATCCAGAACCCCATCGGGACGCCGGCGATCTTCAGCGTGTTGAGCGGTTCGACCAGAAAGATGCTCAGCACGTACCCGACGATGAACCAGATGACCAGCAGCCAGGCGGTACGCTTGCGCACTTCCCGCCAGTACGTTTTGCGGTCCATTTGCGCCATGGCTTCCTCCATAGATGGTTGTTAGAAAAACAGAAACACGGTGAAATTCCCCCGAACGTTGGTGGCCGTCTCCGTGTCGCCGATCGGTTTGTAGCGGTCGTCGAAGCGGCTGGCATAGGCCGCCGAGGTCACTTCCAGTTCGAAGGCGAAGCGAACCGGTCCGTGGTTCAGATTCAGGCGCGGTGCCAGCCGCCAGAGCTGCTTGATGTTCGGTGCGCGGGCGGCCGTGGCCACGACCGGCCCGTCCAGGTCGCCGCTGGCCCCCTGGTTGACCAGGTAGCCCACAAACAGACCGGGAGCCACGCGCCCCGCGCCGTCGATGTCCACCCAGCCGGAAAGCAGTTGCAGTGGCTTGAAGGCCCCGGCGTAGTAGTCCCCCTGGCGATCGGCGCTGGGCGCATAGACGTAGCCGCCCGTCATCAGGTGATCGGTCAGATCCCCGCCGTAGGTGACCTTACCCCGCAGCGTCGCGCCCTTGCCGGCCAGCGTGAAGTAGCCCTGCACGGCCCAGGCAAAGAAACGGTCGCCCGTGACCACCGGTCGCAGCGACTTCAGATAGGCCCCGGCCCCTACTACGCTACCGCCCTGGCTGAAGAGCTGCAGGTGCGTGTGCAGCGCCGGAAGCGCCGAAAGTTGTTGTTGCTTGATCCCCGAAACACCGTTGAAGCTGATGTCCTGAAAGGCGTCGCGCTGCCAGGCCAGCGCTCCGATGAAACGGACGCCCTGGCCTTTCAGCGTGGCGCGAATTTGCGGCTGGCGGGCAAACGGCTGGAACGGCGCACCGGTCGTCGTCGCTACGGTACGCGGAAAAGCCGCCAGGGTAAACAGCGGCGACCACTCCTGACCGAAGAGCAATTCGGCCTGATCCCAGATCAGCCGCACAAAAGCGCGCCGCAGGCGGAAGCTGCTCTCCAGGCCATTCTGCGGCCCGAAGAAGTCTGATTCAAAATACCCTGTCACCTGCGCCCCGAGGGCCTCCGGCAGATCGCCGATCGTCAGGCTCAGCCGCGAGAAGAACACAAACGCCCCGAGGTTATCCGTCTCCGTGGCTTCAGATTTGGGCAACGGGAACAGGTGAAACTCCCCGTCGCGTGCAGCGGCAACCTGGCGCGTGTCGTACAGGTACTCTGCTTTGATGAAGCCGCTGACCTTGAACGACTGAGCCCAGAGCGTCAGCGGCGCAGCCAGGAAGAGCAGCAGCAGGCCGAAACCCCGGCCCATACCCGGCGTACGACGTAACGTGTGCTTCATGAGTCACCTCCTTGGTTTGGTTCACCCGGGGAGGGACTCTCCAAAAGGCACGGGGCTCCGCAGGTGGCCGCCCCCCTCCCCCACAGGGCGGCCACCCGGATGCGGAGACCGTGCACCCACCAGACGGCGCCCGGTTCGATGGTTGGCGGCCTCGCAACCGGGCGCCGTTTTGTGTGCGGTGTCAGCGGTTGAGTCGGTTCTGCACCAGCTCTTCGACGACCGACGGATCGGCCAGCGTCGAAATATCCCCCAGGTCCTGATATTCGTTGGCCGCGATCTTGCGCAGAATGCGGCGCATGATCTTGCCAGAACGCGTCTTGGGCAGCGCCGGCGTAAACTGCAACAGGTCGATCGTGAAGATCGGCCCCAGCAAGTTTCGCACGTGCTGGATCAATTCCTTGCGGAGTTCGTCGCTGGGCTCGAAGCCCGCCTTCAGCGTCACGAAGGCGTAGATGCCCTGCCCTTTGATCTCGTGCGGATAGCCCACCACGGCCGCCTCGGCCACCGCCTCATGCTGCACCAGCGCGCTTTCGATTTCGGCCGTGCCCAGACGGTGACCGGAGACGTTGATCACGTCGTCGACGCGGCCCACGATCCAGTAATAGCCGTCCTCGTCCCGACGCGCGCCGTCCCCGGTGAAGTACTTGCCCGGAAAACGGGTGAAGTAGGTCTCTACGAAGCGATCATGCGCCTTGTAGACCGTGCGCATCTGGCCGGGCCACGAATCGAGAATGACCAGCATGCCGTCGGCCGGCCCTTCCAGGATGTTCCCGTCGTTGTCCACGATGGCCGGCTGGATGCCGAAGAACGGCAGCGTGGCCGAGCCCGGCTTGAGCGGCGTGGCGCCCGGCAGCGGCGTAATCATGATACCGCCCGTTTCGGTCTGCCACCAGGTGTCCACGATCGGGCAGCGTTCTTCGCCCACCACCCGGTAGTACCAGAGCCAGGCTTCCGGATTGATCGGCTCCCCGACCGTGCCCAGCAGCCGGAGCGACTTGCGGCTCGTCTTCTTCACCCACTCGTCGCCTTCGCGCATCAACGCCCGAATGGCCGTGGGTGAGGTGTACAGGATATTCACCTGGTATTTGTCGACCACCTGCCAGATACGCGACGGATCCGGGTAGTTCGGTGTGCCCTCGAAAAGCACTTCGGTCACGCCGTTGGCCAGCGGCCCGTAGACGATGTAGCTGTGGCCTGTCACCCAGCCGATGTCGGCCGCGCACCAGTAGACGTCGCCGTCGTGATAGTCGAAGACGAGCTGGTGCGTGAGCGAGGTGTAGACCAGATAGCCGCCGGTCGTATGCACCACGCCCTTGGGCTTGCCGGTCGAGCCCGAAGTGTAGAGGAAAAAGAGCGGATCTTCGGCATCCATCACCTCGGGCGGGCACTCGGCCGAAACGGTCTGGATTTCCTCATGATACCAGCGGTCGCGGCCTTCCACCCACGGGATGTCGCCGCCCGTGCGACGCACGACCAGCACGGTCTTCACGTCCGGGCAACGTTCGAGCGCCTTATCGGCATTCCGTTTGAGCGGCACGCGACGCCCGGCCCGGAGCCCCTCGTCGGCCGTGATCAGGTAGGTCGCCTCGCCGTCCAGAATACGATCGGCCAGCGAGTCGGGCGAAAAGCCCGCAAAGACCACCGAGTGGATCGCCCCGATCCGTGCGCAGGCCAGCATGGCGTAGATGGCTTCCGGGATCATGGGCAGGTAGATCGTCACCCGGTCGCCTTTCTTCACGCCGTGCTTTTTGAGCACATTGGCCAGCCGGCAGACCTCTTCGTAGAGCTGGCGGTAGGTGATCGCCTTGCTCTCTTCGTTCGGATCGTCCGGCTCCCAGTAGAAGGCCACCTGGTCGGCCCGCTTTGCCAGATGGCGGTCGATGCAGTTGTAGGCCGCGTTCAGTTTGCCGCCCTCGAACCAGCGGATGTAGAGCTTCGAGGGGTCGTACGACGTGTTTTTAACCGTATGGAACGGCTCGAACCAGGTGATGCGCTGGGCCTGCTCGCGCCAGAAGCCTTCCGGATCTTTGATGGAGCGCTCGTAGAGCTCACGATATTGCTCCATCGAGCTAATGAAAGCCCTTTTGCGAAACGCTTCCGGAGGATCGAAGACCAGTCCGCGTCCCGAGAAGGCCGCCGTTTCTCTGATCGTTTCCTGAACACCCATGGCTCCTCTTTATTTATTCCTACTTAAGAATAAGTTGATTCTCTGGCTTTCCGCTCCGCTTTTTTACCTGTGAAAGATTTATTTAATGTTATAAAAAATTTTCGCAAGAGATGCAAGAGGGGATTATAATATTCCTGTACAGGAATATCTTTTTCTCAGGAAAAGATTGGCAGTACCAGACGCAAGCGTGCGCCCCGGGCGTCACGCTGCACCCAGAGATCGGCTTCGTGCCAGGCCAGCACTTCCGAAAGCGTCAGCGACAGCCCCTGTTCATCCAGCGTCAGCGTCTGCGTCAGCCAGCGCTGCAGGCGCTCCGGAGGCAGTCCCCGCCCCTGCCAGCACAGATCGATCCAGAGCAGCCTTTCGTCGCTTTCGGCCAGCAGCACCCATTCTCTGCCCCGGGGTAACGCCTGGTGAAGTTGCCGCCCCAG
Source organism: Rhodothermus marinus (assembly GCF_009936275.1). Lineage (NCBI taxonomy): Bacteria > Pseudomonadati > Rhodothermota > Rhodothermia > Rhodothermales > Rhodothermaceae > Rhodothermus > Rhodothermus marinus. The sequence continues at coordinate 1,938,620 of NZ_AP019797.1, forward strand.
TAGCTCCCAGAGCCGGGACCAGAGCCGCCGGTCTGCCTGCACGATACCGGCGGGACACGCGGCCGCTATCCGCACGCGCCGGGCGTCCTGCTGCAGCGCCGCGGCCATCAGTTGCAGCAACGCGGCGGCCGGCATACGCTCCAGCGGCCAGTGAGCCTGCAGGTACCGGGTGTAGGCCGAAACCGTTTGCTCCAGCAGCCGGGCCAGCGCTTCCGTCTGGTCCAGAATGATGTGCCGAAACTGCGCCGCCAGGTCTGGCGCCATATCGGGATAGGAGGCGAGCGTCTCGATCGCGGCCCGGATGTTGGCGACCGGCCGCCGCAGCCCTTCCAGCAACTGCTGTAACAGCAGCGGCTGCCACTCGTCGGATCGGCTGGAAGCCGGCCGAACCTGCAGCACGAACTCCTCCCCACCGGCCAGCGGCCAGGCCTGCACCGACAGCAGTCGGCCTTCCGGGCTGCGCACATGGCCGGTGGCTTCCGTCGGCGGCCAGGGCAATCCGGGCAAAACGGCCGGCAATCTGGCTTCGGTCCCTTCGTCGGCGGGCAGCGCCAGCCACTTCCGGGCCCGCCGATTGGCCCACAGGACACGTCCTGCCGCATCGCAGAGGATCACTCCGTCCGGCAGCACCTCCAGTGCGGCCGCCAGTTTACTTGCGTTCGGCGTCTTCAAGGCTGCTCCGCTTCTCCAGACCGGTTCAGCAGAGTGCGCACGGTCTCCATCACTTCGCGAATGGCAAACGGCTTGACGATGTAGGCGTCGGCCCCGACGGCCCGGCCTTTTTCCAGGTCGGTCTCCCGCCCGCGCGCCGTCACCAGCACCACCTTGATGGCCTGTCCGTCCGGACCCGCCTTGAGCTGCCGGCACACCTCAAACCCGCTCATTCCCGGCAGCATGACGTCGAGCAAGACCAGGTCGGGCGGCACATTCCGGCAGGCCTCCAGCGCCGCCTCGCCGTCTTCCACAACATGGGCTTCATATCCCTCCTGCTCCATCAGAAAGCGCAGCGACAGCGCAATACTGGGTTCGTCTTCAACGATCAATACGCGGGGTGTCTGGCCGGTCATTGCATTTTACAGATTCAGCCGTGAAGTGTCGCGCATAGGTTGGGGCATACCATCAGACGCCGGCAGGCGTGGCAGCGTGAACGAAAAGGTAGCCCCGTGACCGGGATCGCTCTCGACCCAGATACGGCCGTGGTGATGCTGCACGATGCGCTGGGCGATGGCCAGTCCCAGCCCGGTGCCCGGCGGCCGCCTGCCAGTGCTCGTGTGCACCTGCCGGAATTTATCGAAAATCGTAGCCTGATCCTCGGGGGCAATGCCCGGACCGTTGTCCTCCACGTCCACACGCACCCGGTCGGGCTCCACCAGCAGCCGCACGGCAATGCGCCCGTCCTCCGGGTTGCAGAACTTGACGGCGTTCGAGAGCAGGTTCAACAGCACCTGCACCAGCTGATCGCGGTCGCCCAGCACGTAGCAGGGCGTCTCGGGGACAGAAACCGTCAGCGTGATTTCGTTGAACTGAACATGCGGCTGAATGGCCTCGACGGCCTCTTCGATCACTTCCTGCATGCGCACCGGCTCCAGGTTCAATTCCACGGTGCCCGACTCCAGCTTCTGGAGCGTCAGTACCTGGTTGATCAGCCGGGTCAACCGCTCGGCCTCTTTGATGATGATGCCCAGAAACTCCTGGCGTTGCGCTTCGGGCAGATTCGGATTGGCGTGCATGATCTCGCTGAAAGCCCGGATCGAAGTCAGCGGCGTGCGCAGCTCGTGGGTGATCGTCGAGATGAACTCGTCTTTGAGCCGGTCCAGTTCTTTGAGGCGCTCGTTGGCCGCCTGCAGCTCGCGCGTGGCCCGTTCCAGCTCGGCCGACTTCCGTTCCAGTTCGTGGCTGTAGGCGATCACCTGCTGCGTCTCGTCTAGAATGTCCATGACCTCACGCAGGCTCAGCGGCTCCTCCTTGACCACCGAAGCGATCAGCACCCGGGCCGAGGCCGATCCGATGGCACCGGCCAGTAGTCGCTCGGCGTGCTGCACCACCTCGGCCGTTGCGGTCACCGTACCCCCACCCTGCGCCAGTACCGGACGCAGCGCTTCGTCCGCCTGCTTTTTGCCCAGAAACCGCCGCAACAGCTGTTGCAGATCCGACACGTAGGCGGTCCCGCGCCAGGTGGCCTCGCCCGGCCGCCCCGACAGGCGAAACACGTCCACGAACGCCCGCGCCTGCAGCAGCTCCTCCACGCGCTGCTGCGTGAACAGCGACACGCCCACGTACAGCCCCGCATTGAACAGCAGGCTCCAGAAGAGCGCATGCGAGATCGGATCGAAGCCTTCCAGTCCGAACAATTGGTACGGACGCAGCCAGCCGACGCCCCATGGACCGTTTTCGATGAACGAGACCGGCAACAGGCCGGCGTCGACCAGCGACGGCAGCGGGAGCGTGTAGCCCCAGATCAAAAAGCCGGCGATCAGCCCGCAGAGCGCGCCGGCCCGCGTGCCACGCCGCCAGTACATCCCTCCCAGTATCGCCGGCGCAAACTGCGCGACCGCGGCAAAGGAAATCAGCCCGATCGAAACCAGCGCATAGGCATGCGCAATGGCGTGGAAGTACAGATAGCTCAGCAACAGCACCAGGACTATCCCTCCCCGACGAATGCCCAGCAGCAGCCCGGTGAGCCGTCCACGTTGCGCCAGCCTCAGAAAGCGAATGCGCAGCAGGATGGGCATGATCAGATCGTTGCTGATCATAGTGCTGAGCGCCACGGTGGCCACGATGACCATGCTGGTGGCCGCCGAAAAGCCGCCGATGAAGGCCAGCAGCGCCAGCAGCTCCTGCCCGTGCGCCAGGGGAATCGCCAGCACGAACATGTCGGCATCGACCTGACCGCCCGGAAAGGCCATCAATCCGGCCAGCGCAATGGGCAACACGAACAGGTTGATCAGCCACAGATACAGCGGGAACAGCCAGATCGCCTTGCGCAGGTGGCGCTCGTCCACGTTCTCGACGACGGCCACCTGGAACTGGCGGGGCAGAAATAGAATGGCCAGCATGGCCAGCAGCGTCATCCAGAACCACTGACCGTAGGCGCCCGGCCCGAGCGCCTCTTCCATGGTCAGCAGCCGGCGGAACTCCGGGCGGGCCAGCGCGCGGCCAAACAGATCGGCCGGTCCGTCGTAGAGCCCGAACGTCACAAACAGACCGACCGCCACAAATGCCGGGAGCTTCACCAGCGACTCGAAGGCGATGGCCGCTACCAGCCCTTCGTGACGCTCGGTGGCGTCCAGATGGCGCGTCCCGAACAGAATCGAAAACAAGGCCAGCGCCAGCGTCACGTACAGTGCCGTGTCGTCCAGCAGGCTTTCGGTCGGAGTCGGGGTGGGACGCCCGCTGAGCACTTGAAAGCTGACGGAAATGGCCTTGAGCTGAAGCGCGATGTAGGGCACGCCGCCGGTGACGGCGATCACGGTCACCAGGGCGGCCAGACCGCTGCTTTTGCCGTAGCGCGAGGCCACAAAGTCGGCGATCGAAGTGATCCGGTACACCTTGCTGATCCGGATCATCTTTCGCAGCACCATCCACCAGAGCACGGCCGTCAGCGTGGGCCCCAGATAGATGGGCAGATACCCCACACCACTGCTGGCCGCCCGTCCCACGCTCCCGTAAAACGTCCATGCCGTGCAGTAGACGGCCAGCGAGAGCGCATAGATGTACGGGCTGCTGATGATGCTTCGGCCCTGCTCGGCCCGCCGATCGCCATACGTGGCAATGGCGAACAGCAGGCCGATGTACAGCAGCGCGATGAGGAAGATGAAGCCGCCCTGGAGCATGGCTCAGGGATTTTCCTCCGGCGGGGTCGTCCGACGTCGCTCCATCAGCCAGATGAGCAGGCCGATCACCAGGGCCCACACGCCGTAAAGGTACACGTACAGCACGGGCATCCCCAGCAGCAGACGCTCCCGGCTGAAGAGGGACAGCAGCGGAAAGTTCATCAGCAGCAGGCCCAGCACAAAGAGGGCCACGAGGCGCGCGCGTGTCATGGCGGTGTTCCGTCCGGTGGAGCTTCCAGGCTCCGGCACAGCAGCAGGAACAGTCCGGCCAGCGAAGGATCGGCCAGCCGGTAGCGCACATGCACTCCGTCACGGCGCCGCTGCACCAGTCCTTCGCGGGCCAGCTGGTTCAGGTGCTTGCTCACGTTCGGCTGCCGCAGGCCCAGCGCATCGACCATCTCCTGGACGCTCAGCTCGCCGTGCGTGCGCAGCAGATTCAGCAGTCGCAACCGTACCGGATCGCCCAGCACCCGTAACCGGCGTGCGGCCGGTTCCAGCAGGGTTTCGGGCACCAGCGGTGCCTGTTCGACCACGCCCATCCCGGATTGCCTTTCAGGATTCTGCTGTTTTGTTTCTATCTTACAGCGTAACGCGCCGAAAATCAAATGCCCACGGCTTTATGCCGCTGTCGGCTCGCTTCTGGAAAACCTACGCCGTGCTGGCGCTGCTGGGCCTGCTGCTGCTGGCCGCGCCCAACCTGATCTGGTGGCTGAGCGCTTCGCCCTCGGAACGGGCCTGGCTGCTGGCACGCTATCCGTTTCTGCTGGTGCTCATCGTGCTGGTGCTGGGCGGCATCTATGCGCTCTGGCTGCATGTGTACCAGACGCACGTGCGCCCGATCGCTCAGCTCACCGATGCGATCCATCAGGTACTGGATGGCCACACGCTGCCGCCCCTCCCGCAGGCCAGCACCCGCGAACTCCGAAAACTGCAGGAAGCGGTGACCGAACTGGCCCGCCGCCATCGCCTCCAGTCCATAACCCCGGCTGCCGCTCCCCTTCATCGCGAGCGCAACCTGCTGGCCACGCTGCTGGGCGAGTTGCCCGAAGCCGTGCTCGTATGTCGAACCTCCGGCCAGATCCTGCTCTATAACGAAACGGCCCGCCGCCTGCTCGAGACGCCCGAGCATCCGGGCGCCATTGGCCTGGGCCGCTCCATCTTTCACAGCCTGGATCGGGACCTGATCGTCTTCGCCCTGGACGAACTGGCCTATCGGTTGCGCCAGCAACATCCCCGTCCCACCGTCCATTTCGCCACCTGCCTGCCTTCAGGGCAACTTGTGCGCGTGCAGGCCGCCCCGATCCGCGACGAAGCGGACCGCCTGGAAACCTTCATGCTGCTCCTGCAGCCGCTCCGCTCAGAAGCCGAACCGTTCGAGATCATCCGAGGGGCCGATCTGCTGCAGGCCCTGGACCTGCAGCTCCGGGAAGCTGGCGTTTCGCTCCAGCTCGAAGGCGTCACGGGCACCCTCTGGCTCCGGGTTCGCCTGCCTGAGGCCTTCGAAGCGCTCCGGCGACTGGCCTTCGAGTTACGTCAGGAAACTTCCTGCACGCAACTACTGGCTCGCACCACCTCGGAAAATGGCCGCGTGCATCTGTGGCTTCGTCCGCTCGATGGTCACCCGCAAGCACTCGAACGGCTGCAACCCTATGTGCAGGAACCCTCTCTGCAGGCGCTCCTTCAGGAACATCAGGCCACCCTGCAGCTCGACGGCGAGGCCCTGCGCCTGACGCTTCCGGCCTCGCCGCCCCCGCACTCGGGTGCCGCGCGGGCCTTTCTGCCCGGACCCTCGGCCGCGCGTCGTCCGATTTATGCCGATCTATCCCTGCTGGAAACCTCCGAGGCCACGCCGCTCGACGATCGCCCGCTGCGCAGCCTGATCTACACGGTCTTCGATACCGAAACCACCGGCCTGCATCCTGAGCAGGGCGACGAAATCATCGCCATCGGTGCCGTCCGCATCGTCGGCGGCCGCATCCGCCCCGAGGAAACCTTCGACCAACTCGTCAATCCTCGTCGACCGATCTCGCTCGATTCGGTGCGCGTGCACGGCATTCAGCCCGTCCTGCTTCAGGACAAGCCACCGATCGAAGAAGTGCTCCCGCGCTTCTATCGCTTTGCCCGGGATACCGTGCTGGTGGGCCACAACGTGGCTTTCGATCTGAAATTCATCCGTCAAAAAGAAAAAGCACTGGGCCTGCACTTCGACCAGCCGGTGCTCGATACGATGTTGCTGGCGGCCGTGGTCGATCCGGAACGTCAGCATTACGGATTGGATGAGCTGGCTGCGGCTTTCGGAATCGAACCGGTGGGGCGACACTCGGCCCTGGGCGACGCGCTGATTACGGCCGAGCTGCTCCTGCGTCTGCTGCCCCTGCTTGAGCAGCGCGGCATCCACACCCTGCGCCAGGCCCGCGAGGCGATCCAGCAGTCCCGACCGGCCCGCAACCGCTACGGGCGCATCTCCTGAAGCGGCGGGGCCGGTGCGCTCCAGTTCGGCACCGCGCCCGCTTCCCGATCCTGCAAAATGCGGCGCATCAGTTCATCCGTGACGTTTGCGTAGTCCCGGGCTCCACGTGAGTAGGGTTCGCGCGTGAATACGGTGGACCCGTCCTCGTAGGAGCGGGCCAGCGAGGCGCTGGTGCGGATGACCGCTTCCAGGACGCGATCGCCATAACGGCGGCGCATGTAACGACGGTAGAGCTGATGGGCACGTTTGCGGGCATCCACCTGGGTAAACAGGAAAAGCGGGGGGAAAAGCGTCGGGTTGAGTTTCTCACGTACTAGGTGCACCGTCTGGGCCGTCTGCTCGGCACCGAGCACCGGCTGATACTCGGGCGTCACGGGCACGAGCACGTGTTGGCTGGCCACCAGCGCATTCAGACTGTAGACGGTAATGGCGGCGGCTGTATCGAAAATAACCACGTCATAGTCCAGCCCGCTCTGCTCGAGCGCCTCCTTGGCCCAGAGCACATCCGTGGGGCGATTGAGCTGGCGCATCACACGCGTCATCGCCGTCGAGGAAGGCAGCAGATCGAATCCCCCCACTGTATGCCGGCGTACCTCGCGCAGCGAACGCGCTGGATCGAACAGGGCCAGCACCGAATGCTCCTCAGGGGGCTCGGGCACGCCCATAACCCGGGTCAGAAACCCCTGCGGATCCAGATCGATAACCAGCACCCGGTGGCCACTGAGCCCGAGTGCCGCTGCGATGTGGATGGCCGTCGTGGTCTTACCGGTGCCGCCCTTGTGGTTGCAGACGGTCAGAGTAATCATGCGCAACCGGTTTGCTGACCTCGTTTAAGGTATGCAAGTTAGCTTGCAGGCCCGCCCCTGTCAAATCCTGCGCCACCATTTCTGGACGCCGGCCGTGCTGAGCGGCCTGCTGCTGGGCCTGAGCTTTCCACCGGTGCCGCTACCGGGGCTGGTTCTGACCGCGCTGGTGCCCCTGTTGCTTGCGCTGGAGCAGACGCACACCCCGCTGCAGGCCCTGCTGGCCGGCGTGGCGGCCACGCTGCTCTGGGTCGGGCTGACGCTGCACTGGGCGCTGCGCCACGCGGTGCCCACGGCAGCTTTTGCCTCGTCGGTGGGCCTGCTGTGCCTGACGCTGCTCATGGCGGTGCCGGCGGTCATCGCCAGGGCGGTGCAGCTTCGCCGGGGACGGGCAGCCGCGCTGGCCGCGTTTGTGCTGAGCTGGATGGCACTCGAAGCGCTGCTCACCTACGGCCCGCTCCCCTTTCCCTGGTTGCAACTCGGCTATGCTACGCTGCCGCTGTCGTTCTTTCGGGGACTGATCGCTACGCTGGGCGCACCGGGCCTCTCGCTCTGGGTGCTGGGCACCAACGTACTGACCTATGCGCTACTCCGCCAGCGCAATCTAATGACAAGCCTGCTGCTGGCGAGCTGGCTGTTGCTACCGCTCGGCTTTCCCGAACCGGCATCAGATCCAGAACTCCGCACAGTACCCGTGCTGGTCGTGCAACATGGCGTACCGGCCGCCACGTGGGACCGCATGGACGGCCTGGAGCGCCTCGCGCACCTGTTGACGTTGACCGAGACGGCGCTGGACACGGCCCGTCTGCGCCCAGCCCTGATCCTATGGCCCGAAACGGCCCTGCCCGACACCTCGGTGCTTTTTCGCCTCCGCGCGTGGGTCGCTCACCGGCGGATTCCCCTGCTGACGGGAGCCGTCGTACCCGCCGACGGTCCGGGATCTACGCGCTTTGCCTACACGAACAGTGCATTGCTGCTGCAACCGGACCGTCCCCTCGGCCGATACGACAAGCAACGGCTGGTGCCCTTTGCCGAACAGGTCCCGCTCGTCGAGACTTTTCCGGCGCTGCAGGTGCTGGCCGTACCGGCCGGAGGGGTGGCCGGCTACCGCTCCGGCCGAACCCCCGCCCGCTTTGCGGTCGGCCCCCTGCGCCCCGGCGTACTCATCTGCTTCGAGAGCTTTTTCGGGAACCTGGCCCGACGCTCGGCCGAAGAAGGGGCGAACCTGCTGGTGGTGCTCACGCAGGACGGCTGGTGGGGACGCGGCCCGGTCTATCGACAGCACCTGCAGGCCGCGCGTCTGCGCGCCATCGAAACGGGCCGCGCCGTCGTGCAGGTCGGCGCCGACGGACTGTCGGCCCTGGTGCTGCCCTCCGGACGGATCGCTCAGGAGCTGCCGCCCCGGCGGGCCGCGATGCGCCTGTTCCTGGCACCGTTACACGAAGCGCCTACGCCCGCCGTGCGGCTCGGCGACCTCCTGACACCCACCGTCCTGCTGAGTCTTCTCCTGCTGCTGGGCTGGACCTTCCTGAAACGATGAAACTGCGCGTACCGCTGATTCTGGCCTCCCGCTCGCCCCGGCGCCGCAAGCTGCTGGCGCAGCTCGGGCTGGACTTCGAAGTGCATCCGAGCGATCTCGACGAGAACGCCACGAACCACCGGTTGCCGGAGCAACTGGTCGAGCAACTGGCGCTGGAAAAGGCACGCGCCGTGGCCGCCCGCTTTCCCGAGGCGCTCACGCTGGGCGCCGATACGATTGTCGTGCTCGACGGCGACGTGCTCAATAAACCCGCCGACGAAGCCGAAGCCCGCGCCATGCTGCGCCGCCTGAGCGGCCGCACGCACACGGTCTACACCGGCGTGGCGCTGGTGCATCCGGCCAGCCAGCGCGAAGTCGTCGACTACGAGGCCACGCAGGTCACCTTCGCCCCGCTGACCGACGCCGAAATCGACGCCTACGTCGCCACCGGCTCACCGCTCGACAAGGCCGGCGCCTACGGCATCCAGGACGACTACGGCGCTGTCTTCATCCGCCGCATCGAGGGCGACTACTACAACGTGGTGGGGCTCCCGCTGCACCGCCTCTACCGCATGCTTCGCAACCATTTTGCCGACCTGATCGAGGACTGACACATGCCCTCAGCGATCCGGGTGCTTCTGATTCAGGCCCGCCGCCTTCCGGAAATCGAGCGGCAAGAACAGCAATGCTTTCTGGAATGCGGCCGCCTGCGCCCCGACCAGCTCCGCTGCGTGAACGTCACGCGCGACGCGCTCCAGCCGAATTTGCTCGACGGCATCGACGCGGTGCTGCTCGGCGGCTCCGGCGAGTTTTCCGCCACCGAGCGCTATCCCTGGACCGAATCGCTTCAGACGCTCCTTCTGGGAGCGGCCGATCGCAACCTGCCGATGTTCGGCTCCTGCTGGGGCCATCAAACGTTGGCCGTCACCTTCGGCAGCGAAGTGCGACGCGACCCGGACCAGGCCGAATTCGGCTCCGGTGAAGTGACGCTGACCGAAGCCGGTCGTCACGATCCCGTCTTTCGATACCTGCCCGCCCGCTTCCGCGTCAACATGGGCCATCGCGACCGCGTCGTGGCCCTGCCGCCCGGTGGCATCGAACTGGCCCGCAACGCCCAGCCCTTTCAGGCCTTCCGGCTGGCCGATCGCCCGATCTACGGCACGCAGTTTCACAGCGAACTGAACGCCCGTCGCCTGCGCGAGCGCCTGCAGGCCTACCGGGATCTCTACATCGATGTGCTGGGCCCGGAAGGTTTTCGCCAGGCCATGCAGGCGGCGACCACGCCCGAGGCCGACGAACTGGTCTATCGCTTCCTGTGCACCTACACCGCCCATCGATGAAAATGCTGCAGAACGAAACTCCAGGCCCGATCTGGCATTGAGCAGCCCGCACGCTCACCCGTCGGTCGCACCATGCCGGAAACGCTGAAGGTCGGACTCGTTCAGATGCGCTGTGGCGACGATCCCGCCCGGAACCTGGAGCGGGCCGTCGCGGGCATTCGCGAAGCGGCCCGCCAGGGCGCCCGGATCGTCTGCCTGCCCGAGCTGTTTCGCACCCCTTATTTCTGCAAGCACGAAGACCCGCGCCACTTTCAGCTGGCCGAACCCGTGCCGGGTCCGACTACCGAAGAACTGGCCCGGCTGGCCGCCGAACTGAACGTCTCGATTCTGGCCAGTCTGTTCGAGAAACGCGCCGACGGACTCTACCACAACACGCTGGCCGTCCTCGACCCAGAGCGGGGCTACCTGGGCAAATACCGCAAAATGCACATCCCGCACGATCCCCTCTTCGAAGAAAAGTACTATTTCGCGCCCGGTGATCTGGGCTTCCGTGTGTTCGACACGGCCGGCGTGCGCATCGGCACGCTCATCTGCTGGGATCAGTGGTTTCCCGAAGCGGCCCGCCTGACGGCCCTGCAGGGCGCACAGATTCTCTTCTACCCCACGGCCATCGGCTGGCTGCCCGAGGAAGAAGCGTCCGAAGGCGCCGCCCAGCACGAGGCCTGGGAGCTGGTACAGCGGGCGCACGCCATCACGAACGGCTGCTATGTGGTGGCCGTCAATCGGACAGGCTTCGAGCCGGCGCCGCCGGGCGCGGCCTACCGGGGCATCCGTTTCTGGGGACAGAGCTTCGTGGCCGCGCCGGACGGGACCGTACTGGCCCGCGCCCCCGTCGACGAGGAGGCCGTGCTCGTGGTCGAACTGGATCTGTCGTTCATCGACCGCTTCCGCACCACCTGGCCGTTTTTCCGGGATCGACGCATCGACGCCTATGCCGAGCTTACCCGCCGCTTCCTCGACGCCCGCGACTGAGGTGGTACCCGCCGCACAGGGCTTTCGCATGCCGCCGGAGTGGGCCCCACACCGGGCCACCTGGCTTTCCTGGCCGCACAACCGGGAAACGTGGCCCGACGAACTGGCGCAGGTCGAGCGCACCATGGCCGAGGTCGTGCGCCTGCTCAGCCACAGCGAAGCGGTTTACATCAACGTCAACGACGCGGCGCACGAGCGGCACGTCCGGCAATTGCTCGACGAGGCCGGCGTGAGCGGCCCGGTGCGTTTCTTTCACATTCCGACCGATGACGCCTGGATCCGCGACCACGGCGCCATCTTCGTGGTGCACCCGCAGCGGCGTGTGCTGGCGGCCACCGTGTGGGGCTTCAACAGCTGGGGCGGCAAATACCCCCCCTGGGATCGGGATGCGCAGGTGGCCCGGCGTATGGCCGAAGCCCTTCAGGTGCCGATCTTCGACGGCGGCATGATCCTCGAAGGGGGATCCATCGACACGAACGGCGCCGGCACACTGCTGACCACCGAGCAGTGCCTGCTCAACCCCAATCGCAACCCCCATCTCGACCGCGCGGCCATCGAGCAGCGGCTCAAGGACTTTCTCGGCGTCCGCCAGGTGCTCTGGCTGGGACGCGGCCTGGAAGGCGACGATACCGACGGGCACGTGGACGATCTGACGCGCTTCGTGGCCGAAGACGTGGTGGTCACCGCCGTCGAAACGAACCCGCACGACCCGAACTACGACGTGCTGCAGGAAAATCTGGAGCGCCTGCGGGCGTTTCGGCTCCCGGACGGCCGTCCGCTGCAGATCATTGAATTGCCCATGCCGGAGCCGCTGGAGATTGCCGGCGAGCGCGTGCCGGCCACCTATGCGAACTTCTACATCGCCAACGGCCTGATACTCATGCCGGCCTACGGCGATGCCCGCGACGAAACGGCCCGGGAGATCCTGCAGCGGTGTTTTCCGGAGCGGACGGTCGTGCCCGTGGACTGCCGCGCCATTATCCGTGGGCTGGGCGCCCTGCACTGTCTGACGCAGCAGGTACCACTTGTCTGACTCAAGCCTGCTCGAACTTATCCGGAAAACAAAGGGAGGTCTGGTAAGCCGGCGCTTCGCGCTGCGTGTCAGAAGCACGTGTTTGTAGTAAGCCACGCAGGCGCCAGCCGAAGTGGCGTTACCCGAGACGGCACTTCGCTTCGCTCCGTGCCTGACTACGAGCGCGTTGGTTGTGCCTCAAAGCTCAGCGAAACGCCATGCAAGATCGAAATCGCGAACTCCCTGGAAATTATTTTTCGAATGCCTTCTCGTTCAGTTCGCGAAGATCCCGAACCAGTTGAAACAGCGTGGCTTCCTCCAGTCCCAGATAGGCCAGCACCGATTGTCCCACGGCCTGCCATTCGGCTGCGGGCGGCTGCTCGGCGTAAAGCCGCAGCACGTGCTGCGCCGTCAGCAGCAGGGCGAGTTTATCGACGGTCGGATCAGGCTCCTCGCGCCGGTAATAGTCGAGCGCGTCGTGGTGGCGCAGAATGGCCTGACAGAGATCGGCGGGGAGCTTCCAGGTACGCGCCAGCAGAAAGCCGGCCGCCGCATGATCGGTGCGCAGGCGCTCGTGTTCGAGCTCGATAAACGGCCGCAGGTGGGCCTCCCGTTCGGCCGCTTCATAGACGCCCGGATAGGCCGGAAATTGCTGCAGCAAGAGCGGCACACCACAGTCACAGAAAAGCCCCAGCGCATAGGCTTCCTCGCGGGGGACGCGGGGGCACCAGCGCGCAATCAGCGCGGTGGTGCGGGCCATGACTTCGGCCCGGCGCCAGAAACGTTCCATGAAGGCACCCCGCAGGTTGCGAAACGCCTGATGCAGCAGCAGGCCGGTGATCAGACCGGAGATATTCTTCAGGCCGAGCATCCGCACGGCGTGCCGGATGTCCACTACCGGACGCGCCAGCCCGAAAAGCGGCGAATTCACCAGCTTGAGCGTGCTGGCGGCCAGCGCCACGTCTTCACTGATCAGTTCGGCAATGCGATCCAGGTCGGGATCCGGCTTGCCCTGCTCTTCCAGCACGGCCACCAGCAGCGTCGGACGCGGCGGGATCAACACGCTGCGCAGCAACGCCTCGGTCTCCGCCACATCCAGCGCCCGTTGTCCTTCCAGCGTCAACGTCGTTTCCATGGTCATAATTTTTCGGATCAGGCCCGCCGACAACTGTAGGTCACTTCGGCCCGATCGCAGGCCCCGCCGACCGGGGGGTTCGGCTTGCGCACCGTCACCTCGACGGCCTCGACGATCGGGTAGGCCTCCAGGATCTGATGCGCAATCCTGTAGGCCAACCGTTCGATCAGATAGAACTTGTTCCCGGTAACCACCTCGCGCACTAAGCGATAGACGCCCTCGTAGTCTACGGTCTTCTCCAGCGCATCGGTCCGGGCCGCCTCCTCCACGTTCAACTCCATGGCCACATCCACCTCGTAGCGCCCGCCGATGCGGTGCTCTTCTTGCGTGACCCCGTGGTGCGCGTAGAAAACGGCGTTGACCAGGCGCACAATACCGCGCGACTGGCCCGGCGCTACCGGTATGATGGAAGTCGAAGCCTGGTCAGGTTGCATGGTTCAGTCCCGGCAACGCAAGCGTCTGCAGGTCCACTTCCGGAAACATGGTAAGCCGTCGGAAGGCCGTCACGCGCCGGGCGATCTCCTCCGGTGTGAGCGCCAGCAATCGTTCCGGTCCGAAGCGTTCGACGACGAACGAGGCCAGCGCGCTTCCGTAGATAACCGCCTGCCGCAACGCCGCCTCGTCGAAACACTGCTGCGTGGCCAGAAAGCCCGCCATCGCTCCGGCGAACGTATCCCCTGCTCCGGTGGGATCGAACACGTCTTCGAGCGGATAGGCCGGCGCGCTGAAGATTTCTTCTTCGAAAAACAAAAGCGCGCCGTGCTCACCTTTTTTGATAATGACAATCCGCGGGCCCATCGCCTGGATCTTGCGGGCGGCCCGGATCAGGTTGGGCTCGGCAGCCAGCTGGCGCGCCTCGGCGTCGTTGACCACCAGGCAATCGACGCGACGCAGCACGGCCCGAAGCGCCTCGGGCGTATGCTCGATCCAGTAATTCATCGTATCACAGATCACAAACGCGGGCGCTTTGACCTGATCGAGCACGCGCTGCTGCAGCCGCGGATCGAGATTGCCCAGGCAGACGATCTGGCTATCACGATAAGAATCGGGCAAAACGGGATCGAACGTGGCCAGTGCGTTCAGGTGCGTGTAGAGCGTGTCGCGTTCGTTCAGATCGTAATGATAGCGTCCGCCCCAGGCAAAGGTGTCTTCCTGCGCATTGACGACAAGCCCTTCCAGATCGACCCCGGCCTGCTGGAGCACCTGCCGGTAGGCTTCGGGGAAATCGCGGCCGACGACGGCCACCAGGCGCACCTCAGGCCAGAAGTAGCGCGCGGCCAGCGCCAGATACGTGGCGCTTCCGCCCAGCAATCGGTGTGCGGCGCCAAAGGGCGTTTCGACCGAATCGAGCGCGACGGTTCCGACGACCAGAATGCTCACCGTTTCACCAGTAGCTGCGTGCGACAAAAGCATGCGAGGACAACGCGTCGGTTGTCCTCGCACGCTACGCAAAGATACAGTAATTGTGCCGGTGGCACGCACACCGGACCGATTTTTTCGGCAAATTAGCGAAGGCGCCGCATCCAGTCGTTCAGCTTCTTGAGCGTCGCGGCGGCCACGGCCGTTGCCGCGGCCCCCAGCAGCGTCTCGGCCGCGTCCAGTCCGCGGCGCGCCTCCCGTTTGACGCGTTTCGACGTGTGGCGGGCGGTTTCTTCAAGCGATTCGGCGGCTTCCGAGGCCTGCTCGGCCAGCATCTTGCTGAGCGCCTCGGCCTGCGCCCGGATGCGCTCGCTCAGTTCGGCCGCCTGTTCGGGCAATTCTTTCCGCAACGCGCGTGCCCGCTCGGCCACCGTTTCGCCCAGTTCATCCACCTGCTCGGCGAGTTCGCGGCTGAGACGGCGTGCCTGCTTACGGGCCTGGCGGGCCAGCCGCTCGGCCTGGCGCCGCGCCCGCTCGGTCAGCGGTGGCGGCGAAGGCTGCAGCGCCATAGCCACCAGGCGCCCGGCCAGCACGCCGGCCCCCAGCGCCAGCAGCAGCGCCAGCGTGGGGTTCTCGCTCACCCAGTCGCGGGCCCGCTGCGCGGCCGCCCGCGCATCCAGACGCGCCAGTTGCTCCCGCAACCGCTGCAGCGCCTCGTTCAGCTCCTGGCGCGTCTTCTCGTAGGCATCGACCAGCTCCTGACGCGCCTTTTCATACGTATCGCCCAACCCGCCACCCGTCGCTTCGGTCTGCGCTTCCTGCGTTTGTTTTTTCTCTTCTGCCACGGCTACTCCTCCGGTTTTGGCGTTCAATGCTTCCGATTATCGCCGCCAGAGTGCTCCCAGGAACACCCCCACCGCAAAGGCGGCCACCATGGCCACCACCTGATTCTCCCGCACCCACGTCTTCACCGATTCCAGTCCGGAAGCGGTCGTCTGCTCCAGCGTTTCCAGCGGAGTGGGCTGCTCCTGCGCAGCGCCCGACGCTTTCGTTTCAGGCTCCTGCACCTTGTCGGCCGGTTCCACCATTGCTTCCTCCGATTTTAGGGGTTGAATTGAGTTTTTATAGCCGCTTTGCTGTATTTTTCCGGCGAGCTGGACCGTACGTTCCGCGGCTCCCGCGACAATTACAACATTGTTAACAGTGGCGCGTTTGCCCGGAAGCATAATTTCGAAGGCACGTGCTGCGTTTGCTAATCGTCCCTGCCACCAACCGGACTTACCATGCTGCGCATCATCGGGCGGCTCTGCACGCTGAGTATGCTGTTCCTCGGCCCCGTGGCGCTGCAGGCGCAGCCTGCGCCGCCGGGTCCGGCCGTTTCGTTCGCCCATGCCCTGGCGCTGCACAGCGACGGGTTCTACACGCTCTCGGCCCAGACGTTCGCGCAGTTTCGGAGCACGTACCCGGACGATCCGCGGGTCCCCGAAGCGCTGTTTTACGAAGCCGAGGCGCGGCTGGCCCTGGGACAGACCGACGAGGCGGCCGCCCTGCTCCGCGTCTTCGCCGCCCGCTACCCGACCCATCCGCTGGTCTACGAGGCTCAGCTTGCCCTGGGCAAGTACTTTTTCGACACGGGCCGCTATGAGGAAGCCCGCCAGGCCTTCAGCCAGGCCCTGCGCCCCGGCGTGCCCGCCGCACAGGCTGCCCGGGCGTTGTTCTGGATGGCCGAGTCGGCACAGCGGCTGGGACGTCCGGCCGAGGCCATCGGGTACTATCGACGGCTGGCCGACACGTACCCGAACACGCGGCTGGCCCCGCAGGCGCTGCTGGCAATGGCCTACACGCAGGTGGAGATCGGCGCCTACGACGAGGCCGTCCGCACTTTCGAGGTGCTGGCTGCACGCTATCCCAATGCACCGGAAGCCCGAGGGCTGGGCCTGGCACTGGCACAGGTTTACTACGAGCTGGGCGATTACCGCCGCGCCATCGACGAAGTACAACGCCGCCTGCCCGACCTGAAAGGCGAGGCGCAGCAACAGGCCTGGCTGCTGCTGGCCGAGTCCTACAACCAGCTCCGCGACAGCGAAAACGCCATCGTCTACTACCGCCGCGTGCTGGAAGACCCCGACAGCCCCTACTACCGCCGGGCGCTCTACGGTCTGGCCTGGAATTACTACTTCGAGGGCGTTTACCAGTGGGCGGCCGACCACTTCCGCCAGGTGCGCGAAGGCCGGCGCGACACGCTCGCCATGAAGGCCACCTACTACGAGGCGGTCTGTCGCAAGCTGGCCCGCGAGCCACAACAGGCGCTGGAGCTGTTCCGAACCGTCGTGCTCGAATGGCCCGACAGTCCGCTGGCGCCACATGCGCAGTATGAGTTGGCCCTGCTGCTCTACGAGATGCGCCGGTGGGAGGAAGCACACGACGCGTTCGACTTTCTCGTGCGCACCTACCCCGACAGCGAGCTGCTCGGTGACGCGCTCCGGATGCGCGGCTACACGGCCATCGCGCTCGGTCGCTTCGATGAAGCCTACGAGAGCTTCGACCGAGCCGTTGCCCTGCAGGCCGCCTCGCCGCAACTCCGCACCGAGATTGCTTTTCAGAAAGCCTGGCTTCAGTACCGCCAGCAGAACTACGCCGCCGCCAGCGAGGCCTTTCTGGAACTGTACCGTCAGGATCCCCGAGGCCCTAAAGCCGGCGATGCCCTTTTCTGGGCGGCCGAAAGCTTCTACCAGCTGGGCCGGCTCGACCGCGCCGAAGCGCTCTTCCGCGACTACCTTCGAAGTTTTCCTGACGGCGCCCACGTCGAAGCCGCCCACTACGCGCTGGGCTGGGTCTACTTCCGCCAGCAGCGCTACGAAGCAGCCATTCAGGCCTTCCAGCAGTTTTTGCGAGCCTATCGCCGCACGGAAGAGGCCGTCCCCTACCGGCTCGACGCGCTGCTCCGGCTGGCCGACAGCTACTACGCGCTCAAGCGCTATCCCGAAGCCATCCGCTACTATCGCCAGGCGGCCGCCGAAGGCGAAAGCGACTATGCGCTCTACCAGATCGGCCAGGCCTACTACAACGCGGGCAACTACGAGGAAGCCCTGCGCACCTTCAACCGATTGCTGGACGAACACCCCGAAAGCACCTGGCGCGAGGAGGCGCTTTACCAGATCGGCTACATCCATTTTCTGAACCAGGAATACGATCAGGCCATTGCGGCCTACCGACGGCTGCTCGAACTGGCCCCGAACGATCCGCTGGCCGCCAAGGCGCAGTACGGGATCGGCGATGCACTCTTCAACGCGGGACGACTGGAAGCGGCCGTCAACGCCTACAAACGCGTGCTGGAACGTTATCCGCAGAGTCCGTTCGTGGCCGACGCCGCCACCAGCATCCACTTCGCGCTGATCGCCGCCGGCAACGAAGCGCGCGCCCAGGCGCTGATCGATTCGTTCGCCACGGCCTACCCGGATTCGCGTATCGTCGACGAACTGCGCTTCCGGCGGGCCGAGGCGCTCTACCGCAGCGGCCGCTCCGAGGAGGCCATCCGGACGCTTGAAGCCTTCGTGCGCGGAAGCCATGCGCCGGACCTGATGGGCGAGGCGCTCTACTACCTGGCCACGCTCTACGCGGAACAGGAGCGGTACGACGAGGCCGAGCGTACGCTGCAACAGCTGCTGGCCGCCTATGCCGAGCATCGAAGGGTGCCCGAGGCGCTGCTCCTGCTGGGCAATGTGCAATTGAAGCAGGAGCGCTACGAAGCCGCGCTGGTGAGCTTTCGACGGCTGGCCTCGCTGGCGTCGGAGCGCTCCGATCTGCTGGCCCGCGCCCTTTACGGCCAGAGCGTCGCGCTGCTGGAGCTGGGCCGCTTCTCCGAGGCGCGACAAACGCTGGCGCAGGCCCGGAGCCGCTTTCCAGAAGACGGTCAGCCCGCCATCCTGCTGCTCGGTCAGGCACGGCTGGCCGAAGCCGAGGGCCGTCCGGACGAAGCGGAGCGCCTCTACCGGGCGGTGGTCGGCCGCGCCCAGGACGAAGCCGGCGCCGAGGCGCTCTATCGCCTCGGGGAACTACTGCTGCGCCGGGGCGACCCGCATCGGGCCATCGAAGAGCTGAGCCGCCTGCCCACCCTCTTCCCGGGCTATCCGGAATGGCTGGCCCGTGGCTATCTGGCCCAGGCGCGGGCCTTCCTTGCGCTCGGACAGCGCGGCGAAGCTACCCGCCTCTACGATCTGGTCATCAGTGAATTTCCCAACACGTCGTTTGCACGCATTGCCGCCCAGGAAAAAGCCCGGTTGTAAGCCATGCCGCGATTTTTCAGGATTTTTCTGCTTCTGAGCTGGGCGATCGCCGTTCCGGCACTGGCTCAGGTGCGCGATACGGCGCAGGTCATCCTGCCGGACCTGGCCCCCCGTGAGGTGGAGATCCGGGGCACGCTGGAGATTTCGTTTCCTTCGTTGCAGCGCCAGCCGCTCATCGGCTTCAATCCGCCGCCGCTGGTGCCCCAGATTCCTCCGGATCGCCAGCCGTACGTGGAACCCTATCGCCAGGCGGCCGCCACTCTGGCACCGGTTTCCCTGAAGCGGCCGGAACCGCCTGCGATTGCCACGATCGGCCGCGGCAACCCGGCCAACGGCCTGTTCGAAAGCACCCTGGGGCGCTACCTGACCCGCTCGTTCAACGGCTATCTGGAGTATCCGCTGGCCGGAGGCCTCACGCCCTATGCCGCGCTCATCTACACGGGAAGCAGCGGCTTTCAGCCGTTTGCTGACCGCTCCGACCTGGAAGCCCCGTACGATCTGCTCGACGCCCGAACCGGCCTGGCCTACTCCGGCCGCCTGCAGGCGGGTCTGGAGCTGGGAGGCTTTGCCCACCGCTACCGCCTCTACAGCCTGGTGCGTGACCTGACCTACAGCGCGCCGCGCCGCGAAGGTCAGGGCGGTTACGTGCAACTCCGGGTAGCCCCTTCGGCCCAGGACGATCTGGAAGGCTTCTTTCAGGTACGGCTGAGCTCTATTCGCTATGCGACCACCTACCCGGCCGGTTTCTTCGGCAGCCAGAACCCTGTAGAACGGGCCCTGTTGGAGCGTCGGCTGGACCTGAGCGGAGCGCTCAGCTATCCGTTTGCCGCCGGCACGCTTTCGTTCGACGTGCAGGGGCACGTGGCCGGCATCGATCCACAGGCTTTTCTGGAGTCCGACGTGCGCTCACTGGCCGTCGGGGCCACCTGGCAATTTGCCTTCGGACCCACGCTGCAACTGACGGTAGGCGGCCGCCTGCTGGGCCTGAAGGCCGCGCCTACGAATACGCGGGCGCTTTACCTGTCGCCCGTGCTGGAACTGGCGCTGTTTCCGGCTTCCGGCACGCGGCTGTACGTGCGCCAGCAGCCATCGCTTGAGGCCTACCGGCTCGACGAGCTCCTGCAGGAAACGCCCGTGCTGGACCAGCCGCTCATTCCTCAGCCTGCGCTGCGTAGCGTCGATCTGGAAGCCGGCGGAGACTTCTTCCTGGGGGCGCTTCGTCTGCAGACGGCCGCGGGCTTCACGCAGGCCCCCTTAGAACGCTATCGCTACCAGATCCGCCGGTCCTTCCCGCCGGTCGTCTCGGTCACCCGCCTGAACTATGCCGAGCAGCGCCGTCTGTACCTTCGCACCGAGGCCACGCTGACCCTGTCCGCCGGCCTGCAGGGCACGCTGGGCCTGACGTTCCAGCAGGTCAATCTTCAGGAGACCAATCAACGCGTTCCCTACGAGCCGACCTGGCTGGCCCACCTGCTGCTGAGCTATCGGTTTGCGCAGCAGCGCGGCTTTGTTCAGTTACTGGGCCGCTACGAGGGCGTCCGCTATGCCGCGTTCAACCGCCAGTATCGACTATCGCCTTATCTGGACCTGGACCTGCAGGCCACCTATCAGCTCACACAGGCCATCGGCGTAGTTGCTCGGCTGGAGAACCTGGCACCGGCCCGTTACCGCACCCGCTGGCTTTATTACCCGGAGCCTTCGGCCATCTTCGGCGCGGGCATGAGAATTCGCTGGTAGGCTTGGATTCTATTCATTTTTCGTTGTAGTTTTAGGTAACCTGCCGTTAACACGGAGGCCCCATGGAAACGCCCACTCCTGAACAGGTAGCCCAGGCACTGGCCGAACTGGTGCAGGAGGCCCTGATGCGTGGCGAGTCGGTGCACGTGCCCGGTCTCGGGACGTTCTACGTGGACCACCGCGGCAGCACGACCGAACGGCTGCCGGACGGCCGCGTGGTGCTACACCCGCCCCGCGATCTCCCCGCCTTTACGCCGGAAGCTTCCTGACCCGCCACCAACCGGAACTGTCGCATGCCCGCGTCGCTGATTCAACAGCTGGCCGAACGACTCGGCTGTACCCCTGAAGCCGCCGAGGCGGCGTTTCGCGCGTACGTTGCCAGCCTCCAGGAGCAACTGGAACGGGAGGGTCGGGCCAGTCTGCCCGGCCTGGGCCATCTGGTCCGCAGCGAAGAAGGTCTGCGGTTCGAGCCGGACGCATCCCTGGTGCAAGCCGTCAACCATCGCTTCGCCGGCCTGGAGCCTGTCGTTGTAGAGCCGCCCTCGGCGCAGGCGTATCGCAAAACGGAAGTTGTTCCTCCGGAGGGTGAGGAAACGGAAGCAAGCAAAGAACTAGAAACAGCGGAAGAGGTCTCCACCTCCCCTTTCTACGAGGTGGAGCCTGAGACGCCCCGTGTCGAGGTGCCTCCTCCTGAAGCAGAAAGCCCGGAAGAAGTCGAAGAGGCGGCATCGGCCGTGGAAGAAGCGCCGGCAGCGCCGACTCCCGAACCCGAACCTGAGCCGGAACCGGAAGCCCCGGCCGAGTCGGAAGAGCCAACGCCACCGCCCTCGCCAGAACCCTCGCTGAGACCCCCACGGCCTCCTCGTTTTCGCGTCGAAGAGGAGCGGCGTCGCGGGTTGCCCGTCTGGGTTCCGGCTGCATTACTTATTGTGGTGCTCGGCGCCGTGGCCGTCTGGTTCCTGCTGTTTTCGCGTCCCTCGGAGCCGGAGGTCGTTCCTCCTGCACCGTCTCAGGCCGAAGTGCAGCCGACCACCCCGCCGGAAACGACCGCTGCCGCCGCCCCACCTGCCGCCGATACCGCTGTCGAAACGTCCACCCCGACCGCTGAAGCCCCACCACCGCCTGCTCCGCCGGCTCCCGGCGACTATGCGCTGATTGTCGGCTCAGTGACCAGCCAGACGGCCGCCGAGCGCATTGCGGAGCGTTTTCGCCGCGCGCTGGCCGAACGGGGCCTGCCGGTCACTATCGTAGCCACCACGACAGGCGGAACCACCCGATACCGGGTGGCGGTTGGACGGTATGGTTCACCGGAGGAAGCGCTGGCCGCCAAACGCCAACTCGGCAACGTGCTGCCTCCGGATGCCTGGGTGTTTCGGGTACCTTCCACCACGCAATAATCTGACCCCGACATGGTGCTGCTGCAAGCCGTCTCGTTGCCGACCGACACGTTGAGCGCAATGGCGCCGCCCGCCACTTCCATGTCGCTGCTCGACATCCTGGTGCAGGGCGGGTGGATCATGATTCCCATCGGGCTGCTCTCGCTGCTTACCATCTACCTGATCGTCGAGCGCCTCATCACCGTGCAGCGCGCCAAAATCGATCCCCGTCAGATCATGGACCGCGTGCGCGACTACGTGGAGGCCGGCGACATCCGGGGCGCGCTGGCCTACTGCGAGGCGCAGGACAAGCCCATCACGCGCATCCTCCGCCGGGGCCTGGAGCGGCTGGGTCGCCCGATCGCAGAGATCCGCGATGCCGTCGAGGCGGCCGGCAAGTACGAGGCATTCGAACTGGAAAAGCGCATGGACATCCTGGCCAGCATCGCGGGCATTGCTCCCATGCTGGGGTTTCTCGGTACGGTAACCGGGATGATCGAAGCTTTCCAGCAGATCCAGAACCTGCAGGGCAACGTAAATCCCAGCGTGCTGGCCGGCGGCATCTGGGAGGCGCTGCTCACCACGGCATTCGGTCTGGTGGTGGGTATCCTGGCGTTGTTCGGGCACAACTTTCTACTGACGCGCATCAACCGGCTCGTCAACGACATGGAGCGGTCCGCCACGGACTTCATCGACCTGCTCCAGGAGCCGGTGCCGCGCCCGCGCCGTCAACCTGAAACCCTGCTCTGACACTGGAAGCCATGCCGCTGAATTTTTCCACCTCGCGCAAGCCGCTGACCACGTTCGCGCTGGCCGGACTGGCCGACATCGTGCTGTTGCTGCTGATTTTCTTCCTGCTCACCTCCAGCTTCATTCCCCAGTTCGGCATTCGCGTCAACCTGCCGCGCGTCGAAGCCGGAGCGCCCACGCAGGCCCGATATGTCACCGTCGTGATCACCGAGGACGGCCGCTTTTATGTCGAGCAGCAGCAGGTGGCCCGTGAGGACCTGCTCAGCACGCTGCGGGCCGTCAGGGGCGACCGGAATACGCTCGTGCTTCGCGCCGACCGCAAGGCGACCGTTGATCAGTTCGCCTACGTGGCCAGCGCGGCCAAAGCGCTCGGTATGACGATCCTGATGGCCACCGAGCGCGCCGATGTGAGCCCGCGGCGCTGAGTCTCAGCGCAGGAACCAGGACTCTCGGTCCAGCGAGCGATACTGGATCGCCTCCGAAAGGTGCTCGGGCCGGATCTCCTCACTGCCTGCCAGATCGGCAATCGTGCGCGCCACCTTCAGGATCCGATCATAGGCACGGGCACTCAGCCCCAGTCGGTGAATGGCCAGTTTCATGAGCTGCTGTCCCTCGGCGTCCAGTGTGCAATAACGGCGTACCAGGCGCGCCGGCATCTGCGCATTACAGTAGACGCCCGGCACGTCCCGAAACCGCTCGGCCTGTCGCTCCCGCGCCGCCACCACCCGCGCCCGAATCGCCGCCGACGGCTCGCCCTCCTGCCTGCGGCTCAATTCCTCGAAAGGCACCGGCGTCACCTCGATATGCAGATCGATCCGGTCCAGCAACGGCCCGCTGATCTTCGACAGGTAACGCTGCACCTGCGGCGGCGTGCACACACACGTGCGCCGTGGATCGTTCAGATGTCCGCACGGACAGGGGTTCATGCTGGCCACCAGCATGAAGCGCGCCGGATATTCGATGGAAAAACGCGCCCGACTGATCGTGATGCGGCCCGACTCGAGCGGCTGCCGTAGCACCTCGAGCACCTGCCGCTTGAACTCCGGAAGCTCGTCCAGAAACAGCACGCCATTGTGCGCCAGCGAGATCTCGCCGGGCATGGGATGCGCACCCCCTCCGCAGAGTCCGGCATCCGAGATCGTGTGATGCGGCGCCCGGAAAGGCCGCCGCGCGATCAATCCGACCCCGTTCAGCTTGCCCCCCACCGAATGAATCTTGGTAGTCTCCAGCGCCTCCTCGGGCGTCAGCGGCGGCAGAATCGTGGGAAGTCGCCGGGCCAGCATCGTCTTGCCGGCCCCGGGCGGTCCTACCATCAGCACGTTGTGTCCGCCGGCGGCCGCCACCTCCAGCGCCCGTTTGACGTTCTCCTGCCCGCGCACGTCGGCAAAATCCACGTCGTAGGTCTGCGCCTCGGCAAAAAGCGCTTTGAGATCCCGCCGGAACGGCTCACGCGACACTGCACCCGTCAATAACCCTACCGCTTCCTGCAACGACGCCACAGGGTACACCTCCAACCCCTCCACCAGCGCGGCCTCCTCCGCATTGTCCAGCGGCACGATCACCCCTTTGCGCCCGTCGCGTCGCGCCTGAATGGCAATGGGCAGCACGCCCCGCACCGGCCGCACCTTGCCGTCGAGCGCCAGCTCCCCCACGATGACGAACGGCGCCAGCGCCTCCGGACTCGGACTTCCTTCGCTGGCGGCCAGCAATCCCAGCGCCATGGGCAGATCGAACGCTGCGCCCTCCTTGCGCAGATCGGCCGGCGCCAGGTTCACCGTGATGGCCCCGCGCGGTAACGGCAACCCGCTGTTGCGCAGCGCCGCCCAGATGCGATCGCGGCTTTCGCGCACGGCCCCGTCGGGCAACCCGACCACCGTGTAGCGCGGCATGCCCGATTCGATGTGCGTCTCGATCTCCACCGGAATGGCCTCGATGCCCAGCGTCGTGCTGCTCCAGACCCGGCTCAGCATGGACGGGAACGTTTTTTCTGAAAAAGACACCGAAGCGTTCCCGGTGTAACCTGCAACACGCGTTCGTATTTTTCCGGAGCTGATTTGATCTACCGTTTTGACCGGATAACCCTCGCTGAAAGATGCGCCGCCTGCTGTTCTTTGTGCTCCTGCTCCAACCGATGGGCCTCCATGCTCAGTTTATCGATACATTTGATCATTCCGACCTGGACGGCTGGATCTATTTCACCGGCGATGGCAACGCCCACATGGAGTTCCGTCCGGGCCCCGGCTACGCCACCATCTACGTCGATGCGCGCCAGGACCGGCGCAACATCTGGTGGGCGCTGATCAAACGCGACGTGACCTCCGGCCTGGATCTGGCGTTGCTACAGCATCCCGACTACGAACTCCGCATCGAAGCACGCATCCGCGTCAGCCATGCGCCCCGCCGGGTCAACCTGCACCTGAACACGCAGCGCACCACCGACTTTCACACCCACCTGATGGAGTTCGACATCCCCGACACGACGAACTGGCATACGATCAGCATGACCACCCGGGGCTTCGATGCCGTACCCGGCGATACCGTCTACGGTCAGCTGGCGCTGATGGACTGGGGGCTGGGTGTCTATCGCGTCGATATCGACTATTTCAAGGTTTCGGTGGTACACGTTCCGACGGCCGGCCCCGATCAGGGCGAAGCCGTGTCTTATCACCCGCCCATTCCGCCGGTTTCAGCTTTTGCCCACCACGTGTCGGTCGCGCACGACGCCACCATCGATCTGGCCTATCCCGAACTGAACTTCAACGGCTGGTATGCCGTCACCGACACCATGCGCGTGCCGGTCCTGGCCGTTGGCGCCTCACAGTACGCGATTCTGCGCTGGGATCTGCGGGCGTTTGCCGGACGGCGCGTGGCCGACCACGGCCTGCTGGAACTGACCACCTGGAGCGTGGAACGCCAGGATACCGACCTGGAGGAATTCGGAAAGCTCCGGATTGTCGAAATCCTGGGAGGTGATCCGAACTGGGATCAACAGACCGTTACGTTCCAGACACTCTGCCAGGGCCAGCCTCTGGAGGAAGTTTTCAACACCCAGATGATCATCGACGTAGACGTGACCGAGCGGCGCGGCGGAAAGGTCTTTGCCACCATCTCGCGTCCTGTACTCCAGCGGTTGATCGACGGCCGCACCCTTGGAATCATGCTGCTGCCGCTGGGTGCGCTGCATGCTACGTTTCTGGCGGGGGAGGCCTTCGACGGCCGCCATGCGGCCACGTTGCATTTCACAACGACCGATCGATAAGCGGCCGTTTCTTCAAAAAGTCCCGAAAAGCAGTAGTTGCCGCTTTTTCGCGCCGCCTGTATCGTACTTTTCCGAAGACAGGGCGCATCGGTATCCGGTCATGATCTACGGCATCACGGGCAACACGCAGAAGGAGCAACTCTGGGAGCCGGTCAGCGAACTGATTCGCTGGATGGCCCGTCAGGGACTGGAAGTGCGTCTGCACCCGGACGTAGCACGGGGCCTGGTCGCCCGCGGCCTGCTTTCGGAAGACGAGGCGGCCGCGCTCACGGCGCACGATCTGGCGGCCGAAGTGGACCTGCTGCTTTCATTCGGGGGCGACGGCACACTCCTGCAGAGTGCCCACCTGGCCGGTCGCCGGGGTACCCCTGTGCTGGGGGTCAACATCGGCCGTATGGGCTTTCTGGCCGATGTGGAAGTGGAACAGGTGCGCGAGGCGATCCGCACGATCGAAGCGGGCGACTACCACCTCGAAGCCCGCATGGTGCTCGAGGCCGAACTGGAAGACGGGCCCGTGCCGGAGTTGCCCTGGGCCCTGAACGAGTTCGTGATCGACCGCAGCGGGCTGGCTGGTCTGATCACGATCGATGTGACGGTCGACGGCGTATCGCTGACCCGCTACTGGGCCGACGGGCTCATCTTCTCCACACCGACCGGCTCCACGGCCTATTCGCTATCGGCCGGCGGCCCGATCGTCTCGCCCGAATGCGAGGTGGTAATCCTGACCCCCATCGCTCCGCACACGCTGACGCTGCGTCCCATCGTGCTGCCTGCTTCCGTCGAAATCGAAGCCCGCGTCTACACAGGCGGCCAGCCCTATGTGCTGGCGGCCGACGGCCGCAGCCAGCTCATCCATCGCGAAGGCCAGCGCATCACCATCCGTCGGGCCGAGCATACGGTCAACCTCGTCAAACTGCCCGGCCAGCATTATTTCCAGACGCTGCGCTCCAAGCTGATGTGGGGCGTTCGTTAGTCGGCCGCCAGCGAGCGCTCGGTGGCCATCCGCACGGCGAATCGTCGGAGGTAGTCTTCCGGCGTGATCAACTCGGTCTTGAGCACGACCTGGCGCGGCTGAATGCCATCCTCGCGTTCAATCTCTTCGATCAGCATTTCCACAGCCCGACGGCCGATCTCTCGGGCCGGCTGCCGGACGCAGATGTGCGGGTAGACGTAGAATTCGTTCAGACCGCCTTCGCTGAACGAAATGAGCTGAATGCGCTCCAGCAGTGACGGATCGGTCTCGCGCATGGCTGCGCGAATGCCCAGCTCGACCGGAAACGTAACGGCAAAGATCACCTCAGGCAATTCTTTGCCCTGCAGCAGGCGCTTGAAGGCATAGTAACCATGCCATTCATCGAATCCGCCTTCGATGATCCACTCCGGCCGGATCGGGATACCGGCATCCCGGAGGGCGGCTTCGTAGCCGGCCCGCCGCTCACGGCCGATAAGCACCTCCGAAGTGCCCGCCACGTGTGCAATCTTCCGGTACCCCTTGCGGATCACGTATTCGATGGCCCGGTAGGCCCCTTCCCGGTCATCCACGATCACACTGCTGAAGCCCAGCCCCTCGATCGCACGGTCAAAAAACACGAGCGGCACGCCCATCTGCCGCACCCGCTCGTACACTTCGAGATGAGGCTCCTGCTGCGAGACGGACACGAGGAGTCCATCGACGCGCATGGCCAGCAGTCGTTCGATGTGCTGCCGTTCCAGATCGGCCCGCTCCTGCGAGACGGCCAGCACAATGCCGTAGCCTCGCTGCGTGGCCGTCTCCTGAATGGCATCGACCACCGTGGCCATGAACGCGTGCGCGATCTTCGGCACGACCACACCCAGCGTGTAGGAACGCCGGGACGAAAGCGAACGGGCCAGTAGATTGGGCAGGTAGCCCATCTCGGCGGCCGTCTTCTTGACCAGCTCGCGTGTTTCCTTGGAAATGTCCGGGTGATCGCGGAGTGCTTTCGAGACGCTGACCTTGCTCAGATTCAGCCGCTCGGCAATGTCGGCCAGTCGCACCCGTTTCTTTGCCATGAGCCTCAGCCGGTTAATCCTCCAGATTTTGCAAAATTACGGCAAACACAACATCCGTGCCTGTTCTCGTTCAAAAATTTTATGCAGATTGCGTGTTGCTTACGCGTTCGTCCTGATGCAGGTTTTGCGCGGCGTGATTATTTTGTTTTACTCGGTTGCGTAACCGTTAACTTTTTCCGATCTTTTGAGTCATGAGCATGCATGCAGACCTCGTGCAGCAGTTCGATCTGAGCGGCCGGGTGGCGCTCGTCACCGGCGGAAGCGGCGCGCTCGGGCGCGCCATGGCGCGCGGCCTGGCCATGGCCGGTGCCCGGGTGGCCCTGCTGGCCCGCCGACCGGAGCGCCTGCAGGAAGCCGTGGCCGAAATCAAGCAACTCGGCGGTGAAGCACTGGCCCTTCCGGGCGACGTGCTGGATCGCGCTTCGCTCGAAAAGGCCCGGGAAACGCTGCTGCGCCGCTGGGATCGGCTCGACATCCTGGTCAACGGCGCCGGCGGCAACGTCCGGGAAGCCACGCTCGAACCCGGCCACGCCGTCTTCGAGCTGACCGAGGAGGCCTTCCGCAAGGTCATCGACCTGAACCTGATGGGCACCATCCTTCCCACCCTGATCTTCGGGGAGGTGATGGCCCGGCAGCGACGCGGCGTGATCGTCAACGTCTCGTCCATGGCCGCCACCCGCATCCTCACCCGCGTGGTGGGCTACAGTGCAGCCAAAGCCGCCGTGGAGAATTTCACGCGCTGGATGGCCGTGGAACTGGCCCGTACCTACGGCGAAGGGCTCCGTGTCAACGCGATCGCGCCGGGCTTCTTTCTGGGCGAGCAGAACCGGCATCTGCTGCTACGCGAGGATGGATCGCTGACCGAGCGTGGCCAGGCGATCATCGCGCATACCCCTATGGGACGCTTCGGCGAGGCCGACGATCTGATCGGCACACTCGTCTGGCTGTGCAGCGACGCTTCGCGCTTCGTGACGGGCGTCGTGGTTCCTGTTGACGGAGGATTTTCCATCTTTACCGGGATCTGAGATGGTAACGGTACTGCAAACGCTCCTGCAGCGCCCTCGGCCTCTGGCCGAAATCGACCGTACGTCGCTGGCGCGCTTCCTGACCGACGTGATTCGCCAGCAGGTGTATCCGACTTCTCTGGAGCCTACCTCGGAGGGTGTGTTTTTCCTGGCCCGCGATGGCCGGGAAAAGCGTCTGGGCATTCTCTCGGAAGCGGGCCTGCACGATTTCGAGGGCGTGCGGCACCAGCTCTCGCTCGACGGCCGCACACTGATCTTTCAGTCGTGTCCGCTTACGGCCGCCAATGCCCGGGCACTGCGTCGGCACATTCCCTGGACGGCACCTCGTCCGCTCGGGCTACGCGCCTCGGTGGGCTGCGGCGATCGCCTGGGCCTGGCCACCCCGGGCCATGTACGGGCCGTGCGCAAGCATAAGCTGGCCCCTGTCTTCGCTCAGCAGTCCATTCGCGAAATGACGCGCACCGGCCGCACCCCCCAGCAGGTGCTCGACGAGGCCATGTGGGGCGTCTTCCAGGAAGGCTGGCGCCAGGGCTACGGCGCCGACGCCGACCACCTGAAGACCGAAGAAGACGCCGATCGCTGCATCGAGGCCGGCTTCACCTTCTTCACGATCGACCCGAGCGCCTTCGTCGATAACGAGGTGGACACGGCCGATGCGGCCACGCTCGAAGCCAAAGTGGCCGCCCTCCCCTGGGAGTCCCTCGAAACGACGCTCGCCGATCTGCGCCGGGCCTACCTCGGCCAGCATTTCCAGGTGGGTCCCTACGAACTGTCGTTCGAGGAGCGCACGCTGATGCAGGCGCTGGCCAAGTACGGCGGCGCCATCGCCCACACGGCCCGCATGTATCGCCATATTGCCAACCGCATGGGCAACCGCCCCTTCGAACTGGAAATGTCCGTCGACGAAACCGAAGTGCCCACCTCCCCGGCGGAGCACTTCTTCGTGGCGCGCGAGCTACAGCGGCTGGGCGTACGCTGGATCAGCCTGGCGCCCCGCTTCGTGGGGCGCCTGGAAAAGGGCGTCGATTACATCGGTGATCTGGAAGAGTTCGAGGCCCACCTGAAGCTCCACGTGGCGATCGCCCGCACCCTGGGCCCCTATAAGCTGAGCCTGCATTCCGGATCCGACAAGTTTGCGCTCTATCCGCTGTTTGCCCGCCATGCAGGCGAACTCTTCCACCTGAAGACGGCCGGCACTTCCTATCTGGAGGCGCTGCGGGCTGTGGCCGAGCTGGATCCGCCGCTGTTTCGGGAGATTCTGGACTTTGCCCGGGCCCGCTACGAAACCGACCGCGCCACCTACCACGTATCGGCGCTGCTGGAGCGGGTCCCGAAGGCTTCCGACGTGCCCGACGACGCCTTGCCGGCACTGCTGGAGCAGTTCGATGCCCGGCAGGTGCTGCACGTCACCTTCGGTTCGGTCCTGACGGCCACCGACGCAGACGGCCGCCCGCGCTTCCGGGACCGACTGCTGGCAGTCCTTCAGGAAAACGAAGAGACCTACTACCGACTGCTGGAAGCGCACTTCGACCGCCACCTGGCCCCGTTCGACGCAGCTTGAGCGGTGCAACCCGCACCTTCAATCCTTCATGAAACCCGCCCGACGGCGCGACGTTTGTTGCCTCTGGCAGCGCAATCGGTGTATATTTGAGCGCTGCGGATGGTCAGGTAGCTCAGTTGGTAGAGCACGGGACTGAAAATCCCGGTGTCGGCGGTTCGATTCCGCCCCTGACCACTGAGGCATCAAAAAACCCCGCGATTCGGCTCGGAATCGCGGGGTTTTATTTATTAGCGTGTACGACACGGGTAAATAAACTCCGCTGCACGCCGAGTTGTGTGTTCTACAGGACCGCTACCCACCCTTTCCGCGCTTCCGGTTGCTGCTCCACCAGAAAGCCGAGAGACACACAGACACACGGGCTGCGGCTCGCTTATCATCCACGCCCCCCTTTCCCCTTACGGCCCCGGGGACACGTAGGGATTGTCGCGCACGAAGAAGCGCCAGAGGCGGTCGGTTCCGCGGGAAAGGCCGATTCGGGGTGAGGTGGCGACTTCGGCGTCCGACACCGGCTTCCCGGGTGCAAAGTAAAGCGGCGGCGCTGTGAGTGGCTTTCGATGGTAACGACCGTCGATGTCGAAGGCCATGGTGAGCCGTCCCGGTCCGCCGGTCAGTTCGCAGGGCCGGCGAGCCTTCGGGCGACGCGCCCGCAGAAAGTCGAGCCCGGCAATCGGCTCCACCGCTCGGATGAGCACGGCTCCGCCCACGCCTTCCGGCTCGGTCACCACGTTCAATAGCCAGTACATGCCGTAGTTCAGATACACGTAGGCCGTACCAGGCGGCGCAAACAGGTCGTAGGCGCGCCCTTCGGGGCGCACCTTTCCGGTGGCCGGATCGACCAACCGCCAGCCATGAAAGGCGGGATCGTCCTGGCGATAGGCTTCGGTTTCGACAATGCGTCCCACCAGACGCACCCCGCTGGGGTGCTCATGCACCAGCCACCGCCCCAGCAGATCACGCGCCACCTCCAGCGTAGGCCGGTCGAAAAACGATGGCGGCAGGGGAACGAGATTATTCAAATCCATTGACTAAACGAAGACGTTGCCCTAAACTGTAGGGGTCCTCCAGCGAAGCCAACAGGAATGCGCATGCGACGGTTCACAGTTCTTCTGCTCGGCAGCGTGCTGGCGCTTGCGGTGGAAGCCCAGCCCTCGGACTGGTCCACGCTCTTCGTGCGTGCCATGCGGTTGAAGGAAGCCGGGCAGTACGCCCAGGCCATTCCGCTGGCCGAGCAGGCGCTCGCGCTGGCCCAGGCGCAGTACGGTCCCGAAAATCGGAGCGTGGGGCTGGCGCTGAACCTGCTGGGCCAGCTTTACACGGCGGAAGGAAAATACGACGAAGCGGAGGCGTTCCTGAAACGGGCGCTGGACATCTACCACAGATGGTTTGGCGCGCAGTCGCCGGAGAGCGCCGGCGTGCTGAACAACCTTGGCCGTCTGTACCTGGACCGCGGCCGGCCGGAACAGGCGGTGTCGGTACTCCAGGAGGCGCTGGCCCGCTTCGAGCAGGCCTACGGGCCCGAAAGTCACCGTCTGCGCTATACGCTGGAACTGCTCGCCGAGGCCTATCAGGCCATGAACCGCCCGGACGAAGCCCGACGCTACGCGGCGCGGGCCGCCCAGCTTCCGCCTCCGCCAAAGGCGCAGCGGTAATTTACGCGAGGCGTTCCACCGCGACGGCCGTACCGCCGCCCGTACCGTGACAGATGGCGGCCAAACCCAGTGTGCCGTTGTGCCGACGCAGCGCGTGCACGAGCGTTACGATGATCCGCGCGCCCGAGCAGCCGATCGGATGCCCCAGCGCAATGGCGCCACCGTGCACGTTCAGCTTCTCGTAGGGCACGCCCAGCATGCGGTGAAACAGGATGCTGTTGATGGCAAAGGCCTCGTTGTTCTCGAACAGGTCGAAGTCTTCGATGCGGCGGTCCAGCCGATCCAGTAGCCGACGCACGGCCGGCACCGGCGCCTCCGGAAACCGCCACGGCTCGCCGGCCGCCCAGGCACCGCCCAGAAGTCGGGCGATGGGCCGGAGCCCGTAACGCTCGACGGCCGCCCGGCTGGCCAGCAGGAGCGCGGCCGCCCCATCGCTGATCTGGCTGCTGTTGCCGGCCGTCAGCACCCCGTCTTTCCTGAAAGCAGGCTTCAGGGCGGCCAGCGCCTCGCGCGTCGTATCGGGTCGGATGCCTTCGTCTCGATCCAGCGTTTTCGTCTCACGCCGCTCCCGGTAGGTGATCGGTACGATCTCGTCGGCAAAGTAGCAGCGCTCGGTGGCCTCGGCTGCCCGACGATGCGACATCAGCGCGATTTCGTCGAGTTCTTCGCGCGTGATACCATGTTCGGCGGCCAGGCGTTCGGTCTGCTCACCCATCGCCTCGCCACTCATGGGATCGGTCAGGCCGTCATAGAGCAATAGATCGACAAGCTGCTCCGGCGCCCCCAGCAGGAATTTGTAGCCCCAGCGCGCCCGCGCCGACAGGTAAAACCCGGCCTGCGACATCGACTCGACGCCACCGGCCAGCAGCAGATCGGCCTCGCCAGCACGAATCATGGTGGCCGCCGTCATCACGCTGATCATGCCCGAAGAGCAGACCATGTCGACGGCCAGCCCGTCCACCTCTTTGGGGATACCGGCCTTCAGTGCGGCCTGACGCGGAATAAGCTGACCATGCCCCCCACGCAGCACGTTGCCAAAGATATAGCCGTCCAGATCTTTCCCTTCCACCCCGGCCCGCTCCAGGGCGGCCTTCATCGCATGCGCGGCCAGATCGACCGGACTGTAGTCCTTCAGCGCGCCGCCGAATTTGCCGATGGGCGTGCGTACGGCGGTAACGATATAGACGTCCTGCATGGTGCGTTCGGATTGATTGGAAGCGGTTTCGATGTGCTCGAAACGACCCCGCCGGAAAGCGGGTTTCGCCCTGCCCGCACCTTTGCGAGAGCTTAACGAATTTTAAGGCTGCGTACAGGATTTTCGGGGCGACCGTCCTGTTGATTACAGACAGACTGTAAACCAACCTGAACTTCCCATGCTTCCCGACTGGGCACCGAACCTGCACCCGCTGGTGGTGCATTTCCCCATCGCGCTGCTTTTTCTGGCCGTCGGATTCGACCTGGTCACCTGGCTGCTGCGCCGGCCGGTGGCCCTGGTCCGGATAACGGCCGTGCTTTACGCACTGGGGGCGCTTTCGGCGCTGGTGGCGTTTCTGACCGGACGGGCAGCGGCCGACAGCCTGGACCTGCCCACGGCGGTCATTCCGGCCGTCACCGCACACGCCGACTGGGCCGAACGTACCGTCTGGTTCTTCGGCATCTTTGCCCTGATTCGACTGGCGCTGGCCTGGTGGCGCCGTCCGCTGGCCCGTGCCGCCTGGCTGCAGGGGCTGCTGCTTTTGCTGGGTGCCGGAGGCCTGTGGCTGCTGTACGAAACCGGCGAGCACGGCGCCGAGCTGGTCTATGCACACGGGCTGGGCGTGGCGCCGGTGCGTACGCTTCAGCCGAACACGACTCGCTGGCACAGGTGCTGCAACGTCAGCAGGCGGCCGCACAGTTCGAACGCCTGACCGAAGGGGGCTGGCGCTGGACGCCCGGTCCCGGAGCCGAACCGACCCTGACCGACACGTTCACGGTGCTGGATGGCACGCTTTCGGCCATCACATGGGCGTCGGGCCCGGAAGGTCTCCGGTTGACGCTTTCCGAGACGCCGGTGCTGCTGGTCGGCCCCGGCACGCTTTCCGGTACGGAGCTGCGCGCCCGCCTGCGGCTCGACAGCCTGGCGGGAAGCGTTCGTCTGGTCTACCACGTCCAGGATCCCCGGAACTATGACTTTCTGGAGCTTTCCCGGGACCGGGTGCGCCAGGGACGGCTCGAAGATGGCCGGGTGCGGATCTTCGACGAGACGCCGCTTGCAACGAGCGGCTGGCTCGACGTGCGGATCGTTGCCCACGGCACGCACCTCCGGGGCTACGTGAACGGCCGCCTTGTAACCCACGGACACGGCCCGGCCGCCCGCCCCGGACCGGCCGGAGTGCATCTGCAGGGACCGGGCGTGCTACTGCTTCAATCCATAACCGTCCAACCTGTCGCATGAACGAAAAGGGCCATGACTCATCACGACGCTCATCATAACCAGCACGAGCATTCCACGCACAAACACGATCACCACGCGCATCATGCGCACATGGTGGAGGATTTCCGGCGGCGCTTCTGGATTTCCCTGGCGCTGACGGTGCCGATTCTGGCGCTTTCGCCCATGATCCAGGCTTTTCTGGGGCTGGGCGAAGCACTGCGTTTTCCGGGGGATCTGTGGGTACTCTGGGCGCTGTCGTCCGCCGTGTTCTTCTACGGAGGCTGGCCGTTCCTGAAAGGCATTGCCGAGGAGCTGCGCCAGCGCAATCCCGGCATGATGACCCTGATCGCCATCGCCATCAGCGTGGCCTATCTCTACTCGAGCGCAGTGGTTTTCGGGCTGGCCGGAAAAATCTTTTTCTGGGAGCTGGCCACGCTGATCGATGTGATGCTGCTGGGGCACTGGATCGAGATGCGTTCGGTACTGGGGGCATCGCGGGCGCTGGAAGAGCTGGCCCGCCTGATGCCGACCGAGGCCCACAGAGTGATGCCGGACGGCTCAATCCAGGATGTGCCGCTTGATCAGCTTCAGCCAGGCGACCGCGTGCTGGTCCGCCCCGGCGAAAAAATTCCGGCCGACGGTGTGATCGTCGAAGGCCATACCACGGTCAACGAGGCGCTGCTCACCGGCGAATCGGCACCGGTCGAGAAAAAGGTTGGCGACACGGTGATCGGCGGCGCCATCAACGGCGAAGGGTCGCTCGTCGTGGAGGTGCAGAAAACCGGCGCCGAAAGCTACCTGTCGCAAGTCATCGAGCTGGTCCGGCAGGCGCAGGAGACAAAGTCCCGAACGCAGGACCTGGCCAACCGGACCGCCCGCTGGCTTACCGTCGTGGCACTGGGAGGCGGCGCGCTGACGCTGGCGGTCTGGACGCTGGTCATGGGCCAGCCGTTCGACTTTGCGCTGGAGCGCATGGTGACCGTCATGGTGATCGCCTGCCCGCACGCTCTGGGATTGGCTGTGCCGCTGGTGGTGGCCGTCTCGACCGCCCTGTCCGCACAGCACGGGCTGCTGATCCGTGACCGCACGGCCTTTGAAAACGCGCGCAATCTGCAGGCGGTGATCTTCGACAAGACGGGCACGCTCACCGAAGGACGCTTCGGTGTGACCGACACGCTGGTTTTTCAGGACGGGCTCTCTGAAGAAGAACTGCTAAAACTGGCAGCGGCCGTCGAGCAGCATTCCGAGCACCCGATTGCCCGGGGCATCGTCGAGGCGGTGGCGCATCCCCCGGCCGCCGAGGATTTCGAAGCCATCCCGGGCAAAGGAGCCCGGGCCCGCGTCAATGGCGAGGAGGTCCGCGTGGTCAGTCCGGGCTACCTGCGCGAGCACGGACTGGAGGTGCAGGACGATCGCGTAGACCGACTGGCCGAACAGGGCAAAACGGTGGTGTTTGTCGTGCGCGACGGCCGGGTAGTCGGCGCGATTGCCCTGGCCGACGTGATCCGTCCCGAATCGAAGGAAGCCGTGCGCCAGCTCAAAGCAATGGGCCTGCAGGTGATGATGCTCACCGGCGACAACCGCCGCGTGGCCGCCTGGGTCGCTCGCGAAATCGGCCTGGACGACTATTTCGCCGAGGTATTGCCCGACCAGAAAGCCGCCAAAGTGAAAGAAGTGCAGCAGCGCGGCCTGCGGGTGGCCATGGTAGGCGACGGTATCAACGACGCCCCGGCGCTGACGCAGGCCGATGTCGGCATTGCCATTGGCGCCGGCACCGACGTGGCCATCGAGACGGCCGACATCGTGCTTGTGCGCAACGACCCGCGCGACGTGGTGTCGATCCTGCGCCTGAGCCGTGCTACCTATCGCAAGATGGTGCAGAATCTCTGGTGGGCGGCCGGCTACAACATCGTCGCCATCCCGCTGGCCGCCGGTGTACTCTACAAACTGGGCCTGCTATTAAGTCCGGCTGCTGGCGCCGCCCTTATGAGCCTGAGTACCGTCATCGTTGCCATCAATGCACGTTTTCTCAACATCGTATAACCACGGACGCGCTTCGCTTCGTCTGGCTTGCAATTGCGCGGGGAGGCATTGTAGTATGCGGGGCGAACCTGAGTGTCTGAAACCATGCCCCCTACTGCCACACGGGCGCGGCGGGCCCGTCAGATCGCCGAAGTGCTGCTCCGCCACGGCCTGGGCTACCTGGTCAGCATCTTCGGTCTGGAGCGGTTTGTACCGCTGCACCGGGGTCTGCTGGGCCATCCGCGCCGCCCCGAACCCTATGCCGCGCCCGAGCACCTGCGCATGGCGCTCGAAGAGCTGGGCGCCGCCTGGATCAAGCTCGGCCAGTTTCTGGCCACCCGTGCCGACCTGCTTCCCCCTTCCTACCAGCGCGAACTGGCCCGTCTGCAGGATGCCGCCGCCCCCGTCCCGGGCGCGCAAATCCAGGCCGTCATCGAGGCCGAACTGGGACGCCCGGTCTCCGAGCTGTTCGCCCGCTTCGAGCCCGAACCACTGGCCGCCGCCTCGATCGGCCAGGCCCACGCGGCCACCCTGCCCGACGGCACCGAGGTGGTCGTCAAAGTGCGACGCCCTGGGGTCGTCGAACAGGTCGAGCAGGACCTGGAGCTGCTGCTGACCCTGGCTCACACCGCCAGCCGCCACTGGGAGCTGGCCGAAACCTACGACATCGTGGGCATCGTGCAGGAATTCGCGCTGACGCTCCGGGCCGAACTGGACTACCTGCGCGAAGGCCGCAACGCCGAGCGCTTCGCCCATAACTTCGCCGGCAACCCGGCCGTCCATATCCCTCGCGTGTTCTGGGAGTACACCACCTCGCGCGTGCTCACGCTGGAGCGCATCCGGGGCATCAAGATCGACAACCTGACCGCTCTCGACGCCGCTGGCTTCGACCGCACCGAACTGGCCGAACGCGTGGCGCGCATCCTGATGCAGATGGTCTTTGAGGACGGCTTCTTTCATGCCGATCCGCACCCCGGCAACTTTTTCGTCGAGTCTGACGGCACCATCGGATTGATCGACTTCGGGATGGTCGGTGTCGTGGATGCTCCCACGCAGGACCGACTGGCGCAACTGCTGCTAGCGCTCGCGCAGCAGGATCCGGATCGGCTGGTGGACGCCTTTCTGGAACTGGGCGTGGCGCGGCGCTACGTGGATCGCCTGGCCCTGCGCGAGGACCTGCGCCATTTCGTGCTGTCCTACTACGACCGCCCGCTGCGTGAACTGCGCCTGGAGCCGCTGCTGAAGGAAGCGCTGGCCATCGTCCGCCGCCACCACCTGCACCTGCCCACCAACCTGGTGCTGCTGGCAAAAACCGTCATGATGGCCGAAGGGCTGGCGGCCCGGCTGGCCCCCGACTTTCAGGTGGCCACGCTATTGCCCGGCTACGTTCGTCGCCTGCTGCTTCACCGCTACCTGCCGCTGCGGTGGATTCGGCGGTTGAGCTGGACAGGCCTTGAGGCGGCCGAATTCGGATTGGAGCTTCCTCGCCAGCTCCGACGCCTGCTGCACGCGCTGGAGCAGGGCAGCCTGCAGCTGGGCATGCGACCCGAAGGCTTCGAGCCGCTCATCGCACGACTGGAGCGACTGACCAACCGACTGGTGCTGGGTATGATCACGGCCGCCTTTATCGTGGGCCTGGCCGTGCTGATGACGGCGTTTCGCCTGCCCGGCATCGAGCCCCTGATCGGCCCCCTTTTCGGGCTGGGCTTTCTGCTGACCGCCCTGCTGGCCGCCTACCTGATCTGGGTGATTCTGCGCTCCGGACGAATCTGAATCGCACGTTCAGAACACGGCGCTCAGCTCCGCGCGCAGCGTGTGGCGAAAAGGCGCGGCCGTGCGCAGGCGGCCGTGGTAGCCCAGCGTCAGCTCCAGGTTGCCCGAGAGCGTCCGCTCCAGCTCGACGCCCCAGGTGGCGTTCCATCCGGGCGACAGTCCTTCGGTAAGCAGATAGGCGGCCAGGCCGCCGCCGGTCCCCTGCTGCCAGACGTGCGCCGGCTCGAAGCGCAGGCGCATCCGCTCGCGGCCCGGACGTGCCAGCTCGGCTTCGAGTGGCAGGCGAATCGTCCATAGCCGCAACGGCTGCGGCACGGTTCGGCCATGCGCCACCTCCACCGCCCCGCCCGCCCGTCCAGAACCGATCGCCCGCTCCAGGCCCAGGCGCGTCCGGTACCGGCGAAGCCGGTAGGTGCGGCCGCTCAACCCTTCGCTCGTCTGGTGGTCGCGCTGCACCTCGGCCTGCAGGTCCAGCACCCAGGGATCGGCCACCCGGTAACGGACGGCCAGATGCCCCTGCTGCATGCGTCGCGTCTCGCGTCCGGTGGCCCGTCGGGCCAGCGTGCGCACGCCGACCAGCGAGAGCGTCAGGCTGTGGTCCGGATGTCCCCGCCACAGGTAGAGGTCCTGCGTCACGCGCAGCTGACCGTCCAGCGTGGCGGTGGTGAGCAGGTGGGCCGGATCGAGCCCCAGCAGACGGCCGAGCGCAGGATCCTGCGTGCGGTCGCGCAGCGTGACGGTCGTGCGCAGCGAAAGCGGCCGGAGCGCCTCCCAGCGATGGCCCGGCGTCAGCTCCAGTTGCAGCCGCGCTTCGACAGAGGTCGCCGCCGTAAGCGAGTCGGAAGGTACCAGCACCCGCTCGTAGACGCCTTCGTCCGGCAACGTCTCGGGCACGAATTCGTCCACCTGCGGCAGGCCGTCGCCGTTGAAATCCTCCCAGACGTACTGCCCGAATTCGGGACCGGTGCGCACATACACCTCCTGCAGCACCGGGGCCCGCTCGCTCTGCACGCCGTAGCGCCAGTTCAGGCCCAGCAGTCGTCCCGGACTGCGGAAAAAGCCGTCCCAGTGCAGGGCCAGTGTCTGATCGAGGGGGTATCGGGCGGCAAAGCGTGGCGGCGTGCGGCGCCGCCGGTAGCCCAGTTCGGTCGTCGTGCCGAAATGCGGACCGGGCGTGTACTGCAGCCGCCCCTGGAGCGTCCAGATACGCCCGGAAGGCAGGCGCCGCCCCTGCCACACGTCGGCCTCCCGCCGCCAGGCCAGCGACACGTCGGCCTGCAGTGCCGAACGTTGCCAGACAAGACCCGGCCGCACTTCCAGATAGGCCGGCGAATCGGCGTGCAGGCTGTCGGCATGCAGCGCCTGCTGCCGGCGGTCTTCGTGCAGCGCCGCGACGTAGGGCGTCAGTCCCGCACCAAGCGGCACGGTCAGGCGACCTTCCTGACGGAGCCACCGGCCGCGCTCTCCAGTCGTTTCGTGGCGACTGCGAATCAGCTCGCCATCGTAGCGAAGCTGCGCGGAGGTTTCGCGGCCCAGCGTCAGGCCGAGCGCCTGCCGCTCGCCCTGGAATTGCCCGGGTCGCCGCAGGCGCCCCAGTTCCAGGTCGATTGCCCCGGACCGGCCAGCCCGCCACGTCAGGTCGGCTTCGTCGGCCGTCTCCGCCACGGGCTGCACGAAGGCGCCGCTGTTTTCGGCCAGATCGCGCACGTTCAGGTTCCAGCGACGAGCGAACTCGACGGGTTGCAGGCGGTCAAACGCCGCGAAGTGGGCATCGAGGTGCTGACGCCGGAGCGAGGCGGCAAGGCGTCCGACCGGCAGCGTGAGCGAATCGATCCGGAGGAACAGTCGATAGGCGCCGGCCAGGTCGTCGGCGGCGTCCAGCGGCGAAAGGCGGTTGGCGTCGTAGCGGGAGCGGGCCCATTCGCCGCCGAGCGTCCAGCCCGGTCGCGGGTGTATGCCAGCCCGCAGTCCGACCAGGTCGTGCCGCACCGGCGTGGGCAGCAGGCGTACGGGCTCGTAGTCGCCCTGTCCGGGGCCCCGATAGACATACACGATGCCGTTGACGGTCTGCCCGGCCCGCACGTAGCGCCCGCGTCCCGGTCCCACCCGGCTGAACGTGACGCGGTAGACCGGCGTGCCGGGCGGCGGCGCGCTCGTCAGCGCCACGTAGACCGTGTCGGTCGTGCCGTCGGGCAGCATCCGCACTTCGCGCGTGTAGAGCACGTACGGCGCTTCCGGGTCGAAGGGTACCTGTTCGGCGCCGGAGCGAACGGCCAGCCCGTCGCCGGCTTGCCGGAGCGCCAGCGAGTCGGCGCGTGTCAGGCCGAACGTCTCGCCGAAGCGCCGTCCGTCGGCTTCCCGGAGCGCGGCCACTTCCAGAAACGCCACCGGACGGCTACGCCCCAGCTCCAGATGCGCCTGCGAGGCGAGCAGCGAACGCGTACCGTTGCCCGTCGTGTACTCGAACTCCACGCTAATGCGACGCTCGGCCGTGATCAGATGGCGCGGCGTGAAGGTCAGCTCACCCGTCGCGTAATCGATCACGTAGTCGGTGCCGCGGTCGAGCAACCGACCGTCCAGGTAGACGCGTTCGCTGCCCGGCAGCACCAGCACGAACGGTTCGCCGGCCGCGCCCGTAAGCCGGTAGGGTCCCTGCACGCCCTCGACAGGCACGATCGTCTGTCGCCGGTAGATGCCCTTCGAGACGGCGCCCGAAGCCTGGATCGTCAGGCGCCGGACCGGCCCCGCGCCCGGCAGTTGCGCCGCCAGCAGCGCCCCCTGCAGCTTGCGTTGCACGCCGAAAAGCGTCTCTTCGCCCAGCTTCAGGTCGTAGTCGCCCAGTTGCACGTGGCCGCTTCGGGTCTGCAGGCGCACGTAGATCCGATCGAATTCCCGCAGGCGTTGCGTAGTCCCTTCGGGACTGAGCGGCACGTCGGCGTCGCTGAGCAGCGCCTCCAGCGTCACGCCTTCGGCCACCTCGCCGCTGAGTTCAAGCTGCAGCGCCGACGCGATGGATACGTCCTGGCGGTTGCCCGTCACAATGCCGCGCGTGATGCGCCCGCGCGGCTGCAGTCCGGAAGCGAACGGCGGATCGCTTGCCGAAGTGTTCCGGCGGGGTGGATCGGCCGGGATCGCGGCGGTGGGAGGCAGCGACCGGGCCCGGTACAGCTGGTAGACGGGCGGCACATCCAGCGGAAGCGTGCGATAGGCTACCACAAGGCGATCGCCCTGCAGGCTGTCGGCCAGCACGAGCACCCCCTGCGCGGCATCCAGTCGATAGGCGGTGCTGTCGAGCGGCTGATCGTCGAGCCAGACCTGCACCGTGCGCAGCAGCATGAAGGGCCGGAGCACGAAGACCCGCGTGGTGCCCACCTGCAGCGTATCCTGCCAGGCGACCGTCCCCGGAAAAGTTTGCCCGCGAGCCGGTGCGATCGTTCCCAGCAGCAACACCCAGCCGACCAGCCCTGGCCAACGGCGCACGGCGACTTCCGGTTCGTTCAGGAATGGTGGTTTACCCTTCTCGTAACCCTGCGCCCATGTACGCGGCGGTCGGTTCAGGCGGCTGCTTACGCGGAATATCGTAATTTACAAAGGGATCCTTCAAGCAACTCTGAAAGCCGTGCCGGTCGGCATGCATGTTGTCGGCACATCCTGTTGTCCTTCGGAAAGGCTACCTCCCTGAACCTTCAAAGCCGTATTTTCCGCGATGAGGATCGATGTTGGTGAACAGGCCCTGAAGGCGGCCGAGCAGCACATTCAGGAAAACCTCCGGTTTCTCCAGGCGCACGTTCGCAGCCTGAAGGATCGCATGCGGGCGCTGCGCAAGGCCAACCTACTGACGCCGCGTCGCAAGTACAAGATCGTGGCCGAGATCCTGAGCACCACGGCCTACCTGCGTCCGGGCGCCGACAACTGAGCGCGGTAGAGTCGTTGCCGCGACAGCAGCCACCCGCGCCGGCCCTCCCATACCAGTCCCACCACGTCGAACGAAAGCTGGCCCACGGTTTCCAGGCGTCCGTCGGGCAGATAGCGCACGAGCTTGCGATCGAGCACCATCCAGAGCGTATCGCCCTGTGCGGCCAGCGCGCGGGGTGTGCCGGGTAGCGTGGGCGTCCAGATCCGCTCGAAGGTGCCCCGCCGGTCGTAGGCAAGCACCACGCGTCGCGCCGCATCGGCGACCAGCAGCCGATCGCCGGGGCCGACCGCCAGCGCCACCGGAGCCTGCAGCGGTTCGTCGATGCCGGTGCCGCCGACCACCTGCCAGTTTCCGTCCGGTCCACGTCGCCAGAGCCGTCCCCCTGCCACATCCAGCACGAAAAGCCACCGGCCGAGCCAGCGCACGGCAATCGGGCTGACGCCGTCCGGAAGGGCGGCAATTTCCAGGGACATGCCCTGCCGGGTGAGCCGTTGCAGGCGTCGGTTTCCGGCCTCGGCCACCCAGAACGACAGACCGGCCCGGGCATCGACGGCTACCGGCGTGTCGAAGCGTCCCGGCGCGCCGCCCGGACCGCCCAGTTCCTCTTCGACGTGCCCCTCGGGCGTCAGCCGGACCACCACATGCCGGGCCGCGTCGGCCACGTAGAGACGTCCGGTGGGATCGACGTCCAGCGCCCGGCCTTCGACGAAGGCCGCCCGCGGCTCCAGGTGCAGCGTGTCGGGCGTCTGCGCGGCGGCCAGCGAAGCCCCGAGCAGCCAGCAGATCCACCGGCTACACCGAGCCGGCCGTCGCCAGTCGCGCCAGCCCTTTCTGCCCGATGTCACGACGGAAGTATTTCCCCTCGAACTGAATGACCTCGACGCCCTCGTAGGCGCGGCGAATGGCCGCCGCCAGCGATTCGGCCACGGCTGTCACGCCCAGCACGCGACCGCCGGCCGTCACCAGCCGTCCGTCGTCCGCACGCCGCGTGCCGGCCTGGAAGACGATCACGTCCGGCAGGGCCTCGGCCGCCTCCAGCCCTTCGATCGGCAGCCCCTTCCGGTAGCTGCCCGGGTAGCCCTCGGAGGCCAGCACCACACAGGCGGCCGCACGACGGGCGGGCGGCACCGAAAAGCCAGCCACCTGACCGGACGCCACGCGATCGAATACCTCCACCCAGTCCACCTCAGCCACCGGCAGCACCACCTGCGCCTCCGGATCGCCCAGGCGACAGTTGAACTCGACCACCTTCGGCCCTTCGTCGGTGATCATCAGGCCGCAGTAGAGCACGCCCTGGTAGGGATGCCCTTCATCGGCCATGCCGGCCAGCACGGGCTCGACGATCTCGCGGGCCACTCGCTCCAGCACGGCCTCGGTCACCACCGGGGCCGGCGCGTAGGCGCCCATACCGCCCGTATTGGGGCCCGTGTCGCCCTCCCCGATGCGTTTGTGGTCCTGCGCCGGAGCCAGCAGCACGTAATCGCGGCCGTCGGTCAGCGCAAAGACGCTGGCCTCTTCGCCCTCCATGAACTCCTCAATTACGACCTCATGGCCGGCCTTACCCAGGCCTCCTTCTTCCATCATCCAGCGCAACGTTCGGCGGGCCTCCTCCCGCGTGGCGCACACGACGGCGCCCTTGCCGGCCGCCAGTCCGCTGGCCTTGACGACCAGCGGCTCCGGGTGCCGGTCGATGTAGGCCAGCGCCTCGTCCAGTTGCTCGGCTGCGAACGTCCGGTAGGCGGCCGTCGGGATGCCGTGGCGCTGCATGAAGGCTTTGGCGAACGCCTTGCTTCCTTCCAGGCGAGCGGCGGCCGCCGACGGTCCCACCACGCGCGCGCCTTCGGCACGGAGCGCGTCGGCCACCCCTTCGACCAGCGGCTGCTCCGGTCCGACCACGACCAGCTCGATGCCTTCGTCACGCACCAGCTTGCGCAGGTTCGCCGCGTCGTTGGCCGCAATCGGGACGTTTCGGCCCAGCGCAGCCGTGCCGGGGTTGCCCGGCGCAATGAACAGATCCGGACGCTGCGGGCTCTGCGCCAGCGCCCAGGTGATCGCATGCTCCCGTCCGCCACTTCCGAGCACTAAAATTCGCATGGCTTCTTTTTTCGCGGGTTGATGGTCTGGCAGGGCCCGGCGCTAACCCGAGTGGCCGTCGGGGGTTTCCGATGGATCGTAGAACGGGTTGCGCTCGGGCTGCACCTCGCCACGATAGATGGCGCTGTATTCCAGGTAGTTCTGCGCGTAGCGGGCGATGCCGGCCACCTCCTCGTCGGTGAGCGTGCGCACCACACGTCCCGGCACGCCCAGCACCAGCGAGCGCGGCGGCACCTTCATGCCGGGCGGCACGAGCGCCCGCGCTCCAATGATCGTATCGCGTCCGATGACGGCGCCGTCGAGCACCACGGCGCCGATTCCAATCAGTACATTTTCCTCCACGGTACAGCCGTGCAGCACGGCGCCGTGCCCCACCGTCACGCGCGGCCCGATCAGCGTAGGGGCCGTCCCGCGCGTTACGTGGATGATCGCGCCGTCCTGGATGTTCGAGGCCTCGCCGATCCGGATCCAGTTCACGTCGGCCCGGACGACGGCGCCGTACCAGATGCTGGCGTAGGGCTC
The DNA here is from genome assembly GCF_009936275.1 of Rhodothermus marinus. NCBI lineage: Bacteria > Pseudomonadati > Rhodothermota > Rhodothermia > Rhodothermales > Rhodothermaceae > Rhodothermus > Rhodothermus marinus. The sequence goes on from NZ_AP019797.1 coordinate 1,983,477, forward strand.
CAGCGTCACGTCGCCAATGACCACGGCGTTCGGCGCGATGAAGTTGGTGGCGTCGAATCGGGGGTAGGCGCCCAGAAAATCACGAATCATGGCGTTCCACAAGCCGCTTGAGTTCGTCGAGCAGGAGCAGGGCCTCGATGGGCGTCATGCGGTTGGGATCGATCCGGCGCAGCCGCTCTTTGAGCTCCTCGGCAACCGGATCGGGCTCGGGTTGCGCAAAGAGCGAAAGCTGGAAGGCCGACGTGTCGGCGGGAATGCGTTCGGCCCGTCGTGCCCGCACGGGACGCACGGGCTCGCCGTCGCCGGCCGGTGCTTCGACCACAAGGTGCTGCGCCTCCAGATGGCGCAGGATCTCACGGGCGCGCGCAATGACCGGCTCGGGCAATCCGGCCATGCGGGCCACCTCGATGCCGTAGGAATGGTCGGCCCCGCCCGGCACCAGTTTGTGCAGAAAGATCACCCGGCCGTCGTGCTCCTCGACCTGCACGCGGAAGTTCTTCACGCGCGGGAAGCGTTCGGCCAGTTCGTTCAGTTCGTGGTAGTGCGTGGCGAACAGCGTGCGCGCGGCCACCGAGGGCGTCTCGTGCAGGTACTCGACAAGCGCCCAGGCGATCGACAGCCCGTCGAACGTCGAAGTACCCCGCCCCACCTCGTCGAGCAGGATCAGCGAGCGCGGCGTGGCATTGTTGAGAATGTTGGCCGTCTCGTTCATTTCGACGAGAAACGTACTCTCGCCGGCGGCCAGGTTGTCCGAAGCGCCCACACGCGTGAAGATGCGATCGACGATCCCGATGCGGGCGCGGCGGGCCGGCACGAACGAACCGATCTGCGCCAGCAGTACGATCAGGCCGGTCTGGCGCAGCACCACGCTCTTGCCGGCCATGTTCGGTCCCGTGATGATCAGGATCTGCTGCGCGTGCGTGTCGAGGTAGATGTCGTTCGGGATGAACGGCTCGCCGGGCGGTAGCGTACGCTCGACCACCGGATGGCGGCCTTCTTCGATGAGCAGCTCGGTGCCCTCGTGCAGTTCCGGTCGCGTGTAGCCGTAACGATCGGCCACTTCGGCCAGGCTGCAGAACACATCGAGCATGGCCAGCAGCGACGCGTTGAGCTGCAGCTCGGCCGTCGCCTCGGCCACCTCCAGACGCAACCGGTTGAACAACTCGGCCTCCAGGCTGGCGATCTTCTCCTCGGCCGAGAGAATTTTTTCCTCGTACTCTTTCAGCTCCGGCGTGATGTAGCGCTCGGCATTGACCAGCGTCTGCTTGCGGATGTAATGCGGCGGGATTTTGTTGCGGTGGGCGTTGGTGACTTCGATGTAATAGCCGAACACCTTGTTGAAGCCCACCTTGAGCGACGGGATGCCCGTGCGCTCGATCTCTTTCTGCTGCAGGCGAGCGATGAAGTCCTTACCGGAGCGGGCGATCTCGCGCAGTTCATCCAGCTCGGCGCTGAAGCCGTCGCGAATCACGCCGCCGTCGCTCAGCGAGGCTGGCGGATCGTCGACGAGCGCCTGGCGGATGCGCTCGACCACCTGCGTGCAGAGCGTGAGCTGTTCGGCCAGTCGGCGCAGCGTGTCGCAGGACACGTCGGCCAGTGCCTGCTTGATGGGCGGGATCTGTTCGAGCGTCAGTCGCAGGTGCATCAGATCGCGCGGCGTGGCGCGTCCGGTGCAGACGCGGGCGGCCAGTCGCTCCAGGTCGCCCACCTGGCGCAGTTCCTCGCGCAGGCGCTCACGGAGCCGGCGATCGCGCACAAGCGCCTCGACGGCCTCCAGGCGCTTTTCGATCTGGCGTACGTTCTTGAGCGGCCGCAGCAGCCAGCGCCGGAGCAGTCGGCCGCCCATCGGCGTGAGCGTCTCGTCGAGGATCTGCACGAGCGAGCCTTCCTGCGTGCCGTCCTGCAGCGAGGCGACCAGCTCCAGGTTGCGCTTCGTCTGCGGATCGAGCACCATGTATTCGTCGGTGACGTAGCGCGTCAACCGACGCACGTGGGGCAGCCGACCTTTCTGCGTCTCGCCCAGGTAGTGCAGTGCCGCCCCGGCCGCCCGGAGCCCCAGCCGCAGGTCATCGACGCCAAAGCCCTTGAGCGAATGCGTCTTGAAGTGCCGGAGCAGCACTTCGTAGGCGTAGTCGAAGTTGAAGACCCAGTCCTCCTGGGGTGTGACGACAAACGAAAGGCCCCGCACGCCCTGCAGCCGGTCACGCTGGCGTTTATCGACGAGCACCTCGGCCGGCTGAATCGTCTGCAGCAGATCTTCCAGGCGATGGGCCGGCGCCTCCGTGACCGAAAACTCGCCCGTCGAGGCGTCCAGAAAGGCAAAGCCGATGCGGTCGCGCTCGCCCCGTTCGGTGCCCCAGACCACGGCGGCCAGGTAGTTGGCCCGCTTGGGATCGAGCAGGTGTTCGTGGAACGAGACGCCCGGCGTGACGACCTCGACGACGTCGCGCTTGACGACCTTGCGGGCGAATTTGGGATCTTCGAGTTGCTCGCAGATGGCCACCCGGTAGCCGGCCCGCACCAGCTTCGGCAGGTAGTTGTCCAGTGCGTGGTGCGGAAAGCCCGCCAGCGGCACGTCGGCCGCCTGGCCGTTGGACCGCTTCGTCAGCGTGATGCCCAGCACCCGGCTGACGATGTGCGCGTCTTCATCGAAGGTCTCATAGAAGTCCCCCATCCGAAACAACAGGATGGCGTTCGGATAGCGGGACTTGATCTTGTAGTACTGCCGCATGAGCGGCGTCTGCCCCACCTGTTTCTCCGCTTCCCTGGAAGCCATAGGATCTTCAGCCGGTTCGGTTCGGCATCCTTTATTTTGCTAAAGGTACCAACACCAGACCTCCTCATGCAACGACGCCTTCCAGGAACACTGATACCAGCCGGTCGGTTGTTTTTGAGGATTGCTTGAAACGCAGGCAATCGTTTTTTTAGTTTGAATCGGAAGCGTTTCCAACCAGTGTTTTCACCATGAAAGACGAAGCTCTCCTGGAAGCCGAATTTCAGGCGCGTATCGACGCGGGCGAAAAGATCGAACCGAAAGACTGGATGCCGGAGCGCTATCGGCGCCAGCTCATCCGCATGATGTCGCAGCACGCCCATTCGGAAATCGTGGGCATGTTGCCCGAAGGCAACTGGATCACGCGGGCACCCACGCTGCGCCGCAAGATGGCCCTGCTGGCCAAAGTGCAGGACGAGGCCGGACACGGCCTCTACCTCTACAGCGCCACCGAAACGCTGGGGGTCGATCGCTACCAGCTCATTCGCGACCTGCTCGAAGGCCGCGCCAAGTACTCGAACATATTCAACTACCCCACGCTCACCTGGGCCGACGTGGGCGTCATCGGGTGGTTCGTCGACGGCGCGGCGATCGTCAACCAGACCATGCTGGCCAAGAGCTCCTACGGCCCCTACGCCCGCGCCATGATCCGCATCTGCAAGGAGGAAGCCTTCCACAAGCGGCAGGGCTACGAGATCTGCGTGACGCTGGCGCGGGGCACGCCCGAACAGCGCCGGATGCTCCAAGACGCCATCAACCGCTGGTGGTGGCCCACGCTGATGATGTTCGGTCCACCGGATGACCAGTCGCCCAACAGCGCCGAACTGCTGCGCTGGCAGGTCAAGCGCAAGACGAACGACGAGCTGCGCCAGCACTTCATCAACATCACCGTGCCGCAGGTGCTGGCGCTGGGCATGACGCTTCCCGATCCGGAGTTGCGCTACGACGAAAAGACGGGCAACTGGCTGATCGGGCCGATCGACTGGGACGAGTTCTGGCGGGTGATCCGCGGCCACGGTCCCTGCAACCGCGAACGCCTGCAGGCCCGCCGCAAAGCCCACGAAGAGGGCGCCTGGGTTCGCGAGGCCGTGCAGGCCTATGCCCGCAAACGTCAACAGCAAGCTGCCTCAACCGCTGCCGAAGTAAGCCATGGCTGAAATGGAAAACTGCATGCGGCTGTGGGAGGTGTTCGTGCAGCCGCGCACGGGAGCCCCCCATGAGCATGCGGGAAGCGTGCGGGCTACCCACGCCGAGATGGCCCTCCAGCACGCCCGCGACGTATATGCCCGCCGGGGTCCGGTCGTCAGCATCTGGGTGGTTCCCACCGACGCGATCTACGCTACCAGACCCGGAGATGAAGGACCGTTCTTCGATCCGGCCGATAACAAGCCCTATCGCCACCCGCTCTTTTACAAGGTACCCCACGGTGTAAAAAACATCTGATTCCTGTTTATGAATCTCGAAACGCTCGATGCGGCGCTGCGCCCGGCGCTGTTCGAATACCTGTTGTGCCTGGGCGACGATGCGCTGATTCTGGGCCATCGACTCTCGGAGTGGTGCGGCCACGGCCCGTACCTCGAAGAAGACATTGCGCTGGCCAACCTGGCGCTCGACTGTCTGGGTCATGCCGAGGCGCTGCTGACGCTGGCCGGCGAGGTCGAAGGCAAAGGCCGCACGGCCGACGATCTGGCCTTTCTCCGGGATGCGTACGACTTCCGCAACGTGCAGATGGTCGAGCTGCCCCGGGGCGACTTTGCCTTCACGATCACGCGCCAGTTTCTGTTTGCCGCCTATGCCTGTCTGCTCTACGAAGCGCTGCAGCAGAGCGCCTTCGAACCACTGGCCGGCATCGCGGCCAAAGCGCTCAAAGAAATGCGCTACCACCTGCGCCACAGCAGCGAATGGATGCGCTGCCTGGGCGACGGCACCGAGGAAAGCCATCGGCGCGCGCAGACGGCTCTTGACGAGCTGTGGATGTACACGGGCGAGCTGTTCGAGGTGGACAACACGCTCCGCACGCTCATCGAAGCCCGCGTTGCGCCTGATATGGCCGCCCTGCAACTGAAGTGGCGGGAGCAGGTCGAAGCCGTCCTCCGCGAAGCTACCCTGACCGTTCCGGAGGATCCGCCCTACATGGCGACAGGCGGGCGACGCGGCCATCATACGGAGCATCTGGGCCACCTGCTGGCCGAGATGCAGTTCCTGCAGCGGGCCTACCCGGGCGCTCAGTGGTAGTCATCCAACCAACCTGTCGACCATGACCCCTGCTGAAATCCTCGAAGCGCTGACCGAAGTCCGGGATCCGGAGATTCCGGTCCTGAACATCGTGGAGATGGGCATCGTGCGCGACGTGCGCCTTGAAGGCGAGACGGTGCACGTCGACATCACCCCGACCTACACCGGCTGCCCGGCCATGCGCACCATCGAAGCGGCCATCGTACAGACGCTTCGGGGTCGGGGATTTCAGCAGGTGGTCGTGCACAAGGTGTTTCGGGAGCCCTGGACCACAGACTGGATGACCGACGAGGCCCGCGAAAAGCTTCGGGCCTACGGTATCGCTCCGCCACCGCCTCGTGCGGACGAAGCGCCCGATCTGATCCCGCTCCCCTTCTCCGTAGCGCGTGGCCCCGCCGTCCCCTGCCCTTTCTGCGGCTCCGAGCAGACGCGCCAGACCAGCGCCTTCGGATCGACCGCCTGCAAAGCCCTCTTCTTCTGCGAAGCCTGCCGCCAGTCCTTCGAATACTTCAAGGCGATCTGATCGTTTTTGCCTTCAAAGCTGTAACGACTTAGCGAGAAATCGGTACGAGGTGCTCCTGAAGCCATGTAGCCAGCGCCTCTCGGCTCAACTCCCCGGAAGCCACTTTCATCACAACATCCTCTTGCTCATCAATATCAGCACGAATTTCAAAGCCATTGAGCACCAGAAATACTTCCATGGCCGCATGCCCGATACGCTTGTTTCCATCCAGAAAAGGATGATTCCGAATAAGCGCGTAACCAAGGGCCGCGGCTTTTCCAGCAAGCGATGGGTAAAGCTCTTGTCCCTCAAAAGTCAGGCGAGGTTGGGCCAGTGCCGACTCCAGGGCATTTAAATCGCGAATCCCCTCTTTCCCTCCCGACTGCGCCATGATCTGATGATACAGCTCAAGAACCTCAGGAAGCGTCAGATAGCGCATAAATTTCAGCGCTGGGCCAACCGCCGATACAATTCGGCGTTCTTCTCCAGTACACGTGCCATCGCCCTCTCGAAGGATTCGTCAGGAAGAGCCAGCCAGTCTTCGAGACTTTTCTGCAGCAAGGTCTCAGGCGTAAGCTGGTAGCGCCGGGCCTTTTCCTCCAACTGTGCAAACACTGCGTCCGAGAGCGTAATGGTGAGTCGAACCATTTATCCCTCTTTGATGCCTCTCACTTAAAGCAGGATTTTTCTTAGCAGTTGCCATGCGAAAAGTTTCTAACTGGCACCGAAAGCAAACCGAAAGCAATTTACTTAATCCGATACCCGCCTTCTTCGTTCGCGAAGATCCAGGCCACGACCTCACCGATCTCGATCGTGTCGTGCAGGTAAGTGGTGCGGGTAATCGAGGCGGTGCCCTGCGTGTGCAGGTACGGCTTGGCGGCCATCATGCGCTCGAAGCGTTCCTGCCAGCGACGCATGTTCACCGGCCGGAGGTCCACCCAGCCCTTGCGCGCCCATCGGTCGATGTCTTTCGGCGTGACCGGCACCTCGTCGTAAATGCTTTCGGGAATGTTGATGAACGGTCCCCGGATGAGTTGCTGGCCGTCCGGTGCCAGAATGGGCACGCCGATCGAGATGATCTGATTGCGAAGCGTCGCGTCCGTCTCCAGGTAGCGATAGAGCGTGTCGGCCACTTCTTCGGCGGGCGTCTGACAGACGGCCTTCAGCGTCTTAAAGTTGAGCCGGAGCAGGTGCGCTTCGTAGAGCAGCTTGGAGAGTTCGGGTGGTCCGAGCTGTCCGAGCGCCACGCTGTGGCCGTTGGATTCCCGTTCGAGCTGGCGCAACCGCCGGAGTGCCGTATGTCGCAACACGCCGGCCCGATAGCTCGGCACCATCACGTTGCTGTCGATGCCCGCGATGATGTCGTGCCCGGTGTTGCTCCCCTTGATCTCCAGCACCACCTGTTCGGCGATCTCCTCGGGCGTGAGGAATTCCATCTGCCCGATGTGCGTGATCGTTTCGAACTCACCGCGGGCGAAGAAGCCGTTCTCGCCGGTATCGACCCCGGCCATCACCAGCTCGCCCTGCTTGCGGTAACGGCACTCGTCTTCTCGCAGCACCAGGCGATCCTGCAGCGGCTCCCGGCGGCCCTCGTAGACGAACTGCGGACGCCCGCGCCGACGCACCGGCTGCAGCGCCACGCGCCGGTAGCCGATCATGGCGGCCGGCTTCACCTCCTTGACCAGCGGCCCGCCGGGCGTGCGCGCCATCAGGAATAGCAGGCCCGTATGCGCAAAGGCCATGGCCGTCTTCATCATGAGCGGCACGCTGGGCCGGTCCTCGCTGTGCGTGTAGGGGATGTTCAGCCCCATGCCACCGGTGCCCGTCGTGCCGATCTTCACGTAGACGCGCGTGCCCACCTCGCACATGGCCCGATGCAGAAGGCGGATGTGCCGGATGAGCTGAAGCGCCGCCTGCGAAATGAGCAGCGTCTCGACGTCGGTGGTCAACGTCTCACGAACCGACGGATCGTCGGGCGTCTGCTGTAGCTGCTGCAAAGCCTCATGCGTCTTGAGGCTCAACGGTTCGACTTCCTGGTAGCTGAGCGCGGTAGCCGTGTTGATGCAGTCCACGATCACGTCGGGCCGATGCGTGCGGATCATCCGCACGAGCACCGAGCGTTCGTAGGCGGCGTCGATGTCGCCGAACAGGTCCTCGTAGAGCACCTCGCGATAGGCCGGATTGCCGAGCAACTGCTCACGCGACAGCTCCCGGAATTCTTCCCGCACGAACACGTTGCCCCACTCGCCCACAAATTCCACTTCCGGAAACTCCTGCCGCACTTCCGAGAGCAGTTCCTCGACCTCCTCGCGAAAGAGACTGGCCACCACCACCTTGCGGGGATGAAGCTGACGGCTCACCTCGCGCACGATCTGGGAGCCGACCAGCCCGGCTCCGCCCAGCACAAGAAAACTTTCGTCACGCACCATGATGGTCATTCGTTTGTTTACGGCTCAAAAAGTGACCAGCGCCTGCATGGCCTCGGCAATCTGCGACACCCCCGGCACGGTGGCATCGAGCAGCTGGGGGTTGTAGGGAATCGGAATGTCCGGGACGGCCACCCGCTCGACGGGCGCATCCAGGTAGGTGAAGGCGTCGCGGGCCAGCACGGCGGCAATCTCCGCGCCGAAGCCGGCCGTGAGCGTGTCTTCGTGCACGATCAGGCACCGATTGGTCTTCTGGACCGAATGCAGCACGGCCGCCCGGTCCCAGGGCCGCAGCGTGCGCAGGTCGATGATCTCGGCGTCGATGCCCGTTTCCCGAGCCGCTTCTTCGCAGCGATGCACCATGGCGCCCCAGGTGACCACGGTGAGCGCCTCGCCGGAACGGACGATCCGGGCACGTCCGAACGGCAACACGAAGTCGTCGCCGGGATAGGGACGCCGGGCGGCCGGATGGTCCAGCAGCAGCCGGTGCTCGAAGAAGATGGTGGGATCGAGCGCCCGCATGGCGGCCCGGAGCAGCCCGACGGCGTCCTCGGCATTCGACGGATAGGCCACCTGCCAGCCGATTGCGTGTACCCAGCGCACTTCGTCGGAAACGCTGTGCCAGGGATCGCCCACGCGGGCAAGCCCGCCGGGCATGCGCACCACGATCGGTGCGGCAAAGCGGTTGGCCGTGCGCCAGCGGATCGTACCGCAGTTGTTGAGCTGCTCGGTGGCCGGATCGGCGTATTTCCGAAACTGAATCTCGGCCACCGGCATCAACCCGGCCAGCGCCATGCCGACGGCCCGTCCGACAATGCCCTCCTCGGACAGGCTGGTGTCGAACACGCGCGCTTCGCCGAACTCCTCCTGCAGTCCGAGCGTGGCCGTGTGCACGCCCCCTTTTTTGCCCACGTCTTCGCCGAAGACCACCACGCGCGGATTGGTGCGCAGCTCGTGGGCCAGCGTCCGACGAATCGCCTCCACCATGTTGATGCGCGGCGGCTCCGGCCGGGGTCGGTCGGTGCCCTGCGGAAGCACCACACCTTCCGGGGCCATACCGCCGGCCTGCTGAAGCTCCGGCGTGCCGTCGGGTCCCACCTCGGCGAAGACGTAGCGGGTCACCCGGGACGGATCCGGGTCCGGACGAGCAAGCGCCGCCTCCAGGGCTGCCTCCACCTCGCGGGCCACCTCCACCTCCAGCTCGGCCCACGCCTCGGGCGACAGCAGCGAAGGCACCAGAAACGCCCGGAGTGCCGGGAGGGGATCATGTGCCCGTTCGGCCTCCAGCACCTCCGGCGGCTTGTAGGCCTGGTTGTCGTGGCCGGAGTGGCCCGAAAGCCGGGGCATTGTCAGGCGCAACAGCACTGGTCCGTCGCCGCCCCGCACACGGCGCACCGCTTCGTGCAGCAGCCGGGCGGCCTCCTCCGGCTGCGTGCCGTCGCCGTCAAGCACCTGCAGGCTCTCGAACGCCGCCAGATTTTTCGCGATGTTGCCGCCCGGCGTCTGCAGTTCGCGCGGGACCGAAATGGCGTAGCCGTTGTCCTCGATGTAGAAGAGCACGGGAAGTCGGAGCGTCGTGGCGATGTTCAGCGCGGCCCAGAAGCCGTTGGTCGCCACCGAGCCCTCGCCGCCGTGCACCACGGCCAGCGCGCCCCGGTAGGCGTCCTCCTGAAGCACGTCGCGCCGGTAGCAGATGGCCTGCGCCCAGCCGACGCCCGGCGTGTACTGCGAGCCCACGTCGCCCGCCATGGGCAACACGGTGGGACCATTGCGGCCGGGAAGGTTGCAGACCACCCCCACGTCGCGGCCGTCGCTGTAGGCGCCCGCCTTGCCCAGCGAGGCGGCCAGCGCTTCTTCGGGCGAGACGCCCAGCGCCAGCATCAGCGGCCGCGAGCGGTAGTAGGTGCTGACGCCGTCCTTCGGGTGCGTCAGGAGCTGCCCGAGCAGGACCTGCGCCAGCTCGTGCCCCTTCGCCGAAAACTGATACCGCACCCTGCGCTCGGGCAGCAGACGCGTCTCCTCCAGTTCATCGAGATAGCGTGAGGTCAGCACCAGACGGGCCACGCGCAGCCAGTCGAAGGTCGCCTCCGGCGCAGCGGCCGGTGAACTCCTGCGCGTTTTGCGCCGGGTGGTCGCAGTGCGGTTTTTCCCTCGCATCACATCTCAGGATTTACGGGCACGCCGACGCTCCAGGAAGGCGGTCATGCGCCGGTACTTCTCTTCATCCTCGAAGAGGACGGCCTGCATGAGCGTCTCCAGGGTCAGCGCGGCGTCGGTGCTCATCTCGGCGGTGGCGTTCAGCGCCATCTTGGCGAAGCGCACGGCCAGCGGACTTGCCTCGGCGATCTCCGCGGCCAGCGCCCGTGCTTTTGCCAGCACCTCGTCGTCCGGCACCACGTAGTTGACCAGGCCAATCGCGAGTGCTTCCGAAGCATCGAGGATACGTCCGGTAAAAATCAGCTCGCGCGCCTTGCCCATGCCCACCAGACGCGGCAGCCGGTAGGTGGCCCCGGCGCCCGGAATGATGCCCAGCCGGACTTCGGGCTGACCGAAGCGGGCGCTCTCGCCGGCCACACGCAGATCACAGGCCATGGCCAGCTCGCACCCGCCGCCCAGCGCCCACCCCCGCACGGCCGCAATGGTCGGTACCGGAAACTGCTCGATCTCCCGAAACAGGCTGTTGTTGATGCGCTGCAGCGCTTCGGCCCGTCCGCGCTCCCGGAGTTCGGCAATGTCGGCTCCGCTGACGAACGCCTGTCCGCCGGCTCCGGTGAAGATCAACGCGCGCACATCGTCCCGGCCGGCCAGTTGCTCGAGCAACCGGCGCACCTCCCGCACCATCTCCAGGTTGAGCGCATTACGCACCTCCGGGCGGTTGAAGGTGCAGCATACGATGCCCCGGTCGTCCTCTTCGACCAGCAGCGTGGCAAACGAATCGGTCATAGGCATCTCCATCTGGAAGCGCTTCTATTATACCAAACCGCCGGGACCTTCTTCAAGCCAATCCGAGAGGCCGGGCAATTTTCGAACGGCATTCGTACACGCACGAACCCCGGAGGGACTTTCCGTTCTGGGTGGCCTTTTCATAAGTTTGCTTCGGAACCGCTTTCAAACCGAATGCTGCCATGAACTACCAGTTCATTCGCTACGAAGTCACGGATGGCGTTGCCACGCTGACGCTGAACCGGCCGGATGTGCTCAACAGCTTCCACCGGCCCATGGCCGATGAAACGATCGATGCGCTCCGGCGGGCCGCCGACGATCCGGCCGTCCGCGCCGTCGTGCTGACAGGCGCCGGCCGGGCCTTCTGCGCGGGACAGGACCTGCAGGCCGTGCTGCCCCGCGAAGGTGAGCCGGCGCCGGACCTCGGCGAAATCGTCCGCGCCCAGTACAACCCGATCGTCCGGCTCATCCGCCACACCGAGAAACCGTTTGTGGCCGCCGTCAACGGCGCGGCCGCCGGGGCCGGTGCCAACATTGCGCTGGCCTGCGACTTCGTGGTGGCCGCCGAAAACGCCGCCTTTATTCAGGCGTTTGCGCGCATCGGACTGATTCCCGACAGCGGCGGCACCTTTCTGCTGCCCCGTCTGGTCGGGCTGGCCCGGGCCACGGCCCTGATGATGCTGGCCGAAAAGCTTCCGGCCACCGAGGCGCACACCATGGGACTCATCTACCGGGTATGTCCGGCCGACCGCCTGATGGACGAGGCGATGACGCTGGCGCGTCGCCTGGCTGCAATGCCCACCCGGGCGCTGGGCATGATCAAACGGGCGCTGAACCGCACCTTCACGAATGATCTGGATGCCCAGCTCGAACTGGAAGCCGAGCTGCAGGCCGAAGCCGGCCGCACCCACGACTATCAGGAAGGCGTGGCCGCCTTTCTGGAAAAGCGCACTCCGGTCTTTCAGGGACGATAAGCCATGACGCAACCGCTCACCACCGCCACGCCAATCGGCGTCGTCGGTGCCGGCACCATGGGACGCGGCATTGCTCAGGTGGCCGCCACCGTTGGCCACCCGGTCCTGCTTCACGACAGCAATCCCCGGGCACTCGAAGACGCCCGCGCCTACCTGACGCGCATTCTGGGACGGCTCGTGGAGAAAGGCAAACTGCCCCCCGGGCGGGATGCCGAAATCCTGGGCCGTATTTCGTTCATACGCGACGAACTGCAGCCGCTGGCCTCCTGCGGGCTGATCATCGAAGCCATTATCGAGGAGCTGGCGGCGAAACAGACCCTTTTTGCGCAACTGGAGCGCCTGGTGGCGCCCGAAGCCATCCTGGCCACCAACACCTCGTCGCTCTCGGTGACGGCCATTGCCGCCGCCTGTGAGCGTCCGGAGCGCGTGCTCGGGTTGCACTTTTTCAACCCGGCGCCGCTGATGCCACTCGTCGAAGTGGTGCCCGGGGTGGCCACCGCCGCCGAAGTGGTCGCGCAGGCCCGCGCCCTGATGGAGACCTGGGGCAAATCGCCGGTCGTCGCCCGCGACACGCCGGGCTTCATTGTCAACCGGGTGGCGCGTCCGTTCTACGGCGAGGCGCTGCGCATCCTGGAGGAAGGGATCGCCGACGTGCCCACCATCGACTGGGCCATGCGCACGATCGGCGGCTTCCGGATGGGGCCCTTCGAACTGATGGACCTGATCGGGAACGACATCAACTTCCGGGTGACCGAAACGCTCTGGAAAGCCTTCTTCTACGAACCGCGCTACCGGCCCTCGTTTACGCAACAGCGCATGGTCGAGGCGGGACGACTGGGCCGCAAAACCGGTCTCGGCTTCTACGACTACCGGGAAGGCGCCACCAACCCGGAGCCCACCACCGATCCGGCACTCGGCGAGCGCATCTTCCGGCGCATTCTGTCCATGTTGATCAACGAAGCCGTCGATGCCGTCTTCTGGCGCGTGGCCTCGCCGGCCGACATTGACCGGGCCATGCAACTGGGCGTAAACTATCCGAAGGGCCTGCTGCACTGGGCCGACGAACTGGGCCTGGAGACCGTGCTGGGCTGGATGGAAGCACTCTACGATACCTATCGGGAAGATCGCTACCGCCCCAGCCCGCTCTTTCGCCAGATGATCGAACGAGGGGCCCGTTTTTTTGAAGAAGCCTCCTCCTGACGTAATCGAACCAAACGTAAGCGCCGTATGCCTGCCGAAACTCACGACGAAACCACCACGCAACGCGCCCGCCAGATTGTGGATCAGATGATGGCGCACGATGCCTTCAGCCAGTGGCTGGGCATCGAAGTGCTGGAGGTTGCGCCGGGCCGGGCCGTCGTGCGCATGACCGTGCGTCCGGAAATGCTCAACGGCTTTGCCGTGGCGCATGGCGGGATCGCTTTCGCCCTGGCCGACAGTGCGCTGGCCTTCGCCTCGAACACCTGCGGCCTGGTGACCATGACGCTGGAAAGCTCGATCTTTTTTGCCACGCCCGTTCGCGCCGGTGACGTGCTCACGGCCACGGCCGAGGAGGTGTCGGCCGGCAACCGCGTGGCGCTCTACGACGTGGTGGTCACGCGCGCCGACGGCACCCGCGTGGCCTTCGTGCGCGGCACCGTCTACCGCACGAAACAGGCCCACGCCTGATCCGTTTCTTCGGAAGCGCTTTCTATTCCATCGAAAAACCTCCCCTGTTGTATGCGGGACGCCTATATCATCGACGGCGTGCGGACGCCCATCGGCCGCCTGGGCGGCGCCCTGGCCACCGTCCGGGCCGACGACCTGGCCGCCCACGTGCTGCGCGCCCTGCTGGATCGCCACCCCGAACTCGACCCGGCCGCCATCGACGACGTGTACATGGGCTGCGCCAACCAGGCCGGTGAAGACAACCGCAACGTGGCCCGCATGGCACTGCTGCTGGCCGACCTGCCCCCCAGTGTGCCGGGGGTCACGATCAACCGACTCTGCGCCTCCGGCATGAGCGCCGTGGTGGAAGCCGCCCGCGCCATCCGGGCAGGCGACGGCGACCTCTACCTGGCCGGCGGCATCGAACACATGACGCGCGCGCCCTTCGTGCTCTCCAAAGCCAGCCGCCCCTTCGGGCGCGACGTCGAACTCTACGACACGAGCCTGGGCTGGCGCTTCGTCCATCCGAAAATGGAAGCCCGCTACGGCGCCGAGCCCATGGGCTGCACCGCCGAAAACCTCGTGGAACGGTACGGCATCGCCCGTGAGGATCAGGATCTGTTCGCCTACCGCTCCCACAAAAAGGCGGCCGCTGCCCGCGAGCAAGGGCGCTTCGCGCTGGAGATCGTACCCGTCGAAGCCCCCCAGCCCAAAGGCCCGCCCCGGCTGGTAAAAGACGACGAGCACATTCGCCCGGACACCACGCTCGAAGCGCTCGCCAAGCTACCGCCCGTCTTCCGCAAAGGGGGCACCGTGACGGCAGGCAATTCCTCCGGCCTCAACGACGGCGCCTGCGCGCTGCTGCTGGCCTCGGAAGAGGCCGTCCGCCGCTTCAACCTGAAGCCGAAGGCCCGCATCGTTAGCGCGGCCGTCGTCGGTGTGGAGCCGCGCATCATGGGCATTGGACCGGTCGAAGCCGCCCGCCGCGCCCTCCGACAGGCCGGCCTGAGTTTAGACGATCTGGATGTCATCGAACTCAACGAAGCCTTTGCCGCCCAGGTGCTGGCCTGCACGCGGCAATGGGGTCTGGCCGACGACGACCCGCGCCTGAATCCCAACGGCGGCGCCATTGCACTTGGCCACCCGCTGGGCATGTCGGGCGCCCGACTGATCCTGACGGCCACCGTCGAGCTGGAGCAACGACAGGCCCGCTACGCGCTCTGTACGCTCTGCGTGGGCGTCGGACAGGGGATGGCGACCGTGATCGAACGCATTGCTTAACCAAAAACTGCCATGGCCAACATCTTCGAATTTGAAGGCTTTCGCCCCGTCATCCACGAAAGTGCCTTCATTCATCCCAACGCGACGGTGATCGGCAACGTCATCATCGGCCGCAACGTGTACGTGGCCGCCGGTGCCGTCATCCGGGGCGACTGGGGCGAGATCATTATCGAGGACGGCTGCAACGTGCAGGAAAACTGCGTCATCCACATGTTTCCCGGCGTGACCGTCCACCTGGAAGAATCCGCGCACATCGGCCACGGCGCCATCATCCACGGCGCCCGGATCGGCCGCAATGCGCTGGTGGGCATGAATGCTGTCGTCATGGACCATGCCGTGGTAGGCGCGGGGAGCATCGTGGGGGCGCTGACGCTGGTACCGGAGCGCATGGAAATCCCCGAGCGCAAGATCGCCGTGGGCGTTCCGGCCCGCATCGTGGGCGACGTGAGCGACGAGCGCCTGGCCTGGAAGACGGCCGGCACCCGGCTCTATCAGCAGCTTCCGGAGCAATTGCGCCGGAGCCTGCGGCCCTGCGAGCCCCTGCGTGAAGTGCCGCCCGACCGCCCGAAAATGGAAGCCATCTACAAGACGTTTCGCGAAACGCTGGCCGAACAGCAAGCGCGCTGAAACGCCTCCCTCAGAACCAACCCGCAAGAAATGCCATGGAAACGACCGTCTATCTCGGCAAGGTGCAGAGCTTTGCACAGGGACGCTGGCACACGCCTTCGGGCGAAGGCCGCCCTGTGTACCATGCGGTCACCGGCGAACCCATCGCCGAGATCTCCAGCGAAGGGCTGGACTTCAAAGGCATGCTGGACTACGCCCGCACCGTGGGCGGCCCCGGGCTCCGCCAGATGACCTTCCACGAACGCGCCCGCATGCTCAAGGCACTAGCCCTCTATCTCAACGAACACAGGGCCGAGCTGTACGAACTGTCGCGGGCTACCGGCGCCACGAAGCAGGACGCCTGGCTCGACATCGACGGCGGCATCGGAACGTTTTTCGTCTATGCCAGCAAAGGCCGTCGCGAGCTGCCCGACGAACGCTTCCTGCTCGAAGGCGAACCCGAACGCATCTCGCGCGGTGGGACTTTTCTGGGCCACCATCTGCTCGTGCCGCTCGAAGGTGTGGCCGTCCACATCAACGCCTTCAACTTCCCCTGCTGGGGCATGCTGGAAAAACTGGCCCCCACGTTCCTGGCCGGCATGCCCGCCATCGTCAAGCCGGCTTCGGTTACGGCCTACGTGGCCGAGCGGGTCGTCCGCCTCATGCTCGAATCGGGGATCCTGCCCGAAGGTGCCCTCCAGCTCATCTGCGGCGGCGTGGGCGACCTGTTCGAGCACCTGACCGGCCAGGACGTCGTGACCTTTACGGGATCGGCCGAAACCGGTCTGCGGCTGAAGTCGCACCCCACCATCCTGCGCGAAGCGGTGCGCTTCAACATGGAGGCCGACTCGCTCAACTTCTCCATGCTCGGCCCTGACGTCACGCCCGACATGCCGGAGTTCGAGCTGTTCATCAACGAGGTGGTCCGGGAAATGACGATCAAGACGGGCCAGCGATGCACGGCGATTCGCCGCACGCTGGTACCGGCCGACCGGGTCGATGCCGTGCTCGAAGCGCTCATCAGCCGCCTGCGCGAAGTGGTGGTGGGCGACCCGGCCAACGAGCGCGTCCAGATGGGACCGCTCGTGAGCCGCGATCAGGTGGCCGAGGTGCAGGCGCGCCTGCAGGAGCTGGCCACGGCCGGTGAGATCGTCTGCGGCCGCGACGGCTTTACCGTGGTGGATGCCGATCCCGAACGCGGCGCCTTCTTCCCGCCGACGCTGCTTTACTGCGCCCACCCCTTCGAGCATACGGCCCCGCACGAAGTGGAGGCCTTCGGGCCGGTCAACACGGTCATGCCCTACGGAGACCTGGACGAAGCCATCCGGCTGGCCCGCATGGGACGCGGAAGCCTGGTCGGCTCGCTGGTGACGGCCGATCCGGACGTGGCCCGCACGGTCGTGTTCGGCACGGCACCTTACCACGGCCGCCTGCTGATCCTCAACCGGGAATGCGCAAAAGAAAACACCGGCCACGGCTCGCCGCTGCCCCATCTGATACACGGTGGACCCGGCCGCGCGGGCGGCGGCGAAGAGATGGGCGGCATCCGCGGCCTCTATCGCTACATGCAGCGCACCGCAATCCAGGGCTCGCCCGACATGCTGACGGCCATCGGCAACCAGTGGATGCCCGGCGCTTCGCGACCGGAGGCCGACGTACACCCCTTCCGCAAGTACTTCGATGAGCTGCGCATCGGCGAAACCTACACGACCGCCCGACGCACCGTCACCGAGGCCGACATCGTCAACTTTGCGGGCGTCAGCGGCGACTTCTTCTATGCGCACATGGACGAACTGGCCGCACGCGAAAGTGACGTCTTCCAGGGACGCGTGGCGCACGGCTACTTCGTGCTCTCGGCCGCGGCCGGCCTGTTCGTCGATCCGCGTCCGGGTCCGGTGCTGGCCAACTACGGCCTGGAAAACCTGCGCTTCACGAAGCCGGTCCGCCCGGGCGATACGATCCAGGCCCGGCTGACGGTAAAGCAGAAAATCCCGCGCGAAGCCCGCGAAGGCGAGCGACCCAGTGGCGTCGTCCGCTGGCACGTGGATGTGACAAACCAGGACGACGAGCTGGTCGCCACCTACGACATCCTGACGCTGGTGGCCCGCCGCCCCGAGCCGGAAGCCTGAGAGGTCATCCCCCGCCATGCGCGGCTACAGGGCCCGCATGGCGGGGGTAAATTTTTCGGATCTGGACGGTTGCGTAACAAGATCCGTTTGAACCCGGAGGGATTCGCGTCGTAAATTTCTGTGGAAGCTCTTCCGACGCGATGACGGACCTCCTTTTTGAAGACCTGCAGATGCTCCGGCATCTTCGCCGGCGGGCGGCATGGACGGTGGTCGTTGCCGCGGTCGGCTTCGTGGGCGGTCTGGTGCTGCTGAGCGCGTTCAGTCGTCATCGCATCGCGGATCTCTCCGTGGCCGGACTTCTCTGCCTGGTGTGGGGTAGCCTGACGGCCTGGGCAGCGCTGCGGCTCTATCGCCTCCAGCATCAGGTCTGGCGTCTGCGGCTTTCCGAAACCGGAATGACCGGGTACGACTATGGTCGCCATGCCTGGACGATCGACTGGGTGCATGTCGATCGTCTGAACCTGACCGACGAAGGGCTGCGTGTGGAAACGTTCGACGGTCGGCACCTGCTCGTCCCGAACTGGCACGCCGATTTTTCCGCACTCGGCCATGCGCTGCTCGACTACGCGGAGCATCTCGGCTGCCCCCTTTACCTGAATGGCCGACCTTTTGAATCCGTCGATCTGCGCACGCTGCTGCCCCTGCCGCCCGAAGTGGCCGTGCCGACCGACTCGCCGCGCCAGCCCTCCCGTTAAACGGCAACGAAAAGCGCCTTCGAGGGGAAACGCCGGGTTGTTCAGGGCGTAGGGACCTCTCGATCCTCAATTCCGCGATGTATCCGGCCATGCGGCTTCTTCGACTCGGCGGCGGACTGCTCTGCACCGGCCTGGGCTTTCTGGGCATCGTGCTGCCTGTGCTGCCGGCCACGCCGTTCTTTCTGCTGGCCGCCTACTTTTTTGCCCGGAGCAGCCCGCGCCTCGAGCAATGGCTGCTGGATCTGCCCCGGATTGGCCCCTCGATCCGCGCCTATCGCGCCGGTCTCGGCATCCCTCGCCGCACCAAGTGGTGGGCGACGGCAATCATCGTCGTTTCGATTCTGCTGAGCGCCTGGCGCCTGCCCGTGCCGGCCGCCCGGGTGCTGGTGATCGCGCTCGGCGCCATCGGCATCTGGTACATCCACCGACGCGTCCCCACCCGCGAAGACGTGCTGGCCCGACGCGATCCGAACGATCTACCCGACCTGCCCGGCTAACGCCAATTTTTGATCGCCGATTGCAGATCGGCGATGAAGGCGCCCTTTGCGCTGGCCTGCTGCAGCGTCCGCTCGAAGTGGGCACCCCAGCCGGGAAAGTCGCGCTCGTCCCAGAGCGTGTTGTGCCAGAGCGCCACGCACACGCCTCCATAGCGTCGACAGGCTTCGAGCAGCGTCTCGGTTGCACGGAGCGCTTCGTCCGCTCCCAGCTCGCGCCGCACGAACAGCACCGACTCCATGACGGCCAGTGGCATTTCCCAGAGTGGCAGCGGCGCGTTGGCCGCTACGTCGAAGAGCTGAAACGGCAGGCAGGTGCCCCGCCGGAATCCTTCGTGATCGGACCAGCCCAGCGTGCTGTCGATCCGGAAGCCGGCCGTGGCCAGGATCCGCGGCGTCGTCGGTTCGATCCAGCGGAGATAGTGCGTGCGCACCGACAGCGGCGGACGGTCCAGCAGGGCCGCCAGACGATCGCGCTCGCGCCTCAGGTGTCCGAGATGCAGGGCGGCGTGGTAGCTTGGATGCAGACCGACTTCCATTCCGGCCGCCTGCAGTGCTTCGATCCACCGGCGCGCGGTTCGCCCGAGCGGATAGCCCACGTCATGGGCGCTCGTGGCCCCGGCTTTGAAGAAAAAAGTGCCTGTTCCGAGTGGCTGGAGTTGCGCGACAATGCGCCGAAAAGCCCGACGAAACGGATCCGGGCGCCCGAGCATTTCGCCGGTCACCCCGAGCAGCCGCTTCAGGCGGGCGCCCGGCGATTGGCGCGAAAGGTTTCGGAACGGGTACAGAAAAAACTCCCGATACAGGATGCCCGGCCGCCACTTGCGGAGGTAGTCGATGTCGATCGTCGGGCAGAGCGCCCAGGGCTGTCCGTGCCAGCGACGCGGCCGCACCGGCACCCCTCGCTGCCCCAGCATCCGGGCCAGTGCCGCGCGGGTGGCCTCGACGGGCGGTTGCGTGGCGATGCCCAGTCTGGCCTGCAGCGAATCGGCAAAGCGTGCGCGGCCGTGCTCGTCGCGCGCCCGGTTCGTGTGTTCCTGCCAGCCTGCCAGCCAGAAAAAAACGGAAGCGACCGGGTCGTCGGCCGAGCCGTCCGGGTGCCCGAACAGCGCCGGCCAGCACTCCGTGCCGTTCCACCGCCAGCGGACGCGCGCGGCCGCATAGGGCACGCCGGCGGCGAAATAAGCCGGTATCGTCTCATGAAGCGGGAGCGCCAGCACACCGTCTGGCCATCCCTTGGCAACCGGCCCGTAGTAGATGCCCGTGCCCAGCGCCTTCAGCGATGGACGATCGACCCAGCGCGGCGCCCAGCCCAGCGGCAGCAGCAGCATCCGGAGCGCATAGGCCGCCTTCGGGAGCCAGTCCGCCGGCCCTTCCACACAGCAGGGCAGGTAGCCGAGCGTCGGAGCAGGATCGAAGGGCGCGGGACCGGCCATACGGGACGTGCGCTCAGCCTACCATCTGCTGCACCAGACGCGGCACGGCCTCGAGCGCCTCGCGGAGCTTTTCGGGCTGACGTCCGCCCGCCGTGGCCAGCGTCGGACGCCCGCCGCCGCCACCGCCCACGATCCGGGCCACCTGGCCGACCAGCCGCCCGGCTTCCAGTCCGCGCGCGACCACATCGTCGGTCACCGCCGCCGCCAGATAGACCTTCTGCTTTTCCGGATCGGTCGTGCCCAGCACGGCCACCCCTTCGCGGCCGAGCTGGTCCCGAAGCGCCTGCGCCAGCTCGCGCAGCTCGTCCATCGAGAGCGCCTCCAGCTGACCTGTCACCACACGCAGGCCGTTCACGCGGTGCGCCTGCTCGACGAGCTCTGCCAGCCTGGCCTTCTGCTGCTCCCGCCGGAGCGCCGCCAGCTCCTTCTCCAGCCGCCGCTGTTCCTCCAGCAGCGCCGCGATCTCCTCATCCAGCGGCCGCTGCAGGCTCTTGAACTGCGTGCGCGCCTGCTCCAGCTCGGTGAGCTGGCGATTGATCCAGTCGAGCGCGTCCTGGCCGGCCAGCGCCTCCACGCGCCGGATGCCCGAAGCGACCGACCCTTCGGAGATGATCCGGAAGACGCCCAGCTCGCCGGTGGCCGCCACGTGCGTGCCGCCGCAGAGCTCCATGGAGAAGTTCGGGTCGAACGTGATCACGCGCACGCGATCGCCGTACTTTTCGCCGAAGAGTGCCATGGCGCCCCGGGCGATGGCCTCCTCGTAAGGCACGTCGCGCTCCTCGATGCGGGGCACGTTGCGCTGGATGACCTCGTTGACACGGGCTTCGATCTGGCGCAGTAGCTCGGGCGTCACGCGCTCGAAGTGGCTGAAGTCGAAGCGCAGACGGTCGGGCGCCACGAGCGAGCCCTTCTGCTGCACGTGCGTGCCCAGGATCTCGCGCAGCGCGGCATGCAGCAGGTGCGTGGCCGTGTGGTGCTTTTCGATCCGCTTGCGACGCGCCGCATCCACGATAGCCTCGACCGGCGCGTCCAGCTCCTTCGGAAGCCGATCCACGTAATGGACGATGTGCTCGCCGAGCTTCTGCGTATCGAGCACGCGGATCTCCTCGTCGCCCACGCGTAGCACGCCAGTATCGCCCACCTGGCCACCGCTCTCCGCGTAGAAGGGCGTCTGGTCGAGCACCAGCTCGTGCCGGGGCCCTTCGGGCGTCTGGACCGTGCGCACGGCCCGGATGCGGGCATCCTCGACACGCGTCGTGTCGTAGCCCACGAACACCGAGTCCTCGCCTTCGCTGACGCGCTTCCAGCCGGCCTCCTCTTCGTCGGCCGTCAGCACCGCGGCGCCGAAGGTCGAGGCCGCGCGGGCCCGCTCGCGCTGGCGCTGCATCAGCTCCTCGTAGCGGGCCATATCGACGCCCAGCCCCTCCTCGCGGGCCATGAGCTGCGTCAGGTCGATCGGGAAGCCGTAGGTGTCGTGCAGCAGGAAGGCCACCTCGCCGGGCACGTTCTTCTCCGCCGCACTCTTCAGGAACGCCTCGACGATGGCCTCACGGTCGGACGTGTCCACGTACGCCTTCTGAAGCAGGTCGAGCGCCTGGCTGTCGCGCAGCAGGTCGGCCCGGATCGCCTCGATCGGACGTCCCTCGGCGGCCGCCTTCAGGTAGGGTAGCAGACGCTCGAAGAAGGCCAGCCCGGTGCCCAGCGTGGCCAGGAAGCTTTCCTCCTCGGCTTTGATGACGCGCTCCACGTAGGCGCGGTGCCGTTCGATCTCCGGAAAGACGCGGCCCATCTTGTGGGCCAGCGGCTCGACCAGCCGGTGCAGGAAGGGCTCGCGAAAGCCAAGCGTCTGGTAGCCATAGCGAACGGCCCGCCGCAGGATGCGCCGGATGACGTAGCCGCGGCCCGTATTGCCCGGCACCACGCCGTCGGCAATGGCAAAGGCGATGGCGCGAATGTGGTCGGCCACCACGCGCAGCGCCACACGGATGCGCTCACGCTCCCGCTCGTCCGCAACGCGAATGTCGTCGTAGCCGCGCACCTCGTCGCGCGGCGAGAGTTCGGCCGCCCGCTGCAGAATCGGCGCGAACAGGTCCGTGTCGTAGTTCGAGGTCTTCCCCTGGAGCACGGCCACGATGCGCTCCAGGCCCATGCCCGTATCGACGTGCTTCGCCTTGAGCGGCTCCAGGCGACCGTCCGGGAGCGCGTTGTACTGAATAAAGACGAGGTTCCAGATCTCGATCACCCGTGGATCATCGGCGTTGATCAGCTCGATGCCCGGCACACGCCGCCGCTCCTCGTCGGGCCGCAGGTCGATGTGGATCTCGCTGCAGGGGCCGCACGGACCCGTGTCGCCCATCATCCAGAAGTTGTCCTTCGTCGGACAGAACTTGATGTGCGACGGATCGATGGACGTTTCCGATTTCCAGAGTTCGGCCGCCTCGACGTCGGGCTCCAGCCCCAGCGCCTCGTCCCCTTCGTGGACGGTCGCGTAGAGCCGGTCGGGGTCCAGTCCCCAGCGCTCGACGAGCAGCTCCCAGGCCCAGCGGATGGCCTCCCGCTTGAAGTAGTCGCCGAAGCTCCAGTTGCCCAGCATCTCGAAGAAGGTGTGGTGGTAGGTGTCGTGCCCCACCTCTTCGAGGTCGTTGTGCTTGCCCGAAACGCGCAGGCACTTCTGCGTATTGGCCGCCCGCTTGTAAGGCCGGGTGCCGATGCCCAGAAACACATCCTTGAACTGGTTCATCCCCGCGTTGGTGAACAGCAGCGTCGGGTCGTTCTGCGGCACCAGCGGCGCGCTGGGGACGATCTCGTGCCCCTTCTCCCGGAAGAAATCCAGAAACGACTGACGAATCTGCTCGGACGATTTATAGGTGCTCATGGGCTGCGTTTCCTCGCGCTGATGGCCATTGTTCAAGCCGAAAGGAAACGCTGCATCCTCCGCCGAAGTGCCCGTCGGTCTCACCGCTCCTTACAACCTTCCCTTATATGGGATCGCTGATTTACTGGTGCATGAGGGGCCACACCCCATGTGACGGACGTGATCCGACGGGTATGATCGGGCGGACACAGTGGTCCGTCCCTACGGGATGGGGAAAACGTCAGGGATCTGCAGGGGCGCACCGCTGTGTGCGCCCGTGCTTTCTCACATGCACCATGATTTTCCAGAAATCGTATCACAGCCACCGTTGAGCTTTTATCCCGCTCAACGTTGTCTCAGGCGAAGCACAGTGACAAGCGTGTCATCCAGCACATATACGTGATTTCCTGCTAACAGCGCTCCAAGAGGAGCGTTGGCTACTTCTATCGAGTGCAGGTATTGCCCTTCTGGCAGGAGATAGGTATCGATGAAAAGCCGCCGAACGGGTTGCTTGTACGCCGTATGGACACGGAGTTGGTTCTTTTCGACAAAGATGTCTCGGTTCAGCGTGTCAGAATCAGGTGCGATATAAAGCCGTCCTTCCGAACGATCTTCAACACGTGGCGCCGGCAAAGGCCGCTCGTCGAGCAATGGGAATCGGCCCCGAAGCGTTCCAGTCGTATCAAAGATGAACGCATATCCTGCCATCAGCGGCACAAAAACAAAGGCGGTGTCGCCCAGACTGGCAAGCTGACCGGACATCCCGATCTTCTTCGCATACTGCCGGTCGGTCACGATTCCGAAACGACGGTAAAAACGACCGGAGGTGTCGTATTGTGCGAACAGCTCCTCGAAGGGCCCTAATCCGAGTACAACAAGGTAGGGTCCAACCTGCACAATCCGCAAAGGATGTATCTCCGGTACCTGAACCTCCCCAAGATACCGTCCCGTCGCTACATCAAAATGCAAAATGCGCCGCTGACGAACATCGGCAATCCAGAGATTGTTTTCGTGGATCGAGAAATCTACGATCGATTGCAATTCACCCGGTCCCTGGCCTCGCGCACCCCCGTAACGTTTCATGAACTTCCCGTTCGAATCGAATTTTTTGATGGACAGGTCACCTTGATCGGCCACGTACAGCGCATGGTCATACATCTTGAAAAGCAGGGCATCATAGAGAACCACATCACCGCCGTGGCCGATCCAGCCGATCGTATCCTGTGCTACAGCGATAAGAGAACGGGCAGCCTCGTGCCGTGCTGGCCGCACCCACCACAGCACGAGGCCGGCCAGAACGACCAGCAGTAACCCGGCAAAAATTCTTTTGCGCATACACAAACCGCTTATGCAAGTGCTACTGCGCGCCCATCCGCAGCCCCCGTTGCAGCAGGATCATGGCGTCTTCGTAGGCGCGGGCGACGTACACGACGAAGTCGAGTGTGCGCTCGCGGTCGCGGCACCAGACTTCCCGGCCCGAGATCGCCTCGAACTGCAGGAACGGATGGGCCTCGTTGAGCACCACCAGATCGATGGCGTCCACGCCGGTAGCTTCCTGCAGACAGGCCCGCAGCTCGGCCAGTGCATCCCAGGCATAGGGATCCTCCACCAGCACGCCGATGTCCAGGTCGCCGCCCGGCCGCACCGTCCCCTCCCGGGCCGAGCCGAACACCCACCCGGCCAGCACGTCCGGATCGCGGGCCAGAACCCGTCCGATCGCCTCGAAATCAACCGCCGGCATGGCTTTTCGGACGCTGCAATACCTGCTTTACCCCGTGTATAGAAGGCTGTTTCAAAACAAAACGGGGCGAGCCCGGAAGCCCGCCCCGCCGTTTTCAAGTCCGGGTCAACTCAGAAAATCCGGAAGCCCGGCGAAACGTAATTGGGTGGCAGGTAGCTCAGGAAGAACGGTCCGTAGGCGATCACGATCAGGATGATCGCCACGATCACCCAGAAGCCGATCCGGTCCAGGCGGGTTGCCCAGCCGTTTTTGGCCGGCTCGATGAGCGTTTCAGACCAGGGAATGTCCTTCGGCGCCTCGCCGGCCCTGCCCTTCCAGACGGTCATGGCAATCACCACGAAGAACAGCGCGATGCCCACGAACATGAGCGTGCCGCCCACGCCAGTCAGGATGCGGCCCACGAGCCAGTCGGGATCCATGTAGGGCGCCTGCGCAAGGAACGTCCGACGCGGCATGCCCTCCAGACCGGCCGAGATCATCCCACGCGCAAAGATCAGCAGGCCGATCGTGTAAATCCAGTTCGAAGCCAAGGCCACCTTGCGTCCCCAGAGCTTGCGGCCCGTCAGGTAGGGCACCATCCAGTAGGCCACGCCCATGAACGTCATGGCGACGGCGCTTCCGACCGTCATGTGGAAGTGCCCGGGCACCCAGGTCGTGTTGTGAACGACCTGGTTCATCGTGAACGAGGCGTTGATCAGGCCCGTGATGCCGCCGAAGACGAACGTGATCATGGCCAGCAACTGGGCCGAGAGCGACGGATCGCCCCAGGGGAGCTTCGGAATCCAGCCCAGCAGGCCCCGGCCGCCGTGCGCCCGGCCGCCCATTTCCAGCGAGGCCATCACGCTGAAGGCCGTGATCAGGCTCGGGAAGAACACGCCGAAGGTCAGGATGGCGTGGACGAACTTGAACCCTTCGTGGATGCCGGGGTCCGTGTACTGGTGGTGAAAGCCCGTCGGGATCGACAGCAGCAGGAAGAGAATGAACACCAGCCGCGTGAGCGAATCGCTGACCACCTTACCGCCCGCCTGGCGCGGCACCAGTGCATACCACGACACGTAGGCCGGCAGCAGCCAGGCGTACACGATGGCGTGGCCGGTGAACCAGAAGAGCGTACGCGTCAGCAGCGGATCGGTCCGCTCTACCCAGCCGAACGACCAGGGAATCAGGAAAAACAGAAACTCAACGGCAATGGGAAGCGAGGCCAGAAACCACATCACGTAGGAGACGATCGAGATGTGGGCAAGCAGCGGCATGCGCACACCTGGATTTTCCCGCTTCCAGCCCCGCCAGGTCAGCAGCATGTTCAGCAGGGCCAGCCAGGTGCTGATCACGACGAAAACCAGCCCCACGTAATAGGTCCAGTGCGCCTGCAGCGGCGCGTACGAGGTGTAAAGCACGCTGGCCTTGTTCGTGACCACCGCGTAGATCACGAGCAGGTTGCCCAGCACCAGCGTGCCGAAGCTGGCCCAGAGCAGCCGTTCGTCCAGGCGACGCGAGAGCGCCCGCGCCACCATGAGCGGCAGAAAGGCGTTTGCAAAAGAGAACGTGAAGATGATGGCGTTGGCCACGCCGTGGGCCGTCAGGCCCTGGTAGTAGCTGCGCAGGGCCGGAAAGAAACTCAGAATGTTGATGCCCGCGTACGAGAGGGCCTGAGCCAGTCCGTGAAAGATGCCGGCCGTCAGCGCCGCATAGCCCACGTACAGCGTCCAGCGCAGCAGGCGGCGCTGCGTTTCGGGCAGCGTAAACGGGGTCGGATCGGCCACGACCGGCGTCGAGGCTGCAATGTGCTCTGCCATGGCTTATTCCACAATGATTTTTCCGTACATGTTGTGATGCCCGGCGCCACAGTATTCGTGGCAGATGATCAGGTACTCGCCCGGCTTGCGGAACCGGTAGGTCAGGCGCGAGATCTGGCCGGGGATGAGCATCATGTTGACGCGCGTGCCCTCGATGTGAAAGCCGTGAATCACATCGAAGGTCGTCGCGATGAAGTTCAGCTCGGCCCCGACCGGCACGCGGATCTCGGTAGGATGAAAGCGCCAGGCCTGACCGATAATGACCACATCGTACTGGTTGGGTCCGGTCTGGTGAACCCCCGGATTGTCGAAGGGCGGCGTCGTGAAAACCTTGCCGGGCTCGATCTCGCCGGCGCGTCCGGGCAGGTGAATGCCCATGGCCACCGTGGCATAGACGAGCGCGGCCATACACAGCACCAGCAGCACGCCGCCCAGCGCCATAAAGGCCCGTTCGTAGGTGTGTACTTTCATAGCCTCACCGGTTTAGCAGCAGATAGTAGACGATCACCCAGAAACCCACGACCATTGCCAGAAAGATCATGGTCAGAAAGAGCGTGCCCCGCACATCAGGCTCTTCCGGCGGTGCAGTCTGACTCCCTTTGGGTTGCTGTTCGGCCATAGCTCCCGTCCCATTTTGTTGTTGATTGGATTCAGCTCCCTGCCTCCATCCAGCGCTGCGTCTGCCGTCCCAACCACCGCAGCCAGACAACGAAGACCACCAGCAACGGCAGCGAGATCAGCAGGCGCGTCGGATTCACATGGAGCGCCAGCAACTGGTTGAGCGTCTCCCACAGATAGGCCACCACGGGCACCCCCAGCAACACGACCAGCCCCATCCGCACCATCATGCCCCCTACAGAGGGTTTTGAAATCTCTGTCATAACAACTACATGGTTTGTTTTATTTCCTAATAGAAGGGCTTTAAATCCGAAAAAGCAAGCCTCCCTTTGTAAAGAAATTGCGACGCGCTGTTTATTTCGACGCGAACAATGAAAAGATTTTACACCATGTGCATAAAATGCGCACCCCTGCTGTATAAACGCCCTTAACGGCCTCCTTCTGAGGCTGGCATGGGCTTTGACGTACAACTTTCCTGTAATCACACCCCAAAACCAAACCGGTAAAAGAAGTCCTATGTGGTGGAAAAAAAGCATTGCATTGTTTTCGGCATTGTTGCTGGTGCTGGCGCTGAGCGGATGCGATGGCGATAGTGGCACGGCTACCGTACGCGTGCAGGGACGCGTCACGGACAATCAGGGGTATGGCGGTGCTCAGGAGGCGTCCAAGCAGGCCGCTCCGGCCCCACAGGCAGCTGTGGAAGGGGCCGTCGTCACGGCCGCGCGCGTTCAGGGCAACGGTAGCCTGCAGCCCCTGGATGGGCAGGTACAGACCGATGCTTCCGGGAATTTCACGCTGGACGTGGCCGCCCAGACCGGCGACGTGCTGATGCTCCGCGCTGAAAAGGACAACTTCCGTTCGGCGGTGCTCGTGACAGTCAATGTCGCCGGCGGCGGCACGGTTCGCGCCATGCCGATGACGGCCGAGTCGAAGGCGGAAGCGGAGGTGTATGTGGCCGTGCGTGAACAGGACGACAATGCGCGCGAAGACGCAGAGGATGCGACGCCGGCGCAGGTGTCGGTCTACGTGACGGCCGATCTGGCGGCTCAGCTTCAGGCCGGCGGCATCACGGCTGCCCAGGTGGCCGCTGCGATGCAGCAGGCGGCGCGCGCCGAAGCGGCATTCGTCAACCGGACGGGTGCTTCCCTGGAGGCCCTGGCGCAGGCACGGCAGCGCCAGCAGGCCGCCTGGCTCAACCTGCAGCAGGCACTCTATGCGGCGGGCAGCGCTCAGGCTGAAGCCGAGGCAATGACCGCGTTTGAGCAGGCTTTTGTGGAGGCCTATGCGGAAGCGGGGATCTCGGCCGAAGCCCGGGCCAAACTGCTGCAGACGGCGCGCCTGGCCGTTACGCACCTGGCGGCCAGCGGCAATGCCACCGCTCGGTTTGCCCTGCGTAAGCAGGCCGAAATCCTGAGCGCCCTGGCTACCTCGGCCGCCATCGAAGCCGCTTTTGAGGCCGAAGGGGCCACGCAGGCACGTATGGATTCGCTACGGCAGGCGCGCATGCAATGGCTGGCTTCGCTGCGGGCTGCCGCTTCCACCAGTGCCATCGAGCAGGCCCGCGCACAGTACAGCAGCGTGGTCGAAGCAGCCCTGGCCGCCTCGCTGGGTATCAGCACAGAAGCGCTGGCCAACGTGAAAGCGTCGCTCCAGACCGCTGTTAACGCACTACAGATGGCTCTTTCCATCGCCGGCTCAGCAACAGCAGTCGCCGAAGCCTCCGTTGCCTTCTACAGCAGTGCTGAAGGCACGATCAACAGCTCGCTGCAGGGCAACGCCCGCGCCGGACTGGCAGCAACGGTTCTGACGCTGCTCAGTGTCAACTGAGCCGACGCGCAGCGACGCTACCCAAAAGGGGCCGGCCAAGGAAGGCCGGCCCCTTTTTCTATTCTCTGGTCTGCATGCCGCTTTTTCACCGCACCACGGCGCCGGGCTCGCTCTCGGCCGTGACGGGCACCAGGCGGCCCTCTCGATCCTCGGCCATGAGCAGCATGCCCTGGCTCTCGAGCCCCATCATCTTGCGGGGTTTCAGGTTGGCCACCACCACCACACGTCGCCCCTCCAGGTCTTCGGGCGCCATCTGCTCGGCCACCCCGGCCAGAATCTGGCGCTTTTCAAAGCCCAGGTCCACTTCCAGTCGCAGCAGCTTTTTAGATTTTGGCACGCGCTCGGCTTTTTCGACGCGTCCTACCCGAAGGTCCAGGCGCTCGAAGTCGTCGTAGACGATCTCCGGCTTGAGCGGCGCGTACGGCGGCCCGTCGGTCTTTGCGGCCGCCTGCTGCGCCCGCGCTTCCAGACGGGCAATCTGCCGTTCGATCACTTCATCCTCGATCTTGGTAAACAGAATCTCCGGCCGACCGATTTCGTGGCCTTCGGGCAGAAGCGGCCGGGCGGCGTCGTCCCAGCCCAGCGCCCCCTCCCCATCCGGCGTGCTGGGCCGCACACCTTCCAGCCGGAGCATTTCGCGCAGCCGCGCAGCGGCAAACGGCAACACCGGCTCCATCAGAATGCCGAGCGCTGCGCAGATCTGCAGCGAGACGTGGATCGTGTTGGCGCAGGCCTGCGGATCGGTCTTGCGCGTGTGCCAGGGTTCGGTATCGTTGAAGTACTTGTTGCCCAGCCGGGCCAGGTTCATCGTCTCCTGCACGGCTTCCCGGAAGCGGAACTGCTCGTAGGCCGAGCCGATGCGCTCCGGGAAGGTGGCCAGCTCCCGGAGCACCTCCTCGTCCACCGATCGCGGATTGCGCAGCGGCGGCACCCGCCCTTCGGCAAACCGCTGCGCGAAGGTCAGCGTGCGGTGCACGAAGTTGCCCAGGATGTCGGCCAGCTCCGCATTGACGCGCTGCTGAAACTCCTTCCAGCTGAAGTCCGCGTCGCGCGTCTCCGGCAGCATGGTTGCCAGCGCATAGCGGAGCAGGTCCGGCGGAAACTCCTCCAGGTATTCGTGGAGCCAGACGGCCCAGCCGCGGCTGGTCGAGAGCTTGCGCCCTTCCAGGTTCAGAAACTCGTTGGCCGGCACGTTGTCGGGCAGCACGAATTCGCCATGCGCCATGAGCATGGCGGGAAACATCAGGCAGTGAAAGACGATGTTGTCTTTCCCGATGAAATGAATCAGCCGCGTGCGCTCGTCCTGCCAGTAGCGCCGCCAGGCTTCGGGGTCGCCTTTCTGCTGCGCCCACTCGCGCGTGGCCGAGATGTAGCCGATGGGTGCGTCGAACCAGACGTAGAGCACCTTGCCTTCGGCCGGGACGCCATGCCGACGGGCCACGTCTTCGGGTACCGGCACGCCCCAGGGGATGTCGCGCGTGACGGCCCGGTCGCGCAGCCCCTGCTGGAGCCAGCTCCGCACCTGTCCCAGCACGTTCGGCTTCCACTCCGGATGCGTGGCGATCCAGACCTCGAGCTTCGGCTGAAAGTCGCCCAGCGGCAGGTACCAGTGCGTGGTCTCCCGCAGCTCGGGCGTGGCGTTCGAGAGCACGCTGCGTGGGTTGATCAGGTCGGTCGGGCTCAGCGACGAACCGCAGCGCTCGCACTGATCGCCGTAGGCGTCTTCGTAGCCACAGATCGGACAGGTGCCACGCACGAACCGGTCGGCCAGAAAGATGCCGGCCTCCGGGTCGTAGAGCTGCTTTTCGGTTTTCAGTTTGAAAACGCCTTTTTCGTCCAGCCGCCGGAAGAAGTCCTGGCTCGTTTCGAAATGCACGGGCGAAGTCGTGCGCCCGTAGTAATCGAAGCTCATCCCGAAGCGGGCGAAGCTGTCGCGGATCATCGGGTGATAGCGATCCACGATGGCCTGGGGAGTGGTGCCCTCTTCGAGCGCCCGCATCAGGATGGCCACGCCCAGTTCGTCCGATCCGCAGATGAACAGCACGTCGCGGCCCTTGAGGCGCTGGTAGCGGCAGTACAGATCGGCCGGCAGGTAGGCCCCGGCCAGATGGCCGATGTGAATGGGACCGTTCGCATAAGGCAGGGCCGCCGTTACCAGAATGCGGTCGAATCGGGTTTCGTCCATACGAAGTTTCGTTTTTTGAGAAAATCGCCGAATTCCGAAATCTACCGTAGCGTAGCGCTTCAAACTTTAAGAAATTTGCACTGCACGCGCGGCGTGCAAACAGTGCGTAGCGAAACGCCCCAATCAGCCTTTCGGTTCGATGGCTGCCACGCCGACTTTTATGCCCCGCACGGCTTCCCGTCGCCGCACTACCGGCGAAACCGATGTCGAGGTCTCGCTCACGCTCGACGGTACCGGCCGCTCCGACTGCCAGACCGGCGTCGGGTTTCTGGACCACATGCTGACGCTGTGGGCGCACCACGGCGGCTTCGACCTTGCCGTCCGCTGCCAGGGCGATCTGCACGTGGACGAGCACCACTCGGTTGAGGACGTGGCGATCACGCTGGGCCAGACCTTTGCCGAAGCGCTGGGCGACAAGGCCTACATTGCCCGCTACGGTCACGCCTACGTGCCGATGGACGAGACGCTGGCCCGGGCCGTCGTGGACCTTTCCGGCCGCTTTTACTTTGTGTTTGCGGCCGACTTCGATCGGCCCACGGTCGGTGATCTGGCCACTGAGCTGGTCTCGCACTTCTGGTATTCCTTTGCGGAACAGGTGCGCTGTAACCTCCATATTCAGGTGCTCTACGGCCAGAACACGCACCATAAGATCGAAGCCATTTTCAAAGCCGTTGCGCGCGCACTGCGCGAGGCCGTGCGGCGCGACGTGCAATTCGGTTCGGTACGCTCAACCAAAGGGGTCCTATGAGCACAGCCCTGCAACTGGCCAATCAGACGATTGCCATCATCGGCGCCGGCAACATCGGCCGTGCTTTGATCGGCGGCCTGCTGCGCGGCCACGAACTGGCTCCCGAGCAGATCCGCGCCACGCGGCGCAATCCGGCTGCCCTCGAAGCGCTGCAGGAGGAATTTCCGGGCATCCAGACCACCACGAACAACCTGCTGGCCGTGCGCGACGCAACGCTGGTGGTGCTGGCCGTCAAGCCGCAGAACGCCCGGGAAGTGATCGAGGAAATCCGGGCGCACGTGCAGCCCGAAGCGCTGATCCTCTCGGTGCTGGCGGGCCTGACGACGGCCACCATTGAGCGGCTTTTCGGGCGGCCGCTGCCGATCGTGCGGGCCATGCCCAACACGCCCGCGCTCGTCGATGAAGGCGCCACGGCGCTGGCGGCCGGCGCCCATGCCCGGCCCGAACACCTGGAGCTCTGCCGCCAGATTTTCGAGGCGGTCGGCAAGGTCGAGATCGTGCCCGAGTACCTGATGGACGCCGTCACGGGCCTTTCCGGAAGCGGTCCGGCCTACGTGTTCATGTTCATCGAAGCGCTGACCGACGCGGGCGTCAAGCAGGGCCTGCCTCGCCCGGTCGCCTTCCGGCTGGCGGCACAGACCGTCTACGGCGCGGCCAAGCTCGTGCTGGAAACCGGTCGCCACCCGGCCATCCTGCGCGACGAGGTCACCACGCCGGGCGGTACGGCCATTGCGGCCGTGGCCGAACTCGAAGCGCATGGCCTGCGCACCATGCTGATCAACGCCGTCGCCACGGCCACGCGCCGCTCCCAGGAGCTGAGCCAGCTCAACAACCACGACTGAGCGGCCGCATGGTCACAATCATCGACTACGGGATCGGCAACCTGCGCTCGCTGGAGAAAGCCTTCCAGGCGGTCGGCGCCGAGGTACTGCGCACCGATCGCCCCGACGACCTGCTGCAGGCCGAGCGCCTGGTGCTGCCAGGCGTCGGAGCCTTCGGAGCCTGCATGGCGGAATTGCGCCGCCGCGGGCTGATCGCGCCGATCCACGAAGCCGTCCGCCAGGGCATTCCGCTGCTGGGTGTCTGCGCCGGCCTGCAGTTGCTTTTCGAGGAAAGCGAAGAGCATGGCCGCCACGAAGGGCTGGGGCTGCTGCCGGGCCGCGTCGTGCGCTTTCCCGAGACCACGGCAGACGGCCGGCGGCTGAAAGTCCCCCACATGGGCTGGAATACGATCGCCCATCACCGTCCTTCTCCCCTGCTCGAAGGGATCCCCGACGGCGCCTACTTCTACTTCGTGCACTCCTACCACGCCGTGGCCGAAAACCCCGACGACGTGCTGGCCGTCACCACCTACGGCGATGTGACCTTCCCGGCCATCGTCGGGCGCGACCGCGTCTTCGGCGTGCAGTTTCACCCCGAAAAGAGCCAGCAGCACGGCCTCCGGATCCTGAAGAATTTTTTGGATCTATCTGCATGAACGGGCTTTAGACCTGATAGATCACATACCTGATTGTTTTCAGAAGCAATGCTACTGGTCATTCCGGCCATCGACATTCGCGGCGGGCGTTGCGTGCGGCTCTATCAGGGGTCGTACGAGCGGGAGACGGTCTATTTCGACGATCCGGTCAAGATGGCCTGCCTGTGGCGGGTGCAGAACGCCCGGGTGCTCCACGTCGTGGATCTCGACGCGGCGCGCGGTCAGGGCCATAACCGCGAGGTGATCGGCGCCATCTGCCGCACGGTGGACATCCCGATCCAGGTGGGCGGCGGTGTTCGGACGCTCGAAGACATCGAGGCCCTGCTGCAGGTCGGCGTCTACCGGGTGGTGCTGGGCACGGTAGCCGTCCGCGAGCCGGAGCTGGTCTCGGAGGCCATCGCCCGCTACGGCTGCAGCCGCGTCGTGGTAGGCATCGACGCACGCGACGGCGAGGTGCGCGTGCAGGGCTGGACCGAGGGCACAGGCGTCGATGCCGTCGAACTGGCGCTCGACATGGAACGGCGCGGCGTGCGCCGCTTCGTCTACACGGACATCAGCCGCGACGGTACGCTCGAAGGGCCCAACGTCGAGATGTACCGCACGCTGGGCCTGCACCTGAAAAAAGCACGCATTACGGCCTCGGGCGGCGTTAGCGGTTACCGTGACCTGATGCGGCTGCAGGAGCTGGAGCCCTACCGGGTCGACTCGGTCATAATCGGCCGGGCGCTCTACGAAAACCGATTCCCCTGCCAGCAGTTCTGGTGCTGGCACGACAAGGAGAACGTGGACCTGACCCGCTTTTCGACGGCTCCCCTGAAACGCGAAATCAAACTACCCACCGCCGAATAGCATGCCGCTGGCCCGTCGCATTATTCCCTGCCTGGATGTTGACCGCGGGCGCGTGGTCAAAGGGGTAAATTTTGTCGATCTGGTCGATGCCGGTGATCCGGTCGAGCAGGCCCGCTTCTACGATCAGGCCGGCGCCGACGAGCTG
This sequence comes from Rhodothermus marinus, assembly GCF_009936275.1. Taxonomy (NCBI): domain Bacteria; kingdom Pseudomonadati; phylum Rhodothermota; class Rhodothermia; order Rhodothermales; family Rhodothermaceae; genus Rhodothermus; species Rhodothermus marinus. Next base: position 2,017,858 of record NZ_AP019797.1, read on the forward strand.
GTCTTTCTGGACATCACGGCCACGCACGAAGGTCGCGCCATCATGCACGAGGTGGTGCGACGCACGGCCGACCAGGTCTTCATCCCGTTGACGGTGGGAGGTGGCCTGCGCACGCTCGAAGACATACGGGCCATGCTGCAGGCCGGTGCCGACAAGGTATCGATCAACTCGGCCGCGATTCGCAATCCGGAGCTGATCACGGCCGGGGCCGAGGCGTTCGGAAGCCAGTGCATCGTGGTGGCCATCGACGCCCGACGTGTGTCGGACGATCCGCCCCGCTGGGAGGTCTACACGCACGGCGGCCGCCGTCCTACCGGTATCGACGCCGTCGAGTGGGCCCAGGAGGCCGAGGCGCGCGGCGCCGGCGAGCTGCTGGTGACTTCGATGGACCGGGACGGTACGAAGGACGGGTACGATCTGGAGCTGCTGCGGGCCATCAGTTCGCGCGTTTCGATTCCGGTCATCGCCTCCGGGGGCGCCGGCACGCTGGAGCACCTGCGCCAGGCGTTCGTCGAGGGCCAGGCCGACGCCGTGCTGGCCGCGTCGATCTTTCACTTCCGCATCTACACGATCCAGGAGGCCAAGGCCTACCTGCACCGCGCCGGAATCCCCGTACGCCTGACCGATCCTGTCGATGTCGTCGCCTGAAGTTCGCCGGACTGTCTGGCTGCTGCGCGGCGCCGCGCTGGTGTTCGGCGTGCTGGGGCTGAGCATTGCGCTCTGGCTGGCTGACAAAGCCGTGCGCTACCCGCACATCCTGGCGCGCCAGGGTAGTGCCGAAGCGCCCCTCTGGATTCCCATGCTCGTGTTCGTGTTGGTCTGCATGGGCGCCAGCATTTTTCTGTTTCTGCGGGCAGCCGCCCGCGTGGCACGTGGCGAGGACCTCTACGCCCGACGCCACCGTCGTCATCCGTCCGAGCGCCCCGCCAGCGAGCGAAACAGCGCGGCCAGCACCTCGTAGGCCCGGCGGTAGATGCCCGGCGCCTGACTTTCGCGCGGGCCGGCCACGTTGAGCACGCGAATGTTTTCGGTCTCCAGCCAGCGACGAATTTCACGCACCAGCTCCTCGACGGGACGATCCAGCGTCAGTACCAGACAGGGCTTCCCCATGCGACGCGCGGCCAGTTCGGTCTGCGCCGTGCCACCCCGAAGCGGACCGCCCGGATGCAGGATGAGCGTGCCGTCGCTATCACGGACGTTCCAGGTGGTGCGGACAATGGGATCCGATGAGGGCGTCTCCTGGAGCGGATAGTCTTCGGGAATCGGTCCATCCTCGGCCCACCGGCCCTTCGGACACCAGCCGCCGATGGGAACCCCGGCCGCCCGCGCGGCGTCGAGCGCCGCACGATCCACCCCGGTCTGCCCACCGGAAACGACACGTTCGAGCTGCCAGCTTTCCATGTTGCGTCTGTTTGTTGCACTGGACCTGCCGGAAGATCATCGCCGCCGGCTCTATGCCCTGCGCGATCCCTCCTGGAAGGCACGCTGGGCCACGCCGGACCAGTTTCACCTGACGTTGCGCTTTCTGGGTCCCGTCGAGGAAGACCTGCTACCCGAGCTCACGCGGACGCTGGCCAAAATCGAAGCCCCGGCCTTCGAACTGGCGCCCCGGGGCCTGATGGTCCTGCCCTCCCTGACCCGTCCGCGCGTGCTGGCGGCGGCCGTCGATCCGGTGCCGGAACTGCACGCGCTGCAGGCCGAAATCGAACGGCGCGTGGTCGATCTGGGTTTTACCCCGGAGGACCGGCCGTTCCGGCCGCACATCACGCTGGCCCGGCTGAAGCAGGTTCCGACCGCCGCCGTACGGTCGTTCCTGCAGCGACATCGCGACTTTGCGCTGACGCCGTTTCCGGTGCGGGCCTTTCATCTGTACGAAAGCCATCTGCATCCTGATGGGGCACGCTATGAAATTCTCCACCGTTTTCCGCTTCAGCCTTAACCACCTGCTGCTTCTGGGGCTCTGTTGCAGCTGCTGGACGGCGGCCGCGGCACAGGATGCCGCCCGCCAGCTCATGGAGCGGCTGCGTGCGCGGTACCAGCAGATCGACGCGCTGCAGGCGTCGTTCGTGCAGATCCTGCAGACGCCCTATGCCGAGCGACCCGACACGCTGCGCGGGCGGCTCTGGCTGCAGGGCGACCGCTACCGCGTCGAGACCCCGCGCCAGACGATCGTCACCGACGGCCGCACCACCTGGGTCTACCTGCCCGACACACGCCAGGTACTCATCAACGACTACGTGCCCGACGAGACCGGCTTTTCGCTCAACGAATTTCTGCTCCACTACAGCGATCGCTACGAGGTGCTTGGCGGAGAGGCCGTTACCTATCAGAACACGGCGTATCACCGATTGCGCCTGCGTCCGCTCCGACCGGAAGCGCCGTTTCAGGAGGTGGTGCTCTGGGTGCGCGACCGGGACCTGCTCGTTACCCGCGTGGACGTGCGCGACGTGAACGACACGCGCATGACGTTCCTGCTGTCCGATCTGGTGCTGAACCCTGCGCTCTCGCCCGAACTGTTCACGTTTCGCCCGCCGGAAGGGGTCGAAGTAGTGGACCTGCGCCAGTGATTCATGGCCCGAACCGAAAAGCTTCGCCCGCTGCTTTTCCGTCTCGGAAGTTTTGCGCTGGGCCTCGGTCTGCTCTATCTGGCCCTGCGCGGCGCCGATCTCCGGGTGATCTGGGAGGATCTGAAGCAGGCCGACTATCGCTGGCTGGCCCCTCTTGTGGTGCTGACGCTGCTGAGCCACCTGATCCGGGCCTGGCGCTGGCGGCTGCTGCTGGAAGCCCTGCCCGATGCAAACGGCCGGCGCCGTCTCACCATCGCCCGCGCTTTTCAGGCGCTCATGATCGGCTACATGGTCAACTATGCGGCCCCCCGGCTGGGCGAGCTGGCCCGAGCGGCCAGCCTGAGCCGTACCACCGGACTGCGCCTCAGCAGCGTGCTGGGCACGGTGGTGGCCGAGCGCCTGCTGGATCTGCTGGTGCTCGTGCTGGCCCTGCTCAGCGTGCTGGTCATGCTACTGGATCGGTGGGCGGAACTGCATCGCCTTTTCGTGGCGCCCTGGTTTCAGAGCGGATCCCTGCAGCTTCTGGCGGTAGGTGCCCTGCTTGTGCTGCTGCTTCTCGGGCTCGGTGTCTATCTGGGACGTCGGACGCCCCTGCTCCGGCGCATCGGTCGGCGACTACGTGGACCGCTTGCCGCATTCAAACACGGACTGTTCACCGTGCATCGCACGCATCGGCCGGTGGCTCTGACGCTCAGCACGCTGCTGATGTGGGCCTGTTACTGGGGCATGGCCTATCTACCGCTGGTCATGCTCCACCTGAGCCGGCCCTGCGGGCTGGGACCGGCCGAGGCCTGGATCCTGCTGGTGCTGGGCGCCGTAGGCGTGGCCCTTCCATCGCCCGGCGGACTGGGCTCCTACCACTATATCACGGTGCAGGTTATGGTTCACCTGCTGACAGTCCCTCAGGCGGCGGCCGCCACCTATGCCGTGCTGACGCACGGTGCCCAGATGGTGCTCTACACGCTGATCGGCTTTGTCTGTCTGGTGCTGCAGGGTGGTCACTGGCGGCCGCCGGACGACACCGGTTTAGAAGCGCTTCCAGCCACATTTCGAACCCCTTCCACGTCCCCCTGAACAACGGATCAGTAGCGCTTCCTTTCCATTGATTTCAAGAAATCGACCGTTCACCCAGTTGCTTCTGCGAAGCGCTACGGATTCATGTAGACTTCCTACCAGTCGCGCAGCCACACGTACCCGGGTTCTTTCACAATCAGCAGCCGGACCTATGGAAGCCCTTGTCAAACACCGCAACCCGCTGGCCGATCTGATCAGCGACGAGGTGTACCAGTTGCTGGTCGAGCACAATCTGCTGGATGCCAAGAGCGTCCGCGACTATCAGATCCGCAAACGCTTTCGGCAATTACGCGCTCAGAACGTGCCCGCCTACGACGCCATCGAGCGGATCCAGGAGGAGTACCCCTACCTGCAATTCGATACGATTCGGAAGATCGTCTATCGGGGTAACGGTACGCGCTAAGGGCGCGTGCGGGTGGCCGCAAACAGCAGAATGCCGGCGGCCACCGAGACGTTGAGCGATTCGACGGGGCCGCGCAGCGGGATCGAGACGAGCAGATCGCACGCCCGGGCCACACCGGAGCGTAGCCCGCGTCCTTCGTTGCCCAGCACAAGCACCAGCGGCCGGTGCCAGTCCATCTCCCACACAGAAACGTCGCCGGAGGGACTGGCGCCGGCCACCCAGAATCCGTGCGCTTTGAGCGTCTCCAGCGCCCGGGCCAGGTTCGTTACATGGGCGATGGGCACGCGCAGGGCTGCACCGGCGCTGGCTTTGAGGGCGGCAGCGTTCAGCGGGGCCATGTGATGCCTCGGCACCAGCACCCCGGCCACGCCGGCCGCCGCAGCCGTCCGCAAAATAGCGCCGTAATTGTGCGGGTCTTCGATCTGGTCCAGCGCCACCAGCAGCGGCTGGCGTTCCTGAACGGCTTCAGGTGAAGGGGCTACCGCTTCCAGCAACTCTTCCAGCGTTCGGTAGTGCACCGGTGCCACGAAGGCTACCACGCCCTGGTGCACGGCCCCTGCGGCCAGCCGGTCCAGTCGGGCTTTCGGAACGACCTGTACGGGAACGCCGTGCGCCCGTGCCGCCCGCCGGATGGCCTCGATCGCCGGCCCGCCGACTCCCTCCTGGAGCAGCACCTTCTCCACGCGGGTTTCCTCCTGCTCCAGCGCCTCCCGCACCGGATTGCGTCCCACCAGCCGATCGATCGCTTCACTCATACCGCTGTCGAAGTCTGAATACGACGGGCTAGATGCTCGAGTCGCTCGTGCAGATGGGGCACGTACGTTTCATGATCCGGCTTCATCAGCACGCTTCGTAGCACGCGGACTTCCGGCCGGTCTGCCTGCAACGTCGGCCAGCGATGCCGAAGCGCCTCGGTGCGCAGCCGCAGCACACTGAGAAACACCGGATCTTCCTGATTCTCCATGGCCTCCTGAAAAAGCCGCTGACTGGCCGCGTCCACGGCCGAGGCCGTGGAAGTCAATGGCACGGGATAGAACGTCAGGATGTCCAGCTCGGGCCGTTGCACCAATCGGAGTACCTCCGAGGTCTCCAGCAACGCGGCCCAGCGGCGGGCGGCCCGCAGACAGGCAGCCAGGATCGGCCCCAGTCCGCGATCGGCCGCCAGCGGCAACACCTGCAGCGTGAGCCAGAGCGCCCCGGCGGCCGCTCCTGCCCGCGAGCACTCCAGGCTGATCTCGCCCAGATGCAGTGCGTCGGACGTGAAATAGGTGTAGGGCGAATCGTGCCGGTAGAACCGGCCTACCGAAGGATCCCGGAAGAGAATGGCCCCGCAGCCGTACGGCTGCAGGCCGTGCTTGTGCGGGTCGATCGCCACCGAGTCGCAGTCGGCTATGGCCCTCAGGTGGCGCCGGGTGTCCGGGGCCAGCTCCGGCGCGTCGGCATGGGCCAGCAGCGCAAAAAAGCCTCCGTAGGCGGCATCGACGTGCACCCGACAGCCATACCGACGACAGAGCGGCAGTGCGTCGGCGATCGGATCGACCACGCCACGCCCCGTCGTGCCGGCCGTCAGCACGACGGTTCCGATGCGCCCAGTGCGCAGCACCGCTTCAAGCGCCTCGAGGTCCATGCGCCCTTCGGCATCGGTGGGTACCTCCACGGCCTCGAGTTGCAGGACGCCGCTCATGCGGCCGTGGGTGTAGTGCGCTTCCCGTGAAAACGCCACGCCCCGGTCCGGATGCAGGCAGCGCGCCACCCAGAGCGCCTCCAGGTTGGCCATGGTGCCCCCGCCGGTCAGGTGGCCGAGCGTGGTCTCGGGCAGGTGCAGCATGACGGCCAGCGCCCGCACCACTTCTTTTTCCATTTCCCCGGTGGGCGGCCCGCCGTCCAGCGCATGGTTGTTCGGGTTGATGAGCTGGGCCGCCAGATAGCCGATCACGGCAACCGGATGGGGCGGTTTGAGCATCTGCCCGGCATAGCGAGGATGGAAGAAGGGATAGTTTCCCCGCAGGCGCTCCAGGTAGCGGCTCAGCGCCGCCTCCAGTTCGTGCGGGTCAACCTGCAGAGACGGATGCGGCGGGTAAGGCCCCCAGGACGCTTCCCAGTCCCGAATGGCATCGACCACGCGCGCAAGCCAAGGCTTCAGGTCCATCTCAGGCGTCAGGTTTCCGGTGTGCGCCATGCCGGGTCACCCTGCCGGCGCAGCAGTCGGTTCCACCAGGCCACGCCGACGGCAAAAAGCACCCCGCCCAGCAGACTCATGACGGCCTGAATCAGGGCCATGCGCCACTGGGCCCGGGCCAGTTCCACGATGACCACGTCCTCCGGGTTTTCCGGCCGGACCCGCACCTCGACCGAGTCGCGTCCGCGCAGCAATGGCGCCAGCGTGTGCGGCAGGCTCAACCGGTTGCGTTCCAGCACCCGTCCGTCCGGCAACCGAATGCGCAGGTTTACATAATCGTACGTCACGTCCACCCGCTGCGAGATCTCCAGCTCGGTGATTTCGGCCATGGCCGAAATGCCCTCCTGCCAGGTGCGGAGCATCCGGTAGGCCGACCAGCCCAGGTACAGCCCCAGCGCGAACAACAGGCCGGGTGCCAACCAGAGCACCCGGGCGATCCACAACGAAAGCGACGGTTTCCGCAAGGCGATTTCTCTCGTTTAGACATCCAGGCGTGGAAAACCAAACGTCCGGGTGACGTTCCGGTTTTGCGCCTTGCGGATTCTTTGCAGGCCCGCTATGCCATGAACAGATACGGCTTCCAGGCGTCGTCGATCGTCCCGACAAACTCCCGGATGAACATGATGTGGCTGGGACGGAACGGCCGGCTCCGCAGCTTCATGCCGGCCTCCTCGGGCGTGCGGTTTCCTTTCCGATTATTACAGCGCGTACAGGCCGTAACCAGGTTCTCCCAGGTGTCCCGACCACCCCGCGAGCGCGGGATGATGTGGTCGACGGTCAGGTTTTCCCGGCTGCCGCAGTACTGGCACCGGTAGCCATCCCGGCGCAGAATGTTACGTCGGTTCAACATGATGTGCTTGTAGGGCACCCGGACGTACCACTTGAGGCGCACCACGCTGGGCCAGGGAAGCTGCACGCTGGGCGAGCGCACAAAGCGACCGGGACGTGCCGCCACCACTTCGGCCTTGCGCAGCAGCACCAGTACGACGGCGCGCTCTACACTGCAGACGGTCAGCGCGCTGTAATCCTGGTTCAAGACCAGTACCTGCCCTTTCATGGCACCCACCCACGGACTGAGATGCACCGAACGACCCGAACCGTCACGGTGTGCCCGCAGGCGCGTGCCGTATGCCGTGGCCCTATGTGCGTGTTGCGATACGGGAAGGCTTTTCCAGGGTTGCCATAACGGAATTACACGCCCCGGACACCCCGGGATCCGGCAGAAATTTACAACAAAAACACCGAACTACCAAGCGCAATAACAAACCTTTAACCTGGCCTCATCAGAAACGTGCTGTACACGTTCCCCCATTGCTTTCGTTCCCGGGCCTATTCCTGGCACTGTACCAGCCCTTCTCGCACCAACTCATCCAGAAAGGCCCGCACCTGGCGTTCGGCCTCCTCCTGCGTCACCTCGTAGTGGTCCAGCAACGCCGCCACCAGCTCTTCGATCGTCCGGCGACCGGCTTCCAGCTGCTCCCAGATGAATACACCCGTCGCGTTCAGCGTGTAGTACGATTTGGTCTCCAGGTGCAGCAGCACCCCTTCGCCTTCGTCGAACCGCGTAAAGTTCACGCGCGGATCCGGCTCGTAGCGTGCCATGCCTTACGCGCTGGTCTGGTGAACCGATACCGATGATTCCGGGAGGGCGGCCGCCAGCATTTGCTCCAGCCGCCCGGGCCGATCGAGCAGGTCCGGACCGGCCTCCAGCAGGTAAGCCGGTGCCTGGCGGACCAACCGCCCCATCACGTCAAGCAAACGGCGTTCCGCGGGATCATCCGCGCGCCCGAGCAGCAGACTGGCCTGCACCAGTCGCCCGAAGGCCTCGCTGCGCCGAAGCGGCACCAGCCGACTTTCCGGAATATCGGCACGTTCTGGAAAAATCAACAGCACCGGACGACACCGCGGCTGAAACCGCCCGGGATGCAGCCGGTCCATCCGCACGCGCAACTTCGCCGGATCGGTGGGTTGCCGATCCGGGCAGGCAGCTACCTCGGGAAAATAGCGTGCACTCTCCGGATCGAGCCCGAAATCCTCCCGAAAGGAAACCGCCACGATGTCCTCCCCGCTTCGATGCACCAGTACGGCGTCGTCGGTCAGATAGGACCACCCGCGCCGGACCAGACTGTAGGCCAGTGTCGATTTGCCCGAATCGCTCCGCCCCACCAGCAGCACGCCGCTGTCGCGCCAGACCAGCCCGGCCGCATGCAGGCCGAACCAACCTTTCTCGCGCAATAACAGACTCACGGCCAGCACCAGCCCGAAGGCAAACTCGGGCCGCGTCTCGGCACCGGAGGGCACGTAGCCGTCCAGTTCCGTACCCTGCCCCCTGAATGCCACCGGACCGTACCGGAGCCACCAGCCCGACGCCCCCGCCAGCAACCGGCAGGAAGCCGTCTCGAATACGACGGGCCAGGCCGGATCGTCACGGGTCGCCGGAAAAAGCCGAAGCGTCCAGTCCGGGGTGGCGTTCTGCCGTCCAGGCCTGAAGCGATGGTAGCGGAGCACCCGATCGGCCTGCTGTTGCAGTGCGGGTCGCTCACTTTCCAGCAGCAGCACGAATCGCTCGAAGCTGTAACTCGTCTTCATGCGCGGTGCCCGTCGGGTGGGTGCGTGTAGGTAATGGCAAATTGTTGCCGCGGATCGACGGCTTCGGCCACCGGCCGTCCTTCCCATTCCACCCAGGCGTGCCCCCGCAACTGGCCGTTTTCGCGCGTTACCCCGAAGCGAATGCACACAGGCTTACCGGCCCGCCGGTAGAAATGATACAGCAGCAACGCCTGCTTCATGCAGAAGTCGCGCCCGTAAAGCCGTCGGAGCACCGCCAGCGTCAGACGCTCGACGCGCCGGAGCTCATCTTCTCCAAGGGGCGCATCCTCCGGACCGGGTTCAAACAGCGCCAGCAGGGCCGGCAGCGGAAGTCGTCGTTGATTTCGTTCGACCCGGACGATCAGCCGGAAGATCTGTCGGAGCCACCGCAGATCGCCCCGTTGCCATTTGCGCCAGATGCGATGCCGCCAGCTCAGTCGGAGCAACCGTCGGAGCGAGGGCGGCTGCACCATGTCAGGCGTGGCGGGAGCCTGTCGCACGCGCCCCTGATTTTGCAGGTTGCGCAAACGGGTCAGCATACGTCCCTCAATGTTGAATGCCCAGCAGCGGGCGCGTCGTGTAAAAAAGCGTCGTCAGCAGCAGGTAGCGCAGCCGCGCGGCCGGATGCTCCCGGCACTGCACATGGAAAGCAAAGCGTTGCCAGAAAGATCGCCAGGCGTCCGAACGCCCGATGCCGTCCAGAACGTGCCGGGCCAGTCGTTCCACGCGCCGGTCCTGCCGGACGATCCGAAGCGCCTCCGCCGGCAATGCAACGCCCAGCCCCTCGTGCACCAGCCACAACCCCAGCCGTACCATACGCCGGCATTGCCATTGCCGGGCTATCTGCCAGACGCGCTCCCAGTCTAACTCCGGAAAGTGCCGCAACAACCCGGCCACGTCGCACATCCATTTCAGGCTGCGCCACTGATGTTTGGCGCTGTGCAGGCAGAGCAGCGGCAGCAACGCTTCGACCGGAAGCGTCCGCACCGTCTGTCCGCCCAGGTCGATGTGCCGCGCTTCCGCCAGCAATGCCCGGATATCCGGCTGGGGCGCAAAGCGCCAGGGAGCCACCCCCGTGTGCAGATCGACCATCAGCAGGCGGTCCGGCGTCCGGTACGGATGCTCGCGCTGCAGCCGCAGATACACCCGGCGTACCATCCCCCGATGCGGCACGTCCCGATGGTACCCCAGTTCGAACACCACGGCCTCGGCCCGGTCGAAGTCAGGCTCGGCCACCAGCAGATCGATGTCGGATGCCGGACGCAATGCCGGATCGCCGTAGGCCATCCGTCCCAGCACGACCCCTTTGTAGAACAGGACGGGCACGCCCGTCGCTTCGAACGCCCGGTGCAGCCGCTGCACCTCCCGGACCTGCAGGCCGGCCTGCGCCACCGCCGCCAGGTAATGCGGCCGCAGGGCCGCCAGCAGCGCCTCGGGAACCTTCGCCGGGGAAGCCGCCTTCAGCGCCCGGTACAGCAGCGGTCCCACGCCCTGCTGCACGGCCAGCCGGGCCACTTCGGCCGGATCCGCCGGACCCGCCGGCGCGGGCATCGGCGTGCCCTGCCAGTAGGCCCGCAGGCAGGCCTGAAGATAGCGCTGTGCAGCGTTGCTCATGACCGAACGGTGCCGATGCAGCAGGATAGAAGCGTGCCGTTATAAAAACGCGAAAACAACCGCCGACCGAGATCCGCTTTTGGCGCAAGCCGCCCCCGACGATTGACGCGTATGGCTTCCAGAGAAACCCTGCTGACGACCGACGTGCACGAGGCGGCCGCCCTGATTCGCCGGGGCGAGCTGGTGGCCTTCCCCACCGAGACGGTCTACGGGCTCGGGGCCGATGCGTTCAATCCGGAGGCCGTCCGGAAAATTTTCGAAGCCAAAGGCCGACCGCTCGACAACCCGCTCATCGTGCACATTGCCCATCTCGATCAGCTTGCGCGCCTGGTACGCGACGTGCCGGAAGCCGCCCGGCGCTTCATGGAACGGTTCTTTCCCGGCCCCTTGACGCTGGTGCTACCGCGCCACCCGGACGTGCCCGACGAGGTGACGGCCGGGTTGCCCACGGTGGGCGTGCGCATGCCCCGCCACCCGGTAGCGCGGGCGTTCCTGGAGGCCTGTGGCACGCCGGTGGCCGCTCCGTCGGCCAACCGCTCCGGCCGCCCCAGCCCGACCCGCTGGGAGGCCGTCTATGCCGACCTGAACGGCCGCATCGCCTGCATTCTGCAGGGTGACCGGAGCGACATGGGACTGGAATCGACCGTGGTGGACTGTACCGGACCCGAGCCGGTGGTACTGCGGGCCGGTGCCGTACCGCTGGAGGCGCTCCGCGAAGTGGTGCCCGAAACGCGCCTGGTGGGCAATGAAATGTCACTCAAAGCGCGCAGCCCGGGCACGCGCTACCGCCACTATGCCCCGCAGGCCCGTGTGGTGCTGGTCGATCACCCGGACGAAGCCGTTCCCGATCCGCGCCATGCCTACATCGGCCTGACCCCGCCCGCCCACCCTGAAGCGTTCGGCGCCTGCTGCATCTGCCCGGACGTGGAAACGTATGCCTACGAACTGTTCGATTTCTTCCGCCGCTGCGACGCGCAGGGCTGCACGCGCATCTACGCCCAGCGTGTACCCCGAACCGGACTCGGCCTGGCCCTCATGGATCGCCTCGAACGCGCCGCCTCCTGAAATCTCCTCGAAACATACACCTTGCCCGACCCTTTCAAGCCCTTGCGAACAATTTTTGTTGCTCGCTCTTCGAAACGGCTTTCTTTCCGATACGATCATGCGGCGATTGTTACAGACATGCAGCTTACTTCTGCTGTGGGGCTTGCTATCCTTCGCAGGGAGCCCGGTTTACGGACAGACGACGCCCCCGTCGCCTACCTACCAGCTCGTACCAGCTGCTCCCAATCCATTTCAGACGCGCACCTCGTTTACATTGACCGTAAGCGCCACGCAACCCGTACGTATCGAATTGTTCAACCTGCTGGGGCAACGGGTCCGTCTCCTCTATGAGGGCGTACTTTCCGCTAATACACCCTACGTGTTTCAGATCGAAGCCGGTGATCTTCCCGGTGGACTCTACCTGTATCGCATTCAGGGCGCCACGTTCAGCGTTACACGCCGTCTGATGCTCATACGATAAGCTATGGCGTCTGAATCATCAGATCGCCATACGAGACCAGATCGTTGCCCCGGTAGATGAAAAGCCGGTGCAGCCCCTGTAGGCGGGCCAGATTGCGGTCGGGGGTCAGGATGAGGGGGTCGAAGATGAACACGTAGGTGCCGGGCTGCGAGAGCGAAGGGTGCTCGTCCAGCAGCCGCATGCGGCCTTCCACGTCCTCGGCCCAGATGCTCAGCGAGCCGCTCAGCGACGAAAAGACGTGAAACGGCACGCGCACTTCACCGCTTCCTGTGTACGGGTTCGGATAGGCCGGATCGAAGCGTAGATACCCCCGGAAGGCCGGTGCCACCCGCCAGTCGTCCGGGTCTTCCGAGAGCACCTGGCCGTTTTCGTCGGTGCGCGTGAAGCCTTCCGGCGGCCGAAACGCCGCGCTCAGAAAATCTTCCTGCTGGCGGTTGTCGCATCCCGTCAAAATCAGAAGAAGCAGCAGCGCGGCTTGCACCAGACGGCCGGCCGTCGTAGCATAGGGGCGTCGATCCTGCGGGCAAGTCGTCGAAGGCATGGTTGCGGCCAATGGATTGCGGGTAGCGCTAGGTGGACGTACGATTCTGGACGGGCTCACCTTCGAGATCCCGGCCGGTTCCTTCGTAGGCCTGCTGGGACCGAACGGCAGCGGCAAAACCACGCTGATCCGCACGATCAGTGGCGTCCTTCCCTACACGGGACACCTGTCGCTGCGGGGACGGCCGCTGCGAAGCTGGCCGCGCCGGGCACTGGCCCGCCAGGTGGCCGTCGTGCGACAGGCCCCCACGCTGGCGTTCGACTTCACCGTCGAGGACATCGTGCTGCTGGGCCGCGCCCCACACAAGGGCTGGCTCGAGCCGTTCACGGCGGCCGACCGCGCCCGCGTGCGCGAAGCGCTGGCCGCCGTCGACCTGGCCGACGCCGCCCATCGGCTGATCCACACGCTCAGCGGCGGCGAGCAGCAGCGCGTCTTTCTGGCCCAGGCACTGGCCCAGGAGGCCGACCTGCTGCTGCTCGACGAGCCCACGGCCCACCTCGACGTGCACTACCAGTTCGAATTCCTCGACCGCGTGCGCGGTCTGGTGGCCGAAGGCCGTACGGTCGTGGCCGTCTTTCACGACCTGTCGCTGGCCGCCCGCTACGCCGATCGCCTGCTCGTGCTGCATCGGGGCCGCCTCGTGGCCGACGGTCCCCCGGCCGAAGTGCTCGCCGAAGCGCTCATCGCCCGCGTCTTCCGCATGGCCGCCCGTATCCACTACCTGCCCGACGGCCTGCCCTGCATTCAGTACCTCCACCCGATCACCGAAAACGCAACGTCCGCATGAAGATTTACACCCGCACCGGCGACGACGGCACGACCGGACTCTTCGGCGGGGGACGCGTGCCCAAATCCCACCCGCGCATTGCCGCCTACGGGACGGTGGACGAGCTGAACTCCTGGCTCGGACTGGTGCGCGCGCACCTGCTGCCCGAAGAAAACGAACTCGACGCCCTGCTCCAGCGCCTGCAGGGCATGCTCTTCGACACCGGCGCCGACCTGGCCACTCCGCTCGACAGCCGCGCCCGCACCGTCCGCATCGAACCCCGTCACGTGGAAGCGCTCGAACAGGAAATCGACCGGCTCGAAGCACAACTGCCCCCGCTGAAGACGTTCATCCTGCCGGGCGGTGCGCCGGCTGCGGCCATGCTGCACGTGGCCCGCACGGTCTGCCGCCGGGCCGAGCGGCACGTCGTCAAAGCCATGCAGCAGGAGACGCTCAATCCCGAGGTGCTGCGCTTTCTGAACCGTCTCTCCGACCTGCTTTTCGTGCTGGCTCGATGGCTCAACCACCGGCGGCACGTGGCCGAAACGCCCTGGCTGCCGGAAAAACGCACCTGACGCCGAACTTTTATCCGGCACGTTGCTTTGTTAAATTGACCCCGGAAGCGCTTTTGATCAAGACACCCGGTCGCCATGGAGACGACGCCGATCACCGTTCGCGCCCCGCGCGGCACCACGTTGCACTGCAAGGGCTGGCATCAGGAGGCCGCCCTCCGCATGCTGATGAACAATCTGGACCCGGAAGTCGCCGAGAAACCCGAAGAACTCATCGTCTACGGCGGCACCGGCAAGGCCGCCCGCAACTGGGCCTGCTTCCACAAGATTGTCGAGACGCTCAAGCGCCTGGAAAACGACGAGACGCTGCTCGTGCAGAGCGGCAAGCCGGTAGGCGTATTCCGCACGCACGAACTGGCCCCGCGCGTGCTCATCGCCAACAGCAACCTGGTCCCCCGCTGGGCCACCTGGGACGAATTCCGGCGGCTGGAGGCGCTGGGCCTGACCATGTACGGCCAGATGACGGCCGGCTCCTGGATCTACATCGGCACCCAGGGCATCCTGCAGGGCACCTACGAGACGTTCGCCGAATGTGCGCGCCAGCACTTCGGCGGCACGCTGAAAGGCCGACTGGTGGTAACGGCGGGCCTGGGTGGTATGGGCGGGGCCCAGCCACTGGCCGCCACCATGAACGAAGCCGCCTTCCTGGGCGTCGAGGTCGATCCGGAGCGCATCCAGCGCCGCATCCGCACGGGCTACCTCGACCGCATGAGCACCGACCTCGACGAAGCGCTGGAGCTGGTCCTCCGGGCGCGGGAGCGCGGCGAGGCGCTCTCGGTGGGCCTGCTGGGCAACATCGCCGACGTACTGCCCGAGCTGGTGCGCCGGGGCATCGTGCCCGATGTGGTCACCGACCAGACGGCCGCCCATGACCTGCGCTACGGCTACATTCCGTCCGGCCACACCGTGGAGTCGGCGGCCGCCTTCCGCGAAAAGGATCCGAAGGGCTACGAGGAGGCCGTACTCGACTCCATGCAGCGGCACGTCGAGGCCATGTTGAAACTGCAGGAGCTGGGCGCCGTGGTCTTCGACTACGGCAACAACCTGCGCGGCCAGGTGGCCGACCATCGCGGCATGAAGGAGGCCTTCCGCATTCCGGGCTTCGTGCCCGCCTTCATCCGGCCCCTCTTCTGCCGGGGTGCCGGACCATTCCGCTGGGCGGCGCTTTCGGGTAACCCGAACGACATCGCCGTCACCGATCAGGCCGTCATCGAAACCTTCCCGCACAAGGAAAGCCTGGTCCGCTGGATCAAGAAAGCACGGGAAAAGGTGCGCTTCCAGGGGCTGCCCGCCCGCATCTGCTGGCTCGAGTACGGCGAGCGGGCCGAAATGGGCCTGAAGTTCAACTGGCTGGTGCGCAAAGGCAAAATCGAAGCGCCCATTGTGATCGGCCGCGACCATCTGGATGCCGGTTCGGTGGCCTCGCCCAACCGCGAAACCGAGGGCATGAAGGATGGCTCCGACGCGATCGCCGACTGGCCGCTGCTCAACGCCCTGCTCAACACGGCCTGCGGCGCCAGCTGGGTTTCGATCCACCACGGCGGCGGCGTGGGCATCGGCTATTCGATCCATGCCGGCATGGTCTGCGTGGCCGACGGCACCGAGCAGGCCGACTTCCGCCTCGAGCGCGTGCTGACGGCCGATCCCGGCACGGGCGTCATGCGCCATGCCGACGCCGGCTACGAACTGGCCATCCAGACGGCCCGCGAACGCGGCCTCGATCTGCCCATGATCACCGGGTAAGGCCGTTGGTTGCGAACGCACACAGCTGGTACGCCCCTACGTGTTGTTGCCAACGTGATTGCAAAGACCATGGAATATCCCCTGCCCACGCTGGAGTTTTCGGTTCGGATTGATTCACTCTACGAAGACCTGGAGCGGCGCGTCGAGGAGCTGCGGCGGGACCATTCGGCCGTAGCCGCCTCGCGGGCCCGCGTCGAGGCGGCGCTGCAGAGCGGCGGCGTTTACTACGGCATCAACACCGGCTTCGGTGCACTGGCCCGCACCCGCATCCCGGACGACAAACTGGCGCAACTTCAGGAAAACCTGCTCATCAGCCACGCGGTGGGCGTGGGTCCCTGGCTGCCCCGCGAACTGTGCCGGCTGATGCTCTTGCTGAAGATCCACGCGCTGGGCCTCGGCTACTCGGGCATCTCGGTGCCGACCTTCGAACGGCTGCTGGACTTTGCCGAGCGCGACCTGATCCCGGCCGTGCCCAGCCGCGGAAGCGTGGGCGCCTCGGGCGACCTGGCCCCGCTGGCTCATCTGGCATTGCCGCTCATCGGCCACGGCTACTTCTGGAACGAAGACGGCACTGCGGTGCGTCCGGCCGCCGAGGTGCTGGCCGAAGCGGGTCTTTCGCCGATTCGCCTGCAACCGAAAGACGGCCTCTCGCTCATCAACGGCACCCAGTTCATGAGCGCCTGCGGCGCCTACGTGCTCGAAAAGGCATTGCATCTGGTGAAAGTGGCCGACATCCTGGCGGCCATGAGCCTCGAAGCGCTGCAGGGAAGCATCAAGCCATTCGATCCCCGCATCCAGGCCGTGCGTCCGCATCCCGGCCAGGCCCTTGTGGCCGAAAACATCCGCACGTTGCTTGTCGATAGCGAGATCCTCGAATCCCACCGGCACTGCGGTAAGGTGCAGGACCCCTACTGCCTGCGCTGCGTGCCGCAGGTACACGGGGCCAGCCGCGACGCGCTCGACTATGCCCGCCGCGTCGTGGAGATCGAGATCAATTCGGCCACCGACAACCCGCTCGTCTTCGAAAACGGCGACATCCTCAGCGGCGGCAACTTCCACGGTCAGCCGCTGGCGCTGGCGCTCGATCTGGCCGCCATGGCGCTGGCCGAGCTGGCCAGCATCTCGGAGCGCCGCACTTACCTGCTGCTGGAGGGGCACGACGGCCTGCCCCGCCTGCTGATGAAAGACACCGGCATCAACTCAGGCTTCATGATCCCCCAGTACACGGCCGCTGCACTCGTCTCCGAAAACAAAGTGCTCTGCCACCCGGCCTCGGTCGATTCGATCCCGACCAGCCTGGGCCAGGAAGACCACGTGAGCATGGGCAGCATCAGCGCGCTGAAGCTGCTGACCGTGCTGGAGAACGTCGAGCACGTGCTGGCCATCGAGCTGTTCACGGCCGCCCAGGCGCTCGACTATCGGCTGCCGCTGCGGCCCGGACGGGGCGTGGAGATTGTCCACCACTACGTGCGCCGGCACGTGCCCCATCGCGAAGCCGATTACTTCTACCAGCAGGACATCGCCCGCTGTCTGGAGATGATACGGAGCCGGGAACTGCCCGATCTGGTGGCCCGCGAGCTGCGCCCGTTGCACTGATGCCGGTCCTGACGAACATCCGCCAGCTCCTGACCTGCCGGGCCGAAGGCGGCCAGGAGACGCTGCACTCCATCGAGCGGGCGGCGCTGGCCTGGGAAGGCGACACAATCCGCTGGGTGGGGCCCGAGGCCGAGCTGCCCGTCCGCTTTCGGGAAATGCCACGCCTCGACGCGGGCGGCTGCCTGGTGGCGCCCGGCCTGGTCGATTGCCACACGCACCTGGCCTTCGGGGGCTGGCGCGCCGACGAATTCCGACTCCGCTGCCGGGGCGTCTCCTATCTGGAGATTGCCCGACAGGGCGGCGGCATCCGGCGCACGGTCGCGCAGACGCGGGCCGCTTCGGAAGACGCGCTGTACCATCGTTGCCTGGGCTTTCTGCGCGAGATGGCCCGTCTGGGCATCACGACCGTCGAGACCAAAAGCGGCTACGGGCTATCCTTCGAAGAAGAACTGAAGCTGCTGCGCGTCTATCGACGGCTGCAGGCGACCCAGCCGGTCCGACTGATCCCCACTCTGCTGGCCGCCCACATCGTGCCGCCGGAGTACGCAGACCGCCGCGAAGCCTACCTGCAGTTGATTACGGACGAATTGATCCCCCACGTGGCCCGCGAGCGGCTGGCCGAATGCTGCGATGTGTTCGTGGAAGAGACCGCCTTCACCGTGGAGGAAGCCCGGCGCATTCTGGAGCGCGGCAAAGCGTTCGGGCTGCGGCCGAAGCTGCACGCCGACCAGTTGCACGATGGTGGCGGCGCCCGCCTGGCGGCCGAGGTCGGGGCCGTCTCGGCCGATCATCTGGAGTACGCCTCCGACGAAGGCATTCAGGCAATGGCACGGGCCGGCGTGGTGGCCGTCGCGCTCCCGATCGCCACGCTATATCTGCGCCAGCGGCCCATGGACGCCCGCCGCTTCGTCGAAGCGGGCGTGCCGGTGGCCGTCGCCACCGACTTCAATCCCGGAAGCGCCCCGTCCTACCACCTGCCGCTGGCCATGACGCTGGCCTGCGTGCTCTGCGGCCTGACGCCGGCCGAAGCGCTGAAGGGGGCCACCTGCTATGCTGCCCGGGCCATCGGGCGCGACCGCGAGCTGGGATCGCTCGAACCCGGCAAAAAAGCCGACTTCATCCTGATCGACGCCGAGGACGTGGATCACTGGCTCTATCACTTCCGTCCCAATGCTGTACAGGCCACGTTCATCGGAGGAAAGCGCCTCGAAGACCATGACGCTACCGCCTGACGCCTTTCTGCCGCCACCTGAACCGTCCGATCCCTGGGACCCGACGGACCTGCGCGTGGGCCAGCTCCTCGGCCGGGCCGTCCGGAGCGTGGAAGCGGCCCGCATCGTGCTCGTCGGCTTTCCGTCCGACACGGGCGTGCGCCGCAACGGCGGCCGCCCCGGTGCCCGCGAGGCGCCCCGAGCCATCCGCGAAGCCTTCTACCGCCTCACGCCCGATCCCCGCTCCGGAAAGGCCTTCACCGAACTGCTGGCGCACACGTTCGATCTGGGCGACCTGCGCCTGAAGCGTACGCTGGAGGCGTCCCAGGAGCATTTCGGACGGCTCATGGCCCCGTTACTGCGCGAGGGGAAGCTGCTCGTCATCCTGGGCGGCGGCCACGAAACCGCCTACGCCCACTTTCTGGCCTACGTGCACGCCGAGCAGTCCGTGCACATCCTGAACTGGGACGCCCATGCCGACGTGCGGCCGCTCCGGGACGGAAAGGCCCATTCGGGCTCGCCGTTTCGCCAGGCGCTCACCCATCCCTCGAAGCGGTGCCGGAGCTACACGGTGGCCGGTCTACTGCCGCACAGCGTCGCGCCCGAGCATCTGCACTTTCTGCATGAGCAGCACGCCCACTACGTCTGGCGCGACGCATTGACCGCCGACCGGATCACCGATCTCTATCATCAGGCCCACGCGCCGCTCATGGTCAGCTTCGACCTGGACGCCGTCGATCAGGCCTTCGCACCCGGCGTCAGCGCCCCGAGCATCGACGGCCTGGATCCCGAGCACTGGCTGCAGGCCGCCTACGAGGCCGGCCGCTGCCCGGCCGTCCGGTCTATCGACCTCGTCGAATGCAACCCACGCCTGGACCGCGACCGCCAGACCGTGCGCCTGGCGGCACTTACGCTCTGGACCTTCTTTCGCGGGCTGGCCGAGCGAATCTTCTGAAAAATACATGGCCGGCTTCATGAATTGCCCAACTTCGCGTATATTCCGGCGTCGCAGGTGGTTCTGATCCTGAAGCTGTATCCCGCATGGAAACACGTCGCACGGTCGAAGTGAAACGTCCGGTTCGTTTTTTCCTGCTGCTGTTGCTTGTGGGCGCTGCGGTGATGGCGCTGTGGTATGTCCGTAGCCGCCCAATCGACCCGCCTTCCGCCTCCAGGCCTGGTCGGTCTGCGGCCTTTCGCCCGGTCACCATCGTGTACGACGCCTTCGGCATCGAAGAAGGACCCTTTGAACGTAGCACGCACCGCATCCGGCGGGGCGAGACGTTCGCCGACATCCTGACGCGCTACGACGTACCCTATGCCGACGTGCTGGCGCTGGCCGAAGCGGCGCGCGACGTGTTCAACGTGCGTCGCCTGCAGGCCGGCCGTCCGCTTCACGTTTACCGCGACTCCACGGGCGCCCGCGTGTTCGTCTATCAGCCCGATCCCGTGCGATACGTGGTGTTCGACCTGCGCGAGCCGGTGCGGGTCTATACGGGTCGGCGGGCCGTCGAGCGCGTACTGCGCACCGCACAGGGCGTCATCGAAAGCTCCCTGTACGAGACGCTTCAGGCTGCCGACGCCGATCCGGAACTGGCCGTTCGGCTTTCGGAGATTTTCGCCTGGCAGATCGACTTTTACCGCATTCAGCGTGGCGACCGCTTCGTGGCCCTCTACGAAGAGACGCTGATCGACGGTGAGCCGGTAGGCATCGAACGGGTGCTGGCCGCCCGCTTTCAGCACATGGGCGAGGACTTCTACGCGTTTCGCTTCGAGCACGACGGCGGCGTGGACTACTACGACGAGGCCGGCCGCAACCTGCGCAAGGCTTTCCTGAAAGCGCCGCTCCGCTACAGCCGCATCACCTCGCGCTACAGCCTGCGCCGCTTCCACCCCGTTCAGAAACGCTACAAGCCCCACCTGGGCACCGACTATGCCGCTCCGGCCGGCACGCCCGTCTATGCCACCGGTGACGGCGTGGTGATCGAGGCCGGCTACAATCAGTACAACGGCTATTACGTCAAAATCCGGCACAATGCGGTCTACACGACCGGCTACCTGCACTTTTCGCGCATTGCGAAGGGCATCCGGCCCGGCGTGCGCGTGCGCCAGGGCCAGGTGATCGGCTACGTGGGCAGCACGGGGCTGGCCACGGGACCGCACGTGTGCTACCGCTTCTGGAAAAACGGCCGCCAGGTGGATCCTCTGCGCGAGCAGTTGCCCCCCGGCGAGCCCGTGCCCGATTCGCTGCGCGACGCCTTTTTCGCACTGCGCGACCGTCTGATGCCCCGCCTGCTCTTCGAGCCGCCGGCTTATGCCGAGGCGAGCGCAGCAGTCGAAGGCGACGTTACATTGTAATCCTGCGCGATGGCCCAGGCGGTCGCCTCGGCCGAGAGCACCACGCCCGGCAGTCCGGCGCCGGGATGCGTGCCTGCTCCGACCAGATAGAGTCCCCGGATGTCTTCGCTCCGGTTGTGCGGCCGGAAGTATGCGGTCTGGGTAAGGCGTGGTTCGATACTGAAGGCGCTACCGTAAGGCGCATTCAAATGCCGGGCAAAATCCTCGGGCGTAAAGTAGTGGCACACTTCCAGATTCTCCTGTAAACCTTCCAGTCCCCAGGCCTCCAGGAATTCGAGTAAGCGCTCGGCATAGCGCGGTGCTTCTTCAGACCAGTTGATCGACGCCTGCAAATGCGGCACGGGTGCCAGCACATAGAGGCTTTCACAACCGGGTGGCGCCATCGTGGGGTCGGTACGCGTGGGCGCATGCAGATAGAGGCTGAAATCCGGCGCCAGCACCTTGCGTTCGAAGATGTCTTCGATCAGCTCGCGATACCGCGGTGAGAGCATCAACGTGTGATGGAGCAGTTGTGGGTAGGTGCGCCTGACGCCCAGATACAGCAGAAAGCAACTCATGCTGTAATGCAGTCGCGCGATGCGCCGATCGGTCCAGCGCCGGCGCCAGGCCGGATCGACCAGATACTGGTAGGTGTAGCCCGGATCTGCATTGCTCACCACCAGCTCGGCCGGATGAAACCCGTCGGCGGCCTCTACCCCGACCGCCTTTCCCTTCTGCACGACAATCCGCTGCACCGGTGTACCGGTATGGATACGCCCCCCGATTTCCATAAACAGACGGGCCATTGCCTCCACCAGGCTGTACATCCCTCCCCGGGCAAACCAGACGCCCTCTTCCCGTTCCAGATAAGGGATCATGATGTAGACGGCCGGTGCCCGGAACGGATTGCCCCCGATAAAAAGCGGATGAAAGCTGTAGAGAAAATGGTGGCGAAAATCTTCGAAATAGCGGCTGGCAAATCGGGCGACGGGCTGAATCGCACCGAGGCGAAGCGCACGGGGCAGAAAAGCCAGCAGTTTCCCCAGTGTATCGAACGGCCGGGCTCCCAGTCCTTCCCTGATGACGGCTTCATAGATGGGCCGCGTCGCCTCCATGAAACGATCGTAACGGGCGGCATCCTGCGGGTTGAAGCGGGCCATCTGGGCACGCATCCGCTCCCGATCGGCCGTATAGTCGAGATACGTACCGTCGTGAAAGTACACCCGATAAAAAGGATCGAGCGGGACAAGCTCGACGTAGTCTTCAAGCGGTCGCCCGGCCGCGGCAAACAGACGCCGCAGGATCGAAGGCGCTGTAATGAGACTGGGGCCCATGTCGAACGTATAGCCGCGATCTCGCAGCTGATAGGCTCGGCCGCCCACTTTTTCTCGCTTTTCCAGCAATGTCGTCTTGAAGCCCATGGCCTGCAGGCGAATGGCAACGGCCAGACCTCCGAATCCACTTCCGATCACAATGGCACGATGTTCTTTCATGTCCGGATCTGATTCTGTGCGGTATGTTCAGCCAAAAACTCCTCCCATTTTTCGGCGGCATGCTCACCGACGCGGCTCAGCCATCCCTGTAGCCGGTCCAGGAGCAATGTGGTAGCCGTTTCGAGCGCTTCGGGTGAGGGATCGCAGGCCGTGTCGATCGGCGCGCCCATCACCACGAAAGCCGTGGGAGCCGGATGCCGCAAGGGCTCCAGATGAATCGCCGTCGGGATGATCCATCCGGGGTGTATGGCCCGGACCATGAGCCGCACACCGGGCCGAAAGTCAAGCGGCCGGGCAAAAGACGGGCGGATCCGCCCCTGCGGGAAAAAAGCCAGCCAGTAAGGCCGACGGCGGCGCTCCTGGTACAGGAAACGAAACACCCTGCGAAGGGAAGCCGGCCGTCCCGGTTCAAGGCCCAGGGCGCCCATCCATCGAAACCAGGGGAAGCGCCTTCGTTGCGATGCCAGCATGACGGTATAAAGGGAACGCCCTGCTCCCTGGCGACGGTGCACCTCACGCAGCAGAAAGCCGTCCCACCAGCTCGTGTGATTCGCGCACAGCAACACGGCGCGTTCGTCGTCAGGCAACCCGAGCGGTCCTGCAACGAGGATGCGGTGCAGGCACAACCGCCGATAGGGTGCCAACATCCCGAAAAAAATCGTTACCAACGAAGGGCACCAGTAAGCAGGGCGACTCATGGCAGGCGCGCTTCGCTGCGTCGGAGTTCACGATACAACGTCTGCAACCGCATCCGCTCCACCTGATCGAGGGGCGCATTGGCCAGCAGGAATTCCACCATCATGCGCCGATAGGTATCCGGCAGCGATGCCTCCCCGGCCAGCAACTGCTGCGTCAGCCGGCGCATGTCTTCGCGGGCCATCTCTTTGCGCCCGAAGAAAAAAGGCAGGTAGTAAATGCTCAGCAGTCGCAGGCATCGAATTTCCATATGATCGGGATGGGCCGCCACGAGGCTGTCCAGAACCGGAAGCCCCTCCCGGAGGTAGCGCATTTTGGTCTGCGGCCAGAAAGCGTAGCGCGCTTTTAAAATGGTCAGCGCCGCCTGGTAAGCGTTGGCCAGCGTTTCAGGCAAACGTGCGCGTTGCGTTTCCAGGAAAGCCATCCCTGCCGCAATAGCCTTCTCGTCTTCGGCACTGCGCAGGTAATAGCGACGCACGCATTCGATGGGTTCGGTTACAGCTTCGCACGTAACCGAACCGGTCCACAGCAACAGCACAAACAAACCGAGCATCATAGGGCCTGCATACCTGTCATCAAAACCGCCCGGCGCAGACGACGCAGTGCAGCCACCGAAAGACCGATTTTTTCAGGGAGCGTCGTGTAGGCGCGACGCGTCAGATTGTCGTAGTGGTTCTGTCGAAGCACTTCATGAATCCCCCGATAGACCTCGGCGGCCACGGCAATGGCACTGCGAACGCGCGGTGGCAGTGCCGGAATGGCCTCCCAGGCGGCCTCATAGTCACGTTCGGCCCGCTGCATGAGTTCTTCCAGCAGCGCCACATAGGAAGGATCGAGCACGCCGGTCTGCTGCATACGTAGCAGATCCGCGAGGTCCAGTCCATAGGCGGCCATCCGATCCGCGGGCAGATAGAGGCGATCACGCCGCAGATCTTCTCCCACGTCGCGCACGATGTTCGTGTACTGCATGGCGCGGCCGAGCGCTTCGGCGCGCGCAAGCAATGGGGGCGTGCACACCCCCATCAAATAGCACATCCAGACACCTACCGTCGAACCCACGCGGTAGGCATAGCGATCCAGTTCCTCATAGGAAGCCACTCGGACCGGTCCGATGTCCTGGCGCACCCCGTCCAGCAGCGCCTGCACGACCTCCCAGCGCAATCCGGCCAGGCGCGAGCGTTGCATAAGCCGATCGAGCCAGGGGAGTCCGGAGGGGCGTCCTTCGTAGGCCATCCATACCTGCCGTTGCCACCGATCCAGGCGCTTCTGCAGCACCTCGGGCGCAACCTGCGTCGATGCGCCGTCTACCAGATCGTCCGTAAGCCGACAGAAACCATAGAGCAGGACAACTTCCTGACGAAGGTCCTTTGGAAACAGCCGCGCGGCAAAAGAAAACGAACGGGCATGTGCTGCGAAAAAGCGCGTACCATCTTCCTCGAAGGCATCCCGCACGGGAAGCGTGCCCGTTGTATCCATGCGCGGCCGTCTGCGCCGGATCAGCCAGACGACACTTCCCGCCAGGCCCAGTGCGGCGACCGTAGCAGCGACGGCCCCCCAGAGACCAGCCACAGCCACCATACCGAGCGGCATCAGCAACACCGCTCCATAGAACACCGTCATCCACTGCACGCTGAACGCTTCGGTCCAGCGAAACGCGCGCATCGCTTCCAGTACACCCATAATCACCAGCCCGGTCAGCGCCCATCCGGCCAGATTGATCAGCGGCATCCCGTAATAAGGGCCGGTCTCCCCCCAGGTCCAGTACGACGTCAGGTAGCTCATGGCCGGATCCAGACTCAGATCCCAGGTCACCAGCAGATAGGTTGCCAGCAGCAGCCGGGCCAGCCACCACCGCTGCTCCGAAAAGGCGGCGCGGGCCAGCACGTAACAGGGCACCGCCATCACAAACCAGCTGAGCGGAATCAGATAGGGCACGCGGCCGAACCACTTTCCTCCGAGCAGGGTGGTGTAGCTGTAGGTCCCGAAAGGCACGCCATACGTGGTCCCCAGCGTCTCGCTGAGCAGGCTCACGCCGTAAACGACCAGCCCGGCCGGCACCCAGCGCCCGCCGGTACGACGACCCATGTACACGAACAGGACAAGGGCCGTCAGCAGCACATGCAACCGCGCAAAGAGCGTAAAAGACCGGGCATAGAACGCGGTAAGCTCCGGCCAGCGGGCAAGCAATTCCGGGTGGCGTCCGAAAATCCCGAAGCCGGCGATGGCAATGATCGTGAAACCATACAACCCGTAAAGCAGCAGCCGATCGAAGCGGCTCATGCGTGCGGATGCGTCGTGTAGTCGCGAAGCCATCTTGCAAAATCGCTCAGTTTCTGAAAAATATGAATGCTGCGGAAAGGCCCGTGCAGACCCCCTACCTCGGCAGCTCCCCTGCCTCCCAGCACCAGCGTGTAGGGGCGTGTTTCATCGTAGAGCTGCCCCAGAACGCGCAGCGTGCGCAGCACGTCGGCACGCGTCAGCGGCGGCACGAACGAAAGCGCCACCAGTTCAGCCCGCCATTGCTGCTGTTGCCAGCCAACCTCTTCAGGCGGGACATCTGCCCCGAGATAGAGCACCCGCCAGCCCAGCTCTTCCAGAATCAGCCGCACCAGAAGTGCCCCCAGCTCATGATGCGCACTTTCCGGACACGCCACCAGCGCAAAGGGCACCTCCCGCTCGGCCTCGGGCCGCCTCAGCGCGTAAAGCGCATCGATCAGCATGTGGGTCATGCGGTGTTCTTCGCCAATGCCTACCCGCCCCGCCTCCCAGTCGACACCGATTCGTCCTACCAGTGGCCCGAGCAACAGATCTCCCAGCGCCGCAACCGAAACGCCGCGTCGATACAGAAAAACGACAAGCCGGATCAGCCGACCACTTTGCCCTTCCCGCAGCCACCGGTACATCAAAGCGATCAGATGCTCCGGGATGACCCCCTGGCGAAGCTGCTGCAATCCTTCCCACACCTGTGCTTCGTACGGAGCAAACTTCAACAATGCGATCGCTAATTGCTGCTGCCGGGCAAAGGCAAGGAGCGTTTCAAGAGCAAAGCGTCGATGACCTCCCGGCGTGCGCTCCGCCTTCAGCTTTCCCGCACGACTCCATCGCTTGATCGATGACACGTGCACTTCGAGCACCTCGGCCGCTTCTACAGACGAAAGCTCCATTCCGATCTTTATGCCATGATGATCGAATTTGACTTTTGTATTGTCGGTTCTTATTTTAATAAAAAAGATCATCAAAAGCAATTGATCTGTTTCATGGACGGATGCGTTGTTGTTTTTGGCGCGACGGGAGGGATTGGAAGGGTGCTGGTAGACGAAGTGCATCGACGCGGCCTCGGCCCCATGGTGCTGGTAGGACGGCGCGCCGATCCTCTCTACGAACTGGCCACCCGTTACGGGGCAACAGCCGTCGTGGCCGACGCGCGCAAGCCTGAAGCGGTCCAGCGCGTTTTCGAAACAGCCCGGCAACACCACGGGCGTGTGGCCGGCGTGGCGCACCTGGTCGGCTCGCTCCTGCTCAAGTCGCTGGTAGCCACGCGGGACGAGGAAATGGAAGAGGTGCTGGCACAAAACTTCTGGAGTGCTTTCTACGTGTTGCGCGAAAGCGTCCGGGCCATGATGAAAGACGGCGGGAGCATCGTACTGACGGCTTCGGCGGTGGCCATGCAGGGCCTGCCCAACCATGAAGCCATCGCGGCGGCCAAGTCGGCCGTCATGGGACTGGCGCGCGCTGCCGCCGCCTCTTACGCGCGCCGGGGCATCCGTATCAATGTCGTGGCCCCGGGCCTGACCGAAACGCCCATGACGGCCTCGCTTTTCGCCAGCCAGCAGGCTGTTGAGCGTTCGCTACGCTACCATGCCCTTGGCCGGCTCGGCAAACCCGAGGATATCGCCCGCGCGATTGCCTTTTTACTGAGCCCCGATGCTTCCTGGATTACCGGCCAGGTGCTGGCCGTCGATGGGGGGCTATCAAGTCTTAAAGTGCTGGACTGACGCCATGCCGATCACCCTCCTGCTTTTTACGCCGGGCGACCTGCGCCTGGCCGAAAATCCGGCGCTCGATGCGGCGCTCCGCACAGGCCATCCCATCGTACCGCTTTTCATCTGGCCGCGCCGAGGTGAGGGATTCGAGCGTCCCGGTGCTGCCCGACGCTGGTGGTTGCATCATAGCCTGGCTGCGCTCGATGCCGAGCTGCAGCGCAGAGGGAGTCGGCTTATCCTGCGCGTTGCTGAAGATCCGGCCGAGGCGCTCATTCAGCTTCTGGAGACCCTGCCGGTGGCCACCCTCTGCTGGAATCTTCCGTTGCTTCCTCACGAGCGGCGCCTGGCCTCGAGCATTGCCCCGGTGCTGCGCCGTCGCTCCATCCGTCTGATCGAAACCGTTGGCCGGACGCTTCTCGATCCGGAGCAACTGCGAACGCAGAGCGGCGACGTCTATCGCGTGTTTACGCCGTTCTGGAAGGCGTTGCGGCGACAGTACATCCCGCCGACCCCATTTCTACCGCCCGCGCGCATCCCTGCCCCTTCTTTCTGGCCCGAATCGGACACCCTGGAATCGCTCCAGTTACTGCCCCGACCCGACTGGGCCAGCGAGACTATTGCCCAGCACTGGTTGCCCGGCGAAGCAGCCGCCTGGAGCACACTCCGAACGTTTCTGGCGTACGGCCTTCCCCACTACGATCGGGCACGCGACCGACTCGACCAGGAGGTCACCTCGAAGCTTTCGCCGTATCTGGCCAACGGCGAACTCAGCCCCCACCTGCTCTGGCGTGTCGTGGGCGAAGCCCAGCGCGCAGGCATTTCGTCGAAGGCCGTGGAGGCCTTCCGTCGCCAGCTCGCCTGGCGGGAGTTCGGCTACTATTTGCTGTATCACTTTCCCGAGACGATGCACCGGCCGCTGCGTCCTGAATGGTCCGACTTTCCCTGGCGCACGGAGGCCCCCGAACTCGAAGCCTGGCAACGCGGCCGCACCGGCATTCCGGTCATCGACGCAGCCATGCGCCAGCTCTGGCAGAGTGGCTGGATGCACAACCGGGCGCGGCTGCTGGTCGCATCGCTGCTGACGAAAAATCTGCGCATTCACTGGCTGCGCGGCGCCGAGTGGTTCTGGGATACGCTCGTCGATGCGGACCTGGCCAACAACACGCTGGGATGGCAATGGACAGCCGGATGCGGTGCCGACGCTGCGCCTTACTTTCGCATCTTCAATCCAGTCCTACAAAGCAAGAAATTCGACCCGGAAGGCCGCTACATCCGTCGCTGGCTCCCGGAACTGGATCGCCTGCCGGCTCCCTGCATCCACGCCCCCTGGGAGGCACCCTCCTGTGCCGAGATGCTGCGCGAGATCGGCTACCCTTCGCCCATCGTTTCGCTTATGGACAGCCGCGAAGAGGCGCTGGCCCTGTACGAAAACTGGAAAGCTTCCATCAAAAATCGCTATGACATCCATTCGCAATGATCCGGAAGTAATCGTTGTCGGTGCCGGACTGGCCGGACTGCGCTGTGCCGGACTGCTTCATGCGCAGGGGATCGATGTCCTGCTGCTCGAACGCCAGGATCAGGTAGGGGGCCGCGTGCGCACCGACCAGATCGATGGCTTCCAACTGGATCGTGGCTTTCAGGTGCTGCAAACGGCCTATCCGGCCGCGCAACGCGCCTTCGATTACGAAGCGCTGGACCTTCGCCCTTTCCCGGCCGGCGCGTACGTGTTTACAGAAGGGTGCTTTCAGCCTTTCTTCGATCCGCTCCGCCATCCCGAGCACCTGTGGGGTACGCTGCGCAGTGGTCTTTTCGGTGCCCGGGATCTATTTGGTCTGCTAAAACTGGGACGCCGACTGGAGACCTTCTCGATGGAGACAGCCGAATCTGACGATGCTGAGGCCGATCGAACCACCACGCGAACCCTGCTGGAGACACTGGGCTTTTCCGAGGCATTCATCCGGCGTTTCTGGCAACCGTTTCTGCGTGGCGTCTTTCTCGAAACGACCCTGGAGACGCGTGCCAGCAAGTTTTTCTTCGTGATGAAAGCTTTTCGCGAAGGTGAGGCGGCGTTGCCCGCCCGAGGCATGCAGGCCCTGCCCGACCAGCTCGCCGCGCGGCTGCCGGCCGAAACCATCCGAACCGGCTGCACTGTGACGCGCGTCGAGCCGGACGGCACCGTGCAGCTTCAGGACGGCACGACATTACGCCCACGCATTACGGTGCTGGCCGTCGATGCAGCCGCAATGATCTGGCTGTGGCCAGACTGGAAGCTGGACGTGCGCTGGAATCAGAGCACGACCGTTTATTTCGCCGCCGACAGCGAACCGCCGGACGTACCCGATGCGCTGCTGCTCGAAGGCGACCCGGACGCCGGCCCCGTGGCAACGGCCGCAGCGCTCCACCGCATAGCGCCCTCTTACGCGCCTGCCGGCTCCTTCCTGCTGGCTGCCACAATGCCTGGATTCCTGCCTGATCGGCCCGCCATGGCTTTTGAAGTAGCCCTTCCCCAGCTTCGCCGCTGGTTCGGGCCGACAGTGAACCGATGGCAAGCGCTGGCCTGTTATCCGATCCGCCATGCTCTGCCCGCAGAGCCCGCCGGCTGGCAACCTCCCCGCCGGTATCAACTCAGCGATAAGGTATGGTGCTGTGGCGATTATTTTGGACCGGCTTCCATTCAGGGAGCCCTCTGGCATGCCGAACGTGTAGCCGAGCAGATTCTTGCGCAATATTATGGCTGATATGGCTGAAATGCGCGTGCTGGTTACCGGCGCAACGGGTTATGTGGGCGGTCGGTTGATCCCGAGACTGCTCGAAGCCGGTTATCACGTCCGTGCCATGGCACGTGACCGGCGCCGCCTGGAAGGACGCCCCTGGTCCGACCGCATCGAGATCGTCGAGGCCGACGTGCTACGCCCCGAAACACTTCCGGACGCCGTAAGCGGCATCCATACCGTATTTTATCTGATCCACGCGCTGGGTGGCGGCGATGATTTTATGCAGAAAGAGCAGGCCGGCGCCCGTAATCTTGCAGAGGCGGCTGCGCGTGCCGGAGTCCGCCATATCATCTATCTGGGAGGCCTACAGCCTCCTCAGCCTGTTTCGCGCCATCTGGAAAGTCGCCGGCTTACGGGCGAGGCCCTTCGAAGCGGTCCGGTTCCTGTTACAGAGCTGCGCGCCGGGATCATTCTGGGGTCGGGAAGTCTGTCCTTCGAACTGATTCGTTACCTGACAGAACGCCTGCCTGTGATGATCACGCCGCGCTGGGTGAAAATCCCCACACAGCCGATCGCTATCCGCAACGTACTGGATTATCTGGTGGCGGCGTTGCAACACCCGCCGGAGCACTCCCGGATTGTGGATATCGGGGGACCGGACGTGCTCACCTACGCCGATCTGTTTCGCCTTTATGCCCGGCTGCGCGGTCTGCGGCGCTGGATTGTTCCTGTTCCAGTACTCTCGCCCCGACTCTCCTCGTACTGGATCGGGCTGGTCACGCCCCTGCCTGCGCGCATCGCACGCAAGTTGATCGACAGCCTTAAAGCGCCGACGGTATGCCGCGACGATCTGGCCCGCCGGCTTTTTCCTGAAGTAACAACGCTTTCCGCCGAAGCCGCCATGCGACTGGCCCTTCAGCGTCTCGACGCCGGCCATGTCGAAACCATCTGGTTCGGGGCCTATTCCTCGGGGGATGCGGAGCGACTTACCACCCATTTAGAGGACCGCGAAGGCCTGCTGCGCGACAGCTACTCCATCTGGATAGCGGCTGCGCCCTCCGCCGTCTTTGCTTACCTCAAGCGGCTGGGAGGATCCCGAGGATGGCCCTACGCCAACGGACTCTGGCGCCTGCGTGGCGTGCTGGATCGGCTGGTGGGCGGCATTGGTTATCGTCGCGGCCGTCGTCATCCGGAGGAATTGTACGCAGGCGATGCGGTTGATTTCTGGCGGGTCGAAGCGCTCGAGCCCGAGCGTCGTCTCCTGCTCCGCGCCGAAATGAAAGTGCCGGGACGTGCCTGGCTCCAGTTCGTCGTCCAACCGGAAGGGAAAGGGACCCGCTTGATCCAGCAGGCGCTTTTCGAGCCGCGCGGTCTGGCGGGTCTGCTCTACTGGTACAGCATCTATCCGCTCCATCGCCTCGTCTTTCGGGGCATGCTCCGCGCCATCAAACAACAGGTAGAAACCAGCACGTAGCCTCATGCCAGACACCGATGTCATCGTTGTAGGAAGCGGGCACAATGCGCTGGTGGCCGCCGCCTATCTGGCCCGAAGCGGCCGGCGCGTGATGGTCTTCGAACGCCGAAGCCATGTGGGCGGCGCCGTTTCCACCGTGGAACTGGTGCCGGGCTATCGTTTCGACCTTGGAGGTAGCGCCCACATTCTCATTCGTCTGACGCCTGTCGTCGAGGAACTGGAGCTGGAGCGCTACGGCCTCGCGTACCTTGAAATCGACCCGCTTTTCGTGGCCCCTTTCGAAGACGGCGAGACGCTTTTCATTTATCGCGATCTGGAGCGTACGGCCGCACTGCTCGAAGCGCATCTTCCCGGAGAAGGGGAAGCCTACGTGCGTTTCTGTAATCACTGGCTACCGTTTGCCGAAGCGGTATGCGAAACGTTCCTGCGCCCGCCGACGCCCTGGTCGATGGTGCGTGCGTTCAGCAGGCGGCGTCTGCCGAACTGGCGCCAGACGCTTCCACGCATTCTCAAACCGTTCGCACAGATTCTGGACGAATCATTTCGTTCCAAAAAGGTAAAGGCGCTGCTGGGCTGGATGGCGGCTCAATCAGGACCACCTCCGGGAGAACCGCTCAGCGCTCCGTTTCTGCTGTGGCATCCCCTCTATCATCGAGGCGGCATTGCCCGGCCACGAGGCGGATCGGGCATGCTGTCGGTAGCTCTGGCGCGATGCATCGTGGATCACGGGGGACTGGTTTACACCGACACGCCGGTCCGCCGCCTGCTCTATGAGCAGGGCCGCGTGACCGGGGTCGAGCTGGCCGACGGCGACCGTTATACGGCCCGCGCCGTGCTCTGCGGTACGCATCTGCTGGAAGTGATCGACCGGCTGCTTCCGATTGCCGAACTGCAGACGCTTCGGTCCCTGCTCCGCGTCGGCAACGGATTCGGCATCATGCTACGGCTGGCGCTGAACGCACCCGTGCGTTATCGCGCCACGAACCATCCCGAGGCACGCATCGGTCTGCAATTGCTCTGCCGCTCGGTGGCACAGATCGAACGCGCCTACGGTGCCTACCGAATGGGGCAACCGGCCTCGGATCCACCACTGGTTGCCATGACATTCAGCGCCGTGGACGATACGCTGGCGCCTCCAGGGGGCGAGGTGCTCTGGCTATGGGGCCAGTACTTCCCCTACGAGCTGCACGGAAGCTCCTGGGATACCGAGGCGCCGCGCGTGCGCGAAATCCTGCTGCGACAATTCGAGCGCTACGCTCCCGGTACGCGTGAGCACATTGTCGGGGAACTGCTGCAGACGCCCGTCTGGCTCGAACGTGAACTGGGACTGCGCCGCGGCAACGTCATGCATCTGGAAATGAGCCCGGATCAGATGTTCGCCCTCCGTCCTGCCTTGGGATGGTCCGGTTACCGCACGCCGATTCGCGGCCTCTATCTTACCGGAGCCAGCACGCATCCCGGTGGTGGCATCATGGGCGCCTCGGGGCGCAATGCCGCACACGTACTGCTGCACGACTTGGAACGCCGCAGCCTATGAGCTACCTGTCGTTTCTAGCGCTGTTCATTGCGGTGCCGCTGCTTCTACTGCAACTTGCGCTTTACCGAAGCAACAGCCTGAAAACTTTCCGGAATCCGCACCGCGCTCTATGGCTGCTGGCTCTCATTGCGTTCGCCTACACCACCCCCTGGGATAACTATCTGGTGTATCGAGGCATCTGGAGTTATGGTCCGGACCGGGTGCTTTTTACGATCGGCTATGTACCGATCGAAGAATATCTGTTTTTCCTGTTTCAACCGCTTCTAATAGGCAGTCTCTTTCTACTCCGAATCCCGAAGCCCGCCCCACCCCATCCGCAACCACGCTGGCACCGGAGCCACCGGGCCGGCGTGCTGCTCTACGGGCTGCTGACCCTGCTCGGCTGGTTGGCCCTGAGCACGCCGCAGGGGCTGTACGCCGGCCTGATCCTGAGCTGGGCCGGACCTGTACTGATGGGCCAGTGGGCGATTGGCGGCTCGCTGGTACGTGCCTACCGCCGCCCCTTTCTTGAAGCGCTCCTTGCAGGCACCCTCTACCTCTGGGCCGCCGATGCCCTGGCCATCGCCGACGGAATCTGGACCATTCATCGGGCCACCAGCAGCGGGCTGCTTCTGGGAAACCTGCCCGTGGAAGAAGCGCTCTTTTTTCTGGTGACCAACCTGATGGTACTTCAGGGACTTCTTTTACTTCTTAAACCCGAAAATCACCATGACCGAAACACCTCATCGTCTGCGCGTGGGCATCAGTAGTTGCCTGCTGGGCGAACCCGTACGCTTCAACGGCGGTCACGCCCGCGATCGCTCCCTGATCGAATTGCTCGGCCCTTTTGTCGAGTGGGTGCCCATGTGTCCTGAAGTGGCCGTGGGGATGGGCGTTCCCCGCGAGGCGGTGCGCCTAGTGGGCGACATCGAGCGTCCCCGACTGGTGGGGTCAAACTCGGGCCGCGACTGGACCGACGCCATGCGCACCTGGAGCGAAGCCCAGGCCGAGCAGATTGCGCAAATGGATCTCGACGGCTTCATTCTGAAAAGCCGCTCCCCTACCTGTGGCCTGTTTCGCGTGAAGGTGTACGATCAAAACGGAGTGCCTCGGAATGAAGGTCGCGGACTCTTCGCCGACGCACTGGTCCGCCGGCTGCCTCTGCTTCCCATGGAAGAAGAGGGGCGCCTGCACGATCCGCTTCTCCGCGAAAACTTTGTCGATCGCCTGTTTGCCTATCACCGGCTTCGCCATCTGCTCCGATCACAGCCCAGACCCGCCGACCTGGTCCGTTTCCACACGGCCCATAAACTGACGTTGCTTTCGCACAGCCCCGCCTACCTCAAGCGGCTGGGGCAGCTTGTGGCCCGCGCCGGAAGCGACGCTTTTCCTGAGATTCTGGACCGCTACGCCCGGTTGTTTATGGAAGCCATGAACCGTCCGGCCACCCGCAAAAAACACACAAACGTGCTGCAGCATCTGGCCGGTTACCTCCACGAACACCTCTCGGCCGAAGACCGTGCCGAGCTACATTCGCTGATCGAAGACTATCGGCGAGGCATGGTGCCTTTGATTGCACCACTCATTCTGCTTCGGCACCACCTCCGGCGCGCTCCGGTTCATCCCTGGGTGAAGGTGCAGGTCTATCTGGAGCCTTATCCTAAGGAGCTCATGCTGCGCAATTTCTGATGCGATATCGGTCTTCTTCTATCGCGGGCGCAACGCGCGGAAGCGTTCCGAAGCGGGCGCGCCGGGCTGCAGCCCGACGGCCCGCTTCGGGGTTCGGACCGTGTCGAGGGTGCACACCGGTAGCGGATGCGCGTCGCGCGACCGCCTTCAGCAGGACAGCGGGCCGGAGTATCCGGGTTATTCCGTGGCCGGCGCGGCGATACCGATCACGCCGCAGGCCAGCCGGCCGCCTGCATTGCCCGTGGGCTGCGAGGCCAGGTCGTCTTCGGCCGCGTGTACGATCACGGCCCGACCGATGATGGAACGCGGACCGCTGAAGGCCACCACCGTATCGACGCGGCTGTAGCTGGCCATCCCGTCTTCGCCAGCTTCCAGGTTGCCCAGGTCGCCCACGTGCCGCGCCGGGCTATCGGGCGCGCCGTGCGGCTGACCGGTGGGGTTGAAGTGGCCGCCCGCCGAGGTGGCATCCGGCGCGCTGCAGTCACCCCACTCATGAATGTGAAACCCGTGACGGCCGGGCGTCAGCCCCGAAACGGTCGCCTCGATGCGAATGCCCTCGGCCGTCCGGGTAAAATGCAC
Source organism: Rhodothermus marinus (assembly GCF_009936275.1). Classification (NCBI taxonomy): domain Bacteria; kingdom Pseudomonadati; phylum Rhodothermota; class Rhodothermia; order Rhodothermales; family Rhodothermaceae; genus Rhodothermus; species Rhodothermus marinus. The sequence goes on from NZ_AP019797.1 coordinate 2,052,716, forward strand.
CACGCCCTCCACCTGATTGCCTTCCGTGGGGTGCAGCACGGCGACGGCCCGGGAAATTTCCGGCGCGGCGGGCGTCTCGGCCGGAGGCGGCGCCGGTTGCTGGCAGGCCGCCCAGAGCAACGCAAAGGCAAACAATAGACTTTCTCGGCGCATGATTCCATCGGGGTCTGGTGGGTGGTTTCAGGTGCATAAAAAAAGCATTCGCCGGCAGAAAATCCACCGCCGGAGGTAACAGGCAGGTAATCCTTCCGGTCAGTCCACCAGCCCGAAGTAGGCCTTCACGGCCTCGTAATCGCGCAGATCGATGGGCGCTTTGCCGACCGGGAAGCCGTCGATGATCACCACCTTGAGCTGCCGGGGCGTCTGCACCAGGGCCAGCTGGCGCAGGTCGATCTCGTCGGTCGAAGCCTCGTAAAAGACCTCCAGAAAGCCCACCTCGAACGCATACCCCAGCGTGACGGTAAAGTCCACGGCCGGAAGATCGGCCGACTCGTAGGCGAACGTGTAGGGCAGCGCCGTCCAGGTGCCCTGCTCGTAGAAGTAAAGCAGCACGGCGCCGCCTTCGACCACACTCGGAGTGATTTCCGGCACGTCGTACCCGACGGAGGCGACGGGGCCGTTGTAGCGCAGCGTTTCGGGATTCAGCGTGAACGAGAAAGAAATCACGTTGGCGTTGCCGGGCGGTCCCGGCGGTCCGGCCGGTCCCTCGCAGGCCATCGGCAACAGCGCGGCGATCAGCACGACCAGAACGGGCACCAGACGATTTTTTCGCATGACACACAGGGATTGGGTTGCGGAATGCACTCAGAAAAAACACAAAGGGCGCACCGTGGCGCCCTCTGGTATTTTTACCGCTCCTGTTGTCCAGCGTAGTGGACGGCCGTCCGTTCAGTCGCGATAAATCTTAATGGTGATGTGGCCGTGTTCGTCCACGTAGCCCCGGTACATGCCCTCCGTGTTGAAGACCATGGCCGCCCGGCCGTTGCGGTCCAGCGCGATGACGCCGCCGGTGCCGCCCATGCGCGTCAGTGTGCCGTGGATGACGGCGGCGGCGGCCTGCTCGACCGTCAGGCCGGCATACTTCATCAGGGCCACGATCTCATGGGCAATGGCGGCACGGATGAAGTATTCGCCCTGTCCGGTGGCCGAGATGGCGCAGGCGGCATTGTCCGCGTAGGTGCCCGCTCCGATGATGGGCGAGTCGCCTACGCGTCCGAACCGCTTGCCCATAATCCCGCCGGTCGAGGTGCCGGCCGCCAGGTTGCCGTAGCGGTCCAGCGCCACGGCGCCTACGGTTCCGTAGGCGTGTTCCTGCAGCTCGGGCACGGCGCCCATCCCCCGCTCTTTCATCCGACGCAACTGCTCCCGCCGCTCCGGCAGGATGAAGTACTCGTTCGGCACCAGTTCCAGCCCCTGTTCCTGCGCGAACGTCTCGGCACCGCGTCCGATCAGCATCACGTGCGGCGAGGCTTCCATCACGCGCCGCGCCAGCAGGATCGGGTTCCTGACGGTCTTCACGCCGGCCACGGCACCCGCCTGCAGCGTGCGGCCGTCCATGATCGACGCGTCCAGTTCGGCCGTTCCCTCGCTGGTCAGCACGGCCCCGCGTCCCGCATTGAACAGCGGCGAGTCTTCCAGAATCCGGATGGCCGCCACCACGGCGTCCAGACTGGTACCGCCTTCCTGCAGGACCCGGTAGCCGGCCTCCAGCGCCTCGCGGAGCGCCGCCCGGTACTGCTGTTCCCGCTCGGGCGTCATGCGATCGCGCGTGATCGTGCCGGCACCGCCGTGCACGACCAGCACCACGCGCGCCGTGTCGGCCGGTGCCGCTCGTAGTGCATCTGAAGTGGTACTGATTGACAAAAGGAGCATCCCGGCAATCAACAGCTTGAAGGCTCGCATGGCGTTACTTCCTGGTTTGCAAAAAGCCTGTGAGATACGAATCGTCTGGTAGGATCGTTACAATTCAGGTGTTTCGTTTTGTGTAAACTTACGAAGTGCTGTTTTAAAAAGCAGAGCGAAAAGGATTTAACGAATATTTCGCACCTTTTTTCGGTAGCATCGTATATATTATTGAGTCTGTAGAATTTTGCCAAACCAAACCCAGCCAGAAACGACCGTGCTGCATAGAACCCGCATCGTCAAGAAGACCCAGCGTCCGCGTTCGGAGGAAGCGGAACAGCAGGACCGTCTGGCGCTGCTTCAGCAGATGAGCGACGAGGACCTGATGGAGCAGTTCCAGGCGGGCACCGTCGAGGCGTTCAACATCCTGGTGGAACGCTACTCCGAGCGCCTGATGCACTACCTCTACGGCTTCCTCGGCGACGCCCGTCGTTGCGAGGACCTGCTGCAGGAAACCTTCCTGCGCGTCTACCGCAACCGGCACTCCTATCAGCGGATCGCCAAGTTCTCGACCTGGCTTTACACGATTGCCGGCAACCTGGCCCGCTCGGAGTACCGGAAGCGCAAGCGGCGGCGCGTCTACTCCATCCAGTCGGTCAATCGCGACGACGAGGAGTACGAAATCGCGCTGCCCGACGAGACGTTCTCGCCGGACAAGCACGCCGAAAGCATCATCCAGGACAAGTACATTCAGGAGGCGCTCAGCAGCATCCCGCCCGACTTCCGGGAAGTGGTCGTGCTGCGCGACGTGCAGCAGCTCACCTACGAGGAGATCGCCCAGATCACCGGGCTGCCTATGGGAACGGTCAAGAGCCGCATCAACCGTGGGCGCACGAAGCTGCAGGCGCTCCTGAAGGACATTTACGCCCCCGAGGAAGTCTGATAACTTCCCCTGAAAGCCAGCGCGGCGTTCCGCTTCGGGACGCCGCTTTTTTGTTTCAGCCGGCCAGGATCCCGATCAGGATCATCAGCGCCGTAAAGCCCAGCAAAATCCCCAGCGCCAGCAACAGTTCCCGGCGGCGACGACGGCTCAACCAGGCCATGGGACGGCCCTCATCAGGTGATCCCTGTCGTTTCTTCTACAATCGTACGACAGGCGCATCAAAAACGCAAATGCCCGAAGGCGCGTCAGCCCGCTGCAACGTGGTAGCGCTGCTTCAGGGCCTGTTGGAGGGCTCCAACGGCCTCCAGCGCTTCGCGGAGCAGCTTCTGCTGCACCCGGGAAAGCGTTTCAGGGTTCAGGAAATTGTCCGGCGGCTCCCCTGCTTCCATCTGGCGCAGCTGGTGCTCCAGACGCACATCGATCAGGTAATGGTAGGCCTCAATTGCATCGTGGAGCACCGAGGCCAGCTCCGAGAGGGACTCGGCCGCCACGCGCAGGCGATCGAACGTGTTGGTCGAATCGAAATAGCGAAGCTCCAGCGCCAGGATGCGCGCGGCGTCGACCACCAGCCGGGTCCCACGCCGCTCCAGATCGATACGTCCACGGCCGGGACCGGACCGTTCGGTCGCCCAGCGTCCCAGCGGTGCCAGGGACGGCCGCTGGCGCAGGGCTAACTCGGCCAGCAGCCGGAAAAACTGGCGCGTGCGATCCAGCTCCTGAATGTTCAGCGCATCCTCCACTTCCTGCCAGAGCGTCTGCACCAGCGACGTTTCACCACATAACGGCCTCAGGTCGAAAAAGGGAAGCACGCGCTCCAGCTCGGCCGCGTTGGCCTGCAGAATCCAGTGACGGATCGACTGACGCCATCCCGCAAGTGGTTGCCGCCATTGTGCTTCCCGCGCAATGGTTTCGCTGGCCGGAAAGCCACAGGCTTCAAGTGCCTGGTTGACCTGCTCGGCCATGCGCCGAAACCAGTACGAGGCGGCTTCGGCCGCTTCGGCGTCTCCGGGATCGGCGTACACCAGCGCATTCTGCTGGTGGGTGGTGAGGGTCATCTCCTGCCGGCCGGTGGCTCCCAGGCGCAACCAGGCCCAGTCCACATCCGGACGGGCCAGATCTTCACGCGTGCGCAGCTCCCGTGCTACCAGACGGATCACACGGCGGGCAATCCGATCGCCCACCACCGAAAGCATACGCCCCAACTGCTCCGGGGCTGCTCCCTGGCGCTGCAGCCGGAGCAGTTGCTCGTGGATTTCTTCCTGAATGTTGGTCAGGTCGGCCACGCTGGTGGCGCTTTCCATGCGGTTGACGGTGGCCAGTGGATCCTGCCCGCGCCAGTGCGCCACGTCCCGATCCGTGAGCACGCCCAGCGGCCGCTCATCGGCATCGACGACCACCAGTCGGTGCACGCCGTGCGAGAGCATCTGCATCATGGCGTCGAAAAGCGTAGCGTTCGCCGCAATGGTCTGCACCGGCGCGCTCATCAACCGCCGCACCGGCGTGTTCGGCAAACCGCCACGCGCCACCAGGCGCCGCAGGTCGGCGCCGGTAACCAATCCGGCCAGCCGCCCGTTGCGCAATACCAAAACGGAACTCACCCCTCGGCGAATCATCTGGCGGGCTACTTCCTGCGCGGTACTTTCCGGGGTACAGGTAATCAATCGCCGATAGGCCAGCTGCCCCAGACGCCGCCCGAAAAGCTGGCGCGCCCCCGTCACATCCACCTCGGTGCCCAGGCGGTTCAGATACTGTTTGATCTGGCGGTCGAAGTACGTGGCCACCGCCTCGTTTTGCTCGTAGAGCTTCAGAAAACGCTCGGCCCGGATCAACGCGCAGACCGTCGGAGCCACCGCCCGCGCTTCGTAAGGCGCTGCGCCGCCTTTGATCAATCCGAATGCGCCAAAGGTATCCCCCTCCCCGCATTTGTCCACCAGGCGTTGCCGGGTTACGTCCATCAGGCGCACCATCCCCGATTCCACCACATACAGGCCTTTGTGCGCCGTACTTCCCTGCTCGATGATGATTTCCCCGGGTTTGAAATATTCCAGCGTCAGATCGGCCAGGACGTCCTGCAGCTCTTCCGATGAGAGTTGATCAAACGGCGGAGTTGCCCGGAGCAACCCGCGCAATCGCTCCAGGATGGTTGAACCTGCCATACACTTGTCGGTCAGGACTCAGGGCGCCAGCGTATAGAGATACGCCGCATAGATGATCAAAAGCAAGCCCCCTTCCCAGCGCATCATGCGAAAGCGGCTCCAGAAAAGCGGAAGGATCAACATCGTCACGCCCGTCATCACGGCCAGGTCCAGATTTCGCAGGCCGTCGCTCTGAATGGGATGCACGAGCGCGGTCAGGCCCAGAATGGCCAGAATGTTGAAGATATTCGAGCCCACGACGTTGCCTACGGCCAGATCCGACTCCTGACGGATGGCGGCGACGATCGTGGTGGCCAGCTCCGGAAGGCTCGTGCCCACGGCCACGACACTCAGCCCGATGACCGCCTCGCTCACCTCGAGCGCCCGTGCCAGCGCCACGGCCGCTTCCACGAACAGGTTGGCGCCCGTCAGCAGCAGCGCCAGCCCGCCCACCGTGAAAAGCAGATCCAGCCAGACGCTCCGCGAGGGGCGCGCCGGCACGTCCAGCTCCACCGTCTGGTTCGTCCTGCGGGCAATCCAGAAGCTGGCCAGCAGATACAGGATCAACAAACCGAAAAGCACGGCGCCCTCGGCCCGTCCGATCCGGTGGTCATGCAGCATCCAGAGCAGCAACAGCGTGCAGCCGATGGCCACCGGGACGTCGAAGCGCACCAGCTGGAGCTGAATGCGGATCGGCCGAATGGCCGCCGCCACACCCAGAATCAGCGCCAGGTTGGCAATGTTCGAGCCCACCACGTTGCCCACCGCCAGATCCGGGCTTCCTTTCAGCGCCGCCTGCAGGCTCACGCCCAGCTCCGGACTGCTCGTGCCGAAGGCCACCACGGTCAGTCCCACCACCAGAGGCGTCAGCCCCAGGCGCAATGCCAGCGCCACGCTACCCCGGATCAGCCCCTCCGCGCCCAGATACAGCAGCAGGCCGCCGACAACCAGCAACAGCAAACTCAGCAGAGGGCTCATCTTCTATCTTCACCGGCTGGTTTTCCAGTTTTCAGGTCATTTGCCGCGCGATTCCACGAAAAACCCCGGGTCAAAGTTTTGCACCTTGCTGTGAAAAGCCGGGAACCTTTCTGCTGAGGTGGCGATGGAGCGCGCCAGACCCATCGACCGCAGGCGTATGGCTTCCTGGATCGACCCGTTCATCGAAACCCTGGCCCGCCAGGGATGGGCCACCACAACCGAAGCGTTCACCCCTGCGCAGATCCAGGCGCTCTACCGGGAAGCGCAGGAGCTGGACCGTGTCGGCGCGTTTCGTCCGGCCGCCATCGGACACGGTGCCGAACAGACGTTGCGGCGCGACATCCGCGGCGACCGCATCTACTGGCTGGATCCGGAGCATCCTACCCCGGCCCAGGAAGTCTACTGGCAGGTGGTTGACCAGCTGCGCCGGCGCCTGAACGAAACGCTGTTCCTCAGCCTGCACGACGCCGAAGCGCACCTGGCCATCTATCCGCCCGGCAGCTTCTACCGACGCCACCTGGACCAGCACCGGGGCCGCGCGTTGCGTCTGATCACGCTCGTGCTGTACCTGAACCCCGACTGGCGACCGGAAGACGGCGGCCAGCTCCGAATCTATCCCGACCCCGAAGCGCCGGACGAAGGGATCGACCTGCTCCCTGAAGGCGGCCTGCTGGTGGGCTTCCGCAGCGATACGATCCCCCACGAAGTGCTACCGGCCCGCCGCGCGCGCTACAGCCTGACCGGCTGGCTGCGGCGGTTCGATCCGCTGGCGCTGCTGCGCTAACCCGCCTGGGCTTCGGCGGTCGGTACCGTGGCCGGTTCGGTCCGGTGCCAGAACCGGATCAATCCCACCAGGCCGACCACCATTAGCAGCACGGCGATCACTTCGGCCTGCGTCACCGAAAGTCCCAGCAGGTCGAAGCGATTGTTGACCCGGATCTGCTCGATCAGAAAGCGCTCCAGCCCGTTGAAAATCAGATACAGCGAAAACAACCAGCCGGGCCGGTACGGGTGCTTCCGGAGCGCCCAGAGCACGCCGAACAGCACGGCGGCCATGGCAAATTCGTAAAGCGGGGTCGGATAGACGGGCTGTGGAGGCGGCCCGATGATGGCCTTCGGATAGCTTTCGGCCCAGAGCCACATGGGCAGCCAGTCCGGCTTGGCGGCCAGGTTGGCGGCAATGCCCCAGTCGCCGTCGCCCGCCAGATGACACCCGATGCGCCCGATCCCGTAGGCCAGCATCAGGCCGGGCGCGGCCGCATCGGCCAGCACGGGTACCGAGATGCCCTTCTTGCGCGCATACCAGATGACTCCCAGTGCGCCGAAGATGAGTCCGCCGTAGAAGGTGAAGCCGCCCGTCGAGAAGATCATCCCCAGCGGGTCCAGCGCGAAGGCGTCCAGATTCTCCAGAATGTGGAAAATCTTGGCGCCTACGAAGCCGAAGCCGACGGCCACCAGCGTCATCGTGCCGATGAGCGACGCCGGGCTGGCCTGGCGCGTGCGGACGCGCCCGCGCTCGTCCTTCTCCCGCACGCGCACCGGACCGATCTCGCCGGCCCGGTAGCGACGGTCCAGCTCCCGGGCCGTCAGCCAGGTAGCCGCCAGCACGGCCAGAGCCACCATGGCCCCGAACGAGTAAATGGGAAACGGGAGTTCGATGCCCAGCAGATCCTTGAACAGGTCGCTCAGTCGCGGATACATGGCGCTCTGGAAGGATTATGAAACACGCACGGCTCCCTTCAGAAAGTCGGCCAACTCGTCCAGCGGCACTTCCTGTTGCTGGCCGGATTGCATGTCGCGCACGACGGCTCGCCCTTCGGCCAGTTCGCGATCGCCCATGATGACGGCATAGCGGGCCTGCTGGCGGTTGGCCTCGCGCATCTGCGCCTTCATCGAACGGCCTTTCAGATCCAGGTCCACACGCAGGCCGGCCCGGCGCAGCGCCTGCGCTTCGACCAGCGCCCGACGCATGGCTGCTTCACCCAGCGACACCAGGTAAGCATCCAGGGGCGGCTCTTCGGGGAAAGCGTATCCCTGTGCCTGCAACGCGATGAACAGCCGCTCGATACCCGCCGCAAAGCCCACGGCCGGCACCGGGGCGTCGTGCCCCAGATCCATGGCCAGCAGGTCGTAGCGTCCGCCGCCGGCCAGCGCGCTCTGCGCCCCCAGGTCCGGGCTCTCCAGCTCGAACGTCGTGTGCGTGTAATAATCCAGGCCCCGCACCAGGAAGGGATCTTCCTCGAAGGCGATGCCCAGCGCCTGCAGGTGCGCCTTGACCGCTTCGTAATGCGCCCGGCCTTTTTCGTCCACGAAGTCGATGATCCGGGGCGCACCTTCCAGCAGGCGGCGTTCGCGCTCGTCTTTCGTATCGAGAATGCGGAGCGGGTTCGTCTCGAGGCGTTGCCGGCTGGTGGGCGTCAGCCGATCGGCCAGCGGCTGAAGGTAGGCCCGCAGCGCTTCACGGTAGCGGGGCCGGCTTTCGGCGTCGCCCAGTGTGTTGATGCGCAGCCGCAGATTTTTCAGGCCGAACGCCTCGTAGACGGCCATCATGGCCGCGATCACCTCGGCGTCGGCCTCGGGTGTCTCGGCGCCGATCAGCTCGACGCCGAACTGGTGGAACTGCCGGTAGCGGCCCTTCTGAGGATTTTCGGCCCGGAAGCAGGGGCCGATGTAGTAGAGCTTCTGCACGGCGCCCTGCTGATCGAGCCGGTGCTGCAGATAGGCCCGCATGACCGGCGCCGTCACCTCGGGGCGCAGCACGTAGTTGGTGTCGCCCCGCCGGAAGGCGAACATCTCCTTGGTGACGATGTCGGTCAGCTGGCCGACCCCCCGGGCGATCAGCTCGGTGGGCTCCAGAATCGGCGTGCGAATCTCCCGGAAATTGAAGCGTTCGAGCACCTCCCGGACAACCTGTTCGACGTGCTGCCAGGCCCGGCTTGGCATATCGTGTGCTCCTTCGCTGCGGCCGTCCTGGGGCAGGATGTCGAACGTTCCCCGGATGTTGCGAAACGTCGGTTCCAGACTCATTGATCAACCAGTTGCGACTCTCCTTCTTCGAAGAGGTGCAGCACCTCCTCAGGGGTGCGGGCTTCCAGCAGGCGCGTCCGAAAACCGTCGCGGTTCATCAGGCGCGAGATGCGGCTGAGCAGCTTGATATGCTGCGACTTGGCCGCCTCGGGTCCGACCAGCAAAAAAAGCAGCCGCACCGGCTGCTGGTCGATGGCGTCGAACTCGACGGGCTCGGCGGTGATGGCAAAAGCGGCGACCGTGGTCGTCACGGCCGGCGTCTTGGCATGGGGCAGGCCCAGCCCTTTGCCGACGCCCGTCGACATCATGCGTTCACGTGCCAGCACGGCCTGCCGGACGGCCTCCAGGTCGCGCACGGCCGGATGCCCCCGCAGCAGGTCGATCAGGTGGTTGAGCACCTCTTCTTTGGTATGCCCCGGCAATCCCACGCGAATCGTTTCGGGGACCAGCAATTGATGAATCTGCGAAGTTGACGTCTGCATGGCAGGTTCCGGTCGCACCTCGGCCGGCGCCGGGGTCGTCTGTTCTCCTGTACGCCGGTGCTTACGAAAGCGAATCATGGTTGTTCACCGCGGTCTTTCTGAACGGCGTAGAACGAAGCAGCCGGGGCCTTGTTCTTTCGGCTGCTACAGGGGATCCTGGCGCAACTGCTCCAGCGCGCGGGCCATATCTTCCGGCAGGGGTGCCTCGAACTCGAGCCACTCACCGGTGCGCGGGTGTCGGAAGCCCAGCGTGTGCGCGTGCAGAGCCTGCCGCGTCAGCCGTGCAAACAGTTGATCGTAGAAGGCCTTGCGCCGGGGCGTATGCGGCCCGTAGCGAATCGTGCGGCCGCCATAGGTCGGGTCGCCCAGCACCGGATGGCCGATGTGTCGGGCATGCACGCGGATCTGATGCGTACGACCCGTCTCCAACTTGAAGCGTACGAGCGCGGCGGCCGGCAACGTCTCGACGACCTCGTAGTGCGTCACCGCCCGCTTACCCCGGTCTTCGGGCACGACGGCCATGCGCTGCCGGTCGCGCGGGTCGCGTCCGATGGCCGCCTCAATACGTCCCCGTGGCGGATCGGGCACACCCCAGACGATCGCCAGGTAGGTGCGGGCGATCGTCCGGTGCTCGAACTGGCGGGCCAGCCCGGTGTGCGTCACGTCGTCCTTGGCCACCACGATGAGCCCGGTCGTGTCCTTGTCCAGTCGGTGCACGATACCGGGCCGCGGCGCTTCCAGTTTTGCTTCGGTCGGACCGGTGCTGACCATCGAGAGCCCGATCTCGTCGTCCTCGGGCAGGTCGTCTTCTTCGTCGAAGCGCACCGGACCGCTTCCGATGTGGTAGAGCAGCGCGTTGACCAGTGTGCCCGAGCGGTTGCCCCGGGCCGGATGCACCACCAGCCCTGCCTGCTTGTTGATGACGATCAGATACGGGTCCTCGTAGACGATGTCCAACGGAATGGGCTCGGGGACGATCTCGACCGGCGGCGGCCGCAGGATGCGCAGCGTGATCACGTCGCCGGGCTGCACCGTGTAGGACGGCTTCTGCACGACGACTCCGTTCACGGTCACCCGCCCTTCCCGGATGCCGCGCTGAATCTTCGTACGTGAAGCCTGTGCCAGGAAGCGCGCCAGGTAGGCGTCCAGCCGCCCCCCTTCACGGTAACCCGGCGGCACTTCGAGTTGAATGCAAACTTCCTGCAGCTCCATGCACTTAACGAACGTTCAGCGGAAACAAAGCGGCCGTTCGACTCATTTTCTTCGGCGCTGTCTTTTTAATGGATTTGCCCATGTCAGGTTCGATCGCGCAGGCTGTTGCCACCGAGGTTATCGAGCTGCTCAAATCGCTCGTACGGTTTCCGTCGCTGAGCCATCAGGAGGCCGAGATCGCCGACTTTGTCGAGCACTACGTACGCCAGGCCGGGCTTCCCGTCCGCCGCATGGACAACAACGTTTACTTCTGGCTGGGCGAAGGGGAAGATCGGCTGCTGCTGAACTCCCATCTGGATGTGGTGCCGCCCTCGGCCGACCATCCGTTCGACCCTTTCGAACCGGTGGAGGTCGATGGCAAGCTGTACGGCCGGGGCACGGTCGATGCCAAGGCCAGCGGCGCGGCCATGACCACGGCACTGCTGTCGCTGGCGCGGGAAGGCTGGCGGCCGCCGAACGGACAGGTCATCGTGGCGCTGACGGCCTGCGAGGAGACCGGCGGCGGCTACAACGGGCTGGAGGCCTTGCGGCCCCATCTGCCTCCACTGCAGGCCGCCATCGTGGGCGAGCCCACCTGTCTGCAGCCCTGCGTGGCCCAGAAAGGATTGCTGATCCTGAAACTGCACGCGCGCGGCCGCACGGCCCACGCCGCCCGGCCCCATCTGGGTGACAACGCTATCCTGCGGGCCGCCCGCGACATCCAGCGCCTGAGCCGGTTCCGCTTCGACCGGGCCGATCCGTTCCTGGGCGCTCCCACGCTGACCGTCACCACCATCCAGGGCGGTACGGCGCACAACGTGGTGCCGGAGCACTGCACCTTTACGCTCGACATTCGCACGACGCCGGCCTACACGCACGCCGAGATCGTGCAGTTGCTGGCGGGCGTGGTCGAATCGGAGATCGAAGTGCACAGCGACCGCTTCATTCCGGTGGCCACCCCGGTCGATGCCCGCATCGTGCAGGCATGCCTGCGGGCCAATCCGGGCAGCCGCCCCTTCGGCTCGCCGACCGCCTCGGACTGGATCTTTCTGCACGACATCCCCACCGTCAAACTCGGTCCGGGTCCCAGCGAGCGTTCGCACACCGGCGGCGAACACATCGAACTGGACGAACTGGTGCGGGCCGTCCGGGTCTATCGCGACATCATCCGCCACTACTACGCCCTCGGCGAAGAAAGCCGGGCCTGATCGGATAACGACGGCCGGCATCACGAGGCCGGTGCAGCGCGGCCCGCGGCTTCGTCTCGTCCGGGCCCCGTGCAGCCTTCCCGCTATTCCAGCGGCCGCACCCAGATGTTGCGAAACCGCACGCGGTCGCCGTGATCCTGCAGCATGAGCGGCAGCCGATCCGGATGCGGCTCGTAAGGCGGCCGGGCCCGATGGGCGGTGGGACCGGTGAGCACGGCGCAGTCCTGCACAAGCACACCGTTGTGGAAGACCGTCATGCGGGCCGGCTGCAGAAGCCGCCCTTCGGCATCGAAGCGGGGCCGCCGGAACACGATGTCGTAGGTCTGCCACTGGCCGGGCGGTCGCATGGCGTTCACCAGCGGCGGATACTGGCCATAGATGGCGGCCGCCTGACCGTCGGGGTACGTATCGTTCTGATAGGAGTCGAGCACCTGCACCTCGTAGCGTCCCATCAGGAAAACGCCGCTGTTGCCGCGTCCCTGCCCTTCGCCCGTCACGTCCTCGGGCACCGACCATTCCAGATGGAGCTGTACGTCGCCGAAGGCCTGACGGGTCTGAATGTTGCCACTTCCGGGCACCACCTCCATGTAACCGTCCACCACACGCCAGCCGGCCGGTCCGCCGCCGACCCGCTCCCAGGCCGACAGGTCCGTGCCATCGAACAGCACGATGGCGTCCGAGGGCGGTGCCGTCGGCCGATCGAACGGGGCCGGCGTCACCACCGGCGGCCGCGGCCGGTTCATGTCGTGGATAGCCCACGTCGTGTCGATCTGCGCCATGGTTTTCGTGATCCCTCCGTTGATGATCCACAGCGTTGCCAGCAGGATGATCCGTCGCATGGCCCGTTGCATTTCGTTGAAGATTTTTTTCGAATGCCGACGAACCGCAGGCACTTCTGCGCTCAGGCACGCCCTCCAATCCTCCCGGTGCGCCCTCCCCTTTCGGCACAGGCTACGATACAGGGCGCTTTCGATCAAGCGTGAATCCAGAAATCGTCCGAAAAATAGTTTCAAAAAAGCTCACTTTTGAACTGTAAATGAAGCACGACCAGCGCGCCTGTAGTCAGGCACGGAGCGAAGCGAAGTGCCGTCTCGGGTGACGCCACGTCGGCTGACGCCTTCGTGGCGTACTACAAACCCGTGCTGCTGACCCGCAGCGCAAAGCACTGGCTTATATGAGATCGCTGATTTACTGGTGCATGAGGGTATCACACCCCGTGTGGCGAACGTGATCCGGCGGGTATGATCGGGCGGACACAGGGGTCCGCCCCTACGTGGTAGAAACGTTGTCGTTTGTCCGGTAGGGGCGCACCGTAGCGTGCGCCCGTGCTTTTTCACATGCACAATGATTTCCCGGAATTCTCGTGTAAAAAACAGGGCTCCCGGTTTTCCGCCGGGAGCCCTGCCAGGAGGTGCGGCTCAGGCTACGGAAACGGCTTCATCGGGGCTACGCACCGCTTCACGCTGCGCCAGTCGGAATCGCCGCACCATCTCGTTCAATTCGTCGGTGAGCCGGCTGAGGTTTTCGGCCGCGCGGGCGATCTGCTCGACACCCCGAGCCGACTCGTGCGACAGGTTGGAGATCATCTCGACACTGCGGCTGATCTGATCGCTCGTCGTGGACTGTTCTTCGCTGGCCGCGGCAATCTGCGTCACCCGGTCCAGCACACGCTGCGCCCCCTCGACGATCTGCGTGAGGGCGGCCCCGGTCTGGTCGGCCAGGGCAATCCCTTCTTCCACCTCCTGGCTACCGCGCTGGATGGCTTTGACCGCCTCTCGGGTCTCGCTCCGAATGCCCTCGATCATTTCGGCAATTTCTTTCGTGGCCTGGGCCGTACGCTCGGCCAGTTTGCGCACCTCGTCGGCCACCACGGCAAAGCCGCGGCCATGCTCGCCAGCCCGGGCCGCCTCGATGGCGGCGTTGAGCGCCAGCAGGTTCGTCTGCTCGGCGATTTCGTTGATGACCTGCACGATCTCGCCGATCCGCTCGCTGGAGGCACCGAGCCGCTCGACGGTTCGGGCCGACTCCCCCACCACCTGTGCGATCTGGCGGATCTTCGCGACCGTCTCCTGCACGACCCGGGCGCCCTCGCGGGCCCGATCGCCGTTGGCACGGGCCACGTCGGCCGTCTCGCTGGCGCTGCGGGCGTTTTCAACGATGGTGCGCACCATCTCTTCGACGGCCGCTGCCACTTCGTTGGCCTGCGCGGCCTGCTGCTGCGCCGAGGCCGCCAGCTCCTCGCTGGAGGCGCTGATCTGGGCGGCCGAACTGGACGTTGCGGCAATCGCTTCGGTCACGCGCACCAACATCTGGCGAATGTTGGCGACGGCGCGGTTGAAGCCTTCGTAGAGGCGTCCGATCTCGTCGTTCTTCCGGACTTCCAAGTGCACGGTCAGGTCGCCCTCGGCGAAGCGCTCCATCTGGGTCAGCATGTGCTCAACGCTCTCGGCCAGGTAGCGCTGCTGCGCTTCTATCTCAGCCACGGCCTCCCGCACTTTCTGTTCGACGCTCGCCTTCTCCTCCTGCAGCGCATCGAGCGCCTCGCGCATGGACGCCACCATCTGGTTGAACGCGCGGGCCAGCTTGCCCACTTCGTCTTCGGCGCGAACAGGCACCGTCGTCTCCAGATCGCCTTCCGTGATGCGGTGCGCGGCTGCCTCCAGCTCCTGAACGGGCCCGACCACCGATCGGCGGATCACCTGGAAGGCCAGTCCGATTCCCAGCGCCACGGCCAGCAGCGCCACCAGCACTTCGATAAACACCATACGCTCCCGCCGCTCCATACGGGCCAGCCGCTCCGCGTTCAACGCCTGCTCCGCCTCCAGAAAAGCCTGCTGGATCGAAGCGATGCGGTTCTGGAGTGCTTCCTGACTTTCCTGCTGCGCCACGACCTCGGCGGCCAGCTGACTCATCCGGAGACGGCCGGTTTCCACCTCCGGACGACGCGCCAGCAGTTCGTCCATCTCCTGCTTCCACGTCTGCATGGCCGCCGCCAGCTGCTTCAGCCGCGTTACCTGCTCCGGGTTGTCCGAAACGGTCTGCTGCAGCGCGTCCACTGCCTGTTCAAAATGTCGCCACTGGTTGGCATAAGCATCGCGAAATCGTTCCGCGCCACTCAGCAGATACGCCAGCGCAAAGTCTTCCATCTCGGAGCGATCCAGAGCCAGCGCTCGAGCCTGCTGCATCACCTCGTGAGAATGCAGTACCCAGTCCTGCGCGGCGCGCAATTCACGCAATCCCTGCCAGATCAGAACGGTTACCAGAACCACAAGAACCTGGGGCACCAGCAAGGCCAGAATCACCTTGGTACGAATCGAGGCCTGTTTCAATCGGGTCAGTACGGACATATCGGTCTTCGGGCTATGGGGTTGGACGGTTTCAGGGTCCCGGTAAGAATCGACAAAATCGGCCTAATCTTTAGAGAAAAAGGGCGATCGACCCCTGTTGCCATTGTATTTTTCCACTTCTCAGCAGCGAGCCGGACGTTGCCATGCTCTGGGACAAGGGTCAATCCGTTGCGGCCTGGGTGCAGCGTTTCACCGTGGGCGAAGACTATCGCTGGGACACGCTGCTCCTCCCCTACGACATCGAGGGGACCCGGGCCCATGCTGCCGGACTCCACCGGATCGGGATTCTTTCCGGCGAAGAATTTCAGGCCGTTTCGGAAGCGCTGGACGCGCTGCAGGCCGAAGTGGCGGCCGGTCGCGTGGTGGTGCGTCCGGAGGACGAAGACGCGCACACGGTGATCGAAACGTTCCTGACTGAGCGGCTGGGCGACACGGGCAAAAAGATCCACACGGGCCGCTCTCGCAACGACCAGGTGCTGGCCGCGCTCCGACTTTTTCTGAAGGACGGACTGCGCGAGGCGGGTCGCCAGGTGGCGCGGCTGGTCGAGCAACTCTGCGAACTGGGGGCCGCCTACAACGACGCGCTCATGCCGGGCTACACGCACCTGCAGCAGGCCATGCCCTCGACGGCCGGCCTCTGGGCGCTGGGCTACGCCGAGCTGCTCTTGAGCGACCTGGCCGCACTGCGGCACGCTTACGATCAGGTGGACATCTCGCCGCTGGGCAGTGCGGCCGGCTACGGCGTGCCGTTTCTGGAGCTGCCCCGCGAGGAGGTGGCACAGCGGCTGGGTTTTCGCACGCTGCAACTGCACGTGACGGCCGTGCAGCTCTCCCGCGGCAAGCTGGAGCTGCACGCCGCCCATGCGCTCGTGCAGGTGGGCGCCACGCTCAACCGCATGGCCTCGGACCTGGTGCTGTTCAACAGCCAGGAATTCGGCTTCGTAGAGCTTCCTCCGGAATTCTGCACGGGGAGCAGCATCATGCCTCAGAAGCAGAATCCGGACGTGCCGGAGCTGGTGCGGGCAGGCTACCACCGGCTGCTGGCCGAAATGAACGTGCTGCTGACGCTCCCGGCCAACCTGCCCTCGGGCTACCATCGCGACCTGCAGCTCACCAAGGAAGCCGTCATTCGCTGCGTGCTGCACGCGCACGACCTGTTGACGGCCATGGTGCAGCTGCTGCCCGGGCTGCGCTTTCGACGTGACCGCATGCAGGCCGCCTGTACCCCCGCCCTGCTGGCCACAGCCGAAGCGCTACGCCGCGTGGCCGAAGGCGTCCCCTTCCGCGAAGCTTACCGCCAGGCGGCCGCTGCCCTCGACAGCCTCCCCCAACCCGATCCCGAAACCGTCCTGCGCGCCTATCGCGTGGACGGCTACCCGGGTCGGGGACGTCCGGACCGCCTGCTGGAGCAGCTCCGCGCCTTTCAGGACTGGCTGACCCCGACCGAATCTGCCGGCACGTAGCTATCCGAGCCGCTGCAGAAATTCCTTCCAGGGCGTGGCCACCATCGTCTCGGTCGTGGCCCGCGCCAGCGCGCGGATGATCATGGCCGCCCGCTCCACCTCGGCCTGATCGTTCGCTTCCACCACATCCACGATGTCGTAGCGGCCCAGCGTGACGTAGCTGTCCTTCCAGGTGACGCCCGGACAGCGCTTGCGGATCTCCTCCGAGACGCGATCGGCCAGCTGCCGGAATTCGGCCGGATCTTTGAAGGAGTCCGGTCCCAGCCGCGTGAAGATCAGATAGGTCGCCATGGCGCCTCCTCCGGTCTGACAGGATGTTTCCGCTGCAACAGGCAACGCCGCGCACTTCAGACATTGCACCGCGGCGACAATCCTATTCAGAAGGAATTGCCTCCCCGCTACCCGGTTCCCCGGGTATCCGGTTCGTTACAGCATGAACAACCCGCAGCGAAGGGACACGGCTCTGTTGCTGCAAGCAGATTGGCACAAAACGCTTTCAGGTAAACGCGCACTCCAGGCACGCTCGCAGTCAGCCACGAAGCGGCATGCCGCCAGCATAAGCTCCGCGACGGGCGCCTCTGTGGCCTACCCGCTGGTGCCCGTGCGACAGGCTACTGCACCGTTACGGAAAAATCGGCGCTCCGCAGACCGGCACCGCCCTCCCAGAGTTCGAAACCCGTCTCCACCGCGTGCAGGTACCACTCCGGCCGGATGTAGCCGCGGGCGACCGCATCGTCGATAAAGGCCTTCAGGTCCAGTTCGGTCACCGAAGTGGTGGGCGTCGTGCGGCGATAGGCGATGTAGTTCCAGTCCCAGTCGGCATACCACACTTCCCAGGTGGCCCCGGCCAGTTCCACAGTGGCCACGCGGCTACCGCCAGGCATCACGCCGCCGTTCCAGTTCAACCAGATCATCAACTCGGCTCCGCCGCTGTAGCCGTTGCTGGAATTCGTGGAGGGGCTGAACCAGATGTCGTAGGCGGCATTCCAGCGACCCGTCGTGATCGGCGTGAGCGTCCAGCTCGTACGCACGTCGGACAGCTCCTGCACGCGCCGCGGCAATCCAGAATTGCCGGTACAGGCGCCCCAGTGGCACCCGAAGTAGATGGCCGGATAGGCGGCCACGTTGTTGCCGTTGTCGTGATCGGCCCGCGTGATCGTGAAGTTGCCCGTTTCCAGCCCGACCTCGATGCACTGCGCGGTCTCCGCACCCCACACGTTGTTGATCACCCGGTAGCGCCCACCGGCCACATCGCGCGCATCCCAGCGCCCGCACAGCTCGACGGTCGGTTCGGGCTCAGACTCCGGTTCCTTTCCGTTGTCGCCATCGGGAAAGAGCCAGTCGCATCCGGACAGCCATAACAGGCTCAGGATCAGTACCGCGCGCATGACTTTCATTTACTCCATTGAAATGACAAAGGGCATTTCAAGGTACGAAGTGCCCCTGTCGAATGCAAACCCCGATTGCGTCGCTCAGTCGCCCTCCGGCCAGTCGTCGGTGCGGAAGGGCGAAGCGGGCAGGCCGGCGCGGTTGAACAGCGTGGCGTGCGGTGTATTGGACCAGCCGTAACGCACCGCCTGCGGATCGGGAACGCGCGGACTCCACACCACCAGCGTTTCGCCTTCGACCCGTACCCGCGCCGGATGGAAGACGCGGTCCGGTCCCGCGATCACGAACTCGCCGCCGTCGGCCGGACGCAACACCAGTCCGCCATCGGCATAGCGGAAATAGAGCCGCAGACGGGTACCCTCCCGCTCCATACGTTCGTAGATGGGACCGGAATAGACCAGATCCTGAAAGCCATAGTCGTTGGCCAGTGCCCAGAGGGCCAGCCGCTCGCCTACTTCGCGCTTACGCGCCGGATGGATGTTGTGGTCGTCGCCCACGTCGGTCGTTACGACCATACCCGTGTGGGGCACGCGCAGCATGGTGCGTAACTGGGCTTCCCGAAGCCGCTGCGAGCGGGCGTTCGGCCCGTAATCGTAGGGCGCAATCTGGACAAAGTAGAAGGGAAAGTCGCCCAGCGCCCAGTGCGTGCGCCAGCACCGAATCAGCGTGGGGAAGAGTCGCTCGTACTGCGAGGCACGCCCGACGTTCGACTCGCCCTGATACCAGATGGCCCCCCGAATGCTGTAGGGAATGAGCGGGTGAATCATCCCGTTGAAGAGTGTGGTGGGCGTATTGGGTCCGAGCGAGACGGGCAGCTTCGGACGCCCGGTGTAGCTCAACGATCCCTCACCGAAGACGTACAGGCGACGTCCTACCAGTTCGGCCACCGGCCAGTAGTGCCACATGCCGGCCAGCGAAACAGCGGCTTGCGGTTCATTTTCGGGATAAAGCCGCAGTTGCTCGGGCTGGCCCCACAGGCCCCCACCGCCCTGCGTGTCGATCACGCGCACGGCGATCAGGTTGTCACGGCGGACCAGCGCGGCGGGCACGCGATAGCGCCGGGGCGTATTCCAGTAGCCGAGCCGCTCGTAACCTCCGACCGGCTGCCCGTTGAAGTAGGTGCGGTCCATGTCGTCGATGGGCCCCAGTTCCAGCACCAGATCGCGGCCCAGCCAGGCCTCGGGAACCTGGACGCGCCGCTGGAACCAGACCACGCCGTCGAAGGCGCCCATTTCGGTGTTTTCCCAGCGGGTAGGTAGCGACATGGTGAGCGTATCGGGCAGCGGATTTTCGGCGTAGCGGCCATCGTTCAGGTCGAGTGTGGCCCAGAAGGTGGTGTCGTTGCCCGTGGGGACGGCGATCTGCTGCAGGCGGCTTCGCCAGGCTTCCAGTTCGTGCAGGACGGGCTCGGTGGCCTCCAGGCGGGCGACGATTTCCCGGAAGTCCTCGAGTTCGCGCAGGTGGTCTCGTCCGGTCCAGGCCTCGGCGGGCGTGCCGCCCCAGCTGCTGTGGATGATCCCGACAGGCACGCCCAGTGCCTCGTGCAACCTGCGGGCAAAGAAAAAAGCTACGGCGCTGAAGGTCGCCACCGTCTGCGGCGAGGCCACCTGCCAGGTGCCGGCGAAGGTGTCCTGCGGCGTCAGCGCTACGGCGCGTTCGACCGTCAGCAGACGCAACTGTGGATAGTTGGCCGTGCGGACGGCCTCGGCGGCGCCGTAGACCGAGTCGCCCGGCGACCAGCCCGCCAGACGCGGCATCAGGGGCATCTCCATGTTCGACTGGCCGGAGGCCACCCAGACCTCGCCGATGAGCACGTCTTCGACGACGCGCCGTTCGCCGTTGCTTTCGACGGCGAGCGTGTAGGGTCCGCCAGCCTCCTGTGGGGGCAGCTCGACCAGCCAGCGTCCCTCCGTATCGACCTCGGTCTGCGCCGTCACCGTATCGAGACGCACCGTGACGGTGGCGCCCGGTGCCCCCCACCCCCAGATACGGATCGGCTGCTGACGTTGAAGCACGGCATGATCCGAAAAGATGGGCGCCAGACGCAGCGGACGAGTCTCGCGGGCACATCCGACCAGCAACAGCCCGACAAGCAGCACAAGCAGATAGCTTTTCATAGATCGTAAATCGTAACCGGTTAACCTGAACAACCGCCCAAGATATGCAACGCCCCTCGAATGCACAAGACAGTTCGTTTCACCTCACCGAAAAGCCACGACGGAGGAAATGTGGAATATCCCAAAAAGGTGCGATTAAAACCGAGGTCTTCCTCGAGGAAGGCTGGCGCTTCTCGCTATTTCAATACCAAAAAGGTGCGATTAAAACAAATCGCCGGCCTTCCAGTAATCAGAAGAGGGCGTTTATTTCAATACCAAAAAGGTGCGATTAAAACCGTTTGTCGAGGATGGGATAATTTTCGCCGAGAAATATTTCAATACCAAAAAGGTGCGATTAAAACCAAGCTCGACCGCACGGCCGCCTTTGTGCGTGAGCATTTCAATACCAAAAAGGTGCGATTAAAACGCGACGGACGGGAGTGGTCCCCGCCTCGTGGAGAATTTCAATACCAAAAAGGTGCGATTAAAACTTTCGGCTACGGCCGAAATGCGCTTCTCCACCTCATATTTCAATACCAAAAAGGTGCGATTAAAACATCTGTGGATCGTCGACTCTGAAATATCTGTACCGGATTTCAATACCAAAAAGGTGCGATTAAAACCTTCGCACTTCTATCTCAAAGTCGCGCCTCAAATTCATTTCAATACCAAAAAGGTGCGATTAAAACATAAGTTGTTCGTCTATCCCAATAACGGAAGTAGAAATTTCAATACCAAAAAGGTGCGATTAAAACAGGTATTGCCGCACCGTCATTCGCCGGCAAACTTTGATTTCAATACCAAAAAGGTGCGATTAAAACGCCTTGCGCCACCGGGGGCGGACCGGTCTCGTTCAATTTCAATACCAAAAAGGTGCGATTAAAACAGGCGCTGCCGCGCCAGTACTGGGCGACCGGTCGCGATTTCAATACCAAAAAGGTGCGATTAAAACTGTAAGCCGCCAGGGCGAAGTGCCGTGGCGGTTTGCCATTTCAATACCAAAAAGGTGCGATTAAAACCGGAGCATTACACCGTGTTCGCGTGGTATTCGCCCGATTTCAATACCAAAAAGGTGCGATTAAAACAAGAGTCGCCGCGCCCGCTCCAGGCCCGGGTCCTCCATTTCAATACCAAAAAGGTGCGATTAAAACCGCGCTTTGCGCCACGACCAGCCATACAGGCGCTGCAATTTCAATACCAAAAAGGTGCGATTAAAACCTGCAGGCCGTCCGGCGAGATCGGTATCCTTCCAGACATTTCAATACCAAAAAGGTGCGATTAAAACTCCTCGTCTGTGACGTCGCCGCCACGCTCTTCAAAGTATTTCAATACCAAAAAGGTGCGATTAAAACTCGCCGGTTCGATCTTGCCTTCCTTAATGGCCGCCATTTCAATACCAAAAAGGTGCGATTAAAACGCGCGGTCGGTAAAGCAGGACGGCTTCGATGCGCTATTTCAATACCAAAAAGGTGCGATTAAAACCAGATCAGCAGCCGGGCGCGCCGACCGGCCTTACGCATTTCAATACCAAAAAGGTGCGATTAAAACGAGCGCGTAGACACGCCGCGCTTCCGGCTTACAATCATTTCAATACCAAAAAGGTGCGATTAAAACTTGGAATCACTGTAATCATATCCCCAATCGCCCTTGTATTTCAATACCAAAAAGGTGCGATTAAAACCCAAGACGCTCAAGCGCATGATTGACATGTACCTGCGATTTCAATACCAAAAAGGTGCGATTAAAACCTCGGCAAAGCCCGGCGCGCGGACGTCGGCAAGCGTATTTCAATACCAAAAAGGTGCGATTAAAACCTCGTAGCGCAAACGTCACACCATCGCCGCCCCACGAAGATTTCAATACCAAAAAGGTGCGATTAAAACCGACCGACGCGCTTGTCGAGCAGCTTCAGCGCCACCATTTCAATACCAAAAAGGTGCGATTAAAACCCGCCTCCCTCTCTTTCTCTTCGCGCGTCTTCACGCATTTCAATACCAAAAAGGTGCGATTAAAACTTCAGTTCGGACGACTCACGATCGCGTCCGGCATCGATTTCAATACCAAAAAGGTGCGATTAAAACCGCTGGAGCGCTACAAGAAGACGCTGGCCGATCCGGGGATTTCAATACCAAAAAGGTGCGATTAAAACCCGCGCCCGCCGTGCTGTGGATCGACGAGATTGAGAATTTCAATACCAAAAAGGTGCGATTAAAACACGACTGCTACGACTCGTTCACCACCCACGCCATAAATTTCAATACCAAAAAGGTGCGATTAAAACAGGAACGATGAAGCCATGAAAGCACATCTCTGCAGGATTTCAATACCAAAAAGGTGC
The DNA here is from genome assembly GCF_009936275.1 of Rhodothermus marinus. Taxonomy (NCBI): domain Bacteria; kingdom Pseudomonadati; phylum Rhodothermota; class Rhodothermia; order Rhodothermales; family Rhodothermaceae; genus Rhodothermus; species Rhodothermus marinus. The sequence goes on from NZ_AP019797.1 coordinate 2,075,155, forward strand.
GATTAAAACACCGCATACTCCGTATCATAGCGTCCCTCAATAGCTTATTTCAATACCAAAAAGGTGCGATTAAAACGCGGCCGGGCGGCCCGGTGATCTGCTCCAGGCCCGTCATTTCAATACCAAAAAGGTGCGATTAAAACTGCTTCGCTTTGCACTGGGCTACCTGCCCCGCATCGATTTCAATACCAAAAAGGTGCGATTAAAACAAGCTGAAGGGCTGGCGCTACCCGTGCGTCCTCCGAAATTTCAATACCAAAAAGGTGCGATTAAAACCCCGACGTAGTCCCCGTCGGAGTCCGCGTTGAGCACGATTTCAATACCAAAAAGGTGCGATTAAAACTCGATTTCCTGCTCGATGACTTCCTGGCGCGTGCGGCCGATTTCAATACCAAAAAGGTGCGATTAAAACATAGACGATCTGAGCCGGGCGGGCCGGACGATCCCCATTTCAATACCAAAAAGGTGCGATTAAAACCGTCCACCGAACGCGTGGAGATCGCCCGGATTCACATCATTTCAATACCAAAAAGGTGCGATTAAAACTGCTGATAACGTAGCCTGGGAGCGGGCTTTTGACGCATTTCAATACCAAAAAGGTGCGATTAAAACCGTGTTCCTATCAGACCTACAGCGCATCCTGCAGAACCATTTCAATACCAAAAAGGTGCGATTAAAACCAGCTGAGATGGCAATGGTGACCAGGCCGCTCAGCGTGATTTCAATACCAAAAAGGTGCGATTAAAACCTGAGGGAGATCCAACCCATTGAGGAGAAGAAGGAGATTTCAATACCAAAAAGGTGCGATTAAAACGGAGGCCGGAGATCGCCTCATCATCTACCATCCCGAATTTCAATACCAAAAAGGTGCGATTAAAACACACGACGGTGCGGCTTGCCGCGCGCGCCTGCTGCAATTTCAATACCAAAAAGGTGCGATTAAAACTGAGGACATTGCCGGAAGCATTCAAAACAAACACAAATTTCAATACCAAAAAGGTGCGATTAAAACTGCTGAGTCTGCTGCGTCTGCATGACTGTGCTGTGGTTATTTCAATACCAAAAAGGTGCGATTAAAACCCTTGCAATGCAGCCATCTACCAACCCAACCAAACAAAATTTCAATACCAAAAAGGTGCGATTAAAACATGGCTGGGAAGCGCCTACGACAGCGAGTTCGAAATTTCAATACCAAAAAGGTGCGATTAAAACGCCGCCCGCGCGGCATCTCGTGGTGGATTTTGAATCATTTCAATACCAAAAAGGTGCGATTAAAACTGAACGAGGTGAAGCGACTGGCCGCCTTTCTGGAGGAGATTTCAATACCAAAAAGGTGCGATTAAAACACGGGAGATCTCGCGTCAGAACGGCTCTCATGGCTTCATTTCAATACCAAAAAGGTGCGATTAAAACCTCTCCGGGCGTACCCTTACGACGAACTGGACTTGAAGATTTCAATACCAAAAAGGTGCGATTAAAACGAGGCTGGCGGGGATGGATGAAGAGGTGACGGTACATTTCAATACCAAAAAGGTGCGATTAAAACACGAAGACGAGATCCATAATCCGTAAACGGTCAACGCGTGATTTCAATACCAAAAAGGTGCGATTAAAACTTCGATGAGCACGCCGCCGAAATCGAACTTGCGGTGAATTTCAATACCAAAAAGGTGCGATTAAAACCGCGTGCTCAATGCCGATCCTATTGCCTACATCAAGAATTTCAATACCAAAAAGGTGCGATTAAAACCGCGCTTTCTGCTGCTGTCCCGGTATCTGTCTGAGCAATTTCAATACCAAAAAGGTGCGATTAAAACCGGGCGACGGCGTGCCGCGTATGTTGAAATGACTCACATTTCAATACCAAAAAGGTGCGATTAAAACTCCGTAATCGTCAGCTTACCGCCATACCTGACGCAATTTCAATACCAAAAAGGTGCGATTAAAACGGGCGCCGTGCCGTCGCCTGCAGCCACGACCGTCAATTTCAATACCAAAAAGGTGCGATTAAAACAAACAGAACTCACCGCACCGCCCGCGCACGTTGTTGTGATTTCAATACCAAAAAGGTGCGATTAAAACAGAGAAGGGTGATGGGTTATAACCGCGGTAGATGATATTTCAATACCAAAAAGGTGCGATTAAAACGCGGAATACGTGCGTAGCCGCCCGCGCGGCATCTCGATTTCAATACCAAAAAGGTGCGATTAAAACAATCTCTCTGGCCTACCGAGACGGGGATCGTGTCTGGTATTTCAATACCAAAAAGGTGCGATTAAAACATCTGTTCGAGGCGCCCGTATCTGTTGAGCTTGAAGAATTTCAATACCAAAAAGGTGCGATTAAAACTGAAGGAATTGTGAAGAACGCGTGAAAAATATGTGAATTTCAATACCAAAAAGGTGCGATTAAAACGAGACCCGCGAGGGTCGCGTCTATCTGCACGTAACCATTTCAATACCAAAAAGGTGCGATTAAAACTGGTGGATTTTAGAAACAAACGTGTTCGACGACTAACATTTCAATACCAAAAAGGTGCGATTAAAACGCGTGTGGTGCGCGTTGGCTGCACCACCGCCCGCGATTTCAATACCAAAAAGGTGCGATTAAAACCTGATCGAGGATGCGAAAAATGCGATGGCTGATTAATATTTCAATACCAAAAAGGTGCGATTAAAACGCCGATCTTTGCCGCCGCGATGATCAAGGCGCATCCGGATTTCAATACCAAAAAGGTGCGATTAAAACCCCGGCCTTTCAAAGAGCAGAACCGGCTTCTGGAGGGTATTATAAGCGATTTGATCCGGAATGTCAAGTCCCCGGAGTCGTCGACCTCCGGTTACCCCTGAAACCCCGGGGGTCCGACGACTTTTATTAAACTGCTAAAAATAAAAGAAATAAAACAACAGATTTTCTTTTACCTATCATTTGCGTTGCCGAATTCAGTTCGTTATCTTGGGGTCGACGACGCCAGTCAGGGCACTTCTCACGTAATTACAGGAGGTTACGATGCCGTACTACATTGCCGTTTACGATGTCAACGTGCGGCGCGTCGCCAAAATGCTTAAGCTCTTCCGGCGCTATCTGACCTGGGTGCAGCGCTCCGTCTTCGAGGGCGAGTTGACCGAAGCGCAGTTTCAGCGCCTGCAGCACGAAGCCGGCCGGCTCATGAACCCCGACGAAGACGTGGTCATCTTTTACGAGCTGCGCGACGTCCGTTACAGCCGGCGTCTGGTGCTGGGTACTGAACAGGGCCACCGCGACCGCTTCCTATGAATCACCACCACATGTGCAGCCCGCGGTAAGGCTCGTTCTTCGGGTCCAGCAAATGCCGGATCAGCTTGTAGCACTCCAGGCGAATCAAGCGTTCGTAACTGACGTGTCGCTCCAGACGACGGTGATAGACCGTCTGGCGCAGGCGTTCATCCCAGTGCCGGACGAAAATCCGTCGCCCTTCCTCCTTCAGGTAGACCCCGCCCAGCCGTTCCTCGAAATGACGCGGCGTGATCTCACCGGTCTTGACCAGCCGAAAAATGGCTCGATCTACCAGAATCGGCTTGAAAATCTCGGACAGGTCCAGCGCCAACGAAAAGCGCCGCGCACCCGGTTCATGCAGGTACGAAATGGTCGGATCCAGCGCCGTGCGATGAATCTGACGAATGGTGGTCGTGTAGCACAGGCTGTTGCCGAAGCTGATCAGCGCGTTGATCTCGTTGGAAGGCGGCCGCCGCTCGCGCTTTTCAAAAACAAAGGCTTCGCCGGGACCGTCGGCCAGAATGGACGGCCAGGCGCTGTAGTAGGCCTCCCGGCTGCGCCCTTCGATGCCCATCAGTTCGGGAATCTTTTCGGCGGACCTGAGCTGCGTGCGTTCCTGCTCGATGGTGGCGATCGCTTCGGCGACGGCTTCCCGACGCTCCCCTTCCAGGCGGTTGACGTAGTAGCGCAGCACACGGAGCAGGTTGTAGGTGGCCGCCTCCACGATGGCCCGGGCCAGATAACGCCGCCGCTTTGGTCGCACGTAGTGCAGCACCTGCTCGATGCGCAGCCGCCCGCTGTGCAGGTAATCGCGCGGGATGTAGGTGCCCGTGTAGTTGCCGTAGTAGTCGTAGAAGTGCGCCGGGATGTCGTGCCGCGCCAGAAACGTGAGCAGCTTCGAGTTCAGATCGACCTCGCCGAAAAAGTACAGGCTTTCGACCTGTTCGACCGGAAACGGGATGCGTTCGCCGGTGGGTGTGCCCGAGGGTTCGCCTGTCTCATCCTGATCGTCCGGGATGCGTTCGCCGGCGGCTTTTTCGAAAAAGAGCGTGTTCTGTCGCCGGCGCAGGCGTCCGCTGGAGAAGATGTAATAGGGCCGCTTCATGAGCTCGGTGGCTGACAGTCGCGTGGAAGCAGCGGTAGCAGGCGCGCAAAGCAGGCCATCGTGGCCACAACGTCGGCTTCGCAGTAGCGACGCACGCCTTCGATCCCTTCGGTCTCCAGGAGGTGCTGCACCAGACTTCCGTCGCCGTGCTCCTTGGGGCTCGGAATGTGCAGCAGCGCGCACAGATCGGCCAGCCCCAGGTTGATGCCCGCAAACAGGTTGAACAGGTCGCAATGGGGATATTGCTTGTAGGGATAATCATCCAGCAGGCCGCATGCCACGGGCAGCAGGCCGTGGTGGAGCGTGCGGGCCAGCAGAAAGGGCACGTCGAAGCGCTTGCCGTTGAACGTGATCCACAGGATTTTCTCGCCAAGATCTACAAACTGCTGCACGTCGCGCCAGAAGCGCGCGAGCATGGCGCCTTCGTCGTCGGGCGTAGGCGCCAGATAGGAGTGCGGCGGGTTGGGCCGGAAGGGATCGTCGACGGCCCGTTGCACCGAAATGCACACGATCCAGCTCAGCAGGGGATGCAGGCTGGCGGCCCGCTGCGCCAGTGCTTCCTCGTGCGCTTCGGGTTCACGCTGGCGCAGGAAGTGCACCTCGCGCGCCAGGCGGGCCTGCTGCTGCGCCGAATACCCGTCGGCCGGCAGCGGACACGTCTCAATATCCAGCGCAAGGTAATGCATGGGATAAGCACATTGGCGAACAATCAAGCATACCCATTGCACTGGCAACCAGCGAAGTACAATCGCCGCGCATTTTCATGCTGCGCATGTGCAACGTAAAACCTGCAATTCTCTATCGCGGCACCAATTCTGGTAATCGTTCTGTTTTCTCTTAAACCCTGTTTTCAACCTCAAAGCGTCGCCAATTCTGATAATTGCTTCGCCTCACTCCCCTTTGAATGGCCCTTTCATACGACTGATCACTGTGCCGCGTCAATTCGCAAACACGGATACCTCCCTGTTCGTCTTCAAAATAGAAAAGGCGCTCGTCACGATGTCCTTTTGGAAAAACAAAGCAATCGCAATTATGTACCTGATCAGATCCGCTGCGTCGAAGTTCTTGCAGGCGTAGTTTTGCCAGCGTACGGTCAAAAAGAGCCTTCACAGCTGGTTCTGCCTGTTCATAGGTGCGCCAAGCTGAGTCAGAAAGCCATACAGGCGTCCCTTGCGCCTGCTCCAGTCGATTCTGGTAAGCTTCGTAAAAAGCTTCACCTGTAGGCGACAGGAAGGTATATCCTTCCTCTTCTGTCAGCAGCAAATGGATTTCCTGAGTTCTGGGCAGCCCACGCAATCGATTCTCAACCTCCCTGGTATCTCTGTAATCTGCATGAATCCATTCAAAAAATTCTTCATACTCGGCCAGCAAAGAATAATCCCATCCGATCGGTGTTGGAGGCATTTCAATAATGTCTCGAAAGGCTTCATGAATGTAGTACACGGGCACATCAAACAGCAGTCCTACCAGGGTAGCATAGGCAATTTCCGCCTTGAAGCCACCGGTCGCATTGATCAGCACCTCTCGATTTTGCTTTCGCTCTCTTCGGATAAGTTCGGTCAGCGTCGCTACCAGAGAACGTAACCCTCTCATCTTGAAGCGACGCTCGGCATAGGTAAGATCCTGGATTTCAAGTGATTCTGCCTGATACCCTTCGCTATCGTAATAACGTCTCAGGGCTTCGGCACAGACGTGCCCCTCTTCTGTCTGAGAATGGAGGAAAATAAGCTTGTCTCCTTCCTGAAGCAGTCGAGAGAGGGAATTTGTCTCTGCACTGGCCTGCTCTGGCGAGGAGTGCCTGAGGTAATTGGCAATCTCTTGGTCATTCAACTCCTGTTTTTTGAACTCCCGCCGAGCGTTAGTCAGTAGCGAGGTTCCTACCGTAATCAGCAGCGTTCGCATAGCAGAATATTCATCTGGACTTCCACAACCCGGAAAGAGACACCTGGCGGATCGTGCCATCTTTTGCCCGTTGGCTCACGGTCACCCAGATGAAGGTGCCTGGCCGAAAGCTTTCAAGATTACGCGCGCCGGTACAGGGAATAACCCGGTCGGCATAACCCGCTACCAGCAAGCGAACCTTTATCGGGCGCTGCCTGTTGTCCACAACTTCGGCCGGAATGCGCTCTTCTTGCTTCCGAGGCAGTTCTTTGAGCATCTCAGGGCGATCAGGCTCCAGACCGGTGTTCGAGGAGGCGGACTCTGTAGCCTCTTTATCGGAGCTACTCCGCGTTTCTCTCTGGCATTCCCTCCAGAGCCCGTATCCCGCCACCGTCTTTGCTCCAATGCCCATTTTCGTGAGCGCGCGGATAAGCCACTTCTGAGCCTGAGCCGCCAGTTTTTCCTCACGCGAGGCTACAGCAAAGAGAAATGCGCTCCCCGGGCCGATGGTAAGAAAGAAGACAGGCACAGGATTATGATAATCCGCCGGGGGGGCCGTCCCCTGGTAATACGGGGCATAGTGCGGATTCATCACGTCGAGTTCCAGAGTCAGGTTTGCAGAATTGGCCGGAATCGCATCAAAGAAAATGACTTTTCCGGCCTGAGCTTTAGGTGGACTTTTACCGAAGACCTCTGCAAAAGTAGGGTCGTTTTCGTCTTTGCCTTCTATGAGTTTGGCATACGCTCGGGCCACGCCTTTGAGCGCGCTGCCCGGAATAACGGGAAAGCCGTAGATCCGGTGCAGGCGAATGCTGGTCTCCAAGACGCTTTCAGCACCCAGACCAACGATAACGCGACTGGCAGCACACAAGGTGAACATTTGGACGATGTAATTCTGCGCTCTTAAGGCGTCTGTCATGCGGTCCCACCGGTTTCTATAAGCTGAAAGCAACTGGCAAAGCTCCGGAAGGGTGAAAGACCTGGGAATCCGCTGGCGCTTGTCCGAGGCTTCTGTGCGCTTGAGCTCGCCACGTGGTTTCTGCCATTCGGTGAAATGGTCTAGCCACAAACCTGGATTGAGACAGGTCTGAAGGCCGCTGACCTGATCTGCCACTTCCGGCGGTAGGGGAAAACGCCAGATTCTCTCCTCAGACGATCCTCGGTAGTCTGGCCTTCGTGGCCCTCTGTGAGAATGACGAGGCTTCGGCATATCAGTCCTCCGGCAGTTCGGCTTCGGCGAAGCGCTTGAGCCAGGTCAAAAAAGCCAGTGCCTCCGTTGTCGCTCTACGGTAGGCAACGCTGTCGTTCTCAAGCACCCATTGGAGCAGGTCTCCATTACTGGCTGTCGGGCTCGGAGCCACTTGACTCACGACCCAGTTGGAGAGATGGCGGAAGAGTACCGTATGCTCATTGGCAGGGTCGTTTTTGCCTTTTGCCTTGAGAAACGCCAGCGTCTGTCCCAAGCCGTTCGTGAGGACCAGCATCGGGACTTTGCGGGCAAGAGAATTGTACTTTTTCTTGAAGCTCTCAGGATCTTCCAGATTCTGGGCCTGGCTCAATACCTCCTGCACGCACGTCCACGCCCGTTCAGCCCGCTTCTGTTCCAGGGTTTTCTGCAGGGACTTTGTGCTCATGGCTGACCTCCCGTTTGGGTCCCACTCGTTGCCTGAGCCTGGCCTTGCCCTTCTACAAAGCGCACCTTCACGATGCCCCGACCCACCGTAGCATCGCCGCCCAGTTGGAGGCGTTTGCCGTCTACGGCTTCCCTTACGAATTCCAGAATCTTCTCAACTCGATCATTTGCTTGTTTCCAATCATCGGGCAACTCATCGTCTTTCACTCGTGGCTTGCTGGCAAAGAGTGTCGCGTACAGGAGCGTCTCGGAGGGCAGATGCTCCTCGGTCCAGAGGGCGCCCCGCTCCACCGTCTTTTTAGTGTCATCAATCCGCACCCGGGCAATGACCTCTGTAGAGAGCTGGACGAAGTCCCGAAAGGCGTTTTCGGGCAGGATCACCAAGCGCTTTTCTAAGGACTCGCGCCAGTATGTGTACTCATCCCCCTGAGGCATGGCCTTGTCTTGAAACCATTTTGCGATGTCTGCTACGGTGTTGTTCTCCTGCGCCGTAAAGGCAAATTCTTCTAACACCACTCTTCCGTTTGCTACCACCCCACTTCCATTGGCTACGAATGCGGTCCCGTCGTCTGTCGGTGCGGGTCCGATCGGCTCCCAGTTCACCTGAAGCCCTGCCATTTCCGCTTCCCGCTTGAAGCGGGCCAGGACGTTCTGGCTCGTGACCCAGGCAAAGACGCCCGCAAGCGAGCGCACCGGAAAGAGCAGAACGCGGGCGTCCCCCACCGAAAGCGCTCCGGCGTGATCGGACGCGCGCTGTGTCTCCGGGCCGAAGACAATCTCCACCTTTTGCGTGTCGCCTGCTGCCACGTCCCGCAGGCATCCTTTCAGACCGGAGGCCTGGATCATGGGGTAGCCCGTGGTGCGCTCCCGCTGAATGGGTAGATCCACGATACCCAGGCTCGTGCCGCTTCCCGCATGGAGCGGTGTTTCAGTGTACAGAAAGAGTATTGCTGCACGGTCAAACATAGGTCCCTCCTTTATGCATAATTCCATTTACCAATGGCACAAGCGCCAAAACCAATCTGGCCGTAGTTCCCTTCCCCGGAAGGGGTTTCCGTGAAGGGCCTTCCGGTCCAGGAAGCCGTGCCGTCGTGCTCAAAGAAGTACACGCTTCCGGCCGGTACAAACCGGCGCATGGGCTTCTGGAAAGCTCCCCTTCGCCGTCTGTCGTCCACATACGCTCCGCCGATCGGCTGATAGCGAGGAATGATGGCCGAAACCAGCCGAACGGAGCCGTAAAAGAACTGCCCCCAGTTTCCGCCCTGTGGCTGCCAGCCGCCGGAAAACCATGCAGGAGTCAAGAGCACAACCTTGAAGCGATCTGGCAGAGGATTCGGTGGGGTCGGAATCAGGTCGGGTGCAGCCTGCTGCACTTCGTAATAGGCTGCTCGGGCCTCTCCACCGAGCTGGAGCAAGCCCGTTTTCCCTCCCAGGTCGGTCTCGGAGATGCCTTCGACATCCACCCAGAAAGCTACACCTTCCTTGAGCCGGAGGAATTCGGCCAGGTAGAGATACGACTCGCGCACGGTTCTACGCGCTCGCTCGATGGCAATACCAAACCGATGCTCCCGCTCCACAAACTCCGATTCGTCATACACTTTTCCCGGAGCCACTCCTCCGAGGTAACGCCCAAGCTCGTCCTCGCTGATCCAACCCCGCACTTCTTCCAGGCGTTCAGGCGTTCGGAGCCACGGTGTCTGGAGGCCAGCGGGTAGGTTGGACTGCCAGGGAGATTTTTTGAGAGGCTGCAAAAGCGCATAGGAGCCGCTCAGGCGCACTATATCGGCTGGTAAGGGGAAGTAGCGCACCCAGCGGTCGTTTTCCTGATTGGCTAAGAAAGGCCCCCACAGCTGGAGCTTACCGTAACTATCCTTCGGGGTGCCAATCAGCTCTTGGAGCTTCTGGGCTTCCTGGGTTTTGCCGCTGACGTAGGCCGCAGGGCTGACCCCGCTGGAAAAGAGCACCCGTGCCCGGATGGCGCCCTGGATCGTGAAGGGTGTCGGAGGGAAAAGACTCCGGGCTCGAATATCCGTGCCCGCCGAGAAGGGCTTGCCATCCCGGAAAAGCAGCACATCGTGGGGCTGGATGACCAAAGCGAAACTCATACTTCTCCTCCCCTGGCGATGAAGCTACAGACCAGAAGCCAGCGACTCATCTCACTAAAACCTTTAGGCGATTCTTTGTCGGCTTGGCAGGGGTCCGGATTTTGCTGAGGCTGTTCCATCGCCCGGACCCAGTCCACAAGCTTCTTTGAGAGCTCCTCTGCTTGAGCCTCCTTCTCTTCCCGGGAGAGTTCCTGCTCGGCCTGTCTCTTGAGCAGGCGTTTGAGCTCGGCGCGCTGGGCTTCTTCAGGGAGTGCCTCCAATGCTGCCGCTTCTGCCTGGACTGTATAGGGCCATTTGCCGCTGATCTGGCCTTCCCGCAGGCGCTTTGTCACGTCTATCAGGAACTTCACGACGTCCGGCATGCCTTCATAACTCCAGTTTGTGCCTACGCTCACCGTCTCGCCGGAGCGTTTGAGGACTTCCACGGCCAGGGCATTGCGGCCGTATTGGCGCTTGGCGGCCTGCTCGGCCCGACGCGCGGCCTGCAGTACCAGATCCAGCGGCTGGAGATGATGGGCAAAGACCAGCCCGATAGAAGCCGTCGCCTGGGGACCCATGGTGAGAAAAATCTCCTTTCCCCACTCCACCCACTCCACATAGCCGGAGACGGACTCCCCCAGACAGACCTGCAGGCTGCCATTCTCAAACCGGATATGCCCGCTGAAGGCGGCGCGCAGTTCCCGGGCGACCGCCAGCGCATCTTCCAGCGGCACCAGGGCCAACACGTCGTCCCCGCCGGCATAGATGAGACGACCCGGAGAGCGTTCCTCCACGATGTGGGGCACAAGCCTCAGGGCAAAGCGCCCTAGGGACTGGGAAATCGCCGCATGCACCGCCGACGTGATAAGGCGCCTGGTCTGCAGAAGGGGGTGCCAGTTAGCGTCCTCCTCAAGCTGCTCTCGCACCTCGGGATGCAGAATATCCCCGAAGGTAGCCAGCCCTTCGTGGGTACCGCTGAGCCAGCGCCCCATGTGGTCGCCGTCCATGTAGAGGAGGGCGTAATACTTGCTGGGCCTGGCGCCAACTGCTTGATAAAGGGCCTGAAGCGTTTCTATAGCTTTTCGGATATCTCCGGGGTTGGACGTAGCTCCGGCTTCCTTCAAGTGCTCCTTGGTCCAGGATTCGACATGGAGCCATTCTCCATCGATTTTTAGCAACTTTTTCGCCAGCTCCGCCTCCGCCCCGGTCAGGCTTTGTGTCTGCGCTTCCAGATACGGCATGGCCCCTTGGGCGACGGTTGCGAGCTGAGGATGGGCTATGTTTAGAAAGTCTTTCAGGGCCTGCTGGACCGCTGGGCGTCCTTTCTGCAAAGCCTCCAGTACCCGCTTTTTGAAGGGCGCCGCGGCGATTTCGCTGGTCGAGGGGAAGCCGCCTCGAAGTCCGAACTCCTGCTCCAGTACCTCTCGCTGAACGAAGCGTTTGACCGTGCAGACGGCGCAGAGGCGCTCCTTGCCCTCGGGCTTGACTTCGTGGCGGCCTCGTGCACGCAGCTCCTTTGCTACGTGATCCCAGAAAGCCCTGCTATCCAGTTTTTCTGAGCGCAGAGCGGCTCGCTGCCCGCACTGGGTGCACTTGTCGCCGGTTTCCTCCGCCTGCTCGAAGTTCCGCAGGTTTTTCCGGGCGTTGAAAGCCCGATCGGCCAGCTCGTAGAGGAGGCTCCACACCGTGCCCCAGTTGGGGTCGTATTGTCCGCTCTTATGCAGGGTTTCGTAAACCCGGCGGAATTCCCAATCCTCACCTTCCGGGGGCTTGCAAAGCTGCTCGTAAAGCTCTTTCCCCGCCTTTGCCTGCGCTGTCCCGGGGGGCTGGTCGTCTCCCGGCCAGGGAAAAACCACCCAGTAGATTTCCAGCAGGCCTTGAATCTGATTATCCCAGAGGCCCTTCGTCTGGTCATCGGCAGGCAGGATGCTTGTGCTCGTGAGGGCGTTATAAACCTCCTGCGCCAGGCGTTTCCATTCTTCCCGGACGGCTTTTTCCGCTTTCTGAGCCGCTTCGGAAGCTTCCTTCGCAGGCAAAAGGGCCAGGAAGCGGTTGGGGAAGGTAGGGCGGCCGATCTCCTCCAGCGCGGGCTGACAGGGCAGCCCATAAGCTTTGTGTAGCCAGTGATCGCACAGCGGCTGCCCCCGAAGCGATGGGAAGACGACCACGTCCGGCCCGAACTCGTCGGCCAGGCTCTCCATGGCCTTCCAGGAGAGGTAGGATAAAATCCAGCTCCCCATCCAGAGGTCCTGGGTGCGCCGGGCCGCTGCGATGAACTCCTGAACCGGGCCGATGGAGAAAACCAGAAACGCCGGATTCGGCAGAGCGTCTGCGATCGCCACTGAAATCGAGAGATGCTGTTCTAACGGATGATCAGGCTGGCGGGTATCGGCCGGCAGCAGGCGCATCCAGCCCTTAAGGCTCGCCTTGTGGGCAAGCTCCTCATACAGAAGCCGCCAGATGTAAAGGTAGAGGCACTTCTCCTTATCAGGCTGCGTGGTCAGCTGGTGAACCCAGGGCTGGAGGATGCGCTGAGCGGCTTCCTCCTGTACTTCACTATCCAGGGCTTGTAGGTCGCCAGCAGGGAGCTGTACCCGGTGAGCTCGGGCACCTGCTGCGAGGGGATGCGTAAGGAGAGGTGCCACCTGGTCCCAGTATGCGGTGGCCCCTTTAGGGAAGTTTACCCGATCGGCCGCTGAGGCGATATGGTCGGCTTTCGTTGCCCGGTCGCTTTCATGTGCGTCAGCCGAACGGCCCAGCGCGATTTGTTGCAAGGCCTTGGCGAGCTGTGCATGAGGAGTATGAGGCACCGAACGCAAGACCAACGCCTTGCCCGGCGGATCGTGCAAGAAAGCGACGATTTTGCGGGTCCAACGGGTTACCATGCGGCAGTTCCTCGCATTATCCAAGTGCCTTGCCACTTCTGACAGCAATCGCTCAGGAAGTCTTGGAGCTTCCTCCAGTTTGGAGAACTCCACGCAAAACGACTCCGGAAAGCTGTCATGAGAAGATGATACTTGTTCCCAATCTTTACAATGCGCAAATGCAAAGGAGAGGCTTGCCGTCCAGCGCTACCAGCGAAACCGAAAACTCGGTCGTCTCGATAAGGATGGGACCGAAGTAGTCTCCAAAAAGCCATCATCGCTTTTTCCCAGGTGGCGAATGGGTATTTGCAGAAAAGAATCTGCGTGTGATCGCTGTGCAAGACCGGGAAATCAGGCGGTATGCGGAAAGTGCCTGGAGCAATTTTCAATGTGCTTATGAGGTTCCGGGCTTGATCTTGGGCTTGCTGGATAACCTGCCGTAGGGTTGTCTCAAGTTCACTCGCGTCTTTGTAAGCCTCTGGTGTAAATAGGAAGCTTTCCACCTCGTTTTGGAGCCGAAGGGTACCAAAGCCTCGCCTCGAGCGCTTCCCCAGGCCGCCGAGTAATAGCCAAAGTGCAGTGACAGAGAGCACAATAGGGCTTACCTGGGTATGAGGTGGGCGAGGGATAAGCTCCAAGCTGAAAGCCTGATCAGGCTGTATGCCCATGAAAGTGAATTTCTTTTCGGGATTGTGAAGCAGGGGCCGATAGGAATCGAACTGAACCTCGCCACCTATCCGCACCACGACGGGGGAGGCGCCGGTATCGGTGCTTCCGAAGACGGCGGCTTCGGCCTTCCGGAGGGCATTGAGATCTTTATCGCCGATTACGCCGCCCAAAAGGGCTCGAAGCCAGAAGCGGAGCGCACCCCGGATGGAAGCGGCTCGAAGCTCCGGCTTGCCGCGTGGGTCAGCACCGGCCAGAAACAAGGGCGTTACGGTTTCCAGTCGGACGGTCAGCATTTGAATGTTGGCTTTACCCTTATAGACACCATTTCACCCAAAACATAACTCCTCGTACGCACATTTTTTGCAGAAGCGGCGGTTTTCGAGGCGGGACGGTGGTGTGGGTCGGGCGGCCGTCTGATGCAGCTCCTGCACGAGCGTGCGCAACCGGGCTTCGTCGTCTGCGGTGAGCGTGACGGTTTCGGTGCGGCGCTGGCGGGGAAAGTTGAGCTGGCCTTCGAAGGGACGACCGTCGGGCCGCGTCACACCCCGGAGCTTGAGCAACCACAGGTAGAAGCGGAGTTGCCAGCGGTGCGCTTCGAGGCCGGAGGGACTCCGTTTCGTCTCGTGGAGTACGCCGTCGCGCAGCTCGGCCCAGTCGATGCGTCCGGCCAGCCGGAGCCCTTCGGGGCCTTCCACTTCCACATTCACGTGCTGCAGCTCGTCGGCATAGGTGGTCTCGTCCAGCAGGCGTCCCAGCGCCACGGCCTCCGACTCCTGCTCCATCCAGAGCCCGTGCACGGCCAGCCACGCCTTGCGCCGACAGAGCACAAAGTAGTTCACCAGCGTGCCAGTGATGGAAAGTTCAGGCATAGGGATTTACAGTATAGAAGCTTCCACTCGGGTCTGCCAGTCGTCGGTGAGCCGAAGTCCGCGTTCTGCGTCGTAGGGAAGGCCGGTCTGGCGCACCTGCAGGTCTGCGAGTTCCTCGAAAGCGTCCGGTGCCTTGATCAGCCAGTACACCGGCACCGGGACCAGCAGCTCCGGAAGACGCCAGCCTTCCCCCTGTTCTTTGAGCTGCAGCGCTTCCTGAACATAGCACTGAGGCAATACATCGACCGAAATCATACCCCGTCGCGTCGTAAAGCGCGCACGCAACTGCTCGTCGGTAAGGTCGATCGTGTAGCATCCCAGAATCCGCTGCAGCTCATCCAGCGTCTGGCGCCCTTCCTGCAGTTCCTGCTGCCAGGCTTCGGTATGCAGCACGTACTCGTACAGTCGATGGGTCGCCCGAGCCAGCTCTTCATCCGTGGGCTCTGCGGGAAGTGTCTGCAGGATCTCCAGACTCCGCTCCAGCACGTCCTGACCGTAAATGCGGCGCGCGCCTTCAGACCAGTTCGTGTAAATCAGAACCGGTGCCGACGGGTTGTCTCCGCGACGGTTCACCCGGCCCATTCGCTGCACCAGGGCGTCGATCGGTGCCACTTCGGTCAGCAGTACGTCGTAGGAAATGTCCAGACTGACCTCTACGACCTGGGTAGCAATAAAAATTGAGCCTGGCCGAGGCCGGGCCACTCGCTCCTCCTTGTGCTGACGATCACGAAAGGCAAAACGCGCATGCAACAGGGTACAGGGCAATCCGGTAGCCTGCAGTTGCTCGTAAAGTGCCTGCGCATCGGCCACGGTATTGGCCACCACAAGCACCCGTCGCCCCTGATGGGCAAAATTTCGGGCCTGTTGCATCCCCTCTTCCAACAGGCTTCCCTTCCGCAGCTGAACGTGATGCCGCCGCCGCTGCCAGAGATCCTCTTCTGCTTCGACCAGATATCCCTCAGGGAAAAGCTGCAGCAACGACTCCGGAAGCGTTGCGCTGGCCAGCGCCAGCCGTGCCGGCAGTTCGCGCCTGAGTGCCTCCAGCAACAACCCCAGCGTGTACGGTTCATAGGCATGGATTTCGTCCAGTACGATGGTAGCACAGCGGGCAAGCGTCCGACGTTCTTCCCAGTGGCGTCCATGCAGATGGGCCAGGAGGTACTGATCCAGCGTAGCGACGACCACGGGTCTGGCGAAAACAGATCCGAACAGCCGCGCATCCAGTGGGTCTTCATCTGATTCAATGCGCAGCATATAGGCGGCGCGCCCGTGCGCAAGGGCCACGGCATCGTCGCCGTAGATGCGACGCAGCCGGCGCCACATGGCGTTCGTGGTTGCCTGCGTGGGTAGCAGATAGATCAGGCGTTCCGTGTCGCCTGCCCAGAGAAGCAGGGCCTCGGTTTTGCCTGTGCCTGTGGGAGCACGAAGCCAGAGCACCTTTTCAGTTGAGACACTTTGCGCCTTTCTCTGGAATTCCCGCAGGGGGCCTTCGAGCTGCCGGGCGTACCGCCCTATAGCACTCGCGCCATTCCGCAAAAACAGGATGTGGGGGTCTGGCTGTTGTGCCGACGCCAGCCAGTCGGCCAGGTGCAGCGTGGCTTTAACCCGGGCGAAACGCTCAACCTGCTGCAACCGGAGCAACCCGCGTAAAGAGTGTCGGGCTGCTCCCAGCTCCAGAACACTTTCCAGTAGATCTGCCGGCGCACTTTGAAGCAGGCCCTGAAGACTGTGCCAGAATTCAGAAACACTCGGAAGATCGCCTATCCCATATCGCGCCAGCAAATCCCAGAGCTCTGTCAAGAACGCATACAGCGACTCATGAAAGGTTACCCGACTTCCCCGATAGCCGAGATACAATCGGGCTCCCAGTGGGGAGTGGTGCGTGAGTACGGCTCCCGTAGCTTCCAGTGCATGCCGGTCAGTTCCCTGTTGCTGATTGAGCAGCCCTTCGGCCAGCAAAATAAAGGGAAGGGAAGCCAGTGCATGCGGGTAGGCCTTTTTTCGCCGTCCGCGAATGTATTCCTGAAAATCTTCAGTTGCTTTTCCGACGTCGTGGAAGGCACAGGCCAGAATTACCTTCTGACGTAGCGGCTCTGGAAGCTTGAGCCGATCGGCAAGCGTCGCACCCAGTCGGGTTACTTCGGCCAGATGATCAAGCAGCGAAACGTCTGGTTTGGCCAGTAGCATAGCCCATGCCTGGATCGAGCCTTCGGCTTACATCGCCATGGTGGCGTTGAATTCGCGTACGTCAACCACCACGCCCTTTTTCAGCGTCTGTGCGGCGAGACGTGTAAGGGCCCGGGCCACCTCTTCGGGAAGGTACACCTCGCCACAGTTCTGGCACACCTCGGCCGGCACCTCCCGGACGACCAGTACGGCTCCATTCTGCTCCAGCGTAACCGTGGTCTTCCCGGACTGTGTCTGTCCCGTCTTACAGATCACGCATTTCATGATCTTCTCCGTTTGAAATCATCTTCCCAGAGGGTCGGATCAGGCTCGTAGACGGTAATCACGATCTGCACGTTGTCTTCGTCATTATCTGCTACAACCATATGCAACGGCCGCGTTCCGATCCAGCCCAGAACCAACCGGCTCGGATAAGGTCGGTCTTCCGGGTAAGAGGCGATCGTCTCGCCGGTTTTCAGGACGCGCTTCACGTCCTCCACGGTAATCTTCCGCTCGGCCATGCGTTGCAGTGCATGGTGTCGAAAAAACAGCCGCGGTTCGTCCATTAAGCCATTACCCTGTCATTCCATTCGCCCATACAAAACTGCGCCCCTGCCATTGCAAAGCCTGCAGACCGGGTACTTCGATTTCGATGCCCACCGGTAAGAAACTCAGCGGGGTCATGCGCTCGGGATTACGCACGCCTTTGCGGTCCACTGAGAAGGCCAGCGGTAGCGTCTCCACAAGCGGCGGTTCAAAGTGAAGGCCGGGCGACACCTGTGGGCGCAGTCCTTCTATCTGACGAACATCGCCGGGGAGCAACGTCCCCTGAAAGCACGGTGGGCCCGACTGCACTTCGTCCATGTCAAGCGATTCAATCACAAGCAGTTCATCATCTCGCCCCAGCGATAGCGGATAGGCGGGCTCGTCGAAGGCTGCTGCCAGCGTTTCGAGCACCGACTTTTCTCCGCCGTAAAGCAGCGTGTAGCGCACGCCGAACAACAGTTCGCGGAAATAGGGCGAACGCTCGGCAATCCGGCCACCTTTGATTTTGAGCACGGTCCACATGTCACGGGCACGTCCGGGCATGTGGTCGTCGTCCATCAACACGGAAACCTTCAGCTTGCGAAGCGGGCTGTTCGGTGCCCATAGGGCACGATCCGACAACCCCAGCGCCGCTCCGGCAATGCCCAGCAACGTGGTGGGCGGTGGCATCGGAAGCGTACGCTGGTAGTTGTGGTCCAGGGGACGACGGAACGACGCTACCGGTGCCCGTACCGTTACGCCGAGGACCCATTCCATAGTGCGCTCACGTCTGCTTTGGCCCGATTCAGGGCCTCGTGTACGGTCAGTACCTCCCCATAGCCAGCCAGCGCGGCACGGATTTCTTCCTCATTTCCAAAAATCCCCGGCTCCACTCCGAAAAGCGTCTGCTGGCGATACCGGCCAAAGCGATCCAGTGCATTGGTAAGTGGCGCCAGGTCCAGCACATAGTGCCCGTCCTCGTAGTGCGCCGCCAGTGCTTCCAGAAAAACCGGATGCTTGGCCTCGAGTCGCGCGTAGGCAATGAATCTGGGCGAAAGGTCCGAGAGCAGGCGGGCCGTGCGCCCTCCACCCCAGAGCAAATTGAGCGCTTCCAGAAGATCCTGCAGCCGCCGACGCCGTTCGGACGGATCAAGGCTTCGCCCCTGCTCCTCCCCAAGTTCCAGCGGCGTAAAAATTCCCACACGATCCAGTTCAATCAGAAGTGCTCCCTTGAAAAGATTCGCATACAGTTCCGTCTCAAACATGTTACCGCCCGCTTCCATCGCTTGTCCGAAGCGCTCGAACGAGCGGGTGCCCAGGTCGCGATCGCCCTGGAACGGAAACAATCCCACGGCTGCAGACACGCGGACGGGCGAAGTGCGGCGCCGCCCTCCAGAAGGATCCAGATAGCCAAACAGGTCTTCGTCCACAAACTCCCACGGACGCACAGGAGGCGTCACTTCCTGCCCGCTTACGGTCGCACAAGGGTCTGAAAGCGCATAGCCCAGGTCGGCTAGGCGGTCGCGTAGCATGCGGCGGATGGCCTGTCCGGAGACATACGGTATCATGCTGCCATCCGGCAACGTGACTTTCTTGGTCACCACCACGTTGCCTTCGGTGTGGGAAGCGTTGACGTTCCCGGCGGATACTCTGGCCAGATAGCCAATCGCAATAGCCCGGCTCATGGCTACTCCTCCTGTTCGGTTGGTTGCGACGTTTCCGTCTGTGGTGCGCTTCTGCGCAGGTAGGCGTTCATGGCATAGATGGCGAGCAGCGTCTTCACCCGCCCCCAGGGCACCCCGGCAATACGCTCGCCGCGTTCCAGTTGAAGCAAAGCCTCCGGCACGGTGATTTCCAGCCGGAACTGCGCATCGTTAAGGACCCGATAGAAGTCTTCCGGATTTCTGGCATTGCGCAGGCTATAGAGCAGGCCCATTTCGTTGTGCTCATGGGCTGCAGCCCCCAGCGTGTGTCCGAAGCCTGCCAGCGTGCGCCTGAATTGTTCTTCCATACCAAGCACCTCCTGTATGTAATGGTTCAACACATCCAGCGTCCCGGGAGTGAGCGGTCGGGGATGCTCCTCACGCGCCCGCGCCTCAAAGAGAAACTGCTCGACAAACGGCAAAGGGTCGTCAAATTCCAGAATTGCACGGGCAATCCTGTCCCGCCAGAGCGTTTCAGTATCGCCATCTCGCCTTTGTTGAAATTGCCTGAACACATCAACGAGCCGCTGATGTGGATTCGGAGCTATCTCCTGAAGCCGTTGACGCCACTGTTCGTAAAGTCGATACAGCGGTTGCAGCCGGGAAAATTCCCGAAGTGCCTGCATGTTGAAAGCCTGGCCTGGCTTCCCGGTAACCGCATAGAGGGTCACTGCAGACGGAGGCGCCTCGGCACTTGCTCCCAGCAGCGTAGCCAGCAGCCGACGTGCTGTCTCAGAAAGCCGATCCGATTCCGGTACGTGCGCAAAGAGTGCCAGCAGTAATCCCAAGGTCGTTTCATGCAGATATGGACCGAAAAAAGCTACCGGCGCCGTACCGCCTCCTGAACCCTTCGTCTGTAAAGGACGCAACACTTCTTCATGCAGACGCTTCATTTCGCGCAGATCTGCATGAAAGATGAAGAAATGCAGCGCATTTCTTCCCTGTGCTTTCCACAGCCAGCCCAGATACCCGGCCAGTCCGGCCAGGGCACAACGAGCGCAGAGCTTGAGTCCTCGCTTTGTGCCCGGGTAGAACGTACCAAATTTCCCTGGCTCTACCACAAAAGGATACATCCACATTTTAGCATCAGTAAGCGGAACCACGTCACCACATATGTCACATGGATTTTTGCTCTTGCGTAGCTTCAAGCTCAGATCGAAAACAGGCGGCTGCGTAAAAAATTTCTCCTTTTTACCATTAATTTGGATTTCTATTTTTGGTGCAACTCCGGAGACTTTAATAAAAAGATTGGTTGGATAAACCCAGTTTACCTTTTCGTACTCACGAAACTGGCCGGTGGCCTGATCAAAGTATACCCCGGATTTTCCGGTCTTCTGTACGAGTCGGTCCACAAGCTTACGCAACACTTCTTCTGCCTCATGCTCCCCTTCGCCAAACTGTTGAATCAGCACCACCAGCCCTGTATCGATCCAGAAATTCCCGGTAGGCCGGTCCAGAGAAAGTGTAATGCGCGCCATGGCTCACTGTCAGGTTGTTTCAAGACGCCGCCTGCCAGCCGGGCGAGTATGTACCCAATCCACCGGCTCGCCCAGGGCGCCGAAGCCGCAGCCGGTCAGTTCGCCCGCGCCCACCAGCCAGGCAAACTGCACGACCTCGGGCGGGCCCTCGACGATCACCGGACACAGGCTGCCCCGGTGGTCGATCCCCTTGATGCGCACGAGCTTGGTCTTGGCCCCCCGGTAGCGTCGATCGAAACGCATGGTGGCCTGCGGCGCCAGATGACCCAGCCCGGCCGCCGCCAGCTTGCGACGCAGCACGCGCGTGAGCACCTCGTCGGCCGCCTCGTCCTCCCAGGTCAGGTAGTCCCGGCCGCCGTCGGCGCGCACGCGCCGCGCCACGACCGGGCTCTCCACACGAAACACGGCCCGCTGGCCGAACGACGGCACCGGTAGCGTCTGCACGCTGGCCACGGCCATCCCGGCGATCACGGACGGATCACGAAAGATACCCCGCACCAGCCGCTCCACCGGTTCGCCCTCGTAGAAGCTGAGCGTCCAGAACGCCCCCTTCGGGAAGTGCAGCCCCCCCTTCCCCAGGCGTCCCCCCTGCAGCCAGCCGAAGGAGTAGAGACTCAGGTTATCGTGCCAGTCGTTCTGTCCCAGCCAGCGGTGCAGCACGCCCGCCAGCCGGTAAGGATAGGTGAACGGCACCGGCTCACAGGACGGCGTCAACAGCAGTCGTAAACGCATGGGCACCTCCGTTCAGTGGTTCTTCGCGTCGCGTAAAGCTGAAGGTTGATCGTACACCCCGACGCCATAGCGTTCGGCCATGCGCCGGGCTTCGCTGGCGATGCGATGGCGCAGCACGGGCGGGCCGATCACCTCGCACTCGGCCCCGTAGCTGAGCACCCAGCGCGCCACGTCGGCCAGGCCCGTCACCTGCAGGTGCACGTCCAGCGAGCCGTCCGGACGCTCTACGAGCACCTGGCTTGGATGCCACTGCTCCTCCCGGATCCAGCGGGCCTGATAGGGCGAAAAGCGCAGATGCACGGCATAGGTGCGCTCGTCCCGGTGCATACCGAAGGCCGGCCCCAGGTAAGCCTCCAGGTCGAAGTCCGGCCGCCGCGCGAAGGTCTCCTCACGCAGTTCCAGGTGCCGGATGCGGTCGATGCGAAAGTCACGCATGGCCTGCCGCAGCCGACAGTAGGCCACCAGGTACCAGCGGCTCTGATGGGCCACGATGGCATAGGGCTCCACGTCGCGCTCGGTGAGCGCGTCCGCGTAGTTGGCGTAGTAGTGCAGGTGCACCACACGCTGCTCGGCCGCCGCCCGACGCAGCACGTCCAGATAACGCAGCGGGGTGCGCGGACGCGGTCCCATCTCGAAGCGCAGCGTGCGCGTGAGCGTGTCGGGATCGACGTGAATGGGCTCGGGCAGATGCGCCGCCAGCCGTTCGACAGCCGCCTCCAGCAGAGCGGCGTCCGGCGTGTCGCCAAAGGCCTCCAGCGCCAGTCGGGCCACCAGAAAGGCCGCCAGCTCGGCCCGATCCAGCGCAATCAGCGGCAGGTTTTCGGTGAAAGGCTCCTCCAGGTAATACGTCTGGCGACGGGGATCATAGGCCACCGGCACGCCCAGTCGACGCAGGTACTCGATGTCGCTGGCGATCGTGCGCCGGGAAACCTCGAAGTGCCGGGCCGCCAGTGTGGTGGTCAATGGACGGCCGCTGCGCAGCCATTCCAGCAGCCGCTGCAACCGCAGGATCTGCGGCCCGCGCAGTGCATGACCGCCTGTCGCGCGCACCGGCATTCGGTGAAGAAAAGCTGGTCAAAACATGCCCTGCTCCTACGATAAGAAAGACACCGTGCAGGGTAGCTTCATAACCTCTGTGGAAAAATTTTTTTATGAACCGGCCGATACGCCCTGCCTCATTCATCATCCTGTGCCGCGTTTGCCAGCGCTTCCAGAAACTCAGCAAAAGCCAGCAATTCTTCACGTAGCGTACTCCAGAGTTTCGGTAGAACGGCCATCAGGCTTTCTATTTTCTCCGGTGTAAGGTTCATGGTATACACATTGCGCACCAGATGGCGAAAACGGCGGAATTCATCCAGGGTATGTGCGGTGGTCTGGCCAATAACGGCGGGTCGCATTTCTGGAACGTCTTCAGCCATCCAGCGCAACAGGTCGCGGTGCCATGTCTGTCCTGTGGGAACCCGCTCATCTACGTTCCGGGCAATCAGGACAAACAGACGTTCGACGCCGGAATAAAAGCCATGCAGATTCAAGGCCACAGCATCAAGATAAGCCCATTCCTCGGGGGTCTGAAGCAATCGCACCCACGCCTGACGGGCCCGACCCAGCACCTGCTCCAACTCGGGGATTTCACCCCGAATCCGTTCTGCCAGTGCTATGTAACGCGCCTTCACAACTCGATGCCATAGCGTTCAATAGCCTGGCGTAGGGCGCTACCGACCCGTTCCAGTTCGATCAGATCCACCGGTCTGTCAGCAATCATCTCCTCAGCCAACCGCCAGGCTTCCCAGTAATCTGCAGCATGCAACCCTTCCACCGCCAGGTCCACATCAGAATCCGGTGCAAACCAGGCACCATGGGCCAGCGAGCCTAAAAGTACTACACGCCGGACGCCAAAGCGCGCCTTCAACGCCTGCGCCACCGACCGAGCCCGATCAATCAGCGCATCCCGCTCTTCGCACCCGGCCAGTATTTCATGCTGTTCGGCTACACGACGCTTTGCAGCGCTCAGGTAGGGTCTCCAGCCACCCCCTCGCAATTCCAGTGCTGTAGGCATAGCGTCCCGTTTGTCTGCTCAGCTCGCTGCTGTGTTTACCTGCGCCGGGTTGGAAAGGCTCCCTCTACTCAAAGGCCGGATCACATTGAAATAGCTGCCCGCGCATTACCCTGAAAACGTTCGTTCCGTTTTTCAGCGCAAAGATACGCCCTTCGCCGCGCATTGCTGCCAGCTTTTGCGTTTTACTCCTCTACCGGCTCGGGTGCAGCCGGGACCTTTTTGCCCACCAGACGCAGTCCGATCAGCAAGACGGCGGCGGCCACCGGCATGGCTATCCACCAGGGCAGACCGAAGCCGGTCGGTAGCGTACCCAGCAGCACCGCCACGATCCCCACGAAAAGCGCATAGGGGAGCTGCGTGCGCACGTGTTCGATGTGGTCACAGCCGGAAGCCATCGACGAAAGGATCGTCGTGTCGGAGATCGGCGAGCAGTGGTCACCCCAGACGGCACCGGCCAGTACGGCCGAGACCGTCGAATAGATGATATGGTGATACTCGGCCTCCGTATGCAGCCCGCTGGCCGCCAGTACGTGCCAGGCCAGCGGCACCACCAGCGGAAGCAGAATGCCCATCGTGCCCCAGCTCGTGCCCGTGGCGAAAGCGGTGGCCGCCGCCAGCACGAACACGAGCGCCGGCACCAGTCCCGGCGCCAGCCGCTCGCTGAGCACCGACGACAGGTACTGCGCCGTGCGCAACTCCTCGGTGATCGACGAAAGCGCCCAGGCCAGCAGCAGAATGATCATGGCAAAAAACATGGAGCGCAGGCCGGCATACCAGGCCTCCATCGTCTCGTCGAGCGTCAGGATCCGCTGGCCGATCGAGAGCGCCGCGGCCGACAGCACGCCCAGCAGCGAGCCCCACATGAGCGCCCTATAGGAGTCGGCGCTGCCGATGATCTCTCGAAGCGTCTCGCCCTCGCCCGTCGCGTACAGCCCGCCCAGCACCGAGACGAATAGCACCAGAATCGGAATGAGCGCATTGCGGGCGCGGTGCGGTTTGTCGTCCGGTGGGCGAAACTCCCGGCCCTCGGCGGCCGCCTCATCGATGCGGGCATCGGGTCCCAGCACCTGCCCCGTCGTACGGGCCCGCACCTCGGCCCGGTACATCGGCCCGAAGTCGCGCTGCGTCCAGGCCACGGCAAACACGAACAGAATGGCCAGCCAGGGATAGAAGCTGTAGGGAATGGAGTTCAGAAAGATCGAATAGGCGCTTTCGTCGTAGCCGGGGATCTGCGCCACGGCCGTCCCGACCAGTCCCACCTCGTAGCCGATCCAGGTGGTCACAAAAGCCAGCGCGGCCACCGGGGCTGCCGTCGAATCGACAATGTAGGCCAGCTTTTCGCGGGAGATGCGCAGGCGATCCGTGACGGGCCGCATCGTATTGCCGACGACCAGCGTGTTGGCGTAATCATCGAAGAAAATGAGCAGTCCCAGCACGGCCGCGGCCAGCTGTCCGCGACGGGGATCACCGGCCCAGCGGATGATGCGGTTGACCACCCCCTGCATACCGCCGTTTTTCGAGATAATCCCCACCATGCCGCCGATCATCAGCGAAAACAGTACGATGGCGGCGTGGTCCGGGTCGGCCAGCGCGTTGCGGACGTACACGTCGAACGCATCGAGCAACCCCTGCCAGAGGCCTCGAAGCGACACGTCGGTAGCCAGCCAGGCGCCCAGCCAGATGCCCAGAAACAGCGCGGGCACCACGCGCCGGAAAAGCAGCGCAATCAGAATGGCCAGCAGCGGCGGCAGCACCGACGTCCAGCCCGGCAGCGCCCGCGCCTCGGCCCGGGCCACCACCTGTCCGCCCCGCTCCAGCACGATCGGCACGCGGCCGCTGCGCATGACCCGCACGCTGTCGGCCCGCAGCACGCCGTTATCCGGCGCCAGCGTGTACGTCCGGTCTTCCACACGCAGCACATAGCCGCTGTCGGGCGTCAGGCCCTCGACGGTCACAGCGAAAGGCAACCCTTTCAGCACAGGGTCGGGCACCTGCAATTGCTGCGCCTCCGCACCCGGCACAGGCCCGAGGTGCAACAACACCACACAGGCTATGATCAGCGCACGCATGGCTGGCTTTATCCTCCGGTTCCGAAGATGCGGTCGCCGGCGTCGCCCAGTCCGGGCCGGATGAAGGCATTCTCATCGAGCCCCCGGTCCACGGCGGCCGTAACGATGCGCACGTCCGGGTGCACTTCCTGCAGCGCACGAATGCCTTCCGGCGCGGCGATCAGGCAGACGAACGTGAAGCGTCGGGCGCCGTGCGCCTTCAGATGATGGATGGCCTGCACGGCGCTGCCGCCCGTGGCCAGCATGGGATCGACCACGAACACACGGGCGGATTCGATCCCGCCGGGAATGTTGCTGTAGTAATCGACGGGCTGCTTGGTGCGTTCGTCGCGCTGCATGCCCAGATGTCCGATGCGGGCCTCCGGCACAAAACGCACGAAGCCGTCCACCATGCCCAGGCCGGCCCGTAGGATGGGCACCACCACGATTTCCTCGGCCAACCGGTAGCCGGTGGTGGGCTCCAGGGGCGTTTCGATGGGAATCGGTTCGACGGCCAGATCGTGCAACGCCTCGTAGGCCAGAATGGCCGCCGCCTCGGCCACGATCTGCCGGAACTGCCCGTGCGTGGTCTCCCGCCGCCGGAGCAGCGTCAGGTCGCGCTTGAGCAGCGGATGATCGACGACGGTGAGCGTGCTCATGGCTTCTGTTGCTGCGCTTCCAGCTTCTTCCGACGGCGTTCCTCCACCCAGCGCCGGTGCGCCTCGTAATCTTCTCTCCAGGGTTGCCGCTCGAAGTAGCTGTCGGTGAGCTTCTTGAGCGTGCCGGAAAGCAGCACGAGCGAGATCACGTTCGGGAGCGTCACCAGCGACAGCGCCACGTCGCCCACGTCCCAGATCGTCGTGACGGCCACCACGGCCCCCAGAAAGTGCATGATCAGGAAGACCACCTTGTAGGGCAGAATGCCTTTCGTGCCAAAGAGATAGTAGGCGCAGCGGTCGCCGTAGTAGCTCCAGGAGATGGCCGTCGAGATGGCAAACAGCAGCACGCTCAGCAGCACGATGTAGCGGCCCAGTCCTTCGAGTCCCAGCTTTGAAAGCCCGCGCTCAAAGCCCAGTGTGGTCAACGGTGCACTGCTGCGCACTGCATCACCGTAAAGCCGCGTGTAGACCTGGCCGTCGTCGCTTCGGGCCTGTGCCTGCAGTGGGTAGATCGTGCCCGTGAAAGGCTGCGTCTGCGCCTCATCGACGAACAGCCGGGGCACACCCACTTCGAAGTAGGCCAGTTGCGGCTGCCCTTCGACCGGACGCCCGTCCACGTACCGCACCGAGTCGGGCGTGGCCACCCGCGTATAGCCGAGTTCGTCGTTGCCCGTTACGTAGGTGATGTTCACGTCGTTCAGGGGCAGCGTGGTGGGCACGCGGTCGTTCCAGACGTCCGTGATCACGATCACCAGCCCGGTCATCGTACAGATGACCAGCGTGTCGATGAACGGCTCCAGCAAGGCCACCACGCCTTCGGAGACCGGCTCGTCGGTCTTGGCGGCCGAGTGCGCGATCGGGGCCGAACCCTGACCTGCTTCGTTCGAGAACAGCCCGCGCTGCACGCCATAGGTGAGCGTGGTCAGCAGCACACCCATGCCGGTGCCGGCCACCCCGGCCGTCGGGTTGAAAGCCTCGCGGAAGATCGTCCCGAAGGCGGGCAGCACATGCTCCAGGTTGGCGAAGATGATCAAGAGCGCACCGGTCACATACAGCCCGGCCATCAGGGGAGCCAGCACGCCCGTCACGGCCCCGATGCGCCGGATACCGCCGATGATGACCAGTCCGACCAGTGTGGCCGTAATCAGACCCGTGATCCAGGTCTCGATCCCAAAAGTATCACGCACCTGTGTGGCGATCGTGTTGGCCTGCACCGCATTGCCCGTCATGAACGACGTGATCATCAGCATGAAGGCGAAAAAGACGGCCACCGGCTTCCATCCGAGTCCCTTTTCGATGTAGTACATGGGGCCGCCGGCCACCGAACCGGCCCAGACCTTGCCGTCCGACTCGACGGGCACGCGGTAGTGCAGCGCGAGCGTCACCTCGCTGTACTTGGTGGCCATGCCCAGGAAAGCCGTCACCCACATCCAGAACAGCGCGCCCGGGCCACCCACGTGGATGGCGATGGCCACGCCCGCGATGTTACCGATCCCCACCGTGGCCGAAAGCGCCGTGGTCAGCGCCTGAAAGTGCGAGACGTCTCCGGGTTCATCCGGGTTATCATACTTCCCGGAAGCCACGGCAAACCCGTGCGCCAGCTTACGAATCTGGATAAAGCGCAACCGCAACGTCAGAAACAGCCCGGCGCCCAGCAGTCCGATCACCAGAATCGGCGCCAGAAAGCTGTTAATCTGTCCGATTACATGGCTGAAAAGCTCCATGGGGCTTCTTTTCTGGTTTCCGGATCGCACCTCCCGGCCGGTCACGTTGCCCGGCCAAACAACAAAACTCGGCCTAATATAGCAACCCGCCCGAAAAGAATCGTCCCCTCAGAGCGTGCGCGGATCGACTTCGACGAGCTGTCCGTTCAGAATGGCCAGCGTGCGCGCCGGGTATTTTTTCACCAGCCGGTAGTCGTGCGTAGCCATGAGCAGCGTCATGCCCTGCCGGTGCAGGTTCAGGAGCAGCTCCATGATCTCGTCGGCCACGCGCGGGTCCAGGTTGCCCGTGGGCTCGTCGGCCAGCAGGATCCAGGGATCGTTGACGATGGCCCGGGCGATCACCACGCGCTGCTGCTCGCCGCCGGAAAGCTCATGCGGATAGCGCCGCCGCTTGTGGCTCAGGCCCACCAGCGTCAGCGCCTGCAGCACGCGGGTTTTCACCTCGGCCCCTCGCTTCCCCGTCACGTACAGGGCAAAGGCCACGTTCTCGTACACGTTGCGATCGGGCAGCAGCTGAAAATCCTGAAACACCACGCCCAGCGTGCGGCGCAGATAGGGGATCTCGGCCGGCTTGATCCGATCGGAGCGATAGTCCCCCACCTGGCAGTAGCCCGACTCCGGCAGCAGATCCATGTAGATGAGCCGCATGAGCGTGGTCTTACCGCTCCCGGTCGGGCCGATCAGATAGACGTGCTCCCCCCGTTGAATTTCAAACGAAAGATGCTCGAACACCGGACGCCGCTGGCCGTCCGGCAACGGATACGAAATGCTGACGTTTCGAAAGACGATCACGGCCGTGCTTCTGCCTGGTCAGGACGACGAACCACCCAGTGAATACGCTCCGAGCGCGCCGTAGCCGGACGGAGCGAAAAATTATCGTATGCCGCCTCGATATGAAAGCCCTCGGCCTGCAGCAGCGCCTGGATTTCGTCCAGCGTGTAGGCCCGTTCCAGATGACGTTCCCGGTACACCTTCCCGTCCACTTCCAGCTCGAAGATCGTGGTGTGCAGCCGCCGTTCCGGGTCGTAGTGACTCCGGCGCACGTAGCGGAAGGTGTCGGTTTCGCCTGCGTCGTCGAAGTCGGCTTCGTGCTCCAGGGAATTCATCGGCGTGCTCTGGTCGAAGATAAACACGCCGCCGGGCCGCAGCGCCTGCCACGTGCACCGAAACAGTGCCCGGATGCCTTCGGGCTCCAGCAGGTAGTTGAGTCCATCGAAAAGGAGCAGCGCCACGTCCACCGGCTCCGCAACGCGGTAGTCGGTAAAGTCGGCCTGCTCGAACACCACGGGGCTGCCTGCACGGGCGGCCTTCTCGCGGGCCACCGCCAGCATGGCCGCCGAGCGGTCGCTGGCCCGGTAACGGTAAGGTCCCATCGGCTGGAGCGCCAGCGCCAGCGAGCCGGTCCCGCATCCGAGTTCGAGCACCGACTGCGCATCTGGCCGAAACCGCCGGATCAGGCGGTGTACGTAACGGGCCCAGGCTTCGTAATCGACGTAGTCCATCACCTGGTCGTACCCGCGGGCCAGCAGGCTGTAGGGCACGACCTCCTGCACGCGAATACCCGTACTCATGACGCCGCTGCCGAAGAAGAAGTCGCGGCCTCCGCCTGTCGGCGCTCCTTGCGGCGACGGGCGATGTCGATGGCCAGATAGATCGCGCTCCGCATACTGCCCGGCGACGCCTTGCCCTGCCCGGCAATGTTGTAGGCCGTGCCGTGGTCGGGCGAGGTGCGCACGATGGGCAGCCCGGCCGTGTAGTTGACGCCGCTCTCGAAGGCCAGCGTCTTGAACGGGATCAGGCCCTGATCGTGGTACATGGCCACCACGGCGTCATAGAGCCGGTAGGCACCGATCCCGAAGAAGCTGTCGGCCGGAAACGGCCCGAAGACCAGATAGCCCCGCTGACGGGCCTCTTCGAGCGCGGGAATGATCGTCTCGTTCTCCTCGCGGCCCAGTACGCCCCCGTCGCCGGCATGCGGGTTCAACCCGAGCACTGCAATCTTGGGCCGGTCGATCCCGAAATCCTGAATCAGGCTGTCGTGAATGATCTCGATCGTCTCCAGAATGGCCTGGCGGGTCACCCGTTTCGGCACGTCCCAGATCGGGATGTGGCCGGTTACCAGTCCGATGCGCAGGTCGTCCGACACCATCATCATCGTGTAGCGCCGGGTGCCCGTCAGGCGGGCGATGAACTCGGTATGCCCGGGATCTTTATAACCGGCCAGCGAGATCGCTTCTTTCGAGATGGGTGCCGTCACCATGGCGTCGGCCCTGCCGTCCAGACAGAGCTGCACGGCCCGGCGCACCGATTCCATCGCCAGCTTCCCGCCTTCTGCCGTGATTTTGCCGAATTCCACCTCAGGCGCCTTCCCCCCGGTCACGTCCACCACGACCAGCCGCTCCGACGGAATCCGCTCGGGCACATCCTCGACCACCTGCAACTCGGGAAGCGGCAGCTCCAGCACTTCGGCGTGTTTGCGGAGCACTTCGGCCGATCCGACGATGATCGGATCGAAGAATTTCATCAGGCGCGAATCGGACAGGCACTTCAGCACGATCTCGGGGCCAACGCCGTTCGGATCGCCCAGCGTGATGGCGATCCGCGGGCGCGGCCGCACCGGCTTTCTGCTTTCCTGATCTATCGACATGGGCCTTTCCTCCGGTCCACGTGCTTATATTGCTCCGAGACGGAACGGCCGGACGCTCGCCGGAGATCCCTTTGCCATGTACACGAACGCCCTGGACCAGCTCGTGGCCCTGTTGCGCAACCGGCGAATTGCCGTACTCACCGGGGCCGGTTGCAGTACGGAGTCGGGCATTCCCGACTACCGGGGCGAGGGCACGCGTCGCCGCGCCCGCAATCCGATCCAGTACCGGGCGTTCGTGACCGACGCGGCCGTCCGCGCCCGCTACTGGGCCCGGAGCACGCTGGGCTGGCCGCGCTTTGCGAAGGCCCGCCCCAACCCCGGCCACTATGCGCTGGCCCGGCTCGAGCAGGCCGGATTGCTGGTGGGACTCATCACACAGAACGTGGACCGATTGCACCACCGGGCTGGCAGCCGTCGCGTGCTCGAACTGCACGGCAGCCTGGCCACCGTGCGTTGTCTGACGTGCGGATATGCCATCGACCGGGACGCCTTCCAGCAGTGGTTGCTGGAACTGAACCCCGGCTGGACCGCCCACGCCGCCGAACTTGCCCCCGACGGCGACGCCGATTTGCCCGACGAACTCACCACCCGCTTCCGGGTGCCCGACTGTCCCCGCTGCGGCGGCATCCTGAAGCCCGACGTGGTGTTCTTCGGCGAGAACGTGCCGCGCGAGCGGGTCGAAGCCGCCCGCCGGATCGTGGCAGTGGCCGACGTGCTGCTGGTGGCCGGCTCGTCGCTGGCCGTCTACTCGGGCTACCGGTTCGTGCTCGAAGCCGCCCGTCAGGATAAGCCCATCGTCCTCGTCAATCTGGGCCCCACGCGGGGCGACGCCCTCGCCACGCTCCGTCTCGAAGGCCGCACGGGCGAGGTACTGCCCCGCCTGGCCTCGGCGCTTACCGGCCGGGCCTTTCCCGAAGTCGACCTCACGGAAGACTTACGACGCGCCGGGTAGCCTGCAACCGACCGGCCGACAGACGCACCACGTACACGCCACGGGCCAGTCCGCCGGTATCCAGCACCACCACCTGCTCTCCCGCGCCCCGCACGCCGTAATCCGCACGACGCACCTCGCGGCCGAGTACGTCGAAAAGCTGCACGCGCACCGCGGCCGGTTCGGAC
The DNA here is from genome assembly GCF_009936275.1 of Rhodothermus marinus. NCBI lineage: Bacteria > Pseudomonadati > Rhodothermota > Rhodothermia > Rhodothermales > Rhodothermaceae > Rhodothermus > Rhodothermus marinus. The sequence goes on from NZ_AP019797.1 coordinate 2,106,372, forward strand.
AAAAAGAACCGCACCTGCACCCGATTGCGCGCCGGATTCGGAAAGAACTGGATCGTGATTTCCGATACGTCCTTCGAAGGCACTACCGCCGTGGCACTTTCCCGAACGGCCTGCGCGATCTCGGCCATCACATCCTGCACTTCCGGCTGCCCGAAGTAGGCCGCATCCCATCTCCAGAGCAGCAGCGCTGCCTTGTACGGCTCGCGGGCCAGCGTCAATCCGTATTGCCGCAGTTCCTCCACCGTCATGGCCCCCTGGCTGCCACCGGTCAGTACGTTCATGCTGAGCAATAGCTGCAACCCGGCCTGCCGGGCAGTCTGCACCTCGCTGCTGAGCCAGGCCGAAATGTCGCCACGTTTGACCGCATACTGGGCAAAAGCGAAATCCAGAAAGGCAAAAGGGGCTCCCTGCGCCAGATACGAAGGGGGCGACCCGACGGCCGTCGCCATCGACGGAAACAGCCGCTCGCTGGCGGCCGCCGCCGAGTCGACCATGGACGGCGGTACCGTTTCGCCATTCCAGTTGTTGGGATCGTGCGGCTCATCGAACAGCATGTGGGCAAGAATCACCCCGTCCGCGACGTACGGCGCAAAGTCGAACCCCGCAAATCGCTCCAGCCGCTGTCGGAAACGCTCCAGGCTGAAGGCCCCGTCTTCGTCCTGAAAGTTCGCGCGGCTTCCGGCCAGGTTGACCACCAGACGCATGTCATGTGCCCGGGCGGCCTCCAGCACCTGCCAGGCATGAACGGTATCCCGGAGTTGCACCAGCGCGCCGCTGAACGGCGCACCGAACTGACTTTCAGGCAGATGAAACGGACCGAAAGGCACCACATTTTCCGGATCCGAACCGGACGACTGCGCCTGCGCAATCCATCCCGAAAGACAAAACAGACAGAAACTTAGCGCAAACAATTTCATGATGTTCAATCGACTGTTTTACAGATAAGCCTTTCAGAAAGGCGCTGCAATTCCAACGGAATACACCCCCATTGGTTCACTCACTTTGAATTGAAAAAACATCCTTCCTCTTTAGTATGCCCCCAAAATGCCGATTAGAAGAAAGACACGATCCCGGTAAACCCAAATGCTCGCAACGCCCCATGCGTAACCTGATTACCTGGTTCCAGCAGAAGTCGATCCGCAAACAAATCGTATGGTTTGCGCTGCTGATCACCGTCCCGCCCATGTTGCTCTTCACCGGCGTTGTGTTGTGGAACGTGCATCGTAGCACGAAAAAACAAGTCGAGCAAACCTTTAAACTGCTGGCCGAAACAAAAGACCATGCCATCGAGCAGTTCTATCAGCACGCGCTACAAGACGCACAGGCCATCGCGACCCATCCGGACGTGATCGCCTGGTTCGAATCAGGCGGCCCCTCGCGGCGGACCGGTGTTGTCTACCAGGTGGTACGTCAGCTTCAGGAGGCCAAATGGGGTCGGTATCACCACGTTTTTCTGATTGACCATGAAGGAACGGTCATCCTGAGCCCACCCCATGGTCAGGCCACAACGGCGCACGAAGGGCACTCCATCCGCACTTCTCCCTACTTCAGCCAGGCGCTGCAACAGCCTACACTCACCGACTTTTTCGGCTTTGAAGAAAAAGATCACTATCACCAGTTAGTGCTCTACCCGATTCGTTCAGCGAGTGGTCAGCCACTCGGCCTTGTCGGCATCGAGATCGTCATCCAGCATCTCATCGACTGGATGAATCAGGAGGCCGACCATCTACCGGCCGGCACACGCTTTTTCCTGACCACACTCGAGGGACGCGAAATTGTCCATACCAAACAAGAAACCATACCGTCTTATCCGTACATTGCAGAAAAGCTGGCGTCAAACGGTGAGTTTTTTGGAAGTGTCGGTACCGAAGATGGCGGCCGGGTTATCGCCCACTACCAGAAAGCTGCCAGTGGTCCCTTCGTACTTGCTTTCGAAATCCCGGTCAATACGGCCTATGCCGCCCTTTATAAGCTACTTCTGAGGCTGGCCTTACTGAATTTGCTGGGCCTGGCCTTCGTATTGATCTTTGTGTGGCGTGGTAGCCAGTTGATAAGTCGGCGTATTGAAAACATCGCACATGTTGCCCGCAAACTCCGCGCAGGCGACTGGACGGCGCGCACGCAGGAGCAGGAAAGCGAAAACGAAATCAGCCAGGTAGGCATCGCTCTTGATACGCTGGCCGACGCCGTGGAACAGACCATCTCGCTGCTCGAATCTGAAAAGGCCCAGCAGGCACAGCGGATTCAGGAAGCCGTGGCTCATATCGAAGCACAAAAGCAGGCGCTTGAAACCCACATCGCCTACATGCTGGATCAGATGCAGCATTTTGCCGAAGGCGATCTGACGGTGCGCCTGGTCACCAATGCAGCAGAGGCAGCAACTGCCAATGAAGCACAGGCATTGTTCCGGCAACTGTTTTTGAAGGATTCAATACGGCCGCGCATCACCTGGAGGCCATGCTGGCCGGTGTACGCGAAATCATGAGCGAACTGCTCGAAAACACCTACGACATCCTGCAGGCTACCGAGACGCTGGTGGTTCAGACCAGCCAGCAATCTCAGCAATCCGGCGAAGTAGCCGCGGCTGTCGAAGAAATGGCTCGAACGGCGGAAGCCAATGCCCAGAGCGCCGGTCAGGCCGCCCGTGTGGCTCAGCACAGTCAGGTTACCGCGCAGGAAAGCGAAACCGCCATCGAACAGACGATCGAAAGCATTCACCGCCTGGCCCAGACGCTACGCCAGTCGGTCGAAAGCGTCCGGCAACTGGGCCAGTCAGGCGAGCAAATCGGCCAGATTGTAGCCGTCATCGAGGAAATCGCCAACCAGACCAACCTGCTGGCCCTGAATGCCGCCATCGAGGCGGCCCGCGCTGGCGAGTCGGGACGAGGCTTTGCCGTGGTGGCCGATGAAGTACGCCGCCTGGCCGAACGCACGGCCGAGGCTACGCGTGAAATCACGGACATGATCTCGCGGGTACAACAGGAAACCGAAACGGCCGTGCAGACTATGGAACGCGGCTATGCCGAACTGGAAACCAGCCTCAATCAGGCAGAGGCCATGCGCCAGAAATTCGGCGAGCTGCTGGCCAACGCTCGGGAAACAATGAATCTGGTTACTCAGATCGCCGCAGCCAGCCAGCAACAGGCCAGCACCAGCGATGAAATGGCGCGTAGCGTGGTCCTGATCACGGAAGCCATCGGCGAAATCTCGCGCAGCACGCACAACATCCGGGCACGCTTTGAAAGTCTGAGCCGGCGTCTGGAAGATCTGTCGAAGATCCTCGCCCACTTCCGCTATCATCAATCCGAAGAAGTCCTTGAAACCGGCGGCGATGGCTCCTCCCATGCCGTAACCCGCCTGTAGCTGCCCTCGAAACATCGCTGCAAGGACCAGAGAGCCGCTTCTCAGCGGCTCTCTTTTTTCTCACACCCTTCCCCGCGACTGGCCGCGGACGAGCGCGGCGCCGATCAGATGAGCAATGCGGAGCGGCTCGGGCAGACGCGACTTGTTCAGCGTGGCCTGCACGAGCTGGCGCGCCTCGAAGGCGTCGGCGCCGGCCCAGGCCACGTACAACCCCCGCCCCATGGGTTCGGCCGGCGGCGTGCGCTCCAGAATCGCCAGCCGGTCTTCCAGACCGGCCGCGCGGAGCGCGTCTGCCAGTTCGCTGTCGGCCGTGTCGTGGCGCGTGACGGCCAGCACGGGCAACGCCAGCCGCTCCGAGAGTGCCACCAGGTCCACCACGGCCAGCCCCGCCATCGTGATCCCGCCCAGTACGACGGCCTGCAACGACGGCCGCCAGCGCAGCGACTGAATCCACTCGGCCAGAAAGTCCGTCGCCCCTTCGCCGTCGATCGGAAAGCGCGTGATCGCCACGCCCTCGACGAGCGTCGCGCCCTCCATCATCACCCCCACAATCGGCACGTCGGTGTCCTTTCCCCGCTCGAAGGGGGCATCGTCAATGCCCAGCACGTGGGGTCTGCGCGTCATCGGGCTTCGCGGATGAACCGGTTGTAGAGCGACTCGAAGGCCAGCTGCACGTCGCGATCGTCCAGGTAGATGTTGAACTCCGTCGTCGTCGAGGCCACCTCGACCACGTTGATGTTCTGCAGCGCCAGTTGTTGCAGGAGCTGGTAGAGCAGGCCCGGGGTCTCCAGATACGCCTCCTGGAACTTCACGCCCAGTCCGGCCAGGTTGCGGTACACGCGGCGCGGCGCCACGCTGAGCACCTCGGGCACCAGCTTCAGATGCCGCTGCTCCAGAATGACCGTCACCTCACTGACGCCCTCGGTCAGCGTCAGATACCCCCCTTCCTGCTGCACGCGGCCGAACAGCTCGGCCAGCTCCCGCAGTGTGGTTACCTGTTTGGGCAGCGTCAGCGCACAGAGCCCGCCCTGCACGTTGATTCGGTCGATCCGAAACCGCCGCTGCGGGGCCGGCTGCTGCGCCTCCCAGCGCCGCTGCAGCCGCGACAGACTCATCAGCACGGCTGACGGACGCACCGGCTTGCGCACGCGCGCTTCCACCAGCGGACAGATGAAACGCGCCACCTGGCTTAAATTCAACAACCGATGGTGCAAGCCGAACTGCAGCGCCGGATTGGCCTCGACGATCGCCTGCACCGCCTCGGATACCTTACGCATACGGCAACACGGATTCCTTTTTGTTACAAATATAACAAATTCTGTTGCAACATGATATTTTTCTCGAAAAACTTTCGCAGACCGCCCACTCGTGCCTATCCTACAGCCTACCGACCAGAAGCACCATCGAAAAGCCTCCGACGCACATGGCATCGCCACGCTGGGTTGTGTTGAAATTCGGCGGCACGAGCGTTTCGACGCTGCCGCGCTGGGAAACGATCGCCCGGATCGTACGCGACCGGCTGGCCGAAGGGCTGCGGCCGGTGGTGGTCTGCTCGGCGCTGTCGGGCATCTCGAACGCGCTGGACCGGCTGCTTGCCGAGGCGATGGCCGGTCGCGGCGAAGCGGCTCTGGAAGGCATTCGCAAGCCGCATCTGGAACTGGGTCGGGCCATGGGGCTGGACGCCGAGGCGCTGCTGCGCCCTTACTTTGAAGAGCTGGAGCGCGTCACGCTGGGCGCAGCGCTGCTGCGCGAGGTGACGCCCCGCCTGCAGGCCCGGGTGATGGCCATGGGTGAGCTGATGGCCACCACGCTGGGCGCGGCCTACCTGAACCGGATCGGCCTCGCCACGCAGTGGTGGGACGCCCGCGAGCTGCTGGAAGCCGTCGACGAAGCGCACGGCAACGAAGCCCGGCGCTACCTGTCGGTTACCTGCGACTACCGGCCCGATCCGGCCCTTCAGGAGCGACTGGCCGCCGCCCCGGCCGAGGTCATTCTGACGCAGGGATTCATTGCCCGCAACAGCCGGGGCGAGACCGTCCTGCTCGGCCGCGGCGGCTCGGACACGTCGGCCGCCTACCTGGCCGCCAAACTGCAGGCCGAACGGCTGGAGATCTGGACCGACGTGCCGGGCATGTTCACGGCCAACCCGCGCCAGATTCCCTCGGCCCGCCTGCTCCGCCATCTCGACTACGACGAGGCGCAGGAGCTGGCCACCACGGGCGCCAAGGTGCTGCATCCCCGGTGTCTGGAGCCCGTGCGCGCCTACGGAATCCCCCTGCACGTCAAATGCACGGACCATCCCGAGCTGGAAGGAACGATCGTATCGGCCGATGCACCGGACGTCGGCCCGCGCGTGAAGGCCATCTCCTGCAAGACCGGCATCACGCTCGTGTCGATGGACACCGTCGGGATGTGGCAGCAGGTGGGCTTCCTGGCCGACGTGTTCGGGGTCTTCAAACGGCACGGACTCTCGATCGACCTGATCGCCACCAGCGAGACGAACGTCACGGTCTCGCTCGATCCGCAGGCCAACGCGCTGCAGCCGGCCCAGCTCGAGGCGCTGGTCGAAGACCTCAGCGCGTACTGCCAGGCCCGCGTGATTGCCCCCTGCGCTGTGGTGAGCCTGGTCGGGCGCCACATCCGCGCCCTGCTCGACGAGCTGACGCCCGCCTTCGAGGTCTTTGCCGAACACCACGTGTACCTGATCTCGCAGGCGGCCAGCGACCTGAACTTCAGCTTCGTGGTCGATGAAGACCAGGCCGACCGCCTCGTGCGGCGGCTGCATGCGGAGCTGTTCGGGCGCGTCGAGGCCGATACGCTCTTTGGTCCCACCTGGCGCGAGCTGTTTGCGCCCCGGGCCGAAGCAGAGGTGGCGCGTCCGTGGTGGCACCACCGCCGGCCCGAACTGCTGGCGCTGGCCGAGGCGCAGGCGCCCTGCTACGTGTACGACGAAGGCACGCTGCGCGGTCAGCTCGAAGCGCTGCGCCGCCTGTCTTCGGTCGATCGCATCTTCTACGCGCTCAAGGCAAACGACCATCCGGACGTGCTTCGCGTCTTCTACGAGGCCGGCCTCGGTTTCGAGTGCGTCTCGGCGGGTGAGCTGGAGCACGTGCGCGCGCTCTTTCCCGATCTTGCGCCCGAGCGCCTGCTCTTTACGCCCAACTTCGCCCCGGCCGACGAGTACCGCCGGGGCTTCGAGCTGGGCGCCTTTGTGACGCTCGACAACCTGCATCCGCTGGAAACCTGGCCCGAGCTGTTCCGGGACCGCGCCGTGCTGGTGCGGTTCGATCCGGGCCGGGGCGACGGGCATCACCGCTACGTGCGCACGGCCGGCGCTCAGTCCAAGTTCGGCATTGCGCCCGCGCAGGCCAAACGCCTGCGGGAGCTGGCCGACCGGCTGGGTCTGCGCATCATCGGGCTGCATGCGCACGTGGGGAGCGGCATCCTGCTGCCGGAGACCTGGGCCGAGACGGCGCTCTTCCTGGCCGAACTGGCCGAAACGTACTTCCCCGACGTGCGCTACCTGGACGTGGGCGGTGGCCTGGGCGTCCCTGAACGCACGGGCGCGCCGGGCCTGGACCTGGAGGCCGTCGAAGCCCACCTGCGCCGCTTCAAAGCTGCCCATCCCCGGTTCGAACTCTGGCTGGAGCCGGGTCGCTTCCTGGTGGCCGAAGCCGGCGTGCTGCTGGCCCGCGTCACACAGGTCAAGGAAAAAGGCAGCATGCGCTACGTGGGCGTTGAAACCGGGATGAATTCTCTGATTCGTCCGGCGCTTTACGGGGCCTACCACGAAATTGTCAACCTGACGCGGCTCGACGCACCGGCCACGCAGACGGTCGATGTGGTCGGCCCGATCTGTGAAACGGGCGACGTGCTGGGGCATGGCCGTCGTCTGCCCGACACGCGCGAAGGCGACGTGCTGCTGATCGCGCAGGCAGGTGCTTACGGCGCCGTCATGAGTTCGCACTACAACCGGCGGCCGCCGGCCCGCGAAGTCTTTCTGCCAGCCGGTGCGTCCGTTGGCGTCTCCCCCACCACCGAAAACGCAGCCTCCGTATGAAGCTGGCGCTGGTCGGAACCGGCAACATGGGCCAGGCCATCGAACGCCTGGCCCTGCAGCAGGGCGATGAGATCGTCGCCCGCTTCAACGAGGAGCATCCGCTCCCGGTCAATGGCGACGTGTCGGTCCTGAACGGGGCCGACGTGGTGATGGACTTCACGCTGCCGCACGTCGTGCGGGCGCACATCGACGCCTACTGCCGCTGGCGCGTCCCGGCCGTCATCGGCACCACGGGCTGGTACGATCAGCTCGACGAGGTGCGGCAGCAGGTCGAAGCCAGCGGCGCCACGCTGCTCTATGCCCCGAATTTCTCACTGGGCGTGGCGCTCCTCAAACACGTGCTGCAACAACTGCTGCCGCTGCTGGAGCGCCTGCCCGACTACGACGTGTATATTCATGAAGTCCATCACACCCGCAAAGCCGACAGCCCCAGCGGCACGGCCCTCATGCTGGCCCGCCTGATCGTGGACGGACTCTCGCGCAAGACGCGCATCGAAACCGAAACGCAGCACGGACGCATCGCGCCCGAAGCGCTGCACGTGACCTCGACACGGGCCGGCCAGGTCTTCGGCCGTCACACGATCGGCATCTGCGGTCCCTTTGACGAACTGACCCTCGAACACAACGCCTACAGCCGCGACGGCTTTGCCGCGGGCGCCCTGCAGGCCGCCCGCTGGCTCGTCGGCCGCCGCGGATTCTTTTCGCTCGACGACATGCTGAGCGAATGGCTGCATGCGACAACCAACCGGAGCTGACGCCATGGCTGCGCAACCTGTATTCCGAGGAACGGCGCCCGCCCTCGTGACGCCCTTCACGCGCGACGGCAAGGTGGACGAACCGGCGCTGCGCCGGCTGATCGACCGCCAGATCGAGGGCGGCGTCGATGCGCTCGTGGTACTGGGCACCACCGGCGAAAACGCCACGATCTGGCCCGACGAGCGCCGCCGCATCGTGGAGTTGACGCTGGAGCATGTGAACGGCCGCGTGCCCGTCATCGTGGGCACCGGCAACAACTCGACGAGCGAGAGCCTGGTCTTTTCGCGCGAGGCGGCGCAGGCCGGCGCCGACGGCCTGCTGATCGTGGGCCCCTACTACAACAAGCCCCCGCAGGAAGGCTTCCGCGCCCACGTGGCGGCCATCGCCGAGGCGGTCGATACGCCGATCATCCTCTACAACGTGCCCGGCCGCACCGGCTTCAACATCACGGCCGAGACCACGCTGCGCCTGGCCGAGGAGATTCCGACGGTCGTGGGCATCAAGGAGGCTTCCGGCAACCTGGCCCAGATCACCGACATCCTGGCGCACCGGCCGCCCAAACTGGCCGTCTATGCCGGCGACGACGAAATCACGCTGCCGCTGCTGGCGCTGGGCGCCGACGGCGTGATCTCGGTCGTCTGCAACGCGCTGCCCGAACGCTTCACGGCCCTGGTGCGGGCGGGACTGGCCGGCGACTTCGAGCAGGCACGCAAGCTGCACTTCGAGCTGCTGCCGGCCATGCGGGCGTGCTTCTATGCGACGAACCCGATCCCGATCAAGGCCGTGCTGCACGCCATGGGCCTGATCGAGGACGTGGTGCGGCTGCCGCTCGTGCCGCTCGACGAGGCCACACGCCGCCGCGTGCTCGAAGCGTTCGAGGCGTTCCTGGCGACGGCCTGATCAGCCGGCCTCTTCCAGCTCGAACTGGAGCGCCCGGAGCGAATAGCGAACCTCGAACACGAACAGCACGACGGCCACGCCGACCAGCGCCACGGCCACAAACAGCAGCAGGCTCTTGACGGGTTCGAAGTGCAACGCCCACAGTCCTTCGATCACCGTCAGGAGCACGATCAGACTGCTGGCCAGAATGCTGGTCAGGATCGAGAGAATCGCGTTTTTCATCACATGACAGCGCCGGTAGATGATCTGAATGGAGTGGCTCAGGCGATCCCGTTCGTGCGGGTCTTCCGTCCGGGACCGCTCGGCCATGAGCTGGCGCACGCGGTTGAGGGCGTGGTGGTAGCGATTGATCATGCTGAGCAGGAGCAGCCCGACCCCCGAAATCAACGCAACCGGCGTCAGCGCCGCGCGCAGCACGCCTTCGAATTCTGCCGACATGGCTCGTTCTGGAAAAGGCCGTGGTTGATGGACACCGGCCTTCCTTCTACGAGACGAATCGCCATGTTCCGTCAGTTTCCGAAAATTCCTGCAGTTTACACCGAGCCATGATGTTGACCGACGTCCACGAAAAGCTTCGCCAGCGGATCGAAGTGCTGGCCGCGCAGCCGACCGAGACGCTGGACCTGCGCGCCGCCCGCGAGGCGTTCGAAGAACTGCTCGACGGCCTGAACCGGGGCACGATCCGGGCGGCCACGCCCACCGAAGACGGCCGCTGGATCACCCATGCCTGGGTCAAGCAGGGCATCCTGCTGGGCTTTCGGATCGGGCAACTGGTCGATTACTCGACGGAGCGGTTTCCCTTCTTCGACAAGGACACCTACCCGCTCAAGCCACTTACGCTGGCCGATCGGGTGCGCATCGTACCCGGCGGCTCGTCGATCCGCACGGGCGCCTACCTGGCGCCGGGCGTGGTCTGCATGCCGCCCATGTACGTGAACGTCGGCGCCTATGTGGACGAAGGGACGATGATCGACTCGCACGCGCTGGTCGGAAGCTGTGCACAGATCGGCAAGCGCGTGCACCTGTCGGCCGCCGCGCAGATCGGCGGGGTGCTCGAACCGGTGGGCGCCCGGCCCGTGATCATCGAAGACGACGTGTTCGTGGGCGGTGGCTGCGGCATCTACGAAGGCTGCCTGGTCCGGAAAGGGGCCGTGCTGGCGCCTGGCGTGATCCTGACCGGCTCGACGAAGCTCTACGACCTGGTGCACGAGCGCATCCTGGCCCCGGCACCCGGCGAGCCGCTGGAGGTGCCGCCCTACGCCGTGGTCGTACCCGGCGCCCGCGCCGTCCGCTCGGCCTTTGGCGAGGCGCACGGCCTCTCGCTCTACACCCCGGTCATCGTCAAATACCGCGACGCCCGTACCAACGCTGCCACCGCCCTGGAAGAGAGTCTGCGATGAGCGTGCTTCCTCCTTTGCAGATCGAAATCGAAGGCACCGGCATTTCCCGGCCGCTCAGCGAGCACGTGAACCTGCTCGGCGGCCTGCTGGGACAGGTCATTCAGGAAATGGCCGGTCCCGAAATGCTGGAGCTGGTCGAGACGCTGCGACGCCTGTGCAAGCAGGCGGCCCTGGACAGCCGCCCGGAACTCCGGGAGCAGGCCTACATGCGTATCCACAGCGCCACCTACGACGAACTGCTGTGGCTGCTGCGCGCCTATACGGCCTTTTTCCACCTGGTCAACCAGGCCGAGCAGCAGGAAATCATCCGGATCAACCGGGAACGAGCGCAGCAGAGCACGCCCGAACATCCGCGTCCGGAGTCGATCGATGAGGCCATCCTGGCGCTCAAGCAGCAGGGCCGGACGCTCGACGAAGTGCTGGCGTTGCTGGAGCGGCTGGACATTCAGCCCACGCTGACCGCCCATCCCACCGAAGCACGCCGCCGCAGCATCCTCTACAAGCAGCAGCACATCGCCCGGCTGCTTTCGCAGCAACGCCGCTGCCGGCTCACGCCCGAGGAGCAGGAAGCCCTGCTGGTGGACCTGCACAACCAGATCACGCTGCTGCTGGGCACGGCCGAGGTGCGCGAGGAACGCCCCACCGTCCGGGACGAAGTCGAACAGGGTCTGTACTTCATTCAGAGCACGATCTGGGAGGCAGTGCCCCGCATTCATGAAGACGTGCGCCGGGCGCTGCGCCGCTACTACGGCACCGACGCGGACTTCCGGCCGTTTCTGCGCTACCGCTCCTGGATCGGGAGCGACCGCGACGGCAACCCTTACGTCACGCCGGAAATCACGCGCTGGACGGCCCTGACGCAGCGACGGCTGGTGCTCCAGCGCTACATGGAGGAGCTGCGCCAGCTCCGACGCCGGCTGAGTCTTTCGGATCGCTACGTGCCGCCCCCGGAGGAGCTACGCCGCTCGCTGGCCCGCGACGCCCGGGAAGTATTGCTCCCGCCCCATGTGCTTCGCCAGTTCCGGCACGAGTCGTTCCGACTGAAGATCTCCTACATCATGGGGCGGCTGCACGGGCTGCTCCAGGCGCTGGACGATCCGTCGCAACCTGCGCCCGACTACGACGCCGACGCCTTCGTCGAAGACCTGCGGCTGTTGCAGCGCTGCCTGGAAGCCTGCGGTCTGGAGCGCATTGCGCGGCACGATCAGCTCACGCGTCTGCTGGTGCTGGCCCAGACGTTCGGCTTTCATCTGGTCACGCTCGACGTGCGCCAGCACAGCAGCGTGCACGAAGCCGCCGTGGCCGAGCTGCTCAGGCTGGCCGGGGTCGAGAACGACTACCGGGCCCTGCCCGAGTCGCGCCGCCAGGAGCTGCTGGCCGACGAACTGAGCAATCCGCGGCCGCTGCTGCCGCCGGGGGCCCGGGTGTCGGAAGCCACGCGGCAGGTGCTGGAGACCTTCGCGGTCATCCGCGAGCTGGTGCAGCTCGACCCTCGCCTCGTGGGCAGCTACATCGTGAGCATGACGCACACCGTCAGCGATCTGCTCGAGCCCATGCTGCTGGCCAAAGAAGTCGGGCTCTGGCACTACGAACGCGACCCGCGCACCGGCAGGCCGGGCAACGTGCGCTGCCCCATCGATTTCGTGCCGCTTTTCGAGACGATCGAAGACCTGGAGGCGGCGGCCAGCCGCATGGAAGCCATCCTGAGCCACCCCGTCTACCGGATGCAGGTGGCTGCCCGCGGCGGCTTTCAGGAGATCATGCTGGGCTACTCCGACAGCACGAAAGACGGGGGCTACTGGATGGCCAACTGGGCGCTGCATCGGGCGCAGGAGCAACTGGCCGAAGTGTGCCGCCGCCACGGCGTGGACTTCCGGCTGTTTCACGGACGCGGTGGCACCGTCGGTCGCGGCGGCGGCCGTGCCAACCAGGCTATCCTGGCCATGCCGCCGATCGTCCACAACGGCCGCATTCGCTTCACCGAGCAGGGCGAGGTGATCTCGTTTCGCTATGCGCTGCCCGAGATCGCCCATCGCCACCTGGAGCAGATCGTCAATGCCATGCTCCGCGTGGTCGGCCTCCCGGCCGCTTCCGGAAGCGACGGCACCGATCCAGCCACGCGCAACCGCCTGATGGACGAGCTGGCCGCGCGCTCCATGCGGGCCTACCGGCGCCTGATCGACGCGCCCGACTTCTGGTCGTGGTACACGCGCATCACTCCGATCGAGCAGATCAGCCGCCTGCCCATCGCCTCGCGGCCGGTCTCGCGCAGCAGCGCCCGCGAAGTCGATTTCGAAAGCCTGCGGGCCATCCCCTGGGTCTTCGCCTGGACCCAGGTCCGCTACCTGATTCCGGGCTGGTTCGGGATCGGCCAGGCCCTCGACGAATTGCTCCAGGCCTCGCCCGAGCACCTGGAGACGCTCCGCACCTGGTATCAGTCCTGGCCATTTTTCCGCACCGTACTGCAGAACGCCCAGCGCGAGATGGTCCGCGCCCGCCTGGAAATTGCCGCCTACTACGACCGGCTGCTGGGCGACGGCCCGACGGCATTCCACCAGATGATCGAAGAAGATTTTCAGCGGGCCCGTACGGCCATCCTGCGCATCACCGATCAGGAAGAGCTGCTCGATCACGATCCGATCATCCGCAAATCCGTGCAGCTCCGCAATCCGTACACCGATGTGCTGAACCTGGTGCAGCTCGAACTGATGCGACGCTATCGCCAGGCGCCCGAGGCCGATCGGGAGCCGCTCCGGCGCGCCCTGTTCCTGAGCATCAACGGCATCGCCGCCGCCATGCAGAGCACCGGATAGCACAAAAAAGGGCCGGCGTCGAACCGACCCTGAAAAACAATTCACCGAAAGCCGCAGCATTACTTGGCGGCTGCGGCGGCCTCCTGCTGCTGTTTCTTCTTTTTCTTCGGGCGATATTTGCCGTAGGTGCCGCGCCAGATCTTCCCGCGTCGCGTGCGACGATCTCCTTTGCCCATGAGTCCGTTTCGTTTTCGTTGCGCTACGGTTTCTCACTCAAGCAAAAAGCGCTGGAATATAACACGTGGCGTCCTTTTCGGCAAGTCGCGCTCAGACCTGCAGGACGCCGGGGTTAAACGGCGGAAGGTCGGGGTTATGATCCGCCATCTCGATGCCGAGGCTGATCCAGCGGCGCGTTTCGGCCGGATCGATGATGGCATCGACCCAGAGCCGGGCGGCCGCATAGTAGGCGGAGGTCTGCGCTTCGTAGCGCGACTCGATCTCTTCCAGCAGGCGCTGCTTTTCTTCTTCCGAGAGCGTTTTGCCTTCCCGTTCGTACTTGCCGAGCTGCACCTGCAGCAGCGTCTGCGCCGCCTGCTTGCCGCCCATGACGGCAATGCGGGCCGTCGGCCAGGCCAGCATCAGGCGCGGCTCGTAGGCGCGGCCGCACATCGCGTAGTTGCCGGCGCCGAACGAGTGGCCCACCACCACGGTGAACTTGGGCACGACCGAGTTGGCCACCACGTTGACCAGCTTGGCGCCGTCCTTGATGATGCCGCCGTGCTCGGCCCGCTTGCCCACCATGAAACCCGTCACATCCTGCAGAAACACAATGGGAATGCGTTTCTGGTTGCAGTTCATGACGAAGCGGGCCGCCTTGTCGGCCGAGTCGGAGTAGATAACGCCGCCCACCTGCATTTCGCCCTGGCGGCTGCGGACGACCAGCCGCTGATTGGCCACGATGCCCACGCTCCAGCCGTCGATCCGGGCGTAGCCCGTGATGATGGTCTGACCGTAGCCGGCCTTGTACTCCGTCCAGGAGTCCGCGTCGATGATCCGGGCGATCACTTCGCGCATATCGTAGGGTTGCTGCAGATCGGGCGGCACCAGGCCGTAGAGGTCTTCGGGCGGGAAGGCCGGCGGCCGTGGCGTGCTGCGCGGGAAGCCCGCCCGCGGGCGCGGTCCCAGGTGCGACATCAGGCGTCGGATCGTCTCCAGGCACGCCTCATCGTCGGGCATTTTGTAGTCGGTCACGCCCGAGATTTCCGTGTGCGTGGTGGCCCCGCCCAGCGTTTCGGCATCGACGATCTCGCCGATGGCCGCCCGCACCAGGTAGGGTCCGGCCAGAAACACCGAGCCGGTACCCTGCACGATGAGCGCTTCGTCGCTCATGATGGGCAGGTAGGCCCCGCCGGCCACACAGCTTCCCATGATGGCGGCAATCTGCGGCACCCCGAGGCTCGACAGCCGCGCGTTGTTGAAGAAAATGCGGCCGAAGTGGTCCCGGTCCGGGAAGATCTCGTCCTGCATGGGCAGGTAGACGCCCGCCGAATCGACCAGATAGATGATCGGGATGCGGTTCTGCAGGGCGATCTCCTGCGCCCGGAGGTTTTTCTTGACGGTAATGGGAAACCAGGCACCGGCCTTGACGGTGGCGTCGTTGGCTACGATGATGCACAGGTGGCCGCTCACGCGCCCCAGTCCCATGACGGTCCCGCCGGCCGGACAGCCGCCTTCCTCTTCGTACATGCCGTAGCCCGCCCAGAGCCCCAGCTCCCAGAACTCGTCGGGATCGTCCAGCAGACGGGCGATGCGCTCGCGTGCGGTCAGCTTGCCCCGCTGATGTTCGCGTTCCATGCGCTTCGGGCCACCGCCCTGCCGGATCTGCTCGGCCTGGCGCTGCAATGCTTCGATTAGAGCCCGGTGCTGGGCAATCCAGTGCTGCACGGTGGGTTTATCGGCGGCCAGCAGCGAGCCCAGCCCGGCCGCCACCTGCGTACTGCTTTTTTCCATGTCCAGCGATCAAAAAAGCGCTTCCAAATTGATCTAACTACAGGGTTGCAAGATAAGAACGGTTCCTTCCACCGCAAACGTCGCCTCAGCCACGCCAGGGCGTTCCTTAAAGAATAGCTTCCATCTTCTGGAGGATCTCCTCGCGCGATTCGCCTGTCTTCTCGTGAATGAGCGCGACCATCGTGTGCAGGTCGCCCCGTGCTTTCTGCAGCTCCTGATCGCTGAGAATGTCGCCCCAGATGATCCGAATCTGCTCTTTGGTCCGTTCCCAGCTTTCCTCCATCTGCCTGGTTGCCATAGTACCCTGTTCGTTTTATGATTCTGTTTTTCTTCAAAGAAAACGGGAGGGCGAACAGGGCGGTTCCGAAGTCTATTGCAGCGTGGCCACCAGCGTGTTCCAGTACATGAGCACGAGAATGACCACCCAGAGGAAATGCCCCACGCCCACGGCCATGGCAACGCGCTTGCGCAGGCGTTCGGCCTGCTGGGCATTGGATGCATCGCCGCCAAGTGCCTGCTGCAGCCCGCGCCAGGCCGGCCGCAACAGCCCCCACTGGAGGCCGATCAGCACCAGGAGCAACAGCAGGCTTGTGTGGTAGGGCGGGCCGTACACGGCAAACCCGCCTCCGGTAAACAGAGCGCCCAGGCCAAAAACCAGGGTGGCTACCAGAAACATGCCCATCTGGCGCACCGTGGTTGCTCCTTCTTCGAGCAGCGCCTGCGCCGCCGGTGGCGAAAGGGTCAGCGCACGGCGCGCCTGCGCCGCCAGCCGGAGTCCCAGACCGAACCAGGCGGCCGCCGTCAGAATGTGCAGCAGTACGAAGATGCTTTTCAGAAACAGCATGGCTGATCGTATTTTTCTTCAGAATTTTTGCGACTTTCCCGAAGGGTTCTTCGTTAGCGCTTCGGGCTTTCCTGAAGAAAAGCGTGCCCCGGCAAAAAGGCAAGCCTGCATTTATGGCTTCTGTGGGAATCATCGGAGCCGGCATTGCCGGTCTGACGGCCGCCTATGAGCTGCACCGTCGTGGCCTGGAAGTAACAGTCTTCGAAGCCACCGACCGCATCGGCGGCTTCATCCAGTCGGAGCGGATCGACGGCTTTCTGGTGGAGCTCGGCCCTCAGACGCTCCAGCGCACCTCGGGCGACTTCGAAGAGTTGCTGCGACAGGTGGATCTGGAGGACGCGTGCATTCCGGCCCGACCGGTCGCGGCGAATCGCTTCATCGTGCGGGGTGGCCGGCCGATACCCCTGCCACGCTCGCCGCGCGAACTGCTGCGCACGCCGCTGCTTTCCCCGCGCGCACGTCTGCGCCTGCTGGCCGAGCCGTTCATTCCCCGGGCCCACCGGAGCACCGAGAAAAGCGTGGCCAAGTTTGCGCGGCGTCGGCTGGGACCGGAGGTGCTGGACTACCTGGTGGAGCCCTTTGTGGCCGGCATCTTTGCCGGAGATCCCGAGCAGCTTTCGGTGCGCTACGCCTTTCCCAAGCTGTTCGAACTGGAGCAGCAATACGGCTCGCTTTTCTGGGGCCTGATCCGCGATCGGATGAAGCAGCGGTATCACCCGGCCCCACGCCGCTCGATGTTCTCGTTTGTCGAGGGCCTGCACATGCTGCCCCGGGCACTGGCCGAGCGGCTGCCACCACATGCGATCATTCGCAACGCCGAAGTGCTGGCCATTCGCTGGGATGAGAAAAATCCCTGGACGCTGGCGTTCCGTCAGGGCAGCCATGCCTCGACGCGGTTCTTCGACATTATCATCTGTGCCATACCGCTGCATCGGCTGGCACAGCTCCGGATGCATCCGCCGCTGGAGCGCCGCCCGCTCGGCACCGTTCCACACCCTCCGATCGCACTGGTGGCGCTGGGCTTCCGGCGCGAGCAGGTAGCCCACCCGCTGGACGGCTTCGGGATGCTGGTGCCGGCCGCGGAGCGGGACTTTCAGATTCTGGGCACGCTGTTTTCCTCGTCGCTCTTTCCGGATCGGGCACCCGAAGGCCACGTGCTGCTGACCACGTTCGTCGGCGGCATGCGGCATCCCGAACAGGCATTGTTGCCCGAGGACCGTCTGGAGGCGCTGGTGCTGCAGGATCTGCGCCGGCTGCTGGGCATTTCGGGCGCGCCGGTCTTCCGGCACGTCTGGCGCTGGGAGCGCTCGATTCCCCAGTATCGGCTGGGCTACGATGCGGTTCATGCCTGTGTGCTGGACGTGGAAATGAGCCGATCCGGCCTGTTTCTGGCCGGCAATTATCTGGAGGGCATTTCCGTGATCGACGCGCTGCACTCCGGTCTGAAGGCGGCCCGCGCCGTCATTCAGCACCTGCGCGAAGAAGCGGCCGGTGGCCTGGCCAAGCTGCTCCTGGGAGATTGAGATTGGATCAAGAAATTCCGGCTGGCTTGCCTTCCCTGGCCTGATGCCCGTATCTTTGCGTCAATCTCATCAAGAACGGCTGAGGGAACAGGCCCGATGACGCCGTAGCAACCGGGCATCTCCTGCCGGCAGGGAGGTGCCGTCCGGTGCTAAATCCTGCCCGGAAGGCAGACCGGGAACGATGAGGGACGCCCTGCGTGCCGCGCCGCAGTTCCTCCCGTTTTCGGTCGATACGCTTCCGGGGAAGATGAGAGCAGCTTCTGGCGTTTGCCGGGGTTCTGTACGCTCGGTTCTTGATGAGAGCTATTGCAGGAAGTCGTTTTCATCATCAAGAACCGATCAAGGCCTATGCAGCCACAGACGCGTCTGACGCTGGCCGGTCAGCAGACCGACTCCAGCTACAACAGCATCGTTCTTCCCATTTACCAGTGCGCCACGTTCCGCTTCGAGGATGTCGGGTTGACGAAAGGATACGACTATTCGCGCAGCGGCAACCCGACACGGCGTGCGCTGGAAGAGGTGCTGGCCGACCTGGAGGGCGGCGCCGGCGCCGTAGCCACCACCAGCGGCATGGCGGCCGTTTCGACCGTGCTGGCCATGTTCGACCATGGCATCCATGTGATCTGCGCCCACGATTGCTACGGCGGCACCGAGCGGCTGCTGAGCCTGCTCGCACGACAGAGCAAGCTGGAGGTGTCGTTCGTCGATCTGCGCGACCTGCAGGCCGTCGAGGCGGCCATCCGACCGAACACCCGGATCATCTGGGTGGAAACGCCCTCCAACCCGCTGCTGCGCATTGTCGATCTGGATGCGCTCTGTCGCTTCGCGAAAGCCCACGACCTGCTGGTGGTGGTGGATAACACCTTCCTGTCGCCGCTCCAGCAGCGACCCATGGATTTCGGCGCCGACATCGTCGTTTACTCGACCACGAAGTACCTGAACGGCCACTCCGACGTCATCGGCGGGGCGGTCATCGTCCGCACCGAGGAATTGAACGAGCAGCTGCAGTTCGTGGCGAACGCCCACGGCACCATCGCCGGACCCTTCGATTGCTGGCTCGTGCTGCGCGGGCTGAAGACGCTTCCGGTGCGCATTCGTCAGCACGAGCACAACGCGATGGCCGTGGCGCGCTTCCTGGCGCAGCATCCCAACGTCGAGCAGGTTTTTTATCCGGGCCTGCCTTCGCATGAAGGGCACGAGATCGCGGCGCGCCAGCAGAAGGGGTTCGGCGGCATGGTTTCGTTCACGGTCAAAGGGGGCCTGGAGGCCGTCCACCATATCCTGCGGTCCACGCGGGTGTTCACGCTGGCCGAATCGCTGGGCGGCGTCGAGTCGCTCATCGAGCATCCGGCCACGATGAGCCATGCGTCGATGCGCCCGGAACAACGCGAGGCCGCCGGCATTACGGACAACCTGATCCGCCTGTCGGTCGGCATCGAGGCCACCGACGACCTGATTGCCGACCTGGAACAGGCGCTGGCCTACGAACCGGCCACCGTTGCCGCCTGAAGTTGCGTTCGGCGGATTTCGGTTGTAAATTCCGGCAACCTGTTTTACAAAACGCCCGTGATTCCCATGCAGGTACCCGGCCTTTTCCCCTGTTGCGGTTGTCCGTGTTGTTGCCCGCACACGGGAGGGGCCTGCTGTACCTGTAGCCTCTGTGGTTGAACTGCAGCCGATCGTTCGATACAGCGCCCCTCCCGCCCTGCGGTGAGGGGCTTTTTCGTTGCGCATCCTGAACGTTTTCCTTTTTCCTGCAACTGCAACCATGCTGCATTCCCATAACCGTCCCGTTGAGCGCGGCAAGGTTTACCTGGTCGGCGCCGGTCCGGGCGACCCGGAGCTGATCACCGTGCGGGGGCTGACGCTGCTGCGTCAGGCCGAGGTGGTCGTCTACGACCGGCTGGTGCACCCGGCCCTGCTGGACGAGGTGCCTGCAACGGCCGAGCGCATCTACGTGGGCAAGACGCCCGGCCGCCACGTGCTGCCCCAGGAGGCGATCCAGGAGCTGCTGATCGACCGGGCCCGGCGCAATCTGATCGTCGTGCGCCTGAAGGGCGGCGATCCGTTCGTTTTCGGTCGGGGCGGCGAAGAAGCCCGTGCACTGGCACAGGCCGGCATCCCCTTCGAGGTTGTGCCGGGCGTCACCAGTGCCATCGCCGTGCCTGCCTACGCCGGCATTCCGGTCACCCAGCGCGGCGTGGCCGGCTCGTTTGCCGTCGTGACGGGCCACCGCTGCGACCTGGAGGCGCTCGCGCTGGACTGGTCGGCGCTGGCCCGCGTCGATACGCTCGTGCTGCTGATGGGGCTGCGCCGCCTGCCCGAACTGGTCCGCACGCTCCAGGCGCACGGCCGCGCGCCCGATACGCCCGTGGCCGTCATCAGCAACGGCACCACCGCCGCCCAGCAGTGCGTGCTCGGCACGCTGGCCGACATCGCCGAGCGGGCGGCGCATCTGAGCACACCCGCCACCGTCGTGGTCGGCGAGGTGGCCCGCCTGGCCGACGAGCTGGCCTGGTTCCATCCGGAGCCGACCCCCTCGCCTTTCAGCCTGCATCCCGAAACCCAGCCCTCTGAGCCCTGAGCCATGCGTGTCTATCCGATCTTTCTGAACAACCTGGAAGGACGTCGTTGCGTGGTCTTCGGCGGCACGCACGAGGCCGAGCGCAAGGTGGCCGATCTGCTGGCCTGCGGCGCCGACGTCGTCCTCGTCAGCGAAACGATCACGCCCCGACTGCGGGCATGGGCCGAGGAAGGACGCCTCACCTGGCACGCCCGCTGGTACCGCCCGGGCGACCTGCAGGGTGCCTTCCTGACCATCGTGGCCGTCACCAATCCCGAGGCGACCGAACCCATCTGGCAGGAGGCACAGCGCGAGCGCGTGCTGATCAACGCAATGGACGACGTGCCGCACTGCACTTTCGTGGCCGGCTCGGTCGTGCGTCGCGGCGCGCTGGTAATTGCCATCTCGACCAGCGGGCACGCCCCGGCCCTCTCGGTACGTCTCCGTGAAGAGCTGGAGCAGCGCCTGGGCCCCGAATACGCGCTCTTTCTGGACCTCATGGGCGCACTGCGCCTGCCCATGGCGACGCACTATCCGAACTTTGCCGAGCGCAAAGCCCGCTGGTACGCGCTGGTCGACAGCGACGTGCTCGATCTGCTCCGCGCGCAACGCTTTGCCGAAGCGCGCGCCCGCATTGCCGAGCTGGTCGGCGAAGCGGTGGCCGCCGAGCTGCCGGATCCCGACACCATGGCGCGGCTCTTCGCCCGCTACCAGGAAGAACTCACCCAACCCACCCACCAACCCCAGGATGCCTATGCAGCCCACTGAAGACCTGGTATTTCGCGTCAGCGGCGTGGCCGAAAGTCCGGCCCGCTTTCGGGCCCAGACCCGCCGCTTCACGGTGTTGGTCGACGAGCCCGAAGAGCTGGGCGGCACCGACGAGGCGCCCAATCCCGTGGAGTACGTGCTGATCGGCTTTGGCGGGTGTCTGAACGTGATGGCCCACCTGATCGCCCAGGAGCTGGGCTTTACGATTCGCCGGCTGGAAATCGAACTGAAGGGCACACTGAACCCGGACCGGCTCTTCGGCCGCTCCGACGCCGAACGTGCCGGCTACAAACAGATCGAAGTCCAGCTCCGAGTCGATGCGGATGCCGACGAAGCCACGCTGCAGGAATGGCTGGCCCGCATCAACGACCGCTGCCCGGTCAACGACAACCTGAGCAACCCTACTCCGGTCACGATTTCCGTGACTTCCCTGCAGGAACAGCAACCCGTAACCTGAAAACCAAACACGAGCAACAGCCATGGCACAGACATCCACACGACCCGCCGTTCTGGTGGACACCGAATGGGCCGAGGCGCACCTGAACGATCCCAACGTGCGCTTCGTCGAGGTAGACGTCGACACGTCGGCCTACGAAACGGGCCACCTGCCCGGCGCCGTGGGCTGGAACTGGAAAACGCAGCTTCAGGATCAGCTCACCCGCGACATCATCAAGCAGGCCGACTACGAGGAGCTGTTGAGCCGCTCGGGCATCCGTCCCGAAACGACCGTTGTCCTCTACGGCGACAACAACAACTGGTTTGCCGCCTGGGCCTACTGGCTCATGAAGTACTACGGCCACGAAGACGTGCGCCTGATGGACGGCGGCCGCAAAAAGTGGGTGGCCGAAAACCGTCCGCTGACCACCGAGGTGCCCACCTACGAGCCGACCGGTTACAAAGTCACGCGCATCAACGCGCACCTGCGTGCCTTCCGCGACGACGTGGCCGAACTGATTCGTCAGGAGCGCTTCGCGCTGGTCGATGTGCGTTCGCCTGAGGAATTCCGTGGCGAGATCCTGGCGCCTCCG
The DNA here is from genome assembly GCF_009936275.1 of Rhodothermus marinus. Taxonomy (NCBI): domain Bacteria; kingdom Pseudomonadati; phylum Rhodothermota; class Rhodothermia; order Rhodothermales; family Rhodothermaceae; genus Rhodothermus; species Rhodothermus marinus. The sequence continues at coordinate 2,128,340 of NZ_AP019797.1, forward strand.
GGCCTGTCGGAAACGGCCCAGCGCGGTGGCCACATTCCGGGCGCGACGAACATCCCCTGGTCGCAGGCGGTGCGCGAAGACGGCACTTTCAAATCGATCGAAGAATTGCAGGCGCTCTATGCCAGCAAAGGGGTGACGCCCGACAAGCCCGTCATCACCTACTGCCGCATCGGCGAGCGCTCGTCGCACTCCTGGTTCGTGCTGCACGAGCTGCTCGGCTACGAGAACGTCCGGAACTACGACGGCTCCTGGACCGAGTGGGGCAACCTGGTGGGTGCCCCCATCGAGCGCTGAGCCTGCTCCGAGTGGCTGCGCGACACCGGGTGGTGTCCGGTCCGGCGCTCCGGCGCCGCCGGACGCCGCCCGGTTTTCTTTTCAGGCGCGGCCAACCTGCGTGAACAGGTACCGCATGAGCTTGCGCTTGGCCACCGGCAGCACGGTCTGCGCAAACGGAAAGTCCAGATCCGTGGCAAAGAAATAGGTGGCCGGGTTGGGCAACTCACGCCGCTCGGCAATCAGGTCCAGCTTGATGCGTTGCGGCGCCGGATAGACCCCCCGGATCGGAATCTGCTTCAGGTGTACGGTGCGAAGCGTCCGATAGCGCTCCGAGCCACCACTGACCACCGAGAGCTGATACTGCAGCACGTGCAGCAGCCCGCCCCGCTGATCCGGCACGATCAGGTATCCTTCTTCCTGATAGGAAGGCACGATGCCGACGGGCTCCATGTGCAGGTGCTCCTCGACGAACTCGAAAATCGTTCGCCCCTCTTCGATGGCTTCCTGGATGTGGGGCAGTGCCCAGCGGATCAGCTCCTCTACGGCGGCGATCCGGTCGGCATCGAAGGCCGGACGCTCGTAGATGATCCGACAGGCCTCCCAGTCCACCTGGCGCACCTCACCGGGCGCGGCATTTCGAATACCCTCCAGGCCTCGCAGAATGTGTTGCAACTGCTCGAACAACTGAATCAGATCGCTCAGGTAGGGATAGATGACGTTCCGTGAAAACTCCCGGTGTGTCTCCTGCAGGGCGGCCAGGATCTCGTACTGGGCGCGCTCAACGTCCGCTGCACCGCTCAGGAAGTGTTCGAGCCGAAGCCCCTTGCCCGCACCCCGCGCAAACGACCGATCCATAGCACGACAGCGGTTGGTAAAACTTCGCTTTACGGGCAATATCGTCGCATATCGTTGTTTGTAAAGCGACGGTGAAGGGACAGAACAATAACGGCGGGAAAAATGCAAGGTTCTATCGGCTCACCGGTCCAAAAGCCACGATGAACGGTCGCAGCACGCCGTCCAGTTGAAAAAGACTTGAAGTCCTTCAGGGCGTTTCCAGCCGGCGCACGGTCTGCTCGTCCTCCTGCACGTATCGGCGGCCGCACTCCCGACAGGTGGCCTCCCGCCCCTCGAAACAGAGCGGGATCCCGCACTCGCACACCCATCCCACCAGGCGCGCCGGCACCCCCGCCACCAGCCCGTAGTCCGGCACATCCTTCGTCACCACCGCACCGGCCGCCACCAGCGCCCACCGCCCGATCGTCACCCCGCACACAATCGTCGCATTCGCCCCGATCGACGCCCCGTAGCGCACCAGCGTCCGCACATACGACCCCTTCCGCGGAAACGCCGCCCGCGGCGTCCGCACGTTCGTAAACACCATGCTCGGCCCGCAGAACACGTAGTCCTCCAGCTCCACCCCCTCGTAGAGCGACACATTATTCTGAATCTTGCAATGGTCCCCCACCTTCACCCCCCGCGCCACGAACACGTTCTGCCCCAGCGTGCAGTGCGCCCCGATCTCCGCACCGCCCATCACGTGGCTGAAATGCCAGATCCTGGTGCCCTCCCCGATCCGGGCACCTTCATCCACCACGGCCGTCTCGTGCTTCCACCAGCTCATGCCGCCACCAGGCTGTGTCGCTGACCGTTGTGTGCCCGCACCACCTCCAGCCGACGCAACCGATCCACCGTCTCGATCGCCGCCCGCGCCTCCGCAAGCCCGAATCCCGCGCCCCCAAGCGTCCGACGATACACCTCCGTGTGCAACTCCGTAAACCCGCCCGAAAACTCCACCTCCTCCCCGTCGATCCGGATCGACCGGTACGTCCGCTGCCCCTGCGCCCGCAACGCCTCCGGCACATAGCGCGCATCGATCGACAGAAACCACCGCACCCGCGCCCGCTCCAGCTCCAGATACCCCGCCATCGTCGTCGCCGTCCGCACGTGCAACTCCGCCCGCTCCAGACCCCCGAACAACCAGTGCAACAGATCAAAAAAGTGCACCCCGATGTTCATCGCCACCCCACCGCTGAGCTCCTCACGCGCCTTCCAGCTCCTGAGATACCACGGACCCCGACCCGTGATGTAGGTCAGCTCCACGTCCCTGACCGCGCCCTCGCCCAGCAGCCGCTCCCGAAGTGCCGCCAGCGCCGGATGCACCCGAAGCTGCAGCACCGTCCACACCCTGCGCCCCGACCTCGCCTCCAGCTCCGCCAGCCGATCCAGCTCCGACGGCTCCAGAACCAGCGGCTTCTCGCACAAAGCATCGGCCCCCACCCGAAACGCCAGCCGAATGTGCGCCCCGTGCAAAAAGTTCGGCACGCAGATCGACACGTAATCGACCCCCTCGCCCCGATCCCGCAGATCCTCCAAGTGCGCCTCAAAAAGCTCCGGGTGCAGGAAAAACGCCGCCTCCGGAAAGTACCGGTCCAGCACCCCCACCGCGTCCACCACGTCCAGTGCCGCCACCAGATCGCCCCCCACCTCACGGATCGCCTTCAGATGACGCGGCGCAATGTAGCCCGCTGCGCCCGTGAGCGCAAATCGCTTCATAGCAGCACAATCTTTTCGCTTTCAATGCCACGCGTCGCGTAGCGCGTGTCCAGCACCGCACGCGCCTGCTCGACCACCCACCGGTAGTCGATCATGCTGTGGTCCGTCGTGATGATCACCAGATCCGCCGCCGCCACCTCCTCGCGCGTCAGCGGCACGCTCCGGTAGCTCCGCCCCCCGAGCGTCACCTCCGGCACGTACGGATCATGGTAACGCACCGTCACCCCGTCGGCTTCCAGCAGCCGCAGCACCTCCAGCGCCGGACTCTCGCGCCAGTCCTCCAGGTCCCGCTTGTAGGCCACCCCCAGCAGCAGCACCCGCGCCCGCGAAGGTGCCACCCCCAGCCGGTTCAACACCCGGTAGGCCTTCTCCCGCACGAACTCCGGCATCTTCCGGTTGATCTCCCCCGCCAGCGCAATGAAATGCGTGTTGAAGTTCAGCTCCTTCGCCTTCCACTCCAGATAGTGCGGATCGACCGGAATGCAGTGGCCGCCCACGCCCGGTCCCGGCCAGAACGGCATGATTCCGAACGGCTTCGTAAAGGCCGCCTCCAGCACCTCCCACACGTTCAACCCCATCCGGTCGCACAGCAGCGCCAGCTCGTTGACCAGCGCAATGTTCACCGCCCGAAACGTGTTCTCGAAAACCTTCACCAGCTCGGCCGCCTTCGCGCTCGAGACCGGCACCACGTGCTCGATCGTCTGGCTGTAAAAGGCCACGGCCACTTCCAGGCTCTCCGGCCCCACGCCGCCCACCACCTTCGAGGTGTTCTTCGTCGTGTAGCGCTGGTTGCCCGGATCGACCCGCTCGGGCGAGTGCGCCAGGAAAAAGTCCCGCTCGACCTTCAACCCGCTCTCGCCCTCCAGAATCGGAAGCATCACCTCCTCGGTCGTGCCTGGATAGGTCGTCGACTCCAGACTGATGAGCTGGCCCGGGCGCAACCGCCGCCCGATCTCGTGCGTGACGCGCTCGACGTACTGCAGGTCCGGCGTCAGGTTCTTCGTCAGCGGCGTGGGCACGCAGATGACCACCACGTCCATCTCCGGCACGCGCCCGAAGTCGGTCTCGGCCACGATCCGACCTTCGGCCACCAGACGCCGCAGCTCCTCGTCGCGCACGTCCCGGATGTAGTTCTCTCCGCGGCTAATCTTCTCGGCCCGGCGGGGATTCTGCTCAATGCCGATGACGCGGTAGCCCACCTTGGCCTTCTCCACGGCAAAGGGCAAGCCCACGTAGCCCAGCCCCACCACGCCCACCACCGCCTCCTTCGTCCGAATCCGCTCCAGCAGCGTGGCTTTATCGACCACCAGCGATTCCATAGGATCTCAGCTCTGTTTGCAAAACACCGCCCCGGACACTTATCAGAACCTGTGCCGAAGCGGTGTTGTGAAGATACAATCTGAGGTAGCAGTGGAACCATAAAAAAGAGGCCCGGTGCCCACCCCAAAAGCACCGGGCCTGCGCGCCTCATCCACCGAGGGAACCTGCGTTCAGGGACGGCTGCTGGCGCCGACGTCCCCCGTGAACCACCACCCCACAAGCCGTGGATGACCCCGTCTATGCGGGGTATCGGCACTACGTAGAAAAACTTAAGGGACTTTTCAACTCACACAAAAAGAAAGACTTCTTCCGCGGGAGCCGACCTGCGGACGCCTCCCTTCTGGTGCCGGAACCACCATCCCGTCAGCAGCAGCGCACCGCCGAGCAGCAGTAAACGAGCCATCGGCTACCTCCATCGGTTGGATCATCGTTCTGCTTTTTGTATTTTCTTCAAAAGCCGTACCACCGGCTTTCTCTCGGGATTTTTGCAAAAGCCTGGGACGCACCGGGAGAACTTTTCCCGGTCCCTTTCGTTTGGTGAGCAGAATTTGCCGTGTAAGGCCATGATGCTTTCGCCTGTGCACCGGTGTTGCTGTTGTTGTTGTGCCCGCCCGATCGGGGGGGGCAACAGGTGCGTGTGCACCGGCGAAAGCAGCACGTAAGACATAGCAGCGCCAACACGCCACGCACAGGTTGCCCCTCCGGAAGCTTCCGCGAGGGGTTTTTTATTTCCCGAACCTGCGTCTGCTTATGTTTGCCGAAACGCTACAGACTGCCACGAACACGCGCCCGCTCTCCGGCACCGAGCTGATTCGCGCCATCGGCCATACGCCGCTGATTCGCCTCCGGCGGGTTGCGCGCCACCTGCCCGAGACGGTGGCCGTCTACGTCAAGGCCGAGCACCTGAATCCCGGCGGCTCGGTAAAGGATCGGCCGGCGCTGCGCATGGTGCTCGAAGGCCTGCGGAGCGGGGCGCTACGCGAGGGGCGCGTGCTCATCGACGCCACCAGCGGCAACACGGGCATTGCCTACGCCATGCTGGGGGCCGCGCTCGGTTTTCCGGTGACGCTGGCCATGCCGGCCAACGCCTCGCCCGAGCGCAAACGCATCCTGAAGGCCTACGGCGCGGAGTTGATCCTGACGGACCCCATGGAGGGCACCGACGGGGCCCAGCGCTACGCGCGCGAACTGGTGCAGCAGGAACCCGACCGCTACTTCTACCCCGACCAGTACAACAACGACGCCAACTGGCGCGCCCACTATGAAGGCACCGGCGTCGAGATTCTGGAGCAGACGGGCGGGCGTGTCACGCACTTCGTGGCCGGACTGGGCACAACGGGCACGTTCGTCGGCGTCAGCCGGCGGCTCAAAGCCCACAACCCGGCGATCCGCTGCTATGCCCTCCAGCCCGACTCCCCGCTGCACGGACTGGAAGGGCTCAAGCACCTGGAAACGGCCATCGTGCCGGGCATTTACGATCCCTCGCTGGTGGACGAGCACCTGACCTGCTCCACCGAAGAGGCCTTCGAGATGACGCGTCGGTTGGCCCGCGAAGAGGGACTGTTCGTCGGGCCGTCGTCCGGTGCCAACGTCGCGGCGGCGCTGCGCATCGCCGAACAACTGGACCGGGGCGTCGTGGTCACCGTCCTGTGCGACACCGGCGCCCGCTATCTGAGCGAACCGTTCTGGGAAGAAACGCCATGAAAATCAAAGCATCGCTGCTCGATCAGATCCGGAAACACGGCGAAGCCACCTATCCGGAAGAGTGCTGCGGGTTGCTGCTGGGCAAAAGCGGCCCGGACGGCAACCACGTGCTGGCGCTTTATCCCGTGGAAAACCGCCATGCCGAGCAGCGCGAGCGACGCTACACGATCGCCCCGTCCGACTATCTGGCCGCCGAGCGGGCCGCCCGCCAGCAGGGGTTGGACGTGGTGGGTTTCTACCATTCCCACCCGGACCATCCCGCCCGCCCTTCGGCCACCGATCTGGCCGAAGCCACTTTCCCGGGTTATACCTACGTGATCGTCGCCGTGCATCAGGGCCGGGCCGGCGAGCTGACCGCCTGGCATCTGTCGCCCGACCGCACCCGCTTTGAATCCGAAGCTATCGAAATAGAACCCGAAACAACCTCCGTCGATCAAACCTGAGTAAGCAGCATGAGCACGACGACCGCAACCGTGACGATCCGGATCCCCACGCCGCTCCGAGGTTTTACCAACAATCAGGAAACCGTCGAGGTGAGCGGCGCCACGGTAGGCGAAGCGTTGCAGCAACTGGTGGAACAGTTTCCCCGGCTGAAGCCGCATCTGTTCAACGAAGAAGGGCGTCTGCGCTCGTTCGTGAACATCTACCTGGGCGACGAAGACATTCGCTACCTGCAGCGCGAGGCAACGCCCCTGAAGCCGGGCGCCGAGCTTTCCATCGTGCCATCGGTTGCCGGTGGACGTCTTTAAACCATCAGCGAAACCAGCCATGCCTGTAACCACAGCCGACATTACGCTGACACCGGAAGAACTCCGGCGCTACAACCGCCACCTGATCCTGCCCGAAGTCGGCCTGGAAGGTCAGAAGAAGCTGAAGGCGGCCTCGGTGCTGCTGGTCGGTGCCGGCGGCCTGGGCTCGCCGCTGGCGCTCTACCTGGCGGCTGCCGGTGTGGGCCGCCTGGGCCTTGTCGACTTCGACGTGGTCGACGAGACGAACCTGCAGCGCCAGGTGCTGCACGGCACGAAAGACGTCGGCCGCCCCAAGCTGGAGTCGGCGCGTGATCGCATCCTCGACATCAATCCCCACGTGCAGGTAGACCTCTACGAAACGCGCCTGACCAGCGAGAACGCGCTCGACATCATCAAAGAATACGATCTGGTGGCCGACGGGACCGACAACTTCCCGACGCGCTACCTGGTCAACGATGCCTGCGTCCTGGCCGGCAAGCCCAACGTCTACGCTTCGATCTTCCGGTTCGAGGGTCAGGTGTCGGTCTTCGGCACGCCCGACGGGCCGTGCTACCGGTGCCTCTACCCGGAGCCACCGCCGCCCGGACTGGTTCCCTCCTGCGCCGAAGGTGGCGTGCTGGGCGTGCTGCCGGGTCTGGTGGGCACCATCCAGGCCACCGAGGTCATCAAGATGATTCTCGGGATCGGGACGCCGCTCATCGGCCGGCTGCTGCTGGTCGACGCGCTGCACATGCAGTTCCGCACGCTCAAGGTGCGGAAGAACCCCGAGTGCCCGATCTGCGGCGAGCATCGCACGATCCATGAACTGATCGACTACGAACAGTTCTGCGGCCTGCCCTCACGCAACGGCGAGGCGGCCGCGCAGCAGACGGCCGAAAGCGAGGTGCCCGAAATCACGGTGCATGAGCTGAAGGCCCGCCTGGAGCGCGGCGACCGGCCGGTCATCCTGGACGTGCGCAAGCCGCACGAGGTGCAGATTGCCAGCATCGAGCATGACCTGCTGATTCCGGTCGACGAGCTGCCCGAGCGGCTTTCGGAACTGGAGCCCTACCGCGACCGCGAAATCGTCGTGTACTGCCGCTCGGGGGCGCGCTCGGCACGGGCCACGAAGCTGCTACGCGAGGCGGGCTTCCGCGACGTCAAAAACCTGAAGGGCGGCATCCTGGCCTGGAGTCAGGAGATCGATCCCAGCATCCCCCAGTACTGAGCGCAATCCCTCCGACAGGAAGCCCGGTCGCTCAGGCGGCCGGGCTTTTCTGTTCAGCTTCCGATGACACGTTCAGCGGCGATTCCAGAAAGCGGGCCAGCAGGTCCGGCGTGGGCACGCGGCACTGCTCCCGGCGCCCGAACCAGCGGTAGCGATGCCGGGCAATCCAGCGATACACTGCGTCGCGCAACGGTCGGGGCACCACGATCAGCCCATAGAGCAACGGCCAGAGGCCCTGCAACCGCCGCAAAATGCGAAGCGCCGCCGTCGAATCCCGATAGAGCCGGCCGTTTTCGATGAGCACGATGCTGTCCATATAGTCCGGCCGGAGACCGAAGCGTTCCAGGTAGGGCCGCGCCGCCTCGGACTGAAGCGCCCCGAACTTGAAGTAACCGGCCGGGTCCCGGTCGATCACGAAGTTGACGAACCCGTTGCAGAGGTTGCACACCCCGTCGAACAGCACGATGCCGTGCTGTGCTTCGAGGTCGGATCGCTGCGTCGTCATGACGTTTCCGTCGTCGCGGTTGCTTTCGTCAACCTGCGGGCCATGGCTTTGAGCGCGTCGGCCTGTGCCTCGGCGGCTGCCACGCCCCGCTGGAAGATTTCTTCTTTCTCTTCCCAGAGGCTCAGCATGCCCACGTGCGACACGTCCGGCGTGATCAGCACATCCGGCCGACAGGCCTGCAGCCGGTAGCCCTCCAGCTGCGTGACGACAATTTCCATGGCGCGACCGAGCACGTCGAAGCCGTTGGGCTGCCGCTCGCTGCCGTTGCGCCGGAACGTGCGCGAAAGGCGCTCGCTCCACATGCCCAGGCTGATCCGTCGCCCTTCGGCGTCGTCTTCTCCGTTGCGGCGGCGCTTGACCGGCGAGGGCTCCAGCGCCGTGCTCTCCCGATGCAGCCGGACGGCAATCGTGTAACGGGCGCCATGGTGCACGAGGGGGCTGACCGGCACATTGTTGCAGAGACCGCCGTCGACCAGCAGCCGCCCGTTGATCTCCACCGGCGCAAAGATCCCCGGAATGGCCGAAGAGGCCAGGATCGCATCCACCACCGGTCCCCGACTGAAGATCACCTCCTTGCCACTTTCCAGGTCGGTCGCCACCACGTAGAAAGGCACCGGAAGGTCTTCGAAACGACAGTCCTGCAGGTGATAGCGGAGGTATTCCCGGAGTGGTTCGTTGGAAATCAGGCCCTGTCCATCGAATCGAATCGAAAAAAGTGCCCGTGTGCGCTGCTCCCGCATGAGCTGCTTCATCTGCTCCACCGAATAACCGAAAGCGTAGAAAGCGCCGATCAGCGCACCTGCGCTGCATCCGGCCACCACGCCCGGCCGCAATCCGTACCGCTCCAGCACGGAGAGCACGCCGATATGGGCCCAGCCCCGCATGCCGCCACCGCCTAGGGCCAGTCCCAGCTCCGGCTGTACCGCTCGTACTCGTTCTACTGCCTTCATCTTGGCCAACCGACTCGTGTTTGTCTGCGGACGTGTACCGCCAGGGACGGACAAAGATTCATGGCTCCTTGCCAGCAACTTTCGTATCTTGGGAGCCGGCATTCTTCAGAACCTGCTGCTCACTGCTTTGCCCATGGAGTCGCTCGGAGCGCTTACAGCCAGTCAGCCCATCGCCGGTGGCCTGGAACTGCAGGCCGGCCCGGCTCGCCTGCGCATCCAGGCGCTCGCGGACGGCATCTTCCGGGTGTGGGTGCATCCGGACGGACGACCTTTCCCGATGCATCCGTTTTCCTATGCGGTGCGGCCGGAGTGCTTTGCAGCCGCCCCGCCTTCGGTGACGCTTCACCGCGGGGAAGACCGCCTGGTGCTGAGCCAGGGCGCCTGGCGGGTGGTCGTGCAGCGTGATCCGGTGCGGCTCCACTTCGAAGGTTCATCGGGCACGCCGCTGGTGGCCGACAGCTTCGGACCGGTGTGGGAAGCCGACCGCATTGCCGTCTGGAAACGTCGCGCCGAAGGCGAACGCTTCTTCGGACTGGGCGAAAAGACCGGACGGCTCGAACGCACCGGCCGCGCCTACGAAAACTGGAACACGGACGACTCGGGCTACGATACGCGGGACGATCCCCTCTACAAAACGATTCCTTGCTATCTGGCACTGTGCCCGGGGGGCGATCAGCGCTTTGAAGCATACGGGATTTTCTTCGACAACACGTTTCGCTCCTGGTTCGACTTCGGCGGGCGGGCTCCGGAGCACGTGAGCTTCGGCGCCGACGGCGGCGAGCTGGTTTACTACTTCCTGGCCGGCCCCACCCCGGCCGACGTGCTGGCCCGTTACACGTGGCTGACCGGTCGCTTCGCGCTGCCGCCCCGCTGGGCACTGGGCTATCACCAGAGCCGCTGGAGCTACTACCCGGAGGCCGTCGTGCGGGCACTGGTGGCCGAGTTCCGGGCGCGCCGTCTGCCGCTCGACGTGGTCCACCTCGACATTCACTACATGGACGGCTACCGGATCTTCACCTGGGATCCGGAACGCTTCCCCGACCCGAAGCGACTGGCGGAAGACCTGCGACGGGAAGGCGTGCGGCTGGTGACGATCGTCGATCCCGGTGTCAAGGTGGATCCAGGCTACCGGCTGCACGACGAGGGGCTGGCCGAGGACGTGTTCGTGCGCTACCCGGACGGCCGGCTGTACGCCGGGGAGGTCTGGCCGGGACGCTGTTACTTTCCGGACTTCACCGATCCGAAGGCGCGGGACTGGTTCGGGCGCTACGTAGGCGAATTCCTTCAGACGGGCGTGGCCGGCTTCTGGTGCGATATGAACGAGCCCTCCGTGTTCGGCGGCGGCACCATGCCCGATCTGGTCGTGCACCGGCTTGAAGGCCGGGGCGGCACGCACCGGGAAGCCCACAACGTCTACGGTCTGCTCATGGCCCGCGCGGTCTGGGAGGCCTGCCGGCGGCACGCGCCAGACCGGCGCCCCTTCGTGATCACCCGGGCGGCCTATGCCGGCGTGCAGCGTTACGCCTGCGTCTGGACCGGCGACAACGTGGCAGACTGGTCGCACCTGCGCCAGGCGCTCACCATGATGCTCTCGCTGGGGCTCAGCGGCGAACCCTTCTCCGGAAGCGACATCGGCGGCTTCATCGGCACACCTACGCCCGAGCTGTATGCCCGCTGGATCCAGCTCGGCGCCTGCTCACCGCTGTTTCGTACGCACACGGCCCACGGCACCCCGGCTCAGGAGCCCTGGAGTTTCGGCGAAGAGGTCGAAGCCATCGCCCACAGGTACCTGACGTGGCGCTACCGTCTCCTCCCCTACCTCTATACCTGCTTTGACGAACATCGGCACACCGGCCTTCCCGTGCTGCGCCCGCTCTGGCTGCACTACTTCGACGATCCGCGCACGCACGACATCGAAGACACCTTCCTGCTGGGACCGCACCTGCTGGTGGCGCCCGTGCTGGAGCAGGGCGCCCGGAGCCGGCGCCTCTACCTGCCGGCCGGACGCTGGTACGACTTCTGGAGCGATCGCTGCTACGAAGGCCCCGCCGACGTGCTGGTAGAAGCACCGCTGGACGTACTGCCCGTCTTTGTTCGGGCCGGTGCCGTCCTGCCCCTGGGTCCTGCGCTGCAGCACACCGACGAGCCCTGCGACACGCTGGAACTCCACGTCTACCCCGGCACGGGCGGCGGCACCCTCTACGAAGACGACGGGCATTCGTGGGCGTACGAATCCGGCGCGTTTCGGCGCACCACGTTCACACTCGCGGCCAGCACCACGACGCTTTCCCTGAAAGCCGACGCGGAAGGCGCCTACCGTTCCCCCTTGAAACACCTGACGCTCTACTGGCACGACTGCGACGGACCGGAAAAACTGGAAGTGGACGGCCGCGTCGTGGACGTCCGTTATGAGACCGCCCGGCGCCTGCTACAGGCCGAACTCCCCGTACATTTTGCGCACGTGCGCACCTGAACGGCCGACCTTGCTGCCGTTTTTGTGCCCGCCCCGTTTTGCGCGCGCCGCTTTGCTCAGCCGCACCGAAGCCTCCCGTAAATTCCAATCGTTTAAACATCTATCTTGAATATCCGTTATGATTTTCGTAAATTGTAACCGTCCGGTATTCATGTGATACCGGAGCGGACATTTTCCTCATCAATCCTACCGGGAAGCGGACATGGCTCAGCCAATGCGCATTCTGTTCGTCTCAAGCGAAATCGTCCCCTATGCTCAGGTTACGGCGGTAGCCGAGCTGGCCCGCCTGCTGCCGGAGCGGTTGCAGGAGGCCGGGCTCGTGGAGCCGCGGATCATGATGCCTCGCTACGGCATCGTCAGTGAGCGCCGGAACCGCTTGCACGAAGTCATTCGGCTGTCGGGCACGCACGTGCCCATTGGCAAAGACCGGGAGACGCTGAAGGTCAAGGTGGCCTCGATTCCCGGCATCCGGCTGCAGGTCTACTTCATGGACAACACGCGCTTTTTCAAGCGCAAAGGCGTCTACGCCGACAAGGAAGGGACGGAGTTTCCGGACAACGTGTCCCGGGCGTTGTTCTTTGGCCGGGCCGTGCTGGAGACCGTCCGGAAGCTGGGCTGGGCGCCGGACATCGTGCACGCCTTTGGAAGCCTGGCGGGACTGGTGCCCCTGCTGCTGAGCACCGAGTACGCGGAAGATCCGCTGTTCGAACGGGCACGCCGCATCTACACGCCGGACGGCCTCACGCTGAAGGCGCGCCTGACCGAAGCCGTGCTGGCAAAGCTGAAGTTGCCCCAAGACGAGCGCCTGCTCGATCGTTCGCTGGACGAGGCAGGCCGCGCGCTGGCCGAGGTGGTCGCCTATCCGGCCGCGCTCCAGCCCGCCGAGAGCGACGCGGTGCAGTTTGCGGCCGAGCCCGACGCCGTGGTCGAGCAGGCGACCGCGCTTTATGAACAGTTGCTCAGCAGCGTGCCGGCCTGAGGGAAAACCTGCCCGTAGCTCCTGCGTTAACCGCACGGTTTCAGACCGTGGGCAAGCCCCTCGACCCTGTCGGGTGGGCTTTTGCCTTTCTCGAACACGAAACGACGGCCGGGCATCGTTCTTAAGCCGATGCCCATGGCTCAGGTGAAAGTTTCCATGCGACGTTCCTCTGTCTGGAGTTGCTGCGCCCTGCTGTTGCTGCTGGCGACGGGTTGCGATGATCCGTCGGCGGTAGGTATCGGTCTGATCGATGAAGAAGGCCTGCCCGTTACCGTGCGCCTGCCGGCCGACTCGGTGCTGGTAGCCTCCCAGAAAGACCGGACGGGTAACACCGCGCGGGTGCTGGCCGGCCGCGTGGCCGATCCACTGGTCGGGACGCTTTCGGCCACCGGCTACGTGGATTTCGTGATGAGCGGCACTGCTCTCGTCGATACCACGATCGTCGGCGTCCGCCTGGAGCTGCCCCGGGACTACGTCTACGGCGACACGCTCGGCTCGGTAACGCTGGCACTGCACGACATGACGGAAGACTGGCCCTACGCCGGCGTCGGGACCGATACGACGCTGAGCGCCGGTCCGCCGGTGCGCACCTTCTCGTTCGCGCCCACCGACACACTCGTCCAAGTCGATCTGCCCCCTGAATGGATTGCCGCCCACGACACCACTTTCCGGAGCAGCACCTTTTCGACGAGCTTTCATGGCTTCCAACTGGCCCCGGGCGAGGGCAATGCGGTCGTGGGGTTTCGCTTTTCTGACATCCGGCTGCTGGTGTTCACGGCGACCGACACGGTCACGCTCACCGCGTCGAAGGTGCTGACCACTGTAGCCCGCGAAAGCCTTCCCTCGCTTCCGGAAGATCGGGTTTTGCTGCAGGACGGTCTCGGTCAGGTGGTGCGGTTGCGTTTTGACTTTTCGGCCGACAGCGTGCAGGAGGCCGGCCTGCATGCGGCCGTGCTGGAGGTGCCGATCGACTCGATGCAGCTGAAACAGGCGCCGGCGAGCTTTGTGCGACCGCTTCCGGCAACGGTACGCCTGATCGGCGTCAATGCCGAGGGCAACGTGCCGGTCACCTCGCTGGGCGAGCCGATCGTCCTAGCGACGACCACGCCGGAAGGCGGACGGCTTCGGTTCCGGCTGGGCAGCACCTCGCTGCAGACGCTCCAGCGGCTCATGCTCGGCGAGACGCCCGTCCGGTATCTCCAGCTGGAATTTCCCACCGACGACAATACACTCGGCCCCCTGCTGCTCTACGCCGGGCCGACGTTGCGCCCCACCCTGATTCTGATGGTTACGCCGCCTTCACCATGAACATGCCTGCGTTCCACCGACTGATCGGCCTGCTCCTGGTGCTGGGAGTGGCCATGCCGGTCGCCGCCCAGCACACCGGGGAAGGATCCGTGTATTCGCGCTTCGGTCTGGGAAGCCGGCTCGATTATGCGTCGTCCCAGCTCCAGGCAATGGGCGGGGGCGGTGCCGGTCTGTTCAACCTGAACTACCTGAACCTGAGCAATCCGGCCGCCTGGTCCGATCAGGTGCTTACCCGGGCCAGCGGAACCGTGGTCTTTCAGCGGCTGCGGGCCACCGACGCTTCGGGCAACACCGCCTCGCTGGGCTCCGGCGCGCTGCACGCCGTACAGTTCAGCTTTCCCCTCCGGGCACGCCGGATCGGTGTAGGCCTGGCCTTCCGCCCCTACACCCGCGCCAACTACCTGGTACGTACCGGTACCCGCCAGATCATCCCGGAACTGGGCGACACAGTCCAGACCCGCATCGACTATGCAGGCGAAGGCGGCCTGCAGCAACTCAATGCCGGGCTGGGTCTCTACCTGCATCCTCGACTCAGCGTGGGAGTAAGTGCCGATCTGATCTTTGGCATCATCGAACACACGCAACGCACCCGGTTCTTCGATCCGGAACTGCCCGGGGTCATTCCTTCGGGATACCTGCCCACGTTGTTTGCCACCTCCACGCGGATGGCCGGCGTGCGGGCCACGGCGGGCCTGCTGCTTCGCCTGCCGACCGGTACCCGGGGCTCCGACGGGGTGGCCGTGGGACTGACGGTCTCGACCCCCACCGTGCTACGCGCCACGCGCGTCTACACGCTGGGCGAAAGCCTCGACCGCGACACGCTGGGCACCACCCAGCGCGGCGACGTTCATCTGCCGCTTTCGGTGGCGCTGGGTGTGTCCTACCAGCAGGACAATCGCTGGACGCTGGTAGTGGACGGGCATTACGAACCCTGGTCGCGCTTCCGGAGCGATCTGGATTTTGCCGGCTACGATCCGAACGGCGAAAATCTCTTCAAAGATCGCCTGCGCCTGTCGGCCGGACTTGAATACCTGCCGGCCGGAACCGATTATTCTGCTCCGTATTTTCACCAGGTAGCCTACCGTCTGGGCGTCTTCTGGGAGCAGGCATACGTGGCACCGAGACCGGGTGTCTCGCTGCGCACGCTGGCCCTGACGGGCGGGCTGAGTTTTCCGACGCTGTTTCCCGGCACGCGCCTTGACATCAATCTGGAAGTAGGAACGCGCGGCACGACGGCGCACAACCTGGTGCGGGACACGTACTATCGCATCGGGTTGAGCGTGAACGTAGGCGAACGATGGTTCCTGCAACGACGCTTTAACTGACATCTGCCAACCAGCCGGTGAACAACGATGATGATCCGGGCAACAGGGACGCTCACCGGGCAAGTCCACAGAAAAAGCCTCTGGGGCGGTCTGCTTGGCCTGTTTCTGATGGCCTTCAGTGCCCAGGCCCAGCCAGTGGCCGCCCAGCAGTCCCAGCAGGAGACGGTCGATGAGCAGACCAAGGCCGTCAATTACAGCCTGTACTACGAGTACTTCAAAAACGGCGACTACGAGGCCGCCCTGCCCTACCTGCGCTGGATGATCCAGCATGCACCCGAGTATGCCGGACCGGGTCGCAAAGACGACCGTAACTTCGAGCGCATTATCAAGGCGCATGAAGAACTGGCCAAGGCCAGCGACGATCCGGAATTCGCCCGGGCACACCTCGACTCGGCCCTGGCCTATTTTGACATGGCACTGGAAGTGCTCCCGGCCCGCGGCGTCGAGCTCGACACGGTCACCTGGTATATCCGCCGGGGCCGTCTCATTCAGCGCTATCCGGAATTGCTGGCCGACCGCCAGGCGGAAGCCGCCGAGTACTACCGCAAGGCGTTTGAGCTGGCTCCCGAGCGCGTCGACGATTACTCCATTCAGGTGGTCATTGCCGAGCTGGTCAAGGAAGGCAAGAAGGAAGAAGCCGTCGACTTCATGGACCAGGTCGAGGCGGCGCTGGGCGACGATCCGGAACGGGCTTCGCTGATGGAATACATCACGACGGTCCGCGACAATCTCTTCCAATCGCCCGAAGAACGCATGGCCTTCCTGGAAGACCGGCTGGCCAAAGACTCGACGAATCTGGAGATCATCTCCGAGTTGTTCAACATCTACCGCCAGCTCGGCGAGCGTGAGAAGATGTACCGGCTGGCCGATCGCCTGCTGGCGCTCAAGAAGGACGCGCGCACCTATCACATGGTCGGCAAGCTCTACCTGGACGATGGCGAGCCGGCCAAAGCGCTCGAGTACTTTCGCCAGGCCATGCAGGCGCCGGGTGTTGACGAAATTGCTCGCGAGCTGTACTACAACGCCGGCGTGGCCGAGCAGCAGCTCGGACGCCTGGCCAACGCGCGCACCTATTTCCGCCGGGCGTTGCAGGTCGATCCCAACTTTGGCAAAGCCTACATCGCCATCGGCGACCTGTACGCCCAGGCCGTCACGGAATGCGGTAGTCAGCTCGAACGCGAGGACCGCGCCGTCTACTGGTTGGCCGTCGATTACTACGAGCGGGCCAAGCGCGTAGACCCCTCGGTGGCCAACGAGGCCAACCGCAAGATCAGCACCTATAGTAAGTACTTCCCGGATCAGGAAGCCCTCTTCTTCAAAGGCTGGAAGGTGGGCCAGCCCTACAAGATCGACTACGGCTGCTACGCCTGGATCAACGAGGAGACCACCGTCAAGCCACCGCCTTCTTCCTGATCGGATACGCTGAGCGACTTCAAGGTAAGGGCACGGCAGGCCGTGCCCTTACCTTTTTTGCGCAAAGCGCTTTCCTTCCCGGCCATTTCTCTTGAGCTTTGCCGAAAAGATCGCGAACTTTGGGGCGTCCTGCTCAGCCAACCCAACATGCGTTAAGCCGACCATGGCGTACATCGACGAAATCATTGCCCGACAGATACTCGACAGCCGGGGCAATCCGACGCTGGAAGTGGACGTCATCACGGACGAAGGAATTGTAGGCCGCGCGGCCGTGCCCAGCGGTGCATCCACGGGCGAGCACGAGGCCGTGGAGCTGCGCGACGGCGACAAGAGCCGCTACCTGGGCAAAGGCGTACTCCAGGCCGTGGCCAACGTGAACGAAAAGATTGCGCCGGAACTGACCGGCTTCAGTGTCTTCGAGCAGGCGGCCATCGACGAAGCGCTCATCGCGCTGGACGGCACGCCCAACAAGAGTAAGCTGGGCGCCAACGCCATCCTGGGCGTCTCGCTGGCCGTGGCCAAGGCGGCCGCCGCCACGGCCGACCTGCCGCTCTACCGGTACGTCGGCGGCACGAATGCCCGGACGCTCCCCGTACCGCTCATGAACATCATCAACGGCGGGCGCCACGCCGACAACAACCTGGACCTGCAGGAATTCATGATCGCGCCGGTGGGCGGCGGTAGCTTCTCCGAGGCGCTCCGGATCGGCGTGGAGATCTTCCATCACCTGAAGCAGGTGCTCAAGTCGAAGGGCTACAGCACGGCCGTGGGCGACGAGGGCGGCTTCGCCCCGAATCTGCGGGCCAACGAAGAGGCCGTCGAAGTCATCCTCGAAGCCATCGAAAAAGCGGGCTACCGCGCCGGCGAGGATGTCTTCCTGGCGCTCGACCCGGCTACCAGCGAAATGTACCGGGACGGCTACTACGTCTTCTGGAAGAGCGACCCCGATACGAAGCGCACGTCCGAAGACATGGTAGCCTTCTGGGAGCGCTGGGTCAACCAGTATCCGATCATCTCGATCGAAGACGGCATGGCCGAAGACGACTGGGAAGGCTGGCGCCTGCTGACCGAGCGACTGGGGCATCGCGTACAGCTCGTCGGCGACGATCTGTTCGTGACGAACACCGAGCGGTTGCAGCGCGGCATCGACAGCGGCTGTGCCAACTCGATCCTGATCAAGCCCAACCAGATCGGTACGCTCACCGAGACACTGGCCGCCATCGAACTGGCCCACAAGCACGGCTACACGGCCATCCTGAGCCACCGCTCCGGCGAAACCGAGGACACCACGATCGCCGATCTGGCCGTGGCCGCCAACACCGGCCAGATCAAGACGGGATCGGCCAGCCGAAGCGACCGCATTGCCAAATACAACCAGTTGCTGCGCATCGAGGAGCAACTGGGCGACACGGCCCGTTTCCTGGGACGCAAAGCTTTCCACGTGTAACCCGTGTCCGTACCCCGCTACACCGACATGCACGCCACGAGCAGGCGGCGCCGGCGACGCCGCCTGCTCGTCGGGCTGGGGCTGTTGCTGCTTTTCATCTGGCTTGCCTTCCTCGACAGCCACAGCCTCTATCGGCGCATTCGGTGGAGCTACGAAGCGGCGCGCCTGCGTGCCCAGAACGAAGCGCTGCGCGCGCAAATCGACTCGCTTCAGCAACAACTGGAGCACGGCGTGTCCGACGAAATGGTCGAGCGCATCGCCCGTGAGCAGTACGGCATGCGCCACCCGGGCGAAACGATCTACCGCGTCGAAGAATAGCTGCAAAGGCCTATGGCTTCCATTCCGTCTTTTGCCGTTGGCGTCGATCTGGGGGGTACCACCATCAAGGCCGCCCTGGTGGAGCGCGGCGTGGGCATCCAGCACGAACTGAGCCGCCCCACCGAGGCCGAAGAAGGACCGGCGCACGTCATTCGCCGGATCGCCGAGATGGTGCAGGCACTCATCGAACGTGCCCCCAACCGGGAGATCGCGGGCGTCGGCATCGGCGCGCCGGGAACCGTCAACTGGGAACGCACCGCCGTCATCTATCCCCCCAACCTGCCCGGCTGGGGCATCGTCGATCTGCGGAAGGAACTGCAGGAAGCCCTGGGCCTCGCGCTGCCGATCTTCGTCGAGAACGACGCGAACCTGGCCGGACTGGGCTCGGCGCATTACGGGGCCGGCCGACCATTCGACTCGTTCATCATGGTCACGCTGGGCACCGGCGTGGGCGGGGCCATCATCTATCGAAACCGTATTTTTCGAGGCGCTACGGGCGGTGCCGGCGAAATCGGCCACATGAGCATCGACTACGAAGGGCCGCTCGATCGCTACGGCATCGCCGGCTCCATCGAGGCCTACATCGGCCAGCGTTTTCTCTCACACTACGCCCGCTATCGGCTGCTCACGCAACGGAACAGCCTCGTGCATCAGATGGCCGGCGAGGACCTGCGCGACATCAATCCGCGCATCCTCTTCGAGGCCGCACAGGCCGGCGACGAACCGGCCCGCGAAGTGCTGGCCTGGGCCGGACACAAGCTGGGTTGCGTGCTGGCGGCGGCCGTCAACCTGCTCGACATCCACAAGATCGTAGTGGGCGGTGGCGTGTCGGCCGCGGGCGACTTCATCCTGGAGCCGGCCCGCCAGACGCTTCGCCGCTACGTGATCCCCGCCCTGCGTGACCGCGTGGAAATCGTCCGCGAAACGCTGGGTAACGAGGCCGGTATGCTGGGCGCCGCGCAACTGGTCTTTCAACTTCTGGAACATCCCCGCGAAGACCTGGAAGCCTGAGCCGGGAACTCGCCGTCCACTGCCCGGTGCATTCCCACCGTCGTCCACGCAAAGGCATAGCTCTGATGCGCTGCGGGTGGGGATGGCTGTTGCTCATGCTGCTCCCGGTCGTTTCGGCCCGGGCGCAACCCGCCGGTGTTGCGACGCGTCCGGCGGCCGACGACGGCGTGCACTTCAGCGCCCGCGATTCGCTCGTGCTGCTGCTCGACACGCCTGAAGGCGATCAGGGCCACCTCGTTGGCGACGCCCGCGTGCAATACCGGGATCTGGAACTGACCGCCTATCGAATCGACCTGCTGTTCGATCAGGAAGAATTGCGGGCGACCGGCCTGCCTGTCGATACCGGCATTGTCGGCCGTCCGCAGTTCCGCCAGGGAGGCGACACATTCACCGGTCAGGAACTTCGCTACAACCTGCGCACCGAGCGCGGGCGCGTGGTGGGCGCACAGACCCGCATCGAAGACGGATACCTGCAGGCCCGCGTGGTCAAAGTCACCGAAGACAGCGTGCTCTACGTGCAGGGCGGCACCTACTCTACCTGTCCCTGCACCGACGGCCGGGCGCCCTCCTACTCGCTGCGCACCAGCAAGATGAAAGTTGAGGGGCGATGGATCTACACCGGCCCCATCCAGCTGTACCTGTTCAACATTCCCACTCCGCTCTGGCTGCCTTTCGGGTTTCTACCGGCCATCGAGGGACGGCGCAGCGGACCGCTGCCGGTGCAGTACGGCGAAGACGAACGGGGCTTTTACCTGCGCGGCTGGGGCTGGTACTGGGCCATCAGCGACTACATGGACCTGCAGATTCGCGGGGGCATATGGACAAAGGGAAGCTGGCAGATCAGTCCGCTGTTTCGCTACGCGAAGCGCTACGCCTTCAGCGGCCAGCTCATGCTCGACTACCTGCACAACCGCAGCGGCGAAAAAGGCGATCCGGACTTCAGCGTCACCAACACGGCCTCGTTTCGCTGGACGCACAACCAGACGCTCGGCCCCTCGGCCAACTTCTCCGCCAACGTCAACCTGACCACCTCCAGCTACTTGCGGGCCATCTCCGAAAGCTACGACGACCGGGTGCGCCAGACCATCTCCTCCAACATTCGCTACAGCAAGAGCTGGTCGCAGGCCGGTCGCTCGCTCAACCTGTCTCTCTCACATCAGGAAGTGCTGACCACCGGCGCCGTGCAGCTCAGCTTTCCCCAGCTTTCCTTCTCGCAACGCGCTTTTAAGCCGTTCCGGCGCGGCACCGGAAGCCGCGAGCGTTGGTACGAACGCATCACGGTCAGCTACAGCGGCACCCTGAACAACCAGTTCAACTTTACCCCGTTGCCCGACGAGACGCTGCTGGCCCGCGGCGACACCAGCGCACTGGACATCTCCTGGTATGACGCACTGTTTTCACCGAGCGCCTATCGGCGGGCCACCGGCCAGGACGTGCCGTTTCAGTTTCGCGCCACGCACCGGATTCCCGTATCGGCCAGCTTCTCGATGCGGCGACTGCCCGTGCTCAACCGCCCGTTTCCGGTCACCTTTTCGACCAGCCTGAACTATCAGGAAGACTGGTTCATTCGCACCGAGCGTCGCAGCGTCGATAGCACAGGCCGCATAGTGACCCGCTCCGTGCCCGGCTTTTTTGCGCTGCGCCAGTTTTCGACAGGCCTGTCGGCCTCGACCACCATTTACGGCCTGTTTCCGGTGCGTGTCGGGCCGTTCGAGGGCCTGCGCCACACCGTGCGACCCAGCCTGAGCTTCTCCTATCGCCCGGATTTTTCCTCAGACTTCTGGGGTTACATGCGGACCTATCGGGACACGACCGGCCGCGAAGTGCGCTATTCCATCGTGTCGGGCGTGCCGGTGGGCCGTACGCAGAGCCTGTCCTTCTCGCTGGGCAACGTATTCGAGACGAAGCGCGTCCGCACCGACACTACCGGCAACGTCCAGCGCCAGACGCTCCAGTTGCTCAATGTGGACCTTTCGACCAGCTACAACTTTGCCGCCGATTCGCTGCGGCTGTCTTCGATCAACATCAGCGCACGCACCTCGGCACTGGGGCCGCTGAGTTTGAATTCGTCGCTGGTGCTTTCGCCCTATGCGCTGGCGCCCGACGGACGGACCGTCAATCGCTATGTATTCGACCTGCGCCGTGGCCGTCTGGCCCGCATTACCAGCTTCCGGCTCAGCGCTTCCCTCAGCCTCCGAAGCCGTACCCGTCTGTCCGGCGCCGAAGCCGGCACGCCACCCCGTGCCCGCTTCGGCGACCCGTTCAGCCCGGACCCCATCACGAGCCCGATCCCGTCCCTGCTCGATCCGGCTCTGCACTACGCCGACTTTTCCATTCCCTGGTCGCTCAATCTGAACTTCAGCTACAGCATGAGCCATCCGGCCCAGCGATTGACCCGCAGCGCCATTCTGAATGTTTCGTTCGATTTCAATCTGACGCCAAAGTGGAAAGTCCAGGGACGCGGCGGCTACGACTTCGTCCGGGGCGAGCTGTCCACGACGAGCCTGTTCATCGTACGCGACCTGGGCTGCTGGCAGATGAGTCTTTCGTGGATTCCCTTCGGCCGCTATCAGTCCTATGCGTTTGAGCTGTATGTCAAAAGCGGACGCCTGCGCGACCTGCTGCGCCTGCGCCAGCCGCGCTCGGACATCCGCGGCCGCTTCCAGCAGTTGCTGTAACCCCTGAATTTTTCCACATTTTTTGCACAAATCTTTCTTTTATCACCGGCCGTTGCTATCGTTAAAAAGCCGTCAAAGAGGAACGCCTGTGGTTCTGGAAATTTAGGAGCCGTTCCTGCAGTCTGTTCTTTTTCACCAACGGGGTCGGGCCGAAGGGTCCACCCTGGAGCCTATGGGTAGATTTGCCTTCTGGCATCGCTTTTCCAAAGCCACACGCGCCGACCGCAGACTGGCGCGCCGCCTGGCCCGGCGCATTGAGGCGGACAGGGCCCTCGCCGAAACCACCAGCGTGCACGTGTACGTCCTGGAAGGACACGTGACGCTGTACGGGTTCGTGCGGGGCGAAGCGGCCCGTCGCCGCCTGCTGGACGTGGTACAATCGGTGTCGGGCGTGCGCTCGGTCGAGGCCAGCCTGCAGGTGCTGCCCGCGGAGGAACTGGAGCTGGTGGGCGCCTGAGATCAGGCGCGGCGCATCCAGGCGTTGTGAACGCGCTCGAAGCCCAGCCGGGCGTAAAAGCCGGCCGAGATGTCCGAGTCGCGCAGCACCAGCTCGGTCCCTCTGCAGCGTTCCAGCACGGCCTCGATGAGCCGGCGGCCGATGCCCAGTCCCTGCACATCCGGCTCGACGGCCAGGTCGCACAGGTAACTGTAGAGCACCCCGTCAGTCAGCACGCGGGCAATGCCCACCAGGCGGCCGTCGTGCCAGGCCGTCAGCACCAGCGAGGAATTTTCGAACATCTGCCAGACGCGCCCGGGGTCGTCGACGGGTCGCAGCAGGGGCGCCCGCCGGTAGAGCGTCATGATGCGCCCGGGCGTCAGCCCTTCCAGTCCTTCCCGAATTTCCAGTGTACCGGTCAGTTGTTGCATACGGGCCGGCATAACGTCTCCCTTCAGGCTGCGGCTACGCGCTGCAGCGCCTGGTTCACCTTGTCGGCCACCTCTTTGAAGAGCGTGGCCGTTTCGATCTCCAGGCCGCTCTGCTCCAGAATGGCACGCGCTTCTTCGGCGTTGGTGCCCTGCAGCCGCACGATCAGCGGCACGTTGATCTGGACCTTGCGGGCTGCCTCGACGATACCGCGGGCGACGCGGTCGCAGCGCACGATGCCGCCGAAAATGTTCACCAGAATGACCTTGACGTTCGGGTCCTTCAGGATGATGCGGAAGCCGGCCTCCACGGTCTCCGGACTGGCCCCGCCGCCCACGTCCAGGAAGTTGGCCGGTTCGCCGCCCGCCAGTTTGATCAGGTCCATCGTGGCCATGGCCAGCCCGGCACCGTTTACCATGCAGCCCACGTTTCCGGTGAGCCGCACGTAGTTGAGCCGGTACTTGCTGGCTTCGACCTCCAGCGGGTCTTCTTCGTGGATGTCGCGAAGCTCGGCCAGATCGGGATGCCGGAAAAGCGCGTTGTCGTCCAGGTTGATCTTGGCATCAACGGCCACCACGTCGCCCTGCTTCGTCAGCACGAGCGGGTTGATCTCGGCCAGCGAGCTGTCGGTCTCTTCGTAAGCCCGATAGAGTGCCTGGATGAACTGGACGGCCTGCTTGAAGGCGTTGCCCTCGAAGCCCAGTCCGAAGGCCAGCCGACGCGCCTGGAACGGGCGCAAGCCGATCGTGGGATCCACCCACACTTTCAGGATCTTTTCGGGACTCCGGGCGGCCACCTCTTCGATTTCCACACCGCCCTCCGTCGAGGCCATGATCACGTTCTGGCTCCGCTGGCGGTCCAGCGTAATGCCCAGGTAGTATTCCTTCGCAATATCGACGGCGCCGGCCACCAGCACGGCCCGCACCTTCTGCCCTTCGGGGCCCGTCTGGGGCGTGACCAGGTTCATGCCCAGAATGGCGCCGGCCTTTTCGCGCACCTCCTCAATGCCCTTCGCCAGCTTGACGCCCCCACCTTTACCACGACCGCCGGCATGGATCTGCGCCTTCACCACGAACAGCTCGTAGCCGTGCTCCTGCTGCAGACGGCGAGCGGCTTCGACCGCTTCCTCCACGGTGCGGGCCACGTAACCGGGCTGCGTGGCCACGCCATAGCGTTGCAGAATATCCTTGGCCTGATACTCGTGCAGTTTCATGGATCTTTCGGACTGCGTGAACTGAATGGATTGTCTAAAAGTACATGCCCGGGGCTAAAGAATCCACCCTGCCTGCAGCGAAATTTACTTTTTTGCGGGTTGTTCGCGCATGACGTTGATCGACCGCCATATCGTTCGTCGCCTGCTGCTCGGGTATCTGTTTTTCACGGGTGCCCTGATTGTCTTTTTCATCGTGCTTCACTACGTCGAGTACATCGACGACTTCATGGATCGGGGCGCTTCGATGCGCGAGGTTTTTCTGGTCTACTACCCCAGCTACATCCCCGAGATTGTGCGGCTGACCTCACCGCTGGCGCTGTTTCTGGCATGCCTGTACGTGACAGGGCGCATGGCACAGGGGCTGGAGATCGTGGCGCTGCAGATGAGCGGCGTCTCGCTCTACCGGTTGCTGCGCCCGTACGTCGCGCTGGGTCTGGTCCTTACCGGGTTCATGTTCTGGTTCAACGGCTGGGTGGTGCCGGTAACGAACCGCACCGTCGTGGCTTTCGACGAGAAATACCTGTCGAAGACCCCGCGCCAGTTCGATCTGAGCCACCTGCATCGCCAGGCGCGGCCCGGTCAGTTTCTCTCGGTGGGCTACTACGACCGTGAGCGGCGCATCGCCTATCGCGTCTCGCTGCAGCAATTTGCAGAAGGCCGGCGGCTGGTCTACCGGCTCGATGCCCCCCGCATGGAATGGAACGACTCCCTTCAGGCATGGATGGTACCCGAAGGCATTGCCCGGTATTTTGAGCCGGACGGACGCGAGGTGCGCCGGCCGGTACGCCACCAGCAACTGGACCTGCCGCTCTACCCGCGCGATCTGGCGCGCACCGAGCGGGAAGTGGAGGCCATGACGCTACCCGACGCGGCCGCCCATCTGGCCGCCCTGCGTCGCTCGGGTGCCGGCCACCTGGGACGCCCGCTGGTGGCCTATTACAGCAAGTTCGCCTATCCCTTCGCCAACCTGATCCTGGTGCTGATCGGCGTGCCGCTGGCCTCCGTACGGCGGCGCGGCGGCCAGGCCATCCAGATCGGCATCGGCTTAGGCGTGGCCTTCGCCTACCTGGCGCTGCAGAAGCTGATCGAACCCTTCGGATACACCGAGACGCTACCTCCGCTGCTGGTGGCCTGGCTGCCGCACCTGGTGTTTCTGGCGGGCGCGCTGGTGCTCGTCGCCCGGACGCGCACCTGATCAGGCCTCGCCACCGGGCCCCCCGAAGTGAATCGGCGGACCGGCTTCGGGCACTTCGATTTCGCCGTAGGTGGCCTCGTAGCGGCCGATATTGTCGGCCAGCGCCCGGAGCAGCCGTTTGGCGTGCGCCGGGGTGATGATGATGCGGCTCTGGACCCGGGCTTTGGGCAGCCCCGGCATGATGCGGATGAAGTCCAGAATGAACTCCTCGGCCGAATGGGCGATCATCACCAGATTCGCGTAGCGCCCTTCGGCCACCTCTTCGGGTAGCTCGATGTCGATGCGCTGCGGTTCGTTTCCCGGAAAGTTGAGGTTGCCCGCCATAGATCTTTCGTGTTCGGAATGCTTCGAGGTGGACAGGCTACGCCGAGCCGGTCGTCCAGGTTGCGTACATTTCCCCTTGTATTCCGTCCGCCCATGTCCTAATTTGTTGACAATCCGGACATAACGCCCCGGAAAGGGCCATTTCGTCATGTCTTCTTCGCACCCACCCTCTCAGACCATCAGCAGTCATGCGCCCGAGTTCACCTCGGAGCCGACCCTGTTTATTGCCACACTCTCGCCCGAGGGGATCTGCTACGAGGCGAACCCGGCCTGGGAGGAACTGTTCGGCCGCCTGGCCGCGCCCTGGCAGCGGCTCTCCCGGGAGGATCAGCTTCGCTTTCGGGAGTTGCTGGCACAGGCCGCCCAGGGCCAGCGCATCCTGCACGAGGTGCTGATGTTGCAACTGCCCGGCCGCGACGAGCCGGTGCCGTCGCTTTTCAACCTGATCCCGGTACGGCTGCCCACGCACGGCGACGAGCCGGTGGCGCTGGTGGTCACCGTCGAACTCCTGGTCGAGCCCTCCAGCCTGACCTACAGCCAGAACCAGCGGCATCGCTTAGAGACGCTGGGGCGCATGGCGCTGGGCATTGCCCACGATTTCAACAACCTGCTGATGACGTTCCTGGGCCATCTGGATCTGCTACGTCGCTCGCTTCCCCCGGAGGCCCTCTCTGAAGAAGTGACCCATCACCTGAAGGCCCTGGAACAGGCGGCCCGTGACGGGGCAGCCCTGATGCGCAAGCTGCAGGAGTACGTCCGCCAGGAAAAACCCACGGCGCTTGAGTCTATCGACCTGCCCACGCTTCTGGAAGAATGCCTCATGCTCACCCGTCCCTACTGGTACAACGAGCCGCGGCGACAGGGTATCGACATCCGGGTGGAAACGCAACTGGAGCCGGTCCCGCCTGTTCGGGGCGTCGCCTCCGAACTGCGTCAGGTGTTCACCAACCTGATCCTGAATGCCGTCCAGGCCATGCCGCAGGGCGGTACGCTGCGGATTGCGACTGATTTTGATAAGGAGCGGGGGGTGATCGTGCGTGTATCCGACACCGGCATCGGCATGCCCGAGTCCGTCCGCCGCCGCATCTTCGAGCCGCTGTTCACCACCAAGCCAGAAGGGTCGGGCATGGGGCTGGCCATCGTGGCCGGGATCGTACGCGAGCATGAGGGCTCCATCGAGGTGGAAAGCACGCCCGGCGATGGCACGACGTTCACGCTGTACTTCCCGCCGGCCGAAGCGCCGGCGCACACGCCCACCGTGGTGCAGGAAGAGACGCCCGTACCGCCCGTGCGCGTGCTGCTCGTCGACGACGAACCCGGCGTACGCAACGTGCTCACGCGCCTGCTGGCCCTGCACGGCCACACGGTCGTCCAGGCCGCCTCGGCCGCCGAGGCGCTGGCGCATCTGGAGCGGGAAGCGTTCGACATCGTCTTCACCGACCAGGGCATGCCCGAAGTCAGCGGCGTGGAGCTGGCCCGCCAGATTCGCGCGCAGTATCCCCAGCTGCCTATCGTGCTGATCACCGGCGATACCGAGGTGCGCGCCGAGCGCGGATTGATCGACGCCATGTTGCAGAAACCCTTCCGTCTGGAGGCGCTCGCGCAGGTCATCCGCCGGCTCTGCGGACAGCGTGCGTCATAATGGCAGCCCCAGCCGGCCGGTCTGGTTTTTGACCCTCCCGGCATAGCCCTCTGGCAGGAAAGGCTTCGCGCAAGTTGTCAGCCTTTCGCCGGGGTGGCATACCTTCGCGCCAAACCTTATTTGCACCATGTGGAACCGGGAAACGATGCCGTACGGAGATCTGCTGTATCTGCTGGACGACGATCCGGAACAGAGCATTCCGCTGCCCACGCCGGATGAGCAGAAGGCGATGAGCGCCGAGGAGGTGCCGGAGACCCTGCCCATCCTGGCGCTGCGCAACACGGTGCTCTATCCGGGTGTGGTGTTGCCGATCACGATCGGTCGCGACGCCTCGCTGAAGCTCGTGCGCGATGCGTTCGCGGGCGATCGGCTGATCGGCGTCGTGGCGCAGCGGGACAGTGAGGTCGAAAACCCGACGCCGGACGACCTGTACCGGGTGGGAACGGTCGCTTCGATCCTGAAGCTGATCAAGATGCCGGACGGATCGAAGTCGATCGTCATTCAGGGGCGGCGTCGGTTTGAGATAGAGGAATACATCCAGACCGAGCCGTACTTCGTGGCGAAGGTTCGGCCGCTGGACGACAGCATCGAAGGAGTGGACGAGGTCGAACTCCAGGCCCGCGTCCGCTCCATCAAGGAGCTGGCCGTCCAGATCGTCAACCTGTCGCCGAACCTGCCCAGCGAGGCGGCCTACGCGATCCAGAACATCGAGTCGCCTTCGTTCCTGATCTACTTCATCGCCTCGAACCTGCCGATCGACGTGGCCGCCAAGCAGCAGCTGCTGGAGGCCCGTTCGATCCTGGAGCAGGCCGACCTGCTCATGCAGCATCTGTCGCGCGAGCTGCAGGTGCTGCAGCTGTCGCAGGAGATCCGCTCGCGGGTCAAGAGCGACGTCGATCGGCAGCAGCGGGAGTACCTGTTGCGGCAGCAGCTCAAGGCCATCCAGGAGGAGCTGGGTGAGGCCGACGAAATGGCCGAGATCGAGGAGCTGCGCAAGCGGGCCGAGGAAAAGCCGCTGCCCGAGCATGCCCGTAAGGCGGTGCTCAAGGAGATCGAGCGGCTTTCCCGCATGAACCCGGCCTCGCCCGACTACGCGGTCACCCGCAACTACATCGACTGGATCCTTGAGCTGCCCTGGCTGGAGTACTCCGAAGACCATCTGGACCTGCAGGAGGCCCAGCGCATCCTCGACGAGGACCACTACGGGCTGGAGCAGGTCAAGAAGCGGATCCTGGAGTACCTGGCCGTGCTCAAGCTCAAGGGCGACATGAAGGCGCCCATCCTGTGCTTCGTCGGGCCGCCGGGCGTGGGTAAGACCAGCCTGGGCAAGAGCATCGCGCGGGCGCTGGGCCGGAAGTTCGTCCGCGTCAGCCTCGGTGGCGTGCGCGACGAAGCCGAGATCCGCGGCCACCGGCGAACCTACGTGGGCGCCCTGCCCGGCCGCATCATCCAGGGCATCAAGAAGGCGGGCACGTCCAACCCCGTCTTCATGCTCGACGAGATCGACAAACTGGGCGCCGACTTCCGGGGCGATCCGGCCAGTGCGCTCCTGGAAGTGCTCGACCCCGAGCAGAACTACGCCTTCAGCGACCACTACCTGGAGCTGGACTACGACCTGTCGCGCGTGCTGTTTATCGCGACGGCCAACTACCTGGATCTGATCCCGGCGCCGCTGCGGGACCGGATGGAGATCATCGAAATCAGCGGCTACACGCAGGATGAAAAGCTCCAGATTGCCAAGCGCTATCTGGTGCCGCGGCAGGTCGAGCAGCACGGGCTCAAGCCCGAACAGTTCAGCATCACGGACGAAGCGCTCCGTGAGATCATCGACGGCTACACGCGGGAGTCGGGCGTGCGCCAGCTGGAGCGCACGATCGCCTCGGTCGTCCGCGGCGTGGCCAAGAAGATCGCCATGGGCGAAATCGAATCGGCGCACGTGGACGTAGGCGACCTGAAGGAGTACCTCGGCGCCCGGAAGTACTTCTCGGAGGTGGCCGAGCGCACCGAGGAGCCCGGTGTGGCGACCGGCCTGGCCTGGACGCCGGTGGGCGGCGACATCCTCTTCATCGAAGCGTCGGCCGCCCGGGGCAACGGCCGGCTGATCCTCACCGGCCAGCTCGGCGACGTGATGAAGGAATCGGCCCAGCTGGCCTACTTCTACGTGAAGGCGCACGCCGAGGAGCTGGGCATCCCGCTCGACGCGTTCCGCTACTGGGACGTGCACGTGCACGTGCCGGCGGGCGCCGTGCCCAAGGACGGGCCTTCGGCCGGTGTGGCGCTGCTGACGGCCCTGGCCTCGCTCTTTACGCAGCGCCGCGTGCGGCACACGGTGGCCATGACCGGCGAGATCACGCTCCGGGGCCTGGTGCTGCCGGTGGGCGGCATCAAGGAGAAGGTACTGGCCGCCAAGCGGGCCGGCATCCAGACGGTGCTCCTGCCGGAGAAGAACCAGAAGGACATCGAGGAGATCAAACCGGAATCGCTCGAAGGGCTGGAGATCGTCTACGTCCGGCGCGTGCACGAAGTGCTGGAGCGGGCGCTGGAGCCCGAGCCCGTGCGCGACCCGAACGAGGTCTACCGCGTGCCGGAGGCCGAGCGGGCGCCCGTGCCGGCCAACGGCGCCTCGTCAGGTACGGTCGTCGCCGAATAACCGACGGGCATGAACTGCTCCGGCAGTTTCATGCCCGTTTTCTTTTTGGATGCGCACCAGCTCGCGCGGCCCGATGCGGTGGAGTGCCGGATCGTGCCGGGCCACCGCTTCCAGAAAGGCGTCCGCGTCTTCGGGGGGCGATCACCAGCCAACTCGGTCGACGCATGCGGCCATACTCGATGCGCAGGGCTTCGCGAAGGGACAGACCAAGCGAAAGCGCCCGCAGCAGCGAAAGGTCTCGCAACGGATGATGCGCCACGATGCGCTGAATCCGACCATACGGAACGCGAAGGCGCACCAGACCCGACCGAACGACGACGGCTTCGGGCGTTACTTCGTAGCGCATCGGCCAGAGCAGCGCCCGCGCCAGGAACAGGTCCATGCCGCCGACCAGCACCAGCACCAGGGCGATTTCTTCATCGCCCCGGTAGGTCAGCCAGCCGGCCAGCATCCAGGGCGACAGAAAAGCCCCCACCAGCAGAGCCGCCAGCCAGCGATCGACTTTCGGCCGGAAGACGATCGTCACGAGGCCGCTGTCGAAGGGTTTTGCTTTTCCGGAGGTCTTTCGGATGGTGCTTCTTCGATCACGCGGGCTTCCTCGATGTCGGGGTTCATCCCCTGCTCGAAGGCCCGCTTGCTCTCGACCGCGATGCGGGCCACGTGCCGGATCAACCGCTTCAGCAATCCTTTTCCGGCGTGGGCAGCCATCCCGGCCACGAAGACCGTTTTACCAAGCGCGTTGAGCTGTTCGAACTCGATGATGCGACGCGGGCGTTCCATCGGGGCCTCGGTTTCAGGATTCGGTTGCCGCGCCGCCGGCTGAACCGGTGGCCGTCTTCCGCTGACAGGCCTCCATGCAGCGCTCCAGTCCGCGTGCCAGCAATGCGCCGGCCGTCTCGATGCCATCGGCCAGCGTGGCGGCCGTCGCTTCGATCAGAAATCGCGCCTTATCTTCCAGCCGAAGCCGGGCAAACGCGTTCCGAACGTCCTCGTAACGGGGAGTTTCCATGACGAACGCCTCCGGGTTACATTCCAGACTGTTGCAGTAGACGAGTTGTGGATCCGAGAGGTTTCAAAAAAGGAACGGCTATGACAAAGCAGCACAACGGAGAAATTCTGGAAGGCACGGTCATCCGGGCCACCGGGAGCTGGTTCGACGTGCAGGCCGACGGGCGCGTCATTCCCTCGCGCGTCCGGGGCAAGTTCCGGCTTGCCGGCATGGACACGACCAGTCCGGTGGTGGTCGGTGACCGGGTGAAGGTGCGGCTCAACCCGGATGGCACCGGCCTGATCGTGGACGTGCACCCGCGGCGCAACGAGCTTTCGCGCCGCGCCGCCGGTCGCCGGCACAGCCTGCGCCATGTAATCGCCGCCAACATCGACTTCGTGTGGATCGTGCAGGCCGTGCACCTGCCCGAGCCGAACCCCGGCTTCATCGACCGCGTGCTGGTGGCCGCCGAACGCTACGCAATCCCCGCCGGCCTGATCCTCAACAAGATCGATCTGATGACCGAAGAAGACCGGCCGGCCATCGAGGCGCTGGAGCGCCTGTACGCCGACCTGGGCTACCGCGTCCTGCGCACCAGCGTGGTGACCGACGAAGGGCTGGACGAGCTCCGCGAAGCATTGCGCGGCAAGACCAGCGTGGTGACCGGACCGTCGGGCGTGGGCAAGTCATCGCTGCTGAACGCCATCGAGCCGGGCCTGAACATCCGCACGGCGCCGGTCAGCGAAAAGACCGGCAAGGGACGCCACACGACCACCTACGTGGCGCTCTACCCGCTTTCGATCGGCGGCTTCGTGGTCGATACGCCCGGACTCCGGGAGTTCGGCGTGACCGACCTGGAGCCGGCCGAGCTGTCCCACTACTTCGTGGAATTCCGCCCCTACCTTTCTGCCTGTCGCTTCCCCGACTGCACGCATGAACACGAACCGGACTGTGCGGTGAAGGCGGCCGTCGCGTCCGGCGAAATCTCCGAAGAACGCTACTACAGCTACCTCAACATCCTGCACAGCCTGAAGCTGGGGGAAAAAGATGTCGGCCGTTGAGGACGAAACGGTCATTTTTTCCGCCGATCTTCCCAAACTTCTTAACTTTATCGATTACGCTCCCGCTCTTCCTCTGGGTACACCTTTTGTTGTCCTTCCGGTGGTTTACCCTTGAAACATCTGCCATCGGCCGAGCAGCATGCTGCGTCGCCCCTGTTTTCACTGGTTTTACGGACTGGCCCTGCTGATCGCCCTGCCGGCACTTGCCCAGCAGCACTACTTTCACACCTACACCAGTGCCGACGGGCTTTCGCAGCTGGTGGTGCAGGCGCTCCTGCAGGACCGTGAGGGATACGTGTGGATTGGAACGCAGGCCGGCCTCAACCGCTTCGACGGCTTCGGATTTGAAACCTTCAGCCTGCGAGACGGCCTCGTCGGCGACTTCATCTGGGCCCTGGCCGAAGGACCCGACGGCTCGCTCTGGATCGGCACCCGCAACGGCCTCAGCCGCCGTGAGCCGAACGGCCGTTTCACCAGTTTCAGCCTGGCGGAAGGGCTCCCTTCGCCCGATGTACGTGCGCTGACGGTCACCGCCGACGGAACGGTATGGATCGGCACACCCCGGGGTCTCGCTTACCTGAAGGACGATCGGATTGAGCGGGTCGAAACGCTGGGCACGCAGGCCATTTACGACTTCCTGATTGACCGCAAGCGTCAGCTTTACGTCGCCACCCAGAACGGTCTGTACCGCTGGGCCCCGCCCCGCTGGGTGCCCGTTGCGCCTTTCACCGAGCAGCCCGTCTATCGCCTCCTGGAAGACCTGGAAGGACGCCTCTGGGTATCCACGGCCGATGCGCTGGTGGTGCTGGCCGGAGGCCGCCGGGTTGCCCGCTACACGGAAAAAGATGGTCTGAAGGGCCTGCCGGCCCGTGACCTGGCGGTCGATTCGCTGGGGGTGGTCTGGGTGGTCACGCTGGAGGGACTGGGACGCATCGACGCCACCGGGGTCCGCTGGCTCACGGAAGCCAACGGGCTGCCCACCTCCGTACTCAACGCCCTGATGGTCGATCGGGAGGGCATGCTCTGGCTGGGCTCGCTGAAAGGCGTGTCGCAGTTTCGCGGTAGGGCCTTCACGAACTACACCGTACGCGACGGACTGGCCGACAACCTGGTGCGGCCGATCGTGCGCGACCGACAGGGCTATCTCTGGGTGGGCACCCGACGCGGCCTGAACCGCTTCGACGGGCGCCGCTGGGCCGTCTATACCGAAAAAGACGGCCTGCCCAGCGAGTTCGTCCGCTCCCTCTTCCTGGACAGCCGGGGACGCCTCTGGATCGGCACACTGCGGGGCCTGGCCCTTTACGAAAACGGACGCTTCCATCGCGTGCCGGGCTTCCCCCACGAGGCCAGCGTCATGTCGATCGTGGAAGACCACCAGGGACGCATCTGGCTGGCCGCCCAGAATCTGGGCGTGTTCCGCCAGAACGGTGCGCGCTTCATCCCGGTGGAAGTGCCGGGTCAGGTCTTCACCGACGCGCGGCTGCTGGTGGACCGGCGGGGACACGTGTGGATCTCCGGCGACATGGGCCTGTCGCGCTGGGACGGCCGCCACTGGCGCACCTTCACCTCGAAGGACGGCCTGGCCGGCAACAATCCCTACTTTCTGGCCGAAGACCTGCAGGGGCGGATCTGGTTTGGCTACCATGCCGCGCTGGGCATCACGGTTTACGATCCCGAGCAGAATCGCTTTCGCACCTACACGACGGCCGATGGCCTCCACAACGACGCCGTCTATTCGATCGGCGTTGATCACCAGAACAACATCTGGATCGGCACTTCGCGGGGCGTCGATCGCTTCGACGGGGAGCGCTTCGTGAACTACAGTCCGCTGGAAGGCTACGCCAGCTACGAGTCGAATGCCGGCGGTTTCTTTGCCGACGTGGACGGCACGCTGTGGTTCGGCACGATGGACGGGCTGAGCCACTACAACCCGCGCGAAGACCTGTGGAACGACCGTCCCCCGCGCGTTCGTCTGACTTACCTGCAACTGGGAGACCGACCGGTCAACCCGGACTCCCTCGTCCAGGTCTCCTACAAAGCCAACACGCTGACGGCGCGCGTGGCGCTGCTCTCTTTCTTCGGCGCCGAGCAGATCCAGCTACGCTACCGGTTGCGCAGCATGGATACGGACTGGAACCTGACGTTCCAGCCCCTCCAGCGCAATCGCTCCTGGCTGCGCAAGCCCATCAGCAGCGAGGAAGGCTGGCGCCCGCTGGAGTCGCCCACCATTTTCCTGACCAACCTGCCGGCCGGCTTTTACGTGCTGGAAGTCCAGGCGCGCAAGCCCACCTCCGACTGGTCGCGCCCGGCCGCCGCCCGCTTCGAGATCACGCCGCCCTTCTGGCAGACCGCCTGGTTCGCGGCGCTGGTGGTCACGCTGCTGGGGTTGCTGGTGGGCGGTATTCATCGCTACCGGATCTATCGCATCGAACAGCAGAAAGAACAGCTCGAAGCGCTCGTCCAGGAACGCACGGCCGAGCTGCAGGCCCAGAAACGCCAGCTTAAGGCCACGCTGGAAGACCTGCGGCAGACCAAGGAAGAACTCGAGCGGGCCAACGAGGAACTGGTGCGGGCCAGCCGCCTCAAGAGCGAATTCCTGGCCAACATGAGCCATGAGATCCGCACGCCCATGAACGGCGTGCTCGGCATGACCGAGCTGCTGCTCGAAATGGATCTGACCAAGGAGCAGCGCGAGTGCGTGGAGATCATCCATCGGAGCGGCGAGACGCTGCTGACCATTCTGAACGACATACTGGACTTTTCGAAGATCGAGGCCGGACGGCTGGAGCTGGAAAACATCGACTTCAACCTGCAGGAAACGATCGAAGACGTCATCACGCTGTTTGCCCCGCGCGCGGCGGCCAAACAGCTCGAACTGATCTGCTTCATCGAAGAGCGGGCACTCGAGGTGCAGGGCGATCCGCACCGGCTCCGCCAGGTGCTCTCGAACCTGATCGGCAACGCGATCAAGTTCACCGAACGCGGCGAGGTCGTCGTCGAAGCCGAACTGGAACGGCTGAACGAGCGCCGCGCTTACTGGCGTATTTCGGTGCGGGATACGGGCATCGGCATTCCACCGGATCGGCTCTCGCATCTTTTCCAGCCCTTCACCCAGCTGGACGGCTCGACGACGCGCCGCTACGGCGGTACCGGACTGGGCCTGGCCATCTCCAAGCAGCTCGTCGAGATGATGGGCGGCACGATCGGCGTCGAAAGCGAGGTCGGAAAAGGCTCCACGTTCACGGTGCGCATTCCCTTCCGGCTGTCGTCACAGCGTAAGCTGAACGGAGATGAGCGGCGGGCGCTGCTCAAAGACGTACGCGTGCTGATCGTGGACGACAACGAAACCAACCGGGAAATCCTTCGCCGCCAGACGCTGGGCTGGGGTATGGTGCCCACGCTGGCCCGCAGTGGCGCCGAGGCGCTGGAGCTGATGCGGGCGGCCGCCCGCCAGGGCCATCCGTTCGAACTGGCCATCCTGGACATGATGATGCCCGAAATGGATGGCATCATGCTGGCCCGGGAGATCAAACAGGACCCGGCCCTCGCCGCCACGCCGCTGATTCTGCTCAGCTCTTATCTCTTCACCCGCGAGGATCACCGGGCCATGGACGAGACGCTCTTTGCCGCCGTCCTGTCCAAACCCACCCGTCAGTCCTATCTGTTCAATACGCTGGTCCGGGTGCTTCAGGAAATGCGGTCGGTTGCTGCCGAAAAGCAACAGCCGCAACGGACGGAGTCGGCCACCGTGCCCGACCAGTCTGATTCGAGCGATGCACCGTCCACAACGCCCCGGTCGACGAGCCGCGGGCATCTCCTGCTGGCCGAGGACAATCCGGTCAACCAGAAGGTGGCGCTCTATCATCTGGAGCGGCTGGGCTACACGTGCGATGTGGTCAGCGACGGCAAGCAGGCCGTCGAGGCGGCACTGCGCGGCGGCTACGACGCCATCCTGATGGACGTGCACATGCCGGTGATGGACGGCTTCGAGGCAACGGCGCTGATCCGCGAGCATGAAGCCAATCTGGGACGCCACACGCCCATCATCGCCATGACGGCCAATGCATTACGTGGCGAGCGCGAACGCTGCCTGGAGGCCGGCATGGACGACTACATCGCCAAGCCCTTCAAGAAAGACGAACTCAAGACCGTGCTGGAGCGCTGGATCCAGAAGGCCGAGGCCTGAAAAGGCTGTCCCCGATTTGCTGCGAATATGGGATCGCTGATTTACCAGTACATGAGGGTGCCACACCCCGGGTGGCAGACGTGATCCGGCGGGCATGATAGGGCGGACACAGGGGTCCGCCCCTACGGGATAGGGAAAACGTCAAGGATCTGGTAGGGGCGCACCGCCGTGTGCGCCCGTGCACTATGATTTTCCGGAAATCGTATTACACGTCCGTGGTCGTCACGGTTGCGCGTGCCGCCCGAAAACATTTTTCGGATGACAAAAAACACCGGACGTTTCGCCTCACTTCGAGCGGCGACGGCGGCCCCGCGTCTTTCCTTTTCGGCCGGCCTTTTCTTCCAGCAGGGCCAGCGCCTCTTCCAGCGTGACGGCTTCGGGCGCGCGTCCCTCGGGGAGCGAAGCGTTCGTGCGACCGTGCTTCACGTAAGGTCCGTAGCGGCCTTCCCAGACCTCCACCGGCTCGCCGGTCTCAGGATGCGTCCCCAGCACGCGGAGCGGCCGGCTCCTTGCTTCTTTTTCGGCCAGCAGTTCCAGTGCCCGCTCCAGATCGATCGTGAACACGTCGTCTTCTTCCTTGAGCGAGGCGAACGTCCGCCCGTGCTGCACATAGGGCCCGTAGCGGCCGATGCCCACCAGTACGGGCTGGCTGGTCTCGGGATGCGTACCCAGCGTGCGCGGTAGTTTCAGCAGGGCCAGCGCCTTCTCCAGATCCACCACGGCCGGCTCCATGCCCGGCGGCAGCGCCACCCGCTTCGGCTTGCCGGCCTGTTCGTCGTCGCCGAGCTGCACGTAGTAGCCGTAGGGGCCTCGCCGGAGCAGCACCGGCTGCCCGCTTTCCGGATCGATCCCCAGCACCCGGTCTTCGATCTGTCCTTCCCGCAGGATCTGCTCCAGCTTCTCGCGGGTCACGTCGCCGGGCGCCAGATCGGCCGGCAGCGAGGCGGTTACGATCTGCCCGTCCACCGGCCCCTCGACGTACGGCCCGTACTTGCCCACGCGCACCACGTAGGGCTCCCACTGCGGGAAGCGAATCGTCGAGACCTCGCGGGGATCCACACGTCGCAGCGCCTCGTCGATCATGCGTTCGAGCCCCTCTTCGCCCTGATAGAACTGGCGCAGGTAGGGCACCGTCTTCTGGCGGCCCCGGGCGATCTCGTCAAGTGCCTCCTCCATCTGGGCCGTAAAGCCCAGGTCCACCAGCTTTTCGAAATAGGCTTCCAGCAGGTTGTTCGTGGCGAAGGCCATGAACGTGGGCACGAGCTGGTTGCCGCGCCGCACGGCGTAGCCGCGCTGCAGGATGGTGTCGATGATCGTCGCGTAGGTGCTCGGCCGACCGATCCCTTCCTGCTCGAGCGTCTTGACCAGCGTGGCCTCGGTGTAGCGAGCCGGCGGGCGCGTCTCGTGCCGCTGGGGTTCGACCTGTACGCAGCGGGGCCGGTCGCCTTTTTTCAGCGGTGGCAGCGGCTGGTCGCGGTCTTCGAGGGCGGCCTCCGGATCGTCGCTCCCTTCGACGTAGGCCCGGAAGAAGCCCGGAAACTCGATGGTCCGACCCGAGGCGCGGAAGCGGGCGATCGGCTCCCGGTCGCCGGCCTCCAGGTGCACCGTCAGCAGCCGCAAGCGCGCATCGGCCATCTGCGAGGCCACCGTACGCTTCCAGATCAGGTCGTACAGCGCCGCGTCGATGCCGGTCAGGCCCAGCTCCTCGGCCGTCTTCATCTCGCGGCCGGCGGGCCGAATGGCCTCGTGCGCTTCCTGCGCATTGCGGACGCGGCTCTGATACTGGCGGGGTTGGGGACTCAGGTACTCCCTGCCGTAGCGCTCGACGATGGTTCGACGGCTGGCTTCGATGGCCTCCTGCGACAGGTGGGTCGAGTCGGTGCGCATGTAGGTAATGTAGCCCTGCTCGTAAAGTCGCTGGGCGATCTGCATGGTCTGCCGCGCCGAAAGCCCCAGCTTGCGGCTGGCTTCCTGCTGGAGCGTCGAAGTGATGAACGGCGGCGCGGGCGAACGGGTCACGACCCGTTCTTCGACGTCGGCCACTACCCAGCCTTCGTGACGGAGCCGCTCGGCCAGCTCGTGGGCCTGCGCCTCGTCGAGCAGGATCACGTCGCGGCCGGCCACCAGCCCTTCTTTCAGCCGCCCGGTGTGTTCGTCGAAGTCCTTGCCGCCGGCCACCCGAATGCCGCCCACATGCGTCAGCACCGCCTCGAACGTCTGCCCCTCCTGCTCCAGCAGCGCCTTCAGGTCCCAGTAGGTGGCCGGGACGAACGCGATGCGTTCCTTTTCGCGCAGCACGAGCAGCCGCACGGCCGCGCTCTGGACACGTCCGGCCGACAGTCGCGGGGCGATCTTGCGCCAGAGCACGGGCGACACCAGGTAACCCACCAGGCGGTCCAGAATGCGCCGGGCTTCCTGCGCCTCGACCAGGTTGTAGTCGATGTCGCGCGGATTGCGCAGCGCCTGTTCGATCGCCTCCCGCGTGATCTCATGAAAGACCATGCGGCGGACCGGCACCTTCGGTTTGAGCACCTCGACCAGGTGCCAGCCGATAGATTCGCCCTCACGGTCTTCGTCGGTGGCGATGTACAGCTCGTCGGCCTCTTTCAGCGCCTCTTTGAGCTGCTGCACCACCTTTCGCTTGTCGCGTGGGATCACGTAAAGCGGCTCGAAGTCGCGATCGATGCGCACGCCCAGCCGCGCCCACTCCTCGTGCTTCAGGTTGGCGGGCACTTCGGCCGCCGAGGCCGGCAGATCGCGAATGTGCCCCATGCTGGCCTCGACGCGGAAGCCGTCCTTCGGCAGAAAATTGCGGATGGTGCGTGCTTTCGTCGGCGACTCGACAACGACCAGGCGCTTCATAACGATCGGGCTGCTTCCGTACAAAAAACCGCCCGGCGATCGGACCGGGCGGGCAGTCTCACGCCTACCGGCAGGCAACGTTCCAGAAAGGGGCACTCAGACCAGAAGCAAGATACCCATTGTTTCGCTCTGCACAAGCTCCACCACGAGTTCGTAGTTTCGGCGCAGGATTTCCTCAATTTCACGAGTAGAGCAGTTACCACGTCCGATCCAGACCACCTTGGGGGGAACGCCGTAAAGCGTACTCATTTCGGCAAAATCAGCGTCTTTGCTTACAAGCACATAGCCATGACCCCGAGCGAACTCCCACACCTCAACATCCAACGCCCGATCCAATCCCACCTCAGAGACATGCGCGGACCCGGGATAGCAGTCGGCAAGTCGGGCAACCAGGCGCGGCGAAAGATTCTGGTCAAACAGCAGCTTCATGCAGGAGCCATCAGTGTGTGCCGTTCACGAGCCGCCGCATATTCCAGACAGGCCAGAATGTCTTCCTTTGTCAGATAGGGAAAGTCTTCCAGAATCTCGTCGTACGACATACCCGAGGCCAGATAGCTGAGCACGTCATAAACGGTAATCCGCATGCCACGAATGCAGGGCTTACCGCCGCGCTTGCCGGGTTCGATGGTAATACGATCCAGATAACGCATTGCTGACTTGGAGCACGGTTGATCAGCAGACATTTTGTTATTCACGCCCGCTGGCAGGCAACGTTCCAGAAAGGGGCGTGCCGGCAGCGCAAGAAAAAAAAGGACCGGCCGAGGCCGGTCCCCTGCGGTGCCTGCTGCGTGCGGTTACGACTCGGTCGCGACCGCCTCGCGGCTGCCGTCGCCGGCCGCTTCGATGCCGGCCGGCGGCGCATTGTAGTAGCGCCGGTATTCTTCGAGCGTGAAGGCATCGACCTGGATGGCATCCCAGCGGGCCGCTTCGGCCTCCTGGATAAGGCCAGCTTCCTCGGCCGTGATGATGCCTTTTTCGACGGCCTGGCGCACGAGCTGCTCCGGCCGCGCCTTGGGCAGCTCGCCCCGTTTGACGGCCGCATAGATTTTCCTGAGCAGCTCGTCTTCCTGGTAGGCCAACTGGAAAGCCCGCTCCAGGCGGCCGAGCGCCTCGTTCGGATCGGACGGTACGTACATGCCGGCCGTCATGCGCTCCCGCTGCTCGCCCGGCGTCAGCATGAGCTGAGCCACCCGATGCCCCAGCCGGTCCGAAGGCGGCGCGCTCAGGCGGTTCAGACGCGACCACCAGGCGGCCGGTCCGCGCAGGAACCAGGTCAGTCCCGGAATGCGCAGGTTGTCGAACAGACCGTCGAACGCCTGCTGCATCCGGTGGAAGGCGTACTGCATGGCCCAGTCGAAGAACGGCCGGTCTTCCTCGCGCCGGCCCTCGGCCTCGAAGCGCCGCATGGTGGCCGTGGCCAGGTACATCCAGGAGAAGATGTCAGCAAAGCGGCCCGTCAGCTTTTCCTTGCGCTTCAGGTTGCCGCCCAGCGCGGCCATGGCCAGATCGGCCAGAAAGGCGAACGAAGCCGAGGCCCAGGCCAGCTTCCGGGCATAGCGGGCGGCCGGGCCCGAGACGCCCGTACGTGCCAGGCGTCCGCGCGACAGGCTCAGCAGCAGCGCCCGGGCACCGTTGCGCACCACCAGGCCGACGTGCTTCCAGAAGGCGTCGTCGAACGCCTGCACGTCGCCGCGCTCCAGCGCTGAGATCTCCTTGTAGGCGTAGGGATGGCAGCGGATGGCCCCCTGCCCGAAGATCATCAGCGTGCGCGTCAGGATGTTGGCGCCCTCGACGGTGATGCCGATCGGCGCGGCGATGTAGCCGTGGGCCAGCAGGTTGCGCGGTCCGCGCGAAATGCCGTTGCCGCCCAGGATGTCCATGCCGTCGTTGATGGCCTGCCGCCCCAGCTCGGTCGTGTTATACTTCATGATGGCCGAGACGACGGCCGGCTTGGCACCCCGATCCAGGCCACCGCACGTGTAGACGCGTCCGGCCTCGACCAGATAGTTGAAGCCGCCGATGCGCGCCAGCGGCTCTTCGATGCCCTCGAACATGCCGATGGGCAGCCCGAACTGACGCCGCACGCGGGCATGCGCCGAAGCGACGCGGTAGATCAGCTTCAGACCGCCCGCCGACGAAGCCGGCAGCGAAATACCCCGCCCGGCCGCCAGCGACTCCATGAGCATGCGCCAGCCCTTGCCGGCCCACTCCGGCCCGCCGATGATCGCATCGATGGGCACCACGACGTCATGGCCTTCCACCGGGCAGTTGTAGAAGGGCACGCCCAGCGGATCGTGCCGCATGCCCAGCTTGACGCCCGGCGTACTGGTCGGAATCAGCGCACACGTGATGCCCAGATCCTCCCCTTTACCCAGCAGGTTGTCCGGGTCCCGGAGCTTGAAGGCCAGCCCCAGCACCGTCGCGATGGCGGCCAGCGTGATGTAGCGCTTCTGGAAGTTCAGCCGGATGTAGAGCTTGCCGTCTTCACCCCGAAACACGACGCCGCTGGCCTGGATGGCCCCGGCGTCAGACCCGGCTCCGGGTTCGGTCAGCGCGAAGGCGGGAATTTCCTCGCCCCGGGCCAGTCGGGGCAGGTAGTAGTCGCGCTGTTCCTGCGTGCCGTAGTGGATGAGCAGTTCGGCCGGACCCAGCGAGTTGGGCACCATCACCGTCGTGGCCAGCGGCCCACAGCGCGACGACAGCTTCTGCACGACGGCGCT
This sequence comes from Rhodothermus marinus, assembly GCF_009936275.1. Taxonomy (NCBI): domain Bacteria; kingdom Pseudomonadati; phylum Rhodothermota; class Rhodothermia; order Rhodothermales; family Rhodothermaceae; genus Rhodothermus; species Rhodothermus marinus. The sequence continues at coordinate 2,170,262 of NZ_AP019797.1, forward strand.
GTTGGCCAGCGACGAAAAGCCCAGCCCGCCGTATTCTTTCGGGATGATGATGCCCAGGAAGCCTTTCTCCCGGATGAACTGCCACACCTCCGGCGGCAGGTCCCGCCAGCGCCAGACGTCCCAGTCGTTCACCATCCGGCAGAGTTCCTCGACAGGCCCTTCCAGAAAGGCCCGCTCCTCCTCGGTAAGCGACGGGTAGTTCGTCTCGCGAAGCAGCCGGTTGAAGTTCGGCTTACCGGCGAACAGCTCGCCCTCGACCCAGACGGTGCCGGCTTCGATGGCCGTGCGCTCGGTATCGGAGATCTTCGGCAGAAAGCCGGAGGCCCGCATGAAGGCCATGAGCGGTCTGGAGACGAGCGTCCGCCGCAGCGGCTTCAGGTTGAAGACGACGGCCAGCACGCCGAAGACCACCCAGAGCCAGAGCGGTGCCCCCACGCCGTAGAGTACGACGGCCGTCGCCAGCGTCCAGAGTCCGAGCGGTGCGCCCGTGAATGCCAGCGCCAGCGCCACCACAAGCACGCCGAGCACGATCCAGCCGGCGCCTACAGGGTCCAGAAAGTGATAAAACGGCAGGTTCATGATCCCTCCGTTGTATGGTTGGCGGTTATCGCCTCAGCGTTGCAGGTTTTCGATGATGCCGGCGGCCCCCATGCCACCGCCCACGCACATCGTGCAGAGGCCGTAGCGTCCGCCCCGCCGCCGCAGTTCATAGAGCAGCGTGGCGGTCAGCTTGGCGCCCGTGCAGCCGAGCGGGTGCCCCAGCGCAATGGCGCCGCCGTTCACGTTTACCTTTTCCTCGTCGAGCCCCACTTCGCGGATGACGGCCAGCGCCTGCGCGGCAAAGGCTTCGTTCAGTTCGATCAGGTCGATGTCGTCGAGCGTCAGGCCGGTCTGTTTGAGCACCTTGCGGATGGCCTCGACGGGACCGATGCCCATGATCTCAGGCGGCACGCCGGCCAGCGCAAAGCCGATGAGCCGCCCCATGGGCTCGACGCCCAGCTCCTTCACCATGCGCTCGCTCATGACCACGGCCGCGGCCGCACCATCCGACTTCTGCGAGGCATTGCCCGCCGTCACGGTCCCGTTCACCTTGAAGACGGGCCGCAGTGCAGCCAGCGCCTCCAGGCTCGTATCGCGGCGCGGCCCTTCGTCCACGCGGAATTCCTTCTCGACGGTGCGCGTCTGGCCGTTCTCGTAGACCACCTCGCGCACCGTGACGGGCACGATCTCTTCGTCGAACTTGCCGCTGTCGATCGCCTCGATGGCCCGCTGGTGCGAGCGCAGCGCGAAGCGGTCGGCCTCCTCGCGGGTGATACCGTAGCGCTCGGCCACGTTTTCGGCGGTCAGGCCCATCGACAGGTACACGTCGATGTCGCGCTCGACCAGTTCGGGATCGGGCTGGAAGAAAAAGCCGGTCATGGGCACCTGGCTCATCGATTCGGTGCCGCCCGCCACGATCACGTCGGCGTGACCGGCCATGATGGCCTGCGTGGCCATGGCAATGGTCTGCAATCCCGACGAGCAGAAACGGTTGACGGTGGCGCCGGGCACGCTGTCGGGCAGGCCGGCCTTCTGGGCCACGATCCGGCCCATGTTCATGCCCTGGGGTCCTTCGGGAAAGGCGCACCCCATGATCACGTCGTCGATCAGCTCCGGCTCCAGCCCTTTCACGCGCCGGACGGCCTCGCGCACGGCGATGGCGCCCAGCTCCTCGGGACGCACGTTGCGCAGCGATCCTTTGTCGGCCTTGCCGACGGCCGTGCGCACAATGCTGACAATGTATGCTCCGTTAGCCTGCATGGCAGTTGTCCTTTTCGGTTTCGGGGTTCAGTTGCGCAGTGGTTTGTTGGTCTGCAGCAGGTGCATGATGCGCTCCTGCGTCTTGGGCTGCCCCAGCAGATGCAGGAAGACCTCACGCTCGAGCGCCAGCAGGTAGTCCTCGGAGACTTCCTGTGGATGGGTCAGATTGCCGCCCGTCATCACGTAGGCGAGCTTCGAGGCCAGATACTGGTCGTACTCGGTGATGAAGCCGCCTTTGCGGTACTGATCGACGCCCACCATGAGCGCCGCGTAGCCCGGTTTGCCCAGCACCTTGACGCGGGTGGGCTTCGTCGGCGGCTGGTAGCCCTGCTCCGAAAGCCGGAGCACTTCCTGCTTGGCCACGAAGAGCCGCCGGTCTTCGTTCATGACGATGCGGGCGTGCGGCGGCAGGAAGCCCATGGCCTGCGCCTGGCGGGCACTGGTGGCCACCTGCGCCATTGCGACGGTCTCGAAGTACTTCTGAATCCAGGGCAGAATCTCGCTGGGATGGCCATGCGGTGCCTGCTCGGCCGCCTTCACCACCAGCCGTGTGGTGCCCGTGCCGGCCGGAATCAGCCCCACGCCCAGCTCCACCAGTCCCAGATAGCTTTCGGCGGCGGCCACCGGGTTCGGACAGGCCATCACCATCTCGCAACCACCGCCCAGCGCCCGCTGATGCACGGCCACCACGACGGGCTTCGTGGCGTAGCGGATGCGCTGCATCACCTCCTGGAATTTCTCCAGGAAGGTCTCCAGCAACTTGAACTCCTGCTGCGCCACGGCCATGACGGCCTCGCCCAGGTTAGCCCCCACCGAGAAGTGCCGCCCTTCGTTGCCGATGACCATGCCCCGGATGTTCAGGTCGTTTTCGACGCGGTCAAGCACCTCCAGCAAGCCCTCCATCACCCACTGCCCCAGCGCGTTCGCCTTCGAGCGGAACTCGTAGAGCACCACGCCATCGCCCAGGTCGAGCAGCGCGGCCTCGGCGTTCTGCCAGAGTGTGCGCTTCGGGTCGGCCTTGATCACGGCCAGCCGGATCTCGTCGGCCGGGATCGGATCGTCCACGTAGCGGCCTTCGACGGGATGATAGACCTGCGGCCGGCCATCTTCCTGACGGTAGAAGGACGTGGCGCCCTTCTTCGGCATCTCCTCCACCCAGGCGGGCAGCGCATAGCCCAGCTTGCGACAGCCCTCCACCACCTGCTCGAAGCCGAGCGCATCCCAGATCTCGAAGGGACCCAGCTCCCAGCCAAAGCCCCACCGGATGGCGCGGTCCACGTTGGCCGGGTTATCCGTGATCTCCGGGATGCGACGGGCCGCGTAGGCCAACAGATCCAGCGTGGTCGTGCGGAAGAACTCGCCGGCCCGCCCCTCGTCGGCAAAAAGCGCCCGCAGCCGCTCCTTCAGATCCGGAATCGATTTGATGCGGTCCAGATCGCCCAGGTTGAGCGGCCGCGGCGGCTCGTACTGGCCGGTCTCGGGATTGATCGACTTGATGACGCCGTCTTCTTTCCTGTAGAAACCGGCCCCGGTCTTCTGACCGAGCGCGCCCTTTTCGACAAGCGTCTCCAAGATTTTCGGCGGCCTGAAGGCCTCGCGGCTCTCGTCGTTGGTGGCCTTCTCGTACAGGTTACGGGCCACGTCGAGCATGACGTCGAGCCCCACCACGTCGGCCGTGCGGAAGGTGGCCGACTTCGGCCGCCCCACGAGCGTGCCCGTGAGCGCATCGATTTCCTCGATCGTGTAGCGCCCCTGCTCAAAGAGCGCGATTACCCGCATCATGCCGTAGACGCCGATGCGGTTGCCGATGAAATAGGGCACGTCGTTGGCCACCACGATCCCCTTGCCCAGGTAAAAGCGGCCGAACCAGGCCACGCGGGCCAGCACCTCGGGGTCGGTGTCGGCCGTGGGGATCAGCTCGAGCAGCTTCAGGTAGCGGGGCGGATTGAAGAAGTGCGTGCCCAGAAACCGCCGCCGGAACGCCTCGGAACGCCCTTCGGCGATCTCCCGGATGGGCAGGCCGCTCGTGTTCGTCGAGATGATCGCGTCCTCGCGGGCCGCCTCTTCCACGCGCGCCATCACCTGGCGTTTGATGTCGAGCCGTTCGACGACGGCCTCGATGATCCAGTCGGCCTCGCCCACCCGGTCGAAGTGCTCGTCGAAGTTGCCCAGCGTGATCCGTTGCTTCGCAGCCTCGTCGAAGAACGGATCGGGCTTCATCTTGAGCGCCTTCCGGAATTGCTGCTCGACGATTGCGTTTTTCGGTCCTTCCTTGGGCGCAATGTCGAGCAACAGCACTTCGACGCCCGCATTGGCCAGGTGGGCGGCAATCTGCGCGCCCATCGTGCCAGCGCCCAGCACGGCCGCCTTGCGGAATGGCCGGAAGTGCCAGGGCCGCAGCTCCAGCAGGTTTCGGGGAGTTACCGTGGTCGTTTCCATGATGCGTTTTCGTGGTTTTTATTCAGGATTCAGGGGTTGTCGCTTCCTGTTCATGTGCTTCGGCCTCGGCGCCCTCGTAGAGCGCCCGGATCTGGGCCTCGTATTTCTTGTAGAGCGCCGAGCGCCGCACTTTGAGCGTAGGCGTCAGCGTGCCCTCTTCGATGGAGAGTCGCTCGGGGACCAGCACAAAGCGCTTGATCGTGGCCCAGGGGTCCATGCCCTCGTTGGCACGATCGACGATCTGCTGATAGACTTCCAGGATCTTCGGCTCGCGCACCAGCTTTTCAAGCGGCTGGTTGGCGTCGAGCCCGAGCCGCCGCGCCAGCCGTCGAAGCGCTTCCTCGTCCGGGAAAATGAGCGCCGCCGTGAACTTGTAACCGGGTCCCACCACGAGCGCCTGCTCGACGAGCGGGTCGGCCGTCAGGCGCTGCTCCAGCGGCTGGGGCATCACGTACTTGCCCGTCGAGAGCTTGAACAGATCTTTTTTGCGGTCGGTGATGACGAGAAAACCTTCTTCGGTGAAGTAGCCGATGTCGCCCGTGTGAAACCACCCTTCTTCGTCGATCACCTCGCGCGTGCGCTCCGGGTCCTTGTAGTAGCCCAGCATGACGTGCGGACCGCGCGTGAGAATCTCGCCGTCCTCGGCGATCTTCACCTCCACGCCCGGAATGGGCACGCCCACCGTGCCGGCCCGGTTCAGCTCGGGGCGGTTGTAGGTGATGACCGGGCTTGTTTCGGTCAGGCCGTAGCCCTGCAGGATCGGGATACCGGCCGCAGCGAAGATGTTGGCCAGTTCGGCCGAAAGGGCCGCCCCGCCCGCGATGATGAAGGCGATGCGCCCGCCCAGGGCCTCCCGCCACTTGCGATAGACCAGCCGGTCGGCCACGGCCAGTTGCAACCGGTAGAGGCCCCGCGGCTCGCGCCCCAGTTCGTAACGTCGGGCCAGGTCCAGCGCCCAGCGAAAGATTCGTCCCTTCAGGCCGGGCATGGTGGCCGCCCGCTCTACCAGCGCCCCGTAGATTTTCTCGAGCACGCGCGGCACCGTGGCGAACGTCGTGGGCCGCACCTGACGGAGCGCGTCCCGAAGCGCATCGGGCGTCGTAAAGTAGACGCTGGAGGCGTGGTACAGATAGCCATAGAAGAGCGTCCGGGCGAAAACGTGCGTCAGCGGCAGAAACGACAGGGCCACCTCGCCGTCCGGCCCCGGCCGGTACTGTTTGATCCCGCTGAAGGACGTGAGCGCGTTGAACGAAATATTTTCGTGGGAGAGCATCACGCCCTTGGGGCGCCCCGTCGTGCCGCTCGTGTAGATGATGGTGGCCAGGTCGCCCGGACGGATCTGCGCCCGCAGCCGCGCGATGGCCTCCGGGTCGGCCGCACGGCGCTGTCGCCCTGCTTCCAGCAATTGGGTGAAGGTGTAGAGCGGCCGCCCTTCCACCCGATCCGTGTCCAGTCCGGTCGCGTCGGCCACCACGACGAACCGCACGCCGGGCAGGTCGCGCAAAAGCGACGCGACGCGTTCGAGCAACGCTCGGTTCGAGACGACGAGCGCGCGGGCCTCGGCGTGCTCGATCACGTAGTGAATCGACTCGGGCGCGTGCGTCAGGTAGATGGGCACGTCGATCAGGCCGCCGATCAGGCAGGCCATGTCGGCCAGGCAGAAGTAGGCGTCGCTTTCCATGTAGAAGGCCACGTGGGCGCCCCGCTCCAGTCCCATTGCATGCAGGCCCAGCGCCAGCGCCTCGGCCTGCTCGGCAAAATCGCGCAGCGAGATGGGCGTCCAGCGCCCCGGCCCGGCCGGTTGGTTCAGGAAGGCCGGGTTCTCGTAGCGCGCCAGTGCCTCGTAGAGCACGTCCGGCAGCGTCTTACCGAGCACCGGTGTGCCCGTATCAGGTGGCGCCGTGTAAATGCGTTCGCCCATAGGTATACACAAAAAAGCGCTTCCTGTCCGTGTTATTTTGCAGCCATCTGCGGCAGGGCCTCAGGAGCCAGCACCCCGCGCAGCAGCGTCCGAATGATCGTGTCGATGAAGGCTTCCGGGTCGATCCGCACGTCCACGCGGCGGGCCAGCAGCAGTGCGATCGCGCCGTGGAGTGCCGCCCAGGCCGCGCTGGCCGTTACGCGCGGATCCTCGACGGCAAACACGCCCAGCCGACGGCCTTCTTCCAGCGCCTGGATGGAAAACTCCAGACACCGGCGCGCCCGGCGATATTTTTCCGGCGGGTATCGCTCCATGCGCTCCGGGTGCAGCATGAACATGATCTCATAGTATTCCGGATTGCTGCGCCCGAAGGCCACGTAGCGCCGCCAGAGCGCCTCCAACCGGGCCACCGGATCGTCGTGACGGGCCGCCTCTTCCTGCAGCTCCTCGTAGAGCAGCCCGAAGCCCTCGTCGATCAACGTGTGCACCAGCGCATCCTTGTTCTGGAAGTACAGGTAGATGGCCGTCGGGCTACAGCCGATCGCCCGCGCAATTTTGCGCATGGAGAGACTCGTGTAGCCCTCGGCCACCAGCAGGTGGCGCGTGGCGTCGAGAATACGTCGCCGCAGCGTGCCGTCCGATCCGGCTTCCGTCATGGTTCTTTGCGCTGGTTAACACTGTTAAGTTAAACAAAAAATGTGTTCGCTGTCAAGTTTTTTCGAACACGGTTGCGCGGTAGCGATGCCCACCACCACGTCGACTCCGGTCGCCTGGAAATGGTCAAAAAAACCGGCGCGGCCCTTTCGAGCCGCGCCGGCTGCCCCACCATGTGTGATTGAGACTTGCGACGTGCCGCTAACGCAAGTCTCCCGGACGTGCTTCTGTGTCTATAGACACCCGCTGAGGGCCGTTGTAACCTCCGGGTAGAAAAATTTTTGTACCGCCCTGCAAAAAAGCCCCGCCCGCCAGCATCGGCGAGCAGGGCCTGCTCATTCCTGCGGAACCTGCGCTCAACTCGAGAAACGCCTGGGGGAGGCAAAGTCGCGCAGGAATTCGACCAGGAGTCGCACGCCGAAGCCCGTGCCGCCTTTCGGGCGGTAGGGTTTGGGTTCCTTCAGGAAGGCCGGCCCGGCCATGTCAATGTGGATCCAGGGATAATCGACAAAGTGCTCCAGAAACTTGGCCGCCGTGATGGAGCCGGCCTCACGGCCGCCGATGTTCTTCAGGTCGGCCACGTCGCTTTCCAGCAGTTTGGCGTACTCGTCATACATGGGCAGCGGGTGGACCCGATCGCCACTGCGCTCCCCGGCCGCCACAATGGCCTGCAGGCGCTCTTCGGCACCTTCCACGTTGTTGGTCATGACGGCGGCCGCCTCAGTACCCAGCGCAATGATCTGGGCGCCGGTCAGCGTGGCCAAGTCGATGACCAGAATTGGACGATAGGTGCGGGCATATGAGAGCGCATCGGCCAGGATCAGACGCCCTTCGGCATCGGTGTTGAGCACCTCGACAGTCTTGCCGGAATGCATCCGAATGACTTCGCCAGGCACGTAGGCGTTCTCGCCGGGACGGTTGTCGGTGGCCGGGATCAGGCCCACCACGTAGAGCGGGATTTTCAGGCGGGCCAGCGCCTCCATGGCACCCACGACGGCCGCCGCGCCGGCCATATCGGACTTCATGTAGTCCATGCTGTCCTTGGTGGGCTTGAGCGACAGCCCGCCTGTGTCGAAGACCACGCCTTTACCCACCAGCACGACCGGCCGCTCGTTGAGGGCGTTTTCCGGATGCCAGGTAAGTACCGTGAAGGTGGGGGGCTCCGGGCTACCCCGGTTGACGGCCAGCAGCCCGCCCATGCCTTCTTCTTCGATCAACGCCTTGTCCCACACGTCGGCCTCGTAGCCGTACTTTTTGGCCGACTGCTCGATCAGGCGGGCAAACTTCGTGGGCGTTTTTTCGTCGGGCGACAGATTGACCAGGTCGCGTGCCGTCATCACGCATTCGGCGATGATGCGGCCGCGCTCGGCTCCCCGACGGCTGGCCTTTTCGTCCTCACCCGTTTCGTGGATCACGAGCCGCTCGATCTCGCGCAGGTCGCTTGTGTCCGTCTTGTAGCGCGTGAAGCGGTAGGCGGCCAGCATGAAGCCCTCGACGAGCGCCTGGCTGGCCGACTCGGGGTCGATCGAGGTCTGGGGCCGCACGATGGCGGCGGTGACGACTTTGCGCTCGCGGGCCAGTTCGGCGCCGCGGGCGGCCACCCGCCGCAGCCGCTCCAGATCGACGCGATCGGCCGGGCCCATGCCCACCAGCGCCAGGCGTCGGGCCCGACCGCTTTCCGGGTAGAGCCAGATCAGTTCGTCCGGCGCCCCGGTAAAGTCGGCCGCGGTGCGCCGGACAATTTCGCCAAACTGCTCGCTCAGGGCCTTCAGGGTTGCCTCGACGGCCCCTTCGGCAACAGGCACCAGGAGCAGATCGATATCCAGTTCGTCCAGTGGGATCGTAGTGACCGAGACTTTCATGACGCCGTAGAGGATGCTTGCGACTTCTGATGCAGGAGTGCTGAAAGATACGACGCATCTTCCGAGGAAAGGGTGCCCGAGGCGTCACCCGGGGGTGCGACTTCGAGCTGTGGCAGGTAGCGCGGAGCAGCTGCCAGCACGGCATCGACCAGCGTATCGAGTGTGGCCTTTTCCACAAAAGCCCCGGCGGCGTTCCGATGCCCACCGCCGCCGAACGCCCGCGCCCACTCGTTCACGTGATAGTCTCCTTTCGATCGAAAGCTGATTTTGACACCTTTTTCGATCTCGGTAAACAGCAGGGCCACCCGCACCCCCCGGATCGAGAGCAGGTGGTTGATGAAGCCCTCGGTGTCTTCGGTAGAGGCGCCGGTTTCGTTGAACATGCGGCGCGAGAGCACCATGTAGGCGACTTTACCGTCGTAGCGGAGCTGCAGGTTGCGCAAGGCCAGCCCCAGCAAGCGCATGCTTTCGGGCGTGCGTGTGTCGAAAATCGCGCTGTGGATGGCCTCGGTGCTGAGACCTCCCCGCTCCAGCAGATCGGCCACAATGCGATGGACCGTGGGCGTAACCGTGTTGAAGCGAAACGAGCCGGTGTCGGTCATGATGGCCACGTACAGCGCGGTGGCCAGTTCATGATCGATCAGGTTCGGATCGACGGCGCAGACCAGTTCGTAGACCAGCTCGCCGGTCGACGAGACCGTGTCGCGTACGTACTGCAGGTCGAACCAGTCTTCCGGGGCCGTGTGGTGGTCGATGAGCAGTTTGCAGGCACGGCTGGCCTCGACGGCCGGTGCCAGATCGCCGAGTCGGTCCAGCGCGTTCGTGTCGAGCACGCAGATGACGTCGGCCTGGTCGATCCGTTCGCGTTGGGCCAGCGCTCCGTTGAACACTTCTACCTGCTCGATGCCGGGCATCCAGGTCAGGTTCGACGGCGGCGGGTCGCTGTTGATCAGATATACGTCGCGTCCCATCTTCTGCAGCAGCCGCCCCAGGGCCAGCTGCGAGCCCAGCGCATCGCCGTCGGGCTTGATGTGGGTGGTCAGTACGAAGCGTTGATGCCGGCGAAAGCAGTTCAGAACGGCCCTGCGGGTAGACATACGGACTCCATCTGGTCTGCAAAAAAGCCCATCCTTAACGCCCGAGGGCCGTTCATGTTCGGGGCGTTTCCGGGAGCGTGCGCAGCACCGATTCGATCTCCAGGCGAAACTGGGCGGTGGCCGCCAGCGGATCGGGCGCGGTCGTGATGGCGGTCATCACGGCCACCCCGTAGGCACCGGCCTCCAGCACCGGACGCACCCGCTGCACGGTGATGCCGGCAATGGCGATCACGGGGATGGGTATGGCCTCGCAGACCTGCCGAAGTCCTTCGATACCCTTCACCGAAGCCGGGTTGGCCTTCGAAGCCGTGGGAAAAACCGGTCCGAAGCCGATGTAGTCGGCGCCGGCCTGCCAGGCTTCCACCGCCTGTTCGACCGTCGTAGCCGTGGCGCCGATGATGAAGTCCGGACCCAGAATGCGCCGGGCTTCGGCGACGGGAAAATCTTCCTGCCCCAGATGGACGCCATCGGCTTCTACGGCCAGCGCGATGTCGATATGGTCGTCGATAATGAGCGGCACGCCAGCTTCCTTGCACACGGCGGCCGTGCGTCGGGCCTCGTGCAGCTTGTGCCGGATGCCGCCGAACTTCTGGCGAAACTGCACGGTGTCGGCCCCGCCGGCAATCACCAGGCGGGCCAGCTCGGCATGGCCGTAACGCTGCTGGAAGTAAAAGTCCGTGAGCACATGCAGCCGACCGATCGGCTTCTTGCCCATTGTGCAACGCGTCGGTTATTTGTTCTGGATTGCCGGAAACTGATCGGACTTTCCTTTTTAACAACAACACGGCATTTCGTTGCAGCAATGAAAACACAGCGCAAGCTATGCTACGCAGAAAATCGACCCGCGAGATGGAACGCGCTTTTCAGTTTCTCCGGATGAACGCGCGCGAGCCTAAGCCGCGCACGCGCGGGCTGACCGAAATCCGTGGCCCCTACTACTCGGTAATGGGCCCCAACTATCTGAAAGATGTGCTCGAGACGATGGGGGCCTACATCGATTCGCTCAAATTCGCGGGCGGATCGTTCACGCTCATGCCGCGTCGGGTGCTTCGGGAAATCATCGACCTCTGCCACCAGTACGATGTGCTGGTTTCCACAGGGGGCTTCATCGAATACGTGGTGACGCAGGGGCCCGAAGCCGTTCATCGCTACATCCAGGAATGCAAAGAGCTGGGCTTCGATATTATCGAAATTTCCACGGGCTTTATCACCATTCCGGCCGACGACTGGCTGCGCCTGATCGAAGCGGTGCAGAAGGCCGGGCTGAAGGCAAAGCCCGAAGTGGGCATTCAATTCGGCGCAGGGGGCGATACGCCCGCCGAGCTCCTTGAAGCCGAAGGCGTGCAGGATCCGTCCTGGGCCATCCAGCTGGCACGACGCTTCCTGGAAGCCGGCGCCTACATGATCATGGTGGAGTCGGAAGGCATCACCGAAAACGTCAAGACCTGGCGCACGGACGTTGTGGCCCGCTTCATCAACGAACTGGGGCTGGAAAAACTCATGTTCGAAGCGGCCGACCCGCGCGTATTCGCCTGGTATATCAAAAACTACGGCCCCGAGGTCAACCTGTTCGTGGACCACAGCCAGATCGTCCAGCTCGAATGCCTGCGTAGTGGCATCTGGGGCACACAGGACCTGTTTGGCCGGGTGCATACCTTCAAGGGATGAACAAAGTAGCTCAAAGCCATTACTCTGACGGGAGACCGCTTCGGTCTCCCATTTTTGTTACGGGCCTCTCGAATGCGGCAATTTGTTCCGGTGCATTTTTTTCCACAGCGGCGACGTGCTTCGCAGGATTTTGGTGAAGATGTACGGCGTCCTGTTTGAATTTGTATCTTTAAACCCGATCTGACGGACTGTTGCAGCGGGATGGTCCGTATCTTGTCAGGCCCTTTACGGCAAAGTTATTCCTGAAGCAATCGTGAGTGTCCCTATCCAGCGAGTTGCAGCGGATATCATGCGTCAGAAACGTCAGCGTCGGTTACCGCTGGCCGGAGCAGTGCTCTGGCTGGTTCTGTGGCTTCTGCCTTCTGTCGTTCATGCCCAGGAGATTCCACAGCCCGTTCAGGAGGAGATACGGCGGCGGGGCATGACCGTCGAGGAGGCCCGGCGGGAAGCCGAACGCCTGGGCATCGACCTGTCGAATCCCGAGCAGGCCGCCCGGCGCGCCCGAGAGCTGGGTATTCCCGAGAGTCAGATTCAGGCCATGCTGCGCGCCGTCCAGCAGGAGCAGGCGCCACAGCTTCCCCGCATTCTCACGCCCGGCGTCTATCCGGTGAGCTTTCAGGACACGCTGGCGCTCGATACACTGCAGGCACTGGTGGACTCGCTGCGGCTGCGACGCGACTCGCTCCGACAGCGCAAGGCACAGGCTCCTTCTGATTCGCTCCCCTACTTCGGCTACGACGTTTTCGAGAACGTCCCCGATGCCTTTAAACCCAACCAGCTGGGACCGGTCGACGACCAGTACCTGGTGGGTCCCGGCGACGAACTGCGTCTGATGGTCTGGGGCGCCACGGAGTTCGCCTACGATCTGACCGTCGACCGCGAGGGCCGCATCTTCGTGCCCAGTGTCGGGCAGTTCACGGTGGCCGGCAAACGGCTCGACGTCCTGCGCGAGGAACTCAAACGCTGGCTGGCCCGCAGCTATGCCGGGTTGCTGGAGGACCCGCCCACGGTCTTCATGGACCTGACCGTCGCGCGCCTGCAACCGGTCTACATCTATGCGCTGGGCGAGGTGAAGCAGCCCGGCGGCTACGTGATCGCCAGCCAGTCGACGGTCTTTCAGGCGCTCTACGCCGTCGGGGGGCCGAAGCTCAGCGGTTCACTCCGCGACGTGCGCGTGGTGCGTGGCGGCCGGGTACTGGCTCGCGTGGACCTTTACGACTACCTGCTGCGCGGCGAGGGACGCGAGGACGTGCGTCTTCAGAACAACGACCAGCTCTTCGTGCCACCGCGCGGCAAGACGGTGGCCATCCGCGGCCAGGTGCGCCGCCCGGCTATCTACGAACTGAAGGAAAATGAAGGACTACGGGAGCTGATCCAGTTTGCGGCCGGACTCAAACCCGAGGCCTTCACCCGCTACGTCCGCATCGAGCGCATCATCCCCTTCGAGCAGCGACAGGACCCCTCGGTGGTGCGCGAGGTGATCACCGTGCCGCTCGACGGGGTGCTGGACGGCTCACGGCAGGTGCCGCTCTACGACGGGGATCGTGTCGAGGTGCTCTCGGTGCTCGACGTGAGCCGCAACGGCGTCTACATCAGCGGGGCCGTCGTGCACCCGGGCCTCTACGAAATCACCATGCAGGTACGCACGATCCGTGACCTGATCGAACGGGCCGGCGGGGTGACCAGCGACGTCTACGAAGGCCGCGTCCAGCTCGTGCGCTTCAAACAGAATCCGGCCGAGCGACCGCCTTCGGTGCCAGTTACCGTTGGTGATCCAGACGACCTGGCCCTCTTGGAAAAAATGGTCACGTTGGACCTGTCGCGTATTCTGCTGGGTGATCCTGAACACAACCTGGCGCTTCAACCCGGCGATCGTATTCGTGTCTACTCAGAGCTGGATATTAATGTACCGCGTACTGTAACAATTGAGGGTAAGGTGCGCAAACCAGGGAGTTATGCGTTACGCGACAGCATGACGGTCTATGACCTGCTCTTCCTGGGCGGGGGCCTCTTCGACGAAGAATTTCGCAAGGAGGTCTATCTGGAACGTGCCGACCTGATTCGCAAGGCCGAGCACGGCACGGAGGAGATCATCATCCCCTTCAATCTGGCCGAGGCGCTGCGTAACGAAGGGGCCGGACGGGCGCTGCTGCAGCCGGGCGACCGCATCCGCATCTATCCGGTCGACGTGCAGGAAATCCGGGAGAAGTTCGTCACGATCAGCGGTGCCGTCAAAAATCCGGGACAGTACCGCTGGCAGGAGAACATGACGCTGGAGGACCTGATCCTGAGGGCCGGCGGCTTTACGGAAGATGCGCTGCTGGACTGGGCCGAGGTGACACGTCTGCCGAAAGGGGCCGATCCGGAGCAGTTCGAGCAGCTGGCCGTGCGCATCGAGGTGCCCATGGCCGAGGATATCGACGACGTGGAGGCCGTCTCGTTCGCGCTGGACGATACGGCCCGGGCGCTGCGCGGAGCGCGGACGTTCCGGTTGCAGCACCGCGACCGCGTCTACATCCGCAGCAATCCTGCCTTCCGGCCGCAGCAGACCGTGACCGTCGCGGGCGAAGTCTGGTATCCGGGCACCTACACGATCCTGCGTGAAAACGAAACGCTGGCCGATGTGCTGCAGCGGGCCGGTGGCGTGCGGCCTACAGGCTACCTGAAAGGGGCCCGCCTGATCCGCGGCGGCCTGCCCGTGGTGATCGACATGGAGCGGGCCCTTCGGCGGGATCCCCGCCATAACGTCATCCTGCTGCCGGGCGACGAAATCCGTGTGCCGCCCAGGCCCGGCACCGTGGTGGTACGCGGCAATGTGCGGCGTCCGGGTCTGGTGAAGTATGTCCCCGGCCGACGCGTGGGCTATTACCTCGAACGGGCCGGTGGCCTGGACGAAGACTCGAAAGTCATCCTGGTCACCCAGGCCGACGGCGGTACCTATCCGGTCTATCTGGGGCTGAAGGGCTGGTTCCAGCGCGATCCGGTGGTGGACGAAGGCGCCATCATCGAAGTCGTGCGCAAACCGCCCGAAGAAAAGCGTCAGGTGACGTTCGACATCGGCAAAACGCTGACCGACATCGCCTCGATCGCCGCCAGCACGCTTACCATCATCGCGCTGGCCCGACGACTTTAGGCGCCTTCCGGTCCACCGACCCTACTGCCCCTGCAGCATAGTGGACCGGTGGCGGGCCTCGATCGTCCTCAATACCGGAAGGCTCCGAGTTCAGGCGGGCGCGATCGAATCCGGAAAGGTTTTAACCCGACGGCGGTCCGGATGGCGGCCGCCGTCATGCGTTCTGGTCAACTTTTCCCGGAACACTTTGCCCTCACCGCAATCCCGAGGCGTACCGCTCGCAACAGACGGCCCGCCCCATTACAAACCTGCGCGCCGACCGTCGGTATAATGTTCGCGTCCGCATGAAGTGCAGCCAAGATGCAGTCGGCCCCTTCCGTTTCCGTCATCATCGTTTCGTGGAACGCGCGGCATCTACTGGAGCGGTGCCTGCCGTCGGTAGTGGCCACCGACTATCCGAATCTGGAGATCATCCTGGCCGACAACGGCTCCACGGACGGCTCGGCCGCATGGGTGGCCACCACGTTTCCGGAGGTTCGCATCGTCCGGCATCCGGAAAACTGGGCCTTCTGCCGGGGCAACAACGCGGCGATTCCACACGCCCGGGGTCAGTACGTCGTGCTGCTCAACAACGACGTGGAGGTGCCGCCTGAGTGGCTCTGGCCCCTGGTACGCCGCATGGAAGCCGACCCGACGATCGGCGCCGTACAGCCCAAGCTGCGCCAGTACCATCAGCGCACTCACTTCGAATATGCCGGAGCGGCCGGTGGCTTTCTGGACCGGTTTGGGTACCCGTTCACGCGCGGCCGCATTTTCGACACCGTCGAGCCCGACGAAGGACAGTACGACGACCCCGGCCCCATTTTCTGGGCTACCGGCGCCGCCATCATGCTCCGCCGGGAAGCACTGGACCGGGTGGGGTTGCTCGACGAGCACTTCGTGCTGCACATGGAAGAGATCGACCTGTGCTGGCGGCTCCAGCGAGCGGGTTATCGCATCGAGCTGGTGCCGGAAAGCGTCGTCTATCACCTGGGCGGCAGCTCCCTTCCCCGTCACGATTCCAGAAAAACGTACTACAACTTCCGCAACAGCCTGCTGCTACTGTACAAAAACCTGCCTCCGGCAGCGTGGCGGCGTACGTTTCCCGTCCGTGTGGCGCTCGATGTGCTGGCTTTTCTCCGTTTTGTATTGCTGGGCAAATGGAGGGATGCAGCCGCCGTCGTGCGGGCGTACCGGGATGCCCATCGCATGCGCCACCTCTACCGGGATCAGCGCCCGATGAACGGCGAAGCCGCCGTGCTTCCTCCCTATCGGGGTAGCATTGCGCTGGATTATTTCCTGCTTCGTCGGCGGCGTTTTCGGGAGTTGCCCGCGCGACGCTTTCTCAATCCATGGCGGCGGGCGTAAGCCGACGGCGCGCTGCCCACTGCTCGTACTGCCCGGCAAAGGCCACGGCCACCAGTACCAGCACCATTCCCACGACCGAGAGGGCAGGCGGCACCTCCCCGAACAGCAGGTAGGCCATCAATGAAGCCCCGACCGGCTCCAGCAGCGAGAGCAGGCCCAGCCAGGCGGCCGAAATGTACTTCACGCTGTAGTTGAAGGAGCCATGTCCGAGGATCTGCGGCCCCAGCGCCATCAGCGCACAGAGCGCATAGAAGCGCGGGCTGTAGCCCCAGAGCGGGATGTCCAGCAGCAGCGCCGGCACGAAAGCCGTCAATGCCGCCACCAGATAGAGTGGGAAGACGTAGGCCAGCCAGGAGGTGCGCTGACGAACGACCCGGCCAATGAGCAGATACAGACTGACCAGCAGCGCCCCGCCAAGTGCCAGCGCGTTGCCCAGCAGAGGCTGCGGGCCGGTGTCCAGACCGGTATGATCGCCCCAGCCGATAAGCGCAGCGCCCACGACGGCCAGCCCGATCGCCGCTACCACGGGCAGGGCCAGGCGCTCCCCCAGCCACCAGAACCCCAGTGCCGCCAGGAAGACCGGACTCAGACACACCAGCACCGAGGCACTCGCCACCGAGGTATAGAAGAGCGATAAGATCCATACGACGAAATGCAGCCCCAGAAAAATTCCGGCCAGCAGCGTCAGTCCGGCCTCGCGCCGTGAGAGGCGATTAACACGTAACTTAGGGAAAGCAAACGGCGCCAGCATGACGACGGCCAGCAGCGTACGCCAGAACGCAATTGCCAGCCCCGGGGCTTCTTCACTGGCCCATCGCACCAGGATCGGGCTGAACGAAAAACTAACCAGCCCCAGGGCAAGAATCGGATAGACGTGAAACGGTATTTGTCGGCCGGTCATGCGGCACTTTGCCCGGTTAGCGCAGCCGATCCATCGACCGGATCAACGCAATGTCACGTTCAATGCCCCGACGCGCCAGCCAGAGTAGCAGATAAGCCAGCACGGGCAGGCCGATCCAGAGCACACGGTCCCACAGGATGCCGCTCTCTGAGCGCACGTTCAGCGTACCGCTCAGATACAGCCCCCCCAGGTACGCTGCAGCCATCAGCAGCACGCCCACCTGTTCAAAGACCACCAGTGTCCGCTGGCGCTCCAATCGGCGATATTGAAAGATGATGACCACCGCCCCGATCGCCAGCAGCACGGCCAGCCCGCGTGCCACCGTGCCGATCCAGGCATACGGTGCTGTTGTCAACAGGTGCCAGGGTTCAGGTGCCAGTCCTAACCAGAACAGCACCAACCCGGCCAGCAAGAGATAAACCGACTGAATGCGCTGAATCATAGGCCGTCTTTTCACACAAAAGCCCCGCCGAAGCAGGGCTTTTTTATCCAGACAGAGCAGGTACAGGCATGTCACGACGAGGGCGCTTCGGGCCGGGCCGAGTAATTGATGCGTAACGTGTTGGCTTCTCGAAGCTCCTGCTGCACGTCGTAAACCAGCTTCATTTTGGCGTCCTGATCGATGCGCAGCGACACGATCAGCTTGGGCTGCTCCAGCAGCTTGTTGTACATGATCGTGCGGATCAACGTGAGATCGTCGATCAACGCGTCATCGATCTGGACCCGCGTTTCACCCAACCGTCCATCGGGTTTTTTGTGCGGACCGATATAAATGTAGGAGAGCAGGCGCTTCTGGTCTATCTTGGTCAGCGCCTCGGCCCGCGGCAATATCGTCCGCACCTGTATAGTTGTCTCCCGGAGCACGGTACTGACCATGAAGAAGATCAGCAGCATGAAGATAATGTCCGGGAGCGAAGCGGTGGGAATTCCCTGCTTGGTTTCCGCCTTCTTTTTAAAGTGCTGCGAAGCCATTGTCTTTGACCAATGCTTAGCAATCAGGTTCTGCTACCGAGATCTGGGCCGGAATGATCTTACGAATCTCGTTCTCGTCATCCGGTCCCAGCGTAGCCCGGTAGGCATTATAGTTCGGATAGCCCAGTTTCCGCGCTTCGGCATCCCAGAGCTCGAAGTAGGCCATCCAGACCTCATCGAGCACCTGGATGTAGGTGTTGTAGGAAGTCTCGCAGTCCGTCTTGATCGAAACGACGGCCTTCTGCGGACTTTCAGCGTAATTCGGATCGACGCCGTTGTTGGTAATGTGCTTTTTGACCTCTTCGCGGATCTGCTGGATCGAAGCCAGTTTGTCTTCGATCAGCACCTGCCCCTGGGCATTGACCAGGATTTTGAGCATATTGCGTTCCCGCACCGGAGGCGGCTCTTGATCTTCTTCCAGCTTGGGCGGCAGCGTCATGCCGATCCCCGTATCCACGTCGATCGTCGTGGTTACCAGGAAGAAGATCAGCAACAGGAACGCAATGTCGGCCATGGAAGCCGTAGGAATTTCGGCCTCCTGGCGCTTTTTCTTTTTCAGCAGCCCGGCCATAACCTCACGTCCGATTTAAAAGCTGAACATGTTCCGCAGCCCCGAAAGCAGCAGGGCAATAGCAGTCAGGGCAAACATCACCAGTACGGTGATTACCCCGGCCTGCGCCCAGCTACCCATCGTGAAGCCCAGCACTACCATAAGCAGCACAGGCAACACAACGATCAACATTGAAATCGGGCTGATCTTGCCGTAGGTCAGGTTGCGCAGGCCAAAAATCACCTGGGCTACCAGCCCCAGACCCAGCAGGATCAGAGCCGCCCAGATGGCCAGAGGAACAATGCCTTCCATGTCTGCAGGTTCGCTTTTTCTTTAAAAAAGTTCCGCTCAGGCTTACGACTGCTTGGACGCTTCTGCCTTCTCGGCCGCGGTCAGCGGACGCCCGGCCTGCATCAGCACCAGCGAGTCGATCAGTTCGATCGACGCCTCTTCCATGTCCACCACGATGCGGTCAATCTTCGAAACCGCGTAGTTGTAGAAGAATTGCAGGATAATGGCCGTGATCAGACCGAAGACCGTGGTAAGCAGGGCCACCTTGATACCGCCGGCCACCAGGCTGGGCGAAATGTCACCAGCCTGTTCGATGGCGTCGAAGGCCTGCACCATACCGACGACCGTACCGAGGAAGCCGAACATCGGGGCCAGCGAGATGAACAGCGACAGCCACACCAGCCCGCGCTCCAGGAAGCTCATCTCGATCGACCCATAGGACACGATCGCCTTCTCGACGGCTTCGATGCCTTCGTCAGCGCGCAGCAATCCGGCCTGGAAGACCGAAGCCACCGGTCCGCGCGTCTTGGCGCAGATCTCTTCGGCCGCCTGAATGCCGCCCTCTTCCAGCGCTTTCTTCACCTGAAGAATGAACTTGCGCGTGTTGATGTCGGCCAGGTTCAGCGTAATGATGCGCTCGAAGGCGATGGCCAGACCGATGAT
The DNA here is from genome assembly GCF_009936275.1 of Rhodothermus marinus. NCBI lineage: Bacteria > Pseudomonadati > Rhodothermota > Rhodothermia > Rhodothermales > Rhodothermaceae > Rhodothermus > Rhodothermus marinus. Next base: position 2,189,560 of record NZ_AP019797.1, read on the forward strand.
GAGCGAGATCAGGACCGGCCACATGAATTCGCCGCCTTCATTGAAGCGCTGGACCAGGACGTTAATGAACCCTTCCTCTGCAGTAGAGGCCTGAGGCAGCATCAGCAGCAGGCTCAGCAGCAGTTCCATGGACGGTTTCCTCCTTCTGGTTGGTGCTTTACTCCTTCTTCTGTAAGCATTGCCAGGGATTCACATCCCTAGCACGTAACCCGCCCCATATTACCGAATTTCTTCCCAAGAGTCAATCCCGGCCTTTTCGTAAACGTTCCCGGTAACGCTGCGCCAGCTCTTCGGCCGGCTTCCACAGACGCAGTGCCTCCTGCAACATAGAATCTATCGCCTGATAGACCGGATAGCGTGCCCGCGGCCCCAACAGCCGAACGGCAAGCTGGGCCTTCAACAACGTGCTCAGCACATGCCAGTCGGCCTGCCAGCGCTCTTCGGGAAAACGCAGCGCGGCCGGTTCTTCACTCCCTGCTTCGAAGCGGAACCCGTTTTCTTCCAAAAACTCACGAAAAGCCTGCTGCACGGTGGAATCCGGTTGGTAATCTTTCACAAAACTTTCTTCTCGATGCTCCCACTGGACACGCAGGTCGCCACCGTGCTGATCGAACCAGCGCCAGACGAAGCGCTGATCCAGATTGCGCCGCAGGATGGCCTGTACCAGCGGCGAGAGCGTGTCCGGCGGCACGAGATAATCCGGCAGAATGCCGCCCCCGCCGAAGACGAGCCGCCCTCCGTCCGTGTAGTAGCGAAGCGAGTCGGGCACCTCGGCCAGAATCTCTTCAACAGGACGGGTCACATCGCGCGCTGCCCGGCGCCAGTGTTCGGCGTAGTAGTCCCGGCGACTTCCCTGATGGTAAGGCGTCTGAATCAGTCGTCCCGACGGCGTGTAGAAGCGGGCTACGGTCAGCCGCAGGGCGCTACCGTCGGCCAGCGTGATCTGCTGCTGCACCAGCCCTTTTCCAAAGGTACGACGTCCCACGATCAGCGCCCGGTCGTGATCCTGCAGCGCTCCGGCCACGATCTCACTGGCCGAAGCCGTGTTTTCATTGACCAGCACGATCAACGGGCCGGTCTCGAAAAGCCCTCCCGGATGCGAATACCAAGCGGCCCGGTACTCCGGACGCCTTCCCTCCTGGCGCACAATGAGCTGCCGGCCGCCCAGCAGCTCGTCGGCCACCTGCACGGCCACTTCCAGATAGCCCCCGCTGTTGTCGCGCAGGTCCAGCACCAGCCGCTCCAGGCCCTGTTGCCGGAGCTGTCGCAGCGCCTGCACAAATTCCCGGTAAGTCGTGCGCGCAAACCGATTGAGCTTGAGGTAGCCCGTTCGCTCGTCCAGCATATAGGCGGCATCGACCGTATAGAGCGGAATACGATCGCGCGTGATCGTGAATTCCAGCAGCTCAGGCACACCCGGACGCCGCACCGTCACACGCACCTGCGTCCCACGCGGTCCTTTGAGCGTCCGCTGCACCTGCTCGTGCGTAAAGCCGATGGCACTCGAATCGTTGATCGCCACAATCCGATCGCCGGCCAGCAATCCGGCTTTTTCGCTGGGCCCGCCGGGGATGACGCTCTGCACGGCGATCGTGTCCTGCCCGTTCGGTCCCGGCAGCAGCTCATAGGCGATGCCGATGCCCTCGAAGGCCCCCTCGAAGCTTTCCTGCACCCGACGCATTTCGTCAGCCGGGATGTAAACGGAATGCGGATCCAACAGCGACAGCATTCCTTCGAGGGCGCTTTCCGTCAGCCGGGCCGAGTCGACGGGATCCACGTAGCGTTGCTGCACGATTAGAAAGGCTTCCTGCAGCTTACGAAGCGCCCGTCGGGCCGGGTCTCCAGATACAACGGCGCCGATCTGAAATCCAAGCACAACGCCCACCAGCAACAGGGCCAGGCCGTAAGGCCAGCTTCGACGCATGAACAAACGCGCGGCGGTTCGGATGGTTAATGCACGAGGGCTCTTACCCTGCCCTGCATCGCAGGATCCGTTTTTCTTTTGAACGGCCTGCCGTAACTTGTGGACGCAAGCCGTTCGGTGCCGATGGAAAATCGAGACGTTGCCCGCCTGCTGCGTGAGACGGCCCGCCTGCTGGCGCTTCGCGGTGAAAATCCATTTCGCGTGCGGGCCTATGAGCAGGCCGCCGAAGCCATTGAGCAGCTGGACGAACCCGTCGCCGAGCGGGTGCGCCAGGGCACGCTCACCGAGGTGCCCGGCATCGGCCGTGGCCTGGCCGCGCAGATTCAGGAGCTGGTTGAACGGGGCACGTCGGAGGTGCTGGAGCGCCTCCGGAAAGAACTACCGCCAGGGCTTCCGGAGTTGCTCACGCTGAAAGGCCTGGGTCCTCAGCGCGTGCGCCAGCTCTGGCAGACGCTGGGCATTACTTCACTGGACGACCTGGAGGCAGCATTGCGCGACGGTCGTTTGAATCAACTCAGAGGCTTCGGCCCGCGTCTGCGTGAACGGCTGTTGCATGAACTGACGCTGCGCCGGCGTTACCGTTCGCTCCGACTGCTGGCCCAGATACTACCCGAAGCCGAGGCGCTCCGTGAAAGGCTGCAGCAGCAGCCCGGTGTGATTCGCGTCGAGCTGGCCGGGGCCGTCCGGCGTCTGATGGAGGTGGTGGATCGCGTGGAACTGGTCGTGGCCGGATCGCCGGAAGCCGTGCAGCAGGTACTTCCGCAGCTTCAGCAACAGCCCGGCCCCCACGGCGAAACGCTGCTCGAAGGGACACTGCCGGACGGTTTCCCCGTCCGGGTGGCGGTGACCACGCCGGACGCCTTCGGCACCGTGCTCTGGTGGCACACCGGCTCGGAAGCCCACTGCCGGACGTTCGTCCGAACCTACGGGGCACCGGAGCCCTGCCCGGAGGAAACCTCCATCTACGAACGGGTAGGTCTGCCTTTCATCCCGCCCGAACTGCGCGAAGATCGCGGGGAACTGGAAGCAGCGGCCTACCATGCGCTGCCCGCGTTGATCGAACTGAAAGACCTCCGGGGTGTGCTGCACAACCATTCCACCTACAGCGACGGCCGTAACACCCTCCGCGAAATGGCCGAAGCCGCCTGCAGTCGGGGCTTCCGCTATTTCGGCACAGGAGACCACAGCCAGTCGCTCACCATCGCCCGTGGTCTTTCGATTGCCGAAGTGCGCCGTCAGCAGGAAGAGATCCGGGCGCTGAACGAACAGTTCGCCGCGCGGGGCTTTCGGATCCTGAGCGGTACCGAGTGCGACATCCTGCCCGACGGATCGCCGGACTACCCCGACGACGTGCTGGCCGGCTTCGATTATGTGGTGGCCAGCGTGCACACCCGGCTGGACATGGACGAAAAAACGGCCACCGAGCGTATCCTGCGCGCCCTGCGCAATCCGTATGTCACGATTCTGGGCCATCCGACCGGCCGCTTGCTGCTGCGACGCGAGGGCTACCCGCTGGACTGGCCTCGCATCATCGACGCCTGTGCCACCTATCGGGTCGCTATCGAACTGAACGCCAACCCGCACCGGCTCGACATCGACTGGCGGCGCGTTCGCGATGCCACGGCCGCCGGCGTGCCCATCGTGATCAACCCGGACGCCCACGCCATCGACGAACTGGACCACGTGCGCTGGGGCGTGGCCGCCGCCCGCAAAGGCTGGCTCACGTCCGACGCCTGCCTGAATGCCCGCGATCTGGACGAGCTGCTCGCCTGGCTCCGACAACGCCGCCAATCCGTTCAGCCATGAAGCGTCCCCTGCTCCTGATTGCCATCATCCTCGCGGGCCTGCTGCTTCTGGTGGGCGGTTACCGATACCTCGTTCGAGAAGTCGAGACCCCTCCGGCGCACCGCGCCGTCTCCGGCCTGCAGGCGGCCGTCGTGATCGATGAACTTCCCGGTCACCTTGTGGCCATCCGTGCTGCAAACCTCAACGACGCGCTGGCGGCACTGGGCTACGTGCACGGCCTCCGGAATGGGTGGCCACTCCTGCTCTGGCGACAGGCGGCACTGGGACGTCAGGCCGAATGGTTCGGCGCCCTGCCCGTCCCGCTCGACAGCCTGATCCATGCACTGCTCGTGCCCGAGCAGGCCCGTGCTGCCTACGAGCACCTGCCCCAGCATACGCAGGCGCTGCTGGACGGCTATGCCCGGGGCCTGCAGACCGCCCTGCAGGAACGCGCCGTTCGCCTTCGCGACGAGCTGACCCTGTTACAAATCCCTGTGGCTCCCTGGGAGCCCTGGCACAGCCTGGCCGTCGAGCGGCTGCTGGCCCTGCTGATGCTGCCGGATACGCTCGACGCGGCACTTCCCGAGCTCTCGGCCCTGCGCGCCTGGCTTCACCTGTACGGCTTCCGGCACAGCCTGGCCTGGGTACGTCCGACCCCTGACGGCGCCCGGCTGCTCTTTATGCGCTACGTCTACGGCGACCTGGCGCTGCCCTTCTTTCAGGAAGTGCTGATCACGCTGCCCGACGACACGCTTCGCCTAGTGACCGTCCCGGGTACGCTGCTCTTCCCGGCCGGACAGACTAACCGCCAGGCCTGGTATCTGCTGCCGCGCGTCCAGCCCCCCACGCTGGAGGTGCGCCCTCGCAACGCGCTTGCGCTGCAATCCATCTATGCACGCTTTCGGCTGCCCGATGGCGACGAGCGTCTGCTCCGCCGCGAATTGGCCGATGATGCCCTGGTACTGACCGAAGTCGCCCCGGACACCGTTCGCCTGCTACGATGGGTCGGTCTGGCTCCCGTCAGCGACCTGCCGGCCTGGCTGGCATTGCTTACCGACAGCGTAGCGGCGTTCCGGCTCTTTGCGGGCGACGGGCTGCTGCTGACCGATGAGAGTTATCGGCTGCTGGGGCAACCGCCGGTTGTCGAACCACTGGGCGAAGGCGTGCTGATCGGACAGACCGACTGGCACCGGTGGATCGCCCGGCGCCTTCGCACGCTCCCTCCTTCCACGACTCCGCCGGACGATGCCGTCAGTACCTGGGCACAGGAGCAACTGGCCGCGTTGCTGCCGGCGCTCGACACGCTGGCGCCTCCCGACTCGCTGACCCGCGAGGCCTACACGCTGCTGCGCAACTGGAACGCCGCCTACGACGCCGCCAGCATCGGGGCCACGATTTTCGATCACTGGCTCTTTCGATACCGGCAGCGTGGCGGCACGTCGGCCCTCCGGGAGCTTCCGGATTCGCTGCGCATCATCCACGCGCGGCTGTTAGCTGCCACGTTCCGGGAAGCCGTCGATACGCTGGCGCATCGTCTGGGTCCGGACCTCAACCTGTGGCGCTGGGAGCGCACGCATCCGCGCCGACTGGCCTTCCCGATCTGGTCTCACCTGCCAGATCTACCGGCCGCTACGCGGTATGCACCGCTGGTGCTCCCCGGCGAAGGCCATCCGTCCACCATCCGGTGGGGCTATTCGCCGCTGCTTCAGGAGCGTCCGGCCCCGGCCTTCTGGGAGGGCTGGACCATTGCGCCCGGCACTTCGTTCTACGCACGCCGCCTCTGGCCGGAGGTCGATCGTTTTCTGGCACGCTATCGACTTTCCGCCCGCGTTACCGCCACGGCCCTGCAGGGAACCGCCCCCCTTCGCACGCTTCGGCTGACGCCGCGCTGACACGACTCAGGCATTCACCGTCTCCAGCGCAAAGCCGATCGTCTGCAACTGAAGACGCATGGCGATCGCGAGTGGCAGCACCCGCAGGCCGAACAGCCGACGCGCCTCGTCCAGCGGGGCGCCTTTTTCCGCCCGCAGGCGCAGCTCCGGAAGCTGCTCACGAAACTCCAGATAGGCCACGGGCACGCCCGGCGGCGAGGGCCGGTGGCGCACCACAAACAGCGGCAGCTCGGTCACCAGACAGAGTGGATCGCCACCCAGACTCCGCACGAACTCCATCGAACTCATGCGAAAATGGGCGGCCGTATCGGGATCGCCCTTCGCCAGGAAGAACGTGCGCATGGCCTCGCCTTCGGGCGTGGTCATAAAGCCGGGCCCCAGATAGAAAAAGCCCTTCTCGCCTTTGCGGTTGTGGTCGTGCAACTCCAGCCCGACCGCACGGGCCGCGTCGGCGAAAGCCTGCTGCAATGCCTCCGTCCGAAACGACCAGTGGCGTTCGATGAGCAACAGCGCCCCTTCGGCAAAGCCCATGCTGTGCAGGTTGACGTACAGGTCGAAGGGCGCATATGCCTGCAAAAATGCCGCAATGGCACGATTCTCGGCGCGCAGATCCGGATAGCCGAACTCCAGGTCACGACCCGGAAGTTCGCGTACGACGCCGGTCAGATAGGCTTCGAGCGAGGGCCAGCGTTCGGTCCAGTTTTGATTGCGAACCTCGCCGTCCGGGTTGATATGCGGCAGAATCACAAACCGAACGCGTTCCAGCAAGGGACGCAGCGACTCGGGCCGCCGCAGCCCTTCGAGCACCAGATGGCGCAGCGTTTCCGGCCCCACGGGTTCGTCCGCATGGGCGCCGGCCAGGAGCAGCACCGTCCGCGTCCCTTTTCCCAGCACGACGGCATCCAGCGGTCGGCCTTCTTCGCTCCGGCCGATCTCGTGAAACGTGGCCAGTCCATCGGACGACCGGCAGGCAGCTTCGAGCGCCGCACGCACCGCTTCGTGTGTGCGAAACGTCGGCGCAGCACCTTCCGGAACCAGTGCAGCCAGTCGATCCGCCCAGCGCATAGCCGCCATTGGCTACAACTTTTTTTCCAGTTTTTCTTCCAGCCCGGAGAAACGGTCCACCAGCTTCCGGGCTTCGGGCGCACGGGCCACCACGAAGTCCCAGGCGGCCGGCAGCAGCTCGGCCACCGGTGCGTAGAGCGGCGAGGCGCGTCGCGCATCCGGACCGGGCAGATCGAAGACGCGCAGCACCAGAAACAGCAGGCTCAACAGCAGCACCGCCTTGAAACCGCCCACCAGCGCCCCCAGCAGCCGGTTGAGCAACGACAGCTTGATGGCCCCCAGCAGCGCTTCGGTCGCCCGGATGACCAGCCAGACGCCCACCTGCACCGCCAGAAACACCAGCATGAATCCGATCAGCGGTCCCACGCGTGGCGACAGCCCCAGGCTCTCGACAACCACACGCCCCACCGGCTCCATGGCCGAAATGCCCACCACAACGGCCAGGACGAATCCCACGACGCTGGCCACCTGGCGCACGCCGCCCGTCATAAAACCGCGCGCCATGCCCAGCCCGACCAGCGCCAGGATGAACCAGTCCAGTGGGGTCAATGCCATCATGAAGCGGCTTCGCGCCGGCTCAGCAGTTCACGCGCCAGTTCGCTCACGCGGCGACCGTCGGCCTGGCCCCGCATGCGCGCCATGGCTTCTTTCATCACGCGGCCCATGTCGCGGACCGAACGCGCCCCCACCGCTTCGATGATCTCCTCCAGCACGGCACGGATTTCATCGTCGCTGAGCTGGCGCGGCAGGTATTCTTCGATGATCTTCAGCTCTTCCGCTTCCTTCTGCACCAGATCCTCTCGTCCGGCCGCGCGGAACTGCTCGATGGCCTCGCGGCGGCGCTTCGCCTCTTTCTGAAGCACCTCCAGCTCCTGCTCGGGCGTCAGCGTGGCCTCTCCGCCCTTGCGCTCGGCGATTTCCCGCTCCATCAGCGCCGCCCGCAGGGCCCGGATCGTACGCAGACGCGCCTCGTCGCGCGCCCGCATGGCCGCCTTCAGGTCTTCGGTCAGCTTTTCTTTCAACGACATGGCTCTGCTCCGTCCCGGATGGTTCTTTTCTCAAAGATACGCAGCACCGGCCGACTCTGCCGCCCCTTCAACGAAAGATAAGCCGGAAAGCCGCCACGCCGAGCCCCAGTTGCGCCACGCCCAGCGCAATGCCGGCCCGAAGGTCAAGCGATCGAATGCGCGGCCGCAGCGCCGGATCGCCGGTCTCCTCGTAGCGGGCATAGAGTCGGTCCGCCTGAAATTTGTAGTGAATGGAAACGGCCGTGGCGGCCACAGCCACACCGAGCGCGGCATACGTGATCCAGTGCCGTCGTCGCACGGTGGGCCTCCAAGGCTGCACGTCGGGCGTGGCGACATCCAGTGGCTGCAACAGCACCCGATGCCGGTTCCATACATCCTGTCCGGGCCAGAGCGTGGCCGGAGCGTAGCCTGAACGGACCAGATAAAGCGTGTCGCGCAGCGGTGCGTCGAAGGCGTCAAACAAAGGCGTTTCACCCAGCAGGTGCCGGTGCTCGGGCGGCCCGAGAAAAACCCGAGCTCCCGAGGGCACCGACTCGATCCGGTAGTAGTAGCGGAAGATTGCCGCGACGTGGATCGTGTCGGCGGTCGTGTCCGGCAACGTGATCAGGCGAGGCGGGATGGCCCAGGTGTCGCCTTCGGGCGGCACCAGACGCAGCGTGCGTGCTCCGGGCGGGATGTGAAAAATGCGTCGGGCGGCCAGACCCAGCGCTACCGAATCGGCATAGACCCGGGCCTCCGGCCAGTTCGTGTCGAGCACGACGACCGGCTGGCTCCATCCGGAAACTACCGGCCAGAGTCCCAGGCACAGGCTAAGGACGCAGCGCCACCGCTTCATGATCGCTCTGCAATAGATACACATGACGCGGACGGGTCAGGACGATCAGTCCGAAGGGTGAGTCGGCCAGATCGAGCACGCCGCCATCCAGTCGGGTTTCCCAGTGCAGGTGGCCGGAGGTCAGTTCCAGCGCCACCAGGCGCCCGCGCAGGTCGCCCACGTAGAGCACGCCGGCGGTGGTATCGACCACCGGGGATGCCACGATGGCCGCCCCACCGGTCCACGTCCAGCGCACCGTGCCCGTGCGCAGCGTCAGCGCCCGGACGACACCATCGCCGCCGGCCACGTACACGGTCGATCCGGCCATGACCGGCGTGGTAAGGTGCACGGACGTGTCGGGAAGCGCCAGCGTCCAGGCCGTAGCCCCTGAAGCCGCTTCCAGCGCCACCAGACGCCCGCGGGTAGTGGGCACCAGCACCAGCCCGTCGGCAACCGCCAGGTCGGCATAGACGGGCCGGAGCCTCTGTCGCCAGCGCAGCCGGCCGGTTCGGGCCTCCAGCGCCACTACGCGGCCGCGTTTGTCGGCCACCACAAGCAGCTCGCCGACGCGCACCGGCCGCGCCCGCACGCCATCGAGCCCGGTCGCCTCGGGCTCCTGCGCCCAGCGTACCCGCCCGTCCTCCACGTCCAGCGCGTACACCCGCCCCCACCGCTCGGCCACGTACACGACCTCGCCGTCCAGCGTCAGGCCGGCCTCCACACCATCGCCCGTGCGACGCCAGACGGTTCGGCGGCGGTACAGGTCGTAGGCCACCACCGCGGCATCGTCGAGCGCCACCGGCACCACCAGCAGCGACTTTCGGTGCGCTGGCACGCCCATCAGATCCCGGCCCACATCGAGCACGCCGCGCCGCCGGCCTTCGGGCAATTCGAAGGCATGCACGTCGCCTTTATGGTTGGTCACCAGCAGGATGCGCCCGGCCACCAGCGCCCGGACAGGAGCCGCCTCGACGTCGCGCCGCCAGCGCACCACCAGCGGCGGAGGCGCCGTCCACGTGGCTTCTTCGGGCGGCACCAGAGCCCCGACGGGCACCTGCAGCGAACGGCAGCCGCCCAGCACAAGCAATCCGATCAACCACAGCGCTCGACGCATCAGAAATCCCATCCGAAGAAAAACTGCCGGAACGTCCGCTCGCGATGGCGGAAGCCGTCGCGGTAGCGGTACCCGATGTCGTAGCGCAGCACCAGTCCACCGAGCAGGTTCAGCCGGAAGCCCAGTCCGATGGCGCCCAGCGTCTCGCCCGCATAAAGTTGCGGCTGGCGCTCGTTGTAGTCGTCGTTCCACACGTGCGCTGCATCGAAAAACAGGGCACCGCGCAGGTTGGCAATGCCGAACGGTGCCAGCAGCGGAATGTAGAGCGAGGGCGCTTCCAGAATCGGGAAGCGCAGTTCGTGCGAGGTGAACCAGAGCTTGCGGCCGCGCACATCGAACAGCGGGAAGCCGCGCAGATCCCAGCTTCCGCCCAGAAACCACAGCCGGGCTTCGCGGCCTTCGTTCATTCGGAGCAGCCCCCAGGACGCCAGCGTGACGTTGCGCATCAGCCGTAGATAGTGGCGCACGTCCAGACTGAGCGTGTAGTAGCTCACGTTGGAATAGCGCAGGTCGGACGTGTAACCCACGGTCAGGTTGGCGCGCCAGCCCTCAACAGGGCCATTGGCACCGTAGAGCGCGTCGTCGTGCACGAAGGCCAGCGCATTCGACAGCAGCAGTGCCCGGCGCCGAACGCCCCGGATCGCCACGCGCTTGTCGCTCCAGGCCAGCGCCGTGTTCAGTTCGATGCGCTGGAAGGTCGAAATCGGATAGCTCAGCGCGCCGTAGCCGCCCACGAGTTCTTCCCAGAGCAGCGGATATTCGGCGGCCGCATCCGGATCGGTCAGGTCGAAGCGCAGGCCGGCAAAGCGGTAAAGGCCATAGCCCACGTCGGTGCGGCGATGGAGCTGCACGCGCGAGACGGCTACGTTCAGGCCTTTGAGCAGTTCGCCGCTGCCCCGGCCGGTGTGGAAGACCGTCACGTACCAGCGATCGTCGCCCAGCAGATCCGAAAAGGCCAGCGCGGCCCCGCCGGTCGTGCCCCAGAGCGCGCTCTGGCTGATGCTGATGCCGCCGTAGGCCACGTCCAGGCTGTAGCGACGGCGGTAGGGCTTGCGGCGCACGCCGCTGTCGGCCGAGAGCCGTCCGGGCTTCCAGGGCGGCCGAGTCCCGAGCAGCGCCACCGTAGCCTGCTGGTGCGGCCGGGCCAGACGTTCGGCCACATCCGGTATCCGACGCACGGTGAACCGGTAGTGCTCGAACGCACTGAAGAGCAGGTGACCGTCGGGCGTCCAGAGCGGATCGAAAGCGGCTGTGGCCAGGTTCGTCAGCCGGTACAGCCGGCGCACCGGCGGGCCGACCGGTTCCGATCCGGTCTCCGGATATGCAGCGGCCACCGGCCGGGTCGGCAGCGCAGGGGCCACCTCCACCGCCCAGACGTCGCGCGGACCGAAACGGCCGTCGGTTTCCACCACCGCACTGGCGAACACCACGTAGCGACCGTCCGGACTCCACCGCGGCTCCCGATCGCGTCGCCACCCGTCGGTGAGCTGGCGAAGCTGTCCGGTATGGAAGTCGTAGAGAAACAGATTCATGCCGTAGCGGTCGCCCCAGGCCGTGCGGTCCGATGCGAAGACCAGGTAGCGGCCATCGGGACTCCAGGCCGGGTCGCGGTCGTCGTAGAGGTCGCGCGTGAGCCGCTCAAGTCGTTCGGTATCCAGCTCCAGCACATAGAGATCGATCCAGCCGCCCTCGTCGATCGCACTGAAGGCCAGCCGCGTGCCGTCCGGACTCCACGTCGGACTGTAGAGCGCCACCAGTCGGGGGAAGCGGTACGTGTTTACGAGTTCTTCCCGCTCCAGGTCGTACAGGTGCAGCACGTCCCCTTCTCCGCTTCGGGTGGTGAAGGCCAGCACGCCTTCGGCCGACACGTCCATGCGGTCTTCCAGCAGGTTGATCGACTCGAAGCGCTCACTCCGGCCCGTGCGGATCAGCGTTTTCGGTTTTCCCTGCGGGCGATAGGCCGAGTCGACCGGCAGCGCGTACAGATTCGTGTAGGCTCCTTCGTTGCCCAGGTAATACACGAAACGCCGACCGTCCCGGCGGCGGTAGACGATGGGCTTCGCGCTGAACCCCCGCGCCACAATGGCTTCGGAAGCCAGCGACGGCAGCGTCTGACGGGGCAGCTCCGGCAGGTACCGTTCTTTCAGCCATTGCTCCCAGCGATCCGAAATCGTGTAAAAATCCTCGCCCAGCACGTGCTCCATCACCCGCCGGAAGTCGCGGTCGATCCAGAATTGTTCGATCAGCTCCAGCAGCTTTTCCTCGCCGTACGTTTCGGCAATGAACCGGCAGAGCGCTTCGCCCTCTTTGTACATGAGAAAGGTGCCGTAGATGCGGTACATGTTCTCCAGCGGCACCAGATAGTTCGCATAGAGCGCATCGCGCAGGATCATCTCGTGCTGGTCGTCGGGCGGGCCCGACCAGTACTCGGCCAGCCCTTCGGTGAACCAGAGCGGCAGATAGCGATCGGGCGGCACCCGGTGATCGCGCAGCACCTGAAAGGCCCGATTGAAGGTGAACACGTGAACGAGTTCGTGCCAGATCACCCGTCGGAAGCGATACAGATTGCCGCTGGCCGGAATTACAACGCGTCCCTTGATCAGCTCGAAAAAGCCACCCACGCCTTCCGGAATGAAGCCCGGCGTCGTGTTCGTCTGCTGGAAATGGTAGGGAGCCGCGTAAAAGATGATGGGCGTGCGCCGCGGCAGCGTGTAGTTGAAGCGCTGCTGGAGCGTGCGATAGGCTTCCTCGGCAAAATAGGCGCCGTGCTCGGCCAGCGCCTGCATTTCAGGATAATAGTAGATGTCGAAGTGTTCGGTCTGCAGGACGTGCCAGTCGAAGCGCTCGTACTGGATCTTGTTCTTGCCGAAGTGCGACTCGTAGAACTGCGCCGACGCGGCCGACGCCATCAGCACACCCAGGCCCAGCCCCAGCAGAAGTGCACGCATCGCGTCCGATGGCAGGTTATGCCCGCAGCCCGATTCACCGTACGTTCACAGGCTACGCCAACCGGGGCCGACCGTTCCTCGAAGCCGCAGGGGCGCGATGCTTCAGCGGCGGAGACAGGCGACCTGCCCGCGCAGCCAGCTCAGCGCACCGGGGGTGTTTTTCCAGTAGGGCAGCGCCACCGAAGCGTAATCGACGGCCTCCTCCACGGTACCCGGTTCGATGTAGTCGGGCAGTGGACGGGGTAGCTTTTTGCGCCCCAGCAGATAATCGGGTACGTGGGGATTGGCCTGGCGCGCCTCGCGCAGGGCCTGACGGGCCGCCAGTGTATCGCCTTCGCTCCGATACAGGACAAGCGCCCGGCTGTAGCACCAGGCCGCCGACTCGTCGTCCGGGTACATGTCGATGAGGCGTCGGAGCGCCTCCAGGTCGTTGCGGATCAGCAGCGCCTCCAGAAGCAGGTAGCGCACGCGCAGGTGGTCGCCCCCGTCCAGTCGCAGCAGCTCCCAGAAGTGCGCGATCGCGGCCTCCTGTTCCCCCAGCAGCCACAGGCACTGCGCCAGTCCCACACGGGCGCGCAGATACGGACGGGCCTCCGGGATCTGCCAGAGCTGTCCGCATTCCTGTGCCAGCAGGGCGGGCCCCAGCACACGCTCGCCGGCCGCCACGCCTTCCCGGTAGCAGCGCAGCGCCTCGGCCAGTTCGTCGGCCTCCTCGGCCAGCACCACCCAGGCGTCGGCGCAATCAGGCGAGCAGTCCAGCGCCCGGCGGGCCAGTTCGATGCGTCGCGTGCGATCCGGTTCGTCCCAGGCCTGGTAGATCAACACCTGGGCCTGCTCCAGCGGCGTACTGCCGGGCGGGGCCAGTTCCACTTCCTGCAGCAGCTCGTCGAGCCACGCTTCCCAGTCCACTTCGCCATTCTGCGCCGGACTCGCAGGCGCCCCCGGACGACGTTTGCTCCTGGCCATGAAAAGAAAAAGCGGGTTGATCACAGGGAGGTCGCCTGCTCCAACCCGCCATACTCTGGAAGGTTCGGCTATTGCGTCCGACCGGCCGCCCACAGGATTCCGCCCAGCAGGTGCTGCCGGAACAGCGGCTCCGCGTAGCTTTCCTTCGTATGCCCCATGGCCGTGTACCAGGCCCGTCCGCCGTCATAGACATGGTACCACGAGATCGGATGATCCTCACCCATCTCGCCGCCCTCGTAGGTGGTTTCGTCCAGCACGGCCAGCACCTGTACGCCCTTCGAGCGCGGGTTTTCGCGGAAGTTGTACCATTCGTCCGTGCGCGTCCAGGCTTCGGGCAGCTCCTGCGTGGACGGATGCGTGCGGTCCACCACGCGCACGACGGCCTCCTGAATATGCGGGTGATTCTTGAAGTAAGCGCCCACCAGATTGCCGTACCAGGGCCAGTCATACTCCGTGTCGCTGGCGGCATGGACACCCACGAACCCGCCTCCGTTCTGGATGTAGGCCCGAAAGGCCTCCTGCTGAAGCGCGTCGAGCACGTCGCCCGACGTATTCAGGAAGACCACCACGGCAAACTGCGCCAGCGAGTCGGGTTGAAAGTAGGCCGGGTCTTCCGTGGCCGTCACCTGAAAACCGTGCGCGGCGCCCAGCTCCTGAATCGCGGCGATGCCGTCCGGAATCGAATCGTGCCGGTAACCGGCGGTCCGGCTGAAGACCAGCACCCGGAAGGCGGGTTCGTCGTCGGCGGGTTGGCCGTTGCCCGGCATCGAGCAGGCGCCCAGCAGAAGCAGGGCGCTCAGCAGCAGAGATAGGTGAAGTAGCCGCATGTCAGTCTACCGGTTCTGATTTATGGCAACCAAACAAAAGGGCGGCCGAAGCGGTCCGCCCTTTTCAAGATAAGACAAACGTGGGCAGAAACTACCCCATGGCGGCGACTTCAGGTCGCCTGGGCCTGGCGTTCGCGGGCGAAGGCCGCGTCAAACGCGGCCGCCGACGGTGGGAAGTCCATCGCTTTGACGCGGGCACAGGCTTCACGGGCGCCGTGCTCGCGGTCCATGCCGATGTCTTCCCACTCGATTGAAAGCGGGCCGTCGTAGCCAATCCGGTTCAGTGCCCGGATGATCTCCTCGAAGCGGATGTTGCCGCGACCGATCGAGCGGAAGTCCCAGTAGCGGTCGCGGTGTCCGAACTCCAGGTGCCCGCCAAAGACACCGGAACGCTTCGGCACGGGCGACCACCAGACGTCCTTCATGTGCACGTGGTAGATGCGGTCCGCAAAGCGCTCGATGAACGCCACGTAGTCGACGCCCTGGTAGCCCAGATGGCTTGGATCGTAGTTGAAGCCGAACGATTCGCGATAACCGATGGCCTCCAGCGCGCGCTCGGCCGACGAAATGTCGAAGGCGATCTCGGTCGGGTGCACTTCGAGCGCGAAGCGCACGCCTACCTCCTCGAATACATCCAGGATTGGATTCCAGCGACGGGCAAAATCCTCGTAGCCCTTCTCGATCATGCCGGGCAGCAGCGGCGGGAAGGCGTAGAGCAGATGCCAGATGCTGCTCCCCGTAAAGCCGTTGACCACCTTGACCCCCAGTTTGGCGGCCGCCCGGGCGGTGTCCATCATCTCCCGGGCTGCCCGCTGGCGCACGCCTTCGGGGTCGCCGTCGCCCCATACGTGCGGCGGCAGGATCGCCTTGTGGCGCTCGTCGATGTTGTCGCAGACGGCCTGGCCCACCAGGTGGTTACTGATAGCCCAGACCTTCAGCCCGTAGCGGGCCAGCAACTCCAGCCGCTCCTCGCAGTAGCCGTCCTCTTTGAGGGCGCGCTGCACGTCGAAGTGATCGCCCCAGCAGGCCAGCTCCAGGCCATCGTAGCCCCATTCGGCCGCTTTCTTGGCGAGCGTCTCCAGCGGCAGGTCCGCCCACTGTCCGGTAAACAGGGTAACCGGTCGTGCCATGGCTCTGTCAGGTTTGGATGTTCAGGCTCCGGGTGGCGTGTAGCGTGCATCGACCCAGGCGCGACGGCGGCCGCTTTCGAGCGCGGTCAGGATGAAGTGCACGCCGCGCGCTCCGTCCTGTACGGTCGGAAAATCCAGATCGAGCGGATCGGGCTTTTCGCCGGCCAGCCGCGCCTTGAGCGTCCGGGCAAAGTTCAGGTAGATGTTCGCGAACGCTTCGATAAAGGCTTCCGGATGGCCTGAAGGCAGGCGCGAAGCCCGGCGAGCGGCCGGGGCCAGGTATTCGTTGCCCCGCTTGTAGACCTCCTCGGGCCGGTCGGAATAGCGCACGTACAGGTAGTTCGGTTCTTCCTGATGCCACTCGAGCGAGGCTTTCGTGCCGTAGACCCGGATCCGCAGGTTGTTTTCTTCGCCCACCGATACCTGCGAGGCGTAGAGGATGCCACGAGCACCGTTCTGGTAGTGGACGAGCAGGTTCGCGTCGTCCTCGACCTTGCGGCCGGGCACGAACGTGGTAATGTCGGCGCACAGGCGGTCCAGCTCCAGTCCGGTGATGTAGCGGGCCAGGTGTTCGGCATGCGAGCCGATGTCGCCCAGCGCCCCGGCACCGGCCAGCTTCGGATCGGTGCGCCAGACGGCCTGCTTCTGACCGGTCTGCTCCAGCGGTGTGGCCAGCCAGCCCTGCGGATACTCGACCACGATCTTGCGAATCTCGCCCAGCAGCCCCTCCTGCACCATGGCCCGCGCCTGCTTGACCATGGGGTAGCCCGAGTAGTTGTGCGTCAGCGCAAAGAGCACGTTGTGGCGGGCCACCAGCCGGCACAGATCCTCGGCCTCTTCCAGCGTGGTCGTCATGGGCTTGTCGCACACCACATGAAAGCCGGCTTCGATGAAGGCTTTCGCAATCGGGTAATGCAGATGATTGGGCGTGACGATCGACACGAAGTCGATCCGTTCCTCGGGCGGCAGCGCCGCCTCTTTTTCGACCATTTCCTCGTAGGAACGATAGACGCGCCGGGGATCCAGGTGCAGCAGGGCGCCCATCTGGCGCGACTTTTCCGGATCGGACGAAAAAGCCCCGGCCACCAGTTCGATCTCACCATCCAGCGCGGCGGCTTTGCGATGTACGGCACCGATAAAGGCACCGGGGCCGCCGCCTACCATGCCATAGCGAAGCTTACGGTTCAACGGCATCGCTTTTTTGAATTTTAGAAGGTCAGTTGCGACAGGTACTCGTAGCTGCGCCGAACGCTGGCCAGCGGATCCTCGGGTTGGTCGTGTTCCACAAAATAGTGCTGGAACTGCGCCTGTGCAAAGATCTTCGCGAAGTCGATGGTCCCCTGCCCTACGTCCGTCATCTGCCGCTCGGCCGTCATGTCCTTGACGTGGCAGAGCGGAAAGCGTTCGGGGTGCTGCTGCAGGTAGGCCAGCGGATCGTGCCCGGCGTAGGTGATCCAGTACAGGTCCAGCTCCATCTTGACCAGCTCCGGATCCGTCTCGGCCAGCAGCACGTCGTAGGGCACCTGATCGTCGAGGCGGGCAAACTCGAAATCGTGGTTGTGGTAGGCGAACTGCACGCCTGCAGCCCTGCAGGCCTCCCCCCAGCGGTTGAAGCGCTCGGCCCAGCGCCGGTAGTCGTCGAGCGTCTGGCGCTGCTCGGGCGGCAGCCAGGGCACCACCACGTAGCGATGCCCCAGCACCTGTGCGGCCTCCAGCGTGGCCTCCAGATTTTCTTCGAGCGCCTGGTAGGGCACATGCGTGGCGGGAGCCGAAAGTCCCAGGTTTTCGAGCATCTGATGCAGCTCCTGCAGCGTGTAGTTGTAGTAACCCGCAAATTCCACCTCGCGATAGCCGATCTCGGCCACCTGCTCCAGCGTACGCGGCACGTCCTGCTCCATGAGCGTCCGCACCGTGTAGAGCTGCAGCCCGATGCGTTCCAGGCGGCGCGTGCCACCCGAGGCGTTCTGGCTCTGTGAAGACTGGCTTTCGGATGGACGGCAGCCCAGCGCCACCGTCAGCCCTCCCAGCGCCAGCCCACCAGCCGTGCGCAGAAAATCGCGGCGATCCATGGCAAAACGGTTGGATGGTGACAGGATCTGTAGAGAATCACGCCCAGGCGCGGCCGATCTGGTCGTAGGGCACGCAGGCGTCGTAGCGCCCGGGCACCAGGTTGAGCCGCAGTTCCTGCGTGGCTCCCACTTCCGAGGTGTAGTAACCCACCACCGTCAGCTCCTTCATCACCCGGAAAAACGGCCGCAGCTCCACCGTCAGCGTGCGTGGTGGGCGCCCCTGCGCGATGTCTTCGGCCGATGTGTCTGGCCCGTCGACGATCTGGCCCGTGGCCCGGTCGATCACCACGCGGCGCGGCTCGGTCTGGCGGGCCTCCTGCTCCAGCTCCTGCAACAGCTGCACCTGCTGTTCCTCCGAAGCCCGCACGAACGGTCGTCCGAACCGCTCCTGCGCCAGCGCATCCACCCGGGAGAGCTCCTGCAGAAAGTGCTCGCGCTCGGCCGCGTACATCCAGTCCGTCAGCATCCGGTCGATGAACTCCGGCACACCGGCCGCACGGGCGCCCGGCGTGTCGGTCTCCGGAATGATCAGCTCGGCGATCGTGGCCACCAGCTCGTGCTGATCGGACGAGAGCGTCTGTGGCCGGTAGCCCGGCGCCGAACCGGCCCGGCAGCCACCCAGCACGCCCGCAATCGTCGACATCGACAGCGCCCCGCCCGTCAGCAGGGCCAGCCGCTTCAATGCTTCGCGTCGATCCATAGCTTTATGCGCTCGGTTTTACAGGTTGCCTTTTTTGAGTTGTTCGACGGCATAGTGCGCCGCCCGCGCCGTCAGCGCCATGTAGGTGATCGAGGGGTTCTGACAGGCCGACGAAGCCATGCAGGCCCCATCGGTCACGAACACGTTCGGCACGTCGTGCATCTGGTTGTAGGCGTTCAGCACCGACGTCTTCGGATCCCGACCCATCCGCGCCGTCCCCATCTCGTGAATGCACAGCCCCGGATGCGCGAACTCGATCCCGTCGTACACCTGGATATTCCGGGCGCCGGCCGCCTCGAGCATCTCGGCCGCGCTCTGCGCCATGTCTTTGCGCATGGCCAGCTCGTTCTCGCCCCAGGTGCAGTGGACGCGCAACAGCGGCATTCCCCAGGGGTCCGTGCGCTCCGGGTCCAGCTCCACGTAGTTCTCGTAACGCGGCAGCATCTCGCCCCAGGCCCCCAGTCCCATGATCCACGGCCCCGGATCACGCAGGGCTTTTTTGAACGCAGCGCCGAAGCCATTCATGTTCACGCCCCGGTCCCACCCTGGCCGCGAGGCGCCTCCCTGATAGCCGAAGCCCCGGAGGTAGTCCGACCGGTGCGTGGCGCGATCGCCCAGGTTTCGAAAACGCGGAATGTAAATACCGTTGGGCCGATCGCCGTAGTAGTACCGGTCCTCGAAGCCCGGGATCTCTCCGCTGGCACCGACCACGAAGTGATGATCCATGAGGTAGTGGCCCAGCACCCCACTCGAATTGCCCAGCCCGTTCGGAAAACGAGGCGTCTTCGAGTTCAACAGAATCTGCGTCGTCCCCAGCGTCGAAGCGCACAGGAAAATGATCCGCCCGTAAAACTCCAGCATCTCCTTCGTCTCCCGGTCGATCACCCGCACCCCCACGGCCCGGTCCTTCTCCTCGTCGTAGATCACACTGTGCACAATGCTGTTGGGCCGTAGCGTCAGGTTCCCCGTCGCCCGCGCCGCCGGAAGCGTGGCACTCAGGCTCGAAAAATACGCCCCCGGTGTGCAGCCCCGCTCGCAGACGCCGCAGTAATGGCAGGCCGCACGGCCGTTCAGGGGTACGGTCAGCACGGCCACACGCCCGATGGTCATTTTGCGACCGGGGAAAGCTTTTTCGATGCGTTCCTTGACGTGCAACTCGACGCAGTTCATCGGCATCGGCGGCAAAAACTGACCGTCCGGAAGCTGCGGCAAGCCCTCGGCCTGACCGCTGATCCCCGCAAAACGCTCCACATAGTCGTACCACGGCGCAATGTCCCGGTAACGGATCGGCCAGTCCACCCCGAAGCCATCCCGGGCGTTCGCCTCGAAGTCCAGGTCGCTCCACCGGTAACACTGGCGCCCCCACATGAGTGAACGCCCGCCTACCCGATCCCCGCGAATCCAGATGAACGGCTCCAGCTGGATGTAGGGATTTTCTTTGTCGTTGATGAACAGGTGCCTGGTATCTTCGCGACAGGCGTAGCAGTTTTTCTGAATGGCATACTCCTCGTCGAAAAGGCTGCGCTCGCCGCGCCCGCGAAAGGAGAATTTCCAGGGCGGTTGGTGCTCGGTCACGTAGTCCTTGCCGTGCTCCAGGGGACGGCCGCGTTCCAGCACGAGCGTCTTCAGGCCCAGTTCGCAGAGCTCTTTGGCCGCCCAGCCTCCTGAAATGCCCGATCCCACCACGATCGCATCGTACACCTCCGGCGGCCGTGCCACAAACACGTTCTTTTTCACCATCGGCGACGTCGTTTACAGGTTGCCTTTTTTGAGTTGTTCGACGGCATAGTGCGCCGCCCGCGCCGTCAGCGCCATGTACGTCAGCGACGGGTTCTGGCAGGCCGAAGACGTCATGCAGGCCCCATCGGTCACGAACACGTTCGGCACGTCGTGCATCTGGTTGTAGGCGTTCAGCACCGACGTCTTCGGATCCCGACCCATCCGCGCCGTCCCCATCTCATGAATGCCCTCGCCGGGTTTGTAGTCGTCGATGTACGGCTGCACGTTTTTGCCCCCGGCCGCCTCGAGCATCTCGGCCGCCGCATTGGCCATGTCCTCCCGCATCTTCCGCTCGTTCTCGCTCAGCGTACAGTGAATGCGCAGCACCGGAATGCCCCAGGCGTCGGTTACCTCCGGATCCAGTTCCACGTAGTTCTCGTAGCGCGGTAGCATCTCGCCGAAACCGGTCAGCCACATACGCCAGGGGCCGGGATCGCGCAGCGCCTGCTTGAGCGACACGCCAAAACCGTCCATCTCCGCCCCGCGCCACCAGCTTCCCCGGCTGGCCCCCCCCTGATAGCCGTATCCACGCAGAAAGTCCGGATGCCGCGTGGCGCGATCGCCCAGGTTTCGAAAACGCGGAATGTAAATGCCGTTGGGCCGATTGCCGAAGTAATACCGGTCCTCGAAGCCGGGGAATTCGGCTCCGGCCCCCACTTTGAAATGATGGTCCATGAGGTAGTGGCCCAGCACCCCACTGGAGTTGCCCAGCCCGTTCGGAAAACGCCGCGACTTCGAATTCAACAGAATCTGCGTCGTTGCCAGCGTCGAGGCGCACAGGAAAATGATCCGCCCGTAAAACTCCAGCATCTCCTTCGTCTCCCGGTCGATCACCCGCACGCCCACGGCCCGGTCCCGCTCCTCGTCGTAGATCACGCTGTGCACAATGCTGTTGGGCCGAAGCGTCAGGTTCCCCGTCGCCCGCGCCGCCGGAAGCGTACTGCTCAGGCTGCTGAAGTAAGCCCCCGGCGTACAACCGCGATCGCACGGGCCGCAGTAATGGCAGGCGCCTCGTCCGTTGTGTGGCACCGTCAGGATGGCCGCCCGTCCGATGGTCATTTTGCGGCCGGGGAAGGCCTTCTCGATGCGCTCCTTGACGTGCAGCTCGACGCAGTTCATCGGCATCGGCGGCAGAAACTGCCCGTCCGGAAGCTGCGGCAACCCCTCGGCCTGGCCCGTAATACCGACAAAACGTTCCACGTAGTCGTACCAGGGGGCAATATCCCGGTACCGAATCGGCCAGTCGATGGCGATGCCTTCGCGCGCGTTCGCCTCGAAATCCATTTCACTCCACCGGTAGCTCTGCCGTCCCCACATGATGGAGCGCCCGCCCACCTGATCGCCGCGAATCCACAGGAAAGGCTTGTCGGGGTCGTGCGTGTACGGATTTTCCCGATCGTTGATGAAAAAGTGGATGTTGTACTCGTTGACCGGGCCGGCCTGCATCTGGATGTAGTGATCCTCGAGCATGCGCTTGCGGTCTTCCAGACCCCGGAAGGACGTCTGCCACGGCGGCATGTGCTCGGTGATGTAGTCTTTGCCGTGCTCGATGGGACGGCCGCGTTCCAGCACGAGCGTCTTCAGGCCCAGTTCGCAGAGTTCTTTGGCCGCCCAGCCCCCTGAAATGCCCGATCCCACCACGATCGCATCGTACACCTCCGGCGGCCGCGCCACAAACACGTTCTTTTTCATAAGGCCCTCCTTCAAACAGCTTTAAACGAAAGCCCTTTCATCAAGCAGCTTGAAGATAGTATGGAGTCCCCTTTTTTGCAAACCATGAAACCGGTTCCAAACAACAAAGTCCTGCTTCACATTTAAGCGCCGCATGCTATTTTTCGAGACAAATGGACCAACTCACAGATTTCCATGAAACGACTTGGTGTTGGGTTTATCGGAAGCGGCTTTATCACGCGCTTTCATATTCAGTCCTGGCAGGCCGTGCGCGACGCCGACATCCGGGGCATCTGGAGCCCGAACCGGGCCCATGCCGAAGCAGCGGCAGCGCTGGCCCGTGAACTGCACGTGGGCGAAGCCCGGGCGTTCGACTCGATCGAAGCGATGGTGGCCGATCCTTCGATCGACGCGATCTGGATCTGCGGCCCCAACCACGCCCGCATCGAAAACATGGAAGCCATTGTGGATGCGCTGGAACGCGGTAAAGGCGAACTGGTCGGCGTGGCCTGCGAAAAGCCGCTGGCGCGCAACGTGGCCGAAGCGCGCCGCATGGTGGAACTGGTGGAGCGCACCGGTCTCCTGCACGGCTACCTGGAAGACCAGCTGTTCACACCGGCCATCCGACGCGGCCGGGAGATCCTCTGGAAACGCGGCGCCGCGCTGACCGGCCGCCCCTACCTGGCCCGCGCGGCCGAAGAGCACAGCGGACCGCACGCCCCCTGGTTCTGGTTCGGCAACCTGCAGGGCGGCGGCGTGCTCAACGACATGATGTGCCACAGCGTCGAGGTGGCTCGCTTCCTGCTGACCGAACCCGGCAAGCCGCGCCAGAGCATCCGCCCGGTCAAGGTGACGGCCCAGATCGCCAGCCTGAAGTGGTCGCGTCCGGAGTACGCCGCCTGGCTCCGGGAGCACATGGACCCGCGTCTGGACTACGAACACCATCCGGCTGAGGACTTCGCCCGCGCGACGATTGAGTTCGTGGACGAAGACGGCCGCACGCTCATCGCCGAAACAACCACTTCGTGGAGCTACGTGGGCCCCGGACTGCGCCTGACGGCCGAACTGCTCGGTCCCGAATATTCGATGCAGGTCAACTCGCTGGACACCGGCGCCCGGCTGTTCTTCAGCCGGCGCGTGCAGGGCGAAGCCGGCGAAGATCTGGTCGAAAAGCAGAATGCCGAGCAGGGCTGGATGCCGCTGGTAGGCAACGAAGCGGCCGAATACGGCTACGAATGGGAAAACCGCTACTTCGTGCGCTGCTTCCTCGAAGGACGCCAGCCGGAGGAGGACTTCCACGCAGGCCTGGAAGTGGTCGAACTGCTCATGACCGCCTACATGAGCGCCGAGCAGGAACGCACGCTCTCCTGGAAGCCAGAAGGACTGGAAACGTTCGTGCCGGCCGTCGCCCGCGGCACCTGGCAACCGAACCGACGGTGACGTTCAGGCCAGCATGTCACGCCTTCAGCGCAAAATTTGCAAGCTGCTTGCAGATTATCTGCAATGCCCTGCGCGGCACCCCGTCTTCAACGGTGCCGGTGACATAAGCGCATCCGCAAAAAGAAGCCCCCCCCCGAAAGAAAGGCGTGCTCAGCTGCGCGCTGCACAGTTGCCGGCCCTGGTTTCGCCACACTGACGGCAGCCCCGTTTTACAGGTGCCAGCCGCTGCGGTAGGTGGGCCGGATGTATTCCTCCGGCACCTCGATGTTCGTCACGCGCAGGGTGGCCGCGTCCCATTCGATCGTGCCGCCCACGCGCACGGCCAGATTCCCCAGCAGCACCATCTCCGTCAACGGCCCCGCATAGTCCGGGAAGTTCGAACCCGCCTGCCCACCGTTTTTACAGGCTTCGATCCATTCCTGATATACCCCCGGCGAACGCGGGTAGCGCGGCGCCGGTGCCGAAGCGATCCATTCCTGATGCCGCGACTCGGGCACCAGGCGCGGATTTTCCCCATAGGTCCCTGCAATCAACACGCCCTCGTCGCCGATGAACATCTGCCCGCTGTCCATCGGCGGCCAGGGCCGATCCTTCTCCCACTGTGGGGGACGCGGCGGCGCCAGGTTGCCGTCGCGCCAGACCACCCGAAGCGCCGGCCGATTTCCCCGGGCCGCAAACTCGTAGGTTACGCGCGACACCAGCGGCGCCGTCTCCGGAAAAACCGGGGTCGTCTCGGCCGTCACCCGCACCGGATCGCGCAGGTCGAACGTCCAGAAGGCCGCATCCATGATGTGACAGCCCATGTCGCCCAGCGCCCCGGTGCCAAAGTCCCACCAGCCCCGCCACTTGAACGGCACGTAGGCCGGATGGTAGGGCCGCTCCGGCGCCGGACCCAGCCACAGATCCCAGGCCAGCGTCGGCGGCACGTGGTAGGCCTCCAGCGGCCGCTCAATCGCCTGCGGCCAGATCGGCCGGTTCGTCCAGAAATGAATCTCCCGCACCGTACCGATCGCACCCGCTTCGATCCATTCCCGGATCTGGCGCGTGCCTTCGCCCGCGTGCCCCTGGTTGCCCATCTGCGTCACCACCCCTTTTTCGCGCGCCGCCTCGGCCAGCCGCCGCGCCTCGTAGATCGTGCGCGTGAGCGGCTTTTCGCAGTAGACATGTTTGCCCATCTGAATGGCCATCATCGCCGCCACGGCGTGCGTGTGGTCGGGCGTCGAGATCACCACCGCATCGATTCGGTCGCCTTCGCGCTCCAGCATTACCCGGAAGTCCTTATAGCGCGGTACATTCGGAAAGGCCCGATAGGTCTCGGCCGCCCGCTCGTCGTCCACATCGCAGAAGGCCACCAGATTTTCCGAAGAGACGCCACGCACGTTCCAGGCGCCACGGCCCCCCACGCCGATGCAGGCAATGTTCAGTTTGTCGCTGGGCGGCACAAAGCCTCGTCCCAGTACGTGCCGGGGCACGATCGTGAAAGCGGCTCCGGCCGTGGCCATCGTACCCAGAAACCGACGTCGGGAAATTCGCCCTCCTGCCATGGTTCCTCTGGAATTACGTTTTCAGGTCTGTCGCATGTTTTCCGGATCCCAGCCGATCGCCCGATTTTCAAGGTAGCTGGTGTTCGAAAGGAGCGCCGGAGCGGCGGCCCGGAAGCCAAAGGTGCCGTCCTCGACCACCCGCCCGCGCGTGCGCACCGCTTCGAAGAAGTTGCGGAAGTGATCCAGCCGGTCGTCGTAGCCCGGCGGAGCCTGGTAGACCACTTCCTGCGTTTCCGAGACCTCACGCTGCGGCGGATTTTCGGCCCGGAACGCTTCGAGGATCTGTCGTTGCATGGCCTCCGGGAACGTCCGCAGCGAATTCCAGCCGAGCAGCTCCTGCTCGGTCAGCCGTCGCGGCGGAAGCTTCGAGAGCCGCACCTGTCCCCATCCGATCTCGATCATCCCCTCGTCGCCGATGAACCGAAACGCCTCGCCGCCACCTCCGCCGTTGGCAAAGTTCACCTTGAGCGAAAGCGTAAACGACGGGTGAGCCGCTGTGTCAGGGTATTCATACAGTCCGGCCATGACGTCGGGCACCTCCCGGCCGTCTTTCCAGAAGCGGAGCCCGCCCGAGGCGTAGATGCGCGTGGGACCGAGTGCGTCGAGGACAAAGTGGATGCCCGAAAACAGATGCACGAACAGATCCCCGGGGATGCCCGTGCCGTAGTCCCAGTAGTTGCGCCAGCGGAAAAAGCGCACGGGATCGAACGGCCGGTGTGGTGCCGGTCCCAGAAAACGCTCCCAGTCGACGGTCTGCGGCGAGGCGTCCGGCGGGATCGTGTACTGCCAGGCGCCGGTGGCCGAGTTGCGGTTCATATAGGCCTCGACCATGTTGAGCTGGCCGATGGCACCCGATCGGTACAGCTCGCGGGCTTTGGCGTACAGGATAGAACTGACGCGCTGGCTGCCCACGATGAGCACGCGGCCGGTGCGTCGCTCGGCTTCGATGACGCGCAGGCCGTCCTCAACGCGCTGCACCATAGGCTTTTCCAGGTACACGTCCTTGCCGGCCTCCATGGCCTCGATGGCGATCTGCGCGTGCAGGTGGTCCGGCGTGGAGATGACGACGGCGTCCACATCCGGCCGTGCCAGCACCTCGCGATAGTCGCGCGTGGTGAACACGTCGGCACCGAACACCTCCTTCGTACGCACGAGCCGCCCGTCGTAGCAGTCGGCCACGGCGACCAGGCGTACCCCGGGCACCTGCAACGCCGTACGGGCATTGCCAAAGCCCATGATCCCCATGCCGATCATGCCCAGACCGATCGTGTCGGAGGGCGGCACGGGTCGAAGCGGTTCCGGGTGCAGCCGAACGATATGCGCCGGGCGCGTCAGTACGGCCGGCCCCAGGGCCAGTCCGGCCAGCGAGGCGCCCGTCCGGCGCAGAAAGTCGCGTCGTGACGTAGCCATGAGGTTATCGATTCAGCAAACGAATGCGGATGTTGCGATACCAGACCGGATCGCCATGATGCTGCAGGGCAATGTGGCCCTGCCGCGCCCTGCCGAAGTTCGGATAGACCCGGAATTTGCTGGCCGCCACACGAGCGTTCCAGTCCTCGCTCCAGAGTTCGTATTCGACCACCTTGCGGCCGTTGAGCCAGTGCTCGACGTGCGCGCTGTCCACCACAATCCGCGTCGTGTTCCACTCCCCGGCCGGACGCACCGCCGACGGATCCGTCGGATAGAGCGCGTAGCAGGCGCCGGCGCTCGTCTTCGGATCGTTGCCGTCCGGATGCCCCGCATTGTCCAGCACCTGATACTCCGGCCCGCTCATCCACGGCGCATCGTACTCCTCCGTCACCCGGTACATGATCCCGCTGTTGCCGCCCGGCGCCACCTTCCATTCCAGCTCCAGCACAAAGTCGGCAAACTGCTCCTTCGTGAGCAGGTCGCCGCTCCCCTCGCCCGTGCAGTGCAGCGTCCCGTCTTCGGCAATCCGCCAGCACGGCGGAATCGTCTCGCTTCGGTAGCCGCGCCAGGCCTCCAGACTCGTGCCGTCAAACAACACGATCCAGCCGGACGTGTCGGCCGCGGCCGCCTGCGCCTGCGCCGGTGCCTCCGAGCGCGACGGCCCGCACCCGGCTGCCAGCAGTACGATGCCCGGCAAAACCACTGAAAAAAGACGTCGCATACGGTTCATCGCTGTCCTCCCTGGTTGTTCTCTGCTTCGGCCAGTTGTGCCCGTACCCGTTCCAGCAGCGCCTTCGTGGCCCGAACGCCTTCCATCTCGTCCAGCCGATCCCCTTCGTACTCGATTCCGATATAGCCCCGGTAGCCGGCGTCCCGCACGATGCGCAGCAGGCGCACGTAGTCCAAGCGCGTCTCGTTCCCCTCGGCATCGAAGTCGTACGACTTGGCGCTCACGCCTTTCGCGAAGGGCATCAGCTCGGCCAGTCCCTGGTAGGGATCGTACCAGGTCTCCGCGTCCACGCGCCAGTTGCCGAAGTCCGGAAGCGTCCCGCAGCGCGGGTGATCCACCATCCGGATCACGCCCGCCAGCCAGGCCCCGTTGCTCGACAACCCGCCGTGGTTCTCCACCAGCACGTCCAGCTCGTGCTCGGCGGCAAACTCCACCAGTTGCCGCAGCCCGTCGGCCGCCAGCTTCTGCTGCTCCTCGTAGCTCCCCTCGCTGGCCGCGTTGACCCGAATCGAATGACAGCCCAGAAAGCGCGCCGCTTCCACCCACTTGTAGTGGTTCTCTACGGCCTGCCGCCGCCGGGCCGGGTCCGGATCGCCCAGCCGTCCCTCCCGGTCGCACATGATCAGCAGGCTGCGCACGCCCTCGCCCTCGGCCCGCCGCTTCAGCTCGCCAAGGTAGGCCCGGTCGCGCGCCCGGTCGAAAAAGAACTGGTTCACGTACTCGACCGCCTCGATCCCGAATTCCCGACGCGCCACCACCGGAAAGTCCAGCGCGTCGAGCTTCCCGCCGAAGATCGCCCGGTGCAGCGACCACTCGGCCAGCGAGATCCGAAACCACGGCGCCTCGTCGGTACCGCCGGTCCGCACCCAGCTCAGACCGACCGCCAGCAGCGCCGAAGCCCGCTCCAGAAAATCACGTCGATTCATGACATCGCCTCATTTTTCGACCACAGCCGAAGCGCCTGCCGCCGTGGCCGGCGCCCGCTCCACCCGGTCGTTGAACAGCAGCCCAAAGAGCACCATCACCACCGCCGCAAAGGCCGCCGGAATGAACCAGAACTGCTGCCAGGCCTCCAGCGAAAGCGCCTCGGCACCGTTCAGGAAGCTGTTGTAGAGGTTGCCCGCCACCTGGGCGCCGATGAGCATGCCCAGCCCGTAGGTCACCAGCACGAGCATACCCTGCGCCTGGCCCCGGATCTCCGGCGTCGATTTCTTATCCACGTAAATCTGACCCGTCACGAAGAAGAAGTCGTAGCAGATGCCGTGCAGCAGAATGCCGAGGATGATCATCCAGAAGATCGTGCTCGGCGCGGCCAGCGCAAACAGCACGTAACGCAGCACCCAGGCGCCCATTCCCACCAGCAGCATCCACTTGACACCCAGTCGTGCAAAGAACACCGGCATCAGCAGCATGAAGACCACCTCGGACATCTGCCCGAGCGTCTGCGTACCCGCAATGTTCTGAAAGCCCGTCGCCTCCAGGAAAAGCTGCGTGAAGTTGTAGTAGGCCGCCAGCGGAATGCAGATCAAAAACGAACTGACCAGAAACACATAGAACGGCTTGCTCCCCAGCCGCTCAAGCGCATCCAGGCCCACGATGCTCCGAATCGAGACGGGTTGCCCTGCGGCCGGCGGGGGCGTGTGCGGAAGCGTGAAGCTGTAGAGCCCCAGCAGAATGCTCGCCACGGCCGCCGTGTAAAGCGGCAGCGGCGTCTGCTCGGGCAGCCGTCCCTCAGCTACAAATGCCTTCAGCACGAAGCTCACGAACAGTCCGGCCACGATCCAGCCGATCGTTCCGAACACACGGATCAACGGAAACTGCTTCTCCTGGCTCTGGATGTGGTGAAACGCCAGCGAATTGGCCAGTCCCAGCGTGGGCATGTAGCACAGGTTGTAGAGCAACAGCAGCAGAATGAACGCGACAGGCGCCCCGCTGAACTGCGGCACCAGCAGCAAGACCACCAGCAGATGCAACACGCCCAGCACTTTTTCCGTGGCAAAGTAGCGGTCGGCTATCAGGCCCAGGAAAAACGGGGCGGCGATGGCCGCGATCGGGTTGACCGTGTAGGGCCAGTGCGTGAGCGTGCCCATGCCCTCGGCCGCCATGTAGACGGCCACCGACGTGTACCAGGCGCCCCAGATAAAAAACTCCAGAAACATCATCGCGCTGAGTCGCGCACCGAGAAACCGCTTCATGGCTGCAGGGAGGCTGTTGGTGGGTGAAAGCGCTTAGTTCTGGTGAAAAAGTTTAGAACAAAATAATGGAAAAACTCAAGTCTGAAAAGTGTCCCTTTCTGGTTGGAAGCGCTCCCACGTTGATAGAAAAAGTCTTTCTGAGCGATCGATGCAGAAGCGTTCTGTGCGGGCACCGGGACTTGCTTCTACAGGGGTGAGACGCGGCGGCCTGCAGCAGGATAGGTCTGGAACCGGAGCAAGTGCGCCGGGGCGGTCTTGTCGGAGGCCACTATCGAAGGGGCGCGTTCACCGCACAGGCCATCGTCGCGTGGGCGGCATTCTTTATTGCTGCAGGCGGGCCAGGTAGCGACGGGCCGCCTCATGTTGCGGGTCGTAGCGCAGGACCTGGCGCCAGGCGTGCGCGGCGGCCGCGCGTTCTCCACGCAGCGCATGCAACACGCCCAGGTTCAGCCAGGCATCGATGAAGGTCGAGTCGGCCTGCAACGCCCGGCGGTACGTCTGCATGGCCGCCAGCGTGTCGCCCTGCACAAAGTAAAGCGCCGCCAGGTTGTTCAGAATCTCGGGATTATCCGGAGAGAGGAATAGCGCAATGGTGTAGGCCCGCAGCGCCTCCTCGTAGCGACCGCTTCGACGCAGGGCCGCTCCCAACGCGGCAAACGCATAGGGGTTGTCGGGTGTGGTACGGACGGCCTCTTCCAGCATCTGCACCTGGGCGTTCAGTTCGCGCAGTTGCTCATAACGCTGCAGCGCAGCCTCGCCTTCCTCCCGGCGCCCCACGCGTAGCAGCGCCTGTCCCAGGCTGTAGTGTGCGCCGGCATGCCAGGGCCAGGCCGCCACCACACGCTGCAGATACGGTAGCGCCTCAGCGAACCGACCGTTTTTCATCAGCAGCTCGCCCAGCAGGTAGTTCGTTTCCGGATTGTCCGGATCCAGGGCCTGCGCTCGCTGCGCATAGGTCAACGCCTCGGCAAAGCGTCCTTCATCGTCAAGGAGTTGCGTCATGCCGATGTAGGCCGGCACGTAGGTGCTGTCGAGCTGCAAGGCCTGCCGGTAGGCGTAGGCGGCGCTGTCGACCACACCCAGCTCGCGGTAGGCCCGGGCCATGGCCTGCCACGTAGGTGCTCCGGGATAACGCTGCAACTCCTTCTGATAGAGCGCAATGGCCTCCCGAAAACGATGCTGCCGGGCTTTCAGGTTGGCCAGGTTGTGCCAGATGCCCCGGAAATTCGGGTCGCGTTGCAGCACCTCCTGGTAGGCGGCTTCGGCCCGGTTGAACTGGGCCATTTCGGCATAGAGGCGCCCCTGCAGAAAATAGATGGCCGGTTCATCAGGGTCGTAGTGGGCGGCACTGTCGGCCAGCGCCAGCGCCCGGGCAAAGTCGTAATGCTGCAGCGCCTGTTCGGCCTGCAGGAGCAACGACCGGACGCGCGGATCGACCGGACGCCGCTCGGTCTGGCGGCTGCTGCAGGCACCGACCACCAGCATTACTCCGCTCAGCAGGACGTAAAAAATTGTGTGTCGGTAGTTCATTGCAATCGGCTGAGATAGGCACGGGCTGCTTCATGCTCCGGATTCAACTGCAGGGTGCGCCGCCAGGCCTCACGGGCGGCCTCGCTATCGCCGAGCATCGCATAGACGACGCCCAGGTTGAACCAGCCCTCGGCAAAGCCCGAGTCGGCCCGGACCAGCAGCTGCAATCCCTTCAGGGCACCGGCGGTATCCCCCATGGCGAGTTGTAGCGCGGCCAGATTGCTGAGCAGTGCCAGGTTGCCCGGGGCAAGCGTCAGAGCGGTCTGCAGGGCCGTGTAGGCCTGGTCCAGATAGCCGGCCTCCATCAGCAGGCGGGCATATGTCGACCAGGCGTCCGGATCGTCGGGTTGCAGTTCCGTGCGTCGGCGGGCATGCAACAGTTTCTCGGTCAGCTTTTGTAACGAGTCGGCCCGTGTCAGGTAGCGCTGTCCTTCTTCCTGACGGCCGGTGGCGATCAACGCGCGTCCCAGGTTGTAGGCGGCGCCGTCGTGTCCGGGCCAGTGTTGCGCCACGGTCTGCAGCAGCGGGATCGCCTCTTCAAATCGCCCCAGTTGCACCAGCAGTGCTCCCACCCGATAGCGGTAATCCAGCCGTGCGGGCGCCAGTGCCATTGCCTGTTCTGCGTGGCGGAGCGCCGCTTCATACCGGCCGGCACGTTCCAGCAGTCGACTCAGCCCTGCATGAGCCTCGGCGTACGTCGAATCCATCCGGAGCGCCTGCTCATAGGCCGCGCGGGCGCTGTCGTCCCGGGTCAGCTGCTCATAGGCGTTGCCCATCTGGGTCCACACGGCAGCCAGCGTCTGCGCCGACGTCGACACCTCCTCGGCCAGTTTCAGTTCTTTCCGGTAGTAGCCAATGGCCTCGCGGTAGCGACGCGCCAGCGCCGCATTCTGCCCCAGATTGAACCAGGCGCCCGGATAGTGGGGTTGCCGCTCGAGCACCTGCCGGAAGGCGGTGGCCGCCGCGTCGTAACGCCGCTGCTGCATATAGACCAGGCCACGAACGAACAGCGCGTCCGGCCAGCCCGGCGCATAGCGCTCCACACTGTCGGCCATCGCCAGCGCGAGCGTCAGCTGCTGCGTCGCCAGCGCCTGTTGCATCTGCTGGAGAAAGGGCTCGGCCTGCGGAGGTAGCGGCACCGATTCCGGAGAATTCTGCCGGCAACCCGTCAGTAGCAGCAGGCCGAATATCAACCACACGCCGCACTTCATGGTATAGCCGGTCGATAGGGTTGAGGAGGTTGCCCTTCAATCAACAGCCAGCGGTGGTCGGCGGCCAGTTGCTCGAAGCGCTGCTGCAGACCGCTCGGCCACCATACCACCAGGGAATCGACCTGCGTATGCGGCCCCAGCCCCACCGTTACGATGTACTCCAGTTGCGAAAGGTAGCTGCTGCCGCCGTGCACACGCCGCTCCAGGCGACGACCACCTGCATAGAAAATCAGTTGCGTGCCCAGGGCGTCCCGATTGCTCTGCACGCCCCGAAGTGCCAGTTGGACAAAGTGCGGGGCGCCCGGCCGCCCCGGATCGGTCCGGTTGCGCCAGAGATGCACGGGCCCGCCGTTTTCGATGAGCAGCACATCCACATCGCCGTCCCGGTCATAGTCGGCATAGGCCGCCCCTCGCCCCAGCAGCGGCTTTGCCCAGACACCGACCGGCGGGTACTCCCGGAAGCGCCCTGCCCCTTCGTTCAGGAAAAGCTGCGGACGCTGTCGGAAGGTGACGCCATCCTGTACGCTGGCGATGTCTGCCATGATGTGCCCGTTGCAGAGCAGCAGGTCCAGATCGCCGTCCAGGTCCGGATCGAAGAAAAACAACCCGAACGTCAGCGTCAGCAACGTAGGCGAACCCATCCCGACCTGCGGGGCGCGATCGACGAACACGCCGTTTCCCATGTACTGGTAGAATCCGGCCATTTCGCTGGAAAAGTTACCGATGGCGATCACCGGAGTGGCATCTGGTCCGAAAAAGCCCACGTCGATTCCCATGCCCGCCCGGGCGCGGCCGTTTGCGTCGAAGGCGATCCCGGCCACCATCCCGCGCTCGGTGAACGTGCCGTCGCCGTTGTTGACAAAGAGCAGGTCGCGCTGCGTATCGTTAGCCACAACCAGATCGGGCCATCCGTCCCGGTTGAAATCCAGTTCGGCTACGCCCAGCGTCTTACCGGGCATTCCGGCAAAACCGGCGGCTTCGGTCATATCGGTAAAGGTACCATCGCCGTTGTTGTGAAAGAAGCGTCCTGACACGCCGTTGTACTGGCGAGGTGTGCAGTAGTCTTTGTGGAAGCCGTCGGAGGTGCAGAAAAGGTCGGTTTCAGGCGTCCAGTCCACATAATTGCCGTAAAACAGATCCAGCCAGCCATCGCGGTCGGCGTCGAAGAAGATGGCCGCCGTGCTCCAACTGGTATCGCCGCTCAGACCGGCCTCACGACTGACTTCTCTGAATCGTCCCTGTCCGTCATTCTGAAAAAGCAGGTTGGGCCCCAGAGCTGTCAGGAAAAGATCCGTATCGCCGTCGTTGTCGTAGTCGGCCGCGGCGATTCCCATGCCGTAGGCGGTATACCGATCCAGACCGGCCTGGGTCGTCCAGGGCTCAAAGGTGCCATCGCCCCGGTTGCGGTAGACGGTCAGTGCCGGGAGTGCGGGTCCGTGCCCGGGCCAGTGCGCACCGGTAACCAGAACGATGTCCACCCAGCCATCGCCGTCGAGATCGGCAAATCCGCCACCACCCCCCAGACTTTCCGGCATCCATTTCTGTCCGAAAGCGCCGGTCTCGTGCCTGAAGTCGCTCAGACCGACTTCTGCCGTTACGTCTTCAAATACAGGCCCCTCTGCTTCGACGGTCGATTGCTCCGGCATTTCCGGAGCCTGCGCGCCACAACCTGCAAGCAACCCGCCGATCAGCAGCCACCTGAGAACCGTCCGCCTGCCCACCATCTATCCACGACGTCTTCGGAAAAAAGCGGTCTGCCCACCCGAAGTGGACAGACCGCGCCATGCGACTATTACAATTTACAATGTTCTGCTTCAGAACGAAAGTTGAATGCCCAGACGATTTACGTTGTCAAAGGTGTCAAACGCCGTGTAGGCATAGTTGAACATGAAGCCCACCGAGCCGAAGCGCTGCTGGATCCCCACGCCCAGGCTGGCGCCTTCCACGTCGGACGGATAGATGTAACCGGCCCGAAGCGCCAGCGTGTTCATCAACACATATTCGGCGCCGATGTGCAACCGCTCGTCGAAGTCACGCGGGCGCTCGGCATCGATGGCCACCAGCAGTTTGTGCATGTTGGGATCCTGGTTGGTCAGGTCGAGCAGGTTCATGGCCACCCCGATTCGGAAGGTCAGCGGGGGCTCGAAGTTTTCCTGCTCGTACTTCAACTCCCGCGAAAAATTGCGGGCGCTGGCGGCAAACGTCAGGCTCCGAAAGCCCGTGTGGTAGATCACGCCGAAGTCGAAAGCGACCGTGCTTTTGTTGTAATCTTTGCTGATCAGGTCGCCGCCATCGCCGAAGGCGACCGGGAAGGTGCCCAGATCCTGACGGACGTATTTCACCTGCCCCCCCACGGCGAAGCGGTCGCTCAACGCCCGGGCATACCCGAAGCCCACGGCCAGCGCGGTGGGGCTGTAGGTGCCGATGTCCTCGTAGCCGCTCTCGTTGTCGGCTCGGATCGTGCCGAGGAATTCGCCATAGTCGACGGCTACCACCGAGACACCGAAGACCCCGTAGATCCCACCGCTCGGACTGAAGGCCAGCGTCCCGCCGTTGTAACGAATGTCGGCGATCCACTGGGCCTGCATCAGCGCCAGATGAAAGCGGTCGGTCATCTGGGCCATCGTGGCCGGATTGTAAAGCAGGGCCAGCGACGTGTTCAGGCTCTGCGCCGTAGCCGCCGATCCCATAGCCGCCAGACGGGGATCGAGCGACATGCTCAGAAACTTCAGCCCCGTCTGGGCCCGCTTTTCAAGCTTTACCTGCTGGAATCCGCTTTCTCCGATCTGCTGCGCATCGGCACGGGGCGCCAGCCAGAGCAGCAGCAGTAGCAGGCCCCATTGCCAGCGTGGTAGATGCATCTTCATAGGAATCATCGTTTTGAATTCGTTTTTTAGAGCATCCCTTGCGACAAATCTGTGAGCGGGGAGGCGGGCAGCGCCCGCCTCCCCACCACGGCTCATCGAATGACGACAAACTTGCGGATCAACTGCTGTCCGGTCGTGTGGTCTTTGATGACGGCGATGTAAATACCGCTGGAGACCACCTGCCGGGCATCCGTGGTCAGGTCCCAGTATTCGTCGCCGCTGCCGTCGGTGTGCTCAATCCGTTTCACCAGCTCGCCCAGTTCCGTGTAGATCTCGATTGTGCACTGGCCGGGGATGTCCAGGAAGCCCAGCTTATCCTGCTGGTCCGGCCAGCGCAGGTTCTGGTCGGCCGCGATGATGTAGGGGTTCGGGACGACCCGGGCTTTGAAGATGGTCTCGCCCGGCGGCCGCTTGAGGATGGCCGGGTCGTAGGTCTGGGCATAGTACCGGCTGCTGCGCAGCGGCCGTCCGTCGGGCGTACCGTTGATGGCCAGCGGATCGATCGGTGTAGGCTCGCCGACGGCCTGGAGGTAGTAGTAGTAAGCCACACCGCGCGACACGTCAGTATCTTCGTAACGGGTCGCGTTAGGCGGGAGTTTGGCGATCAGCTTGTAGACGGTACGATCGTCGGGAGCCGGAATACCGTCGTACCGATTTTGCGCCCGGTAGAGCTCCCAGCCGCCCGGCGGCTCCTCGCCGGGATAGGGTTCCCACTCAATCGTGATCTTATCGACCCCGGAGGTTACCTCGAAGCGGCGTGGGGGCATGGGTGGCCGGATGACGTCGAACCCGTTGGCATAGACGGCCCGGGCCCGTTCTATCATCTGGAAGAGCGAGTCGCGGGCGGTCATGACCCATTCGTTCTTGGTCATGCCGATGCAGCCTTCTTCACCTTCGTTGCAGCGCTGATTCGTTTTGGGATTCCACCAGAAGATGGCCTGATCGGCTGCATCGACGCCGTTGGCCAGCACCTGCCGTTTGTACCACCTACCCAGTTCCAGACTGAGCGCATCGCTCAGGCCAGCCACACCTTCGACCAGCACGACCCGCACTTCCTGGCCGGGCGCCATGTCGAAGGGGCCGAAGCTGTAGGCATAGCTCCAGCTGTTATAGCCAATACGCGGATCGCTCTTCTGCGCGGCAAAGTGCTTGACGAAGTCGACCGGCGCATTGGGATCCGGCGGTGGCCAGGCGCAGAAGGCCTGCGAGGGGGTGGTGCGAAGGCCCGTCCAGGTGCAACCCGTGGTGCTGTACTGCCGCACCGGCGCGCCCTGCTCGATCCACTGACGCTCCAGCTGCATGCCCTGGACGTTGTTGTGGTTGTTGCTCCCGGTCAAATCGCCATCGTCCGAGTCGAGGTAGGTCATCACGCGCGGCTGGGCCGGATCATCCGGAAGCACGGTGCCTGGGTCGTGCGGCTGGCCGTCGGCATGGAGCACGAAGGTGCCCACCATGGCTGCACCGCCCAGTCGGCCGACGGTATCCACATCGAGCGTGTACCACCAGCCGACTGTGTTTTCCCACATAGGGTTGCCGATCGTGTTGAAGCGCGTCTGTTCGGGGATGTAGCCTAGCCAGGAGAAATGGCCCCGCCAGGTTTCATCCAGACCGTAGTCCTGGTAGCCGTCGCCGACGGCGTCCGTCATCACGTAGCCGCCCCAGGCTGTGGCATTGGCACTACCGCCCCAGGAGCCTGCCGGCGCGTTGATCTTCGGACGACGAATGATCGTGATGTACACGTCTTCGAGCGACTGGTCTGGCAGCTCGATCTCGTCGTCCCCATCCACATTTCCCGTGTTAATAAAAGAATACTCTACAATGTGATAGTCGTCGTGGAACTCGTTGCTGAGCTGATAGGCTTTGCGGATCATCGTAATGCCGACCGAGGTGTTCACCTCATTATAGACCATGCGGTCGGCCTTCAGCTCAGGGTCCACCTCGTCCAGCGGCGCCGGGCGGCGGAATGATTCGAGTCCGTCCACCAGCACCAGCGGAGCCTCGAAACGTCCGATCAGACTTATGTTGCGTTCAAAGAACTCACCAATGCCCTCGGTACGGGGACCAATGTGCGAAACCCGCACCGGAAAATGGGTCCCTTCTTCGTTGGTGAAGTTCTTGACGCTGATCCACAGCGCCTGGCCGTGCATGTAGGACACCTGCGGGCGGATGCCCGGCCACTGGAACATCACCTCGTCGTAGGTTTCGGGCTGGGCCCCTCCGCCCACGTAGCGGTGCTGGAAGTCGCCTACCGACAGCCAGCGCATGTTCCACTGCGCCCGGCCGTCACGGGCCAGCCCGGCTCCCAGCAACAGCACCAGAACCAGACCGGCCGTCTGTACTGTTAACCGACGAACCACTTTCATATGCCAATCTCCCTGACTTGTCATGGTTGAAAATCTTCTACAGCGCATGGTTGGTGCTGACATCAGAATGTGAGCCGCACGCCGAAGTAGACATCGCGTGGATTCAGGAAGGCCAGATACGTCTCGTCAGGGTTGTCGATGTAGGCCTTGTTCTTGAGCACGTAGTCCACGCGTTTCGGGTCGGCGGGCTGCCACTGGCCGTTCGTATAGGTCATATACTGGCCGGTCGCCTTATCCCAGTAGAGGACATTAGGTATTGGCTCCGTCACCTGATTGATGTTCACCACCGCATAGATCGGGTCGTAGGCTACCCCGGGCTTCCGGAAATCACCTGGCTTGTCGTTGCCCGGCACCCAGACGTAACCCGGATCGAACTCCTCGCCGAAGATGTCGCTTGGCAGGTGCAGCGAGCGGAAGTAGTTCAGCATGTCGTTGGGCCCCTCAAACGGCGACTCGTTGCTCCAGTACATGCGCTTCAAGTTGAGCACATTGGTTACGTCCACGAAGAACTGGAGCCGTCCGGCCGACGTCTCGAAGTTTTTGCTGAGGCGAAGGTCCAGGTTGTAGTAGTCCTTCCAGCTCGTATTGAAGGCAATCTCCGGATCGTTGCCCGGGCCGAA
The DNA here is from genome assembly GCF_009936275.1 of Rhodothermus marinus. NCBI lineage: Bacteria > Pseudomonadati > Rhodothermota > Rhodothermia > Rhodothermales > Rhodothermaceae > Rhodothermus > Rhodothermus marinus. The sequence goes on from NZ_AP019797.1 coordinate 2,227,182, forward strand.
GGTGAAAGATTGCCCGTTCCAGGTGCCTTTGGCGCCGGCGCGCCACTCGCCCAGCAGGTTGAGGCGCCAGTCGCCCAGCAGTAGCCCGTAATCTCTGGGCACGATGATTTCCAGGTTGAACCGGGCGAACGGCTCCGGTACCGGCGCCCAGGGATAGTGGTCCGTCGTGGTCGTCAGGTATTGCCGGAATTCGGCCCGGTTTTCGTTGATCTGTCCGAAGCCGAAGTTGCCGAACTTCCGCGCCAGGTACGTGTAGTTCACGAAGCCGCGAATCCAGCGCCCCCGGTTCTTTTCGAGCGTCAGCTCGAAGCCACGCACATCGCCATAATTGAGCGGCTCTACGCGGAAGTAGTCCACCGCATCGTCCACACTGATGTATTCGACCTCACGCGCCTGGTAGTGCATGTCGCGGTAGAAGCCCGCCAGCCGCAGCAGGAACTGATTGCCGATGTTCTGTTCGAAGCCCAGCTCGTAGGCAATCGTGCGCGGCAGCGGCACGTTCGGGTTACCGATGCTGAAAATCGCTCCGTTCGAGATGTACTCGACACGGAACAGGTCCTGCGGCGTGAGCATCTGGCGGAAGTGACCGTAGTTGAAGTACAGCTTGCTGTTGTCGGTGATCGGGAACGAAACGCCCAGGCGCGGGCTCACCGTGAGCTGTTTCTTCACCGGCTTGCGCGAAAGGGCCTGGTCGATGCCCCGAATGCCCACGCTTGCCGAGAGCGCCCGGTCGAAAGCCGTATATTCGTACCACTTGCCGCTGGGGTTGAAGTAATCGAAGCGCACGCCCAGGTTGGCGATCATGCCCTTGAACTCCAGCTTGGCCTGCGCATAGTAGGCCGCCTGTACGGGCGTGCGGTCCCAGCGGAACTTCTCGTTTTCGTGGTGCGGGTTGGCCGGGTCGTAGACGCCATGCCGGATGTGGTAGTCACTGAAGATGTATTCCAGCCCCGTCTTGACCTGCAGCACGCGGTTAACCTGACTGGTCAGGTCCACACGAGCGGCATAGCGTACGATGTTCGAACTGTCGCGCGCCGAACCGGCCTGCGACCCGAGCAACCCGAAGGGTGTCGGGGTTGGTGCGTTTTCATAGGACTGCTTGTAGCCCATCGGGGCTTCCGACATGCCCAGCTCCCCGTCGGCACACTGGCCGTTCACCGGATCGGTGTAGGTGCCATCCCGACGGATACACACGACAATCTCGCTCGGCCCGGTAATGCCGCCCCTACGCGGACGCGGCATGAAGGTGAAGTAGTCCGACTCGATGCGCTGCAGTTGCACTTCGTAGAACGTGGCCGGACTCAGCGTATGCGTCAGTTTGGCCCCGATCATCGACTGGGTGATGTTCGTGGGACTAAAGCCCCAGTCGCCGAACAGAGCCATGTTGATGTTGAAACCAATGTTCATCTGGACCGGCAGGAGATCTTCCCGGTTGTCCCAGGGATACCGGGGCATCTCACCGGTCAGAATGGTGCCGCGCCCATCACGATGCGCTGCATGCCCCTTCTGCTTCCGGTAAAGTCCGTCGATGGTCAGTTTCACGCCACTGGCCACGTCCGAGACCAGCTTCCCCTGGAAAATGCGATCCTGGTAGGCCGGCCGCTGCTCCGGAAACATCAGCGCCGTCTGCACCTGTCGATAAGATGCCGTGAAGCGCAGATTGCCCAGATAGCGGCTGACCAGCGGCACCGGTCCGCCGATGGTGCCGTCCAGTTCATAATTCGGTTCGCGAATGGTGAAATCCTTCCGAACCAGCCACTTGTAGGCCGAATACAGCTGCTCGGGCGTCCAGGGCGTTCCCTGCGCCAGGTTATCCCAGCCCTGATGATCCGGGTACAGCTCTTGCATCCACCTCGGCCAGACACTCGTGCCACAATAGGCTACGCCGCGAGCGCACCCCTCCAGCGGCGTGGTATCGAGGAAAGGCTTGATATAATAGGCCTCCATGTCGTTGGGCAGGGGGCCGAAATAGGGCCGCGACGGGGTGGAATACCGCATCAGGATGTCGCCGAAGTAGCGCTCGGTCGACGGCTCTTTCGTCACCACGTTGATCAGACCGCTCCGCACATTGCCATACTCCGCATTGAAGCCGCCGGTCTGAACCTGCACCGCCTCGATGGCCGTGAAGCTGACTCCCAGAATCGGCGTGTTGCCACGGGGGTCGGCCAGCGTCAGCCCGTCCACGGCAAAGGCCACCTGATCACCGCCAGCGCCACGGATCGTCAAACCCGGCTCAAACCCCGCCTGCAGGCTGATCACGTCGGCCACGCTGACCACCGGCAGGTTCTCCACCTGCTCGGCCCGGATGTTGGCGATCGAGGCCGACACGTCCGGCTTCACCACCGGCTCCTCGGCCACCACGACCACCTCCTCCAGACCGACCGCCTGCGGCTGCAACTGGAAGTTGAGTTCGGTCGTCAGCCCGATGTTGACCACCACGTTCTCGGCTACCACCGGAGCGTAACCGACGAACGAGGCCCGCACCCGGTATTCGCCGGGCGGCACGTTCAGAATAACGTAGTAGCCCTCGACGTCGGTCGTGGCACCCATCGTGGTCCCTTCGATGACCACGTTCACACCGGGCAAGGGCTCACCCGTCTCCGCATCGGTCACCACGCCCGCAATCTTGCCTGTCTGGGCCCATGCAGTCGCAACACCGACTACAAGCAGGGCCACCCAGGTGCAGCATACCCGTACCAGTCTCATTGCAAGTGCTCCTCCGGCTGGTTTTGGATTTCAGAAACCTTTCAAGATCGCTGCAAAAACTTTTCATTATGTAGAGATGCAGAACCCCTGCAAGCTTCCTATCCCTCGTTATTCCTTTACAATTTCTTCATATTCAGATTCATTGACCTCGTAGAGAACGTGCCTCAGCTGATTCACCGGTGCATGAAGGCGAACATCCCAATGTGCCCGACATAAATAGGGCGAACACAGTGGTTCGCTCCTACCTGGTGGAAACGTCGTCGTTTGTCCGGTAGGGGCGCACCATGGTGCGCGCCCGTGCTCTCAGCGGCGTGGTCATAGAATGCCGCGCGCATGTACCATGAAGCCGGGAAATCGTATCAGGGAAAGGCTGTCGAGGAGACACGAACCTGCCGATAGCTACGAACTGAACGATGCACCGATGCGCCCTGCCTGACTGCAGGCATACCCGCAACCAGCTGTCAACATATAAAAAGCACGTTCGCAGGCGCGTTTCTGAACAACTCGAGGTAGAAGCCTTCAGGAGCGTGCCAGAACAGCAGTTCAGTGCTGTCCTTCTTCCAACACGTAGGTGCGGTTCACCTCCAGATTGAAATGCAGGTCGCGCCGACCGTCCGGTGTGGGCCAGCGGATTTCCAGCGTGTCGATATGCGTGGCGTCGCCCAGACCGATCCAGGACATCAGCGGCGAGGCGCCGAAACTCCCGCCGGAAGACACCGTGGCGTAGTGCACGCGGCGGCGACCGTCAGACGTCCGGACAACCAGACGGATCCGGGCTCCAATGGCCGCACGGTTGGCCCGTCGACCTACCAGACGGAGTTGTATCCAGTTGCCGGTCGATTGCACGTTTTCAAACAGCGCGTTGGGAAACACGTCGCTTTCAAAGGCACCGCCCAGCACGACGTACATATCCAGATCGCCATCTCGGTCGAAATCGGCCATTGCCACGCCGTGCCCTTTCTGAAGGTGTCCGGTGCCGGAGATGAGCGTTACGTCCTCGAACGTTTCGCCCCGTCCCTTGAACAGGCGATTGGGCACCAGCGCCCGGAAGTCGGGCGTGCCCGTGCCCCAGTACATATCGGGCCAGCCGTCGCCGTTCAGGTCGCCGTAGTTGCCGCTCATGGTGAAGCAGGCCCGGTCCAGTCCGGCCTCCCGGGTCACGTCGTTGAAGGTGCCGTCGCCGTTGTTGCGGTAAAGCGCGGGCGGCTCGCTCCGGCGCCGGATGCCCAGCCATTCCAGAGCGTATTCTGCAGGCGTTTCGGCCAGATAACGCAGATCGAAGCTGGCCACAAACAGGTCTTCCAGGCCATCCTGGTTGTAGTCGAAGAACCAGACGGGAAAACTGAACAGCGGCCCGGTAACACCGGCCTGCTCGGCCGCCTCTTCGAAGTGCCAGTTTCGGGGATCTGTCCCACCCCGGTTCACAAACAGATGATTGGGACCGCCCAGGACGGAAACGTACAGATCGGGCAGCCCATCGTTGTTCACGTCGCCCCAGGCTGCGCCTTTGACCATGGCCTTCAGGTCCAGCCCGACGTCCGGAGCGACGTCGGTAAACGTCCCGTCGCCGTTGTTGACGTAGAGCGCGCAGGGAAACTCGACAAATTGGTCTTCGGGCAAGCCGCCCAGACCGACCGCCCAGGCCGAGACCCAGTTCGATTCACACCCGACGAACAGATCGATCCAGCCGTCCAGGTTAAAATCCGCAAAAGCGGCCGTCTGCGACGGACAGGCATAGCCCAGTCCGGCCTCGTAGGTTACGTCGGTAAAGGTGCCGTCTCCGTTGTTGCGGAGCAGCGAATTGGGCATGCGGCCGGCCGGTCCCAGCCAGGCTCCGCGGAGAATCAGCACGTCCACATCGCCGTCGTTGTCATAGTCGGCGTGCACCGTATTGAGCCCGCCGACAATCCCTTTCAGGCCCGCCGCCTCCGTATGATCCACGAAGCCGCCCTGTCCGTCCGCCAGGAAAAGGCGCACCTGGTCGTTCAGCCCGTAAGACGTGACCAGCAGATCGACCCAGCCGTCGCCGTTGAAATCCTCGGACGAAACGCCTCCGGCCAGCCCTACCACGTCCACGCCGAGCGCCATTGCCACGTTTCGAAAAGATGGCGCGCCCGGTTGTGCCGGCGCCAGCCCGTCGATACGCCAGCGCGCGGGCACGCCGTCGGGGTACCGGCCCATGGCCATATAGGCCAGGTTCAACAGCCAGCGCGACTGAAAGTCGAACGGCCGGCTTTCGAGCAGCCGCTCCCAGAGTGCGGCTGCCTGCTGCACGGCTTCCCGGCGCCGGTGAATGCCCCCGCCCTGAAGGGGCAGGATGCAGGCTTCCGGATGGGGCAACGCCAGACAGTTCTGCTGCTCACCCAGCCGGAAATAGGCCGTAGCCAGCGCCTCCAGGAGCTGACGCGTCTCCGGCGCTCCCTCGTAGGTGCCAAAGCGCGCCAGTAACGCCTGCAGTTTCTGGATGGCCGCTTCGGTCTGACCGGCCGCCAGCAACTCCCGGGCATAGTTTAAGCGAAGAGAAAGAGAGCTGCTCCCCGTCTGCTCCAACCGCCTGTGCCACCACTCGGCACGCCGGCTATTCAGCAGATAATAGGCCATGGGATCGGCCAGCGCCCGCCGGTAGATGGCTGCCAGCGTGTCGACCATGCGGGCCGTGCTGCTCAGGGTGACGGACGGTTCAGGTGCCCGACAGGCGGCCAGTCCGGCAATTAAGGCCATCCCCAGAATTTTCCAGCGCAACGCTTCACGCTTCATCGGAGCGTATCCGGTGCGGCAGTGGTCAGCCCTTCCAGATAGCGGCGGGGCTCGGGCCGATCGGGGGCCAGACGAAGGGCCTGCTCCCAGGCACGTCGGGCTGCCTCGCGACGCCCCTGTCGAGCGTACAGGATACCCAGGTTGATCCAGCCATCGACAAACGTCGTGTCGCGCCGCACGGCCGCCTCCAGCAGGGCAATGGCCCGGTCTTCCTCTCCCAGGAGCAGGTGCAGCACGGCCATGTTGTTCTGAAACTCCAGGTTATCCGGGGCCAGAAAGTGCGCCACCTGATAGGCATAGAGTGCCTCCCGGTACTGTCCCAGCCGCCGCAGAAGCGATCCCAGCGTGGCATAGGCGTAGGGATCGCGGGGCGTGTTGGCCACCAGAAGTTCGGCTTGCTCCACCTTCGCCTGCAGCGTACGTAACGCCTCGGCCCGTTCCAGCATACGCCGCGCCGCTTCGGTCTCGCCCAGTTGCTGCAGCACACGCCCCAGGCTGTAGTGGGCTGCCTGATGCCAGGGTGCCTCCTGCACGACGGACTCCAGCAGCGGCCGCGCCTGTGCCGGCTGACCGGTCAGCAACAGCAGGTTACCCAGCCGGTAACGAGCCACCAGACTCCTAGGCGCAAGCTCCCAGGCCCGACGGGCCGCCTGCAGCGCCTCCTCGTAGCGGCCTTCTTTTTCATACAACTCGGCCAGATCGAGCCATGCCTCGGCATAGGTGCTGTCGTAACGAAGGGCGGTCTCAAGGGCAAACCGCGCGCTGTCGGGACGCCCCAGCTCCGCATAGGCCCGTCCGATGCCCCGCCACGAGAATGCCCCGGGATGGTACTCCAGCTCCCGCTGAAACAGGGCAATCGCCTCCCGGAATTGCCCGCGCCGGGCGGCATTGTTGGCCAGGTTGTGCCAGACGCCGGGATAGTCCGGCACGCGACGGGCCACCAGCCGATACAGGCTGTCGGCCTCGTCGAGCAGTCGCATGTGCGTGTAGACGCGCCCCTTGAAAAAGAGAATGTCCGGATGCTCTGGCTGAAGCGTTTCCGCGCTGTCGGCCAGCGCAATGGCCCGGGAGAACTGCTGCTGCGCGAACGCCTGCTCGGCCCGGGCCATCAGCGCCTGTACCTCGGGAAGCAGCGGCGAATAGGCCAGTTGCCTCTCCCGGCACGCGCCCAGCGTCACCAGCAGCAGCACACAAACAGGCACCGCCTGGCCGATCGGACCCCGCATGATGCTCAGAAGCTTGCCCGCGCCAGCGTCTCCAGCGGACGGCCGGTTCCTTCTACGAGGCGCACTTCCTGATTGGCCTCGAAGGGCCCGAAGCGCTCGCGCAATCCGGTCGCCCATTCGACGTCGACGGCGTCCACCTGTCGCGCTGCACCCAGCCCGAACGTGAGCGTCTTCTCGGAGACGGCCAGATAGCTTCCGCCGGTGCGCACCCGCTGCTCCATCCACCGGTTGCCTATCCGCACCACCACCCGACTGCTGATGCCCTGCGGATGGCTTTTCGTGCCGACCAGTTGCACGCGCAGGTAGTGCCCGGCCCCCTTTGTATCGTTGCGCCAGAGATGCGCCGGCCCGCTGTTTTCGATCACCAGAATATCGACGAGCCCGTCCCGGTTGAAGTCGCCGTAGGCGGCTCCGCGGGCAACGATCGGTTGCGTCAGGACGCCTCCGACTTTCGGCGCCACATCCACAAAGAAACCATTCCCATCGTTCAGGAAAAGGTGCGGCGGTTGCGCGTAGGTGATGCCATCCTGCACGCGCTCGATCTCGTCCTGCACGTGTCCGTTGGCGGCGAAGAGGTCCAGGTCGCCGTCCAGATCGACGTCAAATAGAAACAGCCCGAACGTCAGCGTCTGGAGGCTCTGGCGGCCGATCTTGGAGACGGCGGCCCGATCGATGAACAGGTCGTTGCCGATGTAGCGGTAGACGCCAATCATTTCCTTGGAAAAGTTACCCACGAAGAGGCTGATCTGGCCGGTGGTGTCCACGACGCCCGCGTCGATGCCCATGCCGGCCCGCGCCTTGCCGTTTTCGTCGTAGGCCATGCCGCTGAGCATGCCGATGTCGGTGAACGTGCCGTCGCCATTGTTGCGGTAGAGCTGGTCCGGCTGCGTATCGTTGGCCACGACCAAGTCGGGCCAGCCGTCCCGGTTGTAGTCGGTCTCGGCCACGCCCAGCGTCTTACCCGGCGCCGGCACGAATCCGGCCTTTTCGCTCTCGTCGGTAAACGTGCCGTCGCCGTTGTTGCGGAAGAAGTAGGGGGGCACGCCCGTATAGGCTTCGGGCGTGCAGTAGCCCTTGGTCTTTTCGTCGAGTGAGCACCAGAGGTCGGTTTCCGGTGTCCAGTAGACGTAGTTGCCCACGAACAGGTCCAGGTCGCCATCGCCATCGGCGTCGAAGAAGATGGCCGAGCTGCTCCAGACCGAGTCGCCGGCCACGCCGGCCTCGTCGGTAACGTCCGTGAACGTGCCGTCGCCGTTGTTGCGCAGGAGGACATTTTTCCAGAGTGTGGTGAAGTACAGGTCTTCGTCGCCGTCGTTGTCGTAGTCGGCGGCCGTGATGCCGATGCCGTAGGCGTTGAGCTGGCCGAGCCCGGCCTCGTCGGTCACGTCCGTGAACGTCCCGTCCCCGTTGTTGCGAAAGAGCCAGAGCGGTCGCACCCAGTCCTTGTCGCTGTGGCCGGGCCAGACGCCGCCGCCCACCAGCACGATGTCAAGCCATCCGTCGCCGTCGTAATCGACGAAGCCGCAACCCGGCCCCATCGATTCCGGAAACCACTTCTGGCCGAAGGCGCCCGTCTCGTGCCGGAAGGCGCTCAGCCCGGCCGCCTCGGTCACGTCCGTGAAGGCGATCTGTACGGTCTCCACGGAGGCGGTTTCCTCCACCGGCTTCTGTACCTGCTCGGCCCGTTCGCAGCCGACAAAAAGCAGGAGCAACAGACTTCCCCAGAGTCGTTTCGGCATGGTTATCGATCGATGTTTTGCCAGGCCAGCATCGGCGCTATACGCAGCCGTCCGTTTTCATCCACGGGATGCAGCTCGTGCTCGTGGATGGGCTGCGCCTCGCGGTTGGCCATCGGATGGCGATGCTTGTAGGGTGTACTCCAGGCCGAGGCTTCTTCGTCCACCTTATGATATTCGTAGCGAGCTTTCGCCGCCCGGAACTCCTCGGTGCGTCCCAGCGCCCCCAGCGCCAGCATCCGATTGTAGAGGCCGCCAAGGTCTTCCGGATCGATGGCCAGGATGCGATCGAACCACCGGAGTGCTTCTTCATAGCGGCCCGAAAGGTAATGAATCCGTCCGATCTCCTGCAGGAGGACGCGATCGAGTGGATAGCGTTCGACCACGCGCATCCACTCGGCCAGCGCCCGGTCGTATTCGCCCTGCCGCTGGTAGATCTTGCCCCGGAAGTAGGCGGTCTTCAGGTAGCCGGGGCGACGTCGTTCGGCTTCGATCAGCGCCTCCATGGCCCGGTCGAGCTGCCCTTCGGCGATCAGCACGCGGGCCAGATTGATCGGCCCTTCGGGATTGTCCGGGGCCAGCCGGCTCACCTGCTCGAAGGCATCCAGCGCCCGTCGGGTGTTGCCCTCCAGAAAGAGACCGATGCCATAGTCGTTCCAGCGCTCCCAGAGCGGCACGTTGCTTTCGGGCACCTGTCCGGCCACGCGGCGCGCCGTGGCGATGGTGGTGATCGGAAGCGCGGGCGCCGTGCGGTCTTCATCCAGGATCCAGCGGCGGTAGTCCACCTCGGGCGTGGCAAGCGAGTCGGGCTGGCCGGGCGCCACGCGCCCCCGGAACGTCCAGTTATTGAAGTACCACTTGAACTTGCGGTGTTTGAAGGCCACCGAGAGCTCGGTGATCGGACGACCGGGCGGCACGGTGAAGCGGTAATGGACCGTTCGCGCCGTGCCCGGATTGATCACGTTCACGTAAACCGGCGTGCGGAAGTCGTGCGGGTTGCGCTTGTTGGCCTCCTGCCCGGCTCGGTCCACAAAAACGGCCCCAAAAAAGTGCGCGGTGGAATCGATCCGCCCTTCGTCGTCGAGCAGTCCCGAGGCCACCACGGCTCGCCCTTCGGGGTCACGTCCGATCACCTCCAGCCAGAGTTCGTTCGAGTCGTTCGTACCGCCGGGCAAGGTATGGCCGACCTTACGGTTGCGCACGACCACGGTCAACTCCACCCGATCGCCGGGTCGGAGTACGGGCATGGGTTCGTCGGGGCCGTAGGTGCGGCCGTTGACGCGCACCAGAAACAGATCGACCGTGGCGATGGAGTCCTGCAGAAACGCCTGCGTAGCCCGGAGCTGTTCGTCGTGGCCTTTGAGGAAGGGCAGCGCCGTGTTGGCGGCCAGGAAGCGGTGGCTGCGCACAAAGCCTCCGTCGTTGCCCTGGTCGTCGGAGGGCACCAGGGGCATGTGGCAGTCGATGCAGGTGCGCGGTTGTGCCGGCAGGTAGAACGACCGCACTGTGTTGCCCGATACGCCACTCATCTGCCAGGCGTCGTATTCGTTCTGGCCCCGGAGCCAGCGGTAGTAGTTGACGGCGGGCGGCAGCCCCACTTTATGACAGGTGCTGCAGAACTGCTCGGTACGGTGCACGGGTCGGAGCATGGCCTCCCGGTGTGGCTCCGGCTTGGCCCGAATGAGCTGGCGGTGCAGCCACTGCCCCACCGGATTCGTGCTTCGGGCAAAGGGATATTCATCGGGTTCGGCGATCACGTAACGGCCGTTGCCCCGGAGGTCGCGCAGCCCCGTAATGGCATGACAGGAAAGACAGGTGATGCCCTCGTGGGCCGTCCAGTGTGTGGTGTCGAGCGGCATGCGGTGGCCGAAGCGTCCCGAAAAGAGCATGACCGGGTCGTGGCAGGAGGCGCACCAGCGGGCGGCCTCGACCGGTCGGCGCTCCAGCATGTATTCGATGGAGCGGCGGTAGTACGGGTTGTTGAACGAAGAGAAATGGTGGGCCGAAGCCTCCCACTGGGCGTAAATGTCGGGGTGGCAGCCGGCCTGGCCGCAGGTTTTCGAGCCGGAAAGCGTGGCCTCCTTGAAAAAGCCCTCGTGTGCCAGCAGGGCCTCGGAGGCAGCCAGCGGATTTTCGTTGCCGGTGTCGAGGTAGACCGGATCGGGCTGTTTGAGCCAGGGCACCAGGAAGAAGGCAACCGAGACCACCACGCCCGCGCAGAACGTCAGCGTCAGCGGATGGCGCAGGACCTGTCCCCGGCGCAAGGCGGCAATGCCCTCGGGCAGCAGAAAGCGAAAGCGCACCCCTCGCTTGAGCGACACATGGACGAGAAAGCCCAGCAGTGAGGTAAACATGCTCACGACGTGAAGCGTCAGCAGCACGCGTCGGTTCAGCGTCGGCGTGCCCCAGAAAAGCAGGATGCCGCTCACGAGCAGCACCCCCATGGAGAGCGCCGTGAACACGCCGGCGGCCGTCGCCCGAAGATTCCAGCGCAGCGGCATCGTGCGGATATGCGCCAGCAGGAACAGCAGGAGCGGCACGACCAGCAGCAGGCCGAGTCCGACGTGCAGCAGCACGTTGCTCATGTAGACGAGCGCCGTCGAGCGGTCGAACAGCACGAGCACCAGGCTGTTGAGCAGCATCACAAGGAAGCCGCCCAGCAAGATGCTTATGAGCCGGCGCTGTCCGGCAGGCAGATGAAACAGCCGTTTACGCGGGCGGGGCATAGGTCACCACATGGTCAGGAACCACGTCGCCGTTCCAGTTCGGCCAGATACCGCCGCAAGGTATCATCATTCGGGCGGTAGCGCAAGGCCTGGAGCCAGGCCCTTCGGGCGGCGTCGTACTGCTGCTGCGCAGCCAACACGACGCCCAGGTTCAGCCACACGTCGGCCAGCGTCGAGTCGCGCTGTAGCAACTGATAGTAGCGCCGCACCGCATCGAGCGTATCGCCCAGGAGTAACGCCAGATTGGCCCGGTCGTTCTGCAGCGCCAGGTTGTCCGGATCCAGAAACAGCGCGGCATCCAGCGCCTTACGGGCTTCCAGGTAGTCACCGGTCTGCACGTAGAGCGCGGCCAGTTCTGCCCAACGTCTGGGATTGCGCGGATACTGATAGGCCGCCATCTTGGCGTCTTCCAGCTTGGAGGTCACTTCTTCCAGTTGGCGCGCCCGTTCCAGATAGAACTGAGCGGCCTTGCGTTCTCCTAGCAGCATCAGTGCGCGCCCCAAGTTGTAGTTGACACCCCGATGGTGTGGATTGCGCCGAAACGCTTCCTGCAGAAAATACACGGCATCCCGGGGATACCCCGTGCGCAGCAAAAGCGTGGCAAAGCGGTAGAGATTTTCGAAATGACCGGGATCCAGCGCCAGCGCCTTTTCAGCATAACGTCGGGCATCCTCCAACTGCCCTTCGACCTCGGCCACCTCCGACAGCCAGCGGTAGGTTTCGCTCTGCGTGGAGTCGAGCGCCAAGGCCTTCTCATAGAAGCGGCGGGCCACCTGCAGGCTGTCCAATAAGAAATAGGTGCGACCGATCTGGCGATAGATCGGCTCCCGGACATCCTGGCTCATCTGTTGAGAATTCCCCCCAGAAGTCCGCTCCACCTGTTCCAGTGCTTGTCGGTAATGCGTAAGGGCTTCCCGGTAACGCCCCTGCAAAAACGCTGCATGTCCGAGCTGATAATCGATTCCGGGATAATTCGGATCGATTGCCTTTGCCTGTTCCAGCGCCTGGATGGCCGCGTCGAAATGATTCAGTTCCAGATAAACGCGTCCTTTCAAAAAATAGAGGGCTGCGGCGCGAACGCCCTGCTGCTCCAGGCTATCGACCAGATGAATTGCCTTTCGGTAAGCTCCCTGTTCGAAGGCCTGCCAGGCCTGTTGCATCAGCGCTACCTGCGTCGGGGTTAACGGCAGCGTTTGTGGTGTGGATGCTGTTTTCCCCCGACAGCCTGCGCCACCGAGCAGCAGCCCCCCTCCTATCAGAACCGACAGCCACCCACGAAACAACCACCTCATTGCCAACCACAAGATAGAGCCCCGACCGGGTCGGGCGTGCCCGGTCGGGGCCTGATTCGCTAACAGGTCAACTTTTTCTGCTCAGAAAGCCAGTTGCAGCCCGAGCCGGTGTACATTATCGAAAATACCAAACGATGTATAGGCATAATCTACACCGATCCGGAAATTGCGCGAGCCCACCCGCAAGCCAGCGCCCAGGTTGATCCCCTGCTCATCGGTCGGATTCACGTAGCCCGCCCGCAGAAAGAGCAGATCCATGAAAGAATACTCCGCACCTACTTTGATCTGCTCCGGATAGTCACGCGGACGGACGGCCTCGACGTTGAGCCAGAGCACATGCATACCATTGGCCGGCGCCAGTAGGTCCATCAGGTTGTAGGTCACGCCGATCTGGAAACTCAGCGGCAGCTCGAAGCTCTCCTCCACGTAGGTGAGCTCGCGCGAGAAGTTGCGCACGCTCATGGCAAAGGTCAGGCTCTGGAGCGCCGTCCGGTAAAGCACGCCGAAGTCCACGGCGATGGTCGACTTGGCGTAGCTTTCCGTGCGACCGTTCAGCCCGACCTGCGCCGAGCCCAGATCCTGACGGGCCAGGCGGGCATGGCCCCCGACGGCAAAGCGGTCGGTGATGGCCCGCGCATAGCCAATGCCGATGGCCAGGGCACTGGGGCTGTAGGTCCCCTGCTCTTCGTAGCCCTGTTCGTTGTTGGCAAAAACGGTTTTGATGACCTCAGGATAACTCACGGCCATCACACTCAGACCGATCACGCCATACTGGCCATCGGCTGGCCGATAGGCCAGGCTGGCGTAGCTGTAGTCCGTGTTGTTAATCCACTGCGTCTGTCCGAACGCAACGTGGAAGGCTCGGTCGAAGTAGGCCATACCGGCCGGGTTGTAAAAGAGCGAAAGTGAAGCGTTGTCGTCGCGGGCTGTGAGCGCATCGCCCATAGCAGCCGCACGCGGGTCGAGCGATACGCTGAGGAACTTGAAACCGGTCTGGGCCAGCTTCTTGGTTTCGATTTCTGTAACCGGCCCGGTGTCCTGCGCATGGAGCTGCTGCGGCAGCAGCACAAGGCCGATCAGGAGCAGCCCCACGCCTGTATAGGATAGCCGTTTCATCTTCATTTCCGGGTTAGCCTTTGGAAAGCCTCAGAATTTCAGCGAATGACCACGATGGTCCGGGTTGTCTGATTACCGGTCGCCTTGTCGGTAATCACGGCGAAGTAGATCCCGCTGGCTACCACCTGACGCGACGAAGTGGTCAGGTCCCAGAATTCGTCGCCGCTGCCGTCGGTGTGTTCGATCACTTTCACCAGCTCGCCCAGCTCCGTGTAGATCCGGATGGTCGCCTCAGCGGGCAATCCGTAGAAGGCGATCTTGTCCTGTCGGTCCGGGAAGCGCACGCCCAGGTCGGCCTCCAGCACATAGGGGTTCGGCACGACCCGAATGTCATCCAGGGAGGCTCCCGGTGGCCGGCGCAGCACGGCGGGCTGATAGGTCTGGGTCCAGTACCGGTTGCTCTTCAGCCCGTTGCTGCCCACGGCCTGGATGTAGTAATAGTACTCGACGCCGCGCGTCACTTCAGTATCGGTGTAGGAGCGGGCATTGCCTGGCAATTCGGCGATCTTGTAGTAGACCGTCGAGCTATCCGGCAGCGGGAGGCCGTAGTAGTAACTCTGCGCCCGCCAGATCTCCCACCTGACTGGATCCGGCTCACCGGCATAGGCCTCCCACTCCAGCGTGATCTTGTCGGTGCCCGAGGTCACCACAAAGCGCCGCGGTGGCTTGGGCGGTTGCGGCACCTGCATACCGTTGTTCCAGACCTCCAGAATCCGGTCGAAGAGCTGGAAGAGCGAGTCGCGGGCGGTCATGACCCAGTCGTTCTTGGTCATGCCGATGCAGCCCGGATCGCCCTGGTTGCAGTAGGTGTTGGTCTCCGGATTCCAGTAGAAGACGGCCTGGTCGGCGGCGTCGCGGCCAAGCTGGCGGACCTGTTGCTTGTACCACCGCCCCAGCGCGTAGGCCAGCTTGTCGTTCAGGCCGGCAATGGCTTCGGCGACCACAATGCGTACGCTCTCGCCCGGTCCCAGCGTATAGGGGCCGAAGCTCTGCACGTACCCGTAGCCTCCCTCGCTGGGCTGTGGCGGCGCCGTCTGCCGGGCGAAGTCGCCGTCGGGCTGAATCCGCCAGGCATGCGGCGGCTTCTGGTCGCCGTAACGGGCCGGTCCGCTGCCATTCTTACGACCGTCTTCCAACCAGTCCCGCTCGAACTGCATCTGGCTGATGTCGTTGTGGTCGTTGCGGCTGGTCAGGTCGGCATCGTCCGAGTCGAGAATGTCGAGCATGCTGGGCTGCATTTCATCATGCGACGCATCCGAAGCCGACCGATCGGCGTGAACCGTCAGCGTTCCGAACATTGCCGCCCCGCCCAGTCGTCCGGTCGTGTCGGCCGCCACGGCCTGCCACTGGTGCTGGTACCACATGGGGTTGCCCAGCGTGTTGAACTGTTGCTGGTCTGGCACGGCCGCCAGCCACGAGTACTGGGCTGCATGATCTTTCCAGAAATCGTAGTTCTGCGCAAAACGCTCGCTGAACTGCTCGCCCGGCATGTCCTCCCATTCGGGCAGCAACGCATCGTTCATCGTATACTTGCCCCAGGCCGAACCTCCATGGCTGTTGTCCCAGGCACCGGCCGGCGCATTGGCCTTGTTGCGGTAGAAGAAGGTGAAATAGACATCCTGCAGCGTCTGATCGGGCAACTCGATCTCTTCATCCTCGTCCACGTTGCCCGTGTTGGTGAAGACGTATTCGATGATGTGATAGTCCTGGTGCTGCTCGTTGCTGAACTGGTAGGCCCGTCGCTGCACCTCGATGCCCATGGCCGTGCGGGCAATGTTTTCGACCATGGCATCGGAAGGAATATCCGGGTTGATTTCATCCGGCGTGGCGGGCTTGTCAAAGGTTTTTTGCCCGTCGACCAGCACTTCCGGCGCGTCAAACTTGTACACCAGCTTGATCACGTCCTGAAAGTACTCCCCCACGCCATTAAAACGAGGGCCGATATGCTCAATGCGCACGGGGAACGTCTGGCCATCCGGCGAGCGCCAGTTTCGCGCACTGATCCAGAGGCCCCGCCAGTGTCCCCAGTACGTGCCCGGTATATGGCCGGGCCAGGTATAGGTCCCGTTCGCATCAATACCGGCTAGATTTTCAGGCTCGGAGCCACCGCCCAGATAGGGCGACTGGAGCCGACCGATGGCCAGCCAGCGGGTGCTCCACTGCGCCTGGGCCGGAAGACCGGTCAGGAGCAGCAAGAGAACAAGGCTCCCCCAGCCGATGATCTTGTGTTTTCTCATAAACGTGCTCATATCTCAAATCCGATTGTTTACCTGTCTGTCGTCAGAAAGAAACCCGAAGCCCGAAGAACACACGCCGCGGATTGAAGAAGGTGAAGAAGTCGGCGTTCGGCATGTCGATGTACGCCTTGTCATCCAGCACCTTCTTCACGAAGTCCGGGTCGGCTTCGACAAAATCGCTGCCGTTGTAGCGATAGTAGGTGCCGTCCCGGTAGTAAAGCGGCCGCTTGGGATCGTTCGGGTCGTCGTTGGAACCCACCGCCGGTGTGCAGCCAGCAGGCGGGCACACCACGATGGGCACAAACTCGACGCCCGGCTTGCGATAGTCTCCCGGCTTGTCGTTGCCCGGCACAAACTGATAGGGCGGACTGTCCAGTCCTTCAAACGTATTGGCAGGCAAATGCAGCGACTGCAGGTAGTCGCGCAGGTCATCCGGTCCGGTGAACCCGCTCCACCGGTTCATGTGGCGGATGTTGAAGACGTTCGTCACGTCCATGAAAAACTGGACCTCACCCAGGTTCGTCGTGAACGTCTTGCTCAGACGCAGGTCAAAGTTGTAATAGTCCTTCCAGCGCACGTTGTGCTCGATGCCCCGGACCGGACTGATCCCTTCGACCAGCTCCTGTCCGGTCCAGGTAAGCACCTGTCCGGCCCGCCACTCGCCCAGCAGGCTCAGCCGCCAGCCAGCCAGCGGCCGGAAACCGTTATAGTTCGGACCGTAATCGTCCGGCGTGACGAAGTCCAGGTTGAAGCGCGCAAACGGCTCGGGAATCGGCTTGCTCTGATAGTGGTCTGTCGTGGTCAACAGGTACTGCTGTTGCTGGACCGGGTTTTCATAGTTATACTGAAAGCCAAAATTCCCGGTCTTGCGCGACATGTAGGTGTAGTTGATGAACCCCTGAATCCAGCGCCCACGATTTTTGGCAAGGGAGATTTCAAAGCCGCGCACGTCGCCGTAATTCCAGGGCCGCGCCACCCAGTAGTTCACCTCCCCGTCAATGCTCTGGAAGTTGATGTTGCGCGCCTGCAGCGACACGTCGCGGTAGTAACCGGCAAGGCGCAGCAGGAACATGTCGAACAGGTTCTGCTCGAAGCCCAGCTCGTAGGCGACGGTCTTTTGCAGCGGCAGATTCGGATTGCCGATGCGCCCCACGGCCCCGCTGGAGATCCGCTCGACCTCAAACAGCGGCACCGGATCGGGCATCTGCCGGAAATGGCCGTAGTTGAAATACAGCTTGCTGTTTTCCGAGACCGGGAAGGAGATGCCCAGACGCGGGCTCAGCGTGAGCTGCTTGTCAACCGGTTCTTTTGAAAGAACCTGATCGATCTCATCAGCACCGATCACCGGCGTAAAGGCCCGATCGTAGGGTTCATAGACGTACCACTCACCACTCGGGTTGAAGTAGTCGAGCCGCACGCCCAGGTTGGCGATCAGGCCCCGGAACTCCAACTTACTCTGCAGATAGACCGCACCCTGCTGGGGCTTCCGATGCCAGCGGTACTTCGGGTTGGCATGATGCACGAAGAACGGATCTTCCTCTCCGTAATTCATAATCGCTCAGGTGAAGTTCAAAACCGCCCTTCACCTGCAAGTAGCGGTTGAGCTGGCTGGTCAACGAAGCTCCGAAAACCCAGCGGGACACCTTCGAGGTATCGTAGGCCGCGCCGCCGTGTCCACCGATGCGCAGACCGTTGGCGCTCAGGCCATCCTGCATACCCTTGGGCTCGTAGCCGAACGGCGCCTCGTTCAACCGAATGACGTTGGGTGCCTGGCAGGCCGGGTCGTCAATGGGACGAATTTCCGGCTCCGGCGTCACGCAGACGATCGGGTCGGGATTGCGATAGGGAATGTGCCCGGTCAGATAGTCCGTCTGCACACGCTGCACCTGCACTTCGTAGAAAATGTTGGGCGTCAGTGCATGCGTGAGCTTGGCGCCGTAGAGCGTGTAGTCGATGTCCATCGGGTTGATGACCCAGTCGCCATAGACTGCCGCACGGGCCACGTGGTCCTCAATGCCTTCACCGCCCGTGAAAATCATGTTTTCCAGATAGCTGCGACCGTCCCAGGGATAGGCTGGCGTGCTGCCGTCTACCATGTCGGCCGTGGCCCCATCGGCGATGGAAACCGGTCGCACCAGCCCTTTCCGCTTGGACCAGAGGCCGACCAGTTCCAGCTTGGCGCCGGCCGTGATGTCGGAGACCACCTTGGCCTGCGTCGTGTAGTCACGGTAGGCCGGCCGGCGCTGTGGAATCACAAAGGCAGTCTGCGTACGCCGGTGCGACACCAGAAAGCGCAGGTTGCCCAGATAGGACGCAAGCCCCGGCACCGGCCCGGTGATCGTTCCATCGATCTGATAGTCCGGGTCGTCGATGCTGTTGTTCTTCCGAACCATCCACTCATAAGCCTTCTGCAGCTGCTGCGGCGTTACGTCGTTGCTGGGATCATCATCATTGTTGGCCGGATAGGCCGCAGCGGCCGCCTGCCAGCCCTCGAAGTCCGGAAACTGGTTCTCCGTCCAGTCATCCCACGCCGCATCGGTGCCAATCATGGCCACGGCTGGATCGAAGTAGGGCCGGATCCAGAAGGCGTCGGCATCGTTGGGCGTACCGTCGAACGTCTTGTCCTGCGGCGGCGCATAGCGCAGAATCAGGTCGACCGTGTAGCGGTTCGTGCGCGGCTCCTTCATGACCACGTTGATCAGACCCGAACGCACGTTCCCGTACTCGGCCGTAAAACCACCCGTCTGCGCCTGCACCTCTTCGACGGCCGTGAAGCTGACGCCCGTAAACGGCGCGTTCGTGCGCGGATCGGCCAGGTTCATGCCGTCGAGCAGGAAAGCGATCTGGTTGCCGCCATAGCCGCGCACGACCAGCCCCGGCTCAAAGCCCGGCTGCAGTCCGATGACCTGCGCCACATCCGTGGCCACCGGCAGCGCTTCGATCACCGCCGCATCGATATTGACGATGCTGGCCGAGATGTCCGGCTGCACGATCGGCCGCGTGGCCTGCACTACCACTTCCTGCAAACCGATGGCCGTCTCCTGCAGCGCGAAGTTCACCTCTGTGGTCAGGCCGACGTCCACCTGCACGTTCTCGACTACCTGCGGCACATAGCACACGAAAGAGGCGCGAAGCGTATAGGTGCCCGGACGAACGTTGATAATCGTGTAGTATCCATCGATGTCCGTCGTGGCACCCATCGTGGTCCCGTCAATGACCACGTTCACGCCGGGCAGGGGCTCTCCCGTGTTGGCATCGACCACGCGACCGGTAATCTTACCGGTCTGAGCCCATGCTCCGGTCGTCCAGAGACCGACCAGTAGCAGCGTGCCCAGGATTCGTAGCGCGCGTTTCATGAGATCCCAGATTGGTTGGTTTGGAGATTGCCGGATTCACACCCCTTTCATCCAAAGTTTTGGCCAATTCTAAAAGATCTTCCCGGAACCTTCAAGGTATTTTTTTATCCCTTTAACGGTAAAGTCTCCTGAAACCGGTTCCAAAATGAAAGAAGGGCCACCAATGGCAGAATTTTAGCTAATATGGGATCGCTGATTTACCGGTGCATGAGGGTGCCCCCCCGTGTGGCGGACGTGATCCGGCGGGTACGACGTGGCGGACACAGCGGTCCGCCCCTACGTGGTGGGTATCCGGTCATTTGTCGGTAGGGGCACACCACCGTGTACGCTCGTGCTTTCTCACATGCACCATGATTTCCCGGAAATCGTATAAGGCCCACGCTCCTTTCAGCGCGACCTGAACGCCTGCACCAAAGTATCATTGCGGGCGGCCAGCAGCCAGCGCGTGCCGTCCGGACGCCGAAGCCAGGCCAGATGGCGCACCTGTCCGCGGAAGACCAGCCCGGAAGCACCTGGACGCAACGGTGAAAAATCCCCTTCCAGCCGCCGCCCCAGCAAGATGCCCGGGCCGTGACCATAGTGCCCCAGGGCCGGATTGGCTTCATCGAAGTTGCCAGCAAGGAGCACATCCGGACGCCCATCGCCGGTCACGTCGTCGATGAGCAGCGCACGTACCGGAAACCACTGCGCGGGCTCAGGAAGTGGATACAGCGAGAAATGGCCGGTACCGTCATTTTCAGCCCATACCGACGCAAAGGTGCGGGCCGATAGTACCGACGCCTGTCGCACCGTCTCTTCGCCGAAGAGCTCTTCGAGCGTACGAGCGCCCCAGGCGTGATAGCTTTCAAACTGTCGTCCCAGCTCCGGGAAACGGCGTGCCAGCAGGTCAATCGTCGCCACCGGATAGGGTCGCTCGTCCCAGTAAGCCACCACGACAGGATCGGGCTGGCCGTCTCGATCGAAATCGTGCAGGTAGAGCTGCACCGGCCGTTCCGGCGTTGCCTGCAGCGTGGCATTCAGCCCCAGGTTGCCGGCCACGAAGTCCAGATC
This sequence comes from Rhodothermus marinus, assembly GCF_009936275.1. Taxonomy (NCBI): domain Bacteria; kingdom Pseudomonadati; phylum Rhodothermota; class Rhodothermia; order Rhodothermales; family Rhodothermaceae; genus Rhodothermus; species Rhodothermus marinus. Next base: position 2,247,384 of record NZ_AP019797.1, read on the forward strand.
GCCGTCGCCGTCGAGGTCGGCCGCCCGCACGCTGAACCACCACCCTTCGGTATTTTCCAAGACGGTCGGCACCAGACGGCCATCTGCCTCCTGGAAAAACAGCGTCAGCGGCATCCACTCGCCCACCACCAGCAGATCCATGTGGCCGTCGCCGTCGAAGTCGCCCCAGGCGGCGTCGGTCACCATGCCCACGCGGGCCAGTGCCGGCGCACGCGCCTCGGTAACGTCCGCAAACGTTCCGTCGCCCCGGTTTTCCAGCAGAAAGCTGCGCGGCGCTTCGCCGTAGCGACGGGCCTCGACCCGCCCGCCCACGAACAGATCCGGGTCACCATCCCCGTCATAATCGGCCACGCGCACGCAACAGCCGTTCACAAACAGATCCGGCAGCGCCTGCTCGTCACGCATGAACCGCCCGCGGCCGTCGTTGCGGTAGAGCCGGTCACGCAGCGCCTCGGCCTGGCCCCACCACTCGTTGCCCGCGCTGACCACGTACAGGTCCAGATCGCCGTCGCCGTCCGCGTCGAAAAACGCCGCATCCACGTCCTCGTAGCGGCTTTCGGCCTCCCAGAGCGCTTCGTTCGTGGGGCGAAAGGTTCCGTCCGGCTGCTGCACGAGCAACCGGGCCGACTGCCACTTGGCCCCGCCCAGAAACACGTCGTCCAGCCCGTCGCCGTTCACGTCGCCCACGGCCAGCGCCGGCCCTTCACGCGAGAGCCGGTGCGGCTGGAGCGGCTCGCGGGTAAAGTCCACAAAGGCGTTCTCTTCATGGCGATACGGCAATGCCTCGTACACTTCTTGGAAAAGCGGACGTGGCAGCGCCGGCGGATGATAACGCACCTGCGCCTCGGCCTGGCGGAACGTCAGCGTCTGATCGGCCGCCACGCTGCGGCGCACTTCATAACGACCGTCGGGCCAGACCACCCTCACCGAATCCACCTGCGTACGAGTGCCCAGCCCGAAGTGCAGCACGGGCTCGACCGACGAGAGCCAGCCACGTACGGGCTGTTGCTCCCGAAGCTGGAGGCTGTCGCCGTAGTGCACGGTCACCCGGGCGCCGATACCCCACCGGTTCATGCCTTCGCCTTCCAGCACGACGCGCAGGTAGTGGGCGCCCGTGCGCTCACGGGTGTGGTTGCGGTATACGGCCGCGGGCGCGTTGATCTCGCTGGTGACCAGATCCAGGTCGCCGTCGCGGTCAAGATCCACGTACACGGCCCCGGTCGAAAAGCCGGGCTGTCCCAGTCCCCACGCCTGCGCCCGGTTCGTAAAGGTGCCGTCCCCGTTGTTTTGAAAGGCGAAGTTGGGCTGCGACACCCGGGGCATGTGACGCAGCAGGTCTTCCAGCAGGTCCGGCGTGATGCCGCGCGCCAGGGCCTCCTGGATTTCGGGCTGTCCGACGTAGCGGATGTAGTCCAGATCGTTCGGGCGGTGATAGATGCCGTTCGTAACGAAGAGGTCCTGGTAGCCGTCGTTGTCCAGGTCGGCCAGCAGCGCGGCCCAGCTCCAGTCGGTAGCGGCCACGCCGGCCCGAAAGGCCACGTCCACGAACTGCCAGGCGCCCAGATTGCGCAATAGCACGTTGTGGGGATACTGGGGATGATAGCCGAACTGCCGCTTGCGCTGAAACAGCTCGAACGACTCTGGCCCGTCGGCCGTCTTGAAAATGACCGGATCGAAGGGCATCATGTCGAGCACGATCAGATCGGGCAGGCCGTCGTTGTCGACGTCGCCCGCATCCACTCCCATAGACGCCTTCGAAATGTAGGCCGTGGCCGTGCGTAGCACGTCGGTGAAGGTGCCGTCGCCGTTGTTGCGGTAGATCCGATCGTCTTCGTGGAAGTCGTTGGCCACGTACAGATCGGGCCAGCCATCCTGATCCAGATCGCTCACCACCACGCCAAGCCCGTAGCCGATGAGGCCATCCACGATCCCGGCCTCGGCCGTCACATCCACAAAGCGCCCGCCGTCGTTGCGCAGCAGCCGGTCGCTGGCGTTGGGATCGAAGCGACGGCGCAGCGGCTCGGCCGGACCGAAACTCTCGTCGGTGTGCAGTGCCCGGTTCAGCAAATACAGGTCCAGATCGCCATCCCGATCATAGTCGAAAAACACGGCATGCGTGCCGTAGGCGGCAATGTCCAGTCCGAATTCAGCCGCCGCTTCCCAAAAACGTGGAATGCCCGTCTCATCCGGCCCCTGGTTCAGAAAGAGCTGGTTGCGGCCGATGCGATCCAGATAGTTGCTGAAGGTGACCAGGTAGAGATCGAGCCAGCCGTTGCCGTCCACGTCGGCCACGGCCACGCCGGTGTTCCAGTTGCCCGAGCCGGCCACGCCAGCCGCGTCGGTGACGTCCTCAAAACGCCAGTCCCCCCGGTTCAGGTACAGGCGGTTCGGCCCTCGATTGGCGACAAAGTACAGGTCCGGCCACCCGTCGCCATTGAAGTCGCCCGCCGCCACGCCGGCCCCGTCGTAGTAGTACATATAATTAATAATGTTAAAGGCCGTATCGACGGGCACTTCGTTGACGAAGGTAATGCCGGTCCGATCGGAATCCATCCGCTCGAACAGCGGCGGCTCGGCGGGCCGACAGGCGGCCAGTCCGGCAAGACCAAGCAACAACAGGAGCTTTCGCATGGCGTTTACCGTCGCACGACAAAAAATCGAGGCGCGTCGTCATTGCGGGCCACCAGGATCAGCGGAGGCCGACCCGGCCGTGCCAGCTTCTGGAGGTCCCGCACCTCGCCCCGCACGAAAAAGCCACTGTCGCGGGGCATCACCGTCGTGAAGCGGCCGGCCCCCTCGCCTCTGAGCCAGAGGCCGTAGGTCGCTTCCATCAGGCCCAGACTCGTCTGCGCCCAGCGGAAGTTGCCGCCGGCCAGCACGTCCAGGTGGCCGTCGCCGTCGAAATCATCCACCAGCAGCCCGTAGAGGGGTGCCCACTGCGCCTCGGGCGGGAGCGGATGCAGCCGAAAGCGTCCGCCGCCAAGATTTTCCACGTACAGGCTGCGCAATTCGCGGACTTCCAGCACGGCGGCTCCCTCCAGTTCCTCCGGCTTCAGGATGTCCTCCAGCATCATGCGGGCATAGGCGGCATGGGAAGGAATGCGGCCGCTTAGGAACGGTAGCTGACCGAGCAGCTCGCGGCGCAGGTTCAGGGGACGGTGACGAAGCCCGGCCGCCGTACTTTCGGGACGGGCCAGCAGATGATCGGCGAAGCCGTTCCGGTCGAAGTCTTTCACAAAAAGACGGAGCGGACTTTCCGGCGTCGCCTTCAGCGGCGTGTTCACGCCCAGATTGGTGGCGATGAAGTCCGGATCGCCGTCGGCGTCGAAGTCGGCCACGGCCACGCGGTGCCAGATGCCCGAGGTTTCGGCCAGATCGGGCAACTCCCAGCGTTCCAGCCGTCCCCCACCGACATTTCGGAAAATCGTGAGCGGCATCCACTCGCCCACGACGAGCAGATCGAGCCGGCCATCGCCGTAGAAGTCGGTCCAGGCCGCATCGGTGACCATGCCGATGCGGGACAGACCGGGCGCCAGCGTTTCGGTAACGTTTGTAAAATGCCCACGACCATCGTTCTGCAACAGCAGGCTCTCGGGCGCCATGCCGTAAAACCAGGGCTCGATCCGGCCGCCGACGAACAGATCGACGTCGCCGTCGCCATCGTAGTCCGCAGCCGCGACAGGTCCACCGCTGCTACGAATCCGGGGTAGCCGATCCACGGCCTTCCGGAAGCGGCCACGACCGTCATTCAGATACAGCCGATCCTGAAGCGCCGGAGCGCGGGGCGCATAGGCGTTGCCGCCGCTGACCACGTACAGGTCCAGGTCGCCGTCGCCGTCCGCGTCGAAAAACGTGGCGCCCAGGTCTTCCGAGAGCGCATCGGCGGCAAACAACGCCTCGTTGGCGCGTGCAAACCGGCCGTCGGGCTGTTGCACGAAGAGCACGCCGGGAAAGCCCTTGGCCCCGCCGATGTAGAAATCGTCGCGGCCGTCGCCGTTCACGTCGCCCACGGCCACCCGGGGCCCCTCGCGCGAGCGCATCCAGGGCATGAGCCCCTCACGCAGAAAGTCCACGAAGTCATCCTCCTGATGCCGATAATCGAGCGCCACCTGCGCCGTCACGTCGGCGAAACGCGGCGTTGCCCGCTCCGGCAACAACGGCAGTTCAGATCGGCCCACTGTGGCCTCCTCCTGATGAAAAACCAGCCGTTGGTCGGCCGCCACACGCCGACGTACTTCATGGCGGCCGTCGGGCCAGACCACGACCACGGCATCGACCGTGTCGTGCGGGCCGAGTCCGAACGTCAACACCGGATCCACCGACGACTGAAAGCCCCGGTTGGGCATCTGCTCCTGGTAGAAACGCTGCGTCCCGGCCAGCACGGTCACCTGCGCACCGATCCCCTGCGTGTTGGGCGGTGTGCCGATCAGTTGTACCTGCAGAAAGTGCCCGTTGAAGCGCTCGCGCGCCCGGTTGCGATAGACGCGCACCGGACCGTTCACGTCGTTGACGATAAGGTCCAGGTCGCCGTCGCCGTCCAGATCCCCGTAGGCGGCCCCGCTGGAGAAGCCCGGCCGTCCGAGGCCCCATTCCTGCGCCCGATTCGTGAAGGTGCGGTCGCCGTTGTTGTGAAAGGCATAGTTCGGGAGCGGATGCGAGGGCATTTTTCGAATCAACGCCAGATAGTCGACGCCTTCCTCACGGATCACCGCCCGCATCGTCTCTTCGGCCGAGAGGTATTCGAGATAATCCTGATCGATCACATCCCAGAAGATGCCGTTGGCTACGAAGATGTCCTTGTAGCCGTCCAGGTCGGCATCAAAGATCAGCGCGGCCCAGCTCCAGTCGGTAGCAGCCACACCGGCCCACATGCCGATCTCGCTGAAGGTGCCGTCGCCGTTGTTGTACTGGAGCGTGTTGCGGGTAAACTGGTGGTAAAAACCGTTTTCCACCTTGGTCTGGTAGAGCTGCCAGCCCTCGAAGGTGGTCGTGGTCTTCAGGCGGGCGTCGTCCTCGGGCAACATGTCCGTCACGAAAAGCTCCGGGAAGCCGTCGTTGTCGATGTCGGCCGCATCGGCGCCCATGGACGAGAGGCTGATCGACGCCATGGCCTCTTCCAGCACTTCCCGGAAGGTGCCGTCGCCCTGGTTTATATAGAGGTAATCGCGCTCGAAGAAATCGTTGGAGATGTAGAGGTCGGGCCAGCCGTCGCGGTTGAGATCGGCCACGGTCACGCCCAGCCCGAAGGCGATCTCCGGCCCGAAAATGCCGGCCTCGGCACTGACGTCCACAAAGCGGCCGCCGTCGTTGCGGTAGAGGCGGTCGCCTCCTTCGTGATTGCGTTCGTGACGCGTGTTGCGGAAGTCCAGGCTGATGATGGGCCGCATGGAGTTGTTCAGGACGTAGACGTCCAGGTCGCCGTCCCGGTCGTAGTCGAAGAAGACGGCATGGACCGAAAAGCCCGTGTCGGCCAGGCCCAGCTCGGCGGCCGCCTCCCGGAATCGCGGGATGCCGTTCGCGTCGGGCCCCAGGTTCAGATAGAGCTCGTTGGCGCGGAGGCTGTCGGCAAACGGTCCGGCATGGCACACGTACAGATCAGGCCAGCCGTTGCCGTCGACGTCGGCCACGGCCACGCCGGTGGTCCAGGGCTTCGTTCCGGCCACGCCGGCCGCATCGGTGACGTCCTCGAAGCGCCAGTCGCCTCGGTTCAGGTAAAGCCGGTTGGGACCCTGGTTGGCCGTCAGAAAGACATCGAGGCGTCCATCGCCGTTGAAGTCGGCCAGCCCGACGCCTCCGCCGTTGTAAAAGTTGCGATAGATAAAGACGTTGAACTCCTGCGTTTCGCGCAGGCGGTTTTCGAAGCGGATGCCCGTCTGGCGAGGGGACAGCGCTTCAAACAGGGCATCGGCGGGCACGCCGGGCCTGCGACACCCTCCCAGCACCAGCAATCCCACCAGGCCGAGGCTCCTGAAACCACGCAGCAAGAAGCGATGCATCATGCCTGAATTCCGAACAGCTTTGCCCCAAAGAAAACACCGCCGGAGCGCTGCCGCAAGGCAACACCCCGGCGGTGTCTCGTCGCGCCGCTTACCGGACCATCAGTAGCCCGGATTTTGCTGCAGATTCGGGTTGGCGTCGAGCTGCGCCTGGGGAATCGGGAAAAGCAGTACTCGCGGATTGCTGGGATCCTTGAACTCCCAGGCGCGCGTAAACTGGCCATGACGAATCAGATCCTGGCGCCGTTTGGCCTCCCAGGTCAGCTCGAAGAGGCGCTCATCCAGGATCGCCTGCCGCAACGCTTCGCGGCTGGAATAGTCGGCCAGGTTAAGCGGCTTGGGCGGATCGAAGACACGCGCGCGCACTTCGTTGATCAGGTCGATGACCTGCTGAGAAGGCCCGTTCAATTCATTCAGGGCTTCCGCCTTGATCAGGTAGATCTCGGCCAGGCGGAACCAGGCGTAGTCGTTCCCGTGGTTTCCGTTCACGTTGTTCGGATCGGGCCCGTACTTGAGCACGCGCACGCCTTCACGCTCGTTTGCATTTGTTACGTTCTGAATCTCCGGCGTATAGACCAGCGGTGCGCCCGTGCGGTCCGTCAGCGGATCACCCTGCGAGTAGCACTGGCTGCCCACGCAGTTACCCCGCGGCTCAGCATACTGCTGCCCGACCAGGAAGATCGTGCGTCGGGCATCATCCTGGTCGAACTTGTTGTACGTCTCGGCCAGAATGGCATGGCCATTCCAGGGCGAAGGCGACAGCTGGTTATAATGCAACGTTCGCATCTGGAAGGTCATGCCCAGACCGTTTTCGGGCAGGTGCTGGATGGCGAAAATCACTTCCGGGGCGTTCTCGTTGTTGGGTAGAAACATGGCCAGCCATTCACTGGCATCCTGGGCCAGCCGGAAGTAGCCGGAGTTGATGATGTTATCGGCCCGCTGGATGGCCGCTTGGCAGGCATTCTGCCCACCGCTGACCTGCACATCCACGCAGGAGTTGTACCCGGTAGGATTCAGCTGATCGCTGTTGCGGGTGAAAACGCCCGCGTTCAGGTACATGCTGGCCAGGATCGCGTCGGCAACCCATTTGGTAACCCGACCCGCAAGCGGCGGCTGCTCCGGAAGGTTATCGTAAATTTCCAGCAGTTCGCTTTCGATGAAATTGAAAACTTCGGCCCGCGTAGCGTTCGCCGGCGGGTTGTTGGGATCGACGACAAATTCGTCGTCGCCCACGATGGGCACGTTGCCGAAAAAGTCCAGCAACGTATAGTAGAAGAAGGCCCGAAGCAGCCGCACTTCGGCTTCGAGCTGCGCTTCGTTTGGTGCCTCGATTTCCGCCAGGGTCTGCAACAGACCGTTCGCACGCGCAATGCCCGTATAGGAATCGACCCAGGCGCCGTTGATATCGACCAGCGAAGGATCCCACTGGTGACGATGGATAGCCAGCCAGCGGCCGCCGTCGAACCAGTCCTGCCCACGGGTGGGCACGACGGTTTCGTCGGAGGAGACCTGACTCAGGTTCCAGTAATTCCATTCCAGCGCCCGAAGTTGGGCATAAATGGGCGCCAGGGCGGCGGTGATTTCTTTCTCGGTTTTGTAAAAGTTTTCGGGCGTTACCACCGAAAAGGTCTCTTCGGTCAGATCCGTACAGCTGCTGAGGATCAGTACGACCGGTGTCAGCAGCACCGCCAGCAGGATACCGGCCGTCTTATTTCTCTGCATGCCTCTCATGGTCAACGTTCTGTTTGAATGCGGATGAAACTGGTGCGTCATTCCTTTCAAGACCGTTAGAAGCCCAGGCTGATGCCGACCGTAAAGGTGCGCGCCCGGGGATAGTTCGTGTAGTCGATCCCCAGCGTCGCCAGCCCGGCATTCGTGTTAACCTCCGGATCGTATCCGCTGTAGGGGGTAATCACCAGCAGGTTCTGTCCGGACACATAGATACGTGCCCGCCGGAGATAACGGCTCCATGGCCCCAGATTGTTGAAGGTATAGCCGACCGTCACGTTGTCCAGCCGGATAAAGGAGCCATCTTCGATCCAGCGCGAGGAGTAGATGGCCGGTTCGTCCAGGGCGTCCGGATCGTCCAGCGCCGCTTTCAGGAAGTTCTGGTTCTGGAGCACGGCGCTCTTCGTCTGATAGACCAGGGCCGTGTTGTTGAAGACGTCGCGGCCCTGTTCGCCCCGGATGAACACGTAGAAGTCGAAGTTGCCCCAGTAGATATTGGTACGGAAGCCGTAGGTGAAGTCCGGCTGGGCATTGCCGATGATGGTCCGGTCATCACCGGTGATCTCGACCTGACCGTCGCCGTCCAGGTCGGCAAACTGCTGGCGGCCGTTGGCATCGACACCCAGGAAGACCGGTCCGTAGAAGGTGCCGATCGGCTCGCCCGGCAGCAGAATCTGCGCGTAGGTGTCCGACTGACCACGGCCACTGACCGTCCCGGTAATAATCTGATCGCGACCACCCAGGCTGACCACTTCGTTACGGTTGGTGCTGAAGACCAACCCGAAGAGCACGTTCAGTCCGGGCCGATCGACAGCCAGCGCATCGAGCGAAAACTCAAGGCCCCGGTTGCGCGTCTTGCCGACGTTTTCGATCCGGGTCGGGACCGGCGCCGGCTGCGGCACAGGGATCTCCAGCAACAGGTTGCTGGTGTTCTTCTCGTAGTATTCGATCGTTCCCGAGAATTTGCCGTTCAGCAGGCTGTAATCCAACCCGATGTTGAAGGTGGCCGTCTCTTCCCACTTCAGGTCCGGATTCGCATAGTTGACCGGGGCAAATCCGGTGTACGGCTGCTGATCGAAAACCGCCTGCAGGCTTTCGTTGGCGCCAAGCTGCGCCAGCGACAGGTAGTTACCGATCTCCTGACTACCCGTGATGCCATAGCCCACCTTCAAGCGCAGGTCGGTGAGCCAGTCCAGCCCCTGCATGAACGGTTCGCCACTGATACGCCAGGCCGCCGAGATGGCCGGGAAGAGCCCCCACTTGTTCCCTTCGCCAAAGCGCGAGGAACCGTCGTACCGAAGCACGCCGGTCAGGTAGTACCGGCTCTGGTAGTTGTAGTTCAGGCGCGTGAAGAACGAAATGAGTCGGCTTTTTTCCTTGTAGGAAAACGTCCCGGCTTTGACCAGCTGGCTGGCCGACTGCATAGCGTTGTAGGTGGTGACGTCCGTAACGAATCCCTGCCCTTCGACGCCGAATTCTTCCGTCATGTACTCGTTGAACTCGTAGCCGCCCAGCAACTCCACATTGTGCGCCTGAGCGAACGTGTTGCGGTAGGTCAGATAGCTCTGGAACGTCAGCGACGAGTGTTCCCGGCTACGCTGCAGCGCCCGCCCTTCGTACTGGGCACCGGTCGGATTCTGTTGCGGGAAGTACTGGCGGCGGCTCGACTGCGCCCGGTCGGCCCCGAAGTTCACCCGGGCCGTCAGGCCAGGCAGCAGATCCAGCTCAGCGCCGATGTTCCCCAGCGAGCGCGTCGTCTTTACGAAGTCCAGCACCTGCTCGGCCATGGCCACCGGATTGCGCACCGAGGTCCGGCCGTCCGCAATTTCAAAATAGCCATCCAGTGCCGGGGTCCCATCCAGGTTTTGATCGGCGTAGATGGGATAGGTGGGATTCATCTGATAGACGTTCGTAAACACCCCGCCTTCGAAGCCGGCCGTCTGGTTGTAGGGCAGCAGGTCGTCGTGCTGGAACGACGAAGTCAGGTTGAGCTGAAGCCGCAGCCGCCCGTCGAAGGCCTGATGGTCGGCGTTCAGGCGTCCGGTCAGACGTTCCAGCCCGGAGCTGATGACATGGCCCTGCTGATTCAGGTAGCTGACCGAGGCCCGGTAGCGGGTCTGGCTCGTACCGCCCGAAAAGGCCAGATTATGGAAGTGCGTGATCCCCGTCCGCGTAACCGCTTCTTCCCAGTCCGTATTGGCATTCCCCAGTACGTTCAGCGCATCCTGCGAAAGATTTCCGGCCTGCACCTGCTCCTGAACGAACCGCCGATATTCCTCCCCATTCAGCAACTCCAGCTTCTTATAGGGAGAGGCCGCCGAAATATACCCTTCATAGTCCACCTGAAGCTGGCCCTGACGGCCCTTCTTCGTCTCGATCAGGATCACGCCGTTCGCACCCCGCGATCCGTAGATAGCGGTGGCCGCGGCGTCTTTCAGGACCGTGATCGACTCGATGTCGTTGGGATTGATCAGGCTCAGGGGGTTGCGCGGTGGCGGCGGCGCGCCGTCAATCCCGGCCCCTTCCGGCATCAGGCGCACGTTGTCGATCGGCACGCCATCGATGACGATCAGCGGATCATTGCTAGCACTGATGGAGGTACCACCGCGCAGACGGATGTTCAATCCGGCGCCCGGTTCGCCATTGTTCGAGATGATCGTCAGACCGGCCACCTGGCCCTGCAGCAGCTGGTCGGGCGAGGTATAAACGCCCTGATTGATCTCCGTCGCATCAATCGTCGCCACCGAGCCGGTCACGTCTTCACGCCGCTGCACGCCGTAGCCGACCACGACGATCTCTTCCAGCACCTCGACGGTGGGTTGCATGCGCACGTTGATGACCGTTCGGTCGCCTACCACCTCCTGCACCTGCTCGTAGCCCACGAACGAGAAAACCAGCACGGCTTCGGGTCCGGGCACTTCGATCTGATAGCGTCCCTCGACGTCGGTGGTCGTGCCGGTCATCGTGCCCAGCACCACGATGTTGACGCCGGGCAACGGCTCCCCCGTCGTCGCGTCACTGACGGTACCCGTCACCGTGCGCGGCTGCGCAATGACAACGCTTACATTCCAGCATGCAAGCAGCAGACTCACCCTTAAAATGCGCGAAAGCAATGTGCTCATGGTACCCACTCGCTCAAATTGTTTGAGTAAATGTAAGAGTTTCCACTTGCTATGGGATCGCTTCCAAATCTCAACGATGGGTGCGGGAAATGCAATCCCTTTTTTAAGGGACACCCTTCAACTAAACCGTTTTAGTTGTAACAAGCCTGCAACCTTTTATACAAACTTCACAGAGCTCTGTCGAGGCTCAAAACAAAGCCCGCCTCCCCTGCGGGAAGACGGGCGATCAACAGTTCGGATAGGGGCTTACTGATTCCTGCCGGCACGCTTCGTGGTGATCAGAATCACCCCGTTGGCGCCCCGGGAGCCGTAAATCGCCGTGGCCGCCGCATCCTTCAGGACCGTGATCGACTCGATGTCGTGAGGGTTCAGAAAAGAGATGGTCCCACCCGGTATCGGTGTGATGGGCATGCCATCGACCACATAAAGGGGTTCTGGATTGCCCAGGAGCGTGTTCTGCCCTCGGATGCGCACGATCAGTCCGCCGCCGGGCGCTTCGGTCACGTACACACCGGCCACGCGCCCTCTGAGCAACTCTTCCACGCGCGTCACCGGCCGCTCTTTGACCTCGTCCGGATCCAGCTCACTGACCGAGGCCGTCACCTCCTCCCGTGCGATCGTGCCGTAGCCGACGTTGACCTGCTCCTTTGCTTCCGCAGCCGACGCGTCGGTTTCGGCCACCGGCCGACTCCCCGCGCAGCCGGTCAGCCACAATGCCGCCACCAGCGCCAGCCCGCCCACCATGTGCCGCCGTTCCATGATGCCTGCTCCGGGTTGGGTTCAAGGATGCCGCTCTCCTTCAGGATACCTCTAAAAAATCTAAACGTTTCCCGCCACAAATAAACCTGTCTAACCCCTGCTTTTCTTTCAAAAAGCAGGGGCGCACCACAGGGTGCGCCCCTACCGGACGAACAAGACACGCGCAGCCCTTTTGCGATGATTGAGGATGTTGCTTATTCCAGCGGCAGCCGGAGCTGGCGGCGCACGTAGCCGGCCCCCTCGCCTTCGAAGCGCACCTGCAGGCGGTAGCCGCCGGGCTCGGGGCTCAGCATGACACCTTCGACGGCCTGCACCCGGCGTGGCGTGCGCACCTGCAACGTATAGCTCCGCCCCACCCGTCCCTCCAGCACCAGCAGCAGGCTGTCGGACGCGGCCCGTACGCGCAGTACCCGGAGTCCGCGGTTGTCCATTCCGGGCACCAGCGGCTCGGGGGCTACATAGACGTCGGTGCCCGGCCGCATGCGGTAGCGGATCGTGGTCGGACCGGCCACCGGCACGCGGATGCGCACGCGCTGCAGATCGCCTTCCTCCCGCACTTCGAAGACGGCCGGCCGGTCGTTTACGGTCACGGACTCCACGCGGGCATCCAGCGGAAAGGCCGGCGCCAGATCCAGCGAGACGGGCGCCGCCTCGCCTTCAGGGATGATCTCCACCAGAAAGGCTTCGTCCGTGCGCCGAATGGCCAGCGCATACCGATCGCGTCCCACCGGCACGTGCCGCAACCGCAGCGAATCCCACACGGCCGGAAGCTGGGGCGCCACGCGCAACACCCGGCCGCCCTCCCGCACGTCCAGTCCCAGCAGTCCCCGCACCAGCGGGGTCACCACCATGGCCTCGGACCAGATCTGGTGGTGCGACGAGCGGCCGAAATCCCGATTGAAAGCACCCGAGAGCAATTCGGTCACGTAGCCCAGCGCCCCCTGGTAGGTCAACAGCGCGTTCGCCATCAGCGCCTGATAGCCGATGTGTGGTTTTTCGTAGCGATAGGCCGCCATCGACGCCCAGCCGGTAAACAGCGGCCAGACCGATCCGTGATGGTAGGAAAGCGGATCGTAGCGGCTGCTGGCGTTCGACAGAATCCGCGTGCCCCAGTCGGTGGCCATCTGCGCGCTGCCCACGTGCTCCAGCGCCCGACGGGCACGCTCCGGGCTGAGCAACCGCCACCAGAGCGGTACCGCCTGCAGCACCGTGTTTTCCGGAAACAGTTCGGGCGCCGCGGCCCCGTCCGGCTTCCAGGTGGCAAACGCATAGAACCCTTCGTCTTCCAGCCAATAAGTGCGCTCGATGGCCGCCCGCACCCGCACCGCCCGCTGCCGCACTTCGGCCGCCAGTTCGGTTTCGCCCAGGGCCGTCGCCATGGCCTCCATCCCCTCCAGCGCGGCCAGCCAGACGCCCTGCTGGTACAGCTCTTCGTGCGGCGGGTACAGCAGCCCCCCTTCCACCCAGCCGTGTCCCACGCCGGTGTTTTCCACCAGGTCGTTGCCGTCCGTGTCGGTGCCGGCCGTGAAGCGGTAAGCCCTTACAAGCGCGTCCCAGTGCTCTCGGATGTAGTCCAGATCCCCGCTCGCCTGCCAGTAATCGGCGTGTGCGATGATAAAGAGCGGCGTGGCATCGGCCGAGGCCCAGGGATACGGATAGTCCTCGAACCAGTCGATCAGCGCAGCACTCTGGGAAATTTCGTGCGGGATCTTACCGTCTTCCCGCTGAAACTTTCGCAGGAAGTCCAGCGCCGTGCGGGTCGTTTCGAAGTGGCCGACGGCCGTCGTGGCCAGCACGGTCCAGAGCGCATCGCGCCCGAAGAACCAGGCAAAGCCGGGCCGCTCGCTGTTGCCCGCCGTACGGAAGCCGGCAATCAGTCCGGTGCCCAGGTACGGGTTGGTCGCCAGCCCTTTGTCGATGCCCACCAGCGCCCAGGCGTAGGCCGTGTTCAGCGTCGGATCGGGCGTTTCGATCTGCAATGCTTCGTCCAGCAGCCGTTCGTAGTGCGCCACGTTCTGGCGGTAATAGCTTTCGGCCTGCTCGAGCAGCCGCCGGTAGGTCGCGATCGCGCCGTCGATGCCCTCGACGCTGCCGGTGATCACCACCGGGATGTAGTAGCGGGCGGCCAGCTCGGGCGTTACCTCCAGCTCGAACCGGTTCGGTAGATCTTTTGGCTCTTCCTGATAGGGCTGCACCGACACGTCCCGGGCCAGCGGCGAGCCTATCACCCCGGCAAACCGGCGGGTTTCCTCGGTGATCGTATAAAACCGCCCCTCCTCGTTCCAGCCGAGGTAGCCTGTCATCAGACCGGCCGGCCACATGAGGCGCAGGTCGGGCCGAAACGCCACGCGGATCGTCAGCGGCCGCACGGCCTGCACGTCCAGCAGCATCACGATACCCGGCTCGTGCACCGGCGCGTACAGGATCTGTCGCACGGTGAAAGCCGCGTGGCTGTAGGTGAGCACGGTGGCCTCCGGCCGCGCTTCGATGTAGGCCAGCGTCTCCTCGCCGCTCAACGGCACCGGATAGTCGGCAATCTGGAATTCCAGCCGCAGGTCGCGCAGGATTTTGAGCGGATAGACCCAGACCTCGAACGCGCGGTGTTCGTAGCCGAGCAGCGCCGCCCGCCGCCCCACCACGTCCAGAAACGCTCCGGCCTGCGTGGGTCGCGCCAGCACCAGCCGGCCGGTCGGCCGCTCAAAGCGCGGCACCAGTCCTTCGATCTGTTGCGCCTGCACCGCCATCATGCCGGACAGCAAACAGCCAAGCCATACTGCAATCCATGCGTTTCCTCGCAGCATCGTCGGTCAGAAGGTTATGTACAAAAAAGCCCGTCCGGCAAGAAAACGCCGGACGGGCCGAAAGGTCAAGCCCCTGCGCATTTCACGGTGCTTCCAATTCTTTCAGCATAGCTGTTATCTGCGCTTTGAGCAGAGGAAGATCTCGCTCCACCGTTGCCCAGACTTCTTCGAGATCAATACCGAAGTACTCGTGTACCAGAATATTTCGCATCGCTACAATCTGCGCCCAGGGGATCTGTGGATAGGCGGCATGAAACGCCTGCCCCAGGCGCGCCGCAGCCTCACCGATCAGTTGCAGATGATGGATGATCCACACCTGAATCAGTTCGTTCTGAAGAAACGCCCTTTTGCCCTGACTGGCATATCGTTCGATCCGGGCAATCGCCTCCAGCATGTCCCTGAGTCTTTCGACAGGCGTTCTCATAGAGGAATGGCCTCCTTCAGCACTTTTTCGCGAATCCGGGGCTTGAGACCGGATTCGCTGAGCACATCGACACGGCACCCCAGCAGCGCCTCCAGCTCAAGCCAGAGCGCGGCGTGGTCCAGCAGGCTGCGTCCCGGCTCGAAGCGCACGATCAGATCCACATCGCTTGACGCGTCGGCCTCTCCCCGCGCTACCGAGCCGAACACCCGCACGTCCGTGGCTCCGTAGCGGGCGCAGAGCCGAAGGATCTCCTCGCGTTTCTCTCTGAGCCGCTGCAGAAGTCGCTGCTCTGTTTTCATCCTGAGGTTTTATTCGGAAAACAAGTGGCATCACCCGAGACGGCACTTCGCTTCGCTCCGTGCCTGACTACAAGCGCGCTGGTTGTGCTTCAAACGGCCGGCTACAAACCTAACCGACAGCGCTATAAAGGGTTACAGGTCAAAATCGTGACCTTCTTTTCGGATGACTTCTACCAAAAAGCCCGTCCGGCAAGAAAACGCCGAACGGGCCGAAAGGTCAAGCCCTGGCGGTTACTCCTCGCTTTTTGCCCGGAGCGAGGAAGCTTCGGGAAGAAGCTGGTTGCGACGGTAGGCGTAGATGCGGAAGACCGTCTCGTCGTCACCGCGCACCAGCGCCCAGCCGTTGCTCCGCTCATCAAAATAGAGCACCTGCTGGACGCCACCGGGCAACCGGAGCGTCAGCACATAGTCGGGCGCCCGGCGGATCGAGTCGGCCGGCAGGTCATCGAAGAAGCCGTCGGCGCGGAGCGGATCGAACTGACCGGCCCAGCGCGCAGCCGCCGCCGAGTCGGCCGGCGCGGTCTGGTCGTCTTCCACCAGTTCCCAGCCGCTTTCGCCCCGGCGCACGCCGTATCGCTTACCTTCATGCTGCACTTCCAGCGCTTCGATCTGGCCCGCCGGCACGTTCAGGATCGTCTTGTCGCGCCAGCGGGCCAGATCCTCCGGAAAGGTCAGCTCGGTTCGGGCCAGAAACACCCGCTCATCCGTGGCCAGGCGCACGTACCGGGCGTTGAAATCCGGCCCCGTATTGCCCCAGAACAACTGGAGCGAGTCGCCCGCCTTCCGATAGGCCACCAGGCGGATGGCGTTTGAGTCGGCCACGCCGTAATTGCCGTAGCGGGCCGGGTTGGTGGAAACGACGCTTTCCAGCTCCGTTTCGGCCAGATTTTCGACGAAACGTCGGGCAAAGGACGAGTCGGCCGGATAGTGAATCGGGGCCGTCAGCTGCCAGCCCGAACCGCTCCGCTCCAGCACAAGCGGATCCTTGCCCGGTCGCTCCAGACGGATTCGCGTGATCTCGTCCGCCCGGAGTGTCCATTCTGGCACGTCGATCGTCGAGGGGTTTCGCTTGAAGGCGCCGGTGGCCCAGGCCAGTACGAGCAGGACCACCAGCACGATCGACAGAATGACAACCGGATTTTTTCGCGGCATGGCTCACGTCCGGGATGGTTTCAGGTGGTCAGCACAATCTGACGCTGACGCCGAATGCGCCAGCGGATCAGCCCGAAGAGCACCACCAGCACCACCGGTCCCAGGATGTTCGCGTACTTGATGAAGGGCCGCAGGCTTTCGCTCACCGGTTCGAGCGCCCGCGGCGTGATCGACTTGGTGCGGATCGCCAGCAGCGCCTCGTCCTGACCGAGCCAGTCGGCGATGTTTAGCACGAAGGCCAGGTTGCCCGGTGGGAGCTGGCCGCCGTAGCGCTGCTCGTTGACCAGATCGCCGTCGCCCACCACCACCAGCCGGGCCGGTTGTCCGATGCGCGTGCTGTCGTAGGCGCTCGGGAATGTCCCGTGCAGCGCCACGGCCAGCACGTAGGGGCCGTCCCGGAAGTTTTCGGGGTCCGGCAGCATGGCGGGCTGCACCGTGAAGAAGCCCTGTTGCGTGGCACTTTGCGGCGTCGAGTACACCAGCGGAATGCGCTCGACCCCTTCGGGAAGCGCCGCGCTCGTATCGATCGAGCTGACGTAGTAGAAGAAGACCTCCCGGAGCCGACTGACCATGGGATGCTCCGGGTTGAAGCGTGTGGCGATGGGGAAGAACGGGTACTCCACCATCTGGGCCACGCGGAAGAAGCCCACGGTCCGCTGCAGCGTCACCACCGAGCTCTGGCGGTCCATCACCAGGTCGGGCCGCACCACGGCGCCGTAGTGGGCCAGCAGGTCCTCCAGTCCGGTCTTCTGCTCGCTGGCAAAACCGAACTGCAGGTTCGCGTTGATCCGGTTGAGCAGCACGGCCACACGGCCGCCTTCCATCAGGTAGCGGTCGATGGCCTTCAGGTGCGCCTCGGGAAACGTGTCGGTCGGCGCAATGATGAAGAGCACATCCGGCCGTGGATCCAGCGTGCTGTCTTTCACCGACACGGTGCGCACCTCGTAGTTACGCTCCAGCGCCCGATAGAACGTCTCCATGGCGGTGCGGCCCGGCTCGCCGTGGCCCGTCAGGATGCCCGCCACCGGCAACCGGTCCCGCGTGAGCTTGCGGATGGCGCTGGTCAGGTCGTACTCCAGCGTCGAGAGGTCTTCGATCACCGGGATCGTCTCTCGCTTGCCCGCATACTCGACCACCAGCCCCATGTAGGCATTTTTGATCTGAAGATTGTCGTTTTCGATCACCTGCACCTGCACGGGCGGGATGTTGTAGCGGGCGGCTTCCTGCTGGAGCGATTCGTCCGATCCCGGATCCAGAAATTCATACTGGAATTTGTTGCCGCCGTAGGCGCGGTATTCGTCCAGCTTGTCGCGCAGAAAGCGCCGGTAGCTGCTGTACGGGGCCGGCAGATCGGCCGTAAAGAACACGCGCACGGTGACCGGGTCGTCGAGCGAACGCACCGTCTCGATCGATGCTTCTGAGAGCGAATAGACCCGGTCGTCGGTCAGGTCGATCCGGAAGAAAACGTTCAGGCCGATCAGGTTCAGCACCACCAGAATCAGTCCGACCAGCAGCAGCGTGGTGCGTGTGGTCCAGTTCCGTTGCATGGCTCACTCCGGACGTCGTGCCAGGTGATACGCGGTCAGCAAACCGGCAAACGCCGTCAGCGACAGGTAGTAGAGCACGTCGCGCGAGTCGATCACGCCGCGCATCAGGTTCCGGTAGTGGAAGTCGATGCTCAGGTACTCCAGGATGGGGGCCAGCCAGCCCGGCACGAAGATCGTGACCTTGTCGAGCAGGTACAGTCCGAAAATCATGGCAAAGCCCAGAATGAAGGCCACGATCTGGTTGCGCGTCAGGCTGGAGGCCAGCAGCCCCAGCGCGCTGCAGGACAGGCCCAGCAGCGCCAGTCCCAGATAGCCGCCGAGCGTGGCGCCGTTGTCCGGATCGCCCAGCACGGCCAGCGTCAGCACGTAGACGCCGGTCAGGGCCAGCGCCACCAGCAGCACGATCACCACCGACAGCAATTTGGCGGCGATGACCTGTCCGTCACGCACCGGCAATGTCAGCAGCAGTTCAATCGTACCGGCGCGGCGCTCTTCGGCGAAGGTGCCCATCGTGAGCGCCGGGATGAAGAACATGAACAACACCGGCGCCAGGTCGAAGACCGATCGCAGCGACGCGACGTTCTCGACGAACAGGCTGTTGCCGAAGAACCAGCCCGTAATGAGCAGAAACACGCTCAGCACGATGTAGGCCGACGGGCTGTCGAAGAAGGCCCGCAGTTCGCGTCGCGTGAGGATCCAGACTTCCCGCATCGCTCCAGCGCGTTTAGTTCATCGTGAGCTGGCGGAAGACCTCCTCCAGATCGACGCGCTCCCGGTGGAGCTCGGTGAGCGTCCAGCCGCGCTCAACGGCCAGGCGGAACAGCTCCGGGCGCAGGTCCTTCTGGCCGTCGGCGCTCAGGCGCAGCAGCAGCGTGCTGTCGCTTTCCGTCCGCGCCTCCTCTACGCGCACGCCGTCCAACCGCTCCAGCGCAGACCGCACCTCAGGCTCCGGCGCCTGCACGCCGAACAGAATGCGCTGGCCGCCGTGGGTCGATTGCAGCTCGTCGGGCGTGCCGTCGGCCACGATCCGCCCGCGATGAATGATCAGGACGCGGTCGCACGAAGCCTGCACCTCGGGCAGGATGTGCGTCGAGAGGATGACGGTCTTTTCGCGCCCGAGCGTCTTGATCAGGCTCCGGATCTCCACGATCTGGTTGGGATCGAGCCCGGAGGTCGGCTCGTCCAGGATCAGGATGGGCGGGTCGTGCACCATGGCCTGCGCCAGCCCGACGCGCTGGCGGTATCCCTTCGAGAGCGCGTCGATGCGCTTGGTGAGCACGTCGCCCAGTCCGCACACTTCGATCACCTCGGCCAGGCGACGCCGCCGCGCCGCTCCATCGAGCCCCCGCATGGCCGCCATGAACTCCAGATAGTCGTAGGTGACCATGTCGGGATAGAGCGGCGTGTTTTCGGGCAGGTAGCCGATCTTCTGGCGAATCGCCAGGCTGTCGTGCCGCACGTCCAGCCCGTCCACCAGGACGGTGCCCTCGGTCGGAGGCAGGTAGCAGGTGATCACCTTCATCGTGGTGGTCTTTCCGGCCCCGTTGGGACCGAGAAAGCCCAGCACCTCGCCCGACCGCACGGTGAACGAAATGCGGTCGACGGCCACCTCCGACCCGTAACGCTTCGTCAGCTCGCGTACCTCGATCATGACACGCGTGCCGGTATTGCTTCGGTCGTGGTGGGACTCTTTTCGCCGATTAGAAAAGCAAACCGGGCCGCACCATTCCATGGTGCCATCAGAAAATTACAAACGAAATGGCCGGCTTTTTAGTGTATCGCTCCCCCTGTCTCATCAATTCTTTGCAATGCCTCAATCCATCGCGTCATGCGGTATGCTTTTGTGCCTGCAACAGACGCGCGAGCTCAATCAGGGGTAATGCTTCTATGCCCTGTCCTACCGGGAACCGGTCCGACCCTGGATACACTATGAATTGCTTCTCCGGGCGTACATCCTCACAGGCTGCATAGAAACCGCGATCCGGGCGTGGACTCAGGCTGCGTTTGACCTCAACGGCCCAGCGCCGGCCGTCAGGCCATACAATCAGCAAATCGATCTCCGCACCACCGGCCGTGCGATAGAAATAGAAGGTCGTCCCTGTCGGTGCACTGGCTATCAGGTTTTCTATAACGAAACCCTCCCAGCTTGCCCCTACGACCGGATGAGACAGCAGCGTTTCCATGTCGATAATATCCAGCAGTGCATGCAACAGCCCGCTGTCTCGGATATAAAGTCGCGGCGATCTGACCAGACGCTTTTCGACATTGGCATGCCAGGGGGGTAAACGACGCACCAGAAACAGGTCTACCAGCAGATCTAAATAGCGATTTACCGTACGCACATCGATCCCCAGGTTACGAGCCAGTTCCGCTGCATTCAACGTCCCTCCCTGCCGATGTGCCAGCATAACCCACAGTCGCCGCAACATCTCTGCTGGCAAACGCGTCCCGAACCGGGGAATCTCCCGTTCCAAGTAAGTCCGAATAAAGTCCTGACGCCATCGAAAACTCTGCAGCTCTGTCTCGGCCAGTAAACTCTCCGGGAAACCGCCACGCAGCCACAGCGCTTCCAATGGACGGTCTGTCGGTTCAAGCACAAAAAAAGGAGTCAGCTCCAGATACCGCACACGCCCGGCCAGCGACTCTCCGGACTGCCGGAGCAAATCCAGCGAAGCCGAACCCAGCAACAGATACAGCCCTGCACGCTTTCCCCGACGACGAGCCTGATCAATCAAGCCCCTGAGGATCGGGAACAGTCCGGGTACCCGGTGCACCTCATCCAGAATGACCAGCTCACCCAGATGAAGCAGTAGATATGCCTCAGGATCGGATAACTTGGCCAGATCCCGCGGAGATTCCAGATCCAGATAAACCCCGCCGATCAACTCGGCTACCCGTAACGCCAGCGTGGTTTTTCCCGCCTGGCGTGGTCCAAGCAAGCAAACAGCCGGGACCTCCTGCAACCCCTGGAGCACTTCCGAAAGCAAATGACGCTCAATCATCCTTGCAAATCATACATCATAATGTCAGTTTTGCAAGGATATGAACGCCCGTCTTTCCGCCAGGTGCCCTCTTGTGCCATTGGTTGCCGTTCCGTATCTTCCAATTCGTTTTTAGTCATGCCTAAAAACTTAGTCGATTCGGATGCTGATGCTGGCGTTGTGGCTGGGCGGCTGGCTCCTGGCGGCCGACACCAGCCGGTTCACCTCCGAACTGGCCGTCGCCTACACGGTCGACGTCATGAGTCCGCTGGCCGGTGCGTCGGTACGGCCGGTGTGGATGGATAACGTGGACGTCACGCTGGCGTGCACCTGACGCCGCGCACCACCCTCTTTTTTTACGGGCTGGGCAACCAGGGCGGATCGATCAGCGCGCGCGTTGGCGACGCACAGGGCGTCAGCAACATCGAAGCACCCACCTCCTGGCGCCTCTACGAAGCGTTTGTCGAGCACGTGACGGCCACCGGCCGCCTTTCCGTGCTGGCGGGGCTGTACGACCTGAACAGCGAGTTCGACGTGCTACCGGCCGCCGGGCTTTTTATCAACAGCTCGTTCGGCATCGGCGCCGAACTGGCCGCCAGTCGTCCGCAGGGGCCGTCGATCTTCCCCGTGACGTCGCCCGGACTCCGGGTTCGCCTGGGTTTTCAGCGAAGCGCCCGGTATGCTGGCTACCTGCAGGCCGTGGCGCTCGACGGGGTGCCGGGCGATCCGGACCGCCCCGCCGGCACGCACATCGTCTTCGGACGCAACGACGGCCTGCTGCTGGTGGCCGAAGCCGGCGCGCTGGTGCATCCGGAAGCACCGCTGCCCGACGGCTCGCCGATCCGGCTCGTCAGTCGCCTGCACGAACATCCCCATCATCACAAGCTGGCGCTGGGCGCCTGGTACTACACCGCCCGCTTCCGGTGGCTCGACGCAGACCGCACGCAACGGGGCAATGCCGGCGTCTATCTACTGGCTGAATCGCGGCTCTACCGGGAAGACCCCCGCACGCTCTGGGCCTTTCTGCGGGTGGGCCTGGCGCATCCGCGCGTGAACCGCTTTGGCGCCTACACGGGCGGGGGCTTCAGTGGAAGGGGCTGGGTGCCGGGACGCCCGGCCGACCGCATGGGACTGGCCGTCGCCGCCGCCCACAACAGCAGCGCCTACCGCCGCCTGCAGCGACAGCAGGGCACGCCCGTACACCGTACCGAATGGGTTTTCGAAGGCACTTATCTGCTTGCCCTCAGCACAGCGCTCCGCCTGCAGTTCGATCTGCAATGGGTGCTCCACCCCGATACCCGCGCCGGCAGCGTGCTGGTCGGCGGCCTTCGCCTGCTGTGGAGTCCTTAAGACGACAGCGGAAGCGAACGTATGCGCACCTGTGCCTCGGTCACGCTCACCATGGCTCCGGCACGCAACTGATCACCGAATCTGTCAATTATTCCCATCAGGTATCTATTCACATTTTCAGGGCGCATATTTCGAAGACGAAACACGATCACAGTGGGTAACCGGGCGCCGCTCGCAGCCATCAGTTCACCAAAATCAAGATCATGCGTCAATAAGATTCTGCGTTCTGTTCGCGCCAGTTCCAGAATAGACGCATCCGTAAGTAACTGGCCCTTAAGTTCACGAAGATGAACGGCGTCATATCCTTGTTCTCTCAGAAACCTGACCGTATGGGGAGAAATCCCCATGTCTGCAAGGAACCTCATGGGGTTTCTGGACTCAGTGGCACGACCCATTCCTCGGAGAGCCAGGCCGCATACTTGAGCGCCTGATGAATATCTTCAGGTTCCAGATAAGGATAGGCTTCAAGAATTTCGTGGACTTGCATTCCATTTGCCAGCAAATTCAAGATCAGCGAAACCGTAACCCGTGTGTCCCGAATGCAGGCACGTCCCCCCATCACTTCAGGATCAAACGTGATACGTTCCAGGCCAGGCACAGGAAAACGTGCTTTCATGGGCGTCTTGCTTTGTTGATCAGGTTCATGCCGGTACGGGTTGGCCGGCCAGCATTTCGATCGTCAGCGCGGCCGTCCAGGAGAAGCCCGTCGCCCCGCAGCCGGTCCCATCGCGGGGGTCGTAGTACTCCATGAAGCCGGACTTCTGCACCAGCTCCAGGCTGTGCTGCCGGATCGTTTCGGCCAGCTCGTGATAGCCGTAGCGGCGCAGGCCCTCCATGACCATCCAGTTGATGATGATCCACACCGGGCCGCGCCAGTAGCGCCGCGGCTCGAAGAACAGATTGTTCTTGGCCTGCGAGGGCACGTAGTAACGCGTGCCGTCCGGCGCATACTCCTCGGGATTGAGCAGGTGCTCTTCGACAAGCCGACGCGCCTGGCGTTCGCTGGCCAGCCCGGCAAACAGCGGGATGAACGTGGCGCAGCCGTTCTCTTCCAGCACGCGCCGGGCGCGCAGGTCGTAGGCGAAGTACAGACCGTGTTCCTCGCTCCAGAGCCGGGCATTGTAGGCGTAGCGCGTGGTGGCCAGCCACTCGTCGAACTCCTCGGTGGGTTCGCCCAGCTCGGCGGCCAGCGCCCGCAGGTCACGCTGCGCCCGGTACATGAGCGCGTTGAAAAGCGTGTCCTGCACCAGAAACGGCGAGCGGGCGTAGATCGTCTCCTGATCGTAGCCCCACTGGCGGAACAGGTCGATCAAATAGATAAAGCGCTGGTATTCGGCCTGAATGGGCCGTTCGTCCTCGCGCACGTGCAGAAAGTCCTTGCGCTGGTAGGCCGGCACGCGCGTGGGGATGACCCGGATCATGGGCTCCACAAAGCGCGCGGCGTTGTCGGTGCCCGACTCCCAGGGATGCACGATCGCCACCAGGCCGGTGTTTTCGGGGTCCCGGGCCGTGCGTAGCCAGCGATGCCAGCGGTAGAGCGCCGGGTAGATCTCCCGCACAAAGGCCAGCGAGGCCTCGCGGTCCGGCGCCCGCTCGTGCATGAGGCGCACGCAGGTGGCCAGCAGCGGCGGCTGGACGATCCCGGACGTCAGCACGCCCTCCGGCGCGTTCGGACTCCGCTCGATCTGCCAGAAATCGGGCGTCGGGAAGTAGTCGGAAGCGCCGTTGTGGTAGACCACGTGCGGCAACATGCCGTCCTTCCACTGCCCTTTCAGCAGCGAGCGGATCTCCTGCTCGGCCCGCGGGCGATCGAAGTGGCTGAGTCCCAGCGCCACCAGCGCCGCGTCCCAGTTCCACTGATGGGGGTACTGGTAGGTCCCCGGCTTAACAAAAATCCCGTTTACGTCGTTCGCCCGGAGGACCGCCTTCGCCTGTTCGATCAGCGCCTCCGGGTCAATGACCACTGGTTCAGACATCGGTGCAGGTTTTATAATGCTTTTGCGCTTCTTCAACAGAAAGACCACGCGCGCGTTTCACACCTCCCTTGCAAATGAATCCGGCATGCCGCATCTTGAACCGGTATGCGCTGAAACTTTCTTTCGAAAATATCATGCGCCGACTTCCCCTTTTGTTCGCACTCCTGCTGCTCCCTGCCTGTGAAACGCCGGAAACCATGCCCGAAGCAAGCCTCGACACCGTGCTGACCGTGCCGGGCGCCTCGCCCGAAGCGCAGGCGCTTTTGCGCAAGTACGCGCCGTTCCGACTCGAAGCCGACCTGAGCGGCCTTTCAGACAACCAGCGCCGGATGCTCCGCCTGCTCATCGACGCGGCCCGCGAAATGGACGCCATCTTCAAGGTGCAGGCCTACGGCAACCTGGATTCGCTGCTGGCCACGATCGAAGATCCGGGCCTCCGGCGCTTCGCGGAAATCAACTACGGCCCCTGGGACCGGCTCGATGGCAATCGGCCCTTTATCGAAGGCGTGGGTCCCAAGCCGCCGGGCGCCAACTTTTATCCGCCCGACATGACGCGCGAGGAATTCGAAGCGGCCGCCGCCGAAAACGAAGCGCTTCGCAGCCTCTACACCATGGTACGGCGCGACGCGCAGGGCCGGCTCGTCGCCATCCCCTACCACGAATTTTTTGCGCCGCACGTCCGCCGCGCTGCCGAGCTGCTTCGCCAGGCGGCCGAACTGGCCGAGGACGAAGGGCTTCACCGCTACCTCACGCTCCGCGCCGAGGCGCTCCTGACCGACGACTACTACGAAAGCGATCGGGCCTGGCTCGACATGAAGACGAACACGATCGACGTGGTGATCGGTCCGATCGAAACCTACGAGGACCAGCTCTTCGGCTACAAGGCGGCCGCCGAGGCCTTCGTGCTGCTCAAGGACCGCGCCTGGAGCGAGCGCCTCGGCCGTTACGCCACGTTGCTCCCCGAGCTGCAGGCCGCGTTGCCTGTACCCGACGCCTATAAGCGCGAACAGCCCGGCACCGACTCGGACCTCGGCGCCTACGACGCGCTCTATTACGCGGGCGACGCCAACGCCGGCGCTAAGACGATTGCCATCAACCTGCCCAACGACGAGCGCGTCCAGCTCGAAAAAGGCACGCGCCGCCTGCAACTCAAAAACGTCATGCGGGCCAAGTTCGAAAAGATCCTGCTCCCGATCGCCGACGTGCTGATCGCCGAAGACCAGCGCGCGCACATCACCTTCGACGCCTTCTTCGGCAACACGATGTTTCATGAAGTCGCGCACGGGCTGGGCATCAAACACACGATCACCGGACGCGGCACCGTGCGCGAGGCGTTGCGCGACCTGTACACGACCATGGAGGAAGGCAAGGCGGACGTGCTCGGCCTCTACATGGTCACCTGGCTGATCGATCGCGGCGAGTGGGAGGCCGATCCAATGGATCACTACGTGACCTTCCTGGCCGGTATTTTCCGCTCAATTCGCTTCGGCGCGGCCAGCGCCCACGGCCGTGCCAACCTCATCCGGTTCAATTTCTTCAAGGAGCAGGGCGCTTTCACACGCGATGCGGCCACCGGCACCTACCGCGTCGTGCCCGAGCGCATGCAGACAGCCGTCAATGCGCTTTCGGAGCAGATCCTCCACCTGCAGGGCGACGGCGACTACGCCGCCACGGCCGCCTTCATCGAGCGCTACGGTCAGATGGACGACACGCTCCGCGCCGACCTGGCCCGCATCCAGCAGGCCGGCATCCCCGTGGACATCGTCTTCGTACAGGGTCCGGAAGTGCTGGGACTGGAGTAGCTGCCCGCGTCTACAGCAAACGTCCTGAAATTAACAAAGCCCCGTGAGCTGCTGCTCCGGGGCTTTCTTGCATCATTTCAATACCAAAAAGGTGCGATTAAAACTTACTTCGCCAAAATATTCTTCCAGAATCCCAACAATCAATTTCAATACCAAAAAGGTGCGATTAAAACCTTCGATGCAGTCCAGGACGATCTCGGCCGTGCAGGTGAATTTCAATACCAAAAAGGTGCGATTAAAACTGCGCTTGATCTATTGCGTTATTATTTAACAGAAAAAGATTTCAATACCAAAAAGGTGCGATTAAAACACAAACCGGTACGCTTCCGGATCTTCGTGCGCCATCAATTTCAATACCAAAAAGGTGCGATTAAAACCGGCGTTCAGCACGTCAACATGCTGAAGGTAAATTTATTTCAATACCAAAAAGGTGCGATTAAAACTTCTGATCCGTTCCTTCGAGAACATCGAGATGATCGAATTTCAATACCAAAAAGGTGCGATTAAAACCGACATCGGCCAGCTCCGTGAGCGCGTGGTGTCGCATTTCAATACCAAAAAGGTGCGATTAAAACCGGGGGGTCCCGCCGCCGCCCCTTGCCCCCGCATCAAAATTTCAATACCAAAAAGGTGCGATTAAAACGGCGGCACCGGCCGAAGACGAGATCGCCCGTCCCGATTTCAATACCAAAAAGGTGCGATTAAAACCGGTTGTATCAGTCGGCGGTTTACCGTGTTGCCGAATGGCTATTTCAATACCAAAAAGGTGCGATTAAAACGCAATGCGGGACCCAGAACCGATCTGGGATCTCGTAATTTCAATACCAAAAAGGTGCGATTAAAACCCACCACGTCGTGAATCGCCGCCACGGAAGAGACAAATTTCAATACCAAAAAGGTGCGATTAAAACCGCTCGCCAAATCATTTCGCGCTTGGGCGAGACGCAGATTTCAATACCAAAAAGGTGCGATTAAAACTGGTTGTGATCGTCCCGCTGTAGTATCAGCTTGTCGTAACGATTTCAATACCAAAAAGGTGCGATTAAAACGCGATTACGGCACGACCTACTACTACTGGGTCACGGATTTCAATACCAAAAAGGTGCGATTAAAACCCCGGCCTTTCAAAGAGCAGAACCGGCTTCTGAAGGGCATTATAAGCGATTGGAACCGGAAAGTCAAGTCCCCGGAGTCGTCGACCTCCGGTTACCCCCTGAAACCCCGGGAGTCCGACGACTTTTTACAACCAGAATAAACTCAACACCTTAAAACAATAAGATCAGAATTTACTTTCTCGATCTTCGCTGAACACTTCTCGTTATCACGGAGGACGACGACCGGACGACGAACCTTTCCCTTCAGGAAAACAGCGTTTACGCCCGCATGAGTCTTTCTTTTCACCGGTCTCAGAATCAAGCTCCGGGGCTTGTTTTCAGTTGCCCACGATCGAGGCTTTTCGGACGAGCACATGAGAAGCAAATCGTTCCGGACCGACGACTGCCCCTACACCGGCCGGTGCCACTGATGCGACTTTTTCGTTTCTTCACCAAAGCCCTGCTTGACACCTCTGCCGCTATTTTTTACCGTAGGATGGAAACTAAAAATACAATTCAAGTTTCCATGGTTTCATCTGAAACAACGCCGGCGGCCGTGCGCGCGCGCATCCTGGAAGCGGCACGGCGACGCTTTTTCCGGGAAGGCTATGCGCGGGTGACCATGGATGAGCTCGCCCGCGAGCTGGGCATGAGCAAAAAAACGCTCTACCAGCACTTCCCCACCAAAGCCGCACTCGCAGCGGCCGTCATGGAGGCTTTTCGCGCTCAGGTGGCCGAAGGCCTCGGCCGCATTTTCGAGGACCACACGCTGTCGCTCCCCGAACGCCTGGCCCGGGCTTTCGCCGAAGCGGTTCGCCACCTGCGCCAGATCGAAAAGCCGTTTCTGGAAGACCTGGCCCGCTTTCTTCCCGACGTCTGGGCCGAAACCGAACGCTTCCGCTCCGAGACGATCGCGCGCCTGCTGGGCGGCGCGCTCCGAGAAGGTCGGGCGGCCGGATTCATCCGGACCGACGTGCCCGTGGAAATCATGCTCCGGAGCTTTCAGGCCGTGGCCGAACGCCTGGTGACGCCTTCGGCACTCATGGAACTGCCCTACACGCTGCCGGAAATGATCCGCCTGGTGATCCAGCTCCTGTTCGAAGGGATGCTGACCGACGCCGCGCGCGGCGACTTCCGAAAAGCCCTCGATGCGATTGCTTCCGAAGGAAATCTGACGCCTTAACCCGATCGCGCCATGCGTACGCTCCTGCTTTCCGCTATGCTACTGAGCGGCCTGCTGGCCGGATGCCGGGCTGCCCGCACCGACGTGCTCGAAGTCTCGGGCACCATCGAGGCCACCGAAGTCCAGCTGGCCGCCCGCACGACCGGTGAGATCGTGCAGTTTTTTGTGGACGAAGGCGACCGCGTCGCACGCGGCCAGCCGCTGGTGTGCCAGGACACCACGCAGCTTGCGCTGCAGTTGCGCCAGGCCGAGGCCGACGTGGCGGCCGCCCGTGCCAACCTGGCGCTGCTGGAGGCCGGGGCCCGGTCCGAAGACCTCGAGCAGGCCGAGGCCCGGCTCCAGCAGGCGGAAACGCGCCTGGAACAGGCCCGCCGCGATGCGGCCCGCCTCGAAGCGCTCCACGCACAGGGCAGCGCCACCGATCGTCAGCTCGAAGACGCCCGACTCCAGCTCCGACTTGCCGAAGCCGAATACCGGGCCGCACAGGCCCAGCTCGAAAAGCTCCGGCACCTGGCCCGTCCCGAAGAGCTGGCCGTCGCCCGTGCCCGCGTCGCGCAGGCCGAAGCCCGGCGCGATCTGCTCCGCCGCCAGCTCGACGACGCCTGCCTCGAGGCGCCGATCGACGGGATTGTCAGTCGCCGCGTAGCCGATCCAGGCGAGCTGGCCGCCCCCGGCTCGGTGCTGCTGACGCTCGTCCGGCTCGACACGGTCTACGTGCAACTGTACATCCCCGAGCCGCTGATCGGCGCCGTGCAGTACGGCCAACCCGTCACAGTGCGCGTCGATACCTGGCCCGACCGCACCTTCGAGGGCCGCGTCACCTACATCTCGCCCGAGGCCGAATTCACCCCCCGTAACGTGCAGACGAAGGAAGACCGCACACGGCTGGTCTTTCGCATCAAGGTGACGCTGCCCAATCCGGAAGGGCTGCTCAAACCCGGCATGCCCGCCGACGCCACCCTACAACCCGGCGCCTGAGCCATGACGCCCCCGATCGAGCTACGCGCCGTCACGAAACGCTTCGGGCCGATCACGGCCCTGGCCGGCGTGTCGCTGTCGGT
Source organism: Rhodothermus marinus (assembly GCF_009936275.1). Lineage (NCBI taxonomy): Bacteria > Pseudomonadati > Rhodothermota > Rhodothermia > Rhodothermales > Rhodothermaceae > Rhodothermus > Rhodothermus marinus. The sequence continues at coordinate 2,276,659 of NZ_AP019797.1, forward strand.
CAGTGAAGGCGAGATGTTCGGACTCGTCGGACCCGACGGCGCCGGCAAGACCACGCTGCTGCGCCTGGTGGCCGGCATCGCCCGGGCCGACGAGGGCGTCGTGCGCGTGCTCGGCCATGACCTGACCACCGAAGCCCGGCGCATTCGCCCGTTTATCGGCTACATGGCCCAGCGGTTTTCGCTCTACGGCGACCTGACCGTCGAGGAAAATCTTCGCTTTTTCGCGCGCCTGCACGGCACTGGCACCGACCGGGCCTGGCAGGAGCGCCTGCTGGAGATGACTGGCCTGGCTCCGTTCCGCACCCGGCTGGCCGACTACCTTTCGGGCGGCATGAAGCAGAAGCTGGCGCTCATCTGCACGCTCGTCTACCGCCCACGCCTGCTGCTGCTCGACGAGCCCACCACGGGCGTCGATCCCGTCGCCCGACGCCAGTTCTGGGAGCTGCTCGTGGAGTTTCAGCAGGAAGGACTGACGATCGTGCTGGCCACGCCCTATCTGGACGAAGCCGAGCGCTGCCGCCGCGTGGCCCTGCTCCATCAGGGTCGCATCCTGGCGCTCGATACACCCGAAGCGCTCCGTGCGTCGCTCCCCGGCCGTCTGTTCGAACTGACGGCCACACCCGTGCGCGAAGCGGCCCGCCAGCTTCGCGCCTGGCTCGAGGCGCACCGCGTGCAGCTCATCGGCAACCGCATTCACCTGCTGCTCGATCACGACGATGAACTGACGCCATTACTCGGCCGTCTCGAAGCCGAGGGCACCGTGCGGGTGCACGACTGCCAACCCATTGCGCCCACGCTGGAAAACGTCTTCCTCGCCTACCTGACCGAGCAGTCTACCCCATCAAAGCAAATCGACGATGTACGATGAAACATAGCCATCCTTCCCGGATGCTGCGCTGGCTGCCGGGCCTGCTGCTGGGATGCAGCCTGGCGCTCGCGCTCCAGGCGCAACCCGTACAGTTGACGCTGTCCGAAGCGATCCAACGGGGGCTCCGGACGCATCCCGACCTGGCCGCTGCCGAAGCGGCCGTGGCGGCCGCACAGGCCCGTATCGGTCAGGCCCGCGCGGCCTTGCAGCCCCGGCTGCAGTTTTCGGCCGGCTATCAGCGGCTGAGCGAGATCACGCCGTTTGCCATCACAATGCCGCTGCCGGGTGCCGAGCCGATCGAGATCACGCCCAACATTCCGAATCAGTACCAACTGCAGCTCTCGCTGCAGCAGCCGCTGTTTCAGGGTGGACGGCTGCGGGCTCAGCTCGAGGCGGCACGGCAGGAAGCGGCAGCGGCCGTTGCCGAGCAGCACGCCCGACGCGAGGCGCTCGCCTACCGCATCGCCACGGCCTACTGGCAGCACGTGGAGGCCGAAGCGCTGGCCCGTGCCGCCGAGGAGAACGTCCGGCGTCTGGAAGCGCATCTGCAGGACGCCCGCAACCGGCAGGCGCAGGGGCTTCTGCTCGAAAGCGAAGTACTCGATGTGGAGGTGGCGCTGGAGCAGGCCCGGCTCGAAGCGCTCCGGCAGCGGCAGGCGGCCCGACTCACCGCCGTCACCCTGAGCAGCCTGGTGGGCCTGCCGCCGGACACGCCGATCCGACTTTCCGACCGACCCGACACGGCCCTGCGGCCGGTGCCGCCGCTCGACAGCCTGCGTGCACTGGCCCTGCGCCGGCGGCCCGATCTGGCCGCACTCCGGCACACCATCGCCCGCGCCGATGCGTTGCAGTCCATGGCCCGGGCCGGCTGGTGGCCGCAGGTGGCGCTCGTCGGACGCTACCTTTACGCCCGACCCAATCCGCGCATCATTCCGCTGCAGGATCGCTTCGAGGGGACCTGGGAGGTCGGGCTGTCGCTGACGCTCGATCTGTGGAACGGCCTGCGCACGCACCATCAGGTGGCCGAGGCCACGGCGTTGCGCCGCCGGGCCGAAGCACAGGAGGCTGCCACGCTGCGCGCGCTGGACGTGGCGCTGGCGCAGGCGCGGCTCGGCGTCGAGCAGGCCTACGAGCGGCTGCGACTGGCCCGGCTGGTGGTCCGTCAGGCCGAAGCCCGCTATGCGCTCGTGCGCGATCAGTTCGCCCAGGGGCTGCGCACCAGCAGCGACCTGCTCGATGCCGAAACGGCCCTGGCGCAGGCACGCGCCCGCGAAATCCAGGCCCGGACGGCCTGCGCGCTCGCCTGGCTGGCGCTGCATCAGGCGACCGGTACGCTGACCGAACACCTGCCATGAGCATACCCGCCATCGACGTACGCGACCTGACACGCCGCTTCGGCAGCTTCACGGCCGTCGACCACGTGACGTTTCAGGTGGAGGCCGGCGAGATCTTCGGCTTTCTGGGCGCCAATGGCGCCGGTAAGTCGACCACCATCCGCATGCTCTGCGGCCTGCTGCCGCCGTCGGAGGGCACCGCCCGCGTGGCCGGATTCGACGTGGCCCGCGAGCCCTACCGCGTGCGCCAGGCCATCGGCTACATGGCCCAGAAGTTCTCGCTCTACGAAGACCTGACCGGCCTGGAGAACCTGTACTTTTTCGGGACGGCCTACGGACTGACGGGCCGCCGGCTCGAAGCCCGCATCCGCGAGGTTACGGCCCGCGTGGGCCTGAACGGACAGGAACGCCGTCTGGTGCGCGAGCTGCCCACCGGCTGGCGCCAGCGGCTGGCGCTGGCCGGTGCGCTGCTACACGAGCCGTCTGTGGTGTTTCTGGACGAGCCCACCAGCGGCGTCGATCCGCTGGCCCGGCGTCGCTTCTGGGACCTGATCGCCGAGCTGGCCGCCGAGGGCACCACGGTGTTCGTCACCACGCACTACCTGGACGAGGCCGAGTACTGCAACCGGCTGGGCCTCATCCACAACGGCCGACTCATCGCGCTGGGCGCACCCGAAGCGCTGAAGGCGCGCTACCTGATCCGCCCGCTGTACGAGCTGGAAGCCACGCCGCTACGTGCCGCCCTGGAAACGCTGCGCCGGATGCCCGAAGTGTTCGAGGCGGATCCCTTCGGCAGTCGCATCCACGTGACCCTGCAGGATCGCTCTCTCGATCCTGAGCTACTCGTGCGCCGCCTGCGCGAGGCGGGGCTGACGGTCGCCGGCATTCGCCCCATCGTACCCACGCTCGAAGACGTATTTCTGCACTTGATCGAGCATCCGCCCACCGAAACCTGACCCGGCCATGGCTGCGCTGCGCATGATCGCGACGCTGTTCGTCAAAGAATTCACCCAGATCCGGCGCGATCCACTTTCGCTGGGGATGCTCATCGCGCTGCCGGCCTTTCTGCTGATTCTGTTCGGCTACGCGCTCACGTTCGACGTGCGCAACCTGTCGCTGGGCGTGTGCGACCAGGACGGGTCGGCGGCCAGCCGCGAGCTCATCCGACGCTTTGCGATCACCGAGTACTTCGATCTGAAACGCCAGGTGGACGATCCGCGGGCGCTCACGCGGCTCATCGATCACGAGGTGATCCGGGTGGGTCTGGTCATTCCGCCGGACTTCGAGGAGCGGCTCGAGGCGGGACGTCCGGCGCCGGTCCAGTTTCTGGTGGACGGCACGAACGCCACGATCGCCTCGGCCGTCACGGGCTACGCCGACGCCATCGTCCGGGCATTCAGCGGTCAGGTGGTGCTGGAGCAGATGCTGCGCGCCGGGCACCGTCCGCCGCCGGCGGCCGTCTCCGTCGAGGCCCGCATCTGGTACAACCCCGAGCTGGAAAGCGCCCGCTTCCTGCTGCCCGGTTTGATCGCCTTTCTGCTCATGGTGGCCACGGTGGTGGCCACGTCGCTTTCGGTTACGCGCGAGCGGGAACGTGGCACCATGGAGCAGCTCGTGCTGGCCCCACTGGAGCCCTACCAGCTCGTGCTGGGCAAGACGCTGCCCTATCTGCTGGTGGCGATCGGCTCGACCGTACTGATCCTGCTCGTCGGACGCCTGCTGTTCGACGTGGAAGTGCGCGGCGACCTGCTCGTGCTGGCCTTCGTGGTGCTGGCCTACCTGCTGGCCGGCCTCGGCCAGGGCCTGTTGATTTCGACCGTCGCGCCCAGCCAGCAGGTAGCCTTTCAGATTGCCATCATCAGCACGCTATTGCCCACGTTCATCCTCTCGGGCTTCGTTTTTCCCATTTACAACATGCCGCCGGTCATCCAGGCCCTCACCTACCTGGTGCCGGCCCGCTACTTCCTGGTGGCGCTGCGGGGCGTGATGCTGAAAGGAACCGGGCTGGCCGTTTTCTGGCCCGATGTGCTGCTGCTGTTGCTTTTTGCAGGGCTTATGCTCACGCTGAGCAGCATTCGCCTGCGCCGTCTGTTTCAACATCTGATGTGAGCCGCCATGGAACAGGTGCTCGCTTTTCTGCGGAAAGAGTTCCGCCAGTTGCGGCGCGATCCGCGCATGCTGTTTCTGCTGATCGTGCCGCCGATCGTGCAGCTCGTGCTGCTGGGCTACGCGGCCAACCTGGACGTGCGACACGTGCCGCTCGTCGTGTGCGATCCGGTGCCCTCGGCCACCAGCCGCGACCTCGTGCAGCGGCTGGTAGCCAGCACCTACTTCGACCTTGTCGGCTACGAGCCCGACGCGCGGCGCGTCGGCGAATGGCTCGACCGCGGGGAGGCCACCGTGGCGCTCGTCTTTCCGCCCGACTTCGGGAAAGAGGTGGCGCAGGGCACCACGGCCTCGGTCCAGCTGCTGGTGGACGGCAGCGAGACGAACACGGCCACCGTCGCCCTGAGCTATGCGTCGCAGATCATCCAGCACGCCCTCGGTGTCGGTGCCGTTTCGGCCGGAGTCGTGCCCGAGCTGCGCGTGTGGTTCAACCCGGCGCTCTCCAGCCGCTGGTTCATCATCCCCGGACTGGTGGGTCTGCTTCTGACCGTGATGACCACGGTGCTGACGGCCCTGGCGCTGGTCAAAGAGAAAGAGACGGGCACGCTGGAACAACTGCTGGTGACGCCGCTGCGTCCGGCCACCGTGCTGCTGGGTAAGCTCGTGCCGTTTCTGCTGATCGGGCTACTGGACGTGCTGCTGGTGGTGCTGGTAGCGACGCTGTGGTTTCAGGTGCCGCTGCGTGGCAGCATCCCGCTCCTGTTCGGCTGCGCGCTGCTCTTTCTGCTCAACACGCTGGGGCTCGGGCTGCTCATCTCCACGCTGAGCCGCACGCAGCAGCAGGCACTGATCGGTGCCGCTTTTTTCGCGCTCATGCCCATGATCATCCTTTCCGGCTTCGTCTTCCCCATCGAGAGCATGCCACCCGTGATCCAGGCCGTCACCTACATCGTGCCCCTGCGCTACTTTCTGACCATCGTACGGGGCATTTTCCTGAAAGGCGTGGGCATCTCGGCGCTCTGGGAGGAGATGCTGGCGCTGCTCGTGCTGGGGTTGCTTCTGTTTGGCCTGAGCACCTGGCGCTTCCGCCGGCAGTTGCATTGATGCTGCGCCTGCGTTCAGGCGGGGCTCAGTTCGGTGGCCTCCACGTGCGGGCCCAGTTCCCAGAGATCGACCAGTTCGTTGAGCAGATCTTCTTCAGTGTCCAGGAAGGTGCCGTCGGCGTTGGCGATCTGCACCAGGTCGTGGAAGGCCGTCAGACGCTGCTCGGGCGTGAGCGCCATCTTGATTGCCTCGGCCGAAACGCGCAGTTCGGCCTCGGTCAGTCCTTCGGCGTAGCGGTCGATCGCCTCCTGCAGCACAGCCGCCAGTTGCTGGTCGGTCAGGTCCGGACACCAGGTGCGCAGCTTGCGCACGATGATCTGCCGCTCCTGACGCGTGAGCTCGTGATCGACGCCGTGCGCCAGCACCAGATAGAGCAGCGCCAGATGGATGAGCACTTCGGGAATGCCTTCCTGGCCCGGATCGAGCACGCGCACCCGCTCGTAGGGCGGCTCGAGGCCCCAGCGCCGGGCCACCAGCTCCAGCAGCTGGCGCTCGCTTTCCATGACGATCCCGTCGGCCTCCACGATGCGCAACAGATCATGCAGCACAGCCTGGCGCTGAGCCTGCGAGAGATGGGGTTCGACGGCCTCCAGCGTGGCCTGCAGCAGCGCCTCCGGATCTTCGGCGGCCAGCAGCACATCGAATGCCTCCAGGACCAGCGCCCGCAACTGGTCGGGCGGGATCGTCGGACAACGGGCCTGTAGCTGGTCGATGACCGCCTCCAGCCTACCGTCGCCGACCGGCAAACCTTCGCGGGAGGCCGCGATCAGATACAGGAGCGCCAGTTCCTGCAGCCGGCCGGCCATGCAGCGCGTTTCGGACATGCGATATCCCTCTGTTTTGATGGAGGTTCTCTATCGTCAGCCCGTGCGGGCGGAATCCTCAACCCGGCCTGTATCGGCCAGCCGGCTGTCTTTCTTTAACAAATTTCTGAAAGCAAGGTGCTTGGACGCAAGGCCGGTTTGTTACGCTTTTGCAAGGGATTCACGTTCGACCGGGACGCGGAGCACCCTGACGGCCTTGACCATCGGATCGGCGGGGTCGTCGCTCCGGATGATCCGAAAGCCCAGCTTCCGGCACACGTGCTGCATGGCGTGGTTCTGCACGAGGATGTCGGCTACGATGCGCTCAAGTCCTTCGGCCTCGCCGATCTGGATCAGCCGCCGCAGCAGCTCGGTGCCCAGCCCTTTGCCCTGCACGTCGTCGCGCACGAGCATGGCAAATTCGCCATCGTTCGTGCCGTAGATCTTGGTCAGTCGCGCGACGGCCAGGATCTCGGGACGGCCGGTTTCGGGGCTGCGCCGCTCGGCCACCAGCGCCATTTCCCGATCGTAGTCGATGAAGCAGAGCCGGGCCAGCCGCTCATGCGCCACGCGCTGGCTGAGCTTGAGCAGGCTGGCGTAGCGCAGATAGACGCTGCGCTCGGAGAGTTTGTGGTGGAATTCTACCAGCAGGGGTTCATCTTCGGGACGAATGGGTCGGATGAGCACCGGGGTGCCGTCCTTGAGGCGCCAGGTGCTCATGTACTGACGCGGATAGGGACGAATGGCCGGACGCGGCAGCTCCTCTTCGCGCAGGTCTGGCGGATGCAACACGATCCGGGCGTCCAGCGCCACGATCTGATCGGGGGCGGCCAGCAGCGGGTTCACGTCGATTTCCCGGATCCAGGGCTGCTCGACGACCAGCTGGCTGAAGCGCACCATGAGCTTTTCGAGGCGGTCGAGGTTGACCGGCGGCCGTCCGCGCACGCCCTGCAGGGCCCGGTAGACCTTCGTCTGCTCCATCATGCGCCGCGCCAGCGTCGTGTTGAGCGGCGGCAGTCCCAGGGCTCGATCGCGATACACCTCTACGAGCGTTCCTCCCGCGCCGAAGAGCAGCACCGGCCCGAACTGCGGGTCAATCGTGCTCCCGATGATCAGTTCGTAGCCGTCCCGTGCCCGCACCATCGGCTGCACGGTGACGCCGTCGAACGCGTCGGCCTGGCCGCGCTCCTCCAGGTTGCGCCGGATCGTCTCGAAGGCCCGCCGTACGGCCTCGGGCGAATCCAGGTTGAGCTGGACGCCTCCCACATCGGTCTTGTGCGTGATCTTGAGCGAATGCAGCTTCAGCACGACGGGATAGCCCAGCTCTTCGGCGGCCGCCACGGCTTCGTCGGCCGTGCGGGCCAGGCGCGTCGGCGTCACGGGCAGGCAATAGGCCTCGAGCACCTGCTTGGCCTCGTACTCGGTCAGCAGCGTGCGCCCTTCCCGGCGCACCTGCTCAATGATCTGCTGCGCCCGCTCACGGTCCGGGCCTCCGTCGATCTCATCGTCGGGCAGCGAAGGCGTCTCGTACAGGGCGCGCAGGTTGTAGCTGTAGCGCCACATGTAGTTGAACACGCGCACGGCCGTGTCGGGGTACTGGAAGGTGGGAATGCCGGCGCGGTTCAGGATCTTTTTACCGGCGGCCACCTCCACCCCACCCATCCAGCTGGCCAGAATCGGCTTGCGGCTCTGTGCAAAGCGCCGGAGCTGCTCGGCCGTCTGCGTGGGATCGGTCATGGCCTGTGGCGTGAGGATGACCAGCAGGCCGTCGCTGTTTTCGTCGGCCAGCGTCACCTCCAGCGCCTTCGCGTAGCGCTCCGGATCGGCGTCGCCGAGGATGTCCACCGGATTGCCGTGACTCCAGTGCGGCGGCAGGAATTCGTCCAGCTTCTTTTTCGTTTCCTCCGAAAGCTCGGCCAGCTGGCCGCCGCCCTGCACGAGCGCATCGGTGGCCAACACACCCGCTCCGCCCGCGTTGGTCAGAATGGTCAGCCGGGGCCCCTCGGGACGCGGCTGCTTGGCCAGCACCTCGGCCATGTAGAAGAGATCGGCGATGCTATCGACGCGCAGGACGCCCGTCCGGCGAAAAGCGGCACTGAGCACCTCGTCGCTCCCGGCCAGCGAGCCCGTGTGTGAAAGCGCTGCACGCGCCGCCTCTTCGGTTCGCCCGGCCTTGATCACAATGATCGGCTTCTGGAGCGCCACTTCACGGGCAGCCGACAGAAACGAACGGGCGTCGCCGATCGACTCCATGTAGAGGATGATGCTCTTCGTGTAGGGGTCGCTGCCCAGATAGTAGATCAGGTCGCCCCAGCCCACGTCGAGCATCGAGCCGATCGAGATGAAGGCGCTGAAGCCGACGTTTTCTTCCAGACTCCAGTCCAGGATCGACGTCAGCAGCGCGCCGCTCTGACTGATGAAGCCCACCGTACCCGGACGTGCCATCGTGCTGGCAAACGTAGCGTTCAGCCCGGTGACCGGCCGCATGACGCCCAGGCAGTTGGGACCGATGATGCGCATGCCGCCCTTACGGGCAATCGTCAGGATCTGCTCCTCCAGCCGGCGCCCTTCTTCGCCGATTTCTTTGAAACCGGCCGAAATGATCACCGCTCCTTTGACGCCCGCCTCGACGCACTCCTGCACGACGCCGGGCACCGTGGGGGCTGGCGTCGCGATGACGGCCAGGTCCACCGGCTCGGGAATATCCTTCACGGACGGATAGGCCCGGATGCCCAGCACGTTCGTGCGCTTGGGGTTGACCGGATAGACCGTGCCGCCGAACGGGTTGCTGATCAGGTTCCAGAGCAGCGTCCGCCCCACGCTGCCCGGACGCTCGCTGGCTCCGATGACGGCCACGCTGCGCGGCCGGAAAATGGCGTCCAGATGCAGACGCCGGGGCAGAAATAGCTCGTGAGATGGGTCGTGCTGCATCACATCAGGCCGGGCTTCCATGGCGCGCTTGCTGTTCGTTTCGCATGATATTTATATCGAAAAACTTGTACGACCCACGCCGAAACAAGTTGATACGAAGTGGTGATTTGACATTTTCTTACTACACACTCCTCAATTCGTCAACAAACCGCTGCACCAGTGCGGCGGCCTCGTCGGGCGTCCGCGCTTCGGCATAGATACGCAAAATGGGCTCGGTGTTGGATTTCCGAAGGTGCACCCAGCCTTCGTCCAGATCGATCTTCAATCCGTCGATCGTCGTAATGCGGGCGTGCGCATAGCGCCCGGCCAGCCGCTGCAGCGCCTGGTCGGCATCCAGGTTGTCGAGCGGCAGTTTGTGCTTGACGATCGCGTAGCGCGGGAGCGTGGCCACCAGTTCCGAGAGCGATTGCTCCAGGTTGGCCAGGTGCTGCAGCACCATGGCGGCGCCCACCAGCGCATCGCGGCCGTAGTGCACGTCGGGTAGAATCACGCCCCCGTTGCCCTCGCCGCCCAGGATGGCCCCCACCTCTTTCATCTTCTGCACCACGTTGATCTCGCCGACGGCCGCCCGGTAGACGGGCATTCCATAGCGGGCCGCTACGTCTTCAATGGCCCGCGACGAGGACAGGTTCGTGACAAACGGTCCTTCGCGGAAGCGCCAGAGGAAGTCGGCGGCGATCACCTGCGTCAGTTCTTCGCTGACGTACTCGCCGCCGTCGGCGATGAGCGCCAGGCGGTCGGCGTCGGGATCGACCACCAGCCCCAGATCGGCGCCCGTGTCGGCCACGGCCCGGATCGTCTCCTGCAGGTGCTCGGGCAGCGGTTCGGGCGGATGGGCAAAGCGTCCGTTCGGCTCCCCGTTGAGCAGCAGCACTTCGGCCACGCCCAGACGCCGGAGTAGCACGGGAAGCGCCACGGCGCCCACCGAGTTGATCCCATCCACCACCACGCGGAACTGTCGCCGCCGGATGCGCTCAGGGTCCATGAAGTCCAGCGCCAGGATGCGCTGGATGTGCGCATCCAGAAAGTCGCGGGCCTCGTAGGTCCCCAGCGCTTCCCAGGTCACCAGCGGCATGGCGCCGGCTTCGGCCAGGGTCAGCACCTCGCGGGCTTCGTCCGGCGTCAGGAATTCCCCGTGGCGGTTGAGCAGCTTCAGCGCGTTCCACTCGGCCGGATTGTGGGAGGCCGAAAGCACGATGCCGCCGTCGGCCTGGGCGGCCATCACGGCCACCTCCACCGTGGGCGTGGTGGCCAGCCCGGCGTCGAGCACGTCGCACCCCACGCTCTGCAGCGTGGCCGTCACGATGCGGGCACAGACCGGTCCGGTCACGCGCCCGTCGCGCCCCACCACGACGCGCGGTCGCCGCCCCCCGATCTGCTTCCGAAGCCAGGCCCCGTAGGCGGCTGCATACCGCACCAGTTCTTCTGGTCCCAGCCCGGCTCCGAAAATGCCCCGAATGCCCGAAATCGATGCGATCAGAACCTGCTTTTCGGCCATGGCACGAATTGGTTTATTTTTGCAGACAATTTCGTGCAGCAACGACCAGAATGTCGAGCTTTTCAACAGAAGTCCATTGACAAACCGGACTTTCAAGTCGTTTTTATGAAACAGCCCCTGCGGGGCAACGTTCGGCAGATTTGATCCGGGGTTCAGACGATACGTCTTCGATCATGGCACTTGCAGACTGGAGCATACCCGTTCAGCCCCACGATCACCGGGCGCGCGCCCGCTGGTGGTTTGCCGTGCTGACGGCCTTCTTCACGCTGGCGTTGATCTCATGGGGCGGTTTTGTCACCACGATCGATGCGGGGATGGCCGTGCCCGACTGGCCTTCGTCGTTCGGCTCGTACGATCCGTTCAAGACGGGCTTTCACGACCCGACCGATCCCTCGGCACAATGGTGGGATCGCACGCCGATCCTGGCCGAGCACGGCCACCGGCTGCTGGGCGCGCTGGTGGGCCTGCTGACGATCGGGCTGGCGCTGTGGACCTGGCGGAGCGATCCGCGCCGCTGGATGCGTCGGCTGGGCTTTGCCGCGCTGGGGCTCGTCATCTTTCAGGGCATTCTCGGCGGGCTGCGCGTCACGGAAAACTCGCTGGCGCTGGCGGCCGTGCACGGAGCCACCGCCCAGCTCTTTTTCTCGCTGATCGTGGCCATCGCACTGTTCACCTCGCCGGCCTGGCTCGAAGCCCGCGCCGTGCCCGCCGACGGTCCGCCCCTGGATCGGCTGCGCCGCCTTTCGCTCTGGACTATTGCGGCACTTTACGGCCAGATCATTCTGGGCGTGCTGCTGCGCCATCCCGGCCAAGGGATTGCGATTCATTTTGCCGTGGTGCATATTGCAGGAGCTTTCGTGGTGACAGGGCTGGTGCTGGCCGTGTTCATTCACGTGCAGAAGCACTTTGAGGCCAACCGCCTGCTCAACCGGGCCGCCTGGGCGATGCTCTGGATCGTAGCGCTGCAGTTTGCACTGGGGCTGTCGGCCTACCTGGTGCTGCTGTATGAAACACCGGTAGCGCTGCGGAGCACGCTCCAGGTGGTGCTGCGGACGGCCCACGTCGCCACGGGCGCTTTGCTCATGGGCAGCACGGTGGTGCTGACGCTGCTGGCGCTGCGTCGTCGCGCCGAAGCGCCGGCCGCGGCGGTCGCCCCCGAACTGGCCGCTTTTTCGCAGACCAATCGATAAGCCGTCATGACCGATCAGCCGCGCTCTCTGCTGGCAGCCCTGCCGCTTTCGGCCGAGCGGCGCGTGCAGCTCCAGGCCTGCTGGGAGCTGACCAAGCCGGAGATCACCTTCCAGGTGACGCTCTCGGCCCTGGCCGGCTATCTGCTGGGCTGCCCGGAGGGACTGAACGGCTGGCACCTGCTGGGCACGCTGACCGGTACCGGTCTGACGGCGGCCGGCGTCGGCGCCCTGAACCACTACCTGGAGCGGGACTACGACGCGGCCATGCGCCGGACGGCCCGTCGGCCGCTGCCTTCCGGACGCGTCTCGCCCACCACAGCCCGCTACCTGGGCATGCTGCTCGTCTTTGCCGGAGTGGGCCTGCTCTGCCCGGTGGCCAACGCGCTGACGGCCGCGCTGGCTATCGCCACCGTGTTGCTCTACCTGTACGTGTACACGCCGCTGAAGCGTCGCACGAAGTACAACACGCTGATCGGCACGATTCCGGGCGCCCTGCCCGCGCTGGGCGGCTGGACGGCCGCCACGAACAACCTGGACGTGGGCGGCTGGACGCTCTTTGCCATCTTGGCCGTCTGGCAGATGCCCCACTTCCTGTCGCTGGCCTGGATGTACCGCAAAGACTACGAGCGCGCCCACTACCGGATGCTGCCCGTCGTGGAGCCCGACGGCCGCTCGACGGCCTGGCAGACGCTCGGCTTTACGGCGCTATTGCTGCCGCTGGGCGTCACGCCCTACCTGGCAGGCGTGGCGGGCTCGATCTACCTGGTCGGCTCCATCCTGCTGGGTCTTTACTTCCTGCGGCCGGCCGTGGCCTTCTTCCGGACGCGCCACGTGCAGGACGCCCGCCGCGTGCTGATCGCGTCGGTGGTGTACATCCCGGCCCTGACGGGCCTGATCGTGCTGGACTGGTTGCTGCGCTGAAAATGTCCGAAGCTGCTGTCGAAATCGAAGCGCTCACGTTTCGCTACGGCTCCCGCCTCGCCCTTCAATCGCTCTCGCTCCGCATTCCTTCCGGTTGTTGCTTCGGGCTGCTGGGCCCTAACGGTAGCGGCAAGACCACCCTGATGCGGCTGCTGGCCACGCTGCTGCAACCCGCGGAAGGCCGCCTGCGGGTATGCGGTCACGACACGGTAGCAGCACCCGGGGCGGTTCGCCGCTGCCTGGGCGTGGTCTTCCAGCAACCAGCGCTCGACGGCGATCTGACCGTCGAGGAAAACCTGCGGCTGCACGGCGCCTTCTACGGCCTGCGGGGTGAGCCGCTCCGAAATCGCATCGACGAGCTGCTGACACGCTTCGGTCTGCAGGAGCGACGGCACGAGCCGGTACGGCGTCTGTCGGGCGGCCAGCAACGCCGCGTCGATCTGATACGGGGGCTGCTGCACCACCCCCGTGTGCTGCTGCTCGATGAGCCCACGACCGGGCTGGATCCGCTGGCGCGCCATGCCTTCTGGCAAACGCTTCGCCAGTTGCGCCAGACGGACCGGCTGACGCTGATCGTGGCCACGCACCTGCTGGAAGAAGCCGAGTTGTGCGACGAAGTCGCGCTGCTCGACGAAGGCCGCCTGGTCGCCGCCGGCGCGCCCGATGCGCTGGCCCGTGCCCTCGGCGACGAGGTGCTCTGGCTGGAAACGTCCGAACCCGAAGCCGTTGCGGCCTTCGTTCAGCCCCACTTCGGTGTCGAAGCCCGTGCGATCGGGGCCTCGGTGCGCGTGGCAGCACCCGACGCCCACGCGCTGCTGCCGCGCCTCTACGAAGCACTGGGTGATCGGCTGCGGAGCGCAACCGTGCGGCGACCCACGCTCGAAGACGTGTTTCTGGTGCACACGGGCCACCATCTGCACGCTTCGCTGGAATCCTTTACGGCACCGGTCTCATGAATGCCACGCTGCTGACCATCCGGATGCTCTGGTGGCGCGAGCTGGTCAAGTTCGTACGGGATCGCGCCCGACTCTTCGGCGCCCTGGCGCAACCGCTCGGCTTCTGGCTGCTGCTGGGTCTGGGCTTTCACGGATCGATCCGGCTGGCGGGGCCGTCCGCGCCGGGCTCCTATCTGGCCTACCTGCTGCCGGGCATCGTGGTGCTGACGATCCTGTTCACGGCCATCTTTTCCACCATGGCCATCGTCGAGGAGCGGCGGAGTGGCCTGCTGCAGGCCGCGCTGGTAGCTCCCGTCCCCCGTACGGCTCTGGTGCTCGGCTACGGCCTGGGCGGCACGACGCTGGCGTTGCTGGAAGCAGTACTGTTGCTGGGCCTGCTTCCTTTCGTTAACGGCGTCCACCTGACCCCATCCGGACTGGCGCTCACGCTGGGCGTCAGCGTGCTGACAGGACTGGCCTTTGCCGTGCTGGGCTTTGTGGTGGCCTGGCATGCCGCCTCCACGCGCGGCTACCACGCCGTAATGAACGTGGCCTTGCTGCCGCTCTGGGCCCTTTCGGGGGCCGTCTTTCCGATCGAAGGCGCCGCCCCGGTGCTGCAGGCGCTCATGCGCCTCAACCCCGTCACCTACATGGTCAGCGCCCTGCGGCAGGGCCTGTTCGGTCCGGGCGCCGCCGGTGCAGTGGGTACGCCCGAGGCCTGCCTGCTTATCACACTGCTGTTCACCGTCGCACTGCTCCTGCTGGCCGTACGCACCGTACGCCGCCCACTTCCGCGCACCTGAGCGTTATCGGGCGTACCGGGCGGCGATCTCGTCCAGTTTCGCCTGCAGCGTCGAAGCGGGCAGCCAGCAGCCCCGTACCATGACGCCCACTTTCTGCTTCAGGTGGTTCAGATCTTCGAGCGGATTGCCCTCCAGCAGGATCAGGTCGGCCCGGTGTCCGATCCCTACCACGCCGAAGCTGTCGTGCCGCTGGAAGTAGCGGCCTACGTTGTAGGTGGCCGCGCGCAGGATCTGGTAGGGTGTCAGCCCGGCCGCCTCCATGCGTTCGATCTCGCGATACACCGAGAAGCCCGGCACGCTGAACTGCTGCGGCGAGTCGGTGCCGAACAGAATGCCCACGCCACCGTCGGCCAGCGCCTTGAGCAGCCGCATGCGGTTGGCGATGTGCCGGCGGGCCGCCTCGCGGTCGAGCTGTGGATCGGCCAGCCGCCGCCTGTGCGCCTCGATCCAGCGTTCGACGATTTCCGGCGGCATGTAGCGCAATTCGTCGTAGGCCTGAACCGTTTCCAGATCCAGTACCCCCATCAGCACCTCCCAGAGCGCCATGGTCGGCACCACCCAGGCCTGCGCCTCGCGTGTGAGGCGGACGATCTCCTGCAGGCGGGCTTCGTCGATCGGTCTGTCGAACGCGTCCAGGTAGGCGATGAAGCCGTCCAGGTGATCGAACGTTTCCTGCCCCATCTCCAGCGCATGCCGGAGTCCGACGGCATCGGGCACGTGCCCGGCAAAGCGAATCCCTACTTCGTGCGCCGTACGCGCCATGGCGTCGTAGACCTCCCGACTCAGGCCCGGCAGCACTTTCAAGAGATCCCACCCTTCGGCCTTCTGGCGACGCACCATTTCCACGGCCTGCGCTGGCGAGGTGACCGAATTGCCACTGAAAGGCGGCCCCGCCAGGTACAGCGTGGGACCGACCAGCTCGCCCCGGTTGATGCGCGTCCGCAGGTCGAGCTGCGCCGGATCGCCCAGCATGCCGCGCACCGTCGTTACCCCGTTGGCCACGTAGAGCCACATCACGTCCTCGACGTACTGCGCCGGTGCGTTACCGCCGGGGACGTGTCCGTGCATTTCGGCCAGTCCCGGCATCAGGTAGCGGCCCGCGCCGTCGATCCGGCGGGCCCCTTCGGGGATTTCCACGGAAGCGGCCGGTCCCACGGCCACGATACGCGTACCCCGCACCAGCACGGTCTGATCGCGCAGCACCGTGTTGCGATCCATCGGGAGCACGTTCACGTGCACGAACGCCGTGATCGGCTCGGGCGTCGGCTGGGCCCGGCAGGCCAGCACACCCCAGAGCAGCAGCCCCACCACGCTGCAGATCTTCATGGCGGGTCTTCGATTGGATGAAAAGGACTGCTTAAAGCATAAGAAAAGGGCGGGTTGAAAGAAAGAGGCGCTCAGCATTCACCGCACACTCACCCCGGCAACGTGTCGCGCAGGGCGACCAGGCGTTGCAGGAGGGCATGGAGCTGGCGGCAGGCTTCTTCGATGTCGGCCACGGGGCCTTCCAGCTCGGCATCGCCGCCGCGAAGACGGATCAGCTCGTGCAGGAACTGCGCGTTGCCCGAAATGATGGCCAGCGGATTTTTCAGATCATGGTTGAGGCGCGACAGTTCGCGGCGCACCTGCTGTAACCGCTCGGCCGCCGGCATTACGGTGGAAGCGACCAACCGTTGCGCCCAGCGCTGCACCGCCTCGGGTTGATCCGGTGCGGCGGCCGTCAGCCAGCCCGTGTGCGCCAGCGCCGCTGCCAGACGCACCGGCTCGGCCTCGGTCAGCAGCAACACAGGGAGCGCAACCCCAGCGTGCGCCTTCCACAACGTCTGCAGACAGCCCCCCTCCGCCTCCGTACCGACCCGGACGACCACCCCGCGTACTGCCTCCTGCTCCAGACTGTCGGCCAGTTCTCCAGGGCTGCACGAGCGAACCTCCCAGCCGGCCGCCGCCAGCGCTTCGACAATCGATTCGGGCGCCGGTCCTTCGACGACCAGCAAGATCACACCGGATGATTTTTCGGTTTCCATGACTCAGAAGAGTTCGGCCAGCGGACGAGGATGTACTGCCGCCACTTCCCGCTCCGTCCGATGGAGGCTGACGACCGCCACCTCGGGATCGTGCTCGAAAAACAGGTGCCAGCCATTGGTCTCGGCCCGTTCCAGAAAGGCCAGCTTCTCGTCGATGGTCACCAGCGGCCGGATGTCGTAGCCCATGTTCCAGACCGGCCGCATGTGCGCCGTCGTGGGAATCAGATCGGCCACGAAGACGAGCGTTCCCTCCGGCCCGTCGATACGCACGATCTGCTGCGCCTCGGTATGTCCGTTCACGACCTCCACGGTGATGCCCGGAAGCACTTCGCCCGGTCCCTCCAGCAGCCGGAGCTGTCCGGAAGCTTCCAGCGGCTCCAGATTTTCGGGCAAAAACGATGCCCGCTCTCGCAAATTCGGGTTTCGGGCCCACTCCCAGTGGCGCCGCTGCACATAGAACGTGGCGTTAGGAAAAGCGACCTCCAGCCGATCGCCCACGCGCCGCGTGCTGCCACCGCAATGATCGAAGTGCAGGTGCGTCAGGATCACGTCGGTCACGTCCGCGGCCGAAAAGCCCAGCCGTTCGAGCGAGCGATGCAGCTCGGCGTAGTCGTGATCGACGGCGTAGATGTCCCGGAACTTGGCATCGAACTTATCCCCGATACCGTTGTCGATCAGAATCAGACGACCGTCGCCTTCGAGCAGCAAGCAGCGCATGTTCAGCAGGATGCGGTTGCGCTCGTCGGCCGGCGCATAGCGTTCCCACAGCGGTTTGGGGATGATGCCGAACATGGCGCCACCATCGAGGCGAAAGCGCCCGGTCTCCACCGTGTAAAGCGTGTAGGGTCCAATGCGCGGCATAACGGTTACTCCGTTACTTTGAAGAACTGGATGAATGTCCCTCAGGAAAATGGCCGTTCGACTGCACACGTCGCCGCACGGCTTCCATCTGCTCGACCTGCGGCAACAGCCGCTCCAGGTGCGCCACAAGATACGCCACGCGCTCGTTTTCGGTGAGCAGTTCCAGCACCTCCTGTTGTTGCTGCACGGTCAGCCCGGCGTTCGGTGCGATCACGTACGACAGGTAGCGCACGTTTTCGTAAAGGGAAGGCCGGACCGTACGGCCGACCAGCTCCAGCAGCCGCATGTGCTGGGTGATCAGCCGCTCGCGCAACGCCCGCTCCGGAACCTCCCAGGGTTCGACGATACGCTCGACGTCGGCCGTCAGGTAGGGCTCGTCGGAATAGAGCTGCAGAATCCGAAAGCGATCTTCTCCGGTCACCAGGATGTCCATGCGGCCGTCGCCATAACGGGCCAGCACGCGCGTGATGCGGGCCAGCGACCCCACCTGCGCCAGCTTCCCGGCTTCGGCCAGCACGATGCCGAACGGCCGGTCGTCTTCCAGGCAACGCGTCACCAGCGTACGGTAGCGGGGCTCGAAAATGTGCAACGGGAGCTGCTCGCCGGGATACAGCACCACCTCCAGTGGAAAAAGCGGTAAGCGTTCAATCCGCATGATGGCTCCGGTTCTCTTCCCCGCACCGGGGAAAACCTAATGAACGGGCCAGCAGACGGGTTTCCACTGCCGTGCAGTTTGACAGGGATTCCTTGCAACGGTGTCGTATTTTTGCAGCAATGCGACGCCGACCGTCATGATGCGCCACCTGCACCGGATCGTTCTGGCCGGATGGCTGCTCTTGAGCGCCGGGCCGATTGCGGCCCAGACGCTCTGGCAACCGTTTCGCTTCGGCTCGGCCGACGATCCGGCCGAGCAGGTGCAGCGCGTCTGGTGGCGGCGCGAGCGCCACCTGGAAACCTGGGGTGGCACTTCACTCATCGGCGCCCACTGGCGACTGGGCACACGCTGGGTGTTCACCTTCGTCACGCGCTCACTTACGGGCCGGCTCGACGCCGCGCTACGCACCGGCCTCTACGGCACCTACCGGCCGGACTTCGACAGCCCCTACGACGCGCTACGCGTGATCGACTTTCTGCGCTACAACCCGCCCCGTTACCGGCCCGTGCACCTGCGGCTGGGTCCGCTGACACGCACGCGTCTGGGCACCGGCCACGTGGTGGACTTCTTCAACACGACCACGGCCTGGGACGACCGCACCGTCGGGCTGGAGCTGGGCTGGTCCGACCGCCTCGTAGACGTGGCATTCTTTGCAGCCGACGTGCTTCCCGACCAGGTGGCCGGCCTGCGGCTCGGACTGCGGCCCTTCTTCTGGGCGGCGGACCCGCGCACGCAATCGTTCACGCTGGGCTTCAGCTACGTGCGCGACCCGGCCTTTCGCCGCCACGCCCGGCTGGAAGCGTTCAACTTCGACCTTACCTTCAACACGCTGCGCGCCCGCACCGTCGCGCTGATGCCTTTCATGAGCCTGGCCCACTACCGCCACTACGGGAGCGGCCTGCGGCTGGGCGTGGCCTTTCAGAGTCCGTACTTCGCCGACCTGATGACCTTCCAGTTCCGGCTGGGTCTCGACTACGACGGCGAAGCGTTTATCCCCGGCTTCGTGGGCCCTTTCTATCCGGTGCAGAACCTGCAGGCCCGCATTCTGGACGCCGACGCCTACCCGGACGCCACGCGCTACGCCGGCGTGACGCTCGACGAAGCCCGCGGCGGCAACGCCTTTTTCACCGAAATCCACCTCCTTTTCCCCCGGAGCTTCGAGCTCTGGTACTTCTTCCGCCGCCACTACGGCACCCAGCGGCTCAGCACCTTCCACCTGCGGCTGTTTCTGCGCACGCGCGAGCTGCAGTTTCAGACGGGTATCAGCCGCGCCGGGCTGGACGACTTCTTCTCGCTCTTTCAGAAGATGGGCGATCAGAGCTGGCTGCTGTTCGAGGTGCGCTATCGGCTCGGTCGCATGCTGTGGCTGCTCGTGCACGCCCGCTATACGTTCGAGCGCCTGGAGACGGCCCCCGACGGCACGCGACGTTACCTGGTGCAGCGCCGCTTCGAACCGATGGCCGGCTTTCGCTGGACCCTGTAGCTACCGGATGTCGCGGCTCATTTCCAGCATGCGAAGAATCGGCCGAAGTGCCCGCTGGCGAAGCTCCTCGTCCATCGTGATCTCGGGCTGCTCGTAGCGCAACGCCAGATAGAGCTTCTCGAGCGTGTGCAGGCGCATGTGCGGGCACTGGCTGCAGTTGCAACCGTTGTCGGGCGGTGCCGGAATGAAGGTCTTCTCCGGGCAATCCTTGCGCATCTGGTGCAGAATGCCCTCCTCGGTCGCCACGATGAACGTGGTGTGCGGGCTCTCGCGGGCAAAGCGGCGAATGGCCGAGGTCGAGCCGATGAAGTCTGCGTGCTGCAGCACGGCCTCCTCGCACTCGGGATGAGCCAGCACCAGCGCGTCCGGATAGCGCGCCTTGAGCTGCAGGATCTTCTTCTCGCTGAAGGTCTCGTGCACGATGCAGACGCCGTCCCAGAGCACCATGTCGCGGCCGGTCTTGCGGATCAGGTAGCGCCCCAGGTTGCGATCCGGCGCGAAAATGATAGGCTGCTCGGGCGGAATCTGGCGGATGATATGCTCGGCGTTGGACGAGGTGCAGATGATGTCGCTGAGCGCCTTGACGGCTGCCGAGCAGTTGATGTAAGACACGACGATGTGATCCGGGTACTGCGCTTTGAATTCGGCGAACGCATCGGCGGGACAGCTATCGGCCAGCGAGCAGCCGGCGTTCAGATCCGGAATGACGACTTTCTTGTCGGGGTTGAGAATTTTGGCCGTCTCGGCCATGAAGTGGACCCCGGCAAAGACGATCAGATCGGCGTCGGTTTCGGCCGCCTTGCGCGACAGCCCCAGCGAGTCGCCGATGTAATCGGCCAGGTCCTGAATGATCGGCTCCTGGTAGTAGTGCGCCAGGATGATGGCGTTTTTCTCCTTTCGGAGGCGGTTGATCTCCGCGATCAGATCCAGCGACGGATCGATGGGCGCATCGACGTAGCCAATCTCCGGATCCAGTACCACCGGCTCGGCCATGAGACTTCCGGCTCAATTGTTAACGTTTTAGTCTGCTTTTACGCCGGGTGGGACGATACGTTCAGGAAGGGATCGACTCGGGCACGAGACGCCCCTGCTCCAGGCGGAGGACACGGTCGGCCAGCGCCGCCAGTGCCAGGTTGTGCGTGGCGATGACGAAGGTCTGGCCCACCTCTCGGCTCAGCCGGAGGATTTCGTGGTGGAGCGTTTCGGCGGTGCGCACGTCGAGGTTGCCGGTGGGCTCGTCGGCCAGCACGACGGCCGGTCGGTTCATAAGCGCACGCGCCACGGCCACCCGTTGCTGCTCGCCGCCCGAGAGCATGGAAGGCCGGTGGTCGGCGCGGTCGGCCAGTCCCAGCAGCTTCAGCAGCTCCAGCGCCCGGGGACGGGCTTCGCGAAGCGTCCGCCCTTGAATGAGCGCCGGCATGGCCACGTTTTCCAGCGCCGTGAACTCCGGAAGCAGATGGTGAAACTGAAAGACAAAGCCGATCGTGCGGTTGCGAAAGGTGGCCAGCGCCTCGTCGTCCAGTTCAAAGATGTTGCGGCCTTCGTAGCGCACTTCGCCGCGATCGGGCCGGTCCAGCGCGCCCAGCAGGTGCAGCAGCGTACTTTTGCCCGTACCGCTTTCGCCCACGATGGCGACCACCTCGCCGGCCTCGACGCTCAGCTCCAGCCCCTGGAGCACCTGCAGCCGGCCGTCCGCGCCGGTCGGGTAGCTCTTCCACAGATCGATGACTTCGAGCAGGGGCATGCGGGCTTACGCTTCGCGCTGGATGCCGTACTTGGCGAGCTTGTTGTACAGGTGCGAGCGCTGGATGCCGATGGCCTCGGCCGTCTTGCTGACATTCCAGCCAAACTCCCGGAGCTTGTGCTCCAGAAACAGCTTTTCGGCCGCGTCCCGGAACTCGGCAAACGTGGGATGCCGCTCGATCAACTCCTGCAGCGAACCCGAGCCTGAGGCGCTTCCGGGATGCACGTAGCGCTGCACGTCGCGGGCCGTGATGGTGGGGCCGTCGCTCAGGATGAGCAGCCGCTCGACCACGTTGTACAGCTCACGCACGTTGCCGCGCCACTCGTAGCGCTTGAGCTGTTCCAGCGCGGCCGGTTCGAATTCCTTCGGAGGCATGCCGTTGCGCCGGGCCAGCCGCTCCAGCGCATACTGCGCGATGATCGGGATGTCCTCGCGCCGCTCCCGAAGCGGCGGCACGTGGATGAGGATGACGCTCAGCCGGTGGTAGAGGTCTTCGCGGAATTTGCCTTCCTCGACAAGCTTCCAGAGGTCTTTGTTCGTGGCGGCCACCACGCGCACATCGACCGAGATGGAGCGCTCGCCGCCCACGCGCTGGATGCGATTCTCCTGGAGCGCCCGGAGCACCTTGGCCTGTGCGGCCAGGCTCATGTCGCCGATCTCGTCGAGAAAGAGCGTACCGCCGTGCGCCTGCTCGAACTTGCCGATGCGGAGCCGGGTGGCGCCGGTGAAGGCGCCCTTTTCGTGCCCGAACAGCTCGCTTTCGATCAGTTCGCTCGGGATGGCCGCACAGTTGACCTCCACCATGGGGCCGTCTTTGCGGCCGGAGAGGTGATGGATCCAGCGGGCCACCAGCTCTTTGCCCGTGCCGGGCTCGCCGGTGATGAGCACACGGGCCTCGGTGGGCGCCACGCGATGGATTGTCTCGATCACGCGCTTGATGGCGGGGCTTTCCCCCAGGATGGGCGTCAGCTCGCCCTCCCAGCGCTCGGTCAGGACCTGCCGGATGCGCCGGTTTTCGGTCTGGAGCTGGCCGCGCTCCAGCGCGTTGCGGACGGTCAGCAGCAGGCGGTTCAGATCCGGCGGCTTCTCGATAAAGTCGAAGGCGCCCAGACGGGTGGCCTCGACGGCCGTCTCGATGGTGCCGTGGCCCGAGATCATCACGACGGGCAACTCGGGCTGCTCGGCCGCCAGCGTGCGGAGCACCTCCATGCCATCGCGCCGCGGCATTTTGATGTCGAGCAGCACCAGATCGTAGCGCCCTTCGCGAAGCTTTTCCAGCGCCTCGTCGCCGTCGGCGGCCTCCTCGACGGCGTACCCCTCATATTCCAGGATCTCGCGAAGCGTGCGCCGGATGCTGCGCTCGTCGTCGACGACCAGAATGGTAGCCGCCATGGATGCGCGTCGGTCGGCTTCAGGACGGTTGCGCGGCGCGCGCTGCGATGCGCGCCAGCGCGATCTCGGCCTCGGTGGCCTGCGCGGATTCCGGATAGCGTTCCCGGATGGCTTCGTACATGCGCCGGGCCGCCTCCAGGTTGCCGGCCAGCTCGTAGTTACGCCCGGCCCGGAGCAGGTACTGCGGCGTCACGACCGGGTTGTCGTAGCGGTCAGCCGCCCGGTGGTACAGCTCGGCGGCCCGCTCGTGCTCGCCTTTGTTTTCATAGACGGCGGCCTGTCCGGCCAGCGCGGCCGCCGCCAGCATCGGATCGTCGCTGTCGAAGGCCCGCCACAGCTCAAGGGCCCGGTCGTACTCCCCCAGCCGGTAGAGCGCGTCGGCCGCATAGAAGCGGGCCAGGTTGCCCGCGTCCGTGCTCCCGTAGTCGCGCGCCAGCGCCAGCAGGCCGGATTGGCCGTCGGCACCGTCCAGCGCCTCGCGATACTTCCCCTGCTCGTAGAGCGGAAGCACCTCGCCCAGCAGTTGCTGCGCCCGCTGCTCCTGCTGCCGCTGGTAGTAGGAATAACCGATGATGCCGAAAATGGCTACCGCAATGGCCGCCAGCCCCGCATAGAGCTGTTTGCGATAGCGGTGGTAGAAGTCCAGCCAGCGAGCATAGAGCGTGACAACCGTGTCCTCGCGCAACGCCTTGCGCTTCGAAGTAGCCGTACGTGAAGCGACTGCCATTTCGATCCCCTGAGCTTGATTGCAAAATAAACGCGCGCTAAGATAGAAGTCCTGCCTCAGATAAACAACGGACGTTGCTTCAACGCCGGCCTCTCGGAACGTTTCCCCGTTTCGTTACAGGGTTTTTGCTCAGATTTTCGTTAAATTCCGTAGAGCCTTCTCGCCAGAAGGCTGCTTTTCGCGTATTCTTGGAGTGAGGCATCCCCGTAACCTGTAAACATGGAGAACGAACCATGGCGATCAAGCTGGGCATCAACGGATTTGGCCGGATCGGTCGTCTGGTGCTGCGCTCGATTCTGGAGCGCAAGCTGACAGACCAGATCGATGTGGTGGGCGTCAACGACATCACCGACGCCGCCACGCTGGCGCACCTGTTCAAGTACGACTCGGTGCATGGCCCCTACCCGGGCGAAGTGCGCGTCGAAGGCGACGAACTGGTGGTCGATGGCGAACGCTTCCGCGTCTTCAGCGAGCGCGACCCGAAGAACCTGCCCTGGGGCGAGCTGGACTGCGACGTGGTGATCGAATCGACGGGCATCTTCCGCTCCCGGGAGAAGGCGGCCCAGCACATCGAAGCCGGCGCCAAGAAGGTGATCATCTCGGCGCCGGCCAAAGGCGAGGTCGATGCGACCATCGTGATCGGCGTCAACGACCACACGTTGACGGGCAAGGAGCAGGTCGTCTCGAACGCGAGCTGCACGACGAACTGCCTGGCGCCGATGGTCAAGGTGCTCGACGAGGCGTTCGGCGTGCGGCGCGGCTTCATGATTACGGTGCATGCCTACACGGCCGACCAGCGCCTGCAGGATGCGCCGCACAGCGACCTGCGGCGGGCCCGTGCGGCGGCACTGTCGATCATTCCCACCACGACCGGCGCGGCCAAGGCGGTCGGACTGGTACTGCCGCACCTGAAGGGCAAGCTCGACGGCTTCGCGCTGCGCGTGCCCGTGCCTGACGGCTCCATCACCGACTTCACGGCCGAACTGAACCGTGAGGTGACCGTCGAGGAGGTCAACGAGGCCTTCCGCAAGGCGGCCGAAAACGAACTGAAAGGCATCCTGCAGTACGTCGAGGACCCGATCGTCTCGTCGGACATCATCCACAATCCGCACTCCTGCATCTTCGACAGCCTCTCGACCATGGTCATCGAGGGCAACCTAGTCAAGGTCGTGGGCTGGTACGACAACGAGTGGGGCTACGCCTGCCGGACGGTGGACCTGGTCGGGAAGCTGATGGCCGTCGCTGAGCCGGCCGGATGAACGGGTCGATTCACAACGGCTTCAGGGAGAACGGGAGGGCATGCCTGCCGTTCTCCCTTTTTCGTGCATCTGCCGGACAAACCCCCTGCTGGCCATGTCGACGCTTCGCAAACTGACCATCGACGACCTGGACGTCAAAGGCAAGCGTGTGCTGGTCCGGGTCGATTTCAACGTGCCGCTCAAAGAAGACGAACAGGGCAACCTGGTCGTCGCCGACGACACCCGTATCCGGGAGGCGCTCCCCACGATCCGGGCGCTCATGCAGGCCGGCGCCAAAGTGATCCTGATGAGCCACCTGGGTCGTCCCAAGGGTCAGCCCGATCCCAAGTACAGCCTGGCGCCGGTGGCGCGTCGGCTCGAAGAGCTGCTGGGCGTGCGCGTCCGCTTCGTGAGCAACATCGTGGGTGAAGCCGTGCGCCAGGCCATCAACAGCATGCCGGAAGGCGGTGTGATCCTCCTGGAAAACACACGCTTCCATCCGGGCGAGACGAAAAACGATCCGGAGCTGGCCCGCCAGCTGGCCGAGCTGGCCGACGTGTACGTGAACGATGCCTTCGGCTCGGCGCACCGCGCGCACGCCTCGACCGAAGGCGTGGCCCACTACGTCAAGCAGGCGGCCATGGGCTACCTGATGAAACGCGAGGTGGAATACCTGAGCCGCCTGCTCGAAAACCCCGAGCACCCGTTCGTGGCCATTCTGGGGGGGGCGAAGGTTTCCGATAAGATCGGCGTGATCAAGAACCTGCTGCCGCGCGTCGATCGGCTGCTCATCGGCGGCGCCATGAGCTACACGTTCCTCAAGGCGCTGGGCCACAACGTGGGCGCCTCGCGGGTAGAGGAAGACCGCCTGGAAGAAGCGCGCCAGCTTTACGAAGCGGCACAGGGTAAAATCCTGCTGCCCGTCGATCACGTGGTGGCGCCCGAGTTCTCCAACGAAGCGCCCTCGCAGGTCGTCGAGGGCGACATCCCGGACGGCCTCATGGGGCTGGACATCGGGCCGAAAACCATCGAACGCTACCGCGAGGAAATCCTGCAGGCCCGCACGGTGGTCTGGAACGGCCCCATGGGCGTTTTCGAAATGCCCAACTTTGCGAAGGGCACCTTTGCCATCGCCGAGGCGCTGGCCGAGGCCACCGACCGGGGCGCCCTGACCGTGGTGGGCGGCGGCGACTCGGTGGCCGCCATCACTCAGGCCGGTTACGCCGACCGCGTGAGCCACGTCTCGACCGGCGGCGGTGCCATGCTGGAGTTCCTGGAAGGCAAGGAACTGCCCGGCCTGGTCGCGCTGACCGACAAAAAGTAACCGGAACTGGAAACCTTCCTCCCGGCGCTTTGGCGCCGGGATTTCTGTTCGGAAGCCCTTCCAGCACAACCATGCTCCAGACCGTTACGGCCGACACCACCCAGACACTGACCGACCGACTCCGCGCCGACTCGCTCGAAGTCGTCCAGACGCTCAGTGCGTTCTGGGCGGAGCTGCGCAACCCGAACCTGTGGATGGGCCTGCTGGGCACGCTCCTGCACATCGGCCTGGTGGTGCTGCTCATCCTCATCGGCCTGCGCGTGATCGACCGCGCTGCCGACCGCTGGATGCAACGCGTGGCCGACCTCCCCGCCTCGCATCCCCGCCGCCAGCGCGCCTCCACGCTGGCCAACCTGATCAGCTCGACGGCCCGCTACACGCTCTGGGCCGTAGGCCTGATCATGATCCTGAGCGAACTGGGCATCAACGTGAGCGCCCTGCTGGCCACAGCTGGCGTGGCCGGGCTCGCCATCGGCTTCGGCGCCCAGACGCTCGTGCGCGACGTCATCAGCGGCGTCTTTTTGCTCTTCGACGACACGATCCACGTGGGCGACCTCGTGCGCGTCGGGAACGACGTGGGTACCGTCGAACACATCGGTGTGCGCCTGATCAAGGTGCGCAAGTTCGACGGCGAACTCCTGATGATCCCGGCCGGCGAGCTGCGCATCTTCGGCAACCGGAGCATCGGCTTCGTGCGGGCCATCGTCGAAATCGGCCTGGCCTACGAGCAGGACCTCGACACCATTCTGCCCGTCATCGAACGGGTGGCCAGCGAATGGGCCCAGGCGCATCGCGACATCCTGCTGGAAGAAAAGCCCGAAGTGCAGGCCATCATGAGCTTTGGCGACTCGGCCGTCACGGTACGCGTGGCCGTGCAGGTGCGCCCGGGCGAGCAGTTCAAGGCCGAGTGCGATCTCCGGCTACGCCTCAAACGCACCTTCGACGAACTCGGCATCGAGATCCCCTTCCCACGCCGTACCATCTACGTGCGGGAAGAAAAAGAACTCCCCCCGCGTCAAATCCAGGACGTAACTTCCGAGAAGGCTACCTTCGACAAAGAACCTCCCGAAACCGACTGAATCATGGTCTATCGGCAAGCCGAACAGATCGACTTTACCATTGAAACGACGCCGCCCATGCCGCTGCCGCGGCGGGTGCTCATGGTCTCGTCCGATCATTTCGACGTGGAATACGTGATCAATCCCCACATGGAAGGGCACGTCGGCCAGGTGGATCGGGCACTGGCCCGCCGCCAGTGGGAGGCGCTGCGCGACACCTACCGGACGCTGGGCTTCGAGGTACACGTGCTCGACGGCGTGCCCGGCCTGCCCGACATGGTGTTCTGCGCCAACCAGACGCTGCCCTTCCTGCGTGGAGACGGCGAGCGCGGCGTCGTGCTCAGCCGCATGCACGCGCCCCAGCGCCGCGACGAGGTGCCTCACATCGCCCGATTCTTCGAGCAGCAGGGCTATGCGCTGGTTTCCATCCCCGACGAAGTGCCCGGAAGCTTCGAGGGCATGGGCGATGCGCTCTGGCATCCGGGCCATGCATTGCTCTGGGGCGGCTACGGCTTCCGCACGGATCAGGCCGTCTACGAGTGGCTGGCCCGTGAGCTGGGCGTTCGCGTGGTGGCACTGCACCTGACCGACCCGGACTTCTACCATCTGGACACCTGCCTGAGCCTGCTCGACGCCGGCACCGCCCTCTACGTGCCGGCCGCTTTCGACGAAGCAGGCCGCGCGCTGCTCCACCGCCTGATCCCCAACCTGATCGAAGTGCCCGAACGCGAAGCCCGCGAGCTGCTGGCCTGCAACGCGCACTGCCCCGACGGCCGCCACGTGCTGATCCAGCAGGGCTGCACCGAAACCGTCGCCCGGCTGCGCGCGGCCGGCTTCGAGCCGATCGAACTGGATACCGGCGAGTTTCTGAAGTCGGGCGGTTCCGTCTTCTGCATGAAGCTGATGTTCTTCTGAGCCATGATCGAACGGATTACGATCTGCGGGCTGGGCCTGATCGGCGGCTCGCTGGCAATGGCCTGGAAGCGGGCCCGGCCGGAGCTACACCTGACGGCTTTCGACCGGCGCGAGGTGCTTCGCCAGGCCCGTGAACTGGGCGTGGTGGACGCCACCGCCGAGGATGTGGCCGAGGCCGTGGCCGAATCCGATCTGGTGGTGCTGTCCGCCCCGCTGCGCGGCATTCTGTACCTGCTGGAGGAGATCGGCCCGCACCTGAAGCCGGGCACCCGGGTAACCGACGTCTGTGGCGTCAAACGCCCCATCATGGCCCATGCCCGGGAGATGCTGCCCGAGACGGTCACCTTCATCGGCGGCCATCCCATGGCCGGCTCCGAACGCCGCGGCCTGGCCAACGCCGATCCGTTTCTGTTCGAGAACGCTACTTACGTGCTCTGCCCGCCGTCAGGACTTGACGCCACCCGGCTGCAGCAGGAACACGAAGACCTGCTGGAGCTGATCCGGCTGCTGGGCGCCCGCGTGCTGGTGCTCGACGCCGAACGACACGACGCCATCGCCGCCGCCGTCAGCCATCTGCCCCAGCTCCTGGCCGTGCTGCTCGTCAACACGGCCGCCGAACTCAGCAAAGGCGACGAGACGTTCCTGCAGCTGGCCGCCGGAGGCTTCCGCGACATGACCCGGATCGCCTCGTCGCCGTTCGACCTCTGGCGCGACGTGCTCTTTGCCAACGAAGGGCCGCTGCTCGACACGCTCGGCCATTTTGCAGCCAACCTGCAACGCCTGCGCAACCGCATCATCGAAGAGGACGAACAGGCGCTCGCGGAAGCCTTCGAGCAGGCCCGCCGGACGCGCGCCCGCATCCCGCGCGACACGAAAGGCTTCCTGCACCCGCTGGCCGACGTGTACGTCCGCATCGAGGATCGCCCCGGTGCCCTCTACCGGATCACCCGCGCGCTCTACGAGGCCGACCTCAACATTCAGGACATCGAGCTGCTGAAAGTGCGCGAAGGTACGGGCGGAACGTTCCGCCTGGGCTTCGCCACCGAAGCCGATGCCGACCGCGCCTGCGAGGTGCTTCGCCAGGCCGGCATCGAAGCCTTTCGCCCCGACGATCACGGAAACTGAACCCTGAAGCAAACCATGGCCGAAACCACGCTGAAGCGCACCCCGCTTTACGAACGGCATCTGGCACTGGGAGCCCGTATGATGGGCTTCGGGGGCTTCGAAATGCCTGTGCAGTACAGCAGCATCATCGACGAGCACCTGGCCGTCCGGCAAGCAGCCGGTCTGTTCGACGTCTCCCACATGGGCGAAATTTTCGTGCGCGGGCCCCGCGCGTTCGACTTCGTGCAACACCTGATCACCAACGACGCCGCCCGTCTCTACGACGGCCGGGCGCTCTACACGGTCATGTGCACCCCCGAAGGGGGCGTGGTGGATGACCTGCTGGTCTATCGCTTCGACGCCGAAACCTACATGCTGGTGGTCAACGCCGCCAACATCGAGAAAGACTTCGCCTGGATGGCGGCGAACAACCCGATGGGCGCCCACCTGGAGAATCGCTCCGACGAGATCGCCCTGCTGGCGCTGCAGGGGCCGGCCGCCTTCGAGATCGCCCGGCATTTCGTGCCCGATCTGGCCCCGGACAACCCCCGCTACTATCACTTCCGGGTCATGGAACCGGGCACGTTTCTGGACTGCCGCTGGGCCGTGCTCTCGCACACCGGCTACACGGGTGAACCGGGCCTGGAGATCTACTGCGATGCCGACGAGGCCGTCCGCGTGTGGGACGCGCTGCTCGAGGTGGGCCAGGCCTACGGGCTCAGGCCGGCCGGACTGGGCGCGCGCGACACGCTTCGCCTGGAGGCCGGCTACTGCCTCTATGGCCACGAGCTGGACGAATCGACCAACCCGCTGGAAGCCGGCCTGAGCTGGGTGGTCAAGTTCGACAAAGGGGACTTCATCGGCCGCGAGGCGCTGCTGCGCATTAAAGAGAGCGGACCGGCCCGCCGCCTGATCGGACTGATTCTGGAAGAGCGAGGCATCCCGCGCGCCGGCTATCCGATCACCGACGAAGGCGGTACACCCATCGGCAAGGTGACCAGCGGTACGCTTTCGCCCGTGCTCCAGCAGGGCATCGCCCTGGGCTACGTGCCCAACCGCCCCGAATACACAGAGCCCGGGCGACGGCTCGGTGTGCAGATCAGAGGCCAGCATGTACCGGCCCGCGTCCACAAACCACCGTTCGTCGAGCTTCACAGAAAATAACGGGCGCGACCGGTCGGTAATCCCGGCGCTCTGCCGTAAATTTACAGGCTATCGGACCAGTTGAACCGGACGGACTGCAGAGCCGGGCAATGAACGTAGAGGTTTTTCTGACCGGAAGCCACGTGACGGAGGAAGACGTCGAGGGACGCACCGTCGTGGTGATCGACGTGCTGCGGGCATCTTCGACCATCATCACGGCACTGGCCAACGGGGCGCGGGCCGTCATTCCGGTGGCCGACATGGACCAGGCTGGCAAGATCGCCATGAACCTGGATCCGAGCACCTATCTGCTGGGCGGCGAGCGCGACGGCGACCGCATCGACGGCTACCACCTGGGCAACTCCCCGCTGGAATACACGCCGGACGTCGTCGAAGGCAAGACGATCATCCTGAACACGACGAACGGCACGCGTACCATCTGGAACGCCCGCAATGCCGAACATCTGATCGTGGGGAGCTTCCTCAATGCGGATCGTGTCGTGCAGTTCGTCCGGGAAGCCGGCCTGGACGTCACGATCATCTGCGCCGGTCGCAACAACCGGGTCGCGCTGGACGATGCGCTCTGCGCCGGCCTGCTCCTTCACCGCCTCTGGGAAGGTCGGGAGCCCGAATATGTCAGTGACGCCGCCCACATCGCGCTGACCCAGTACCTGCACGACCGCGACCGCCTGGCCGACGCGCTGCGGCACAGCAATCACGCCCGCTGGCTCATCGAGAAGGGCTACGGCGCCGACGTGGAGTACTGCCTGCAGCTCGACGCGCTGCCCGTCCTCCCCTACTACCGGGAAAATCGCCTGGTGCTGTACAGAGAGCGCCAGCTCTCCGAATCCGTCGGATAGGCTGCGCGTACAGAGCCCTGGCGTGCTGCAGGTGCGTATCGTATCTTTGGAGCATGGCCGGTACAACGTCCAGGCGTCGTCGCAAAGCGCGCAAGCCCGAAAAGGAAGCAGCTCCTGCGATTTCTCCCACACGTCGGCGGGAGATTCTGGGGCTGACGCTCATGGTGCTGGGGGTGCTGCTCACCCTGGCGCTGGTGACCTATCACCCTTCGGATAACGGGCTGGCCCGGCACTTTTCGCTCGGGGCTGCGCTGGACCCCGGCAACAACCGGGCGGAGAATGCGCTGGGGCTGGTGGGAGCCTCGCTGGCTTACCTCCTGGTGGCCCGCCTGTTCGGCTACGCTTCGGTGCTGCTTACCGGCCTGCTGGTCGCCTGGGGATATGTGATCTTTCGCGGCCGACGCTCCCGTGCGCTGCCGCTCTTCAGCGGTCTGATCCTGCTGCTGGTCCCGCTGCTGGCCGCCAGTTTTGGATGGATCGGCGTCGTCTTCGAAGCCGACCTGCACGCCTGGTCCGGCGACCTGGGACTGGGACTGGCCGGCTGGATGACCCGGGTCTTCGGCACCGTCGGAGCACTGGGGCTCCTGCTGCTGGGCCTTGCTTCGATGACCATGCTGCTGGTCGATCACGACCTGCAGCGCTCGCTCGACCGTCTGGAACACCTGCTGGCCGCCGCCCGCGAGGGGCTCCGCCGCCGCTGGCAATCCTGGCGCCAGCATCGGGCCGAACGCCGCCGCCAGCGCCGGGAAGCACGCAGGCACCGCCGCGAGGAGCGTCCGGAGCCCGCATCGCCTGCCTCCCCTCCACCGCCCCCCGAGCCGCGTCCGGCACCGGAGCCGGCAATCAGCGCCACCGAAGGCGACGCCATTCCACGGCACGAACTGCTGCGTGAGCTGGTCCGAGGTGAAACCCCTCCACCGAAGCCGGCTCCACCCGAGCCGGAACCCGCCGAGCCCCGCCAGCCCGAGCTGATCGTCCGCCAGGGCATCGAGGAAGAACGCGCCGACCGCATCGATCGCCCGGCCGAACTGCCCACGCTGGCTTCCTTACCCCCCTACAATCCGCCACCCATCGACCTGCTCGACGCGCCAGAGGCCCACGAGCGCCGCATCGACTACGAAGAACTGGAGGCCAACAAGCGCATCCTGCTCGACAAGCTGGCCACCTACAATATCGAGATCACCTCGATCAACGCGATCGTCGGCCCCACGGTCACGCTCTACGAGCTGACGCCGGCGCCCGGCGTCAAGATCAGCAAGATCACCTCGCTGGAAGACGACCTGGCCATGGCGCTGGCCGCGCCGGGCATCCGCATGATCGCCCCGATTCCCGGCAAGTCGGCCATCGGCGTGGAGATCCCCAACCGCCATCGCGAGCTGGTCCGCATCCGCGACGTGATCGGCACGGCCCGCTTCCGCGACGCGCAGATGGAGCTGCCCATTGCGCTGGGCAAGACCATCGAAGGCGAGGTTTATCTGCAGGACCTGACCCGCCTGCCGCACCTGCTCATCGCCGGTGCCACCGGCTCCGGGAAGTCGGTGGGCCTCAATGCACTCATTACGGGCCTGCTTTACGCCTGCCATCCGGCCAATCTCAAGTTCGTGATGATCGACCCCAAAAAGATCGAACTGCAGCAGTATGCGGCCGTGGTCGATCATTTCCTGGCCATGCCGGAAGGTGCCGAGGAGCCCATCATTACCGACTTCACGCAGGCGCTATCCGTCCTGAAAAGCTGCGAAAAAGAAATGGAGCTGCGCTACGACCTGCTTTCCAAGGCCGGCGTGCGCAGCATCAAAGACTACAACCGCCGCCTCAAAGAGGGCGCACTTTCCCCGGACGAAGGGCATCGCCACCTGCCCTACATCGTGGTGATCATCGACGAGCTGGCCGACCTGATGATGACGGCCGGTAAGGACATCGAAGGACCGATCGCCCGCCTGGCGCAGATGGCGCGGGCCGTGGGCATTCACCTGGTGCTGGCAACCCAGCGGCCCTCGGTGGACGTGATCACCGGCCTGATCAAGGCGAACTTCCCGGCCCGCATCGCCTATCAGGTGGCCACCAAAGTGGACTCGCGGACCATTCTCGACCAGAACGGCGCCGAGGGCCTGGTGGGCAACGGCGACCTGCTCTTCATGATGGGTAGCCAGTTGGTGCGCCTGCAGGGGCCGTTCGTGTCGATCGACGAGGTAGAGCGCGTCACCCGGTTCATTGCCGAGCAGCCGGGCCCCGGTCCCTACTGGTTGCCGAGCATCGAAGACGAACGAAACGGCGAAACCACCGGCGGCGGAAGCGGCGACAGCTACGACGAGCTTTTCGAAGAAGCCGCCCGGATCATCGTGCGCAGTCAGCAGGGCTCGGTGTCGCTCCTGCAGCGCAAGCTGTCGATCGGCTACACCCGCGCCGCCCGCATCGTGGATCAGCTCGAAGAGGCCGGCATCGTGGGTTCCTTCGAGGGCTCCAAGGCCCGCCGCGTGCTCGTGCAGAGCGAAGCCGAACTCGAAGAGCTGCTCCGCTCGCTACGCGCTGCTTCCTGACCGTCCTGAGGCCTCACCCCCGTCGCCGTTCAAGCATCTCGGCATACGTGAGCCATCGAGGAAGGGGCGTCATGGTACGATGGGTCAGATCGATGTGCCAGAGGTAGTGTATGTGGCCGTTCGTGACGAGCAGATACGGCGCACCGATCACACGGTTGTAGCGACCGGCCTGCTCGATCACGTCCTGCGTGATGGACACCGTCGGCGCCTTGCATTCGGCCAGCAACAATGGCCGTCCCGCCCGATCATACACCACCAGATCGGCCCGTCGCCCCATACCCTGATCCGTGAACGACGCCTCCAGCGCCACCAGCGAGGGCGGACACTTCAGCGCCTGCACCAGATACTGGGCCAGATGTTGCCGCACCCACTCTTCGGGCGTCAGGCGCACCCAGCGCCGCCGCAGCGGATCGAGCAGGTACACGTGCCCGCCTCGACGCTGCAACCGGAACGAATAGGCCGGGAAGTTCAGCGCTTCCATGGCTTCAGGAGGATGACACAGGGGCGGGCCGTCGGGCCCATACCAACCGAGGATTACCGGCCAGATCGCACTCGAGCCGCACCGCTTCGTAGCCACAGGCTTCAAACAGCGCAACCACGTCGGTGCCGTAGTGCGCATGTACCTCACAGGCCAGGCGGCCACCGGGTTTCAGCAGCACGTGACCGTGGCGGGCCAGCGCCCGGTAGAAGCGCAGCGGATCCTCGCCGGCATACAGCGCCACCGGTGGCTCGTAGTCGCGCACCTCGGGCGGCAGCTCGTCGGCTTCATGCAACGCTAAATACGGCGGATTCGAGACGATCAGGTCAAACGGTCCGGGCACGTTTTCCGGAAACGAATCGGCCAGCACGTCCGCTTCCACCCAGTGCACCTGCAGGCCCAAGCGCTCGGCGTTGCGCCGGGCGATGGCCAGCGCCTCCGGACTGATGTCGCAGGCCCATACGTTCGCATCCGACCGGTAGTGTTTGATGGCCAGCGCGATGCAGCCGCTGCCCGTTCCCACGTCCAGCACACGCGGGCCTGGCGTCGCTTGCAGTTCCTGAAGGACGCGTTCGGTCAGCCACTCCGTCTCCGGACGCGGCACCAACACGCCCGGTCCGACCTCCAGCCGGAGCCCCAGAAATTCCACATAGCCCAGCACGTACTGCAGCGGCTCGCGTCGCAGCCGTCGGGCCAGCAGCTCGGCAAAACGCGCCCGGCGGGCGGCATCGACGGGCCGCTCCGGATAGGCGTAGAGCTGCGCCCGTGAACACCCGAGCACCTCACAGAGCATC
Source organism: Rhodothermus marinus (assembly GCF_009936275.1). Taxonomy (NCBI): domain Bacteria; kingdom Pseudomonadati; phylum Rhodothermota; class Rhodothermia; order Rhodothermales; family Rhodothermaceae; genus Rhodothermus; species Rhodothermus marinus. Next base: position 2,311,489 of record NZ_AP019797.1, read on the forward strand.
CATTCGGCATTCCGGCGGGCATCGGGCACCCCGGCCGCCTCCAGTCGTTGGATGGCCTGTTGCAGCAGCTCGCCCTGCGTGATCGTGCCGTTTTCCACGGGATCGTTGCCGGTCATGATCGCCAGCATGAACGGTCTGTTGAACGATTTGCTTCCGACCGAACGCCATGAAGACGTTCAAGAACAAAACGATTCTGATCACCGGTGCCTCGAGCGGCATCGGTGAGGCGATGGTTTACCAGCTCCGCGATCCATCGGTCAAACTATTGCTGGTAGCCCGTTCTGAGGACAAGCTGCAGGCGATGGTCGAAGCGCTGGAGCGTCAGGGTGTCTGGGCCCAGGCCTACCCCTGTGATCTTGCGCAACCCGGGGCGGCCGAAGCGCTGTTCCGGCGCCTTACGGATGATGGCTACCGGGTGGACGTGCTCATCAACAACGCCGGCTTCGGCAAGTACGGCCGCTTCGACCAGATCAGCCTGACCGACACGCTGGAGATGCTCCGGCTCAACATTGAGAACCTGGTGGCGCTCACGCACCTGTGCATCCCGCACATGCTGGAGCGCGGCGACGCAGGCATTCTGAACGTGGCCTCGACGGCCGGTTTTCAGGGCATTCCCTACATGGCCGTCTATGCCGCCACGAAAAGCTTCGTGATTTCTTTTTCCGAGGCACTGCATGCCGAGTACGCCGATCGGGGCATCACGGTGACCTGTCTGTGCCCGGGTCCGACAGCCACGGCCTTTCAGGAACGGGCCGGCATGCCCGTCGAAGGCGTTCGCCGCTTCATGGAATCGGCCGAAAAGGTCGCCATCGCCGGCCTGCGCGCCCTGCTTCGCGGCGAGGTGGTGCACGTCAGCGGGGCCTCCAATGCGGTGGTGGCCCGCCTCAGCCAGCTGACCCCGCGTCGGGTGCGGCTGGCCGTCACCCGTCAGCTGCTGGGCCCGCACGATGACACCTGAGCCGGCGGTTTCGACCGTCCACCCGAAAGATTTGACAATCGAATCCGGCAGGCCTTGATGTAAACGCTTACCTGCTTATCTTTAAACCTCGTTCGTAAAAAAACCATAGCCAACCCGCGTAAAGCCTATGACCACCCGCGATAAACTGGAAGCCCTGGCGGCTAACCTCTGGTGGAGCTGGAATCCCGAAGCGCTCCAGCTTTTCGAGCGGCTGAACCCGGAAGCCTTTCGGGTTTCGCACCACAATCCACTGGCGGCGCTTCGCGCAGCCGACCCGGCTATGCTGAACGATCGGCCTTTTCAGAAAGAAGTCGATCGCATCTACGAGGCCTTTCAGGCCTATCTCAACAGCCCATCACGCCTTGAGGACGCCCCGCGTACCGTCTATTTCTGCATGGAGTACGGCCTGCACGAAAGCCTGCCCTTCTACGCGGGCGGACTGGGCGTGCTGGCCGGCGACCACATCAAGGCCGCCTCGGACCTGGGCATTCCCATGACGGCCGTCGGGCTGTTTCTGCGCGAAGGATACTTCCGTCAGCGTTTCGACCACAGCGGCTGGCAGCTGGCCGACTATCCGGCCATGGACCCGCTCGACCATCCCATGTCGCTGGTTCACGGGCCGGACGGCTACCCGCTGGTGATCACCGTACATCTGGGCCGTCAGCCGCTCTACCTGCGAGCCTGGAAGCTGGAAGTCGGTCGCGTGCCGCTGTACCTGCTCGATGCGTCGTTCGATGCCAACCCCGAGCCGCTGCGCATCCTGACACGCCGACTCTACCAGGGCGACCGCCGCATTCGCCTCCAGCAGGAAATCATCCTGGGCATCGGTGGCGTGCGCCTGCTGCGAGCCCTGGAGCAGGACTTCGACGTCTATCACATGAATGAAGGACACTGCTCCTTTGTCACGCTGGAGCTGCTGCGCGAGCGGCTGGCGGCCGGCGAAGAGCGCGAGGCGGCCGAGGCCTGGGTGCGTCAGCACTGCGTCTTCACCACGCACACGCCCGTCATGGCCGGGCACGACCGCTTCGATCCGGGCCTGTTGCTGGAGCAGATGGAGACGTTCCGGCACCAGCTCGGACTGTCCGAAACCGACCTGCTGGCCTACGGCCGCGTCAATCCCAGCGACAGCACCGAGGCGTTCAACATGACGGTGCTGGGCCTCAAGATGTCGCGCAAGTCCAACGGGGTTTCGGCCATCAACGGCCTGGTGGCGCGCCGCCAGTGGCACCACCTGTACCCGGACCGCCCGGTCAACGAGGTGCCGATCGGCCACATCACCAACGGCGTGCACCTGCCCACCTGGACCGTCCCCCACGCCCGCCCCTTCCTGGAGCAGCACCTGGGCGACTGGCTCGAAGGCCGCTTCAACCTCGAGATCTGGAAGAAAGTGGACGATATTTCGGACGCCGAGCTGTGGCAGTACCGGTGCATGCTGCGTCGGCGGCTGGTGGAGTTTGTCAACGAATACGTCAAACACCAGTCGCTGCCCCAGGAGTCGCACCTGAACCCCGACGTACTGACGATCGGTTTTGCGCGGCGCTTTGCCACCTACAAGCGGGCGCCGCTGCTTTTCGAGGACATGGAGCGGGCCATCCAGCTCTTCACCCGGGAAGACCGGCCCATCCAGGTGATCTACTCTGGCAAGGCCCATCCGGCCGACGATGGCGGCAAACGTTTCATCCAGCAGATCTACGAGATCACACAGCATCCGGCCTTCCGGGGCAAGGTGGTCTTTGTCGAGGATTATGACATGCACATTGCCCGCATGCTCGTTTCGGGCTGCGACGTGTGGCTGAACAACCCGCGCCGTCCGCTGGAGGCCAGCGGCACCAGCGGCCAGAAGACGGCCATCCACGGCGGGCTAAACCTGTCGGTGCTGGACGGCTGGTGGCCCGAGGCGTACAACGGCCAGAACGGCTGGGCCTTTGGCCGCGAGGCAACCGGCTACTACGAGGATCCCGTCACGCAGGATGTGGAAGACCGCGAGGCGCTCTATCGCGTGCTCGAGTACGAGGTGATTCCGGCCTTCTACGAACGCAACGGCGAGGGGCTGCCGATCCGGTGGCTGACCCGCATGCGCCAGGCCATGCGCACCATCCCCGCCCGCTTCAATGCCGTACGCATGGTGCGCGAGTACGTGGAGCAGATTTACCGACCGGCCGAAGCGCCTACACCGGTCACCGCAACGATCAAGAACGAGAAGTAAACCACACATTCTTCTGGATAGCACAGAAAAAAAGCCCCATCCCGTGGGATGGGGCTTTTTTTCTGTAGCCAATCGCCTCGTTTCAGGTCGCTTTCTGCACCCAGGAGGTGCAGTAGCCGTTCGGGTGAATCGGCCCTTTGATGAGCTGACAGCCGCCACACTGGTCGGGGCTTTCAGCCGGGACATACAGCTGACAGTTGGCGCAGATCTTGTCGGGGTACGGCGAGTGGTCCGTGTACTGCAGGCTTTCCCGCATCTGGATTTCCTCGGCCGTCAGTCCCGACACATCGGTGCAGGTCAGCTCGGCGCTGGCCGATGTTCCACTTTCCGAGGCGGCTCCGCTCTGCTGTTGTTGCTGCTGGCCGCCTCCGCAGGCGCTCAGGAGCGCCGAGCCGCCGAGTCCGGCCAGTCCGAGCGCTCCGACCCGCAGCAGAAAGTCGCGACGCGTGACACGTTTGTCTTCCATGGCAGCTCCGGGGTCTTGGTTGAACGGGGGTCAAAGAACCTCTCAAAAGGTAGCGAGGTGGCACGCTAAAAACAACCTGGATTACACTTTTTTCACCACCAGCGAATTTCGAAGGCCTCGAACTCGCCCCGGGCCGGCAGCCAGTGCACCTGCACATCGTCGACGCGCGCAGCCGGTGGCCCCTGCCGCACGGCGTCGAGCAATTGCTCCAGCAGCTCACGCGGTCCTTCGGCCACCAGATAGACCGAGCCGTCCGGTTCGTTGCGCACCCAGCCGGTCAGTCCCAGCCGTCGGGCATGGTAGCGGACGAACTGTCGAAAACCCACGCCCTGCACCCGGCCTGTCACCCGGGCTTCCAGTCTGGCCTGTGCATCCAGGCTGTTCATGGCCGCAATGGCTGATAGATGCGGTAATTGTATGGACCAAGTTGCAGCGTATCGGTTGCCAGCGTGTCGGACCCAAAGACCTCCACCCAGCGTCGCCCGCGTATACCTTCGGGCAGGGCGACCGTTTCCGGCCGGTTGCGAACGTTAACGATCAGTAACAACGTATCGGCCTCGGTAGCCCGCAGGTACACGAGCACGTCGTCGGCTTCCGGATTCAGCACGGTCAGTTCGCCGTGGCGCAGCGCCTCGCTCGCCCGGTAAAAGTTCAGGTAGCGTCGGTAGAACGCATAGAGTGCCGGACTTTCGGGCGCCTCCCAGTTGTAGGGCGTGCGGGCGAAAAACGACACCCGCTCCCGCACGCCCAGCTCCTGTCCGTTGTAGAGCAGCGGCACGCCGGGCATGGACGTGGCCAGCACGAACGCCGCCATCGACCCTTTGTCGCCGCCAAAGAGTACCGGCGGCGGCGCATCCCACATCGTCTCGTCGTGGTTGGTGGTAAAGCGCAGCCGACGTGCACCCGGCGGCAGCAGCCCGAGCGTCGAGCCCACCTGTCGCACCAGCGTGTGCAGCGGTGCCCCGCGCCAGACCTCTTTCAGTTGATGGTAGAAGGGCCAGGCATAGGTCAGATCGAATCCGACCCGATGCATCTCCGGCTCAGCCGCTTCGGCCAGCATCAGCACCGGTTTGATCTTTTCCACCGAATCGATCGCCGCTTTCCAGAAGTCCAGCGGCACGCCGTGGGCCACGTCGCACCGATAGCCGTCGATGTCGAACTCCCGCACCCAGTACTGCATCACTTCGATCATCGCCTGGCGGAGCTCGGGATTGTCGTAGTTGAGATCGACCACGTCGGTCCAGTCCGTCGTGTCGCCGTTAAGCACCGGATAGGTGAAGCCGTCGATCGGCCCCGGCGTGTACCAGTCAGGGTGTTCCGTGACCCAGGGGTGGTCCCAGGCCGTATGGTTGGCCACCAGGTCAATGATGATGTGCATGCCGCGGGCGTGTACCGAATCGACCAGCGCACGGAAGTCCTCCTCGGTGCCGTAGTCGGGGTTGACCGCGTAGTAGTCTCGCACGGCATAGGGCGACCCCAGCGGCCCGATGTCCGTCTTGGCCCGCTTCTTTCCGACAGGATGAATCGGCATGAGCCAGAGCGTATTGACACCCAGCGCCTGCAGCGAATCCAGCCGCCTGATCACGCCCTGGAAGGTCCCCTCCGGCGAAAAGTCGGGCACAAAGATCTCGTAGAGCACCGCATCGGCGATCCATTCGGGCTTGCCCACCCCGGGCGGTACGGGGGGTAATTCCTGCTCAGGCGGTGCCTCGCATCCGGTCGCAATGAGCAGGCTCAACACCAGGTAAAACAACGGGCGCATCGTTCGAAACGGTTGATGAAAGGGCTTACCTTCCTCCGAAGTATAACACACCCCGGACACAACCGCTACCCTTCTTCGCTCCCCCCACAGAAATTCGACGCACTTTCCTGCAGGGAACCCGGTGCAATCTGTGCGAATTTTTCAGCAGTGCGACCGTCCTTTCCCAGATGTGTCATGGCGATTCTGACCGTTCCGAAGGTGCTGCGTGAGAAGCTCGGCGACGAGGGTGTCGAGGCACTTATCACGCTTTTGAACGAAGCGGCCCATCACGAACGCAACAACCTGCTTGGAATTCTGGAAGAACGTTTTGAGCGACGCGTGGCAGATGAGGGCGCACGTCTGGACAAACGAATCGCAGAAGAAGCGACGCGCCTGGAGGTGCTGCTGGCCGAGACGGAAAAGCGATTGGACCATCGAATCACAGAAGAAGTGGCCCGCCTGGAAGTGCTACTGGCTGAGACGGAAAAGCGATTGGATCAACGAATCGCAGGAGAGGTAGCGCGTCTGGAGGCGCTGCTGGCCGAGACGGAAAAGCGATTGGACCATCGAATCACAGAAGAAGTGGCCCGCCTGGAAGTGCTACTGGCTGAGACGGAAAAGCGATTGGATCAACGAATCGCAGGAGAGGTAGCCCGCCTGGACAAGCGAATCACAGAAGAAGCAGCAAAGGTGGACAACCGCATCACCGAAGAAGTGGCCGGACTCCGGCAGCAGATTGCAGCCGTAGATAACCGCATCACCTCGGAGATGGCCCGGATGGGCGAGCGCATGGCCGGGATGCGTGCCGACCTGATCCGATGGATGTTCATCTTCTGGGTGGGTCAGCTCGGCACGCTCATCGCCATTCTGTTTGCCTTTTTCCGGTGATCTGGGTCTTCACGGGGCTGTAGAAGCCCACGTCGCTATCTGGTCGATTCCTTCCCGGAACGTCGGGTAGCGGGGACGCCAACCGGTCTCGCGGCCAAACCGAGTATTCGAGGTGCACGTCGAGCGCGTGAAAAAAGTGACGGCGTGGGAGCCTGCCACCAGACGGGCCACCCAGACCGGCACGTGGAAAGGACGCGGGGCGTTGAGGCGATCAGCCCAGTAGGTCAGCACCTCCTGCACGCGGGCCGGTTCGTCGTCCACGACGTGCCAGCAACCCGAGCGGGCTGCCACAGCGGCTGTAACGAAAGCATCGGCGGCGTCGTCCAGGTGCAGCAGGCCCCACCGGGCCCGCCCGTCTCCAATGACAGGGATTCGGCACCGACGCAGTCCTTCACCGATCTGCCGCGTATGGGCCGCATCGGCCCCGTAGAACCAGCCGCAGCGCAGCACCGCCGTGGCGAAGCCATGCGCCTCGCCGGCTTCCCGGGCGATCAGCTCGCCGTCAAGGGCCGAACGTGAGGGGAAGTCCGGGCACGGGGGCGTTTCTTCATCGAAAAAACGATCGTCCGGCGGGCTGATCACCCAGACGACGCTCTGCTGCACATAGCAGCGGGCACCGATCCGGGCGGCGCAGGTTGTCAGCGCCCGCGTGCCTTCCTGTCGAATCCGATCGTTCATCGCCCAGTCTTGCGGCCGCACCCGGGTACGGACCGGAATCGCACTCGCCGCATGAATCACCACGTCGCAGCCATCGGCCGCCCACGCCAGCGCCTCGGCATCGAACAGACTGGCCTGCCGCGGCTCGCCACCCAGTTCCCTCACCTTTTGCGCCCCTTCCGGGGAGCGCACCAGCCCCACCACCCGATCGCCGCGCACCCGAAACCGTCGGACCAACCGCCGCCCCAGCACTCCCGTCGCTCCTGCAATGAATACCTGCATGTTCCGCCTGCGAATGTTTATGTGGAGTCCCGACGCCGAAGCAGCGCTGCGACCAGCAAAAATCCGACGAAGGCCAGCCCGCTCAGTCGCACTACGTCGGCCGTCAGCTGTGGCGTTCCCGTCAGCACCCATTCGGCCATCAACGCCACCAGCCCGAAGAGCAGTGCCAGAAAAACCGCCCCCAGCAGCACAAAGCGGGGCGAGCGGAAGGGCTCTGAATCGAACATGCCGTCCGGGGTTTCTCATGCCAACGAACGGCGTCCGGCCGGGATCCGCTCACAGGGCCAGTCCCAGCCCGAGATACACGACCAGCGACACGCCGGCCAGCAGCAGCGCATAGGGCAGCTGGGTGTTCACGTGGTCGATGTGATCGCAGGCGGCCGCCATGGACGAAATGATCGTCGTGTCCGAAAGCGGCGAGGCGTAGTCGCCGAAAATACCGCCCGAGAGCACGGCTCCCAGCATAAGCGGAAGCGGCAGCCCCAGCCCCTCGGCCAGCGGCAGCGCCACCGGAATCAGAATAGCAAAAGTCGTCCAGGAAGAACCCAGCGTGAAGGAGACGAAGCAGCCCACCAGAAATACCAGCGCAGGCAGCCACCAGACCGGCCAGTTCGGATCGATCAGTCCGACGAGGTAGGGTCCCATCTCCAGCGCCCGCGACACCTGTCCCAGCGCAAAGGCCAGCACGACCAGGACCGTCACGCCTACCAGTCCCGACATGCCCCGAAGCACCAGCGTGGTCGATCGGGCCAGCGAAAGCACGGGACGCCCGCCCCGGAGCGGCCGGGGCAGCGCATACAGTGCCATAGCCACCGCCACGGCCGTCGACACGGCCCAGAAGACGGCCGTCGAGCCGCTGCCGGCCATCAGGTTGCCCTCGCCCGTCACCCAGAGCCCCACGAAGATCATCCCCACCATGACGCCGAGCGGGATCAGAAAGTCGGAGGCCCGACAGGGCGCGCCTTCGACCGGCTTCAGGCCTGCAATTTCTTCGGCCACCAGCGGTTGCGCATCGGGACGCAGAAGCTGGCCCGTCGTCGCCGCCCGCCTTTCGGCCGCCCGCATCGGACCGAAGCCCCAGCCCGTCCAGGCTACCAGCAGCGCAAACAGAATGGTCAGCCAGCTGAAGACGTTATAGAGCAGCCCTTCGGCCAGCAGACGTACGGCCCCGTCCGAAATTCCCTGCGCGGCCAGCAATCCCAGCACGTAAGCGCCCCAGCCGTTGAGCGGAATCATCATGCAGACCGGCGCGCTCGTCGCATCGCAGTAGAACGCGAGCTTTTCGCGGGGCAGCCGCAGTCGATCGAAAAACGGCCGCCCCACGGCACCAACCACCAGTGAGGTGATGCTGGATTCGACAAAGATCACCAGGCCCACCAGCCAGGCCAGCAGTTCGGCTCCCCGCCGCGACGTGCCCCAGCCGCGCCGCTGCGCCCAGGCGATGAATCCCTGCACGCCGCCCGACGCCTGCACCAGCGCAATCAGGCCGCCCACCAGCAGGCAGAACATCACCACACGCGTGTTGCCCGCGTCGGCAAAGACGGCCACCAGTTCGTCGCCCAGCCGTCGCAGTCCCAGCAGCGGATGTCCCCCTTCCAGCAGCGTGGTGCCCAGCCAGAGTCCGACCAGCAGCGACAGATAGACCTGGCGCGTCCACAGGGCCAGCCCGATGGCCACAATCGGCGGAAGCAGGACGAGCCCGTCCATGGACCCGGCGGTTCAGCGGGGCTCGTTGCCCGGCTTCCACTTGATGTTGCAGCCCATCGAGGGGTACTGCGGGCCGCTCACCTTCCCGGTATCCAGCAGCTCGTCCAACGCCCGCTTCAGATCGGCCCCGGTGGCCGGACGCCCCTGGCCGGGCCGCGTGTCGTCGAATCGACCATGATAGACCAGCCGCCGATCGGCGTCGAACACGTACAGGTCCGGCGTGCAGAGCGCCCCGTACGCTTTCGCAACCTCCTGCGTCTCGTCGAACAGGTACGGAAACGGATAGCCCTTGGCCCGGGCACGCCGCGCCATCTCTTCGGGCGCGTCTTCCGGGTACTGCGCCGGATCGTTCGCATTGATCGCCACAAAGCGCACGCCCTTCGGCTGATAGGCCCGGGCCAATTCGATCAGGGCATCTTCAATGTGCTGGGCATAAGGACAGTGATTGCAGGTGAAGACCACCACAAGCGCCCGGGCATCGGCAAAATCCTCCAGACTGCGCGTGGGCTTGTCGAGCCCATCGGCTTCGGGATTGACCACGGGCAGTTCGAACGGAGGCGCTTCGGTACCCAGCGCGATCTCCTGCGAATACGTCAGAGCCATAGGGCATCGGCAGGTCTGGTGAGCAACAGAAAACGGCCGGCAGAGAAATGGCCGGCCGCTTCCGAAGGTTCCGTCAGGCGCGGGCGCCCGCCAACTCCTGCTCCAGTTCGAGCAGGCGGCGGATACGCTCCTCGGTGGGCGGGTGCGTCGAAAACAACCGGGCGATCCCGCCGCCGCTGAACGGATGCACGATGAACATGTGCGCCGTGGCCGGGTTGGCATCCATCGGGATATGGGCTACGCCGGCTTCGAGCTTCTCCAGCGCACGAGCCAGTGCCCGCGGCTTGCCACAGATGAGCGCTCCGCCCCGGTCGGCTGCAAACTCGCGTGCCCGCGAAATGGCCATCTGGATCAGCATGGCCGCCAGCGGCGCCAGAATCAGCATGAGCAACCCGGCCAGCGCATTGCCGCGGTCCCGGTCATGTGCCGGACCGAAGAAAAAGGCAAAGCGTGCCAGCATCGTGATGGCCGCCGCCAGCGTGGCCGCAATCGACGAGATCAGGATGTCCCGGTGCTTGATGTGCGCCAGCTCGTGCGCAATGACGCCCTCCAGCTCTTCCCGATTGAGCAGCCGTACGATCCCCTGCGTGACGGCCACCGCGCTGTGCTTCGGGCTACGGCCCGTGGCAAATGCATTGGGCTGCTCCGAGGGAATCACGTACACCCGCGGCATGGGCAGTCCGGCCCGCTGCCGCAGCCGGTCCACGATGTCGTAGAGTTCCGGCGCCTCCTCACGCGTAACCTCCCGGGCGCCGTACATCATCAGGACAATCTTGTCGCTGAACCAGTAGCTGAAAAAGTTCATCGCCACGGCAAAAAAGAAGGCGATGATCATGCCCTGCTCGCCGCCGATCGCTTCACCGATCAGCACAAAGAGCACGATCAGCAGGGCCATCAGCGCCGCCGTACGCAGCGTATTCGCCATGGTCATCTTCCGGGGATGGTTGACAGGTTACTGCCGTCTACAACGACGTCGGGATATACGACGGGAAGGAAGGCGGGTTCTACCCGCGGTCTTTACTTCCACGGTAAAAACGACGCAACCGGACGGTTACTCTTCGCCCAGCTCGAGCGCCATCAGGGCATCCTGCAGCTCGGCCAGGCTTTTCACGTCGCCCACCCGACGGGCCACTTCAATGCCCTGCCGGTAGGTGCGCACCGCGTCTTCGGTGCGCCCCAGCTCCCGGTAAAGCCGGGCCAGGTGGTAGTAAGTGCCCACATAGTCGGGATGATCGCGCACCAGCCCTTCGAAGAAATGGAGCGCCCGCTCCGTGTCGCCGCGTTTCCAGTACTCCTGCGCCAGCGCAAAGCGCGTGAAGGCATCGTCCGGATCTTCCCGGTAAAATTGCAGCAACTGTTCCAGTCGGTCCATAGCCAGCACACGGATTACCAGTGGCCGCCGGCTCCACCGCCGCCGAAGCTACCGCCACCCCCGGAGAAGCCGCCGAAATCACCGCCACCGCCCCATCCTCCGCCGCTACTCCAGCCGCCCCCGCCTCCGAATCCACCTCCCCAGATGATAATCGGCGGAAAGTCGGGTTCGCGGCGATAGACCCGATAGGGATAGCGGGCGCCTTTCCGCCCCCGGGGCGGTCCACCGCCGCTGCGCATGGCCGACAGGAAAAACAGCAGCACCACCAGCAGTACGAACAGCGAGGCCACGTTGACCCAGACGCCGCGATCGTCGGCCGCCCGGGGCGGCGGCTGAAACTCGCCCTGCGCCGCGGCAATGATCGCATCGACGGCCGCCGAAAGCCCCCCGTAAAAATCACCCCGACGAAAACGCGGCACGATGATGTCCCGTACGATCCGGCCGGCCAGCGCGTCGGGGATGGCGCCTTCGAGGCCGTAGCCCGTCGCGATGAACACCTCGCGTTCTTCACGGGCTACCAGAATGACCACGCCGTTGTCGTACTCCTTCTGTCCCACGCCCCAGCGCCGCCCCAGCTCCACGGCATAGTCGGCGGCCGGGATGCCGTTGAGCGTGGGCAGCGTCACGATCACGATCTGCGTCGAGGTCGTGTCGGCGTAGGTGGCCAGCTTCCGGCTCAGCATCTGCTCTTCCGCCGGGGTCAGCAGGTCGGCCAGGTCGGTGACCCACTGCCCGCTGGGCGGAATCACTTCAATCTGCTGCGCCAGCGCCACCGACGTCAGCAGCAGCGCCGGCAGCCAGCCGAGCCACCTTCCGCCGAATCGTCGCATGGGTCAGAGATCAAATTCTACCTGCGGCGCTTCCTGGGCGCTTTCGGCTGCCTCGAACGGTTGCTTGGGCACAAAACCCGTCAGGCTGGCCACCAGCACCGTCGGAAATCGCCGGACCAGCGTGTTGTAGCGCCGCACGGCTTCGTTGTAATCGCGTCGGGCCACGGCGATGCGGTTTTCCGTGCCTTCGAGCTGCACCAGCAGATCACGGAAGGCCTCCGTGGTCTGCAGCTGCGGATAGTTTTCGGCCACGGCCAGCAACCGGGCCAGCGCACTCGAAAGTTGCGCCTGCGCCTCCTGGAACTGCCGCACCTTCTCCGGATCGCTCAGATCTTCGACGCTCAGCGTGATCGACGTGGCACGCGCCCGCGCGTTTGTCACGGCCTCCAGCGTCTCGCGCTCGAAGTTGGCCGACGCCTGCACCGTCCGCACCAGGTTGGGAATCAGATCGGCGCGGCGTTGATACTGCGCCTGCAGGTCGGCCCAGGCACGGGCCACCATCTCATCGGCTTCAACCATCCGGTTGTAGGCGCTGCAGCCGGCGCAGCCGGCCATGCCGAGCAGCAGCACCACCACAACCAGGGCCAGCAGTCCTTTGCTTCGCATAGCGGTTTGCTTCAGGCCTGAACAGACACACGGCCCGCCTACGCAGGCGCGAAAGATCGGGTTTCAATCAAAAGCAACCGTCCCGCAACAATCTGACGGCTGAACGATTAAGATAGAACGGCGTGCGTTTTGCAACGGATTGCGTTATCTTTGTCTGATCCGATCAAGCCATCATACTCGCGATGAAGAAATCACTGCGTTACACCCTCCCGGCCGTTTTGCTGCTGGCGCTGGGCATTCTGCTGGGCTGGAATCTGCAGCAGGCCGTTTCCGACACCGACACGCTGGCCAGCCTGCGCAAGCTCGAAGAAGCTTTCCTGACGATCACGCAGCGCTACGTCGATCCGGTCGAGCCCGAACCGCTGGCCGAGGAGGCCATCCGGGCCATGCTTCAGGAGCTGGATCCCCACTCCGTGTACATCACCGCCGAAGAGATGAAGGAGCTTCGGGAAAGCTACCAGGGCTCTTTCGGCGGCATCGGTATCTGGTTCGAGGTAGTGGATGACACAGCCCGTGTGGTGGCCACCATCAGCGGCGGACCCAGCGAGGCGGTCGGGCTGCAACCCGGCGATCGGATCATCAAAATCGAAGACTCCAGTGCCGTCGGCCTGTCCTCCACCGAAATCCAGAAGCGCCTCAAAGGTCCGGAAGGCACCAAAGTGCGCGTAACCATTCGCCGGCTGGGCGTTCGCGAGCCGCTGGAGTTTACGATCACGCGTGACCGCATTCCGCTCTATACGGTCGATGCCGCCTACATGCTCGACGAGCGGACCGGCTACATCCGCATCAGTCGCTTTGCCATGACCACCTATGACGAATTCCTGGAACACCTGGATCGGCTCAAGCGGCAGGGCATGGAGCGGCTGGTGCTGGACCTGCGCGGCAATCCGGGCGGCATCATGGAGACGGCCGTCGAGCTGGTCGATGAGCTGCTGCCCGAAGGCTACACGATCGTCTACACGCGCGGGCGCATTGCCCAGGCGGAAATGACCCGCCGCTCCACCTCGGGCGGTCGCTTCGAGACGCAGCCGGTCATCGTGCTGGTCGATCGCAACTCGGCCTCGGCCAGCGAGATCGTGGCCGGCGCGCTACAGGACAACGACCGGGCGCTGATTGTGGGGCTGCGTACCTTCGGCAAAGGGCTGGTGCAGAACCAGTTCCCGCTTTCGGACGGCAGCGTCATCCAGCTGACGGTCGCCCGCTACTACACGCCCTCGGGCCGCCTGATCCAGACGCCGTACCACGGCGGCGACCTGGAAGACTACTACCGGGAAAAGTTCGCCGACTACGAAACGGCCGTCTTCCATCCGGAGGATTACATCAACGAAATTCCGGACTCGCTGAAATTCAAGACGGTGCACGGCCGCACGGTCTTTGGCGGTGGCGGCATTCTGCCCGACGTGATCGTGCCGCCCGACACGAACTCCATCCTGCTGGAAGTCAGTCGCCGCAACCTGCCCTCCACCTTCATCCGCACCTGGTTCAACCAGCACGAGCAGGAGATCCGGCAGCAGTGGAACAACCGGAAGGACGCCTTCATGGCTTCGTTCGAGGTGGACGACGCGCTGTGGCAGGCCTTCCTGGATTATGCCCGGGAGCAGGGACTCTTTGCCGCCGACTCTGCCGCGACGCATCGCTTCACGGTCGCACAGGCCGAAGCACACCGGCACGAGCTGAGCACGCTGCTGAAAGCCTATCTGGCCTGGCAGCTGTTCGGCCGCGAGGCGTCGATCCCGCTGTTCAACGAAATCGATCCGGTCCTGCACGAAGCGCTCAAGCACTGGGATCGGGCCGAGGCGCTGGCCGCCTATTTCGCCCCAAAGGCAGGCGACACAGTGCGCAAAGGGCGTTAGTCAGGTTGACAGACGGGCGCTGACACGGTGACCGATTCGACAGGCGGCATGCCCATGGGCATGCCGTTTGTCTTTTATAATGGACGGTCGGTCGGGCGCGACAGGATGTCCGATCGACCAGGTCGGTTGGCGTATTGCGTAACCCACAAACCAAACCGGAGGAGGAGCCATGGCCGAGGTGATGCGCTATACGTCGCCGACGACGCTGCTGTCGGAGCTGCAGCGGGAAGTGGACCGGCTGTTCGAGAACTTCTTCGGTGGCTGGCTGCGGCCTGAGGTCGAGTCGGCGGTCTGGACGCCCACGGTGGACCTGCTGGAGACGGACGACGCCTACCTCATCTACATGGACCTGCCCGGCGTGAACCGGGACCAGGTCACGATCACCTTCGAGAACGGCACGCTGCAGGTGAGCGGTGAGCGGGTGCAGCCCGAGCACAAGGACGCTCAGTATCACCGGATGGAGCGGTGGTATGGCCGCTTCTTCCGGTCGTTCAACCTGGGCCAGAACGTGAATCCGGATAAGATCAAGGCCCACTTCGAGAATGGCGTCCTTGTGATCGAGGCACCGAAGACGGAGGAGAGCAAGCCGGTGCGGATCAAGATCTCGTAAGCGGCCCGTAAGCCGCGGCACCGGCTTGCTCGGTGCCGCTTGCCGCCGAAACTGAAAGCCCCGCACTTCACAGGCGGGGCTTTGGTGTTTTTATAGCGGCCGCTCGCCTTCCTGCGCCTGGGGCTCCCGGAGTTTGCGGTGGCGGATGTCCACGCCTTCGATCAGAAAGACCACGCTCTCGGCGATGTTCTTGGCGTGGTCCGAAATGCGCTCCAGCGCCTTGCTGGCCGTGATCAGATGGGCCACCGCTTCGAGATGCTCCGGATGCTGCTGGCCAAAGCGTACCAGTTGTTCGAAGTTTTCCCGGTGCAACCGGTCGATCTGCAGGTCTTCGGCCAGCACCTGACGCGCCAGCAGGCGATCCCGCTTCAGGAAGGCCTCCTGCACCTGCCGGAGCATGGCCCGCGAGGCGTCGGCCATCTCCTCGATGCGCGTCTGCGCCAGCGCCTCGGGCGCCTGCACCACGTAGGGCGTGTGCTTGGCGAGGTTCTTACAGTGGTCGCCAATGCGCTCCAGGTCGGTGTTGACCTTGACGGCCGTGATGATCATGCGCAGCTCGGCCGCCACCGGATGGTGCAGCGCCAGAATGCGTTCGCACTGCCGGTCGATCTTCAGCTCGTAGGCGTCCACCTCGTCGTCCCGCGCCCGCACGCGCTCGGCCAGTTCCAGATCGCGCCGAAGCAATGCATCGATGGCATTGGCCATCTGTTCGTCGACCAGATCGGCCATCTCGAACAGCATACGCTGCAGGACCAGCAGCTCGTCGTCGATATGTCGATGTACGGTCATCGTCCGTAGCAGCTTAGCCAAACCGTCCGGTAATATAATCTTCCGTACGTTTTTCGCGGGGGCGCGTGAAAAGTTCGTCAGTCCGGTTCATCTCGACCAGCTCGCCCATGTAGAAGAAGGCCGTCGTGTCGCTGATGCGCGAGGCCTGGTGCATGTTGTGCGTGACGATGACGATCGTGTAGGATTTTTTGAGTTCCAGGATGGTCTCCTCCAGCTTGGCCGTGGCGATCGGGTCAAGCGCGCTGGCCGGTTCGTCCATCAACAGCACCTCGGGCTCAACGGCCAGCGCCCGTGCGATGCAGAGGCGCTGCTGTTGCCCGCCGCTGAGTCCGTAGGCGTTCTCGTGCAGCCGATCTTTCACCTCGTCCCAGAGCGCGGCCAGCCGCAGGCAACGCTCGACGAGTTCGTCCATGTTGCCCCGGTAGCCGTTGATGCGCGCGCCCCAGGCCACGTTCTGGTAGATCGACTTCGGGAACGGATTGGGTTTCTGGAAGACCATCCCCACACGCCGCCGCACCACCACGGGATCCATCTCCCGATAGATGTCGCGGCCGTCCAGCAGCACCGTTCCCTCCATGCGCGTGTTGGGGATCAGCTCGTTCATGCGGTTGAGGCAGCGCAGCAGCGTGCTCTTGCCGCAGCCCGAAGGCCCGATGAAGGCGGTCACCTCGTTGGGCAGAATCTGCAGCGAGATGTCCTTCAGCGCCAGTTTGTCCCCGTACCAGAAGTACAGATTCCGCACCTCCATCTTGGGCCGTACGCGGGCGGCTTCGCTGTCGCGGCTCAACCCGAACGTTTCGGCGGAAGGCACTTTTTCGGCGGGCGAAACGTGATCGGCCATGGCTCAATGCGGACGATGACGTTCGTAGTAGTTGCGCAGCAGGATGGCACTCAGGTTCATCAGGAACAGAAACACCATGAGCACGATGATGGCGGCAGCCGCCAGACCGCGAAATTCCTCCTGGGGTCGGGCCGTCCAGTTGAAGATCTGAATGGGCAGCACGGTAAAAGGATCCAGCAGGCTCTCGGGCAAGAAGGCGATGAACGTGAGCGCCCCGATCATGACCAGCGGCGCCGTCTCGCCGACGGCGCGGCTCAGCGCCAGGATGATGCCGGTCAGGATGCCCGGCGCCGCAATGGGCAGCAGATGGCTGGAGACCACCTGCCAGCGCGTGGCGCCCAGCGCGTAGGCACTCTCCCGGATCCCCTGCGGCACAGCCCGGAGCGCTTCCTGCGTGCTGATCACGATGATCGGCAACACCAGCAGGCTCATCGTCAGCGCCCCGGCCAGCAGGCTTCGGCCCAGTGCAAAAAACCGCACGAAGAGCCCCAGTCCCAGAATGCCATAGATCACCGAAGGAATACCGGCCAGGTTGGCGATGTTGAGCTGGATCAGCCGCAGAAACCAGCCGCGCGGCGCGTACTCCTCAAGGTAAACAGCCGCCCCCACGCCGATCGGCACCGAAAACAGCGCCGTCAGCAGCATCATCCAGAACGATCCCACGATGGCCGACTTGATCCCGGCTTCTTCGGGATTGCGTGACGGATAGGACGTGAGAAACTGCCAGTCCAGCCAGGGCGCGCCTTTGCGCACGACGTCGACCATCAGCGAGGTCAGCACCAGCAATCCGAACAGCGTGGAAAAAAACAGCACCACGGCCAGGATCTGTCCCAGCCGTCGCCGTCGCTCCAGTCGCAAATCGAACCGGGTGGCTACTGCCTGCTGCACTTCGGTCATGCCGCTCAGTAGGTTTCTTTAAAGCGGAGGATGATCCGGTTGGCCAGCAGGTTCATGCCCAGCGTCAGCACGAACAGCACCAGCCCCACCGCAAACAGACTCTGATAGACGACCGTTCCCTGCGGCGTGTCGCCCAGGCTGACCTGCACGATGTAGGCCGTCATCGTCTGGATCGACTCCAGCGGGTTGAGCGTCAGCTTGGGCGTAGCGCCGGCCGCCAGCGTCACGATCATCGTTTCGCCAATGGCACGGCTCAGTGCCAGAATGAAGCTGGCCATGATGCCACTCAGCGCGGCCGGCACCACCACACGGAGCACCACCTCGTACTTCGTGGCCCCCAGCGCATAGGCGCCTTCGGCCAGCGAGCGCGGCACGGCCCGCAAGGCGTCCTCACTCAGCGAAGCCACCATCGGGATGATCATGATGCCCACCACGATCCCGGCGCTGAGCGCGTTGTAGACCTGCATCTGCGGAAGCACATGCTGCAGCAGCGGCGTGACGAACGTCAGCGCAAAGTAGCCATAGACGACCGTCGGCACGCCCGCCAGCAATTCCAGCGACGGCTTCAGCCAGCGACGCACGCGATCAGGCGCATACTGTGAGATGTAAATGGCGGCGGAAAGCCCGATCGGGATGGCCACCAGCGCCGCAATGACCGTGATCATCAAGGTGCCGGCCAGCAGCGGCCAGATGCCAAAATGCTGCTCGGAAAACTGCGGGGTCCACTTCGTGTCGCCGAAAAATTCGGCCAGCGACACCTGCCGGAAAAAGGCGACCGATTCCCCGATCAGGATCGCCGCAATGCCCAGCGTGGTGAATACCGTCACCAACGCACAGAGCCCAAGCAGCGCCTGGATCAGACGCTCCCTGGGCCCACGCGAAAGGTTGGCATCCGGCGCCAGGTCCGGAAAGCCCTGGCGCCGGATCCATCCATCTGACGAGGAAGCCATACGTCCTTATTCTGCCGTACCTTCCGTACTCTGCCGTTCGAGTCGCAGCAGGTCCACAACCCGCACACCCACCTGCGACCCCTCGCCTCCAAAGATACTACCGGTTACCCGGTTCCGGAAACGCTCGAGCGCCAGCTCGTAGGCCTCGGCCGTCAGCGGCACATACCCTACCTCCGGTGCCAGTTCGGCCGCATGCTGCAGGTAAAACTCGACGAAGGCCTCTACGGCCGGGTCGTTGGCCCGCTCCGCGTTCACATAGATGAAAATCGGTCGCGAAAGCGGCTGGTAGGTGCCGTTGTTGACGGTCTCGGGACTGGGCAGAATGCAGCCCTCGCCGTTGTCAGGGTTGCCGTCGTCGATGGCCACCGCCTTCAGTTTGTCCATGTTCTCCTCGTAGTAGGCCAGCGGGATGAAGCCCAGCGCGTTGGGGTCGCCGCTGACGCCCTGCACGAGCACGTTGTCGTCCTCGCTGGCCGTGAAGTCCGAGCGGCTGGCGTGCTCTTCGCCCACGATGGCGGCCGTGAAGTAATCGTAGGTGCCGCTGTCGGTCCCGGCGCCGTACAGGTTCAGCGGCCGATCCGGAAACGAAGGCCGCACCTGATTCCAGCGTGTGATCGTGCTGTTGGGCTCCCAGATGCGCCGCAGCTCTTCGACGGTCAGGCACTCGACCCAGTCGTTCTGGGGATTCACCACGATGGCAATGCCATCATAGGCCACCGGCAGTTCGATGTATTCGACGCCGTTCTGCCGGGCCAGCGAATCTTCCACGGGACGAATCGGACGCGAGGCATCGTTGATGTCCGTCTCCTTGCGCACGAACTTGGAAAAGCCCCCGCCGGTCCCGCTGATGCCCACGGTCACCCGCACCCCCGGATACTGCTTCATGAACTCCTCGGCTACCGCCTCGGTCAGCGGATAGACCGTGCTCGATCCGTCGATGTGCACCGCGCCGGAGAGCTGCCCTTCCTGCTGCTGCCCACGGCCACATCCGGCCAGCAACAGCACAAGCAATACACCGGCTCCTAAGATTGCTCGCTTTTCCATGAGGCGCCTGTGCTTTTGTTTGCAATCGCTGGTAATCTAACAAATCATTCTGTCAACGAATGATAAATCCTGGAGCTACCTGGATTATCAAATTGTTAACGGCGGTACATCTGCAGGTGGCAATAAAAGGGGAAGCCTCCTATATTGCAACACTGTTTCCTTCGAATCAAACCGCATGTGAAGATGCGTCGTCTGTCGCTGGTATTGGTATTGCTGCTGGCCGGATGTACCGCCTCGCGTCCCGTCGAACAGACGCCTGCTGCGCGCACCCCCATGTTCGTGCGTCCGGAGCGTCCGCTACCCGCCCCGGTCACCCTGCCCCCCTCGTTTGAAGCGGCCATCGAGCGGGGCACGCGTACCGCCGAAGGACGTCCCGGACCGAACTACTGGCAGCAGTACGCCCGCTACGACCTGACCGCCCGCATCGACACGGCCACACGGCGGCTGGACGGCGAGGGACGGATCGTATACCTGAACCGCTCGCCCGACACGCTCCGCCAGCTCTTTCTGGAGCTTCCGCTGAACGTTCACGCCGAAGGCGTCGTGCGCAACGAGCCGGCCGAGGTAACCGGCGGCGTGTCGCTGCACTACGTGGCCGTCGATGGACAGGAAGCCCTGCATCCGGCCGAGGCACCCGCCGGTGCGCCGCGCTATGCGGTCAACGGCACGCGACTGATCATCTTTCTGCAGCGCGATCTGGCACCCGGCGATTCCATTAAGCTCGACTTCCGCTGGTCCTTTACGATTCCCAAACGCGGCGCCGGGGGCCGCATGGGCTACGACGAGAACCTGTTCTTCCTGGCCTACTGGTACCCCCACGTGGCCGTCTATGACGACGTGATCGGCTGGTTCACCGATTCGTTCCTGGGCCGCGCCGAGTTCTACTTCGGCTATGGCGACTATCGGATCACGATCGACGCGCCAGCCGGCTGGCTCGTGATGGCCACCGGTGCATTCGAAAATCCCGAAGAAGTGCTGGCACCCGACGTGCTGGCCCGCATGCGTCAGGCCTACGCCAGCGACACGCCGGTCCGTATTGCCGAACCCGACACGGATCCGGTCACGCTTCCGGGCACCGACGGCCGCCTGCAGTGGCGCTTCCGAGCCACAAACGTGCGCGACGTGGCCTTCAGCCTGGTGCATCGCGGCTACTGGGAAGGTGCCCGCACGCCTGTGGGCGACCGTGACGGTGACGGACAGACCGACTACGCGCAGATCAACACGTTCTGGCGTCCGACCGCCCCGCGCTGGGCCAACGTCACGCGCTACCAGCAGCACGCCATCAGCTACCTCTCGCGCCTGACCGGCTTTCCCTATCCCTGGCCGCACATGACGGCCGTCGAAGGCGGCGGCATCATCGGCGGCGGCATGGAATTTCCCATGATGACGCTCATCGGCGACTACAACGCCGCCGGCGACAGCGCCCTCTACTACGTGACGGCGCACGAACTGGCCCACATGTGGATTCCCATGATCGTCGGCCCCAACGAGCGCCGCTATAGCTGGATGGACGAAGGCAGCACCACGTTTGCCGAAAACCATGCGCGCACCGATTTCTTCCCCGGCACCCAACCCCGGCTGAGCGAGCAGGAAAGCTATCTGATGCTGGCCCGCATGGGCGCCGAAGGGGAAATCATGCGCTGGTCCGACTACCACTACTCCAGCTTCGCCTTCGGCATCGCCTCCTACAGCAAGCCGGCCACGCTGCTTGAAGCGCTCCGAGGGCTGCTAGGCGAAGACGTGTTCTGGCGCGCCTACCGCACGTTCATCCGCGAGTGGGCCTTCAAGCACCCCTACCCCTATGATCTGTTCAACACGTTCGAGCGCGTGAGCGGACGCGACCTCGACTGGTTCTGGCACGCCTGGTACTTCGAGACGTGGACGCTCGATCAGGCCGTGGCGGCCGTCGAACCCATCGAAGGCGGCGTGCGCATCACGGTGGAAGACCACGGGCTGGCCCCCATGCCGGTCTACCTGACGCTCACGCTGGCCGACGGCTCGCAGGTGCGCGATACGATCGACGTGGACGTGTGGCTGGAAGGGCGGCGGCAGGTGACCGTCACGGTGCCGACCGGCGCCGCCGTTACCCGCGTCGAAATCGACCCCGAGCGCTGGTTCCCCGACATCGACCGCACGAACAACGTCTGGCGCGCACCGGCCGGCACCGGACAGTAAGCTATTCGGTCGGCGCAGCCGCCTCGCGCACCGGCACGCGCACGCGCAGCCGTCCCTGCCGGGCCAGGCTCAGATCGACAAGCACCACCTGTCCCGGCTCGAGCGCCTGCTGCAGATCGCGCAGCACCAGCTGTACGGCCACGCGCGAACGCGCCGGAATCACGATGGACGTGGCCGGACGGGTGGTCTGCACCGTATCGCCCACCACCTCACGCAATGCGACGTTGCGCGTGACGGCCGGCGCTTCGGCTCCGACCAGCGTGTCGGCCTCGGCCGTGCCGTTGGCAATCCGCAGCGACACGATCGCGCTGTCGCCAGCGGCCGCCGCATAGACGACGGGTTCCTCCACGGCCAACCGCCCCTCCGGAAGCGGCGGCTCGGCCGGGGTCGCCGGCTGCTCGCGCTGCTGCTGTCCACAACCGATCAGCAGAAGCAGGCCCAGAAAAACCGTTGCCAGATACCGCATGACGTCTCCGGGGTTTGGTGAAGGGAGATTCTTTCTCCGCAAAAATCTGTATTCAAAAGAAAAGCAAAACGTGGCGTTTCACGCAACAGCGCGACGGTTACGTGGATGCCACATTTCCCAGAGCATCCGTGCGATCATTGCGTAGAGACAGACGAACGTCGAAGCCCCCGCCCCCAGCATCACCCAGGCCGTCGGCCGCGCCCAGCTTTCCGGCAAAAAGCGCACGGCCGCCATCCCGCCAAACAGCAACAGCGTGGCGACGAACGGCTCCAGCGCCAGAATCGCCTTCCATCGCTCCGACACCGACGTGCCCAGAAAGAGCCCCCCGACGGCCAGAAAGATCAGCGCAAACGAAGTGACGTGCGCATGAATGATGTTGAGCATTTCGTAGGGGCTCTTCGGATACTTGATCTCCTGCACCTGCTCCAGCGGCACGTCTTCGTTGCCCCGGAACTGATGCACGACGCCCGTAGGCGTGTTGTGCGTGGTGTGCCGGACGAACACGATCCCGGTCAGATACCCCACGCCCACCACGATCAGAAACCAGGTCACCAGCCAGCGGGCCGTTCCCCGTAGTGCACCCAGCGAAAACGACATCGGTCAGTTCGGGTGGTAGGTCAACTGCGGAGGATGCTTTCGGTATTGCGTGGTCACAAAATACAACACTTTTTTGATCCCCCGATTCAGTGAGTTAACCGAAATAGTGGCGCCGCTGACGTTGACGATGTCACGATGTGTCTGGATGGGGTCCCGAAGCGTTTTGCCCCGGTACTGATAGAGAAAGCGCGGGAGCCGCACCTGTCCGCCGTGCGACTCCCGATAGACCATGACGGCCACTTTTTCTACGGAAAAATCAGGGCGCACGCCCACGATGAACGTGATGGGCCGGTGCTTGCCCAGCTCTTCGGTGATCACGGCGTAGCCCAGAAACCGGCCTTCGGCATCGTAGACGCACCTCACGACCAGCACGGAATCGAGCGGTTCGGTGCGGCGCAGCGCCCGCCGCGCTTCCTCCAGTTCCTCCGGGGTGAAGCGTAACGTGTCGTACTGCACATAGCGCCCCTTCGGAAACACTTCGGCCAGCGCCTCCTCGGGCGTCAGGAACACCTGATCCTGCGCGCGCCCGGCAGGCGCCAGCATCCAGCCACACACCAGCAGCAAAAGCCCTGCGTAACGCATCCGTAAGCCTGGTTGGAAAAATGACCGGGCCGGCGCCGCGCGCGGCGCCGGCCCGGATGGTTCGCCATCCGCTCAGAAGCCGAAGACCACGCCGAAGATAAACGCCCGGGCGAAGTCTTCGTCGCCTTCGGCGATCAGATAGTTCGTCACGTCGCCCAGGCTGTGGCCCTTGTTCGTCCAGGTCAGCTCGTAGGCCAGTTGGAAGCCCACCAGCGGCGTGGGCCGGTAGGTCAGCCCGAAAGCCAGCCGGTTCACCCAGCGGTTGGCCGCCTCGAACTCCTCCAGCACGCCGGCCGCAAACTCGGCCTCCTCCAGCAGCTCGTCGTACCAGACCTGCTCCCAGCGCACACCGGCATACCAGAGCGGCTGATTGCCCCGGCCGAAGAACGTGTTGCGCAGAAATTCGGGGAAGAACGCATAGCGGGCTTCCACCCAGTAGCCCTGGCGCGCCCGGCTCAGGCCGTCCAGCTCGACCTCCACCTCGCTTTCGAGCGGCACCTCGTCTTCGGCCGGACCGAACGCCACGCCAGCCTGGTTGTAGACGCGCCGCGCAAACCCCCGCGCCACGGCCTCCACGTCGCCCATCGACGTGTAGACGTACTCGCCTTCGAGCGCCAGTGCCCCCCGGCTCAGCAGAAAGTCCACGCCCACACTGCCCACGTACTCGGCCGGTAGATACTGGGGCGTGTAACGGCCGTAGTAGCCCGAAAGCCCCAGCTCCACGCCCAGCGACGGACTCAGCGCCACGCGGCCCGTCACCGTTTTGGCCTGCTTCGTGTCGTTGCCGAACGTGCCCGTGAAGGGCTCGAACTTCAGCTCGATGTAGTTGTCCACGTGGTTGCCGGGGCTGCCCGCATAATCCGGATTGGTGATGTACTTGTTTTCGACCTCCACGTCGAGCTGCATCCCGTTCACCACGTAGAGCTGATAGGTGAGCAGCCCCTGCGCGCCCACCGGCACTTCGCCCGTGAAGCCCAGGCCCAGCTCGTTCCAGGCCGACTTGACGGGCAGCACGGGCGCACCGCGATCGACCAGCGAGCGCCGCGGAAACATCCACTGGTTGTCGTCATGGTTGATGTTGAAGCGTCCCAGCGGCACCAGCACGCCACCGGCCCGCAGCCGGAAGGCCGGATCGATGGCCCACTCCAGCCAGGCCTGTTCGATGGCGATCTCAGACTGATCCGTCCCCTCGATGGCCTGCTCGACCGTCACGCCGCCCTCGGCTTCCACCACCTTTTCCAGCTCCAGCAGCCGGAAGCGTTCCAGCTCCAGCTCCGACAGAAAGCGCAGGTTCGAGGTGATCGCCACGTCGGTGGTCAGCACGAAGCGACGGAACGTGAACGTGTTGTACTGGTGCTCCAGGTTGGTGGTCTCGAAGCGAATGGCGCCGTAGCCGCCCAGGCGTGCCCGCTCGCCTTCGTCCTGCGCACGCACCGGCCCGGCCAGCAATAGCGCCAGCAACAGCCATCCCGTGTATCGACGCATCATGGAAGTCTCCCGGTTTGATCAGGTGAAACAGCAGCCAACGACCAGCGACAGGTCTGCACGCGCAGCCCTTCGGCATCCCGACGCGCCACCAGCGCCCCGACCGACGCCGGTAGCCAGGACGGATCGGGCTCGACCGCCAGCGCCGTGGCCAGCGCATCGGCCGCCCCGCAGGTGGGCGCCCACACCGTGACGCTTCCGTCGAGCCGGACGCGCGCCAGATCGCGGGGATCGACCAGCGTCGAGCCATCTGGCTCGTAGTCGCCGCTGGTGGCCAGCGCACCCTCGGTCAACGCCACGGTGGTCAGCACCTCGTCGGGCCGCAGCGGATGGCGGATGCCGATCGTCCATGCCGACCTGCCGGGCGGCGCGCCGAACACGCGCAGATCGCCTCCGGCGTTGACCAGCGCGGCCGTGCAACCGGCCTGCCGGAGCACCGCCACCGCCTGGTCCACGGCCCATCCCTTGGCACTACCACCCAGATCCAGCGCCACCGGCCCCCACTTGCGCAATCGTCCGTCCCCGTCCAGCTCCACCTGGCGCTCCGGCTGCGGCACCGGTGTCCGTCCCTGTTGCCAGGCGGCCACGGCGGCGCCTACGGTTGGATCGAAGCGCCCGTCCGTCGCCGCCCGCCAGCGGAGCGCCTCGGCCACGGCCCGGCGCGTCAGCTCCGGCAACACCAGCTCCGCGCCCGAAGGGCTCGCGTTCCAGCGGCTCAGGATCGACGCAGACTCCTGCACGCTCATCTGCCGGTGCACCTCGAAAAGCAGCGCGCTCGCGCGCCGGACGGCGTCCCGGGCCGCCGCCCGATCCGGGTGATAGACCTCGAAGCGCACGATCGTCCCCATCACGTAGTAAAGGCGCACCAGCGGCGTCTCCTCGGCCGCACGGGCCAGCAGCCGGAACGGCGAGCCGGCCAGCCATCCCCCGGCCATCAATCCTCCCAGCCGATGCAGGAACGTCCGTCGATCCATGCGACACGTCTTCGATTTACGAGCACAAAACTTAGATCATGTCTAAATTAGAAGCAATAACATCGAGACAGCTTTCGGAAGATTTGACACCAACTCCACAGAAAAGCCAGATCGCGCTGCTCCTTCGACCTTGCTCCGCTGCTCGAAATGCAGGACTGCTTATGCAGTTTCCCGGACGTCAAGGTGCATGGGAGAAAGCACGGGCGCACACGGCGGTGCGCCCCTACCAGATCCCTGACATTTTCCCTACCCCGCAGGGGCGGACCCCTGTGTCCGCCCTGTCATACCCGCCGGATCACGTCCGCCACACGGGGTGTTGCCCCCTCATGCACCGGCAAATCGGCAATCCCATATACGCAGTTGCACGTGTCTGAACGAAGTCCTGCTTCACCGCAGCAGCGCGAACAGCGCCACGATCACTCCGATCTGTCCCGCCCAGAAAATGAACATCCAGCGCACCAGACTCGCATACCGCTCGCTGAGCGTCACCTCCAGCCGCGACACCTCCTCCGTGATCCGGCGGTCCAGCTTCGCCACCTCCTCCGTGATCCGGCGGTCCAGCTTCGCCACCTCCTCCGTGATCCGGCGGTCCAGTTTGGCAACCTCCTCTGCGATGCGATTGTCCAATCGCTTGCCTTCCTCGGTTACGCGCCGCTCAAAACGTTCTTCCAGAATGCCCAGCAGATTGTTGCGTTCGTGATGGGCCGCTTCGTTCAGCAAAGCGATCAGCGCCTCGACGCCCTCGTCGCCGAGTTTTTCGCGCAAAACTTTCGGGACCGTCAGAATCGCCATGAGCGGAAAAGGATGGCTCCGGGCGCAAAGGCAAACTCCGGGAGACGTGCGATAGGTTCCCGGGCCGAAACGCCCCGAGGTCTCCGCCAATCGTAACCCCGCGACACCGTTCCCGCTTCCCATGGGGAGCTATCGCGAAGCGACTGAGGCGGGGCTCATAGGATGCCGCGCACATGCACCAGAATGCCCGGAGAATCGTACTACGCTGACAGCTTCCAACCTTCCCGCGTAAACGATCAGGGCCGGCGCCATGGCCGGCCCTGTGGGTAATAGCCTGATGCCTCATACAGGCATCCCTGCTACATTCTGGGTCAGATCAGCACCTCGCCGGTCATTTCGGGCGGAATCTCTTCGCCCAGAATACGCAGGATCGTCGGAGCCACGTCGCCCAGCTTACCGTCTTTGATCGGCCCGTTGAAGCCCGGCTTGATGATCAGGTGCGGCACGAGCGCCGTCGTGTGGGCCGTGTGCGGCGAGCCGTCGGGATTCTTCATCCGGTCGGCGTTGCCGTGGTCGGCCAGCACCGTCACCGTGTAGCCGTGCTTCAATGCGGCCTCGACCACCACCTTCGTGGCGGCATCGACCGCTTCGATCGCTTTGACGGCCGCTTCGAAAACGCCCGTGTGCCCCACCATGTCGGGGTTGGCGAAGTTCAGCACGATCAGGTTGTAGATCTCCTTTTCGATGGCTTCGGCGCAGCGCCGGGCCACCTCGGGCGCGCTCATCTCGGGCTTCAGATCGTAGGTGGGCACCTTCGGCGAGGGCACCAGAATCCGATCTTCGCCTTCGAAAGGCTCCTCGCGTCCGCCGCTGAAGAAGTAGGTCACGTGCGCGTACTTTTCGGTTTCGGCGATCCGGAGCTGGCGTCCGCCCAGCTTCGAGATCACCTCGCCGAGCGTCATGCGCAGATTGACCTTCTCGAAGGCGACCGGCAGGTCGAAGGTTTCGTCGTAAGGCGCGAAGGTCACAAACAGCAGATCCAGCTTCTTGCCCCTATCGAAGGCGTCGAAGTTCGGATCTGTGAAGGCCCGGGTGAGCTGGCGGGCGCGGTCGGCGCGGAAGTTGTAAAAGATCACCGCATCGCCGTCAGCCACCCGCGTCGGGTAACCGTCGCCGTAGTCGATCAAGCGCGGCTTGACGAACTCGTCGGTCACGCCTTCGGCGTAGCTGGCCTCCAGCGCTTTGACGGGATCGTCGAACACCTCGCCCTCGCCGTAGACCAGCAGCCGGTAGGCTTTTTCGGTACGGTCCCAGCGCTTGTCGCGATCCATCGCGTAGTAGCGGCCCACAATCGAGACGATGCGCCCGACGCCGATCTCCCGGGCCTTTTCCTGAAACTGGCGTACGTAGGTCACGCCCGATTTCGGATCGGTGTCGCGGCCGTCGGTAAACGCGTGCACGCACACCTGCTCGGGCCGCAGCCCCTCACGCCGAGCCAGCTCCAGCAGCGCGAACAGGTGGTTCAGGCTGGCATGGACGCCGCCGTCGGAGAAGCACCCCATCAGATGCAGCCGGGTGTTGTGCTCCCGCGCGTGGCGGGCCGCCCGCACCAGCACTTCGTTCGTGAAGAACGTGCCTTCTTCGATTTCCTTGTCGATGCGCGTGATTTCCTGGTAGACCACGCGTCCGGCCCCCAGGTTGAGGTGCCCCACCTCGGAGTTGCCCATCTGGCCTTCGGGCAACCCCACGGCCAGCCCCGAAGCCTTCAGCGTGGCATGCGGATAGGTGGCAAACAGGTGATCCAGAAACGGCTTGCGGGCATGATCGATGGCGCTGACCGACGGGTCCTCGGCAATGCCGTAGCCGTCGAGAATGACCAGCAGATGACGTTTTTTCGGGTCCATGGGTATCAACCGTTTCGTGAGACAGCCTTATCCAGTGGCCTGTTTAGCGCACGCGATAGTCCGGTACGCGTTTCGTCGAACGACCGGTTTTTGCATCAAATACATGCATCGAACCACACGCAGGGCAACTCCTCTGCTCCAGCCCGTAGCGGTCGGTCCGATGCACGGGTACGTCGAAATAGCGCCGGCACCGTTTGCAGAAGTACCGTCCCCGACGCGGATCCAGTCCTTCGAGCGGCGCAGGTAGCCGACGAAGCCGCCGGTAATGATCGCACAGGTCGGTGAGCACGCACCGGTCACAGTGAGGCTGACGGGCCGTGCAGGTGTAGCGTCCGTGCAGGATCAAAAGGTGGTGGGCCTCGCCCCAGTCGCGCGCCGGAAGCTGGCGCTTGAGCCGGCGTTCGACCTCGAGGGGAGTGCGGGCCCGCCGCACCAGCCCGATCCGATGCGCCACGCGGTAGACGTGCGTATCGACGGGCAAGGCGGCCACCCCGAAGGCGACCGAGGCCACCACGCGGGCCGTCTTGGGACCGACGCCCGGCAGCGACTCGAGCGCTTCGAGCGAGGCGGGAATTTCGCCCCCGAACACGTCGCGGATGCGTCGGGCTGCGGCGACCAGATGCCGCGCCTTGCTGTTCGGGTACGAAACGGACCGAATGTAGGGCAGCACGTCCTCCGGCTCGGCGGCCGCCAGCGCCTCGACGGTCGGAAACGCCGCAAACAGCGCCGGCGTCACCTGGTTGACCCGCGCGTCGGTGCACTGGGCCGAGAGCATCACGGCCACCAGCAGCTGATAGGGATTCTCGTGGTGCAGCTCGGTCTGCGGCCGCGCGATCACCTGCCGCAACCGCGCCAGCACCTGCCGGGCCCGGGACGTACGTGCCACCTGCCGTCTTTCCGGTTCTGTTAAAAAACCGCGTCCAAGATAGCACGACGGCCGTCAAGTTCCTTTGAAAAAAGCGCTTTGCCTGCAAGAACTCCCCGGCATTCGGAGTCGTTGGAGCCGCCGTACGTGACCACTCAGCGCTCAGCCCATGCGTCGTTTGCTTCTGTTGCTGTTGCTGGTATCGACGGCCGCTCCGGCGGCCACGCGTCCGCTCCCCCTTTCCGACAGCGCGCGCGTGGCGCTTGTCACGATCCTGCCCGGTCGCGCCCTCTACGCGGCCTTCGGGCACAGCGCCCTTCGCGTGTACGATCCCGTGCAGGGCATCGACTGGCTTTTCAACTACGGCACGTTCGACTTCAGCGATCCCTGGTTCATCCCGCGGTTCGTCTACGGCCAGCTCGACTATTTCCTGTCGGTGAGCGATTATGCCCGCTCCGTGCAGTTCTATCGTGAGGTGGAAGGCCGCCCGATCGTCGAGCAGTGGTTGAACCTGACCCCGGCGCAGCGCGACTCGCTCGTGGCCTTTCTGATGTGGAACGCCCGCCCGGAAAACCGCACCTACCGCTACGATTTTCTGTTCGACAACTGCTCGACACGCATTCGGGACGTGCTCGAGCGCACGCTGGGCGACGCGTTGCGCTTTACGCACCGGGCGCCGGAGACGACGTTTCGGCGCCTGCTCGATCCGTACGTGGCCGACCGGCCGCTGCTCCAGCTCGGCTTCTATCTGACGCTCGGCCAGCGCGTCGATCGACCACCCACGGCACGCGAGGTGATGTTTCTTCCGCTGGAACTGAAAGCCGCCTTCGATGAGGCCCGGGTGCGCCGCGATACCGCCTGGCTGCCGCTCGTTGCCCGCACCGACACCGTATTCTGGCCCACCGGCCACCGGCCGCTGCCCGAGCCGGCCTGGCCGTGGCCGACCGTGCTGGGCTGGCTGCTCTTTGCCTTCGGCGCGGGTGCGACGCTCGTCGCCTGGCGACGCGGTCGGCCGACCACCACGCGGCTGGACGCCCTGCTGTTCGGCCTGGTCGGACTGGTGGGGCTGCTGTTGCTGCTGCTCTGGGTGGCCACGCTGCACACGGTGACGGCCTGGAACTGGAACCTGATCTGGGCCTGGCCACCGCATCTGGTGGTGGCCGTCCGCCTCTGGCGCCGCCGCCCACCCGCCGGATGGGAACGCACCTATCTACTTATGACGGGCCTGCTCACGCTCCTGTTGGCGCTGGGCTGGTTCTTCTGGCCGCAGGAGCTGCATCCGGCCCTGCAGCCGATCGCCCTGCTGCTGGTGGTGCGCACGGCCGCCCGCATCGCCCGCTGAAAACGCCCTTCAGCTCCGGGCTATGCGCTTTCCCGGGCATCATGGAGCATGGGCAAGCACGCTGCGGCGGCCCTTATACGATTTCCGGGAAATCATAGTGCAGGTGAGAAAGCACGGGCGCACACGGCGGTGCGCCCCTACAGATCCTTGACGTTTTCCCTATTCCGTAGGGGCGGACCTTGTGTCCGCCCGATCATACCCGCCGCATCACGTCCGGTACACAGGAGGAGCGCCATCATGCACCGGAGCATCTCCTGCGCTCCCGGAGCAAGTGCATGGCGACAGAAAAGGCGAGGGGCTGCCCGAAGCGGACAGCCCCTCATTTTCTGGAAAGGTGGCGGCGTGCGCTGGCCTGTAAGCCGAATTCTGTCTGCCCGGAGCGACGGCCGCCGTGTCGCTTCCGGGGAGACCATCATTTATCTGGGACTGCCGTCACCGGCAGCCTCAAGCGGCCTACCCGCGCCGCCGCGCCGCTCCGAAAAGCGGCGCCTTTCAGCGGGCCACCTTATCCGCCGCGAGGGCGGTGCGGCGCTGCTTGGCCTTGCACCCCCCGGGGTTTGCCAGCCGCCGCTGTTACCAGCGACGCTGGTGGGCTCTTACCCCACCCTTTCACCCTTTGCCTGTGTCCCGCAGAGGCGGGACCATCGGCCGGTCTGCTCTCTGTGGCACTTTCCGTCACCGCCCGGTTACCCGAACGGTGCCCTCCGGTTAGGAGGCGGGGCGCCCTGTGGTGTTCGGACTTTCCTCGCCGCCGCGCCTCACACGAGACGGGCGACGCGATGGTCCGGCCAGCGCACCACTTTCGTTAATGCATAACGGAATTAAGAAGATCCCGCGCTGCCGTTCGTAAAGCCCAGTTCCTGGCCAACCTCTTGGAACAGCTCGCTGTCGACGATGATGCGTCCGGTGTGCTCGCAGGCGATGATGCGCTTGCGCTGGCGGATTTCCACCTGCTGCTGGGGCGGCACCGCATAGCCGGCCGCCGCTCCACGTTCCAGCGGCACCACGGCCCGGCCGTCCCGGTAGCGCGCCCGCAGCCGCTTGTAAGCGCGCAGGTAACGCGGATCCACCGCCTTTTCGGCCTCGGCACGCATGGCCTGCAACTGCTCCATCTCGTGCTTCGTGTCTTCCATCACCTCCTGCAGCTCGGCGCGCTTGGCCTGCAGCACTTCCTCCAGCTCCTTCAGGCGGGCTTCCGCTTCCTGAATGGCGGCGGTCCGCTCTTCCGTCAGCCGCTCCAGCTCTTCCAGACGGGCTTTGGCCGCTTCGATGCGCTGCCGCTGCGCCTCGATCTCCTTGGTCAGCGCATCGTACTCGCGGTTGTTACGCACGTGGAGCTGCTGCTCCTCGTAGCGCTTGATCAGCGTCTCCGCCTCCTCGATGTCCAGCCGGGCCCGACGGCGCTCCACCTCGTACTCCTTGAGCTCCCGCTTGTACTTCTCCAGACGCGTCTCCAGGCCGGCCTTTTCGTCCTCCAAGTCCCGGATCTCGTCGGGCAGATCGCCCCGCAGCTTTTCCAGCTGGTCAATCCGGGTGTCGATCAACTGCAGCCGAACCAGCGCCCGCAACTGTTCGGCAATGGTGGCCGACTCCTGCATCGTGGTGGGCATAAGCGACCTCCAGCTTTGTTCAATTTAATCCGTTCGCTAAGAACGCGCGCTACAGGCTAAAGTTTGATGTACTTTGCGCAAAAGCGCCGTCACGGCCGGTGGATGAATGTACGTACCGGCGAGGTACGAGCCGTGGTGCGTTTCCAGTCGACCGTCGGGAAACGTTGCTGCAGCCAGGTGGCCAGCAGCGCCTCGGTCAGCGCCTCGGTCTCGTAGTGGCCGGCGTCGATCAGCGCCATGCGTGGGCGCCCGTCGTTGTCGAGCACTTCGAAGAACCGGTGGTAGGTCAGATCGGCCGTGACGTAGGCATCGGCGCCAGCCGATAGCGCCCGTCCGATCAGGTCGGCTCCGGCCCCACCGCAGACGGCCACCGTTTCGACGGATGCGTCCAGGTCGCCCACGTAGCGCAGGCTGTCGGTCTGGAGCCGCTCGGCCACGCGCTGCAGGAAATCGCGCAGCAGCTCGGGCTTTTCGAGCCGCCCGATCGCGCCCAGTCCCGCCCGGGTGTACGGCTGCTCGACGGGATACACGTCGTAGGCCACCTCTTCGTAAGGGTGGGCATCCCGCATGGCCGCCAGCACACGCGGCAGGTCCCAGCGGGCGACTTCCACCTCCAGACGCAGCTCCTCGGCCGACTCCAGCTTGCCCGGCTCGCCGATGAACGGCCGTGCCATGTCGCCCGGACGGAAATAGCCGGTACCCCGCGTGGCGAACGCGCAGGCTTCGTAGTTGCCGATGCGTCCGGCCCCCGCCTCGGCCAGCGCCTCGCGCACCTGCTCGAAGTGCGAGGCCGGCACGAACGTCACCAGCTTATAGAGCGCCTGCTCCATCTTCGCCAGGAACTGCACGTCCTTCAGCCCCAGATGCTCGGCCAGCGCGAACGACACGCCGCCCGGCGCCGCATCCAGGTTCGTATGGATGCTGTAGAGCGCGATGCCCGCAGCGGCCAGTCGAAGCGCCAGCGACGAAACCAGTCCGTCCGGCGTGAGCTGACGGAGCGGCCGGAACAGCAACGGGTGGTGCGTGATGATCAGCTCGGCTTCGAGCGTCCGGGCCTCTCCGAGCACGGCCGGTGTCAGATCGAGCGCCAGGAGCGCCCGCCGCACGGGCTGCTCCGGGTCGCCCACCTGAAGGCCCACGTTGTCGTAGGACTGTGCCGAGCCCGGCGGCGCCCAGGCTTCCAGCGCCGCGGCAATCTCGCGAACGGTCGGATAAGTTTCTGCCATGGCTTTCAGTGGTTTTTCGGTCAACGCGCGGCTTGTTTGTCGGTAGCTTAGCTCAGGTTCCGTCGGATTCCGTAGCCCGCGCCAGCCGCACGCCCTCGGCTTCGTCCACACGGGCCAGCAGCAGCATGCCCGCTGCAAAAAACAGCAACACCGAGGCAACGCCTACCCGCTGGCTTCCCGACCAGTCCGTGAACAGCCCCAGTAGCAGCGGCCCGAGAAAGGCCGTGGCCTTTCCCGAAAAGGCAAAAAAGCCGTAAAACTCGTTGCGCTTGTCCGGCGGCGTAAAGCGTCCCAGCAGCGAGCGGCTGGCCGACTGACTGGGACCGGCAAAAATCCCGATGAGCAGCGCGGCCACCCAGAAAAGGGTGCGGCTGGTGGTCACCACGGCCAGCAGACTGGCCGCCGAAAGTCCCAGCAGGCTCAGCAAAAGCGTACGCTTGCCGCCCAGCCGGTCGTCTATAAACCCGAGCAGCCAGGCGCCCAGCCCCGCCGCCACGTTGATGACGATGCCGAATACGATCAGCTCGTCGGCCTCGAAGCCGAACGTTCCGGCTGCATAGATGCCGCCGAAGGAAAAAATGGTCAGCAGGCCATCGTTGTAGAGCAACCGGGCCAGCAGCAGGCGTACGACCTGTCGGTAGCGCCGCACTTCGCGAAACGTGTCGACAAGCTGGCGGGTGGCCTGCCGAAAGACCGTCCGCACCTCGGGGCGAACGGCCGGGCGCCGCTCGGGCACCCAGAGGAACAGCGGCAGACTGAACAGCCCGTACCAGAGCGCCACGAGCAGGTTCGTGGCGCGAATGTTCGCGTGGCCCTCGCGAGAAAACCCCAGCAGCGGCGTTTCCGGCTGAATCAGCGCCACCAGCGCCACCACCAGGCAGAGCAACCCGCCCACGTAGCCCAGCGCCCAGCCGTAGCCCGAGACCCGGCCGATTCGCTCCGGCGGGGCGATGTCGGGCAAAAAAGCATTGTAGAAGACGTTTCCCAGTTCGAAGGCCACGTTGGCGATGGTGAAAAGCACGAGCGCCGCCAGCACCTCGCCGGATTGTGGAATATAAAGCGCCGCCGTGGAGAGCACACAGAGCACCGTGACGGCCAGCAGAAATCGCTTGCGGTATCCCCCCTGATCGGCCAGAGCGCCCAGATACGGCGACAGCAGCGCCACAATCAGACCGCTGGCCGTCACCGCCCGCGACCAGAGCGTCGTGCCGGAAATCGGATCCGGCGCCACGGCCTGCGTGAAATAGGCGGCGTAGACGAACGTGACGACCAGCGTCGTAAACGCCGAGTTCGCGAAATCATACAGCGCCCACGCCCAGATCGTGCGGGGCCGGTAGGCGGGCGTTTCCACGAAGCGATTCGTTGCCTGGTAATCGACCGGATGCCAAAAAACGCAACCGGGCACGCAAAAGGCAAGGGGCAACGCCGCGTCCGCTACGGCTTAACGGAAATACCACCGCACAAAAAACAGCGGCCGGGAATACAGAGCAGAAAACCTGTCATTTTCCAGAAAGAGATGCATGTACAGCAGCTGTATTTCTCCTCCCATTGAAAACCGACGGACCGGGAAGTATTCCATGCCGGTAGCGGGTCCTACCAGAAAACCAATGCCTGAGCTTTCTGAGCGAATGATAACGTCCGAGTAGATGGGTTCGTCGCGAATGGACTGAAATAACAACATCAATCCCAGCCGACCACCCCAGTAACTCAGCAGATTGTCGGCGACATACCGCTGAGCAAAAATGCCGGATCCAAGTTGCAATACAAAACGCGTCTCTTCGCGCTCCACAGACGAAAAGTCTTCGCGAAGCAGACCGATTTCCGGCTCCAGGCGCAGCTTTTCTGTCTCGATAAGGAGATAGCAGCTGATCGGCATTGGAAGTTCACTTTCGCCACTTACCACCATCGCCGGTATCCCCATCCCGAGCCCCCATCGTCGCACCGTTTGCGCCCGCACGTCCAATGCGCAGGCCATCAGGATCAAAACGGCCAGACCCATCAGCGCATACGCACGCATGACGCCGACCAGCATAATTGATCGACAGAGTGCAGCAAATCCTCCTCGACGCTGTGATTTGTCGAAGTAAAAACATGGACGCTACTTTGTCAACGCCGACGGTGGATCGGAGCCTGAAGGCCGGAGCGGCGTTGCACAGAAGCGCGTTGTGCCTTTAACTTGACAGTATATTGCCCACGTAGCTCAGTCGGATAGAGCAGCGGCTTCCTAAGCCGTTGGTCGCAGGTTCGAGTCCTGCCGTGGGCACATACAACAGGCGTAAGCTTCTGTTTTTTTTTGATCTGCAAATTCTCTGGTAAAACCAGGGTAAAGCCCAAAGGGCCTTTCCACGGACTTCGAAAGACGAAATCAAAGACCGGTGGAAGGTCGATAGCCTGTATAAAACGCATGTAAGAAAACGGGCCCACACGGCGAAGCACCCCTACCGGAAATCTGCGATCCCATATTGTCATTTTTTTTTAGAGTTAAGGTCTGGGTTATTCTGGTGATACCACTTCCAATTCGTCGAGACGACATATGAGAAAGCTGCGTTGGAACTGGTCAAGTCTCTGGATGGCGGGGCTGTTACTGGCCGCCTGCTCGCTTTTCGAGCCGGAAAAAAAGACGCGTTTTGATTACGGGGGCGATCCTCTGCCCGGTACCGAGAACCTGTACAATCTACGTTTATCTCCGGACGGCGAATGGGTGGCGCTGATCCGAGCCTATACGCCGGAACGGCTCGATCCGCCCAATCAACTCTGGCTGGTCCATCGCGATGGTCAGCAGATGCGTTTTCTGGGACCCAGCATCGGTAGTGCCGACTGGTCGCCGGATGGTAAACGGCTTGCATTGACTTACCATCGAGGGCTTTGCTGTGATGTTCATGTGGTGACGCTGGATCTGGAGAGTGGCCAGGTGGCGGTCTGGACGGGAGCCGATACGTTGCTGCTGTCGCATCCGACCGCTTCGTTCCCGCACTGGTTCCAGGACGGCCGACGACTGCTGTTTTCTGTTATCGGAAAGGCATATGGCCAGCTTTACGAGACAGGCATCTACGTCTTAAACCTCGAACACCGACAGGTGGAAGGCCCCCTGGTTAAGTCGATGGTAGGGGCTCAATTAGGCGGGCGGGATCGTTTTGCGGTAGGGATTATGCCGCAGCCGCAGGGGAGGGTTTACCGGGAGAACGCCGTGCGATATGAATTTGCCACGGGCGCGTTGACGGTGTTGACGGATTTTGGTCCGGAGGAAGCTTTTCGGTTTGCAGTGACACCCAGCCCGGTGAAAGACCTGATCGTGTTGGAGCGGCGAGTGGAGGGTGTGCCACAGCTTTTTCTGATGGACGGAAAGGGGCGCATCCTGCGACAATTGACCGAGCGGGGCGGCCACAACCCGCGCTGGAGCTATGATGGGCGGGCCGTGTTGTTTTTGCGGGATGTGGAGGCGGGTCCGGGGGCCCGGAATGTGCCCTTCGTGTACTGGTTGGACGAGGACCGTGAAGAGCCGCTCTGGCCGATGTTGCCGGACTCGGTGCCGGCGTTTCCTGCGCTGGACACGTTGCTTGCCGGGTGCATGCTCTGTGGAAAACTCCCGTAAAAGCAAAACGTAAGGTGCCATGTACCGAGGCTACAACCTGGGGCAGGCCATAACTTTAACTCTTCTGATATTGGCCTGCACGAAGGGCGAGCGCAGATCATTCCCGACATCCCCTATTTCCCCAACAACGGCCATATCTCTCAGAGATTCACCGGATCGAACCACCAGTAGCCGCGCGCGGCCAGCTCTTCGTCTGTCAGCAGTGCCCGCATTTCGGGCGTTTGCAGATGTGGGTTGCTGCGCAAGCTCTAGCGTAGCTCCTCCCAGAGCTCTAGGTACTGGTCCTGGGGCACGTCCTCTTCCACCAGGCGCAGCAGGGCATTCTCCAGACTGTAGGGATTCAGGCCCGGATGCCAGTCCCGTGCCCAGGCAATGGCCAGTTCCAGTGCCCGGCGGTGTCTGGCGCACTCTTCAGGTGCAGGGGTTGCTTCCGGCATCATATGACCTGTCGCCAACAGTGCACGTTCGAGCTTTTCTGTGAATCACTGCAAGAAATCAACGGGTTATCGATGGAAATTCAGGAAGGGCAGCCAGCGCAGGGCGGGCGGCTGGTTGCCCGCGTAGTTCAGCAGACCGAGTTGCAGGCCGTGCAACC
The DNA here is from genome assembly GCF_009936275.1 of Rhodothermus marinus. Classification (NCBI taxonomy): domain Bacteria; kingdom Pseudomonadati; phylum Rhodothermota; class Rhodothermia; order Rhodothermales; family Rhodothermaceae; genus Rhodothermus; species Rhodothermus marinus. The sequence continues at coordinate 2,348,934 of NZ_AP019797.1, forward strand.
GACGCGCGTAGTTGAGCAGCCCGATGGTCAGCCCGCGCTGCGTGCCTCGAATGTGGTTGAAGGCGCTGACCGCTATGCCCCGGAAGTGGCCGTCCGGCATAATCTGGAAGTAGGCCCCGGCTACGGCCAGCCCGGTCATGTCCGAAGCACCCGCCAGCGCCCCCGCCAGCAACACCCCGCGTACGACCGGAGCCCCGGCGCCCACACCTCCGACGGCCACCCCGCGCAACGTCCCGCCGGCTCCGACGCCCACGCCGCCCACCAGCAGTCCGGTCGCATCGTTTCCGACGCCGGCGCCGAGTCCACCGACCAGTATCCCTGCGGCGTCTTCGCCTGCTCCTGCGCCCAGTCCCCCCACAGCAATGCCCTGGATCGTCTTACCGGCTCCGGCGCCCAGTCCACCAATCACCGCGCCCACGATGTTCTCCCCTGCACCGACCCCCAGCCCGCCCGCCGCAATCCCTGTGACCGATCCACCGGCACCGACGCCCAGGCCTCCAATCAGCAGACCGATAGCATCCGCACCGGCTCCCGCTCCCAGACCGCCCACGGCAATGCCCCGAATCGAACCACCGGCTCCGGCACCCAGCCCGCCGATCAGCACCCCTTCGGCATCAGCACCTGCCCCAACGCCGATACCGCCGACGAACACGCCCCGCACGTTCTCACCGGCTCCGATCCCGAGCCCGCCGATGCCGATCCCCGTCAACGTTCCGCCGGCCCCGGCCCCCACGCCGCCCAGCACCAGTCCGGTCAGTCGCTCCTCGGCGCTGACACCGAACAGGCCAACCCGATTCCCTGAATGTGCCGGGCGCCCGTCAGCGGCAACCCGAGCGCCACGCCATGCACGACCCCACGTGCCGGCCGGTAAGGAGTCCAGATCGTCGCGTTCACGCCATCGACATGCTCCAGTCGGCGATCCCGAAAGTTCAGGCGCACGCCGATCACGCGCCGCGAATCTCCAAGGCTGAGGCCCACGCGGTGTACGGTCAGATCCAGCGCCTGCGCCTGTAGTTCGGATGCGGTCGCCAGGAAAAGCGCCGGCCAGATCAGCAACAACGCCAGCCGTTTACTCACCGCCATGGGAGCACCCTGTTGCGTTTGTCCGGAAAGACCGGCCCGGTCTACGCAACAGAGCCCCGCTCGGGTTGCAGTCACTGTTCAAAAATGAGCCACCTCGTACCGGTGGGTTTCTTCTGTTTACCAGACAACCAGATCCAGATCTGCCACGTGTTCAAAGTGCCGATCCCGACTGACAAGAGCCAGACGATGCTGACGAGCCAGCGCTGCAATCCAGATATCATTCTCAGGAATGGGCGTCCCCTGGCGACGAAGGTTGTCTTTCACGATCCCGTACCATCGGGCTGTATATACGTCACAGAGCAATATGGTACTGGCCGCCGCCAGACGATCTATTTTTGCCACATTTTCTTCTGCACGCGTAGACCGATACGCTCCGTAGTACAGCTCTCCCAGAACAATGACTGGAATAAAAATCTCTCTGGCTTCTATTATCGACTGTACCACACTCCCTTCGCCGGCCAGCAGCGCAATAACAATGTTTGTATCCAGCAAATATCTACCATTCATGCGAGTCAATGCGCTCACAACCTTCTTCGATAGCAGTTGCTATCTGAGCAAGTTGATCTTCTTCTATACAACCGACAAAATCAAGGAAAGCCTTTCCTTCTTTACCAACAGGACGCCCACTCAACGTTCTGGCAAAATGCAGCACCTGCTCCTGTTCTTCCTCAGAAAGCTGCACAAGTATTTCTTTCAGTTTTTTCTCGATAGATTTCATATTCATTCAAGTTTTGAGGCAAGCCCTGTTGATAGCTGTCCAATCTCCGCCTCGTACCGGCGGCGGATTTCTTCCAGGCTGTCGCCGCCGAATTTTTCCAGAAAGGCGTTGGCGATCACGAAGGCCACCGTGGCCTCGGCTACGACGGAAGCGGCCGGCACGCTGGTCACGTCGCTGCGCTCGTAGCGGGTCGGCTGCGCCTCGCCTGTGGCAATATCGACGGTCTCCAGCGGCTTGATCAGCGTGGGGATCGGCTTCATGTAGCCGCGCACGATGATGGGCATGCCGGTCGTCACGCCGCCCTCCAGGCCGCCGGCATGGTTCGAGCGACGCCGGAAGACGCCGTTTTCTTTTGTGATCGGATCGTGCACCTGCGAGCCGGGCAGCGAGGCGGCTGCGATGCCGTCGCCAATCTCGACGGCCTTCTGGCCCTGAATCGACAGAATGGCCTGCGCCAGTTGACCGTCCAGCCGCCGATCCCAGTGCACGTAGGAGCCCAGTCCCGGCGGCACGCCCGTCACGACGACTTCGTAGACGCCACCCAGCGAGTCGCCCTGTTTTTTCGTTTCCTGGATGTGCGCAATGGCTCGCTCGGTCAGCTCCGGATCGAGCATGCGTACCGGGCTCCGGTCGGCCGCCCGGGCCAGCGCCTCGGCGCCCTCGGCAATCAGCGCCTCCACGCGTGCCTGCCAGTCTTCGGGACGTTCGTAGCCCACCTGTCCGATCCGGAGCACGTGGCTGCCGATCTGGATGCCGAACTGACGCAACAGCTGCCGGGCGATCGTGCAGCAGGCCACCCGCATGGCCGTTTCCCGCGCGCTGGCCCGGTCGATCACCGGCCGCAGGTCGTCGAACCCGTACTTCTGTGCACCCACCAGGTCCGCGTGGCCCGGACGGGGGAGCGTGATTTTCTCGATGCCTTCGCCGGTGCCCTCGACGGCCATCACCTCGGGCCAGTGCGCCCGATCGCGATGGTAGGCCGCGTTGTCGATACGCAGGGCAATGGGACTGCCGATCGTCTTCGAAAAGCGCACGCCCGAGTAGATGTGCACCCGGTCCTGCTCGATCTTGGCACGGCCGCCCCGGCCGTAGCCCTGCCAGCGCCGGGCCAGTTGTTCGTTGATGACCTCGGCGGTGAGCGGCACCCCGGCCGGCATGCCTTCAACAATGCCGATCAGAGCCTCTCCGTGCGACTCACCGGCGGTCAGATAGCGCAACATAGACGCAAACTCGCTTCAGGTTACTACTCCGACAGGGCCGGGACGGGCACCTCGTAGAAGGCAATCGTGCCGTCCCGTTTTTTCACGCGGAAGAGCACCGTCTCGGCTTCGGACAACTCCTCCAGCAGCATCAGGGCGTCTTCGAGCGCAGCCACATCGATTCCTTCGATCTGAAGGATGACCACATCACGCGGCAACCCAGCTTCCTCGGCCACGCTCCCCCGCGCCACATAAGCCACGTAGACGCCACCGTCCACGTCGAAGGCCGTCCGCTCCGAGGCGGTCAGATCGCGCAGGCCCAGTCCCCAGGCTTCCAAGTTGTAAACGCTACCCCGGGGCGCCTCGGGCGTCAGCTCCGGCATCTGCGGCGGGGCTTCCTGCGTCAGCTCACTGAACCATTCGCGATAGGCCGGCGCGTCGCGACCCATCAGCTCCACCTGCACCTGCAGCCGCCGCCCCTTCCGCCAGATCTCCAGCATCAAGCGGTCGCCCGGGCGATAGCGGGCCACCACGCTCTGCAGTTCGTTCGGGGCGTTCACCGCCCGACCGTTGACGCGCAGCACCACATCGCCGGCCCGCACACCGGCCTGATCGGCCGCCCCACCCTTTCGCACTTCCGTGATCAACACGCCCTGTACGCCCGGCAACCCCAGCTCACGTGCCTGCTGTGCGTCGATCTCCTGAATCGAAACGCCCAGATACCCCCGCTGCACTTCGCCGTAGGCGATCAGGTCCTCCACCACGCGGGCCACCAGGTTCACCGGCACGGCGAAGCCATAGCCTTCGTAGGCACCGCTTTCGGTGGCGATGGCCGTGTTGATGCCCACAAGCTCGCCGCGCAGGTTCACCAGCGCCCCGCCCGAGTTGCCCGGATTGATCGCGGCGTCCGTCTGGATAAAATCTTCCACCCGGAAAAAGTCGTCGATGATGTTCACCTGCCGCCCCAGCGCGCTGACGATCCCGGCCGTCACGGTGGAGGTCAGCCGAAACGGATTGCCGACGGCCAGCACCCATTCGCCCACTTTCAGCTCATCCGAATTGCCGAAGGCGATCACCGGAAACGTCTCACCCCGTGGTGCATCGATCTTGAGCACGGCCAGATCCGTCGAGCGGTCAAACCCGATCAGCTGCGCCTCGAACTGGCGCTTGTCGGCCAGCGTCACACGGATTTCACGGGCATCCTCGACCACGTGGTAGTTGGTCACGAGGTAACCATCGGGGCTGATGATCACGCCGCTGCCCACGCTCTGTCGGGGCGTGAACTCCCGGAAGAAACGCTCCTGGTTGGGATCGAATCGGTGGAAAAAGTCGCCGGAGAAGGAACGCGAGCCGGCCGTCACCTCGATGTAGACAACGGCGGGCGTTACCCGCTCGGCCACTTCTCGGAAGACCTGGTTCAGCACGACCGGATCCAGCGCCAGTCGCCGGCCATCCACCTCCGGAAGCGTGACGGCGCCCACCCGTTCACCACCACCCAGCTGGACCCGTTCCACAATGCGGGCTGGCGCAGCGGCCATCTGCACCTGCTGAAAGCGCCATTCCATCAAGAGCACGCCGGCCAGCAGTCCGACGAGCAAGAGTCCGATGCCGCCCAGAATCAGCAGCACCCGCGAACGCCCCTTTTCCGCCATGTCGATCTATGAGAGGTGTGGGTTCAATGCTTTTGGCCCGTCATTCAGAGACCGTGCCAGGCCCGGTTTGTTTCATGGAAACGGAGGAAAAGATACGATCCTCGGTTGGAAAGGGCATCGTCTCCGTCAACATTTCCTGATAGAGCGCACGCACCTGCTCGAAAGCCTCGCGGGCCAGCGCTTTGCGGTGCCGACCGGCCGTCGGAATCGGCGCGCCGATGCGCACCTGAAGCTGCATCTGCGCCGTACCGAGCCAGCGGATCAGGTGCCGGATAAACGATAGCCCCTCGGTCCAGGCGTACCGGCGTCGCACTTCCGGCGTGGCCGGCTGCCCGTCCACCTGCTGCAGGCACAGACTGACCGGGAGCACCCAGCTTCCTTCCAGTCCGGCTACGGCTTCGAAGGCGCCCGTCTTGAAGGGCTGCACCGCATCGCCCGATCCGGTCGTTCCTTCCGGAAAGACCATGACGGGCACGCCGGCTTCCAGCCGCTCCCGCACCTGCCGGACGAAGGCGACCGAACGCGTCCGCCGTTCCCGCTCGACGAACAGTACGCCGTAGGTGCGGCACAGCCAGCCGATCAGCGGCCAGCGGGCCAGCTCAGCTTTCCCAACAAATGAGACGGGCCAGCACGTGGCCAGCACGATAGGATCCAGCGCGCTGAAGTGATTGGCTACGAGCAATCCGGGCCGTCCGGCGGGCAGCGACACTTCCGGGGCCTGCACCGCAATGCCCAGGAGCCGACACAGAATCCGGCAACCTTCCTGCTGCCGACGTGCCCGATAAAGCGGTTGCCGCTTCGGTGGAAGGCGACGCGCCTGCAGGGCCGTTCGGGCCGTGTACCACAGCGTGATCGCCAGCAGTCGCGGCAATCGCCGCAGCGCCCGCCACCAGCTCCACTTCGCCATCGCTACGTCTCGGATACCTCTCTGCGCGGAAACATTCCGGAGGGCGTGCCCCGCTCCGGCGCCCGGGGAAGCACCACGGTGAACGTGCTGCCCTTTCCTTTCTCGCTGACCACTTCGATCTCGCCTTCCATGAGCTTCACCAGCCGTGCGGCGATGGCCAGCCCGAGCCCGCTGCCCTCGAATTCCCGGTCTTCACCGGAAGACTCCTGGCGGAACTCATCGAAAATATGGGGCAGAAATTCTTCGGAGATACCGACACCCGTATCGCGCACGGCAATACGCACGCGCTTTTCGTCGGCCGTCACCGAAATGACCACCTCGCCTTCCGGCGTGAATTTGATCGCATTGCCCACCAGATTGGTAAGCACCCGCTCCACGGCGCTCGGGTCGCCAAAGACCCGCAACGGCTCCGGCGGCAACTCCATCCGAAAGTCCAACCCTTTCTTGCGGGCCAGTGGCTCCAGCAGCTTATAGACGTTCTGCACCGTCTCGGTCACCTCGACAGGTACGCGCCGCACCACCATCGAACCGGAGCGCAACCGGGCCAGATCCAGGATGTCGTTGATCGTGGCCAGCAGTCGATGTCCGCTTTCCTCGATGTGCTCCAGAAACTCTTTGTGCAGCGGATTGTCGGTCTCCTCCTTGATCACCGAAGCAAAGCCGAGAATGGCCGAAAGCGGCGTGCGCAGCTCGTGCGTCGTGGTGGAAAGGATCGTTTCTTTGGCGGCGTTGGCTTCACGCAACAGGCGGGTGAGCATGTTGATGCGCGAGCGCATGGCTTCGATGCGATCGCCCAGCATTGTTGCGATGTACATCTGGACGGCCCGCTGCTGGGCTACATAGTGCCGCCACGTGAGCACCACGATGGTGACCAGCGTGATCAGGTACAGCGTATAGGCCCACCAGGTGCGATACCAGGGCGGTAGAATACGCACCACCAGCGTCGTGACCGGCGTGGTCATCCCCCAGGCGTTGCGCGCCCGCACCTGAAAGCGATAGACGCCCTCCCACAGGTTCGGATACAGCCGTTGCGTGACGGTCGTCCAGTCGGACCACTCCTCTTTGCCCACCAGCCGGTACTGATAGCGGTTGTCTTCGGCGCGGATGAAGCTGGGCAGCGCAAACTCGAACTGCAGGTCGTTGAACGCATAGGGCAGCTCCAGCACCTGATCCTCCGGTTGCAGCGCCCGCAGCAGACCATCGGGCCCGATGAACGCTCCGCCGAACAGGATATGATCGCCAGAGGCCACCTGGCGGATCAGCACGGACGGCGGCTCGGGCGAGAACAGATGCTCGGGGAACGTCAGGTTGGGATCGTAGCGGATGAGCCGATCCCGGTTACCCAGCCAGACGATGCCCGCATCGTCCACGTACACCTGCACAGGCGCCCCCCAGTTCGGGTAACGAAACAGCAAGGGCGTCTCGAACCGATAACCCCCGTTCGGGAGCGGATGAGCAATGTCGATGTGCGTGGGGAAGACGGTCCAGACCCGCCCGAAGCGGTCCACCACCAGCGCCAGGAGCTCGTCGTGCCCTTCATGCCCCGGTGCCAGCAGCGTCGTATCCCGCTGAAATGCCGGCCGCGCCTCCGAAACGAAGCGATAGATGCCCTCGCGCGCATAAAAGAACAACGTGCTATCTGTTTCAACCATCTGCGTTACGCCACCTGGCAGACCATCTTCCGTTCCATAGATTGTCACCTCCGGATCCTGCAGCCAGCCATTCGGGAACTGCATGCGAACCACCTGTCCTCCCCGCAAGCTAAGCCAGAGTGTATGATTGACACGAACAACACGTAAAATTTCCCCCGTAAGCCCGGAAACTGCTCGCGTCTCCCATCTCCCATCGATTTTCTGTAGCAGATATAGCCCGTTCTTGGCTCCTACCGCTACCAGTTCGTCTGAAAGCTCTGCCAGTGAAAAAACCGAACGACCGGGAATCTGTATGAGTAGTTTCTGTTTGCTTTCTCCCGCTTTGATAAAGACACCTCGGGCTGTAGCAACCCACAGCCCGTCTTTTCGCTGCAAAAGCTGAAAGGCCGGATCTACTATTTGCGTGTCTCTGACAAAAACTGCCCGCCCATGAGGTGGCTTTAACAAGTGAAATAATCCTGTACTGGTAGCCACGTAGAGCTGTCCATGATCGCGGTTTACCCAGTTGACAAACCCATCCAGCCCCAGCCGCTTATCCCAGACCGTAAGAAAAGGCACGGCGTCGGCGCGGGCCAGCCCCCGGCTGTTGAGTGCCATCCAGAGGCTGCCCTGGCGATCGACGTACACGTAGTTCACCCAGCTATCGGGCAGGCCCACCGCTTCGTCGATGACCTGCACGATCCGCCCCTCTTGGTCGATGATGAACACGCCGCCGCCCAGCGTGGCCAGCGCAAAGAACCCACCGGGCATGGCCGTGCCATGATAGAGTGGATAGGTTCGGAGCAGCGGCTCGACTTCGCTATCCAGGTGTTGGAACGTGCGGCCGTCGTAGAGCCAGAGTCCCGCCTCGCGCGTGGCGATCAGGATCCGGTCCCCGTCGTAGGGCATCATCGCGTAGATGCGCAGGTGGTCAAAGCGCTCACCGCCGGGCACCAGCCGCAGCGAATCGCCCACGACGGTCTGCAGCCCGACACTGTCCTGGCGCACGTAGAAACGGCCACGCACGGCAAAGGCCGTGTGAAAGTAGGTGCGGGGCCGCCACACACGGATCGTGTCGCCGTCCCAGCGGAAAAGCCGCGCGTGGGTCTGGAAGTAGACGCCCTCGGGCGTTACGCGCGTAGCCCACACGTCCCAGAAGTTCCGGTCCGCCTCGTTGGCGACCTCCGGCACCAGCGACCGGTAGCGCAGCACGCCCAGGGAGTCGGCCCAGAAGTAGCCGAAGTCGCCCTGCGCACCCACGTAGAGCCGGCCCGTGCTGTCCACATCCAGCGAGCGGACCACCGTTTTATTGGCCACCTGATGAAAACGCCAGTGTACGCCGTCAAACTCCAGCAGTCCCCGCACATTCCCCACATAGATCACCCCGCGTCGGTCCTGCACGATGGCCCAGTTCTGCGGGAACTGCCCGTAGTCCTGGGGCGCGTAGTGCTGCAGGTGCAGCGGCGCGCCGGTCTCCAGCCGATAGGGGACCTCCTGGGCCTGGGCGGACGGCCGGAGGCCGAGCAGAAGCCCCGGAACCACCATCCGGAGCAGCAGATGCCGGATCGTCCGAGGGATCGGTTGTGCTCGATGTGCGCGCGCCATGCCAGCGGTGCGTTGCCCCTGTTACAGTATCGGGAAATCCGGTCGTGAACTCAAGGGCCAGCCGGCCCTTTTACCCGACGCTGAACCTGAACGATTCGCTTTCAGCACGGGATTAATCCAGACCGCCTTTTTTAGTCTCGGTCTTTTTTTCATCAAAAACGTCACTTCTCAGCGAGAATGTCCCTCCCCGCTACGCCAGATCGCTCGCCTTGTTCATCGACGGATCGGGGTGTTTTGGGATGAGGCCTCATTCACTCACCCCAACCCATAAGGAACCATGAAGAAGTTCATCAAACTGATGGCGATGCTGTCGGTGCCGGCGATGCTGGCGGGCGGTTCGCTGACGCTCACGGGCTGCAGCTCGGATGCCCTGACGGGACCGGTTGTGATGGAAAGCGGTGGTAACAATGGTGGTGGGTCAACTACCATCGGTGCTGATCATAATAACTATAGTGGAGGGAATAACGGAGGTGGATCGACCACGATCGGAGCTGATCACAACAACTGAAAGCCAGCTTTTGTAACTCAAACCCCGCCTCTGCGGAGGCCGGGGTTTTTTATTGCGCGGGGGTGGCGGGGCGGGGTATCTTGCGGGGAAAGAAGTGGTGCCCTGTCGGCATGGTGGACGTCTGTTTTGCGCTGGTCGGATCGGTCCCCCACAACAGCCGGGCGCTCAGGCAGCTCCGGGCGCTGGTCCGGCTCGGGTTGTGCATCGAAGCGTTCGGCTTCGGTCCTCCGGCTGCCCTGCCCACCAATCTGCAGGACGCCGTACGCTACCATGCCCTGCCGCTCCCTGAACGTCAGGGACCGCGCTTCTTCTGGCAGGTGCATCGGCGCCTCAACGCTGCTGCACGTACCTGCCGAGCGCGCGTCTATCACGCGAGCGACCTGTACGTACTCCCGGCGCTGGCGGCAGCCGCCCGTCGCCATGGTGGGCGGCTGGTCTTCGACGCCCGGGAGCGCTATCCCTACGTGGCCGGAACGGCCGGCCGGCCGCTCCGGCAGCATTTCTGGAAGCTGGTGGAGCGTCGCTACATCCGCCGGGCCGATCTGGTGCTGACCGTCAGCGACGGCATTGCCGAGCATCTGGTGCGCGACTACGGGATCGCGCCGCCGCTCGTGCTCTACAACGCGCCCGAGGCGCCGGCCGCGGCCGACCCGTCCGTTTCGCTGCGGCGACGGCTGGCGCTCCCCGACCACGTTGTCGTTTTTCTCTACCAGGGGCATCTGCGGCCCGGCCGGGGTTGCCTGCTGCTGCTCGAAGCATTGCCCGACGTGCCCGACGCCGTGCTGGTCTACCTGGGCGAGGGGCCGCTGGCACCGATCCTCCGGGAGCGCTCGGCCGCGCTGGGCGTGGCCGAGCGCGTGCACCTGCTACCGCCCGTGTTGCCCGACGAACTGCTGGCCGTGACGACCTCGGCCGACGTCGGACTTGTGCTGCTCGAAGACACCTGTCTGAATCACCGGCTGGCGCTACCCAACAAGCTTTTCGAATACCTGGCGGCCGGTGTGCCCGTGCTGGCCAGCGATCTGCCCGAACTCCGCCGGGTGGTGGAAACCTACGGGGTGGGCTGCGTCGTTGACCCTGCCAACCCGGGAGCGCTTGCGGCCGCCATGCGTCGCCTCGTCGAGGATGCCGCCCTGCGACGCCACCTGGCGGCCAACACCGACGCGGCTTTTGTGGCCCATAGCTGGGCGCACCGGGCGCCTCTTTTTCAGGAAGCCTACCGAAACCTGCTATGCGACGCCTGATCGTCTGCTGCGGGCTGATGCTGGCCGCCCTGCTTCCGCTCGGCGTGCAGGCTCAGTCTTCGCTCTTCGACCCCGCCATCATGGCCCCCATCGGCTGGAAGCGCGTCGAGGAGGCCATGGCCGCCGCCGAAAAAAGCGGCAAGAAGGTGCTCATCGACATCTCGGCACCCTGGTGCCCCTGGTGCCGCCGTATGCAGAAGGAAGTCTATTCCGACTCGGCCGTGGTGGCCTACCTGAAGGCGCACTTCGAGTATGCCCGGCTCAACGGAGAAGACACCGCCCGGAAGCTCACGTTCCGCGGCTACGACCTGAGCGAGGCCGAGCTGGCCCAGGCGCTGGGCCTCACGGGCTATCCGACCACCGTCTTTCTCGAACCCGACGGCACCTACATCACGCGCGTGCCCGGCTTCGTGCCCACCGAGACGTTCCTGCAGATCCTGCGCTTCATCGGCTCCGAAGCCTACCGCACCCAGAGCTTCGAGGAGTTCGCCGGAAAGCAGCGTTAAGCGAAGCGGTCTCGGTCCGCTTCCGGCGATACGGTTCGCGAAAAACGCCGAGGCCCCGGCCTTCGAAAGACCGGGGGCCTCGGAATACAGTCATGACGCCTTCAGGCGTCGTTTTCTTCTTTTCTCAGATAGCCTTCCTGGTAGAGATAGTCGAGGATTTTCTCGACGCACTGCTCGACCGTCTCCTCGGTGGTGCGGCAGACGATCTCCGGATTCGACGGGGGCTCGTAGGGATCGTCGATGCCCGTAAAGCCCTTGATGAGGCCGGCGCGCGCCTTCGCGTAGAGTCCCTTCACATCGCGCTGCTCGCACACCTCCAGCGGCGTATCGACGAAGACCTCGATGTAGCCGCCGAAGCTGCTGATGAGCTGGCGGTTGTACTGGCGGTCGGCTTCGTAGGGCGCGATCGGCGCACAGATCGCAATGCCGCGGTGTTTGGTGATCTCGCTGGCCACGTAGCCGATGCGGCGCACGTTGATCGAGCGGTCTTCTTTCGAGAAGCCCAGGCCTTTGCTCAGGTGCGTGCGCACCACGTCGCCGTCGAGCAGCGTCACGGGCCGCCCGGTCAGCTCCAGCAGGCGCGTCATGAGCGCGTTGGCGATCGTCGACTTGCCCGAGCCCGAAAGCCCCGTGAAGAAGACCGTGAAGCCCTGCTGGTGACGGGGCGGATGCGTGCGGCGCAGTTCGGCCACGACCTCGGGGTAAGAGAACCATTCGGGGATCTCCTCGCCCTCGGCCAGCCGCCGCCGCAGTTCGGTGCCCGAGATGCTCAGCGTCCGCTCCCCTTCCTTGACTTCGTCGATCGGCTTGTAGGTGTCCTGATCCGGCACGTACACCATCAGCTTGAAGGGCACCACCCCGATGCCCAGCTCGTCCTGGTATTTCTGCACCAGTTCCTGAGCGTCGTAGGGGCCATAGAACGGCTTGCCGCTGGAATCCTTGCCCGGACCGGCGTGGTCGCGTCCGATGATCAGGTGCGTGCAGCCGTAGTTCTTGCGGATGATCACGTGCCAGACGGCCTCGCGGGGCCCGCCCATGCGCATGGCCAGCGGCAGCAGGCTCAGCATGGCCCGCCCATCAGGGTAGTACTTGAGCAGCTTGCGGTAGCAGCGCACGCGCGTGTAATAGTCGATGTCACCGGGCTTCGTCATGCCCACCACCGGATGGATGAGCAGGTGGCCGCCCACCTCTTCGGCGGCGCGGTCGGTCAGTTCCTTGTGGGCCCGGTGCATGGGATTCCGTGTCTGGAAGGCCACAATGCGCTCCCATCCCCGCCGCTCGAACTCGGCCCGGAGCTGTGCCGGCGTGTGGCGCAGCTCCTTGAAGTCGTAGTGCACCGGAAGCTGCACGCCCTTGAGCGTGCCGCCCACGTAGTAGTCGCCGGCTTCGTGCATCAGGTAGGCTACGGCCGGATGCTCGGTGCTCGTCGTGCCGAAGACCAGTCGGGCTTCCCGCTCCTTGTCGGGCTTCCACACATCCTCGACGTGCATGACGGCCAGCAGCAGCCCGGTCGGGTCGCGCAGCGCCACCTCGTCGCCGGGGTTCAGCGTACGGGCCACTTCTTCCGAGACGTCCAGCGTGATCGGCATGGGCCAGAGGATGCCGTTCTGCAGGCGCATCTCCTCGACGACCCGATCGTAGTCGGCCCGGTTCAGGAAGCCCCGCAGCGGGGAGAAGCCTCCGTTAAGCAGCAGTTCGATGTCGCAGAGCTGCCGGGGCGTGAGCGTAATGGAAGGCAGCGTCAGCGCCTTTTCTTTGAGTGCTTCCCGTTCGGCTTCCGAGACGATCAGTTCGCAGAGTGTTCCTCCATGTGGTTCGATGAGCGTGGTGGTAGGCATCGGTACGTCTACCTCGGGTTTGGTTAAACAATACGGCGAACGATTTACAGCCAGATCAACGAAATCATGGTCAGCCCAACGACGAAAACCAGCGCGGCCACCGGAGCCCCGGCCTTCAGGTAATCGCTGAAGCGGTAGCCGCCGGCCGACATGACCATCAGGTTGGTCTGATAGCCGATGGGCGTCAGGAAGCTGGCCGAGGCGGCCACGGCGATCGTGATGGCAAAAGCCCGGGGTTCCAGGCCGAGTTCGCCGGCCACGGCCAGCGCCACGGGCAGCATGAGCGCGGCGGCCGCGTTGTTCGTGAACAGTTCGGTCAGCACCATGGTGACCAGGTACAGCACGGCCAGCGCGGCCACAGGGCCCAGGTCGCCCGTCAGCGTCACCAGAGCGTGGCCGAGCGCGGCGGCCAGTCCGGAGCGGTCGACGGCCTGACCGATACCCAGTGCCGCCGCGATCACCACGAGCACCTGCAGATCGAGCGCCTGCCGGGCTTCGTTGCCCGAAAGGCAACGCGTTACCACCATGCCGAGCGCCGCGGCAAAGGCTGCCGTCACCAGCGGGACCCAGCCCAGACCGGCCAGCAGCACCATGCCGGCAAAGATGGCCAGCGCGATGGGCGCGTGGCGCGGACGCGGCCGGGGACGCTCGGGGCTCCGGGGCGCCACCAGATAGAACTCGTCGCGCCGGGCGTTCCAGCGCCGGTCGAATCCGTTGCGGGCTTCGATCAGCAGCAGGTCGCCCGCCTCGATCGGGATGCGTCCCAGCGATCCTACGATGCGCTGACCCTGCCGCTGGATGCCCAGCACGACGCCTCCGTATTGCTCCCGGAACTGCACCTCGCGAAGCGTTTTGCCCACCAGGTTCGACGTAGGCGCCACGACGGCCTCGAAAAGCGGGAGCGTCTGCGTGGCGTTTTCCTCCACCGACGGCAGCGCCCGCTCCAGCCCGTCGCGTTCCAGCAGCCGCTCGATCATCCGGGCCGAGCCCACGAACGTCAGGATGTCGCCACCCTGCAGCACCTGTTCCGGCGCGGCCGGGATCACACGCCCGCTACGCCGGATGTGCACCAGGTAGGCCTCGCCCAGCGCACGCAGACCGGCTTCCTCCACCGTCTTGCCCTCCAGGTGGCCGCCCGGCGTGACCCGCAGTTCGAACAGGCATTCCTTCAGCCCTTCCTCGAAGCCACCCCGATCGCGCCGTCGGTCCGGAAGCAGCCGGTGTCCGATCAGCGCAAAGAACAGGATCACGGCTACGGCCACGGGCAACCCCACCCAGGTCAGGTCGAACATGCGCAGGCCCGGCAGCCCGGCCTGGATCATCAGCCCGGAGATGACCAGGTTCGTAGAGGTCCCGATCAGCGTGATCATGCCGCCCACAATGGCCGCATACGAAAGTGGAATGAGCAGTTTAGACGGCGCCATATCGTGCCGCTCGGCCCACTGCTGCACGCGCGGCATGAGCATCGCCACGATGGGCGTGTTGTTCAGAAAGGCCGAAAGGGCCGAAACGGGCGCCATCAGGCGTAGAACGGCACGACCCGTGGACGGCCTGCGGGGAAACAGGATGCGATCCACGAAAGCCAGCGCTTCGGTGCGCTGCAGACCGGCCGCCACCACAAACAGCGCCGCAATGGTCAGTACGGCCGGGTTCGAAAAGCCCGCGAACGCTTCCTGCGGCGTGAGCACCCCGGTGAGCAGCAGCAGCCCCAGCGTCCCCAGAAAGATCAGGTCCGGGCGCGCCACTTCCCGCACCAGCGCCACGACCATCGCGGCGATGGCTGCCAGCGTGATCCAGGCCTGCCATCCCAGCGCCTCCATGACCCGATCCTTTTACAACATCCCATGGTTAGCTGCCGGTCAGTCCCAGCCGCTGCTTGAAGTATTCCAGTGTGCGTCGCAATCCTTCGCGCCGGCTCACTTTTGGTTCCCAGCCCAGCACGCGCCGGGCCAGCGAGATATCGGGCTGACGCACCTTCGGATCGTCGGCCGGCAGCGGCTTGAAGACGATTTCACTCTTGCTGCCGGTCAGTTCGATGATTTCTTTTGCAAACTCCAGAATGGAAATCTCCTCGGGATTACCGATGTTGACCGGCCCCACGTAGTCGCTCATGAGCAGGCGGTAGATGCCCTCGACCAGGTCGTCGATGTACTGGAACGAGCGGGTCTGGCTTCCGTCACCGTAAACCGTGATGGGCTCCCCCTTGAGCGCCTGTGTCATAAACGTCGGCAGCGCCCGCCCGTCGTCGAGCCGCATCCGGGGGCCGTAGGTGTTATGTGCACAGACGCCGTTGCCGGCTACAAAGTTTTCATAACCCTCTACGCTGAAATCGTATACATACGGCGTTGCTTTGATCGGTTCAATAGAAAGCACCTTGGCCCAGACCAGATCGCCCAGACGCGTCGCGTTCAGGCGCTGCGTAACCCCCTGATCCCACTCCAGAATGTTGAAGTTGGAAAGTTCACAGACCGTAACACGCCAAAATGGATACCGTCGCCCCGGTCGTTTCTTGATTGTGCTTTCGTACCGCCCGACCGAGGCCACAATGCCAAAACGTAGCAGCAGGTAAGTCAGATCGGTTGCAAGCCCTTCACTGGCCGTATTGAAGGCCAGCTCCCGCACTTCAGGATAGCGGCTGTGGGTTCCGTCGCCTTCCCGATAGCCCTCCAGAAAATGCTTGACCCGCTTCAGTGGAAGCTGAAGAATCCAGGCGGGCAGCCGCAGGCTTCTGGAAGGAGCCGCTACCTGAAAAACTTCGTGAAACAGTTCATAGAGCATCCGTCCATCGACGTACAGGGCAGGCGACCGTTCCGATTGCGCCGCAATCCGACGCGGACGAATGCCCAGATGCGTCTCCAGAATATGCGCCGCCCGATCCAGTAGCCGCTCCTCCGAACTGATCATGATCCGATAGGTGCCCTTTCGGGCAAACGCATGCCCTTCCGCTACAAACAGCCCCAGTAGCCAGAGCAAATCGTCCGTAATCGGAATGTGGTTGGGTAGCGCGATACTACGCCCTGCTGTGTACAGCCGGATCCTGGCATCCTTCGGCCACGTCAGTTTTCCGGCATGCCAGAGCGCAGCCGCCACATAGAGCGGCAGATAGGCACCTTTCAGGTACTTACGATAAGCACAGCTGGCTGTATTCCGGGCGGAGCGGCTACCCTGAAAACGGCCGCTGCGTAGCAGCACGTCCAGAATAAACGCGCGTTCGCGGGCAATCACCGTCCGTAGCGAAGGCGCCTGAAGGGCATAGCGCCAGAGTTCCGGTGCTTCTCGCGTACGGATCAGATGTTCGGCCAGATTGATCGCCGTCCGGTCCTGTTCCACGACGGGCAGTCTGGCCGGAATGGCGATGTAATCTCCGACTTTTAGCTCACGCACAGGCACGGCTTCGGGCAGGCCATCGGCGCCCCGCCGGAATACGCTGTGGTCGCCCGTTACGCGAATGGACCGTCCGTAGCGGGTTCGGATAAGGTAGGCATCCTTGTTCCACGACGGGTGCTTGATGAAAGCCCGGGCCAGCCGAAGCTCCATGCGGTAGGTGCGGGGATTGAAAGCAGGGACATAAATGCGACGGGGCACAACCAGACGCTCCTGTTCGACCGACCGCGCATAGTCTTCCACCGCCTCGACGTGCATCGTCTCATCGTTGAAAAGCACCACAGTCTCGTCGGCCATGATGCTGTTAAAGATGCGCACGATGCGCACGTCGACGCCGTGGTAGCGGTGGTAGGCCATCGTCATGGCCTCGGCAAAGCGCTTGGCCTCGTCGTAGACGCCCCGCAGCCCCACCGGGTTGACGTTGCCCCAGTAGTCTTCGGGCTGCGGGTGCACCAGCGGATCGCCGTAGACCTCGCTGGTCGAGGCCAGCAGAAAGCGCGCACCTTTGGCCTTGGCCAGTCCCAGCGCCTTGTGCGTGCCCAGCGCCCCCACCTTGAGCGTCTGAATCGGATACTTCAGATAGTCGGCGGGAGAGGCCGGGCTGGCAAAGTGCAGCACGTAGTCGAGCGGCCCCTCCACATAGATGAAATTCGTCACATCGTGGTGGATGAAGTGGAACCGCTCGTGGCCGATCAGATGCGCGATATTGTCCGGGGAGCCCGTGATGAAGTTATCCATGCAGATCACTTCATGGCCCTCGGCCAGAAACCGCTCGCACAGGTGCGAGCCGATGAAGCCGGCGCCCCCCGTGATCAGCGTACGCGGTGGACGACTCATGCGCCTGTTTTTCCGTCGGTTGTGCTTGAACTGGCCAGCAGCGCCGGATCCGGGTTGGCATGCGGTGGATAGTGCGGCCGGCCGATCGAGTAGTACTCAAAGCCCATCTCGGCCATCCGCTTCGGATGGTACAGGTTACGGCCGTCAAAGATCAGCGGCCGCGCCAGCCGATCCCGCATGCGCTGAAAGTCCGGTCGCCGGAACTCGTTCCACTCCGTGCAGATGATCAGCGCCTCGGCACCGTCGAGCGCCTCGTACATGCCCGGTGCATACGTGAGTGCATCGCCAAAGACGGCCCGCGTGTTTTCCATCGCTTCCGGATCGAACACCACGATATCGGCGCCGTGCTCCAGCAGCTTGCGAATGATCACATGCGAGGGGGCCTCGCGCACATCGTCGGTGTTCGCCTTGAAGGCCAGGCCCCAGACGGCCAGCCGACGCCCTTCGAGCTGCCCGTTGAAGTAGTCGTAGACGCGCTCGGCCAGCAACCGCCGCTGCCGCTCGTTGACGTCGAGCACAGCCTTCAGAATCTGAAACGCGTAGCCGTACTCCTCGGCCGTGCGCGCCAGCGCCTTGACGTCTTTCGGGAAGCAACTGCCGCCAAAGCCAATTCCGGCGTAAAGGAACTGCTTGCCGATGCGGCTGTCGAGGCCGATCCCGCGCCGCACTTCGTCGACGTTGGCCCCGACCCGTTCGCACACGTTGGCGATCTCGTTCATGAACGTAATCTTCGTCGCCAGGAAGGCATTGGCCGCGTACTTGGTCATCTCCGAGCTGCGCTCGTCCATGACCAGGATCGGGTTGCCCTGGCGCACGAACGGCTCGTAGAGCTGCGTCATGATCTCCGCCGCTCGCGGGCTGCGCGTGCCGATGATCACGCGCTCAGGCTTCATGAAGTCGTCGACGGCCACGCCCTCCCGGAGAAATTCTGGATTGGAGACCACATCGAACTGCTCGCCGGCCTTCAGTCCGTAGGACTCGAAAATCTCCCGCACGCGGTCGGCCGTTCCCACGGGCACCGTGCTCTTGTTGACGATGATCTTGTAGCCGGTCTCCGGATGGGCGGCCATCCACCGGGCGATCTGATCGGCGACGCCCAGCACATAGGAGAGATCGGCCGAGCCGTCTTCGCCCGGGGGTGTGGGCAGCGCCAGAAAGATCACCTCGCTTTCGGGCAGGGCGTCTTCCAGCGACGTGGTGAAGTGCAGCCGGCCTTCCCGCCGGTTACGCTCGTAGTAGATTTCCAGACCGGGCTCAAAGATGGGCAACTCGCCCCGGTTCAATTTTTCGATCTTACGGGCATCGATGTCCACGCAGACCACCTCGTTGCCCATTTCGGCAAAACAGGTGCCGGTCACCAGACCGACGTACCCCGTACCAACAATGGCCAGCTTCATGTTACCTCTTATGTTTTACCCCGGGTCACTCCAGCGCTGTAAGAAAAGCCACGCGGTGCCTCCACGCATGCGCCTGTGGCGAATGTGCCCCTGCACTTTTTGCGTGCCTCTGTCAGACAGTTCGGCGGATTAACGCGGAAGTAAAGCCTGAAGATGCCATTTTGCTGCGATGCGCGCGCTTTTCATGAAAATCCCGTCGAGGTGTGCCTTCAGCATGTCCGTGTGGCAGGTCGACACTGCGAACGTGCATACATCGGCGGACACAAAGGTCCGCCCCTACATGGTGAAAACGGTATCGCTTGCCCGGTAGGGGCGTCGCGCCGTGTGCTTTCGAGGATGCCGCGCACAGGCACCGGGATACCCGGCCGGTCCGAAGGGTCCCGGGATTTTCATCTAACCGCCAGGCCGTTTCTCCGGCATCCGACGATCACCCGGCATGCAGGCCCAGTCGGCGTTCCAGCGCTTCGCGGCGGCTGCGGCTGACCTTCAGGCGCACGCCGTTTTTCAGACGCACGGCATAGCGACCGCCGGCGCCACGGAGGAGCACGTCAATCAGGTCAATCCGCACGATGGCGGACCGATGGATCCGGATGAACAGGTCCGGATCGAGCCGCTCCTCGAGCGTCTGCATCTGCTCACGGATCACGTACACCTGGTCACCCACGTGCAGCTCGGCATAGGGCCCACTGGCCGTGATGTAGTCGATCTGTCGGACCGGAATGACGCGCACCTGGCCGCGCATTTCGACGGCAATGCGTTCCAGGTATTTCGAAGGCTTCGGCGGCGCCGCAGGCCGGTCGTCCTGCAGGAGTTGCAGCAGACGCTCGCGCAGCGCCTCCACTTCCCGAAGTTTCAGCAGGCGGCGGGCGCGCT
Source organism: Rhodothermus marinus (assembly GCF_009936275.1). Classification (NCBI taxonomy): domain Bacteria; kingdom Pseudomonadati; phylum Rhodothermota; class Rhodothermia; order Rhodothermales; family Rhodothermaceae; genus Rhodothermus; species Rhodothermus marinus. The sequence goes on from NZ_AP019797.1 coordinate 2,368,316, forward strand.
CCAGCGCCTGTTCGAAACGCTCGTCGTCGAAGGGTTTGAGCAGGTAGTCGATGGCCGCCACCTCGAAGGCTTTGAGCGCGTACTGGTCGTAGGCCGTCACGAAGATGGTGACGGGCATCCGCTCGGGACCGATCTCGCGCACCACGTCGAGACCGGTCATACCTGGCATCTGCACGTCGAGGAAGACCAGGTCGGGTTGCAGCGTGCGAATGGCTTCGACAGCTTCTCGGCCGCTCGTGGCCTGTCCGACCACTTCGATGTCCTCGCGGCCTTCGAGCAGGTCCAGCAGACGCTGACGAGCCAGCGGCTCGTCGTCGACGATCAGGACACGTAGCGGACGGTCAGGTGTCGGCATGGGCGCTCACGTGCAGGTCAGCTGCTGTATGATACGGCAAACTAATGCAGACTTCCACGCCGCCCTCCGGGGGCTGACGCAGCTCCATCCGGTAGGCGTCGCCGTAGAGTCCCTCCAGACGGGCCCGGGTGTTGCGCAGTCCCAACCCTTCCTGCCACTGTCCGTTGCCGGAGAGGCCCGGACCGTTGTCGCGCACGTACAGCCAGAGCTGATCGCCTTCGCGCCAGGCGCGCAGCGTGATGCGCCCGGTCGTTTCGAGACGGCTTATCCCATGCTTGATGGCGTTTTCCACGATGGGCTGCAGGATTAGATTCGGCACCAGCGCATCCAGCACGTCCGGGTCGATTTCCTGCTTCACCTCCAGCCGCCCCTGAAAGCGAATCTGTTGAATGTCGAGGTAACCCTGCAGAAAGCGCAGCTCCTGAGAGAGCGGCACCTCCTGTGCCCCGCTTTCGTCGAGCGTGTAGCGCAAGAGCTCGCTCAGTCGTGCGATCATGTGCCGCACGCCTTTCGGGTCGCGCTCGACCAGCGCCGAGATGGCGTGCAGCGTGTTGAAGAGAAAGTGCGGGTTGAGCTGCATGCGCAGCGCCTGCAGCCGGGCTTCGGTCAGGCGCGCCTGCAGGTCGGCCGCCTGCGCTCGGAGCTGGGCGGCTTCCTGCTGGCGCTGCTGGTAGCGGACGAAGTAGTCCCGGGCAAAGCCGGCCGCCAGCACGGCAAAGAAGGTCACCAGGTCGTTGATGAACCAGAAGTGGCGAATGCCCTCCAGCAGGTCAGCACGGCCACGTCGCCAGGGTAATTGATAGACGTAAAGGTAAAGGAAGTCCACCCAGACTTCCATCAGCAACGCCACGGCCAGCCCGATGCCCAGCAGGAGCAGCAAGCGACCGACCCACCGGGGACGATCGAAAGCCATTCGCCGACTCAGCCAGAAGATACCCGGCGTCAGCAGCGCCCAGGTGTAAAACTCCGAAAAGATGTGCAGGACCTGCCGGCGCACCAGCGACGCTTCCTGTCCGGCCCAGCGGGGATCCAGCAGTCTACCCGTCGCTACCAGCACGGCCAGAAACGTCCAGAACAGCCAGATCACCAGCACCTCTACCCAGCGTCGCCGCAGGAATCCTGTCCCGGCGCTTTTTGCTTCGTGCAAGGCGGCCATGTATTTCCGTTTCGCTGTGAATGACCAGAACTGAAACGCCCGGATTTTCAAAAGGTCGCCTCTGTTGCATGAGCTGCACCGATGGGTTTATGAATGGCACCACCCTGCTTTATGGCACAACTTTACCATATTTTCACAAACAATCGGTTACGACTTTGCCGTGCTGTTGTCTTTCTCGTCAGCAGTGCGGGCTGCTGGCCGTTCTCGCGCCCGCTTTTGCCGACATCGATTGCGAAAGCCATTCACATCGGGCCATGAAACGGCAACTCCTCGGGTTTCTGGTCGTTCTGTGCGCCTTACCCGTCTATGCCCAGACGGTCCTCTTTCAGGAGTCGGTCGACACGACCGGAGCGCTTCCAGTCGGCTGGCTGGCGCGCCGCTGGACAACGACCGACCAGACGCCGTCGCCGGGCTCCGGCGGATTCAGCTTCGCATTGCAGGGGCGCCAGGCGGATCGGCTCTGCACGCCGGTGTTCGATGCGCGGGCGGCCACCCCGGACACGCTGTCCTATCTGGCGCGCCGGACGGGCTCGTATCCGGCGTTGCATCTGGTTGTGCGGGCATCCGTGGACGGCGGCCACACGTTTCCTTACGTCGTCGCGGCGGCCGGCGAGGCCCTACCGGAGGCCGATGGCAGCTGGACGGCGCTGCGCTTTCCCCTATCGCCTGAACTGTCGGGCACGCCGGCCCTGCAACTCTGCTTCGATGCCTTCGGAGGCACCAGCTCCAGCGCCCGCGTACAACTGGACGACATTACCTTACAGGGCACGGGGCAACTGCGCCGGTGGCCGCTGGCCGCATGGCCTGCGCACATCGATGCGGGCTTTGTGGCGGTGGGCGATACCGTGTCGCTGCCGCTTCAGGTACGTAACCAGACCGACAGTACGCTGATCGTCACGCTGCCGGCGCCGCCATCGCCCTGGTGGCTGTCACGAAGCGCCGTGGTCCTGCTGCCCCACCAGACCGACACGTTGACCCTTTTCGTGGCTCCCGCCCTGGCCGATACGTTTGCAGTCACCTGGGGGATACCGCTGGAAGGCGACACGTTCTCGGTGTCCCTGCATGTTACCTCGACGCCTCCGCTCCATGCGCTGGGCTGGCATACGCCAACCATTGCAGCCCGCGCGCAGGATACCGTGCAACTGGGATTGCAGCTTCAGCTTTCGGGAGAGGCGACCGCCCTGCAGGGGCTGCTGGTGACCGCCCTGTTGCCAGCGCACAGGCTGACCTATCTGGAGACGCTACCCGGCGCCTCGCTACCAAATCCGACGCAGTGGACGCTGCAGACTGTCCAGCGTGGCGACACGCTACAGGTTTTGCTGCTAGGTGAGGGCATCCATGCGCTACCTGCTGGAAGTTATCCGGAATTGCTGCGGCTCCAAATGGTGCCCGGCGACGTGCCGGACACGACCCGTCTGATCCTGACACTGAACACTTTGCAGGCCACCACGGCCACTCCAGAGGCTGCTCCCATGGTGCTGGCGCTCCACCCGCGGCGCCTGCATCTCACGGTGCGTCCGCGTACGGCGCAGGCCGTCCTTTTTCCGGATACGCTGCGGTTACCGATCACCGTGGTCGGAAGCCGCCGGACGGCCACCGCCTACCTGAGCAATCCCGGCGGCGAGCGCACGCTCCACGCCCGTGTCCTTCCTCCCTCGGATCCCACGCTGACCGTCGCGCCCGACTCGCTGGCCGTCGCGCCGGACGATACGGCCCGGCTGACGATCACCTTTCGGCCCACCCTCCGTGAATTCGGCTATCGCGTGGCGACCGTGCACGTCCGGCACGACGGACTGGGCACGGACACGCTGCTTGTGGTCGAAGCAACCGGCGTCGGCGGACTTGGCGACGCCACCGAAGAAGGTGCCGTGGACGTGGCCGATCTGCAGCGGGGCATCCGGTTCGTGCTTGCGCAGGAAGCGCCGGAAGCACAGGATCGGCTGGTGCTCGACGTGGCGCCGTTTCCGTACGGGGACGGTCGGTTGCAGCTCGACGATCTGAGCGTACTGGTACAGGCCATCGCGCGTAACGCCTGGCCCGACGGTCACCCGCTTCCGGTGCCTCCCCCCACACCGTCAGCGGCCGGCAAGCAGGAGGCGCCCATCGTCTTCCGTCCGGTCGTCGAGGCCGACGGACGCCTGCATCTGGAGATCGACGCCCCGCAACCCTTCGGCGCGCTGCAGCTCGCGTTGCCGCCCATCGTCTGCGATACAGGTAGCGTCACCGTACCGCCCGAGGCCCGCCTGCTGGCCGAAACCACGCCGGACCGTCTCACGCTCCTGCTCTATCGCCTCGACGGGGCTTCCTTTGCGCCGGGACGTTACCGGCTGGGTGTCCTGGAGACGGAGCGGGCCGATACGCTGCGCCCCGTGCGCTGGGTGGCCGTCGACGAGACCGGCCGCTATCTGCCCACGGCCGTTCAGCCGGCCGAAGGCACCGGGGTCGTGTCCGTTTCCGAAGCACCCGTTTTCTTTCCGCCCTATCCGCAACCGTTCTTCGTCGGCCAGCACAGCGCGCTGGTGATCGCCGGCGAACTCCCGGCCCCGAGCCCCTTCATACTGGAGGTCTTCGACCTGCTGGGACGCCGGCTGGCCGTCGAGCAGGGCCAGCTCCCCGGTGGATCGTTCCGGTACCGCTGGGAGGTTCGCGATGCGCAGGGGCATCGGCTGGCGCCCGGACTCTATCTACTGCGTCTGCGAACGTCTTCCCACACCCGGACCTTTCCGCTCGTCGTGCTTCGCTGAATCGCGCATCCATAGCGCCTGCGTGCCGTTCGTAACAGTTCGGTGCAGCTCGTACCAGCGGCTGTATCCCGCCGTTTGGCCTGTTGTATAAGGAGATGCAGGCAAACGAAAACAACAGGTACGAGACATGCGCACGATTTTTCTGGGACTGCTTTTGAGCGTGCTGGTGAGCGGCTGGACGCAGGCGCAGGACCGCCCGGTGGGATTGGCCGCCGCCCGGATCAGCGGCCAGGTGCTGGACGCTTCCACCAATCAGCCTATCGAGACGGCCACCATTGCCGTCTGGCGCACGGCCGACTCGACGCTGGTTACCGGTACGGTAACCGACGCGGAGGGACGCTTTACCATCGAAGGACTTCGCCCCGGCCGCTACTACGTGACGGTCAGCTTCGTCGGCTACCGGCGCCAGGTGATTTCGGACGTCACGCTGCGCCCGCCCACCGCCCTGCAGGTCGATCTGGGCACCATTCGGCTGGAACCCGACACGGCCCAGCTGCAGGAGGTGCAGGTGACGGCCGAACGGGAGGCCGTGGAAATCGGCATCGACCGGATTGTCTATAACACACGCGATCAGCTCGTCAGCGCGGGCGGTGCGGCCGTCGATGTACTGCGCAACATTCCGTCGGTCGAAATCGACGTCGAGGGCAACATCAGCCTGCGCGGCAATCAGAACGTTGCCATCCTGATCAACGGCCGCCCCTCCGCCCTGCAGGGCGAAGCGCTCACGCGCTTTCTGGAGGGGCTTCCTTCCGATGCCATCGAGCGTGTCGAGATCATTCCCAACCCGTCGGCCAAGTACGAACCCGACGGCATGGCCGGCATGATCAACATCGTGCTCCGACAGAACCAGGACCTTGGCCTGGGCGGTAGCCTTTCGCTGGGTGCCGGCACGCAGAACAGCTATAACGCCTCCGGCACACTCACCTTCCAGCGAGGCCCCTGGAATCTGACTTCCACCTATGGCTTCCGCACCGGCGAGCGGCCGGTCGAGGGCACCCGCTTCCGCGAAAACCGTTACGAAGACCCGCTCACCTACTTGGAACAGCTCGACCGGGGGACGTTCGAGCGCTACGCGCACAACCTGAACACCACGCTGGAATACCGGCTCGGCCGCCTGAACACGCTGGGCGCTTCGGCCCTGCTCAGCTTCCGGGGCGGCGGCGAAAACACGCGGGCGCTTTACCAGAATCTCGACGCCTCGCAAACGCTGACTTCTCAGTACGAACGCCGCGTCGAAGGCGACCGCAACGACTTCAACATGGATTATCGCCTCTTCTTCCGCCGCATCGTCGATCCTTCCCAACACGAACTCAACGCCGAGCTGCGCTACGAGCGAGAAAAGGAAGACGACCTCGAGCATTATCTACAGCAAACGCTGACGCTGAGCGGGGATCCCACGGGCGAAGCGCAACGCGAACGCAACGAGCAGGACGAGCGAGGGTCTACCCTTTCTTTCCAGATAGACTATATGCGGCCGCTCGGCGACCGGCTCCGCCTGGAGGCCGGCTACAAGGGCGATCTCAACGTGAACGACTACGCCCAGCGCTATGAGGTGCAGGGCGATGCGCCCTTCCTCAACGACTTTCGCTACACGCTGCAGCGCCATGCCGCCTATGGCATCCTCAACTACGACCTGGGCGTCTTCGGCGTGCAGGTCGGGCTGCGCGCCGAACAGGCCCATACCGAGTTCGAGCAGCAAACGCTGGGCGAAACCTATCGAAAAGACTACTTCAGCCTGTTTCCGAGCGTCTTTCTGAGCTTTCGCCCGGTGCAGACCCATCAGTTCCGCCTGAGCTACAGCAAGCGGATCAACCGCCCCAACACCTGGCAGCTAAATCCGCTCAGCGACCTGGACGATCCGCTCTTCCGCCGCCAGGGCAACCCCTACCTCGATCCGGAGTATACGCACGCCTTCGAGTTCAGCTACTCCTGGATCTCACCGGCCGTTACGCTCACGCTGACGCCGTATTACCGCTATACGGTGGACGTCATCCGCTGGTACGAATCGCTCGATCCTGCCACCGGTATTACCACCGTCACCTTCCGGAATCTGGCCTCGCGCGACGACTGGGGCTTCGAGACCGTCGGCACCTTCCGGCTGGGCAACCGGCTCAATGCCTTCGCCAGCGTGAACGTCTTTCGCGTTACGACGGACGGCAGCAACATCGATACCGACTACGGCAGTGATGCGATCGGCTGGAGCACTCGTTTGAATACGACGCTGAGCGTCATGCCCGGTCTGATGCTGCAGTTTTCCTACTTCTACAGCTCTCCGCTGGATGTCGAGAATGGCCGCATCTCCGGGCGCTCGATGGCCGACCTGGCGCTGCGCCAGCAGTTCCTGAACAACCGGGCCAGCCTGAGCGTGCGCATCAGCGACCTGTTCAACACGATGCGCTTCCGGGTCGAACGTGAAGATGCGCTGTTCTACCAGCGGTTCAACCGGAGCTGGAATGCCCAGCAGGTCTTCCTGACTTTCACCTACAACTTTGGCCATCAGAACCAGCGCCGGAATCGCCGCTGGGACGAAAATGGGGAGAACGGCCGGCCGGAAGACGTCGAAGGGGTCTTCATCCAGCAGTAAATGCCCGGATGTGCTTCAGAGAAGCCCGCGTTCACCGACGAACGCGGGCTTTTTCTTGAACGGGCACCCTGCGTGCCTCGGAATTCGGATACCGGGATCCCCTGCGTCGTTCGATTCGGTAGCGGCGTCCCGTGGTGCGCCCGTTCGGGGAGGGCCGCTCAAAAGCCGACGTGCGTCAGCGAGAGCAGGAGCATGAAGCGCGAGCCGCTCCCCATCAGGTGGCTGCGCGGGCTCCCGGCTGCCGCAAGCCGCAGCCCCCAGGCGCGCAGCTGCAATCCCGTTCCGCCATAGAGCATGAGGGCTCCGTCGCCGCCGGTCAGCACACCGCCGAACAGCGGGAGGAAGCTCCATCGGGTTTCGGCGCCGAGCACAAGCTGCGGCACGCGCGCGCCGTTCGTTCCGGTGCGGTTCAGTCCCAGCGACAGCGTCGCATGCAGACGCGTGGTGCCGCCCAGCCAGTAGGTCGCGCCCAGATGCAGCGCGGCCGGCAGCATGGTGGTCACACCGGTTTCCTGCACGCGCACGTCTTCGTAGGCAGCGCGTGCCAGGCTGTCGAGCTGATGTTCGATGTAGGCGCCCAGGTCGTTATCGAACTCCGTGCGCAGCCGGTCCATGTCGAGCTGCACGCCTGCGAACGCAAAGACCGAATCGCCGGGCGTATGGCGCTTCACGTTTTTCCAGCGCAGAAAGCCCAGGTCGGTCAGACTGGCGCCGAGCAGCAATCCAGGCAGCAGCCGGTACTGCGCGCCCAGCGAGAGACCGAGCCCCCATCCCTGCCGCCGCAGTCCTGCCATCTGACGCGCAATGCCATCCCCGGCTTCTTCATTCATCCGGCGATTGTCGAACAGATCGAATCCTTCCAGCAATTCGCTCGTGGCCCCGGTCAGATCCAGCGTATAGGCATAGCGGTGCACGACCTCCGCCGTCCCGACGGTGACCGTTGAGTGCATCCTGCCCCGCACGTAGTGGCTGCCCAGCAGCAGGCGCGGGGCCACTCCGACGATCAGGTCCGGATTCAGCTTGCGGGCATACCCCACCACCAGTTCGTGATAGGTCATTGCCTGAAACTCACCGTTGACGGGCACGGTGCGCGGTTCTTCGGCGCCTTTCAGGAGCACGTCCGGCAGTCCCCGGTTCATCCACAGCCGCTGCTGCTGACGCACGCGCCAGGCCACACCCCAGGACGACCACCAGCCGGTATGCGTCAGCGCCAGCGGCGTCACCTCCACCGCCTCGCCGGCGGTACGCCAGGCGTCGGCGCTGCCGAACCAGGCGTCGAGCATGCGATCTACTTCATCCGGCGTTAGATGCCGACCGGCCGCTAGATACCGGTTGTAGAGGTCGAAGCGCACCAGGCTGCCGCCCCCCAGTCCGCCCAGCTCCATCAGACGCAGTCGGGGCCCTGTCACGCCCGCGTTCATCAACGCGGCGGGATTCAGAAACAGCGCATCCGCGCCCGAGACGGCGGCCGGGTTGAAGCCGGTCTGGATGGCCCAGGCGCTCAGTCGGGTATACTGGGCCTTCGCCGTCCCTGCAAGCAGCACCAGCAGCGCGAATATTCCAATCCGTCGCAGGATGCGTACCATGGCCTTTTTTCTCATTCAGTGAACACGCGTGCGATAGCGGAAAGCCCCCTGAAGCTGCAGGCGCAGCGCATCGGAGGCCCGGATGCGTACGGCCGACACCTGCTCGGCGGGCGTCTGCACCTGCAACACCAGCCGCGCCCGACGTCCCTGTTTCAGCAGCGCCAGTTGATCACGGGTCAACGTGACCGAGACCTCCCCTTCCCGATAGGTCGTGGCGAAGCCCTGTCCGTCCACGGGTGCCGCGGCGACCTGCAGCGTATTTTCCGCCGGAATACGCACGCCGATGGGCTGCTCGAAAGCATCGAGCAGTTCGATCTCGGTGGCGACGGCCAGCGGAATGCCGTTCGCGTAGCGCAGCGTCAGCCGGGCTTCTTCGACCTGCACGTCGTCCTGGGGATCGGTGGGCAGATCCAGCGAGCTCAGATCGACTTCCACCGTGTCCTGCACTTCGATGACGTCCGTGGCAATGTGCAGCGGAATGCGCAGGCCGGCCCGGGCCGTCACCGTCAGTGGTTGGCGCAGTTGCACGGCCCCCTCGGCCACCACCCGACCTACCACGCGCAGTTCCTGCGGCAGCAGGCTGAGGAATTCGTCGATGTTGGAATTCGTCGCATCCAGCACGTAAGTGCGCGTAACCGGCCGGTCGGGATCATCGGTGCCCACGAATGGCAACCGGATGAGCTGATCGGCACCAAGCGGCGACCCGTTGTAGCGCAGCGGGGCGATTACCGGATCGTCCGGCGTCACGGCATAAGCGCCTCTGCCGCGCAAAAAGCGTGTCGTTCCGTCGGCGGCCCGTCCCAAGATGGCCAGGTAGAGCGTGGCCTCCCCGCCGATGTTCGTGGTCAGGCTGAGCGTCAGGTCGGTTCCCTGCACCTGCAGGCCGCTGACGCGTTTGCTGAGTTCGTCGAGGCCGTCCACGCTGGAAATCCTGGCCTCCGCATCCAGCGCTACGTCCAGCAGCCCGTCGCCGTTCACGTCTTCGTTCAGGTCGGCCGTCAGGTTGCTCACCTGCACGCGAGCGTCCTTCAGGTCCAGATTCTCCAGGCGCACCGTGGCCCGCACGGAATCCGTCGCTTCCAGCGCGCGCGCCTGCGAGGCCGTCTCCAGCCGTCCGTAGATGTGGTAGCGCAGCGTATTCTGGGCGGGATACAGGCGTAGATCACGCAGCGGCAACGTTCTGGTTATGGCGGCGCCGGAGGAAATCCCGGAAAACAGATAGCGGCCCGGATCGTCGACGGCTCCACGCACGAAACGGATGACCAGCGTGTCCCCCGGCCCGTAGGGCGGTCGGCGGATGTCCGGAAAGCTCAGCCGGAGCGTGTCCAGGTTCACGTCCAGCGTACTCAGCAGATCTTCCAGCACGAGCTGTCCGTCAGCCAGCGTCACGTAGTCGCCGGGGCCGAAAACGACCTCATCGCTCTGAATCGAAATGGACCCGTCGGTCCGGAACGTCTCGCCCTGCGGGTAGAAGTACAGTGTATTGAGACGGGCCAACCCCTGCAGCTCCATCTCCAACCGATCGGCCGCAGCAACGTCTACGGGCATGGCACTCCCCGGTGTCGAGACCATCGCCACCGCATCCACTTCCCGGGAGACCACGCCGAGCTGCACCGGCACCGTCACGGTCTCACCGGGCCCCACGGTGACCGGCCCCAGTTGCAGCGCCGTGTATCCGGCCGGATAGCCGCCCACCGGTTCGCGCGTCCGGATCTGGAGCGACTCGATCTGCAACGCGATGGGCAACTGGTTGTGGAGCGTCAACGCCAGCTGACTCGAAGCCAGCACGGCACCGACCAGCTGGCTCTCTCCCGCGACGGCGATTCGTTGCCGCTCCACCTGGACTGTCTGGCCGGGAACGGCCGCACGGGCGCGGTCGGCCTCCAGCGTGGTCGTCCACACCTGAAGCTGGATGGTCCCCGAGGGCTGTGCGGCCCCGCCATACGTCCCCAGATCCAGCTCGTAGATCAGTTCGGGAACCAGCCGCTTCCCGGCCAGGCTGGCCATGCCCGCAGCCGTCTCGCCAGGCTGCGGCACCCGTTCGAGCACGACTTCCTGCAGCAGCTCTCCGGTATCGGCGTAGCGAATGCGCAGGCGCGGTGGGCTGGCGGCCCGACTGTCGGTCAGCGGCACGTCCAGCCCGTTGTAGAGCGACACGTGTAACTCGTTGACGCCGCCGGTGGCGTTGCCGAGCACGACCTCGGTCCCCTCCTGTAGATCGATAAACTCCGTGCCCAGATCCAGACGGGCCGGCGGTGAGGGAAGCGACGCTTCCAGAGGCAACACGGGTACCGGCATCGTCGTATCGACCAGCGCCAGCGGTTCGATGCGCAGCACCTGCAGGTCGAAGCTGTACGCAGCGCTCAGGTCCTGCTCCAGCACGTCGTCCACCCCGGCCACCACCGACACGGGCGCCGGCATGGCCCGTTCGGCCAGCGTGCGACTCAATTCGTCCAGCTGGACGAAATCCTCCAGCTCCTCCTCGGCCACCAGTGCCAGCACGTTGTCCGACTCTACCCGGAAAAGCGTATCGACCCCGTGACGGGTCGTGTCGATCAGCGCGTCGGTCCCTTCCTGCGGTCCCAGTAACACGAACGTCTTTTCCAGAAGCAGCGGAGCCTGCAGGGACGATTCGAAAGAAAAGTCAGGGGCTCCGGTGGGCATCTCGCAGCGGCTGAGACTCAGACACAGCAGCAGGCCCAGGCACCCGGCCAGCGCACGTCGCATCGATCCGTAAACCGTCTGGTTCAACTTCGCAAACAGAGGGGATACGATTACCCTTCAAGGGTATCGGAACGGGATCGATGCGTCTTAAGCCGAGCCATGAAATGCGTGTTGTTACGTAGCGCGACTTATATCCGCCGCAGCCCTTCGGCCACCGTCTCCAGCGTGCGGTCTATTTCTTCGGCCGTATTGTAGTAGGTGGGCGAAAAACGCAACATGCCGTTGCGCACCGAAGCGATGATCTGCCGTTCGCTGAGAAAGGCCGCCAGTGCCTCGGCCTGCGGGTGTCGCACGGTCACGATCCCGGAAGCATGCGCCGGATCGTCGGTGCCGTAGCGCGCCAGTCCCAGCCGCCGGAGCCTGTCGGCCAGTTGCCGTCGCAATGCCAGCACCCGACGCGCGCACCAGTCCATCCCGAGCGCCAGATACTGCTTCAACGCAGCATGCAGCGCCACGATGGCCGCCTGGTTGGGCGTGCCCGTCTCGTAACGCCGGGCGTCCGGATAAAATTCGAGGCGATAGTCGCAGAATCGATTCCAGTCCACCGGACCGTGCAGCCAGCCGGCCGGCGGACGAAGCACCTCCTGCAGTTCGGGCCGGACGTAGCAGACGGCCAGCCCCTGCAATCCCATCAGCCACTTGTGCGTGCCCGCCGCCAGCAAGTCGATCCCGGTCGCCTCCACATCGATCGGCAGAGCCCCCAGCCCCTGAATGGCATCGACGCTGACCCAGACGCCGCGTTCGTGACAGCAGGCGACGATCTGTGCCAGATCGGCCCGAAATCCCGACAGGAACTGCACCCAGCTCAGCGTCACCAGCCGGGTACGCGGCGTAAGCGCCCGGGCTACGTCCTCGACGGTGAACGTCCCTTCCCGATGCGGAATCCAGTCGATCTGCACGCCCCGGTGCTGCAGGTTCATGAACGGATAGACGTTGGCCGGAAACTCGCAGGCCGGAATGGCAATCCGGTCACCCGGTCGCCAGTCGAGTCCCTGTGCCAGCAATCCCAGCGCCGAGGAGGTGTTCGGCGCAAAGGCGATGCGATCGGGCGTCGTGCCCAGCACCGTGGCCACGAGCCGGCGCGTCTCGTCGATGATCGGCGCCAGCTCCTCGTAATTGTCGATCGGACCCAGGTACCGCTGCTGCAGGTAGCGCCGAACGGCCTGCACCACCGGACGGCTGAGCGGCCCCGTGGCGGCATGGTTCAGGTAGATCTGCGTGCGCGTGTGTGGAAAACGCCGACGCAACGCCTGCAACTTGCGATCAGCTTCCATGTCTTTCGGGTTGCTCATAGCGGCACCACCTGGCTGTGCGCTTCCAGCAGCGCCCGCGCCTCGACGGGGCCCAGGTTGAACAGCAGATCCAGCGCCGTCATGCCCGGCACGAACCCCTCGAAGTGCTGGCGGTACACGGGCTCCTCGAACCGAAGCGCATAGACGCGCGGAGCCGCCGCCCGGTCGATCGGCGCCGTCGCTTCGGGCAGCAGGAGCGTATTGGCGGCCAGCACGCGGGCGATCTCCGCCATCGAAGCCGGACGCCCCACCAGCTCCGAGGCGCGGACGACCGGCACGTCGATCTCGAAAAACTGTAAGGTCAGCAGCACCGTCGCGCAGGTCAGCTCGCCCAGCGTCCGCCATTCCTGCTGGAAGAGTTCCTCCAGCCGCGGCTCGTAAAACTCAAAGTACGGCGTCGTCCGGTAGTTGTAGCAGAAAGCCCGCCAGTGGCGGCGCTGCCAGCCGCGGAGCTGTCCGATGGCGGCCCGGTCGATCGGCACGCCGTGCTGATGTGCCCGAAGCGGCACGGAGATCCACTGCCAGCCCTGCGGGTTGCGGAGCCGCGCGCGGTTGTGGTAGGACTGCCGGCTGTACTGGAACGTGTCGGCCAGCACCAGCCGACCGGCCCGGAGCGCCAGCGCCACGCGCTCCAGACGCGGGAAATACTCCGGCGGAACGACGGCCAGCATGCGCGGTTGGGTCTGCGTCAAACAAAACACTCCGGCCGTAATTTAAAGGCCACGCGCCATTGTTTCTCGAAGCCCTGTCGCACGTGATCGTTCTGACGCTCCTGCTCTGCACGCTGCACCTGCTGCTCTGGGGGACGCTGCTGGCCTCGCTGCACTATCTGCGGCGACAGCCCCGACCGGACCCGAGGGCCGACGTATGGCCGTCGCTCTCGGTGCTGATTCCGGCCCGCAACGAAGCCGCCAACCTGCGCCGCCTGCTGCCCACGCTGCTGCGCCAGGACTATCCGCACTTCGAGGTGATCGTCTACGACGACGGCTCGGAAGACGCCACCCCTTTCGTGCTCGAGCGCTACCGCTTCGACCGGCGTCTGCGCGTGCTCCGGGGCGAAGGGCCGCCGCCCGGCTGGGTGGGCAAGGTCCATGCGCTCTACCAGGCCACCCGGCACGCCCGCGGCACGCTCTATCTGTTTCTGGATGCCGACACCGAGCTGCTGCGGCCGGACGCGTTCCGCCATCTGGTGGCCCGCTACCGGGCGCTGCCGCCGGGCTCGGTGGCCACGGCGCTGCCGTCGCTGCGGGGCGGCGGCCAGCTGCTCGTCAGCCTCGTGCCGCTCATGATCCTGGCCGGACTGCCCTGGCCCCTGGTGCGTCGCCTGCCTCATCCCCTGCTGGGCGCCCTCAACGGCCAGTGCTGGCTCATCGACGCCACCCACTACCACCGACTGGAACCGCATCGTCGTCACAAAAACGAAGTGCTCGAAGACGTACAGATCGGCCGTTACCTGAAAAAGCACGGCCTGGTGCCCGAAATGCTGGACCTTCGCCGCGAACTGGCCGTGCACATGTACCCGGACCTGCAGGCGGCCTGGCGGGGCTTCCGCAAAAACGCCTACCTGCTCATGGGCGGCCGTCCACTTCCCTTCCTGCTCCTCTGGCTCGGCTACGGCCTGGCGTTCGTGCTGGCGCCGCTCGTCTGGGGACCGCTGCTCGTTTCCATACTCGGCCTCAAGCTGGTGGTCGATCGGCTGCTCGTCCATCCGCTCTGGCTGAGCCTGCTGGCGCCGCTTTCGCACCTGCTGGCCTGGGCGCTGCAGCTCGACTCGGCCTGGAGCCACTGGCGCGGACGCGTCCGCTGGAAAGATCGGCCCGTCGGGCAACCATCCGGTTAAAAACGAACACCACTTCTCCGAAAACCCACCCCGGACCTTATCTTTGGTATCGATACACATTACATCCGGACGTTACAGGCCATGCGAACCTCGTTTCTCATTCTGTCGCTGATCATCGCCATCCTGGCCGTCATTTTTGCCCTGTCCAATCCGGGGTACGTGACGCTGCGTTTCGGTCCCTACCAGACCGAGCAGTCCACGGCGCTGGTGGTGCTGGTCAGCTTCGCGCTGGGCGTACTGGTGGGCATCCTGGCCACTATTCCGGGCCGTATCAAACGCGCCCGCGAGCTTCGCCAGCTGCGCAAACAACTGAGCAGCGCCGGTAGCGAAACTTCCTCTTCTTCCGGGCTGGGATCGATGACCGAAAACCCGTACGGATGACGCACAGAATCTCCCGATTCCGCGAAATCCTTGCCCGGCGGCGCCGCAAGATCGGCCTGCCGCCGGGCACGCTGCTCCCTCCGGAGCGACCGCCGACCGAGCCCGTCACCGTCCACCTGATCGACTACGACGCAGAGCACCTCGAAGAGCGAGAAATCGCGCTCGAAGAGATCGAAACGATCCTCAACTACAAGGACCGGCCGACGGTCACCTGGATCGACGTCACCGGTCTGCACGACATCCGGCTCATTCAGCAGCTCGGCAAGCTGCTTTCGATTCATCCGCTCACGCTCGAAGACATCGTCAGCACGGGTCAGCGTCCCAAGCTCGAAGAAGGCGAGGCCTATCTGTACATCGTCTGCCACATGCTCACCTTCGACGAGCAAGATTACACGGTGGAGGCCGAGCAGGTCAGCCTGATTCTGGGCCAGGGCTTCGTGCTGACGTTTCAGGAGCGGCCCGGCGACGTGTTCGAGCCGGTGCGCGAGCGCCTGCGCCAGCAGATCGGCCGCATCCGCCAGCGCGACGCCAGCTACCTGGCCTATGCCCTGCTCGACGTGATCGTCGATCATTACTTCGTGGTGCTGGAAGCAATCAGCGAACGCGCCGAGCAACTCGAAGCCAAGGTGCTGGAACGCGCCGATCAGCAGGTGCAGCACGAACTGGCCTCGTTGCGACGCGAACTGATCGGCATGCGCCGCGCCGTGTGGCCGCTCCGGGAAGTGTTCGCCGAGCTGCAACGCCTCGAAAACCCGCTCATCGCACCGGAAACCCGTCCCTTCCTGCGCGACACCTACGACCACATCGTGCAGGTGATCGAAATCGTCGAGTCGCTGCGCGAGCTGCTGGCCGGATTGACCGACGTGTACCTGTCGCAGCTGAACCATCGCATGAACGAGATCATGAAGGTGCTCACGCTCGTGGGCACGATCTTCATCCCGCTCACTTTCATCGTCGGAATCTACGGGATGAACTTCGACTACATGCCCGAGCTGCACTGGCGCTACGGCTACCCGGCCGTCATGCTGCTGATGCTGGTGCTGGCGCTGGGCATGCTTTACGCCTTCCGGCGACGGGGATGGATCTGACGCTGCGACATCCGGCTCCGCTTCGGCCCGGCGATCGCGTGGCCGTCGTGGCCCCGGCCAGCCCGCCCGATCCCGAAAAACTGGAAGCCGGCATCCGGCGCCTGGAAGCGGCGGGACTGATCGTGGAGCGCGGCCGCACGCTCTCGGCCCACCGGGGCTATCTGGCCGGCGACGACCGGTTGCGGGCCGACGAACTCAACCACTACCTGCAACGCACCGACATCCGGGCCATTTTCTGCGCCCGCGGGGGCTACGGCTGCCTGCGCCTGCTATCGCTGCTGGACTACGAAGCGGCGGCCCACGCGCCGAAGCTGCTCGTCGGCTACAGCGACGTCACGGCCCTGCATCTGGCCCTGCTGCGCCATGCCCGCCTGCCGGGCCTCTCGGGTCCCATGGTGGCCATCGACTGGCCGCTGCTGGACGACGAGACGGAACAGCGCTTCTGGGAGCTGGCCGGAGGCGCCACGCCCGATCCGCTGCCGCCTGTCGGATCGGCCTCGCCCCGCGTGTTGCGACCCGGCGTGGCCGAAGGGCCGCTGGTGGGCGGCACGCTCTCGGTGCTGGTGCGGCTCGTGGGCACTCCCTACCTGCCCGATCTGACCGGTGCCATCCTGTTTCTGGAAGACATCGGCGAGGCTCCCTATCGCATCGACGGCATGCTGGCGCAACTGCGCCTGGCCGGCGTGCTCGACCGACTGGCGGGGCTCGTGCTGGGGCATTTCACGGACTGCGCGCCGGCCGCCTCGAGCCCGTCGCTTTCGCTCGACGAAGTGCTTGCCGACTACTTCGGCGCGGCGCCCTACCCGGTCGTGACCGATTTTCCCTACGGGCACGTCGCCGCCAAAAACACGCTCCCCGTGGGCGTGCGGGCCCGACTGGTGGCCGACGCTTCAGGCATACGGCTATCGCTGCTGGAACCCGTCGTGCGATAGGCCGGTCTGCTGCAGGGGCTTTTCCGTAAAAATTTTTCAGTAAGCTCGCCCTCTGAACGCTATACTTGGGGCGGCAACCGTCGCCACACGATCCGATGTCGCAACCCGCAACGCGACCGCCCCTGCGTCTGGCCGTCTTCGCCTCGGGGGGCGGCACGAACTTTCAGGCCATCCTCGACGCCATCGAAGCCGGTCGCCTGCCGGCCCGCGTGGTGCTGTGCGTGAGCGATCGCCCCACGGCCGGTGCTCTGGAGCGGGCCCGGCGGCACGGCATCCCCACCGCCGTGCTCGCTCCGAAGGACTACCCCTCGCCGGAGGCCTTCGGCGAGGCATTGCTCGAGGTGCTCCGCGCCCATGACGTCGAGCTGGTGGCCCTGGCCGGCTACCTGAAGAAAATTCCCGACAACGTGGTGGCCGCCTACCGCAACCGGATTCTGAACATCCATCCTTCCCTGCTGCCCGCCTTCGGTGGACCGGGCATGTACGGCCGCCGCGTGCACGAGGCCGTGCTGCATTACGGCGTGCGCTGGACCGGCGCCACCGTTCATCTGGTGGACGAGGAGTATGACCACGGGCCGATCGTGCTGCAGGAGCCCGTGCCGGTCCTGCCCGACGACACGCCCGAGACGCTGGCCGCGCGTGTACTGGAAGTGGAGCACCGGCTCTATCCCGAGGCGCTGCGGCTGTTCGCCGAAGGGCGTGTGGTGGTCGACGGTCGCCGCGTCCGCATCCTGCCCGAAGCCCCCGAAACCCACAACCCGTAGCCATGCTGCATCAACCGCGCACCCACGAGCCCCCTCCGGACCTGCAGCCCGTCCGACGGGCGCTGCTGTCGGTGTTCGACAAAACCGGTCTGGTAGACTTCGCCCGTCGCCTGGCGGAGCGGGGCATCGAGCTGATCTCCACGGGCGGCACGGCCCGCACGCTGCGCGGGGCCGGTCTGGCCGTGCGCGACGTCTCGGAGCTGACCGGCTTTCCGGAAATCCTCGACGGCCGCGTCAAGACGCTGCATCCGGCTGTTCACGGCGGCCTGCTGGCCCGCCGCAACGTGCCCGAAGACCTGGCCCAGCTCGAACGGCACGGCATCGCGCCCATCGATCTGGTGGTGGTCAACCTGTATCCCTTCGAGCAGGCCGTCGAGCAGGCACCCGACGACGAAGCGCTGGCCGTCGAAAACATCGACATTGGCGGCCCCACGCTCATTCGCGCCGCCGCCAAGAACTTTTTCTTCACGGCCGTGGTGGTCGATCCGTCCGATTACGACGCCGTCGCCGGCGAGCTGGAGCAGCACGCGGGTGCGCTGACGCTGGCCACGCGCCGCCGCCTGGCCCAGAAGGCTTTTGCCCGGACGGCCGCCTACGACCGGGCCATTGCCGCCTATCTGGAGCGCCGCCTGCAGCCCGAAGCACCGGAGCCGCTGCCGCCCCGGCTGCAGATCGACCTGCCGCGCGTTCAGATTCTGCGCTACGGCGAAAATCCCCACCAGCGGGCGGCTCTCTACGGCAACCCGGATCGGTTCTTCCGCCAGCTCCACGGCAAGGCGCTCTCCTTCAACAACCTGCTGGATCTGAGCGCGGCCCTGCGGCTAATCGACGAGTTCCGGGAGGCCGATCCCACCTGCGCCATCCTGAAGCACACGAACCCGTGTGGCGTGGCCACGGCCGACACGCTCGCCGAAGCCTACGCGCGCGCCTTCGCCACCGACCGGCGCTCGCCCTTCGGCGGGATCGTGGTGGTCAACCGTCCGCTCGACCGCGAGACGGCCGAGGCCATCGACCAGATTTTCACCGAAGTGATCATCGCGCCGGACTTCGAGGAGGGCGTGCTGGACTTTCTGAAAAAGAAGGCCAACCGACGCATCATCCAGCAGCTCCGTCCGGTGCAGGAAGAGCTGGACGTGCGCTCGGCCGTGGGTGGCCTGCTGGTGCAGGAGGCCGACGGTCCCCTGCCGCCGCTGGAGGCGCTGCGTTCGTCCTGGCGCGTGGTGACCCGCCGCGCTCCCACCGAAGCCGAGTGGCGCGACCTGGACTTCGCCTGGCGCGTGGTCAAACACGTCAAGAGCAATGCCATCGTGTACGCGCGCGACCGGGCCACGCTGGGCATCGGGGCCGGCCAGATGAGCCGGGTGGACGCCTCCGAGATCGCCGTGCTGAAAGGAAAACGCGAAGGGCACGATTTTACCGGAAGCGTGGTGGCCTCCGACGCCTTCTTCCCCTTTGCCGACGGCCTGCTGGCCGCCGTCGAAAGCGGTGCGCGCGCCGTAATCCAGCCGGGCGGCTCCATCCGGGACGAAGAGGTGATCCAGGCGGCCGACGCGCACGACGTCGCCATGGTCTTCACCGGTACCCGGCACTTCCGCCACTGAAAGGAACGATTTTCGCACTTTTCTGCCGGCGGGCGGATCTATTTGCCCGCCGGTTTACTATTTTAAGGGCGCATCCGGCCGAAAGGCCAGCGTGGAGTCCTAACGTTCCTGGCCTGCCTGCACCATGCGCCGGCGGGCCCGGACCCAAACCTTCAGTAGATCCATGGGGCTGTTCAACTTCGCCACCGACGTTGCCATTGACCTGGGGACGGCCAACACCCTGGTGTACATCAAGGGCCGCGGCATCGTGCTGAACGAACCCAGCATCGTGGCCGTGCACCGGAGCACGCGCAAGGTCATTGCCATCGGCCGCGAAGCCCTGCAGATGCACGAACGCACGCACCCCGAGATCGAAACGATCCGGCCGCTCAAAGACGGCGTCATCGCCGACTTCGAGGTGGCCGAGCAGATGATCCGGGGTTTTATCCAGAAGGTGCAGCGTAGCTGGTACACCTCGATCCGCCGCATGGTGGTCTGCATCCCCAGCGGCATCACCGAGGTGGAAAAGCGTGCCGTGCGCGACTCGGCCGAGCACGCCGGCGCCAAGCGCGTCTATCTGATCAGCGAACCCATGGCCGCCGCCATCGGCATCGGCCTGAACGTGGAGGAGCCGGTGGGCAACATGGTAGTGGACATCGGCGGCGGCACTACCGAGATCGCCGTGATCGCACTGGCCGGGATCGTCGTGAACGAGTCGATCCGCATCGGCGGCGACGAACTGGACAACGCGATCATCCAGTATTTCAAGCGTAATCACAACCTGCTCATCGGTCAGCGCACGGCCGAGCGCATCAAGTGCGAGATTGGAAGCGCCGTCGAGCTGGACCCGGAGCTGGAACTGTCGGTCAAGGGACGCGATCTGGTCAGCGGCATTCCGAAGGTGCGCACCATCTCGTCGGAGGACGTGCGCGAGGCGCTGCGCGAGCCGGTCAGCCAGATCGCGGCGGCCGTGCTGCGCTGCCTGGAGCGCACGCCGCCGGAGCTGGGCGCCGACATCCTGGAACGCGGCATCATGCTCACGGGCGGTGGTGCCCTGCTCAAAGGGCTGGATGTGCTGATCCGCAACCGCGTAGAGCTGCCGGTCTACGTGGCCGAGGATCCACTGACGGCCGTGGCCCGCGGAACCGGCAAGGTGCTGGAAGACCTCGATCGCTACGAGCGGGTGCTGCTCTAAGCCATGACGCGCACAAACTGGCTCGTTGACGCCTTGCTGCTGGTAGTGGTGCTGGGTCTGTCGCTGACCCTGCTTTTGCTGCACAACGAGCCGGTGCTCAGGGGTCTGCGCGCGCTGACGCTGGAGCTGTCGGCCCGGGCCGAGGCGCGCCTGGCCTGGGCGGGCCACTACTTCCGGGCGCTCGAGGAAAACGAACGACTGCGGGCCGAAAACATCCACCTGGCGGGCGAGCTGGCCCGCGCCCGTGAAGCCCTGAGTGCCAACGAACGCCTGACCCGCCTGCTGGCGCTGCGCGACAGCCTCTCGCCGCTGCCGTTCCGTGCCGCCCGCATCGTGGCACGCGACATCACGCGCC
This sequence comes from Rhodothermus marinus, assembly GCF_009936275.1. Lineage (NCBI taxonomy): Bacteria > Pseudomonadati > Rhodothermota > Rhodothermia > Rhodothermales > Rhodothermaceae > Rhodothermus > Rhodothermus marinus. Next base: position 2,388,892 of record NZ_AP019797.1, read on the forward strand.
AGCGCAACTACCTGACGATCGACGCCGGCCGCAACGATGGCGTGCTGCCCGGCATGGCCGTCGTAGACGACCGGGGTATCATCGGCACGGTCCTGCTGGCCACGCCCCACTATGCCCGCGTCCTTCCCTACCTGAACACCGATTTCCGCGTGGCGGCTCGCATCCAGCCCATCGGCGCTGCCGGCATCGTGCGCTGGGACGGCGAACAGCCCGACCGCCTGCTCATGGAATTCGTCAGCCGCACCGAACCCGTACAGCCCGGCATGCCGGTGGTCACCACCACCTACAGCGGCATCTTTCCACCGGGCTTTCCGGTGGGCCGCGTTGCCGAAGTCACCCGCCAGCCCGGCCTCAACACGCTGCGCATCTACCTGGAGCCGGCCTCGCCCCTGGATCAGGCTTCCTACGTGTTCGTCATCCTGCGGCCGCCCGACCCGGAACGCCAGCTGTTGAACAGCACCGACACACCCTGAGCCATGCGCCTGCGCATCTGGCCGATCCTGCTGTTGCTGTGGAGCGTGCCGGCGCCGGTCCATGCCCAGTCGCCCCGGCCGCTCCAGGCGACGCTGGACCGGTTGCTTGAAACCCCCGACTACGAGTCGGCCTTCTGGGGCGCGCTCGTCCTGGACCTGCGCGACAGCACCGTGCTCTACGCCCGCCACGCCCGCCAGAACTTCACCCCGGCCTCCGTCACCAAGCTGTTCATCACAGCGGCGGCGCTGGAACAGCTTGGTCCCGACTTCCGCTACGTGACCCGTCTGCTGGCCGACGGATCCGTCATAGACGGCGTGCTCCAGGGCAACCTGATCGTCCGTGGCGCGGGCGACCCCGCCATCGGCGGCCGCTTCACCGACGGCGACCGCACGGCCACGTTTCGCGCCTGGGCCGACTCGCTGCGCCGCCGGGGCATCCACCGGATCGCCGGCGACCTCATCGGCGACGACGACTACTTCGACGACACGCCACTGGGCACGGGCTGGAGCTGGGACGACCTGACCTACTGGTATGCCGCCGAGATCAGCGCACTGTCGTTCAACGACAACTGCGTGGACGTCACGATCGAAGCGCGCCGCCCGGGCGAACCGGGCCTTCTGACGTGGGAGCCTCCCACTACCTACGTCTCCCTGATCAACCAGACCTACACGATTCCCGCCGGACAGCAGCTGAAAGAAGGCTATCGCCGCCTGCCCGGTACCAACACGATCGTACTCTTCAGTCGCGTGCCCGAAGGTCGCCGCGACACCGAGTCGCTCACAGTGCACAACCCGACGCGTTTCTTTGTGCACGTACTGCGCGAGGTGCTGCTGGCCGAAGGCATCGCCGTCGAAGGAGAGCCGGTGGATGTCGATGACCTCTCGATCAAACCCGAATACACCGCTCCGAACCTGTGGACGGTAGCCACCTATACCTCGCCGCCACTTTCAGAGATCGTCCGGATCATCAACCGGCGGAGCCAGAACCTGTACGCCGAAATGCTGTTGCGCACGCTGGGGGCCGAGCGGCCGGTGCCCGACAGCACGCTTGTGCCCGGATCGGCCGAGATGGGGCTGGCAGCCGCCGCCCGCACCTGGCTCCGCGCCGGCATCGACACCAGCCGCATCCAGTTGGTGGACGGTTCCGGTCTTTCGGCACAGAACCTGGTTACGCCCGAGGCTACCGTACGCCTGCTGGCCTACATGGCCACCCATCCCGATCGCGCGGTCTGGCGGGCGTTCTACACGTCGCTGCCTGCCGGCGGCGAGGAAGAGACCACACTGCAGGATCGCTTTCGTGCCGGACGCGCCCGCGGCAACGTCCGCGCCAAGACCGGCACGATCTCGAACACGAGCGCCCTGGCGGGATATGTGCGCACCGCCGACGGCCGCCTGCTCGCCTTTGCCATCTTCTGTAATCACTACACCGTCCCCACCCGTCAGGTCCGCCGCACCATCGACGCCTTCGTCGAGCACCTGGCCCGCTACCGCAACTGACGGGATCAACCCCTCCGCTCTGGCCGTTCATGGACGGCATTTTGTACACAACCTGCAGCCAGATAACCGATGCCCCACCAGCAGATTCACGGCACCACGGTACTGGGCGTACGCCATAACGGCCGCGTGGCCCTGGGCGCCGACGGACAGGCCACGCTGGGCAACACGGTCATGAAGCGCCGCGCCCAGAAGGTCCGGGCGCTCTACAACGGCAAGATCCTGGCCGGCTTTGCCGGCGCCACCGCCGACGCCCTGACGCTTTTCGAGCGCTTCGAGGGCAAATTGCAGCAACACGGCGGCAACGTGCTCCGCGCGGCCGTCGAACTGGCCAAAGACTGGCGCACCGACCGCTACCTGCGCCGCCTGGACGCCCTGCTGGCCGTCGCCTCACCCGACCGCCTGCTGCTCATCAGCGGCAATGGCGACCTGATCGAACCCGACGACGACATCGTGGCCATCGGCTCCGGCGGACCCTTCGCACTGGCCGCTGCCCGCGCCCTCCGCAAACACCGCCCCGACCTGTCGGCCCGTGCCATCGTCGAAGAGGCCCTCTCCATTGCGGCCGACATCTGCATCTACACCAACCACGAGTTCACGATTCTGGAGATTGATTCGAAATAAAACTCAGGAAACTGATTAATAAAAAATAATGCGAGGAATAATGGATCGTTCACATTCCAGAAAACCGATCCGAACCACGGCCCTCTTTGTGGATTACGAAAACCTGTATCAGCAGGCTGCCCGCTACCTGAAAGATACCAGCGACCTCAACGGACAGCTGGCCGATCTGCTCTACAGCCTCCGTCGCTATCTGCTGGCGCGTCGTCGCTTCCGCGTGGTGCTGGGACGTGCCTATGCCGACTTCGAGCAATACGACGACGGGCTGGCCATCCAGCGCGTACTGGCCGAACAGGGCATTGTGCCGCGCATGGTGCCTTCGAGCTACGAGGCGCCATCCCGATCGCTCCAGCTCACCATCGACGCACTGCAGACGCTGCAAAGCCATCCCGAAGTGCAGGCGTTCGTGGTGGTCAGCGGCAACCGTTCGTACCTGCCGCTGCTGGAGCACCTGCGCGGCCACGGTCGCCAGATCGCCCTCCTGCAGCTGACCTCGCCTTCCGACCTGGTCTATGAGCGCCTGGGCGACCGCCTGCTGCTGGATCCCCGTCCGATTCTGGAGCACGCCGGATTGCGTCAGCTGCTGGCACACCTGTCGGGTCCCGTAGAAAATACGCCGCCTGCCCCGCCGCCGGCCTTCGCTTCGCTGGCCGACGATCCGGATGCCCTGAAGGCGCTCGAACTGATCCTCGAACACTTCGGCCAGTACGAGGAGGTCTACCTTACGCCTTTGCTCCGGAAGATGTCGGAAACCTTCGACGAAACCCGGGTCGAGCCCAAAGAGCTGATCAACCGCCTCGAAGCAGCGGGCGCCGTCCGGCTGGAACGTCGGCGCGGCTTCCCCTACGATTACACCGTGCTCATCCTGCACGAAGACCACCCCGACGTGCGTCGCCTCCGGGAAGCAATGGCCTCACAGCCTGAGCCGGAACCCAAGGTCGGCGGAGATCTATCCGACGAAGATCACGTTGAAGACACTTCCGGGGAAGAACCGTCGGCGTTCTAATTCGTCAACCTGTCTGCCATGGAGCAGGAACCCCTTACTTCTCAGGAGGCCGGAATGAAGCGCGAGCTGACCCCGCGCGAGATCGTCGCGGAGCTGGATAAATACATCGTCGGTCAGGAGGAAGCCAAAAAGTGCGTGGCCATTGCGCTGCGCAACCGCTGGCGCCGGCTGAACGCCCCGCCGGAGATGCGGGAAGAGATCATGCCGAACAACATCCTGATGATCGGCCCTACCGGCGTGGGCAAGACCGAGATTGCCCGTCGCCTGGCGAAGCTGGCCGGTGCGCCGTTCATCAAGGTCGAAGCCACCAAGTTCACCGAGGTCGGTTATGTGGGCCGCGATGTGGACAGCATGATCCGCGATCTGGTGGACATCGCGGTCAACATGGTGCGCGAGGAGCACGAGCAGCGCGTGCGCGACCGGGCCCGTGAGCTGGCCGAGGAGCGCATCCTCGACATCCTGGTGCCGCCGGCCCGCCCGACTCCCCGCCCGGAAATGGTGCAGGGTCCGGGCTTCTTCCTGCAGAGCACGGCCACCACGGCCGCCGACGACGCCGAGGCCGAAGCCCGGGAGCGCACCCGTCAGCGTTTCCGTGAAAAGCTCAAGGCGGGCGAGCTGGACGACCGGGAGATCGAAATTGAGGTGGCCGCCGACACGATGCCCATGGTGCAGGTCTTCGGGCCGCTGGGCATCGAGGAAATGGGCGTCAACCTGCAGGAGCTGTTCGGTAACCTGACGGGCCGCCGCCGCAAGAAGCGCCGCGTCACCGTGGCCGAAGCGCGCGAGATCCTCACGCAGGAGGAAGCGCAGAAGCTCATCGACATGGACAAGGTCACGCGCGAGGCGCTGGAGCGCGTGGAGCAGTCGGGCATCGTCTTCATCGACGAGATCGACAAGGTGGCCGCCCGCGACGGCGCCCGGGGCGGCCCGGACGTGTCGCGCGAGGGCGTGCAGCGCGACCTGCTGCCGCTGGTGGAAGGCTGCAGCGTGATGACCAAATACGGCATGGTCCGCACCGACCACATCCTGTTCATCGCCAGCGGGGCCTTCCACGTGGCCAAACCCAGCGACCTGATCCCGGAACTACAGGGCCGCTTCCCGATCCGCGTCGAACTGAAGAGCCTGACCGAGGAGGACTTTTACAAGATCCTGACGCAACCCAAAAACGCGCTGCTCAAGCAGTACCAGGCCCTGCTGAAGGCTGAGGGCGTCGAGATCGAGTTCACCGACGCGGCCGTGCGCAAGATTGCCGAGATCGCCGCGCGCGTGAACGAAGAGGTCGAAAACATCGGCGCCCGCCGCCTCCACACGGTGCTGACCACGCTGCTGGAAGACATCCTCTTCGAGGTGCCCGACAACGTGCCCGAGGATCGCAAGATCGTGGTGGATGCCGACCTGGTGGAGCAGCGACTCAGCGGTATCGTACAGAACCGGGATCTGAGCCAGTACATCCTCTGAACACAGACGGCCGGCGTTCGACGCGCCCGTGATCTGCTATCGGCTGGAAGATCCGGAAGGACGGCGACGCTGGGAAGCCCTGCAGGCTGCCCGGACGTCGCCGTTTGCGCATCCGGAGGTGCTGCTCGGGCTGGCGCGGCTCTTCGGCCGCCGCGTCGAAATCGTGGAGGTGGACGCCAGAGGCGGTCCGGCCGCCATAGCGCTGCTGGTACGCCGCATGGGACCCTGGCGGTGGGCCTCGCATCCGCCCCTGCTGCCCGAGTCGCCGTTGGTCGTTCCGGATGCGTCCGTGCCGGCGCTCCCGGAGCGGCTGCTGGAGGCACTATCTCGCCGCTATGCGCGCGTCGATTTGCACCTGCCTCCGGGGTGGACGGACGTGCGGCCGGCCCTGTGGCGTGGCTGGCGGGCCCATCCGCTTTACACCTACGAAATCGACCTGGAGCAGACCTCACCCGCGCACTGGTCCGAAAATCCCCGCCGCCTTTTCCGCAAAGCGGCGGCAAGCTATCGGCTGATCGAAGACGCCCGGCTGGCCCCCGTAGTGGCCCGTCTGGTGGCGGCCGGCTACCGGCGCCACCGCCGCCCGCCCCCGGCGTCGGCCGAGCGCCTGGCCGCCCTGCTCGAAGCACTTGCGAGGGCCGGACCGGTCCGCATTTTCGGCGTGCAGCATGCGTCAGGGGAGACGGAAGCGGCCGTGGCGCTCATGGTGGCACCGCCGCGCGCCTGGTACTGGCTGGCCGGAAGCATGCCCGGCCCTGCCATGACCGTGCTGCTGGGATACCTCTGGAGCCGGCTCCGGGAAGAAGGCTTTCACTGGTTCGATTTTGTCGGAGCCAACACCCCCTCTATTGCCGAGTTCAAGCGTCGCTTTAACCCGACGCTGCGGCTTTACTTTCGACTGACCTGCGACCGCTCGCCGCTGCAGACGCTATTGCGCCACATGCCCGGCCTTCGCTGAGCCATGGAGCCCGCGCCCACATCCACATCGCCATCCGAGCGCCCGCTCCGGGGGCCGGTACTCACGCTGCTGTCCGGCTCGTCGATCGCCCTGGCCCTGTCCTATCTGGCCCAGCCGCTGCTGACCCGCCTCTACACGCCGGAAGCGTTCGGCGTGCTGGACGCCTTCGTGGCGCTGGCGAGCCTGCTGTTTGTGCTGGGAACACTCCGGTACGAGGACGCGCTGCTGCTACCCCACGACGAAGCCGAAGCGCGCGGCCTGCTCCGGCTTTCCGTTTACATCCTGCTCGGCCTCGGCCTGCTCTGCCTGGTGCTGAGCCTGCCCGGACGTCTGTTGCTTGCACGCGCGGGCGAGGCGGCGCTGGCCGACTGGCTCCCCTGGCTCGGCCCTGCCCTGCTGCTCATGGGCGGGGGACGCCTGGCCGAGCTGTGGCTGATGCGCCGTGAGGCGTTCCGGACGCTTTCGGCCGGCACCGCCCTGCGTGCCGCCGCCACGACGACGCTGCGGCTGGCGGCCGGCCTGCCTCCTCTGCAGGCGGGTGCAGCTGGACTCATCGGCGGCTTTCTGGGCGGCCACCTGAGCGCACTGCTGCTCTATGGCTGGCGTCTGCGCCGCATGCCATCGGAAGCGTCGGATCCTCCTCCTTCGCTGACCGCACTGGCCCGCCGCTACCGGCGTTTTCCGCTGTTTACCCTTCCGGCTGCCCTGCTCAACGCACTGAGCATGCGTCTGCCTTTTCTGCTGCTGCTGGCCTTCTTCGACACCCGGGTGCTGGGCTTTTTCGGCCGCGCCTTCATGGTACTGAGCGTTCCGCTGGGACTGGTGGGCGGCGCGACCGGTCAGGTTTTCTTCGTCCGTGCCGCCGAAGCCCGCCACGGCAACGGGCTGGCCGCGCTGACCCTGCGCGTCTACCGGCGTCTGCTGCAGGTGGGCCTCTATCCGGTGCTGCTCTTGATGCTGCTGGGCCCCGACCTGTTCGCCTTCGTCTTCGGCCAGCCGTGGCACACGGCCGGCCAATACGCCGTCTGGATCGCCCCCTGGCTGCTGCTGGCGGGAGTGGCCTCACCGCTGAGCCGGCTGTTCGACGTGCTGGAGCGCCAGCGGGCCGACTTCGCCATCAGCGTCTTGCTCTTTCTGCTGCAGACGGGCGCGCTCGTCGTCGGCGGACTACAGGGGCGACCGGAGACGGCCCTGCTCCTGCTCGGACTGACCGGCGTGCTGGGGCGCACCGTCCAGCTCGGGGTCCTGCTTCGGCTGGCCGGCGTCTCGACCCGCGAGGCGCTGATTCCGCTGCTACGCTACGGCCTCTACAGCCTTCCGCTGCTGGGGCTGCTCCACCTGAGCGCTTCGCACCTGTCCCCTCCCTTTCATCTTGGTCTGGCCCTGCTCAGCGTGCCGCTCTATCTGGGCCTCGGCGTCTGGCTTGAGCGGCGGGCTGCCTGAACCGCTCCTCAACGCGGCGGCCGATCGCCATAGCGACCGGCCTCGCGCCGGCGACGCTGACCGAGCTGCTCCAGGTGAAACAACACGCGGAGCTGCTCCGGAGGTGCGCCACAGGCGACGGCCCAGTCGGTCAGCACCTGCAGCACGTGCTGGCGACGCCGCCACGACCAGCGCGGCGCCCGATCCTCCAGCACCCATGTGGTAAGCGCCGCCCCGTAGCCTTTCTCGAAGAGTCGCTGCGCGGCCTCCAGCGCCGCCCTGCGCCGGGAGGCCGACACCTCCGGCGCCAGCTTTGCCATCCAGCTGGCGTGCTCGGATACCTGTCCGGTGGGTGCTGCAAACGACAGGCACAGCACGGCCGCTTCTTCCGGAAACTCCCAGTCGACAGGAACGAACGGTCTCGAAACAGACGACTTCATCCTGCAGAACAGCAGCCCTGGAACTACTCAGGCTCCCCGACTGTATCGTCCGCCGCGCGACTTTCTTCAATCCGAAAACGACCATGGCCGAAATTCACACGCTTCCTGCCACGTTGCGGCGCTTTCAGGCGACCGACGAAGGGTTTCGCTGGGAGACGGTGCCGCTGAAGCACTACAAGCCGGAAGGCACGCACTTCCGGGACATCACGCGCCAGGTGCTGTTCGGACCGGAAAGTGGCCTGCCCGCCGAGCTGCGCTACTTCGAAGTGGAGCCGGGCGGCTACTCCACCTTCGAGCGGCACGAGCACGTGCACGCCGTGCTGATCCTGCGCGGACGGGGTCGTGCCATCGTGGGCGAGCAGCTCTTCGAAGTGCAGCCGTTCGATCTGATTCACGTGCCGGCCTGGACCTGGCACCAGTTTCAAGCTGCCGAGGACGAAGCCCTGGGCTTTCTGTGCATGGTGGCGGTGGACCGCGACCGCCCGACGCGTCCCACCCCTGAAGAAGCCGAGCAACTCCGTCGCCACCCGGTCATCGGCCCTCACGTGCGGCTGTAAGGCAATAGACGTCCGCTGCCCATCGCCAGACCCGGAGCGGACCCACGGGTCCACCCCTATGGGAATGAGACGTGGGCAACAGGGCTTGCGGTAGGGGCGCGCCTCTGTGCGCTTCCTCCAAGTCCACCGTCGGATACAGGGGCCGCCCCTGCAGCCGCAGGATAGGTTTATTGCCCCACGTTCACCCGATCCGAGGTCACAAACGCGCCCTCGAAGCGGCGGGCGGCCAGCGCCCGCAAGCGCTCGGCCTCCTCACGCGTCCGAAAGTTGCCCAGACGGATGCGATAGTACGGAGCACGGAAGACGATATAGACCGGCGGCGGGTCGGCATGAGCACCGGGAATCCCTTCCAGCAATCCCTGTGCGGCCATCCGTCGCCACCAGGCGACCGCCGCCGCGTAGATGCTGTCGGCCGTGGCCTTGTTTTCGGTGAGAAAAATCTGCACGCGGTAGCCCTCTACGGTGCGCGTGGCCGAGGCACCGGCCCGTCCTTCCATCAGCGCCTCCGGCACGTCGTGCTGCACTTCGAGCGGTGGCGGCGGTGGATCCGGATAGCGGGCCGGATCGAAGTCTTCGTAAGCGGACCAGTCGATCGGGGCTTCTTCCGGCGCCGGCCCCTGCTGTTCCTGCGCGCCGCGCGTGGCGGCACATCCCGCCAGCAGAAGCACCAGCCCGAAAAAGACAAGGCGGTTCACCACAGGTCAGCGGTTGCATTCCTGAGGACGACGCCTTCTGAAAGCGTCAGGCCGGCTCCGTGTTTCCATCCGAGAACGGCGGCACGGCCACCAGCACCGTCAGCACGCCGGGCGGCAGCGACAGCGTCTCGCCGGGCGCGCACGTGGTGGGTTCCACATTGCGTTGAAACACCGGGACCACCTCCCAGTGGTGCGGTTTGCCACAGGAGCACACCTCCGGCACCACGACCGGCACGGCTTCCTTTCCGTTGTTGAACAGAATCAGAAACGTGTCGTCTCGGAAGGGCCGCCCGTGCTCGTCGGTGCCCTGAATGGCGTCGCCATGCAGCAGCAGTCCGAAGGCCGTCAGCTCCGGGTTGGTCCAGTCCTCGTGGCGCATGGGCCGGCCTTCCGGGTGCCACCAGACCGCGTCGGGGGCCTCGCCGCCGTTGGGCAATCCGGTCAGAAAATGGCGGCGCCGGAAGCTCCGATGCTGCTTGCGGAACCAGATCACCTGGCGCACGAACTCCAGAAACTGCTGCTTGCGCGTGTCGAGTTGCCAGTTGTACCAGCTGATTTCGTTGTCCTGGCAGTAGGCGTTGTTGTTGCCGTGCTGCGTGCGCGACAGCTCATCGCCGCCCAGCAGCATGGGCACGCCCTGCGAGAGAAAGAGCGTGCTGATCAGGCTGCGCTTGAGCGCTTCCCGGCAGGCCAGCACGGACGGATCCTGCGTGGGTCCCTCCACCCCGCAATTCGTGCTGTAGTTTTCGTCCATGCCGTCCCGGTTGCCTTCCAGGTTCGCTTCGTTGTGCTTTTTCGTATAGCTGACCAGGTCTTCCAGCGTGAAGCCGTCGTGGGCCGTGACGAAGTTGATCGAAGCGAACGGACGACGGCCGCTGCGTTCGTACAGATCGCTGGAGCCGGCAAAGCGCGTGGCAAACTCGCCGTTGAGGCCCCTATCGCCCCGCCAGAAGCGGCGCACGGCATCGCGATAGCGGCCGTTCCACTCGGTCCACTGCCAGGGAAAATGTCCCACCTGATAACCCCCCGGCCCGACGTCCCAGGGTTCGGCGATGAGCTTCACCTGGCTGAGCACCGGATCCTGCTGGATGACCTGAAAGAAGGTCGAGAGCATATCCACGTCGTACAGCTCACGGGCCAGCGCGGCCGCCAGATCGAACCGAAAACCGTCGACGTGCATTTCGGTAACCCAGTAGCGGAGGCTGTCCATAATGAGCTGGATGACGTAGGGGTTGCCCACGTCCAGCGTGTTGCCGGTGCCTGTGTAGTCGACCAGAAAGCGCGGGTTGTTCGGATCGGCCTTGTAGTAGGCGCGGTTGTCGATGCCCCGGAACGAGAGCGTGGGCCCCAGCACGCCGCCTTCGCCTGTGTGGTTGTAGACCACATCGATGATCACCTCGAAGCCGGCGGCGTGCAGCGCCCGCACCATCATCTTGAACTCGCGCACGGCCGAGAGCGGTCCGTTCGTGGCGTACTCGGGCTCCGGCGCAAAGTAGCAGAGCGGATTGTAGCCCCAGTAGTTGCGCAGGCCGCGCTCGACCAGGTGCCGATCGTGCACTTTCGCGTGCACCGGAAGGAGCTGGATCGTGGTGACGCCCAGCCGCTTCAGGTGCTCCAGCACCGGCTCGCAGGTCAGCCCCAGATACGTCCCGCGCAGCGGCTCCGGCACCTCCGGGTGCAGCTTCGTGATCCCTTTGACGTGCGTTTCGTAGATGATCGTGTCTTCCCAGGGGATACGTGGCGGACGGTCGTCGCCCCACTCGAAGCAGCCTTCCACGACGGCTCCCAGCGGCGCGTACGGTGCGCTGTCTTCTTCCGAAAATGACAGATCCCCGGCCGGATCGCCGATTTTGTAACCGAAAAGGCTGTCGTGCCAGCGGAGCGGTCGCCCGATGGCCTTTGCGTAGGGGTCGAGCAGCACCTTGTTCGGATTGAAGCGGTGGCCTTCCTCCGGCCGGTAGGGTCCGTAGACGCGATAGCCGTAGAGCTGGCCGGGACGCAGACCGGGCAGGTAAACATGCCAGATCGGGCCCGTCCGTTCGGTCACTTCGATCGTGCGCGAAGGCGCAGGATCGTCCGGGTGATCGAACAGCACCAGCTCGACCGCCTCGGCGTGCTGGCTGTAGAGGGCGAAGTTGACGCCCAGCCCGTCCCAGGTGGCACCCAGCGGATAGGGTCGGCCGGGCCAGACGGCCGGTACCGAGCTGACCGGTTGTTCTTTATGCGACATAACTACAATACGCCCTGAACATCCCGGCTTACAACAAAAGACACACCGAAGCAGGCGTGTTGCCTACGCGGCCTCATTTTTACGACAACGTACGTAACTGCCTGTCGCCGCCTGCCCGCCATCCGCCTCTTCATGCTGACGCCTGTGGGTCGGGAATGCCCGTACTTCAAGCGCAGCCGCCCTGTAACTTTTTGCCCAAACTCTGAAGAAACAGGTATCCTTTTCCGCCCGCTCCGTTGTATCTTGGGGCCGATTTTCAGCAGGCGCCCTAAAATACGGCGCATTTCGCACAAACCAAAGCACAATCCGGCGAAGTTTTCCTGATGAGCTGGCTCACGGAAGAAGACATCCGGCGCTGGGAAAGCGGTACGTTCTACGACAGTTACCGAAAGCTGGGAGCCCATCCCGACGACGAAGGCACCTGGTTCTGCGTCTGGGCGCCGCATGCCGATGGCGTCTCGGTGCTCGGGGCGTTCAACGACTGGAATCCGGACGCCAACCCGCTGGAGCGCTACGGCGGCGGTCTGTGGGCCGGTTACGTACCGGGAGCGCGCCCGGGCCACACCTACAAGTATCGCATCCGGCACGGCTTCTACCAGGCCGACAAGACGGATCCCTACGCCTTCGCCATGGAGCCGCCTACCGGCAGTCCCATCGAAGGGCTGGCCTCCATCATCACGCGGCTCGACTACACCTGGCACGACGACGAATGGATGCGGCGCCGGAAGGGTCCGGCCAGCCTTTACGAGCCGGTTTCCATCTACGAGGTACATCTGGGCTCCTGGCGTCACAAACGGCCCGGCGAGTCCTTCTCTTACCGGGAGATTGCCGAGCCGCTGGCCGACTACGTGCAGGAGATGGGCTTCACGCACGTGGAGCTGCTGCCCGTCATGGAACATCCCTACTACGGCTCCTGGGGCTATCAGGTGGTGGGCTACTACGCCCCGACGTTTCGCTACGGATCGCCCCAGGACCTGATGTACCTGATCGACTACCTGCACCAGCGCGGCATCGGCGTCATCCTCGACTGGGTCCCGAGCCACTTTGCGGCCGATCCCCAGGGACTGGTTTTCTTTGACGGGACCACGCTCTTCGAATACGACGACCCCAAAATGCGTTACCACCCCGACTGGGGCACGTACGTGTTTGATTACAACAAGCCGGGCGTACGCAACTTTCTGATTTCTAATGCGCTTTTCTGGCTCGAAAAGTACCACGTCGACGGGCTGCGCGTCGATGCCGTGGCCTCCATGCTCTACCGGGACTACTCACGCAAGGAGTGGACGCCCAACATCTTTGGCGGTCGCGAAAACCTGGAGGCCATCGATTTCCTCAAGCGATTCAACGAGACGGTCTACCTGCACTTCCCCGAGGCCATGACGATCGCCGAGGAGTCGACGGCCTGGCCCGGCGTGTCGGCCCCCACCTACAACAACGGTCTGGGCTTCCTCTACAAGTGGAACATGGGCTGGATGCACGACACGCTGGACTACATCCGGCGCGATCCCATCTATCGCAAGTATCACCACGACGAGCTGACCTTCTCGCTCTGGTACGCCTTTTCGGAGCACTACGTCCTGCCGCTCTCGCACGACGAGGTGGTGCACGGCAAGGGCTCGCTCTGGGGTAAAATGCCCGGCGACGACTGGCAGAAAGCGGCCAACCTGCGCCTGCTCTTTGGCCACATGTGGGGCCATCCGGGCAAAAAACTGCTCTTCATGGGCGGCGAATTCGGCCAGCACCGCGAATGGAACCACGACACGCAGCTCGAATGGCACCTGCTGGACCAGCCCTACCATCGAGGCATTCAGCTGTGGGTACGCGATCTGAACCATCTCTACCGTACGAATCCGGCCCTCTGGCACGACGGACCGGAAGGGTTCGAGTGGATCGACTTCAGTGACCGCGACCAGAGCGTGATCTGTTACCTGCGCAAGAATGCCGGCCGCATGCTGCTGTTCGTGCTGAACTTTACGCCCGTGCCACGCGAGCACTACCGCGTGGGCGTGCCGATCGGCGGCCCCTGGCGCGAGGTGCTCAACAGCGACGCGGTGGCCTACGGCGGAAGCGGCATGGGCAACTTCGGCCGCGTCGAGGCGGTGCCCGAGTCCTGGCACGGCCGCCCCTTCCACCTGGAGCTGACGCTTCCCCCGCTGGCCGCCCTCATCCTGGAGCCGGAACACGGGTAGCCGTCCTGAAAAAACTTTAAACACGGCACAGTCGTAGATAACGAGGACTGGCTACCAGAATCCTGTGCCGTTATGGACTGGCGTCCGTACATTCACGCTGACCCGGAAATCCTTCAGGGAAAGCCTGTTGTCAGAGGAACCCGACTCTCGGTTGCCTTTATTCTCGGACTTTTTGCCGCGGGCTGGACGACGGAGCAGGTGCTTGAGAATTATCCGACCCTGACGCGCGAAGCGCTTCAGGCCGTCTTTGCTTTTGCTGCGGAATGCCTGCGTGAAGAGGCACTATACGTTCTTCCAGCCAGCACGTCCCCATGCGATTCTTAGAAGTCATCCGAAAAGTCGAAAGTTTATATTTCGATGAGGTTTATAGCCTGCCGTTTGAAGCACGACCAGCGCGCTCGTAGTCAGGCACAGAGCGAAGCGGAGTGCCGTCTCGGGTGACGCCACTCCGGCTGACGCCTTCGTGGCGTACTACAAACCCGTGCCTCTGACACACAACGCGAGAAAGCGCTGGCATGTCAGATTTCCCCTTGTTTTCCGGATAAGTTCTGGAGGGAAAGTTTACCGTGATCGAGCGCGAACGCGTGCGTCAGCGTCCGCTGTAATTGGACCGTTTCTACCCACCTTCTCCCCAGAGCGTCAGCACTAAGCGGCGGGGGCCGCCGTGGTTGCGATGCTCGCACAGGTAGATGCCCTGCCAGGTGCCCAGCGCCAGCCGTCCGTCGCGCACCGGCAGCAGCAGACTGCTCCCCAGCAGCGAGGCCTTGATGTGCGCGGGCATGTCGTCGGGACCTTCCAGCGTGTGTGCAAAATAGGGCGCGCCGTCGGGCACCGCCCGGCTGAAGTAGCGCTCAAAGTCGGCCCGCACTTCCGGACTGGTGTTTTCGTTGAGCGTCAGACTGGCCGACGTGTGCTGGATGAACACGTGCAGCAATCCGACCCGTACTGAGCGCAACTCCGGAAGTTGCGCCAGCACTTCGTCGGTGATCAGATGAAAGCCGCGCTCGCGCGGCCGCAGGGTGATCGTACGCTGCACCCACATGGTTACGACGGGTTGGTTGCTTCCTGCAGTGCAGCCAGCAAGCCTTCCGGCGTGGGCGTTCGGGCGACGGCGGCCACCTCCCACCCTTCCTGCTGCAGGGCTGCGGCCGTCGTGGGTCCGATGGCAGCCACACGCACCTGCTCTCGGGCGATCGGAAGCCGTCGGGCTGCCTCCAGGCCGGACGGACTGAAAAATACGACCCAGTCGGGCGCTTCCGCAGGCAGTTCGGGCACGGACGGACGCGTGTCGTACACGACCAGCTCTTCCAGCGGCAAACCTTCCTCGCGGAGCAGCGTCGGCAGTTCGTCGCGCCGACGCGCCCCGCACAGAAACAGCAGGGGACGCTCCGGACGCAGTGCCTGCAGGATCAGCCGGGCCAGCTCACGCCCGGAGCCGGCCGTTTCGCCCCGCGGCTGCAGGCCAAGTTCCTGCGCGGCGGCAGCTGTGCGCGGCCCCACCACGTACACGGGCCGTCGACGCCAGGCCTCCAGGAGCGACCCCAGTCGCCGGACCGCCTCCACGGCGCGTGGGCTGGTGAAAATCAACCCGCCGTACGCCTCCGGCCGGGCCAGCACCGCCCGGAGTTGCTCGGTGTTAAGCCAGACCACCCTCAGCACCGGCAACACGAACGGCCGGTAGCCCGCCGCCCGCAGCGCTTGGGCAAAGGGATCCGAGTCGGTCGTTTCCACCCGGAGCAGATAGACCACCTCGCCCGTCATGGCGTTCAGGTGTGCCGCCCGCGTATTTCTTCCAGAATCGCGCGGGCGCCCTGTTTCAGGAGCTTTTCGGCCAGTGCTTCCCCGACCGTCTCGGGCTCTTCGATGGCGCCGCGTTGCACGCCTTCCACCAGCTGGCGGCCGTCGAGCGAAACCACGCGCCCGCGCAGGACCAGCGTACCATCGGCTTCCACCGTGGCCAGCGCGGCCACAGGTACCTGACAGCCGCCCTGGAGCGCATGCAGCAGCGCCCGCTCGGCCCGCACGGTCGCGGCGGTGGGTGCGTGATGCAACGCCTGCAGCAGCGCACGTACGCGCCGGTTGGCCTCGGCGCAGACCACCCCGAGCGCCCCCTGGCCTACCGCCGGCAGCAGAATCTCC
Organism: Rhodothermus marinus; assembly: GCF_009936275.1. Lineage (NCBI taxonomy): Bacteria > Pseudomonadati > Rhodothermota > Rhodothermia > Rhodothermales > Rhodothermaceae > Rhodothermus > Rhodothermus marinus. The sequence goes on from NZ_AP019797.1 coordinate 2,404,574, forward strand.
GGGGCGATGCGCTGGCGGACGCGCTCCTGCAACCCCAGGCGTTGCAGTCCGGCCTCGGCCAGAATCAGCCCGTGCCACCCTTCGGCTTCCAGTTTGCGCAGGCGCGTATCGACGTTGCCGCGCACCGGCACCACCTGCAGATCCGACCGCCAGGCCCGCAATTGCGCCTGGCGCCGCAGCGACGAAGTAGCCACCACGGCACCCGTCGGCAGATCCTCGAGGCGTCCCGCGTAGTCCGGATGCGCCACAAAGACATCCCAGGGCGAAGCCCGCTCCGGCACGGCCGCCACCACCAGCCCTTCGGGCATCTCGGTGGGCAGATCTTTCAGGGAATGGACGGCCAGGTCGATACGTCCCTCCAGCAGCGCCTGGTCCAGTTCCTTCGTGAAGAGCCCCTTGGCGCCGATCTTCGCCAGCGGCACGTCCTGAATATGATCGCCCGTAGTGCGAATGATTTCCACCTGCACCGATACGCCACGGGCTTCCAGAAAGGATCGGATCAGCGTGGCCTGCCGCAGCGCCAGCGCACTCCCCCGCGTTCCGAGGATCAGCGTCGGATCAGGCATGGTCCGCAGCGGAACGTTCCGGACGCACGGCCGGTCGCTCGACGAACGGACAGGGTCCCTGCGCACGGGCGCGCTCCAGCAGCACCGACGGCTCGGGCAAACGAACCGCCTGCGCCTCCTCGCAGCTCGGACGGCTGAAGAGTTGCGCCAGCAGTTGAACGCCCCGCACAAAGTCGATGCTGTCCGGATCGATGCTCTTGAGCCGCACGATGGGAATGGCCAGCAGCTTCTGCATGATGGAGCGCGTCAGCCGGTCCAGCTCTTCCCGGTCGATCTCCGAAAAGCGTCGGTGGTGGCGTTCGATCTCCTGGCGCCGGATCGTCTCGAACGTGTCACGAATGGTCTGGATGACCGGCTGCAGCGCCTGCTGGTGGAAGTACCAGGTAACGAACTCGTGCAACAGTTCGTCGCAGATCTGCCGGGCCTGTCGGGCGGCCTCGCGGCGCCGGGCTTCCACGGCAGCCTGGCGTGCCTTGACGGCGTCCAGATCCAGCACCCGGTAGCCGGGCAGCCGATCGATGGCCGGATCGATGTTGCGCGGTACGGAAAGGTCGATGAGCAGCAGCGCATGCTCCCGGCAGCGCGGCGGCACCATGTCGGCCGTCAGGACCGGCTCCGGCGCACCGGTGGCCACGATCACCAGGTCGCACTGCGTCAGTACTTCGGCCCGCCGTTCCCAGGGAATGAGCTGCTCGCCGGGCTGCGCCAGTTCCTCCGCACGCCGATGGGTGCGGTTGGTCAGCATCAGCACGGAAGGCGCCAGCGCGCGCAGCGCCTCCAGCGCCAGCCGGGCCATCTCACCGGCGCCCATCACCAGCACGCGCACCCCTTCCAGGTCTGGCTGACCCCGACGGGCAAAATAACGCCGGGCAGCCTGCACGGCCACACCCGCCACCGACGTAGTGCCCTGATGCAGGCTCGTCTCGGAGGCCACCCGCTTAGCGGCCCGGAAGGCGCTGTGCAACAGCCGATGCATGACGGTGCCCACGCTGCCCGCCTCGACCGCCAGCCGGTAATCTTCTTTGATCTGCGAGAAGATCTGCGCGTCGCCCAGCACCTGCGAGCGCAACCCGCAGGTCACCTCCAGCACGTGGCGCAGGGCCGCCTCGTCCTGAAAGTGGAAGCTCTCGGCCTCCGGCCAGGAACGCCCGGCATGCTGGCTGAGCAGGGTCCGCACCGCCGCCACGTCTTCGTCCGTACCGTAGAGATAGGCCTCCGTCCGGTTACAGGTCGAAACCAGCAACAGCTCCCCTTCGTGCGCTTCCATCCAGACGGCGTACAACCTGCGCTTGGCTTCCCGATCCAGCGCAAACGCCTCGCGCACTCCTACCGAGGCCGTCTCGTGGTTCAGACCCAGCGCGTGGAACCCCTGCATGTTACCCTGCGCCAATTTCTCCTTTTTGAGTCCTGAATTTACGGACAAAGGCCGTCGGGGTTCGTGAATCCCTGTAAAAGGTTGCATCCCGTCCGGGCTGGCAAGCTTCGGGCCACCCTTTTTTCTCGGCCCCGCGTTATCTTTTCCAGGACTGAAAGTTTCAAAACGCACCGGATCCATGTCGCAGACACCCCATGCGAAACGACTGGCGCGCCTGCAGCAGCTCCTGCAGGAGGCCGACATAGATGCCATAGCCCTGAACGCCAGTCCTACGTTGACCTACCTGACGGGCCTCGAAGTGCACCTGTCGGAGCGGCCGGTGGTGGGCATCTTTCCCGCTTCGGGCAAGCCGGCCCTGGTGCTTCCCGAACTGGAGACCGGCAAGCTGGCGTCGCTTCCGGTGGCGCTCGAAGCCTTCCCCTATGGCGAAAACCCGGACGCCTGGCCTGACGCGTTCACACAGGCGCTGCGCTTCTGTGGCCTGACGCGGGCGCAGCTCGGCGTTGAGCCGCAGTGGTTTCGGTTTCTGGAGCTTCGGTTGCTGGAAAAAGCCGCGCCGGAGGTGCGCGTCACCTCGGCCGAGCCACTGATCATGCGCCTGCGCAGCCAGAAAGACGCGGCCGAGGTGGCCGCCACGCGCCGGGCACTGGACGTGGCCTGGCGCGCGCTCGAAGCGACGCTGCCGGTAATCCGGCCGGGCGTCACCGAACGGGACGTGGCGGCCGAACTGACGCTGCAGCTCCTGCGGGCCGGTAGCGACCCCGAGCTGCCCTTTTCCCCTATCGTGGCTTTCGGACCGGAAAGCGCCAACCCGCACGCCGTGCCCGGCGACCGGTCACTGACGCCGCCCACGCTCGTCCTGATCGACTGGGGCGCACGCGTCGAGGGCTACTGCGCCGACCTGACGCGCATGTTCGCCTTCGGTCCGATCGACGACGAACTGGACCGCATCGTCCGGATCGTACTCGAAGCCAACGAAGCGGCCCGGGCCCGCGTCGCGCCGGGCGTACCGGCCGGCGAGGTGGACCGCGCCGCCCGCCAGGTGATCGAACAGGCGGGCTACGGTCCCTACTTCATCCACCGCACCGGCCACGGACTGGGACTGGAGATCCACGAGCCTCCGTACATCCGGGGCGACAACTCCGAGCTGCTGGCGCCGGGCATGCTCTTTACCATCGAGCCCGGCATCTACCTGACGGGACGCGGCGGCGCCCGCGTCGAAGACGACGTGCTCGTCACCGAGACGGGCGCCGAAACGCTCAGCGACTACCCGCGCACGCTGCGCCGCCTGGATTAAGCAGCGTCCGGGTCGGAAAGTGCGGCGGCAGCCTCGGCCACACTCTCGACCAGGGCACGTGCCCGGGCCGTCAGTTCCGGTCCCGGATGAGCCCGGAGCAGGCTACCGCCGATGAGCAGCATGACGTCGCGCCCGAAGAACTCAACCAGTTCGCGCGCCCGCTCCACCTGCATCCCGCCGGCCGGCACCGGCAGCGCCGGCCGGTACGGTCCCCAGGGCTGGCGCGCCCGCTCGGCCAGCGCCCGGCACGTCGCCCGACTGTAGCTGAACCGTCCGCCAAAGCTCGGGAAGATGATCATGTCGGCCCCGTACAGACGGAACAGCTTCCCGAGCAACGTTTCAGGCAGGATACGCTGCGCGCCGGCAAAGCTGGGATGGGCCAGCACGGGCACCTCCAGATGCCGCGTGACCAGCTCGTAGAAGAACGGCAATCCCAGCAACATGGGCGCCAGCAGCACGGCACCCACGCCGCACTGCTGGGCGATTTCCGCCTGGCGCAGCACCTGCGCAGGCGTTCCCGACAGGCTGGGTGCGTACACGACGCGCCTGCCGGTGCGCGCCGACACCTCCTGCACCACTTCCTGGCAGCGCCGCACGCGCTCCTCGAACGGGGCAAACGGATGATCGGCCCAGTAGTGATCGTCCTTGATCACGTCGATACCGCCCTCGGCCAGACTCCGGCACAGTACCGCCAGCTCGTCCACCGAAAGACCCACCGGCTTCAGCGCCGAGGCCGTCAGCGGCCGATCGTGCACGCCCAGCAATGCCCGCACCCCTTCGATCCCGAATCGGGGGCCGGGGAAGCGATCGAACAGCGCAGGCGGCAGCTCGAAGTCTTCCAGCACGACCTGTTCGTGCAGCGAGGCGTTGCCGAACAGCACGTTGACGAACTGGGCCGGGTCCACGCCGGCTGTTTCGACAGGCAACTGCAGCACCAGCCGGGCCCCGCCCGCTTCCAGCGGCTCCAGTTCCACGATCTCACCCATCAGGCGCTCGCGTACCACCGGCACGCGCAGCGCCACCTCTTCGGGCGTTTCGACGGTCTGCTCCAGCAGCAGCGCCCGGGCAAAGGTCCCCTGTTCCTCGGAAGGTACCTCCAGGCGATAGACAACTTCCAGGCGGGTATCCATTGAGGGCTCCCTGTTGGTTGAAGATAAAACAGGCGACCCGTAACCGAGTCGCCTGTTCATCCTACGTCTGACCGTACAATTGTTTTCCTATCGTTGATACAAAACAACCCGGCTGAACTGATGGCCGCTTGCCTGCAGGCGCACGACGTACAGCCCGGAAGGATGCCCGTCGGCCACCCAGCGCACCACGTAGCGTCCGGCCGGCAGCACTTCGTCGACGAGCGTGGCCACCCGCTGGCCCAGCAGGTTGAAGACCTCCACGACGACCGGGCCGCTCCAGGCCAGCGAAAACGGCACCATGGTTTCCCGGCGGAACGGGTTGGGATAGTTGGGCTCCAGCGCAAACAGCCGGGGTGTCTCTCCCGCGATCGGCTCGACGGCCGTCGCGCGCACCATGGACCGGTCGCCCAGCAGCGACCCATCCTGCATATCGACATAGAACACGTGGCCGACCTCCATCTCTTGCTTGGCCGGCACGGCTGCTCCCAGATCCCCCAGATGCAGGTAAGCAATCACCCATACCGGCGTAGAGGGATCCTCGTACACGAACTCGGCCACTTCACTCAGCGGCGCAAACAGCCCGGCCAGCATGGTCACCAGTACCTCGTTATTGGCGGCTGCTCTAAAATCGGCCCCACCGCCGGCCTCGGCCGCCGCTACCGCCTCGTCAGAATCCGCAAAGGATGTCGGCAACATCGGAAACGGCCCGGTCAGCTCCAATTCCGAGGCCGTCCCGAGCGGAAGCGGAAGCAACGTCCCCGACGATCCCTGTACCATCAGCACAATCTGCGGGTCCTCGCCACTTCCGACAAACAGATACACCCAGAGCAGGGCTTTGCCGTCAGGTACTCCTTCGGCCAACTCGAGCAAGGGAAGCGAGGCTGAGGCAATACCTGAAAGGCTGGCCGAGCCGCCTGCCATCAACGCGGCCATCTCGCCAGCGGCTGCTACCTGCTGCGCCGCGGTGATCCGATCCAGCTGGAACCCCTGGCCCATCAACATGAGCCCGGACACGTCTTCGCCGCTTACCTGGATCGAGTCGGCCTCGCCGTCCATGTCTTCGTCCAGCATGGCAAAGCCGATGCGCAACCGCCCAAGTGTCCGGTCATAATGCACCAGAAAACCCTCGACCACGTACCAGCCGTCTATCACATTGGTAATGCGGAACGTCCCTTCGGCCGTCACCACGCCTACACCGGCCGGATTTCCGTAGCGGTCCGCAAGCGTGACGATCATTCCCGCGGGATCCATCTGCTGCATCGTCGCGGCGCCGCGTTTATGCAGGGCTGGCCGATGCACGGCCTGGACAACAGGATCCAGCAACGATGGCACAGGCTGTTCCCGACCGGCTACGCGGGGGCGCGTCAGCGTGCGGAGCAGCTCCATCCGGCCGTTCAGCGCCGTCTCTCCCGGCGCGACCCGGAATGCCTCCTCGCCGCCCGCCGACTCCAGCATCACCATGCCATCTACCGTGACGCCGCCGAGCGCCTCGCCCGTAGCATACTGCAGGACAAAGGCCCGAAGGGCCACCTCGGACTCCGAAACAACCAGTTCCGGAATGGTCCAGGTGTAGGTGGTCTGTGCCAGATGCGTGACCTGGAACGACAGGGTGCGGCCGTCTTCGCTGAGCGTTCCCCCGGCGACCTGCTCGCAGGGCGAGCTGCCGCCCACCAGAATCTGATCGCAGGGATGTATGCCGATGCCAAGATCCAGCAGCGAATCCAGACCGGCTTCCAGTAGCGAATCTGGCAGGGGTGCAGAAAACGTAAAGGACACGGTGGTTTCTGAAGCGACTCCGGTAGCGCCCGACGCCGGAGTCGAAGCGACCACCTCGAACCCGGTAAGCTGAGCACGGGCACTTCTGGCGGCCAGCACGAGGCAAAGCAGGACCAGCCCCACCCGCCCGTTGTAGCGAGCGTTCATGATTCCCTCCCTGTGGTTGATGATAGAAAAAGCGTCATACCCTACTCGGAGCGGGCGGGCATCGGCTGCGAATCCTGCATGGCCTGAGCCGCGAGCGCCTCGGCCTGCGCAATCAGTTCCTCGATCGCCTGCAGGCCTTCATGCCAGAACTGCGGGTCGGTCAGATCGACGCCCAGCCGACCTACCAGCACGTGCGGCCAGTCCGAGCCGCCGGCTTCGAGCAGTTGCAGATAGCGCTCGGCAAAGTCGGGGCCTTCCTGCCGGTAACGCGCAAAAAGCGCCAGCACCAGCAGCTCGCCGAATGCATAGGCGTACACGTAGCCCGGCGTGTGGATGAAATGCGGGATGTAGCTCCACCAGTAGCGATAGTGATCGCCGAGCACCACGCTCCCGCGAAACATGTCCTGCTGCGTCTCGATCCAGAAATCGCAGAACGCTTCCGTGGGAAGCTCGCCCTGCTGGCGCCGGGCGTTGTGCATGCGGTCTTCGAAACGATTCATGGCCACCTGGCGGAAAACCGTGGCCATCGTATCGTCGATTTTGCCCATCAGCATGGCCAGTCGGTTGGACGGGTCGGCCTCGACCGCCAGCAACCGCTCGAAGACCAGCATCTCGCCGAAGACAGAGGCCGTCTCGGCCGTGGTGAGCGGCGTGTCGGCCTGCAGCAGGCCCTGCTTGCGCGACAGGTACTGGTGCACGCCGTGGCCGAGTTCGTGCGCCAGCGTTTGCACGTCGCGGATCGTGCCGGTATAGTTGAGCAGGATATACGGATGGGCGCTCGGGACGGCCCCGTGGCTGAACGCGCCGCTGCGCTTGCCCGGGGTCATGGCCGCGTCGATCCAGCGACGCTCGAAGAACTGCGCCGCAATTTCTCCCATGCGCGGATGAAAGGCCCGGTAGGCTTCTTCGACCAGCTGGCGGGCCTCCTCCCAGCGATAGCGCGTGCCGGCCTCCTTCAGCGGCGCGTAACGGTCGTAGTCGTACAGTTCATCCAGCCCCAGCAACCGTCGCTTGAGCTCGTAGAAACGGGCCACCAGGTCATAGCGCTCGGTCACCGCCCGGATCAGCGCCTCGACCATTTCGTCGCTGACCTCGTTGGCCAGGTTGCGGCTCTCGATCCAGGTCCGGTAGCCACGCAGGCGGTCGTCCGAGGCCTTATCGGCCAGCACCGTGTTGAAGATGTAGGTCAGCTCGCGAATGCGTGGCTTGAGCCCTTCCGTAAAGGCCAGCGCCGCCTGCCGCCGCACCTCCCGGTCCGGGTCGTACAGTTTGGCCAGCACCTCCTGCTCGGTCAGCAGCTGGCCGTTCAGTTCAAAGCGCAGGCTGCCGAGCAGCTCATCGAAGAACCGGGTCCAGGCGTCCCGACCGGTAACGCGCTTTTCGGCGAGAATCTTTTCTTCCGGTTCGCTGAGCAGGTGCGGACGCAACCGCTGCTGCAGCTCCAGGTAGTGCCGATAGGGTCGCAGCGCCTCGGTCTCCATGAGCCGACGGGCACGTTCCGGCTCGACGGCCGCCCATTCCAGCTCCAGAAACAGCAGCTGCTGAGAAGCCTGCGTATAGCGCTCCCGCACATGCTGCAAGAGCGCACCACGGGCCGGATCCTCCGTATTGGTGCTCCAGTGCAGGTAGGCGTAGGTGTAGGCGCGGCCCAGCCGGTCCAGAATCACCTCGTAGCGGCGCAATGCTTCGGCCAGTTCCTCGGCCTCCAGCGAGCCAATCCGGCCGTGATAGGTTCGGGCAAATGCCTCGGCTTCGGCCAGCGCCTGCTCCAGATCCTGCTTCAACGCAGCCTCATTCGGGTACAGATCGGTCAGATCCCAGCGAACGTTTTCAGCTCCGGTCTGCATACGACTTGTCTTTTTTGAAATCCCCTGTTGCACGAAACGAATGCGCTCAGGAAACGTCTCACGCCACACCGCAACGAAGGGTTGCAAGGTCAAGATCCGAGGGGTGCAAATATCCCTCATCCTTTTTTTGCCATTAAAGCCTGCAACTTTTTGCCCGATGCGACCGGAAGTGCCGGACCTTTCGCTTACTCCGTTGACGGATGAAGCAGGGCTGGATGCAGCCCTGGCCCACTCCTACCGTGAGCCGATCCTGCTGTTCAAGCACAGCCGCTGGTGTGGCATCAGCCATCGCGTGCGCGAAGATGTGCTGCGGGTGGCTGCTGCGCGATCGGTGCCACTCTACGAGGTGGTGGTCCAGACGGCCCGACCGGTCTCCGACGCCATCGCCCGCCGCCTGGGCATTCGCCACGAGACTCCTCAGGCTTTCGTAATTTACCAGGGCCAGGTGTTTTTCCATGCCTCCCATTATGCCATTACGCCCGATGCGCTCAACAAGACGCTGGATCAACTGGACTGCGCCGGTTCTTCTGCTGAGTAGCCTGCTGCTGATCGGATGTCGGCCGAAAGCCCCCGAACAGGCAACCGCCTCGGAGCAGGTGCCGCTATCCGGAGTAGATGAAATCAAGCCGCCCCGGCCCGCACCGGACTTCGAAGCGCCGGGTCTGGACGGCGCGACGTTCCGCCTGAGCGCCCACCGGGGCTCAGTGATCCTGCTGAACTTCTGGGCCACCTGGTGTGCGCCCTGTCGCACGGAGATTCCCGACCTCGTTGCCCTGCAGCGCGAACTGGGCGACCGGGGACTGCTGGTGGTGGGCGTCTCGACCGACGAAGAAGGCGCCGAAGTGGTGGCGCCCTTCGCAGAGAACTTCAAGATCAACTACCCTGTCGTGCTGGACGACGGCTCGGTCTCCGAAGCCTACGGGGGCGTCTGGGCCCTGCCCACCACGGTGGTCATCGATCGAGCCGGTCGCATCCGCTACGAGATCATCGGCATCTTCCCGACGAAGGAAATGCGTCCCCGGCTGGAAGCCCTGCTCGACGAATCGGCTTCCTGAGCCATGAAGCACCGCGCCGTGGACGAGTGGCTGGCGCTGCTTGCGCCCACGTTCCAGCAACCGCTACGTCAGGTAGAAGAACTGATCAACGCCGATCCGGAGCTGCAGCAGTGGCTGCAGGAAGCGGCTTTCCGGACGGCCATGGAAGCTTCCTGGCAATCCGATCCCTACGCGCTGAGCGCCGCCTACCAGCGCCTGCAGGACGAACTGGAGACGCGTTTCGGCTCGCTGGCCGAGGCCGTTGCCCGACTCACGCAGGGCTGCGGTCGTCTCCGGTTGAACTGGCAACCCGATGCGCCGCACTACAGCCGCGTCGAGATCGACTTCGGACGCGACTACACGGTGGATCTGTTCATTACGCTGACGGACCCGCTGCCACAGACGCTACACCGGGCCCTTGAACGCCTGCGCGCGCTGATCCCTCTGGACGATCCCTACCCCCGTCGGCCCCATCAGGCCACCGCCCAGCTGTTCTATCGGGGAAAGGCACCGGCCCTGCGATTGCTCGACCATCTGACCCCGACCGGGCGCCGACAGACGGCCCTCCTTTTCCTGCCCGATCGGAAGCCTTCTTCCGAAATGCCCCCGGAAACCGCGCTACAGGTGCTGCACGCTTATCTCTCGGGCACCTCCGAAAGCGACCGGAGCTGACCTTCTCCGACGATCTGCCACCCCTGCCATCCTTCGTCCATCTCGACCCACAGACGGGCGCCGGGCTCCAGAAATTCGCTGAGTAACCAGGCAAGCTGCTCGGGGTCCTCCATCGGAATGGCCTCGGCAATCGGCTCCAGCTCGTCTTCGCTCACCCGGAAATAGCCCAGCGCAAAGGGCAACGGACCGTCAAAAGGCGTACTGATCGTCTGATAAAGCCGGCTGTGCCGGCGCAGCAACTGGACCAGTTCCGGCCGTTGCCACTGCTGATCGGCCGGCGTCAGATGCAGAAACGATCGACGCAGAAACAGCCGCTCGATCAGCGTCGCCAGCGCCGCACGGCATTCGATACGAACGCGCGCCTGCTCCAGTCGAATGCGTCGCAGCGGGGACGGTGCCGGCATGGGAGTTCCTTCAGGCCACCAGTGCCCGGGTCGTCTGATCGCCCGAGGCATACGCCGCCGAGCCGGCCAGGTGCCGCTCGTTGATCTGGAGCAGCGCGCCGTCGCTCACCAGCGCCTCCAGCGCGCGGTACAGTTCCAGCGCACAGCTTTTCAGGCGCGGCTCGTCGTCCAGCATGTCGGTCAATCCGGCCTGTTTCAACGCATCGACCAGGTTGATCAGCGACTGGGTGGCTCCCACGCGGTAGCCCACCTGATCATCGGCCGAGCCATCCAGATGCGTCCGAAACAGCACGTAGCGTTCGAGCAGACCGGTCAGCACTTCGATCAATCGCGCTTCACCCTCCACACTGAGCCGCATGCGCCGATCGGCCTCCAGCCGCTGTACGGCCAGTGCGGGTTCCGTGATGCCTGTCAGTTCCACCAACTCACGATAGGCCGTTTCCAGGGCCTGCAGGCGCGCCAGCACCCGCGCATAGTCGTCCCCGGCCTCGAACAGCAACGTCAGCGCCTGGCAACCTTCGCGGGGAGCCCTTGAACTGTCCAGCGCCGCACAGATCAACCGGAGCACCTGGCGTAACATCTGCAGCCGGAGATGCAGGTGATGTGCCGCCCGCATCAACGCACCGAACGCCTCGTCGCTGGCCGAACGCACAAACTGTTCGAAAGCCTCGTAAAAGCCATACAGATCGGTCGCGAATCCCTGCAGCGCCTCCTGCTCGTTCCCGGTCCCTTCGAAATAGGATGTCAGCTGGCGTACTTCCTCCCGGAGTTGGATCAGCTCATGGAAGATCTGACCGACCGGGAACGTCTCGCTCTGGCGACGCACTTCGTAGAAGGCGTCGCGAACGGCGTGATGCTTCCGGGAAAACAGGGTTCGGTTTCGGCTCGTCAGCCCTTCCATCAACTCGATCCCGAGCCGGTCATAGGCGCGCGCCAGCACGAAGATGTAGCGCACGAAATGCCGGTCCTTGTCCGTCGCGCGAAGCAGCCTGTGCAGATGCTGCGTCAGCTCATAGGTCGTCATGCGGCACCTCTGCGAAGTCCGGGGTCGATCCACGCCATCCTTTCTAATAATCGACCCCGTGGTGTTGAGATTAAGCAGCCGCTTTATCCGATGCCGCATTCGTTGATGCAGTCCGACCGGCGGGCCGCTTCCGGGCGAAGTGAATCACGGCCGCCACGGCGGCCAGTCCCAGCGCCACGACTAGAAAGCCCCAGCCCGGATGTCCGAGCCAGCTTCCCAGCCCCAGCGCAGCGGCCACCAGCGCAAACACGACGGCCAGTCCGGCCAGCACGCCCACCAGCAGGCGCAGCAGCAGCTGTCTGATCCGGGCTTCAATCCGCTCTTCGATTTCCAGCTGGGTGAGCGTCAGCCGAAGCTCCACCCAGGCACGCAGGTCTTCTACCAGCTCCTGCATCTGCCGACGCAGCCGCTGCAGGTGCTGCGAAGGCATTTCGGTTTTCGGCGGTGTATTCATAACCATCGCTGTTCAGTTGGAACCCGGACCGGCGCCGGGCTTTTCGTGTAGCGTTTTTCAGAAAAAAACCACCCGGTAATGCGTTTCTGGAAAAAATCTTCCGTGTCGGGCCTGCAATCGCAGCCCACCCCCAATCCCAACAGCCTCAAATTTACGGCGCCCGGACAGACTTTTATCGAGAAGGGCCTGTTGAGTTTTCGTTCGGCCGAAGCGGCTGCCGCGCATCCACTGGCGGCCGCGCTGTTTGCCATCGAGGGCGTCTGCGACGTGCTGATCCTGCCGGAGTTCGTGACCGTGACCAAGCGACCGGACGTTCCCTGGGACGCCGTCGAAGCGTCGGTGCTGGAAGTGCTGCGCGCGTACCTGGCCGAACGCTCCGGAAGCTGAGCGGGCTACGCCAGCAGTTCACGCAGGGCCTCGACGGCCGTCCCGAACGGATCGGGAAACGGCGGCCGGTGTGCGTGGCCGGGCGCCGTCCGTCCGGGCAATTGCGGTAGCTGCCGCAGCAGCGCAGGCCGGGCGACAACGACCGACACTTCGGCCACATGCGCCTGCAGCCATTCTGCCACCTCCGCAGGGTCGCGATAGGGCACCCAGCGCAGGTGGCCCGGCGTCTGCACTTCGGGCGCGCCCCTGCTGACGAGAAATTCCAGCCCTTCGCCGTAGGCGTGGGGAATGCCGGCCGCCTTCAGCCACGCCTGCGGCATCTTCAGGCGGCCGGGCGTGGCCGGATGTGCCGGAAACACCCCGCGAAAATGCGACAGCGCTTCGAGCAACGCGTCCGGCTTCAGCGACTCGGGCGCCCAGAGCAGCCGCACGCTCCGGACACCGAACCCTTCGAAAAGCAGCGCATCTTCGGCCAGCCCCTCCAGTTCGTCCGGCGTCTCCCGACCGTCCAGCACGGCCGCGCCGTAACGCATCGGAAGCAGCCGCACCCGTTCAGGTGGGCGTCGGACTCGCAGCAGCGCCTCCTGCACCGCCTGGTGCACCGCCTCGTCCCCGACCACCACCAGCACGTCCGCTTCTTCCAGACGGGTTTCCAGCTGCGGCTCGGTATCGAGCCGGATCGTATCGACCGCCAGCGCCTCCAGCAGGGCACCGACCAGCGTGGCGGCCGGTTCGGAGAGCACCAGCGTCCCCCGGTGCCCGCTCAGCCAGAGCAAGAGGGCCTCCTGCCAGCCGGCCAGCGGCGCACGGTCGGTCTGCCAGAGCAGCACGGTGCGTCCGGAAGGTGGGGGCAGGCTTTCCACAAAACGACGCAGCGCCGCCTCCGTGAGCGCGTGCATCTGCTGGTTCAGCGCAAACGCCGCGGCCTCCTCGGTCAGAAAGTCCGAAGCGGCCAGCGCCCGTGTGACGGCTTCCTGGCGCTCCGGCCACGACGGCTCGCGCCACCGTCGGGTCACTTCGAGCAGTCGCTGCATGCGCCCGGCGGGCGTCTCCATTAGCGACCGTCCTGCGGAAGACGGATCAGGCATCCAAAAGCGCCCGTTTCGGTCGTCTCCGGCGCCCTGCCCTGAAGCAGTGCTTCCAGCGCCGCTTTCAGATAGGCCTGCTGGACATTGGAGGCGTCGCCCGGGCTGTCGTCGATCGCCCCCCGATAGACGAGCCGGTTGCGGGCATCGAAGACGAACACCTCCGGCGTGCGCGAAGCCCCCAGCGCCCGGGCCAGCGCCGCCCCTTCGTCCTTCAGGTAGGACATCGGGTAGCCTTTTCGCTGCGCCTGCTGTCGGCTGGCCTCCAGCGACTCCTGCGGGAAGGCCTCCGGATCGTTGGCGTTCACCAGCACAAAGGCAATGCCCTGCGCTTCGTAAGCCTCGGCCAGCTCCTTCAGCCGGGCTTCGTAGCGATCGACCCAGGGGCAGCGGTTGCTCCAGAACACGATCACCAGCCCCCGCGCGCCACGGAGCTGCGCGAGCGTTACCTGCTGCCCGTCGGTCGAAGGCATCAGCCGATCGGCCAGCGGTAGCTGCGCCTGTGCCGGCCAGGCGACCAGCAATCCCAGAAGTAACCAGGAGTGTCTCATAGGCTTACCGGTTGAGCAGTTTTTGCACCTGCTCGACCAGTTGGTCATAGGTTGTTTTACCTTCCCAGAAGCCCCGCAAATTTCCGGCCATATCGTACAGGAAGGTGGCCGGCAGGGCTCCGGTCCACTCCGGACTGAAGGCTCTTACAAACGCATCATCGGCTCCCTGCTTCAGAAAAGAGAAGCGTACGCCCTGCGATTGCAGAAACCGGCGCACCGCCGGCAATTCATCTTCGAAGTCGGCCGATACGAAAAAGACGCGCACCAGCGACGAATCGTACTGTTGCTGCAACCGCACAAATGCGGGAAACTCCTCCACGCAGGGGGCGCACCAGGTGGCCCACATATTGACCACTTTTACGGTCGCCGGACTTTCCCGAACGACCTCCAGGATTTCGGTGGCCGTGGCGGGCCGCACCGTCTGGGCCCAACCCGATCCGACCAGCAGCAGCGCGCCGAACAGCCCGCTCAGCAATTGTCTGCCCATTGCTCCGTGTTTGTCCGGGTTCTGGATCGCTGGTACGGCGGCCGTCTGCACGGGTTTCTCAGCGAACCGGTACGCGCGCAACAGGATAGTAACGTCCCGGTGCCAGCCGATCTTCCAGCAACCCCCAGGCCACCAGCCCGTCGTCGGAGCGGGGCTCCAGCAGTAATGCGGCCAGTCGCCCCGTGCGTCCATCGACGGTGACCAGACAACTCCCGGCCGGTGCGGTCAGCGTCTGTCGCTCGTAGGTCCCCCACACCTCCTGTCCCCGGTGTCCCTGATAGGGCCGGTCGGACACAGCCACCGAGTCGATCCGGAATCGCTCGACTTCCAGCGTGAGTCCGGCTTCTAGCGGAACGCAGGGGATGCCGTGTACCTCGAGCAGATCCCGCACGCGGTCGAGTCCGGGCGGTACCAGATAGCCCCGGGGGATGGAAATCGTCTCGGTCGGTGCAAAGCGATCGTAGAGCGGCAGCATCTCCGGAAGCACCTCCGGACGGCGCTGCAGCATGAGCTGTCCGGTGTAGGGATGGCGCAGCGAATCGACCGTCCCCAGCAGAATGAGCGCTGGCTCCGGCGCCCGGTCGAGGCGGGCCCGCAGTGCGATCGGCTCGCCCACCGGCGAAGCCTGTCGCGCCTGCTCAATCAGCGCGCGGATCTCGGAAGCCCGGGCAGCCGCAAACGAAAGCACCGCTTCGAGAAAGGCATACGTCGCCTCGATGCGCTCCTCGAACGTCGCGTACGCGTAGGCCTCGCTGAGCAGCCCCAGCATGCCCCGAAGTCCGACGTAGTTCGTACCGAAGCGGGGTCGATGGTCGAAGGTGTACCAGCCGGGCGGCCGGTCGCTCCCCGGCCAGGGCAGGTTGCCGTAGTAGAAGAACTTCCACCGATGCTTCGTCCAGATCGTATCGTTGACGGCCGGCAGCCAGACCCGGCGCAGGTAGTCCACCAGCGGTTTCGGTGTGGACGGGTGCAACGGCGGCGCGTAGGTGAGCGGATAGGCGTGGTAGGTGCCGTCCGTCGTGTGCAGATCGATGAAAACGTGCGGATCGTACGCACGCAGCAACCGGAGCAGCGAGCGCGTCTCGGGCGCATCGGCTTTCATAAAATCC
This sequence comes from Rhodothermus marinus, assembly GCF_009936275.1. Lineage (NCBI taxonomy): Bacteria > Pseudomonadati > Rhodothermota > Rhodothermia > Rhodothermales > Rhodothermaceae > Rhodothermus > Rhodothermus marinus. The sequence continues at coordinate 2,419,919 of NZ_AP019797.1, forward strand.
CGGTTCAGATCGTACCCCTGCGCATTGGCCCGCTGGCCCATGCCCCCGACGGGTCCGTTCTGCAATGGACGGTTGTAGAGGTTGATGCGCTCGTTGCCATCGGCATTGTAGATGGGGGCCACCAGTAGCACGAGCGAGTCGGCCCACTCGGCATACATCCCGGCGGCCAGCGCCCGCAGCAGCATCAGGGCCGCTTCCTTGCCGGCCACCTCGCCACCGTGGATATTGGCCAGAATCAACACGCGCAGCGGCGCCGACGCAGCCCGCACGCCGTCGCCCGTTGCATTCACCACGTTCCCGTAGATCACCAGCGGTAGCGCGCGGCCTTCTGTCGTGTACCCGAAGCGCGTCACCTGAATCCGGTGCGAACTGGCCTCCAGCACGTCCAGAAACGCCATGACCTCGTCGTAGCGCGTCGTCTCGGCAAAGCCCGTGGCCTCGGCCCGCGTCTGCAGAAAGGCCAGATCCACACCCTGCCCGAAAGCCATCCGGGCCAGCAACAGCATCAGCAAAAAGCAACCGCCACGCATGTTCATTCTTCTGTTTGCACCGGGATCGGAAGCTGCATCCGACGCACCAGCCAGTCGTTCAGCAGATAGCAGGCCACCAGCGCCACACCCCACTGCACCAGACACGTCATCACCGAGTAGGGCACAAACGGATCGTACCACCGCTCCGGCGCATATACCACCCCCGCCTGATACAGCCACCAGCCCAGCAGCACCACCGCCTCCAGCGGCACCACCCACCGCATCAGCACATCCCAGCCCCGCCCCAGCTGCCAGTCCCACGCATTTACCGCGATCGTCTCCGCCCGCAGACGCGCCGGACCGTAGCGCATCACCGCCAGCGCCACAAACGCGCCCGAAAGCATCAACGCCACGCCCCAGACGAAATCCTGATTGCCGAACACCGTCAGGTTCAGTGCCGAGGGCAACCCCAGCAGCCACGCCACCACGCCCACCCCCACCAGCGCCCGCGACCGCCGAACACCCAGATCCATCAACACGCGCGTGGACAGCTCCACCATCGCAATCAGCGAACTGAACGCCGCAAACGTCAGCCCCACGAAAAACAGCACGGCCAGCACCCGGCCCATCGGCATCTTCGCAAAAAGCTGCGGCAGCCAGATAAAGGTCAGCCCCGTCGAAGCCGGCCCACTCGTGCGCATCACCTCCAGCACCTCGGCCCGCGACAGCTCCGCCCCCAGCACCGCGAACACCGTCCCGAAGATCGTCAGCGCCGCCAGCAGCGACACCGTATTGTTGCCCACGCCCGTCAAGAAAGCGTTCTGCACCACGCCGTGCTCGCGCCGCATGTAGGCCGCATAGGTCAGAATCAATCCCCAGCCCGCGCCCGTGTCCCAGGCGTTCTGCGTGAGCGCCTCCAGCCACAGCCGCGGCCGCGCCAGATCGCTCCACTGCGGCGTAAACAGATAGCGCACCCCCTCGAAGGCCCCTTCCAGCGTCAGCGCCCGCACCAGCGCAACCAGCAGAATCACCAGCAGCGACGGGATCAGAAACCGATTGGCCCGCTCGATGGCCCGCACGCCCGTCCAGATCACCGCCACGGCCAGCCCGAGCGCCAGCGCCTGAAACACCACCGGCCAGAGACTCCCCTGAAACCCGTCCCAGAACTGCTGCGCCGCTTCCGTAGAGCTCGGCAGCGGACGCAACAGCAGGCCTCCCGCATAGTAAAGACACCAGCCCGTCACGACCGCATAGTAGCACATGATGGCCGTCGAGACCAGCGCCACGAACGCACCCAGCCAGGCCATCGAGCGTCCGCCCACACGTGCGAACGTCCCGATCACCCCCATCCGGCCTTTCTGCCCCAGCGCATACTCGGCCACGATCAGCGGCACGCTCCAGAGGAACAGAAACACCACCCACACCAGCAGAAAAGCGCCGGCGCCCAGATCGCCCCCGTTCTGCGCGGCAATGCGGGGAAAACGCCAGATGTTGCCCGTCCCCACCGCAATCCCCAGCACGCTCAGCAGCAATCCCAGCCGCGAAGAGAAATGCTGTCGCGATTCCTGCATGGCCGAACGAAACTTCCGTCAACGTTCGCGCACAAAAATACGAGCTTTCAGCACAAGGTGCGAGCGTCGGCCGCACTTTCTGCGGGGCTGCGGCCAAACTTCTACCGGCCGTGATCGTTTCAGCGACAAGATGTGTCACCCGTAACCACCACCGGCATGGCCGTGCGTGCTACCCCCCCGGATCAACCGCGTGTCATCTCCCTGAAAGACATCCAGCGCCCCGTTGCGGAAGAACTGAAGCACTTCCAGCGCTACTTCCGCGATGCCATGCGCACCTCGGTGCCGCTGCTCGATCACGTCGCCCGCTATCTGCTCCGCCAGAAGGGGAAGCGCATCCGCCCGCTGCTGGTCCTGCTGACGGCCAAACTGTGCGGCGGCATCACAGAAGCCACCTACCGGGCCGCGGCCCTGGTGGAACTGCTGCACTCGGCCACGCTGGTGCACGACGACGTGGTGGACGGCGCCGAACAGCGCCGCGGCATGTTTTCCATCAACGCCATCTGGAAAAACAAGGTGGCCGTGCTCTTCGGCGACTTCCTGCTCAGCCGGGGCCTGCTGCTGGCGCTGGACCACCGGGACTACGACACGCTGCACGCGCTGTCGGACGCCGTGCGCCGCATGAGCGAAGGCGAGCTGCTGCAGATCGAAAAGTCGCGCCACCTGGACATCGACGAAGCCACCTACTTCCGCATCATTTCCGACAAAACCGCCTCGCTGATTGCCGCCTGCACCAAATCCGGAGCCCTCAGCGCAACCGACGATCCCCGGGTAATCGACGAGATGTACCTTATGGGCGAAAAGCTGGGGCTGGCTTTCCAGATCCGCGACGACCTGTTCGACTACGGCGAAGAGGCGGGCAAGCCCATCGGGAACGACCTGAAAGAGAAAAAGCTGACGCTGCCGCTCATCTACGCGCTCCGGATGGCTCCGTCTTCCGAGCGCCGCCGCATCCTCCGGATCGTGCGCAAGAAGAAAAAAACACGCGACGACATTCAGACGGTGGCCGACTTTGCCGAGGCGTATGGGGGCATGGCCTACGCCCGCGAGCGCATGGAGGCGCTGGCCGGCGAAGCACGGGCCATTCTCGAGCGCTACCCGCCCGGCGACGCCCGCGACGCACTCCTCGACCTGGTGGACTATACCGTCACGCGCAATCGGTAACGTGCTTGAAAAGTTCGTGGCGGTCCGGGCAAAAAAGGCCACGTTGCCCTAAATTGAGACCGACCGGTCTGCTGCAACCAACCCATCCGTCGGAGACGCCATGCCTTCGCTCTACCTGCTGGGAACCGGCGCGGCCGTGAGCGATCCGCACCGCACCACGACCATGCTGGCCGTAGCCGACGAAGCCTCGCTGATCGTGATCGACTGCGGCGGCGACATCGTCCAGCGCCTGCTGGCCGCCGGACTGGATCCGGTAAAACTGACCGCGTTGATTCTGACCCACGAGCATCCGGACCATACCAGCGGCTTTCCGCTCTTCATGGAACGCATCTGGCTGCTGGGCCGCCGCGAGCCCATCCCGATCTACGGCATCCATCCGGCCATCGACCAGGCCCGACGCTGCTTCGCCACGTACAACACCTCGATCTGGCAGGGCCTGCCCGAACGCGACTGGCATGAGGTGCCCTACGAACCCGGCGCGCTTGTGCTCGAAAACGATCGCTGGCGCGTGCGCGCCTGGCCGGTCGTGCATCCGGTTCCCACGGTGGGGTTGCGCTTCGAGCATTTGCCCACGGGCCGCGTGATCGCCTACTCCTGCGACACGGAGCCGACCGACGCCGTCGTCGAACTGGGCCGCAACGCCGACATCCTGGTCCACGAAGCCACCGGCGAAGGTCCGGGCCACACTTCTCCCGAAGACGCCGCCCGTCAGGCGGCCCGGGCCGGAGCCCGACGCCTGCTGCTGGTCCACCTGCCGCCCGGGATCACCGACGCGGATCTCGAGCCGGCCCGCCGGCACTTCGCCGCCACCGAACTGGGCGAAGAGCTGGGCCGCTACGACCTCTGATCAGGTAGCCGCCACCGGCCGGGGCGGTGCCGGCGTGCGCTCCAGCAACATACCGATCAGGTACGTCCCCAGCGCAGCGGCCAGCGAGTTCAGGTACGGGTGCGGCCAGTCCAGCAGATAGGCGCCCAGCACCCAGGAAAGCATACCCATGCCCAGCGTGGCCAGCGCCGTGCGCGGCCCGCCCCGCTGCGAAAACAGCCCGAACAGGATCACCACGAACAGCCCGGCACTCCCGAAAGCCGACGCCTCCTCCACCAGCGCATAGACACCCTCGGCATACAGCGCTCCCACGTAGGCCACGATCCCGAAAAAGGCCACGCCGCCCCGGGCGATCCAGACCTTCTGGCGCTCCGTCAATCCGGGAAACAGCGGCACGATCAGGTTGTGCGAGACCAGCGACGAGGCCACCAGCAACGCGCTGTCGACCGTCGAGAGAATGGCCGAAACCAGCGCGCCGGCAAACGCCACGAACAGCACGCCGTGCAGATAGCGGGCGGCCAGCAGCGGCAGGAGTTGCTCCGGATGCTCCAGGCCCGGCATGAGCTGCGGCCCCAGCAGCCCCAGCGTGACCGGAATCAGGCCGACGAGCAGATAGAGTCCGGAAGCCACCAGCGACGAACGGCGGGCCACCTCGGCCGAACGCGCCCCCAGGATACGGGCCACCAGCTCGGCCGAAAGCACCGAGCCCACTACCGGAATGGCCCAGGCCTCCACGGCATCCAGCCAGGAGGCGTAGCCGTGAAAGGGATTGATACGCTCCACGGGTACGGCCGCCAGCGTCACCCCTTCTTGCTGCCAGACGGCTATCCCGACCACAATCAGCCCGATGATCAGCGCAATGCCCTGGATCAGATCGGTCCAGGCATCGGCCAGCAGACCGCCCGAGATCGTATAGACCACCACGACGGCGGCCGCCAGCGTGATCGTCAGGTCCACTTCCCAGCCCGACGAAGCTGCCAGCACCTGCCCGAAGGCCCGGATCTGCGCGGCCGCCCAGAGCAGCCCGGAAGGGACCATCAGCAGCACGGCCATGCGCTCGACCGTCGGGCTGTAGCGCTGCCGGAACAGATCGGCCAGCGTGGTCAACCCCCGTCGCCAGAGCGGCACGGCGAACAACAACCCCATCAGCAGCAGACACAGGCCGTAGCCGAATGGATCGGCTGTGCCACCGGCCAACCCTTCGGCATAGATCGATCCGGCCGAACCGATGCAGGTCTCGGCCCCGAACCAGGTGGCAAACACGGTGAACGTGGTCAGGCCGTAGCCCAGGCTACGACCGGCCACCAGATAGTCGGCCTCCGTACGCACGCGACGGGAAACCCAGGCGCCGATCAGCAGCTGCGCCAGCACGTACAGGCCGATCCCCAGCAATACCGGCGGCATTTCAGGCAGGCAGCAACGGGTGGGCGGATCGGTAAAAACGGACCGGTGAACGCCTCATTGTCCGGTTTGATTCCCGATGCCCAGCAGCCGATCACTTCCCCGACTCGCATCGCGGTAGTAGACGAACGCCGTATAGATGTTCTCGGACCGCGGAAGGGCCCCGGCATTGGCCCGCACCGGCTGCACGCCGTCCAGCACGTATCGATAGGCGTGCCAGCCCTGCTTGACGAGCGCTTCTCCTTCGTAGCGCCGCTGCTCCGGATTCCAGCGCATCCGGTAGGAAGGGCGCCGGAGCCATCCGGAAAAGCTCCCCACCAGCCACAGCGGCTGCCGCCAGGGGCGCTCCGGCTCCAGCCGGAAATGCACGCGCACGTACTCGGCCGTCCGGTGCGGATCGCCCGGTGCATCGCGCACGACCGCGTCGATCACCGACTGGCCCGCCAGCAGCGGATCGGTGTCGCTCCCGCCAAAGCGCACGTAGTCGGGCGCCAGCCAGACCTCCGGCGGCACGGCCGCACGATCCACCCGTTCGATCTGCCCGCCCGACCGAAGCGCGCTCAGGTCCAGCAGGTAGTCGGCCGGCTCCGGCGGAAACGGCTCCTCCAGCAGAAAGCTCAGCACTGGCTGCTCGTCCAGCAACGCCCGGCGACTGCAGCGCATCGCTTCGAAAGCGCCGTTGCGGGCAAAGCAGACCACGTAGTCGAACACGGCCCCGGCCAGCTCGTCCGGCGGTCGGAAGCGGGCCAGCAACTGCACCGACGGGAAAGCCTGCGTGCCCGGGAAATTTGCCGGACTGACCTCCACCCGCGTGCGTCCCTCCACCACAAAAAAGGGACGTTCGAACAGCACGGCCTCTTCCTGTCCCTGCTCGGTGACGCGCAGGATGTAGTTGCCGCTCAGACGAAAGCGGATGTTCTGGTTGGGGAAGCGATAGACGTAATGCTGGTAGGGAATGGCCGTGTGCTCCGACGGCGCATAGTCGGTCAGGTCGTCCCGCGCAAATGCGTCGAGATACTCGATGGGCATCAGGTCGCGCCGCCACGCGTGATCGGCATGGTAGAAGTAGATCGAAAGCGGCCGTCCTCGTTCGCTCAGCAGATCGAACCGGAGCGTCAGCACGTCGCGACCGCCCAGCAGCAGGATCGGCCATTGCCGCTCGTCGTCGCCCCGGTAGAGCTGGACCTGCCCCACCGCCTCGGCGTCGGATTGCAGCTCAGGCCCCACCGTCGAGACCATCGGCGCCGGACGTTGTGCGGCACGCGATGGTTGCCGGCCACTTTCGCGAGCGCCCGCGCAGGCCATCACCAGGCACAGTAGGCACAGCAGACCGAGCGGTGCTCCGGATATGCGTTGCGCAGCCATGTAAGCCATGCGATCGTCTCCTGCACGCAGGCGGCCGCATTGAAAGCGCCGGCCTGCCGTAAAGAAGCGACCAGCGCCCGACCGTCTGCGATCGCGTTCAGAGAATCATCCACGCACCCCAGCCGCCACCACTGCACCGCCCGGCGGAGCGTCGCGTCCCAGCCCGGCGGTAGCGCCTGCGCCCAAGATACGTTCAGCAGGCCGATGTTGCAGCGCTCCCGGGGATTTTCGAGCCGGCGCAGCAGGTGCCGGAGCGAATCCGGCCGGGCCGTCACCGCGTAGCGCAGCGCAAGGGCACCGCGTCCGCTCAGATCGTACGACGGCCAGGCGCGGTAGAGCGTTCGATACGACGCCCGCGCCGAATCGACCGCCCCGGTAAGCGCCAGCGCGTCGGCCCGGTGCAGCCGAAGGCGCAGCGCCTGCGTCGTGTCGGCTCCGGCCAGCCGCACCCGGACCGTATCGGCACGGCCCCGGAGCAACTGCAGATGCGCCCAGCGCTCCAGCGCCGGAAGAAAGTCGGGCTTCTGGCGAAGCGCCTGTGTCAGCAACGCCTCGGCCCGGAGCGTGTCGCCCCGCACGAGCGCCCAACGGGCCGCCTCGTACAGGCGCGCGTGCGCCGGCACGTAGTGCGGGCAGCGTCGCTCGAACAGCGACAGCACACCAAAGCGCCGCTTCATGAACGCGTAGGCGCTGCGGTCCACATAGGGTATGCGGAAAAGGAACCGTTCCCAGTCGGCCAGCAGGCTGTCGCGCGTGCGGCCGTAAGCCGCCCGAAACGACCACCCTCCGTACACCTGACGCAGCGGTTCCGGCCCGTAGCGATCGAGCAGATAGCGCACGAACGAGCCGGTCAGCGTGTAGGCCACGGCACTGCGGCTCGTCCAGAACCTCCAGGGGCTGAGCAGTGCCGCCACCTGCTCGGTAAGCGATGCGTTGCGATCCCGGGCCAGCGTGGCGGCCACGGCCGCCTGCTCGTGCGGCGTCGGCCGTCCGTCCGGCGGCTCTACGGCCACCGCCAGCCCCTCGACCAGGCCGATCCGTGGCGAAATGCCCAGCCGGGGAATCCCCCAGCCGCGCACGAGCACATGCGCCAGCTCGTGCGTAATGCTCCGATCGAAGCGATCCAGCAGCAGATGCACCTGCGGCCTTTCCAGCCAGACCAACGCCACGCTCGTGTAACGCGCCCCGGTCAATCGAGCGCGCTGCTCCGGATCGCCAAAGACGAACACCTGTACGGGCTCGGGCGCCGCAATGCCCAGACGCCGGGCCAGCCGCTCGTAGTCGTAGGCGGCCCGAAGCGCCCGCAGCTCCGCTTCCTCCGGCGTCAGCCACCGAGGATCGTAGTGCAGCGTTACCGCCCCCTGCACGGCGCGACCGGGCAGCGCGCGCTTCAACGCGGCCGTGGACGTGTTGAACCCCAGCGGCACGGCCAGCAGGTAAAAGGCGCCCAGCAACGACGTGACGCCCCCCAGCGCCGGCCACCATCCGGGCCGGAGCAACCGGGGCGTCCGGTGAAAACGGGCCACCAGCGCCAGCCACAGGGCCCAGAGCAACGTCAGCGCCCGGAAACTCAACAGCCCCGGACGCAGCGCCGGATCTTCGTCGTAGAGCGGCCCGAGCACGCCCCCGAAGACGTGGTTGTACGTGTAGAGCTGCGGATGAAGTAGCAGATCGTAGGCGACCGGCAACGTGCACAGACCCAGCCCGATCCCGACCAGCCAGCGGCGGCCGTGCTGCACGCCCGCACCGTGCAGCGCCTCGGCCAGCGCCACGGCCAGCACGACACTTGCGGGCGGAAACAGCAGGAAAAACACCAGGCCGCGAAGGTAATCGCAGTTGGGCCGCCAGAGCACCGTCAGCGAAAGCAGGACCCAGGGAATCAGGAGCAAAAGGAGCTGCCGGTGCAACACGTCCGCCAGACGACCACCCCGCCTGAAATGCCCCCATGCCCACCAGCCCGCCACGAAAAAGGCCACCAGCGCCACCAGCGCGGCCGACTCCACGTGCAGCAGCCCCAGCACAGGCAGTGGCCAGAGCGCTACGCCCAACCCGGCATAGACCAGGCCGCAGCCTGCAATCCCCTGCGCTTGCCCGCGCGGCATTTACATGGATGTCCGCTCAGAGCAACTTGATCGTGATTCCCAGCGAGAACACCTCCTTGAGCTGGACTTCGCTGCTCACGTCGCGATCGTAGAGCGCCACCACTTCCAGGCTGGTGCCCAGCCAGCTATTGACCTGCATCTCCAGCAGATTTTCCCAGAGCATGTCGGGCAGGTCCGGCTTGTTGAAGGCCGCAAAAAGCCCCAGGCGCGACTTCAGCCGCACGTTTTCGAACAGCTCCCGGTCCAGCTCCGTGCGCGACTCGACGCCCACCTCGAAGCGCACGGCCTGGTCCGGCTCCAGGCCATAGAGCGTGCGCAGGCGCTCGATCAGCACGATCGTTTCCTTGGCGCCCACGCCCAGCCGCTGCCGAAACCAGCCGTCCGGCTGATAGGTGAGACCCAGCGCCTGGTTGAGAATGGCCGGCGAGAGCAGATCCGACACCTTGACCGGAGGCTTCCGCCCGTCGCCGAACGGATTCTTGGTGTAATTGTAGCCCGGAGCGAACTGCGTGCGCAGATCGGCCGACATCGTTGGGTTGAACAGGCTGAAAAAGCCGTCGCCCCGGTACTGGAGCGAGGCGGCCAGCCGGATCAGGTCTTCGGCCTTGCGCAGCTCCAGCGTGTCCTGTTTGACCACGCCCAGCGTCAACCGCACGTCGTAGAGCTGCCGCCACGACGGCGAAATCCGCTCGAACGTACCGTTGACGGCGCCCGAGAGCGCCAGCGCGTTCAGACCACCCTCGGCCCAGTTGCTGAAAGCCGCCTGCGTGGCCGAAAGGCGCGTGCTCAGGCTTTTCTTCCAGACAACCTGCGCCGTATCGGCCTCCTGAGCCAGTGCATTCCCTGAGATCAGCCCGACGACAAGAAAAATTATCCACCTGTTTTTAAGAAACATATCTGAACACCTCCTGCACCTGTATCCAACAAAAAAGGCTATGCTCGAAGCATAGCCTTTTTACGAAGCAACAGTACAAAAGGAAAGGCGCATCCGTTACATGGCCTTCTTTTTCTCCTGAACTTCTACGCGGATCTCCTGCGCCAGCTTTTTCAGTTCCTGCATCGCCTTACGGATGCGCGTGCCGGCGGCCTTGTTGCCCTTTTCGTAGAACTTTTTGAAATCCTGCTCCAGGCCCAGGACAAGATCGCGGAGTTGATCGAAGCGGCTCATAGGGGACCTCCTTCGGTTTTGGTTTCAGGGAACGAGCACCCATGCGTGCATGAGTGCGGTGTTATTTGTGTCCCAACTTAACACACGGCTCGTACTGTGTCAAGAAGAAAGCGCGTTGTTTCCCTGAAAAACTCCCCGTTTCACCGCTTCCGGAAGTTCCTCCAGTTGTCCGATCCAGAAATCAATGCGCTTATTTTTAAGCACTTTACCTATAGGTTCTTCGAGTTCATTGCGCAGCAGTGCGATTACGACCTCCGACATGCAGCCTCCGGCCAGCGCGCCCAGCACCTCGGCCGCCGCTGCCTCGACGATCTGCTCGGTTTCCGTGGCCACCAGCGTGGACACGACGGGCCAGACGCCCTGCCGGAGCAGCTGCGCCAGCCACGCCGTACGTCCCACCTGCAACGCGCCGGAGGCCGTGCGCCGGAGCAGGCCGCGATCGCTTCCCTGAATGCCCACGGCCGGAATCAAGAGTTCGTTCAGGCCGGCCACCAGCCGCTGATTCGTTTCCCGGATGCCGCGTTCGACCAGCCCGCGTTCGTGCGCACTCCGGACCACCAGCACCCCCTCCCGGCGTTCAGGCATGTAGCCCTCGGCCTCCAGCAGCTGCTCGGCCCGTCCGCCGCTGCCGTGCACCAGCACCATCGGTGCGGGAAGCTGCTTCAGCACCCGCGCCAGCCGCTGCACCAGCAGTAGATCTTCCAGATGACGATCGTCCAGGTACAGAATACCGATGCGCATGATCATTACCTGATTCGGCTTCCTCCTCAACGTCTCCATTTGCCTCAAAGATTCGCCTTCCGGCTCTTGAATCCGAGCGAGCCACTTCGTTCCTTACAGCAGCCGGTGGTCCGCCAACCCGTTCACGCAAGCCCCTATGCATCGCTTCAGCCATCTGCACTGCCACACCCAGTATTCGCTCCTTGACGGCGCCGCCCGCATTCAGACACTGCTGGAACGGGCTGCCGAATACGAGATCGAAGCCGTCGCCATCACCGACCACGGCAATCTGTTCGGCGTGCCGGAGTTCTATCGCACCGCCGAAAAGATCGGCATCCAGCCGATCATCGGCTGTGAGTTTTACCTGACGCCCGCCAGTCGCCACGACCGCAACGAGCGCACCCGCTACCATCAGGTGCTGCTCGCCAAAAACGAAACCGGCTACCGCAACCTGATCAAGCTCTCCTCGCTCTCCTACCTGGAGGGTTACTATTACAAGCCCCGTATCGACCACGAGCTGCTGACGCAATACCACGAAGGGCTGATCGCCACCACCTGCTGCCTGCAGGGCGAGATTCCGCAGACGATCCTGCACAAAGGCGAAGAGGCCGCCCGCAAACTTTTCGAGTGGTATCTGGAGCTGTTCGGCGAGGACTATTACATCGAGATTCAGGATCACGGGCTGCCCGAGCAGAAGAAAGTCAATGCCATTCTGCTCCGGTGGGCGCAGGAATACGGCGTCAAGGTGATCGCGACGAACGACGTGCACTACGTCGATCGCACCGACTTCGAACCGCACGACGTGCTGCTCTGCCTGCAGACGGGCAAGGACATGTCGGATCCGAGCCGGCTGCGCTTCGACAACGACCAGTTCTACCTGAAAAGTCCGGCCGAGATGCGCCAGGCGCTGCTGTCCGACATCGAGCCGCGCCTGGTCGACGAGATGATGGCCAACACCGGCGAGGTGGCCGACAAATGCCGCTTCCAGCTTCCCACCGGCAAGCTGCTCATGCCGCATTACCCGATCCCGCCCGAGTACAACGGCGACATGGATGCCTACCTGCGGGATCTGGTCTTCGAGGGGGCCCGCCGTCGCTACGGCGATCCGCTCCCGCACGACGTGGTCGAGCGGCTGGAGCACGAATTGGCCATTATCAAGAAGATGGGCTTTGCCGGCTACTTCCTGATCGTGCAGGACTTCACCACGGCCGCCCGTCGGCTCGGCGTGCGCGTCGGTCCCGGACGCGGTTCGGCGGCCGGTAGCGCCGTGGCCTACTGCCTGGGCATCACGAACATCGACCCGCTCAAGTACGACCTGCTCTTCGAGCGCTTCCTGAACCCCGAGCGCGTCTCGATGCCCGACATCGACATCGACTTCGACGACCGCGGCCGCGGCAAGGTCATCGACTACGTCGTGCAGAAGTACGGCCGGGAGAACGTCTGCCAGATCATCACCTTCGGCACGATGGGCGCCAAGATGGCCATTCGCGACGTGGCCCGCGTGCTGGGGATCCCGCTGGCCGAAGCCGACCGCATCGCCAAGCTCATCCCCGACGGGCCCAAGGTCACGCTGGCCCAGGCCTACGAAGAGGTGCCCGAACTCCGCGCCCTCAAGGAAAGCAACGATCCCCAGATCCGCAAACTGCTCCACTATGCCGAGGTGCTCGAAGGCTCGGTGCGCCACACCGGCGTGCATGCGGCCGGCGTCATCATCGCGCCCGGCCGCGTGAGCGACTACGTGCCCGTGGCCGTCGCCAAAGGCAAAGACAACGACACGGTCACCACCCAGTACGACGGCAAGTGGATCGAGGAGTTCGGGCTCCTCAAAATGGATTTCCTCGGGCTGAAGACGCTCACCATCCTGAACGACGCGCTCCAGCTCATCAAAGAAAACCACGGCGTTGAGATCGACCTGGATCAGATCCCGCTCGACGATCCGAAGACGTTCGAGCTGTTCCAGCGCGGCGAGACGGTCGCCATCTTCCAGTTTGAATCCGAGGGCATGCGCGAATGGATGCGCAAGCTCAAGCCCACGTCGATCGACGACCTGATCGCGATGAACGCGCTCTACCGGCCGGGCCCCATGGATCTGATCCCCAACTACATCGCCCGCAAGCACGGCCTCGAACCCGTCGAGTACCCCCATCCCCTGCTCGAACCCGTCCTGAAAAACACCTACGGCATTCCGGTCTACCAGGAACAGGTTATGGAAATGGCCCGCGTCATCGCCGGCTACACCCTCGGCCAGGCCGACCTGCTACGCCGGGCTATGGGAAAGAAGCGGGCTGAAGAAATGAAACGCCAGCGTGAAATCTTCCGCGAAGGGGCGGCGCGTCTGCACGGCATTTCTACCGAAAAAGCCGACGAAATTTTCGACATGATGGAGAAGTTTGCCGGGTACGGGTTCAACAAGTCGCACTCGGCGGCCTACTCCATCGTGGCCTATCAGACGGCCTATCTGAAGGCCAACTACCCGGCCGAGTTCATGGCGGCGGCGATGACCAGCGAAATGGGCGACACGAAAAAGCTGGCCGTGGTGCTCGACGAAGCCCGCCGCATGGGGCTGGAGCTGTTGCCGCCCTCGATCAACCGGAGCCAGGCGCACTTCACCGTCGAAGACGGTCGCATTCGCTTCGGTCTGGGTGCCATCAAGGGCGTGGGGCTGGGCGCCATCGAGGCCATTCTCAAAGTCCGCGAAAAGCACGGCCCGTTTCAGACCATCTTCGATCTGGTGCGCCACCTGGACCTGCGCGTCGTCAACAAAAAGGTGCTCGAGTCGCTGGCGCGCGCCGGTGCGCTCGACGAACTGGAAGGGCACCGGGCCCAGCTCGTCGAGGCGATCGACCTGGCCGTGCAGTATGCCCAGAAAGTACAGGCCGACCGGATGGCCGGACAGGCCTCGCTCTTTGGCGAAAGCGGCACGCGCACGGCCCTGCCGCCGCCCAACCTGCCGGTGGTGCCGCCCTGGTCGCGCGCCCGCTGCCTGAAGGAAGAACGCGAGCTGATCGGCTTTTACGTGACGGGGCACCCGCTCGAAGCCTATCGCGCCGAGGTCAATGCCTTTGCCACCACCACGCTGGCCGAGCTGTCGCGCACGCTGGAGGAGGCGGACGTGCCCCGCAACGGCTCGGCCAACGGACACGCAAACGGAACGGCGAACGGCCATGCGTACCGTCCCGCACGCCCGCGCCACCGCATCTGCGGCATCATCACCGAGGTGCAGCGGCGGATCGGGCGCAACGGCCGGCCGCTCGCCTTTGCCTCGATCGAAGACTTCACCGGTCAGGGCGAGCTGGTCATCTTCTCCTCGGTGCTGGAGCGCGTCATGCCCTACCTGGAAGTGGACGCCGTCGTGCTGGTCGAAGGCCAGGTGGAAGTGCGTGGCGGAAGCGTCAAGATCCTGGTGGACGAACTGTGGCCCATGTGGAAGGTGCGCGACGAACTGGTCGAGGCGCTGGTGGTGCAGCTCGATCTGGAACAGGTGCGGCCCGAACAACTCGACCGCTTCCACGCGCTCTGCCGCGAGCACACGGGTCGCTGCAAACTGTACTTCGACCTGCTCAGCCCCGAGCTGCCGGGCGGCCGCCAGCGGCTGCTGAGCCGGCGCTGCCTGGTCGAGCTCAACGATACGCTGATGCAGCAGACGCTGCGCCTCTTCGGTGCCGAGGCGATTCGCCTGGAAAGCCGCCGCCTGTCGGCTCCGGTGCGCTCGTGAACGCACTGCACACACAAGCGCCGGTAGCACGCGACGGCACTTCGCTGCGCTCCGTGCCTGACTAGAACTTATCCGAAAAACGAGGGGGAGATCTGCTAAGCCAGTGCTTTGCGTTGCATGTCAGATGCACGCGTTTGTAGTAAGCCACGAAGGCGCCAGCCGAAGTGGCGTTACCTGAAACGGCACTTCGCTTCGCTCCGTGCCTGACTACGAGCGCGTTGGTCGTGCTTCAAACTATAAACCTCACCGAAACGCTATAAAGGGTTACAGGTCGAAATCGCGAACTTCTTTGAAACTATTTTTTTTGGATAACTTCTGTGCACGGCGGCGCCATCCAGAGTGGCGCTACGCAGAAAAGCCCTTCGCTTCGTGCCTGACCACAGGCGCGCGTAGTTGGTTCGCTCCAGTATTTTGTGGGACATCATCGGCAACAAAAAAGCGGGGCTGCCGGTGTGGCAGCCCCGCTTCGGGGTTGCGGGGGTGTGTCAGGGCGCGCTTAGAAGTCCATGTCGCCGGGGCTCGGCGCCGCAGCCTTTTCCTTCTCCGGCTTTTCGGCCACGACGGCCTCCGTGGTCAGCAGCAGGCCGGCCACCGAGGCGGCGTTCTCCAGCGCCGTGCGCGCGACCTTCGTCGGGTCGATCACGCCCTGCTCCAGCAGGTTACCGAACTCTTCGGTCTGGGCGTTGAAGCCGAAGTCGCCCTGACCTTCCTTGACGCGCTGGACGACGATCGAGCCTTCCCAGCCCGCGTTCGCAGCAATCTGCCGGAGCGGCTCTTCCAGCGCCCGCTGGACGATCTGCACGCCGATCTTCTGGTCCTCGTTTTCCACCTCGACCTTGTCGAGCGCCGCAATGGCCCGGATGTAGGCCACACCACCACCCGGCACGATGCCCTCTTCGACGGCGGCACGCGTCGCGTGCAGCGCGTCCTCGACGCGGGCCTTCTTCTCCTTCATTTCGGGCTCGGTGGCCGCACCGATCTTCAGCACCGCCACGCCACCGGCCAGCTTCGCCAACCGCTCCTGCAGCTTCTCGCGGTCGTAGTCGCTGGTGGTCTCCTCGATCTGCTGCCGGATCTGGTTGGCGCGGGCCTTGATCTGAGCCGGATCGCCCTTGCCGCCGACGATCGTCGTGTTGTCCTTGTCGACGATGATCCGCTCGGCCTGGCCCAGGTAGTCCAGCGTGGCGTTCTCCAGCCGGTAACCCTTCTCCTCAGAGATAACCGTACCGCCGGTCAGGATGGCGATGTCTTCCAGCATGGCCTTGCGGCGATCGCCGAAGCCCGGCGCCTTGACGGCCGCCACCTTCAGCACGCCGCGCAGCTTGTTGACGACCAGGGTCGCCAGCGCCTCGCCCTCCACATCCTCGGCGATGATCAGGAGCGGCCGGCCGGTCTGGACCACCTTCTCCAGAATCGGCAGCAGGTCCTTCATCGCCGAGATCTTCTTGTCATGAATCAGGATGTAGGCGTCCTCCAGGACGGCCTCCATCGTGTCGGGGTTCGTCACGAAGTAGGGCGAGAGGTACCCCCGGTCGAACTGCATACCCTCGACGACCTCGAGCGTCGTCTCGGTGCCCTTGGCCTCCTCGACCGTGATGACGCCGTCCTTGCCGACCTTCTCGAACGCGTCGGCGATGAGCTGCCCGATGGCCTTGTCGCCGTTGGCCGAGATCGTGGCCACCTGCGCAATGCGGTTCTTGTCCTGCACCTCCTGGCTCATCTTGCGCAGCTCGGCCACGACCACCTCCACGGCCTTGTCGATGCCCCGCTTCAGGTCCATCGGGTTCGCACCGGCCGTGACGCTCTTCAGACCGGCCGTCAGGATGGCCTGAGCCAGGACGGTCGCCGTCGTCGTACCGTCACCCGCCACATCGCTCGTCTTCGAGGCGACCTCCTTGACCATCTGGGCACCGACGTTCTCCAGCTTGTCCTCCAGCTCGATTTCCTTGGCCACCGTCACGCCGTCCTTCGTGACGGTCGGGGCGCCAAACTTCTTCTCGATGATCACGTTGCGGCCCTTCGGCCCCAGCGTCACCTTTACAGCATCGGCCAGCTTGTCGACGCCCCGCTTCAGCGCCATGCGCGCATCCGAATTGAACGTAATCTGCTTCGCAGCCATAGTTTTCCCTCCAGGTTTGTTTTCAGCTCACCGGTTTCCGGACCACGGGTCACGAAAAAAGCGCCACGAACGACTCGCAGCGCTTACTTCTCCTCTTCGATGATGCCCAGGATGTCGGTCTCCCGCATGATGAGGTACTCCTCGCCGTCGATCGTGATCTCGGTGCCGGCATACTTGCCGTAAAGCACCTTGTCGCCCTCCTTCACGCTCATCTCGATCTTGGTCCCGTTCTCCACACGCCCGGGACCGACGGCGATCACCGTACCCCGCTGCGGTTTCTCCTTGGCCGTGTCCGGAATGTACAGACCGCTTTCGGTCTTCTCCTCCGGCGGCTCCGGCTTGATCACCACCCGATCGCTCAGCGGCTTAATTTTAACCTTCGCCATATCGCGCACCTCCATGGTTTTTTACGGTTGGTGGATGAAGCAACCCCGATCAGATTTTTTAAGGATTGATCAAGATTTGTTAGCACTCTCATTTCGAGAGTGCTAAGCCTTCAACCGATCGTTTTTCGGGCGAGTTCCTGCCGTCCGTGAAGAAATCTCAAAACAAACTGGCATAGAACGGCCAGAATGTGTAGCTTTAAAGGACACAGGGTTTATCCTTCAATTTTATAACCATGGCGTTACAATCGTCCCGCGTTCCCCTGCTGGCGGCCGGCGTCACCGGTCTGCTTCTGCTGCTGGTCTCGCTGCCGCCGTTCGTGCCGCCCTCAGTGCGGACGTTGCTCATGGCGGCCTTTGCGCCGGTGTGTCACCAACTGCCCGACCGTTCGTTCTGGATCGACGGGGTTCAGCTGGCCGTCTGCCAGCGCTGCTACGGGATCTATACCGGCCTTTTTCTGGGATCGCTGCTACTTCCACTGCTTGGCGCCGGAGCATGGTGGATTTACCGGCGGGCGCCCCTGATACTGAGCGGGGCGCTCTTGCCTCCGGCGCTGGACTGGAGCCTGCAGCTGGTGCACCTCTGGCACAACACGCCACTCAGTCGCACGCTCACCGGCCTCTGGTTCGGGCTGGGAGCCGGACTGCTCCTCGCAGCAACGCTGCGCTATGCGCCCCGGAAAACCCAACCCTGTCCGGCCTGATCTTTTGTGCAACTGTTCATCAACCAAACAGATAACGGCTTATGCAAGAGAAGCTCCCTTCCATCCTGCTGGGCGGTGCGGTCGTAGGCATCGCCAACGTGCTGATTGCCCAGATTCCGGTCGTTGGCGGCTGCCTGGCCTGCCTGCTGTACATCGGAGCCGGGATGCTGGCCGTCTGGCATTACACGAACACCTACCGGGTGACGCTTCCCGGTGGCCAGGGTGCCGTGATGGGCCTCCTGGCTGGCATTGTGGCCGCCCTGACCAGTGGCGTGCTGAGCATTCTGCTGATCCGCATCGGCGTGCTGCCCGACCCGATCGCCGCCATGGAGGCCAGCGGCCAGTTGAGCCAGATGCCGCCCGAACAGGCGGAAATGACCGTGCGTGTCGTCCGCATGTTAACCGGCCCGCTCGGTCTGCTGATCGGCGCGGTAATCGGCGGCCTGATCGGACTGATCGGCGGCGTCATCGGGGCCGCCACGTTCAAGAAAGGCCCGAGCGAAGAAGACGCGTCGGCTTCATCCGAGGTGATCTGAGCCGATCCGGGGCCGCCAGGGACGCCGCGCCCGGGGCGGTCCCAGCAGTTCGGCCAGCACGATGGCCTCGCGGACGCCCTCGCGCTGCCGCAGGCGTCCGAGCCAGAAACGCGCCCGTTCCTGACCCCGGGCGGGCTCGGCGTCCGACAGGGGACTTTCGTCGGGTTCCGGCACGCTGCTGAACGAAGTCTCCAGCGGAGGCGCCTCCAGGCTGCGAAATTCGGGCTTCCGACTTTCCAGCGTGCGCGTCTGCTCCAGGCTGTGAAACTCCTCGTCCGCGGACGCCCGCGCTTCCCGCTTCGTCTCGGGCTCCGGCCAGCGCAGGGCTTCGCGAATCTCACGCAACGCCTCCTCCAGGGCCGGATCGCGTGGCGGGGCCGTCTGTACCGGCCGCTTTTTTGTCTTCTTGCGCCCTGCGGCCAGCAGGCCGTACGTGATAAAAATCAACAGAAGGATTTCCAGCAGGTTCATCACTCCGCTCGGGCTGCGCTACAGCAAAAGCATACTAAACCGTTCGCCAATGGTTGCATGCTCTTACCGGAAAAAGGCGAACCGCATGGCTACAGGTGTCCCGATCGGCCATCCATATACCCTGCACCTGCGAATCGACGATCCCATTTTACCGCACAGGATGCTGTCCGAAAAGATCGGGCTGGAGGCGGCGCTGCTTGAGCAGTTCGATCAGGCGGCGGTTGGCGCGGGGAAATGCGTAGTGGTCCAGTTCGTTCAGCGGCACCCAGCGTAGCGGCAATCCGGCCCGGGAGCGCGGCATGCCTTCCAGAAGCGTGCAGGGGAATGCATACAGCGTCACTCGGAAGTGGGTATAGGCATGGCGCACCGTGGCCAGACAGGGCCCCACCGCCACGCGCACGCCCAGTTCTTCATGCAACTCGCGGGCGCAGGCGGCTTCGAGCGACTCGCCCGGCTCGCGCTTGCCCCCCGGAAACTCCCACAGCCCGCCCAGCAGCCCGTCTTCCGGCCGGCGCTGGATGAGCACGGCACCTTCTTCGTTGAACAGTAGCCCCAGGGCCACTTCGTAATGCGGCACCGGAGCGCGCGGCGTCTGCACCGGAAAGGCCATCGGATCGCCCATTGCCCACGCCCGGCACACCTCACGGAGCGGACACTCGCTGCAACGCGGCTGCACGGGCGTACAGACGGTGGCCCCCAGTTCCATCAGCGCCTGGTTGAACGTCCCGGGCTCCTCGGCCGAGATCAGCGCGTCGGCCACCTCCTGCAGCGCCCGACGCGTGGCCGAGGCCCTGGCGTCGTCCGCCACGGCCAGCACGCGCGTCAGCACCCGGATCACGTTGCCGTCGAGCACGGCGCGAGGCTCCCCGAAGGCGATGGAAGCCACGGCGGCCGCCGTATAGGGTCCGACGCCCGGCAACCGACGCAGCGCCTCGTAGGTGGTCGGCAACCGGCCGCCATGCTCCGCGACGAGCTGGCGTGCTGCCCGGTGCAGGTTGCGGGCCCGCGCGTAATAGCCCAGCCCCTCCCAGCAGCGCAGCACGTCGTCGAGCGAAGCGGCCGCCAGCGCTTCGACGGTGGGAAAGGCGCTGAGGAAGCGCTCGTAGTACGGGCCGGCCTGGTCGACGCGCGTCTGCTGCAGCATCACCTCTGCCACCCAGATGCGGTAGGGGTCCCGCGTGCGCCGCCAGGGCAGATCGCGCGCGTGCCGGCGATACCAGTCAATCAGCCCGTGAAACGTCTCGCGAAGGGCGGGCGTCAGACGGCCCAGATACGACCTGGACGAAGCGCGGCGGCTCATGGACAACTTCCGGCGGTTTGCAGGCAGGTGCCTGGTGTACGTCGGCCTGCTGGTCGGGTTCGGCACGAGCCGACTGCTTTACGCTCAGTCCCTCCCACTTTCCGACAGTGTGTCCCAGGCCGCTGCTTCGTTCAGGCTGGGTACCATCCGTATCCTCGACAGCGGACCGCTCTCGGCTAACGTAGTGCAGGCCACGCTGCCGTTCCGGCCAGGGGATCGGCTGACCGCCGAGCGACTGCAGGCCGGACTGGAAGCCATCGCCCGTCGCTATGCGGAGGCGGGCTATCCGCTGGCCCGTGTCATCATTCGCCAGCTCGACCAGGATCCCGCCCATCCTGATCGGTTGCTGCTGGCCCTTGTCGTGGAACCCGGACCCCGCCTGTACCTGGACCGCATTGTGCTGCGGGGCACCCGACGCACTCGTCCGGACTTTGTCGCCCGGATGCTGAACCTGCAGATCGGCCGCAGGCTACGCACTTTCAATCCGGAGCTCATGGCAGAGCGACTGGCCGCCACGGGCCTGTTTCGCCGCGTCGATCCGCCGGAGCTGTACCTGAGCGGCGACACCACGGCCGCGCTGGTCTTTCCACTGGAAGAAGCCTCGCCCGGGTCGTTCGACCTGGTGCTGGGCTACCAGCCACCCGGCGCAGGTGCCGGGGGCTTGGTGGGCAGCGGCCACCTGCAGCTTCGCCATCTTTTCGGCGAAGGCCGCGAACTGGACGTGCAGTTGGAGCGGCTGCCCGGCCGCGTCAGTCGCTTTCGGCTGGAGGTCGCCGATCCGTTCCTGCTGGGCACTGCCTTTTCGCTCCGGCTGGGTTTTGCCGGACGCCAGCAGGATTCCACCTACAACCGTCAGGATTTCCGGCTGGTGCTGGGCTACCGCTTTCCGTCCGGCCTGCAGCTAACAGGATCCTTGCGGCGCGAGACCACCCGCCCCGGTCCCGCCGGCCTGCGCCTGGAAGGTGGACAGCAGCGCATCACCCGGGGGATGGCCACGCTGTTTGGCGTTGGGCTGCGCTGGGAGCAACTGGATCACCCGCTCGCACCGCGCCAGGGGCTGACGCTGACGGTCCGGGCCGAGCGCGGCCGCAAAATCCGAAGCTCCCTTCAGGTAGCCGACGGTGACACAAGCCGGGCTCGTGAGCGCATTCGCCAGGATCGTCTTGAAGCCACGCTGCGCCTCTACAGCCCCCTGGCCGACCGACTCGTGCTCGTCGGCGGCGGCGAGCTGGCCCTGCTCCGCGCCGATCGGTACGACGTGGCGGATCTCTATCGCCTGGGCGGCGCCCGCTCGCTGCGCGGCTACAATGAGGAGCAGTTTGTGGGTCACCGGACCGTCCGCCTGCTGGCCGAAATCCGCTACCTGTTAACACCGCCGACTTTTATTTTTGGGTTTCTGGATCTGGGCTACGTAGCCACCCCGCCCCTGCCCGGTACGCCTTCCCGCGCGGACTGGCATCCGGGCTACGGACTGGGCCTTCAGCTTCAGACCGGCGCGGGGCTGCTCAACCTGAGCTACGCGCTGAACCCGGACGAGCCGCTGCTGGACGGCCGGCTTCATCTGCAACTGGTGTTTGCCCTGTAATTCCATGATCACCACCTTCTACGCGCCTCCGGAGGCCTTCCGCGACGAGTGGGTCCGGTTGCCCGAAGACGAGGCCCACCACGCCGTGCGTGTGTTGCGCCACCGTCCGGGCGATGAAGTGATCGTCGTGGACGGCGCGGGCGGCTGGTACCGTCTGTGCCTGGAGCAGGTGGACCGCCACGGCGTGTGGGGCCGTGTGCTGGAAACGCGCCGCGACGTCGGCGAGCCGCCCTACCACCTGACCGTCGGGCTGGCGCTGCTCAAGCAGACCGCCCGCTTCGAAACCTTCCTGGAAAAAGCCGTCGAGCTGGGCGTTTCGGCCATCGTGCCGCTGCTGACGGCCCGCACCGAGCGCACGCACTTTCGTCTGGAGCGGGCCCGCCGCCTGCTCATCGCCGCAATGAAACAGTGTGGACGTAGCCGCCTGCCCCTGCTGCATGCACCCCGACCGTTCGCGGAGGTGCTGCACGATCCGGCCGCGCTTCGCCTGCTCTGTCACGAGCAGCCCGACCGCCCCCGTCGTCCCCTGCACGAACTGCTTCGCCAGCCGATCGGCGATGCGCTCGTGCTCGTCGGTCCTGAAGGTGGCTTCACCAACGACGAAGTCCTTCAGGCCGAAGCGGCCGGCTTCCAGACGGTGTCGCTGGGCGCGCGGCGCCTCCGCGCCGAAACCGCCGCGCTGGTGGCCGCCAGTGCATTTCTGATCTGTCAGGACCATTGATAAAACCAGACCGGGCAAAACCATGCTCAAAAGTACGACTTCCTCCATCGAAGGACGCCGCATCACGAAGTATCACGGAATCGTAACCGGCGAAGCCATTCTGGGCGCCAACGTTTTCCGGGATCTGTTCGCCGGCATCCGCGACATCATCGGCGGGCGCTCGGCCGCCTACGAGAAAGAGCTGCGTAAAGCGCGCGAACTGGCTTTCGCCGAAATGGAAGAAGAAGCCCGTCAGCTCGGCGCCAACGCGATCGTGGGGATCGACATCGACTACGAGACGATCCAGATCGGTGGGGGCGGCAACATGCTCATGGTCAGCGTAAGCGGCACAGCCGTCACCGTGGCGTAGGCGCTTCGATTTTTGAAAGAAAATCGTCTGAACCGGCACGGCGGAGGTCCGGTCGTCGTAGTTTGGGCCGAGTCGTTGACAGACCGGACGCCACGCATGGCCGAAGAACGGACGCTGAAATCCGAGCAGGTTTTCAATGGACGCCTGCTCAAGGTATATCGAGACGAGGTGGCATTGCCGGACGGCCGCCTTTCGGTGCGCGAGTGGATCGATCATCCGGGCGCCTCGGCCGTGGTGCCGCTGTTTCCGGACGGCACCACCGTACTGGTGCGGCAGTTTCGCTATCCGCCCCGCCGCTTCTTTCTGGAGGTGCCGGCCGGCAAGCTGGATCGCCCCGGCGAAGACCCCGAAGCTGTGGCCCGACGCGAGCTGGAAGAGGAAACCGGCTGGCGCGCGCGCACGCTGGTTCACCTGGCCTCGCTCTATCCCTGCATCGGCTACAGCAACGAGATCATCCATTTCTACCTGGCCCGCGATCTGGAGCCGGGCCGCCAGCAACTGGCCGAAGGGGAATGGCTTGAGGTGGTGCGCATGCCGCTGGAAGAAGCCTTCGCCAAAGCCCGGCGCGGTGAAATCGCCGACATGAAATCGACGGCCGCCCTGTTGCTGGCTGAGGCCTTTCTTCAAAAAAACGACAAGGCTGTTGGATAAAAGACAACCCTTGCCGTATCTTTGCAGGACCGATTGCCACGACCTCAACATGCGCGGACGCTCATGTTTACGTTTCTGATTATTCTGATTACACTGATTGCGATCCTGCTGGTGCTGGTGGTGCTGCTGCAGAGCGGACGCGGCGGCGGCCTGGCCGGCATTGCCGCGGGCGGTGCTCAGCAGGTGCTGGGCGCCCGTCAGGCACCCGATATCCTGGAAAAGACCACGTGGACGCTGGCCGTCATCTTCATCGTGCTGTGCATCCTGACGAACTTCACGATCGACACGACCGAGCGTCGCGAGAGCATCATCCAGCAGCGGGCCCAGCAGGAGCAGGTGCAGCCCACCGTACCGCCGGCCGAGCAGCAGGCCACACCGCCTGCCCCCTCGGGCAACCAGCAGAACGAACAGAACTGAGTCGCAACCTTTCGGCAAAGAAGAAGGGCCGCTCTGGAGGGCGGCCTTCTTTTTTTATGCAGGCGAAGAGGGGCATACGACGACCCGTCCCCATCGCGTAAGGCGAACCACCGGGATGGCACCATCCCGCCCCGGCGCATCAGCGTGCACATTCATATCATGCCGAACGACGCCGCTCCAGATGCGCCCGTGGCCTGCCTCAGAACGGGCACCCAACAAAAAAGCGCCCGCCTTCAGAAGGCGGGCGCTTTGTGCCGCGTACGGGATTTGAACCCGTGTTACCGGCTTGAAAGACCGGCGTCCTAGACCCCTAGACGAACGCGGCAGGTACACAAAAAAAGGGGTGACCGAGGGGATTTGAACCCCCGACCTCCAGGGCCACAACCTGGCGCTCTAACCAGCTGAGCTACGGTCACCACGTCGTGGTGAGAGACTGCAATTTAGCAGAACGGCGCTTTTTTCTCAAGGATCCGGACCCGCTCCGGCATAAACTTTTGGTGGACGGACCGTGAGTCTTCATCGAAGAATCGCCACCTTGCCATAGGCGGTGCCCTCGCCGTTCTGCCCGACGGCCACGATCAGATAGACGCCCGAAGGCACCGGACGCCCGTAGCGATCGCGTCCGTCCCAGCGCACGCGGCCTCCCCGCGTTTCGAAGCTGGTCACCAGGCGGCCGTCTACCGTTACGATCCGTAGCTCGGTCGCTTCGACCAGGCCTTCAATGAACACCGTCGCGTCTTCCTCCGGCCCGACGCGCACCGGGTTCGGGTAAACAAACAGCGTCCGTACCTGTTCCGCCGGCGCGATGGCGTCGCCCTGGTAGCTGACAAGCCCGGCGGCTGTCGCCAGAAAGACGCGTCCGCTCCGCGCATCGACGGCCACGGCCTGCACCACGTCGGACAGCAGCGGGCTGTTTTCCTGTGTGAAATGTTCGGCAATCCGAAAATCGACGCCGGCCTGCTCGACCACATAGACGCCGTCGTCGGTGGCCACCCAGAGCCGGTTGGCCGGATCGACGGCCAGGTCGTTCACCGAAAGACCGCTGAGCAGGAAGGGGTTTTCGCCGGGCTGCCGCTCGGCCGCCAGCGGCCAGACGGGCACCGTGTTGGGATCGGCGGCCGCAAACGGGTTGTTGAGCACGTAAGCGAGACCTTCGGTGGTACCGATCCAGATGCGGCCGTCGCGGTCTTCGGCCAGCGCCTGCACGGATACGCCCGGCAGCCCCTGTCCGCCGCTACCCCGCTCGCTCAGGTAGCGGCAGGCGTCGTCGTCGGCCCGCGCCGGATCGTCGCCCGGATCGTAAAGAATCAGCCCCGTGTTGATCCGCAGGTTACCACGGCTGACCGCCACGATCCAGAGCTGGCCGTATTCGTCCACCAGCAGCCGCCCCAGCGTCGTACTGAGCGAGTTGATGCAGGACGGGATCGGCGCGCGCTGCCAGGTGCCGTCGGGCAGCCGCACGTGAAGCGGATGGGGTGCGGTCAGATTGGCCACCCAGAGCCGCCCTTCCGGGTCGGATCCCAGTCCCCGCACGATGATGAAGTTGCTCGTGCCGGCGGCCGGCTCCAGCGTCGAGTTGGAGGCATCGTAGAACTGCAGGGTACCGTCCGGCGAGACCTGCGCCAGCCCGTTCCCATCAGAACCTACCCAGACGTTTCCGGCCGCGTCGGCATGCACCGGCCGAAACGACGAGCGACCGCCCAGCATGGCAGGCAGGTAGGCCGTCCATCTTCCGGCAGGATCCATCCGATGGAATCCGGCCGTGCCACCGCTCGCTGCATCGGTGGCCCACAGGTTGCCGGAAGGATCGATGGCGAGATCGGCGAAGACGTTCACGTATGGCCCGTCGGGCAGGATCGTCTCCAGGACTTCGAGACCCGTCGCCCCGGCATCGGGCACGGCCGCCCGCAACAGACCGTTTTCGCCATCACCGATCCAGAGCGCTTCGCCGTCGAAGGCCAGCCGCAGCGGGCGGCCCAGGCTGTCGCTCCCAAGTGTCTGTACCGATGTCGTCGCGTCAATGCGCAGCACCCGGGTGCCGGCCGTGCCCAGCAACAGATCACCCAGCGGTTGCAGGTCGGTAACGGCCTCGCCACTCCAGCGCAACTCGTAGCGCCCATCAGGCTGTCGCACCGCCAGCCCACGCTCCAGCCCGACGTACAGTGTCTGGCCGTGCAGCGCGAGCGAACGCACCGGCAGCCGTCCGTCCAGTCCCTCGGACTCCAGCACCCAGGCGCCCGGATCCTTCAGGTTCGGATGCGCGAGCGGCGCGTGGGCCACCCCCCGGGCCGTAGCCAGCCAGAGCGTCGGCTGCCCGTCGGGACCGGGTCCGATGGTCAGATCATAAACGGCAATGTCCGAAAACGCGCCGAATTGCGTGTAGGTGTCGCGCACGACCCCGTTTACCGGATCGAACACGACCACGCCGAAAGCCGTGGCCACCAGCAGCGTGTCGCCCCGCATGCGCAGCCGGAAGATCTGCCGATCCGGGAAGCGCTCGGCCCGCGCGATGTCGAAAAAGGCCCGGACGGTGCCGCTGGCCGGATCGAGCCGGTCGATCACGCCGTCACCGTAGCCGATCCAGAGCACCTGTCGCCGGGCATCCCAGGCCAGCGCCCGGACGCCCACCTGATGCAGGCCCTCGACGGCCGTAAAGCGCTGCAGGCCACCGTCTTCCGGGCTGTAGCGAAACACCCCACCGCCGGTCGCCACCCAGACGCCCGAAGGGGCCAGCGCCAGATCGGTCACCTGTCGCATCGAAGTGTGGGCCTGCCAGCGACCGGCCGGTTGCGCCTGAGCGCTTCCGACCAACCCCACCAGCACCAGCAGCCACAACCCACGCATCGTTCAATCCAGCTTGCGCATTAGATCGATCATCTCCAGCGCCGTCAGGGCCGCCTCGGCTCCTTTGTTGCCCGCCTTCGTACCGGCCCGTTCGATAGCCTGCTCGATCGTGTCGGTCGTCAGCACTCCGAAAATAACGGGCACCTCGGTGTCGAGCATCGTGCGGGCCAGTCCCTGCGCGGCCCCACCGGCCACGTACTCGAAGTGGCTGGTGGCACCCCGGATGACGGCACCCAGACAGATGATCGCGTCGTAGCGGCCCGAACGGGCCAGCTTGCGGGCAACCAGCGGCATCTCGAACGCGCCGGGACAGCGCACGACCGTCACCTGATCCATATCGACCCCCTGGCGCGTGAGCACGTCCAGTGCCCCTTCGAGCAGGCGCTCCGTGATGAAATGATTGAAGCGGCTGACCACAATGGCCAGCCGGGCACGCTCCGGACGGTAGTGGCCTTCGATAAAAACGGGCATGGTCTTTCAGAACGACTTCGCTGAACGATTGCTATCCCGGGCTGAAAAATAGCACATCCGTACCACTTCGGCCATGGCCCGACGCTGCTCGTCGCCTTCACGGCGCCAGGCATCCACCATAACACACGTAGGCATCAGCCGACATAATTTTTCAGACAACCCGCCGCTTCGCTTTGCACCCTGTTACAAGCATAAACGCGTTTGTAGTAAGCCACGAAGGCGTCAGCCGAAGTGGCGCAATTTTGAAACGGCACTCCGCTTCGCTTCGTGCCTGACTACGCACAGGTTTGTAATGAGCCGTGGTGGCGGGTGTCATCCGCGAAAACCCGATGTTGCGCTACGCACGCGTTGCCTGGAGCGTCGCACGCAACCGCTCCACCCGCGGATACGGGATCGTGCAGGTGCCGAGCAGGGCGTCGTCTTCGGGCCGGTGCCCGTGATAGTCGGAGCCCCCCGTCTCCAACAGGCCAAAATCCCGGGCCACCTGCCGGTAGTGCTGTACCAGGTAATAACTGTGCGCAGGATGGATCACCTCGATGCCGTCGATGCCGGCCTGGAGCAGTGCTCGGAAGACCCGATCGCGCAGGTGCTCGCCCGGGTGGGCCAGCACGGCAATGCCGCCCGCCTCGTGCAGGACGGCCACGGCTTCTTCGGCCGTCCAGGCCGGCTTGGGCACGTAGCCGGGGCCGCCAGGCAGCAGATAGCGCTGAAACGCCTCCCTGTAACTTTCGGCATAACCGGCCGCCACGAGCGCCCGCGCCACATGCGGCCGCCCCGGTACGCCGTGGCCGATGGCCGTCTGCACCTGCTCCTCCGAAAGTCGCACGCCGACTTCCTGCAACCGCGCGAGCATGGCGGCCAGCCGTTCCTCTCGCGCCTTTCGGTAGGCGGCCAGTGCTTCGCGCAGCGCCGGATGATCCGGATCGAAAAAGTATCCCAGCAGGTGCACCTCCTCTTCTTCGACCTGCACGCTCAGCTCCACGCCGGGTATCACCACCATGGCCCATCGAGCAGCCGCCTGCCGGGCCTCCTCCAGGCCGTCGATCGTGTCGTGATCGGTGATCGCCACACAGTAGAGTCCGGCCTCCCGGGCCCGTCGTACCAGCTCGGCCGGCGAAAGCCGGCCATCAGAACAGCTCGTGTGCAGGTGCAGATCTGCGCGGCGCAGATCGAACATACCGTTTCTCCGTCAGGTGCCCCTTTGCAACGTGCAAATTCCCCTTTAGTTTTAAGCCGGGCTGGATTTTTCCCGGCGGGCAGGCGTAGGAACGACGAACCAACCCGAAAACGCTATGAAGCAGCTGTGGAGTCCCTGGCGTTCGCAGCACATCGAACGTGTGGTCGAGCAGCCGCTCAGCCGGCCGGGCGAGCCCTCGCTGTTCGTGCGCCTGGCCGCCGAGAACCGCGATGAGGAAAACCTGATCCTCTGGCGCGGCCAGTATGTTTTTGTTATCATGAATCTGTATCCTTACAATAACGGCCACCTGATGATCGTGCCCTACCGTCAGGTGGCCGACTACGAAGCGCTGACGCCTGAGGAGCAGTGTGAAATGGCCCAGACCGTCGCCCGCTGCATTCGCTGGCTCAAGTATGCGTTGAAGCCCGACGGCTTCAACGTGGGCATGAACATCGGAAAAGTGGCCGGCGCCGGCATCCCGGACCACGTGCACCTGCACGTGGTGCCCCGCTGGGAAGGCGATACGAATTTCATGCCCACACTGGCCGAAACGAAGGTGATTCCCGAGGCGCTCCGCGACACCTACCGCAAGCTCCGGGCGGCCATCGAAGCGCTGGAGTCTGACCACGAGGCCCCTGCCACCACCTCCTGACCCGCATGTCGCTCCCCCCACAGGCTCCCTCCCCGAACGGCCGGGCGCCCTCGCCCTGGCGGGCCCGTCTGCTGGGTTCGGTGGCATTGAGCCTGGTGGTGCTGGGCGTCGTCACCTATTTTACGTTTGACTGGAAGGCCTTTGTCGAGGCGCTCAACGAGGTCAATCCGCTGCTGCTGACGCTGGGCATCGGGACGCTGGGTCTGCGCGTGCTCTTTGGCGCCTGGCGGCTGCACTACGTCTCACACCGGCACCTGACGCTCCGGGCGGCCGCCCGCTGCCAGCTCGTGTGGGACTTTTCGTCGAACGTGACGCCTTCGGCCATCGGCGGCGGCCCGTTCGCCGCGCTGTTCATCGCCCGGGATCAGCGCCTGCCCCTCGGCGAAGCCACTGCCATTCTGCTGTTCGCCATCCTGCTCGATCAGCTTTTCTTTGCCTTCACCATCGTGCTGATCCTCGTGGCCCTGCCTTTCATGCCCGTCCTGCCCTCGGCCATGGGCACGGTGGGCGGCGGCACGTTCGTGCTCTACCTGGGCCTCGGGCTGGGCTGGGTGGCCTTTTTCGCCTACACCACATTTTTCCGGCCGGAGCTGATCGAACGCCTGGCCCGACGTATCCTTCGCTTCCGACGGCTGCGTCGGTTCCGTGAGCGCGTCATCCAGGAGCTGCTCAGCCTGCAGGAACGCACGCAGCTCATCCGCTCCCAGCCGCCCGATTTCTTCCTAAAGGGCTTCCTGCTGACCACGGCGGCCTGGATCAGCCGTCATCTGCTGCTCGTTTTTCTGGTGTGGAGCGTCTATCCCGAGGCCGACGCCGTGCTTGTCTTCATGCGCACGCTGGCCATGACGCTGGGGTCGGTCGTGATGCCCACGCCGGGCGGCTCCGGTGGCGTCGAAGGGCTCTACGTGCTGTTCATCGGCCCGCTCATGCCCCGTCACTTCGTGGCGCCCACGCTGCTGCTCTGGCGCCTGCTCAGCTACTACGTGTTCATCGCGATCGGACTGTTCCTGACAGGCCAGCACATGCAGCGGAGCCTGCGTCGGCGTCGCCAGTTGCGTCCGGCACCGGAACCCGCCGAAGAGTCATGACGCCCGCCGAGCTCGAAGCACGCCTTGCCCGCATCGAGGCGTACGACCTGCGGGGGGTGCACCCGAACCTGCGGCTGGGCACGGCCAGCGACCGCTACGCGGGCTGGATCGGCCAGATCTATCCCGAGCACTACCGCCGCGAGATCAAAACGCGGCCGCGCCGCCTCGAAGGCCGCACCTTCGAAGAGCGCGTGCTGCCCGTGGCCTCGGTGCGCGACTACTTCGAGCACTTCGACGTGCTGGAGCTGGACTTCACCTTCTACCGCCCACTGCGTGAGGCGGACGGTCGCCCCACCGCTTCGCTTTTCACGCTGCAGCAGTACGCCACGCACGCCCCACCCGAGACCCGCTTTCTGCTCAAGGCCCCCCAGCAGTTCTTTGCGGCCACGCTGCGCCGCACGCAGGGCGGTCGCGTCATCTACGAGGAGAACCCGCATTACCTCGACGCCGAGGCCTGCCGCCGTCAGTTTCTCGAGCCGGCCCGCGAGGTGCTGGGCGAGCGCCTGCTGGGCGTGATCTTCGAACAGGAGTACCGACGCGTCGGCGAAAGCCCCGATCCGGAGGCCAACATTGCTGCGCTGGACGCTTTCTTCGACGCGCTGGACGGCGGTGTGCAGGCCCATCTGGAGCTGCGCTCGGCCCATCTGCTCACGCCGGCCTACTTCGACTGGCTGGCCGCACGCGGCCTGGGGTTCGTCTTTAGCCACTGGACCTGGCTGCCACCGATTCGCCGCCAGTGGCGCCTCTGCGGCGAACGCTTCACGGCGGCCGACCGCAACGTCGTCGTCCGCCTGCTCACCCCGCTGGAGATGACCTACGCCGAGGCGTACGCTCGCGCCTATCCCTTCGACCGACCCGTGCCCGAACTGGCCGGCACCCGCCAGGCCCGCGATATGGTGCTCGATGTTACCGCGCTCGTGTTTCGCGCGGCTATGGAAGGCGCGGTCGTGAACGTGATCGCCAACAACCGGGCCTGGGGCAACGCGCCCGATCTGGCCCGTGCGATCGCCCGCCGCGTGCTCGAAGAAGTGCGCCGCCGAAGCCTTCGGGCCTCGGATTGATTTCAACCAACGCTCACAAAGACTTCATCCCACAGAACAAAGCCGTCACTAAACTTCGCGGCTACTGACCTGATGCAACCTCCCTTGCGACACCTTCTCCCACTCGTTTCTGCTCTGACAGGCGCCTCCTCCGCCTGCGTCCCTGATTTCTTCTGTCCCGTTCCACCCCAAACCCTGATGCAAACCGCCATGGAACCGCGTAGCCATGCCTTCGGTGTATCCGCTCTGTTGCTGATGCTGAGCCTTGCGCTGCTATCGAGCGGATGCCAGAAAGAAAACCCGGTGCAGGTGCTGCCCGAAGATGTGGCGGGCACCTACGACTTCACCCACTTCATCTTCATTCCGGATGCGACGGCCATCGCACCGGCCAACGTGCTCGACACGCTGGTGGCCGCAAACACGAACCTGCGGCTGACGGCCAGCGGCCAGTTCGTGCTCAGCTACCAGTTCATCAACGGCCCCGAGTCGCTGATTGCCGGCACGTTCGAAGTGGATGAGCGACGCATCACCCTGCGCGCCTATCCGGGGGCCGAGGCACAGCTCACCTCGCTGCTGCTCGACTCACCCCTGGTGCTCAACCGCACGGACGTCGACGGCGTGCTGGAGGCCAGCATCCGCAAAACCGTGGACCTGGCCGCCTTTTCGAATCGGTATCGGGGCGTGCCACCGATTGAAGGCACCCTGCGGCTGCGGCTGGTGCTGCGCCTGAACACCCCTGCTTCCTGACCGCCCCGTCCACCAAGCCGGAATGCAAGCCATGAATCGCTGGATACTACGGGCAATCCTGCTGGCCCTGCTCGCTCCTTCGGCGCGGGCCCAGGTGGGAGGGGTCAGCTACACCTTCTCTCCCTCGGTCGAATACAGCCGTTTCGAGAAAAACGCGGGGCTGAAGGACAACTACGCCTTTGGCGGCACCATGGGGCTGGGCCTGGGCCGCTACGTCGAACTCAAAGTGCTGGGTCTGATCGGACGGTACGACACGCGTCTGGGCCGGCTCGGCGGGGCCGACTCGACGCTGGCGCCCCGACTGCGTCAGCTTCCCACCCGTTCGGTGCGTACCGAGCGCTGGGGACTGGCCCTGCAGGTCAACCTGCTGCCGGGACCGATCGTGCCGTACCTGACGGCCGGCACGGGTCTACTGCGCCTCCGTCCCGAAGATGACCTGCGCGCCAGCGAAAGCGTCTATTTGATGGGCGGCGGCGGGCTGATGTTCACGGTAGCCTCGCGCTACGCCATTTTCGCCCAGGTGGAAAACCTCGCCTACCGGTACAATCCGGGCGCGGCGTTTCTGCGCGGCGAGGACCTGAACCGCGCCAACCTGCAGCCAGCCAACTTCCGCCAGGTGCTCGTCACGAACTGGATGGGACGCGCCGGCATGCGCCTCTACCTGGGCGGCACCACGTCCGAAGTGGAGGAAGGGCTGTTTTCGCAACATCCCGCCAACTGGCGACCGGTTATCGATCCGTTCGTCGGACAACTCCGCTTCAACCGGGCGCTGGACTTTCCTTCCTCGCAACGCATGGGCGGCTTCTATCTGGGGCTGGCGCTCGGCCCCACGCTCAACCTGCGCGGCTTCTACTGGCGGGCGCTCGACTCGGGCCGGCTAACGGGTACCGAGCCGATGGAAGCCTACGGTGCCGATCTGTACCTGTCGTTTGCCGACGCGCCGGTCACGCCCTACCTGTCGCTGGGCGGCGGCTACCTGAACGTGCTGAGCGGCTACCGGGGCCGTGGCGGTAGCACGCCCGACGATCAGGTGTTCGCCTCGGCCGGCGTGGGCGTGAGCGTACTGCTGCTGGAGGCCCTGCAGCTTCAGGCCGGCGTACAGGGCATCTTCATGACGCGGGACGGCATCGACAACCGGACGGCCCCGGCGCAGGTCTACGGGAGCACGCTTTACACGGTAGGGTTCAGCTTCCGACCCGGTCGGCTCAGCTTTCTGCAGCCCCGCCCGCGTCGGGCTGCCGAGCCATCCGCTCCACTGATCACCGAAGGCGAAGCGCCGACGGCCGAGCCGACCGCCTCGCCCGAGCTGGAAGCCCGCCAGCGACTGCTGGCGCTCCGGGAAGCAGCCCTGACGGCCGAAATCGCCCGGGCCGAAGCAGCGGGCGACTCGCTGCTGGCCGCCCGGCTGCGCGCCGAACGGGAACGGCTTCGGACAGAAATGCTGACGGCCGTCTCGGTGCCTGCTGCGCGTACTACGACCCGCCAGATGATCACACTTCCGGCTCCAGAGCAGGGAGAACTCTACGTGCGCTACGGGCCGGGCAGTTCGCCGCTCGTCGCCGCCCAGCAGCCGGCAACGCCGGCCGCGGCCGCCCCTACGCCGACCACAACGCCCACCTCACCGGAGCTTCAGGCGCTGGAGCAACGCCTGCTGGCACGGCTCGAAGCCATCGAACGCGACCGCCAGGAGCTGGTCCGGCTCGAAAGCCGCCTGGCCCGCCTGGAGGCCCTGCTCCAGCAGATCGGCCGGGGTGAAACGACCGTGCGCATTCAGGCGGCCGATACCACCGTGACCGTGCGTCCTGAAGCAACCCCGTCGGAAGAGAGCTTCCTGCAGGGCTTCCGGGGAGTGGCCGTCTTCGGGGGCGTGAACGCACTCGGCGCGCCACGCCAGCTTCTGATCGGCGTGCGCGGCGACTACGGCACCTGGCTGGGCGGTCGCCTGCACCTGTGGCCCGAGGCCGTGCTGAGCTTCGCCGGGGGCACCAGCGGCTACAACCTGAATCTGAATGCCACCACTCCGCTTCCGGCCCTGCCGGCACCACCGCTTCTGGGCCGACTCGACCTTGAGGCCGAGCCCTACGTCGGCTTCGGACTGGGGCTGCTGGCCTTCAGCAATCCACCCCGCGGTGTGTCCGGCATTCAGACGGTCTGGAACCTGATCCTGGGGGCCGAGCGCACCTACGGACCGGGCGTCCTGTTCGTCGAGTACGTGAGCATGAACTTCTTCTCGTTCAACCGCCTGCAGATCGGCTACCGCCTGGCCTTCTGAACGATCATCCCGGCACCGATCACAAAAAAGCGGCCTTCCACGCGGGGGGCCGCTTTTTTGCTCGGGGATCCGCAACACCCGGCGCCAGTGCCTACCAGCGTCGGGCGCTGCCCTTTCCTTTGGGTACCAGGCGCATCCGGCTCAGCAGCGCCCGCACCTGCCGGGCCGAGGCCTGCGCGCCCCGTTGCAACGTACGATACGTACGCTGCCAGAAGCCCGGCCGTCTTTCCTCCCGCGGATCTTTCGGCGTCGTCATACCTCACGGCCTCTGGTCTAACTTCACGAAAAGCTACCACCGCCACAACAGGTAGTTTCTACAGGATTTAAACTGATGTGTAATACAGAACCGGCGATTCACCGATGCATGATGGCGGCACACCCCATGTGCCGGACATGAGTCGCGGGCATGAGGGGCGGACCGCTGTGTCCGCCCCTACATGGTGGAAACGTTGTCGTTTCTCTGGTAGGCGCGCACCACCGTGCGCGCCCGTGCTCCCCCACATGCACCATGATGTTCCAGAAATCGCGTAAAACAATTTATCAGACGTCATGGTACATGTGCGCAGCCTCCATGACTCCCGCCCTCCCGCCGACGCGCGAAAAACATCCGTGCAATAACGGAACAAAATCCAATTACTCCTGCGCCGCACGACGAAATTGAACCGCAGCCCCGAGCCAGAGCGCCGTAAAAAAGACGGTCCCGACCACCACTTCGCGCGACCAGCTTGCCCCTTCTGTGCCCCAGCCGGCCGCCAGCGCCAGCCCGCCGGCCACCATCTGCGCCAGCGCCACGATGAGCATAACCCACGCCATACCCTGCGGGCGAAAGCGGACGACAAACGCACCCAGCAACCCGAGACCCGGCACGCCCGCGTACATCAGATTGGCCGGATTGTCCTCGCTGCCGATCAGCCCCACGGCCAGACTCACCCAGATCAGCAGAAACGCCGCCGCCAGCGCCATTCCGGCGCCCCACCGATAGGCCGCATGATCCGCCCTGCCGGCCAGAAATGCATAGGCCAGCCCGATGCCCAGCAACATGGCACCCCAGACGACAAAATCACCCGCGCTCCAGTTGAACTGCGTGCTGAGTAGCG
Organism: Rhodothermus marinus; assembly: GCF_009936275.1. Taxonomy (NCBI): domain Bacteria; kingdom Pseudomonadati; phylum Rhodothermota; class Rhodothermia; order Rhodothermales; family Rhodothermaceae; genus Rhodothermus; species Rhodothermus marinus. Next base: position 2,455,042 of record NZ_AP019797.1, read on the forward strand.
TCGCCGGTACCGGCATCAGGAAAAGCACGCCCAGCACCATCCAGCGCATGCCGTACCATCGACGGGTCAGCCGTTCCTTTTTAGGTATTTTCATCGTTGCACCAGATGTTTTGCCCCAAACGCCCCCGCTGGCCGCCGGGTTGCCTCACACTTGACACCCACAGCAGCTTCTCTCTGAAAACGGGACGAGTTACTGCGCTTCGATCGTCACGCGAGCCGGTTGGAGACCGGGGGCGCTGGCCGTGACGGTAATGGTGCCGGGCATGCCACGCCGGGCGCGCACGATGGCCAGCACCAGCCCGTTGAAGGCCGGCCGCTCCGCCGAAGAAAACGGAATGAAGCTGGTCGGGTCGCCGTTGGCCGTGGCCACCAGCTCGCCGGGTCCTTCGACGGTGAAACGCACCGGATTGTCCGCCGTGGGCACGGTTCGCCCTTCTGCATCGACCACCCGCACCGTGATGAATGCCAGGTCGTAGCCGTCGGCCTGGATCCGGACACGGTCCGCCTCGGCGGCCAGCGCGGTCGGCTGGCCGGTGGTCTGCACGACGGCTTCGGCCCACTTCCGGCCGTTTTTATAGGCCACGGCGCGTAGTGCGCCGGGCTCGTAGCGCACGTCGTCCCAGCGCAGGCGGTACTGGTAGGGCCCTTTTTTCTTGCGGCCGAGCGATCGGCCATTGAGGAACAGTTCCACCTCGTCGCCCGAGGTGAACACATGCACGGGCGTGATCTCCCCCACGCGATCCGGCCAGTTCCAGTGGGGCAGGATATGCACCATCGGTAGCTCGGGACGCCAGCGGGCCTGATACAGGTAAAACCGATCCTTTTTGAAACCGGCCAGATCGATGATCCCGAAATAAGAGCTGCGCGAACTGTAGTAGGGCGTGGGCTCGCCCAGATAGTCCCAGCCGCTCCAGACGAAACCGCCGGCCACAAAAGGATGGAGTTCCTGCACGAAAAACACCTTGTCCACCGAAGAGCCAAAATCCGCCGTATATAGCTCATAGCCGCTTACCTGCCTGGTAACCGGATCACCCCCCTGGCCTTCACGAACAGGTGCACTCAGGGCATCCGTAACTGGAAAGAGATAGGCGCCCCGCGAACTTACAGCGGCCGCATTTTCACAACTGATAATCATTTTTGTAGGGAAATGTATGCGAAATGCGCTGTAAAGGGGTGGTGTGGTGATCCCCTGCAAACCAGTATAGGCCGGCATGTCCCGGATCCCTTCGCCCTGATAGTTCAGGCAGATGACGTCCACCACCTCGGCCATCGGCGTCCCCGGCCGGGCGAAATTCATAGACGCCGTCACCGGCCGCGAGGGATCCTCCTCTTTGATGATGCGGGCCAGTCGCCGGGCCAGCTCGGCGCCTTCGCGGCCGCTTCCCTGCTCGCCCACTTCGTTGCCGAAGCTCCAGAGAATGACCGACGGGTGGTTGCGGTCGCGGCGGATAAAGGCGCGCAGGTCCTGCTCGTGCCAGTCCGGAAAGATCAGGTGGAAGTCGAGCGGGGTTTTTCGCATCTCCCAGACGTCGAAGATCTCGTCGAGCACGAGGAAGCCCATGCGGTCGGTAAGCTCCAGCAGCTCGGGAGCTGGCGGGTTATGGGCGGTACGAATGGCATTGGCGCCCATCTCACGCAGCAGTTCGAGCTGGCGCTCGGCCGCCCTTCGGTTGAAGGCCGCGCCCAGCGGCCCCAGGTCGTGATGCTGGTTAACGCCTTTGATTTCGATGCGCTCGCCGTTGACCAGCAGCCCGCGCTCCGGATCGAACTGCAGCGAGCGGATGCCGAAGCGGGTTTCGTAGCGATCGACCGGGCGGCCGTCGAGCCACAGCGTGGTGACGGCCACGTAGCGGTGAGGCGTCTGCGTGGGCGGAGGTCCCCACAGCTTCGGGTTGCGTACCGTCGCCATGCCGGACACCGCGGCCTGTCCCTGCGCCGGTACCCGCACCTGTCGGGGCGGCAATGCAGCGACGGCATCGCCCCGCGGCCGGTCCTCTTCGCCCAGCTCGAAAATCTCTGTCGTAACACGCACCGAGACGGCCCGGGCCCATCGGTTTTCGATGGTCACATCCAGCACAACGGTGGCCGAGTCGGTCGAGACGTAGGGTGTGCGCACGAACGTGCCCCATTGCGCCACGTGCACCGGATGCGTCTTGACCAGCCAGACGTTGCGGTACAATCCACCGCCGGGATACCAGCGCGACGAGCGTGGAAGCACCTCAAGTCGGATGGCAAGCTGGTTTTCCGCGCCCCAGCGGACGTATGGCGTCAGATCCACGCGCCAGGAAGCATAGCCGTAGGGCCAGCCACCCACCAGGTAGCCGTTCAGCCAGACGACAGCGTGAGCCATCGCGCCCTCGACGTCCAGGTAGATCGCCCGCCCCGAATCGGCGGCCGGGATGAAGATTTTCTTCCGGTACCAGGCCACGCCCGGGCTGGGCAGCCAGCCCATGCCGCCGTCCACCTCGGGGTGTGGTTGCTCCACGAAGGGGCCGCGAATGGCCCAGTCGTGGGGCAGGTCTACCCGTTCCCAGCCGCTATCGTCGAAGTCCGGCTGCACGAACGAGAAGTCGCTTCCGGGATGGCCCGGCGGCCTTCTGTAACGTCGGGACGGATCCCTGATGAAGGGATTGCCGGTGGGCAGCACCCAGGGTTTGAGCACGATCACCTCCTGCGGCGCTCCGGTCGTGTCTGCGTCCACCCGGTAGGTCGGCCATACGTCGTAGACCAGCCCGTCGGCCTCCGCCCGGGAGGGATACCTGAAAAAGCGCCAGTCTTCATTGAGCAGAATCCGCGCGCGCAGCAGATCCTGCACAGGTTGTGCCTGCAACGGCAGGACCGTCAGCAGCAGGAGCAGCCCGCCTCCTAAAAACACCCGATAGCGAGAACTGGAGATGCGCATAACAGCCAGGCGTTGCCTCACCGGATATTTTTAGAAAAGCTATCATACGATAGAATCGCAAACAATAATATTAAAACGCTTCAACATTGTTCACAGAAACCGAACAAATCATTCGATGTAATTGATGTGAAATGGCTGGTTTCGGACGCAGGCGGCTGTTATCGCGTTCAGCCTCCAGGAAACGGCGGCGCTACCGTACCCTTATCTCCTGAAAGAGCACGTGGTCGGTGGCCTCCCGGGTCAATCAGGTCCTGGTCGCTCCAGCGGTGCCTGCAAGCCATAGCCGGCCGATAGGTCCCTGCGAACGACGGCAATCCTGGACGCAGGTCCGGGGCTGCTATCTTGCAATCGCTCACCAGATCGACAGCCAGGTTGACCACAGCATTTGAACGGGATAAGCGGGTACGTTTTCAGTGGGCCGGCAACAGCCAGAAGTGGCCGGGTGGGTGTTGCGGTTGTGTTTCCATACGCGACAGCAGCCAGTTTCGCAACGAGACATGGCGACAGAAAACCGGGCTTTAGCACAAGCCATTGCAGAAGCGCGAGAGTTCGAGCCCGAGCGGTATCCGGGAGGGCTCATGATGGCCTTCTTCCGGCTGATGGACGTTCCTCAGGATGAAGCGCCTGAGCTCTGGGCGGAACTGCGCCGGGCGCTTCGGGAAAATCCGCACCTGAGGGATCCGGACGTTCGCGCCTTTCTGGAGCACAGGGAGCTGGCCGAGCGCGGCTACTGGTGGTTCGATCCGGACCGATGGTAGCCGGCCATGCCCTGCTCCGTCCATGACGAGTCCCCGGACTTCCAGCTCCGGGCCAGGCGTTAACGTGCAAGCGCCTCGAGCCGATATGGAAAGCCGCACGGATCAGCTTCAAGGCCGCCTCCTTGCCCAGCACGTCCCACACCATGCGGCCGTCCTTTTCAGATCCTCGTACTCGACTAATCAGCCGTCTTCCTCCGGCTCCCCGCTCAGAGCGATGTCCATGTCGTGCCGATAGCGCTCACGGTCGATCCCCAGCTGTGCTTCGAGCGCCTTGAGTTCGCTGTAGGTGAGCTTGCCCAGCGCGAAAGCTTCGGTGATGCGGCCCCAGAGAATGAGCCGGGCGGCTTCCGTCAACACGCCCTTTTGCCGGGCGCGCTCGATGACCTCTTCGTACTCCGGGTAAAACGAAGCGCTCATGCCCCGTCCTCCGGTTCGCCGATCAGGGCGACGTCCAGGTCGCGCAGGTAGCGTCGGCGGTCGATTTCCAGGAGTGCTTCGAGCCGCTCGAGCTCCTCGAGCGTGAGATCGCCCCGGCCGTAGGCTTCAGAGATGCGGCCCCAGAAGATCAGATGGGCCTCGGTGGTGAGATAGCCGCCCCGGCGGGCACGCTCCAGCGTATCGCGAAGTACTTCGAAGTAAACGCCGCTCATGGCTCCCGGCTTTCGATCGCCGCTGTATCGCCGCCGTGTGCGGCGGCGGGTGGCGAGGGCCGGCACACGCACAGCCCGACCTGGCGGAGGGTTTCTTCAATAGCTCGCGCTTCTTCTACGCGCAGATCGCTTCGGCGATCGAGCCGGAGCCTGACGGCGTCGCAACTGATGCCACTCCGCTATGCACCGCGAGCAGACGGCCGAAGGGGCGTGCTTGCGACCACCGCTCCCCGTAGTCCGGCGCGGCGGCCGCGACGTGCGATGTCCAAAATCCAGAGGACCCTCGCCAAAAATTCGAAAAGCCGGTAGATACACTGACCTACCGGCTTTTCCAGCGGAACGCTCGTAAGAAGCCTTTACGCTCTCTAAAAAATCAACGGCTTATAGAGAAATCCTTGCGGAGGGGGAGGGATTCGAACCCTCGGTGCCCGCAATGGGCACAACGGTTTTCGAGACCGCCCCGTTCGACCGCTCCGGCACCCCTCCGGCGCCCGTAAACGAACAACCCCCACCCCAGGTTCTTCCAGCTTCCTGCAAAGAATGTCTCTTTGAACCTGCTTTTCCCAACGCCTGAACGCGTTCGTGATTTTTCGGCAATCGTCTGATTTTCCAGGCATTCCGCCGTATTTTGAAGCCCAGGCATCCATCGCTCGACGGCCGGGGCCGTGAAGCAGAGTCGCTTCAAGATCTTTTCGGATCCGGTGCACGGATTCATCTCCGTGCCCAAGAACCTGCTGCTGGAGCTGATCGAGACGCCCGAGGTGCAGCGCCTGCGACGCATCCGGCAGCTCGGGCTGGGCCACCTGGTATTTCCGGGCGCCGAGCACACACGCTTCAACCACGCGCTGGGTGCCATGGCGCTCATGCAGGAGGCGCTGGCCAACCTTTCAGAAAAAGGCACGCCCATCTCCGAAGAAGAGCACCTGGCCGCCTGCGCCGCCGCGCTGCTGCACGACATCGGCCATGGGCCGTTCTCCCACACGCTCGAACACCAGCTCATCGAGGGTTTCCGGCACGAAGCCATGAGCCGCCGGCTCCTGCTGCGCCTGAACGAACGCTTTGGCGGCGCGCTGGAGCTGACCATCAAGATCTTCGACGATGCGTACGAACGCCCCTTCTTTCACCAGCTCGTCTCCAGCCAGCTCGACATGGACCGCCTCGACTACCTGCGCCGCGATTCGTTCTACACGGGCGTGGTCGAAGGCAAGGTCGGCGTGCAGCGCATCATCAAAACGCTCCGGGTGCATCCGACGGAAGGCGGCCCCGACAGCCGCATCGTGATCGAGTCGAAGGGCATCTATGCGGTGGAAAACTTCCTGATCGCGCGGCGGCTCATGTACTGGCAGGTCTATCTGCACAAGACAGTGCTGGCGGCCGATGCGCTGCTGCGGGCCATCATCCGACGCGCCCGCACGCTCCTGCAGCGCGGCGACGAGGACGCGGCCGCCCGTTGCTCTCCGGCGCTTCGTTTCTTCCTGGAGCATCCGCTCCACGCCCCGGAAGCGCTGGATCGGGACGACGTAATCGAGACGTTCTGCCAACTCGACGACGTGGACGTGCTGTTCAGCCTGAAGCAGTGGAGCCAGGCGCGCGATCCGGTGCTGGCCGACCTGAGCCGCCGCTTCATTCACCGCCGCTTTTTCCGGACCACGTTTCTGGCCGCGCCACCCTCCGAAGCGCAACTGGCAGCCTGGCACGAGCGGGTGGCCCGGTGGCTGGTGCAGGAAGGGATCGTTCCGGCCACACTGGCCGACGAAGCCGCTTCCTACTACCTGACGGCCGATGCCTCGGAGCACACGGCCTACGAGACCGACGCCGACCCGATTCCCGTCATCGACCGCGACGACCAGATCCGCGAACTCTCACGCACGACCGAAGCCACCGCCATCGACGCGCTGGCCCGCTACGTGGTCAAACCCTACCTCTGTTTGCCCAAGGAGGTGTCGGTCGAAGCTCCGGCGCTTTCGTCCTGATCGGACGCGTCCTGCTGCTTTTCGGCGCGCAACCGCACCCAGAGCTGGTGGCCGGGACGCCGGCGGATCGGCACGGGTCGATCCAGACGACGGGCGCGCTCCATCACCCAGGCGTAGAGCGGACGCCCCTGTGCGTAGGCTTCGAGCGTTTCAGCGTCGGCCAGGTGCTTGTCGGCGTGCGCCCGGAGTTCTTCCACGGAAAACGGCCCGCGCGTTTCCCGGATCTCGGCCGTGCCGATCAGCTTGCCCCCGCTGATGATGCCGATGCGGCCACGCACGCGCGTGGGGTGCTTCCGGATCTCCCAGGTCTTTTTGCCCTCCACAACGAAGCTGGCGTACGGCTCACGAATGAACAGGCCCAGTTCGGGCAGTTCGTCGGCCCGAAAGAGCGTGCCATAACCGACCATGTAGATGGTGTCGGGCTCCAGTACGCGGAGCAGCTCGGGCCGGTGCGTCACCAGCACCAGCGTGATTCCGTAGCGACGGGCCAGTTCGGCGAGTTTGCGTCCCACGCGGGCGGCCGTGCGCGGATCGAGGTGTGCGGCGAATTCGTCGATGAGCAGCAGGTTGGGTCGATGCGCCAGCGCCCAGGCCAGTTGCACGCGCGCCTTCTGGCCGGTGGACAGTTCGGCATAGGGCGCCCGGAAGAGCACGGCGTCGGCCAGACCGGCCGCGTTCAGCACCTCGATGGCCATGGCGGCATCGCCCGTGATCCGGTAAAGCGCCTCCAGCACGGGTTGCGTGCCCAGCTCCGGCTCGGCCTCGCCGGGGATCAGCGCCTGCAGCCGCACGTTGTCGGGCATCCGGATCTCCCCTTCGTCCGCGCGATACAGGGGATCGTCACGGCCGGTGGCCGCCCCGATCAGCAGCCGGAGCAACGTGGTCTTGCCGCTTCCCGAAGCGCCCACCACGGCGTTAACCGTGCCCGGTTCCAGTCGGAAGTCGGCCCGCCGGAAGACATAGGTTTCGATGTCGCGTTCTTCGACGCCGAACGCTTCGAGCGCGTCCCGCACCGGCTCAGACAGTCCCTCGAGGTTCAGCCGGTTGTGATAGCGCTTGGTCACCCGCTTCAGCACCACCGGACCGTTCAGCGGCTCGACCGGCGTAAAGTGCGACCGGTAGAGCCGTCCGCCGTGCGCACGGGCCAGTTCGTCTTCCTGCAGAAAACGCTCGATGGCCTCGCGGGCCGTCTCGTCCAGCGGCAGGTAGAGCACCGGACGGCCCGAGCCCGTCTCGAACAGGAAGACGAATCCGGCCTTTTCCATGAAGGGATGGAAGCGGGCCATCTGCGCCACGGTCTCGACGGCCCGTTTGGGCTGGCGCATGTCGGGAATCCAGCGTTCGCGCACCCAGTCCATCATGCAGCGGAGCGCCTGCACGCCCAGTCCGTCGGCGCGATAGTCCGGGTGGACCACCACGCGGGCCAGCCGGGCCACAGGCGAGCGGGCGCGGGCCAGCACCTTCCCCTGCTCGTCCCACCAGGCCTCCGGTGGTACGTCCTGATCCGGATGGAACGGATGGTCGAACCAGTCCGGCGGAAAGATGCGGCGGCGGATGTCGCGGTCGAGCGTCCCGTCGGGACGACGGCGGTGCAGAAGCGGCAGCGGCGGATCGATGCGCACGTAGCCGACCACTTCGGGTTCGTAGGGCTGGCGGTCGAGCAGTTCCAGCACCAGAAAGCGCGAAGCGCGCGTGGCGTCTTTCAGGTCATGGAACCGCATGGGCCCGTGTCCGGCCGGGCAGTCCGGCCGGGCGTTGGCGGCCCGATAGGTGCCGCACCGCTCACAATACCAGAGGGCCAGCACGCGCTCGCGCGAGGCGTAGTGATACTGCTCCAGCTCCACGATGGCCGCGTAGTCGCGCTCGTAGCGTGCCTCGCGGGCGCGCAGCCGGTAGCGGTAAAGCACCCGATCGGAAAAAAGCGAGCGGCGCTCCAGCGTGTAGACGCGTTCGAAAAGCGGCCAGACGGCCACGCGGGCCGTCCGCAGCGCATAGTCGTCGAAGCCGGGCTGCGGTTTTTCGGCGGTGAGCTGCACGCGCTGGCCCACGCGCAACCACTGCGCCACCGTGCCCGTCATGGGCAGCCGCCAGCGATTGCCGTCGTCGGTCTCGACCTCCACAAAGGCCAGGTAGCGATAGGACGGCCGCGCCAGTTCGATATTTTTAATCTGCCCCCGCATCGGATCGTTCTATCAGCATGGCGGTTGCAAAGCTCGCTTCGATAACGTTTTTTATGGCGGGCGTTCCTGTGCTGACCCCAGGAATTTCGTGTTTGTAACAGCCTATGACCACGGCGTTTGGCTTCAATCCTTCGCACGCCCGGCATTATGAGCCCGGGCATGTCGAGCGGCCGGAGCGGCTCGAAGCGATTCGGGAGCGGCTTTCGTCTTCGCCAAACTGGAACCGCTTACAGCACGTCGAACCGCTGGCGGTCGATCTGGACGTGGCCCGCCTGGTGCATCGCCGAACCTACCTGGAGCGGCTGCAACAGGCGCTGCACCGGGCCCCGACCCGCCTCGATCCGGACACCTACGTTCAGCCTGAGAGCCTGACGGTCGCGCTGGAAGCCGTCGGCACCCTGCTGGCCGTCACCCGGGCGGTGCTCGACGGCCACGCCGACAACGGCTTTGCGGCAATTCGCCCGCCGGGCCACCATGCCACGCCCGAGCGCGCCATGGGCTTCTGCCTGCTGTCGAACGTGGCCATTGCCGTCCGCTGGGCCCAGCAGACCTTCGGCGTCGAGCGCGTGGCGATCGTGGACTTCGACGTGCACCACGGCAACGGCACCCAGGAGGTCTTCTATCAGGACCCGAACGTGCTGTTTATCAGCGTGCACCAGTTTCCGCACTACCCCGGCACCGGCCGCATGGAAGAGATCGGTGAGGGGCGCGGCCGGGGTACCACGGTGAACGTGCCGCTGCCGCCTTTCACCGGCGATGCCGGCTACCTGGAAGTCTTCCGCCGGTTGCTGGGACCGATCGTGCGCCGATTCCGTCCCGAGGTGCTCTTCGTCTCGGCCGGCTACGATGCGCACTGGCGGGACCCGCTCAGCGCCATGCAGCTGACCGTGTCGGGCTTTGCGCAACTGGTTTACGAGCTGATGGAATGGGCCGATGCCTGCTGCGACAACCGGCTGATCGCCGCGCTCGAAGGCGGCTACGATGCCGAAGCGCTGGCCGCCAGCGTGGACGCCACCGTCGCCCGCCTGCTCGATCCGATGGCCGAAATCGAAGATCCAATCGGCCCCTCGCCCCATGAGCCCGCCGACGTGCGGGATCTGATCTACGAACTTCGTCTGCTACACAAAGTCGCCTGAAGCCATGCGTACGATCATCGAGCCGTTTCGCATCAAGGTGGTCGAGCCCCTGCGCATGACCACCCGCGAAGAGCGCCGGCGGCTGATCCACGAAGCCCACTACAACCTGTTCAACCTGCACGCCGACGACGTGCTCATCGACCTGCTGACCGACTCGGGCACCTCGGCCATGAGCAGCGCCCAGTGGTCGGCCATCATGCGCGGCGATGAGAGCTACGCGGGGTCGCCTTCTTACTACCGCTTCGAGGCGGCCGTGCGTGCGCTGATGCCTTTCCGCCACATCATCCCCACCCATCAGGGACGCGCGGCCGAAAAGATCCTGTTCAGCATCGTCGGCGGTCCGGGCCGTATCATTCCGAGCAATACGCACTTCGACACGACGCGCGCCAACATCGAAGCCACCGGTGCCGAGGCGGTCGATCTGGTCATTCCGGAAGGCCGCGATCCCGAAAGCCGTCACCCCTTCAAAGGCAACATCGATCTGGATCGACTCGAGGCGCTGCTGCGCACGAAGCGCGACCGGGTGCCGCTCGTCATGCTGACGATCACGAACAATGCGGGCGGCGGCCAGCCCGTCTCGATGGAAAACATCCGGGCCACCCACGAACTCTGCCGGAAGTACGGCGTGCCGCTGTTTTTCGATGCCTGTCGCTTTGCCGAAAACGCCTACTTCATCAAGCTGCGCGAGCCGGGCTACGCCGATCGGAGCGTCCGCGACATCGTGCGCGAGATGTTCTCCTACGCCGACGGCATGACCATGAGCGCCAAGAAAGACGCCTTCGCCAACATCGGCGGCTGGCTGGCGCTCAACGACGACGCCTGGGCCCAGGAAGCCCGCAACCTGCTGATCCTGACCGAGGGCTTTCCCACCTACGGGGGGCTGGCCGGACGCGACCTGGAAGCCATCGCGGTCGGCCTGGAAGAGGTAATCCACGAAGACTACCTGCAGTACCGATTCGCTTCGGTGCAGTACCTGGGGCGGGCGCTGGAGCGGATGGGCGTGCCGCTCATGCAGCCGGTCGGCGGACACGCCGTCTATGTGAACGCCGGCAAGCTACTTCCGCACATTCCTCCGCTGCAGTACCCCGGACAGGCGCTGGCCGTGGCGCTTTACGAGATCGGCGGCATTCGGAGTTGCGAGATTGGCTCGGTCATGTTCGGTCGCCGGGCGGACGGTAGCGAGCAGCCGGCCCCGCTGGAGCTGGTACGGCTGGCTATCCCCCGCCGGGTCTACACCCAGAGCCACTTCGACTACGTGATCGAGTGCTTCGAACTGCTGCTCCAGGAGAAGGACCGGCTGCCCGGCTACCGGATTGTCTGGGAACCGCCCCGGCTCCGGCACTTCACGGCCCGCTTCGAGCCGATCGCCTGAGGCCGTCAGGGAAGCTGCTGGATGTAGACCGGTGCGCCGGTCTCGGCGGCCTGCTGCACCGCCTGTTCCACCAGCCGGGCGCCGTCATGCCCCTGCAACACCTGCGCCTGGCTCGTCGGGGCGGCACAGACAACCCGCACTTCCATCGGCGAGTAGATGCCCCACGTCAGAATGGTGACCAGTTGATTCATGAAAGACAGACGCGTTTCCACGCGTGCCACTCCATGCGGACAGACGCTCGACACGTCAATCGAATCAGGGATCACCAGACCGTTTACAAAGCCGGACACCCACTTTTTCCGATACACGACATCGGATTCAGGCTGGCCGGTGATAATTCGGGCATGATAGCAGCCGCTCAGCACCAGAAAAGCCGCAAGCAGCGGCCAGAAAAAGCGGAATCGTACAGGTTTGCGCATGGCCTGGATACGGTTTGGTGAGCAGAAAATGAAAGACGCCCTGCGCGGTTCAAAACACGTACCCGTCGGCGTTCTCCCTGCGATCTCGCGCGGACGGGGTGCACGTCGCACGCTGGCAACACAACGTCGATGGCTCCTCTTTCCAACGAGGAACCGACCAGAAGCCATGTTGTGTATGATCGTGTGTAAACCTGAGGATACCGCATGGGACGCCTGCATCGCGCACAGGTGCTTCTGGAGCCCGCGCAGTATCAACGCTTGCGCCGGATTGCCGCGCGGCGCTCTCTGGAAGAGGGACGCCGCGTCAGTGTCAGCCAGGTAATTCGTGAATTGCTTGATCAGGCCCTGGAAAAGGCGGAAAGTCCTGAAGAACGGGCCCGGGCAGCCCTTGCGCGGCTTTTTACGCTGGGGGACGCCGTCAGGAAGCGCCACGCGAAGCTTTTGCCGGAGAACTGGCTGAACAGCGATCGCGACGAGCACGACGATGAGCGTTTTGCAGACCTCTTCCCTGGTCGTTGATGCCGGCGTGGCGCTGGTCACGATTCTGCCTCATCCCTATCAGGCGCATGGTCGGCGTTTCTGGCAACACTGGCAGCAGCAGCCGCTGCTTGCACCTCACCTGTGGGTGGCCGAGGTAACTTCAGGGCTGCGTCGGGCGGTCTGGGAACGGGTATTGACGGAAGAGGAAGCCGAGGCGGCGTTGCGGGATCTGCTGGAATTACCGCTGACGCTCACTTCGGATCGCGAGATCGCTGGGCAGGCCCTGAGCTGGGCCGGACGGTTGCAACAGAAGCGAGCCTACGATGCGTTCTACGTGGCACTGGCTGACCAGCGCGGGGCGGTTTTCTGGAGTGCAGATCGGCGCCTGGTGGAAACGCTCCGGCAACAGGGCTTTTCCCGGGCCCGCTGGATTGGAGAAATTTAGCCCGTTTCATCACTAAACCTGTCACATCCCCTGCACGGTCACCACGATCTCGCGCTGGCGGGGGCGAATGTCGCACTCCAGCAGCACGATCTGCTGCCAGGCGCCCAGCGCAGGCAACCCGTCGCGCACGGGAACGGTCACCGAAGCGCCCACCAGCGTGGCCTGCAGGTGCGAATGCGCATTGCCATCGTGCCAGGTGTGTTCGTGCAGGTAATGCTCATGGGGCGGGATGAGCCGGTCCATCAACGTGGGCAGGTCGCGCTGCAGCCCCGGCTCGAACTCGATCGTGCCAATGGCCGCCGTGCTTCCGATCACATGTACGTGGACCAGTCCTTTCTGCACGCCCGAACGGGCCACGACGGCCGCCACGTCATCTGTCAGATCCTGCAGATCCCCGTGTCCGCGCGTGCTGCGCCGGAGCGTCTCCTGATGTACGTTCATAGGGTCACGTTGTCTGGTGACGTTCTTTCAATTTCTGTGTCGTCGTTTTACCTCCGAATCGCCCGGCCGTTGCCCTTACCGGCCACGAATCTTTCGAGGGAATCAGGACGTAAGGCGCCCTGGTTATAACGCAAGATCCGATTGGGTTACCGCCATGTCGGTCGAGAAACATTTCGGGATGAGACTGACACCCCATGAGCGCCGCCAGATAGAGCGACTGGCCAGGCTACGTGCGACCACCATGAAAGAGGCAGTACTTGAAGCCGTACAACGGCGCCTGGAAGAACTTGAAAAGGAAATGCAGCCGCCGGCCCCACAAGGTCGTCTGAAAGACGCCGTTCATCTTGTTGGCTGCTTTGAAGGGCCGGAAGACCTGTCCACCAATCCGGACTACCTGGAAGGATACGGCCGGTCATGAGCGTTTCCGCTTATCTGCTGGATACGGGACCGCTGGTGGCCTTGCTGAACCGGCGCGATCGGTATCATCACTGGGCGGTTCGAACGATCGATGCCCTGGAAGCACCTTTGCTCACATGCGAGTCCGTAGTGTCGGAGGCCTGGTTCCTGGTCCGGCGCGGAGGTGGTAATCCACTGCGCCTTCTGGAGTTGCTGCATGTGCTCGACGTAAACGTAATGCCCGCCTGGAGTCCACGTCTTGAGGCGATACTGCGTCGCTACGCCAACCGAATCAGTGTGGCGGATGCGTCGCTCCTGGCGCTTGCTGAAGCGGAGAAAGGTCGCATTGTGGTAACCACCGATCGCGACGACTTCACGGTCTATCGAATTCACCGGCGGCAGATGGTGCCCACGCTAATGCCGCCTGATTGAACGGTGGACAATCACTTCACCCGTGCGATTCCCCGGCTTCCCGTGTCCGCGCGTGCTGCGCCGGAGCGTCTCCTGATGGACGTTCATGGCCGTTGGAAGCCGGTGCATCGTGCCAGTTCCACTGACTCAGCATGGCCCGGTAGGCGTGGGCCGTCAGGTCGTGCTGGAGCGGCGTGATGGAGACGTAACCCTGCGCGACGGCCTCCAGGTCCGTATCGTCGCCGTCGTCCAGGTTCACGAAGCGTCCGGTGAGCCAGTAGTAGGGCTGGTTGTAGGGATCGCGTCGTTCGGCGAAGCTCTCCTCCCAGCGCGAGCGGGCCTGACGTGTGATGGCGATGCCTTTGATTTCTTCAAGCGGTAGATCCGGAATGTTCACGTTGAGCAGGATGCCGGGCGGCAGGCCGTGGGCCAGCACGGTACGGGCGATCCGTCGGGCGTAATGGGCGGCGGCGCTGTAGTCGCGCGCCTCCCAGTTGCAGAGCGAGAAGGCGATGGCGTCAATGCCCAGGATCGCGGCTTCGGTCGCCGCACTGACCGTGCCCGAGTAGATCACGTTGACGGCCGTGTTCGGTCCCCGATTGATGCCGCTGACCACCAGATCGGGGCGCCGCGGGAGGAGCTGGTTGACGGCCAGCTTGACACAGTCGGCCGGCGTGCCCGAGACCGCGTAGGCCGGCACTTCGCCCGAGGGTACCGCAAACGGCCACGGATAGGCCCGCACCGGATCGCGCACGGTGATGGCGTGCCCGACGGCGCTCTGTTCGGTAGCCGGCGCCACCACGTACACCTCACCCAGCGCGTCCATGGCCGCCGCCAGCGCGGCGATACCCGGCGCGTTGATGCCGTCGTCGTTGCAGACCAGAATCAGCGGTCGTCGACCGGATTCCTGCTTGCTCATGGTCAGTAGCTCTCTTCCGGCGAAGGAAATGCCCGCTGGCGTACATCCTGCACGTAGTGCTGCACGGCCTCGGTGATGGTTTCGGCCAGGCGGGCGTAGCGACGCACGAAGCGCGGATTGAAGTCGGTGGTCAGACCGAGCATGTCATGCAGCACGAGGATCTGTCCGTCGCAGTGCACGCCGGCCCCGATGCCGATCGTCGGAATGCGGAGCGAGGCGGTCACCTCACGGGCCAGCTCGGCCGGAATCTTTTCCAGCACGATGGCGAAGCAGCCGGCTTCTTCCAGCAGCTTCGCATCACGGCGCAATTGCTCGGCCTCCTCCGGCTCCTGCGCACGCACTTTGTAGGTGCCGAAGCGGTAGATGCTCTGCGGCGTCAGCCCCAGATGTCCCATGACCGGAATGCCGGCCGTCACGATGCGCTCTACCGCCTCCAGAATAGGCTTGCCACCCTCCAGCTTGACGGCATGCGCGCCGGCTTCTTTCATGACGCGGATGGCCGAGGCCAGCGCTTCGTTGGGATTGCCCTGGTAGGAACCAAAGGGCAGATCCACCACCACCAGCGCCCGACGCACGGCCCGCACCACACACTGCGCATGGTAGATCATCTGATCCAGTGTGATGGGCAGCGTCGTTTCGTGGCCGGCCATCACGTTCGAGGCCGAGTCGCCCACCAGAATCACATCGATGCCCGCCGCGTCCAGGATGCGGGCCAGCGTGTAGTCGTAGGCGGTCAGCGCCGCAATGGGTATGCGGGCGGCTTTCATCTCCTGAAGCGTCTGCGTGGTCACACGTCGGGCGTTGACCACCAGAGGCGAAACGGTCTGCGTGCTCATGCCATGGTCGGGTCTGGTGGGCGGAGTGCGCGCGTGCTAATCCAACGAAAAAGCGGGCGCCTGGCTCCGACGCCCGCCCTCTAAACAACCCGATGCCTGGCGTTCAGTTCTGCTGCTGCGTAGCCGTGGTATCTTCCGGCACCTGAATCCCCAGCCGCCGGGCCACCTCGCGCGTAATGTCCACCACACGTCCTTCCTTGACGTACAGCAGTGCCTGCGCCCGCAGCACGACGTCCAGGTTCTGCTCCTGCGCCACCTGATCGATCACCTGCTGCACGCGTTCCAGCAGCGGTTGCATCAGCTCGGCTTCACGCTGCGCCAGTTGCTGCTGACGACGCGCCGAAGCCTCCTGGATCTCCTGCTGGAGCTGCAGCAGCTCCTGCTCCCGCTCCTGACGCCGCTGTTCGGAAAGCAGCGCCTGCTGCCGCTGGTAGCGCTCCAGTTTCTGCTGATACTCGTTGAACATCTCCTGCAGCGCCTGCTGGCTTTCCTGCGCCTCCTTCTGGAGCTGCTGCTGAATGTCCCGATATTCCTTCATGTTGACGATGATCACATCGGGGTCGGTGTACCCGATGCGCAGCGGTTGTGCCGGACTGACTTCGGCCTTCAGCAGGCCCAGCATGAAAAGGGCACCGATCAGTGCTTTGATAGCAACACGACGATTGCGCATGGGAGCATTCCCTGTTGGTTGGTCTTCAGTTCTGCGACTCAAGATTTACGTTGAGCTCGGCGAGAACCCGATCGCTCAGGTCATGTTCCGGCGGGGCATACAGCAGCACAGGGGCTGCGGCTTTGTCGAAGACGTAGTCGTACCCTTCGTCACGGGCTACGGTCTCGATCGCCTCCAGCACCCGCTCCTGGATGGGACGCAACAGCGCCTCCTGCTGGCGAAACAGCTCCCCTTCCGGTCCGAAGTATTGTTGCCGCAGGCGGTCCAACTCCTCCTCAGCACGGGCAATTTCCTCACGGCGGCGCTGCCGCTCCTCTGGCGTGTAGAGCAGCTCGCGTGCCCGGTACTCCTCGAACATACGGTCGATCTCCTGGCGGCGCCGGTCCAGCTCGGCCTGCCAGTCACGCACCATCTGGTCCAGCTTCTGCTGAACCGCCTGGTACTCAGGCAACTTGCTCAGGATGTACTCGGTATCCACGTACCCGATGCGGTGCTGCGCCAAACCCACGCCGGTCAGGTACAGTGTCCCCAGCAGAAAAATGCCAACTTTGCGCGGCATACGTAAACGCTCCGGTTAGTTGTTGAAGCCCTGGCCCAGCGAAAACTGGAAGTACCAGCGCCGCGATCCGTCGTGGCTCTGCGTGGAGATGGGCTGGAATTCGTCGAAGTTGTAGCCGTAGACCAGCTCGACCATGCCCAGGATGGGCAGGAAGAGCCGCACGCCAAAGCCAGCCGAGCGGAAAAGCTGCGCCGGGTTGTAGGTGGCAAAGCGATCCCACGTGTTGGCCGCGTCCATGAACAGGTACGGTGCCGCCTGCAGCTGGGGCGTCTGCACGGCCAGCCAGCGTAGCTCCGAAGTGTACTTGTTCAGGATGCGCCCGCCGACCGGCTCGTTGTTCAGGCGCGGACCGAGTACACCCAGCGGATAGCCCCGCATGTAGACAATGTCCTTCCCGTAGTAGCCGAAGGCACCCTGCGTGTCGAAGGGCGAGCCGCCCACAATGAAGCGCTGGAAAGCCACCGGATCGCCGGTGATCGAGCCGATGTAGCCAAACTCGGTGCCGAAGCCCAGCGATACCTTCTTGAACAGCGGCACGTTCCAGCTCGTTTTCAGGCGCCACTTGTGGTACTGTACGAAGTTGCCGAAGGGCAGCGCCACATCGACCGACAGGCGCACCAGCGAGCCGGCCGTCGGAAACAGCGGGTTGTCCAGCGAATTGCGCGTCAGTCCCGCCCGCACGGTCACCTCCCGGCTCACCCCGCGGGGCAGCGTCGAGGTGAAGTTGTCGTTGTTAAAGTACTGAAAACCCAGTCCCAGCGAGCCCGTGAAGTAGTCGTCGGGCCATTTCAGCCGCCGTTCGTAGAAGACACGACTGGTAAAGGTGGTCAGGTTGCCGATGTTGGTGAAGTACGGATAGTCGCTGAAGCGCGTGTAGTCCAGCGAAAAGCCGACCGGGTTAGGGCGTCCCCGGAACCATGGCTCGGTAAACGAGATGCCGTAGCTCTGGTAGTAGGTGCCGTTTGTCTGCACGCTCAGCGAGAGCTGCTGCCCGTCGCCCGAGGGCAACGGTCGCCAGGCCTTTCCGTTGAACAGGTTCTGCGCCGAGAAATTGTTGAGCGTAAAGCGCAGCATGAGGATCAGGCCGAGCTGTCCCCACGTGCCCGAGAGCTCCAGCTGGTCGCTTCCGACCTCTTCCACTTTGTAGGTCAGATCGACCGTCTTTTTCTCCGGATTGATCTGCACCTCGGGGCCGCTCGCCAGCGCTTCCTGGTTGAAGTAGTTGAGCTGCGCCAGGCGTCGGATCGACTCCTGAATGGCATCGCGGCTGAACGTCTGCCCGGGAATCGTGTAGAGCTCACGTCGGATGACGTGTTCTTTGGTTTTCGTGTTACCGACGATGTTGATCGTGCCGAATTCAAAAACGTCGCCTTCGTACACGTCGAAGTGCAGGTCCAGCGAATCACCCCCCACCACGCGGATGGTCGGCTCCGCCCGGAAGAGCATGTAACCCCGGTTCATATAGAGGCTGGAGACGTCCGTGCTACGCTTGTTGCCGTAGAGGTTCTCTTCCAGTTTCTTCCGGTTGAACGGATCCCCTTTCTTGAAGCCCAGCGCCTCGGTCAGCGCCTCGTCCGAAAACACCGTATTGCCCTCCCACTCGATGCTCCGGATATAGTAGCGCGGGCCTTCGTGCACGGTGATCTTGACGATCAACTCCGGATCCTCTGTGTTCTCGGCCAGATAGACCGTGTCGTGTACGATCCGGGCATCGTAGAAGCCTTTTTCGTTGTAGTAGTCGATGATGGCCTGCAGGTCTTCTTCGAACTTCTCCGGGTCGAAGCGGGCCTTGCGCCAGAAGCGCCACCAGCTTTTCTGCTTGGTGTGCTTCATTTTGCCCCGGAGCTTGCCGTCGGAGATCTGCTCGTTGCCCTCGAAAATGATCTTGCCGATTTTGACTTGCTCGCCCCGGTCTACGTCGAAATGCAGGATGACCTCGCCGTTTTCGTTCTCCTCGCGACGCGTGGTGACCTTCGCCAGCAGGTAGCCTTTTTCCTTCAGGTAGTCCCGGATGATCTGCTCAGAGCGTTCGATGTCGGTCGGACGCACCCGGGCCCCGCGAAACAGCGGCAGCCGCTTGCGCAGCTCTTTCTGGTCGCCCTTTTTCAGGCCGGAGAAGGTGTAGTCGGCCAGCCGGGGCTCTTCCTGCACGCGGATGGTCAGGTAGACGGCATTGCCTTCCCGCCGCTGCTCCACGATCTGTACCTGCGAGAACAGACCCAGTCGGTAGACGCCCCGGATCGCCTCGGCCAGCGCCGGATCGCCCGGCAGCGTGAGTTCCTGGCCGATGCGCAGGCCGGCAGCCTGCCGCACGATGTCTTCAGTGCTTTCGCGACTGACGCCCTCGACTTCCAGTCCCTGCAGCACAACGCGGCTGACGCCGTTGGGCGAGGACGTCTGCGCACGTGCGACGCCCAGCGTCAGCAGCAATCCGCTACACAGCAGCGCAATGATCCGTTTCACCTGCGGCATGACGGCGTCTGCGAAAAGTGCCTGTCTCCTGTTTAACGTTTTATTCAGTACCATTCGTATCCGAGGTATAGATGCGGCCAAACCGTCGCTCGCGATTTTGAAAGCTGCGGATGGCCTCGTAGAGCTGGCGCCGCCGGAAAGCGGGCCAGTAGATGTCCGTGATGTAGAGTTCGGTGTAGGCGATCTGCCAGAGCAGGAAGTTGGATACGCGAAATTCGCCGCCTGTCCGGATCAGCAGGTCGGGATCGGGCAGTCCGGCACTGGGCAATGCGGCGGCGAACGTCGCCTCGTCGATGTCCTCAGGGCGGAGCGTGCCTTCCTGCACGCGGCGGGCAAGGGTGCGGACGGCCTGCAGGATTTCCCAGCGGCCGCTGTAGGAAAGCGCCAGCGTCAGCACCAGCCGGTCGTTGCGGGCCGTCTCCTGCATGGCCTGTTCCAGCTCGACCTGGCACACCGGCGGAAGCTGCGCCACATCACCCACCACGCGCAACTGCACGCCGTTTTCCAGCAGCGCCTTTTTCTCCCGGCGAATCGTTTTCACCAGGAGTTGCATGAGCGCGTTGACCTCGGAGGCCGGCCGTTGCCAGTTTTCCGTGCTGAAGGTGTAGAGCGTCAGATACGGAATCCCGAGCTGGGCACAGGCCTCCGTGATGTCGCGCACCGACTCGACGCCTTCATAGTGGCCGACCACGCGCCGCTTGCCCTGCTGCTGGGCCCAGCGACCGTTCCCGTCCATGATGATGGCGATATGGACGGGCAGGGGTCCTCGTTGCCGGAGCTCCTCCTGCAGCGCCCGGTCTTCCTCGGTCTGCACCTTCCCCGTGATGGTCACCGGGTCGGCCGTGTTCGTCGTACTGCGCACGTCTTTCTGGTCCGGTTTCTCCGGGTTAAACCCCTTACAGTCGCAATAGATCATTCAGGATCACAAATGCCATGAAGGCGATCAGCAGGATCATGCCCACCTGCTGCAGGGCCAGCCGCACCCGCACCGAGGGCTCCCGACGCGCAACTGCCTCGTAGAGCAGGAACAGCAGATGCCCGCCATCCAGCGCCGGCACCGGCAGGATGTTCACGATGGCAAGCGTGATCGACAGCACCGCCACGATATTCCAGAAGGCACGCGCGCCTGCCTCAGCCGCCTCCTTGGTGACCTTCGCAATCATGATCGGTCCGCCCACGTTCTCCCGGAAACTCTCCTGCCCGGTCACCATGCGGCGGAGGCTGGTCAGGATCACCCGCGTGTGCGTCCAGGTCTCCTCCACTCCGGCCAGCAGCGCCGACCCGATCCCGTACCGCACGCGCTGCACGCCGAAGTACTCCATGAGCAACTGCGGCGTGGGCGCGGCAATGCCCAGAAAGTAACGGTTGGCCTCGGGATCGTAGTATGGCTGAATTGTCGCTTCATAAACGACCCCGTCGGGACGACGCGCTACCAGAACGGCGTCTTCAGGCACGGCGGCGCTGGTGTCGGGCCGCAGCCAGCGCACACGCATGGGCCGGTCGCCCCGCTGCTGCACCACCTCGACCAGTTCGTTCCAGAAACCGATGGCGACCGAGTCGATCGCCAGGATGCGGTCGCCCGGCCGTAGCCCTGCCTTTGCAGCCGGCGAACCTTCCAGCACCCCGCCCACCAGCGGCGGATCGACCGAGATGCCCAGCATACCGCCCCGGCGACTGAGCTGCGTCATCAGGTCCGGCGGTCCAGTAAACGTCAGCGTATCGCCATTCCGCACGACGGTGATCGTGAACGGATCGGCCAGCAGCGCCTCCAGGTTGCGCAGGTCGCCGTAGCGCTTGAGTGGCCGTCCGTTCACCGCTACGATATGGTCGCCCGTGCGCAGCCCCATCTCGTAGGCCAGCGACCCTTCGGCCACATAAACGGCCTGCACGTTCTCGGCGGGGATGTACAGCTCACCGTAGGCCAGCTTCAGCCCGGCAAAAATGAGCGCGGCCAGCAAAATGTTGAAAAGCACGCCGCCCGAAATGACCAGCATCCGCTGCCAGAGGGGCTTGGCGCGAAACTCCCAGGGCTCGGGCGGCCGGTTGACGAACTCGGTATCCAGATTCTCGTCGATCAGCCCGGCAATCTTCACGTAGCCGCCCAGCGGTGTGGCCCCGATCACGTATTCCGTCTCGCCCCGACGCCAGCTGAAGATCTTCGGGGGGAAGCCAATGGAAAACTTCTCGACCCGCATGCCGAAGAGCCGGGCAAAGAGGAAGTGGCCCATCTCGTGCGTAAACACGAGAATCATGATGGCCAGGACCACCCAGAAGACGTAGGTCAGCAGGTTCAGCACGCTCTCCATGGATTTGCTGCAAGCGCCTCCAATTTCGGGATTGCCCGCCTTCAATGGGCGGCCACACCGGCGAGTTCCTGCACGTACCGCCGCGCCCTGCGGTCGGCTTCCTGCAGGTGTTCGTAGGAGGGCACCGGTTCGGGTTCGCTCAGGTGTTCCAGGGCCGCCTCAACCAGTCGCGCTATGTCGGTAAAGCGGATCTGTTCCTGTAGAAAGAGCTGGACGGCCTGCTCGTTGGCCGCGTTGAGCACGGCCGGCGCCGTACCGCCCCGACGCAGCGCCTCGTAGGCCAGCGGCAGGCAGGGAAAGCGTTCCGGGTCGGGCGCCTCGAAGTCGAGCCGGCCCAGCTGCACCCAGTCGATGCGCTCGTGCGGGGCCTCCCAGCGTTCGGGATAGCTCAGCGCGTACTGGATGGGCAGCCGCATGTCGGGCACGCCGAGCTGCGCCTTCGTCGAGCCGTCGACAAAGGTGACCATCGAATGAATGATCGACTGAGGATGCACGAGCACCTGGATGCGCTCGGCCGGTAGCTCGAAGAGCCAGTGCGCCTCGATGACCTCCAGCCCTTTGTTCATCATGGTGGCCGAATCGACCGTCACCTTGGCGCCCATCGACCAGTTCGGGTGGCAGAGCGCCTCGTCCGGTGTGATCCGGTCGAACGTCTCCAGCGGCCGCGTCCGAAACGGCCCGCCTGAGGCCGTCAGGATCAATGCTTCGACCGAAGCCGGTTCCTCCCCGACCAGACACTGAAAAATGGCCGAATGCTCGCTGTCGATCGGAATCAGCGTGCCCCCGTGCCGACGCAAGGCTTCGCGCACCAGCGCCCCACCGGCCACCAGCGTCTCCTTGTTGGCCAGCGCCACCTGCTTACCGGCTTCCAGCGCCGCCAGCACCGGACGCAGCCCGGCAAAACCGACAAGCGCCGCCACCACCACGTCCACGTCCGGCCGCTGCACGCAGGCGCAGAGTCCCTCCTCCCCCTGCAATACTTCGATCCCTGTGCCGGCCAGTGCCTCCCGGAGCTGCCGGTAGCCCTCCGGATCGTCGATCACCACACAGGCCGGACGAAATTCCTGGGCCTGCTGAAGCAGACGTGCCGCGTTGCGACGGGCCGTCAGGACCTGCACCGAGAGCCGATCCGGGAAAAGCCGCACGATGTCGAGCGTCTGCGTGCCGATTGAACCCGTCGCGCCCAGCACGGCCAGCCGACGGGGCGCAGCAACAGGCGACGACGCCGTCTCGGAGGTTTCCTGCACGGGCTGCATGGTTGTTGGAAACGAATCCGGGCGCTCTCTGTACGACGAAGGGTTGCGTTTTGCTTCCGGCCTAAAAACTTTCCGCCTGTATGCGCCGACGTCCTGCGCGCACGTTTTGTCTGGCCGCGTTGCTGCTGGCGCTGAGCACTCCGTCCCGTGCGCAGGCGCCCGACAGCCTGCTCATGGCACGCTACCGCACTGCCGAACAACTGCTCCGCAGCGGCCAGTACCAGCAGGCCCTCCCTTTGCTGGAGTCGCTCTACCGGGAGCGCTCCGATGTTTACGTTTTCTACGACCGGCTCAAGCAGGTCTACGAAAATCTCAAGCGCTACGACGATGCGTTGCGCCTGATCGAATCGCGGCTGGATGCGCGCGCGCCCAATCCGGCGCTGCTGGCCGAAAAGGGCCGGCTGCTCTACCTGAAAGGCGACGAAGCAGGTGCAGAAGCAGCCTGGGAAGCGGCCATCCAGGCGGCCCCGCAGCAGAGCGGCACCTACCGCGTGGTCTACCAGACGCTGCTCGAGCTGCGACGCTTCGACGAGGCCATTCGCGTACTGGAACGCGCCCGGCGCACGCTTTCCAACCCCTCGGTATTCCTGCTGGACCTGGCCTACCTCTACAGTCTCGATGGCCGCTACGAGGAGGCCATGGAGTCTTACCGGGAATTTCTGCAGCAGGACGCCCGCCGGCTGGGCTTCGTGCAGACGCGCCTGGAGCCGTTCATGGACGAAGCGGCCGCCCGCGAGGCCGGCATTGCCGTCTTCGAGCGGGCCGTCCGCCGCGAGCCGCTAAACCCGGCCTTTCGCCAGATGCTGGCCTGGCTCTACCTGCGCAACGGCGACTACGACCGGGCGCTGGACGTGTACCGGGCGCTGGATCGGCTGCAACAGGCGCAGGGCCAGCTTCTGCTGCAATTCGCCCTGCAGGCCCGTGACGCAGGCGCCCTCGACGCAGCCCGCACCGCGCTGGAGGACATCCTGCAACAATCCAGTACTTCCATACTTCCGGAGGCGCACTACGAGCTGGGCCGCCTCTACGAGCAGCAGGCGCACGATGGCGACACGACGGCCGCCCGCCTGGCCCGGCGCATGTACCGGGATTTCCTGGCCGCCTTCCCCGGCCATCCGCTCGTTCCGGACGCCCTCTACCGGCTGGCGCGACTGGAGCTGGACGTGCTGCATCATCCGCAGGCCGCCGACTCGCTCCTGGCGGTGCTGCTGGACCGCTACGCCGACCACGAAGTGGCCTGGCAGGCCCGCTTCGATCAGGGTCGGCTGGCGCTGCAGACCGGCGACCTGAGCGCCGCGCGCCTGGCCTTCCTGCGGCTGCTCGACGAGCGCCGCACCGGCCCGCTGGCCGAAGCCGCCCGCTACCAGCTCGCACTGCTCGACTTCTACGACGGCGCCTTCGAAGCGGCCCTTGCGCAGCTCGACATCCTCGTCGAAGATGCCGCCTCCGACGTGGCCAACGATGCGCTGGCGCTCCGGCTGCTCATCCAGGAAAACCGCGGCCCGGACTCGCTCGACACCCCGCTCCGGCGCTACGCACAGGCCCGACTCCTGATGGCCCAGAACCGACCCGAAGCAGCGCTCGATTCGCTGAACGTGCTGCAACAGGACGTGGGCATGCACCCGATCGCCGACGACGTGACGCTGCTGCGGGCCCGCCTGCTCCGCCGGCTGGGCCGCCCGACCGAAGCCCTCGCACTCCTGCTCGAGTTCCCCCTGCGTTACCCTCGAAGCCCGCTGCGCGATCAGAGCCTCTACGAGGCGGCCCGCATCCAGGAAGAGGACCTGCGCGACCATGCGGCCGCTATCGACACCTATACGCGCCTGCTGACGGAATTTCCTGGATCGCCCCTGATTCCCGAAGTACGTACGCGCATTCGCAACCTTCGTGGAGAAGACGCCTGAACGCCATGCGACGCTGGATGCTGCTGCTGGTCTGGTGGCTGGCCGCCCCTGCTGCGGCCCAGCAGATTCTCATTCCCATGGACGCCTACCAGACCGACCACCTGAAGGCCTACGGCGTGGCCTACTGGGCGCTGAGCCAGGGTGTTGACGTGGACTGGCTGCTTAACTACCGGGGCGGTGCCTTTCTACTGCAGGATTTTCCCGGCCTGCAGGCCGAACTGCGCATCCGCGGCGTGGCCTTCGAGGCGATCGACGACGCCACAGCCGCCCGCATCCTGGCCGAAGTCGAGGCCGAAGACCGCAACACGGCCGTCGTCCGCCTCGAAAAAGCCCCGCGCATCGCCGTTTATGCGCCCCCCTATGCCCAGCCCTGGGACGATGCCGTCATGCTGGCCCTCAATTACGCCGAGGTGCCCTACGATCGCATCTACGACGACGAAGTGCTGAGCGGCGAGCTGGAAAAATACGACTGGCTCCACCTGCACCACGAGGACTTCACCGGCCAGTTCGGCAAGTTCATTCAGTACCGGCACATGCCCTGGTACGTCGAGCAGCAGCGCCAGGACGAGGCCACCGCCCGCAAACACGGCTTCCGCAAGGTCAGCCAGCTCAAACTGGCCGTGGCCCAGGCCATCCGCGAGTACGTGCGGCGCGGCGGCTTTCTGTTTGCCATGTGCTCGGGCACCGACACGTTCGACATCGCGCTGGCCGCCCACAACACCGACATCGTGCCGGCCGAGTACGACGGCGATCCTGTCGACCCCGACGCGCTGCAGAAGCTCGACTACAGCCAGACACTTGCTTTCACGAACTTCACGCCCGTGTTCAACCCCTACGAGTACGAACACTCCGACATCGACGTGGGCCCGCCTCCGCCTCAGCTGCGCGACCCGGCGCTCGACTACTTCACGCTGCACGAGTTCAGCGCCAAGTGGGACCCCGTCCCCACCATGCTCACTCAGAACCACGTGGCCACGATCAAAGGCTTCATCGGTCAGACCACCGCGTTCCGGAAGTCGCTCATCAAGCCTGAAGTGGTCATCCTGGCCGAGGCGCCCGGTCGTGACGAGGTCAAGTACCTGTACGGTCCCTTCGGACAGGGCTTTTTCACCTTCTACGCGGGCCACGATCCGGAAGACTACCAGCACTTCGTGGGCGATCCGCCTACCGACCTGAGCCTGCACAAAAATTCCCCCGGCTACCGGCTCATTCTGAACAACATCCTGTTTCCGGCCGCCCGCAAGCAGAAACGAAAGACCTGATTTTTCCGCGCCTTTCAAACGTGCCCCCTTGTGTAACAGGCGCAGGAATGCAGAACTTTGCGCGTCCCGACCACGAACGCGGAGCAACGACCATGGAAGCGCGGCCCGTGCGCCTTTCGCGCTGTGTGATGACGGAGATCGTCATCCCGAACGACCTGAACGGCCTGGGCAACCTGCTCGGCGGACGCCTGCTGCACTGGATGGACCTGTGCGCGGCGATCTCGGCCCAGCGCCACACGAACCGCGTGTGCGTGACGGCCGCCGTCGACTTTGTGGAGTTTCGCTCGCCGATCCGTCAGGGCGAGATCGTCGTGCTCGAAAGCCAGGTCAACCGGGCCTTCCGGACGTCCATGGAAATCGAGGTGAACGTCTGGGCCGAAGATCCGCGCACGCAGTCGCGGCGCTTCTGCAACCGGGCTTTCTACACGTTTGTCGCCGTCGATGAAGAAGGACGACCGGTCCCCGTGCCGCCGGTCAAGCCCGAAACGCCCGAGGAGCAGGAGCGCTACGAGCAGGCGGCCCGGCGGCGGGAGCTGCGCCTGTTGCTCTCCGGCCGCCTGCCCGCCGAAAAAGCCCGGCGGCTACAGGCCTCGCTCGCCGAACTGGCCGCCTCCGCGTCCGAATCCCCGGAAACCAACTCCTGAACGCGCTATGCGTCTTTTAATTACCCTGCTGATCGGTACGCTGCCGCTGCTGGCACAGGCTCAGTCCTATTCGCATACGCCCCCGAGCCAGACCGGCCTCGGCGGCGTCATCGGCAACCCCAGCGGCCTGACGCTGAAGGTCTACGGCACCGACCGGTCCTCCTTCACCGCCTACGACTTTCTGCTGGCCTACGACCTGGACCGTTTCTTCTTTTTCAACCTGCACGGCCTTTACGAGCGGCCGCTGCCCGACTCGCCGCTGAACTACTTCCTGGGCCCCGGCGTGCTGCTGGGCGTGCGCGAGCGCCCGCGCGACGACAACGAGATGGTGCTGGGGCTGAGCGCCAACATCGGGATCAATTTCTTCGCGGAACGCTTTGAGGTATTTCTGCAACTGACGCCCCGCCTGCACCTGCTGCCCGGAACGGAAGGCGATCTGGGTGGCGGTATCGGCCTGCGTTACTATTTTGGCGGACGTTAGAACGAAAGCACGCGCCGCGGGTATTTCTGAGACCCGACGCACACCACCGTCATGCTTTACCAGCGCATCCTGATCACCGGTGCCAACGGCCTGCTGGGCCAGGAGCTGGTCGCCCAGCTCAGCCGGCACGCCGAGTACGACGTGCTGGCCACGGCCCGCGACCCGGAGCCCCGCTTTCGCGGCGGCTCGTGCGGGTACGTACCGCTCGACGTCACCGACGCCCGGGCCGTGCGCCGGATCTTCCAGGACTTCACGCCGACGGTGGTGATCAACTGCGCGGCCATGACGCAGGTGGACCGCTGCGAGATCGAAAAAGAGGCCTGCTGGCGCGTCAACGTCGAGGCCGTCGAGACGCTGGCCCGCCTGTGCCGTCAGTTCGGCGCGCGATTGATTCAGGTGTCGACCGATTTCGTTTTCGACGGCACGGCCGGTCCCTATCGGGAAACCGACCGCCCCAACCCGATCAACTTCTACGGCCGCTCGAAGCTGGCCAGCGAAAACGTGGTGCGCGAGGCCGGGATCGACCGCTGGGCCATCGCCCGCACCGTGCTCGTCTACGGCACGGGCGAACAGCTCAGCCGCTCGAACATCGCGCTCTGGGTGATCGAACAGCTCTCGCAGGGACGCCGCATCCGCGTCGTCACCGACCAGTGGCGCACGCCCACCTACGTGGCCGACCTGGCCGCCGGCATCGAGCGGATCGTCCGCTACAACAAGCACGGCATCTACCACATTTCGGGCCGGGAATTTCTCTCGGTCTACGACTTTGCCTGCCTGATCGCGGACGTGTTCGATCTGGACCGCTCGCTCATCGAACCGGTCGACAGCGCCACGCTCAACCAGGTGGCCCCGCGGCCGCCACGCACCGGCTTCATCATCCTGAAGGCCGAAACCGAACTGGGCTACCGCCCGCGCTCCATTCCCGAGGCGCTTCGCCATCTGGGCCAGCGCCTCGGCCTGCCGGTCTCGCTCCCCTGAAGTCGTCTGTCGTACCCGAAACCAACCATGCTGGATCTGCAACGCATTCGCCAGGAGCCCGATCGTGTCCGTGAAGCCATTCGCACGAAAGGCATCGGCGATCCGGAACTGGTCGATCGCGTGCTCGCCCTCGACGCCGAGCATCGCCGGACGCTGACCGAGCTGCAGGAGGCGCGGCACCGACAGAACACGCTTGCCCGCCAGATCGGCCAGCTCATGCGGGAAGGGCGTCGCGACGAAGCACAGGCCATTATCGAAGAAAATACCCGGCTCAAGGAGCACATCAAGACGCTGGAAGCCCGCGAGCGCGAGCTCGGCGAAGCGCTCGAAGCGTTGTTGCTGGAAATTCCCAACATCCCGCATCCCTCGGTGCCCATCGGACGCGGCCCCGAGGACAACGTGGTGCTGCACGAGGAGGGCTGCCCGCCCGCGTTCGACTTCGAGCCGCTCCCTCACTGGGAGCTGGCCACGCGCCACGGGCTGATCGACTTCGAGCGCGGCGCCAAGGTGACCGGAAGCGGCTTTCCGTTCTACGTGGGCAAAGGGGCCCGGCTGCAACGCGCACTCGTTCAGTTCTTCCTGGACCTGGCCGTCAACGAAGGGGGCTATGTGGAAATCCAGCCGCCGCTGTTCGTCAACGCCGACAGCGCCCGCGGCACCGGCCAGCTTCCGGACAAGGAAGATCTGATGTATGTGATCGAGCGGGACGGCCTCTACCCGATTCCCACGGCCGAAGTGCCCGTCACGAACTACTACCGCGACGAAATTCTGGAGGAAAGCCGGCTCCCGATCAAGTTCTGCGCCTACTCGCCCTGCTTCCGACGCGAGGCCGGTTCCTACGGCAAGGACGTACGCGGACTGAACCGCCTGCATCAGTTCGACAAAGTGGAGCTGGTGCAATTCGTCCATCCCGACACCAGCTACGACGCGCTGGAGCAGCTCCGCGAAGACGCCGAGCGTCCGCTTCGACTGCTGGGGCTGCCCTACCGCCGCGTGCTGATGTGCACGGCCGAGACGGGTTTCACGCAGGCGAAAAAGTACGACCTGGAGGTCTGGAGCCCGGGCCAGCAGCGCTGGCTGGAGGTATCGTCTATCTCCAACTTCGAGGACTTTCAGGCGCGGCGGGCGCGCATCCGCTTCCGTCCGGCCGACGGGGGAAAACCCCGCTTCGTGCACACGCTCAACGGAAGCGGCCTGGCCCTGCCCCGCGTGGTGGCCGCGCTGCTGGAGCACTACCAGCAGGCGGACGGCTCCATCGTGATTCCCGAAGTGCTCCGACCCTATACCGGCTTCGACCGGATCGGCTGAGCCGGAAGCGTTCGAAACCTAACCGGCGGCCCTTCGTTGCTGCTCCGGCGAAAGACCGGCCTTTCTCGCTATTCTATGAGCTGGCAATCCAGATTGATGGCATGGATCGGGCTGCTGATCGTCGTCGGTACAGCCCATGGCCAGTACATGCTGCCCGATACGATCCGGGCGCAGCAGCTGCTGGTGCGGAGCCTGACCTATCTGGAAGTCGGCCAGCCGGACGAGGCCATTCCGCTGCTGGAGGAAGCTCTGTCGCTTGTCCCTGAAGAGCCGGCGCTGCTGAGCGCGCTGGCGCAGGCCCATCGCCAGCAGCACGACCTGAACGCGGCCCGCTTCTACGCCGAAAAAGCCTGCCGACAGGCCCCGCAGGAGGTCAGCTACTGCCACGAATGGCTCGACGTGCTGGAAGCCTCCGGCGAAAGCTCGGCGCTGCAGGAAGCCGTTCGCTTCATTCGACAGCACCACCCTGATGATCCGGTCGTGCTTCGCTGGCAGGCCCGGTGGGCCCACCAGCACGGCGATCTTGTAACCGCACGTCAGCTCTACGAGCAGTTGCGCGACCGCTACGGCGCCGACACCAGCCTGCACCGGACGCTCTGGCCGCTGCAACTGGCCACCGGCGACACGCTGGCCGCGCTGCAGACGCTGGAAGCCCTGCTCCCCTTCGACGCAGACAACCCCGAGCTGTGGCGCACGGCAGGTTTTCTGTATTTCCGTCAGGGTTCACTGGAAAAGGCCCGCTGGGCACTGGAACGCGCGCTCCGCCTGGCGCCGGAAGACACGGCCGCCGCCCGCCTGCTGGCCCGACTGAAGCCGCACCCCACCACACCGGCAGCCCTGCTGGCCCGCGCCCGTCACCTGATCGAACAGCGGCCGGAAGACCCGCAGGCCCGCCAGGAGGCACGCGCCCTGCTGCAGGACCTGTTGCGTCGGGACTCGACGCACGTCGAGGCGTTGCGCCTGCTGGCTCGGCTCTACCGCGACGAACGCCCGGACTGGTCTGCCGAGCTGCTCACCCGGAGCCTGCAATACGATCCGCGCGACCTTTCGGTCTGGATCGATGCTGCCCACACCTGGCTGGCGGCCGGTATGCCCCGACGCAGCGCACAGGTGGCCGAAGAAGCCCTGTTTCTCTTTCCGGATCAGCCGCCGCTGTTGCGTCTGGCCGCTTACGCGTACCTGTCGCTCGGCAGACCGGATGCCGCGCTCCCCTACGTGGAAACGCTCCTGACGCTGCTGCCCGAGTGGCCCGAGCATACCCCGGAAGAAGCGGCCGAGCTTCACGCATTGCAGGGGCATCTACTGGCCCGCCTGGAGCGCTCCGAGGCTGCCCGCGAAGCCTGCCGACAGGCGCGACGCCTGGACGATCGCTCCGCGGCCGTACGCCTCCATTGCGCCGTGGTGGACTGGCTGGCGGGGGGACCGCAGGAGGCCACGCTGCAGGAAGCACAGGCCACTCTGCCCGATCCCCCCGAACCCTGGATGCCGGAAACGCTCGGCTGGCTGTATCTGCAGGCCGGACGGCCCGAGCTGGCCCGTGCGGTGCTGCAACAGGCCCTGCAAACCGGCCACGCCGGTCCGCTTACCTACGCCTATCTGGGCGAGGCCCTGGCCCGGCTGGGCCATCTGGACGAAGCCCGGCGCATCTGGCAGGAAGCCCTCCGGAAAGACCCGGACAACGCCTACCTTCATCACCTGCTGACCACCCACTGAGCGCACCATGCGCCCGGCTGCTCTCCTGACATTGCTGATTGGCCTTCTGTTTCTGCTGGGCGGATGTGCCCGTGGGCCGCGCCTCGCCGAGCGTCCCGAACTACCCGAACGCTTTCCCTACCACTCGGCCGAACAGATCCGCTACCGGCTCCGCCTCCCGCTCGACACGCTTCGCGCGTTCACCGGCCGGGCCAGCCTGCAGGTGCACACACCCGAAGGCACCGACAACCTTTCGGCCACCATCGCAGCCCGCCGGGACGACACGCTGCTCATCCGCCTGAGCCCCGGCTGGGGCATCGAAGCGGCCCGGCTGCTGATCACACCCGACAGTGTACTCCTGCACGACCGCATTCATCACCGACTCTACTTCGGTGCCCGTACCGAGCTGGCCGTGCGTCAGCTTCCGCTGCTCACCGAGAGCGATCCGTTCCTGAGCCTGCTGGGCGCGCTGTATCCACCGCCCGGACGCTGGCTCGTCACCGCCGACTCCGGCCATTACTACCTGCACGATCCCGACGGGCTTTTTCGTTATGTAGTGGATCCAGCACGATGGCGGGTGATGCGCTACGAACGCTACGATCCGAGCGGCACGCTTGTTGAGTCGTACCGGTTCGAGGCGTTCGACCGGTTCGGCCAGGTGTTTCTTCCCCGAAGACTGCTGCTCGAACGCCCCGCCGTCGGCGTGACAGTGCGCCTGTACTATCGGGAGCTGGCGCTCAACCCGCCCGCCCTGCAGTTTGCCTGGAATCCGGATGCGCGCACGCGCCGCATTCCGTTTCAAGCCATGATGGAGCGACCATGAGGCGTCTGCTGCTCTGCCTGCTGTTGACGACGAGCGCAGGGACGGCCCTGGCCCAGCAGGACCGTACCGAGATCGAACGCCGCCTGCAGGCGCTCCGCGAGCAGATCCGTCAGGAAGAAGCGCGTCTGGCCGAAACGGCCGAGGCCGAGCAGGCCACGCTGCAGACGCTCGAAAGCATCGAACGCCAGATCGCCATCCGTCGCGAACTGATCCGGAGCTACCGGGAACGTCTGGAAGAGCTGGCCCGCACGATCGACTCGCTGCAGCAGGCCGCCCGGGCGCTCAGCCAGGAGATCGAAGCGCTGAAAGCGCAGTATCGCCGCCGGGCGCTGCACGCCTACAAGTACGGTCGCATGCACGAACTGGCCCTGCTGCTCTCGGCGCAGTCCATCAACCAGATGCTCATTCGAGCCCGCTACCTGAGCCGCTTTGCGCGGCAACGACAGGCCAAGCTCGACGCCATCCAGCAGGCGACGGCCGCCCTGGAAGCCCGTCGCCAGGAGCTGCTGGCCGCCCGCCAGGAAACCGAGCAATTGCTGCAGGAGGCCGAGGCCGAGCGGCAACGCCTGGCGCGTCTGGAGCGTGAGCGCCGCCGCGTGATCGAAGCGCTCCGTGCCCAGCGCGTCTCGCTGGAGCAGTCGCTGGCCCAGAAACGACAGGCCGCCCGCGAGCTGGAGTCGCGCATCCAGGCGTTGCTCGCAGCCGAACGGGAGCGGCAACGCGCCCGCGAGGCGGCCGATCCGTCGGCCGCCGTGGCTTTTGCCGAGCTGACCGGTTCGTTCGAGCAGAACCGCGGCCGGCTGCCCTGGCCGGCCGAAGGCGCCGTCGTCGAACCCTTCGGCGAAGTGGTCAACCCCGTTTATGGCACGCGCACGCCCAATCCCGGCATCCTGATCGCCACCGCCCCCCAGGCCGAGGTGCGGGCCATCTTCGACGGCCGCGTGATCGCCATCGACGCCATGCCGGAGTACGGCACCTACATCCTCATCCAGCACGGCGAATACCAGACGTTCTACAGCAACCTGTCGCTCGTGTACGTGTCGGTCGGCCAGGAAGTGCGGGCCGGACAGGTTATCGGCCGGGCCGGCACCGACGCCGAACCCAAACGCGCCGGCGTGTTCTTCTCGCTTTTCCGGGGTGGCCAGGTGCTCAATCCTATGCCCTGGCTTCGCCCCCGCTGAGGCGTTCCGGCGATTTCACATAAGCTTGCCGGAGCATCCGGGCAATTACGCACGCCAGCGGTTATTTTTGAGAGGTTTCCGGCATTCACGCAAAAACCCGCTGCAGGTCAGCTATGGCTAATAACGCCCGTTACGACGTCGTGGTGATCGGGTCCGGTCCCGGCGGCTACGAGACCGCCATCCGGGCCTCCCAGCTCGGCTTCAAGACCGCTATCATCGAAAAGAACAAGCTCGGCGGCGTCTGCCTCAACATCGGCTGCATTCCCACCAAGGCGCTGCTGAAAAGCGCCGAAATGGTGGCCGAAGCGCGCAACCTGGAAGCCTACGGCCTGAAGCTCAAGGGCGAGGTGGAGCCCGACTTCGCCAAGGTGATCGAGCGCAGCCGCGCCGTCGCCGACAAAATGAGCAAGGGCGTGGCCTTCCTGATGAAGAAAAACAAGATCGACGTCATCTGGGGCCAGGCCCGCCTGGTGGGCAAGGGTAAGATCGACGTGCAGCCGTCGGTCAACATGGACGGCGAAAAGATCGGCGAGCCGCGTACGGTCGAGGCCACGCACATCATCCTGGCCACCGGAGCCCGCGCCCGTCAGATTCCGGCGCTGCCCGTCGACGGCAAAAAGATCATCACCTACAAGGAAGCCATGCTCCAGAAGGAGCAGCCCAAACGGCTGGTGATCGTCGGGGCCGGCGCCATCGGGGTCGAGTTCGCGTACTTCTACCACCATATGGGCACCGAGGTCACGCTCATCGAACTGATGGACCGCATCGTGCCCGTCGAGGACGCCGAGATCTCGAAGGAGCTGGAACGGGCCTACCGGAAGATGGGCATCAAGGTGATGACCGGGGCCCAGGTGGAGTCGGTCGACACGAAGGGCAAGGAGCTGAAAGTCAAGGTCAAAACGAAAAACGGCGAGGAAATCATCAAGGCCGATCAGGTGCTCTCGGCCGTCGGCGTGGTGGGCAACATCGAAGACCTGGGCCTGGAGGACCTGGGCGTCGAGACGAAGCCCGGCCAGATCGTCGTGGACCAGTTCTATCGGACGAACGTCGAGGGCATCTACGCGATCGGCGACGTGGCCGGACCGCCCTGGCTTGCCCACAAGGCCAGCCACGAAGGCATTCTGTGCGTGGAGAAGATCGCGGGCAAAGAAGTGCAGCCGCTCAACTACAACAACATCCCGGGCTGCACCTACTGCCAGCCGCAGATCGCCTCGGTGGGCTATACCGAGGAGAAGGCCCGCGAGGCCGGCTACGACATCAAGGTGGGTAAATTCCCCTTCACGGCCTCCGGCAAGGCCACGGCCCTGGGCCACACGGAAGGCTTCGTGAAGGTGATCTTCGACGCGAAGTACGGCGAGTTCCTCGGCTGCCACATCATCGGCCACGACGCCACCGAACTGATCGCCGAGGCCGTCACGGCGCGGACGCTGGAGACCACCTACCACGAAATCATCGAATCCATCCATCCGCACCCGACGCTCTCGGAAGCGATCATGGAGGCTGCCCGCGCCGCCATCGGCGAGCCGATTAACATCTGAAGCGATCCATCGCAAGCATGCAGAGCCCCGGCGCTCAGATGCCGGGGCTTTTTCTTTGTATATTTTTGATGAAGCGAACCCATTAACCAGCCCGATCACGCCATGCGTCGCCTTGCGCTGCTGCTTCTGCTGCTCGGAGCGGGTTGCCGGCCGCAACCGGAAGCGCCGTCGCCGGCCATGCTGACCACGTTGCCCCCGCCGGGCTATGAGGTGCTCGACCTGAGCTACGCCTACGACGACTCGACGATCTACTGGCCCACGGCCGAAGGCTTTCAGCTCCGCATCGACCACCGGGGCTACACGGAAGCCGGCTACTACTACGAAGCGAACACCTTCTGCACGGCCGAGCACGGTGGCACGCACATCGACGCGCCCGTGCACTTTGCCGAGGGCAAGTGGAGTGTGGACGAGATCCCACTCACGCAGCTCATGGGGCCAGCCGTGGTGATCGACGTGTCGGAAAAAGCGCTGGCCGATCGGGACTACCAGATTCAGGTGGCCGACTTCGAGGCCTGGGAGGCCGTGCACGGACCGATTCCCGAAGGCGCCATCGTGCTGCTCCGCACCGGCTACGGCCGGTTCTGGCCCGATCGCGCGCGCTACATGGGCACCGATGCGCGTGGACCGGAGGCCGTCGCGCAGCTGCACTTCCCCGGCCTGCACCCCGACGCCGCCCGCTGGCTGCTCGAAAACCGCCGGCCTAAAGCCGTAGGCATCGACACGCCCAGCATCGATTACGGCCAGTCCACGCGCTTTGAGACACACCAGATACTCTTTGCCGAGAACGTCCCGGCCTTCGAGAACGTGGCGCACCTGGACCGCCTGCCGCCGCGCGGGGCCCTGCTGATCGCCCTTCCGATGAAAATCCGCCGCGGCAGCGGTGGTCCGCTGCGTATTCTGGCGCTGGTGCCCTCGGAGGCGTCTTAACCGATGCGTGCATACCTCCTTCTCAGCAGACGACGGTGCTCTACGCAACGGGCAGCTTTACGACCTGACAGGCGGAGGCCCCGCCTCTGTACGTAAAACACACGGGGCCGCCGACCTGTGCCGACGGCCCCGCATGGAGGCATCCCCCGAAAAACCGCTACGCTTCGGAGCGGGCGGCTGACGATTCAGCGGGGGCCCCATCGCCGCCCGCCGTCACGTAGCGATCGCCAGGGAATTGCTTGATGTGCTCTTTCTGCACGGGCTTGCCCGTCCCCTTCGCGACGGGCGAAGCCTCGTGGATATAGTAATCGCGGTTAGGCAGCGTGTCGACGTACCGCAACGTAGCCTGTGCGGCCCGACGCATGCTCTCGTCGGCGTTGCGCCGCAGCAGACCCAGGTTCTGCTGGATGCGGATTTCCAGCAGGTCGAACAGGTGCTCGAAGGCGGCCCGGTCCTTTTCGAAGGCCACACCGGAGGCGCCTTTGCGGAGCTGGCGGTCCATGTCCGACAGCGCCGCGCTCAGCGCGAACAGGTACATGGCGTTGTCGGCCAGGCGTGCCTGCTGCGCCTGCCGGGTCACGATGGCATCGCCCTCCCACTTGCTCAACAGCTTAAAGTAGTGCGAGTGCTGCTGCACCAGGCGGGCCAGACGGTCGGCCCAGGGGCGAAGGCTCGGGTGCACGCGGCGGATGCGGGGCGCTTCGGGCCGGATGCCGAGAAACAGCTCGGCCGCCAGCGGCAGTGCCCGCTTCAGCAGACGCGGGTTGAACGCATTACTGACAATGCGCTGCAGGTTCTCCACAGGCGACTGGTCGCGATCCCAGCCCAGCGCCTGCTTGATGGCCAGCATCTGCTCGGCAAGCTGCTTACCGCCATAGGCGAAGATGTAGGACTGCATCACCTCGTTCGCCCCCTCCACAATGCGATGAATGCGGTGGTCGCGCCAGACCCGCTCCAGTTCGTTTTCGGTCATGTAGCCCTCGCCGCCCATGATCTGCATCGCCTCGTCGATCACCTCCCAGCCCATCTGCGAGCAGAAGACCTTGGCAGCGGCCGTCTCGATCATAATGTCTTTATCCTGACGGTCGAGCATGCCCGTGACCATGTAGAGCATGGCCCGCATGCCGTAGGTCAGGGCCGCCATCTTGGCGATCTTCTGCTGAATGGCCTCGAAGTCGGCAAGCGGACGGCCGAACTGGTAGCGGGTCTGCGCCCACTTCGTGCTCTGTTCCATGGCCCAGGTGGCCCCGCCCAGCACACCGGCCGAGAGCGTACAACGCCCGTAGTTGAGACAGCTCAACGCCACGTTCAGGCCTTTGCCCTCTTTGTAGAGCAGGTTCTCGCGCGGGACCTTCACGTTCGTGAAGCGGATGCGCGCCTGCCAGGTACCCCGGATGCCGGCCTTGCTGCGGTTCTTCTCGAACACGTCCACGCCCTCCATGTCGGGCGTGACGATCAGTGCCGTCACCCGGTCTTCTTCCTTGCCGGTCTTCGGGTTCTTCAGGCGCTGCTTGGCCATCACGGTCAGCACTCCGGCGAGCGCGCCCGAGGTGGACCACTTCTTCTCACCGTTCAGGATGTAATACTGGCCGTCCTCGCTCAGCTCGCAGCGGGTCTGCTGGCCGGCCGCGTCCGAGCCCACGTTCGGTTCCGAAAGGCAGAAGGCGGCCAGTTTCTCCCGGGCGACGATCGGCAGATATTTCCGCTTCTGCTCCTCGGTCCCGAACAGCATGATGGCCTTACACCCGATCGACTGGTGGGCCGAGACGACCACGGCCGTCGAGGCGCAGTAGCGACCGATCAGCTCCAGCACGCGGTTGTAGCTGGTCACGCCCAGCCCCAGACCGCCGTACTCCTCGGGGATGGTCAGGCCCATCACACCCATTTCGAAGAGGCGCTCCAGCACCCAGTCCGGGATGTACTGCTCCTGATCGATCAGAATGGAGGGATGTTCGTTTTTGAGGTAGGCTTCCAGCTCGGCCAGCAGGGCGTCACATTTTTCCCGCTCCTCTTTCGACTCCTCGGGATACGGGAAGACCAGATCTTCCCGAAAACGTCCCCAGAACAGGTTTTTCATGAAGCCCATTTCTTCGGGCTCCGGGCCCAGCATGGCCTCGATTTCTTCGATCATCCGGCGGTCCTGCGCCGAGATGCCTTTCAGACGACTCAGTAACGACATGGCTGCTGCAGGTTTGATTTTCCAGTAGAAAGCGCTTCCGGCGTTAACAAGCAAAAAAGGCGCCTGTTACGGACGCTTAAAGCCAACCTTCCAGCAAAAAGCAGGGTTCCGGCCTTCTCCATTAAAATTAAAAATCCGGATCTTTTCCGGCAATTCGCACGGACCATTGCCCGTCGTCGTATCTTTGAGGTGAGTTTCAGAAGTTCTGTCGCCATGACGTTTACCGACCGCCTGCGCACGCTGCAGCGTCGCAAACAGACCGTTCTGTGTGTGGGACTCGATCCGGATCCGGCCCGTCTTCCCCGGCCGCTTCGCGGCGAGTCGAATCCGGCCACGGCCGTGCGTACGTTCCTGCAGCAGATCATCGACGCCACCCGCCACGTGGCCTGCGCCTACAAGCTGAACCTGGCCTTCTTTGAAGCGCTCGGACGCGACGGCTGGCCGGTGCTGGAAGCGACGCTGCAGCACATGCCCGACGACGTCGTGACGATCGCCGACGGCAAGCGAGGCGACATCGGCTCGTCGGCTCGGTTCTACGCGCGCGCCGTGTTCGAGCTGCTGCCGTTCGACGCCTGCACGGTCTCGCCCTACATGGGGCGCGACGCGGTGGCGCCGTTTCTGGAGTACGAGGGACGCGCGGCTTTCGTGCTGACGCGCACATCCAACCCGGGCGCACGCGACTTTCAGGAGCGCCGCTGCGACGGCGAGCCGCTCTACCTGACAGTCGCCCGTGCCGTCGCCCGCTGGAATCAGGAGCTGCCGGGCACGGCCGGTCTGGTGGTAGGCGCGACCGATCCCTATGCCCTGGCCGCCGTCCATCTGGCCTGTGCGGGACTACCGCTGTTGATTCCCGGCGTCGGTGCGCAGGGCGGCGCCATCGAACCCATCCTGCAGGTGGCGCGGCGCAGTCCGGTGCTGGTCAACAGCAGCCGGCAGATCCTCTACGCCTCGGACCGCAGCGATTTTGCCGAAGCAGCCGCCCGCGAGGCCGAAGCGCTTCGCGACCAGTTGCTGGAAGCCTGTCCGAGTTGACGTTGCAACGAGCGGCGTCCCGTGTCTTTCTACAAAAACGCCGCACATGCACGGGCGCCCTCCCGAAGCGCTGCTGCACGACCTGTGGGCCCACGGGCTGCTGGCCGCCCGGCCGCTCCGGACGACGGCGGGCGAATCGGTGCAGATTCTCCATACCGGCGAGGCCAACCCCGAGGCCGGTCCGGACTTTCTCGACGCCTGTCTGCTGATCGACGGCACGCGCTGGTACGGAGCTGTCGAGCTGCACATCCGCTCCGCCGAATGGACGGCCCACGGCCATCACCGCGACCCGCGCTACAACAGCGTGATCCTGCACGTGGTGCTCGAAGCGGACGCCACCACCGGCCGCCTCCGCCGCGCCGACGGCACGCCGCTGCCCGAACTGGTGCTGGCGCCTTACCTTTCCCGACCGCTCCGGGAATTGCTTTACGCCTTTTACCGGCGTCCGCGTCTGCCGCTGCCCTGCGCCCCGCAGTGGAACGCCGTGCCGGAAGCCGTGCGCACATCCTGGCTCGAAGCGCTGGGCTGGCAACGATTTCGGGAGCGCGCCCACAACATTCGCCAGCGATGGCAGGAAGTCCCGCCCGATCAGGTGCTCTACGAGCTGCTCCTGACCGCACTGGGGTATGTCCCCAATGCCGAGCCCATGCGGATGCTGGCCGAGCGGCTACCGCTGGCCGTGCTGCGTACGCTGCCCACCGCCGAGGACGTCGAGGCGGCCCTGCTGGGCGCGGCCGGCTTGCTGGAAGACCTTCATCCCGATCGGCTGCTTACGAGCGAGCGGTGCGAGATGCTGCGTGCCCGTTTCGCCCGGCTGCAACCGGAACTGAACGTCGCGCCTATGCCTACGCTGCTCTGGCAGCGCGGCGGATTGCGCCCGGCCAATCGTCCCGAGCGCCGTCTGTTGCAGGCGGCCGCCTGGCTGGCACCCGGCGGATGGTTGCGTCAGGATCCGATCGCCCCGCTCGAAGCGGCGCTTCAGCAACCGCAACCGCTAACCGCCCTGCGTCGGCTGCTCCGTCCATCCGGCACACGCGTTGCTCCAGGCCGACAGCGCCTTGACATTCTCTTGCTGAACGCGATCGTGCCCTTTCTGCTGGCACGCAACGCCTCGCTTGCGCCCCGGCTCATCTCGCTGCTGCAAGCCCTGCCTCCCGAGCGGGATCGGATCACCCGTCGCTTTGCCCGGTCGGGTTACCTTCCGCCCGATGCGTTTTTTTCGCAGGCCCTTCACCAGCTCTACCGAAAATATTGCCAGCCATTGCGCTGTCTGCAGTGTGCGATCGGACGCTATCTGATTGATTTTGATGCAGACAATCCGTAGGATTTTAGAAGTCACATTTTCAGTCGATTATTGAGGGGAGCATTGTGGGCCGTTAATTTGTTGCATCAAGAAGCTATGCGTTCCTCCGGGCCGTCGTTGACTATGGAAAATCCCAGGACACCGTCGGGGTGGCCGGTGCCCGCCACTCGTTTTCAGGCGAACCTGAACGTTCGCTTCCCACCGCTTCCCCGCACAGCCACCGAAGTGGCCCGCCTGCTCAGCGACGACACAGCCGAGCCCAACCTGGAAAAGCTGATCGAGATCGTCCACGCCGACCCCATCGTCACGCAGCTGGTGCTCCGACGCATCAACTCGGCGTACTACGGCCTGCGGCGACGCATCACCGAAATCCAGAAGGCCATCGCCCTGCTGGGCTTTCTGGAGGTCAGCAACATCGTGCTGACGGCCGCCATGTTGCAACTGCGCGAGGCCGTCTCCAACCCCGAGCAGGAGCATATTTTCGAGGATCTGATGCGGCTGAGTGTCGGTGGCGCCGTTTATGCGCAGCGCCTGGCGCAGTGGCTGGGCCTCCCCTTTGCGCGTCGCGTTTTTACTACCGGTCTGCTGCATACCAGCGGTCGCCTGATTCTGCTCTATAACCGGCCCGACGACTACGAAGCGCTCTGGTACACGAACGAAGAAGGAGCCCTGCCATCGGCCGACGCCGAACGCACGATCTTCGGGGTCAGCTATCTGGAGTTGAACGAGCAGGCGGCGAAGGAGTGGAATTTGCCCGAGGAACTGGGAGTGGTGCTGGGGAAACTGGAGACACCGAAAGAGCTACCGACGCCCGAGCTGAAAACCCAGGCGGCCCTGGTGGCTACCGGAAGTGCTGTGGCCGAGCAACTCCACCTGGCGCACAAAGACACGGTACTGCTTCCCGAACAGGCCCGCCTGCTACTGGGCTACACGCTCACGGAAGTGCAGATCGTCGAGCGGCTTCTGTCCGAGCGCGATGAAGTGGAGCGCTACCTGCACATGCTGCTGAAAGGAAACGGGCACGGAAACGACGAAGCCTAAACCCATAGCTGCACGCCCAGCCGCAGCTCTCGACCGGGTCCGGGCAGTCCAAGTTGCGGCCAGACGGCCGTGTCCGTCACGTTATTGATCCGTACGAAGCCTTCCACCTGTCCTGAGGCAAGCGGTAACCGGTAGGCCAGCCGCACGTGGAGCAGCAGCGCATCGGGTAGCTCCTGCAGCCGATTCGCTTCGTCCAGCGCCCAGGCCCGTCCGCGATAGTGCAGCTGCACAAGCGGGGCCAGTCCGAGCCCCGGCAGGCGGCGAAGCGTGAGCGTCGCCAGCCATTCCGGCTTTTCGACCAGGGGCCGGTCGGGTCCCGGCAGAAACGCCCGGCTGCGGAGTCCGGCCACGTGTCCTTCCAGCGTCCAGCTCCGGAGAAAAGCCCATCCTCCTCGGACCTCCATACCGTAGACCCGGCTGCCTTCCAGATTGATCCGTTGCCGCTTGCGCTCGCCGTCGACGATCACGGTGCGCTGATCGATCGTATCGAACGTGCGATTTACATAGCCTACCACCTCGGCATAGCCCTGGCCTGTAGAGAAGCGCAATCCAGCCTCGGCCATCCAGATCGTCTCGGGACGAAGGCCAGGATTCACCAGAAATCGTCCCAGAGCTTCGCCGAATAGCTCTCGCATGGTGGGAAAGCGCACTTTGCGCGAAGCCGCCAGAAAGCCTTCCACACCTTTCGGCCAGCTACGCCGCAGCCCCACGCCCAGACTCCAGGCGCTCATGGGATCCCGCGGTGGCTTGTCGCCGGTTTCCGGTGTCAGCATGGCGTCGTAGCTGAAACCTGCCGATCCCTCAAGCCCGACGCCGAGGGGCTGCACCAGCTCGCCCCCCACACTCAGCAGGTGCTGCTGGTAATACAGCGTGGGCGGATGCACGGCGTCGGGGCGCCCGGCCTCGTCATATTCAAAATCTCGCTGGCCGTGACGGCTGCCCACCCAGTTGAGCGCCAGACGCACCTCTCCGTCGCCCACGGAGCGTCGACCCACCAGCCGTCCCCCTACCGTCCAGTCTTCGTCTTCTTCCCGGGCCTCGCGCGTTTCGTAGCGGACGTCCCGGTACTGGTCGATATGCTGCCGGAACAGTCCGACCCAGAAGGCCCCCTCCAACACTCCGAACCGCGTGGTCCGCTCACCGCTCAGGATGGCCAGCGTATGTTGCTGCAGCGGATAACGCCAGTATCGCACCGACGAGACCAGCGGGTTCAGGTGGCTTTCCGGTGCCACGCCCTGCGCTCCCTGCAGGTGGAAAAGCGTCACGCCGATTCGACGACCGGCCTGCCCCGTCTGAACGCGCGAGAGCAGATGGAAAAGCCTGCGATCCGTATTCGTGCGCAGGTCCGGATCCGGTTGACTGTAGGGCAGGTCTGCGTCGGGAAGCGGCAGGCCCCTGCGATAGGCGTAGCCAAGGCCCACCGTGTAGGCCAGACGTCCCGTGTGGGCCAGATGCACGGCGCTGGCCTGCACCGAAGCGGGCGCGCCGCCCCACATGCTCAGCTCGGTCAGCCGTCCCGGATGCGCCAGCAGACGCGAGCGCAGGCTGAGCACCCCGGCGGCCGCATTCGTGCCATAGAGTACCGAGGCATTGCCGGGAATGAGCGTCACGCCGCCCAGCGCCGCGACGGGGACCAGATCCAGATCGTACCGGTAGTCCCAGGGAACGGTCAGCAAAGCACCATCCAGAAAGACGGCCACCTGTCGCTCGCCGCTACCCCGCGGATAGAAGAGCGTCTCGCCCCGCGAGTTCGTCTGCACCGACACACCGGGCAGCAGCGCGGCCGTCTCCGAAAGGCTTACGGCGTCTTCTACGGCCAGTTCGGCCAGCGACACGCGCCACACCGACGAGAACGATGCTTCCTGCTCCTGCTCCAGCGTGATCACGACCGGATCCAACGTGTAGGTCCGGATCGTGTCGGTGACCGGCTGCGCACCGGCCGGGCCGAC
This sequence comes from Rhodothermus marinus, assembly GCF_009936275.1. NCBI lineage: Bacteria > Pseudomonadati > Rhodothermota > Rhodothermia > Rhodothermales > Rhodothermaceae > Rhodothermus > Rhodothermus marinus. The sequence continues at coordinate 2,497,865 of NZ_AP019797.1, forward strand.
CAGCAGCCAGAGTGCCCAGAACCGCTTCCAGTGCCGCATAACCCGCGCCCTTCAGGGCGCCGGTTGTTCGACTTCAGGAAAGTTGCGTGGCCAGATACCGCACCACCTGCAGCGGTGGGACGGCCTGCTCGTTCACCTGACGGGCATACTGCGGCGGCACCACATAGAAGAAGAACCGGGGCCCACTCGACGTGTAAGCCCGCGCCAGCAACGCCGGATTCACCCGCTGCGCGACCGCCCAGGCCACGTCCGCATACTGCTGCAGCAGTGCTTCATGACGCGCCGTAATGGCGCCCAGCGTGCGGTTGGCCCGACGATAATCGCCGGGATGGGCCGCCACCTGCTCTTTCCAGTGCTCGAACTCCAGCACAGCCCGCTGGTGCGCCTCCAGAATGGCCTCGTACTGCGCCACATAGGGTGCCAGCGTTTCGTCGCGGCGGGCCAGCAACCGCAACGCCTCCAGCTCGGCCAGCGCCTGCTCAAGGTCCTGCGCGACCTGCTCACTGGCCGCCTCGATCTGCATCAGCGTGAGCGCCACACCGCCCGGATAGCCGTAAAACCGGCACCCGGCCACGCTCACCAGCACCACAAGCAGTCCGATAAGTCCGGGGTATCGTTTCATCGCCAGCAAACGATTTTGGTACAACGCCGTCTTCTCAGGCTGGAAATTTCCCAAAAAGACAGGTTAAAAGAAAAACGCGGCCGCCGTTTTGCCGAACTTTTCGCACGCCTCGTTCAGCTGCCCAGTGCAAAGCCTGCCTCGGGCCGCTCGGTCCCCTCGGCATTACGCGCCAGCCACTGGCGAAGCTGTTCGGCATCTTTTCCCTTGAGCCGGAGCGTGTAAAGCTCCGCGTTTTCCCTGCCCGGGATCGCAAAGGTTATTTCCAGCCCACCTTTATCTTCGCGGAAAAAGAGCACCCGCTCGACGTTGATCGTGTAAGCACCGGCCCGTACCAGCAGCATGACGTTCTCCGATTAGATGATCGTTCCGTCTTCGATCCGGGCATTTTTGGGCAGCACGACGATGCCGTCCCGGATGTAAAAGTTCGGCCCCTCGCCTTCCTGCACCTGATCCCGGTTTTTAATCACACAGCGCCGCCCGATACTGACGTTCTTGTCGATAATGGCCCCCTCGACGTACGATTCCTCGCCGATGCCCGGATTGTCCGGCCCCTCGACCGGGTCGCGCAGGCTCGGATCGTGCCATGGATAGTAGTCGGCGCCCATCATCACCACGTTTTTGACCGTGGCGTTTTCGCGGATGACCGATCGGATGCCGATCACGGAGTTGACGATCTGGCTGTTGATGATCACGCTGCCCTCCGCGATGATCGAGTCCTGCACGAACGAACTCTGCACCTTGGCCGGCGGGAGCATCCGGGCGTTCGTGTAAATGGGCATCTGCGGATTGTACATGTCGAACGGTGGATGTCGCTGCGCCAGCATCAGATTCGCTTCGTAGAACGAACGAATCGTTCCGATATCGCTCCAGTAGCCTGTGAAGGGATAGCTGACCACCCGGCACTGGCGAATCGCTTTGGGAATGATCTGCTTGCCGAAGTCGTGATCCATTGGATTTTCCTCCAGCAGCCGGCGCAGCACGTCTCTGTTGAACACGTAGATGCCCATCGAGGCCAGATAAATGCGCCCCTGGGCTTCCATCTCGGGCGAAACCGGACTTTCCTTACCGGCCAGTTCGTGCAGCGGGGGTTTCTCGTAGAACTCGGTGATGACACCTTCTTCGTCGGTCTTCAGAATGCCAAAGGCCGGGGCCTCCTCGGCACGCACCGGAATCGTTGCAATGGTGATGTCCGCCCGTTTGGCCCGATGATGCGCCAGTAGAATCCGGTAATCCATCAGATAGAGCTGATCGCCCGAGAGAATCAGCACGTAGTCGTGGCGGAAGACGCCGATGTGCGCCATGCTGCGCCGCACGGCGTCGGCCGTCCCCTGAAACCACTCGCGCGACGAAGGGGTCTGCTCGGCCGCCAGGATGGACACGAACCCGGTGCGGAACCGATCGAAGCGGTAGGTCTGGGCAATGTGCCGGTTGAGGCTGGCCGAGTTGAACTGCGTCAGCACGAAGATCCGGTTGATGCCCGAGTTGATACAGTTGGAAATCGGAATGTCGATCAACCGATATTTGCCGGCCAGCGGAACAGCCGGCTTCGAACGCTTGAGCGTCAGCGGAAACAGCCGCGTACCGGCCCCGCCGCCGAGAATGACTGCAATGGTGCGGTCGTTGATGCGGAGCGCTTCCAGATCCAGTTCCGTTGCCAGTTGAACCTGTTCCATAACGCCTGGGCTGTGGTTTGGGGAGGGTAGGTTACGAAGTTACCGGCACCAGCGTCCGGTACAGTTCCAGATATTCCTGCGCCGAACGATCCCAGGACCAGTCGCGCTGCATGCCGTTGCGCTGCAGCACGCGCCACTGGTCGGGGCGGTAATAGACGGTAAGCGCCCGGCGGATGGCCTGATGAAAGGCGCGGGGCGTGAACGTCTCGAAGCGAAAGCCCGTGCCCTGCTGCGTGTGCGGATCCCAGGGCTCGACCGTATCCCGCAGGCCGCCTACGGCGTGCACGATCGGGACAGTGCCGTACGTCATGGCGTACATCTGATTGAGCCCACAGGGTTCCACCCGCGAGGGCATTAGCAGTATGTCACCCGCTGCATAGAGCTGGTGTGCCAGCGTGTTGTTGAACTCAAACCGCAGCACCAGTCGGGGAAAACCTCCGGGCCGCACGATCCGACAGCGCAGGTCTTCCAGTGCCGCCTGGTAGGCGGGCATGCCGGTGCCCAGCACCACCACCGATACATCGATCTGGTGCGTCAGCAGCTGTTCCAGTCCGGCCGCCAGCAGATCGACCCCCTTCTCCTGCATGAGCCGACCGATGAACACCAGCAGGGGCCGATCGGGCCGGAGTCCCAGCGATTCGCACAGCGCTTTTTTGTTCTTTTCCTTACCGGAAAGATCCTCCACCGAGTAGTTCGCAAAAATGAGCGGATCGGTGGCCGGATTCCAGACGTCGGGATCGATGCCGTTGAGAATGCCCCGCATTTTGTGCGCCACGCGCTGAAAGACTTCCTGCAGCCCGGCGGCGATATCTTCACGCTCCTGCAGTTCGCGCGCGTAACCCGGACTCACCGTGGTCACGGCATCGGCCCAGAGCAGTCCGGCCTTCATGGCGTTGAGCTGGCCCCGGTGCTGCAGGTCCTCGGGCCGCGCCACCGGCACGCCAATCTCCTCCCACACCTGCCAGTCGTAACGCCCCTGATGCTCGGCATTGTGCACGGTGAACACGATCGGAAGCTCGGCCAGCTCGCGATAGGCCGGATCTTCGCGCAGCCAGACCGGCAGCAGCGCCGTATGATGATCGTGCAGATGGAGTAGATCGGGACGGAGCACGCCCTCCTTCAAAACTGCCAGCACGCCCCGCTGAAACACGAAAAAGCGATCGGCCTGATCGGGAAAATCCAGCCCGGTGGCCGGATCCTGGTACACGCCGGGTCGCCCGAAGTGGACCGGCTCCTCCAGCAGATACACGGGAAATCCGAGCACTTCGGCATCCTGCCGCCAGAGCCGGTAGGACAGGGTGCGGTCCCGATAGGTGAACGCCCCTTCGTGAATCAGGCGCAGCGCGTCTTCCTGCAGCTGCGCATCGCCAAAGCGGGGCATGAGCACCGCTGCTTCAATGCCGGCCCGGCGCAGAAACTTGGGCAACGCCCCCAGCACGTCGCCCAGACCGCCTACCTTGGCAATCGGTGCGCACTCGAACGCTACATGCAGTACGTACATACCAACCGGATTGTATTGTCACAGGGTAAAGATAAATCGCACGGGCACGTTCTCGAAGCCCCGAATACAAAAACTTTGTTACGGCGCTGAAACCGGCCATGCGCCCTCGGGTACATGCCAGGGATCCGGCACGCAATGCGCATGGACGAACGAACGCACACGGCTTCGCTCCGGCAGCGACTGGCCCGCACGCGGCGGCGCCTGGTGGCGGCCCGTCTGCTCCAGGGTGGTCTACAGGCCCTCGGCCTGCTGTCGCTACTCTGGGGGATTGCCGCCCTGCTGGAAGCGCTGCTTTGGCTCCCCACCGGATGGCGCACCGGACTGTTCTGGGCGCTGGTAGCCGGCTCGCTGGGCCTGCTGGGCTGGACCGTCGGCCGTCCGCTGCTGGCGTTGCGTCGCCTGAGCGACGAGCACCTGGCCCGCCAGATCGGCCGCTATTTCCCGGAGATCGCCGATCGTCTGATCGACCTGCTGCAGCTCGAAACGGGCCGACGGAGCCCGGCCCCGGAGACGCTGCTGGCCCGCGCCCGCGAGCAACTGGCCCGGCAGATCGCGCCGGTCCCCTTCGAGCAGATGGTCTCGCTGCGTCCTTCGCCCCGGCTGCTCTCACTGACGCTGGTCCCGCTGCTGCTGGTGGGCACGCTCTGGCTGCTGGCGCCCGGTGCCTTCCGCGGCGCTTTCGCCCGCCTGCTGGCGCCGGGCCGCACGTTCGAGCGGCCGTTGCCTTTCACGCTGAACGTCACCCCGGGCGACACCGAACTGGCCCGTGGCGATACGCTGCACCTCACGGTATCGCTCCGCGGCACAGCATGGCCCGAGCAGCTCACGCTCCGGCTCCGCTATGCCGGCGAGATGCGTCCCGAAACGTTCTTCCTGAAGCCCGATACGACCGGCCGCGCCTACTTCGCGCTGCCCGACCTGCAGCGCCCGCTGACCTATCAGGTGGAGGCTGCTCCCGCGGCAACGCCCTGGTACACGGTCACGCTACGTGAACGGCCGCTCGTGCGGCGCCTGCAACTGACGCTGCACTATCCGTCCTACGCCGGACTCCCTGCGCAGACGCTACCACCCGACGTCGGCAACGTCTCCGCCCTGCCCGGTACCCGGATTGAACTGCGGGTGCTGACCGGCGCCGCGCCCGTCGACTCCGCCCTGGTGCGCTTCGACGACGGCTCCGCCCTGGCGCTGACGGTCCGCGACAGCCTGGCGCAGGGCACCTTCACGCTGCACCGCGCCGGCCATTACTGGATCGAACTGCATGCACCGGGTGGCCTGACCAATCCCGAACCGGTGCGCTACACGCTGGAGCTGGTGCCCGACGACCCGCCCACCATCACGCTGCTGCAACCCGAAGCCACCTACACACTCGACGACGCCCTCCGGGCACCGCTGCAGGTGCGCGTGCACGACGACTTCGGCTTTACGGCGCTGCGGCTCTACTGGCGCCTGGCCGAAAGCACCTTCCGCACCCCGGAGACCGACTTTTCGAGCCGCCCCCTGCCGCTGACCACGCCGCGCCCGCTCGATCAGGAAATCCAGCAGCAATGGGATCTGCGTGCCGACGGGCTGGACCTCGTGCCCGGCGACGTGATCGAATACTACCTGCAGGTGTGGGACAACGACCGCGTCTCCGGCCCCAAGTCGGCCCGCACGCCGGTGCAGTACCTCCGGCTCCCTTCGCTGGCCGAGCGCTACGAGATGCTCGACGCCGCTCAGGACGACGTGGCCGAAGGGCTGGAGTCGGTGCGTGAGCAGGCCGAGCAGCTCCGCACCACCTTCCAGGAGCTACGCGAGACGATCCAGCGCACCCGTCAGGCCGGCTGGGAGGAGCAGCAGCAGGCCGAACAACTCCGCCGCCAGCAGGAAGCGCTCGAAGAGCAGGTCGAATCGCTCACCCGCCAGCTCGAACAGATCACCCGGGAAATGGCCACCAACCGGCTCGTAAGCGACGAGACGCTCGAGCTGTACCGGGAGCTGCAACGGGTGGTCGAGGAAATCCGGTCGCCGGAGCTGCGCGAAGCGCTGGAAAAACTCCAGGAAGCGCTACGCGCGCTCGATCTGCCCCGGCTGCTGGAAAACATGGAGGAGGTGGAATTCAACGAAGCCCAGTTCCGCGAGCGCATCGAGCGCGCGCTGGAGCTGTTCCAGCGCCTGCGTACGCAGCAACAACTGGAAGAAGCGGCCCGCCGCGCCGAGGAACTGGCCCGCCTGCAGGAACGCCTGGCCGAGCGCACCGCCGCACTCGAACGCCGGCAGCACGGCGAAACGGGCGAATCGTCCGCGTCTGACTCCACCGGCCACGTAGATCCCGAAGCGCTGGCCCGCCAGCAGGAACAGGCCAGCCAGGAAGCTCGCCGCCTCGAAGAACTGCTGGAAGAGACGCGCCGCCAGATGGAGGAGCTGCGCGGCATGCCGCGCCAGAGTATGGACTCGCTCCGGCAGGCGCTCCGCCGCCAGCAGCTTCCCGAACGCATGCAGCAGAATGCGCAGCAGCTCCGCCAGGGCAACTTCTCGGGCGCACGCCGGGAGCAGCAGCAGATGGAACAGCAACTGGAGCAACTGGCCGCCCGGCTGCAGCAGCTCGAGCAGCAGATGGAAGGCACCCAGCGACAGATCAACGCGGCCGGTCTACGTCAGGCCCTCCGGCACATCTTGTTGCTCTCGGAATCTCAAGAGACGCTCCGCAACGACATTCAGGCGCTGCGCACGGAGCAGGCCGCGGCGCCGATGGCCCGTCGCCAGGAGCAGCTGGTGCAGGGCACCCGTGTCGTTACCGACTCCCTGCGCCAGCTCGCCCGTCGCATTCCCCAGATGGACCGGGCCGTGCAGCAGACGGCCGGCGAGGCGCTCCAGGCCATGGACCAGGCGATCGGCGCACTGACCGAGGGCAGCGCCCGCATGGCGGGCAGCTACCAGACGGCCGCCATGATGCACCTGAACGAGCTGGCCCGCATGCTGGCCGACCTGCTCGATCAACTTCAGAACCAGCAGGCCATGGGCGGCCTGTCGCTGGAGCAGATGATCGAGCAACTGCAGCGCATGGCCGGCCAGCAGCAGCAGCTCAACGACCAGATCCAGCAGCTGCTCAACGACATCCAGGGCACGCGGCTGACCACCGATCAGCTCGAACGCATGCGCCAGCTCGCCCGCCAGCAGGAAGCCATCCGCCGCCAGCTCCAGCAGCTCGCCCGCGACCGGGAAGCGCGGCGCCGCCTGCTGGGCGACCTCGACGCCCTCGCCCGCCAGATGGAAGAGACCGTCCAGGAACTCCGGCGCGGCCAGATCAACCGGGAGACGATCGAGCGCCAGCGCCAGATCCTCATCCGCCTGCTCGAAGCCCAACACTCCATCCGCGAGCAGGAGCAGGAACGTCGCCGCCAGAGCCGTCCGGGCGAAGACGTCGTGCGCGAAAGCCCGCCCGAGCTGACCCCGCAGCAGGAGCTGGACCGCCTGCGCCGTGCCCTGATCGATGCCCTCGAAAGCGGCTACGCGCCCGACTACGAAGCGCTCATCAAGCGCTACTTCGAACTGCTCGAGCGCCTGCAACGCCAGCAGAACCGGCACTGAAGGAAACGGCGGCCTGTGGCGCCGAATCGCTTCGCGCCGTGGCGATCTTTTCAGATGCTTCCCGCTGTTCCTCCCGGCTGGCCTCTGGTTCTTCCTGCACCTGCCCCGCTTCCGGCGCAAACTGCAGGGTGATCAGCACCGGGAAATGGTCCGAACCCCAGTAAGGAAGCCGACGGAGTCGCCGAAGCCAGAAATGCTTGCTGTGAAAGACGTGATCCAGCGGCCAGCGCAGAAATGGCCAGCGTGCATGATAGGTATTGAAAAAGCCGCGTCCACGGCGTGGATCGAGCAGACCGCTGATGTGCTGAAACAACCGCGTCGTGGACGACCAGGCCACGTCGTTCAGATCACCGGCTACAATGACCGGCTCGCGGATTGCCTTCACTTCGCGCCCCACGACAAGCAGTTCGGCGTCTCGGGCCGTTGAAGTAAGGTCTTCCGTGGGCACCGGCGGCCTCGGATGCACGCCGTAAAACCACACCGGTACGCCATTGCGCAGCAGCACACGCGTACGGATAGACGGCACGTCTTCCTCGATCAGAAATCGAACTTCCGGACCGAGCAGCGTAAGCTTGCTGAAAAGTGCCATGCCATACGTGTTACGCTGCGGTTGCAGCACGGAAAACGAATAGGCTTTCGCAAGCGCCTGCTGCACCTGGTTCGTCCACCAGGCGTCGGTTTCGACCAGCAGAATCAGATCCGGATCGTATCTTCGAATCAGTGCAAGCAGGCGATCGACCGCGCGGTTCGTCATGAGCACATTGGCGACGAACAACGTCAGTTCGTCTGAGGGCCGGGGATGCTTCGTCGAAAGCACCTGCTTGCGAGCCAGCGGGGTGAACGGGAAAATGCGCCACCCCTGATAAATCAGACAGGCCAGCATGCCCAGTCCGGCGACGGCCTTCACTGCAAGCGGCCAACCGGTCCAGGGCCAGCTACACCCCAGCACGAGCGCCAGCACCGCCCACTGAATGCGGGGAAATTCAGTCACACGCACCCACCAGATCGTACTTTTCCAGAAGGGAAGCAGTGTGACGACGCCCACGATCAGGCTCAATCCAAGTACCAGCCCATCGCCCATGGTTTATTGCAACCGATAAAACTGTTTGCCGGCCAGCTGGCGCACCAGGCCTTTGAACTCGAGCTGTAGAAGATAGACCAGCGCCGTCGAAGGGTCCAGTCCGGTGCGCTCGCACAGCACGTCGATATGGATGGGCTCGGGCTCCAGGGCGTCGTAGAGCTGGCGCTCCAGCCCGCTCAGCGGCGGTGGCGGCGGCTCTGGCGCCGACGGCGCACTACCCAGGCCCAGGGCCTCCAGCACGTCGTCGGGCGAGCAGACGAGCCGGGCCAGGCTGTCGCGGACAAGCCGGTTGGGTCCGGCACTGGCCGGATTGTGAAGCGCACCCGGTATGGCCAGCACCTCGCGGTTCTGCTCGAGCGCCAGGCGGGCGGTGATGAGCGCGCCCCCGGTCTCGTAGGCTTCGACGATGAGCACGGCCCGGGCCAGTCCGCTGATCAGCCGATTGCGGCGGGGAAAGTTGGGCGCGTCGGGCGCCGCTCCCAGCGGAAACTCGGACAGCAATGCGCCCTGCGTCATGATGGCCCGGGCCAGTCGCTCGTGCCGCGACGGATAGATGCGGTCGACGCCGGAGCCCAGCACGGCCAGCGTACGCCCGCCGCCCTCCAGCGCGCCCCGATGCGCGGCCGCGTCGATGCCGTAGGCCAGGCCGCTAACCACGGTCACCCCCTCCCGCGCCAATGCGGCGGCGAACTGGCGGGCCGTGCGCAACCCGTAGTCCGTCGGACGCCGCGTGCCCACGATGGCCACGGCGTTGTCGTCGGCGGGCGTCAACTCTCCACGCACCCAGAGCAGCGCCGGGGGATCGTAGATCTGGCGAAGCAGCGGCGGGAAACGCTCGTCCCAGGCCGGAATCAGCGTGGCGCCGACCCGCTCGGCCCGCTCGAACTGCGCGTCCACGGCATCCCAGTCGTCGAAGGCCGCGATGCGGCGGGCCGTCTGCATGCCGATACCCGGCACCTGCACAAGCGCGGCAACCGGCGCGTGCAGGGCCGCCTGCGCCGAACCGAAGCGGGCCAGCAGCGCCCGAATGCGTCCGGGTCCTACGCCCGGCACCAGCGTCAGCGCCACCAGCGCCCGGAGTTCTTCGACGGGATCGTCGGGCGCGGCCCCGAACGCCCCGCCTTCGTCTTCATCGAAGAGAAAGGGCTCGGCCGTCACGATGGGCTTTTTGCATAAAGACCCCGCGTGGCGCGATCTGTTACGTGGCGGCCTCGGCTGCCGCCCGCAATTCCTGCAGCTGGCGCCAGAGTCCTTCCTTCAGCGCCTCCAGCCCGATCCGGGCCACGGCGCTGATCGGATAGATCGGCATGTCGTCGGGGAGTTCGGCCCTCACGGCCGCTACGCGGGCCTCGCGTTCATCCTCCGGCACCAGGTCCAGCTTGCTCAGCGCAACGGCGCGGGGCTTTTCGAGCAGGGTCGGATTGAACGCCTCCAGTTCACCCAGCAGCGTCCGGTAGACTCGCCCGGGCTCCTCCTCGACGATCGGGATGACGAACAGCAGGATGGCATTGCGCTCGATGTGCTTCAGAAAGCGGATGCCCAGCCCGCGCCCTTCGTGTGCGCCTTCGATAATACCGGGGAGATCGGCCATCACGAACGAGCGAAATTCACCCACGTACACCATGCCCAGCGCGGGCTCCAGCGTCGTGAACGGATAGTCGGCGATCTTCGGACGCGCCGCCGAAATCGAAGCGATCAGCGTACTCTTGCCGGCGTTCGGGAAGCCTACCAGCCCCACGTCGGCCAGCAGCTTCAGCTCCAGCGTGATGTTTTTCTCCTCGCCGGGTTCGCCGGGCTGCGCGTAGCGCGGCGCCTGATTCGTGGGAGATTTGAAGAAAGCGTTGCCCCGGCCGCCCCGGCCCCCTTTTGCCAGGAGCAGCCGCTGACCGGGCCGGAGCACCTCACCGATCACCTCGCCGGTCTCCGTGATCTTTGCCACCGTGCCGAGCGGCACCCGGATGATCACGTCGCGGCCGTCGCGACCTTTCTTGTTCTTGCCGGAGCCCGGCTGCCCGTCTTCGGCAAAGTGGTGCCGGTTGTAGCGCAGGTCCAGCAGCGTGTACAGGTTCGGATCGCCTTCCAGATAGACCGAACCGCCGTCGCCGCCGTCGCCGCCGGCCGGTCCCCCTTTCGGGACGTACTTCTCCCGCCGGAACGCGACGGCTCCGGCCCCGCCCTTTCCACTGCGCACCGTGATCGTTACGTAATCGACAAACTTCATTGCCTTCCCCTCATCGGTTTGGGTTTTTCTGAACGCCCGGCCTCCGCCGAAGTTTTGCCGAACCGTGCCGCTCCGGTTTCGTTGGACGACAGGTATGGGCACTCCGCGAAAACACGTCGTGATCTACACCGACGGGGCCTGCAGCGGCAACCCGGGCCCCGGCGGCTGGGCGGCCATTCTGCGCTACAATCAGCACGAAAAGGTGCTGCAGGGTGCCGAAGCGCACACGACGAACAACAGAATGGAATTAACAGCGGTGATCAAAGCGCTCCAGGCGCTGAAGGAGCCCTGCCGCGTGGACGTCTATACCGACAGTAACTACATCGTACGCGCCTTTCAGGAAGGATGGGTAGAACGCTGGCAACGTAACGGCTGGCGCACGGCCAGCAAGAAGCCCGTCGAAAACCAGGACCTGTGGCGGGCGCTGCTGGAACTCACCCGCCGACACGACGTGCGTTTTCTGAAAGTCAAAGGCCACGCCGACGACGCCCTGAACAACCGGGTGGACCGGCTGGCCGTCGAAGCCATGCGCCGTGGACAGACCGAAACCCCGGACTCGTCGGTTTCGGCGGTGAACGATTAGCTGATGCGTACGCTCTGGCTCCGGTTTTATGCCGTCCTGAACGATTTTCTACCCTCCCGCTGGAAACAGCGCACCTTCAAGCTGGGCTTTCTGGGGCGGCCCACGGTCCGGGAAATCCTCGTGCAGCTCAACGTGCCGCCTCCTGAAGTCGCGCTGATTCTGGCCGACGGATGTCCGGTCGATTTCGACTACCGGCCTGAAGAAGGCGAGCGACTGAGCTTCTACCCGATCTTCTACCGGCTGCTGCCGGCTGCGCCGCTGCATACGCTGCCGCCGGAGCGCCCGCCGCGCTTTCTGCTCGACACGCACCTGGGACGGCTGGCGCGCTACCTGCGCATGCTGGGCTTCGATGCCGAGCACCTGTCGGATCCCGATCCCGGCGATGCGGCGCTGGCCCGTCGGGCGGGCGACGACGGACGCGTGCTGCTGACGCGCGATCGACGATTGCTGGCCCGTAAGGCCGTGCGGTACGGCTACTTCGTGCGCGCCACCTCCCCTCGGGAACAACTGGCCGAAGTGCTGGACCGCTTCGAGCTGCACGAATTCGTCGATCCCTTCAGTCGCTGCATGTGCTGCAACGTGCCCCTGGAGCCCGTAGAAGCCGAAGCCGTGGCCGCCCAACTACCGCCGGGTATCCGTGCCCATTACACCGAGTTCTACCGCTGCCCCGCCTGCGGCCGTGTTTACTGGGAAGGGTCGCACCATGCCCGGATGCAGCGGCTGATCGATCAGGTTGTGCGCGGGAGTGGCTTCAGCGCCTCGCACTGACCGCGACCGGCCAGAGTTTCGACGAAAGCCTCGGCAAAGGCGATGGCTTTCGAGCGGGGTACCTCGACAAGCAGTTCGGTCTCGGCGTCGTAGCAGGTCTCGCGAATACGGGCGCCCATGCGTTCGATCAGGCGCATGACGGGCGCCGTGTCGTCGTAGGCAAAGCGCAACCGGAAAGGCACCGTGATGACGCGTTCGGCCACCGGCGCCAGATCCAGTGCCCGTGCGGCCGCCTCGCCATAAGCCCGGATCAGCCCGCCGCGTCCCAGTTTGGTCCCGCCGAAGTAGCGCGTCACCACCACCAGCGTGTTGGTCAGCCCGCGGGCTTCGATCTGGCGAAGAATGGGCAAGCCGGCCGTGCCCGATGGCTCGCCGTCGTCGCTGGCCCGGAACAGCTCGCCTTCCGGTCCCAGCCGGTAGGCCGTGCAGTGGTGCGTGGCCGCGTGTTCGCGACGGCGCACCGCTTCGATGGCCGCCGCGGCTTCCTCCTCGGTCTCCACCGGAAAGACTTCGGCGATAAAGCGAGAGCCCTTTTCGCGCAACTCGGCCCGCGCCGTGCCGGCCACCACCCGATAGGTATCGCCGGAGCTACCGTTCATAACAAACGCGTGCAGTTCGTAACAGCGTCCTCCCTACCCTGCGGTGAATGATTTAGTTTCTGAAAGCTATACCTCCAGAACAGGCTCGAAAAGCCATGCGTGTTGCCTCCTACCTCTTCGGCGGATTGCTGGTGATGGCCGCGGCGTTGTGGCCGCCCGTGGAAATCACCGAGTGGGAAGTGCCCTGGCCGGATACGCGGCCGCGCGATCCGTATGTGGATCGCGATGGGCGCGTCTGGTTCGTCGGCCAGCGCGGCGACTATGCGGCCTACCTGGATCCGGCGACCGGCAAGTTCACTCGCTTTGACCTGCCGGAAGGCACCGGTCCCCACAACCTGATCGTGGACGAGAGCGGGTTCGTCTGGATTGCCGGCAACCGGGCTGCCTACATCGGCCGGCTGGATCCCCGCACGGGCGAAGTGAAGCGCTACCCGATGCCCGATCCGGCTGCCCGCGATCCGCATACGCTGGTTTTTGCACCGGACGGCACCATCTGGTTCACGGTGCAGGGCGGCAATTTCGTGGGCCATTTCAATCCGGCCGACGGTTCCATTCGGCTGTTCCAGGTGCCCACGCCCCGGGCGCGGCCCTACGGCATCGTGGTTGATCCTTCGGGACGCCCATGGGTGGCAGCCTTTGGCACAAATAAGTTGCTGACGGTCGATCCGGCCACGATGAAGCTGGAAGAGATCACGCTGCCCCGCGCCGAGGCCCGGCCGCGTCGGCTGGCCCGCACCTCGGACGGAGCCATCTGGTACGTGGACTACGCCGGGGGCTATCTGGGCCGCTACGATCCGGCCAGCGGTAACGTGCAGGAATGGCCGGTGCCCGGCGGTGAAGGCGCCCGTCCCTACGGCATGGCCGTCGACGACCGGGACCGCCTCTGGTTTGTCGAAACGGGACCTGACCCCAATCGTCTGGTGGGCTTCGACCCGAAGACGGCCGAATTCTTCAGCATTACGGAAATTCCGAGCGGCGGTGGGGCCGTGCGGCACATGTTCTTCCATGCGCCCACGCGCACGCTCTGGTTCGGCACCGACGCCAACACGATCGCCCGCGCCCGGCTGCCGGAGTGATGCGCCCCGTCGCTGCACTGACGCTGGTGCTGGCCGCCACAGCGGGGTGGTTGGGTCGCTACGTCGATCACCCCCCGCTGGCCCACACGGGCGGTTTTGGCGAACCGACCTGCCAGCGATGCCATTTCGAGTATCCCCTGAACGAACCCGGCGGCCGGCTGACGATCCAGGGCCTGCCCGACACGTGCCGGTCGGACACGAGCTACACGCTGCAACTCATGTTGCAGCACCCGGAAATGCTACGGGCAGGCTTTGAGCTGGCCGTGCGCTTTGCCGACAGCGGCCGCCAGGCGGGCCGCCTGCAACCCCTGGACGACCGCGTGTGGCGCGACACGCTGCAGGGCGTCTGGTATGCCTTCCACAGTCCGGCTGGAACCGAACTTACGGCGCCCGGCAAAGCCGTCTGGAGGCTTCGCTGGGTGCCGCCGGACACGATCGGCCGCGTCGTGCTGCATGCCGTCGCCAACGCTGCTAACGACGATGCTTCGGAGTTCGGCGACCGGATCTATCAGGAATCCGCGGACTGTTTGCTACATCCACGGTGACCCTCCTGTGTGCCGGTAAGCAACAGATTGTCGTGCGCCGGCGTTTGCCTTCCTTCAATGTAAACGGTTACCAAGGACTTACCTCGGATGTGCTGGTTATTGTTCAGCTTGCTGTTCTTTCAAGTCGTAGCTTTCGCATCATCCGACACGCTTCGAACACCAACCCTCCAGGCTACTCCGCTACAGCAGACATTGCATCTTGACGGTCGGCTGACCGAACCGGACTGGCAGCAGGCACCGGTCGCCACCGACTTCCGACAACTCGAACCCATCGAAGGTGCCGCGCCAACGTTTCCCACCGCCGTACGCGTGCTCTACGGCCCGGACGCGCTCTACATCGGGGCCATGCTCTACGACCCCGAACCCCATCGCATCCGCCGACTGCTCGGGCGTCGGGATCAGTTTAACCAGGCCGACTGGTTCGGCGTCGCGATCGACTCGTACTTCGACCGGAAAACGGCCTACGTCTTTGCCGTCAACGCCGCCGGCGTGCTGGCTGACGGGCTGCTCACCAGTGGCGGAGGGCCGCGCCCCGGGAATGGCGAACCGGATCTGTCCTGGGATGCGGTCTGGGAAGCGGCCGTCGCCGTGGTCGACTCGGGCTGGTCGGTCGAGATGCGTATTCCCTATGCTATGCTGCGTTTCCCGCAGGCCGAGGTGCTGACCTGGGGCATTTCGTTTCGCCGAGATATTGCCCGCCTGAGTGAGGTGGATGAATGGCCTTTCATTCCGCGCAACATCCGTTCCTCAGGCGTAGTCGCCTACTTCGCCCGGCTCGAAAACCTGCGCGGGCTTCACCCCGGCCGCAACCTTCAGATCACGCCTTACGTGGTTTCCAACGGTACCCGGCTTCGACAGGACGACGGACAGATCTCCTCCGAGCTGGACGCCGATGCGGGGCTTGATCTGAAGCTGGGACTGACGTCCAGCCTGATCCTTGACCTAACGCTCAACCCGGACTTCGGGCAGGTCGAAGTGGATCCGGCCGTGCTCAACCTGACCGCCTTCGAGACAGTCTTTGAAGAACGGCGGCCGTTTTTCACCGAAGGCGCCCAGATTTTCGACTTTTCCTACGGCCGCGAAGGCCGCCTTTTCTACAGCCGACGCATCGGCGCCGCCGAGCCCATCATCGGCGCAGCCAAACTTTCGGGCCGCACCGAAGGCGGGCTTTCGCTGGGATTGCTGGGCGCCACCACCGGCAACGACTTTCAACCTGAACACCATTACCTGGTTGGCCGCCTCCGACAGGAACTGGGCACCTACTCAACCGTCGGCGGCATGGTGACCGGGCTGTTTCGCCAGCGGTCGGGCGACGATGAGCTGCGCTACAGCCTGGCCGGCGGCGCGGACTGGGACCTGCGCTTCGGCGGCAACACGTTCCGCTTCGGCGGCCACCTGAGCTTTTCGCACCGCCAGGTGAACGGTCAGGACGCCCCGACCGGACTGGCCACCGCCCTGCGCCTGGAACGCGTGCAGGGCGTCTGGACCTATGGCGCCGGCCTGGACGGTTTTGACAACCATTTCAACGTCAACGAGGCCGGCCTGCTTCGGCGCAACAATCTGGTCCGCTTCTGGATGCGCCTGGAACACCAGTTCAACAACAACCGGCCCTTCGGGCCTTTCCAGCGGGCCGATGCCTTCATCTTCTCCTGGCACCAGCGCTCCTACCGCGAGGGCCTGTACATGGGCAGCGGCTTTTTCATGCGGGCAGGGGCACTGACCCGCGGCTTTGCCGAACTGGCGTTGCGTATCCGTGGCGACTACCTCTGGGGCGGCTACGATCTGTATGAAGCCCGCGGCATGGGTCCCATCTATCAGCCCCGACAGTTTTCCATCGAAGGTGAGTACGGGAGCGATACGCGCCGGAGCCTGCGCCTGCAACCTTCCTTTGAACTGGAGCTCGACGAAGAAGGCGGCCGCCGACTCAACACCGGCCTTCAACTGGAATGGAGCGCGCTTGACTGGCTGGATCTGCGCACCGAGCTGTCCCTCGAGCAGCAACACAACCTGCTGCGCTGGGCCTCCAACGAAAGCTTTGCCCGATTGCCGGATGGATGGGCCATCGGGACTGAAAGTGCTGCGCCTGACGAACTGGCCGAAGCTGACTTCACGCGGCTCCCGTCGCCAGGCCCCCTGGACGAACTGGCCGCCCGCTACGATCCGTACGAGGGCTTTTCCGATCGCTACTACGTGGCCGTCTTCGGCCGCCGCGACACGCGCTCGCTGGAGCTTTCCCTCCGCAGCACGCTGACCTTCTCCCCGATGCTCTCAGTGCAGAGTTTTACCCAGCTCCTGCTGGCACGTGGCCGCTACACCGATCCGTCGCTCCGACTCGACAAAGACACGCTGCTTCCCTTCCCCGACTACCCCAAACGGCACGAGTTCGTGCTCAACAGCTTCCGCGTCAATGTGGTGCTCCGCTGGGAGTATCGCCCCGGATCGGTGCTCTACCTGGTCTGGACCCACGACCGGGACGCCTACGACCGCGCCGATCCGTTCCAGCCGGATTCGTGGTATCAGGGACTGACCTTCCCGGAACAGCTACGCGACACGTTCCGGCTGTTCCCCAACAATGCGTTCACGGTCAAGCTGACCTACCTGATCTTCTCCTGATCAACCCTGAATCTCCGTGATGAGCTGAATCTCGCGGAGCACGCCCTGCACGCGGAAGCACTCCTCGAACGAGCCCTCGTAGACGGCCGCCTTGCCCTCGGTGTGCACCTTCCAGGTCAGCGCCTCGGCCTCAGGAAGCGAGCAGCCCGTGGCCTTCATGAGCTGAAAGATGACCTCGTCGAACGTGTGAATGTCGTCGTTGTAGAGAATCACGCGCCAGGGAGCGTCCAGTCGCGTCTCCTCGGCATCTTCGACGTCCACCTCAGGTGCCGGACCGACCGGCTTCGTCTCGGCCAGCAAGTTCGGCTGTCCCATGGCTCGTCGTGACAGGTTTTACCCGGTAGCAGCGGGCGTTTCCACAGGCGTGACCGTCACGTCGAAATCTTCCATGACCGGATTGGCCAGAAGTTTCTCGGCCGCCTCGCGGGCGATGCGCTCGGCCTCGTCGGCCGAGTCGGCCCTGATCCACAGATCGATCACCTTGCCGATGCGTACCTGGGTCACCGCGTCGTAGCCCAGGTTCTGCAACGCGTGGTGCACGGCCTTCCCCTGAGGATCCAGGATGGAAGGCCGCAGGCGAACGGTTACGATTGCCTTAAACATCGCGATTTTCCAGGGGTGGGTTGGACGATTCCGAAGCAGGTTCCAGCGGAGTGTTCAGGATGGCCTGCACCAGGTTGTAAATGGCGCGGCCGATGCCGTGCAGGATATACGCGGCCAGCACCAGAAGCAAGCCAATCTGCTGCAAAAAGATGATCAACAGCAGCGCCAGCCCGTAGGCACTCGACTTCCAGGGATGACGCCGCAGGTAGGCCAGGCTGGGGCGCGGGATGGCGTCGAAGGGGATGTTCGTGACCATGAGGGCCGAGAGCACGAACACGACGGGGATCAGCACCGGGAAGTCGCCGGGCGTCAGCCGCTCCAGCAGATCGACCCCCTCGGCATTCAGGACCAGCGCCACCAGCGCCGCCGCCTGTGCCGGGATGGGCAACCCGAGGAAGTACTCCCGCTTTTCGCCGTCGAACTGGACGTTGAAACGGGCCAGCCGGACGGCCCCGCAGACGGCCGGCAGCGACGCGATGATCAGTCCGAGCGTGCCGTAGGCGTGCAGGTTGAAGGCGTACACCAGATAGGCCGGCGCTACCCCGAACGACACCACGTCGCTGAGCGAGTCGAGCTCGACCCCGAACAGACTGGTGCCGTTCGTCAGCCGGGCCAGCATGCCGTCGAGCATGTCGAAAAAGCCCGCCAGCACGATCAGCCAGCAGGCATAGTCGAAGCGGCCTTCGTGGATCTGGGTGATGGCCAGAAAGCCGCTGAACAGGTTCATCAGCGTAAAAAACGACGGGACGGCCGCCCGTGGAATGGGCCGGCGCAGCCGGCGTTGCGCACGGTAGGCACGCAGTCGCGCCCGGAAATGGCGCTGTTTCTGACCATATCGATCGTATCCCCGGCGTGCCCGCAACATGCCCTGCTTGCTCCATTCAATTGTTGTGCAGCCGATCTATTCCGAGAGCTTCGGCCTCCGGCTTTGCCACCAGTCGGCCCAGTACCGTCTCGCCGGCCCGTACCCGATCCCCTACGTTTACCTCGAACCGGATATGCGGCGGCACGATTACGTCCATACGGGAGCCGAATTTGACAATCCCGAAGCGCTGACCGGCTCGTACCGTATCGCCTTCTTTCAGATGAAACACGATGCGCCGGGCCAGCACCCCGGCAATCTGCTTGAAGAGGACCCGATTGCCGCTCGGATGGCGCAATCCGATCTCGGAACGCTCGTTTTTCTCGCTGGCCTTCGGGTGCCAGGCCACCAGATAGTCGCCCGGAATGTAGCGGACCAGCTCGATCACGCCGTCGGCCGGCACCCGATTGACGTGCACGTCCAGTGGCGAGAGAAAGATCGACAATCGCCGCGCCGGCCCCTTCAGATACACCGGCTCGTAATCCACGTCGACGATCTCTACCACCTTCCCGTCGGCCGGTGCCAGCAGCAATGCCCCGGCCCCTTCCGGCGGATGCCTTTCCGGATCGCGGAAGAAATACAGCACGAAGCCCAGCAGTAGCACCGCCAGCAGCAGGCCCACGACGCGCCAGGCCCCCGGCAACCAGTAGTAGGCGCCGGCGGCCAGCAATACGGCCGCCAGTACCGTCCCGCCGATGATCGGATAGCCCTCGGGTGCCAGCATGCTCGTCTACTTTGATTCCGAAACTCCCCGCCCCGGCCCGCGTTCGCTCCGTCGCCACCGGGGATCAGGGTTGCCTAAACGTCGATGCCACGCGTTTCGTTCTACACGCTCGGCTGCAAACTGAATTTTGCGGAAACCAGCACGCTGGAGCGCGACTTCCTCGCGCGCCACTACGAAGTAGTGCCTTTCGGCGAGCCGGCCGACGTGACCGTCATCAACACCTGCACGGTCACGGCCGAGGCCGAACGCCAGTGTCGCCAGATCATCCGCCGGGCGATCCGCCAGAACCCGAACGCTTTCATCATCGTCACGGGTTGCTACGCCCAGCTTCGCCCCGAGGAGATCGCCCGCATCGAAGGCGTCGACGTCGTGCTGGGCGCCCGTGAAAAATTCCACCTCTTTGAGCTGATCGAAAGCTTCCAGAAAAAGGAGCAGACCCAGGTGGCGGTCTCCTGCATCGACGAGCTGCAGGAGTTCGGCCCCGCATTCTCCTCTACCGAGCGCACGCGTGCTTTTCTGAAGATTCAGGACGGGTGCGACTACGTCTGCTCGTTCTGCACGATTCCGAAGGCCCGCGGTCGCAGCCGCTCCCAGCCCATCGAGGCCACGGTGGCTCAGGCGCGGCAACTGGCCGAGATGGGCTTCAAGGAGATCGTGCTGACGGGCGTCAACATCGGTCTCTACGGCCAGGAGTTCGGTGCGACGCTGCTCGACCTGCTCCGGGAGCTGGACCGGGTGGAGGGCATCGAGCGCTACCGCATCTCGTCGATCGAGCCCAACCTGCTCACCGACGAAATCATCGCGTTCGTGGCCGAGTCACGCGCCTTCATGCCGCACTTCCACATGCCGCTGCAGAGCGGCGACAACTTCGTGCTGGGCAAGATGCGGCGGCGCTATCGCCGTGAGCTGTACGCCGAGCGCGTGGCCCGCATCCGGGAGCTGTTGCCCGATGCCGCCATCGGGGTCGACGTCATCGTGGGATTCCCGGCCGAGACGCCCGAGCGCTTCGAGAACACCTACCGCTTTCTGAACGAGTTGCCGGTCTCCTACCTGCACGTGTTCACCTACTCCGAGCGGCCCGGCACGGCGGCCGTCGAGCAGCTCGAGCGCATGGGCGGCCAGCCCGTCCCCAAACCTGAGCGCTCCCGCCGCAACCGCATGCTGCAAGTGCTCTCCCACAAGAAACGTCACGCATTCTACCGGGCGCACCAGGGTCAGGTGCGCCCCGTTCTCTGGGAAAGCACCGAAAAGCACGGGCTCATGTACGGCTATACCGACAACTACATCCGCGTGCAGCGACCCTTCGATCCCGAGCGCGTGGGCCAGATCGAACCGGTACGCCTGGGCGACTTCGCACCGGACGGCACGCTCGTGGCCGAAGACCCGGCGTTTATTCCCCTTTCCTGCTAAAGGTAGGGCTGTACCGATTCGATGAACTGGACAAAATCAGGAAGCTGATCGAGATGCCGGTACAGCCGCTCCACGTCGATAGTGGCATACTCATGCACCAGCAGATTGCGCAATCCTACCATTAACTGGAGCTTGCGTGCCAGTTCTTCAGACAAGTAGCCTCCGCGTGCCAGCAAAGTAATACACTCGCCATAAGAGGAAGGCGTACCCAGATTATTACGGCTGACCAGGTGGCAGCTGATGTCGATGATGATCTGGATGCTTTCGAGCAGTCCATAGCGAAGCGCCCACTCCAGGAGGCGATCTCGTTTCAGGTCCCCCAGCGTATATTGATCTCGCAAACGCTTCAACTCGGCCAGCGCGTCTTCAAGACGATGGAGGTATTCCTGCATATCGTCTTTCTGCAAGTTGACCTTTTTTCAGGCGCTCCAGAAAAGCATCGCGAATCATGCGACGAAGGGGTTCCGTGTCGAAGTAGGTCAGGAATGTTCTGCATTTGAAATCCACCCAGCGGTCTTCATCCCGGCAGTAGATCAACTTTCCGTGCGCCACCGCTTCGTAAGCCAACAGCGGCTGCCGTTTCAGGGCTTCGCGAAGCTCCACCACGTCCACCGGCCGCCCTGCGACCTGCTCCAGTTCGTTCACCAGCCCACCCAGCTCCGGCAAGTCCAGCGGTTGTTCGGTGTAAATGCCCACGTCCACATCACTGAGCGAGGTGGCCTGTCCCCGCGCGACCGAACCGAATAGCAGCGCAAATACCACCTCCGGCCGCGCCTCCAGCACCGGCCGGAGCCGCGCCATGAGCGCTTCGCGATCGGACAGGAGCGGATCCATGCGTCAAAAAAATAAGGCTCCGGCCAGGAGTACGCGGCCGGAGCCCGAAAGGTGCCATCATCCGATGGATTCAGGAGGCGTGGCCGTCTTCCTGCATCAGAAAGCGGGCCGGAGTGCCCCAGCGGCCTTCGAAAACCAGCTCGGTCAGCGGCCGGCGCGTGCGCGGGCTCCGCTCGCGCGCCTGCAGGTCTTCGGGAAGCTGCGCCGGATCGCCCAGGTAGCCCAGCGCCAGCGCGACCACCACGTCGTACTCCTCCGGAATGGCGCAGCGGCGGCGCGCTTCGTCCGGTAGAATGCCCGCCATCTGGTGCACGTAGAGTCCGAGCGCGGTGGCCTGCAACGTCAGGTAGGCCACGGCCTGACCGGTATCGTACCAGGCGTGCGAATTCGGCGCGCCGCTATGCGAGAAGGTGCGCCGCGCCAGTACCAGCATCAGCACGGGCGCCCGCTGCGCCCAGCGTCGGTTGCCTTCGTTCAGGCAGGCCAGCAGCCGATCGAACGCCTCCGGATCTTCACGCCGCGCCACGATGAAACGCCACGGTTGTTCGTTGTAGGCCGAGGGTGCCCAGCGGGCGGCCGCCAGCACGCGGCGGAGCACGTCAGGCGCTACCGGCCGGTCGGCAAACGCGCGCGGACTCCAGCGTCTGCGGATCAGCTCGTGCACGTCCGGCTCCACCCCGGCCGTTTTGATTTCAATTACTTCCATCTCCATGGTCAATCCTCAAAGTCGTTACAACAACAATCAGTTTGGAAAACGACATCCGGGAGGCGGCGTTCGCGCTTCCGTCGAGCACTTCCTGCAAAAAATCCTTTACGAAACCCCTTTCTCGAAGGACGGCGGCCGGGCAAAATGCGATCGCCGCAATGGCTCACAACAGGCGCATGCATGGCCAGGCGCGGCGTGAAAACGGGGTGCTGGTTCGAGGTACGACAGGGTGGACACAGCGGTCCGCTCCTGGATAAAACCCTTGTTGCAAACAGCGAACGGATCTTTAAAAACAGAACCGGCCCGCACGGCGCGTTGCCGTGCGGGCCGGTGGTGCGATCGGGAGGGTGCGTCTATCGGCTCAGGTAGAGGTTTCGGATGGCGTAGGGCCGGCGGAAGTGTTCGTCGGTGAGCGTTTCGACGAAGGCGATGGCCTCGCCGGTAGACTTCATCTCCGGCCCCAGCTCCTTGGGCACCTCCGGGAATTTGTCCCAGGAGAAGACCGGCTCTTTGATCGCGTAGCCCTTGAGCTTCGATTCGAGCAAACCGGCCTCGCGGAACTCCCGGAGCTTGCGGCCCAGCATGAGCTGCGTGCCGATCTTGGCCACCGGTACGCCTGTCGCTTTGGCCACGAAGGGCATGGTCCGCGACGCCCGCGGGTTGGCCTCGATCACGTAGACCACGTTGTCTTTGATCACCATCTGCACGTTGATCAGGCCCACCACCTGCAGGCGCCGGGCGATGTCCTCGGTGTAGCGGCGGATCGTGTTCAGCACCTCCTCCGACAGCGAGAAGGGCGGCAGCACGGCCGTCGAGTCGCCCGAGTGGACGCCGGCCGGTTCGATATGCTGCATGATGCCGGCAATCCAGACCTCCTCGCCGTCGCAGGCCGCATCGACGTCCACCTCGATCCCGTTCTCCAGGAAGAGGTCCAGCAGGATCTCGTTGTCGGGCAGGAGTTTGAGGATGTTGCGGACGTAGCGTTCGACTTCCTCCTTGTTGATGGCGATGCGCATGCCCTGGCCGCCGAGCACGTAGCTGGGCCGGATCAGGATCGGGTAGCCGATGCGCTCGGCCACCTCGACGGCCTCGGCCACCGTCCGCGCCGCCCCGTAAGGCGGATACGGGATCTCCAGCTCGCGCAGCAGCGCCGAGAACTTGCTCCGCTCCTCGGCCAGGTCCATCATCGGGAAGGACGTGCCCAGGATCGGGATGCCGTGCTCGTGGAGCTTTTTAGCCAGCTTGAGCGCCGTCTGGCCGCCGAGCTGCACGATCACCCCTTTGAGCTTGCCGTGCTGGTTTTCGTGCTCGATGATGTCGAGCACCCGCTCCCAGAAGACGGGCTCGAAGTAGAGCTTGTCGGCCACGTCGAAGTCGGTCGATACCGTCTCCGGATTGCAGTTGATCATGATGGCCTCGTAGCCCATCTCCTTGGCGGCCAGCACGCCGTGCACGCAGCAGTAGTCGAACTCGATACCCTGGCCGATGCGGTTGGGTCCGGCGCCCAGAATGATGACCTTTTCGCGGTCGGTGACCTCGCTTTCGTTCTCGGTCTCGTAGGTACTGTAGTAGTAGGGCGTCTGAGCCGGAAATTCGGCAGCGCAGGTGTCGACGAGCCGGAACGTGGGTGTGATGCCCAGCGCCTTACGCCGCGCCCGCACATCCTCCTCGGTCACGTTCCCCTGCAGCAGGTAGGCGATCTGCACGTCCGAGAAGCCATACTGCTTGACCAGCCGCAGGAAGTCGGCATCGAGCTGGTCGAGCGTACGCCGCTCCAGCTCCCGTTCGATCTTGACGATGTCCTCAATCTGGTAGAGAAACCACGGGTCGATGTAGGTGACATCGTGGATTTCCTCGACCGAGGCACCCAGCCGGAAGGCGTTACGAATCTGGAGCGTGCGGTCCCAGTAGGGCTTCTTGAGCCGGGCACGCACCTCTTCGCGCGGCGGGTCTTCCCGGTCGGCGCCGAGGCCGGCGTAGCCGTTTTCCAGGCTCTGCCAGGCCTTCTGGAGCGCTTCGGGGAAGGTGCGGCCGATGGCCATCACCTCGCCTACCGCCTTCATCTGCGTGGTCAGCTCCTCGTCGACGCCCTCGAACTTTTCGAAATTCCAGCGCGGGATCTTGACGACCACGTAGTCGATCGACGGCTCGAAACAGGCGCTCGTGGTGCCCGTCACGTCGTTGGGCAATTCGTCGAGCGTGTAACCCACGGCCAGGCGGGCGGCCACCTTGGCGATCGGGTAGCCCGTGGCCTTCGAGGCCAGCGCCGACGAGCGCGACATGCGCGGGTTGATTTCGACGGCGATCATGCGCCCGGTGTGCGGCTCGACGGCAAACTGCACGTTGCAGCCGCCGGCAAACTTGCCGATCGAGCGCATCATCTTGATCGCCGCGTCGCGCATGCGCTGGTACTGCTTGTCGGTGAGCGTCTGCGCGGGCGCCACCGTGATCGAGTCGCCCGTGTGCACACCCATCGGGTCGAGGTTTTCGATGGGACAGACGATGATCACGTTGTCGTTGGCGTCGCGCAACAGCTCCAGCTCATATTCTTTCCAGCCGTAGACGCTTTCCTCGATGAGCACCTGGTGGACGGGCGAAAGCTCCAGCCCGCGCGTCACCTTGCGGTCGAACTCCTCCATTGTCCAGACGATACCGCCGCCGGTGCCGCCCAGCGTGAATGACGGGCGGATCACCACGGGCAGCCCGCCCAGCTCCTGCAGGATCTCTTTGGCCTCCAGCAGGCTACGGGCCGTGCGGCTCCGGGCCTGATCGATGCCGATCTGCTCCATCAGGTCACGGAAACGCTGGCGGTCTTCCGTAACCTGGATCGCCTCGATGTCCACGCCGATGATCTCCACGCCCATCGCCTCCCAGAAGCCCTCTTCGTGAAGCTGGGCGGCCAGGTTCAGCGCCGTCTGCCCGCCCATCGTGGGCAGCACGGCGTCGGGACGCTCTTTCTCGACGATGCGGCGAATGGATTCCGGCGTCAGCTCCTGCAGGTAAACCCGATCGGCCGTGATCGGGTCGGTCATGATTGTGGCCGGGTTCGAGTTGACCAGAATGACCTCGTAGCCTTCTTTGCGCAGGGCCCGGGCGGCCTGGCTACCGGAGTAGTCGAACTCGCAGGCCTGCCCGATCACGATCGGGCCCGATCCGATCAGCAGGATCCGCTTGATGTCGGTCCGCTTCGGCATGGTATGCTCCAGGGTGTTGGGTTCGGTTACGGGTTGCAAAACGGGCGTTTACACGCGGGCCAGCTGCGGCGTCGCGACCGGACGGTGCGCCGCCACCAGCTCAAGGAACTCGTCGAAGAGGTAGCGGCTGTCGTGGGGTCCGGGCGATGCTTCCGGATGGTACTGCACCGAAAGCCCGGCGAACGACTTGAAGCGCAGTCCCTCGACGGTCCGGTCGTTCAGGTTGACGTGCGACACCTCGGCCTCGCGCGGATCGACCGACTCGGCCTCGACGGCAAAGCCGTGGTTCTGCGTGGTCACTTCCACGCGGCCGGTGCGCAGGTTCTTGACCGGGTGGTTGGCGCCGCGATGTCCGACGTACATCTTGTACACCTTGAAGCCCAGCGCCAGCGCCATGAGCTGGTGTCCCAGGCAGATGCCGAAGATGGGCAGCCCGGTACGGATGGCCGCCCGCACCTGCTCGATGGCCTGGGGCATGGCCCGTGGGTCGCCCGGCCCGTTCGAGAAGAACAGCCCGTCGGGCTCCCAGGCCAGCACTTCATTGAGCGGCGTATAGCCCGGAAAAACGCGCACCGTGCAGTCCCGCGCCTGGAACATGCGCAGGATGTTCAGCTTGCAGCCGTAGTCGAAGACGGCGATGCGCGGCCCGGGTCCGGTGCAGAAGTCGTAGGGCCGCTCCGTCATTACGTAGGAGGCCAGCTCCAGCCCGTCCATTGAGGGCAAGCGCCGGGCCTTTTCGACCAGGCTCTCGTCGTCGAGATCGATCGACGAGATGACTGCGTTCATGACCCCTTTCGTACGAATGTGCCGCACCAATCGTCGTGTATCGACACCGGAGATGCCTACCAGTTCGTAGCGTCGCATCCAGTCTTCCAGCGAGCCGTCGGCCAGGCGGTTCGAGTAGCGATGCGAGAAGGCGCGCACCACCAGGCCGGCCACCATCGGACGGGCAGCTTCCATGTCGATGTCCATCACCCCGTAGTTGCCGATGTGGGGGTAGGTCATCATCATGATCTGCCCGTAGTAGGACGGGTCAGTCATGATTTCCTGGTAGCCCGTCATGCTGGTGTTGAAGCACAGCTCCCCGCCCGTCTCGCCTCGGTGCCCGATGGCGATACCGGTTACGACGGTTCCATCGGCCAGTGCCAGCTTACAGGGATCCGGTGTCGGGTGCAGCAGGGGTATCATGACGGCCTGTTATGGGTTTGGTTAATGGATTCGATCGGGTACAAAAAAGCCTTCCCCGCTTGTGGGAAGGCTTCAGCCACCACGGAATCGTCGAAGGTGCAACTGTCCAGGTCCAGAACCTATCACTATCGGCTGCCGGTTTCGGCGTCTCAACGTACACCCTCTGCGGAAGGTTTCCGAAAGATAAGGCATTTGCACCGCGTAAGCCAGGCGATCTACAGGATCTATGGGCTTTTTTCATAGTAGCGCTTCCGAGCCTAAAGCCCAATCCCGAACGGATCGATGCGACGGCGGTTCAAAAGAGGGAGATCTTTCCCCTGCCCTATGCGCCCCCTGCACCGACAGCGTGAGCGTGCAGCCTACCCGCTGCGTATGATGGCCAGCCTGGCCTTCACGCTGGGGCTGCTCGTGCTGGTGGTGCGCCTGTGGCCGGCGCCGGACCGCACGGCCTCGCAGGCCGTGGTCTATCGAAGCCTGGCCCCCGAGGTGATCGCCCTGGAGGAAGTCATGCCGACCCGCCAGGCACGCCCGGCCCCGCCCCCCCCCATTCCGCCCCTTCCGGTCGTGGTGCCCGACGAGGTGCCGCTGGAAGAGGTGGAGATCAACCTGGACGAAAACCGCCTGCTCCTTGACGAACCCGGCACCGATCCCTTCGCGGCCGAAGGGGCCCTGGAAGGCACGCTGGCGGCCGCGCCCGCGTTCGAGGTGGGCCCCAAGCCCGTCCGCTTCGTGGAGCCCGAATACACACGCGATGCGCGACGTGCCCGCATCCGGGCCGAGATCGTCGTCGAAGTGCAGGTGAGCCCGACCGGCCAGGTACTTTCGGCAACGGTCGTAGAGCGCTACCTGCTGACGCCGCACCGCCAGCGCGTCGACACGCTGGGCTACGGCCTGGAAGAAGCGGCGCTGGCGGCCGCCCGGCGCTGGCGATTTCGCCCGGCCCGTGTGAACGACCGGCCCGTTGCCAGCTTCACGCGCATCACCTTCAGCTTCGGCCAGTAGGCTACTCCAGATCGACCCAGCGGGCGTCTTCGATCTCTTCCCAGGGACGACGACGGATCTGCCGACGCTCCAGTTCATAGGGCCTGCCCGGATCCTCCAGCATGGCCCGCACCAGATTGCGACCACTACGCCAGATCAGGTAGAGCAGCACAATCCACAGAATGAGCTTCAACATCGTCTACTTCACCGTTCGGGCCGGTCGCGGATTGAAGTATGTAATGCCGCCGTAGCGGCGTCGCTCCAGAATCTGTCGGATCAACTCCTCCAGATCCTCCGGATTCTTGACAAAATCGATCTGGACGGCGTTTACGATCAGTAGTGGGCCTTTCGTGTAATGGAAAAAGTAGTGATCGTACGCCTCGCAGAGCGCCTCCAGATAGCTCCGCTCGATGCGCTGCTCGTAGGGACGCCCCCGCTTGCGGATGTTTTCCAGCAGCCGGTCCGGCGTGGACTGCAAATAAACGATCAGGTCCGGCGTGGGGACGTTGGGCTCCATGAGCGTGTAGAGCGTCTCGTAGAGCTGGAGTTCGTCCCCTTTCAGATTGATGCGGGCGAAAATGCGATCCTTGTCGAAGGCGTAGTCGCTCACCACGAACGGGTGAAACAGATCACGAAGCAGGAGCTGCTTCTGCTGGCGAAAGCGGCTGGCCAGGAAGCTGAGCTGCGTGTGGAAGGCCCAGCGCTCGGGGTCCTCGTAGAAGCGGGGCAGGAAAGGGTTCTCCTCGAATTCCTCCAGGATCAGCCGCCCGCCAAAGCGCTCGGCGATCAAGCGGGCCAGCGTGGTCTTGCCCACGCCGATGACGCCCTCGATCACCAGGTAGCGCAGGTCGTCGGGAGGCTGGATCGGAGTCGTGGCCGCCATGCGTCGGACGGTCTGTCAGCAGGTTTCCAGCGATACGCCTGTACGGCGCAGGGGTGCCCGGTCCGGACACCGTTGCAGCAACTCGGCCACCGTCGCACAGAACGGCGCCGGCACGTAGAAGTCGGGGGCCAGGTCGGCCCAGGGGCAGAGCACGAAGCGGCGTTCGGCCAGCCGCGGATGCGGGAGCGTCAGCCGCTCATCGCAGCGCACCAGATCGTCCCAGGCCAGCAGGTCCAGGTCCAGCGTCCGGGGCGCCCAGCGCGCGGTGCGCACCCGTCCGGCCGCTGCCTCCAGCTGCAGACAGAAGTCCAGCAGCGCCTCGGGCGCCAGCGTCGTGCGCAGCCACACCACGGCGTTCAGATAATCCGGTTGCGTCTGGCCCGGCAACACGTGCGCCGCGCTTTCGTAGACCGGCGAGACGGCCACTACCTGCATGGCCGGATGCCGCCGAAGCGTCGCCACCGCCTCCCGCAAATACGCCACGCGATCGCCCAGATTCGAGCCCAGCGCCAGAAAAACCGACGCAGGCAGACGGCCGGGTACCCGCG
This sequence comes from Rhodothermus marinus, assembly GCF_009936275.1. NCBI lineage: Bacteria > Pseudomonadati > Rhodothermota > Rhodothermia > Rhodothermales > Rhodothermaceae > Rhodothermus > Rhodothermus marinus. Next base: position 2,526,647 of record NZ_AP019797.1, read on the forward strand.
ACATAAACGCAAACTTTTCTCTGAAAGAAACCATCCTCACCGGGAAGTTTCAACGCAAAAAGCCCGGGACCCTATGCGGCCCCGGGCTTTTCCCACCCATCCTGCGAGCACGGTACTGCGATGCGCGTCACCCTTGTTGCAAAAACCCGATACGCAGACAACGATGGGCAGGCGCACCCGAAGTATCGGTCCGCGTCCCGACTTCTTAAGCGCGAACTTTTCACAGCGATCGCCCTTTCAGGGCTACCGGTTATGATCCCGGCGTCATAAATTAATCCACCGTTTTGAACATTAGAACTCCACGATGGACCTTGCGTTTGGCATTGGCCTGATTGCGGCCACGCTGACCACGCTGGCTTTCCTGCCGCAGGTCGTACGCACCTGGCGCCGCCGCTCGGCCGACGACCTGTCGGCCGGCACCTTTCTGCTGTTGTTTACCGGAATTGTGCTCTGGCTGCTCTACGGCGTCCTGCGCCGGGATCCGATCATCATCCTGGCCAACGCGGTCGGCGTGACGCTGGTGGGCAGCCTGCTGCTGATGATCTGGCGCTTCCGGCTGCGCACCCGCACGCCTGCCTCGGAGCGCCAGCTCAGCGAGCCCCTCCGATGAAGACGGTCTTGATGTTGACAAACTCCCGGATGCCGAAGATCGACAGCTCCCGGCCGTAGCCACTTTCTTTGACGCCGCCGAAGGGCAGGCGCGGGTCGCTGCGCACGAAGTCGTTCACGAAGCAGCAGCCGGCCTCCAGCTCCTCACGGGCGATGCGCTCGCCGCGGGCTTCGTCGCGCGTGAACACGGCCGCGCCCAGGCCAAACACCGTGTCGTTCGCCACCCGGATGGCCTCGGCCTCGTCGCGCACGGGGATGATGGCCGCCACCGGTCCGAACAACTCCTCCTCGTAGGCCGGCGAGCCTTTCGGTACGTCGGTCAACACCGTGGGCGGGTAGTAGGCCCCCGGTCCCTCCGGGATCTCGCCGCCCAGCAGCAGCCGCGCTCCTTTGCGCAGGCTTTCCTGCACCTGGCGGTGCAGCTCGTCGCGCAGGTCGTGACGGGCCAGCGGTCCCACCTCGGTCGCCTCGTCCAGCGGATCGCCCACGCGGGCCGCCTGCATGCGCTGGACCAGCACCTGCTCGAACGGCTCACGCACGGCCTCCACCACCACGAATCGCTTGGCTGCAATGCAGCTCTGACCCGAGTTGATCAGCCGGCTTTTTGCACAGATGGCCGCGGCCTCCTCGATGTCGGCGTCCTCCAGAATCACGTACGGGTCGCTTCCGCCCAGCTCCAGCACCGTCTTTTTGAGCACGGAGCCAGCTTTGGCGGCCACGGCGCGACCGGCCGGCGTGCTGCCCGTCAGCGTCACCGCCCGGATGAGCGGATGCTCGATCACCGGATCCACCTGGTCGCTGCCGATCAGCAGCGTGCGGAACAGGTGCTCCGGAAAGCCGGCCTCCCGCAGCAATTCCTCGATGGCCAGCGCGCAGCCGGGCACGTTCGAGGCGTGCTTGAGCACGGCCGCGTTGCCGGCCATCAGCGTCGGCGCCGCAAAGCGAAAGACCTGCCAGAACGGGAAATTCCAGGGCATGATGGCCAGAATCACGCCCAGCGGCTCGAAGGCCACGTAGCTTTTGCGGGCGTCGGTCTCGACCGGCTCCGGGGCCAGAAAGCGCTCGGCATGTTCGGCGTAGTACTCGCACACCCAGGCGCACTTCTGCGCTTCGGCCCGACCGTCCCGGATGGGTTTGCCCATCTCCTCGGCCATCAGCCGGGCATAGCGATCGGCCCGTTCCCGCAAGAGCTCGGCGGCCCGCCGCATCCGGGCGGCCCGCTCGGCAAACGGCACGCGTCGCCAGGCCAGAAACGCCTCGTGCGCCTGCTCGATGGCCTGCGTCACCTCCTCCCAGGTCATGCCTTCGTAGACGCGAAGCTGTGCGCCGGTAGCCGGGTTGATCACGGGAAACGATTTGCGAACGGCAATCTCCTGCATGGCGCTCTGTGGTCTGGTTGGACAGGGGAACACTTTTTATATGGCCAAAGCGTCGAAATCGATTCCGACGGGAACCTGAAGACGCGCTCGTTGATTTTGTGCGCGTTCCGTTTTTAGGACAAATGTATCCCTAAGCCTAAAAAACCCGACCAGCCCATGTTTTCCCGTGCCTGCGAATACGGTCTGCGTGCCGTGCTGTACCTGGCGTCGCTGAACCACGACGGCTACGTATCGATCCGGGAAATTGGCGAGCGACTGAACATTTCCGTACCCTTTCTGACCAAGATCTTTCAGAAGCTGACGCAGGCCGGGCTGATGCAGTCGCTGCGCGGTCCCAGCGGCGGGGTCATGTTCGCCCGCTCTCCGGAAGAAATTACGCTCTTCGACGTGATCGTGGCCATCGACGGTCCTGATCTGTTTACCGAATGCGTGCTGGGCCTGCCGGGCTGCGGCGAAGCCACCCCCTGCCCCCTGCACGACCACTGGAAAGAAGTACGCAACCCGATTCGCAACCTCTTCGCCTCCACCACGCTGGCCGACATGGCTCGCCGCATGCAGGAAGCCCGCCTTCGCCTGACTGCCTGAACACTACCTCTGTGCACATCTCGCTAAATCCATGCAAAAGTTTGTTCAAGCACATCTTTAAAGACAAAATTCTACTATATTCTTTTACGTTCGCATTGTCTCCTTGTAGGGTTTTCCCCTACAGGAGAAAACAGGATTTGCGGCACCCTGTTGCCGGATTGGCCCGACAGCCTGCCGACCATACAGGGCGTACTTTACCGGCCAGAAAAAGGACAAATGAATCCACAAACAACAATGATCAGCCTGAGCGGTCGGCAGGCGCTGGCAGCCATGCAGGTGCTGGCGCAGCAGAATCACGGGCGCTTCGTGCCGGTGCGTCGGCTCAGCCGGATGATCGGGGCCTCGCCCCATACGCTGGCCCGCATCATGCTCCGGCTGACGGCGGCCGGGCTGACCGACGCGCTGCGCGGTCCCGGCGGCGGCGTACGCCTGGCCCGTCCGGCCCACGAAATCACGCTGTTCGAGATTCTGCAGGAGATCGACGGGCCGGAGGTGCTCAACCGGTGCATTCTGGGGCTGGGCGTCTGCAACGAAGCAAGGCCCTGTCCCCTGCACGCGATCTGGTTTCCCTGTCGCCAGCAGCTTCGGCGAATGCTGGCGGAAACCACCTTGGCCGACCTGATCCATCCGTCCAATAACTCCAACCAACCCGAAGTGCCATGCGCATGAATCGTCTGACTGCATGGAGCGCCGTGCTCCTCCTGAGCCTGACGCTGGCCGCCTGCGGCGGCGGAGGCTCCAGTTCGACCCCACAGCCGTCCGGATCGGCGGCGCAGACGGAAAGCGGTACCGGTGCTCAGGATCCGGAAGCGCTGGCCGCCGAAATCGGCCCCGTCAAGCAGGTGTCGCTGGGCGAACAGATCGACGCCGCCCTGGCCCAACAGGGCGAACAGCTCTTCAACACCTATTGCACCGCCTGCCACCGCCTCGACGAGCGCTTCATCGGACCGGCGCTGCGCGACGTGACCAAGCGGCGGGGTCCGGTCTACATCATGAACGTGATGCTCAATCCGAACGGGATGATTCAGCGCCATCCCGTCATGAAGCAGCTCGTGCAGGAATACGGCACGATGATGACCGACATGGCCCTGAGCGAGGAGCAGGCCCGGGCCATTCTTGAGTATCTGCGACAGGTGGCTGAAAACCAGTGACTTCCGCCATAGACCAACAAACCCAGGAGGTACCGCCATGAAACGCCACACGTTACGCGGGCTGACCGGTCTGGCGCTGGTCGCCCTGCTGCTGATCGGTTTAATCGGCTGTCGGGGCGGCGGACAGACAGGCGCCGTGGTCAGCGAAGACCCCATGGAGATCGCACGGGCGCGTGGGCTGAGCCCGGCCGATGTGGTGGCCGCGGTGAAAACCTACCAGCCCACCGGCACCTACGACGAGTACATCATGTTCGCCTCGGGCGGACACTCCGGACAGGTACTCGTCATCGGCATTCCCTCGATGCGCCTGCTGAAGGTAATCGGCGTCTTCACGCCGGAGCCCTGGCAGGGCTGGGGCTTCTCGAAGGAAACCCAAGAAGTGCTCGCCCAGGGCAACTATGATGGCAAGGAGCTGACCTGGGGCGACGTGCACCACCCGGCCCTCTCCGAGACGAACGGCGACTACGACGGGCAATTCCTGTTCGTCAACGAAAAGGCCAACGCGCGCGTGGCCGTCATCGACCTGCGGGACTTCGAGACGAAGCAGATCGTCAAGAACCCGCTCTCGCTGAGCGACCACGGCGGCACGTTCGTCACGCCCAACACGGAGTGGGTGATCGAAGGCGGCCAGTATGCCGCCCCGTTCGAGGGCTACGCCTCGCTGGATCAGTACAGAGAAAAGTATCGCGGGCTGGTCACCTTCTGGAAGTTCGACCGCGAGCGGGGGCGGATCCTTCCCGAGCAGTCCTTCGCGCTGGAGCTGCCGCCCTACTGGCAGGACGTGTGCGACGCCGGCAAGCAGGTGAGCGAAGGGTGGGTCTTCTGCAACTCGTTCAACACGGAGATGGCCACCGGTGGCGTGGAGAAAGGCAACCCGCCCTTCGAGGCCGGCGCCTCGCAGCGCGACATGGACTACCTGCACGTGATCAACCTGCGCAAGGCGGCTGAGCTGGTCGAGGCCGGCCGCACGCGCACGATCAAGGGCTTCAAGGTCCTGCCGCTGGATGTGGCGGCCGCCGAGGGTGTGCTCTACTTCGTGCCCGAACCCAAGAGCCCGCATGGCGTCGACGTTTCGCCGGACGGCAACTACCTGGTCGTCTCCGGCAAGCTCGATCCGCACGCCACCATCTACAACTTCCAGAAGATCCAGGACGCCATCGCCAACGAGCGCTTCTCCGGGCGTGACGACTACGGCGTGCCGATCCTGGACTTCGACGCGGTGGTCGAAACCCAGATTGAACTGGGGCTCGGGCCGCTGCACACGCAGTTCGACCCGAACGGCTACGCCTACACGAGCCTCTTCCTGGAAAGCGCCGTGGTGCGCTGGACGCTGGGCGGTCCCTGGGCCGAAAAGCACGGCCGGGATCCGTGGACCGTGGTCGACAAGGTGTCGGTCCACTACAACATCGGGCACCTGGCCGTGGCCGAAGGCGACAACGTGAACCCCGACGGCCGCTACCTGGTGGCCATGAACAAGTGGTCCGTGGACCGCTTCGCAAACGTGGGGCCGCTGCTGCCGCAGAACTTCCAGCTTGTCGACATCGGTAACCCGAACGGCCCGATGCAGCTCCTCTACGACATGCCCATTGCGCTGGGTGAGCCGCACTATGCCCAGATCATTAAGGCGGACAAGCTCCAGCCGTGGGAGGTCTATCCGGAGGTGGGCTGGGATCCGACCACCCAGTCGCGGCATCCGGCGGCCACCCGTCCCGGTGAGGAGCGCATCGAGCGCCGGGGCAACACGGTGGAGATCTGGATGACGGCCACACGGAGCCACTTCACGCCGGAGCATGTGGAGGTCCGGAAGGGCGACCGCGTGATCTGGCACATCACGAACATCGAACGGGCACGGGACGCCACGCACGGCTTCGCGCTGCCCGGCTACAACTTCAACCTGAGCATCGAGCCGGGCGAGACGGCCACCATCGAGTTCGTGGCCGATCGCGACGGCGTCTTCGCCTTCTACTGCACCGAGTTCTGCTCGGCCCTCCACCTGGAGATGGCCGGTTACTTCCTGGTGCGTCCGTAACGGCAACGGCGGGTCAGGGCGGCCTTCGGGTCGCCCTGACCCGTCTTTTGTGTCTAAAATCAGGAGGTGGGTCATGACGTGGCTGGACAAAATCATCGGACCGCGCATTCCGGATTCGGTCCTGCATCGCGAACGGCGCCGCTTTCGCCGCCCGACCCTGCTGCTGGGCACGGCGGCGCTGCTCCTGCTGATTTCGATCTTCTTCCCCTACTGGCGCATTCGGCTCTACGCGCCGCAGTATCCGGGCGGCCTGGTGGCCAAGGTCTACGTGAACCGGGTGGAAGGGGACGTCCGTGAAATCGATGGCCTGAACCACTACATCGGCATGCGTCCCCTCGAGGAAGCCGCCCAGCTCGAGCGCTCGCTGAGCATCATCCTGATCGTCGCCATGGCGTTGCTGGCGGCCGGAGCCATCTACGTACACTCGCCCTGGGCGGCCGTGCTGAGCCTGCCGGCGCTGCTCTATCCTCTGATCTTTCTGGCCGACCTGTACTACTGGCTCTGGAATTTCGGCACCCACCTCGACCCCCGGGCCCCGCTGAGCAGCTCGGTCAAGCCGTTCGTACCGCCGCTGCTCGGCGAAGGGCGCGTGGGCCAGTTTCGCGTAGTGGCCATCTGGGACATCGGACTCTGGCTGGCCATCCTGGCCTCTATCCTGATCATTGTCGGCCTCTACTACCACCGCAAGGCATACAAGCCGTTCTACGAAGCCTATGTCCGCGGGGAGCTGGCATAGCATCGCGCCGGTGCTGCTGCTCATGGTGAGCCTGACCGCGCAGGCCCAGCCGGCCCTCTCTCTGCAGGAGCGGCTGGCCGCCGCCGCGCCCGGCGATACGCTGCGCGTGGTGGGCGGCGTCCACACCGGTCCGCTGCGGATCACGAAGCCGGTAGTGCTGCTGGGTGTCGACGCCCCGATGATCGACGGCCAGGGCCGGGGTACCGTCGTCACCATCGAGGCCCCCGACGTGGTACTCCGGGGCTTCGTGATCCGCAACTCGGGCCGCTCGCTCGACCGCGAGGATGCCGGCATCGCCGTCTATGCCGACCGGGTGACGATCGCCGACAATCGCCTGGAAAACGTCCTGTTCGGCATTTACCTGCGTCAGGCCGACTCCTGCCGCATCCTGCACAACATGATCGAAGGCGACCCGTCGCTCGACACACCCCGCCGGGGCGACCTGATCCGCCTCTGGTACAGCAACGACGTGTTGATCGAAGGCAACACGACACGCCACGGCCGCGACGTGGTGATCTGGTTTGCCCGAAGCGTCGTGCTCCGCGACAACACCATGCAGTTCGGGCGCTACGGATTGCACTTCATGTACAGCGACAGCGCGCTCGTCGAACGCAACCGCATGTTGCGCAACTCGGTGGGCGCCTACCTGATGTACAGCACGCGGCTGACGTTTCGCCACAACCTGCTGGCCTACAACCGGCACGCCTCGGCCATCGGTGTCGGGCTCAAGGACATGGACGAGGTGACCGTCGAAGAAAACGTACTGGTGGACAACCAGATCGGCATTTTCATCGACAACAGTCCGCGGGCCATCGAGGCGCAGATTCACTATCGGAGGAACGTAGTGGCTTACAACGACATCGGCGTGCAGGCGCTCCAAGAGGCCCCGCGCAGCACGTTCGAGGACAATAGTTTTCTGGAAAATTACGAGCAGATAGACCTGGTCGGCGGCGGGCGCTTTTCGGAGGCCAACGGCACGTTCTGGCGACGTAACTACTGGAGCGACTACCGGGGGTACGACGCGGATCGCGACGGCTACGGCGACGTTCCCTACCGGGCGGTGGCGCTCTTTGACGCGCTGACCGACCGGACGCCCGCCTTCCGGCTGTTTGCGTTCAGTCCGGCCGTGCAGGCGCTGGAACTGGCGGCCCGTGCGTTTCCGGTGATCCGTCCGGAGCCCAAGCTGACAGATCCGGCGCCGCGCATGCGTCCCCGCCTGCCCGAAGGGCTTCCTGCCGTGCACCAGCCGGTGCGTCCGACGCTGGCGCTGGCCGGACTGACGCTGTTGTTGATGGGCCTTTGGACGATGGGACGCGCCCACCTGCGTCGCCTGCACGGATGAGCTGGATCGAACCATGGCGCTGCTGACGATCGAACACCTGACGAAACGCTTCAGCACGGTCACCGTGCTACAGGATATTTCCTGCACGGTGGCCCCGGGCGAAAGCGTGGCCCTGTGGGGGCCGAACGGGGCCGGCAAGACCACGCTGCTCCGCTGCGTGCTGGGCGTGCTGCCGTTTGAAGGCACGATCCGGATCGACGGCCTTGACGTGCGCCGCCAGGGCAAAGAGGCCCGGCGGCTGGTGGGCTTCGTGCCCCAGGAGGTAACCTTCTATCCCACGCTGACCGTGGGCGAGACGGCCGCCTTCTTTGCGCGGCTGCGCGGCCTCGAGCCGGAAGAAGCATGGCGGCGACTGGCACAGGTTGTTCTCGAGGATCGTCTGGATCAACCTGTGCGCACGCTCTCGGGCGGTCAGCGCCAGCGGCTGGCCCTGGCCCTGGCCCTGCTGGGCGATCCTCCGTTGCTGCTGCTGGACGAACCGACGGCCAGTCTGGATGTCCGCAGCCGCGCCGAGTTCATGACCCACCTGCAGACGCTGCTGGAGCAAGGCAAGACGCTGCTGTTCTCGACGCACCGCTTCGAGGAGGTGGAACATCTGGCCCGCCGCGTGCTCCTGCTCGAAAACGGCCGCCTGGAAGCCGACACCACACCGGGCGAACTGGCCCGCCGGCTGTTTCCCGAAACCACCCACTACCGCCTGCGCCTGCACCTGCCCGAAGCCCAGCGTCCCGAAGCGCTACAGGCACTCCGGGCGCACGGCTTCGAGGTATGGATGAACGGCCATGGTCTGGAAGTGCGCGTGCCCGCCGACGAAAAAGCCACACCGCTGCTGCTGCTGAGCCGCGCCGGCTTCGAGGTGACCGACTTTGAACTGCATGCCTGAGCCATGACGACCACCACCGCCCACGCGACCATCGGCCTGCTGGCCCGCAAAGAACTGCACGACGCGCTGCGCAATCGCTGGTTCGTGCTCTACACGGTGATTTTTGCCGTGCTGTCGCTGGCGCTGTCGTGGATCGGTCTGGCGGGGGGCCAGCTCTACGGACTGGCCGGTTTCGGCCGCACCACGGCCAGCCTGATCAACCTGATCATGCTGATCGTCCCCCTGATGGGCCTCACGCTCGGCGCGCTCAGCCTGGCTCTGGAGCGCGAGCAGGGTACGCTCCTCTACGTGCTGGCGCAGCCGGTCGTGCCGGCCGAAGTGCTGCTGGGCAAACTGCTCGGACTGGCCACGGCGCTGACGGCCGCTCTGAGCATCGGCTTCGGCCTGAGCAGCCTGCTCCTGGCCTGGCGGGGAAGCACCATGGGGCTGGGCGCCTACCTGGGCCTTTTCGGCCTGACCATCCTGCTGGCGCTGCTGAGCCTGAGTCTGGGCCTGCTTTTTTCCAGCGCGTTGCCCCGGACGGCCACCGCGCTGGGAAGCGCCCTGTTTGCCTGGCTGCTGCTGGTGTTTCTGGGCGATCTGGGGCTGCTGGGTTCGGCGCTCGTGCTGCGCATCCCGGTCGAGCAGCTCTTCACGCTCTCGCTGCTCAATCCGCTGCAGGTATTCAAGATCGCCGCCATCCTGCTGCTGCGCAGCGACCTGCAGGTGCTGGGACCGGCCGGCCAGTATGCGATGCACACCTACGGCATGCGCCTGCTGCCGCTTTCGGTGGGTGTGCTCCTGCTCTGGTCCTTCCTTCCCCTGCTTCCCGCCTACCTGTTTTTCCGCCGCCGCGGTGCGCTATGAAGTCGAGTTGAGCTCTGCCAGCATACGCAGGAGATGCTGTTCCAACACGGGAAGCTGCGTCAACGACCAGGTCGTTTTCCTGAAAAGTTTCCTGAGAAAGGCCCTACGTGTAACGACGAATCTTATGAATCGAATCCAGCATATCCTGAACAAGCAGCCATGCCGAGCGCTTAGACATAAACGAGTTCCTGCTGAATCGAATCCCAGAGCAGTGGTCGTCGCCGAACGGCATTTTCCGTTACGAGATCAACCGGCTCCCTCAGTAGATCCTCCAGGTAGGTTTTCAGATCAACAATCTCCCAGCCCGGCGATCGTTCGAAAACAACCAGAATATCAATATCACTATCGTCTCGAAAATCATCCCGCACACGCGAACCAAACAGACCCAGGTGCCGAACACCAAACTGTTGCTGCAGCGCTTCGCGATGACAGGCCAGCAGGGCAAGAATGTCCTGCAGCGATTTGCGCATAACTGGCTTCAAACTTTCAGACAAAATGGCTACGATTTTATACAGCTTCAGACCGTCGTGGTTCTATCTCCTGAGCCTGCTGCTTCTGCTGGGAGCCTGTCGGTCGGCACCGGAGCCGGACCGGCCGCCGGACATTCGCTTCGGGCACGACGCCTGTGACTACTGCCGCATGCTCATCGGCGAGCCACGCTATGCGGCCGCGCTGCGCACGGCGGACGGTCAGGAGCGGCGCTTCGACGACATCGGCTGCCTGCTGCACTACCTGCACGAACACCCCGAAGCCGCCGATGCCCGCATCTGGGTCCACGACTACCTGCAGGAGCGGTGGCTGCAAGCCTCGCAGGCGTTCTTCGTGCGCAGTGACCGGCTGATCACCCCGATGGGTTATGGGATCGTGGCGGTTGCCGACACCCTGGCGGCCGACAGCCTGGCCCAGGCGCTCGGCGGTGCGCTCACCCGCTTCGAGGTACTCCGGGCGGGCCCGCCGCCTGAACCCGTTCAATTGCGCTGACCTACCGGCCGGCCACTACGATGTCACGCAACACGCGCGCCTCTTCTTCGAGTTCTTCGAGGCGCGACTTGACCACGTCGCCGATACTGATCATACCGATAAGCCGTCCGTCTTCGACCACGGGAAGATGGCGAATGCGGCGATAGGTCATCTGCCACATCACGTCGCGGATCGAATCGTCCGGTTTGCAGAAATGCACGGGACTGGTCATGCAGTAGCGCACCGGCTCCTCCAGAATGGCCGCCCCCTTTTCGGCCAGCCGCCACACCACGTCCCGTTCCGTGAACAGACCGATCATCCGGGCCCGGTCGTCCACGACCGGCATGGCGCCGATCTGATGTTCCCGGAGCCGCTTCACCGCCTCCAGAACCGGCGTGTCTGCTTCCACCGTGATCACACGCGCGGGCTTGCCGCGCAGCACATCGCGCACCGTCATAGCCACTGGCAATTATTTCACGTTGCCTTTATATTACGACACAAATTCACCGAATCCAAACAACTTCCCGCACCGAATAGCGCCTTCACCTTTTTTGTTACAATCTGTTGTCCCGTTTTCTTCGACCGACGTCATGCCTACCGAGTTGACGCTGGCGCTCCGGCCGCAGGCGCGGCTGGACCTGATCGACGTCACAGCCCATATCCGGGAAATCGAGCCCGACTTTCTCCGTCGCCATCGCCAGGCGCTCTATTATTCCTACCACACTACGGCCGGTTACCCGGAGCAGCGCCTCTGTGAGCGCCTCGGATACCGGCGCGACGCCCTGGAAGCCTTCTTCCGTAGCTTCCAGCGACTGTTTCCGCCGGAGGCCGGGTACCGCCACGATCGACTGGAGCTGCGCACGGAATTGAGCGAAGATGAGCGTCGGCGCGAGCCCCGCAACGCCGACGCCCACCTGACCTACATCGGGGCCGGGCTGCTTCCGGCCGCCTGCTACCGCCACCTACCCGACCGTCCTGTCTACTTCGTGGACCTCGACGGCGTCTACGACGGACACGTGCGCACCCGTCAGACCACCGTTGTGGGCTTCGAGCGCACGGAGCGCCTGGCCATTCGCCGCTTTGCCATCCCGATGCCCGCCCACCGCATCGCCTCCGTCAACCTGCGCGACCACGCGCTGGGCTTCTTTGAACAGCTACAGGCATGGTTGACCGGATTCGATCTGCGGCACGGACGGCTCGATCTGCTGCTTCCGGCCGAAGAGCAACACGCTGCGCTGACCGTCAACGAATACGAGACGCTGCTCATGCGGCATGATCTGGCCGAAGTGCTGCGCAATCCGTTCCGCTTCATGGCCGAAACCGGCCGCCACGCGCTGCAGAACCCGCGGGCCGTGCCGGGCAAAGCGCTTAACTATGCCAAGTACGACCTGGTGCGCCTGGTCAACGAGTTCATCGACCGGCTCCGGCTGCACGAGTCGCTCGTCGAGCGCGTGCTGAACAAGTTTCTGGCCCTGCCGGCCGCCCGCTTTCTGCGCATGAAACGCGGTCTGCACCTGCTCGTGGCGCCGGACGCCATGGGCCGGCCGACGATCCGCCAGGGCCGCTACCAGAGCCCCATTCTGATCCAGTGGGAACGTCCATCCCGGGATGTGCGGGAAATCGAAGTGCGACTGTATCGCTTCGAATGAAGCGCCGCTTCAGAGCCCGAACGACTCGCCGCAGGCGCAGGTGCGCGCGGCCTGTGGGTTGACAAAGTGAAAGCCCCGGCCTTCGAGGCCGTCGGTGAAGTCCAGCGTCGTGCCCTTCAGGTACAGATAGCTCCGCCGGTCGATGACCACCTGCACGCCGTCGAACTGCGCCGTCAGGTCCTGCGCCTGCAGCGTGGTGTCCCAGCCCAGCTCGTAGGTCAGTCCCGAGCACCCGCCGGGCACCACGGCAATGCGCAACATGGTCTGGCCGAGGTCCACCCCTTCGCTGGCGGCAATTTCCCGAATGCGCGCCAGGGCCCGTTCGGTTATCTGCAATTCCATGGCGTTTTCAAAAAAGTAATAGCTGCTTTCAAACCCGTCGTTTACGACACGCCAGCACAACCGGCGCCTGCCCCGACAGGTTCCGGATGTTGGAACGTTCTGTCAACCAGATGGTTCGTAATCAAGCGTTAACAAAACAAGCTGTAAACTTTAGTTCACAAAAGGTCATTCTGAGGCCATTTTTCGGCCGATTTTATCCCGGCACCGGCCTTGTAAAAATAACCATAGCGCGACAACAACCCTGAACCCTCCAAAACCCGTTACGCCTTATGAGCGACACCGCCTACCTGCATCAAATCGCCCAGAGCGAGTACAAGTACGGGTTCGAGACCGACATTGAGGTCGAGAAGGCGCCTCCCGGCCTGAGTGAGGAGGTCATCCACTACATCTCGGACCGGCGTGGTGAGCCGGACTGGATGCGGGAGTGGCGCCTGCGGGCGTTCCGCTACTTCATGAGCCTGCTGGAGCGCTACGAGGAGACCTACCCGCGCTGGGCGCACCTGAAGTACCCGGACATCGACTTCCAGGCGATCAGCTACTACGCGGCGCCGCAGCGCAAGCCGCGCTACAAGAGCCTGGACGAAGTCGATCCCAAGATCCTGGAAACGTTCCGCAAGCTCGGCATTCCGCTCGACGAGCAGATGCGGCTGGCTGGCGTGGCCGTCGACGCCGTGATGGACAGCGTGTCGGTGGCCACCACCTTCAAGGAAGAGCTGGCCAAGCACGGTATCATCTTCTGCTCGATGGGTGAGGCCATCGAAAACTACCCCGAGCTGGTCAAGAAGTACCTGGGCTCGGTCGTCCCCTACACCGACAACTTCTTCGCCGCGCTCAACTCGGCCGTCTTCTCCGACGGCTCGTTCGTCTATGTGCCCAAGGGCGTGCGCTGCCCCATGGAGCTGAGCACCTACTTCCGGATCAACACGGCCGGAACGGGTCAGTTCGAGCGCACGCTGATCATTGCCGACGAGGGTTCCTATGTGAGCTACCTGGAGGGCTGCACGGCCCCCATGCGCGACGAGCACCAGCTCCATGCGGCCGTCGTCGAGCTGATCGCCCTGAAGGACGCCGAGATCAAGTACTCGACCGTCCAGAACTGGTATCCGGGCGATGCCGAGGGGAAGGGTGGCGTCTACAACTTCGTCACCAAGCGCGGCATCTGCCTGGGCGAAAACTCGAAGATCTCCTGGACGCAGCTCGAGACGGGCTCGGCCATCACCTGGAAGTACCCGAGCGTCATCCTGAAGGGCGACAACTCGGTCGGCGAATTCTACTCGGTGGCCTTCACCAAGGGCTACCAGCAGGCCGACACGGGCACGAAGATGATCCACCTGGGCCGCAACACGCGCAGCACGATCATCTCGAAGGGCATTGCGGCCGGGTACTCCAACAACAGCTACCGCGGTCTGGTCAAGGTGGCCCGCACGGCCGAAAACGCCCGCAACTTCTCCCAGTGCGACTCGATGTTGCTGGGCGACAAGTGCGGCGCGCACACCTTCCCCTACATCGAGATCGAAAACCCGACGGCCCGGGTCGAGCACGAAGCCACCACCTCCAAGATCGGTGAAGACCAGATTTTCTACTGCCAGCAGCGGGGCCTGAGCGAGGAGACGGCCATCAAGCTGATCGTCAACGGCTTCTGCAAAGAAGTGCTGGCGCAGCTTCCGATGGAGTTCGCCATGGAGGCCCAGAAGCTGCTGGCCATCGAACTGGAAGGTAGCGTCGGTTGAAATCCATTGTTTTTCCCCGTAAACCCCAAACCTGAGATAAACCTATGGCACTGCTGGAAATCCGTAACCTGCACGCACGCGTCGAGGAAAAGGAAATTCTCAAGGGCGTCAACCTGACGGTCAACGCCGGTGAAGTGCACGCCATCATGGGCCCGAACGGGTCGGGCAAGAGCACACTGGCCTCGGTTCTGGCCGGCCGTGAGGACTATGAGGTCACCGAGGGCGAGGTGCTCTACGACGGCAAGAACCTACTGGAGATGGAGCCCGACGAGCGGGCCCGGGAAGGCGTGTTTCTGGCCTTCCAGTACCCGGTCGAGCTGCCGGGCGTCAATATGGCCACCTTCCTGCGCGAGGCGCTCAAGGCCGTCCGGGAGCACCGGGGCCTGCCCCCGCTCAGCCCGGCCGAGTTCATGAAGCTGCTGAAGGAAAAGGCCGAGCTGGTAGGACTTGATCCCAGCCTGAAGCAGCGCTCGGTCAACGAAGGCTTCTCGGGCGGTGAAAAGAAGCGCAGCGAGATTTTCCAGCTTGCCATGCTGGAACCCCGCCTGGCCATCCTGGACGAGACGGACTCGGGGCTCGACATCGACGCGCTGCGCGCGGTGGCCGACGGTGTCAACAAGCTGCGCGCCCCCAACCGGGCCTTCGTCATCATCACGCACTACCAGCGCCTGCTCAACTACATCGTGCCGGACTACGTGCACGTGATGGTCGACGGTCGGATCGTCCGCTCGGGCGACAAGAACCTGGCCCTGGAGCTCGAGGAGAAGGGCTACGACTGGATCAAGGAGGAAGTCGGACTGGTCGCCTGAGTCGCTTTTTGTCGCCGGACCAACCCACAGAGTCAAACCCTTAGCGATAGACGATGACCACTACACTGACCGCCACAACGACGCGCCCGGAAGACCGCTTCCTGCACGCGTTTGAGGCCTACGCAGGCGAAGTGCTCAACGGCACGAGCGAGCACCTGGCCGCCCTGCGCCGCAAAGCCATCGAACGCTTCGGCGTACTGGGCTTTCCGGGCCGCAAGTCGGAGGCCTGGAAATACACCCCCATTGCGAAGGCGCTCCAGCATCCGTACCGGATCGATCCCGTGCCAGCGGTGCCGGCGCTGAACGAACAGGCGCTGGCCGATTATGCGATCCCGGAGCTGGACGCCTACCGCGTCGTGCTCGTCAACGGCCGCTTCGTGCCGGAGCTTTCGACAACTTCGGACCTGCCCGAGGGTGTCGTGCTGACCGGCCTGGAAGAGGCCGCCCGTCGGCATGCCGACCTGTTCGAAAAGTACTTCGCGCACTACCTCGACTTCGAAAACGAACCGTTCCTGGCGCTCAACACCGCTTTTGCCCGGGACGGCTTCTTCCTGTACGTGCCCGAGGGGACCGCGCTCGAGCGTCCGGTGCATGTGCTCAACCTGATCGACACGGACGAGGAGCTGTTTCTGCAACCCCGCAACGTCGTGGTGGCCGCACCGGGCGCCTCGCTCAAGCTGGTGACCAGCGGTCACAGCCGGACCGCGCAGCGCACGTTCACCAACGGCGTCACCGAGGTGTTCGTCGGTCAGGGCGCCGAAGTGCATCAGTACGACCTGCGTCTTGAGGGCGAAGCCGCCTCGGGCATCTTCAGCACGCAGGCCTACCTGGAAGGTGGGGCCCGCTACACGAATGGCACGCTCACGCTGGGCGGCGCGCTGGTTCGCAACAACGTTTATGTGCGCTTCGACGACCAGGAAGGGGAGGCGCACCTGTACGGCCTCTTCCTAGGACGCGGGTCGATGCACATCGACAACCACACGATGATCGACCACGCCGTCCCCCACTGCGTCAGCAACGAGCTCTACAAGGGCATTCTGGACGACGAGGCGACGGGCGTCTTCAACGGGAAGGTGCTCGTGCGACCGCACGCCCAGAAGACGAACGCCTATCAGTCGAACAAGAGTATCGTGCTGACGCGCGAGGCGCGCATGTACTCGAAGCCCGAGCTGGAGATCTACGCCGACGACGTGCGCTGCACGCACGGCGCCGCCATCGGCCAGCTCGACGAAGACGGCATCTTCTACCTGCGGGCCCGTGGCCTGACGCTCCAGAAAGCCCGGGCCATGATGTTGCTGGCCTTCGCCCGTGACGTGCTCGACCAGATCGCTGTCGCGCCAGTCCGCGCCTACCTCGACGAACTGGTGGCCGGACGCTTCGGCGCCTGAATCCAACGCTCACAATCCTGCCTGCATCATGCCTGCCTCCGTCGACAGCACCGGACTTCAGACCACGTTCGACGTGGCGCGCGTGCGGGCCGACTTTCCGGCCCTGCATCAGCGCATCTACGACGGGCGGCCGCTCGTGTATCTCGACAACGCGGCCACCACGCAGAAGCCGCAGGTGGTGATCGACCGCATCCGCGACTTCTACATGCGCGAGAATGCCAACATCCACCGCGGCGTGCACTACCTGAGTCAGCTTGCCTCCGACGCCTACGACGAGGCGCGGCGCCTGGTGGCCGACTTCATCGGCGCGCCGGATCCCTCGCAGGTGATCTTCACACGCGGCACCACCGAGAGCATCAACCTGGTGGCCGCCACCTACGGCCGCCAGCATGTCGGCAAAGGGGACGAGATCGTGCTCTCGGCCATGGAGCACCACTCGAACATCGTCCCCTGGCAACTGCTCTGCGAGGAGAAAGGCGCCCGGCTGCGGGTGGTGCCGGTGGATGAGCGGGGCGTGCTCGATCTGGAGGCGCTGGAACGGTCGCTGACCGAGCGCACGCGCCTGGTGGCCATTGCCCATGTGTCGAACGCACTGGGCACGGTCAATCCGGTCCGGGAAATCATCCGGATGGCGCATGCCCGTGGGATTCCGGTGCTTGTCGACGGAGCGCAGGCCATCCAGCACCTGGAAGTGAACGTGGCCGAGCTGGACTGCGACTTCTACTGCTTCTCCGGCCACAAGATGTACGGTCCCACGGGCATCGGCATCCTCTACGGGAAGGCCGAGCTGCTCGAAGCCATGCCCCCCTATCAGGGCGGCGGCGACATGATCGAGCGCGTCACCTTCGAGCGCACCACGTTCAACCGTCTGCCCTACAAGTTCGAGGCGGGCACCCCGCATATCGCGGGAGCCATCGGGCTGGGCGCGGCCGTCGCCTACCTGAACGGACTGGGACGTGCGGCCGTGGCCCACTACGAGGACGAACTGCTTCGTTACGCCACCGAGCGCCTGCAGGAGGTGCCGGGTCTCCGGCTGATCGGGACGGCTCCCCATAAAGTCAGCGTGCTTTCGTTCGTCATCGACGGGGTACACCCCTACGACGCCGGCACGCTGCTCGACCAGATGGGCATTGCCGTACGCACGGGCCACCACTGCGCCCAGCCGCTCATGGATCGACTGGGTTTGCCCGGCACGATCCGCGCCTCGCTGGCGCTCTACAACACGCGCGAAGAAATCGACGCGCTCGTCGAGGCCCTGCACCGCGTTGTTCGCATGCTACGTTGAGCGATGGCGGAACTGCACAACGACACGATCGAAGCACGGGCGCGCCAGCTCGTCGAAGAGTTTGCGCTCTTTGACGACTGGATGGATAAGTACGAGTACCTGATCGAACTGGGAAAGTCGCTCCCGCCGCTCGAGCCGGAGTACAAAACCGAAGCGTTCCGGATTCACGGCTGCCAGTCGCAGGTGTGGATCCGGCCCGAGTTTCGGGACGGGCGCGTCTATTTCAAAGGCGACAGCGACGCGCTGATCACGAAAGGGCTGGTGGCCCTGCTGATCCGCGTGCTTTCGGGCCAGCCACCGGAAGCCATTGTCAACGCGCGGCTGGACTTTCTGGACGAGATCGGTCTGAAGGCCCACCTGTCGCCCACGCGCAAAAACGGCCTGGCGGCCATGATCGAACAGATACGCCGCTACGCACAGGCCTACCTGCAGGCATCCCGCAACTAAACCGACCGCTGGCTATGTCCGCCTACGTTGCCATCGACAACCAGCTCGGCGACAAAGAGCTGGAGCAGGCCATCATCGAAGCGCTCAAGAGCGTCTATGACCCGGAGATTCCGGTCAACATTTACGATCTGGGCCTGATCTACGAAATCCGAATCTTCGAGGACCGGACGGTCTACGTCAAGATGACGCTGACGGCGCCGGGCTGCCCGGTGGCCGGCACGCTACCGGGCCAGGTGGAAATGCGCCTGCAGGAGGTGCCCGGCGTCAAAGACGCGCGGGTCGAGCTGACCTTCGACCCGCCCTATACGATCGAGCGCATGTCGGACGAGGCCCGGCTGGCGCTCGGCTGGATGTAACCGAACGCAACGGAATACTCCGTGCGACACTCGCAGACCATAGCACTGGCGCGTAGCCTGCTGGCCGAAGGGCGCAGCGGCGAGGTGGCCCGTATGCTCGAGCCGCTGATCGAGCCGTTGCCGCCCGATCCGGCCTCGGCCGACGCCTCGCAGCACCTGCTGCGGGCATTGCTGGCCCGCGTGCGGCTGCTGCGCCAGGACGACGTGTCCGGCACGCACCGACTGCTGCAGCCGCTCGACGCGCCAGCCCTGCGCGAGCGCCTGGCACCTGCCGTCCGGGCCGAGGTGGCGCTCTGGCTGGGCTGGCTTCATGCCTGGCCCGAAAACCGTGAAGCCGACCGCGCCCGTGCCTTCAACCTGCTGGCCGAAGCCGAACGCTTCTTCCAGCAGGAGCTGAACACGGCCGGGCGTTGCTGGGTCCGCATCGGGCGTGCCCTGGCCTATCTGACCATCGACGAATACGCGCTGGCGCTGCAGGCGCTCGACGAGGCGGCTTCGCTGAAGGAACGGTTACCGGACGTGCAGGCCGACGCCTGGATTCAGGACCTGCGCGTCTGGATCGCCCTGCTGACCGGCCGCTACCGCCGGGCCGAGCACGAACTGGAACGCCTGCAGACGCTGGCCGCACAGGCCGCCGACACGCTGCTGCAGGGCCGTACCGCCACCTACCGGGCGTTGCTCGAACAGGCGCGGGGCGGCGCGCCTTCTGCCATCCTGGAGGCCGCCGATACGGCCGAGGCATTGCTGTCGGGGCTAATGTCGCCGCCTTATCTGCTGGCATGGGTGCGCGCGGCGCGTCTGGCCGCGCTGCGGCGTCAGGGCACCTGGGGTGAAATCGACCGCCTGCTGCAGCGCTGGCAATCGGGTACATCGCGCGAAACGCCGCATCCGGTGTTGCTCGAAGCGGCCGAACTGGCGCTGCTCCGGGAAGATTTCGACACCTGCGCGCAGCTGCTCGAACAGGCGCTGACCTCGCCCGCTCCTGTTCAGCCCCGCCTGCTGGCAACCCGGGCGGCCCTGCTGCAGGCCCGGCATTTTCTGGCGCGGAACCTGCCTGTCCGCGCCCGTGAGTGGGCCGAACGGGCCTATCGCACCGCGCAGGAGCTCGGACTGGAACCGCTGGTGCTCGAAGCCCTCCTTGTGCAGACCCGAATTGCGCTGGCCGAGAAGGCATTGCCACAGGCACGCTCCTTCCTGCAACAGGCCGAAGCTTTCGGCAACTACTTCAGTCTGCTCCCCTGGGCGGCCCGGCGCTTCTGGCTGCTCGGCGAGCGTCTGGAGGCCGAAGGCCAGCCCGACGAAGCGCGGGCGCACTACGTGCAGGCCCTTTCGGCCTACTCGCTGCTGGGCGACCGTTACCACACGGCCCGGCTACAACTGGCCGTGGCGCGGCTGGTCCGCACGAACGATCCTTCCCAGGCGCGGGCACTGCTGGAAGCAGCCGCGCAGACGTTCGACGCACTGGGCGTCGCCACACAGCGCCAGGAAGCCTGTCGTCTGCTCCAGCAACTGCCCCACCGGGTGGTGCCCGTCGAATCGGCTCCGGAGACGCAACTGGGTCATGCACTGGCCCGGGCGGCCCTGTCAGTGGAGCTGGTGGCTGAAGCCTGGTTGCAGGTGCTCCGCCAGCTCTGGCCCGACCGCTGGCTGGCCGTCTTCCAGCACATGCCGGAAGGCGACTGGCGGACCGTCCGCAGCCACGGCACAGCTCCAGAACCGCTTGTCTTCCCATCGCCTGAGCAGAGCGAAACCTTCCTGAATGGCGTCGCCTGGCTGCGGCTGCGCCCGATGCCCGGCCCGGCCTTCTTCATGGCGGCCCGAGTATCCGAGCCCGAACGCTCCGACTGGGAGGCCGTCGTGGCGCGGCTGCGCCCGTGGCTGCCGGTGGTGGCGCTGGCGCTGGACCACGCGCTGCTGCGAGCCCGCCAGTTCGGCGAGCTGGCCAACGGGCACACGCCGGACGAGCCCCTGCCCTCCCCACTGGAAGACTTCGTCTATGCCAGCCCCGCCATGCGGGCGCTGGTGCACCAGATCTACCGGGTGCGGAGCAGCCACAGCCCGGTGCTCATTACCGGCGAAAGCGGCACGGGCAAGGAGCTGATCGCCCGGGCCGTGCACGCGACCAGCGACCGCCGAGACGCACCGTTCGTGGCCTTCAACTGCGCCAACGTGCCGCCCGAGTTGATCGACAGCCATCTGTTCGGGCACGAAAAAGGTGCCTTCACGGGCGCCACGCAGGCCAACCCCGGCGTCATCCGGGCGGCCGACGGCGGCACGCTCTTCCTGGACGAGATCGGCGATCTGCCGCTCGAAGTGCAACCCAAGCTGCTGCGCTTTCTGCAGGAAGGTGAAATCTTTCCGCTGGGAGCCCGCCGTCCCGTGCGCGTCAACGTCCGGGTCGTCGCCGCCACGCACCGCGACCTGGAGGCGCTCGTACGCGAGGGGAAGTTCCGCGAAGACCTCTACTATCGGCTCAACGTCATCCCGCTGCACGTGCCGCCCTTGCGAGAGCGCCGCGAAGACATCCCGGTGCTCGTGCGGCACTTTCTGAACACGCTGCGGCCGCCGGGCGCTCCGGCTGTCTCCATCACGAGCCGCGCCATGGAGGCGCTCATGCGCTACGACTGGCCCGGCAACGTGCGCCAGCTTCGCAACGAGATCGAGCGGGCACTGGTGTTCGTGGCAAGCGAGCCGGTCCCCACCATTGACCTGAAGGATCTCTCGCCCGCCGTACAGCGCGCGCTGAGCGGCGAGCCTTCGCGCCCGGCCCGGGCCGTCCTCGACAGCACCCAGCCGCTGGACGCCGTGCTGGCCGACACCGAAAAGGCGGTGATCGAGCAGGTGCTCGCCGAAAACCGCGGCCGCATCAGCGCTGCGGCGCGGGCGCTGGGCCTGACCCGCCAAGGTCTCTACAAGAAGATGAAGCGGCTGGGTATCGATCCGGCCCGCTTCCAGCGTCGCCGTACCGATGTGAACCCGACCGCAACCTCATAGATCACCCAACCGAAACGCCATGCAACCGACCCGTAGCCCCGACATGCAACCGGTCGCCGACGAGGCGCTGGCCGTCCAGCTCGACCATGCGGCGATCATGACCACGCAACTGGACGCCGCCGTGGATTTCTACACGCGCCTCATCGGCCTGCACCTGCGCATCATCGAAGAAGATCCCATCCGGAAAGGTCGACGTCGGGCCCTGTTGACCGACGCCAACGGCCGCGACGTGCTGGAACTCATCGAAATGCCCGAGCTGAGCCATCCGACCATTCCCGGCCGGGGCGGCCTTCATCATCTGGGATTCCGGGTGCCCGCGACCGACTGGCACGCGCTGCGGGCCCGTCTCGATGCGGCCGGCTATCCCTACCAGGAGGTGCACCAGCGCCTGTTCGTGCGCGACGCCGACGGTCTGGTGCTGGAGATCGAGCCGCTCCGCTAAAACTCAGCGCTTCCGCCGACGTCCCCGTCGTTTTTTCAAGGGCGCGCCGCGCACGCGTAGCGTGTCGGCCAGCTCGTTCGTGTCTTCCGGGCGCAGCTCGACCCCGTGTGCGGCCAGCAGCTGTCCGCACTGCTCGATAGCTGCCACCAGCCCATCCACCGGACGTCCCTCGCGGATCCCTTTCCGGATTCGATCCACAACCTCGGCCCAGGCGTCGGGCCCCACCCGCTGATTGATGCCCGCGTCGCCGATCACCTCCACCCAGTGCTCGAAAAGCGACACAAAGATCAGAATGCCGGTGCGATCTCGCGTGTTGAACACCTCCTCCTCGACGAACGCCTGCAGCGCGCGCAGATGCACCTGCTCGGCCATGCGGGCTTCGCCCACCAGCCAGCGCTGCACCGGCGCCACATAAGCCCCCAGCAGGCCGCCCACCACGCCGGCCAGTGCCGTCAGCAGCGCCACACCCCAGCCGGTGTGCAGCAGCGTCAGTCCCCATCCGTCGTAGATGTAATCGAACGTCAGCGCCACGACGAGCACCGGGAGCATCAGCAGCACCGCCCCCTTCCACACGGTCTCGGGGTAAGTGCCGCTCCGCGGGACAATGACCGGGACGATCTCCCCTGCGGTCTGCTGCTCGGCGGCGGCAACCGCTTCACGTACGCGCGTCAGTTCTTCTTCAGTAAACAGCAGACTCATTGTGTCGAACCGTTGGTCTGCAGACGACGAATCAACTGCAGGATCGTGTCGGCCTGGGCATACAGCGGTGAGCGCGGCCCGACGAGCCGCTGTACCTTCTCGAACTGAGCGCGGGCTTCGTCGAGCCGGTTGATCTGCAACAGCATGATGCCCAGGTTGAAGTTGGCCTGAATATGCGTGGAGTCTTTTTCCAGCACGAGCCGCGTCTGGCGCACGGCCTCCATGGGATTGTCCGGATCGTACAGATAGGCAATGGCCATGTCGGCCCGCACGTCCAGGTTGTCCGGCTCCTTTTCGAGCACGCGCCGATAGGCCGCGATGACCCGACGGGCCAGGGCCGTTTTGGCCGGACCGTCGACCATTTCCATCCAGTCGTAAAACAGATTACCGGCCCGTCGCCAGGCCTCCGGGGTGTCGAGCTGGCGGGCGATCTCCTCCTGCACGAGCGCGGCCCGGTCGGGCCGTCCGATGCCGATCAGCAGGTTCACCAGCGCCTGCTGTTTTTCCAGCCGGGCCGATCCGTCCAGCCGGGCGATCTCGGCCTCCAGCGCAGCCACCTGATCGGCCATTGCCGGCGGGATCGGTCCGGGCTCCGGGAGCGGCAATTCCACCGCTTGCGAAGCGGCACCGGCCGGCGGCAATCCACCCCGTCCACCGCTGATCAGCGTGATCAGGTAGAGCGCCCCCACCAGCAACAGCCCTCCGATCACGATGAAGGCCACATGCACCGGGCGCAGCGCCGAAGTTGCGCCGGTTGCCTTCGCTTTCGGCGTCTCGGCGGCAACGGAAGGCTGCTCGTGGGGTGCCAGCGGCCGCACGCCCGGTAATGCCGCACCACATTGATTGCAATAACGGGCCCCCGCCGGATTCGCGTGGCCGCACGCATCACATACCAGCACCCGGGGACTTTTCCGCACCGGCATGCCGCACAGATCACACACCACCGCCTCCGGCTTCAACCGGGCGCCACAGGCCGGACAGACAGGCGTTGCCTCAGACATCAATTCCGTTCACTTTTCCTGAAAACGACGGTCCACGCCTTTCTGAACGCTACCCCGCCCGCAGGGTTCGGGCAAAAATACCAGCGGCACCGTATCTTTTCCCACCGATCCGGCAAACCTGATCCGCAAAACCATGCCCTCAATCGTACGGATCGCATCGGTGCTCCTGCTCTGGCTGTTGCTCTCTACGTCTCTTGCCGCTGCGCAGACGTCGCCCGCCTGGCAACAGCGCGTGCGCTACGAAATGGACATCCGCCTCGACGCCGCGCAGCATCGCATGCGCGGCCGATCGCGGATCGTCTACTACAACCATTCGCCCGACACGCTCCGTCACGTCTTTTTTCACCTGTACTTCAACGCCTTTCACCCGCAGTCCATGATGGCCGAGCGCAACCGGCACCTGCCCGATCCCGATCGGCGGGTAGTCCCGAAAATCTGGCGGCTCGGTCCCGACGAACAGGGCTTTCATCGCATCACCTACCTGGCCCAGGAGGACAGGCCGCTCACGTTTCGCATCACCGACACGGTGCTGAAGGCCGAGCTGGACCGACCGCTGGCACCGGGCGACTCGACCGTCTTCGAGATCCGCTTCCACTCCCAGGTCCCGCTGCAGACGCGTCGGAGCGGCCGCGACAATGCCGAAGGGATCGACTTTTCGATGAGCCAGTGGTATCCGAAGATCGCCGCCTACGACGGGCGCGGCTGGCATCCCGATCCGTACATCGGCCGGGAGTTCTATGGGGTCTTCGGCACGTTCGACGTGCGCATCACGCTGCCCGCCTGCTACACGATCGGCGCCACGGGCATATTGCTCAATGCCGACGAAGTCGGCCACGGTTATGACCGCATCAACAGCCGGAGCTGGACCCGCTTCGACCCGCGCGAGGCCGGTCTGCAGTGCACACCGGGCGACTCGCTCACCTGGCACTTCCACGCCGAGAATGTGCACGACTTCGCCTGGGCGGCCGACCCGGACTACATCCACGAAGCCTGGCACGACGACAGCCTGGGCGTCACCTACCACCTGCTCTTTCAGCCTGACGTGGCCGAGCGCTGGCAACCCATGCGCCAGTGGGTGCCCTGGCTCATTCGCTACTACAGCCGGCGCATCGGACGCTACCCCTACCCGCAGTTCACCGTCGTGCAGGCGGGCGACGGCGGCATGGAATACCCGATGATCAACTTCATCACGGGACACCGCAGCCCGTTTTCGCTGCTGGGTGTGACGGCCCACGAAGCGGCGCACGAGTGGTTCTACGGCGTACTGGCCTCTAACGAGAACGCCTATGCCTGGATGGATGAAGGCTTCACAAGCTGGGCCACCACCGAAGCCGTCGCACACCTGTTGGGCCAGGCGCCCGATCACCGGGATGCCATGCTGAGCGTCGTGCGCCTGCAGCAAATGGGCCTCTTCGAGCGCCTGAACACGCCCGCCGACTGGTTCGCTTCCAACGCTGCCTACAGCGTGGCCGCCTACCCCGGCGGTGAGATGCTACTCGACCTGCTGGGCTATGTGCTCTCCGATTCGCTGCGCGACGCCTTCCTGCGGGCCTATTTCCACACCTACGGCCTGCGCCATCCCAATCCCTACGACGTCGAAAAAGTCGCCGAGCAGGTCAGCGGCCTGCGGCTGGACTGGTTTTTCGAGCAGCTGACCAACAGCACGTACACCTACGACGACGCGCTGGAGGTCACCACGCAGCAGCGCACGCCGGAGGGCTGGCGCGTGACGCTCCGGCTCCATCGCCGGGGATCCATGTTTCTGCCGGTCGATATTCGGCTGACGCTTGCCGACGGCCGCATGCAGTGGGTGCACGTGCCGCTCGGCCTGGCTCAGGGCCATAAGCCGGTGCCCTCCGACTGGATCGTGGCCGAGCCGTGGTTGTGGACGTTCCCCCGCTACACACTGACGCTCACACTGCCGGCCCGGGTCGTACGGGCCGAGCTGGACCCGCTCCAGCGCACACCCGATCACGACCGGCTGAACAACACCTGGCCGTTTCCGCTGCGGGTTTCCTTTCTGCAGCCACTTTCGTTCGATCCGGCCGTCTATCTGGCCACGTGGCGTCCGCTGGCCGCCTATGCCTACGACTTCGGTCCCGGCATCGGGATGCAGCTGCGCGGCCGTTACTTCTTCGATCGTCATGAAGCGCTACTTACGCTGAAGCTCTGGCCTGAAGTGCTGCTCAGCAACGGCCGAAGACCGGAGCGTCCCTGGGTGCGCGACCGCAACGCCTGGTGGGCGGGTATCGACTACACGCTGCGCTACAGCGATCGGCTGGCCCCCCGCACCCGCTGGCACCTGCAGCTCGAAAAGCACCTGGGCGTGCTGGAAAACCGCATCGGCCTCACGCACACACTGGGTCGCTGGGCGGCCCTGGGCCACGACTATGGGACGTTCACGCTGGAGCTGACCCACCAGTACACGCCGGGCTTTCGCACTTTCGCTTTCGAAAACGTCCCGGTGTGGACGCCCGGTATGCATCTGGTGTGGACCGGACTGCGCTATCGCATCGAACGTCCCTTCGGGCAACTGGAGGCGCTACTGGAAACCGGTGAAGGCGAAAACGGCAAAGGAGCAACCCGGGGAGTGCTCGATCTGCACTGGCATTTCGTGCGCCGCCCCACTTTGCGGGCGACGCTGCATGGACAGGCAGGCTGGGGCGATGGCCAGCTTCCCTTCAGCCGCGTCTTCCGACTGGGAAGCGCGCCGGTCGAGACGGCCTGGCGCCATGCAGGCTTCCGGAGCGTGGCCGCGCTGTTTGCCGACGCCCGCCGCTCGCTTCATCTGATTCCGCTCGAAGCGCCCGGTCCCGTGGCTTACTGGAGTCCCGAAGTGCGCGACCCGCTGCGCGTGCAGGGCAACGTGCTGATGGCCGCCAGTCTGCAACTGCGCTGGACACCTTTCCATCCGCGTCCGCTGCGCCCGCTCCAGCTGGAAGGCTTTTTGGGAATCGGCCAGACCTGGTTCACCGAGCCCACGCTGGCCAGCCGCTACACGTTCGGCTGGGATCGTTTTCTGGCCGACGCGGGCGTTGGCCTCGGCTATAACGTAAGCGATCTGCCCGGCCTGCGGCGCTGGACGGCCCTGTCGGAACTGCTGCAGGACCTGCGGCTGCGCCTGCGGGTGCCGCTGTGGGTCAGCGATCCGGACCTGCTCGGCGAGCGCGACGCGCTGCGCTTCCGATGGATGCTGGGCATCGTGGTCGGGCGTTGACCCTCAGCCTTCGAAGGCCACGGTGGCCAGCATTTCCTCGACGGTGGTTTCGCCGGCCAGCACGACCTCGCGGGCGGCCTCCTGCAGCGTCTGCATCCCCTCTTTGATCGCCTGCTCGCGCAGCGCGTCTTCGTCGATCGCGTCGCGGGCGGCCACGATCATGTGGCGAATGGCGCGGGAGAACCAGAGCGTCTCGGTGATCGCCCGCCGCCCCTTGTAGCCGACGCCTTTGCAGACCGGACAGCGCGGATTCTGGCCGGCTCTGTAAAACGTGGTGCGGGCGATCTGTTCTTCTGTAAAGCCGAGCCGCATCAGCAGCACCGGATCGGGATCCGGGTCCGGCACCCGGCACTTCGGACAGAGCTTCCGGATCAGGCGCTGGGCTACGACCAGGTTGATCGCGTAGGCAATCAGAAACGGCTCGATCCCCATCTTGTAGAGCCGGCTCACCGCACTGGGGGCGTCGTTCGTGTGCAGCGTCGAAAACGTCAGGTGCCCCGTGTTGGCCAGCTTGATGGCCAGCTCGGCCGTCTGGCGGTCGCGCATCTCACCGACCATCACGATGTCGGGGTCGTGCCGCAGGATGGCCCGCAGCGCGTCTTCCAGTCCCAGCTTGTGGCTCAGCTTGATCTGGCGCACGCCGGGGATGATATACTCGACCGGGTCTTCGACGGTCAGCACGTTTTTGCGCGGACTGACGACCTGGTGGAGGGCGGCGTAGAGCGTGGTGCTTTTACCGCTGCCGGTGGGACCGGTGACGATCACCATGCCGTAGGGCTGGCGGATCGCCCACTCGAAGCGCTCCAGCGCCCGCTCGGAAAGCCCGAGCAGCCGCAGGTCTTTGATGACCTTGCGGTCGTCGAGCACGCGGATGACGATCGACTCGGCGCGCACATCGAAGCTGGCCGTGGCGATCGGGAGCACGGAGACGCGGAAGCGGATGAGGTGGTCGTCGATCCAGCGCTGGATGAAACCATCCTGCGCTTTTTCCCGCTCGAAGCGGTCCACCCCACCCGCCTGGTCTTTCACCACGGCCAGAAACGCCTCGGGATGCACCTTGTCCTCCAGGTGCCAGCGGTGCAGCTCGCCGTCGATGCGGAAGTGAATTTCGACCTTCCGATCGTGGTTCGGGAAGATGTGGATGTCGGAGGCGCCCTGGCGGACGGCTTCGACGAGCGTCGCTTCGAAAAGGTTGATCAGCTTGGAGCGGTTAATTTCAGCCTCCAGCGACTCCTCGTCGATCAGCTCGGTATTTTCCTCATAGCTCATTCCGAGATCGACCGCGCTGCCTTCCTGCTGCACGCGCTCCAGATACTCGTTGCGTCTGGGAAAGGCCTCCTGAAAAATCTGTTCAATGGACGAAGCCGGCGCATAGCGCAGCTCGAAGCGATCGATCCCGAGCCAGGCGATCTGGCGGTGCAGGTTGGGACGGGTCGGATCGTGCGTGGCCAGCAGCCAGCGCATCACGCCGCGCTCGGCATCTACCTCTTGCCCGATCGGCAACACCCGCTCCCGCTGCATCCAGTTCCATTGCTCCTGCGTGAAGCGCTGGCGCTGATCCCGGAGGAAACGCAACACCTGAGCCCGATCGATACGGGCCGTCTTGAAGCCGTACACCTCGGCCGCCGTCGCATAGACGACCTCGGGATTGATGCCGTCGATCTCGGTAAGGACGCGCCAGAGCGGCCGACGCCGGTCTCTGTCGAGCTGACGCCACTTTTCCCAGGCCTTCCGCACCTGTTCTTCACGGACCAGCTCCTGAAACAGGAGCATGATAATGACCGGATCGCTCAGATCGGTCAGCGAAAATTCTGCTTCGTTGACGTCATCGCCCGCGGCTGACGGCTCCACGAAAGGCAACGGTTCGGAATGGGGCCGATTCTCGGACATGTTTTTCCCGGATACGAGTTCATACGGATCGATCCTGTTCAGAGAATCGGCCGATCGCGCTTTTTCTAAAGCGACGTTTATTCGACGTAGATCATTTTGCGCGTCATGCCGCCGTCCACGATGAACGTCTGCCCCGTGATGAAGCCGGCTTCCTCGGACAGCAAAAAGGCCACCAGGGCGGCCACGTCTTCGGGACGGCCTACGCGTCCCACCGGGTGCTGCGCGTGATCGACAGGCCGCAGCTCGGGCGCTCGCCGTCGGCTTCGCTTCTGCCAGTCGCTCACCTCGATCCATCCCGGGGCTACCGCGTTGACGCGTACGGCCGGTCCTAGGCTGATGGCCAGTGCGTGCGTCAACGCCACCACGCCGCCTTTGGAAGCGGCATAGGCCTCGGTGTTGGGCTCCGATTGAAAGGCCCGCGTGGAAGCGATATTGACGATGGCGCCTCGCTGCTGCCGCAGATAGGGCACCGCGGCACGCGCGCACAGAAAACACCCCGTCAGGTTGACGCTCAGCACCCGGTTCCAGACTTCGAGCGACAGGCGCTCCACTGGCTCGTGGTAGGGCTGCGCGATGCCGGCATTGTTGACCAGCCCGTCGAGCCGCCCCCAGGCCCGGATCGTCTCCGCCACCGCCCGCTGCACGTCGTCCTCCCGGCTTACATCGCCCGCCACGAAGCGGAGCACGTCGGCCTCGACGCGAAAGTCTTCCAGCAGTTCGGCGCCGGCCTCCGCGTCGATGTCCAGACAGGTCACCCGCCAGCCCTCACGCAACAGCCGCGCGACGATCGCGCGTCCGATGCCCTGCGCTCCGCCGGTTACCAGCGCGACTTTTTCCTGAACAGCCATGGGTTCACCGGTTTTTTGCGTTGCAGACGATCCCGAAGTCCTACCTTTCTTGCAAAGCAGGGTGCCGATTTCATGACGACTTCGCTTCGCTGGACCGAAACGCTGCGCGTGCGCTCGTTCGACGTGGCTTCGGACGGGCTGCTTTCGCTGCCGGCCCTGGCCGGCTATCTGCAGGAAGCGGCCAGTCGCCACGCGGCGGCGCTGGAGGTGGCCTTTCTCCAGGTGGAAGGCCACCCGGTCTTCTGGGTCCTGCACCAGCTCCGGCTGCAACTCCACAGGCGGCCAGCGTGGGCCGAGACCGTCCATGTCGATACCTGGCCGTGCGGTCACCGGGGCCTGCGGGCCCTCCGTGCCTACGCCGTGCGTGACGAAAACGGTTGCCTGCTGGCCGAAGGGCTTTCGGCCTGGCTGCTTGTCGATCCGGTGCGCCGACGGCCGGTCCGACTCCCGCCCGAAGTGTTGCGCCTGCGCGGTGAGGCCACTTCGCCGGTCCCTCCAGAAACCGCCCTGCCTGCCGTGCCCGAGATACCGCCACGCTGGAGCGACACCGTACGCGTTCGCTTCAGCGACCTGGATCGCAACGGCCACGCCAACAACACCCGCTATCTGGCCTGGCTGCTCGACGCCCTGCCCGATACGCAGCGCGCCCGTCCGCTGCAGACGCTGGTCATCACTTTTCGCAGCGAAGCACGCCTGGACGACGCGGTCGTCGTAGAAAGCTGGCCGCTGGAACCCAATCGGCTGCGCCACCGCTTCACACGCGACCCGGATCGCCAGCTCCTGGCCGAGGCCCTGACCGTCTGGGCGGCTTCAGATTAACGAACGTGACTGGCCGCCGTCCACATTGATGCAGGCTCCGGTGACCCAGCGGGCCCGCTCCGACACCAGAAACGTCACCACGTCGGCCACCTCCTCCACCGTGCCGAAGCGCCCCATCGGAATGTTCTGCGCAATGAACTGGCGGGTGCCCTCCGGGTCCTCGCGCATCCGCCGGTCCCAGCTCCCGCCCGGAAAGCGGATCGAGCCCGGCGCCACCGTGTTGACGCGAATGTTGTGGGGTGCCAGCTCCAGCGCCAGGATCTTGGCCGCGCTGATAAGCGCCGACTTGGTGCTGTTGTAAATGGAAAGCCCCGGTCCGCCTGCCTCACGCCCGAAGATCGAAGCAATGAACACGATGGCCCCGCCGCCCTGCTGCTTCATGACCGGAATCACGGCCCGGGCGCAGCGCAGATGCGCCCGCAGGTTGAGCTCGATCAACGCCGACCAGTCGTCCTCGGAGGTCTCCTCGAAATAGCCCCGGCGGTTGCCTCCGGCATTGCCCACCAGGATGTCCACCCGACCGAAGTGCTCAAGAGCGGTCTGTACCAGTTGCGTGCCGGCTTCCGGCTGCGTCACGTCCAGCGTGATCGCCACGACTTCGGCCCCCTGCTCCCGGAGCATGTCGGCGGTGGCCTCCAGCGCTTCGGCACCCCGCGCACAGATGACCAGCCGGCATCCTTCGGCGGCCAGACTCCGGGCGATCCCCTGGCCGATTCCCCGGCTGGCACCCGTCACAATCGCTACTTTTCCGTGTAAACCCAGATCCATTGTCTCATCGACTTGCTTTCCTGCGGAAGCTACTGCATATTTTCTGCGATGCGCAAGTAAACGAGAAACGCCGGGCATTATGGATCACACCCCGATCCCTTCCGACGATCACCTCTCGTTCGAAGCGGCGCTGACGCGTCTGCAGGAGATCGTGCAACATCTGGAAGATGACCGGCTGGATCTGGAGGCTTCCATTCTGGCCTACGAGGAAGGGCTCAAACTGGCCCGGTACTGTCTGGAGCAGCTCCGCACGGCCGAACTGCGCATTCAGCAACTCTCGCTGGACGGTGAGGACCATCCGGAAAGCCCGGATTGATCCCCTGGCCCTGCCGGGCGTTTAAAGCCCGGCGTTACACCAGTCCAGACCGATCATGACGTTGTTCACAGAACTTCCCGACGAGGCCCGGCTGTGGATCTTCGCGGCCGATCGGCCCCTTTCTGACGCCGAAAGCCAGACGCTGCTGGAGACTCTTACGCCTTTCCTGAAGGAATGGACGGCGCACGGCCTGCCGGTCCGGGGACAGGCTGCCGTGCTGCATCACCGCTTCCTGCTGCTGGCCGGATACGTGCCGGGCGGCGAGATCTCCGGTTGCAGCATCGATGCCGCCACGCGGGCCGTGGAAGCAGCCGCCCGGAAGCTGGGCATCGCCTGGGTTTCGCCGCTGGTGATTTTCTACCGGGACGCTGAAGGCACCGTGCAGCACGCCACCCGTGGTCAGTTTCGTCGCCTGATCGCCGAGGGCAAGGTCACCGCCGAAACGCCCGTCTTCGATCTGTCGCTGACCACCGTCGACGTGCTGCGCCGCGGCGCCTTCGAAAAACCGGCCGGCCGGAGCTGGCACGCCCGCGTCTTTGCCCTGGCGCCGCAGACCTGACCGCCATGGCGCTGCTCAACGGGTTTTTCGATCGACTTCTGCACTGGTTCGTCCACGCCGAAGCCGAACGGCGCGAGATCCTGCTGGGCTCGCTGTTGCTCCTTTTTATCATGTCGGAAGGGTGCCGGGCCCCTTGAACCGGGAACAGCGACCGAGCCATCGGCTTTGTCAGAAAACCTGAACCCATGCATTCATCCCGGGAATCGCTATGCGTCGCGGTGTCTTCGCATTGTTCCTGCTTTGCCTGCTGCCCTCGGCATTGCAGGCCCAGGACTATATCAACCAGACGGCGCTGGAAGACATCCTGGAGCATCAGTACGAGGACCTCGACGCCATTCCCGAAGTCCAGTACCACTACTACATCCTCCACCACAGCTCGGGCAACAATGTGCTGGCCCGCAACACGCTCTACAAGGAGCTGGGCGATGGTGATCTGGAGCTGGGGAAAAAGCGGGCCCGGCTGGTGGAATTGCTCAACCGCGTGCTCATCCGCAACCTGGAAATCGGCGACACGCTGGTCATCCCCAATCGGTTCGATCTGGACTTTCGCGCCTACTCGCCGTTTCCCCGTTACTATCCGGGCGGCCGGGACTTCGACAAGCTCTTCATCATGGACAAATCCATCCAGGCCTTCGGGGCCTACGAATACGGCAAGCTGGTGCGCTGGGGCGTGATCAATACGGGCGCACCCGACAACCCGACGCCCAACGGCCGCTTCAACTTCAACTGGAAGGAAGAATACCGTGTCTCTTCACTCAGTCCGCCCGGTGAACCCTGGGAGATGTACTGGGTCTTCAACTTCCACGATGCACGGGGCATTCACGTGCATCAATACCCGATGCCGACCGGTGGACCCGACAGTCATGGCTGCGTGCGCCTGATCGACGCCGATGCGAAGTGGGTCTTTCACTGGGCCGATCCCTGGCAGACGACGGCGGGCGGCACCGGCATCGCATCGCGCAGGGGGAAGATCATCAAGCAGGGCACGACCGTGCTGGTGATCGGCGAAGATCCGGTGGGACGGCCCCGCCCGTTCATTTTCAAGAAGCAGTACCCGGTGCTGAAGCGGGTGGAGTTGCCCAATCATCCTTACGACGTGCCGCCGGGCACGCCGCAGCAGGAGTACTTCGACAAATTGAGGAAGGCGCGGGAGGGGGCCGGCACCTCGCGCTGACGCGTCAGAAGTAATGGCCGACGGCCCAGATCACCCCGATCAGCAGCAGATACCAGCCGGCCAGGAGCAGGTAAAAACGTAACCGCCCCCATCGTATCCGTGCCGACGGCCACCAGTGCAAATGTAACGCCCGCATCGGTCTGTCCGGTTGAAAGATGCTACAGATCCGGACAGCGAAAACCGTTCCCGATGCCCCGGCGCGCCCTGATGCCCTGATCCGGGCGCGCCGGCGTCTTCAGCTTGTGCACCTTTTGCCCACGTCAGCGCACAGGACGAAACAGCCGATCCCAGCGAATGCGGTGTTGTTCAGGATCCCAGGACAGGTAGACCAGCAGGGCTTTGCCCACGACGTGGTCGGCCGGCACGAGGCCCCAGGCCCGGCTGTCGAGCGAGTTGTCCCGGTTGTCGCCCATGACGAAGTAGTAGTCCTGGCGGATCACGCAGAAACGGCCGGGACGTCCGTCGATCAGGAACGTGCCATCGGGCCGGGGATAGATCTGGTGCCCTTCGAAGCGAATGAGCAACTCTCGATAGAACGGCCAGGTGCGGGGCGTCAGGTAGAGCGTATCACCACGTCCGGGAATGTAGATCGGTCCTCGGTCTTCTTCCCGGCGGGCTTTACGGGCGGCCGCTCCCTGGAGCAGGGCTGCGGCCGAGTACGGCCGCAACGTATCGACCGCGCTCAGGTGGGCAATGTGGCGGGCTACCGCCACCGTGGCATCGAAAAACAACAGACCGGCGCGGTAGGCCGAGCGCGAAACGTTACGGGCGCCGAGAGCCCGCAGTGAATCCGGAGAAAGCAGTGCACCCGGACGCAGCTGGAGCATCCAGCGCTGCTGCACCAGGTCGGGATCGGGAAGCGGCCGGCCGTTGACGTAAACCACTTTGTCCCGGATCCAGAGCGTATCGCCCGGCAATCCCACCACGCGCTTGATGTAATGCGTCTTGCGATCGATCGGACCGGTCTCGACGGGATAGTTGAACACGATCACATCGCCCCGCCGGATCTCGGTAAAGCCCGGCAGCCGCAGGTAGGGCAGCTCTACGCCCGGCACGTACCACGCCGTGAACGGCAACCCCAGCGACATGGGCATCCGGGGTCCGTAGTGCAGCTTGGAAACCAGCACGAAGTCGCCCACCAGCAGCGTCTGCTCCATCGAAGGGGACGGGATGCGATAGGCTTCCAGCGCAAAAATCCGGATGAGCAACGCCAGCGCTACGGCCAGCCCCAGGGCCGTCAGCCAGTCGCGCATGCGCTGCCGCCACCGGCCCGACTGCACAGGCACGTCTCCGGCCTGTTCCGCCAGCTCCTTACGTTCCCGCCCCACCATCACGACACGTCAGCGGATCGGTTTGAAGAGCCGGTTCAGACGCGGTAGATGATGCCGACCGTCCCAGGAGAAGTAAATGAACAGCGCTTTTCCTACCACGTGGTCCATCGGGACGAATCCCCAGAAGCGGCTGTCTTCGGAATTGTCCCGGTTGTCGCCCATGACAAAGTAGTAATCCTGTCGGAACGTGTAGGTGGTGGCCGGGCGGCCGTCGATCAGGAACGTGCCGTCCTGTTGGCGACCGGTCGTGTGCCCCTCGTAGCGCCGGATCACGGGCTCCAGATAGGGCCAGTTCTCCTCCGTCAGCGTGACGTTCAATCCCTGCGCCGGAATGACCACCGGCCCGTAGTTATCCGGCGAGTAGCCCATCCCCGGTGGATACATCAGGTCGCTGTAGGTGCCGCCGCGCGGAATCACCAGCGGCTCCACGCGCTCCACGTAGGGCCACTGGGCGATGGCCTCGGCCGCTCCGGGCGTGGCCATGATGAGCACCTGCCGGGGGTCCGGCGTGGGCTGCACCTCCTCGATGCCCAGCTCGGCCAGGCGCACCTCTGGAAGCATGATGCGCGGATCGCTTTTGATGACCCGCCAGTACTGCTGCATGGTGGGCCGCAGCGACTGCGGCTCGCCGTTGACGTAGACCACCTTGTTCTGAATCCAGAGCGTATCGCCTGGCAATCCCACCACGCGCTTGATGTAGTGCGTCTTGCGATCGATCGGCAGGTCCTCCGGTGGATAGTTGAACACGATCACATCGCCCCGCTCGATCTCGGTAAAACCTGGAAGCCGCGTGTGCGGCAGCGTGAGGCCCGGCACGTAGATTTTGGTGAACGGGATGCCCAGCGAGATGGGCGTGCGCACGCCGTAGTGCAGCTTGGAGACGAACAGGTAGTCGCCCACCAGGAGGGTTTTCTCCATGGAAGGCGTGGGAATGCGGAAGAGATCGAACAGAAACGTGCGCACCACCAGCATGACCACCAGGGCAAAGACCAGCGCCTCGACCCACTCGCGGAGCTTGCTTTTGGGAGGGCGGGCCTGCCCATCGGCCGAAGGCGCGCTCGGCGTATCGACGCGGCCCCGACGCTTCCGGGTGCGCTGCGTGGTCGATTCGGGATGCGTGGCTGCCAAGGCTCGGGAGGGTCTGGTCAGAACAACGTCGGGAAAACGCTACAAACCGTCTCCGGTTCAATCGGTATCCGACAGGCGCGGCCGCCCTGGAATCATCAGGGGCCGTCGAATGGGCTCCAGGAAAAACGTTCGGCCGTCGAAGCCGGTCAGGTACCAGGTATCGGTCTCGCGCTGGTAGTAGTAGTCCACAAACGGTGCGCGACGGGGCTCGGCAATCAGGCGTCCCAGCAGGGCCTGCCGGATCGCCCAGAGCTGGTTCCGGTAGCGCGGGGCACTGGCCACGACAATCCCGCGCTCGAAAGGACCGTTCACATCCATGATCCGGAACGGAATCGAATCGTTGAGCACCAGCCAGTACTCGAACTGGATGTACTCGTCGCGCGGTCGTCGTTGCTC
The DNA here is from genome assembly GCF_009936275.1 of Rhodothermus marinus. Taxonomy (NCBI): domain Bacteria; kingdom Pseudomonadati; phylum Rhodothermota; class Rhodothermia; order Rhodothermales; family Rhodothermaceae; genus Rhodothermus; species Rhodothermus marinus. Next base: position 2,562,755 of record NZ_AP019797.1, read on the forward strand.
AAGGTCCACTTCAGCCAGGGTGCGGGTCGGATCGCCGAAGTGCGCCTGCAGGCGGGCGCGTAGCTCCGGTGTGCGCAGCGTATCCAGCGGCGTCCAGCTGTTGCTGCCCAGATAGGCCCAGCCGTCCTGCCCGAAGCGCCGCTGGAACCAGCGCTGCTCGAAGCGCCGCACCACGCGCCAGCTTTCCAGTACAAAAGCCGGGGCCGGTTCTTCCCGAGGCATTGCCTGGGCCACCAGACGGCCCAGGGCCGGATACCGCTCATAGAGCGCCAGCGGAAGCGGCTCGGGAGGACGCGGCGGCAGCATGGTGGCCCATTCGACGGCCTGCTGCTGCAGCCAGGCGGTGCGGTAGCTCCACACCAGCGCCCGCTGCGCCTGAATGCGGTGCAGCAGGTGTTCGATGACGCCGTCCTGAGCCACGGCCGGTCCGACCAGCAGCAGGCCGAGCAGCCACCCCCACCACCTGCCGTAGCCTGTCGGGCTTCGGGTCATCGCGTCAGTCTCCCACCGAAAGTACGGCCAGAAAGGCCTCCTGGGGCACCTCGACGCGCCCCACCTGCTTCATGCGCTTCTTGCCTTCCTTCTGGCGCTCCAGCAGCTTGCGCTTCCGGGTGACGTCGCCGCCGTAGCATTTGGCCGTCACGTCCTTGCGGAGCGCCTTGATCGTCTCACGGGCGATCACGCGGGAACCGATGGCCGCCTGGATCGCCACGTCGAAAAGCTGCCGCGGAATCAGCTCGCGCAGCTTCTGCGTCAGCTTCCGCCCCACCTCGTAGGCCTTGCTCCGGTGCACGATCGTCGAAAGCGCATCGACCGGCTCGCCGTTGATCAGAATGTCCAGCCGCACCAGATCGCTGGGCCGGTAGTCCAGGATCTCGTAGTCGAACGACGCGTAGCCGCGGCTGACGCTTTTGAGCTTGTCGTAAAAGTCGAAGATGATCTCGGCCAGCGGTAGCTCGTACTGCAGGTTGACGCGCGTGCGATCCAGATACACCTGGTTGCGATAGACGCCGCGCCGATCCTGACAGAGCTGCATCAGCGGGCCGATGTACTCGGTGGGTGTGATGATGTCGGCCCGCACGTAAGGCTCCCGGATCTCGGCGATTTTGCCGGCGTCGGGCATCTCGCTGGGGTTGTCCACCGTGATCACCTCGCCGGAGCGCAGCACCACTTGATATTCGACGTTCGGCACGGTGGTGATGATGTCCAGGCCGAACTCGCGCTCAAGGCGCTCCTGGACGATCTCCATGTGCAGCAGCCCCAGAAAGCCGATGCGGAAGCCGAAGCCCAGCGCAGCCGACGTCTCGGGCGTAAAGGTCAGCGAGGCGTCGTTCAGCTGAAGTTTTTCCAGCGATGCCCGCAGCTCCTCGTACTGCTCCGGATTGGTTGGAAAGACGCCGCTGAAGACCATGGGCTTGACCTGTCGGAAGCCCGGAATCGGCTCGCTGGCCGGACGGTGCGCGTGCGTGATCGTATCGCCCACGCGGGCCGAACGGATGTCTTTGATCGAGCCGATCACGTAGCCCACCTCGCCGGCCCGGAGCATTTCCACCGGTTGCCGCTCCAGCCGCAGAATGCCGATCTCTTCGGCCACGTACTCGCGGCCGTTCGACATGAAGCGGATGCGCTCGCCGGTCTTCAGCGTGCCTTCGAAGACGCGCACGTAGACGACGGCCCCGCGGTAGGTGTCGAAGACCGAGTCGAACACGAGCGCCCGCAGCGGCGCCTCCGGGTCGCCCTTGGGCGGCGGAATGCGCTGCACGATGCGCTCCAGCAGCTCGGGCACGCCCTCGCCCGTCTTCGCGCTGATGCGCAGAATGTCCTCGGCCGGCTCGCCGATCAGCTCTTCGATCGACTGCGCCACCTCGTCGGGTCGGGCGTTGGGTAGATCGACCTTGTTCAGCACCGGAATGATCTCCAGGTCGTGCCCGAGCGCCAGGTACAGGTTCGAGATGGTCTGGGCTTCGATACCCTGGGAGGCATCGACCACCAGGATGGCCCCTTCACAGGCCTTGAGCGCCCGCGACACCTCGTAGGTAAAATCGACGTGTCCGGGCGTATCGATCAGATTCAGGATGTACTCCTCCCCGTCGCGCGCGCGGTACTTCATGCGGATCGCATGGCTTTTGATCGTGATCCCGCGCTCGCGCTCCAGATCCATGCTGTCGAGCACCTGGTCCTTCAGCTCCCGCTCCGAGAGCGTGCCGGTCAATTCAAGGAGCCGATCGGCCAGCGTGCTCTTGCCGTGGTCGATATGGGCAATGATACAGAAATTTCGAATCCGGTCGCGATACGAAGCCATAGCCTGCACGTCACCACACAGAGCTTTCGGAATGCAGCGCTGATATACCGCCCGGAATCTCCGGGTTCCGCCCGCTCAGGATTCCTCGACGGGCTGTTCCGAGGCGGTTGCCGCCATAACGGCCGCCTGCTGGCGGCGATGGAACTCTTTCTGGAAGAGCAGCAGGCCCACCACGCCGATCACGATGGCCATGTCGGCCACGTTCCAGATGGGGAAAAGGGCCACGTAGGCCCCGCCGATGAAAGGGATGAACTCAGGCAGGTAGCCACGCCAGAGATCCACGTGGATGAAATCGACCACGCGCCCGTGGAAAAACCCGGCGTAGCCGTACAGCAAGCCATAAAAGAGGCGATCGATGATGTTGCCCAGCGCCCCGCCCAGGATCACGGCCAGACTGGCCCGGTACGGGGCGTAGCCGTCTCGAATGCGGTAAAGGTACCAGGCGATCAGCACCGTGGCCACGATGGCCAGCACCGCCACGGTTCCCGGCGGTCCGAACGACAGTCCGAAAGCCATGCCGGGATTCTCCGTGTAGGTGAGCTTGAGCCAGTCGTCGATCACAGGAATGGACTGGCCGGGGTACATGGTCTGGACCACCAGCACTTTCGTGAGCTGGTCCACCAGTACCACCAGCAGCGTGACCCAGAGCATGCGCATGAGATCGACCCGGCGCACCGGAAGCGGTTTATTTCTTTTTCAGCTTGGCCTCGATCGAGACCTCCGTGTGCGGCACCGCCTCCAGGCGCTCACGGGGAATGGGCTTGCCGGTCACCTTGCAGATGCCATAGGTCTTGTTCTTGATGCGCTCGAGCGCCCGGTCCAGATGGCTGATGTACTTCTGCTGGCGGGCGATCATCAGGAAGAGTTTTTCGCGCTCCATGGCATCGGTGCCGGCGTCGGCCATGTGGAAGCTGTAGGCGGTGTCGGTGCCGCCCTGCTCGCGCGCATCTTCCAGTTGCGCCTTCATGCGCTCGATGTCCTCCACCGCCTGCCGGCGCTTCTCCAGAATCAACTGCCGGAAGTATTCCAGCTCTTCGTCCGTGAACGGAGTCCGACGCACAGGCTCCGCGGCTTCCTGCGCCGACGCCTCCGGATTCGGCGTGGCGTTGTGCTCCTGCTCGTACTTTTCCGCCATAGTACCTGCCGAACTTGATGTTACCGCCTCCCAAAAGCTCTAAAAAACAAAGGCAGCAGGCAGGAAATCAGGCCTGCTGTCCTGTGGTGGTCGCTACCGGCACGCGTTGTACGCCTACCGTGAAGGTCTCCCCATCGATGTCGAACGTCTCTACGTGGGTGCCCGTAGGCTGCTCGGACGGTTGCAACGCTACGGCCAGCGTCTCGTTCCGGACCCAGTCGGCGTGCCGCTCCAGCGCACGCGCCAGTTGTCCTTCGGCCCGGTAGCTGACCACGATGCGGTCGGTCACCTCGAATCCGGCCTTTTTGCGCAGATTCTGGATGCGGTTGATGGCCTCGCGGGCCAGCCCTTCCAGAAGCAGTTCCTCGGTCCGGTTCGTGTCGAGCGCCACGGTCACGCCGTCTTCCTGACCCACGAGCCAGCCTTCGATCCCTTCGCTCTTGATCTCCAGATCTTCGGGACCCAGTTCCACCTGCTGGCCGTCCACCTCCAGCACCAGCTTCCCTTCCCGAAGGTACCGATCGATCTCCTCCTCCGTGAGCTGGGCCACGCGGGCGGCCACGCCTTTCATGAGCTTGCCCAGCTGCTTCCCCAGCCGGGGATAGTTCGGCTTGGCCGTGCGGCGCACCACACGACTGGTGCCCTCGACGTACTCGATGTCCTTGACGTTGACCTCTTCGAGGATGAGCGGCCGCACCGACTCGACCACCTCGCGATCGACGCCGGTGCCCGTCACCACCAGAATGCGGGGGAGCGGCTGCCGGACGTTGATCCGGGCCTGGTTGCGCAACGCAAGCACGATCGAGACGATCGTCCGCGCCAGCGCCATGCGCTGTTCCAGCACCGAATCGATCACCGACTGGTCCACCTTCGGGAAGTCGGCCAGGTGCACCGACTCAGGCCCCTTCACCTCGCTGCCTTCCTGAAGCGCCCGGTAGAGCCACTCGCTGAAGAACGGCGCGATGGGCGCCATCATCAGCGCCGTGGTCTCCAGGCATTCGTAGACGGTCTGGTAGGCGGCCTGCTTGTCGCGCTCGTTCTCCTGCTCGCCCGTACGGGCGCTCCAGAAGCGCCGCCGCGAACGCCGGATGTACCAGTTCGACAGCTCGTCCACAAAGCGTTCGATGGCCCGCGCCGCCCGTGTCGGGTGATAGTCCTCGTAGGCCGCCTCCACCTCGGCCAGCGTGCTGTTGAGCCGGCTGATGATCCAGCGGTCCAGCTCGGTGCGTTCGCCGACGGGCATGCGCTCGGCGGGATAGACGAAGCCGTCCACGTTCGCATACGTGGCGAAAAAGGCGTAGACGTTCTCCAGCGTGTTGAAGAAGCGACGCCGCGTGGCCTCCAGCTCGCGCTCCGAAAAGCGGATGTTCTCCCACGGCGGCGCGTTACTGATCATGTACCAGCGCACCGGATCGGCCCCGTAGCGCTCGACCACGTCGAAGGGATCGACCACGTTGCCCTTCGACTTGGACATCTTCTCACCTTTCTCGTCGAGCACCAGGCCGTTGACCACCACGTGCCGGAAGGCCACGCTGTCCATCACCATCGTGGCGATGGCGTGCAGCGTGTAGAACCAGCCGCGCGTCTGATCGACGCCTTCTGCAATGAAGTCGGCCGGGAAGGTGCGCCGGAAGGCTTCCTGGTTCTCGAACGGGTAGTGCCACTGGGCGAAGGGCATCGCGCCCGAGTCGAACCAGACGTCGATCAGGTCGGGCACGCGGCGCATTGTGCCACCGTCGGGCGCCGGCCAGGTGAGCCGGTCCACAAAAGGCCGGTGCAGGTCCAGCTCGCCGGTCTCCGGGTTGTAGGCCTCGGGCGGAAACGTGCCGCCCAGCTTCTGCCGGAGCTCTTCAATCGAACCGATGACCTCGATGTAGTCCGGATTGCGGTCGCTCTGCCAGATGGGGAGCGGTGTGCCCCAGTAACGCTGGCGGCTCAGCGCCCAGTCCACGTTGTTGCGCAGCCACTCGCCGAAGCGTCCCTCTCCGATCGACGGCGGGTGCCAGTGAATCGTCTGGTTCAGTTCGATCATCCGGTCTTTGACGGCCGTGGTCCGGATGAACCAGCTCTCGACCGGATAATTCATGAGCGGCGTGCCCTTGCGCCAGTCGTGCGGGTAGTTGTGCCGGTAGGTTTCCTGGCGAAAGAGCAGCCCGCGCTGTCGCAGATCACGCAGAATGACCTTGTCGGCGTCCTTGAACCACAGGCCGGCCACCAACGGCGCCTCGTCGGTGAAGGTGCCCTCGGGTGTGATCGGATTGATCATGGGCAACCCTTCCTTCTGGGCGGCCTCGTAGTCCTCGGCACCGAAGGCCGGCGCCATGTGCACGATGCCCGTCCCTTCCTCGGTCGAGACGAAGTCGGCCGCGATGACCCGCCAGGCTTCCCCTTCCTTGAAGCGATCCTTGAAGTACGGAAACAGCGGCTCGTAGCGCGTGCCGACCAGCGCCCGGCCCGGGAAGGTCTCGACCACCTCGACCGACTCGTCCCGCAGCACGTCCAGTCGATCCTGCGCCAGGATCAGGTACTCGGTGCCCCGTTCCGGGTCTTCACGGCGCACCTTGACGTAGGTGATGTCGGCCCCGACGGCCAGTGCCACGTTCGAGATGAGCGTCCAGGGCGTCGTCGTCCAGGCCAGCAGGTAGGTGCGTTCGGCCCCCAGTACCGGGAAGCGCACGTACGCGCTGGGGTCGTCCACTTCCCTGTAGCCAAGGCTCACCTCGTGCGAGGAGAGCACCGTGCCGGAGCCCGGGCTGTACCACTGGATCTTGTAGCCCTTGTAGAGCAGCCCTTTCTCGTAGATCTGCTTGATCAGCCACCAGACGGTTTCGATATAGGTGTTTTCGAACGTGATGTACGGGTGTTCGAGATCCACCCAGTAGCCGATCCGCTCCGTGAGCTGGTCCCAGAGTTCCTTGTAGCGCAGCACGCTCCGGCGGCAGGCCGCATTGTACTTTTCGATACCGAATGCCTCCACCTGCGCCCGTCCTTCCAGGCCCAGCTCCTTTTCAACCTCGATCTCCACGGGCAGCCCGTGCGTGTCCCAGCCCGCCTTCCGCTCCACGCGGAAGCCCTTCATGGTCTTGTAGCGACAGAAGATATCCTTGATCGTCCGGGCCAGGACGTGATGGATGCCGGGCTTGCCGTTGGCCGTGGGCGGCCCTTCGTAGAAAGAGAAGGTAGGTCCGTTTTCCCGCTGCGCAATGCTCCGCGGAAAGATCTGGCGCTCTTTCCACCAGCGCAGGACTTCGTGCTCGATCTCCGGATGCCGAAACTGCTCAACCTGCTTAAAGCGCTTCATGCCTATCGGTACCGACGTTGACTGCTTGGTCTGCGCGTTCAGGAATCCCTCAAAAATACGCAATTCCGTCGCCGCGCGTGCCCCCGGCCCGTTAAGAATGCAGGAGAAACACAACCCTGCGCGGCCACTCACGCTGTTTGACAGGGACCTCCCCGACAAAAAAGGGCGACCACCGGTCGCCCTTTTTTGTCGGGATTGACATGGCGCTACTGTTCCAGCACAACCAGCCGGGTGACGGCCGTGCCGCCGCCCATCTGGGCCGGAAGCTGCTGCTCGGTCAGTACGCTGAAGTGCGGCGCCTCGCGGAGTACGTGCATCGTACCGCTGCCCGGCCCACCGTCGAGCATCTCCAGACGCACCACGTACACTTCGAACGTACCGGCCGGGGTCTCGACCGTCTGCGTGCCGGTCACCTGCAGCTTCACGGGCCGCACCTCCTGCTGCTGCGGATTGAATATGCGAAGCGTCGCCTCGTAGCCTTCCGTCAGCGGAAGCCCGGCCACGTACAGATCGAACGCCCCGCCGTCTCCTACAACCGGTGCGTCCAGTTCCTTATCGATCGCCATCGCTCCCATCGGCGACTGCATCCGGCCGGTGATCCGCTCGTCCGCATAGGTCAACACCAGCGTGCCCATACCCCGCGCCGCACGTCGGATGGGCCGGAGCGTACGCCGATCCACCCACGACGTGTCGGCGGTCTCGCCCATGGGCATGCGCACGTGATCGACGATCATCCACGCCGGGCGGCCTTCCAGCTCCACCGCCTGCACCGTACGCTCCGAGCCGAGCGTGAAGGTCTGACCCTGCACCTGAATGGTGGTCTCGTAGCGTAGTTTGAGGGGGCGGATCCGGTCGCCGTCTGCTTCCGGAAGGGCCCCGCGCTGCGCCCGGGCCAGCGCCAGCGTGTCGGGAAGCGTCACCGTGGCCGGGTCCACCATGAGCGAGGCCAGGTGTGCCGCCAGCTCCGGACTCATCTCCTCCTGATAGCGCCCGCCCAGATGCCGCGCCAGGAAACGCTCGATCTCGGCGATCATGGCCAGTCGGTTCATTTCGCCCCGAAAGCCGTGCCCTTCGTCGGGCGCCACCATGTAGGCCACTTCTACGCCGTTGTCGCGGGCGGCCACCACGATCTGGTCGCTTTCGGTCTTCTTGACGCGCGGATCGTTGGCGCCCTGGATGACCAGCAGCGGCGCCCGAATGCGGTCGGCGTGGTAGAACGGCGACTGGGCTTTCAGCCGCTCCCGGTCGGCCGGATCGTCCGGATTGCCCACGCGCGTGTCGAAAATCCGCCGTGCAGCCGCCCAGTAGGGCGGAATCGTCTTGAGCAGCGTGAGCAGGTTCGAGGGGCCCACGATCGACACGCCGGCCGCATACAGCTCGGGCGTGAAGGTCAGTCCGGCCAGCGTGGCGTACCCGCCATAGGAGCCGCCCATGATGGCGATGTAGTTCGGATCGGCAATGCCGCTTTCGATCAGGTAACGCACGCCGTCCGTGACATCGTGCTGCATCACGCCCGTACCCCACTGCTTGTTACCCGCATTGAGAAAGGCCTTCCCGTAGCCGGACGATCCCCGGAAGTTGGGCTGCAGCACGGCGTAGCCCCGGTTGGCCAGGAACTGCGCGAAGGCATCGTAGCCCCACATGTCGCGCGACCACGGACCACCGTGCACCAGCACCACGGCCGACAGACCCCGCGGCTCGACGCCCTTCGGGAGGGTCAGGTAAGCCGGAATCTCGACGCCATCACGTGCCCGGTAGCGAATGGCTTTCATGGGCGCCAGGTGCTCGCTCGGAAGCTCCGGCCGGCTCCGGTAGAGCAGCTCCACCCGACGCTGCTGCCGGTCGTACAGGTACACGGCACCCGGATCCACGTCGCGCTGCACCGTCACCAGCATCAGCCGTTCGTCTTCGGTGGTCGAGCCCGGATACAGCTCCCCTTCCGGAAGCTGCGACCTGAGAAATTCCAGATCCTGCGCCAGTTCCTCGGTCTTCGGATAGATCCGGAGCCGGTCGCCCACGTAGTAGGTGGCGATCAGTTCTTCCGTCCGATCCGAAAACGCCGCCCCGCCGAAGTCCACCTCACCTTCCGGATCGCGTTCCACGAACGTTTCTTCGCCGGTTTCCGGATCGAAGCGCACCAGTTCAGTCAGGTCCCGATCGCCCCGGTTTGTAATCAGATAGACGTGGCGGCCGTCTTTATGGAAGCGAAGTGGACTGCAGGACTCCTCCACCGAGCAGGTATAGACCGGCGTCAGCGAGTCGCCGTCCACCCGGAGGATTTCCGTGCTGCCGTCTTCGGCAATGCGCGTGGCCAGCCGAAGACGGCCTTCCAGGTCGAACGTGAAGCCGGCCAGCTCCTGCTCGTTCTTGAGCACGAGCGTACGTTCGCCGGTGGCCAGATCGATCCGGTACACGTCGTGCCAGCGCGGGTCTCGGTCGTTCAGCCCCACCAGAATCTGCCCGGGCGTGGCCTCGGGCACCGCGTAGATGACGGCCCGCGTGTTCTCGTAGGGCGTCAGGTCACGCGCCGGCGGCACGCCCGTTTCAGGATCGGGCGGAAGCGTGGGATCGACGGCATAAACGTGAAAGTCTTCGTTGCCGCCCTTGTCCTGCACGTACAGCACGTAGCGGCTGTCTTCGCTCCAGAAGTAGCCGGGCACGGGCCGCTCGTCGGCCGTCAGCGGTCGGGCGGCCTCGAAGGGCTCGTCGATGCCTTTGATCCAGATGTTGCGGACGCCGTTGTAAGGCTTGAGGAAGGTCAGCCAGCGGCCGTCCGGTGAGAGCTGCGCCCCGGAGATTTCCGGATCGCCGAAGAACAGTTCGCGGTCCAGCAGCGGCGGCAACTGGTCCAGATACGGTCGTGGGGGCACCTGCGCCTGCAGCGTCGCGGCGAGCCCCAGCATGCAGATCAAAAACAACCAGCGAGACATGAGCCTATCGGGTCTGGTGAAACAGGTCGCAAGTGTCTACGGAAGCGAGTCGGCCGGGTTACACCGTTGAATTCTCGCTCAAAACCTCCGCCGAAGCCTCACGAATTGCGCCAGCAGTTGCACAACTGGGCTTCGGCGGTGTACTTTCTGACGTTACGGTTTTCCCGACCGGAAAGCAACAGGCAAACAACCCGCCGCCATACAATGGACCTGCCGCTGTACTGGACCGCGCTAATCGCTTTCCTGATCATCAACGCCATGCTGCTGACGGCGTCGGTGCTGGTGTACGCCGAACGCAAAATTTCCGGCTTCATCCAGCACCGGCCGGGTCCCAACCGCGTCGGTCCCGCCGGGTTTCTGCAGCCGTTCGCCGACGTGGTCAAGCTGCTCTTCAAGGAAGACATCATCCCGGCCCAGGCCAACCGCTTCATCCATGCGCTGGCGCCCACCATCATGGTGACGATCGCGATGACGGTGCCAGCGCTCATCCCGTTTGCGCGGGGCGTGGTGATCGCCGACATCGACGTGGGGGTGCTGGCCATTCTGGCGCTCACCTCGATCAGCGTTTACGGCATCACGCTGGCGGGCTGGAGCTCGAACAGCAAGTACTCGCTGCTGGGCGGACTGCGCTCTTCGGCCCAGATGATCTCTTACGAGCTGGCCATGGGCACGGCCGTGCTCTCGGTGATCCTGCAGGCCGGCTCGTTGAACGTGAGCGCCATCGTCGAAGCCCAGCGCGACGGGTGGGCCATCCTTGGCTGGCACGTGTTCACGAACCCGATCGGCGCGCTGATCTTCATCGTCACGGCCTTCGCCGAGACGAACCGGCTGCCGTTCGACCTGCCCGAGGCCGAGCAGGAGCTGGTCGGTGGTTACCACACCGAGTACAGCGGGATGAAGTTCGGCATGTTTTTCCTGGCCGAGTACGTGAACCTGTTCGTCGCCTCGTTCGTGATTGCGACGCTCTTTTTCGGCGGGTATCTGGTGCCGTTCGAGCCGCTGTTGCTCAAAGCCTTCCCCGCGCTGGAAGGGAGCGTGCTGCTGGGCCTGCTGCAGTTCCTGTCGCTGCTGGCCAAGACGAGCTTCTTCGCCTTCCTGTACATCTGGGTGCGCTGGACCTTCCCGCGCTTCAAATACAACCAGCTCATGACGCTGGGCTGGAAATACCTGCTGCCCATCGGGCTGGCGAACGTGATCCTGATTGCCCTCGGCGTGGCCCTGTTTTCGTGATCCATGGTGATCCTGGCGCCCTCCATCCTGTCGGCCGACTTTGCCCGGCTGGGCGAGCAATGCCGGGAAGCGCTGGAGGCCGGCGCCGACTGGATCCATATCGACGTGATGGACGGCCACTTCGTGCCGAACATCACGATGGGGCCGCTGGTGGTCGAGGCGCTTCGCCCGCTGGCCGATGAGCTGGGCGCCGTGCTCGACGTGCACCTGATGGTGGAGCGGCCCGAACGCTTCCTGGAAGACTTTGCCCACGCCGGGGCCGACAACCTGACCGTCCACGTGGAGGCCACGCCGCATCTGCACCGGGCGCTGGATCAGATTCGCTGCCTCGGCAAAAAGGTCGGCGTGGCGCTCAACCCGGCCACGCCCCTTTCGGCCCTGGAGGAGGTGCTGCCGCTGGCCGATCTGATTCTGGTGATGACCGTCGATCCCGGCTTCGGCGGTCAGGAATACATCCCCTCCAGCACGACGAAGGTGCAGCGCCTGCGCCGTATGCTGAACGCTATCGGTTCGCACGCCTACATCGAAGTGGACGGCGGCATCTATCCGCACAACGTGGCCGAGGTGGTGCGGGCCGGCGCCACGGTGATCGTGGCCGGAAGCGCCATCTTCAACCGCCACGCATCCATCGCCCAGAACGTGGCGGCCTTCCGCCAGGCGTTGCTGCTGGAGGCCTGAGGCCCACGCCGACGGCCATGACGGCTTCACCCGACATCGTGCAGGTTGCCCTCCCCCTGCCGCTGATGCAGGTCTTCTCGTACCGGGTCCCCCCGGAGTGGCGGGAAGCCGTGCAGCCGGGCTGCCGGGTGCTGGTGCCTTTCGGGCGGCGACACCTGACCGGCGTGGTGGTGCCCGAACCGCCGCCCGATCCGCTCCCTTCGCCGCTCAAATCCGTCCTGGACGTCCTCGACGACACCCCGGCGCTGACCGACGAGCTGCTCCGCCTGACGCGCTGGATGGCCGACTATTACGTATGCGGCTGGGGCGAGGTCATCCGCGCCGCGCTGCCTCCCGGTCTCGAGATCGAAAGCCGCCGCCGCCTGTATCCTGGCCAACCGCCGACGGAGCCGCCCGGCGAACGCACGGCGGCCGTGCTTCGCTTCGTGGCTGAGCATCCGGGCACCACCATCCGCCGCCTGCGCCAGGAGCTGCGCTTCGCGTCCTACGCGCTGCTGCACCGGCTGGTCGCCAGAGGCTGGCTCCAGCTCGAAGAATCGCTCGAAGCCCCGCGCGTCCAGATCAAGAAGGAGCAGCACGTACGCTTTGCGCCGGCCTACCGGACACCCGCCGCCCAGGAAGCGGTGCTGGAGAAGCTGCGGGGCGCCCGTCAGCGGGCACTTGTCACGGCCCTGCAGGCGCTGCGGCTGGAGGGCGTTGCTGAGCCCACCCGAGCCGAACTGCTTGCCCGCGCCGACGCTTCGCCGGCCACGTTGCGTCGGCTGGTCGAGCTGGGCGTGCTGGAACTGGTCGAAAAAGAAGTGATCCGCTCGCCGCTGGAGGCCGAACCGGTACCCGAGGCCGCCCCGGTCACGTTCCACCCGGAGCAGCAGGCGGCGCTGGACCGCATTACCGAGGCGATCGAGGCGCGGCGTTTCGAGACGTTCCTGCTGCACGGAGTTACCGGGAGCGGCAAGACCGAAGTGTACATCGCCGCACTGAAGCGCGTGCGCGCTCAGGGACGGACGGGCATCATCCTGGTGCCCGAGATTGCCCTGACGCCCCAGACAGTGCGGCGCTTCCGCGCCCATTTCGGCGACGAGGTGGCCGTGCTGCACTCGCGCATGAGCGACGGCGAGCGCTACGACACCTGGCGTCAGCTCCGTGCCGGCCGCTACCCCATCGTGATCGGTCCGCGCTCGGCCGTGCTGGCTCCGCTGGAAAACTTGGGGCTGATCGTGGTCGACGAAGAGCATGAGCGCTCCTACAAGCAGTTCGATCCGGCCCCGCGCTACCATGCCCGCGACGTGGCCGTCTACCGCGCCTACCTGAACGGGGCCGTCTGCGTGCTTGGCTCGGCCACGCCCAGCCTCGAAAGCTACCTGAACGCCCGAAGCGGCAAGTACACGCTGCTGGAAATGCGCCGGCGGGCACCGGCCGTCGGGCACACGCCGGCCCGACTGCCGAGCGTCCGCCTCGTCGATCTGCGCCACACGCGCCTGGTCAACGGCAACCCACTGGCGCCGCCGCTGGCGCGGGCCATTGCGCAACGCTTAGAACGTGGCGAACAGGTCATCCTGCTACAGAACCGCCGGGGCTTTGCGCCCGTGCTGGAATGCGCCGAGTGCGGCTGGTCGCCCCACTGCCCGCACTGCTCCGTCACGCTCACCTACCACAAGGTGCAGCACCAGCTACGCTGCCACTACTGCGGCTACGCTACACGACACCCCGGCACCTGTCGGCAATGCGGCGCGGCGGCGCTCGAACCGCTGGGCATCGGCACGCAACGCGTCGAAGAAGCGCTGCAGACGTTGTTTCCGGAGGCCCGCGTGCTCCGCATGGACCTCGACACCACGCGCGGCCGCCGCGCCCACCACCGGCTGCTCGACCGCTTCGCCCGGGGCGAAGCCGACATCCTGCTCGGCACCCAGATGGTCGCCAAGGGGCTCGACTTCCCGCGCGTGACGCTCGTGGGCGTGGTCAACGCCGACACGGGCCTGCTGCTGCCGGACTTTCGCGCCGACGAACACACCTTTCAGCTCCTGATGCAGGTGGCCGGACGCGCCGGCCGCGCCGATCGTCCCGGCGAAGTGCTGCTCCAGACGCGCAACCCCGATCACCGCGTCTTCCGCTACCTGCTCCGGCACGACTACGTCGGGCTGGCGCGCGAGCTGCTGGCCGAACGGCGACAGCTCGGCTATCCGCCCTACGCCCGGCTGGCCGTGGTCGAGTGCAGCGGCCCCGACGAAGCGCGCGTGGCCGAACTGGCCCGGAGCTGGACCGAACATTTTCGGCAGGTACGCCAGCAGCACCCCGGCGGCCACCTGATCGACGTGCTGGGCCCCACGCCGGCGCTGCACGAACGCCTCAAAGGACGCTACCGCTACCACGTGCTCGTCCGGACGCCCCGCCGCGCCGAGGCGCCCCAACTGCAGTCGCTGCTGCGCCAGACGCTGGAGACCTTCCCACCCCTGCCCCGCGCCTACCGCCTCACACTCGACATCGACCCGGCCGGGCTGAGTTGACGTGGAACCCACCCCCGCCTCGCTTCGTTGAGAAGCGCCTGGAAGGGCAAGTCCCGTACGGCCAGCTCCCTCTGAACCCCGCCAGGGCCGGAAGGCAGCAACGGTAGGAGGTTGTAGCGGCGCGATACGGGGTGCTTGCCCTTCCTTTTTTTTCACGCGTTCGTAGTAAGCCACGGAGGCGTTAGCCGAGGTGGCGCTTTTTCCTGACGGCACGCTGATGCGCTTCGTGCCTGACTACGCGCACGAACGCATTTGTAGTAAGCCGCAAAGGCGTCAGCCGAAGTGGCTCTACTCAGAAGGGCACTTCTGACTAAACCACCAAGGGTCAGAGCCATGGCAATTCAGTGATCCAAAAGCCAGCAAGCCTAACAGGCTTGCCGCCATATTCACTAATCACCTCATTTTTCATCCGCGAGTTTATTATCCTTCATAAAACTGGGCGGCCATTGGCAATTACCCCCGCAACACCCTCCACAGGATGCCCGGCCGCATCAGGCTTTGCGGCGGGGCCAGCAGGCTGGCCACATCGTTGAAGGCTCGGGCCACCACCGGATCGCGGTGAGCCGCCCGGTGCAGCCGCGCCATGTAGGCGTTGATGAAGTGGATAGCCGGCGTACGTTTCCCCTCGGCTTCCGGGAAGCGCAGGTCGCCGCTGACCACGATCTG